>NZ_WTYX01000003.1 GCF_009827395.1 Pontixanthobacter aquaemixtae | reverse complement strand
TCGACCAGCGCGGTTGAAATCCGGCTATCGAGCGCGTCGCGCGCAGACTGCGTCGCAAAACCGACCAGCGCATTGCGCTTGCGCAAAGTTTTCAGCCAATCGCGAATGCGCGCGGCGAACACTTCATCGTCGAGCGCTTTCCACCCTTCATCGATCAGGATCATCGTCGGTTCGCCATCGAGCCGCTGCTCGATCCGGTGGAACAAATACATCATCGTCGGCGTGCGCAGCTTGGGATTTTCCAGCAGCGCGGTCATGTCAAAGCCAAGCACACGCTTGGCGAGATCGAGCCTGTCTTTCTCATTATCAAACAGCCAGCCATGCTCGCCGCCATCATCGCCCTTAGTCCCGATCCACGCATCGAGGCGGCTGGCAAGATCGCCCGGTTTCGGGCGGCGCGCACCGGCAAGCAGTTCCTTGAAATGCCGCAGGCGTCTCAAGCTTGGCTGATTGGCGTAAGTCGCATCGACTGCCGCAGCGATAGTTGCGCGTTCTTCCGGCCCGTCGGCTTCGAGCAGCACTCCCAGCCAATCGCGCAGGAACGCGCGGTTGACCGGATTGTCTTCCAAAGCCAGCGGGTTGAAACCGGTGGGCTCTCCCGCATTGATCCGGTCATAGCGCCCGCCAATTCCGCGAACGAACAGTTCGGCCCCGCGATCCTTGTCGAACAGGATTGTGCGCGGCGCATATTTTTGCGCCTGGGCAGCGAGGAAATTCATCACCACTGTCTTGCCCGACCCGCTCGGGCCGATGACCGAAAAATTGCCCAGATCACCGTGGTGGAAATTGAAGAAGAATGGCGTTGCGCTGGTCGTTTCGAGCAGCGTTACCGCTTGGCCCCAATGGTTGTTTTCCGCCTGACCCAGCGCAAATCCGTGAAGCGATCCGAAGCTTGCCATATTGGCGCTGGAGATCAGCGCGCGGCGCACGACAAAATGCTCGTTACCGGGGAATTGGCCCCAAAAGGCGGGTTCCAGATTGGTATCCTCGCGGACTGCAATTGCGCCGGTATCGGCCAGCGCAGCCGAACAAGCGGCGGTCGCTTCATCGAGCAAGCCAAGATCCTTTTCGCGGACAAGCACACTCAAATGGTGATCGCCGAACCCGACCGAACCATTGCCCAGCGCATCGCGCGCGGCCATCATATCGTTCCGTTCGGCGGCGGCCTCCTCGTCGGCGGAGTTCAGCCGCCGGATCGCCAAATCCATCCGCTCGCGTGTGGTCTGCCTTTCGCTTGGAGCGTAGCTTTCGCTGACCACCATTTCGTACGGCAAACGCAGGAGGCCATCGAGCAGGCCCGGCGAAGTCGCGTCAGGGTATTCTTTCAGGCTGATGATCGAGGCAAAATCCGCTTCACCCGATCCGCGCAGCTCCATCGCGTCGAGCCCGAAACTGGCGCGGCGATAAGGCAGCATTTGGCCGATATCCGCTTCCTCATGCGGGCGGCGGACGGGGCGCATTTCGCCATTATAGAGCGCGCTCAGCAGTTCGAGCAGTTCGTTATTTGCTCCGCCGCTGGTGCCCTCATATTCGCCCAGCAATTGCGCGCCATAGGCCGAAAGCGATGCCACCAGTCCGGTTGCTGCTGCCTTCAGCGTGCGCAAATCCCGCGGGTCTGCTTCCAGCTCTTCGCGCGCGCCGGACGTCACCCGTTTCCAGCCCTTGGCCATCCGCTCGGCAAAGCCGGCCTTGCCGCGCGCGGGACGGCGGATCAGCGTGACAAACTGGTCGTTGATAAACAGCGATCCATGGCCCAGCCGCTCCTTCCAGCGCCGGTCGATATGCGCGGACAGCGGATCATCGAATTCTGCGTCCAGCTCCACTTCCACCCGGCGGCGGATAACGTGGTGATACATCACGAAGCGCGCATCCAGAGTAGAGCGCAGCATCACTTCGCGCGTTGCGGCATGCGCATTGAGCGCGTCACTATCCTCGGTTTCGAACAACAGGCCGGGCACTTGGATCGCGGTCATCACAGAACCATCGCGCAGCAGCATGGTGTTGGGATCGATTAGGTGGGCATAGGGCAAACGGTCGCCAGCGCGAGCTTCCTTCGCGCTCCAGGCCGCAGCTCCGATCCATTTGCTCATTCGTCTCGGACCCTCCTCGAGGCCGGCAAAAATCCCCGCTATGCCGCGTAGCTATTGCAACCCCATCGCTTCCAGTTTTTCACCCGCGGGCATTGGCTGACTTTGGTGATCCACAGGTCAAACACGCGCGGTTCCCGCAGACAGGCAAAATAGCCTATTGCGTGGGTAATGAACGGCACTGGAATCATCCAAAGGCTTTTCAGCATCAGAAACGCAATCGTCGTCACCATCATGTTGATGATGAAAAAATTCATCGTCACCCCGGCATACATCTGCGGGCGGGTCAGCGCGCGATAAACGGGATGGCGGACGAGCTGCGTCATTCAACCACCAGAAACGCTCTGGATACCGGCGACGATTGTGCTCGCGCCGAACAGGATAAACAGCCCGATAATCACGGTCGCGCCAAAGCGCCAGTTCATCCG
>NZ_WTYX01000002.1 GCF_009827395.1 Pontixanthobacter aquaemixtae | reverse complement strand
CCGGCGACGATTGTGCTCGCGCCGAACAGGATAAACAGCCCGATAATCACGGTCGCGCCAAAGCGCCAGTTCATCCGCCCGGTCAGCATCATAAAGCCGATGGCCGCAACCGCCATAACCGCGATGGCTGTCGCCACATTGCCGAGCAGCGTACCTTGCAGCCATGCCAGCGCATTGACGATTGGCCCCGATCCCTGCGGATCGGCGGCTTGCTGCGCCAGCGCGGCAGTAGGCGAAAACGCAGCGGCCAAAACGGCGAGACGAGACATTAGATGCATTTACTGGGTTCTCCGGGAATGGTTGGACAGTCTGCCCATGATGGCAGCGACATAGTTCTGGGTTTCGCGAATGCGGGGGATGCCGCCCGCGCGGATGACGCGGCCCGGGCCGGCATTGTAGGCCGCCAGCGCTTTCTCCAGATCACCGCCAAACCGGTCGAGCTGTTGGCGCAGATAGCGCGCGCCGCCTTCCAGATTGGCGAAGGGATCATTGGGGTTCACGCCAAGTTCGCGCGCGGTGCCGGGCATCAATTGCGCAAGCCCGCGCGCGCCCACGGGCGACACTGCGTTCGCGCGCCAGCGGCTTTCCTGCCACACGACTGCCTCGATCAGCGCGGGGCTCAAGTCGAACCGCTCCGACAATTCATAAACTTTGGCGACATATTGTGCCGGTATCAGCCCGGCTTGATAGGCCGCATCCATGATGGCTTCGGGAGGAACGGCAAAATCGGCAGACAATTGCGCTGGCGGAGCGTGTTCAAAGGAAATGTCAGGCGAAGTGATTTGCGGGCCACCCGCGATCCAGCGCGCGCCATCGTCTCCGATTTCCATGACATCTGCGAAGGCGGGAACGGCGGTGACCGACAGGCCGAAAAGCGCTGAAAACAGCGCCACTGCCCGGAGAATCACCTGACCCAAAATTCGCATGCGAAACACACTACAGGACCCGGCGATGACAGCAAGCCAGCCGCCTGTGGCTAAGTCGGAAATCACCCGAAGAATCGCAGCCGATGAAGCAACGCGAACAGGCCGCAAAGATCACATTGATGTGGTCAAATCTGGAAAATTGCTGCTCGATTTCCCGATTCCCGCCAACAAAACCGCCATTACTCACATTATAATGTGATTCAGGTGTTGCAAAATCACATTGCTGTGCTATCCGACTCGTATGACAGATCAAACATCCCAATCCGTTCAGGACCGCATCCGCACGTTGGTTGATGCGGGCAAAATGACCCGCGCAGGGATAGCCCGCGCCGCCGGTCTTCACGCCAATTCGCTGCGCGATTGCACCGAACAGAGCTGGAATCCCACCGCCGATACGCTGGGCAAGCTCGAGACGTTTCTCAAAGCCAATGATGACCGTCCGGTGCTCGCCAGTATCGAAGAGATTATCGATGAGGCGCGCAACGGACGGATGTTCGTGCTGGTCGATGATGAAGACCGCGAGAATGAAGGCGATCTGGTCATCCCCGCACAAATGGCCACTCCCGCGGCGATCAATTTCATGGCCACGCATGGCAAAGGGCTGATTTGCCTGTCGCTCGATCGCAAGCGGGTTGAACATCTCGGCCTCGAACCGATGACGCGCAACAATCAGGAAAGCATGCAAACCGCTTTCACCGTTTCGATCGAGGCGAAAGAAGGCGTGACCACGGGCATTTCCGCGGCTGATCGCGCTCGCACCGTTTCGGTTGCGATCGATGCGGGCAAAGGCCCCGATGACATTGTTGCGCCAGGCCATGTGTTCCCGCTGGTCGCGCGCGATGGCGGGGTATTGGTGCGCGCAGGCCATACAGAAGCCGCGGTCGATATTTCGCGATTGGCAGGGCTCAATCCGTCGGGCGTGATTTGCGAGATCATGAATGAAGACGGGACAATGTCACGCCTCGATGATCTGATCACTTTTGCGCGCAAGCACGATTTGAAAATGGGCACGATTCGCGATCTGATCGCTTACCGCCTACGCAACGATCATCTGGTCGAACTGGTCAGCGAGAGCCAGCTGCAATCGGATTATGGCGGCGATTGGCGCGCCATGACCTATCGCAGCAAGGTTTCCGGCGCGACGCATGTTGTCCTGCAGAAAGGCAATATCGATCCCGACACGCCGACATTGGTGCGGATGCATGCGATCTCTATCTTTGACGATGTCTTCGGGCAGACCGGCCCCAAGAAACGTCAGTTGCAACGCTCTATGGCCGCGATTGGGGACAAAGGTGCGGGGCTGATCGTGCTGATTATGCCCGACCGCCCGGAAAAACTGCAGGCCGAGATTGGCCGCCACCCTCCCGGTGAAGGGGAACTGCGCGATTACGGCATCGGCGCACAGATCCTGGTCGATCGCGGTGTGACTGAGATGGTATTGATGACCAATAGCGATCGCACCGTTGTGGGGCTGGAGGGGTATGGGCTGAGCGTGGTCGGGCGCGAACCCATCCCGCAATAGGTCTGGTCGGGCTGCCGGGTTAAGCCAGCGGGCTAGGCCAGCGGGTTAAGCCAGCACTTCGCGCAGCGTCTTATCGCTGCCCCATGTCTTGCTCGTATTGGTCAGATGCAGCCGCCAATGCGCCTCGGCTGCATCGGCATCGCCCGCTTCGATCAAATCGATCAATTTGGTGATCGACTTTACGCCTGCTTCGCGGTTGCGTTTGCGCTGGGCCACGTCGGCCGCCGCGGTCACGTGCCGCTTTTGATATTGCGCGATCACATCTTCGAGCACGCGCGTCAGGAAATACAGCGTGGCATTGCCGCCCACTTCCATCAGCACGCTGTGGAAATGGGCCGACGCGATCATATATTCGCGTTCCTGATTATCATCGGAAAAGGCCGCAAGCTTCGACACTTCTGCCCGCAATCTTGCCACCGCCGGCGCTGATGGCCGGTCTGACAGGGCGCGCACGACATAGGGTTCGAGAGCCAGCCGCGCTTCGTAAATATCGCTGACTTTGACTTCACTCGCTTGCAGAAAATAGCTGGCATAGCGCGAAACGCTTTCAACCTTGGGCAAGCTGACCCGCGCGCCTGAACGAGAGCCGCGCTTGACCTCGATCAGCCGTTCGGTCTCGAGAATGCGGAATGCTTCGCGCAGGCTCGGCCGCGAAATGCCGAACTGCTCCATCAGCTGCGCCTCGGGCGGCAAAGTATCGCCTTCGGACAGCTCGCCCTGGATTATCCGGCGGCGGATCGAATTGGCGACCAGCTCGGCGGTTTTGGGCACGCGCACGACTGCTTCCGCGCCCGGAAGCGCTCCATCCGATGTGTCCAAATCACTCACCAAATTCTCCTGATCACACCCCTATAGCGAACGCGCGATGACCATTTTCATCACTTCGTTCGATCCGCCAAAGATCCGCGCGATACGCGTATCGCGATACATCCGCGCAATCGGGTAATCGTTGATATAGCCTGCCCCGCCGTGGAACTGCAGGCACTTGTCGACCACTTCGCTTTGCAGTTCGGTCACCCAATATTTGGCCATGCAGGCGGTCGCCACATCGAGTTCGCCCTTGATATGTTTGGCGATACAATCATTGACGAAAATCCGTGCCGCGGTTCCGCGCGCTGCGAGATCGGCCAGAACGAACTGCGTGTTCTGGAAATCCCAGATTGTCTGGCCGAATGCCTTGCGTTCCTTCACATATTCGAGCGTAACCTCGAGCGCCTTTTCAATGCCTGTCATCGCGCCGACAGCGATAATCAGGCGTTCTTGCGGCAGTTCGCCCATCAGCTGGTAGAAGCCCTTCCCCTCAACTCCGCCAAGCACATTGTCGCCGGGGATGAACACATCATCAAAAAACAATTCCGATGTGTCCGCCGCGTCCTGCCCGATCTTGTCGAGCTTTTTGCCGCGCTGGAACCCTTCGGCACCTTCGGTTTCCAGCAGCATCAAAGAGATGCCCTTGGCTTTCTCGTTCGGGTCGGTCTTGGCAACCACGACGATGAAATCAGCAAGCTGGCCGCTGGAAATATAGGTCTTGGCACCGTTGAGCCGGTAGCCATTTCCGTCCTTGACCGCTGTAGTGGTAATGCTCTGCAAGTCTGACCCGACGCCCGGTTCGGTCATAGCGATCGCGCTGACCAGTTCACCGGTGACCAGTTTGGGCAGATATTTCTTCTTCTGCTCCTCGGTTCCGTGACGCACCAGATAGGGAAGGATGATGGTGTTGTGCAGGCTGGCGGCGAAGCCTTCGACGCCCTTTTTCGCCTGCTGGTCAATCACCACAAGATCGTGCCTGAAATCGCCGCCATGGCCGCCATATTCTTCGGGCACCGAAACGCCCAGCAATCCGGCCTCGCCCGCTTCGTTCCAGAATTCGCGTTCCACCTGGCCATCCTCGCGCCATTTGAGCACGCGTTTCTCGGGCGCTTTCTGTTCATAGAATTTGCCCACGGCATCGGCGAAGATGGCGATTTCTTCGTCTTCCATGAATTCCGGCTGCGGTACATTGATTGCGGGCATAGCGGCATCTCTCATCTGGTTGATTATATGTTTGCAATATCGCTCTCTTGTATCACTTAGTTAGATAAGTGCAACGCTTGCGAAATCATCCAAACCGCACCAAAGACTCGCCATGGAATTAATCGGACCAACATCGCAAAGCTTCATCTCCCAACGCACGCGGCTGCATTATGCCGATTGGGGCAATCATGGTGCGCCGCCGCTGATCTTGCAGCATGGCGGGCGCGATCACTGCCGCAGCTGGGATTGGGTGGCGGAGGAATTGCGCCATGACTGGCACGTGATTTGTCCTGACCTGCGCGGTCATGGCGATAGCGAGTGGACCAATACCGGCTATTATCCGATGACCGCCTATGTCTATGACTTTGCGCAGCTCGTGCATCAGCTCGAACTGGCGCCGGTTACGATTGTCGCCCACTCGCTCGGCGGGAATGTCGCGACACGTTACACCGGGCTCTATCCCGAAAATGTCCGCAAGCTGGTTAGCATCGAAGGCCTCGGCCCCAGCCCTGCAATGCAGGAAGAAATGGCCAAAACGCCATGGTTCGATCATCGCAAGCAATGGATCGACAAGAAACGCGATTCTTCGGCGCGGACTCCCAAGCGCTACGAAAGCTTCGAAGATGCGCTCGACCGGATGCACGAGGCGAACACCTATCTCAGCCGCACACAGGCAGAGCATCTGACCCGCAACGGCGCGATCCGCAACGAGGATGGAACCTGGAGCTGGAAATTTGACCCGCACCTCCACGCCTGGCCGCCTGATGACACGACGCTTGAGCAAGTCGAAGAGCTATGGGCCCGGATCACCTGCCCGACGCTGATGATTTACGGCAATGACAGCTGGGCCAGCAATCCGGAGAAAGACGGCCGCATCAAACACTTCGGCGAAAATGTCAGCGTATCCGCCTATGACCGGGCAGGCCATTGGGTGCATCACGACCGGTTCGACGATTTCGTCGAAGAAGTGAAGGGGTTTATCGTCTAGATACTCCGCGAGATTACTTCTTTCATAATCTCGTTGGTGCCGCCGAAGATCCGCGTTACGCGTGCATCGCGCCATAGCCGTGCGATCAGATATTCGTTCATATAGCCCGCGCCGCCATGCAATTGCAGCGCGGCATCGCAGGCTTCCCATTGCAAATCGGTGTGCCAAAGTTTCGCGGCGCTTGCTTCGTCGGTGGTCAGTTCGCCATTGAGGTGACGCGAAATTGCCCAATCGAGATGCGCCCAGCCGACCTGCAGCTTGGCCTTCAGATCGGCGAGCGTGAATTTGGTATTCTGGAATTCGAACACGGTCTGGCCAAAGGCTTTGCGGTCTTTGGTGAAATTCACTGCCTCGTCAAAGGCCCGCTGCGCAGAAGCCTGCGCACCCACCGCAATGCCCAACCGTTCCTGCGGCAATTCCTCCATCAAATGGATGAAACCGCGTCCTTCCTGTCCCAGAATATTGGTCTTGGGCACGCGGCAATCGTTGAAAAACAATTCCGACGTATCGGCGGAATGTTGCCCGATCTTGTCGAGATTGCGGCCGCGCTCGAAACCCGGCGTATCGGCATCGACCAGCACCAGCGATGTACCTTTGGCACCCAGCGTCGGATCGGTCTTGGCGACAACAATCACGCAGTCGGCATTCTGGCCATTGGTGATGTAGGTTTTGGACCCGTTGATCACCAGATGATTGCCATCTTCGACCGCGGTGGTGCGGATTCCTTGCAAGTCGCTGCCCGCGCCCGGTTCGGTCATTGCAATGGCGGTGATGATATCGCCGCTGACCATCCCGGGAAGATATTTCGCCCGCTGTTCGTCCGACCCAAGCCGTTCAAAATAATTGGCAGTGATATCGCTTTGCAGCGTGAAGCCAGCGGCAGAGCCGATGTAGGATAGTTCCTCGCACAAAACGCAGTTGAAGCCGAAATCGAGGCCGAGCCCGCCATTCTCTTCCTTGACTGTGGGGCAAAGTAGGCCCGCCTCGCCAACCGCTTTCCAGACCTCGCGCGGGACGATGCCGTCTTTCTCGTGCTGTTCGAGATGCGGCTCCAGATGCTGCGCAAACACTTTGCGCACCGTGTCGCGAAACATCTCGTGGTCTTCATTATAGGCGAAGCGGTTGGTTGTATCGAGCATTGCTATCGTCCCTTACGCCACCGTGCCTGCATCACGCAGCGCGGCGATTTCGGCGGCATCCATATCGAGCGAGCCGAGGATTTCGTCGCTGTCATCGCCGGGCAGCGGAGCCGGTGCGGGTGTCTCTGTCTTTGTGCCGCTGTAACGCGGGGCGGGCGCGGGCTGCATATCGCCGGCAATCTCGACAAAGGTTTCGCGCGCGACGTTGTGCGGATGCACCACAGCCTCGCTCATGGTCAGAACGGGCGCGTAACACACATCGGTATGCTCCATGATCGCGTTCCATTCGGCCTGCGTTTTGCCTTTGAACAACGCCTCCAGCTTGGCTTTCAGATCAGGCCACGCCGCGCGATCTTGCTGCGCATCAAAGGCCGCGTCCTCTTCCAGACCGGCTAGCCGGCGAAGCTCGGCGTAGAATTGCGGTTCGATGCTGCCGATCGAGACGAATTTGCCATCAGAGGTTTCGTATGTGTCATAATAATGCGCGGCCGTATCGAGCATATTTGCGCCCAATTCTTCCGACCAGACGCCCATATTCTTCATGCCGTGGATCATACCCATCAGCGCCGCTGTGCCATCGGTCATCGCGCAATCGATGACCTGGCCTTCGCCGCCGCGCGCAACATTGAGCAGCGCGGAGGACATACCGAATGCCAGCATCATCCCGCCACCGCCAAAATCGCCGACCATATTGATCGGCGGCGTCGGCTTTTCTCCCTTGCGCCCGAAATGCGCAAGCGCACCGGCAAGCGCGATATAGTTGATGTCGTGACCGGCCGCTTGCGAATAGGGGCCGGTCTGGCCCCAACCCGTCATCCGGCCATAGACCAACTTGGGATTGTCCTCGAGCAACTCTTCCGGGCCAAGGCCCAGCCGCTCCATCACACCCGGGCGGAAGCCTTCGATTATGCCATCAGCGCTCGCGCAGAGCTTGCGCGCCAACGCGACACCTTCTTCGCTTTTCAGGTTGATCGCGATCGACTTTCGCCCGCGCGCCAGCACATCCTTGGTGCTGAGCGGCGTGGTGCCGCCTCGGCTGCCCGATGCACGGTCGATGCGGATAACCTCCGCACCGTGATCGGCCAGCATCATCCCGCAGAATGGGCCGGGGCCGATCCCCGCGAATTCGACAATACGGATTCCTTCGAGTGGACCGGCCATAATTCTTACTTACCCTTCCAATTCGGCGCACGCTTCTCGGCAAAGGCAAGCGAGCCTTCGCGTGCATCTTCGGACATGAAGACCTGCGGGAGCAGTTTCGCTTGCTCCTCATACCGCTTGTCGAGCGCCCATCCGCGCGATTCCACCACAATCTGTTTGGATACTTTCACCGCCAGCGGACCATTCGCGGTGATGGCGTTGGCCAGTTCGATCGCCGCATCCAGCGCCGGGCCATCGGTGACGCGGTTGAGCAGGCCCAGATCATAAGCGCGCGCCGCGTCGATAAAATCACCGGTAAGCGCCAGCTCCATTGCAACTTTGGGAGAGATCAGATCGGGCAGCTTCATCAAACCGCCAGCCGCAGCAGCAAGGCCGCGCTTGGCTTCGGGTATGCCAAATTTCGATTTATCATTCGCCACGATCATGTCGCAGGCGATCATCAATTCCATCCCGCCGGCAAGGGCATATCCCTCTACCGCCGCGATAAGGGGTTTGACCGGGCCTTTTTCTGTCAAGCCGCCAAATCCCCGACCGGGAACCGATGGGCTTTCGCCTTTCAAAAAGCCTTTCAAATCCATACCCGAACAAAAAGTACCGCCCGCGCCGGTCAGAATCCCCACACGCAGATCGTCAGATGCATCGAGGTGATCCAACGCCGCCGCAATGGCTTCCGACGCGGCCTTGGTCATCGCGTTCTTCGCCTCGGGACGGTTGATCGTGATAATCAGAATCCCGTCCTGTTCCTGGGTAAGGACTTCGTCGGTCATAACTCTACTCTCCGCTATCTATCTGGCCGCGACCACTTGCCGCCGCCTTTATGCTGACATATATAACTAGGTGAACTAACTTGTCACCACGCTATTTCGCTAAAGCAGAGGAACCCCAATCATGGCAGAAGCCTATATCATCGACGCAGTCCGCACCCCGCGCGGCATCGGCAAAGTAGGCAAGGGTTCGCTCGCGAACGAGCATCCGCAGCATCTCGCCGCCACGGTGATGAAAGCGATCAAGGATCGCAACAATCTGGACACGTCGACAGTCGATGATGTGATCTGGTCGGTCTCTACACAAGACGGCAAGCAAGCGGGCGATCTGGGCCGGATGGCCGCGCTCGATGCGGGCTATGACATCACATCCAGCGGCACCACGCTCGACCGCTTTTGCGGTGGCGGGATCACTTCGGTCAATTTCGCCGCGGCACAAGTGATGAGCGGCATGGAAGATTGCGTCGTCGCGGGCGGAACAGAAATGATGAGCCTGACCGCCGAAATGACAAAAGAAAAAATGGGCGCCGGGCTCAAGCCGCCGATGATGGGCAGCTACAATGAACGCCTGGCCAAGGTGCATCCGCAATCGCATCAGGGGATTTGCGGCGATGCCATTGCCAGCCTCGAAGGGTATACCCGCGAAGAGCTGGACGAAGTCGGCTATCGCAGCCAACAGCGTGCCGATGCCGCGATCAAAGCGGGCAAATTCGACAAGAGCGTAGTTCCGGTGCTCGATGATGAAGGCAATGTGATCCTCGACAAGGACGAATATCCGCGCCCGCAAACCACGCGCGAAGGGCTGGCCGAATTGGAGCCCGCTTTCGCCAAAATCGCCAATGTTCCGCTCGACGCCAATGGTACGACCTTTGCCGGTCTGGTTAACCAGAAATACCCCGATCTGGAAATCAAGCACTTCCACCATGCGGGCAACAGCTCGGGCGTGGTTGACGGCGCGGCGGGTGTACTGGTCACTTCAGAAGATTATGCCAGGAAAAACGGCCTCAAACCCCGTGCGCGCATCGTCGCGACCGCCAATATGGGCGATGATCCGACCTTGATGCTCAACGCGCCCGTGCCGGCTGCGAAAAAAGTTCTTGAGAAAGCGGGCCTGACCAAAGACGATATCGATCTTTGGGAAATCAACGAAGCTTTCGCAGTGGTCGCGCATAAATTCGTCACCGATCTTGGCCTCAGCTGGGATAATGTGAACGTCAATGGCGGCTCGATCGCTCTTGGCCATCCGATTGGCGCAACCGGTTCGATCCTGATCGGAACCGTGCTCGACGAATTGGAAGCAACCGGCGGTCGCTACGGCCTTGTCACCATGTGCGCTGCGGGCGGCATGGCGCCGGCAGTGATCATCGAACGGGTGGAAGATTTCGTTTGACAGGCGGCCTCTGACCGACTGATACAATCCGCACTAAATCCAATTACTTACGGTCAATCTGCTTTTGCGGCAGGTTGACCTCGGCGGAGCTTTTATGATTTTCACCAGAGGTGCGGTCGCGATCAGTGCGGCGGCGGTTTTTGCCACTTTGCCTGCAAGCAACGCGGCGGCGCAAACCGAGGCGCAAGTGCGCGATGCATTTGTGAAGTTCACCGCGGCCCAGCGGTCGCTTGGCATGAACGAATCCTGTGCGGTGCTCGATCAGGCAGAAACGCGTTACGCAGACGCGATGATTGGCGAGCTCAAATCCCCGCTTGCAAGAATTCTTGGCGACCAGTTCAAGCCAGAAGAGATCTGGGAAGAAGGGCGCGTCCTGTTCGAAGGATGCAAGAGCCGCGACGAAGCATCCGATGCATGGAAACAGATCGATTTCGTCAAGCAGATGAGCGCAGCGTCGGTCATCGCCGCCAGCCTTATTCCGATGTCACCCGATGATTGCATCGGAAAATCGAACAGCCCGGTTTCCGCCGGCCAGCTCAAGATTGCCGCCGATCGCGTAAAGGCTTCGCTGCAATCCAGCCAGCAAGAACCGGTTCTGGCCGCCGCCAAAAGCATGGTCCCGCTGTTCGAACAAGGATGCGCAGAGAAAAAGGATTATTACTATCCATCGACCTTCGGCCCGGCTTTGGCGAAAGTCGCGGCCCTGCGCCAATTGCGCTCCACTCCTGCGGGTACGAGCGATGCAGGCCTGGCCGGAATTGGAGAGCCGGAAAAAAGCGCGATTGATCCATGGATCGGGCCGTGGGAATCCTATTTCCTGAATTATCGGATGGGCGACTATGCCAGTGTGACAGCGTACCGGACACTTTCTTCCGGCAAAGCGGTGGCAAAATTCCGCGTGAGTGCGGGCGGCGCTTTCAGTGGAAGCGGCAACGTCTATTTCACGCGCGACGGAAAGATCGAAGCGAGTTTCGACAAGGACTATGATTCGATTGTATTGAAGTCCGTGGAGGGCGACCGAAGCTACGTTCTGCTGCGCACCAACCCGTCGGTCAGCCCCGACTTCTTTGGCAATAATCGCGCCGAATTTGCGATGAACAGCGAAACGCTCAAACGCTTCATCAGCGAGAATGATGAAGACGCCGACTTCTACATCCAATACCGGCCCGAGTTGAAAGGCGAACTTCGCCGCTTCCTCAACAGTGCAAGCAAGAATTCGGTAAAGGTCAATATGGGCGATCTGGTGCGCGCATCTCGCTGGGCGATGGCCCCTTCACCGGACTAACTCACCGCCGCGATAGTTCGCGGGTGTAGTCGACCAGTTCCTCCAGAACCTTGGGTTCTTTGGTCTTGGTCTGCGCCTGCCATTTCGCATCTTTGGCCAGTTTGTCGAGATGCGCGTCGGCGGCGGGCAATTGTGCGATCATTGCGTGTTTGATCTGATCGAGTTCGGCGGCTGACGGTTCGGCTTTGCAGAACATGTCGCAGATCGCGCGGTCTTGAATCGCGAGTGAGGCGGGCAAGGTGAGGATGCCGTCGCGCAGATCTTCCTCGCCGCCACCGCCAAGCCCCTCCAGCCCTTTCACGTCGCCAACATCGTCGCAGCCGTGATAGAGCATGCCGATCAGCCGGCCGAAGCGGCGCAACGTGTCATCGCGCGTAGCCAGACAGGCGCAGGTTTCGAACATCGATCCGGTGTCTTCGCCAGCGATTTCTTCCCAATCGGCGACACCCAAAGGCTGCCGGCGCAAGCGCCATTGCGCGCATTCGGCCACGCCCAGCCGCTTCACCAGATCGGCGAACATTCGGATGTCATGCGGGTCATCGGCGGACATATCGAAGCCTTCGGCAACGATGAAGCCCGACGCCATCAATGCGGGCAGTGATCCGAATTTTGCGTGGAGCGAGGGGATCCCGCGCCGTTCGTCAGAGTGATCGAGAATATCATCCACGATCAGCGTCATATTGTGCATCATTTCGAGCACCGCGGCCGAACGGATCATGGTGTCCGGGATGTCCGCCTTCGCCCCATGCGTCGCGCGGTAGCAGCCGAAGATCGTCAGCGGACGGAAATATTTCGACCCTTCGACAAATTGCCATTCGAGCAGCGGCTTCAGATCGGTGCCGGTGCCCGCAATCCATGTGTTGAGCCATGTCCGCACGCGGTCCATCTCTTCGACAAAGCCGAGATCGGACACGATGCCCGCGGTAACTGTATCCAAACCTGAATTGTTCAACTCAGCATTCCTCTAAATGGTCAGAAGTTTAGCGTTTCGGGCGCCAGCGCCGGGTCTTTTGTGAAGGCGAAGGCCCGGTATTCGCCCGCCGCGCGCCGCCCAAAACCCGGTCCGAATATGTTTCGGTGGCGTAGCTGGCGAACTCACCCAGAACCATCAGGATCGCGGTCCCCAGGCCAATGAAATTGTCATCATCGTGGTTGGAAGCCGCGGTCGAATTGCCGTCATTGTCCGGCTCCAGCACGCTGCGCCAGAACCAATAGGCGGTGGTCCACCAGTCCAGAACATAGATCATCGGCAGCAGGACCTTATGTTCGGACTGCAGGGCGTTGCCCAGATCCTGCAGGCCCGTTTGGCCCTGTTTGTCGCGCTTGCTTTCGACACAGAATTTCGCAGCATAGGCGAATGGCATCAAAGCCAGCTTGGCACCGCGCAGCGCCGCATCGCTGAAAGTGGTGTGCTTCACGATTTCGATGGGCTTGCCCAGAGGGTCTCCCCTGCGCTTGGCCGCTTCGAATTGCTGGGTCGCCTTTGCCGCCAGAACTCCACTTTCCACCGCGCCTTCGATTGTCGCCATATCGACATTGCTGCGGCATAGATCGCCGGCGAAGAAGACGCCGGGCAAGGTGTCGGGATAGGATGTTTCGGGGCGGAAATCCCAGCTACCGACCTGGTTCAGAAACAGCGCGAAGTCGGCATTGGATCGGGCGAAGGTCTTGTCCCAGTCGATATCGCAATCGGGGTCTTCCCAGCCGCTGCCGATATCGATGGCGGGATAGTATTTCTTGAGCTCCTCGAGCATTGCCCAGCCCCATTCGGGAGTGGTCTTGCCTGGCAGTGCCTCGCCATCGGATGCCGCGAGGACGAGCGCGGTTTTCCCGTCAAATTGCTGGGCAGGCCAGAGCTGCGAAATGTCGAGAACCGAAAGACCATACTGCGCGCCGGCCAACCCGATATTCTCGGCCGGAAAGTGGGGGAGCGTGGTCTTGAGATAAAGATCGATCACCGGGATCGGAACACCGCCAAGGCGGCGCAACTGCGCCAGCGAAGGCTCGCGGTCGATCAGCCGGTCTCCGCTGCCGCTGCGCGAACCGGCGGACACCAGCTGGTTGAGAACCGGCGCCGGGGCTGCGAGGATTACCTGATCGAATGCGCCGCTCTGCGCGCGCCCGTTTGATCCGGTGCGCTTCCAGCGCAGAACCGGCTTGTCATCGACCAGTCGAACAGAGGTAACTTCTGTTTCGCATCGGATCGTCGCACGATGGCGTTCGAGCAATTGCTTGATCGGCTCGATGATTTTGTCGTTGAGACTGCCCTTGAGCATATGCGCAAACGGCGCGTCATTGGGAAATGTCAGCGTGTGCCGGATAAAGTCCTGATAGGTAACCGCCGCCGTCCGCTCGCTCTGGATCGACCAGATCACCTGCAACATATAATTGACCATCTGCGCGACATCTTCGGTCGCATAGCCGGTCGAATAGAGGAAGCCGTTGACGTCAAGCTTGTCGAGCTGGCCAAAGCCCTCGCGGCCCATCGGATAGCCGGCAATGTCGAGCGAGGTATAGCCGGTCAGCAGCATTTCCTCCGGCGACATCAGGCCCGATTTCAAATTCTCGACAATAGCGTGCAGCGATGTCGGATTGAGCAGATCGACATATTCGCTCGCCCCTTGCGCGAACATCTTGACGCCCGGGCGCGGATCGAAATGGGCGGACTGGCTAAGGCCCAGCTCATTCTCGAACAGGTCCCAGAAATTGACGTACCAAGACGGGAACATATGCGGATAGACATCGTGCTCGACACCGTTGACCAATGTCGATGACATATTCCCGCCGAGCCGTTCGTTCTTTTCGAACACCGTCACATCGAATCCGGCTTTCTGCAGCTTTACCGCCGCCGCCAGCCCGGAAATCCCCCCACCGACAATCGCCACGCTCTTGCCTTTGCCGCTGGGAACTTTGCCGATCGAGGCCGCCGGGGAACGCCGCGACTGCGCTTTCGGTTTTGCTTTTGCCGCCGCTGTTTTCTTCGGCGCTGCCTTTTTCTTCACCGGTGTCTTCATAGACCGTCCCCCGTCTCGAATGGTCCCCTCAGCCGCGGGTTCTCGCGCTGCGTGAATGATGGCCCCAGCTTGCTTGCCGCGCGGACAATGTCTGACAGCCATGACATGTGCCAGGCACGGTCGTCTTGCACAGATGCGCGCCAGGCCGATTGCCACAAATTCCAATCACCAACGAACCCGTCCAGCGGCATTCCGCGCCCCGCCACAAGGTCCTGGATCGCGCCCGCCCCGCCTTCGGCAATATGCGCTGCAATGCCCGACCATATCTGCGCCGCCATTGCCGCTGGCTGGACATTGCAGCCGCCAAAGCCCGTGCCCGATACGCGGGCAAATTCGCGATCATGCTGCGCGCGTTCGAAGCCTTGCCGGGTCATGCTGAGGAAGAAATCGCCGAAATGGCGGTTGCGCATCATTGTGGCGTAGAAGCTGAGATAGAGCATGCCGTGATCGAAATAGGAGCGGAAATCATGCTCATAGCGGGCGAAATCTTCCTCTTCGAAGCGCCCCCGCTCAAGACAATCGGCGATGGTGCGCGATCCGATGATCGAGGATTCCATCCCCTGCGTGATCCCTTCCGCTGTCATCGGATCGACAAAGGCCCCAGCATCGCCGACCAGCAAACCGCCGGCAAAATGATTGCGCTCTATCGCCCCATACATATGCACCGCACCGCCCAGCGGTTTGGTCATCATGGTCGCTTTCTCGCATCCGGGATGACGGTATTTGAGCCGGTCCATACTCTCGCGGAAACATTGCTGGACCGAAATATCGAACCGTTCGCATGTCTCGCTGAGCATGCCCATCCCAGCATTGGCGCGCCCGCCGCCGGTCGGGAATACCCAGCCGTAACCGGGGTAGTGATCGTCATCGAACCAGATACAGGCTTCGTCCTCATCCATCTCGACCCCTTCGAGATAGACTCGCTGCGACACGCCGATATGGCGCTTGTCATCGCGACGTAGACCAAAGGCATTGGCGACGACGGATTGCACGCCATCGGCACCGACCACGACCGGCGCGGTCAGTTCGCCGGAGCCATTCTTGGTCTTTGTCCCAACCGTTACCATTTCGCCGTCGCGAGTGACGGATTTGACCGATGTGCCATAGAAAACGCGCGCGCCGGCCTTGGCGGCATTCTCCAACAGGCCATGGTCAAGCTGGTCGCGTGGAACGATATGGCCGTGCCGCGGCATGCCCGCTTCGCCTTCATAATAGGCGACATCATTCTGGTAGGCGATATGCGGCCCGTAATAGGCCCGCACGCGATCAATCGCCGGACGCTCGCTCAGCCCCAACGCCTCGCCGCAGCCCATCCGTGCGATGATACGCAAGCCGGCGGGTTCGACAAAATCACCGCACACTTTCTCGCGCGGGAAAGTGCTGCGTTCGATGACGGCGACATTGATCCCCCGTTTAGCCAGCGCCCATGCCATCGCCGCGCCTGACGGGCCGCCGCCCGCCACGATGACATCGAATTTTCCGCTTGTCCCCATCCGGTGCCCCCAACCGGCGGCGAGTGCCGGAATTTCTTACACTGCTGACTTGGACGCGTGACGATTGCAAGTATTTCAGCAGCCTATCTGCCGATTAATTGGGATATCACGATCTAGATTAAGTTTTGGGCGCAAAATTTACAGTAAAGCGCCCAGCCGCCTGTCAGGTCTGGACGTTGCCACGGGCCCTTTTGGCAAACTCCTTGGCGGCTTTCTCGTCTTTGATCAGGCTCTCGCTGACGACCGGCACTTGCACTCCGGCGCGCATCGCCGGCCGCTGCTTCATCGCATCGAGCCAGCGGTCCAGATTGTCCAATCCATCGCGTGACACACCCGACCACCGATAGGTCCGGACCCAGCACCAATTGGCGATGTCAGCGATGGAGAAATCATCGCCCAGCCATTCGCTTTCGCCCAATCGAGTGTCGAGCACTTCGAACAGCCGGCGCGATTCATTCTGGTATCGGCTGATCGCGGTTGGAATCTTTTCGGGCAGATAGCGGAAGAACACATTGGCCTGCCCCATCATCGGGCCGATCCCGCCCATCTGAAACATCAACCACGACATCACCCGCGCGCGCGCTTTGCTTTCAGTCGGCAAAAGCTTGCCGGTCTTATCCGCAAGATAGATCATGATCGCGCCCGATTCAAAGACGGCCAGACCATCATTGTCGCGGTCCACAATCACCGGAATCCGGCCATTGGGATTCATCGACAGGAACGCTTCTGTTTTCTGGTCACCAGCGGTCAGATCGACCAGATGCGCTTCATAAGGCACTCCCAATTCTTCCAATGTGCATGACGCCTTGTGGCCGTTCGGCGTCGGCGAAGTATAGAGATCGATCATGCTGGGCGTGCTCCGGTTGATATGCTTGTCATCAAAAACTAGCAGTGCGATATGGCACCTACAATGTCGAAATTAAGGCCCGGAGCACCGCGATGACGCTGACTTTCTACGACTGCAAAACCGCGCCCAGCCCGCGCCGCGCACGGATTATTCTGGCGGAAAAGAACGCGCCGCATGATGTGGTGGAGATTGACCTGCGGACCGCCGAACAAATGGGTGAGGCCTTTCGCGCGATCAATCCCAATGCCACGGTGCCGGCGCTGAAGCTGGAGGACGGAACCGTGCTGACCGACAATGCGGGGATCGCCGCATGGCTGGAGGCGACCTATCCCGAACCGCCGCTGATGGGCGTTTCACCCACCGACAAGGCCGACATCGCCACATGGCAAGCGAAAGTGGAAATGGAATTCGGTATGGGTGTCGCCAGTGCACTGCGAAACTCCAACCCGGCAATGAAAGATCGAGCGCTGCCCGGTCCACATGACTACCCGCAGATTCCTGAATTGGCCGTGCGCGGTTTCGCGCAAGTGGACAATTTTCTCGACAAGTTTGACGCGCATCTTGCCGATCATGAATTTGTCGCGGCTGGTCAGCTGTCGGTGGCAGATGTCACGGCCTATGTGTTTGTCGATTTCGCCAAAGTGGTGAAGAAACGCCCGCTCGAAACGCATGCAAATGTCGCCAAATGGCATGCGCGGCTGAAACAGCGCCCCGCCTTCCAGCTTTAGCGTACCGCTTAGGACCTGCAGCGGGCCTTGGCTTTTTCCAGAGGCACAAGGCTGTTTTCGCGGTCAACCGACGATATCTCCGACCGCTTCGCCACCTCTTCCCAGATGTCCAGCGCGGCCAGATTGGCGGCGCAGGCCGCAGCGCTTTGGCCCGCTTCATCGAGCGTGTCGGCAAGCCCCTGCTGACCGGTTGCAACATCGCGCAGATAGCCAAGATTGTCCGGCTCGTTGGCCAGTGCCTGCTCGCGCTTGGCCAGCGATTGCCGGGCCAGCGCAATTGCCTCTGCATTTCGGCCAAGATCGAGCAGCACGAACAGCTTTTGCGAATGCAGCGTGTCGAGACGTGATTTCGCCCCTTCGTCATCGGGATCGCGATTGATGATGAAATTTGCGTAGCGCTCTGCCAGTTCAAGATCGGCCAGCGCTTTTTGCGGCTGCTCCATATCGCTGTGGATCAATGAACGCTTGAACAATGTCGCAATCAGATTCAGCCGCCTGTCATCGCGCTTCCCGGCGGGAGCTTCGCGAAACAGCCGGTCATAGATTGCAAAGGCGCGGTCCATCGGTGGAAGCGAACGGGCATAATCTTCTTTCCCGACTTCGAGGAACCATGACCTTGTATAGCCCAGCTCGGAATAGAGGCTGGCCAAAGCGATTTCGAAATCCTCTTTCTGTTTGGCCAGAACCCGATCCGCTTCGAGCTCTTCGATCAGTTTGAGAATCCGTGCTTCGCCTTCCGGCCCCTTGTCGATCCAGACGAAGGGCTTTGCCGCCTGCAAGCGCGAGCGATACCACGCAAAGCGGTAATCGGCCGATTGCGGGTCTTTGTCGATCAGCGCGCTATACAGGCTGGCCGATCGTTCGGCAGGCGCGATTGATCCTTCATTGTCGTCTTCCGCAATGAATTTGAAAATTGCCTCCGAATAGAGCGCGCTCGCCAAAGCTTCGGTAATATCGGCGCGTCCGGGCTCTTCGCGATGCAGTTCGTCCAGATCGGCCAATGCCCGATCAAGGAATTGCCGCGCATCTTCGCGGCGGCCCAGATTGGCGCCTTCGGGATTGCCCGACACGGTCGATAGCCGGTGATATCCGCGGGCGATTTCCAACCGCAGGTCGGGATCAAGATTGTCGCCCGCGCTCAGCCTTTCGAGATAGGCTTTCGATTCATCGGCAATGTGCGAAAGCGCCTTGGTATTGCCCGAAACCGGTTCAAGCTCGTCATACAATTCGAACAGCATGAAATTGGCGATCCCGCGTACTTCGTCAAACCGGGCCTCTGCCTGATCGCGCGCTTCGGCGGCTTGCGACCACCACCAACCGGTTGCCCCCGCGCCCGCGATCGTGGCGACAACCAGCGCCCCGATCGCCCCGGCAAGCGCAGTGTTGCGCAGGCCCCATTTTTGCACGCGATAGAATGTGGAACCGGGCATCGCCTCGACCGGGCGACCATCTAGGTAAAGCCGGATATCCTCCGCCAACCGCTCCATTGCGGGGTATCGATCATCCGCATTGTCGGCGGTGGCCTTGGCGATAATCGCATCCAGCTCTGGCGCGCGGGGTGCATCGATCATCTCTGCCAGCATATGGCCGACCGAATAGATATCGCTTTGCACCGTCGACGCATCGCCCGCCAGCCGCTCTGGCGCGGCATAGCCGGGCGTCAAAGTCATCGCGGTCAGCGGAATCTTGGCGGAATCGCTGATGACCTCTTCACCATCAGGGCGGGCGATACCGAAATCGATCAGCTTGGCCTGCCCCTCTGCATCGACCAGCACATTGGCCGGGGTCAGATCGCGGTGGACGATAAGATTGCGGTGGGCATGCGCGGCGGCATCGCAGACCTGCAACAACAGGCGCAGACGCGCTTCCTCATCGGGCTCTCCCGCAGCCAGCCAAGACAGAAGCGCGGTTCCGTCAACGCGCTCCATAACAATATAGGGCTGACCGTCGCGGGTGGTTCCGCCATCGAACAGGCGTGTGATATTCGGGTGGTTCAACCGCGCGAGGATTTGCCGTTCGTGATTGAAGCGCGCGACCAGCCGTTCCGACAATATGCCTGGTTTGATCAGCTTGATCGCGACGGCATGTTCGAAATCACCCTCGTCGCGCTCGGCCGCGTAGACGGTGCCCATCCCGCCCGATCCGATGGTACCGGTAATCTTGTAAGCGCCGATGGAATCCGGGGGCGGCAGCGGCTCGACCGCATCCACCGCAGCGCCGGTTTGCATCGTCGCTGCCTTGTCAGCGCGCCAGATCTGGGTGACGCGCTGGCGCAGTTTGACGTTGGATCCGGTCTGCTCCGTCAACCATTTTTCGCGTATTTTGTCATCGATGTCGAGCATCGCTTCGAACAGCGTCAGGGCTTTGCGTTCTAGGGCTACGTCATCCATCTGGCAGCGGCTTCGTCAAGGCATCGGCAAGCCACGCCTTTGCAACTTGCCAGCGCCGCTTCACCGTGGGTTCGGACCAGCCCGTCACCTCGGCAATATCGCCAATAGTCATTCCGCCAAAATAGCGCATTTCGACAATCTCCGCGAAGCCGGGCTCTATGGCCTCTAACCTGATTAGCGCGGAATCGAGCAAATGCAGATCACGTGCCGGGCCGGCATCCTGATCGGGTTGCAGTTCGACTTTGAAATGCTCGCGCTTGCCTGCGTTGCGCGCCCGCGCCTGATCGACCAGCACGTTGCGCATCAGGCGCGATACCAGCGCGAGCAAATGCGCGCGATCGGTGATCTCGGGTTCGTTGGCCATGATGCGGAGCATGGCCTCATTGATTAAGTCATTGGTAGATAACGAACTTTTACTTTCATTGCGGAGCCGCGCTGCGCTAATTTGCTCAAGTTCCGGCAATATCCGCTGGATCAGCTTGTCCCGCGAAGACAAATTGCCTTCGCGCCAATCGGAAATCAGCCATTGTGTTTCGACGTGGGCAGCCATCTACGTCCCGTCCCCCTCTTAGGGATGGGGCTATAGAAGGCACGGCGGCTAGACAAGCCAATTTGCGTGTTTTTGCCTGACGTTAGCTCTTGAGACGGCTGGCAAAGTCCGATTTTGCCTTGTCCAATCGACCTTCCAATTCGCCGCGCAGCTGGCCGCTCAAACCATCCAATGCGCCTGACCGTTGGACAGGGGCGCCATAGCTTGCCGCGGCTTCTTCCACGCCCATTCCCATCAGGCGCAAACCGGGCGCACGCTCGATAGCGCCTATCGTCCAGAACTGGTCAGGATGGGCATATTTGAACATCACGTCGAACGGGATCAGAATGTATCCATCCTTGCCGTATCCCGGCCCCCAGCTATTGCGCACAATGAAATATTTCTCTTCCAGATCGTAACCGACGATCAGCATCGCATGACCGCTGGGCGGGCTGGTAACGGGGAGCACTTCGGGTGGCGGAATGATCCCGGTTTGCGCCGCCACCGCATAGCATTCACCCGGAAGCACGATACCGAACGCCACCGGCAATTCCTGCGCCAATGCCGCGATTGCCGAACCGCCCGGGGTCCGCGCAAACTGGATTGCTTCATAATGCGTCGCGTTCTGGTAGCACGCCTGCGTGGGGACCTGATTGACCGCGACTTGCTGGAACGGCCACATGCGTTCTTCGCAAACACCATGCGCCATCAAAGCTGCCATCCCGTGGTGGATATAGGTGCCTTCGTCCTTCGTCTCGCGATCACCGACTTTGCGCGCGTTGTAGTAAAGGAAAAGGCGCGACAGATCCTGATCGTTCTGCCCCGCCTTTTTCTGCAGCAACTCGACCGCACCGACAATCGCATTGGCAACGCAGCTATTGGTCTTCTGCTGGTTCTCGACCGCGGTGCAATAGGGCCGCAGATCGATCATTTTGGGAATGCCAGCCCCCGAAGCCGAGCCGCCCGGCGCATCCAAAGTCGGCGAGGGTGCCGGGCTGTCTTCGAACAGGCACCCGTTGAGCGGATGACCTTCATAGGTTGAATCATACATGCGCGGTCTCCTTCGCGGTTTGGCCGGGCGGGTTAGCCTGCCCCGGGCCTCTATTCTGGTGTGTGATTGATGTGATATCGCTCGGCGCGGACCGATGTGCCATTGGGGTAACGTTCGGTCAGCGTGACGTGGCTTCCGTCCGATTCCAGACGGAATTCATTGGTGAAAACCACCTTGTTATTGACGTCGAGCAGATCGTTGCGGAACAGATACTTTCCCCCGAAGTCCAGAACATATTCCCAGCGGTCCCCGCTTGTGCCGCTGCTAGTGATCCATTGCTGGTTAGAAATGCCATCCGGACTGAGTGAAATCGACAAGGGCTGGCCACCGGACTCGGGGTACCAGCTGCCATTGTAAACCGAGTATGCGGGCGATGCTGCCTCTACCGCTGCTTCTTCCATCGCATCGGCTGCATCGTCCATTGCGTCGATATCTGAATCGAGAAAACTGTTCTCGTCCTCGTAATATCCGGATTCATATCCCGGGTCGCAGGAATCGATAAGCGCCGCCAGAAAGACCAGTACCAGCAACGATCCGCAGCCAATACCAATAGGTTTCTGGTTTACCTTCACGAACTCTTCGAAACCCTTCGGACCATTATCTATTGGGCCCGGGGGTGACGGAGGGACGGGTCTCGGACCAGGGCCGGGTGCAGGTGTCGGCCCTCCCCATCTGCGATTGTTCATCGCCGCGACCAAACGCTCGCGGTATTCGCCAACGGTTTGCGGGCGTCCCTGCCGGTTGACCGAAATGCCTGCAAGGATCAGTTCGTCCACCGGCACCGGCACATCGCTGCGGCTTGACGAAGGAGGTTGCCACATTCCATCGGGCAACGCGTCCATCAGCAATTTGTAGAATATCTTCGACAGCGCAAACAGGTCGGCTGATCCGTCAACCAGATCGGGATCGGTGCGCTGTTCGGGCGCCATATAGCCCGGCGTACCCATGGTTGTTCCGGCGAGCGATTCCTCCGCATCCGCAGCGCGGGCGATACCGAAATCGAGGATTTTGAGCGGCGCGTTTTTCTCGTCCGGTTCGGCCGTCAGAATGATATTCTGCGGCTTCAGATCGCGGTGGATAATGCCCGCATCATGCGCAACTTCCAGCCCGGCCAGCACTTCCATGATGATCCGGCCAACAACATGCGTCGGCACTTGTTCGCGCGCGGCAATACGCGTACGATGCCATTCGGCCAGCGTGGTCCCCTCAACAAATTCCATCGCGACATAGGGTAGGCCGTCGGCCTCATCGACATTGTACACGCGCACAATATTGTCGTGCGAAAGGTCCTGCGTGGTGACCCCTTCGGATATCAGCCGTTTGACCGATTCCTCGCCGGCAAGAACATCGGGGCGGATCAGTTTGAGCGCGACATCACGCTCGCCGTGCCGGTCAGTGGCGCGGTAAACCACACCCATGCCGCCCCGCCCGATCAGCGAATTGACGGTGTAGCGGCCGCCGAAAACGTCGCCCTCGGCATAATCCAGCTGGGGATCCGCCTTCTTGGTTTTTCTGCCGATTGTTTCATACGGACTAACCGTCTGCGCCGAGGCGAGATCGTCCCCCAGTGGCGGCGCAACCTGTTCCTTCAACGGCTTGCCGCAGCTCGCGCAGAAGGATGAACCTTCCGGATTTTCAGATTGGCAATTGTTGCAAGTAATCATTGCCCGGTACCCTCCGAGGCAGGTTCTCGGTAAAAATGCACGGTGCTGACACGGTTGTGTTCGCGCCTGAACGCAACGGTGATCACCAGCATTGACGGATGATCGATCAGCGGCATGATCCGGTCCCCGTCATCCAGAACGATGCGCTCTTCCATTTTCAACGTCTCGCCATTGACGAGCAGCTTGTTCCGCCCGCGCACCCGCAAGCAAAGACAATCATTCTCGATGAACACATCGAAATGCCTGCGCGAAATCGTCAGCGACAATTCACGGTCGAGCGAACCGTCGGCATTCACCGCCAGCAAGCGGACGTCGCTACCCCCGCCTGTTTCGCGCGCGCGTTCGCGCCCGAATGCGAGCAACCCGTCCGGCGTCATGATCGGCTGCCCGTCGGGGACATGGTCTTCCGCCGGGAAGCCGGAAAATTCGAACAAGGCGGACCGCCGCACGCGCAACCCAGACTCCATCCCGCGCAGACCGAGGCGTTGTTCTTCCAGATCGAGCCGGCTGACATTGAGGTCGATCGCTTCGATCACTTTGCCGCTGCCGCTACCATCGCCCGAAGTGTTGTCATGGATCTGGATGACGTTGCCGTTCATCTCGTTTTCGCTGCTGATCTGGATCGTCGGGCCAGCTTGGCTGCCCTCTCCCTGAACCGTCAGCAAAATCCGGCTCGAAAATGCGAAGCGTTCCTCGCGCTGCTTGTACCGCGTCGCCACCGCGAACATGATCTCGATTTCATGCAGCCCGGGCTTGTCAATTTCGCGCGCGATGACCGATGCGGGCGACCGTTCTCCCTGGCCCAGCTCTTCCCAGCTCAAACGCTCTTCGCGCCAATCGCCCTTTTCGCGGCTCCATAGACCGGTGATAAAAATCGGGCGATCGCTGGAAGCTCCGTTCATCAGTTCGAACGGCAACGCCACCGAACCGCCGACCGGGGCATGCATTGTTGCGCCCGGTACGATGATAAGATGCGGCTCTACGCAAACAGAACATTGTCCATCGGCACCGACCAGACCGCCGCATTCGGAAAAACCCATGCAGCGCACGGTGGGCTGGCCGCAGCTGCCGCACCACATCGCATCGCGGTCCGCCGCAATGGTTTCGCGGCAGCAGGGCTTGGGTGAACGCAGCCGTTTCTTCATGTACGCATCCGGTGGCCGCAGGCGGTGCAGAATTTGTCCTTCGCCCCCAACACCTTGCCGCATTGGGTGCATTCGACCTTGGTAGCGGACCCTGCCGCATCCCCGGACTCGGCGGGTTTGCCCTTCCCGCCAGCACCGGCCGCGACGCCGCTCGCGCCTTTCATCCCGGTTTCGAGCATGCGATGCTCATGCTCGCGGCTCTCGGCAGTGAGTTCGCGAATAATTGCGGTCATTTTCTCACCGCTCGCCGCGCGCGCTTGCGCCTGAGCGATAGCAGCTTGTGCTGCCTCTGGACTAAAGCTGGATGTGATCGCACCGATCTGCTCAGCGCTCATGCCGGCAGCTGCCGCCATCTGGGCTACGCGCGCGTCGGCTTCCGCTCTGCCCTCAGCGATCTTGCGATTAGATTCGGCATCTTTCTTGCGCAATTCATCATCGGTCAGTTTTTCTAGATTTTTGTTCGCAATTTCGTTCCAGCGTTCCGTCTGGTTTTGCTTGGACGAAACTTGCGCATCATCGATTTTAATATCGGAAAGCGAGACGGCTTCCTTGGTCTCAATTCCTGCTGCAGTTCGCAGTTTGTTAAGCTCAATATTGTGTTTGGTTTCGAGCAGTTCGGTATCGCGTGTGAACGCGCGCGTCCGCTCCTTCGCCTTGGCCACATCGAAACCGTGATCCTCGTCTTCCAGCGCCATCGCGAATTTGGCCGCGCGTTCCTTACCCAGAATGACAATCTGGTGTTCTAGCGCTTCGGCTTCCTGCCGGCGCGCCGCTGCTTCGCGGGCATCAACAAAGGAAACCTCGCTTTCGAGCACCATATGCTTCAGCTCGTCCTCGCTCGCTCGCTGGAGCTTGGCGACATCGGTGTTCGACTGGATTTTGACTTCGGTCGACTCAGTCTGCCGCTCGACTTCGCGTTTGAGCAGTTCGAGCTGGTGATCCATTGCCGCCTGCTCACGCTCGATCCGCGCTTTCTCGAATTCCTGCCGTTCGGCATCATTCATGGCGAAAGTGATCGAACCGTTGCGCACCATCAGGCCGATATCGCCCGCGATCCGCTCTGCTTCGGTCATCATGTCGGCCTGAATTTGATCCTGCATTCCGCGATTACCGCGGATTTCATCAGCATTGTGCCGGCCGATCACATGTTCGAAGATACGATCTTCAAATTGCGGCTCGAGACGCTGCTGTACATCATAGACCGACAGCGCCTTGCGCCCGACATTGGATGGCTCACCGCTATCCTCGTCCGGATTCTGGCGGCTGATGCCGCGCATCAAACCCAGAATATTGCCCGGATTGTCCGGATCAAGTTGCAGTTCCAGCGTCGCAACACCGGCAATCTCGACCTTGTCTTTCGAAATCGCGCGAATGGGGAATTTGACCTGAAACGGCTTCAGATCGGCCAGCATGATCGCATAATGATGCGACCCGCCGATTACGCCTTTGATATTCTCCCATAGCCCGCCAACGGTGAACTGGGTGCCTTTATAGGCATTGATCAGCGCGCCGTCGCGAAACAGCAAGGCCGCAAGATCGGGCGGCGCGGCGAAGCGCTTCTCAAAGAATGTCTTGAACTGAGATTCCCGCGCATATTCGGCAAGGACGTTCGGATCGGACAGAACCAGAGCGTTACTTTCCATGGCTCACGCCTCCCATTTCTTTTTGCTGAAGTAAAAATAGATGTGAATGACGATGATCACGAGCGCGACGATCACACCGATTGTGTGTTCCTGGAGCAGATATTGCAGCCGCCCGCCGGAAGTACCCTCTTTCAGATAATCTCCCATCCGCCCGACATTCAGCACCACACCGCTGATTCCGGTGCCCAGCGTGAAGATCGACATGATCAGCGATGCCGCAGAGCTGATCCGTTTGGCCCAGGTGATCGGCCCTTTCGCGGCCTTCATTGCCGCAATTTCCTCTTCCCGCTCGCGGTCTTCGAGCATTTCCTCATGCGCTTCGCCGCGCTTGATCGCAGCGTCGCGCGCTTTCTTGTCGACATTGAGGAAGTCGGGCTGCGCCTTCTTGTTGCGCTTCGCAGTAGAGGCGACCGTCAGATTATATGCGCGGCGGCGCCACCACGCGACCAGTGAAAGAAGCAGCCAGACAACTGCAAGAACGATTGTGATCTTGAAAGCGATATCAATCATCGGCCAGGCATCGGGCGGGATTTGGTCAATAGCTGACTGAACTCCCTCACGAGCTGTATTAATAGCCTGCTCTGTTTCTTGCATATTTTCCCTCGATTCGAATCGACTTAACTATTCCTTTTCGGCCATAACCAATCGCTCCAAATAGTCGTGTAACCATTTGAATACACTTATTAAAAGTGTCTTTTTGCGACCTTGATTATTTCTTTTTCGCTGTCAATATGGTTCAGCAGATTGCTTACTTCATACCTCTAGGAATTGATCTATGGCCACCCCTCTATCTTCCAAGGACATCGAAGCCCTCACCAAGTCTAGGCGCGGAAGTGGCGGAAAACGGCTCAGAATTTTTTCTGACATTTTTCCATTTCTTGCGATTCCGGTGCTGGTCTACAATTTCATCGCGATGTCAGCGGGTACTTCGGTAGAGGGTGGGCCGCCAGCCATGTTGCAACTGGTCGATGCCACAGCGCTGACTTTGCCGATGATTTCGGGGGTCAATCTGGAGCTTGGCTGGGGGGATTTGCTGATCGTCTTTGCGGTGATCTTCCTGTTCATCGAAGTCATCAAAGCGACCAGCACAGCATCGACCGGAATCATCAATCACATGCTTTCGATGTTCCTGTTCATCCTCTGCGTGATCGAATTCATGATCTTTGAAAGCTTCGCCACATCGACTTTCTTCATCATCACGATGATCGTGTTGCTCGATGCATTGGCCGGGATGGTCGTGACCATTGTTTCCGCCCGCCGCGACTTTGGCGTGGAAGGCATCGGGGCTTGATCGGCCGGCATCTGGGCAAACAACTGGTGGCGGCGGTTGCCGCTGCCGGTATGTTGCAAGGCTGCGCATTCGGCCCGCAGCTGCGGCAAGTTGCGGTCAACCAGAACCAAATGGTGGCGGAGGCCGAGGACGAGCTGACTTTGCTCAACATTGTCCGGGCAAGCCAGCGCTTTCCGCTGCACTTCACCACCATTGGCGAGATCAATGGCAACGCGCAGTTCAGCACGGGGCTGGGCCTTGATCTGACACTGGCGCAAGGGCCCAACTCGCACGATCCCGGAAGCAGCCTGGGCGTGCAGACCTCGCCCAGCTATAAGGCTTCGGTGCTTGGGACGGAAAAGTTCCAGCGCGGAATCCAGCAACCCATCGCGGCGGAAACCGTTGCCGCTTATCTGGAAGCAGGATGGCCGGACGAATTAATTCTGGCGCTGCTGGTAGAGCGGGTCGATGTCTATTCCGACCAGAAACGGCTTACGCGGGCAGACCATATCGACAATGAACCGGGCAATAACACGCGCTTTGCCAAGTTTCTGTGCAATTTCGAACTGACCACCAAAGCCACGGCATCCTCCCGGCCACTGGCCGGTTTCGCCGATCTTATTGACCTAGACGGCAAGGACGATGCCGACGCCCGACGTAAGGAAATTACCGGTTTTCTGGCCCTGCTCGAGAAAGACAGCGTGGCCTTGTCAGAGGATACACTTTACCTGACCGGGTCGAGCAGTTCGGTGGTTATCAACCGGCTGGACGAAGCCCGCTGCGGCGAAGCTGTGGACCCATCGCTGAACGGCGCCACGCTAGTACCCAGATTCCGATCAACGCAGGGTATGATCTACTTCCTAGGCGAGTATTTTCGCGAGGCCAAAAGCAGGCATGCCTATAATCTGCCTTTCCTCAACGATGAATGCCCCGTTCCGGTCCGGCAATTTCGCCCTATCCTCACGGTAGAGGACGGAAGCGGCCGGGCATTGGTCGCCACCAAGTTTCGCGGCGTGCGCTATTTCATACCCGAACCCGCCGGCAATCAATGTACCGAAGATGAAGTCATCGCCGCGCGCTCCATGCAAGTTGTCGCAATCGTGCAGCAATTGCTCAACCTGCACAAAAGCGCGGAGGATCTGCCACGATCGATCAGCGTGACCGGGATCGACTGACTTTCCGGACTCAGGCGGCGCTGGTCACCCTTCGCCTGTAACTTTTGGCTTCACCCGCAGAATTCTGCTCGCCGAATCGGGTTCTTCGGTCAGAAGATAGAGGAATCCGTCGGGGCCCGACCGGACATCCCTGAAACGCACATCAAGTTCCCCGAAAAGCTCTTGCTGCGACCCCAATGAACCATCCGGCTTCATGTCGATATGCCGCACATGTTTGAGCGCCAGCGCCGACACAAACAAATCGCCTGCCCAGTCGGGAAATGCCTCTCCCGAATACTGCGCAAAGCCAGAAGGCGCGATCGATGGTGTGAAGTGGACCAGCGACTGCTCGGTTCCGGCCAGCGCTTCGAACGGAGACACCCGCCCGCCCGAATAATCCAGCGCATAGGTCACTGTGGGCCAGCCATAATTGGCGCCGCGCTTTATATGATTGATTTCATCACCGCCGGCGGGGCCATGCTCATTCTCCAGCACGCGGCCATCGGCGGCCAGAATAATCCCCTGCGGATTGCGGTGGCCGTAAGACCATATTTCGGGCCGGGCGCCCTCTTCGCCCACAAACGGGTTGTCCTCGGGCACGCTGCCATCATCGTTCAAGCGGACGATTTTCCCGAAATGATTGTCGAGCGATTGCGCCTCTTCACGGAAATGGAATGCATCGCCCACCGGCATCATCAATGTGCCATCGGGCAGGAAAATGATGCGCGCGCCATAATGGTTGCCCTGCGGGCGGGCAGGATCCGCTGTGAACAATTGCTCGCCATTGCTCAATTTTGGGCCGCCCTCGCCATTCGAATAGGTGAAGCGCATCAGCATCAGCGTATTGTCGCCGCCGGGAAACTTGCCGGCATAGGAGATATAGACCAGCCCGTTCTCCTCAAAGCCGGGATGCAAGACGACGTCGAACAATCCGGCTTGCATGCCATCCCCGAAATGAACCGGCGGAAATTCACCATTATCATTGAAGTCATGGACGGTTTGCTTTGACCCGTCCTTGCCGATCAGAAGAAGCGCACCGGTCCGCTGGGTCACCAACACATCGCCGTCGGGCAGAAAAGCGATCGACCATGGATGGTCGAGGCCATCGGCAACTGTTTCCAGCGTGTAGTTAACGGGCGCCGCATCCACCCGCCCCGACAGCTGGCTGGTCTTATCGCCTGCCTCGGATGCTCCCTGATTGGAACAAGAGGCTGTCAGCATGCTGACCGATGCCGTTGCAAGAATGATCGAGATTTTCCGCATGGTTTCCCCTCTGCCCGCTTTTGCGTTTTCCGGTCTATCAGGTTGCTGGGTGCATTTGTCCACTGCCGCGATAAAGCTTGATCACGCGATGGAAGCGCTTAGTCTCGGCCGCAACAGGAGAGACGGGATGAAATTTGTTCGCCGGATTGCCGCATTGTTGGCGGCAGCTTTGGGCACCTATGTGGTCGCGGTTGTGGCGAATTCGCAGTTCGTGATGAACGCACATAATGTGCCAATCAGCTTTTCCGACCGCTTCAATATGACCGCTTTCGATGTGTCCAATATGTGGCTCTATCTCGTCATCATTCTTGTCGCGCTGCTGCTCGGCTTTCTCATCGCCGCGCTGGTCAAGCGTTTGCTTCCCCGCCTGTCGCGATATGCCTTTCCCGTTGCCGGAGCCGCCGCGATCGGCGCGACTTTGGGGCTCATGTATATCGTCTTCCAAACCGTCCCCATCAGCGGCGCACGCTCGGCAATGGGCTTTCTTTCGCAAGTCATTGCGGGCGGTATCGGTGGATGGATCTTTGCCAGAATGGCTGGCGGGGCAGCAAACTCGGGTACGAAACCGAGTGAGAACGCGAAGACCGTGAGTTAAAACCGTTTGGTGGGATTGGCCTGCGCTGCTTGTGGAGGCTCTGGCCGTCTTCGCCGCGCTTCGTCTTCGAACCATGATGGTTCTCGTCTCCTCGCATATCAGCCATTAAAAAGGGCCCCGAATGGGACCCTGTTTAATGGCGGAGACGGAGGGATTCGAACCCTCGATAGGTTGCCCTATACACGCTTTCCAAGCGAGCGCGATCGACCACTCTGCCACGTCTCCGCATCGCCACTAATGACGAAGCAGCGCCTCTAGCGATGATAGGGATACCGCGCAAGGCGCATTGAATGCTCCCCTCCCGTCATCCCCGCGAATGACGGTGGAGTTGAATTGAGTGCCCTTGCACTTGGTCCGCAATATGGCACTATCCGGTCATGAATAGGCAACTTCTGTTGACGGCTGTCGCTCTCGCCCTGTCCCTGCCTGCCACCGCGCAAGAGGCGGAGACCGCCAAAGAACAGGAAGCGGCACCGTCACCCAACCAGATTGTCGAAGCTGCACCCGCCGAAGAATGGATCAGCATCCCTGCGGAGGATTTGCTGGTCATGACCCTCGCCCCGGACCGCGATGGCAATGAACGCGAAGTCATCATCCAGCTGATGCCCGCGCCCTTCAGCCAAGGCTGGGTGGAAAACATCCGCACTCTCACCCGCGCCAATTGGTATGACGGCATTTCGGTCAACCGCGTGCAGGACAACTACGTCGTCCAATGGGGCGATCCCAATTACGACAACCCCGAAGCTGAGGGTGAGGCGAAGGCTCTGCCCGAAGGGTTGAAGGTGATGGAGGAGAGAGATTATCTAGCCGATGCCGATAGCTTGGGCGAAGCAGCAGCCACCGAAATCGAGGTGGTTTTAGATGAGACAAGTAGTGAGGAAGAACAAATCGCTGCACTCACGGCGATCATTTCAGAGATGGGTCTGACACCAGAAGGCGAAATGAGTGAATCCGAAAGAATCGCGATGATCTCGATAGAGGGGACCCAAACTCCTCGTGCTCCCGAAGGTTGGCATGAACGCGATAGTTTTGCGGAATGGACAGAATTTTTTCTCGGATGGCCGGTCGCCAATAGGCAAGCAATGAACTGGGAAGATGCAAACGGTAACCCGGTACCGGACCCACTTCTCCCCCGCCACAAAGCTCGGGAAATCGGCATCTACGAAAATGTCCAGGAGAGCTACTTCTGGCCCGTCCACTGCTACGGCATGGTTGGCGTCGGACGCGGATATTCTCCTGACACCGGATCAGGCGCGGAGCTTTATACCGTAATCGGCCATGCGCCGCGGCATCTCGACCGCAATATCGCGCTGGTCGGGCGGATCATTTCGGGAATAGAGCATCTTTCCAGCCTGCCGCGCGGGTCGGGTGCGCTGGGCTTCTACACTGAAGAAGAATTCGGCAAGCGCACCCCTATCCTGTCGGTCCGCGTCGCCAGCGATTTGCCCGAGGCCGAGCAACCGCTGTTCGAATATCTCTCCACCGAAGGCAAAACTTTCGCCAAATACGCCACAGCCCGCGCCAATCGCCGCGATCCGTTCTTTATCCATCCCGCCGGCGGTGCGGATATCTGCAATATTCCGGTTCCCATTCGTCCCGCTGCGAATGACTGAGACGCTCACCGTCTCCACGCCCCTTATCCGTTGGGAGGGTGATCGCGGAACCTATCATCTGGTCTCCATCAAAGGCGAACACGCCGAAACCATTGCCATGCATGCGCGCATCGAGAAGCTGGAAATGGGCACGCGGCGCGGTTTCGGTTCGGTAAAAGTCGTTGCGCAAATCGGCGAGACCCGATGGAAAAGCTCTGTCTTTCCGCAAGACAAATCGCGCGAATGGATCTTGCTGGTCAGCAAGAAAGTGATGCGCGCGGAGGATTTGGCCAAGGATGACCAGATCGCTTTGCAATTGGAATTGCTGTGAACGGCTAAATCCGCTCCGCTTGTGCCACCGCATCGCTGGCCCTAAGCGCGCTTAGAATGCGGGTCAGATGAGCAATGTCCTGCACATCCAGATCGATTTCATAGATACCGAAGGGATGCTCTACCTCTGACAGTGTCAGCATGCGGATATTGGCCAGATTCTGGCCGAAGATTCCCGCCATTTCGGCCAGGGCCCCCGGCCGGTCGTACAAAGTTGCGCGCAGCCGCCCGACCGCGCCTTTCGATTTCTTGCCCCATGACAGGTCGAGCCAGTCCACATCGATCCCGCTGGCGAGCTCGAAACAATCGATCGCGTGCACTTCCACGCCCTGGCCCTGCTTGCGCAAGCCGACAATCCGGTCGCCCGGCACGGGGTGGCAACATTCGGCCAGCTGGAAACCCACACCCGGCGTCAGCCCCCTGATCGAAATGGCGCGTTCCTGTCGCGACCATTCCTCGGTTTCTTCCATCTCTGCGGTGCAACCGGGGACCAGCGCTTCCATAATTTCGCGGTCTTCGAATTTTGCCGCGCCGATCGCATACATCAGCGCGTCGGCGTCCTCTAGCTCAAGCCGTTTGACCGCCGCATTGATGGCTTTCTTGCCGATCTTCGCGGGGACGCGGGCGGCGATCTCGTCAAACAATTTGCTGCCGATTTCGGCGACTTCGTCGCGCTCCTTTTGCCGGACAGAGCGGCGGATTGCTGCGCGCGCTTTGCCGGTGACCACGAAGCCGAGCCAGCTCAGTTGCGGAACGGCGTTCTTGCCTTTGATGACTTCCACCACATCACCATTGTTGAGCGGTGTCCGCAAAGGCATGTGGCGCCCGTTGATTTTCGCGCCGACAGTTTGCGTCCCGATATCGGTATGAACAGCGAAAGCAAAATCGACCGCGGTTGCGCCTTTGGGCAATTGGTGGAGCGCGCCTTTGGGCGTGAAAGCGAAAATCCGGTCCTGATAAATCGCCATCCGCGTATGTTCGAGCAGCTCTTCCGCATCGTGGCTGGCATCGACGATTTCGATCAGATCGCGCAGCCAGCCAACCGCACCATCCGGCCGGTCACCCTGCTTGTAAGCCCAATGCGCCGCCAGCCCGAATTCGTTGGTCTGGTGCATTTCGCGAGTCCGGATTTGCACTTCTACACGCATCGAATTTTCATAGATCAGCGATGTGTGGAGCGAACGATATCCGTTGTTTTTCGGAGTCGAGAGGTAGTCTTTGAATTTTCCCGGAATGAATTGCCAAGTGGTGTGGAGATTGCCCAGCGCCGCATAGCAATCCGCTTCCGAATTGGTGATCACGCGGAAGGCCATGATGTCGGTCACCTGTTCGAAGGACACATGCCGCTCGGCCATCTTTTTCCAGATCGAATAGGGGTGCTTTTCCCGCCCGGACACTTCGACATTGAGGCCCGCTTCGGCGAGCGATTGCTTGATCGCCAGCGCAATTGCATCGACTTGCCCGCCATCCTGCTTTCGGATTTGCTCCAGCCGCCCGGTGATCGTCTTGTAGCCTTCCGGCTCCAGCTGTTCAAAGGCCAGAAGCTGCATTTCGCGCATATATTCATACATGCCGATCCGCTCTGCCAGCGGGGCGTAAATCTCCATCGTCTCGCGCGCGATCCGGCGGCGTTTTTCTTCGCTTTTGATGAAATGCAGCGTGCGCATATTGTGCAGCCGGTCGGCCAGCTTGACCAGCAGCACCCGAATATCTTCCGACATTGCGAGCAGGAATTTGCGCAGGTTTTCCGCCGCGCGCTCATCCTCCGGCATGGCTTCGATTTTGCTCAGCTTGGTCACACCATCGACCAGCCGCGCAACCTCGCGCCCAAAATTCTTTTCGATATCCTCGATCGTCGCGAGTGTATCCTCGACCGTATCGTGAAGCAGCGCGGTCATGATCGTTTCCTGATCAAGCTGCAAATCGGTCATCAGTCCGGCAACTTCCACCGGATGGCTGAAATAGGGATCACCGCTGGCGCGCTGCTGGCTGCCATGTTTTTGCACCGTGTAGACATAGGCACGGTTGAGCAACGCCTCATCGGCGTCCGGGTCATAGCTCAGGACCCGTTCTACAAGTTCATATTGGCGCAGCATCAATGGCAAATGTGCGTATTGCAGCCAGAAGCGCAAGCGGAATCGGCGCTAAATCGCAACATGGCGGCGCAGTGTGGTTGCAAGGACAACCGGACGAGCAGCGCCCGACGGGTGAAAAACAGTCGGGTCAGTGTTCGGCCTTGCCCACGCGATCAGCCAAGCACCAAGCCATCAACCGTGCCCTGCGTCACCGAATGGTAGCTGGGACGGGTTTTGGCGTAGATGCGTTTGGCGATCGTTTGACCCCACGCACCTTCGTTCATCAGCGTTTCGAACAGCGGCGCGACGAATTTGCGGCGTCCGACTTTCGAAAGAAACGCGTCAACCGTGGGGACCGCCCGCTCATACTGGTTGTCCATTGCCAGTTCGAGCCACAGGAAAAGCACCTCATTGTTGGTCGAATCCGACAGGCGCAGTGCCTCGTCCAAACCCGCCAGTTCGGCTTCCATCATTTCCTTCGGAATATTGGCAAGGAAGCGCTGACGCTCTGCCGATGTCCATTTGGCCCATTCGCTTTCGTCCAGAGTGCGGTCATCGGAAAATGCCTTGGCCGCAGCATCGACTTCGGCAAACGCCGCCGGGTCCGGCTTGGCGACATTGCTCGGCAGGCCCGGTTCGTAAATCCATTCGCGAAGCATCAGCTTTTCAGCCTCGGCTTCATCCTTGACCAGATTTTCCTCCATATCGGCCAGCAGCATCGCCGATGTGGCAGGCTGGAATGCGTGATTGTCGAACCACTGCTGAAGCCACGCATCGAACCGCTCGCGCCCGACAATGCTTTCCACCGTACGCAGGAAATAGGCGCCTTTGTCATAAATGATCGCGCTGCCCACCGGGTCGGTATTGGCTGGCTGGTGGAGTGCAGTCCCCGGCGCGTCTGCACCGACATCCGCCAGCGTTTCCTCTATATTGGCAAAGGCCAGTGCGGCTTCCTGATCTGCGCGTTTCTTGCCGTAGATTTCCTCGACAATCCGGTTCTCGAAATAGGACGTCACGCCTTCGTTGAGCCAGCTGTCGCTCCAATTGGCATTGGTAACCAGATTGCCCGACCAGCTATGCGCCAGTTCGTGCGCGATCAGACCGTTATTCGATTTGTCACCCGCAATGAATGTCGGCGTAAGGAATGTCATGACCGGGTTTTCCATCCCGCCATATGGGAATGCCGGCGGCAGAACGATCATGTCATAGCGGCCCCAGCGATATTCGCCGTAAAGCGCCTCGGCCGCGTCGATCATTGCCTCGACATCGGATAGCTCGGCCGCAGCCGCTTCGATCATCGACGGCTCGCTCCACACGCCCGAACGGGGGCCGAGTTCCTGAAACACAATGTCGCCCGCCGCGATCGCGATCAGATAGGGCGCAACCGGCTTGTCCATGGTGAAGTTGAAAGCACGGCGGCCATCATCAAGCGTCTCTGCTTCATCGCCCGACAGCCCCGACATCACCACTGTCAATTCCTCTGGCGCTGTAATCCGCGCCGACCATGTCTGGCGAATTCCCGGGCTGTCCTGCGTGGGGATCCATGTCCGGTTGAGCGTCGCTTGCCCCTGGCTGAGCAGATAAGGATGCTCTCCGCCAGCAGTCTGTTCGGGGGTCAGCCATTGCAGCGCCGCTGCATCTTTTGCCGAATAGGCAATGGTGATCTCGCGCGCCTCACCCATTGTAATGCTGAGCGGCGCACCTTTGCCTTCAACCACCTCACCAACTTCATAATCGAGCGGTTTTCCCTCGCCATCGGTAACCGATTCCACCGTGTAGCCATCATTGTCGAGCACCACCGTATCGACATCAGCCGCGGCGATTATGTCCAGCATCGCGCTGCCCGAAACCATCTGTTCGTCAAAATCGAGCGCAAGATCGAGATCGATATGCGTTACACGTGCTTTCTCGGGATCGGCAAAGGTTTGGTCGTCTTTTGCGTCTTCGCTGGTCAGGATCGGCGCGACTTTGGGCGCATCGGGATCGCCGCTTTCGGGCGAGGAACAGCTCGCGAGAAGAAGGGCAGCAGCAGCAGTAGCGAGAAAACGCATCGGAATCTCCGGAGTTCGGGAAAATCTATAATCGCATTGGCAAATGGCGGATCAATCGCCGATGAACAAGTGCCCTTGTTCAAGCGGTACAGTGGGTGCGTGCCGGAACCAAATGCGTCACGACCACACCGCTTCGGGCGGCAGGCTCATCAATATCGCATCGATATTGCCGCCGGTTTTGAGGCCGAACAGGGTCCCGCGATCATAGACCAGATTGAACTCTGCATAGCGGCCGCGCCATTCCAGCTGCGTTTGCTTGTCTGCCTCGGTAAATTCTGCATCCATCCGCCGCCGGACCAGCTTGGGATAAATCTCGAGGAAGGTTTTTCCGACATCTTTGGTGAAAGCGAAATTGCGTTCGAAAGCAGCGTCGTCTGCCACTTCAAGATGGTCGTAAAATATCCCGCCGACGCCGCGATGGCATTGGCGGTGCGGGATGTAGAAATAGTCATCCGCCCATTTCTTGAACTTGTCGTAATAGGTCGGATTGTGTGCTGCACAGGCCGCGCGGAAAGCAGCGTGAAATTCGCCGGTGTCTTCCTCATACGGGATCGGCGGGTTGAGATCGGCACCGCCGCCAAACCACGCTTTGCCCGTTGTAAGGAAGCGCGTGTTCATATGCACGGCGGGCACATGCGGATTGGCCATATGCGCGACCAGGCTGATGCCGGTTGCGGTAAAACTGCGATTTTCGGCATCGGCCCCATTGATGCTCCCCGCGAATTCGGGCGCAAAATTGCCGCGAACGGTCGAAACATTGACGCCGACTTTCTCGAACACTTTGCCTTTCATCAGGCCCTGCACACCGCCGCCGGGGTCAGCATTGCCCTCTTCTTCGCGCTGCCACGGGGTGAACATGAAGCTGGCATCGCTTCCGGCTTCGCGTTCGATGGCTTCGAACTCGTTGGTGATTTGCGTGCGCAGGTCCTCGAACCATTCTTTGGCGCGGGCGGTGTGATTGGTGTGGTCAGTCATAATTATTCCGTTCGCCCTGAGCCTGTCGAAGGGCTGCCTTTCTCTACAGACGCTTCGCCAAAAGTAAAAAGCAATCCTTCGACAAGCTCAGGATGACCGGGAATAGGGGTTGCACTGGCCGGGTAAAGAGTCCAATCCCAACGAATGGTTCCCCTTTCGTTCGCCAATCAGGAATTTGCGCTCACCACCTCGGGCGCGCTCTTTTGGCGCGCTGAATCGGCCTTGCTCGTGGCTGATCTGCATCTCGAAAAGTCCAGCTTTTACGCCAAGCACGGACAGATGCTGCCGCCCTATGACAGCCGCGAAACGCTGGAGCGGGTGGCAGAAGCGATTCGCGAAACCGGCGCGCGGCGGGTGTTCACTCTGGGCGACAATTTTCATGACAACGAAGGGTCCGCCCGGCTTGAACCGCATGCGGCGGGAATGCTGTCGGCCCTTACCCGGGCGGTCGACTGGGTATGGATCACCGGCAATCACGACCCGCATATGGGAGCGAAAGCGGGCGGCACGATTGCAGAGGAACTGGAAATCGCAGGGATGGTTTTGCGGCACGAAGCCAAACGCGGCGAGACCCGCCCCGAATTCTCCGGCCACTACCACCCTCGCTTGCAACTCCATGTAAGAAAACGCTTTATCAGGCGACCTTGCGCTGTTGTCAGCCGGAGCAAAACGGGCGGAGACCGCATTATCCTGCCCGCCTTTGGCGCATTGACGGGCGGCATGGACGCAAAGGATCCAGCCATTCTCGATGCCATGCAACCCGCCGACCGGATCGACGCGGTGTTGCCCGCAGCCGGAAAGCTCGCCCAATTTCCACTATGGCGCAGGGCAGCGTAGCACTCGCGCCACAGGCGGAAACCATTCCCAAATATACGCTTCTCTCCCCTAGCGCTCTCGGGGATTCCCTCCTAAGTAACGCGCACAACAATTGGTCAATCAGGAGAACACCCCATAGCCCGTCCACCTCGGCGCATGAACACCCCGCCCACCAAGAGCGGTCCGCGCTACGATAATTTCATTCAAAGCGACAAGGTTCGCGTAATCGACGACCAAGGTGAAAACTTGGGCGTTATGTACACCAAAGAAGCGATTGAGCAGGCGGCGGATGTCGGCCTGAATCTCGTAGAGGTCAGCCCCAATGCCGACCCACCGGTGTGTAAGTTTCTCGATGTCGGCAAATACCGCTTCGAAGCGCAGAAAAAGGCCAACGCCGCGCGCAAGAGCCAGAAAACGCAAGACATCAAAGAAGTCAAAATGCGCCCCAATATCGACACGCATGATTATGACGTGAAGATGCGCAATGTCTTCAAATTCATCGACAATGGCGACAAGGTCAAAATGACCCTGCGCTTCCGCGGCCGCGAAATGGCGCACCAGCAATTAGGCATGGACCTGCTCAAGCGCGTGCAGGATGACACCGCCGAAGTGGCCAAAGTCGAAGCATTCCCGCGCCTCGAAGGCCGCCAGATGCTGATGGTGCTGGCGCCGAAATAGGCGGCACCCATTTGAAACTCAGAAAGGGCGCGGCGAAAGCTGCGCCCTTTTCTGTTTGCCGATCCTTCCCCGGTTGCATAGACATTGCTGGGGGAGAGGCAATTTATGGCAAAGGCGAATTTCTGGCGCACGCTGGGGCCTGGGCTTTTGTTTTCGGGCGCGGCGGTCGGGGTGTCGCATCTGGTGCAGTCCACACGGGCGGGCGCATTGTTCGGGCTCGCTCTGGTGGCCACGATTGTGGTCATCAATATCCTCAAATATCCCGCCTACCGCTTTGGCGTCGATTACGGACAATCGACCCGGCAATCGCTGCTGGCGGGCTATCGCGAATTGGGCCTGTGGGCGCCCATTCTGTTCTGTCTGGTGATCGTGCCCGTGGCGCCCATCATTGTTGCTGCGATCAGCGCCACTACGGCGGGTTTGCTGGGCGCGCTGACCGGTATCGATCTCGCATTGCCCGCCCTAATTGCGATTGTGCTGGGTTCGACGGTGTTCCTGATCATAGTCGGCGGCTATCACTGGCTCGACCGGGTCAATCGCCTTTTGATGCTGTTCCTGATCCTGGCGACCTTGGCGACGACAGTGATGGTCTTGCCGGGGGTCGAGTGGAGAACACTTGCCGATACCAGCTGGATTGCCGATCCGGCCGCATTGCTGTTCGTTATCGCTCTGGCCGGATTTATGCCCAACCCGCTCGACGTTTCCGTGCCGCAATCGATCTGGACCGTGGAAGCCGAAGAGAATGTTCCGCCGGAACAGCGCGCGACGTTGGCCGAGGCGCGCAAAGGATTCCTCGGCGGCTATCTGGTGAGCGGCATTCTTGCGCTTTGCTTCTGCATCATGGGTGCGGGCGTAATGCACACAGGAAATGTAGAGCCTGCTTCCGACGCTGTCGGCTTCGCGGCGCAGCTGGTCGGGCTCTACCGCGAAACGCTGGGCCCGGTCCCCGCATTGCTCGCAGCCATTTCAGCCTTGGCGGTGATGCTGTCGACGATGTTCGTTGCCTTTGACGCCTATGGAAAATCGTTCACCGCTGCCTTTCGGGAAATCGGCAATGACAACGATCCGCTGACATTGCGCCGCGCCTATATTATAATCGTGCTATCGGTTGCCGCGCTCGCTTTTGCGGCGGTGCTGTTCCTGCTCACCGACTTTGGCACTTTTGTCGATCTGGCGACTTCGCTCGCCTTTCTATCGGCCCCCATAATTGCGCTGCTCAATCACTTGGTTGTCACCCGCTGCGCGATGCCGGATAGTGCCAGACCAAGCGCCGCGATCAGGGGGCTGAACATATTGGCCATTGCGGTGATGGGCGCGCTCGCGGTGAGTTACTTCATGCTTTGAACCGCTGGCCGACAAGATAGAACACGCCAAAGCGTGGCGTAGGGGAGAGAACGTCGAAAATGACCGCACGCCGGATCGGCTTTATTCTGGGCCTCGTTGCATTCGCGGCGACGCTGATTGTTCCCGCGCCTTCGGGCATGCCGCAAGAGGCTTGGCTCGTCGCGGGGCTGGTGTTGTGGATGGCCGCATGGTGGATGACCGAAGCGATTCCGCTTACCGCCACCGCGCTTTTGCCCTTTGTCGTCCTGCCATTTGCGGGCGTTATGTCGGCAAGGGAAACCGCTGGCGCATATTATGCGCCGATCCTGTTTCTCATATTGGGCGGCGCATTTATCGCGCTGGCAATTGAAAGGACCGGTCTTCACCGCCGGCTGTCGCTGGCGATCCTCAAGACGGTGGGCAGCGGGCAAGCGATGCCCGCCAACACATCGCGCTGGCTGCTGGCGGCAGTGGTGAGCGCGTCGATACTGTCCATGTTGATCTTCAACGCACCCGCCAGCTTGCTGGTGATGGCCCTTGCTGTGGCGATCATCGCGGGCCTGATGCTCGCCAATGCAGAGAAGCTTCTGCTCGCCTTTATGGTCAGCGCAGCGGTGCTCTCCATGTTGATCTCCAACACCTCCACCACGCTTATCATGATGCCGATGGCGCTTGCGGTGCTCGCTGGCGGCGGTTTGGCCGATGGGGAGCGCGATGGGCTGGCGGGCGCATTGCCAATGGGTATTGCCTTTGCCGCATCAATAGGCGGTTTGGGAACCATCGTTGGTTCGCCGACAAACGGCATCGCTGTGGCCCTGCTCGACAATATGATCGGGTTGCAAATCAGCTTCGCCCAATGGACCGCTTTCGGTCTGCCCATTGTGATGGTCGGCGTGCCGATTGCGGCGATGATTATCGCCAGGGTCCAGAATGTTTCGGCCCACGCTTTCGATGTCGAGGCCGCGCGGCAGGCAATTGCGACAAACACCAATTGGAGCGCCCCCGAACGGCGTTTGCTGCCGATCATAGCGATCACCTTTCTGCTTTGGATGAGCGGGCCGTGGCTCAAACCAATGCTGCCGGACGGGGCGTTGACCGACGGCACCATTGCCATTGTCGCGGGAATTGCACTGTTCATTGTGCCCGATGGAACAGGCCGCCCGCTGCTGACCTGGCAAGAGGCAGACCGCGCGCCATGGGGCGTGATCATGATGTTTGGCGGAGGATTGGCGCTGGCCGCCGGAATGAGCGCTTCGGGCCTGGCCGAATGGCTTGGAAATGCGCTGCTGCCACTTTCGGCAGTGCCGCTGATTATCGTCGCTTTGACCTTGGTCGCGATGGTGGTGCTGATCACCGAATTCGCCAGCAATGTCGCCACCGCCAGCGCGATCATCCCGGTCGTGGCCAGCCTGACGGTGGCGATGGGCGTCGATCCGGTGCTGCTGGCCATGCCTGCCGCGCTCGCGGCAAGCTGGGGCTTTATGCTGCCGGCGGGGACCGGCCCGAACGCCATCGCCTGGTCAACCGGGCGGATCAAACTGCCGCGAATGGTGAGCGCAGGAATTATCCTCGATATCGCCGGGATATTCCTGATCGTAGGGTTGGTGTGGGTTGTCGCCGCGCTTATCGGATAGGCCGGATTACCACATCTGGATCGGGTTTTTCTTCATCTCGTGCATGTCGCCGCCGCTGGCGCGATCCCAGAACCGCCCGCCGACCAGTTGTTCTGCGTCGTAAGTCACCACCAGATACTTCGCGAAGTCATCGTCGAGCTTCTTGTTTTCCATCAGGAAAGTCCAAAGTTTGAGCGCACCATTGCGGTACTCCGCCAGCACCGATTTGACGAAAGCGTGCGGTACGGGAACCGATATGCCGTATTCGTCATTGGCATCGCCGATCATTTCGATCGGCTTGCTGAAATCGAAAACCGGGCAGTTCAGAACATAGGTTTCCAGCACGTCATCCTGTTCGTTGAGCTCGCGCACCCGTTCTTCCAGTTTGCGCCATGCCTGGCGATTGAAATCGCCTGTCTGCGGCGACATGTTGGACAACAGGAAAGTCTCGCTATTTTCGATATGCCTAAGATCGCCATTGGCGCTTGCCACCAGATGGCCGCGATCAAATCCGCTGCCCTTATAGGCTTCGAGCGAGGCTCTGAAGCGGTGGGGAATTCGCACATCGGCGCGGAAATTGTTCATCCGCTTGGCTTTTGAGAAAGCGTCGGGGGCAAATTCCTTGCCACCCCTATTGACGATTTCGAGAGTCCATTTGGCCTGCCGGAAGTACCAGGAATAGCCGATAGTGAAATATCGTCCGGTCAGGACCTGATCACAGACCGGTGCGCCATAACGTAATTCGCGCTGCATTTGAAACGGATCGTCCATAACTGCCTCCATTGCTTCAAATTTGAAGTAATATCACTGATCACTGGCGCGACTCACCATCTATTATTTTGAGTATTACTATCACACAGCCCACGGTCGCGAAAACCGGCACGTTCAATCAGGCAAGAGGGCAGCTGCACCCGTCACATTCTCCGGTGGGCATCTCACTCTCTTTGGTTGAACAGACTGGTTTCAGATGATACCGGATTTGCCATTGAGACCAGTTCGGAGATGCGTTCCTGCGGAGGTTAGGAACAAGGCCCAAAAAGGGGTTCCGACCGGACCGGCTGTTAAGCTCCTGCCTTCCTAGGAGCGCCCAGGGTACACTCAACTTAGGAAGCGACATCCCGATGACCGACAAGACACAAGACGCCTTCGAACCCGTCGATACCCCGACACCGCGCCGCAAGCCCAAGCCGGAAGTCACCACGATTGGCGGCAAGCCGATGAAGCCCAGCACGCTGATGATGGGTCACGGCTACGATCCGATGCTATCCGAAGGCTCGCTCAAGGCGCCGATCTTTCTGACCAGCACATTCGCTTTCGAGAATTCGGCAGCCGGCAAGCGGCATTTTGAAGGCATCACCGGCAAACGTCCCGGCGGCGCAGAAGGCCTTGTCTATTCGCGCTTCAATGGCCCCAATCAGGAAATCCTGGAAGACCGGCTGGCGATCTGGGACGGCGCGGAAGATGCGCTGTGTTTCTCCAGCGGAATGACCGCGATCTGCGTTTTGATGTTGGCCGCGTGCAATGCGGGTGACGTGATTGTCCATTCGGGACCACTCTATGCCGCAAGCGAAGGCTTTGTCGCCAAAGTCATGGCCAAGTTCGGCGTCACCTATATCGATTTCCCCGCAGGCGCGACCCGCGAGGAACTCGATGTAGTGATGAAGAAAGCCAAGGCGCAGGCCGAAGCGCAAGGCGGCGAAGTGCCGTTGATCTATCTCGAAAGCCCGGCCAACCCGACCAATGCCTTGGTCGATGTCGAGGCTGTGAAAGAAGCACGCGACGCGCATTTCGATCCCGACCGCTGCCCGATTGCGATCGACAACACATTCCTTGGCCCCCTGTGGTCGCGCCCTCTCGATCACGGTGCTGATCTGGTGGTGTATTCGCTGACCAAATATGTCGGCGGCCATTCGGACCTCGTTGCTGGCAGCGTGTCGGGCAGCAAGCGCTGGATTGATGCGATCCGTGCCTTGCGCAACACGATGGGCGGCATTGCCGATCCCAACACCGCGTGGATGCTGCTGCGGTCCTTGGAAACAGTAGAGTTGCGCATGCAGCGGGCTGGCGAAAATGCAGAGAAAGTCTGCGCGTTCCTGAAAGACCATCCAAAGGTCGAACGGCTTGGCTATCTCGGCTTCATCGAAGACGAGCGCCAGCAGGACATTTACAACCGGCATTGCAAAGGCGCGGGCAGCACGTTCTCGCTCTTCGTCAAAGGCGGCGAGGCGGAAGCGTTCCGTTTCCTCGACAGTATGAAAATCGCCAAACTCGCGGTTAGCCTGGGCGGTACCGAAACGCTCGCCAGCTTGCCCGCGGCAATGACGCACCTGTCCGTGCCCGACGAGCGAAAAGCACAGCTGGGCATTACCGACAATTTGGTGCGCGTTTCGATCGGTATTGAGGATCCCGACGATCTGATTGCCGATTTCGCGCAAGCGCTCGATCAGGTTTGATGCCGGAGGGCAGGCGCATGAAAATCGGTTTCCTCGCCTGCCCGGCAACGATGCCCTCTACCGGCGGAGAGCGGCGCGGCGATGCGTTTGAGCATGATCTTCAGGTGGCGGCGCTGCGCCCGGCGCTGGAGGCGCGCGGCGGCTCTTTGACAGAGATCGACTGGCATTCCCCGCTGGAAGATTTTGCCGCATTCGATTTGGTGCTGCTGGGCACAGTGTGGGATTATCAGGACCACGCAGATGCCTTTGTGGCGAAGATTGATGCGATTGAAAAAGCCGGAACAATCGTCTGCAATTCGCCCAATCTGGTGCGCTGGAATATCGACAAGGCCTATCTCAAGGACCTTGCGGCGCAAGGCGCGCAAACCATCCCAACAAAATGGGCCGCCAATGCCGGCCGCGCTGATATCGTTTCCGCGCTGAAATTTTTCGGAAGCGACAAGGTGGTGGTCAAGCTGCGCGTGGGCGGCGGTGCGATCGGGCAGGAAATATTCTCCAAGGCGGATCTTCCCGCGGCGGATTGGCGGATGGGGGCCCCGGCCTTGATCCAGCCCTTCTTGCCCACGATCCAGCAAGAGGGCGAATTGTCCTTTGTGTTCATTGACGGCGCGTTTTCGCACGCCATCCAGAAAACACCGGCAAGCGGCGAGTACCGTATCCAGTCGCTCTATGGCGGCAAGGAAACGCCGATCACCCCCAGCGATGCGGACATCGCCTGCGCTTTGACGATAATGCAGGCGCTGCCCGGTGACCCGCCGCTTTATGCGCGGATCGATATGCTGCGTGCTGATGCCGAGGGAGCGGACGGATCGCTGCTGCTGATGGAAGCCGAGGTCATTGAACCGTTCCTCTATCCGATGCAGGGTCCCGATCTTGGCGACCGAATCGCAGAGGCGATTGTTGCCCGACTAAGGTGAGACTGAAGGGAGCCGCATATGGCCGATCGAAAACCCGTGTTCCTTGTAATCGGTGCCGGCGCGGGCATTGGCGGCCATGTCGCGAAACGTTTTGCCGAAGGCGGCTATCACGCAGTGCTGGCCCGCCGGTCAGACGAGGCGGGATTGCAGAAGCTGGTCGACCAGATCGGCGATGCCGGCGGTGAAGCAAGCGGGCGGCTGCTCGATGCGGCTGAAGACGGCTCTATCGAAGATCTGGTCGAACAGGTCGAAGGCGAAATCGGCCCGATCCATTGTGCGATGTATAATCTTGGCGCGCAGATCGGGAACCGGACTTTGCCCAACACACCGCACAAGACGTTCGAACTGGGCTGGCGCCTCGGCACATTCGGCCTGTTCCGGCTTGCCCATGTGCTCACGCCCCGCATGGTCGAACGGGGAACGGGCAGCTTGCTGGTGACATCGGCCACCGCAGCCGTGCGCGGTAATAGCGGCCAGCATAGCCACGCCGCCGCAATGGGTGGCCGCCGGATGCTATGCCAGACGCTCAATGCTGAATTCGCACCCCAAGGTGTGCATGTTGCCCATGTCGTCGTCGACGGATCGGTCGACGCGCCCGACACTCTGGGCAAGCTGCTGGGCGACCAGTTCGAAGCCTACAAAGCCAGCAAAGGCGATGACGGTGTGATCGACCCCGCTGCGCTGGCCGAAACCTATTGGCATCTGGCGCACCAACCGAGGAATTGCTGGACGCACGAAGTGGATGTCCGCCCGTGGACCGATGTGCCTTGGTGGAACGACAATCCGATCGTGGCGATTGATCGCGACTAGCTGTTGTTGCCCATCCACTCGCGCCGTTCTTCGGCTTGTTTCAGGACTTCGTAAGCCACCTGGATTTTCTGGAATTCCTTTGCGGCTTCCTTGTCGCCCGGTTTGACATCGGGGTGGACCGCTTTGGCCTTTATCCGGAATGACTTCTTGACCGCCGCGAAATCGGCATCGGCTTCCAATTCCAGCACTTCGAGCGCGAGCATTTCATCGGCAGTGCGCCCGCCATCGCCGGTTCCCCCGGCCCAGCCATAATGCGATGCTTCGGCATAGGCATTGGCGTCGCGCTGTTCGGTGCGCTGGCGTTCGGCGGCCTGTTCCTTGTCGAGCCCTTCGAAATAGTCCCAGCCCTTATTGTATTCCGCCGCATGCTTCTGGCAGAAATACCACCGGTCGGGGCTGTTGGGCGATTTGGGCGCCGGACACAGGCCCGCCTCTTCGCAGCCATGCCGGTCGCATTCTTTCTGCGCGACCGCTTCCTGCGACTTTTCATAGCCGCCCCAATTGGGGAACCCCCAATCATCCTTGCGCCGCTTACCCACCATGGTGAAACGCCCCAAAGCGCGGGAAAAATGCATTTTGTCCGACTGGCATAGCGGTCCGTCTAGAGAGAATTGAGTTTTTTTGGAAGAGCGGGAACTAAGTTGCGATTAAAAATGTTGTACTGCAACAAAGCGTTCATATATCCGGTTTAGAGCGCAGCGGAAGACAGAGACAGATTGAGACTATGAGCAAACAACTTTCCATCTCCGCACACGCGTCTGCCCTTGCACTCGTTCTGCTTGCGCTGGTTGGTGCGGCGGGTGAATTGCGCGAAGCAAGGATGGAAGCGGGCCTGGATCTTCCGGCTTACGCGGTATCGGTTCTGACCGATTAATCCCGAATGGATGAAGGCGGCTCCTGCAAGCGAAGCCGCCCTCCCTTTTATCAGACTTTAATTGATAACCACCGTCACAGCACGGCGGTTTTGCGCCCATGCCTGCTCGTTTGAACCGAGCGCGACCGGCTGTTCCTTACCATAGCTGACCGTCTGGATCCGGCCCGCAGGCACGCCCAGGCTGACGAGGTAGTTTTTGGTCGCATTGGCGCGGCGTTCGCCCAAGGCCAGGTTGTAATCGCGGGTACCGCGTTCGTCAGCATGGCCTTCAACGGTGACGCTGATATTCGGATATTGCATCAGATATTGCGCCTGGCTTTGCAGCGCTGGAATATCGGCGCTGTCGATATTGTAGCGGTCGGTATCGAAATAGATGATGTTCTGACCGTTCACCGAGTTGACGAAATGTTCGTTGGTTCCCAGCTGCGGTCCGGCAGGCAGGGTGTTGGTCGTGTCGGTTTGCGTTGTCGTCGCGCCCGGATCGGGCGGGAGCACGTCAGGCGCGGTGGTTTTACAGCCGGCTAGCGCCGCCGCACTGGCGAGAAGAGTAACTGTGGCGAAACGAGTTTTCATTTTGCGTCTCCTTACGCTGGTTTGTGGCCCAGCATGCCTTGATAGAATGCGCTTAGGGAAGAATGGGTCCCCAAGCCGGGTCGGATGCATCTACAGGTGTTGGCAGTTTCCTTTCATTTCGGCCGGTTAAATCAACCTGCCACAATGCTGTTGTCCCAGAATTGCGCGTTGTCCGGAAAAACTGGATAATCCGTCCATTGGGCGCCCAGGTCGGTGCCTCGTCCTGCCAGCTATCGGTCAGATGGCGCAGACCGCCGCCGCCCGGGCTCATCACCGCAATACGGAAATTCCCCGCAATATGGGTGAAAGCAATCTGGTCACCGCGCGGGCTCCATTCGGGTGTCGCCGCGCGGCCGCCGAAGAAGCTGAGCCGTTTCTGGTCTGTGCCATCGGAATTCATCACATAGATTTGCTGGCTGCCCGACCGGTCGCTTTCGAACACGATCTTGCTGCCATCGGGTGAATAGGATCCACCGATATCGATACCCGGCGTATTGGTCAGGCGAATGCTGGGACCGCCTTCGGCAGATACGCGGTAAATATCGGTATTGCCCGCCACCGCCATCGAATAGAGGATCCATTTGCCATCGGGCGACCAGCGCGGGGCGAAAGTCGGGTTTGTGCTCTGTGTGACCAAGGTCTGCCGCCCGGTGCCGATATCATAGATATAGATGCGCGGATTGCCGTCAGTATAGCTGAGATACAGCAAACGGCGGTAATCGGGCGAGTAACGCGGGGTCAGCGCCGTTGAACGGCCGGTGGTGATAAAGCGGTGGTTGGCGCCGTCGCTATCCATGATCGCGAGGCGTTTGGTGCGTTTATCCTTGGGGCCGGTTTCGGCGATATAGGCGATCCGGCTGTCGAGAAACGGGCTTTCGCCGGTCAGCGTGGCATAGACAAGGTCGGCACATTTATGCGCAGCGCGCCGCCAATCGCGCGGCGGGACAACCCAGCCGGCACGCGCAAGTTCGTCCTGCAGCGTGACATCATAGAGATAACAACCGACCGTCAAGCGGCCATCACCGCGCGCGCGGACATATCCATGCACCAGCATATCGGTGCCGCGATTGCTCCAGCTGGGCCAGTTGGGCGCGGTGATCTGCGCGTAAGTCGGTTTGGGAAGCGAATCCGGCCCGGCCGGTTTGAACAGGCCGTTATTCTTCAGATCATTGAACACAACGCGGGCAAGCTCGTTGCCAAGCGCAGCCGTGCCGTTGCCATTGGCGGGCGTGGAAACGTCACGATCTGTTGCGAAACTGGCGATGGCGATGCTCAGATTCTGCATCGCCAGCTCGTCGATCACTTCGCCGCCGGTCAGACCTTCATCTTCATCTTCGAAAGCCGTCTCTACCGACGTCACCGGCTCGACAGGGTCGCCAAGATCCTGCGCCGCGACGGGGGCAGGCAGCAACAGCAAGATTGCGAAAACTCGCAGCAATTTCATCATAGGGCTCCGCTAAATCTAAAGTCTCTCACACTTTTCCAAGCGTTGTAATATTTAATCGGCAGGTCGAAGGGTGCAGCGTTACGAATTGCACGAATGGCCGCGCGGCAGTGTATTCCCGCTTGCGCGCTGTTCGATGCAGTGATGCCTTCGGTCGCCCGGCAAGTCGGCGTGCCCGACAGGCTTCCGTCTTCATTCAACCGCCAACTGACCCGGGTGCTCAGCTTTTCCGCGTCGGCACCTTCGGGCGCGTCCCAATGCGGTTTTAACTGGCGCTGGATTCCCTGCAGCAAAGACGCCTTGGTGCTGTTGCCAATCTGCGAGGCGGGCGGTCGCGTTTCGGATGTCTCGGTGCTGCTACCCGCGCCATCGAGAAAACTGTCGCTGATCCGGCTGCCGCCCGCCGGTGCGCTGGGGGTGCTGGCCGCAGCTGTTGGGCGGCTGGCAGGCTTGTCGGGCCGGCGCCGGGGCGTCGGATCACTCCGCTGCGATGTACGCGAAGGCTGCCGCGTTGCCGGTGGAGTGCTGGTCAGCGGCCGGGGATTGTCCGGCGCTGCCTGTGCAGGCGTCACAACCGCAGGATCATCCGAAGGCGGCCTGGGAATATCGGTGAGCGTCGGGGCCATCGCCGCGCGGCTTTCGCGGATGATCGCGGGCGCAGTCGCGTCCAGACCAATATCTGCGGCAAGACTGACCGTAACCCGCTCTGGCAACGGCGGAACAGGCTCGGGCGCAGGCTCCATCAGCAAGACACGGAGCAAGCCAGCATGAAGAATGACCGCGACCGCAAGGCCGATAATCTCTTCATTTCTGAGCTGGGCGCTTTCCATAACCGGTTGGAGCTATTGCTCCGTAGCTGAACCATCACTGACCGCCGGCTCGCCATCGGTTGATGCCGGCGGGGCCGATGTATCGCGGGTGACCATGGCGATGGAATTGAAACCGGCGCGGTTCAGCTCTCCCATAACCGCCATAATCATCCCGTAATTGATCGATTGATCGCCGCGCAGAGTGACTTGCGGTTTGTTCCCGTCAGGACCGTTGGCGATATTGGCCAGGCGGGCGGGCAATTCGCTGGCCGAAACCGGCGCGTTGTCGAGGTAAATCACCCCATCGCGCCCGACCGAAATGGTCAGCGGATCCTGTTCGGCCGGCAGCGCATTTGCACGGCTTTCGGGCAGTTCAATCGGTACGCCCGATGCAAGCAGCGGAGCGGTGACCATGAAGATAATCAGCAGCACCAGCATAACATCGACAAAGGGTGTCACGTTGATTTCGGCCATGGGCGCGCGGCGGCCGCGCCGGGTCGCTCTGCGCGATGAAGACAGCCCCATTGCCATCAGCTGCGTTCCAATTCGCGGCTCAGGCTGGCGTGGAACCGGTCTGCAAAGCGCTGGATCCGCGCCTCGAGCGAGTTCACCCCATGGCTGAACCGGTTATAGGCAATCACCGCCGGAATCGCGGCAAACAGGCCAATGGCTGTCGCAAACAAGGCTTCAGAAATGCCCGGCGCCACCACCGCGAGCGAGCTGTTTTCCTGCGCGCCGATCTGGAAGAAGCTGTTCATAATGCCCCATACGGTGCCGAACAGACCGACAAAGGGCGCGACCGAGCCTACCGTGGCGAGAAAATTGAGCCGGTCGGCAAGCGTATCGGCTTCTTGGGCAACCTGGCTTTCCATCGCGCTGGCCAGACGCTGGCGTATCCCCTCGCGGTCGGACTTGCCGCCATTCACTTTGAGCGAGCGCCGCCACTCGCCCATACCCGCAGCAGCCACCCGGGCAGAGGGTATGTTGAGTTTGACGCGATCCTTCAGCAAAGCATCGAAATCATCCGCTTTCCAGAATTCCGTTTCGAAATTGGCGCAGCGTTTCTTCACACCCGACAGGCGCAGGCCGAAGCTGATTATGATCATCCACACCCAGATGCTGGCAAGGATCAGCCCGGCCATCACCGCCTGCACCACGATGTCAGCCTCTAGGAACAGATCGAGCGGATTGAGCCGCGTTGGCGCTGTCGCAGCGGTTAGAAACGGAAAGAGATTCATGAAAAGCTTTCTACTTGTGAAATAACGGGCGCAAAGGCTTTGCGCCATGCTTCGGGCTGTCGGCGCGGGCGGCCATCGGGTGCGACGAAGCCAACGCGGAATGTCGCTTCGCACAGCAATTGTGAACCGCGGATTGCACGTTGATGCATGATCACGCTGGCCGCTTTCAATTGCGTGCAGCGCGTGTGGATCACCACATCATCATCGAGCTTGGCCGGGCGCACATATTTGAGCTGCAAATCGGCCACGGCATAGGCCCCCTCGCCCGCTTCTATCGCCGCGCGCTGGTCTATCTCCAAAAGCCGCAAAACGTCAGACCGGGCGCGTTCGAACCAGCGCAGATAATTGGCGTGATAGACGATGCCCGACAGGTCCGTGTCTTCATAATAAACCCGCACCGCATAGAGATGCAGCGGTCCGTCAAAGACGCCGCCCGGGGGATTGGGCCGTGGGTTCGGTTGGAGTGCCATTGTCGATTTCCGCTTTAGCGCAGCGCGGATTCCTGCGGCAAGCCTTTGTTGCGCGGCGTGCAATACAATCGACGAACGGTTTCCCTTTCGCGATTACCGCGCAATCATCGGGCCAAGAAACTGCCCGCCAAACAGATGGACATGCAAATGCGGGACTTCCTGCCCGCCATGCGCGCCGATATTGGCCAGCAGACGGTAACCGGGTTCCACCAGATTGTGTTCACGCGCGACTTTACCCACCGCGCGGATGAAACCGGCAATCTCTGCCTCTGATGCCTTGGCGGAGAAATCATCCCAGCTGACATAGGGCCCTTTGGGAATTACCAGCACATGCAATTCTGCCTGCGGATTGATATCCGGAAAGGCATAGGCCCATTCATCTTCGTAAAGCTTTGTCGACGGGATTTCGCCGCGCAGGATTTTGGCGAAGATGTTTTGATCATCATATGGAAGTGTCGCGTCGATAGGCATCAGATGCCCCCCTCTTTTGGCCTGCTCGCTTTCTCGTCGAGGCCGGAAACACCCTCTCGCCGGTCCAGTTCGGCCATCACATCGGATAGCGGAATATTCTTCGCAGCGAGCAAGACCATCAGATGGAAAACCACATCTGCGGCTTCTTCGACCAATTCGTCCTTGCCATCCGCCAGCGCCGCGACAACCGCCTCGACAGCCTCCTCGCCGAGCTTGCGCGCCATGATCGGCAAACCTAGCGAATTGAGCTTGGCAACATAGCTGGAGTCAGGATCGGCGGCTTTGCGCTGCGCAATAATGTGTTCGAGGCGGGCAAGTGTGTGCATTCACGCTCAATGGCGTGTCGCACTTTACGGGTCAATCGTCGGGAGTGTTCTTGCGTCGCTTAGCCATCAGGCGGCCTACAATCAGTCCGGTAAGACCAAGGCCGAAAAGGGCCAGATTGCTAGGCTCGGGTACCTGTATGCCGCCTGAGGCATAAGCGGGGCTCGCCACCACAGCGAGCAATATGATGAAAGGAGACTTCAACACGAAAAATGCAAAGCCCGATTTCCGGCGATTCCTCAAGCGTAGCGAATACGCAGTCCCGTTATGGGACCGGATACAAGCATTTACTTAACGCGGCTTGGTTGTGGAAATCGGCCTGCAATTCCCGGCCAACGCTATGCTCTGGCTGGCAAGCCGGCATCGCGAAGTGCCTGATGCGCATCGGAAATTGTGTGTTCGCCAAAATGGAATATCGATGCGGCGAGTACGGCGCTGGCATGGCCCTGTGTCACGCCCTCCACCAGATGATCGAGCGTTCCAACGCCGCCGCTGGCGATGACCGGAATGCCAACCGAATCCGCGATTGTGCGGGTCAATTTCAGATCATAGCCCGCTTTGGTTCCGTCACCATCCATCGATGTGACGAGCAATTCGCCCGCGCCAAGTTCTGCCAGCCGTTTGGCGTGTTCCAGCGCATCGATCCCGGTGGGTTTGCGCCCGCCATGGGTGAAAATTTCCCATTTCCCGGGCGCAGTCCTGCGCGCATCGACTGAAGCGACAACGCATTGGCTGCCGAAGCGAGCAGCGATTTCGGACACGACTTCAGGCCGTTTTACCGCCGCGCTATTGATCGCGACCTTGTCAGCCCCCGCCAGCAGCAAGGCGCGCGCATCCTCTACCGAAGCCACGCCGCCGCCCACGGTCAGCGGCATAAAGCACACTTCGGCGGTGCGCTTGACCACATCGAGCAACGTCCCGCGCCCTTCATGCGTGGCGGATATGTCGAGAAAACACAGCTCGTCCGCCCCCGCCGCATCATAGGCCTGCGCCTGCTCCACCGGATCGCCCGCATCGCGCAGGTCAACGAAATTGACACCCTTCACCACGCGCCCATCGGCGACGTCGAGACAAGGGATAACGCGGATACGGACGGTCACGGAACAAACCGGAAAAGGGCAATAATTGTGACCGTTCCTGCAAAAAATACCAGCACGCTCATTGCAATCGAATACCAGAAGAAGCCCGGTTTTCGATCTCGCGCAATCAGTTTCCCAAACAAATTGTACACGCCGCTTGTCAGCCCATGAACCACGTTGATCCCGGTGACCAGCAACACAATAGCCAGCGTTGTCAGCGCGAGATAAATGCTCATGCTCTATTGCTCACGCCCGCGCGCCCATTTCAATTGCCGCGGCCAGATCCAGCCGCCCATCATACAGCGCGCGTCCGGTAATCACGCCCTCAACCCCCAAATGCGCTTGCATCGACAGGATATGAATATCGTCGAGGCCTTTCACCCCGCCGCTGGCGATCACAGGCAGATCGGTGCGCTGTGCCAGCTCAACCGTGGCGTCGATATTACAGCCTTTGAGCAGACCGTCGCGCCCGATATCGGTGAAAAGCAGGCTGGCGACGCCCGCATCTTCGAACCGGCGTGCCATATCTTCGATCCGCACATCGGACACTTCGGCCCAGCCATCGGTTGCGACCATTCCGTCGCGCGCATCCACCGCCACGACAATGCCGCCTTCAAATTCCCGCGCCATGTCTTTGACAAATTCCGGGTCCTTCAGAGCCGCCGTGCCGATGACAATCCGCGCCACGCCCGCGTTGAACCATCCTTCGACATCAGCGCGCGTCCGGATCCCCCCGCCAAGCTGAACATAGCCGGGGAATGCCGCAACAATCGCTTCCACCGCCTCACGATTTTGCGCGCTACCCGCGAAGGAGCCGTCGAGATCGACCACATGCAAATGCTCCGCGCCTGCTTCGGCAAACAGCAACGCCTGCGCGGCGGGATCATCGCCATAGACCGTCGCGCGGTCCATATCACCTTCGGCGAGGCGCACGACCTGGCCCTGTTTGAGATCGATTGCGGGAAAAATGATCATGATTGCCCCTTACCCGTATCGTCATCCCAGCGAAAGCTGGGATCGGGTTCAATAGTGTTTGACCAAGCGGTAAGCGATCCCAGCCTGCGCTGGGATGACGGGATCAAGGCTTCCACGCCAAAAACCTCTTCAGCAAACCCAATCCGTAGGCTTGGCTTTTCTCCGGGTGGAATTGAACCCCCACCACATTATCGCGCGCCACCGCCGCGACCAAGCCGCCGCCGTGGTCGGTCATCGCCGCAATATGTGCCGGCTCGTCTGCAGCGAAATGGAAGGAATGCAGAAAATAGGCCTCGCCACCCTCGATCAGCGCGCCATTGGGTGCATGCGCGGACAGGGCCACATCGTTCCATCCCATATGCGGGATTTTGATCGCCGGATCGGTCCGTTCAATCGCGCGAACTTCGCCGGGCACCCAGCCGAGCCCCGGGGTTACACCATGTTCCAGCCCCTGCGTCGCCAGCAATTGCATGCCTACGCAGATGCCAAGGAAGGGCGCGCCGCCCACATGCACACGCTCGGCCATTGCCGCGGTCAGCCCGTCAATCGCCGACAATCCTTCGGCGCAGGCTTTGAATGAGCCGACACCGGGCAAAACAATCCGGTCCGCCGCGCGCACAATGTTGGGATCGGCGGTAATAACCACGCCGTCCGCCCCCACCGCTTTCAGCGCATTGTGAACCGAATGGAGATTGCCCGCGCCGTAATCGATGAGCGCGACTGTGTTAGCCACCCAATTGGCCCTTGGTACTGGGGATCGCGCCACCTTTGCGCGGGTCAAGTTCAACCCCGATGCGCATTGCGCGGGCAAAGCCTTTGTAAATCGCCTCGCAAATGTGGTGGTTATTTGTGCCGTAAAGCAGTTCGACATGCAGCGTGATGCCCGCCGTCTGCGACACCGAATGGAACCAGTGTTCGATCAGTTCGGTATCCCATTCGCCCAGCTTTTCCTGGCTGAACCCGGCTTTCCAAACCAGATAAGGCCGCCCCGAAATATCGAGCGAGACGCGCGCCAAAGTTTCATCCATCGGCGAATAGGCCGTGCCGTACCGGCCAATCCCGCCTTTGTCGCCCATCGCCTCTACCAAGGCCTGACCCAGCGCCAGCGCGCTGTCTTCGGTCGTGTGATGCTGGTCCACATGCAGATCGCCGTCGACTTTCATCGTCACATCGATCAGCGAATGGCGGCTGAACTGCTCCACCATATGGTCGAGAAAACCGATACCCGTCGACACATCATAGGCGCCAGTCCCGTCGAGATTGACCTCGACAAGGATTTTCGTTTCGGTGGTGTTGCGTTCTATTCGGGCGGTGCGCATGCCTCCGCTATAGCTTTGGTGCTTATCGGCGCAAGTTCTACCGCCACGCTGGCTGCCAAGCTTTTATACTTTGCGGGTAAGCGTGGATTGCCGCTTGACCCCGCGCAATCTGCGCGCCACCTAACGTCGCGATATGAGTGATGAAACACCCGATAGCCTGATCCCCTATGACGATATCGTGCAGGAGGCCCTGCGCGCTGTTGTTGGCCGTGTTCTGGGGCAAATCGTTGACAATGGCAGCGAATTGCCGGGCAACCACCATTTCTACATCACTTTCAAAACCGGTGCGCCGGGCGTGGACATTCCCAAGGCCCTGCGCGAACGGTTCCCCGATGAAATGACCATCGTGTTGCAAAACAAATTCTGGGATCTGGAAGTTGACGAGGAAGGCTTCTCTGTCGGGCTCAGCTTCAATGCGGTCCCGTCCAAGCTCGACATCCCCTATTCCGCGATCACCGCCTTTGTCGATCCGGCTGTCGATTTCGGCCTGCAGTTCCAGGCAACCGTTGCCGACATGGCGCCCGAACCGCATGAAGATGCCGAAAATGACAAGGCAGAAGAGCGCGCGGCAATCGTTGGCAGCGAAGACGGATCCAACGTTGTCACGGTCGATTTCGGCAAGAAGAACTGATTACGCGCGCCGTGTCTGGCGCGGCGTAGCGGCGCAAGGATTATGAGCATGGCTGGAAAAGCCCCCACCCCCAAAGCCACCACCGGCGATGGCACGATTCCGGAAAATCCCGAAAGGGATGTTCCCGGGCCAAGCGATATTCCCACCACCAATCTGCTGATGGCCGGAATTGTCATGAAGGCGGGATCCTATCTGGTCACAAATTTCGTGCAAAAGCGCCTGCTAAAAGGCCGCTACGGAGTGGAAGATGCAGATGCAATTATCCAGAGCCGCGGCCTGAAGCACAAAGCCGCCTCTATCGTTGCGGCCAAAGTGGCGACCAAATCGGTGCCGGGCGCGCTGGTGATAGGCGGGGCGCTGGCCGCGAAGACATTGTTCGATCGCGGCGGAAAACGGCGCAAGGCCAAACGCGAAGCCGACCGAAAATTGCTCAAACAGGCCCATAGCGACTGATTTTCGGGAGCGCCGCGCGCGACACTCTTGATTCTTGGGCCGCCTCTGCCCCATGAGCAGGCATGGCCGATCAGAGCACACTTTCCCGCCCCAACCTTTCCCGCCGGGGGATGTTATTCATTCTTTCCTCTCCTTCGGGCGCAGGAAAAACCACCATGTCGCACAAATTGCTCGGCGCGGATGAGGAGATCAAACTCTCCGTATCGGTGACCACCCGCCCACCGCGCGAAGGCGAAGTCGACGGGATCGATTACCATTTCGTGTCCGATACGAAATTCGAAGAAATGGTCAGGAATGACGAATTTTATGAATGGGCGCATGTGTTCGATCACCGCTACGGCACGCCCAAGGGATATATCCGGCAGGGATTAAAGGAAGGGCAGGATTTCCTGTTCGATATCGATTGGCAGGGCACGCAGCAGCTCTACCAGAAAGACCAGCAGGATGCCGTCAGCGTGTTCCTGCTACCGCCCAGCCTTGCCGCATTGCGCAGCCGCCTGGAAACCCGCGCGCTCGACAGCGCCGAAGTGATCGAAGGCCGCATGCGGCGCGCACGCGACGAAATCAGCCATTGGGCCGAATATGACTATGTCGTGATCAATGACGATGTCGATGAATGCTTCGTCAAAGTCCGCGAAATCCTGCACGCCGAACGCATGAAACGCACCCGCCAAACCGGGCTTATCCCGTTTGTGCGGGAGTTGATGGAGTAGGTTCGGGAAGAATATCTGCTTCCGCCGCAATTGCGGGCTGGCTGGCACTAATCAACACGTCGAGCATTGTCGTGCCACACGACCCAGAGCACTACCACGCGCGTTAGATATAGCCGCCAGAGCGAACATCATTTCGCCCCAGTAAGAGCAATCATTTTCCTACTCGCCGACAATCCTTTATGCCGAACACCGCTCTTCGAAATCGTCGAACAGATCGATTGGAAGTCGCGACTCGTTTCATATCTTCAAGTGACGCTTTTCTTCCTCTTGAACCCTGGTCCATGTGGTCCATGTCTTCCATTCTTGCAGGATCGCGCGCATGAAAAAGGCCGCCGGATTGCTCCGGCGGCCTGTCCTCATCGAGCGGGCATTTGCTGTGAGGGGGACTTACTCGCCTGATGGGTCGACGAAGTTTCCTGCGCCGATATTCGCGTTTACAACGCCGCCATCAATAGGAATTGTCGTGCCCACTACGTAATCGCCCGCACGGCTGAGCAGGTAGATCGCGCCCGCCGCCATATCCTCGGTCACGCCGACCCGGCCCGAGGGGATGCCGCGTTTGACCATGTCTTCATTGTCGCGCGCGGCCCGGTTCATCTCGCTCGGGAAAGCGCCGGGGCCGATGCCGTTGACGATAATGTTGTCGCCGGCGAGTTCGGCCGCCATCCGGCGGGTCAGGTGGATAAGCCCGGCTTTGGACGCCTGATAGGGATAGGTCGGCCATGGATTGCTTTTCATGCCGTCGATTGATGCGATCATCAGGACTTTGGCCGGGCGTTCGGGCGTTGCCGCGGCTTTGAGCAGGCCATGCAGCTTCTGCGTCAGGAAGAACGGGGTTTTGACATTGAGGTCCATCGTCCGGTCCCAACCTGCCTCGGTAAACTCCTCGAAAGGTTGGCCCCAGGCAGCACCGGCATTGTTAACCAGCAGATCAAGCTTGTCCTCGCGGCTGGCGAGTTCATCGGCCAGCGCCTGAATGCCGTCAATCTGCGACAGGTCTCCGGTCAATCCGATGACTTTGTCACCCAGCTCTTCAGCGGTGGCATCGACCTGCTCTTTCTTGCGCGCAACGATATAGACCTTCGCGCAGCCGGCCTCCAGCAGCCCTTCGACAATCATCTTGCCGATCCCGCGCGAACCGCCGGTCACCAGCGCGATTTTGCCTTCAAGGCCGAAAAGATCGTTCAATTTCATCATGGGTCTGTTCCTTAATATCCGCTCATCCGGGCAACGCGATCGGCGTGGTAATAGGCATCGCCCATAAATTCGTTCAACGCCCGGTCGCGCTTCATGAACAGGCCGATGTCATATTCGTCGGTCATGCCAATGCCGCCATGCATTTGCACGCCTTCGCGCACGGCAAGGCCTGCTGCATGGCCGACTTTCGATTTTGCCACCGAAACCATCAGATCGGCATTTTCGCTGTTACCATCGAGCAATTGCGCCGCCTTGATCGTGACCGCTTTGGCCACTTCGACTTCGGAATAAAGATGCGCGGCGCGGTGTTGCAGGCTCTGGAATTCGCCGATCAGCTTGCCGAACTGCTTGCGCTGTTTGAGATAATCGACGGTCATATCCATCGCGCCGCTGGCAACGCCGCAGCCTTCGGCAGCAGCGCCGACACGCCCCGCATTGAGCACCTTGTTGAGAATCTCGCGCCCGCCATCGACTTCGCCAATCACCGCATCGCCATCAAGCTCGACACCGTCAAACTTGGTATGCGTCGCCATCGAACTGTCGACCAGACGCACGGCGTCATGGTCCATGCCCGCCGCGTCTTTGGGGACAGCAAACAGAGTGATGCCGTCTTCGTCATCATCGCTGCCCGATGTCCGCGCCGCCACAACGATCATGTCCGCACTGGCGCCGTGGACCACAAAATCCTTCTGGCCCGACAGCTTGAAACCATTGCCCGATTTCTCCGCCTTGGTTCTGATCCGCTCGGGCCGGTGTTTGGCGCCTTCATCAATGGCAACGGCAAACACGCTGTCGCCCGAAATCAGGCCCGGCAGATAGCGGCCACGCAAATCCGCGCTGCCATTGTTGAGCGCGGTTGCTGCCAACACCGAACTGGTCAGGAATGGCGATGGCGTGAGGTTGCGGCCGATCTGTTCCAGAACAATCCCGGCCTCGACATTGCCCATGCCCATGCCGCCATCTTCTTCACCAACGAGAATGCCGGTGAAGCCCATTTCGGCGAACTGTTTCCACAATTCGTGGCCAAATCCGTCTTTGCAATCGCGGTCACGCCAGTGGCGCAGCTGTTTGGCAATCGCGCCTTCATCGGCAATGAATTGCGCGGCTGTGTCGGCGAGCATCGCCTGATCTTCATCGTAAAATAGTGGCATTGATCAGGCTCCCGGCAGATCAAGAATACGTTTGGAAATGACGTTCAGCATGACTTCGCTGGTTCCGCCTTCGATCGAGTTGGCTTTGGTGCGCAGCCAATTGCGCGATGGCTTGCCGCCACCGGTTTCGTCGCTTTCCCATTCGAGGCTGCGCGACCCGCCAGCCGACATCATCAATTCGTGACGGCGCTTGTTCAGCTCTGTCCCGACATATTTCATCATATTAGGCTGCGCGGGATGGCCTTTGCCGGCTTTCATCTCGTCCATGAATTTCTCGCCCATTGCGGTGAAAGCAAGCGCATCGACATCGAATTGCGCCAGTTCGGCGCGCAGCACCGGATCAAGATCGTCGCCATCCTGGGCGCTGCGGCGCTGCATAGCCGCACCGATGGCAGCCGTATGTTCGCCGCCGCCCATGCCGGAAATCATCTCACGCTCGTGTCCCAGCAGATATTTGGCAACATCCCAACCGCGATTGATCTCGCCCACATAGCCCGGGCAATCATCGCCATAGGATTTGGGCACTTTGACATCATCAAAGAAGGTTTCGCAAAACGGGCTGCTTCCGCTGATCAGCAGGATCGGCTTGGTCGAAACGCCCTGGTTGGTCATATCATAGAGCATGAATGTGATGCCCTGATATTTGTTGTCCTTGTCTGTCCGGACGAGGCAGAAAATCCAGTCGGCTTGATCGGCATAAGAGGTCCAGATCTTCTGGCCATTGACCACCCAGTGATCGCCTTTGTCCTCGCCAAATGTTTGCATCGAGACAAGATCGCTGCCCGAACCGGGTTCTGAATAGCCCTGGCACCAGCGTATTTCGCCACGCGCGATTTCGTTGAGGAAGCGCTGCTTCTGGCCCTCGGTACCGAATTTCAGAAGCGCCGGGCCCAGCATCCAGATGCCGAAGCTGGACAATGGCGGGCGCGCGCCAATGCGCGCCATTTCCTGGCGAAGAATCTTGGCTTCGGCAGCAGACAATCCTGCGCCGCCATATTCCTTCGGCCATGCCGGAACCGTGTAGCCCTTGTCGCGGCACGATTCGAACCACGCCTTCTGCGCGTCGTTCTTGAAAGTAGCATTGCGGCCACCCCAATAGGTATCGTCATCATCGCGTACGGGTTGACGCATTTCTTCGGGGCAATTGGCATCAAGCCAAGCGCGCGTCTCTGTACGGAATTGTTCCAGATCGGACATTATGGTTCCTCTCGATTCGGGTTTATCAGGGCCAAATCGACCCTCCGATTGCCGTTTACGTTAAGGGCAAAAGGCAGTGCATCGCAAGCGCCTCTGCGCTGACCCGCCGTGCCGTAGCGTCAGGCAAAGCAGCGTTGACGCTTAGGTTCCTATCCCTAAGCTGGTTGCAAAGAAAAACCTTGGGAGAGGTGCATGCGATTCTCTGGAAAAACCGCTGTCGTCACCGGCGCAGCATCAGGAATTGGGAAGGCTTCCGTGCTGCTGCTTGCCAGCGAGGGCGCGCATGTTTTTGCCGCCGATATCGACGAAGCGGGCGGCGCAGAATTGGCCGAAAGTTCCAACGGCAAAATCACTTTCCAGCGATGCGATGTGACCTCTACAGAGGATATCAAGGCGCTGATGGATCGCGCAGCGGCAGACACCGGCGGGATCGACATTGTGTTCAACAATGCAGGTGCGGGCGGCGATGGCGCACCGATCGACGAGATCGAGCCGGAAGGCTGGGACCTGACAATGGACCTGCTGCTGCGCTCGGCAGCCTTCGGCATCCGCTATGCAGTTCCGCATATGATCGGCCGCGCCAATGCATCGATCATCAACACGTCGAGCGTCGCCGCGGTCGGGCCGGGTTATTCCCCCAATGCCTATGCGGTTGCCAAGGCCGGCGTGTTGCATCTGACAAAGATAGCAGCAGCCCAGCTGGCCAGGCACCAGATCCGCGTCAACGCGATCCAGCCGGGCTTCATCAACACCAACATTTTCACCAGATCGCTGGAGCTAGAGGGCCAGAAGGCAGAGATTGGCAAACAGGCAATCGCCGCCATGTCGCAGCAGGCGCAACCCGTTGCGCGCGGCGGACAGCCAGAAGATATTGCCAACGCAATGGCCTATCTGGCGAGCGAGGAAGCATCCTTCGTCAACGGTCATTCGATGATTGTCGATGGCGGGATCACCTTGGGCCCCCGATACTCTTGGGATCAATCAGAGCCGAGCATATTCGATTCACTGCGCGCGCTGGCAGAGGCTGAAGCCGAGTGAGCGCCGAAACCGCCAAACCACTGCCGCTACGGATCAAGCTGTTCAACGGTTCGGGCGCAATCGCGTTTGGCATCAAGGACAACGGTTTTTCCGTTTTTCTACTGACCTATTACAATCTGGTCCTGGGGATGGAAGCATGGTTGGTCAGCCTTGCGCTGGTCATCGCTTTGATCGTTGATGCGTTCATTGATCCGTTTCTGGGAAATCTTTCCGATCGCACTTACACAGCTTGGGGGCGGAGGCTTCCATGGCTTTATGCGGCACCGATCCCGCTTGCCTTTGCATGGTATTTTCTATGGATGCCGCCGGTCGATGGTACGCCCAGTTTCTGGACGCTTTTGACACTTGCGATCATCGTGCGCCTGCTGCTGTCAGCCTGCGAAGTCCCATCGATTGCGTTGGTTCCCGAACTGACGCGCGATTACGAAGAACGTACCACACTGTTCCGGTTCCGGTTCCTGTTCGGCTGGGGAAGCGGATTGGTCATTCTGTGGCTGGCTTACGGTGTGTTCCTGATCAATGGCCCCCAATCGGCAGAGGGTTATGACAGCTATGCGCTCTATGGCTCGGTCGTGATGGCCATAGCCGTGCTGGTTTCCGCCGCAGGGCAACATAAATGGATCGCCCGATATCCGAAGGACCGGCCAGATCCATTTGGATTCAAGTCCGCTTTCCACGAAATTCGCGAGGCGTTTTCCGAAAAGGCTTTCCTGATTTTCGCCGCCGGTGCGCTCGCGGCCTATGTCAGTCAGGGGATGACATTTGCCCTTTCGAACTATCTCTACATTTTTGTGTGGCAGCTTTCGCTCTCGCAATTATCGTATATTTATCCGATCGTCCTGTTCCTAAGCGTGGTGCTGGTGTTCTACGCTCTGGCAGGGCTGCACAGCCGGTTCGGCAAAGCGAAAACCGGCGCGGTCGCGACGATTTTGTCGATGACATTGTGGCTTGTCCCTTACGGGCTGTTTCACATCGGCTGGTGGCCCGAACTGGGCACCAACGCCGCCGCCTTTACATTGTTCGGCTTCATTTTCCTGAGCAACGCAGCCGGGGTTGCCGCAGTGATCTCGGCGACCTCGATGGTGGCAGAGGTGATCGAACAATTCGAACAGCGCACCGGCCGCCGCGCCGAAGGAAGTTTTTACGCAGGCAACTGGCTGGTCCAGAAAAGCGCCACTGGCGTGGGAATATTGCTGGCCGGCGTAATGCTGTCGGTTTCGCAATTTCCCACCGGCAGCGCCCCGGGCGACGTTGCAGCCAATATTCTCGCGGCGCTGGCCGCAATGTATTGTGCTGCGATCTTTGTTCTGGGCGTTGCATCGGCATTCTGGCTCAACCGTTTTCCGATTGATCGGGCCGAACACGAAGCCCGTCTTGCTGCTCTCAATGACACTTCGCAAAGCGATCTCGACGGCAGCAACACCTTACCCTAAGCAAATACCGAATCGTAATAAGGACAGACCCCATGAATTTTGATCTCACCGAACGGCAGACCCATTGGCGCGACCGCGTGCGCGATTTCATCGAAGCGAATATCCGCCCCAATATGCAGACCTATATCGATCAGGATAATGAGGGTGAGCGCTGGAAAGTCATTCCGATCATCGAAGAGATGAAAGTTAAGGCCAAATCGCAAGGCATTTGGAACCTGTTCATGCCGCCGCAGGGCCAGCTGAGCCATGTTGACGACAGTTTCGAATTTGAGGGCCCCGGCCTGACCAATGTCGAATATGCCCTGTGCGCCGAAGAAATGGGCCGCATTGGCTGGTCGAGCGAAGTGTTCAACTGCTCCGCGCCTGACACCGGCAATATGGAAGTGTTCCACCGTTACGGGACGCGCGAGCAGAAAGACCAGTGGCTGACCCCGCTGATGAATGGCGAGATCCGTTCTGCCTTCCTAATGACCGAGCCGCGCGTTGCCTCTTCCGATGCGACCAATATCGAAACCCGCATCGAACGTGATGGCGATGAATATGTCATCAATGGCCGCAAATGGTGGTCGTCAGGCCTTGGCGATCCACGCTGCAAAGTCGCGATCACGATGGGTAAAACAAACTTTGAAGCCAAGCGTCACCAGCAGCAGTCGCAGGTTATTGTTCCAATGGATGCGCCCGGCGTAAACATCCTACGCCACTTGCCGGTGTTCGGATATGACGATGCGCCGCATGGCCATATGGAAGTCGAACTGAAAGACGTGCGCGTTCCGGCCACGAACCTGCTGCTCGGCGAAGGCCGCGGTTTCGAGATCGCCCAGGGCCGCCTCGGCCCCGGCCGTATCCATCACTGCATGCGCACCATCGGCGTTGCCGAAGAAGCGCTGGCCAAAATGTGCCGCCGCCTGCAAGAGCGCGAAGCTTTCGGAAAACCGATCTACAAACACTCGGTCTGGGAAGAACGCGTCGCGCGCGCGCGCATCGACATCGAAATGACACGTCTGCTGTGCCTCAAAGCCGCCGATATGATGGACAAGGTCGGCAACAAGATGGCCAAGCAGGAAATCGCAATGATCAAGGTGCAGGCTCCGAATATGGCGCTCAAGATCATCGACGATGCGATTCAGGCGCATGGCGGTGGCGGTGTCTCGAACGACTATGGCCTTGCCAGCGCATATGCCCATCAACGGACTTTGCGCCTCGCTGACGGTCCTGACGAAGTTCACGCGCGGTCGATTGCGCGGATCGAATTCTCGAAGCACACCGATCTGCCGAACCATGCTGGGGTCAGCTCGGGCGATATGGCCGCAACGCGATAAACGATCCTTTCGAGACGCCCGGCCCTTGGACAATTTCGGGGCCGGGCTGCTCATTAAGGGCAGAGCCGAGTGGTTCTGCTCATCCTGACGAGAGGTGACGACGCGTTCCGAACCTCGTCTCGAAACACGTTGAGGAAAAAGAAACATGGCAAAAGCAGCAATTCTAGAACAACCCGGCAAAGGGCTCACCATTGGCGAAGTCGAGCTGGCCGATCCGGCACCGCATGAGGTGCTGATTGACACCAAGGCGTGCGGTCTGTGCCATTCGGACCTGCACTTTGTCGACGGCGCTTATCCGCATGCGCTGCCCGCCATTCCGGGCCACGAAGCTGCGGGCGTCGTTCGCGCCGTGGGCAGCGAAGTACGGTCGGTTAAGCCGGGCGATCATGTCGTGTCCTGCCTGTCCGCGTTTTGCGGCCAATGCGAATTCTGCGTTACCGGCCGGATGGCATTGTGCATGGGCGCCGGCACAAGGCGCGATGCGGATGCTCCTGTACGGATCACTCGCAACGGCGGCGAAACGGTCAATCAGATGCTCAATCTGTCCGCCTTTAGCGAACAGATGCTGATCCATGAGAATGCCTGCGTTTCAATCGACAAGGACATGCCGCTGGACCGCGCCGCTTTGATCGGCTGTGCGGTGACAACGGGCGCGGGAACAATCTTCAACGCCGCCAATCTGACACCGGGCGAAACGATCGTTGTTGTCGGTTGCGGCGGTGTTGGACTGGCAGCGATCAACGCGGCGAAAATTGCTGGTGCCGGCATGGTTATCGCGGCGGACCCGATCCCGGAAAAGCGCGAGCTCGCCAAAGTTCTGGGCGCCACGCATACGGTTGACGCGATGGCGGAGGACGCCGCCAAGCAGATCATCAAACTGTCCGATGGCGGCGTGCATTACGCAATCGAAGCTGTCGGCAGACAGGCATCAGCCGATCTGGCCGTTGCCTCGCTGAGGCGCGGCGGAACCGCGATCATTCTTGGGATGATGCCGCTCGATTGCAAAGTGGGATTGGGCGCGATGGATCTGCTCGGCGGCAAGAAGCTGCAAGGGGCGATCATGGGGTACAACCAGTTCCCTGTTGATCTTCCGCGTCTGGTGGATTTCTACATGCGCGGCCTGCTCGATCTCGACACGCTGATTGCAGAGCGGATCAGCCTGGACGAAATCAATCAGGGCTTTGACAAGATGCGCGACGGGCATTCGGCGCGCTCGGTGATTGTGTTCGACTAAGGAAAAGCGGCAATGGACTACGAAAAGGAAATGGTCGGCACGGTCGAGGTTCCCGATGCGGACAAACTCGACGAAGCCAAGCTGACAGAGTGGATGGAAGCCAATGTCGACGGCTTCACCGGACCGCTCAGCATGACCAAGTTCAAAGGCGGCCAATCGAACCCGACTTACCGGATCGACACGCCTTCGCAGTCTTACGTCCTGCGCCGCCAACCTTTCGGAAAGCTGCTTCCCAGCGCGCATGCGGTAGACCGCGAATACAAGGCCATGGCGTGCCTTGGCCCGACCGGCTTCCCCGTGCCCAAAGCTTACGGGCTATGCGAGGACAAGGATGTCATCGGGTCGATGTTCTTCGTCATGGGCCTCGCCGATGGGCGCAGCCTGTGGGATGGCGCCCTGCCCGCTTCGGACAAGGCAGAGCGCGGCGACATTTACAATTCGATGATCGACACGATGGCCGATCTCCACACCACCGATGTTGCGGCCATCGGGATGGATGACTTCGGCAAGCCGACCGATTACTGCGCGCGGCAGATTTCGCGCTGGTCCAAGCAATACAAGTTGTCCGAAACCGAAGTGATCCCGGAAATGGACGAGCTGATCGAATGGCTGCCAACAACCATTCCCGACCAGCATGCGAGCAGCATCGTCCATGGCGACTACCGGCTCGACAATATGATTTTCCACAAAGACAAACCGGAAGTTCTGGCGGTGCTCGATTGGGAACTGTCGACGCTAGGCGACCCGATTGGCGATTTCAGCTATCTGATGCTCAACTGGATCAGCCCGGTTGATGGCCGTGCGGGTATTGGCGGGCTGGATCATAAAGAGCTGGGCATCCCGACGATTGAAGAAGCGACCGAGCGTTATGTGAAGCGCACCGGATATCCGGTGCCGCCGATGGATTGGTATTTTTCCTATAATCTGTTCCGCTTAGCGGGGATTATCCAGGGCATCAAAAAGCGCGTGATCGATGGCACCGCATCCAGCGCGCACGCTAAGAAAATGTCAGACCGCGTGGTCCCGCTGGTCGAGCGGGCCTATCATTTTGCCAAGAAAGCGGGGCTTTAGGGCCGCCGTTCATTCTTGAGCGCGCGTTGCCCTTGCTCCCCTTCGCTGCCATCGCTAGCAGCGCTGGCATATATCTGATTTGGAGCCAGCAATGACCGCAGAACTTGAAAACGCCATCGAAGCCGCTTGGGAAGACCGCGCCAATGTAACGCCCGATAGCAGCGAAGTGCGCGCGCATGTCGATGCCGCGCTGGCTATGCTCGACAGCGGCGAAGGACGGGTGGCTGAACCTGACGGCAATGGCGGCTGGCATGTCAATCAATGGCTGAAAAAGGCGGTGCTGCTGTCTTTCCGGCTCAACGACAATGTGGTGATGGAAGGCGGCTCTGCCGGCGCCCCTGCATTTGACAAGGTTCCTTCCAAATTTGCCGGCTGGGACGAAGCACGCTTCCGCGAAGCTGGCTTCCGCGTGGTGCCCGGCGCGATTGCCCGCAAGGGCTGCCATATCGGCAAGGACGTGGTGCTGATGCCCAGCTTCGTCAATATCGGGGCCTATGTCGGTGACGGAACCATGGTCGACACATGGGGTTCGATCGGCAGCTGTGCGCAAATCGGCAAGAATTGCCACATCTCGGCCGGCACGGGGATTGGCGGCGTGCTTGAACCGATGCAGGCCAACCCGACCATCATCGGCGACAATTGCTTTATTGGTGCGCGTTCCGAGATCGTTGAGGGCGTGATCGTGGGCGAAGGCTGCGTAGTCGCAATGGGCGTGTTTATCACCCAATCGACCAAAATCGTGAACCGCGAAACGGGCGAGATTATCACCGGTCATATTCCGCCTTACAGCGTGGTTGTGCCTGGCGCGCTTCCTGGAAAACCTCTGCCCGATGGATCGCCCGGCCCATCGCTGGCCTGCGCGGTGATCGTCAAAACCGTGGACGCGCAAACCCGATCAAAAACCGGTATTAACGAGCTGCTGCGCGACTGAGCCGCACGCCAAACCGGAACCGTTGGTCTGCTTGACCGTTCCCTTCCCTAAGTACCTTAGAAGAACCTAACGGAAGGGAACCGACTATGCACAAAGACGGCGAAGAAATTCACATTGATGAGATCGAAGCGAGCGGCGGCGAGAAATCCGGACATATGCGCTGGGTGCTGGGTGTCGGATTACTCATTGCGGTTGTCGCAATGTCGCTTGCGTGGATTGTTCCGGCGCTTGGCTAAGCCGGGTGCTGGCAATTATTCCGGAACCGGCGTTTCTATAGGGGCCATGTCCGAAACGCTGGCCTTATAGGCTTCGGCTGCGCGCATCACCCGCATCATATTGCCAAAGGAAATCTGCTCCAATTCGCTTTGCGTGTATCCCCTGCGCGCGAGTTCGGCGAACAATGCCGGATAGGTGGAGACATCCTCCAGCCCGTCAGGCGCAAAGGGGATACCATCATAGTCACCGCCGATACCAATGCTGTCGACACCCGCAATCTTGCGCACATGATCGATATGGTCGGCGGCATCGGTGATGCCCGCGCGCGGTATCGGATTGGCTTCATCCCATGCATCCAGCCGCTTGCTGACCTCTTCGGGTTGGCCTTGCCACAAGGCCTGCAGCCGCGCTTCTTCAGCGGATCGGTTGGCGTTCCATTCGCGCGCAGGCTCACTGAGAAAACCCGGCACATGGGTGATCATGATTATTCCGCCATTCGCAGGCAATCGCGCTAGAACACCGTCGGGCACATTGCGCGCATGGCCGTTGATCGCGCGGGCTGAGGAGTGACTGAAAATCACCGGCGCGCCCGCCACATCCAGCGCATCATGCATCGCCTTTTCGCTGACATGGCTGAGATCAACCAGCATCCCCATGCGATTCATCTCGCGAACAACATCCTTGCCGAAATCGGTCAGCCCGTCATGCTCTGGATCGTCCGTCGCACTGTCCGCCCATGGCGTGTTTCGGGAATGGGTTAGCGTCATATAGCGCGCGCCCAGATCGTAAGTCTGGCGCAGAACCGCCAGGCTCGATCCGATGGAATGGCCGCCTTCCATCCCCATCATCGATGCGATGCGGCCATTGTCGATCGCCGACTGAACATCGTCCGCGGTCAGCGCCAATTGGAGATCGGCCGGATATTTGGCGATCAGACGCTTTGTCACATCGATCTGCTCGATAACCGCCTGCACCGCTTCGGGTTCGGGGAGCGAGGCGGATACATAGACCGACCAGAATTGTGCCCCGACTTTGCCCTCGCGCAGGCGGGCGAGATCGGTATGCATCGTCCGCCCTGCTGGATGATCCTCACCGGTGTCGGTGGTATCGCCAAAATCGAAATCGCCAATCACGTTGCGGTAGCGCCCGCGCAGCTGGATTGGCACATCATTATGGCCATCCCAGATCGGTGCCGCCTCGAGCGCTGCTTCGGCTGTCTCTTCGGGCGTTTCTGCCGCGAGCGGAGTGGCCGCAAGAGCAATCAGCGGAAGCAGAGCAAGCTTTTTCATTTACGGTCTCCGAAAGCGGGCTATGGGTTGTTGCCGCAGCTTAACGCAAAGCTCCCAAGGGGGAAACCGGATGAATTTCAAAGCGGTCCTGATGTGGGTGCTCGCGATATTTTATGCAGTGGCAGGATATTTTCATCTCGCCTCGCCGGGCGGTTTTCTCACGATCATGCCCGATTGGGTGCCGTTCCCGCGCGCGGTGGTGTTGTGGACCGGGGTTGCAGAACTGCTGGGCGCGGCGGGACTGGTCCAGCCATGGTGGCCCCGGCTTCGCAAGGCAGCCGGCATCGGGCTTGCCCTCTACGCGCTGTGCGTATGGCCCGCCAACATCAATCATTTTGCGATGGATATGGCACGCGATGATGGCGGAATGGGTCTCGCCTATCATGTGCCGAGAATGATTGCGCAGCCAATTATCATCTGGCTCGCGCTATGGGTAAGCGGAACGACCACATGGCCGTTCCGCCCCCGATAAGGTGTAAGATTTAGCTGAGGTGCTTCGACACAGCAGCGGTCATCTTGAACATCGAAAGCTGGTCTTTGCCTACAACAGCGCCAAGCTTCGCATCAGGATTGATCTGACGCTTGTCTTTGCTGTCCTGCAGGCCGTTGGCCTTGATGTATTCCCAAACCTTTGACGTAACTTGAGCGCGCGTTGCGGTGGCTACGCCGATTACCGCCTGCAGTTCGCTCGAAACGTTTACTGGTTTTTGAAGTGCATTGTTTTTGCCAGCCATGGTATATTCCTTTCCTAGATTGGCTTCACTTAGTATTATTCTTGGTCATCCTCATCCCAGCCATCGGCCGGGTCGTCGTCGCCCTCCTCGCGCTTGTAGGTGCCGGTTAGCACCGCTGCGGCAACGACATGGCCTTCCATCGCCTTGACCAGCTCGGCGCGCGAAGCGCCGGGCATCAAGACCATCGGTAGGTCGAGCGCGAAGATCTGAAAAATGTAAGAATGGGCGTCATCATCCATCGGCGGCGCGGGAAGCAGCCATTCCGAATTCTGCTGCGAATTCTTGCCGACGCGCGGCGGGACTTCGCCCTCCAGCAGCATGCCCTTCTGCCCCGGGAGTCCCCAAACGGCCCAGTGACAGGAGGGCTCGCTTCCGTTTGTATCGGCATCCTCCACCAGGATCACCAACTCCTGCGTGCCGGGTGGCGGAGCATTCCATTCGAGCGGCGGGGCGACCGCGTCTTCTTCGTCAGCGGTAAAGCAGGGATCCAGCTCTCCGCCATTTTCAAAAGCGGGGCTGGTGAGAGCGAAACCGCCGCGCCCGAATGTGCGCTGGTCGGCCAATGTTGCAACGGTCAGCTTGGCATAGCCTGCATGCGCGCCTTTCACGGCGCTGCTCAGCCAAGCGGGAACTTCTGCGGACATTTACATCTCTCTCCTTGAAATAATGTTCTACGCCCCTTCGGCGGCGGCTGCGAGGCTTGCACAGGGGAAAATCGGACCAAATCGAGGGTTTTCCACTGATGTGACGTGTAAAATGGGGTCAATTTACCCGATTTCCAGCCGATTTACGGATAAGGCGGGATAAAATCCGCGCCTACCGCTTGCCCAGCCGATGTTCACGCGGCATCCTTATTCCATCAATTTGGAAGGCCGAAACAAGGCCGCAGTCGCTTCCGGAGAGTTTTCACATGGGTATTGGTCGTAATGTTCTCAGCCTCTCGCTTGCTGTTTCTCTTGTCGCCTGCGGCGGAGGGGATTCCTCCGGGCCGACTTTCGGCGGCGGTACCCCAACCCCCACCCCGACAACCGCCGGATGTTCGCTTTCCGAGCGGCAGGATTTCGCTTTCGCCGTTCTCGACGAATGGTACCTGTTCCCCGAACTGCTCGACCGCACGGTCAACAAAAACGCGCATAGCTCCGTCCAATCCTATCTTGATGCGCTGGTCGCCCCGGCCCGCGCACAGAACAAGGATAAGGGCTTCACTTTCATCACTTCGATCCAGGAAGAAAACGACCTGATCAATAACGGGTCGAGCGCCGGTTTCGGCATCCGTCTGGGCTATGACACGGTCAACAACCGCGTGTTCATTCTGGAGGCGTTCGAAAACGCACCCGCTTTCCCGCAAGGTTTCGATCGCGGGGTCGAGATCATCCAGCTGGGCAATTCGCCATCTACGCTGCAATCGATAGCCACGATTATGGCCACCGAGGGGCCGCAAGGCGTGGTCAACCGGCTGGGCCCGTCCGATCCGGGTGTGCAGCGGACTTTCGTGATCCGCCAACTCGACACCACCGAAACCCAGGTGACGGTATCCAAAGCCGAATATCCGCTCGATGCCGTTTCCAACCGCTATGGCGCGCAGATCATCAATGATGGCGGCAAGCTGGTCGGCTATATCAATCTGCGTACCTTTATCGTCCAATCGGCCGACGCGGATTTGCGCGCGGCCTTCCAGAATTTCCGCAATCAGGGCGTGACCGAGGTCATCCTCGACTTCCGCTATAATGGCGGCGGGCTGGTCTCCATCGCGGAACTGATGGGCGACCTGATGGGCCGCAACACTGTCGGCCAGGTGTTCAGCCGCACCATCTTGCGCCCGAGCAAGGCCAGCCAGAATTCGACCGAACTGTTCGAAGCAGCCGCGCAATCGATCCAGCCGACCAAGATCGCGGTGATCGGACGCGGCGGCACCGCCTCTGCCAGCGAGTTGGTGACCAATTCGATGATCCCCTATCTCGGAAGCAATATCGCGCTGGTCGGCGCCAACACATCGGGCAAGCCGGTGGGCCAGTTCGGCTTTGACCTGGCCGCCTGCGATGACCGCATCCGCGCGGTGACATTCCAGACCACCAACCGCGACAATAATGGCGAATATTTTGACGGGCTCGCCAGCGTGATGCCCAACACCTGCCAGGCTGCCGATGATATCAGCGCGCAGATGGGCGATCCGGCAGAAGCCTCCACCGCCAAAGCGCTGGAATTCCTGCGCACCGGCTCCGCCGCCTGCACACCGATCACCGGCAAACCCGGCGGCGGCGTGGCACAACAAGCCGCCGAACGCGAAATCCTGCAACCCGACACCCCATCCGCCGTCCAACGCGAGATCCCGGGGCTGTATTAATCTCCTCAAGAGATCGCCAGACCATGACCAAAACCTACACCACCTTCGCCGAGTTCTGGCCGTTTTATCTGCGTGAACATTCCAAGCCGGTGACGCGCGCGCTGCATTATTTCGGGACCACGCTGGTGGTTGCAGTGGCGGTGTTTGCGGTGTGGGCGGGTTTTGCCACGGGCAATTGGTGGTGGCTCGCCGCGATGCCTGTCGCGGGGTATTTCTTTGCGTGGCTGGCGCATTTTACGGTTGAGAAGAACCGCCCGGCGACCTTCACCTATCCGCTGTGGAGCCTGGGTGCGGATTTCAAAATGTGGTGGCTCTGGCTCACCCGCCGCCTCGCTCCGGAGCTGGAGAGGGCGGGGGTTGAGGAGCAGTAAGTAGCGCGTCGTTGGCTAGCTCGTCATTGCGATGCGACGCTGTCGCCGCGGCAATCCAGAGTTAACAGGGACGGACAGACTAGCGAACGGGGCATGCCTCGTTACGGCCGCCATAGATGCCCGGCGGGTGCAATTCGTCGCTGCACAGCAGGCCGCCCCATTGATAGCCGATTTCGCCATCGGGAAGCATGATCATAAACCAGTCATAGCCGTTCATATGCTCGCCCGTATTGACCAGCAGCGTCACCGGATCGCCTTCTTGCAGGCTGGTGACGCGGTCAAATTCCATGCCGGGGCCGGCGCGAACTATCCCGCCATAGGACCGCGCGCGGATATTGAGCGCGGCCTCTTCGGCGGCTTCGTCAGTCTCGCCCGCCGGATTGCTGCACATGCCCGAGCCCAGCTCTGTTTCGACAAAGCCTTCATTGCCCTTGGCATGGAAGATCACCCCCATCCCGGCATATTTGATGCCCGAACCGCTGGGGATCTGGCGCATCGGTTCGGTTGTCGGCTCCCCCTCTTCGGTGCCATCGCCTGAACTGAACTGGACATAAGCATCGGCATCATTGCGCGCCGATATTACCACCAGCACATCGACATCGCCGATCCGTTCGCACACGAACTGGTCATCGAAGGAAGCATGGGCAGGAGCGGAAAAGCCGGCGATTGCAGCCCCGGCGACAAGCGTTGATGCAAGTATGCGTTTCATAGTCCGAAGTCCTCATCAGCGTGGTTGTGTGGTGCCTTGATAGACGCCTATCATACGAAAGACTTGGACAAAAACGAAACCGGAGGTGCCGCAATGCCCGAAACACCCGATCCAATTGCCAATGCCAAGGGCCGCTGCCTGTGCGGCGCTGTGACCATCTCGGTCGCGCAGATGAAGGCGGAACTGGATGTGTGCCATTGCGCCATGTGCCGCCGTTGGGGTGGATCGGCGCTGATGGGGGTGAGCGGGGAAAGCTTTACCGTGGGCGGCAGGGAGCATGTGACCAGCTATGCCTCTTCCGCATGGGCAGAACGGGCCTTCTGCAACAAATGCGGCAGCAATCTATGGTACCGCTATACTCCGGCGGACAATTTCAGCTTTCTGGCAGGGCTGTTCGATCTGCCTGACAATCTAGAATTTCTGCAGCAGATATTTGTCGACGAGAAGCCGGGATATTATGATTTTGCGCAGCAATGCCCGATGAAAACCGGCGCAGAGATTATTGCTGAGGCAAAAGCTGCGGGTCACACTTTCGAGGAAAGCTGACCCGCGCTTTTCGATGTTGTGTCAGCGCGCCTGCTATTCGGCAGGGACCGCTTCCAGTTCCTTTTGCGCGGCGAGTTCCGCGGCTTCGGCCTGACGCTTTTCGCGTTCGATCCGCGCGACTTCGCGCTCTCTTTCCATTTGCAGCGCACGGTCGGCCATTTCACGCCACGCGGTTTCGCTGCGCAGAGCGCGTTCACGTACATTGTCCAGCGTCGCGGCCTTGGCTTCGGCTGCGGCTTCATTGGCGCGAGTGTTATAAAATTCGAAATTCTGGCTCAAATTTTCTCTCCTGCTGGTTAAAAGACAAAGCCGGATGCGGTGGCTGATTTGCAACCACCACATCCGGAATATGAAGGGCTGACTTATGCTGCGGTGAGGTTCACCGCCGAAGTCTTGCCGTTACGGCCTGTCTCCAGTTCATAATTGACGCGCTGTTCCTTATCCAGCGTTTGCATGCCGGCGGCATGGACAGCTGTAATGTGAACGAATGCGTCATCGCCGCCATCTTCGGGCTGGATGAAACCATAGCCCTTATCGGCGTTGAAGAACTTTACTGTACCTGTAGTCATTCTGGCGTTCCTTTCGAGAACGTATCTACCGCCGCGGCAGTATCGCCACATACGGGTATGCGTCAGTGCGTGAACTCAAAGGAAGTCGTCGCCAGATTTGGAGCCACTCGGCCTCTCGCCGTAGGGTCCGTAGTCATAGTACCGAAGTCCGTCGCAATTTTCGACGTCAGCGCGGGGTGTTTAGCACGCGTGCAACGATTCGCCTAATCTCTAATCTATTGTTGCGCGCCGTATGTCCCGCAATGAACCGGCAGGCGCCGGTCTGCGCGCGTTTGCTTGCCAATTGGGGCGGGTCGTTTTCATCCAATTATTGTGCTCCGAAGTATAGTGAAAAGGATTCGTGGGAATTCTTCATTCCCTCCTGAGAGAACACATAACACCGTCGCATCAACAGTAGCTGGGCCCGGCCGGAACGCAATTCCGGCTGCCTTGGCGCTCGCGATTGGCGCGTGATTGGCACCCAAGAGCACACAGCACTGCTTCTGGCGCGGCTTGGCCGTGTCCGGAAGCAATGGCCGCTTTCGCTTCGCCGCTCTCAGAACCGCAGTCGAGGGATGAGGATCACTGTTCGGTCGCGCAACTGAAAGAGGAAACACACAATGCCAAAGACACAAACAATAATTACCGCTTACGATCCGCAGAACCGCAATGCGCGCGGCGAAACCGTTTTGACATTCGATCCCAATATTGTCGGCCGCAATCCGGTTGCATTGCTGATGCCATGGTGGGACGCGCAAAATGCCGCAGTGGGCGGCATCCCCACTGTGACGGGGATAGAGATAAATGACGGCGTCGGGACGATGACCGTCGCCGATTCCAACGCGGCATCGAATTATTATCTCAACGCATTGCTGGTCGATCCGGAGATTGACGACATTCACGGGCTGCGCGCGATTGCCAACACGACGCCAAAGACATCTGCCGGGTTGCTGACCGTTCCCGGCCTGCCCGATGGCAATGATGTCAATATGCTGACGCCGCGCTGGGACAACCATCACGGCATGGTCGGCTATGCGGAGACGGTCAGTTCGCAAAAGGTCGGGGATCCGGGGCCGGATAGCGAAGTCGTCACCGTCAGCACCAATCACGCGAGCGACTATTTCGTCAACAGCATCTCTGCCGCGCGCAACGTTGTCCCGCATGCGGCGCAATCGGGCACTGCGCACAAAGTCGCCGGCGACGTGCTGCGGGTCTATTTCCCGGTTCCGTGGAACAATCCGCCCGTGGTTTTTTGCACCCCCTATTGGAAGGATGCCAATGCGCAGGTTGGATCGATCGAAACGATCAACAAGGTGACTACCGACTATTTCGAAGTCGCCAGCGGCAACCGGGCAGGAAATTACTATCTCAACTGGCTGGCGGTGACGTCCAATCCCAATTTCCACAAAGACCATGTCGACAAAGGATTTGCAGAATTTCTTGCCGCGCATCCGGATGAAGCCGGGCAGATCGCACAACATCGCGCCGCATTGGAAAGCGCCATTCTCAACGGCACGCCTCCACCGGCAGCCTTGATGCATGTCAAACGCAAGCGGTCTGCACCGCCTGCACCAGTGCCCGAATTTTCCGGCGCGCAGATCTTCAAAGATGCAGCGGCGATTGCGATTGACGGGCTCGGCCTGCTGGTTGCCGGGATCGGCGTAACTTTGTCGCTGGCGCAATCGTTCCAGAACACTCTGGTCAATACGCTCGCCGCGAGCATGGAAGCCGTGGCCGATGAAGTCACCCCGCTGATCAATACGCTGCAACGCGCGCAAGGTACCCTGGGCCGGATCGAGGGCATGGCCAAATCGCTGCTCAAATTCGTTGCGGGGCTTGCCGGTCTCGGATTGCTCAAGACGATTGTTTACCAGATGCTGGAAAGCCTTTCCTGGGTCGATTGGGTGATCGCCAGCGTCAAGCTGGTCGCGCAGTTGCTGGTGCTGGCAGCATCGCTGGTTGCATCAGCCGGTTTCGGTGCGGCGGCAGTGGTGATTGCCTGGATCGGGCGGATCGCGGCGCTAATCATGGCATCGGTTTCCGTCGGCCGGGATATCCGCAAGCTGATCGATGATCTCAATGCCAAGGGAACCGGGAAGGCGAGCCCCGCCTGACCTGCCATCGGGCATGCAAACATGGGGGAGCGTCCATTAATTGCGGCGCTCCCTCATTTTGCATCATCGCGTCCGGAATCGCTTACGGATTTGCATCGCCGGTAAAGGGTTTTGCATCGGTCCAGCCGCAACCCTCGCGCGTTTCCTCTCCAATCTTGAGAGTGATGGTGAAGGGGTATGACCGGTCCGCCATCGTGTCGTCGCATGGCGCATCGGTGACCAGCATATCGAAAGGCTTGCCGCCCAACTCCCCGCTCAGGCCCAGACCGCCCAGTCCCGCAAAACGTTTCACCGCAATCACATCGCCATCGATGTTTTCGGGCGTGGTATAGCGCAGCTCCTGCCCCACCGCATCGCCGCCCCAGAACGGCTCGTTCCCGCCGAAATAGAGCTTCTCCTCCGGTGCGATTGCCGAAAACACCTCTGCATCATCCGCGGTGACGCCGCCGGGACCCGCGCGGTTCTGACACCCCGCAGCCGATAGCGAGAGCGCGGTTACAAGTGCGATACAAAAATGTCTCATGGCTTAAACTCGTATTCCAATCGGGTTCATGGCGTGCGGGCTGCTCTGCTGCTCGGCCCAGACCGTGTCGATCCTACAGTATCACCGAATGCTCCCGGCAGCGTATGGCCAATGCGCCCGGAGTACTAGAATCGACAGTAACGCATCCGCGATGACGTGCTGCCGACATTGCGGTTCAAAGTGTTGGCACAACTGCGGACCAACCGTGTTTGGCAATTCAGTTCCTTCGCCTTGCGCATGGAACTCCGTTCGTCGCTACCGGCCGCTTCGCTTGCGCAGCGCGCTTTCATTTGCTTCACCCAAGCCGAATGCAAATCGTCCAGGTCTCTTTGAATGTCGGCCGGCATGGCTAGCCAGACGGCATTGATACGCTCCGAGGCCAGTTTGCGCTGCACTTCCGCCGCGTTGAGCGCAGCGTCGCCTTCGGCAGCAAACGCTGAGTCAATTTCGCGTTCACGCTCTTTCTGGGCATTTTCACGTGCTCTTTCTTCAGCCAACTCGGCTGCAATAGCCTGATCCTCGGCGATCTTCTCTTCGCGAATTTCATCAGACAGCAAATAGGATGCCAATGTCTCTCCTAGAAATTTGAGAGCCGGTGCGTCGTCATCCATCTCCGCAAACAGCTTTTCCCCATCGTCGGTAGGCTGGATAAAATAGTCGAATTCTGTCGTGTAGGTCCGCCCACGACGCTTCATTTTATATCGGTTTGCAAGATCCCTGACCGATCCCATTTCGGCCATGGATCGCGTTTCGTTGGCCTTCTTCTCAACGGTCTCGGGCAATTCGAGAGCCAATGTAGCGCGGCAACTGAATCGCTGGCTATCAGGATCATCACGCGAGGTTCGAACATCGTTCAAGCTAATCTTTAGCCGTTCAACAGCATTCTCCAGCTCGGTCGAATCATACGATCCCAGTTCCTTTTGGGCATCGATCTGGTTTTGGATACCGTATTCGAGTTCCTCTTTGAGAAGCTTGTCGATGAGTTCTTTGGACTCAGGACTACCGCATTCTGCAAATCCGGAATTCGTGCAACCTGCGACAAGCATGGGCACGCACAACATAGCTACAAACCTGAAGTCCCGCATTAAATCCCCCGTAAAATCCTTCGCAGTCAAAGAAATCTAACCGTCAAAGTCAAGTTCATTTCTTCCAAAAATTCTGACCGAGATCACGGCCTCAGAGCAGTTCTGCAACTACTCGCCCCTCTTGCTCGCCCTCGTGCGCAAAGCTAGGCAAGGGGCCCTCCCCAAGGCAATTTGCAAAGGTGTTCCCATGCGCAATCACACCACTTCACTCGCTCTCTCGCTGCCGCTGGCTTTCGCGCTGGCCGCCTGTTCGGCCGAAACCGAAGACAGCGCCATCCTTGATGACGCGCCAGAGCAGGTCTCCACCGAGATCGACCCCGCCGATCTTCCCGAAGGCATCCTCACCGTCGTCGAAGAGAAGATCGCCGGCATGACCATCGCCGAGGTCGAGCGCAAGGAACGCGAAGGCAAGGTTTTCTTCGATGTGGAAGGCACCCGCCCCGATGGCAGCGAAGTCGAGCTGGACATATTGCAGAACGACGATGGCAGCTTCACCGTGGTCGAGGTGCAACGCGATCTCGCATGGGCCGATGTACCCGCCGATGCCCGCGCCGCGAGCGAAGGCGTGGACGGCATGTTTGACCCGGTGCGTGTCATCGAAAGCATCCAGAATGACGGCACGGTGATCTACGAATTGTTTGCAGACGGCAAACCCGAAGCCCCCTCCGCTGAAATCGCGGTGAAAGACGGCGAAGCCAAAATGCTGACCGAGCGCTGGGAATATTGACGCGCGGCGGCGGGTGACAAAGGTGACACTGGGTCACTTTTGCCGTCCCCGCTCAGCCTCTTGAATTGCCGCCCAGCATGAACTTGCCCAGCAGCGCAACCGTCAGCCGCTCGCCTGCCCTCTCGGAGGCGGGGGTCAAACTTGCGGTAGCTGCCGATCTGCTCGCCCCTTCGACAGGCTCAGGACAGGCCTGAAAGAACACCGGCATCTCGCCCCCGTTGAGCGCGGAGAAACGCGGCCTGTTTGGCGAGGGTCCAGCCGTCGTGACGTTGGGTGCGATTAGAGGTGGTGGCGGGCGAAAGGGATGTATCGTGCTTGCTCATCCGGCAGGGTAAGGCAGATTTTGGGAGTGTAGGAAAGTATTTGGAAAGCAAAACAAGCTAGCACTTCTTCGGAAGTTCACGAATTACGTTAGCAGGTTCAACAATGGATACGGTCAGCACGTTTCTAAACAGTCCCGGTCCGACATTCTCGCTAGTCATGGGCTTAGCCCTTGCGGTGGGTGGGTTGTTCCTGGTTGTGTTGGTGATGGGGGAAAAATCAAAGATCGGTCGCAATCGTGCATATTGGGCTGGACGGCAACAAACAAAGAATGGCCAGTTGGCGATTGACCAACTCGACAAGGTTATGTCCGCGCAATTCTATTCGCGACCTCTCCTCAACAAACCCGAGGGGATCGTATTCAAGGCTTTGGATCAAGCGGTACTGGCCAGAAACTCAGATTGGCAGGTTATGGCCCAAGTCAGTTTGGGCGAATTTCTCGGCAGTAGAGACAAGAAGGCTTTTCTGTCGGTCAACTCCAAGCGGGTTGATTTCGCGCTGATGGACGAGAAGTGCCGCGTTGTTCACGCACTGGAGTACCAAGGCACCGGCCACCATCAGGGCAGCGCCGCTGCACGTGACGCAGTAAAGAAAGAAGCCTTGCGAAAAGCGGGTATTGGCTACCACGAAGTGATCGCTGGGCACACAACGCCAAAGGAACTGCGGGCGCTGGTGGAGAAGTTGGTGCCGGCTGGATAAGCAGCCTGTTGAAGCAAAACACTGAGGCTCTCGGACCTAAGAACTTTGCAGCAACACTCAGTCATTCCCGCGTAGGCGGGAATCTACGGCCACTAGGCACCAATGCACACTCGATGCCGCCCACACAGCAGCTCGTGGCAGAGCTACGAAAGCTCCCACCCCCCCGCAGCGTCCGCGATCAGTGCAGTCGTTTGTGCCAGACTTTGCCGTCGCGGATGCCGACGCTGGCGAGGTGTTCGCTGCCGCGTTTGAACAGCCAGGTATCCGAGGTGAATGTCTTGAACTCGTTGGTTTGCAAGTGATTGGCTTTGCAGCCCAGCACATGTTCAACCTCGCTCAAGGTCATGCCGTTGCGGACTTTCGCCCAATTGTCAGCGGAGATCGGGGCGCATTTGGCAGCAGGTGCCAGGCCCGCATCATGCGCGGTTGCATATGGCGTGGTGCAAGCCGTTGCGACAAAGGAAATGCCCAAAAGAACCGGTAGATACTTCATTGTAAACTCCCCTAGTTACATAAGAATCCCTGAATTGTTTGAGTAAACTGCGGATGCAGAGCTTTACTGTCAATGAACGGGGATTTTCTGTCAGATTCTTGCGCAATCTGTTGGGTTGGCGAGCATCTAGGCGGCGCTCACTCTTCCGCCGGAAGGTAGAGCTCGCTGCCTTTCTCGGCGTATTTTTCGGCCATCTCGCGCATCCCTTCTTCGGCAGCCTTACGGCTCGCCTCGGCGGCGTCGGCCCCGCTTTGCTGCGCCATAATAAACCCGTCGGAGGACTGGTTCTGCTTTGCAGCGAAGTCGCGCACCTCCTGGCTGATCTGCATCGAGCAGAATTTCGGGCCGCACATAGAACAGAAATGCGCGGTCTTTGCGCCCTCTGCGGGGAGCGTCTGGTCGTGATATTCCTCCGCCGTTTCGGGGTCGAGGCTGAGGTTGAACTGGTCGCGCCAGCGGAATTCGAAGCGAGCTTTTGACAGCGCATCGTCGCGCAGCTGTGCGGCGGGGTGGCCTTTGGCGAGGTCGGCGGCGTGGGCGGCCAGCTTGTAGGTCACCACGCCCACTTTCACATCGTCGCGGTCGGGCAGGCCGAGGTGTTCTTTCGGAGTGACGTAGCAAAGCATTGCGGTGCCGTACCAACCGATCTGCGCCGCGCCGATGCCGCTGGTGATGTGGTCGTAACCCGGCGCGATATCGGTCACCAGCGGGCCGAGCGTGTAGAAGGGCGCTTCGCCGCACACCTCCAGTTGCTTGTCCATATTCTCCTTGATCTTGTGCATCGGGACATGGCCCGGCCCCTCGATCATCACCTGCACATCTTCTTTCCACGCGCGGTGGGTCAGCTCGCCCAGCGTGTATAGCTCTGCAAATTGCGCTTCGTCATTGGCATCGGCGATGCTGCCGGGGCGCAGGCCGTCACCCAGCGAATAGGCGATGTCATAGGCCTTCATGATCTCGGTGATGTCGTCGAAATGCTCGTAGAGGAAGCTTTCCTTGTGATGCGCGAGGCACCATTTCGCCATGATGCTGCCGCCGCGGCTGACAATGCCCGTGACGCGTTTGGCCGCCATCGGCACATAGGGCAGGCGCACGCCGGCATGGATGGTGAAGTAATCGACGCCCTGCTCGGCCTGTTCGATCAGCGTGTCGCGGAAGATTTCCCAAGTGAGGTCTTCAGCCACGCCGCCAACTTTCTCCAGCGCCTGATAAATCGGCACGGTGCCGATGGGGACGGAGGAGTTGCGGATGATCCATTCGCGCGTGTCGTGGATGTTGCGGCCGGTGCTGAGGTCCATCACCGTATCCGCGCCCCAGCGGGTGGCCCAGACCATCTTGTCGACTTCGCTGGCGACGTCTGATGCCACCGCGCTGTTGCCGATATTGGCGTTGATCTTGACCAGGAAATTGCGCCCGATCGCCATTGGCTCGGTTTCGGGATGGTTGATGTTGTTCGGGATGATCGCGCGGCCCCGTGCGACTTCATCGCGGACGAATTCGGGCGTGACGAGGCTGGGGATTGCCGCGCCATAGCTCTCCCCTCCGCTCGCCGCCTCGCGCGCCATTTCGCGGCCGAGATTTTCGCGGGTGGCGACATATTCCATCTCGGGCGTGACGATGCCTTTGCGGGCATAGTGCATTTGGCTGACATTCTGGCCTGCCTTGGCGCGCAGCGGGCGTTTGACGACATTGGGATAGCCGGGAACGCCGCCGCTGCGGTCAGGGCCGAGCTGGCCGTTATCTTCGGGCTTCACTTCGCGCGCTTCGTAATCCTCGACATCACCGCGCGCCATGATCCATTCACGGCGCAGCTGCGGCAAGCCGGTATTGATATCGATCTGCGCGTCGGGATCGCTATAGGGGCCGGAGGTGTCATAGACGCGCACCGGCGGTTCTCCGCTGCTCGGCTCCAGCTCGATCTCGCGCATCGCCACGCGCCTCTCGCCGACATAAACCTTGCGGCTGCCGCGGATCGGCCCGGTGGTTACGCCGATTTCGATATGAGAGTTGATGTCAGCCATGCGCTTATTCTCCAGAGACGGAGTGCGCGTGCCTGCCAAAACCAAGCCCGCTCCCTCCGCCGATGTTAGTCGGTTCAGGTTCAACGGGTCGGGCGGTGCTACGCGCCCCTCTCAGGTCAAGCGACCTCCCCGGGGATGCAAGATAGTTAGGCGCAGAATGCCCAAAGGTCCAGCGCGGTGTCGCCCGGATGCCGGGCAAAAAACGGATGGGTGCGGGCTATATCCGCATTATCGCCATGACGATCGCGGCGAGACCGATTGCAACCGATATTCCCGCCCAGAAGCGGTTGACCATCGACATCATTCCGCGCGCAAAACCCATGAACAGATCGCCAAAGGCCAGAATCAGCGCGCCTTCGATCACCACCCAGCCGCCAATAATCTTGATCGCAATCTGCATCCAGTCAGAGGTGTCCCATGCCGCGGACAGATACAGGACCGTGCCAATGCAGAGGCAGAAAATCCCGGTCAGAAACCGCACCGCGCCATTGCCGGTGATATCGACCACCATCGCTTCCCACGATCCCGGTCGTCGCCACTCGCCAATCCCTGCTGCAGCGGCATAAATGCCGGTGACAAGCATGATCCAGGCAGGATAATCGATTTCGGCAGGCATGGCTTTGCTCCTTTCCCGATCCGCAGGCGGGCCCCGCAAGGAAACAGTGCAAATGCGCGTTGTGATCCTTGGAAGGCAGGGCGGCGCGTTGCTGCTGCGCTCCATTCTCTGCCGCTGGTTCCCGCTGACCTGCAGAGGCTACGCCTGCATGCGCAAAAGGTCCAGCGCGCTACTGCGCCCCAAGCTCTCGCAGATCGCGCATGAAATTGTTGGTCCAGCCGTGGATGTCGTCTTCGCGCACGGTTTTGACCAGCGCTTCATAGCGCCGCTTGCGTTCTTCCAGCGGCATATCGAGAGCGGTGCGAATGGCCCGCGCCAGATTGTCCGGGCTGTGCGGATTGACCAATACCGCTTCGGTCAATTGATGCGCCGCGCCGGCAAATTGGGACAGGATCAGCACGCCCGGATCCTCGGGATCTTGCGCCGCGACATATTCCTTGGCGACCAGATTCATCCCGTCACGAAGCGGCGTAACCAGGCAAATCTTCGAAGCGCGATAGAAGCCGCACAGTTCGGCCAGCGAGTGGCCTTTGTTGACGTAGCGGATCGGGACCAGATCGACCTCGCTGCGCGCGCCGTTGATCTGGCCGGTCTTCTGCTCCAGCTCCGCACGGATTTTCTGGTAGCTGTCGACATCCTCGCGGCTGGGCGGCGCGATCTGGATAAAGACAAGGTCGCGCGTTCGGTCCGGATTCTGGTCAAAAAAGCGCGAAATGCCGTCGATCCTCTCGGGCAGGCCTTTTGAATAGTCGAGCCGGTCAACGCCGATCATCGCGATCCGGTTGCGCGTGCTGTCAATCACCCGCTGCTCTGCGTTCTTTGCTTCCTTGGTCTTGCCTTGCGTCTGGATATGATCCCAATCGACCCCGATCGGATAGGCCCGCGCAAAGGTTTCCTTATCCTCGAAAGCGATCCGGCCAGTGCTTTCATCAACCTCGGCGCCCAGTTCTTTTTCGCAATAATGCAGGAAGCTGCCGAGCCATTCCCCGGTCTGGAAACCGATCACATCATATTCCAGCATCGTGCGCACCAGCCGCTCGTGATACGGCAGCGAGACGAACAGCCGCGCGGGCGGCCACGGCGTATGCAGGAAAAAGCCGATCCGGTTCTTCGCCCCGTGCGACCGCAGCCGTTCGCCCAAGGGCAACAAGTGGTAATCATGCACCCAGATCAGATCGTCAGGATCGATCAACGGGGCGACGCTATTGGCAAATGTCTCGTTGACCCGTTCATAACCGCGGCCGGTTTCGTTCTCGTACTCGGTCAGATCGAGCCGGTAATGGAACAGAGGCCACAAGGTCGAATTGGCATAGCCGTTGTAATATTCTTCAATGTCGGTTTCGCTCAGATCAATCGTCGCGGTGGTTACGCCATCATCGGTTTGCAGCTGGATATGGCCGGTGGTTTCGCTCGATTCTTCGCCCGACCAGCCGAACCATATCCCGCCAAATTTCTTGAGCGCGGAATTGAGCGCCCCCGCCAGCCCGCCTTGCGCACCGGCCGCACCGCGCGCTTTGGGCACGGCAACGCGGTTGGAAATGATAACCAGCCTGCTCATCGCACTTCGTTCCAAGGCTTGGACAACAGCCCTGCGCAATTGATGATCCCGACCAGCGAATATGTCTGCGGGAAATTGCCCCACAGTTCGCCGGTCTCCCAGTCGAGATCCTCGCTCAGCATCCCCGATCCGGTCGTATGGCCGAGCATGGTAGAAAACAGGCTGTGCGCTTCTTCCGACCGGCCGGCGAGATGCAGCGCCTCGATCAGCCAGAAAGTGCAGACATTGAACGCGGTTTCGGGCGCTCCGAAATCATCTTCCGCCGCATAGCGCAGCATATGTTCGCCGCGCCGCAGTTCTTTCTCGATCGCAGCGAAGGTGGATTGGAAACGCGGATCGTCGGGCCTGAGGAAGCGCAAGTCGATCATCTGCAGCAAGCTGGCGTCGAGATAGTCGCTTTCGAAACTGGCTTTGTAATGGCCTGCCTGCCCGTTCCCATCGCCTTCGACCCAAGCCTCTTTTTCAATTTTGGCGCGGATTGCATCGGCGCGGCTGCGCCACAATTCCTCGCGGTCAGCCTTGCCGATCCAACCGGCGGTGGTGGCCAGCCGGTCGCAGGCGGCCCAGCTCATGATCGCCGAATAGGTGTGCACTTCCTGCCGCGTGCGGAATTCCCACAATCCGGCGTCCGGTTGATCGTGCATCTTCCACGCCATTTCGCCGACTTCTTCGAGGCTGGCAAAATCGGTATCGCCCGCCATGCGCAGCAGGCGTTTGTCGATAAAACCCTGCACCGTTGGCAGCACGATCTGGCCATAGCAATCATGCTGGACCTGTTTGTAGGCGGCGTTCCCGACACGCACCGGCCCCATCCCGCGATAGCCCGCCAGATGCGCGGCGGTGGTTTCGTTGAGTTCGCTTTCGCCCATCACCGAATAAAGCGGCTGGATCTGCCCGCCTTTGGCGGAATCGACAATGTTGCGCAGATAGCCGAGGTATTTTTCCAGCACATCGAGCGCGCCGAGCCGGTTGAGCGCCTGCACGGTGTAATAGGAATCGCGGATCCAGCAGAAGCGGTAATCCCAGTTACGCTCGCTGCCTTCATGCTCGGGGATCGAAGTGGTCAGAGCCGCCACGATCGCGCCGGTTTCTTCATGCTGGCACAGTTTCAGCGTAATCGCGCAGCGGATGACTTCATCCTGCCATTCGAACGGCGTTGCCAGACCGCGCGCCCAATGCTGCCAATATTTGCGCGTCGATTGTTCCATCCGGCGGATTTCCACCCGTAGATTGCCGGTGAAGGGTTCATCAGGGCCGAGGAAGAAATGGGTGTCGTCTTCGATCCGGAAAGTGCGCCCTTCCATAAGATAGCCAACGGGGGCGTCGGTGCTGAGGCGCAGGCCCTGCTGCCCGACGAGATAGCGGATATGGTTGGTTCCGCTGGTCATTTCAGCCAGTTGCGCGCCGTAATTTTTCATCGGCCGCAGCACCACTTTGATCCGCGGATGGCCCGCGATTGGCCTGACAATCCGGGCAATCGCAACCGGGCGATACATCCGCCCGTTCCCTTCAAAGCGCGGACAGAAATCGAGTATCTCGACAATGCTTCCGTCTTCCGATTCCAGCCGGGTGACAAGGATCGGGGTGTTGCGGATATATTCCTGGCTGGCGGATATTTGCCCGTCGAGCTCGAAGCGCCAAATGCCCGCCTCGCGGTTGCTGTCATTCAGCAGCGAACAGAATACCGGGTCCCCATCGACGCGCGGCACGCAGCCCCAAACCAAGGCACCGGTCTGGTCGATCAAGCCGCTGATCTGGCAATTGCCGATGGGCCACAAGTCCAAATCGGATTGCAGAGCGGGAGAAATTTGTGCGTTCATAGGCCTAACCACTCGTGGACATCGCGGACAGTGTCCAGTGCGAATTGGGCATTTTGCGATTCCCGCTCGCCAATGGCGATGCCGAAACCGCCCATCTCGTGCGCCTTTGCAAAGCCGTCTTCATCGGTCACATCGTCGCCGATAAAGACCGGTTTGCTGCCGGAAAACGGTGCGATCTCCATAAACGCGGCAACCGCTGCGCCTTTGTCAGCACCGGGCCGGACCAGTTCGACAACACATTTTCCGTGTTTCGCGACAAGACCATCCGCCTGAGCAATGGCCAGCGCCTCGCTTGCGATACCGGGGCCCTTTTCGGGGACGGCGCGGTAATGCAGCGCCGCGCCGAATGATTTGCGTTCAAACAACGCCCCGCTCGCATCGGCAATTGCCTTCAGCTGCCGGACAATATCGGGATCGAGCGGCTGCGGGGTGTCGCCAAGCGCCGATCCGTCGGCCAGCACCCGCTCCGCCCCGTGCGATCCGGCGCGCGCAATACCCAGCGCGCCCGCATGCTGGCCCAAATTGTCCAGACCGCGTCCGCTGACGAGCGCAAGACGCCCGCCGAGCGACTTCGACAAAGCCCCCAGCCGCGCTGCAAGATTGTCCGGCACATCGATGGAGTCGGGACCCGAAGCGATGTCCACCAGCGTCCCGTCAAAATCGAGAAACAGCGAGACGTCCCCTGTCGCGAGAAGCGCGTCGAGCGGCGGCGGAGGCGGCAATTGACCGGATGACATTGCTGCCTTCCTAACGCGCTATGCCGCTCCGGGGAATGGGCCGCGCAATGCTATTCATTGATCCGGGCCAATCTTTTTTTGAATGGGTTCAGGCCGGATCGTCCACCGCCCGCCAGAGCAGCAACGCCAGAAGCAAAGTCGCCGCCGTACCCGCAGCACCCGCCGGGAAGACCAGATCCATTCCCTTGGCCATGGCGCCCAGATTGGCCAACAGCGCCGCCAATCCGGCCAATGCGGCCAGACCGCCTAGGGCTTTGCCCGCACCCCCGCCCGAACGCGCGACGCCCAGGCCGATCAATATCGCGGCGAAACCGAACAGGAATTTGCCTGCGAAATAGAGGAAGAATGCACCCGCCAGCACCGCACCAAATGCCGGCGCCATCGCTTCGCCCGCATCCTGGAGCGGGGCAAACATGGCCAGCCCCATACCGACCTGCACGACATTGAGCACGCCGCCCATCGCAATTGCGGCCCACATGGCAGAGTGGAGCGGCTGGCGCGCCAGCGCGACCAGCGCAAAGACCGAAACGCCCAAAAAGGCAACCGCTTCGGCGGTCCAGATGATCATCCGCGGCGGCTCTCCCCCGCCGCTATAGATGGCGAAATATATGATCTGCGTCACAACCGTAAGGATCAGCAGAAGCGCGGTCAGCCGCGCGGCCCGATTGGCGGAAATGTCCATGTTATATGTCCCTGTTACAAGGACACGCAGTGCCCCCAGCCCCCGGTTCGCACCAAAGCGCGAACCGGTTACATGGATAGCGCAATTCACGCCTTTTCGGAAATGCGCCCGCCGCCCTCAGACCGCGCGGGTCAGGCCTCTACTGCTGCGCAGCGATCCAATCGTCGATCTTCTTTTCGAGGACAGGCAGCGGCAGCGCGCCGGTATCGAGCACAGCCGCATGGAAGCCCCTGATGTCGAAATCATCGCCCAGCGCGTCTTCGGCGCGCTTGCGCAATTCCTGGATTTTTAGCGCGCCGACTTTGTAGGCCAGCGCCTGCGTGGGGATCGCGATATAGCGTTCGACCTCTGCCGTCGCATCGGTTTTGCCCATGGAGGAATTGTCGATCATATACTGGATCGCCTGATCGCGCGTCCAACCCTTGGTGTGGAGCCCGGTATCGACCACCAGCCGCATCGCGCGCAATTGCTCGTCCGCCAGCGTTCCCATCCGCTGATAGGGATCGTCGAACAGGCCCATCTCGTAACCGATCGTTTCCGAATAGAGCGCCCACCCCTCGACATAGGCGGTGTTGCCGCCAAAGCGCATGAAAGCGGGCAGTTTTTCGTTCTCATTCGCGAGGCTGATCTGGAAGTGATGGCCCGGCGCACCTTCGTGCAGATAGAGCGTGGTATTGCCCATGATGTTGCGGCTGGGCAGATCATAGGCGTTGAAATAAAACACGCCCGGACGGCCCGCCTCCAAAGAGCCCGACTGGTAGGAGCCGCCCGCCTGGAACTTCTCGCGGAATTCCTCATAGGGTTTGATTTCCAGCGGCGTCTTGGGGACGAGCGAGAAATAATCGCCGATCTTCTCGTCCACGATCTTGCCGATGCGGTAATAGTCCTGCGTCAGCCATTCGCGGCTTTCGGGCTGCAGTTCGGGGTCGTTGCGCAGATGCTCGAAAAATTCCTGCAGCGTCCCTTCAAAGCCGACTTCCTGTTTGACGCCTTCCATTTCCTTCAGAATGCGCGCGACTTCGGACAGGCCGAGATTGTGCAGATAATCGGCAGTCAGCGGCAGCGTGGTCGTGTTTTCGATCATCCGCTGATAAAGCTGCGCGCCGCCTTTCATCTCGCTCATGCCGAAGCTGGTCCGCGCCACGGGCAGATATTCCTCGACCAGGAAATCGCGCAGACGGGCATGCGCGGCGTAAATTTCGCTGACCGAGTTTTGATAGTCAGCGGTCAGGCGCGCCTTTTCCTGGTCAGAAAAGCTTTCGGGAAAATTGTCGATCGGCCCCCATAGCGGAGATTCGGTGAGACCTTGGCCCAGCTGCGTGTTGAGCTGTTCGATCACATTGTTGATCGTCAGGCTGGTTTCGAAAACGCCGGTTTCCATGCCCCGGCGGAAGCCCGCGATCGAACGGTCGGTAATCGCGACATAGTCTTTATGCCGCGACAGGTTGTTCTCATAATCCTTTACCGTGGCAAACGGCGCGGCGCCTTTTCCGCTGGCAAAAGTCGGATAGAAAGTATGGAAACCGGTAAAATGGTTGACCGGGCGGGTTTCGGTCAGCGCGCGGATTTGATCGCTGTTGCCGGCCAGCGATTGTTCCTGATTATATTTGAACACGTCAAAGGCGATCTTGTCCGTCGGGCTCAAAATCTCGCGATCAATCTTTGCGAGGCCAGCCAGATTGGCCTTGGAGTTGGCGATATCCTGCTGGACATAGGCCTCTGTCCCGAACTCGCCGATCTTGTCGGCATAGCGCATATCGCCGCGAAACAGCGCGCTGATCGGGTTGAGCTTGAGATCGGCCTCGTCCGCCGAAGCGAACAGCGCAAACAGCTTCTTATGCTCTGCCTGGGTGATAACTTCTGCGGCGGTATCAGCGACGGGCGCAGCTTTGGGAGGCGGGGCCGAAGCCACCTCTTCCCCATTGGCGCCGCACGCGGCGAGTGACAAAGCGGATACGCCGATCAGCGCGTTGCGAAGAGTATTCATGTGGTGGTCCCCTGAATTTTCTATTGTACGTCAACTATGGTTTGTAAGCGCCGGGCCGAACAGCAACTCTGCGAGCTGCGCTATATTCTCGACAAACTCAAACTTGCCGAGCGATACTGCCCGAAGCGCCGGACGAAGCCCTTTTTCGCCCAAGCTGTTGCCTTTAGTATGCCGCGCCACCCTGTCTCCGAGTCCTCCCAGAGGTTTACCCGGCGCATTGCCGAGAAAGCGAAATCCCTTCAGAGACAGATCTTTCGGATCATGAATCATAACAATGACACATCCCGATGGGCGCTGGGTCAGCGCGGTCTGAATGCTGTATTGCGCCGTTCGGCCAGTGTCATGTTTGGCCTTGAGCTGAATATGCCGCATCACATCACCCAGCTCTAGGATGAGATCATACCCGCTATCATCCACCTCGCTGTGCGACACAGTAAAATCGAAAAGCCCGCGACGCCACAACTCTGATGTAATTTCTGCGATAAAGCGATGCTCGAGAATCTTTTCGCGGGTCGCCGACTTTAGCGAGAGCGCTTCGATCCACCGATCTTTCACTCCACAACCCGTCCGCGTACCATTACCCAATCGACATCTTCCAGCACCGTCACATCTGTCAGCGGGTTGCCATCGACGGCGATGATATCGGCTGAATAGCCTGGCGCGAGGCGGCCGATTTCGTTTTCCAGTCCGATCACTTCGGCAGCGACGGTGGTGGCGCTGGCGAGCGCTTCGCGATTGCTCATTCCGCCCAGCCGCATCTGTTCAAATTCGCCGGCATTTTGCCCGTGCGGGAAGACGCCGGCATCGGTCCCGAAAGCGATCTTCACCCCATATTCGCGCGCGCGCTGGACGATGCTTTCGGCAAAGGGGCCAACCGCGCGGATCTTGTCCTCGACCACCGGCGTGTAGAACCCGTTGCCGAGATTCTGCTTGATCCCCTGAAACGCCATCAAGGTCGGCACCAGAATGGTCCCGTTTTCGCGCATCACGCGGCCTGCCTTTTCGTCGATATAGGTGCCATGCTCGATCGTGTGGACGCCCGCCCGCGCCGCAGCCTCGATCCCGCGCGCGCCATGCGCATGGGCGGCGACTTTGAGGCCCAGCGAATTGGCGGTGTCGACAATCGCTTTCATCTCGGCATCGCTGAAATGCGCCTCCAGCCCGCGCCCCTGCTGGCTCAGCACGCCGCCGGTTGCGGTGATCTTGATCAGGTCCGCGCCATATTTCGATGCCTGCCGGACTTTCTCCGAACATTCGACCGGGCCGGTGCAGGCAAAGCTGGTGCCCAGCGCTTCGTTCACTTCGCGGCGGAAACCGTTGGTGTCGCCATGCCCGCCGACAATCGCGATGGTCCGCGCCGAGGTGACAATGCGCGGCCCCGGCAGAACGCCGGTCGCTGTCGCGCGCCGCAAGGATTGCGTCACCTGATCGGTCCGCGAACCCAGATCACGCACGGTGGTAAAGCCCGCCAGCGCGGTAATCCGCGCATTCTTGGCCGCGACCAGCGTGTACCATTCGGGCGGGTTGGTGGCCGCGCGCCAGAACTCCCCGCTGGGATCGCCCGATAGATGCGTGTGCAGATCGATCAGCCCGGGCAGAATGGTCTTGTCAGCCAGATTGACCACGCCGGCATCACCGGCGGGTTCTGCATGGCCATTCTCTATCGACACAATCTTGCCATCGGTCACGACGATTGTCGCAGGCCCGCTTGCGCTGCCTACTGCATCGATGATCACCGAACCGGCATGGATATAGGTGGTTTCGGCCAAGGCAGGCGATGCGGCCAACAGCACCGAAGCATAAATAATCGAACGAAAACGCATTATCTTATTCTCCCTGTTGCCGCACCTGATGCCCTGCGCGGAGCCTGCATACAAGAGTGGCAACCGGTTGCACTGGTAACTATTCTCGGTATTACCGCCTCCATCAGTTCGTCACGAGAGGAAATTCCAGAATGACCCGCAAGCTTGTGCTCGCAGCCACTTTGCTAGGCTCGGCATCGATTGCCGCAACCGCGACCGCCCGCCCGATGACTCCCGAAGATGTTGCCAAGCTGGAAAGCGTGGGCGCGATTGCCGTTTCACCCGATGGCAGCCGCGTGGCCTATACCACCAACAGCCTTCCCGATGTGACCGAAGGCGAAGACAATGGCACAACCGAGAGCGAGCTCAACATCGCTTATAGCGCGGGTTTTTCGCGGACTTTCCTGCCCAAAGATGTCGATCCTTCGGGCATCGCATTTTCGCCTGACGGGACCATGGTCAGCTTCATCTGGGAACATGAGGATGATGATGATCGCGCGGTGTGGGGCATCCCGGTTGATGGCGGTGCGCAGCGCAAGCTGGCTGCGGTCAAGGACACCAGCGTCCGCTCGCACACATGGAGCCCCGATGGCACGACCATCTATATGCTGGTGGGCGCGGAGAGCGACGACCAGCGCGACAAGCAGAAAAAAGCCGGTTTTAACGCGGTTGTTTATGAGGAAGAGGCGCGGCTGAACCGTATCTTCTCCGCCCGCTACGGCGCAGAGGTGGATGCAAATCCCGCCGAGATCAAAGTCCCCGGCTATGTCAGCAGCTTCCGCGTTGCTCCCGAAAGCAACAAGGCGATTATCGAAACCGCACCGACACCGAATGTCGATGACAGCTACACCAAGAAGCGGGTCAATATCCTCGATCTGGATAGCGGCGCGCTGACCGTGGTCGAAACACCCGGCAAGATCGACGATCTCGAAATTTCGCCCGATGGCCGCGCGCTTTCGCTTATTGCCGGGGTCGACGTGAACGACCCCGCTGCCACAACCTTGAATGTGATCGATGTGCGCACCGGCGCGATCATTCCGATCAATGCGGGCGCGGCAGAAGCAGCGGTTGACGCCGAATTTGTCGGCCAGTTTTCGCTGGCGGTGGTGATCCACAAGGGCGCGTCCAGCTTCATCCGTTTTTACGACAATGATGGCGAGCAAACCTCCGAAATCGAAGCCACCGGCCTTGCCGTGACCGGCATCGAAGCGGGCGGCGACCGGATTTTCGTGCGCGCCAGTTCGGCTACGCACCCCAGCGAGCTGTTCGCTTTGGAAGATGGCCAGTTCAATCGCTGGACAACGCATAATCCATGGCTGTCGGAAATTGATTTCGGGCGGCAAAGCGTGGTGACATATACCGCGCGCGACGGACAGCAGGTTGAAGGCATCCTGATCGAACCTGTCGGCGGCACGCCTGCCGGTGGTGCACCGATGATCATGAATGTCCATGGCGGTCCGGAAGCGCATGAAAGCAATGGCTGGCTCACCGCCTATAGCAAGCCCGGCCAGGTCGCAGCGGGGCAAGGCTATGCCGTGTTCCTGCCCAATTATCGCGGCTCGACCGGCTATGGCGTGGCTTTCGCCAAGCAGCACCAGAACGATTATGCGGGCAAGGAATTCAACGATATCGTTGATGCGAAACGCCACTTTGTAGAGCAAGGCATTGCCGATCCTGATCGCGTGGGGATCACTGGCGGATCATATGGCGGATATGCCTCTGCATGGGGCGCGACTGCATTGTCGGAAGAATATGCCGCAGCGGTGATGTTCGTCGGCATTTCCAACCAGATCAGCAAATTCGGCACTACCGATATTCCGCTGGAAATGTACAATGTGCACAGCCGCAAATGGCCATGGGAAAACTGGCAGGGCATGCTCGACGTGTCGCCGATCTACCATGTCGACAAAGCCGATACGCCGATCCTGATCATGCATGGCGCGGACGATCCCCGCGTCGCACCGAGCCAGAGCTACGAACTCTATCGCAATATCAAGGTCCGCACCGACACGCCGGTGCGCTTCGTGCTTTATCCGGGCGAAGGCCACGGCAACCGCCGCGCGGCTGCCCGCTATGACTACAACCTGCGGATGATGCGCTGGTTTGATACCTATCTGAAAAGTGGCGACCGCGACGCACCGCTTCCGCCATCGCGCCCTGAACTGGCCGACGGCGCCAAAGGCGGCGGTTCGCCTGACGCCGAATAATCGCTTGGCAAAAAAAGGAAAGGCCCGCTTCCCTGTTGGGTGAGGCGGGCCTTTTCATTTGGGGCTTGTCCGGTGGTGGTTTGGTTAGAAAGTATATCCCAACCCGGCACCAACGAAGAACTGGTCGGCGCTGCCGCGAATGCTCGTGTACGGGTTGTTCTTGGCATCGCCCAGCAGCCGCGAATAGCCGCCAATCAGCACCGCCCCGAGCCCGCCATTGAGCGCATTGCCATCCAGATCGACGCCAACCAGCAATGTGGAGCTGACTTTTGTAAATCCGCCATCGGCGGTGAATTGCGGCAATCCGCTCGCCGCGCTTTGCGCCGCATCGACCGAGTAATAATAATCGGCAAAGTCATCATCGATCAGTTCGGTACCAAGCGACAGCGACACTACAGTGCCGCGATTGATCGGGGTGAAATAGCTAATGCTCGGTTCGATCACCATGCCATCATGCGCACCGGCGACATCCCAGCGGACATCCGCGCTGAATGACAGGCTGTCATAGGGATTGAGAACTTTGGGGAAGCTGATCCCCGTTGCCGCCCCGATTTCGACCGCGCGGTCCAGTTCGCCGGCCAGTATCACCACCGGATCTTCGATCTGGTCCGCCCGGTCATTGCGCAGTCGGATGGCCGGGCCGAAAGCGAAATTGGGTCCATCGTCAGTGTCAGGAATGAAATCGAGCGCGAGGCCGGCGGGACGCGGGCTGATATCCACGCCCGCAACGCTGCCTTGCACCACCGGTAGCGGTGACACGACATAGTCGTCTGATCCGGTATAGCTGGGGCTATAGGCCGCGCCGAAGCCGATGCTGATCCAGGTGTCGTCAAAGACCGAGTCAGGCGGCCCTTCCGGCGCGGCGCCATCGGGCGCGACGGGCGGTGCGGTGCCGTTGGACGGGTCTTGTGCCAGCGCGGGCGATGCACAGACAGCAAGCGCGCTTGCCGCCAGCAATGCGGAAAATTTCAATGTCATTCTAAAACCTCTGTTTGCCCATACAATGATGCACGCGGCAATCCGTTCCGGCTCAGGCGCGATCAGCCCATCCCTTGCCACTGGGCAATCGCATCCACCGGATAAATCAGCATGATGACATTCAGCGTCAGATTGTCGCGCACCACAAATGCTGCGAGCACTTCCATCAGGATGGCCAATATCACTGTCACGCGGACCGGCAGTTTGAGCGCGAGAAAGAACCCCAGACTCATCCAGCCCAGATCGGCCATCGAATTGATCACGCTGTCGCCCGAATAGCCCCAATTGACCGTTACAGAGCGATAACGATCGATCACCATCGGGGTGTTCTCGGCGATTTCCCAGGCAGCTTCCAGCGCTACGGCCAGAGTAAAGCTCCATCGCGCAGCAGACTGTTCCCCTAGGCCCGACCTCGTGCTCCCTCCAAGGCCCAGTTTCACGAACAGGAACCACCCCAGCGCATAGAAAATCATCCCGTGGATGATGTGGCTGGGCGTGTACCAGTCCGCCAGATGCTGGCTGTTGCCGGAGGAATTTATGTCACCATGCCACAGGCTGACATAGCCGCATTCGCAGATCGGCGGGCGGCCCATCCACAGCAGGATCGCCAGTGTCAGGCCAAGAATTACAATGCTTGCGATAACCGCCTTGCGGTGCGGGAGAAGTGGTTGAGCCATATCTGCTTGTGCCACAAATGCTTCGCCATACAAATCGCTTTGTGATGGCGGTGTATCGCCGGGCAAACGCCATTGCCCAGCCCGGAATTGCGCCCTAGTGCAGACAGGAAATGAACGGGCGCGCGCAACAACCCACTGCAGACACCAGAACCGAAATCGCCATTGTCGGCGGCGGGCTGAGCGGCGGGTTGATTGCACTGGCTTTGCGCAAGCGGCACCCCGAAATGCGCGTTTTGGTGATCGAGGCGGGCGAAACGCTGGGCGGCAATCACCGTTGGAGCTGGTTCGGCAGCGATCTGGACGAGGCGGGGCACGCATTGCTTGCCCCCTTCCGCAAGTCCGAATGGCAGGGCTATTCGGTGCGTTTCCCCGCTTATGAACGCAAACTGCCCTCGACCTATTTCTCCCTCACTTCGCAGGATTTCGACGCCGCGCTTCGCCGTGAACTGGGCGCAGACACGCTGCTGACCAATCGCAATGTCGCCTCGCTCGACAGCGATGGCGTGACTTTGGCGGATAGTTCGCGGATTTCTGCGCGCACGGTGATTGACTGCCGCGGACCCGAACCAAGCGAGCATCTGACCGGCGGATGGCAGGTCTTTATGGGCCGGCATACACGGACCGCAAAACCGCACGGGATCGACCGCCCGATCATCATGGACGCCGCGGTGGAGCAGCTCGCCCCCGCCGATGATCCGCGCAATGGCGGCGGCGCATACCGGTTTGTCTATGTATTGCCGCTGGGCGCGAATGATCTATTTATCGAAGACACCTATTATGCCGACAGCCCGGTGCTCGATCGCGGTGCGCTGTCAGGCCGGATCGACCGATACAGCGCACGGCATGGCTGGGACGGGGAGATTCTGGGCGGCGAAACGGGCGTTTTGCCGGTTATAACCGGCGGCAATTTTGCGGCCTTTCAAGCGAGCCAGAGGATCGACGGCGTCACCCTTGCCGGTGCGCGCGGTGGATTCGCCCACCCGCTGACCAGCTATACTGTGCCCTTTGCCGTGCAGACCGCGCTGGCGATTGCCGAAGATGCGCTGCTGCCCGGGCAGCAGCTTTCCGCCTTGTTCCAAACCCGCGCGCGGCGCCATTGGAAACAGACCAAATTCTACCGCCGCCTGGGCGCGATGCTGTTCGGCGCGGCCAAGCCCGATCGGCGGTTTGTCATTTTTGAACGGTTTTACCGCTTGCCGGCGCGATTGATCGAACGCTTCTATGCGGGTACATCGCGCCTTGGTGACCGCGCACGAATTTTGATCGGCAGGCCGCCTGTTTCCATAATCAGGGCGATCGGCGCGCTGGGTAGCAAGGGCGCTCCGCTAATCGCAGGGAAGGAGAAGATCGGATGAACGGCACCGTCGACTCTCCGCAAATGGAATTGGGCACGCCGCCCGGCACCAAACCATCGGGCGAGGACGCGTCCGGCGGCATGCAAGCGGCAAAGACCGCCTGCGTGATCGGCGCGGGTTTTGGCGGAATGGCGCTGGCCATCCGGCTGCAATCGGCGGGCATCGAGACCACCGTGATCGAAGGGCGCGACAAGCCCGGCGGCCGGGCATATTATTGGGAGAAAGACGGCTTCACTTTCGATGGCGGCCCCACCGTTGTCACCGATCCGCCTTGTCTGGAAGAGCTTTGGGCGCTTTCCGGCCACAATATGAAAGACGATGTCGAGCTGATGAAAGTCATGCCTTTCTACCGGCTCAACTGGCCCGACGGGGTCAATTTCGATTATTCCAATGATGACGCGCATTTCCGCAAGGAAATGGAACGCGTCGCGCCGGGCGACATTGCCGGTTATGACCGTTTCCTCGAATATTCGGCGGGCGTGTGTCAGGAAGGCTATGTCCGGCTGGGGACCGTGCCGTTTCTTGATTTCAAAAGCATGATCAAGGCCGCGCCCAGCCTGGCAAAATATCAGGCATGGCGCAGCGTCTATTCGATTGTCTCCAAATATGTGAAATCGGAAAAGCTGCGCGAAGCGTTGAGCTTCCACACATTGCTGGTTGGCGGCAATCCGATGAAAACCAGCGCGATCTATGCGCTGATCCACAAGCTGGAAAAAGACGGCGGGGTGTGGTGGACGCGCGGCGGCACCAACCGCTTGATCGCGGGCATGGTGCGCCTGTTCGAACGGCTGGGCGGAACGATGAAAGTCGGCGATCCGGTGGTGCAGGTCCACACGATTGGCAACCGCGCGACCGAAGTCGAGACCCAAAGCGGCTTCAAACAGCGTTTCGATGCCGTCGCCAGCAATGCCGATATCATGCATTCCTATCGCGACCTGCTGTCAGGCACCAAGCGCGGGAAAGACCATGCCAGAAAACTGGCGCGCAAAAGCTACAGCCCAGGATTGTTCGTGGTCCATTTCGGGCTGGAAGGCACATGGCCGGGCATTCCGCACCACATGATCCTGTTCGGCCCGCGCTATAAGGGGCTGCTCGACGATATTTACGACAATGGCGTTCTGCCGCAGGATTTCAGTATCTATCTGCACCATCCGACCGTCACCGACCCGAGCATGGCGCCCAAGGGCAAAAGCACATTCTACGCGCTGGTGCCCGTTGCCCATATGGGCAAGCTGGCAGTCGATTGGGACGAGATTGGCCCGATCCTTGAAAAACGCATTCTCGACGAGATTGGTCGCCGCCTGATCCCTGACATCCACGACCGGATCGTGACCAAATTCCACTATGCGCCGAAGGACTTCCATCAGGATCTCAACGCGCATTTAGGGAGCGCTTTCAGCTTGGAACCTGTCTTACACCAAAGCGCATACTTTCGCGGGCACAACCGCGACGATGTGATCGACAATTTCTACCTGACCGGCGCAGGCACCCATCCCGGCGCGGGTATCCCCGGCGTGGTCGGCAGTGCTAAGGCCACCGCCGGGCTGATGATCGAGGATTTGGCAAAGTGAAAATCCTCCCCGCTACGGGGAGGGGGACCATGGCGAACGCCATGGTGGAGGGGCACGGTTCGTGATCACAGGGCCGAAATCAACAGTGAAGCTAAGCCGCAAACTGCGAAGCGAGATGTCTCTTCCCGAAGTTCTGCTTTGGAAAGAACTCAGGAAACGACCGGGAGGACTAAAGTTTCGGAGACAGCACCCCGCGGGTGACTACGTGCTTGATTTCTATTGCGCCAAGGCGAAACTAGCCATTGAAATCGATGGCGCAGTGCATGATGGCGATGAAGCGGCTCGGCGCGACACCAATCGTGCGTCGTTCCTGCGCTCACGACGCATTGCCACAACCCGCATCCCCGCACAGGAGGTGCTTGAAGATATCGAGCCGGTCGTTCAACGGTTGGTGGAAATTTGCGAAGCAAGGATGGAGATTTAGATGGTGCCCCTCCACCAGCCTGCGGCTGGTCCCCCTCCCCGGTTCGGGGAGGAACTATGAAACGTCTCGCTGTTTATTGTGGTTCGGCTACACCCGAAGATCCGCGTTACATGGCTCTTGCCCGCGAAGTCGGCGCGAATCTGGCGAAGCGCGGGATCGGCGTTGTCTATGGCGGCGGGCGGCTGGGGCTGATGGGTGCGGTTGCATCGGGTGCGCTCGATGCGGGCGGCGAAGTGATCGGGGTTATTCCCGATGCGCTGGCCAATTCCGAAGTGGCCAACACCGATTGTACCGAGCTGCACACTGTCCCCGGCATGCATGAGCGCAAGAAAGCGTTCACCGATCTTTCCGATGGATTCATCACCATTCCCGGCGGGGTCGGGACGATGGACGAATTGTGGGAGGCGATGAGCTGGGCGCAGCTTGGCTATCACAGCAATCCGGTGGGCCTGCTCAACGCATTCGGGTTTTTCGACGATCTGATTTCTTTCAACGCCAAAATGGCCGAAGTCGGCTTTGTCCGCCCGGCGCATCAGCATATCCTGATTGCCGAAAGCACTATGGACGCGCTGCTCGACAAGATGGCGAGCTATGAACCGCATACGCCGATTTTCCAGATGAAGGCGGATGACCTCTGAATAAATCGCGGCCTCTGGCTCCGTCCTCTTTCATCCGGAGCACCCCGAGCCAGCATGGCGGCGGCAGGCATCGCGCGGCGCTGGTCGCTAAGGCGCGCGCCTCGATCGAAGAAGGATCGAAAAGCTTCGCCGCCGCATCCAGACTGTTCGACCGCAAGACCCGCGAGCGCGTGTGGCTGCTTTACGCGTGGTGCAGACGCTGCGACGATATTGCCGACGCGCAAAATATGGGCGGGCCAAGAGAGGGCGAGCCGGGTGACCTGTCCAAACCGGCAGACCGGCTCAAATCGATCCGCGCGCTGACCGATCGCGCTTTCGAAGGCCAGCCGACAGCGGATGTGGCCTTCGATGCATTCGGTCTGGTCGCCAAGGAATGCGGGATCACTCGCGAAATGGCCGAAGATGTGATCGCCGGATTTGCGCTGGATGCCAAGGAATGGCGACCGCGCAGCGAAGGCGATCTGATGCAATATTGCTATCACGTCGCCGGGGCGGTGGGGGTGATGATGGCGGTGGTGATGGGGGTATCGCCCGATGACCACGAAACGCTCGACCGTGCATGCGATCTCGGCCTTGCCTTCCAGCTCGCCAATATTGCCCGCGACATTGCAGAGGATGACGCGGCGGACCGGTGCTATCTTCCCGTCGAATGGCTGGTGGAAGAAGATATCGAGCCCGGCCAGCACACCAAACCACATCACCGGCAGGAACTGGCCGATATGACCGCGAAGCTGGTTGCGCTGATGGAAGTGCACGCCGCGGCATCCAGACTGGGCACGCCCCGTCTGCCGTTCCGCAGCCGCTGGGCGATCCTATCGGCCGCGCGCATTTACACCGCGATCGGTCATCAGGTCCGTGAACTTGGCACGGCCGCATGGGATCACCGCGTCTATATCTCCCGCGCCGCCAAGCTGCGCCATATCACCGCGGCTTTCTTCCAGGCTTTGGCCAACCGCCCGAGCCAACCCGCTGAAATGCCGCGCTGGACGCGGGCAATGCTTGCGGAAAAAGCGCACGCGTCCTAACCGCTTGGCATGATCAATAAGCTCCTTATCGCCAATCGCGGCGAGATTGCCTGCCGTATCATGCGCACCGCGCGCGAAATGGGTATTTCCACCGTCGCGGTCTATTCGGATGCCGATGCGAAGGCGCTGCACACACGCTCTGCCGATGAAGCTGTGCATATCGGCCCCAGCCCCGCCGCCGAAAGCTATCTGGTGGGCGAAAAAATCATCGCTGCTGCGAAGGAGACCGGGGCGGACGCCATCCACCCCGGCTATGGCTTCCTGTCGGAGAACGCCGATTTCGCGCAGGAAGTGCAGGATGCAGGGCTGATCTGGGTCGGCCCCAATCCAGACAGCATTCGCGATATGGGGCTGAAGGATGCCGCCAAGGAGCGGATGATCGCCGCGGGCGTGCCGGTAACACCCGGCTATCTGGGGGATGACCAAACGGTCGAGCGGCTGACCAAAGAGGCCGAGGCAATCGGCTATCCGGTGCTGATCAAGGCGGTTGCGGGCGGCGGCGGCAAGGGCATGCGCAAAGTCGATAAATCAGAAAATTTTGCCGCCGATTTGGAAAGCTGCCGGCGCGAAGCCAAGGCCAGCTTCGGCAATGATGATGTGCTGCTGGAGAAATGGATCACCAGCCCGCGCCATATCGAAGTGCAGGTGTTCGGCGACAGCCATGGCAATGTCGTCCACCTGTTCGAACGCGATTGTTCGCTGCAACGCCGCCACCAGAAAGTGATCGAAGAAGCCCCTGCCCCCGGCATGGATGCTGCAACACGCGAAGAAATATGCTGCGCAGCAATTCGTGCAGCAAAAGCGGTCGATTATGTCGGCGCAGGCACCATAGAATTTATCGCCGACGCCAGCGAAGGCCTGCGCGCGGATCGCATTTTCTTCATGGAAATGAACACGCGCCTGCAGGTCGAACATCCGGTGACCGAAGAGATCACCGGCGTCGATCTGGTCGAATGGCAGTTGCGCGTGGCAAGCGGCGAGCCGATCCCGCTGAAGCAGGATGAGCTGAGCATCAACGGGCACGCTATCGAGGCGAGGCTTTACGCGGAAGATCCGGCGAAGGGGTTCTTGCCGAGCCCAGGCCCAGTCGATGAAATATTTCAGCCGGGAGATGGCCGCCTAGAATGGAGCGTCGAGGACGGCGACGCTGTAACCGCATTTTACGATCCGATGATCGCCAAAGTCATCAACCACGCCGACGATAGGAACGCAGCCAGAACCGGGTTGATGCGCATCCTGAATAGTCTTGTCGTTTATCCGATCACCACAAACAAAGCCTTCCTTTTTGAATGTCTTGATCTGCCAGAGTTTGTGTCCGGTGAACTGGATACAAGTTTGATCGAGAGACAAGAGCAGCGCTTATTGGAGGTTCGCCCTCCTTCACAGGATGTCATCGTCTCGGCGGCATCACGATTCAGGCATGATTGGCTCGATTGGAGCGGTATAGGCTGGGACGAACGGAACTTTAGGGAAGGCACATTCGGCTTTCGCCTTAACGCAGGCACAAAGAGCGAGGTCACACTGTTCCACGATGAAGAAGTATACTCGGCGAAGGCTGAGACATTTGCAGGAAAGGCAACTGCCGACCACGTAAACCCTGATACGATTGTCGTAACAGAACGCGGTCGGACGTATGAGTTTACCGCCCAACCTCCGAGGGACGGTGGCCACGCCGCCACTAGCGACGGCGCAATCCTCGCGCCGATGCCGGGCAAGGTTATCGCGGTTGATGTGGCCGAGGGTGATACCGTCACCGCCGGTCAACGCCTGATGGTGCTTGAGGCGATGAAGATGGAGCATGGGCTGACCGCCCCGTTTGACGGGACCGTAACCGAACTCGCCGCCAGCGTTGGCGGGCAAGTGCAGGTTGAGGCAGTTCTGGCTGTGGTGGAACCGGCAAATCAGGGCTGAGTTCCATTTTCCGATTGCCCTGAGCTTGTCGAAGGGTTGCACTTTCTTATAGCGCTGTGTCCAAAGAAGAAGGACAGGGCTTCGACAAGCTCAGCCCGAACGGAGAGTGAGATGTCGTGGCAAAAAGAACTCGAAGAATTGCGGCAGCGCGAGGCGCTTGCCGAGCAGATGGGCGGCGAGGAGAAAGTCGCGCGTCAGCATGGGCGGGGCAAGATGGATGCGCGGGCGCGGTTGGCGGCGCTGTGCGATGAAGGCTCTTTCCGCGAAATCGGCAAGATTGCGGGCAAGGGTTCCTATGACGCAGACGGCAATCTCGAAAGCGTGCTCCCCGCGCCGTTCCTGTTCGGCAAAGCCACCATCCATGGCCGCCCGGTGGTCGCCACGGCGGACGATTTCACCATTCGCGGCGGCGCGGCGGATGCGGGGATCAAGCGCAAGATGGTGCAGGCCGAGCGGATGGCGCATGAGCTGAAACTGCCGATCATCCGCATGATCGACGGCACCGGTGGCGGCGGCAGCGTGAAAACGCTCGAACAGATTGGCGCGACCTATATCCCCGCGGTTCCGGGCTGGAGCGATGTGGTGACCAATCTCGATACGGTGCCGGTGGTGGCGCTCGCGCTTGGGCCAACCGCCGGCCTTGGCGCGGCGCGCATCGTCGCCAGCCATTATTCGATCATGGTGCGCGGATTGTCGCAGATTTTTGCTGCCGGTCCCGCCGTGGTCGATGGTTTGGGCGCAAGCTACAAAAGCGCCGCCGATCATCAGCAGGCCAAGGAAGAATTGGGCGGCAGCGATATCCACACGCGCAACGGCGTGGTCGATGACGAGGTGGCGAGCGAGGCCGAGGCATTCGCCCGCGCGCGCCATTTCCTCAGCTTCATGCCCGAATATGCCGGCCAGCCCGCGCGCCGCGCCGAATGCAGCGATCCGGTGGACCGGCGCGAGGAAGCCCTGCTCAGCCTCGTCCCGCGCGATCCCAAGCAAGTCTATTCGATGCGCCGCGGCATGGACATGCTGTTCGATCAAGGCACCGTGTTCGAAATCGGCCGCAATTGGGGCCGCGCGGCGATTACCGCCCTTGCGCGGCTCGATGGCTGGCCCGTCGCTGTGGTCGCCAGCGATCCCAGCTTTCTGGGCGGATCATGGGAAGCCAAGACCAGCGAAAAGGTCGAGCGTTTCGTCAAACTGGCCGACCAGTTTCGCCTGCCGATTGTCCATCTGGTCGACAATCCCGGCTTTATGATCGGTCGCGAGGCGGAAATGGCGGGCACGATCCGCTACGGCGTGCAGGCGATGAACGCGATCTATAAAGCCAGTGTTCCGCTGGCCAGCATCGTGATGCGCCGCGCCTATGGCATCGCCGGAAGCGCGATGAGCAATGCCGACCGCTATCAGTACCGCTATTGCTGGCCCAGTGGTGATTGGGGCTCGCTGCCCATCGCGGGCGGACTGGAAGTGGCGTATAAATCCGATCTGGAAGCCGCCGAAGATCCGGCTGCCGAGTTGGAAAAGATCAAGGCGCGGCTGGAAAAAGTCACCTCGCCCTTCCGCAGCGCAGAGCTGTTCAATGTCGAGGACATTATCGACCCGCGCGACACGCGGCCGCTGCTGTGCGAATTTGCCGATATTGCGTGGCGACGTCTCGAATCCGAAACTTAGCCAAGGCAGGCCTTGCACAAAGCCGCGCAATCCGCGACCATACCTCACATTCAAAAATCAGAGGATGGTAGGGTGATGACAAGCAAACGCAAACTTGGAAACCGTATGGTGCATCCGGTTGGTCTGGGGTGCATGAGCCTGTCCTGGGCCTATGGCGATAAGCCGCCCCAGGAAGAACGGCAGAAGCTGCTCAATCGCGCAATCGACATCGGCACCGACCATCTCGACACCGCGCGCATTTATGGCCTCGGCGACAATGAGACACTGATTGGTGAGACGCTGTCGGACCGCCGTGAGAAATTCTACCTTGCCTCAAAAACCGGGATCATCGTTGAAGGCAAAAACCGCGCAATCGATTGCCGCCCGGAACGGATTACCGAGCAGCTTGAGATCAGCCTTGAGCTCCTCAAGACCGATCACATTGACCTTTATTACATGCACCGTTTCGATCCAAAGGTGCCGATTGCAGAAAGCGTCGGTGCGCTGTCGCGGGCAGTGGAGGCTGGCAAAATCGGCGGCTACGGCGTTTCCGAATGGTCGTCGGCGCATATCCGTGAGGCGCATGCCGAACATCCCGTCACCGCAGTACAAAGCGAATACTCGCTATGGACGCGCAATCCCGAACTCGGCCCGCTAGAGACCTGCGCCGAATTGGGAATCGCCTTCGTTGCTTTCTCGCCGGTCGGGCGCGGCGCGCTATGCGGGGGGTTGGTGCCTTCGGAACTGGGTGAGCGCGATTTCCGGCGCACCATGCCGCGCTTCCTGGAGGAGCACTGGCCCACCAATGACGCGCTGATCGCGCAATTCTGTGATCTGGCAGCAGGCGCTGGAATGACCGCCGCGCAACTCTCGCTCGCATGGGTGCTGGCGCAGGGCGATCACGTCCACGTCATCCCCGGCACCACCAGCATCGAACATCTGGAAGACAATTTCGCTTCGGGCGATCTGACGGTTGACCCTGCGCTGCTCGAAAAGGTCGATCAACTGATCAATTTCGAGACCGTGTCTGGTCACCGCTATTCGCCAGAGGGACGGGCCTCAATCGATAGCGAGGAGTTTGAGGGCGCAGCCTAAGCGTTGTCGACCCGCTGCTGCGCGAATTTGCGGATATTGCGTGGCCCAAGCTGGGCAGCAAGGCCTAATAATTTCCGTGCATTTGCATATATCGGCGCGCTTCGCCCGGCGCGCGGAACAGCTTCATCCGTTCTGAAAACAGGACAAGAGCCAAACCGAGCACAGAACAGGCCAACATCGACATGGCCAAAGGCTGCGCAGTGCCATCATAGGCCTGCCCGATAGCCCCGCCCAGAACCGCGCCCGTTGTCATGCGAATGCTGGTCTGGATCGACGATGCGGCCCCGGCAATATGCTGGAACGGCTGCATTGCGATGGCGCTAAAATTGGCCCCGATAAAGCCCAGCATAGCCATCGACAGCGCCAGCAGCGGAATGAACTGGAACAGCGATTGTTGCGGCTGGCTCGCGGACCAGAGCTGGGCAAGGCTGACAATGCCGAAACCGATCAGAGCCGTGTGCCCTACGCGGCGCGCGCCAAACCGTTCCACGATCCGCGAATTGAGGAAGTTCGCACCCACCATACCCAGCACCGAAGAGCCGAAGATGATCGCAAAATAATCGCCCGCACCGAAGCTTTCGGAAATGAGCTGCTGGCTGGAATTGAGAAATCCGAACAGGCTGCCGAACACCAGCGCGCTACCCACCACATACCCGATCGATTCGCGGCGGATAAGCGCTTCTTTCATATTCCGCAGAATGGTCAGCGGGCGGATATCCTGCGCATTTGCTTCGGTCAGCGTTTCGGGCAGGCGCAGCCATACCCACAAGCCAACAAGCGTCCCCATCACTGCCATCGCGCCGAATATCGCGCGCCATCCCAGCAGCATCAGGATCACCTGCCCGATCGCGGGTGCGACAATCGGCACCACCAAAAAGATCATCATGATCAGGCTCATCAACCGCGCCATCCGGTCGCCGCCGACATGGTCTCGGACAATCGCGGCAGGCACCACGCTCAATCCTGCACAGGCGATCCCTTGCATCAGTCGCAGACCGATCAGCCATTCAAAACTGGTCGCCAGCGCGCAGCCGATTGACAGGACAATATAGGACAACAGGCCCACAAACAGCACCGGCCGCCTGCCGAATTTGTCGGCAAATGCGCCGGGGAAAAATGCCCCCAATCCGGCGCCCAGAAAATAGGCGCTGATCACGAACTGGCGGTTATTGCCGGTTGCGGAAAGTTCTTTCGCCATCTCGCCCAGCGCGGGCAGCATCGCATCGATGCCGAAAGCTTGCAGGCTCATCAACAAAGCCATCAGCACGATCATCTCGCGCTCGCCCAGCGACTTTTTGGCGGGTTCGGTTCGGGAAATCATCTATGGGCCTTGCGCGGTTCAGCGCGGAAAGGCCAGCAAGATTTTGTTGCAGGCCTGTGCACAATAGTTCCGCTTTCGTTCCAATGCGTGTATTCGGGGGGCATGGCGGATGAAGGCGATCAGAACGGCGGACAAGCGGACGCCGGGGAAGAAGAAGGCGGCCTGCGCAAAATCATCCATGTCGATATGGATGCGTTTTTCGCCAGCGTGGAACAACGCGACAATCCCGAATTGCGCGGAAAGCCGGTTGCAGTTGGCGGATCGGGCGGGCGCGGAGTGGTCGCCGCCGCCAGCTATGAAGCGCGCAAATTTGGTGTGCGTTCGGCAATGCCATCGGTCACTGCAAAGCGGCTCTGCCCCGATCTGATTTTCGTGCGCCACCGCTTTGATGCCTATAAGGAAGCCTCCGCCAAAATCCGCGAGATTTTCCGTTATTTCACCCCGCATGTTGAACCGCTCAGCCTTGATGAGGCCTATCTCGATGTAACCGATGACATTCACGGCATCGGCAGCGCTACCCGGATTGCCCAGCTGATCCGCGAACGGATCAAACAGCAGACCGGCCTCACCGCCAGCGCGGGGGTGAGTTACAACAAATTTATCGCCAAGCTTGCCAGCGATCAGAACAAGCCCGACGGGATGTGCGTGATCAAACCGGGCGAAGGCGCGCAATTTGTCGCCTCGCTGCCCGTTCGCCGGTTTCACGGGGTTGGCCCGAAAGGCGCGGAAAAGATGGCCAAACTCGGGATCGAAACCGGGGCCGATCTGGCGGCCAAGGATGTCGAATTTCTCCGCGCCAATTTCGGCAGCATGGGGGATTATCTCTACCGCGCGGCACGTGGGATTGATTTGCGCCCGGTGCGCGCCAACCGGATCCGCAAATCGCTGGGCGGGGAACGGACCTACAGCGAAGATATCTCCAGCGGCGCGGCGCTGCGCGAAGCGATGGACAACATTATCGACATCGTGTGGGAGCGGATAGAGCGCGCCGAAGCGAAAGGGCGCACGGTCACGCTGAAGCTGAAATATACCGATTTCACCACGCTGACCCGCGCCAAGTCGCTGGCCGGCAATGTCGCCGACAAGATGGAGTTCGCGCGCATCGGGCACGAATTGCTGGAGGAATTGCTGCCCCTACCTTTGCCGATCCGGTTGATGGGGCTGACGCTGTCCAATCTGGAAGGCGACAAGAACAGCGAGGAACGCAAACCCGATACCGCGCAATTATCGCTGCTCTGACACGGAGCGATACAGGTCCAGCCGCCGCTGCGTTGTCTTGGTCAGCGGTTCGGGCAGCGAGTCCATCGCGAACATCCGCGCTTCGATCACTTCGCGCATATCGGCCGCAGGCGGTCCGGAAACTTTCGCGGCAAACACGTGAACCCTGTTGCGCGCACCGTGGATAATGGTGTGTTGTACGCCCAGCGGCACGATTGTCTCCGCCTCGCATCCGGTTTCTTCGCGCAATTCACGGCGCGCGGCATCGACCGGTTCTTCTGCGCGGTTTACTCCGCCGGTGGGAATGTTCCACCCGCCCGATCCATAGCTCAGCCGGATCAGCAGCAAGCGCCCTTGCGCATCGGTTGCCACAACGGCGGCGCCTTCGATTTGCGGTCGGGCAATTTGCCACCACAGGCTGCGCAAAAAATCGGCGGTTTTATAGAGCAGCCGGTGCAAAGGCGCGGGGATCAGGCGAAGCATGTGACCGGCTGGTCTGCCGCCGCCAGCAGCCGCGCGATAGGCAGATCATGCGCTGCGTTCACCGCCGTATCGAACACCGCGCGCTTATCATCGCCGCGAATGACAAAGGCCAGAGCATCGCTGTTAAGCAGCGCCGGTATCGTCATCGTGATCCGGTCAAACGGGGCTTCGGGTGGCAATGGGTCGGGCGTCAACCGGCGCATCGCCTGCGGGTCATCCACCCGCGGATCGGTATTGGGAAACAAAGAGGCGATATGCCCGTCCGCGCCCATTCCCAGCCATACCAGCGCAAAATGCGGCGGCTGCGCGTCTTCGCTCAGCGCGACGATGTTGGCACCCGCCGGTTCGAGCAAGGCCCGGATCTTTCCGGTGTTGCTGGCTTCGTGATCTTCGGGAACGATCCGGTCATCGCCCGGCCACACATCGATCCGGCGCCAATCGAGCGATCCGTCGATCAATTCTTCGAGAACGGGAAAAGGTGTCGAACCACCCGGAATGCTGATTGCAATGCGTCCGTCAGCCGCGCCGAGCGCTGATGAAAGCCGTTCCCGCAGCCACGCAGCAATGGCGGCGTTATCGGCATTTTCGATGATCGTCAGATTGTCCATCGCCGCCCTATACCAAGCAACCCGCGCCGGCGAAATGCCGTGCGGGTGCTAGGGCAGCGATGCATACGAATTACCGAATTATTGCAGCGTTTGCGTGAGGAACCAGACGCGTTCTTCGGCTGCGTCGGTCCAGTCATCGAGCAAGCCGTCAGTGGCGTTGTCGCCCGCCTGGTCCGCCAGCGGTTTCATTGCTTTCAAGCGCTTGACCATCGCCGCATTGTCATCGCGCAGCTCGGTAACCATCGCTTCGGCCGAGAGCGACACGTCGTCCTGGTCTTTCACTTGGGTATTTTGCGCCACCGAACCGATCGATGTCAGCGTGTTTGCGCCCAGCTTGCGCACGCGCTCGCCGATAATGTCGATCTGGTCGCGAAGCGCGATTGCCTGTTCGTCAAACAAAAGATGGAGATCGCGGAAACGCGGCCCCGCCACGTGCCAGTGGAAATTTTTGGTCTTGAAGAACAGCGCCATATGGTCGGCCAGAAGTCCGTTCAACTCGCTTACCAGCGCCGCTTTCGAATTGTTGCCTGTGTCGGTCATGGGAAATTCCTTTCTAGTTGCGATATATGTCTATTCAACGGCTTTCCCAACATCGGGTTTCCCTATAAGTTTTGGCTTTAGTGATCGACAAAAGCGATTAACCGAGCAATCCGCGTGCCGACAAGCCGATTGCAATTGCGGCAATTGCCAAGGCAACGGCCATCGCAATCCTCAGCTTTCGCAAAGGCAGTTTGCCCGCCAATTCCTCTGCCAGAAACCAGCCGACAATCACCGCGCCAATCCCGCCCAGCGCGCCGCCAATTCCGGCAAACCACGGGATGCCCGACCCGGCAGCGAATGCGAAAATCAGGAACCGCGAACCATCGCCCATTTGCCGGGCGAGCAGCACCAGACCGATCGCCACGAGCGATCGCGTGGGTTCCTTGATCAGGCTGCGCTTGTTGGGCCAGGCAAGTTCGGCCGCGGCGATCATCAGCGCGAATGCGACCAGCATGGTCTTGCCCGCGCTGGGCAGCATTGCGGCGATATATTGCCCGGCGAAAGTCATCGCCACCGCAGTGCCAATCGCCACCGCGCAGCCGACCAGCAGCAGCCCGGTGCTGCGCCCCAGCTTCGCGGCGATATTGGCAATCAGCAATTGGTCGCGGCTGCCAAGCGATGTGGCCATCACCGCAACAAGAGCGAAGAGAAATCCGGACATGAAAGCGGTCTAGCGCCGCCATTGCGGCAGCGCCAGCACCGCGCCCGACCTGTCTCTATCTGGACCCGTTAGGCGGGTTTCAGCCGAACCACGGCCCTGTGATCGCCAGCGTTGCCGTGGGGCTGTAGGCATTGACGAACATGGTCTTGCCGTCGGGGGAGAAACACGCGCCCGCAGGTTCGGTCTGGATACGCAGCAGCGCCAGCGGATAGGCCACGCCTTCCGGCGTGATGCCGCGCAGATGGTTGGTCACGACATCGGTATATTGGTCTTCGCAGACAATCAGATGGCCGTTCGACTGGACGCAGACATTGTCGCCATAATTGAACTGGTCGGGATCGGTGCTTTCGAAGAACAGCTGCAGCCCGTCTGACCGTTTTCCGCGCCCGGGAACCAGTTTGAAAATCTGCCCGACTTTGGCCGCACCGCCGCTGGTGCAGGCGAAATAGAGCTCGCCCTCGCCCCAATGGATACCTTCGCCGCGCGCAAATTTGACGCCGCCTTGCGCCGCCGCGCGCGTCCGCAGATCATCGTCGGGCGATTCGACATCATCGAGATCGATCCAGCGCACTTCGTGCATATCGCCAACCTGCATCGTCACACCTTCGTGATTGCGGCTGTCGGTGGTGCCATCGACCAGCGCCAGCGCTTGCAATTTGCCGCCTTCGGCCAGCTTGCCCGGCACATTGGGGATGAAGCGGTACAGCATCGAGTCGCCGCGATCTTCGGTCTGATAGACAATGCCGGTTACCGGATCGACGCAGGCAGCTTCGTGATTGAAACGCCCCATCGCTTTCAGCGGCGCGGGATTGACCAGCTTGCCGGCATCGGCGGGCACTTCGAACACCCAGCCATGATCATGGTCGTTCTTGTCGCTGGCGCTGAACACGGCTTCCTCGCAGGTCAGCCATGTGCCCCAAGGGGTGATGCCGCCCGAACAGTTCCGCACTGTTCCCGCGAGCGAGTAATATTCTTGTTCGATCTCCAGCGTTTCTGCATCGAGAACGATGGTGGTGGTGCCGCCGGGCATCACCGCTTTGCCTTCGATCCGGTCAAAACCTTCGGGAATGTCCTGCAGATATTCGGGGCGCGGCATCAATTCATGATTGCGGACCAGCGCGATTTTGCCATTGCCAAGATCGAAACAGCCCATCCCGTCCGCCGCGTCGGGCACGGTCAGCCCGTCGCTCATCGGATTGCCAAGCTTGGAAATGACTTTGTAGGAAAAGCCCTTGGGCAAATCGAGCATGCCCGCCGGATCGGGAACCAGATCGCCATAGCCGGTGAAATTGGCCGGGCTTGCCGCCGCGGTCGCGATTCTGCTGCCCCCGGTCGAACAACCGCTGGCCACCAGCGCGGCAAATGCGGTTCCGGTCGCGCCCAGAAACTGGCGGCGGTTTTGGCTGATAGTGCCGGATGCGGTCACGGGGTTGGCTTTTTCCATGTGTCGAGGGCTTTCTCTACATCTTGCCATGAGACAAGTTTGAAGTTTTGAGCGGATGGTTCGTTCTTACCATCTTGCGCCACAAAAACACCCCCCGGGAAGCGCGCGCCGAAATTTCCGGTGTGAAGCGCAATCCCGTCTGTTTCCTCGGTCGCACCATAAGCACCCGCGGCAATGCGGAAGCGCCCGGTGGGTTCCATGTCGGGCAGGCGGTAGCGGGCATAGCTGTTATCGCCCTGGCTCGATGCGATCAGCCAACCGCCATCCTTGCCATCAAGCGCAATGGCCAGTCCTTCGACGTCAGCGACCAATTGCTTGTTGTCGATTGCGGCGACCAGTTGCCCGGTAGTCGCGCCATCGGCAAACCGCCAGATGCCGGCGTTTTCCTCGCCTATATAGAGCGTGCCGTTGCGCGGATCGACGACACAGCCTTCGGGCTGTGTCGGGACGGAAAATTCGCGCAGCAAGGGGCCCGATGGCTGGGGGTTTGGTCCGCCCAGATTGTCGAGCGAATATTCGCGGATAGTGCCGTCTTTCAGCACCGCAAACACGCTTTGCCCGCCGGCCTTGGCCGACATGCACAGCCCGTAAGCTTCGCCCGCGCCGCTGGCGATCGAACCGATGGATTGCAATTTGCCCGCCTTGGTATCCAGCCGGTACAGCGCCACGCGCGACTGGAGCGGATCGGTCCGGTCGCTTGCCGCCACCACCACGCCCAGCGCACCCAGATCGAGCAGATCAACATTGTTGAGCAGCCCGCCCGGATTGAAGTCCATGATCTTCCCGTCGAGATTATAGACATACAATCCCGCCTTCTTGTCGGTCGCGACAATGAAGCTGGCTTCGGGATTGTCCGCATTACGCCAGATTGCCGGGTCGTCCGCAGCATCATCATTGGCGGTTCCGACAGGCACGGTTTCGGCCAGCGCCGTCACCGAAACCGCCGGATCACCCATCACCATCGGCGCCCCGCAGCCGCCCAAGCTGGCTGTCAGGCTGGCGGCCAGCGCCGCCATTCCAGTAAAGTGAATCCGCATCAGAACGTCACCCTCGCACCGAATTTCATCGTCCAGTTATATTCTTCGTATTGGTACAGATTCTGCTGATTGCCCAGATTGTTATAGGCAAAATATTTGGCATCGTTGATGTTGATCCATTCGTAGAACAGCTTGACGTTGTCGTTCACTTTGAACTTCGCGCTGAAATCGAGCTGGAAATGGTCATCGACATAGCGGTCGCTGTTTGGCGAACCGCCCAGCTCGTCGAGATATTTGTCGCGGTAGGTACCCGCCAGACGCATCTCGAAGGGGCCTTTTTCATAGCCGATCACGCCGTTGAACGTGTGTTTGGATGATGACGGCAGCGGCACATTGCGGAAGGTGTTGACCGATGCGGTGTCGGTGAATGATCCGTCAGGAACACTGCCCATTGCATCGGTATAGGTATAGTTCGCTTGCAGGATCAGACCGCTAAGGACACCCGGCAAGAAGTCGAAGCTTTGCGCGAAGCCAAGCTCCACGCCCCACACTTCGCCGCTGGGGCCGTTGATCGGAATAACCGCTTCATCAAACGCGATGCCGTTGAAAACGCCGGGCGTATCCACTTCGGCATCGACGATGAAATTCTTGATGTCTTTGTAGAAGAACCCGGCAGTGATCGCGCCGTTGGACGACATGTAATATTCCGCCGTAGCGTCAAAATTCCATGCCTCGAACGGGACCAGCGCCGGATTGCCGAATTCGCCTTCGATCTCGTCATCATCATTGACTTCAACTGCGAAACGCGGCGCCAGTTTGCCCAGACGCGGCCGGACAATGCTGCGATATCCGGCGAGGCGGAAGATCAGATCATTCTGCGCTTCGTAGCGGATATTCAGGCTGGGCAGCCAATGTTCGTAATTGCGGTCAAAAGTCGTCGGGGTGACAATCACCGTATCGTCAGTTGCGGTGCTGCCATCGGGCAGAGTCGCATCTTCTTCAAACAGGGTGACATTGTTGCCGGTGATGACATTCTTGGTCCGTTCGTAACGGACACCGCCGATGACCAGCAGATTGTCGGTTTCCAGACGGCCCAACAGATATCCGGCCATCACATCTTCATCGACGCGGTAATCCTCCACCGCTGAATCGAATTGCGAATCCACTTCCTGCAATTCGAACTGGTCAAAATTGCTGCGGAAGAATGTTGTATGCGCGGTCGAATCCGGGATCGGTGACAGATCGGCGATTTGGTAAGTCTGCGAACCCAGAACATCGCCCAAAGTGTAATCGCCCGGCCCGTCATATTCGTAAAACTCGACATTCTTGTCGTAGCTTTTTTCGCGCCAGCGGCCTTTAAAGCCGGCCTGCACAGTGAAGGATCCATTATCCAGCAGGAATTCGCGCGCGAGATCGACTTTGGCCGCCCATTCTTCGTCCTGCGCGTTGGATAGCGCGGTCAGCTCGATATCGTTGAGTTCATATTCAAACGGATCGAGGAAATCTGCGGTATTGCCCGATACCGAATAGGTCGGGACGCGCGGATCGCTGTAATCGAACCCGACTGTCAGGCCGTCACCGTCAAAATCACGCTCGAACTGGGTCGGATCGATAGAGCCATCCTCGCGCTCGCTGGATTTGGAATAGGCCAGCGAGTATTCGGCGCGCCAGCCATTGGTTTCGGTCTCGCCGCCGATAACGACGCTGCGGATACGCTGGCGTTCGAAACGGTCTTTCACATCGCGTTCTACGGTAAATTCTTCATCGGCATCGCTGAACGTTGCGCCGGTGCCTGTCTGGCTGCTGGCGCCGCCATCGAAATCACCCAGATCGAAAGTCAAACGGCGGCGATATTCCTGATCGTCAAACTGGCTCCACACACCTTTGGCATAAAGCTCTGTGGTGTCGCCAACGCGGAAATCGAAGCCGAGCGTGGCGCTGATGCGTTCGCGCTCAACGTCATAATCGCGATACTGGACTTCGGTTGCGAATGGTCCCGATCCGGCATCTTCCCAACCATCGGCTTCGATATTGTCGGTTTCGAATTTGCGGCGGTAGAAGGAAACGCCGCCCGACACGCCGACATTGTCGCTGAGCCTGCTGGCAAAATCCACGCTGCCTTTGGGCGAAAGCGAATCGGACAAGCGGTTGTAGCTGCCTTCGATCTTGGCAGTGAGCAGGTCTTTCTTGCGCGAAAATGCGCTGGTGGTGTTGATCTCGATAGAAGCACCGATCGTGTCGCCATCCAGATCCGGAGTGAGCGATTTCTTGATCTCGATCGATTCGATAATGTCGCTGGAAATGACATCGAGTGCGACCGAGCGGACATCGCTTTCCGGCGCGGGCAAGCGTACACCGTTGAGCGATGTCGCGTTAAGGCCCGGATCAAGGCCGCGGACCGATACAAACCGGCCTTCGCCCTGATCGTTCAAGACATTGACGCCAGGGACGCGGCGCAGCGATTCGGCCACATTCTGGTCAGGAAACTGGCCGATCGCATCGCGAGTCAGGACATCGCTGACACCATCAGCGGCGCGTTTGCGCGACAGGGCGCTGGCAAGGTTCGCGCTCTGGCCGATGACCAGGATTTCGCCATCCGCGCCGCCAATGCTAAAATCGACCCGCACCACACCGTTCGCGGGAACGTCCACCGTTTGGGTGACGCTGTCTGCGCCGACAAAGCGCGCGACCAGCGTATATGTGCCCTCGGCCACATTGCCGAAAAAGAAGCTGCCATCGCTTTCCGCCGTGGCCGTGCGGCCCAGTTCGACAATGGTAACTTCGGCGGCCTGCAGCGCGACAGTGTCGCTGCCGTCAACGACATAGCCAGTGACATCGCCAGCGAAAGCGGGCGTGGCAATATTGGCCGCAACCGCCGCTGCACAAGTGGTCAGAATCAATCGAGTATGTTTCATGGTAAAGCCCCAAATCAGAAGTTGGGGGCGCGCTAGGCACTGCAAGTGACTCCAAAGAGACAGTTTGGTGACCAAGCGATGACAATCGACAGGCTTTGTGTGACAAAACTGTCAAACATCGGGCGTATTTTTGCTTGCCTCAAATGCGCCGGTCAGCCCACAAGTGTGTCTGACCAAGGGAGAGATATATGAAATTGGAAGCGGGCATGGCCGCAGTTGTAACCGGCGGCGCTTCGGGATTGGGCCGCGCCAGCGCGCAAGCTCTGGCCGATGCCGGGCTGAAAGTCGCGATTTTCGATATCAATGACGAAGATGGCGAAGCGCATGCCAAGGCCATTGGCGGCACATTCCACCATGTCGATATCATGGATGAACAATCGGTGGTTGACGGTTTCGAAGCAGCGCGCGCTGCCAACGGGCAGGAACGCGTGACGGTCCATTGCGCGATGGCCAGCAAGCGCGGCAAAACGCTGGGCTGGGACAAGGAAAACCACTGCTACAAACGCTTGCCGACAGAGGATTACGCCTTTGGCGCCGAAGGCATTCTGGTGGCGAGTTACCGCGTCGCTTCGCATTCTGCCCTGGGAATGGCGAATGCCGAAGCGCTCAATGATGACGGGGAGCGCGGATCAATCACGCTGACCGCTTCGGTCGCCGCGCAGGACGGACAGATCGGGCAGACAATCTATGGCAGCTGCAAATCGGGTGTGAACGGGCTGGTTCTGCCGATGGCGCGCGATCTGATGGATATGGGCATCCGGGTAAATTCGGTCATGCCGGGGATTTTTGCGACTCCGCTGATGCTCGGCATGAAAGACCGCAATCCCAAAATGTGGGACCAATTGAACGCCAGTGTGCCCTTCCCCAAACGGTTGGGAGAGCCGGAGGAGTTTGCTTCTCTGATCGTCGAGATTGCCCGCAACACCTATATTAACGGCCACCAGTTCCGTCTCGATGGGGCAATCCGGATGCCGCCGCGATAGGCCGGAGCCGGGAGCAAACATGACACAGACCAACGAATATCCCGCCACAGGCTATGCCGCGACATCGCCCGAAAGCGGAGTGGCACCTTTCGAATTCACCCGGCGCGGGCTGCGCGACAATGATGTGCTGATCGACATTTCGCATTGCGGAATTTGCCATTCGGATTTGCACACTGCGCGCAATGATTGGGGCCGCACGAACTATCCGATTGTGCCCGGGCACGAAATTACCGGAACCGTCGCGGCAGTTGGCGATGCCGTCAGCGCGCATAAAATCGGTGACCGGGTTGCGATCGGATGCATGGTCGATAGCTGCAAAAGCTGCGACCACTGCGAGCAGGGTCTGGAACAATATTGCCAGCGCGGAATGGTCGGCACCTATGGCGGGACCGATCTGCATGACGGCACTAAGACGCAGGGCGGCTATTCCAACCGGATTGTGTGCCGCGATGAATTTGTGATCAAAGTGCCCGACGCGCTGAGCATGGAAGATGCCGCGCCGCTGCTGTGCGCGGGGATCACCAGCTATTCGCCTTTGCGCACCTGGAATGTCGGACCGGGCAGCAAAGTCGCGGTCGCGGGGCTTGGCGGGCTTGGCCATATGGGCGTCAAATTCGCCGTTGCGATGGGCGCGGAAGTCACCGTGCTCAGCCGCAGCGAAAGCAAGCGCGAAGACGCATTGGCGCTCGGCGCAGCGGACTTGCTCATCACCACCGACAAAGCCGCGATGCGCGCCAAGACCGGCTATTTCGATCTGGTGCTCAACACCATTCCGGTGAAACACGATGTCGCGCCCTATTTGCGGCTGCTGAAACTGGATGGCGCGCAGGTGCTGGTGGGCATGATCGACATGATGCCCGAAATGCACACCGGTTTGCTGCTGGGCGGACGCAAGATCCTGACCGGCAGCGGGATTGGCGGGATTGCCGAAACGCAGGAAATGCTCGATTTCTGCGCCGAGAAAGGCATCGCGCCCGACATCGAAATGATCCGCATGGACGAGGTCAACGAGGCCTATGAGCGGATGGAAGCGAGCGATGTGAAATATCGCTTTGTGATCGATATGAGTACGCTGTGATCGCGAAATTTGGGAGAGCGCGCAACGCGTGATCTGGTACCGCGCCTTGCCGCCTTCACTGGAAAAGGGACATAATGGATATTGATTTCAGCCCCGAGCTTGAGGAATTTCGCGCCGAAGTCTGCGCTTTTCTCGATGAAGCCCCCACGCCAGCGATCCGCGAGGCTGGGCGCAAGCTGACCAGCGTTTTCGCGCCGTTCGACCAGTGCATGGAATGGCACCAGATCCTTTACAAGAAAGGCTGGGCCGCGCCGTCATGGCCAGAGGAATATGGCGGCACCGGCTGGTCGGTCGAGCAGCGCTATATTTTTGCCGAGGAATACCGGAAACGCGACCTGCCGCCGCTGCTGCCGCAAAGCCTTGGCATGGTCGGGCCGCTGCTGATCGATCTCGGCACCGAAGAACAGAAGAAGAAATATCTGCCCGGAATTCTGGCGGGCAAGGATTTCTGGACGCAGGGCTATTCTGAGCCAAACTCGGGATCGGACCTCGCCTCGCTGAGCTGCCGCGCAGACAAGGACGGCGATGACTACATCATCAATGGCAGCAAGATCTGGACGACTTACGCGCATCACGCGAACCGCATGTTCATGCTGGTGCGGACCGACAATTCGGGCAAGAAACAGCAAGGCATCACTTTCCTCCTGCTCGACCGGGTCGATTATCCGGGCATGGAAATCCGCCCGATCATCGGCCTCGATGGCAGCCCCGAACAATGCGAAGTGTTCTTCGACAATGTCCGCGTTCCGCAATCGGGCCGCGTGGGTGAGGAAAATGACGGGTGGACCGTCGCCAAGCATCTTCTGAAGCACGAACGCGGCGGCAGCGCGGCCAGCCCGACGCTGAAACGCGGTCTGGAGCGCGCCCGCGAAGCCGCCAAAACAACCCCAAGCGGCTTTGGCACGATGCTGTCCGAAGATCCGGTGTTCCAGCGCGATATGGGCGAATTGGAAGCCGATATCGCCAGCTACGAACATTTTGAAAAACTGTCGGTCAGCGGGCATCCGATTTCCAAAGACCCGTCCTTCCCGTCAATGAACAAGACGATGAATTCGGAACTGGTCCAGCGGGTGACGGTGATGATCACGCAGGTCTGCGGGACCGAGGCGATCCCGTTCCAGAACGAGGCTTTGCGAGTCGGGGCCAATGTCGAACCGCTGGGGACCGATCTCGATCTGGTGGCGATGCCTTATTACCTCAACAGCCGCGCGACGACTATCTATGCGGGCAGCAACGAGGTCCAGCGGGACCTTATCTCGCGAACTGTCGGGCTGGAGAATTAAGCGATGGATTTCACTTTCACCGACGAACAGCAAATGCTGCGCGACAGCCTCTCGGGCTTCCTCGCCAAGAATTACGATTTTGACCAGCGCAATGCGATTGTCCGCTCCGAAGCGGGTTGGTCGCGCGATGTGTGGGGGCAATTTGCCGAACTGGGCGTTCTCGGCATGCCTTTCAGCGAAGAACATGGCGGCTTTGGCGGCGGCGCTTCGGAAATGGTCGCGATTGCCGAACCCTTTGGCGCGCATTTGCTGGCCGAGCCCTTTATTGCCAGCGTGGCCTTGGGCGGAGCGGCTCTGGCCGCGGGCAATTCCGACTGGCTCGAAAAAGTCATGGGCGGAGAGGCGATTGCCGCCTTCGCCTATGAAGAAGGGCGCGGCACCCCCGATCCCGAAGCCGTGGCGATGCAATCAGGCGGCAGCGGCGATGCCATCACGCTGAGCGGGGAGAAGCGCATGGTGCTGGGCGGGGCCGATGCCGATGTGCTGGTGGTCGCCGCAAGGCATGGCGACACGCTGGCGCTTTTCACCGTCGATCCGGCAGCAGAGGGAGTTGCGATAACATCCTATCCCACCATCGACGGTCGGCGTGCGGCCAATATCCGCTTTGACGCAGCGCCGGCCTCGCTGCTGCTGGGCAATGCATCGGACGCGATCCGCACGCTGCTCGACAATGCAATCCTTGCGATCTCGGCAGAAAGCATCGGCGCGATGGGGGCGTTGCTGAGACAGACCGCCGAATATGCCGCGACGCGCAAGCAATTCGGCGTCCCGATCATGACCTTCCAGACCATCGCCCACCGGCTCGCCGACATGAAAATCGCTTACAGCAAAGCGCGCGCGACAATGCTTTACACCGCCGCCCTGATCGAAGCGGGGCAGGCAGGGCCGAAAGATATCGCAATCCTGAAGGGGCAAACCGGAAAGCTGGGCCGCGAAATTGGCGAAGCGGCGATCCAAACGCATGGCGGCGTGGGCATGACAGACGAGCTCAGCATCAGCCATTTGCACAAGCGGATATTGGCCAATGATGCGCTGCTAGGCGGCTTTGAATATCATTTGCGGAAAGTCGGCACGCTGGCCTGACCGGCGATCAGATACACCAGTCGAGCTGCTGCCCGTCAGCGCTTTCATGCGTCATTTTCACGCGGTTGGTGACCATCCGGTCATACAGCTTGCGCACCAGATTGCTGCCGGTCTTCTCGAACATGAAGGGGAAAATGCCGTGCAGCACACAGGCCGCGCCCGCGGTAATCATCGGAAAGCCGAAGCTGGTCGCGGTGCGGAAATGTTCCGCATAGGTCTCGCCGACTGATTTGGGGTGTTCGGTAAAGATGTTCATTTGAGCTCCGGATTTACAGCATTTGCACCGCGAGAAGCGACAATGCGAAAGCAGTGATCGTGGTCATAATGACCGGCCCGAATGACCGCAAGCCATGCGACAGCAGCCCCGCCAGATTGGATTTGATCGCGGCGGCAATCACCGCGAAAAGCAGCAATGTGCTGGCCGCTTTCGCGCCCGTTTCTGCCACCGTATCGGGCAGAGCAACCAGGCTGTTCACCGCCACCAGCACGACAAAACCGACGATGAACCATGGCAGGCCCTGCTTCAGGCTGAACTTCCCGCCTTCAGCGCCCCCGCCGAATTTCTGCAGCGCCAGAGTGACAATCAGCAACACCGGCACCAGCAAGGTCACGCGCGAGAGTTTGACCACCGTGGCGACTTCGCCGGCATTTTCCGAATAGGCGAAACCGCCGCCAATCGACTGCGCCACATCATGGATCGACGCGCCGATCAGAAAGCCTGCCTGCGTGTCCGACAGTCCCAGAAATCCGGCAATCGCGGGATAGAATGTCATCGCCGCTGCGCTGGCAATCGTGATGCCCAGCACCACGATGGTAAATTGCGATTGGCCAATGCGCTTTTCGCCGATGATGCTCCACAGCGCGAGCGCCGCCGATATCCCGCAAATCGCCGTTGCCCCGCCCGCGAGCAGGCCGAACAGCATATCCTGTTTGAACAATCGCGCGGTGAACACGCCCACCAATATCACCACGGTCATTATCCCGATCAGCATGACAAAGGGCGACACGCCCAACCCCGAAATCTCGGCAAATGTGATCCGCAGGCCGAGCAGGACAATCCCGATCCGCAGCAAAGTCTGCGATGCCAGATCAAGCCCGGCCGAAAGCCGTTTGTCAGCGCTCACGAAATTGAGCGCCAGACCGATCAGCAGCCCCATCAGAATCGCAGGCGGGCCGTAATGTTCGCTCAGCCAGAGCGATGCAAGCGCCGCCACCGCGACCAGTACCAGCCCCGGAACATAGGACCCGATCGTGCGCTTCGCCGCCGGTTCGGCCAGCTGCATTTCGCCATACAGGTCAGCCATGAAATAGGCATCGCGTCCTGGATCCGGCACCTTTACCCCCAATCAAACTGGAGCGGGTGAAGGGAATCGAACCCTCGTCGTCAGCTTGGGAAGCTGCTGCTCTACCATTGAGCTACACCCGCATAATCGCCTTTGCGCGATTGCACTGCGCCGCATAAGGCGTCAACACGGATCACCGGGCAAGCTGCGGAAGAGAGACTTAGATGATAACCGATGATCGCGTGATACTGGGCTTGCTGGCAGCGGTGCTGGCTTTTGTGTTTTTCACCCGCGATCGCGAGGGATGGAAGAAATTCTACACCTTCATCCCGATCATTCTGGTGTGCTATCTGCTGCCGTCCTTGATGGTCACCTTCGGGCTGATCAATGTCGATGAAAGCAATCTGTGGCCGATTGCCAAGGATTACTTCCTCCCCGCCGCATTGTTCCTGATGACGCTGAGCATCGACATGAAGGGCGTGATCGGGCTGGGTTCCAAAGCGCTTATCATGTTCTTCACCGCCACCGCCGGGATCATCATCGGCGGGCCGATTGCCTTGTGGATCGTGGCGCAGTTTGACCCGGCGATCATCGGCACCGGCGCGGATGCGGCATGGCGCGGGCTGGCGACGCTGGCGGGAAGCTGGATCGGCGGCGGCGCAAACCAGACCGCGATGCTCGAAGTCTATGGCTATAATATCGAGAACTACTCCGCGCTGATCGCGGTCGATATCATTGTCGCCAATATCTGGATGGCGTTCCTGCTTTACGGCGCGGGCGACAGCAAACGCGTCGATGGCTGGCTCAAGGCAGACAGCAGCGCGATTGACCGCCTGCGCGACAAAATGGCCGATTACACCGCCTCCACCGAACGTGTGGCCAGCGCCAATGACTATATTCTGCTGTTTGGCGCGACCTTTGCCGTGGTTGGCCTATGCCATCTGGTGGCGACATTTGTTGGCGGGTTCTTTGCCGAGCTGTGGGGCGAGGAAGCAACGCTGGCGAGCAGCTTCTTCTGGGTGGTGGTCGTCTCGACCACGATCGGCCTGATCGCCAGCTTCACCCGCGCCCGCGATCTGGAAGGGATCGGCGCATCGAAATTCGGCACGCTGTTTATCTTCATGCTGGTCGCGGTGATCGGGACCAAGATGAACATTCTCAAGATCGCCGATGCGCCTGCCTTTATGGCCATCGGGATCATCTGGATGTTGATCCACACAATCCTGCTGCTGGCAGTCGCGCGGATGATCAAGGCGCCGTTTTTCTTCGTGGCGATTGGCAGCAAGGCCAATGTCGGCGGCGCGGCATCGGCGCCCGTTCTGGCCGCCGCATTCCATCCCGCGCTGGCTCCGGTGGGGGTTTTGCTGGCGGTGCTCGGCTATGCCGTGGGAACCTATGGAGCGATCCTGACGGCCTATCTGATGAGTCTGGTCGGCTAGCGCACCGGTCCGCCGGAACGCCATCACAAGAGTCGCATTGAGTCAGTGAACGCGCTATGGAGCGCGCAATAATAGTTCACGCGACTTTGCAGGAGATGCGCAATGCGTCAGGTCAATCACTTCATGCCAAGCGGCGGCGGCGCGGCCCCGGTCCGCACCCATAAAATCTGGAATCCCTCCACCGGCGAAGTCCAGGCGGAAGTTGGCCTGGGCGATGCCGCATTGCTCGACAAGGCCGTCGCCAATGCCAAAGAAGTCCAGCCGGCATGGGCCGCGACCAATCCGCAGCGCCGCGCGCGGGTGATGTTCAAGTTCAAGGAACTGATCGAAGCCAATATGCAGGAATTGGCCGAGCTGCTTTCGAGCGAGCACGGCAAAGTCGTCGATGACGCAAAGGGTGATGTCCAGCGCGGGCTCGAAGTGATCGAATATGCCTGCGGCATCCCGCAAGTTCTCAAAGGCGAATATACGCTCGGCGCTGGCCCCGGCATCGATGTCTATTCCAGCCGCCAACCGCTGGGCATCGGCGCAGGCATCACCCCGTTCAACTTCCCCGCAATGATCCCGATGTGGATGTTCGGCATGGCGATTGCGGCGGGCAACGCCTTCATCCTGAAACCGTCTGAGCGCGATCCCAGCGTGCCGGTGCGCCTCGCCGAATTGTTCGTCGAAGCGGGCGCGCCCGAGGGGCTGCTGCAAGTTGTCCATGGCGACAAGGAAATGGTCGATGCCATTCTTGACCATGCAGACATTCCCGCGGTCAGCTTTGTCGGCTCCTCCGACATCGCGCATTATGTCTACAAGCGCGGGGTCGAGAACGGCAAACGCGTGCAGGCGATGGGCGGCGCGAAGAACCACGGGATTGTGATGCCCGATGCCGATCTGGATCAGGTGGTCAACGATCTGGCAGGCGCGGCTTTCGGTTCTGCGGGCGAACGCTGCATGGCGCTGCCGGTAGTGGTTCCGGTGGGTCAGGACACAGCCGAAAAGCTCAAGGAAAAACTGATTCCCGCGATCAACGCACTGCGCGTTGGCGTCTCGACCGATCCCGATGCGCATTACGGCCCGGTGGTCACGCCCGAGCACAAAGCCAGCATCGAACGCTGGATCGACGTGGCGGAAGAAGAAGGCGCTGAGGTGGTGATCGACGGGCGCGGATTCAGCTTGCAGGGGCATGAAGACGGGTTCTTTGTCGGCCCCACTTTGCTCGACAATGTAACCCCGCAAATGAAAAGCTATCAGGAAGAGATTTTCGGCCCCGTCCTGCAGATCGTGCGCGCCAATGATTTCGAAGAGGCCGTGCGCCTGCCCAGTGATCACCAATATGGCAATGGCGTCGCGATCTTCACGCGCAACGGCCACGCCGCGCGCGAATTTGCCAGCCGTGTGAATGTCGGCATGGTCGGGATCAATGTGCCGATCCCCGTTCCGGTCAGCTATCACAGCTTTGGCGGATGGAAGCGCAGCGGCTTTGGCGACACCGACCAATATGGGACCGAGGGGCTGAAATTCTGGACCAAGGTCAAAAAGATCACCCAACGCTGGCCCGATGGCGGCGGAGATGGCAGCAACGCGTTTGTTATTCCAACGATGGGGTGATTGAGGTGCGTTGGTGTCTGACACTTATCACCGGCTTTCTGCTGTCCGGATGCCAAGAGCGCGATAGCGACGCTCTCGAGATGATGTCTGACCCCTACGGCAGCCACCCCGACCTACCGGCCATGAGGGAGCGTCCTCCTGGTTTGGCCGCAATGCCCGAGGGGTATTTGGGGCGCTGGAGTTGGGGAGCACTAGATGACTGTACCCAAATCGACGGAAGCATCGTGGCGGTGAAGCCCAACGAAATTCAGTTCCCTGACGACTATCAACTCCGAGGCAGGACGCCGACTTTTCTTGCCGCGTCCGCAGGAGATGCGGTCTGGATTGGTGAGGAACAAGAATGGGGAACCGAAGTCGATCTCGAGATGACTTCAGATGGAAGAAACCAGATTGAGGTTGTGGTGCTAAAGCTAGCTGAGGGTGGCTCCAAAATATTAATCTCGCATCCGAGCTCTGTACATGGAGAGATACCGAACTTCGAAGGGATTCGTTGTCCATGAGCGTCAGGCGAAACCTAACCTACTTTGCATTCGCCGCTTTCCGCTTTGGCAGACACTCTGCCCTCGCCATCTCAATCTTTCTGCCGATCAACCAATTTGGGATGACATGACAAGACAACGCACCACATCCGGCTCGCCATTCGAAGAGCAATTCGGCTTCTCCCGCGCCGTGAGAGACGGCAACCGTATCATCGTCGCCGGCACTGGCCCGATTGAAGACAATGGCGAAACCACACCCGGCGGCGCGAGCGAACAGGCGGCGCGGTGCTGCGCCTTGATTGTCAAAGCCATCGAGGATCTGGGCGGCAGCGCAAAGGATGTCGTGCGCACACGCATGTTCCTGACCGATATTGACCAGCAGGAAGCGGTGGGCGCGGTCCACGCGCGGTTCTTCGGCGATGCAAAACCCGCCGCCACGATGGTTGGCGTGGCCACGCTATGCCGCGCCGAATGGATAGTGGAAATAGAGGCCGAAGCCATAGTAGAGGCAGACAAATGAGCCAGTTTCAATTGAATGATGACCAGCTTGCGATCCAGGAGATGGCGCAGCGCTTTACCGCCGACAATATCACGCCTTTCGCGGCCGAATGGGACGAGAAGGCGCATTTCCCGCGCGATGTGATCCAGAAGACCGGCGAGCTCGGCTTTGGCGCGATCTATGTGTCCGAAGAAAGCGGGGGGATCGCTCTGGGCCGGCTCGAGGCCGCGCTGATTATGGAAGCGATGTCCTATGGCTGCCCCGCGACCAGCGCCTATATCTCGATCCACAATATGGCTTCGTGGATGATCGACCAGTTCGGTTCGGCAGAGCTGAAAGGAAAATACCTGCCCGATCTGGTCACGCTCGACAAAATCGCCAGCTATGCGCTGACCGAACCGGGCAGCGGATCGGATGCGGCAGGTCTGAAAACCACCGCCAAGCTCGATGGCGATCATTACGTGCTCAACGGCACCAAGCAGTTTATTTCGGGCAGCGGCTTCAACGATGTTTATGTTGTGATGGTCCGCACCGGCGATCACAAATCGAAAGGCATTTCCTGCCTTGTGGTCGATAAGGACACGCCCGGCCTGACATTCGGCAAGCCGGAGAAGAAGCTCGGCTGGAATGCCTCGCCCACCGCGCAGCTGATCTTTGAAGATGCAAAAGTCCCCGTCAGCAACCGCGTTGGCGATGAAGGCGAAGGTTTCCGTTTCGCGATGATGGGGCTCGATGGCGGGCGCTTGAACATCGGCGCCTGTTCGCTTGGCGGTGCGCAGCGGTGCTTGGACGAGGCAATTGCCTACACCAAGGAACGCAAGCAGTTCGATACGCCCATCGCCGATTTCCAGAACACGCAATTCATGCTCGCCGATATGGCGACCGAATTGGAGGCCGCGCGCGCGCTGCTTTATCTGGCGGCGGCGAAAGTGACCGACAATGCGCCCGACAAATCGCGCTTCTCGGCCATGGCCAAGCGGCTCGCGACCGATAGCGGCAGCAATGTCGTCAACAACGCGCTGCAATTGTTCGGCGGCTATGGCTATTTGCGCGAATATCCGATCGAACGATTCTGGCGCGATCTGCGCGTGCACTCGATCCTTGAAGGCACCAATCAGGTGATGCGGATGATCGTTGGCAGGGATTTGTTGAGGCAGTGATGCGATTGCAGGACACGATCCTCCCCACCATGGGGAGGGGGACCATGAGTAGCATGGTGGAGGGGCACCGTCTGCCTTTTCATATTATGTTGGACCGGAATTTGGCAGGGCGCCCCTCCACCACCTTCGGTGGTCCCCCTCCCCGTTTCGGGGAGGAATTATGACCGACGAAGTTTTGATCCACACCCACGGCCGTGTCGGCCATATTTCGCTCAACCGGCCCAAGGCGCTGCATGCGCTGACGCTCGATATGTGCCACGCGATGATCGCGGCGCTTTCCGAATGGGCCGATGATGACAGCATCGAAGCGGTTATTCTGGACCATGCCGAAGGGCGCGGCTTTTGCGCGGGTGGCGACATCAATCTGCTGCGCAAATCGGCGCTGGAAGATGGCGGCGTGTCGGGCCGCAAATTCTTCCATGACGAGTATCAGCTCAATCACCAGATGATGACCTATGCGAAGCCCATCGTGTGCTTCATGGACGGCATCACCATGGGCGGCGGCGTGGGCATTTCCTTGCCCGCCAAATATCGCGTCGCGACCGAAAATACCCGCTTTGCCATGCCCGAAACGGGGATCGGGCTGTTCCCCGATGTCGGCGGCGGCTGGCACCTTTCGCGGCTTGGCGGACGATTGGGGCAATTCCTCGCGCTGACCGGTGCGCGGCTCGACGGGGCGGAATGCCTGTGGGCCGGCCTCGCGACACATTACGTACCCAGCGAAATGATCGCCGAAGCCAAAGCACGGATCATCGAAAAGCCCGGCCGAATCGGCGGCGTTCTGTCCGAAATGGTCGGCAGCCCGCCCGAAGCACGAGTCGCCAGAAATGCCGACAAGATAGCCAAGCATTTTGCCTCTGACACGTTGGAGGACATTATTGCCAGCCTCGAGGCCAGCGACGATCCCTGGGCAGAGAAAGAGCGCGATACGCTGGGCACCAAAAGCCCGCAGACTTGCAAAGTCGCGCTGCGCCAACTGGCCGAAAGCGCCAGACTGGATAGTTTCGCGGACAATATGCGGATGGAATACCGCATCGGCAGCCGCGTGCTGCTGCGCCCAGATTTCGCCGAGGGCGTGCGCGCGGTGATTGTCGACAAGACACACGATCCCAAATGGGATCCGGCCACTCCCGAAGGCGTTTCGGAGGAGTTGCTGGATTCGATTTTCGCGCCGCTGCCCGAGGGCGAAGAGTGGTCGCCGCTATAGGTTTTCGCAACGTCCGAACGGAGGTAGAAAAATGAAGAATGTTCTTTTTGCCGCATTGGCAACCGGCCTTCTCGCCAGCGCAGCCAGCGTTCAGGCGCATGATGAAGACATGGAGCCGATGCGCGACTTCGACGGCATCTATGGCGGCAGCTATGTTTGCAAGGACGGAGAGCACGGCTTCTATCTCGATCTGCTGGTTGTCCGCGAAACCGAGGAAGGCTTCGACGTTGCCGGAACGCTCGGCCTGTTTCCGACGCTTGCCGGTGCCGAGGGATCATCAGCCGATGCCACCGGAAGCTTCGCGGTTACGGGGACCATTTCGGGAATGGACTACACCATCAATCTTTCCCCTGGCGAATGGAAGCTGAAGCCGGATTTCTATGGCGCCGCCGGATTGGTGGGCACGCTGGAACCGGCGGGCGATCACAGCTGGCAAATTACCGGGAAGCCGGTGGTCCCGGGGCAGCCCGATTTCTGCAGCGACCTGATCGCGACCCAATTCCTACCCGAATAATCCCGACGGAGCATCCATGGCTTACGAAACTATCCTAACCGAAACCCGCGATGCGGTGACTCTCATCACCCTCAACCGGCCCAAAGCGCTCAATGCGCTGAACAGCCAAGTGCTGGAGGAACTGATCGACGCATTCGCCACGTTCGAGGCCGATGACAGCCAGCGTTGCGCGGTGCTGACCGGATCGGGCGATAAGGCCTTTGCCGCGGGCGCGGATATCAAGGAAATGTCCGAAAAACCCGCCGCGGATTTCTATCTGCAGGATTTCTTCGCCAGATGGACCAGCGAAATCGTCAAGAAAGTCCGCAAGCCGTGGATCGCAGCGGTCAACGGCTTTGCGCTGGGCGGCGGTTGCGAGCTGGCGATGATGGCCGATTTCATCCTCGCTTCGGAAAACGCCAAATTCGGCCAGCCCGAAATCAAGCTGGGCGTTGCCCCCGGCATGGGCGGATCGCAGCGGCTGACCCGCGCCATCGGCAAATCGAAATCGATGGAAATGTGCCTGACCGGCCGGATGATGGGCGCCGAGGAAGCAGAGCGCGCAAATCTGGTCGCGCGCGTAGTTGCGCATGATGAACTGCTGGACGAAGCGATGAAAACCGCCGCAACCATCGCCGGAATGCCGCCGATGGCAGCCATCGCCAACAAGGAAATGGTCAATGCCGCGTTCGAAACCGGTCTCGATCAGGGGATCATTTTCGAACGCCGCCTGTTCCAGATCCTGACCGCGAGCGAAGACAAGAAGGAAGGCATGGAAGCCTTCATCGAGAAGCGCGAAGGCAATTGGAAGGGACGGTAGTAACTCGCGTCATCCCAGCGAAGGCTGGGATCGCTGGCCAACAAGTCGTACAGAATTGAAAACGATCCCAGCCTTCGCTGGGATGACGGAGGTCGAAATGAAAATAGCCTTTATCGGACTCGGCAATATGGGCGGCGGGATGGCCGCGAACCTTGTGAAAGCGGGGCATACGGTCAGCGCATTCGATCTCAGCGAAGACGCGCTCGCTCTGGCCAAGGCCAATGGCTGTGAAACTTTCACAGCGGCGAGCGAAGCTGTCGCGGGTGTCGAAGCGGTTGTTTCCATGCTGCCCAACGGCGCCATCGTGAAATCGGTCTATACCAAGGAAGTCTTCGGCAATGCCCCAAAAGGCGCTGTATTCCTCGATTGCTCGACCATCGATGTAGAGACCGCGAAAGATGTCAACGAACAGGCTACCAAAGCCGGCTACGAAATGGTCGATGCGCCGGTTTCGGGCGGGATAGCGGCGGCCAATGGGGGCACGCTGACTTTCATGGTCGGCGGGACCAAGAGCGCTTTCGAACGGGCCGAACCGATCCTGCAGGATATGGGCAAAGCGGTGATCCATGCGGGCGATGCCGGCGCGGGGCAGACCGCCAAGATTTGCAACAATATGCTGCTCGCCGTGCATATGATCGGCACTTGCGAGGCGATGCGCATGGCGCAAAATCTGGGCCTCGACCCGCAGACATTTTACGAAATCAGCTCGCAAAGCTCGGGCTATAACTGGTCGCTCAACGCCTACACACCGATGCCGGATACGGGCGTCGAAAGCCCCGCAGACAATGGCTATCAAGGCGGGTTTGCGACCGCGCTGATGCTGAAGGATTTGCGGCTCGCGATGGAAGCAGCGGAAAAATCGGACAGCGCGGTTCCGCTCAGCGCGCGGGCGGCAAATTTGTATGAGAGCTTCGACGGCGCCGGCAATGGCGCGCTCGATTTCTCGGCGATTATCAAGACGTATTAGGCCGGCCCTGAATACAACTTAATAAACCCATTTCTCGGGCCGCAACTGGTAAGACAGGTAGAGCGGATGCCGCGGCAATCCGTACTTTGTGAATGCAAGTGCATGCAATTCCACATTTGCTTTCGCCAGCTTGCCTCGCAAATCATGGTCGCGATTGCGATGCGACCCATGCGCCCCCCAACCGGCAATGACAATGTCACTCGCAGCACAAGCTTTGAAAATTGCCGCATCATTCTCTGACCCGATGGGTTCCTTGGCAGCTTTCAAATCAGCTGGAAAAGTCGCGCGATAGGCGAACAGGTTCCAGATAAGCAGGCCGCCCGCGCCACCCGTTTCCGCACGATTTCTGCATCGCGTAATCGTTGGGTCGAGTTCCAAATGATCCGCTGTCGACGGATTTAGCATTCCAAACGACCAGAGCGGGCCTTTGGGATCCCAAATTCGCCACAGCAAATAGCGATATTTCGAACATTTGCTGAAAACTGCACCCGCATCCATAGGATGGTTCCCAGACACACCTGTCTTGATTTCAACGTCCTGCCAACCATCAGGATCAGCGATCAGCTGCAGTTGGGAGAAACAGTCCATCTAGGTGCGTCCACTGACCATTCGCTCTAGCGAATACCAAGCGCGGCAGCTTCCTTGCGCAGCCGCTCCGCATCGCCCGGATTGGCCGCAACCGCGTCTTTCAGCGCCTGGCTGGCCTTATCCGGTTCTCCCAAAGTCATCCGGCTGCGCATCAGCATCACCCAGCCATCAGGATTTGCGGGATTGGCGCGCAGCTTGGCAGCGAGGCTTTCAACCATGCCTTCCGCCATAGTGCGCTGTTCGCCCGGGGGCATCGCGCTGGCCGCCGCGATCTGTTCCTGCGATGGGCCGGGAATGGCATTGCCTGCGGTCAGTTCCGCCGGTGCGGGCCGCCCCGCACTTGCCTTGGCGATCCGGTCCGCAACGTTGATTTTGTTGATCTTGCCGACTTGTTCGATCGTCTGGCGCAAATCACTTTCCCACAGCGCGCCGGGCGGGGTATCTTCCAGCAGCGCGAGCCAATCGGCAATCGCGCCCTCGTGATCGTCCTCGAGATCCTTCTTAACCGCGAGGAAATACCGCGCGCGGGCATCGCTGGGATCGAGCGCGAGCGCCTTTTCAAATGCTTCGACAGCGCGCGGCGGCATCAGGATCGACGCATCAATATTGACCAGCGCTTCGCCCATTGATGACCACAAGACCGCATTGTCCTTGTCGCCCTCGATTGCCTGACGATAGGCTTTGGCGGACAGATCATATTGCCCGGTTTCGAAATAGGCGAAGCCTAGTTCCTGCCACGGCCCCGGATTGAGCGGATCGGCCTCTGCCGCGGCTTTGAGCGATTCTATCGAAGGCGGGCCCGCATCGGCGACCGCCGGAACCGCGGCGTCTTCCCCGCCCCCCAGCGTACGGTAAGCAATCGCCGCGCCCACCAGCAAAACCGCGCCGAGCAGCAAGGCAAGGCTTTTTCGGGACATGCTTTTGCCAGCTCCGCCGGCTTTCGCTTCGGCTCTCTCTTTCGCGTCGGTCATGCGCCCTCGCTAGCAGCGCAGCTATTTCGCGGCAATTGACGCTGGCGGTTTGCGGTGATTTGCCTATGATCGCGCGCAGGGAATTTGGGGTCGTGCAGCCACCGGGGAGGGTGAATGCCGGATCAGTATCGCGTTGCAATTGTCGGCTCGGGACCTGCGGGTCTTTCGGCTGCGGCGCGCGCGGCTGCGCTGGGCATGCCGCATATATTGATCGAAAAGACCGATCATCTGTCCGATACGATTTTCAAATATCAAAAGGGCAAGCATGTGATGGCGACGCCCAGCAATCTGGTGCTGCGCAGCGACATCGACTTTGAAGCGGGCAAACGCGAACATATTTTGGGCACTTGGGATACGCAGATTGGTGAGCACAAGGTCAATGTGCGGCTCAATGCGGAAGTCACCGGCATCACCGGCGAAACGGGCCATTTCACGATCGAGCTGAAAGGCGGCGACACCATTCAGGCCGAAGCGGTGGTGATGGCCATCGGCACACAAGGCAATCCCAACCGGCTGCGCTGCCCCGGAGCGGATCTGCCGCTGATCCAGTACCAGCTGGATGATCCGGGCGAGTATTTTGACGAACATATCACCGTGGTCGGTTCGGGCGATGCGGGGATCGAGAACGCGCTGGGCCTGGCCGCCGATCCCAAGCAGAACAACACCGTCTCTATCCTCAACCGCCGCGCCGAATTTGCCCGCGCCAAACCCGCCAATGTCGCCTTGCTGGAAGAGGCCGAGCGCGAAGGCCGGATATCTGTTCGCCGTGAAACCAATCCAGCCGAAGTGCGCGCCAATGAATTGGTGCTCGAAACGCGCGACGGGACCGAAGTGATCAAATGCGACCGGATCATCGCGCGCACCGGATCGCAGCCGCCGCGCGGCTTTGTCGAAGACTGCGGGATCGAATTTACCAGCGAGGAACGCAGCGCCTTTCCCAAGCTGACCCCCAGCTTCGAAACCACCAAGAACGGCATCCATGTGATCGGTGCGCTGGCGGGATATCCGCTGATCAAGCACTGCATGAACCAGGGCTATGACGTGATCGAATTCCTGAACGGGAACGCCGATCTGAAGCCCGCCGACGAGCCTATTCTGGCGGAGAAATTTGCCGCGCTGCCGGGCAATCGCAGCGTCGATGAATGGCTGGAGATATTCCGCGCCAATATCGTCATTCTGGGTGAGCTGTCGCCGCTGCAAATGCGCGAATTGCTGCTCGATAGCGATGTCGCGGCGTTCGATAGCGGCGATGTGATCTTCGTCCGCAACGATCCGGGTTCCTCGATGTTCTGCATTGCAGAGGGGTCGGTGCTGGTCGAAACCGATCCCGATGACCGGTCCGCCACCGTGCCCATCGAACAAGGCTCTATATTCGGCGAAGTCGGCCTGATTTCGGGGCGGCGACGCGGATCGACCATTCGCGCAGGCGAACCGACCATTACGCTCGAACTGTCGCGCACCGCCGCGCTCAAACTGATCGCCACCGTCCCCAGCGCGGGGCGCGCGGTCAACCGGATCACGATCGAGCGGCAATTGCTGCAAATGTTCGGTTCGGGCCTGACCAAGGAAGACGTATCCGAACTGGTTGAAGCGGCCGAAATGGTCGAAGTGCGCGCGGGCGAAAATGTGGTGGAGGAAGGCGGCGAGGACAAAGATATCTTCGTCATCCAGCAAGGATCGATGATCGTCGAGAAGAGCCTTGGCGAGAAACCGATCTTCCTGTCTTACCTTCCCGCCGGATCCTATTTCGGGGAAATGGCGGTGATCGACGGCAGCGCGCGCACCGCCACGGTCAAAGCCGCGATCAAAAGCGAGGTGGTCAAATTCCCCGGCGATGCATTTCTGCGGCTGATGGAAAAGAAGCCGGCTTTGCGCGAGCGCGCACTCAGCGACATGGCCGCGCGGCGGCAGGTCAACGCCTTTGTCGAAGAGCGCAAGGAAAGCTTCAGCGGCGCGGTCGACATGTATTCGGAAACCGCCAAGTTCCTCGTCGATAACGGCATTGGTGAGGCAACCGACGTGCTGCTGATCGATGAAACGCTCTGCGTCGGCTGCGACAATTGCGAGAAAGCCTGCGCCGACAGCCATGACGGGCTCAGCCGGCTCGACCGCGAGGCGGGGCGCACTTACGCGCATCTCCATGTCCCGACATCGTGCCGCCACTGCGAACACCCGCATTGCATGGCCGATTGCCCGCCCAATGCGATCCAGCGCGGGGCCGATGGAGAGGTATTTATCGACGAAACTTGCATCGGCTGCGGCAATTGCCAGCGCAACTGCCCCTATGATGTGATCCGGATGGATTCGGTCCCGCCCAAGAAGCCCTCGCTGCTGTCATGGCTGCTATTCGGGGCAGGGCCCGGACCGGGCGAAGCGAGCTATGACTGGCGCAAAAAGACCGCCGAAAAACGCGGCACGGAGCAAGCCAAGCTGGCGATCAAATGCGATATGTGCGCCGGGATTGACGGCGGCCCGGCTTGCGTTCGTGCCTGCCCCACCGGCGCCGCCATCCGCGTCGCGCCGGAGAAATTCCTGACTTTCACCAAGCTGGTGGAGGATGTCGAATAATGGCAAGCAGCGCCGATTTCGAACAGGCGGAAAAGCGCCGCGATACCGACCATGAGAGCTTCCTCAGCCATAAGCGGATGCGCTGGCTGAAAATCTCGGTCGCGCTGTGCCTGATCGTGATCACATCCTATTTCCTCGTCGATGTCGAACCGCGCCACAATGGCGGGACATGGTATGGCTATACGCTGGGCACGATCGGAGTGATCCTGATCATCTGGCTGTCGCTGCTGGGCATCCGCAAACGCAACATCACCGAGGGCAAATGGAGCCTGAAAGCGTGGACCAGCGCGCATGTCTATCTCGGCCTCGCGCTGGTTGTGATCGGCACGATGCATACCGGGTTCCAGCTTGGCTGGAATGTCCACACGCTGGCCTGGGCGCTGATGATGCTGGTTATCGTGACGGGCATCTACGGCGTGGTGGTCTATGCCACATTGCCGCGCTCGCTCAGCATCAATATGCGCGAGATGACGCGCGCGCAGATGGTGGAAGGGCTAGCGGCTATCGACCGGCAGATCGCAGCGGCGGCGCAGCCTTTGGGCCGCAAGGAAGCCGATGTGGTGATCGCCGCGCTCGAACAAGACGTGTTCCGCGCGGGGCTGCTGGCGCGGCTGACCGGCAAGTACCCGCGCTGCAAAACCAAACGCGCGATCAAGGCGTTTCCCGCCGGATCGCTCAACAAGGCGGAAGAGAAAGTTTCCACCTTGCTCGCCCGCCGCAATTCGCAGCTCAGCCAGATCCGCCGCCATATGCGCTACAAGGCGCTGCTCGAAATATGGCTGTTCATCCATATCCCCGCAACGATTGCGCTGATCGCGGCCCTCGCCGCGCATATCGTCAGCGTGTTCTATTATTGGTGAGGCGCGGGTTATGAGCTTCCTGATCCGCACCATCGATTTCACCGCCAGCGGTCGCGAGATTGTCCGCGACCGCGAGCTTGCGCAGAGCACTCTCACCATCGGGCGGGCTGCGGAAAGCAATATCCATCTGCCCGATCTGGCGGTGGAGCAACATCATGCGAAGCTGTCGCTGTCCGAAGACGGATCGGTATCGGTCGAAGCCGCGGGCACGCTTGGCTTTACACATGATGGCCGCAAAACCACCTCGACCGGTTTCGATGCCGGCAAAGGCGCCGAGCTGGCTTTCGGCAGCTACCGACTGGCTTTCACGCGCGAGGCGGACGGACCGGTTCTGGTCACCATCACGCAAGCGGAACAAAGCGCCGCCGGCACCGATGCAACCGGCGGTTTCGCCCTCGCATCGGCATTGCCCGGAAAGCGCGGCATGGCCTGGGCGCTGCTCGGCCTGATCGTGATCGCTTTCCTCGCGGTGCCGATTTACACCCATCTCAACCGGGAAAAGATTCCGCCCGATTATGATCGATCCGGCCAGACGGTGATGGATGCGAGCTGGAGCACCGGCGCGCTCAGCCTCGCGCATCACGGGCTGGAGGACAATTGCGAGGCCTGCCATGCCCAACCCTTCGTCTCGGTCCGCGATGAAACCTGCCTGACCTGCCACGAAGCCATCGGCGACCATGCCGACATTGACCGCCAGCTGACCGGGCGCGGCCCGATGTCGCAAGGCGACGCGTTGCAATGGGCGGTGGCGGATATGTTCGGCAAGGAAGGCCCCGGTTCGTGCACAACCTGCCATACCGAACATGAAGGCGAAGGCCGGATGGAGCCTGCCGCGCAGAAATTCTGCGCCGAATGCCATGACGGTATGGATAGCCGGCTAACCGATACCAAGCTGGGCAATGCCGCCGATTTCGGCACCGCGCACCCGCAATTCCAGGCGGTGTTCCACCCCAATCTGGGCAGCGATGCCACCGCGCGCATGTCACTCGCGCGCAAGCCACAAGAAGAACACGGCCTCAAATTCCCCCACCAAGTGCATCTTGATCCGCGCAGCGGCGTGTCGCGAATGGCGGGCAATATCGGCGCCAAGAAAGGCTATGGCAGCGCGCTGGTCTGCGCGGATTGCCACACGCCCAATGCCGATGAGAGCGGTTTCCAGCCGGTCAATATGGAAGAGGATTGCGAGAGCTGCCACAGCCTCGTCTATGACCGCGTTGGCTCAACTTTCCGCACATTGCGGCATGGCAATGTTGACCAGATGCAGGCCGATCTGCGCGCGATGGACCGCGCCCCGCGCCGCCCTATCGTGACCGGCAGACGGCGGCCCGGCGAATATGCGCGCGGCGGGCTTTACTACCAGAATTTTGGCAGACCGGCGCGATCCTATATCGGCATCAGCCGCGCGCTCAGCAAAGACGGCGTTTGCGGGGAATGCCACACGCCCACATCGCGAAACGGCAAAGCCGATTTGATGCCAGTCCATTTGCGGCAAAGCTATCTGCTCAATGGCTGGTTCGACCATAAGGAGCATCAGCAGGAGGATTGCACCACCTGCCATGCGGCGGAAGGTTCCAAGACATCGCGCGATCTGCTGCTGCCCGAAATCGCCATTTGCCGCGATTGTCACCTCGGCGAGGATGCGGCCGAGGCCGAGGTGCCTTCAAGCTGCGCGATGTGCCATTCCTACCATCCGAAGTCGGTCGCGACCAAACAGGCGGGGACCAAGCCTATGGGCTTGCCGGGGGACAAGAAACCGCCCAAACCGGACAGGTCAGCGATGCTCAGCCGGAGGCCGGGCTAGCGCGATGACACGGGAGAAAACAAAGGGCCGCACACAATGCTGATCGCGCAGATGACCGATATCCATATCGGCTTCGATCCGGACGCCAAGCCGGAGGAGCTGAACCGGATTCGTTTCCGCGCCACGCTTGACCATCTGCTCGCCAGCCCCAACCCGATCGACATGCTGGTGCTGACCGGCGATCTGACCGACCACGGCGACAGAGACAGTTTCGAGAAAACCGCCGCGCTGCTCGAACCCTGCCAGATGCCGATCCACGCGATTGTCGGCAATCACGATACGCGCGAGGGATTGCTCCACGCCTTCCCCGAGACGCCGACGCATGATGGCTTTGTCCAATATGCGGTCGAGCAGGAGGGGCTGCGCATCCTGTTCCTCGATACGCTGGAAATGGGGCGGCATGGCGGGGCATTCTGCGAGACGCGCGCGGCGTGGCTTGGTGCAGAGCTAGGCGCGCATCCCGATACGCCCACGCTGATATTCATGCATCACCCGCCGGTTGTTTCGGGGATAGGCTGGATGGACCCCGGCCCTGCCGAGCCATGGATGCGCCGCTTTGGCGAAGCGATCCGCGGCCATGACCAGATCCGCGCCATCCATTGCGGCCATTTGCACCGCCAGATCACCACCACATTCCAGGGCGTCCTGCTCAGCGTCACGCCGTCGGTCGCGCCGCTCGTCGCTCTCGACCTGCGCGCAATCGATCCCGAGACACCCGACCACCGCGACCTCATCACCACCGAGCCGCCAACCTACGCTCTCCACCGCTGGGCCGATGGCGAGCTACTCTCGCACTACGAAAATGTCAGCGATGCACGTATTCTGGCGAAATATGATGCGAATTTGCAGGGCATGATCCAGGAGATGTTTGCGGAGCGGGAGTAGAAATTTTACTTGCTAACTTATTAGTGAGAACAATAACTTTATTAGTCCGACTAATTTGTTAGACTAATAGCATGACAATTAAACCTTCCAAACCGGGAGCTAGTTTCGCTTGGCGTTGGCACTATGGCTTGCGTACTCTCAAGAGCGCCTACCAAACCAGTCGTGCTGCAACTGACGAAGAGCGGCGCTCAATAGATCGTCGGGCCGAAGAATATCAGAAGCGCGTCGATAGGGGCGAAGCATCTTGGGACGAATGCGATGAAGAAGGCAACTTAGTCTACAGTCACGGTGAGCATCTTGGCGACGAGATGCACGATGTCCTCAACGTATTGACGCTAGTCAAATTGGCCTTTGTGATTTCGCTGCATCATTATGTCGAGCAGCGGTTAGCACCTAGATTGCCCCGAAAACCAAACGGGGAAACGCGTTATGACCCACAAGCTGCTTACGCTTGGCTTAAGGATTTCGGATGGGAGGTAAAAGACAAACAACTCGAAGAACTGCGCCTTGCTGCCAACTGTGCAAAACACAGCGAAGGCAAATCGGCAAGAGAGCTATTCGATCTTCGCCCTGATATGTTCGATACCGACAAAATTGGTATGGGCTTTGATCCGGGATATGACAGCCTCAAACTAACCGATGCGCACATCGATGTATTCTTTGAGGCTGTGAAGGATTCTGTTCCCGATAATCTAGGACTAGCTTTCTAACTTTCTACTCACCCATCGCCGGCTCGCTACGCAGCATCCTCGGCCCGACACCACCAACCCACGCCGACATATCGGGCTCATCCGAAACCTTCCACGGCACTCCGCCGCCGGTCAGGAACATGCGCTCCATTTCCTCGCGGTTGAAGGGGCGTGATCCTAAACGCCCGAACACCGCCATTTGTCCGCCGGTTTCATCCACTGCACGGTCGCGGTCGAGGCCTTTGCTGAGCGAGATCGCCGCGGATTTGGTTTTTGCCCAGGCGACCAGTTCGGGCTTCGGTGCGGGGCTGAAGCCGTAGAAATTGGGCTGGCTGTCGGGCGAAGTCAGTTGCAGCACTTTCATCCCGTTCACCCCGTCCGCGACATAGGCGAAGAGCGAGGCGTTGGTCGATCCGATGATCACATCCTCGACATCGTTCATCGTCCCGCCGAGCGTTTCCTTGCGGTAAATCTGCGGCGCGAGCGGACGCGTGATGCCGATGATCACCAGCCCTTCCTGCTTCGCCGCGACATAGGCATAGGTCCGCGCGAGATAGAGCCGCTGCGCATTGGCAAGCCGCACCGTCCCCTCCGGCCGGAGCACCGGATTGCGCAGGCTGGTGACATCGAACAGCTTCACGCCTTCGGCATCGGTGACCCACAGATAGCGGAACTGGATTGCAGAGGCGCGCGCATCCTTCATCTCGCGCACCGCGGCGATCTGCGGGTTCATCGGATCAGCCAGATCGACCACCACCAGCCCGCGATCCGCGGTGATATAGGCAATCTCTCCCGCCAGGTGCACGTGCCGCGCGCCATTCAGCACTCCGCCCTCGTTCCATGTCAGCGCGCGGCTGAGCTTGTTATTGCGCAGCTCGCCATCGGCCATCGTGTTGACATTGACGAGGATCAGCCCCTCCACCGCGTCGGTCACCACCGCATATTGGTAGATCGGCAGGAAGGGTTGTTCCTCGTTCATTTCGCGCATTTGCGGGGTGTTGCGCAGCGGGTTGATCGGCTGGTTGGTGGGCAGGGCAACGCAGGTCGCGTTCTTGCTGCCGACATGCGTATCGTGGCCAAAGCTGCTGAAAGGCGCGGTGATGATCCGTTCGGACACGCCCTTGTTGCCGATCGAGGCGATGTCATAGACGCGGAAGCCGCCCTTGCCCTCTGCCACGAACATATATTCGCCGCGCATTTGCAGGCAGCCGACGCGGTCCGCCGTGCCTTCATGGACATTGGCGAATTCCTCGTACGCTTTGGTTTCGCCGGAAAGGTCCTCATCGAAAGCTTTCCCGCGTACCCAGTCTTTCAGCTCGCGATTATTTTCCTCGACAAATTGCCGGTAATAATCGGGATAGGCATATTTGTGCAGGTACGAGCCGAGCACCGCCTGCGGTTCGTCCCATTCGGTCACGCGCACCGCCTCGAACCCGCCTTCCAGCCCGGTCCACGCATTCATCCCGACAAAGTTCACATAATTGGTGCCGAGCAGCAGCAGCTGCGACATGATCGCATTGTTGTCGTCGGCCTCTGACAAGTGACAATCGGAGCATTGCTTGGTTTCGGTCAGGCGCACCGTATGCGGGAAATGCGGGGCGAAGGCCTGCGATGAAAAGCCGATGGCGGAAATCGGCGGCTGCTGCACATAGATACGTTCGCGGTTGATATTGGTCGAGCTGAGCACCAGCGCAGAGGTAGAGCGCACCGGCGCGACCTGATTGCCCTTGGTCGTCTGGTGCTTGCCCAGCTGGAACATCTGGTCGCGCGCGACTTGCGGATTATAGGTCGCGAAATTGCGCGTTTCGCCATTGTCGTAGTGATGGTCTTCGCTTTTCCAGTTGGCTTCAATCGGCAAATGGCACCCGCCACAGCTTGTCGTCCAGCTAAGGTGGCAGGTGAAGCAGGCCATCTCGCCTTCCTCATGCGCGCGTTCGCTTTCCGGAATCCCCGTGCCGAATTCGAACCGTCCGCTTTCCGCGCCGCTACGCGCCATCAGCTTGGCCCGCGCCGATTTGGCGTTGAAATGGGGGGACGTTCCGTCAACGCTGTCTTTGGTCAGGCTGACCGTCCATTCGAGATCGGGATCGACCACCGAACGCTGCGTCAGCGAGCGGCGGCCGAGATTGTCGTAGCTCCATTCGAAGCGGCGCTTGCCATCGGGATTGCGCAGCAGCGCCAGATCGTTGCCCTTGGGCGGCGCGGCGGGCCCGCTGGTGCGCAAAGTGGGATAGGCATCGGCGGTGCCGTGGCAATCCTTGCACCCGATCTCGATCGCATTGGCCACTTCGCCATAGATCATCCCGTTGCCGTGGCTGTCCTGCGCGAAATGGCAATCGGCGCATTGCATGCCCTTTTCCGCATGGATGCTCATCAAATGCACCGCTTTGCCCGGATTGGTTCCGGGCTCGACCCATTTGCCCTCGCCTTCGCGGCGCCATTTTTCGGGATCGTCATTGGCAACGATATTGCCATCCTTGTCGAGCAGATTGCCCTCGCGGTCGCGCTTGAACACCCCGCGGAAATTCCACCCGTGCCCGTGATAATCGGCAAACTGCGTATCGTTCAGCGTCGGGTTGAGATCATAGACATTGCGCAGGAAATCGAGATCGGCCCATTTGCCCTTGGGCGCAGCGCCTTCGGGGTTGCGGTCGAGCACTTTGCGCACTTCCTCCGCAGTCGGATATTTTTGCTTTTCCGGCCACATTGCGGGCGCATCGGCTTCGTAATCCCACATCGTGTAACCGAGATAGGAATTCAGGAACACGTTGGGCTGGTGCATGTGGCAATTCATGCATTGCGCGGTCGGGATCGATCGCGTGAACACGTGTTTGAGCGGGTGGCCCTTCTCTTTCACCGGTGCATCATCCGAATGCCCGTCTTCCGAATGACCTTCGCCGGGCTGCTTCAACCCGCCATGGCCGCTTCCATAGTCATCACCATGATCCTTCTCTAGCTTGCCCGAGATTGTCGGATCGACCGTCTGCGTCTGCCCGTCGCGGCCATATTTCGCGTAAATCAGGCTGTGCCGCGGCTCGCGGTCATTGGCATAGACAACATGGCACGATGCGCAGCCCGAATGGCGGTAATCGCCCGGCTGATCGTTGGTCCCCATGAACCACATAAACGGATCGTTGAGCCGCGTTTTGTGGATATTGAGAACGGGGATCGCGACGCGCAGGCCCGTGCCCGGCCCGCGATTGCTTTGTTTGAGATCGGGCCGCCCCGGTTCCTCCAGCCGCTGGATGCTGCCGGTCGGGCTGGGCAGGCCGATTTCGGGAAATTGCGAATTGATCGTGCGCCCGCCGCGCTCGAACACGCGGAACACATCGCCCGGCGGGATAACCTGCCATGTCGGCAGCGGGTACATTTCCGACAGCGCCCCGCGATTGCGCTGGTTCTCTGTCAATGTACCCGGAGGTGCGCCGGGTGAAAGCAGCCGTGCCGGCTTGCCATCGCGCGTAAAGGCCTGCCCGAAAATGTAATTCTTGTACGGCGCAATCCCGTTATTATAGGACGCCCCGCCCCACAGCATGGCTCCGGTTGCCATCAGCGAACGCTCTCCCGCTTCGATCACTTCGATATGGCAAGCGCCGCAGCTTTCGCGCGCCACGCGGTAATCGCTGGGGTTCACAAAGCGGACGAATTCGGGCGCTTCACGATTGAGCAGAGTGTAGGTCCGCTTGGGATTGGCCGATGACGGATAGTGCCAGCTATTGGGATATTTGGGCAACACATGCGCTTTGTCGCGCGCGGCGACATAGGCCGGATCATCATGCGGCAGCTGGCTGTTGCCGGTCACCGACGCATTCCCGCCATGGCAATCGACGCAGCCCAGCCGCACCGCGGGGGTTTCATGCATCGTCGGCGCATCGGTTTTGACATGGCACGAATAGCAGCCTTCGGATTTGGCCATCATCTGTTCGAGCGTCTGCTGCGCCGGAGCGGGCGCAGCGGTGACCAGCGAGTAATCGCGTTCGACCGGTTTCTCACCCGATGCCGCCTGTGTCTGCCCCCCGCCGAACAGCATGGCCGCCGCTGCGGAGATGACCGCAAGGGCAAAGATCAAGAAGCGCCGGTCAAACATCAATAGGTCAGGATCACATTGGCGAGCACGGAGTAATATGTACCGCCATTGCCGCGTTGGTCGAACAGATCATCGAATGCCGCACCCGATAAAAGCGCCGCGCCCGAAAGGCGGAATACGATATTTTGCGTGGCCTTGGGCCGCCAGATCGCCGCCGCCGACAGGTCCCAGCCAATTTCCTTGGGAATGCTGCCTTCGTTGCGCAGCGCCTGCAGCGTTGCGGTGTCTTCGAACCACAGATGATTGGCATTGGCCGACAGGCGAAATTCGGGCGTCAGGTCAAAATCCGCGCCTGCGCCAACCAGCATCAGGCCCGGATTGTTGAAATTGCTTTGCCCCTGTTCTTTCGAAGGGCGCAACGTGTTGAGCAAGCCGTTGCGATTGTTGACCGCGATATTGCGGCCCCCACCGGCAAAGGGGATCGTCTGGCGGATCCAGTATGAGGTATCGGCGCCGGCAAAAATCGGGTTTTCAAACACCGCATCATAGCCGCCTTCGACATCGTCATAGGGATCGCTGTCTCCGCTGGCATAGGCCCCCGACAGGCGGAAGCGCGCCCAGTCGCGATCATAGCTCAGCTCTGCCGCGGCAAAGAAGGCGCGAATATCTGCTGGCCGGTCGGTGAAGAAGCTGTTCCGGTCTTCGCCAAACACACCGTAAGCACTCGCGCTGATATTGATCCGGCCAATCCGCCCATCGGCATTATAGCCAAGATAGAACGCATCATAATCGCGCCCGCGCAAACCGCCCAGCAAAGCGGGGCGCACGGGGAAACCATTATCGTCAATCTCGATATCGTCGCCTTCGCGATTGCGGTTATAGGCGATGGTCAGCTGGCTGGTCAGCGCGGGGATCAGGAAATCTTGCCGATAGGCATTGGCGATAAACAGGAAATCATCGCGCGGTTTCTGCAGCACCGCGTTCAGCCCGCTATTGGTGTCTTTTTCCAGCCGCCAGAATGCCGCGAGATTATACTGGAAACGGTTGTTGTCGCGCGTCCCGAAGAAACGCAGGCCAAGCTGCTGGTCCTGGAACAGAAAGCCACGAAAATCGGCCTGGAACGACTGGATCCCGATGCGGAAACTGTCGAAATCATACCGGTCCGAAGTGTTGCGGATGTGATAATCGAAAAACAGTTCCTGCACCCCGACAAAATGATCGAGCCGGTGCGAAGGCTCGGTCGGCTCGACCAGCAAGACCCGCCGTTCGGGCACATCGACATAATTGACATTGAAGGCCAGCGTGGCGCGATATTCGACATCGGGCGGCTTATAGGCAGTATTGCCTTTGAGCAGCGCGAAGCCGGTCAGGAATGTCTGCGACAAAACAAGGCTGTTGGAACTGCCAAACACATCGAGCCGGTCGGGATCTTCGGTGGTCTGCACCCCGACAGGGATCGGGAAGCTGCGCGGTTCGATCACCGTATCGCTGATCACATTGGCGACAAAGAACCAGTCATCGCCCTTGATCGGCAGCCACGGCACTTTCTCGCGATTGATCGGCCGGTCACCCTTATAGGTGTTCTGGCCATAGGGGTCCCACCAGTTTTCCTTCACGATGCCCAGCGATTCAATCAGCCGCCAACGGTCGGGAATCGGGATTTGGTCGGTCGGAAAGGCTTCGGGCGGGGGCGCGCGGAATGCGCCTTCATTGGTTTGGTCGATCCGGTCCGGCAGCGCGCCGACATAGCCCGGACGGCGGCGGCCTTCGATCGATTCATTGTCCACCGGCGGGGGCGCGGGCGGCTCGACTTCGATCGGCGGATCTTCGGATGGAGCGGAAATTTCCTCTTCCGCTTCAACCGCTTGCTCTTCAACCTTATGCGGAACCTGCCGCGCTTCTTCCGGCTGCGCGGCCTGAACGATAAGCGGGAGAGCGAAAAGGGCGCTCATTACAGCCCCTCGCAAACATTCTGTGCCGGATCGTCGAGGAAGGGTGCGAAGGGGCAATTGACGTAGCGCAGCCGCACGCCCTGCCCGCCCACATTGATAACAATCCGGTCGGCGCGAATGGCAGCGGGCGCATTGCCGATCCCGCCCAATCGCGCACCTGCATTGTGCAGGCCAAGGAAGCTGACCATGTCATCCTGATCGATCCCGTCCCCCGAAACGCCAATCCCGCCAACCAGCTCGCTGCCGCGATAGACGGGGACCGATCCGGGGAAAATCTGGATACCGTTGGCGATCCGTTTCTGGCCCGCCACCACATCGGGCACATCGCTGCATTGTTGCGGGGTATCGGCGTTGAGGCTCTGCACAAAGCCGAGATGCGTCACGATATTGCCCGCAACCAGATCGGTTTGCAGGCCAACCGCGAAAGGGCTGAATGTCGATGTTTGCATCACCGATAGCGGGCCGGGCGCTGTGCCCACCTGGCCATCGGGGAAATAGGGGCGCGACAGGTTTCCGCCCGACCGGTCGGCAAAGGCCACAGTGCCGGTCAAGGCATTCGGATCGCCAAGGAAATTGCGCACCCGCTGGACATAGGGCGCGCCCGCTGCCGATCCCAGCAATTGCGATGCAGCGGCGGCGTTGGAAAAGAACGCGGCGGTGCGCGCTTTTTGCAGCGAAACATCGGTGCCGAATATCGGCCCGTCGGGCGAACGGACAATGCCCAGCACTTGCCCGTGCGTGTCGACCAGGCTGATCGTCGCCTGCATCCGGCTGTCGAGCGGGCGGCGGATTTGCGCGCGCGAACGCGACAGGATGGTGAAGGCATCTTCCAGAATTGCGCGCGATTCCGCTGCGGTCAGCGGGGTGGAAACGCTTGCACCGTCAGTCCCGGCGCGGATCGGGAAGCGCCCAGCGCCCGCACCATTGGTCAGCACATAAGCGTCGCGGCTGACAAATTCTGCCGCGGTGCTTTGGCGGATGCCCGATGCCTCGCTGCCATAGGCCGTGCCCGCGATGATCGCACCGCTGGTATAGCCGCCAACCGCGACCAGGCTGCCTGCCGGGCCGTTGACCGCGCCGAAGCTGGTTTGCAGCGGGCCGAGATCGCCCACCCCCATATCGCTGAAGCGCAGCGAGGTTCCATCGACGGGGATCCGGTCTGCGGTGATATCAACCGGCGGGGCAAAACCTTGGATTCCCGCCAGCGCAATCGCTTCCTCATCATCGGCATCGACATCGATCGTGTTGGTATCGAAGCCGTAATCGCCATCGCCCGAAACGCCGATCCCGCCCACGACAACGCCGTTCTTGTAAATGGGGAAACCGCCCGGATCGGCGGCGAGGCCGAGCGGTGATCGCTTGGGCCCGATAAAGGCGCTCGCCCCGGCGCCGCCGGTGAAACGCGTGTTCAAATCCGAACAGGGAAGCTGGCTGAACTGCACCCCGAACAAGGGGCCGCTTTCCAGCCCAGCGGTGTTGGGCGCGGGCGGGAAATGTTGCTGCACGATCTGGCTTGCGGTGCGCGTGGAAAAGGCGTTGCCGCTGCTCGACAGATAGGCCCCCGTCACCGCCTTGGCGATGGCGGTGGTGGTGGATGGAACCGCCGCGCCTTGCAGGCCGACTTCGCTGCCCGCAGCCGCGGTGCCGCCAATCGTGGTGCGGCTTACGGTCGTGCTCGCCGGAGCGCCGGTCATCGCGAACACGCCCAGCACATTGCCGACCCGGTCGGTCACAGCAATGGTCGAGGGGAGCCCGCGCGCCTGCGCCTCCCCGATGGCTTGCGCCATGATCTGCTGGACTTCACCGACCGACAGCGATTCCATCGCGGGATCGGCGAATAATCGTCCGGCGGGCGGAGGTGTCGGGCTGGGTAGCGGTGTGCCGCCAATACCGCCGGTCGGGGCAGAACCGCTATCCCCGCCGCCGCAACCGGACAGGGCCAGAGCCAGCGTCGCCGCTGCGCACCACAGCCTGCCCGCTCTACCCGCTCTGGCCGCTCTCATCGCAGCGCCCCGATGGCGCGGGTCGCCTGTCCCAGAGCCGCGCGGAACTGCGCCGGTTGATAGCTGTTGGGGCTGCGCACCGCGGCATAGGCGCGGTTGATATTGGCGCGGATACCGGCAGCCGCGCCCACCGTAATGCGCCCATCGCGAACCATCGCATTGAGCAGCGTATCGACCGCCATCACCGCTTGCGCCGATCCCGCATAATCGGTGAAGCGCGGATTGGTTGCGCGGTCGGAAATCATCTGGACCACTGTGAAAGCGTCATTGCCCGAATAGCTGCGCTGCGCCAGCGCGGTGGACAATGCCGCCGCTTCCCCGCTCAGCTTTTGCGCTGCGGCAACGGCTTGCCCGCGCCCCTGCCCCATTGCCCGGTGGAAATTCTTGCTCGCCGCATCAAACGCCGATGCGCGGCCCGGCGCCAAGGCCCGCGACACCGCGGACAGCATGATGATGTTTTCGTCATTATAGGGCGCCATGCCGAACGGGATCGGCCGCCCCGGATTGGTTTCGAATGTCAGCTTGCGCTGCGGCCCGTCGCTGATCGAGCGGTGGCAGCTGTGGCAATCGTAGAAATAATATTCGGGGAACACGCCCTGCGTTCCGATGCCATCGCGCGCGAACAGATCGGTGGAGCGGCGCACCGCCTCTGCCTGACCGACCGCCCACAGCGCCACGCTGTCAGTCCCGCCTTTGCGCGCGGCGTAGTCATCGTCTTCGTCATGATGCTGCTGCAGCGCGGAAAACAGATCGAGTTCGAAAGCAACGCGCGGATGGCCCGCCGCCATCATCGAATGGGTGACAAACTGGTTCCCGTCCGCGCTGCCGAAATGGCAATCGAGGCAAATCCGCGCGCGCGTTTGCGGGCGCTCCAGCGGATTCAGCCCGGCTGCGACATTGGAAGCATGCGTTGCGGGCGCGGCATAATGCACCGCCAGCCAGCCCGATGACGGCCCGTGGCATGTCTCGCAGCCGACACCGTCCGAAACCTGAAACCGCGCGCCCTGGCGCGATTGCGGGACATAAGTCGCATGACAGCCGAGGCAGGCGGGCGCAGAGGTCGCCGCCCCAAGGCCCAGCGATGCCGCAATCTGCCGCCCGCGCGGCGAAGCCAATGCAGCATAGGCGCGGCTATGCGCCCCGGTCGAGGATGACGGTTCCTGCCAAGTGGCGATTTCATCTTGCCGGACAACTTCGCCATTGCCCTCTGCGCGGCCATGGCATGTCGAACCGGCGCAGGTGGCAACGCCTTCATAACGGCCATTACCAGATGTTTGCGCGTCACTAGGGGACACCCCGCCGGCGAAGAACGCCGCGGCGGCCGCGATGGGCACCGCGATCAGCGCCAAAGCCTGTTTCCGGATTCGCTTCACGAACCACCTCCCCAAGGTGGCACAGTACGATTTTGGCCCGCCGCTGCAAGCCGGAATTGGCCCCCTGTGAAAAACTGCCCTTGCCGGTAACCGGCCGCGCGGCTGCGCGACGCGCGGCTATTGCGGATCTGTGTAAGCGAGCACAGGCTTGCGCGCGGCCGCGGTTTCATCGAGCCTGCTGCGCGGCGCATAATGCGGTGCGGTTTTCAGGCTTTCATCGCCCGCTTTGGCCCGCTCTGCCACGCTGCGGAAAGCGGTGATGAACTGGTCGATCGTCGCTTTACTCTCGGTCTCTGTCGGTTCGACCAGCATTGCGCCATGCACCACCAGCGGGAAATACATCGTCATCGGATGATACCCCTCGTCGATCATGCCTTTGGCCAGATCGAGCGTCGAAAGACCCTCGGCAAAGCCTTTATCACCGAACAATGCCTCGTGCATGCACGGGCCGCTATGCGCATAGGGCGCGTGCAGCACATCTTCCATCGAGCGCAGGATGTAATTGGCGTTGAGCACCGCATCCTCGGCCACTTGCTTAAGCCCGTCCGCGCCGTGGCTGAGCATATAGGTCAGCGCGCGGGTGAACATGCCCATTTGCCCGTGAAACGCGGTCATCCGCCCGAAATGGCTGAGCGGCCCGCCGAAATGTTCGCGCGCAAATTCATCGGCACTTTCTTCTTCGACCAGATGGACCACGCCGTCCTTGGTCCGCGCGGTGTATGGTAGCGGGCCATAAGGGCTGAGCGCTTTGGACAGCACCACTGGGCCCGATCCCGGTCCGCCGCCGCCATGCGGTGTGGAGAATGTCTTGTGCAGATTGATATGCATCGCATCGACGCCCAGATCGCCCGGACGCACGCGGCCGACGATGGCGTTGAAATTGGCGCCATCGCAATAGACGAAGCCGCCCGCCTCATGCACCGCATCCGAAATCGCGCGCATATCGGGTTCGAACAATCCGCAGGTGTTGGGATTGGTGATCATCACGCCCGCTACGTCAGGACCGAGGCGAGCCTTAAGCGCCTCCAGATCAACGCGGCCTTCGGGCGTCGCGGGAATATCCTCCACCCGGTAACCGGCAAAGGCCGCCGTGGCCGGATTGGTGCCATGCGCGCTTTCGGGCACGAGGATTACCTCGCGCGCATCGCCGCGCGCTTCCAAAGCAGCACGAATGCACAGAATCCCGCATAGCTCGCCATGCGCGCCCGCCTTGGGGCTCATCGCCACGCCATGCATGCCGGTCAGCTCGATCAGCCAATGCGCCAGCTCGTTAATCACGCCCAGCGCACCGCGCACCGTATCGACCGGTTGCAGCGGATGGACATCGGCAAAGCCGGGCATCCGCGCGACTTTTTCATTGAGCCGCGGATTGTGTTTCATGGTGCACGAACCGAGCGGGAAGAAGCCCAGATCGATACCGTAATTCTGGCGGCTGAGGCGGGTGTAGTGCCGCACCGCTTCAGGCTCTGCCAGGCCCGGCAGGCCGATATCGGCATCGCGTGCCATCCCGCCAAGACGGTCTGCTGCGCCAGCATCCACTTCGGGCAGATCAACGCCGGTGGTTTGGTTGTCCGCAATCTCGAAGATCAGCGGCTCTTCCAGCATCAACGCCTTGTTGCCGGTGGTGGTTGCGAGGCCGCCCTGCGCCCCGTCGCCGGCTTCAGGGGTGGTCGGCTTCCATCCGCTCTGGTTTGGCGCGTTCATGACAATTTCTCCTTAAGCGCGGAGCAGAGGGTTTCGATATCCTCCTCTGTGGTCGTTTCGGTCACCGCGACCAGCAGGCCGCCAGTAAAGCCATCGACATGCGGATAGAGCCGCGCAAGCGAGACACCTGCGAGGATCTTGTCATCGGCCAGATCGCGCACGATCTGCCGCGCGTCGCCATCGAGCAAAATCGTGAACTCGTTGAAGAAGCTGTCGTTGAGAACGGTGACACCGGGGACCGCCGCCAGCTTGTCCGCTGCGATGCAGGCTAGCCGGTGGTTCTCCGCCGCCAATTGCCGCAGGCCTTTCTCGCCCAGCAGCGTCATATGCACGCTGAATGCCAGCGCGCACAGCCCGCTATTGGTACAGATATTCGATGTCGCTTTTTCGCGCCGAATATGCTGCTCGCGCGTTGAGAGGGTCAGCACGAAGCCGCGCTTGCCATCGGCATCGACGGTTTCACCACAAAGCCGGCCCGGCATCTGGCGCACATGTTTCGGATCGCGCACCGCAAACAGGCCAAGGTAAGGCCCGCCAAATTGCAGCCCGACGCCAATCGACTGGCCCTCGCCAACAACGATATCGGCGCCCAGTTCACCCGGCGATTTGATCGCGCCCAGCGCCACCGGCTCTGTATTCACCGCGATCAGCAGCGCGCCTTTGGCATGCGCAGCCTCGGCAATTTGTTCCAGATCGGGCAGGCGGCCCAGAATATCGGGATATTGCACCACGACGCAGGAGGTATCCTCGTCAATCCGCGCGATCAGGCCTTCATTGTCGGGCTGCGCCTGGATCGAGGGTTCGCTACCGGCAATCTCGTCTTTGGTGAATTTCGCCATCGTTTTGATGACTTCGGCATAATGCGGATGCAGCGCGCCCGACAGCACAACTTTGCGCCGTTTGCCGCGCGCGACACGGCTCGCCATTGCCACCGCTTCCCAGCACGCGGTCGAGCCATCATACATGCTCGCATTGGCCACCGCGCAGCCATAAAGCCGCGCCACCTGGCTCTGGAATTCGAACAACATTTGCAGCGTGCCCTGTGCGATTTCGGGCTGGTACGGGGTGTAAGCCGTCAGGAATTCCCCGCGCTGTATGATATGATCGACCGAAGCAGGAACATGATGGCGATAGGCCCCGGCGCCGAGGAAAAACGCCGCATCGGCCGCCGCCAAATTCTGCTTCGACAGGCTGCGCATATGCTTCTCAACCGCCATCTCGCTGGCATGCATCGGCAAATCGCGGATCGGCCCGTCCAGCCGCGCGACTTCGGGCACATCGACGAACAGATCATCGACCGAGGAAGCCCCGATAGTATCGAGCATCGCCGAACGGTCAGTATCGGTTAGAGGTAGGTAACGCATTATATCTCCTTGCGCCCCTCTTCTTTAGAGGAGGGGCAGTGAGACTTGGCGTTGCGCAGCAATGCCTAGTCGCAGCGGGGTGGTGCCGCGGCGGGCGCGACCTGTCGGTCGCCACCACCCCCAACCCCCTCCTCTAAAGAAGAGGGGGCAAGTGAAATCAAAGCCCCGCGACAAACGCCTCGTACGCTTTCGCATCCATCAGGCCATCAAGCTCGTCCTTGTCGCCAATGGTCATTTTGAAGAACCAGCCATTCTCTTCGGGCGAGGTGTTGACCAGCGCCGGATCCTCTTCCAGCGCCGCATTGCCTTCGACCACTTCGCCGCTGATCGGGGCGTAGACGTCGCTCGCCGCTTTCACGCTTTCGACCACTGCCGCGTCGCCGCCTTTGTCGACCATCGTGCCCACTTCGGGGGTTTCGACAAACACGATATCGCCCAATTGTTCCTGCGCGTAATCGGTGATGCCGACGGTGGCGGTATCGCCCTCCACGTCGATCCATTCGTGTTCATCGGTGTAATAGCGGGCCATCGGTTCATTCTCCTCGGTAATAATTCTGGGGCACGAAAGGCATCGGGGTCACGACCGCATCGAGGCGTTTGCCGCGCACTTCGATCTGCAATGCGGTGTCCGTCTTGGCATAGTCCGACGCGACGTAGGCCATCGCAATCGGATGACCCAGCGTGGGCGAGAAACCGCCGCTGGTGACGCGGCCGATTTCTTTATCTCCGTCAAAAACAAGCGCACCTTCGCGCGCCGGCATCCGGCCTTCGACTTTCAGCCCAACGCGCTTGGTCTGGGTGCCGTTTGCCAGTTTTTCCGCAACCGGCGCATGGCCCATCCAGCCGCCACTTTCGCGGCGCGATTTGGTGAGCGCGAACAGCAGCCGCGCGGAAACCGGGTCGGTTTCGGTGGTGAGATCATGGCCATAGAGCGGAAGACCAGCTTCGAGGCGCAGGCTGTCGCGCGCACCCAGACCAACCGGCTGGACATGCTCATTGGCAACCAGCGCATCGGCAAATTCTTCAACCTTGTCGGCGGGAACCGAAATCTCGAAGCCGTCTTCGCCGGTATAGCCCGAGCGGCTTACCCAGATATGAGCGCCGTTCCATTCGAACAGGCCCGCGGTCATGAAAACCAGCTTGCCCGTGCCGGGAACAAGCTCTTCCAAGACCGCGCCTGCTTTGGGCCCTTGCAGCGCGAGCAGAGCGTAATCGTCGTAATGGGTCAGCGTGATATCGTCGGGCAGATGCTCGCGAATATGGGCGATATCGTCCCATTTGCACGCGCCATTGACGACCATAGTATAGCGCGGCCCGGCATTGGTTACGATCAGATCGTCGAGAATCCCGCCGTCCTCGTCGATCAACAGCGAATAGCGCATTTTGCCTTCGGACAGGCTGGAAATGTCGCCGGGAAGCAGCGCTTCGAGAGCATCGGCCGCCGCTTGCATATCGCCGTCCGGCCCTTCGACGCCGAGCTGCCCCATATGGCTGACATCGAACAGACCCGCATGTTCGCGCGTCCAATTGTGTTCGGCCACGATTCCGCCCCCATGCAAGAGATGCTCGCCCGCATATTGGATCGGCATTTGATAGCCGGCAAATTCGACCATCCGCGCGCCCATTTTGCGGTGCCAGGCGTCCAGCGGCAGCACCGGCTTTTCCGGCATATCGTCAGGATGGGTATCAGAAATGTCTTCGCTCATAGTAATTCCCGCTAGAGTGCAGGCACGCCATGCGGCCCGCCGTTTCTGCACCCCCTCTGTCGGGAATACCTGAGAGTTTTAACGCGCCCCCTACTGACAGGTACCGCGCGCTTACCCCTTCGGTGGCCGCGAATTGATGCGACGCTTTCCAGAGTGTCTGCCAATACGCGGTCCCGTGTACCTGAGAGTTTCCGGGGCGGTTGCTCCTTCGGTGCCGCTGGCTGTTACCAACGGTCTCTCCCGCGTATCGGCCAAAGAATCACTTCCTTGGCGACGGATATTTCCTGCGCGATTCCGCGCGGGCGGTCAATCGAGATTGGGACGCAGCCAGCGTTCTGCGGTGGAAAGATCCACCCCGCGCCGCTTCGCATAGTCCTCCAGCTGGTCGCGGCCGATCCGCGCGACGCCGAAATACTGGCTTTCCGGGTGGCCGAAATAGAACCCGCTGACCGCAGCGGTGGGCCACATGGCGAAGCTTTCGGTCAAGGACAGCCCGGCATTCTGCTCCGCCTCCAGCAGTTCAAACAGGATCGGTTTCAAACTGTGATCGGGGCAGGCCGGATAGCCCGGCGCAGGGCGGATGCCGCGATATTTTTCCTTGATCAGCGCTTCGTTGGTCAGCTGCTCGCCCGGCGCATAGCCCCACAGATCGCTGCGCACATGCTGGTGCAACCGCTCGGCAAAGGCCTCTGCAAAACGGTCCGCCAGCGCTTTGAGCAGAATATCCGAATAATCGTCATTATCCGCCTTGAAGCGCGCAATATGCGGTTCGATCCCGTGAATGCCGACAGCGAAACCGCCAATCCAGTCCCCCGCCGGATCGATAAAGTCAGCCAGGCACATATTCGCGCGGTCGCGGCTTTTCTTGACCTGCTGGCGCAGGAAAGGAAGCACGACGTGTTCTTCGCGGCCCCCTTGTCGGATAAATTCCCGGTGGATGGTCACATCATCACCGTCCCTCGCACAAGGCCAGAAGCCACAAACCCCACGCGCGGTCAGCCATTTCTCACCCACGATCTTGTCCAGCATCGCCTGCGCATCATCGAAAAGGCTGCGCGCGCTTTCGCCAACCACATCATCCTGCAGGATCGCCGGATAATTGCCGTGCAATTCCCACGCGCGGAAGAACGGCGTCCAGTCGATACAGCCGCGCAGATCGGCCAGATCCCAATCCTCGAACACATGTACGCCGGGCTTGTCCGGCGGCGCAGCCTTGTCGCTGAGGAAAGCGTCGTAATAGTTCGCCCGCGCTTCCTCCAGCGTCAGCAGCGCGCTTTGCGCCTTGCCTGCACGGACATCGCGGACATGAGCATAGTCGCTCGCTACCTCTCCGACAAAGTCATCGCGCAAAGTATCAGACAGCAACTTTGAAGCCACACCAACAGCGCGGCTGGCGTCGAGCACATGGAGCACCGGCCCTTCATAGGCTTCATCGATCTTCAGCGCGGTGTGGACTTTGCTGGTGGTCGCGCCGCCGATCAGCAAGGGCATGGTCATGCCCGCACGCTGCATTTCTTCTGCCACCGTAACCATTTCATCGAGCGACGGCGTGATCAGGCCCGACAGGCCGATCATATCGGCATTCTCATCCTTGGCCACTTCGAGGATTTTGGACCACGGCACCATCACGCCCAGATCGACCACATCATAGCCATTACATTGCAGCACCACGCCGACGATGTTCTTGCCGATATCGTGCACGTCGCCCTTCACCGTGGCCATGATAATCTTGCCTTTGGACTTGCGCTCCTCGGGCGCGAGCAGGTCCTTCTCGGCCTCGATAAAGGGGATCAGATGCGCGACGGCTTTCTTCATCACGCGCGCGGATTTGACCACTTGCGGCAGGAACATCTTGCCGCTGCCGAACAGATCGCCAACCACATTCATCCCGTCCATCAACGGGCCTTCGATCACTTCGATGGGCCGCCCGCCGCGCTCTTCGGTGGCGGAACGCATTTCTTCGGTATCGGCGACAATATGCGCGTCGATCCCTTTGACCAGCGCATGTTCGAGCCGCTTTTCAACCGCCCAACCGCGCCATTCCTGCGCTTCCTTCTCGGCCTTGGCGTCTTTGCCCTTATAGCTTTCGGCAAGGTTGATCAGCCGCTCTGTCGCGGACTCATCGCCCCCATCGCTTTTGGCCACCGGCCGCATCAGGATCACATCCTCGCACGCCTCGCGCAGCGCCGGATCGATCTGGTCATAGACATCAAGCTGCCCCGCATTAACGATCGCCATATCGAGGCCCGCGGGGATCGCGTGATAGAGGAACACCGAATGCATCGCGCGGCGCACGGTCTCGTTCCCGCGAAAACTGAAAGACAGGTTGGACAGGCCGCCCGATGTCTTGGCCAGCGGACAGGCCGCCTTGATTTCGCGCACCGCTTCGATGAAATCGAGCCCGTAGCGGTCATGTTCCTCGATACCCGTCGCCACCGCAAAGATGTTGGGATCGAAAATAATATCTTCGGGCGGGAAACCGATGCCGGTCAGCAGTTCATAGGCACGGCTGCAAATCTCTACCTTGCGCGCTTTGGTGTCCGCCTGCCCCGTCTCGTCAAACGCCATCACCACCACGGCGGCGCCATAATCCATGCACTTGCGCGCTTGTTCGAGGAATGGCTCCTCGCCTTCCTTCATCGAGATCGAATTAACGATTGGCTTGCCCGAAACGCATTTCAGACCCGCTTCGATCACGTCCCATTTGGAGCTATCGATCATCAGCGGGACGCGCGCGATATCGGGCTCCGCAGCGATCAGTTTCAGAAACGTCGTCATCGCATGGACCGCGTCGAGCAGCCCTTCGTCCATATTGACGTCGATCACTTGCGCGCCGTTTTCGACCTGCTGGCGCGCGACTTCGACGGCGGTGTCATAGTCGTCCGCCATGATCAGCTTTTTGAACCGGGCAGAGCCGGTTACATTGGTGCGCTCGCCGATATTGACGAAGTTGGCGGTTGAGATGTCGTTCATTTGTCTACTCGTCATCCCAGCGCAGGCTGGGATCGTTATCAGTCAGGTCGCGGCGGCGAAGAGCGATACCAGCTTTCGCTGGGATGACGGCACAACTCACGCCGCCACCGTAAAGGGTTCAAGTCCGGCAAGCCGCATCTGCACATCACGCGCAGGCACGCGGCGCGGGGATGCGCCAGAAACGGCTTTGGCAATCGCAGCAATATGATCGGGGCTGGAGCCGCAGCATCCGCCCAGAATATTCACATGGCCATTATCCGCCCACTCGCCGACCAGCGATGCGGTGGTCGCGGGCAATTCGTCATATTCGCCCAATTCGTTGGGCAGGCCCGCATTGGGATAGGCCATCAATAGACAATCGGCGATTTTGCCCAGCATCTGCACATGCGGGCGCAATTGTTCAGCGCCGAAGCTGCAATTGAGGCCTACGGTCACCGGATTGGCGTGGCGCACCGCATACCAGAACGCTTCCACCGTATGGCCCGACAGGTTGCGGCCCGAAAGATCGGTCAGCGTCATCGACAGCATGATCGGCACATCGCGGCCCAGCTCACGCTCCAGCTGTTTGACCGCCATCACGCCTGCCTTGGCGTTGAGCGTATCGAAAATCGTTTCAATCAGGATGAAATCGCAGCCGCCTTCGACCAGCGCGGCGGCCTGTTCGTGATAGACCTGCGTCAGATAATCAAAATCAATCTCGCGAAAGCCCGGGTCTTCGACATCGGGGCTAAGCGACAGCGTCTTGTTGGTCGGGCCGATCGCGCCCGCAACAAAGCGCGGGCGGCCATCCATTTCTTCAAATTCATCGGCCAGCTTGCGCGCGATCTTGCCGCTTTCGACATTGATTTCGCGGACCAAAGCTTCTGCCGCATAATCCGCCTGGCTGATGACATTGGCAGAGAATGTGTTGGTCGCGATGACATCAGACCCGGCGTCCAGATAGGCGCGAGTGATGTCTTCGATCACATCGGGACGGGTCAGAGCGAGAATATCATTATTGCCCTTCTGATCCGCTTTCAGGCCCAAATCCCCCGCGTAATCCTCTTCAGACAGCTTGCGGTTCTGGATTTGCGTACCGAACGCACCGTCCGAAACAAGGACGCGCTTCGCCGCTTCGGCATAGAGCCTTTCACGTGCGGTTGAAGGGGAGATCATTTGACGCCTCCTGTGGGGCGCATGCCCAGCATATGGCAAATTGCATAGCTCAGTTCTGCACGGTTGAGCGTATAGAAGTGGAACTGGCGCACACCGCCCGCGTAAAGACGGCGGCACAGTTCGGCGGTGATCGTGGCGCTGACCAGCTGCCGCGCGGCGGGGCGTTCGTCGAGGCCGTCAAACAGCCCTTCCATCCAGTTCGGGATCGCGGTGCCGCACAGGCCGGACATGCGCTGGACCGCGGCGAAGCTCATTACCGGCATGATGCCGGGCACGATCTCGCCCTTGATACCGGCAGCCGCAGCCTTGTCACGAAATTCAAAGAAACATTGCGGATCGAAGAAGAACTGGGTGATCGCGCGCGTCGCCCCTGCATCGAATTTGGCCTTGAGGTTTTCGATATCGGCTTGCGCATCGGGGCTGTCGGGATGGACTTCGGGATAGGCCGCGACCGATATTTCGAAATCGGCAATGTCCTTGAGCCCCGCGATCAGTTCCACCGCATTGGCATAGCCGCCCGGATGAGGCGAATAGGCGCCGCCGCCATCGGGGGCGTCGCCGCGCAGCGCGACGATATGGCGGATGCCCTCTTCCCAGTAATGCCGCGCAACTTCGTTCACTTCTTCGCGCGTTGCCGCAACGCAGGTCAGATGCGCGGCGGCGGGGATGCCCGCTTCGTTCTGGATCCGCACGACTTGTTCATGCGTGCGGGTGCGGGTTGAACCGCCAGCGCCATAGGTGACCGAAGCAAAACGCGGGCCAAGCGGTTTGAGCGTTTCCACGCTTTGCCACAAAGTCTCGCCCATCTTGTCCGTCTTGGGCGGGAAGAATTCGAATGACACGTCGATATCGCCCGGCAGACCTTCAAAGAGCGGGCTGTCGAGCGCGGTGCGCGCTTCGTGCATCTGGTTGAGAGTGGGGCTCATCGGGCCGCCTTTCGTGCATCGGTGGAGGCCGGGGTTCCCAAGCGGGTACCGAGCCAGATTTTTACAGTGAGTTCGCCTTCATCCATCGCGATCGGCCTGGCCGGTTCGTAGCCAGCTTCGTGCAGCAGATCGCGGATCGCCTTGTCGGTAAAGCCGAGCCGCGCATGCGCGTGGCGGTCGCGCAATTCCTCGCGGTTATGCGCGGCGAAATCGACAATCGCGATGCGCCCGGCAGGGCGGGTCACGCGCGCCGCCTCTGCCAAGGCCGCGGCCGGATCCTGCGCGAAATGGAGCACCTGATGGAGCAGCACCGTGTCAAACCGATGCGCTTTGAACGGCAGCGCCAGAAAGTCGCCTTGCACCAGTTCGATCCCGCCGGATGGCAGGTTTTGCAATTTTGCCCGCGCAACGCGCAGCATATCGAGACTCTTGTCGAGCGCGATCACATGGTCGGCCCCGTTTGCGGTGCCCGGCGCAAAAAGTTCCGCCATCCGCCCGCTGCCGGTGCCGATATCGAGCAATTGGCCCAAGGGTTCGCCGCCCAACGCCGTCAGCAGCCGCTCTTCGACCAGTTGATCGGGGCTGTGGAGCTGGCGCAGCTCGTCCCATTCGTCTGCATGCTGCGCGAAATAGGACGCTGCATTTTCCTCGCGCGCGGAGCGGATATTGTTGAGCTGCCGCCGGTCATCGGCGCACATCGCGGCAAATGCCGTGTCCTCGCGCTCTGCAGTGGCGAGCAGGCGCGCAACCGCCTCGCCCACCGGATCGCCGCGTTCATTGCCGATCGCGGCGCGCAGGAACACCCAGCTGCCTTCGCGGTGCCGCTCTGCCAGGCCCGCATCGCACAGGATCGCCACATGGCGCGAAACGCGCGGCTGGCTCTGGCCGAGCACTTGCGCGAGCTCGCCCACCGCGAGCTCCATCGCCGAAAGCAGCCGCATGATCCGCAGCCGCGTCGGGTCTGTCAGCGCGCGCATGGTGGTTTCGATCTTCATTCCCGAGGGCATATAAAGATATTGTTATATCTGCAAGCGCAGAAAAACTTTCCTACATTGCGCGCGCCCCATAAGATGTGTTTGATCAACTTACTCCCGCGAAAGTCTCTCATGAAATACACCAAATTCGGCAATACCGGCCTCACCGTCTCGCGCCTATGCCTGGGCTGCATGAGCTTCGGCGATGCCGCCGCCGAAGGCCATGACTGGACGCTGGATGAAGACGCCTCGCGCCCGCTGATCCGCGAGGCATTGGAAGCGGGGATCAACTTTTTTGACATCGCCAATTCCTATTCGGGCGGAACGTCGGAAGAAATCACCGGCCGGCTGCTCAAGCAAATGGCGCGGCGCGACGAAATAGTAATCGCGACCAAAGCGTTCTTCCCGTGGCGGCGCGCACCCAACACAGGCGGTCTCTCCGCCAAAGCGCTGATGCATGCCGTGGATGACAGCCTGCGCAGGCTCGGGACAGATTACATCGATCTCTACCAGATCCACCGCCTCGATCTGGAAACGCCGATGGAGGAAATTCTCGAAGCGCTCGATGGCATCGTCCGGTCGGGCAAAGTCCGCTATATTGGCGCCTCATCGATGTATGCGTGGCAATTTATGAAAATGCTGCATATCAGCGAGACGAAGGGGCTCAAACGTTTCATCTCGATGCAGAATTACCTCAATCTTCTCTACCGTGAAGAAGAGCGCGAGATGTTGCCACTATGCGCCGATCAGGGCGTGGCGGTGATGCCTTGGAGCCCGATGGCGCGCGGCAAATTGACCCGGCCGTGGGATATCGAAACCAACCGGTCCGAAACCGATCTGGTCGGCAAAGCGCTTTATGGCAATGCGGATGCAAGCGATCATGCGGTGGTCGATGCGGTCGCGGCTCTGGCCGAAAAACGCGGCTTGCCAATGGCGCAAATCGCGCTGGCATGGGTGCTGCACAAGCGCGAAGTGACCTCGCCGATCATCGGCGCGACCAAACCAAAACATATCGAAGATGCGGTCGCGGCGCTCGATGTCGAGCTGTCAAAAGAAGAGATCAAGTCGCTCGAGGCACCTTATGTCCCGCATCCGGTAACCGGCATGTTCTCGATGCCCAAAACCGATCCCAAAGTGAGCGTACTCGACACCGACTAAAGGATGAGTGCCTTTTTTTGGGTCCGGCCGCTTTATGGGCGCGTTTGCCCGGTCCCATGAACCAGATATTTGAAGCTGGTGAGTTGTTCCAAACCAACCGGGCCGCGCGCATGCATTTTGCCCGTAGCAATACCGATTTCTGCCCCCATCCCGAACTCGCCGCCATCGGCAAATTGGGTGGAAGCATTGTGCATCACAATCGCGCTATCAACCGCGGCCATAAAGCGGTTCGCGGCGTCTTGGTTCTCGGTGATAATCGCGTCGGTATGGTTGGACGAATGTGTGCCGATGAAAGAGATCGCCTCTTCCAAGCCATCAACGATTTTGATCGAAGCAATCGCTTCCAGATATTCGGTGCCAAAATCATCCGCAGTGGCAGGGGCGATCCGCTTGTCGATCGCTACCACCTCGGCATCGCCGCGCAATTCGCAATCGGGCATCGCGTCCGCCAACATGGGCACCAGCCGGCCGGCCACGCCGCGATCAATCACGATGCTTTCGGTCGCGCCACAAATACCCGTGCGGCGCATTTTCGCGTTGCGAATGATCGAGGCGGCTTTGTCCAAATCTGCATCGCCATGAACATAGCTGTGACAGTTCCCGTCGAGATGGAGCAAAGTCGGCACTTTCGCCTGATCGCGCACCAATTCCACCAGTCCGCGCCCGCCGCGGGGGATGACCAGATCGATATAGTCCACCGCATGAAGCAACTCTGTCACCGCAGCTCGATCGGTGGTTTCCACCGCCTGCACGGCATCCTCGGGCAATGCGGCGCTGCGCAGCCCTTCCCGCATGCAGGCAACTATTTCGCGTGTGGAATTTCGGCTTTCCGATCCGCCACGCAATATAATCGCATTGCCCGATTTTAGACAAAGCGCGCTCGCATCTGCACCGACATTCGGGCGTGATTCATAGATCATTCCGATCACACCGATTGGCACTGCAACACGCTCGATCCTGAGCCCGTTTGGCCGGTCGACTTCGGCAAGTTTACGCCCGACCGGATCGGCCAGACCGGCAATATCCTCAAGCGCCGCAGCCATCGCTTCGATCCGCTGCTCATCCAACATCAGCCTGTCGATGAAAGATGCGGGGCGGGTGTCTGCAACGGTTGCAACATCAGCACGATTGGCTTCGATCAGACGCGGCGTAGCTTGGCGAAGCGCATTTGCCGCTCCGGTCAAGGCAGCGTTCTTGGCCTCCGTCGTTGCGCAAGCCATATGCCGCGAAGCAACTTTGGCGCGCTTTCCCAGTTCAGAAATCGTGGCGATGGCAGCATTCATGTGGGCGTCGCTACCATATTGATCGGCGCGGCGGATAGCAGGAAAGCCTTGTGACGCGCCGAGAATTCCTTGGCCACAGCCAAGAACGTCAAGAACCGTCAAATCGGGAATTGCAGGCCATTCACCCGCGCGGGAACCATTCCTCGATTGATCGGCTTACATTTGACAGAGCAGTGTTTGACTGGAACACAATTGGCCGGGGCACGACCAATTGCAGCTTTGATACAGGGAACTGAGCATGGCCGAAACGAAACATTCAGCGCGCAGCCTGATGGTTGTTGCAATCGCCACAATTGCCGCCTTGGCCTTCGCATGGTTTGCCGGTGCAAATACGCAGCAATGGAACGGCTATTCGGTGTTTTTTGTTTGCGCACTTGTGTCCTTCGGAGTGAACTGGATTGCCTTTATTCCGGCCGCGATCGCGCAGACCGAGAAATATTATGACCTCGTCGGCTCGATCACCTATCTTACGATCATTACCGTTGCCTGCGTCCTTGCCGCGCCGCTCGATATGCGGGCAATTGTGGTCGCCGCAATGGTCGCGGTCTGGAGCATCCGGCTGGGCAGTTTCCTGTTCAAGCGGATCAGCGAAGACGGGCATGATGGCCGTTTCGACAAAATCAAAATCAATCCCGCGCGATTCCTGGTGGCGTGGACGCTGCAGGCCTGCTGGGGGCTCTTCACCGCAGCCGCTGCGATTGCAATTATTGCCGCCGATTCCCCTGCCCCACTCGGCGTGTTCTTCTGGCTCGGCGCAATTGTCTGGGTGGCCGGCTTTGCCATCGAAGTGGTTGCCGACCGCCAGAAACGCGCCTTCAAGAAGGATGATGCGAACAAGGGCAAGTTCATTCAGTCAGGGCTTTGGGCATGGTCGCAGCACCCGAACTACTTTGGGGAGATCATGCTGTGGACCGGCATCCTGATAATCGCCGTCCCCCTGCTATCCGGCGCAGGATGGCTGGTGGTGATTTCACCGGTTTTCGTGACATTTCTGCTAACCAAAGTCAGCGGTATCGCGATGCTCGACAAGGCGGCTGACAAGAAATGGGGCGATGATCCCGCCTATCAGCAATACCGCCGCAACACGCCAGTTTTGATCTTACGCCCACCAAAGGTGTGAACCGAGTTGAGGGCTAATGGTGCCGCTTACTGGACTCGAACCAGTGACCCCATCATTACGAATGATGTGCTCTACCACCTGAGCTAAAGCGGCGTTGCGGGCAGGTGCAGGCGATTTTCCTGACAAACCTGACCCGCGAAAAGTTGGAGGCCCGAGCCGGAATCGAACCGGCGTGCACGGTTTTGCAAACCGCTGCGTCACCACTCCGCCATCGGGCCTCATCCATGCGGAGACGCGCAACTAGCGGCAAAAATTCGCCAACGCAATCCTGCTTTCGCCTTTGCGCGCTTTGGGCTGGCCACGGCCAATAGTTTCGCTATGAAACCGAACCATGAGCGTAGCAGATTTGATTGACCCGATTGGTAACAGCGATGGTGCAGTGACCCTGCTCAATGCGGAAAACTGGATGCAGGGGCGTACCCTATACGGCGGCGCGTCGGCGCTGTTGGCTTACACCCATGCGATCCGCAAATTTACCGATCTTCCGCCATTGCGTGCGGCCCAAATCGGGTTTGTAGCCCCTGTTGGTGCCGATTTTGAGCTGCGAAGCGAAATTGTTCGCCAGGGGCGCAATGTCACGCAATTGCGGAGCGAAGTCATTTCGGATGGCAAAATTGCGCTCACCGCGGTCTGGGTGTTCGGCACGAGCCGTGACCCCAATGCGGTCTATCCCTCAGCCCCAATCGGAGAGGGCCCAGGCCTGCCCGGCGCGTCCCCCGCGGTAGATTCGCGCCACCCGCCTTCATTCGTCAGCAACAATTTCGACGTTCACTACACCGCAGACCGACAGGATGCGGGAAAGCCTGTCATTCGCAGGTGGGTACGCCTGAAAGAACCCTCAAATACGGATCCGATCTCCGAACTGGTTCTGATGGGCGACACGCTTCCCCCGTCGGCAATGCGGGTCATGCAACGCCGCGGGCCACTCAGTTCGATCAATTGGTCATTCAACGTGCTCGATACGGAGCCGGTCACACGCGATGGCTGGTGGCTCGTGGAAACCGCCAGCGATCATGCTGATCAGGGATATTCGAGCGAGCGGCTCAGGCTCTGGAATGCCGACGGCAAACAGATGCTATCGGGCATTCAGGCGGTTGCGATCTTCGGTTAGCGCCTAGACATCGTCAAATGCCGGCGCGCGTTTGGCCATTCCGGCCATAACCGCTTCGATCTGGTTCTTTGTCCGCATAACCGCGGCTTGCTCGATGCTTTCTTCCATCAAAATCGCATCACCTTCCAGTTCCACCATGGCATTCGCAAGACGCTTTGCGCCCTGGATCGCGTGCGGATTGCGATTGGCAATTTCGCTGGCGATTGCGGTGGCCCGGGCAACAGGGTCTGTATCGACAAAGGTCGCCAATCCGTATTCCCTGGCTTCTTCGCCGGTAAATTGCCGGTTGGTATAGGTGAGTTCGCGCAAGACGTCGTCGCGCACCAGCCCGCGCCACAGGAAGAAGCCTGCCATATCCGGGACCAGCCCCCATTTCATTTCCATGATCGCCAACCGCGCATCGGGCGTGACGACGCGAATGTCCGCGCCGCTCGCGATCTGTAGCCCGCCGCCAAAACATACACCATGCACCGCCGCGATTACCGGAACTTGCAATTTGCGCCACTGCATCGCGACTTGCTGGAACTTGTTGGAATTCCCGTAAGTACGCTCGGTCAGGGGCGGGGCATCAGGCGAAGGTTCCGCGCCAAACGAAGACGTATCCAATCCCGCGCAGAAGCTCTTGCCTTCACCCGACAGGACAACCGCGCGCAGACCTTTCATTTCGTGCAAGGCGTGCCCGGCTTCGATGATCCGTTCGAACATCTGCGGGTCAAGCGCATTCATTTTGTCAGGCCGCGTGAGCCTGACCTGCGCAACACCATCATCTCCCAATTCGATCGAGATGCGGTCGTTTTCCTGAAGTTGCATATTCCTCACCCAAAATCGCCACAAACATGGCTAGTTCGCTGCCTTCGTTACCGATGCGCGGAAATCTGTCCAGAGCGAGGATGTTTTCGTGGCTGCGTGCTTGGCCTGTTTTGACGATGAGGATGCCTGCTTGGGGTAAAATGCGCGAGGCTCTTCTTGGCATTTATGGGCCAGCAAACAGGTTGCTGTGCCACATGTGTCTCAATGCGGTTACAACTGCCCGCCGGCGCGCATGCTGTACGCCATTTTCTGCGTGACAATAATATGATCTTTGATCTCGAACCCCAGCAAGCTTCCGGCGCTCACCAGCTTGCGTGTGGCCTCTATGTCGTCCTCACTGGGATGGCAGCTGCCCGAGGGGTGATTATGCGCCAAAACCATCGAAGCGGCATCGATTGACAGCGCCCTGCGAAACAATTGCGCTATGTTCAGATGGATCGAGTGCGAAGTTCCCCAACCCATTTCCGCATCTTCGAGATAGCGGCCTTGCCGGTCGCAGAAAATTACCAGCAGATGTTCTTTCGCACCGCGGCACAGCCGCTCGCGCAGATAGGTCAAGAATGTCATGTCGCGCGGATCAACCATCGACCTTCGGCGGCCAAGACGTTTGGCGTTTGCCGGGAAAGCCCGTCCCGCGAAGAATCGCGCGCATAGCTGCCCCGCTAGCTGGGCGACCTGCGCTGCGCCGCTGTCAGGGGCCTGTCCCTCCAGGACCTGTACATGCCGAAGCGTTTCACTCGCCTGTGATGGAACCAGATCCCCAACCCCAGAATGATGATCAGAAAATAGGACGGAGCAATGTACATGACCGCATAGGCAGTCGGCGAAATCTGCTGCATCAATGCCTTCGCCAGATGCGCAACGGTCGCAACAATCTGAAATCCGGTTAGCCATAAGGGGTAGTTCCGATTGGCTCGCAGTGCGATGATTCCCAGTGAAAACAGTGCAAATATGTCGATCGCAAAATGGACGGGATCTGTTTGGTCTATCAATCCGCCTGCATCGATGATCCAGTGATACGCCCGATCAACGACGATCATCATCACGAATGTCGTGGCACAGGCTTTCTCGGGCCCCGCACCTTTGGCAAGGGCCGCGAGAAAGAGAAGTGCTACGAGGGCGTATTGGACTTCAAGCCTGTTCGTCCAGAAAAGCTCGAATATCTGCAGAGGTTCCTCCTAGGCGGCGACAGACTCCGCCGGATCAGCGACAAGATGCCCTTCGAGCGGCGTCACGTGACCATCTTCGAAGCCGGCTGTTTCACGTCCAACGCGATTGAGTTCGCCATGGACACGGAACAGATTGCTGGAAACACCAATAGCCTGGCTTTCGGCTTCGACAAGCCGCATCAGGGCCTTCTGCCCGGTCGACAACTGGACCGAAGGGTTTTGACGCGCAACAAGCATTGCCTGTTTCAGCTTTGCACAAGCGACAAGCAATTCATCTGACAGGCCTTCGGCCTCGCGGATCAGTTTGCGGATATTTTGAGCATCGCTCTGGATTGTGTTGGTCATAATTTGTGCCCTTGCTTTGACGGGCCTCAAATCAATAGGACCGTCCGGTTTCGTCTACGCGGACCTCGGCTTTGCCTTCGATGGCCGCACTCAAACTCAAAGAGGCCGTAACAACCAGAACAACCATAGCGATCACGCCGAAAGCTATTCCGACCATTGCGGCAAGCCTGTACAAGACAGCATTGTCGCCATCGAGTTTGGATGGGACGACCACTGGTTCCCGGGGTTCTCGCCAAGGCGCATCGATGAGGACGTGATGCGAATCGGAAAGAATGATCTCACCAGGGTCGACCCGATCCCGTTGATCGGGGAAATCCGGCTGATCGGGCAGCTGAGAATTTCTGTATAGAGAATTTCTATAGGGCTCTTCAGTCGATGAACTCCGGGTGTTCTCATAGTCCGGGGTCGCGCGATAAAGCTCGACCAGTTCCCCCATGCTTTCGACTTCGAACTTGTCCTTCAGCGCGCGGATATGTTGATTGATCCGCGCATCGGATACCCCCATTTCGGCAGCGATAACTTTGATCGGAACGCGCCGATCGATCCGCTCCAGCACGTCTCGCTGGCGGTCAGTTATCGAAGGCGCGGTCGCAACAGTCATGGGTGGATCATGTCCCTCATCGAGGCCTTAATAAATCATTGTTTGGCGAGACGCAACGAATCGAAGCATAGTTAGGTCCAGACTGGCTGCTTTTACCTATTCGCCCGAGGCGCCCAGAGACGAAAGGTAGCGCTTTACATTGCGAGCCGCCTGGCGAAGCCGTTGTTCATTTTCCACCATTGCGATCCGGACAAATCCTTCGCCCATTTCACCATAGCCAACGCCCGGCGCGACCGCGACTTCTGCGTGGGTTAACAGTTGTTTGGAAAATTCGAGGCTGCCCATGTCTTTCAAAGCAGGCGGCAAAGGGGCCCAGGCGAACATCGATGCAGGCGGTGGCGGAATATCCCAACCGGCGCGCGCAAATGATTCGACCATGACATCGCGGCGCTTCTGGTAGAGAGCGCGATTGGTTTCGACGATATCTTGCGGACCATTGAGCGCCGCGCAGGCGGCTGCCTGTATCGGTGTGAATGCCCCATAGTCGAGATAGGATTTCACCCGCGTCATCGCGGCGATCAGTTCCTTATTGCCGACTGCAAAACCCATCCGCCATCCGGCCATCGAGTAGGTTTTCGACATAGAGGTGAATTCAACCGCCACGTCCTTGGCCCCCGGCACTTGCATAATCGAAGGCGTCGGATTGCCGTCATAATAGAGTTCCGAATAGGCGAGATCGGAAAGGATCCAGACCTCGTTCTCTTTGGCCCATGCCACCAGCCGTTCGTAAAACGCCAGATCAACCACTTCTGCGGTCGGGTTGGAAGGGAAATTGACCACCAGCACGCTGGGACGAGGGACGGTGAATGCCATCGCATTCTCCAGCGCCCGCCAATATTCCTCATCCGGCGTTGTCGGAACCGCGCGAATCGTCGCCCCCGCGATAATGAATCCGAATGTGTGGATCGGATAGGACGGATTCGGTGCCAATATGACATCGCCGGGCGCGGTGATCGCATTGGCAAGGCTGGCCAGCCCTTCCTTGGATCCCATCGTCACGACGATTTCGGTTTCAGGATCGAGATCGACACCAAAACGGCGCCCGTAATAATTCGCCTTGGCTTTCCGCAGGCCGGGAATACCCTTGGACTGCGAATAGCCGTGCGCGTCGGATTTCTGCGCCACTTCGCACAATTTATCGATGACATGCTGCGGTGGCGGTTGGTCGGGGTTACCCATCCCCAGATCGATAATGTCGCGCCCTTCCTTCCGCGCCGCCGCGCGCATCGCATTCACTTCTGCAATCACGTAAGGCGGCAGTCGTTTCATGCGGTAGAAGTCGGTGTTCATTTTCGATCCTGAAAATTCGTATTCAACGGGAGATTGTAACGGTTGTGACCTAATCACGTCTCAGGTGCAATTGCCGATCATCTTCGCTATTGTGAAGATGTAATTTTAAACCCCAAGCCGGGACCAAAGCCAGATGAGTGACAAGAGCGATCCGACCGACCTGTTTGGTGATGCCGTCCAAAAGCAAACCGAGATGATGCAGCAATTGTTCGGTCAGTTTATGCCTGGCGGACAAGGCATGGCATCGCCGATGATGGGGTCGCCCATGCTGGGCACAGCAATGGCCGGCATGTTCAACCCGTCAACGCTTGGCGCAATAACACAGCCGCAAGACTTTCAGGAATGGGCCGAAATCAGCGGCAAGCTGCAAAAGATGTGGCTCGATTTTCAGAACGAACAAAAACTCTCCGGCGAAGCGCCCATTGCGGTCGTTGATCCAATGCAGTGGATCAGCGTGATGCATGATTGGTCCCAACAAATGCCGCTGACAGAGCCCGCCAAGCAAAAGGCGCTGTGGGAAGACAGCTTGCAATTATGGCAAACGGTGCTCGGCAGATATGGCATCGGGCCCGATGCTATGAGCGAGGAAGACAAGGATCTGCCGCGGCAGGATCGCCGTTTCGCTGATCGCCGCTGGAGCGATCAGCCCGCCTTTGCGCTGATCCACCAGACATATCTGCTGGTTGCCGAGCACCTCAATGCAATGGTGGACGAGGTGCCCGGACTTGACAACGCCAAGCGCGAGCAGCTGCGCTTCGCAACGCAAGCGATGATCGACGCCAGCAGCCCGGCCAATTTCGCCATGACCAATCCGATCGTTCTGGAACGGACGATGGAAGCCAAAGGCGAAAATCTGGTCAAAGGTATGGAGCACCTGATCACCGACCTGAAAAAGGGACAGCTGACCCATACCGATCCCGATGCTTTCACATTGGGAGAGAACATTGCCGCCACGCCCGGCAAAGTGGTGCACGAAACCCCGCTCTATCAGCTGATCCAGTACACCCCGACCACGGATAAGGTACTGGAAACACCGCTGGTGATTTTCCCGCCATGGATCAATCGCTTCTACATTCTCGATCTGAATCCCAAGAACAGCTTCATCCGCTGGGCGGTGGAACAGGGCGTGACAACTTTTGTGGTTAGCTGGAAATCGGCTGACGAAAGCATGAAAGATGTGGTGTGGGATGACTACATCCTCGCGCAAATAGACGCGATCGAGCATATCCGCACCCGGCTTAAAGTCCCGTCAGTCCATACGATCGGATATTGCGTTGCTGGAACCACGCTGGCCGCGACGCTGGCGATCCTGCACCGCCGCGGTCAGGAAGATATGGTCAAAAGCGCGACTTTGTTCACCGCTCAGGTCGATTTCGGCAAAGCGGGCGAGCTGCTGCACTTCATCGATGACCAACAGCTGGATGGAATGAAAACGCTCACACCCAAGGGCTATCTGGACGGCCGGTATATGGCCGCTGCTTTCAATCTGTTGCGCGGCAATGGGCTCATCTGGAACTATTGGGTCAATCACTATCTGCTGGGCGAAGACTATCCCGCATTCGACCTGCTCCACTGGAACGGCGATGTGACCAATTTGCCCGCGCAATGGCATCAAGACTATCTGAGAGACCTTTACCGGGACAACAAGCTGGTCCAGCCCGATAATCTGGCTGCAGACAATACTCCGATCGATCTCACCAAAGTTAAAACGCCCACCTATGTTCAAGCCGGCAAGGAAGATCATATCGCGCCTGCCGAAAGCGTGTGGGAAGTTACCAAGCACTTCAATGGCCCGCTGCGCTTTGTGCTTGCCGGATCGGGCCATATTGCCGGCGTGGTGAATCCACCCAGTTCAGGCAAATACCAATATTGGACCAATGACAAAGCCGTTTCCTCGCTCGAGGAATTCAAGCAGGGCGCAACCGAAACACCGGGAAGCTGGTGGCCCGATTGGATCGAGTGGCTGGAGAGCCTGGATAGTGCGAAAGTACCCGCGAAAGGCAAAAGAAAGCCGGGCGGGCGCGGAGACAAAGTGCTCGAAGACGCGCCAGGAAGCTACGTTAAAACCAGATAAAACAGATACTTGCAACGTTATGTTGCACTGCACAAAAAACACTTGACTTCGAAGTTGCAATGCCTATTTTGTGCACTGCAACAAAAGGGTGCTGCACCCGCGAAGTTAAGAGGTTTGATCATGGCTACCAATGCTAGCAAAATCGATGCTGCTGCTGAGAAGGCATATGCCGAAGCGGCTGCCAAGAAAGCTGCAACAGACAAGGCGGCTGAAGCGGACAAAGCTTCGCTGACCAAAGAAGCTCCGGCAAAAGAAGCCGTAGCAAAGAAAGCTGTCAAAGCCCCGGCGAAGAAAAAGCCTGCGGCCAAGAAAGCTGTCGCGAAGAAAGCCCCGGCCAAAAAGAAGGCCGCGCCAAAGAAAGCAGCGCCGAAGAAAGTGACTGCCAAGAAAACTGCCACGAAGAAGGCCCCTGCGAAGCGCCCCGCGAAACGCAAAACCGCCGTCTCCAAACCAACCACGAAATCTACTGCAAAGGACACTATCATGACCAAAGCAAAAGCAAAAACCACCGACTACGCAGCTCAAGTCAAAGAAGGCTTCGCCGATCTGCAAGAGCGCGCCAAGACTGCTTATGACAAAGGCACCGAGTTTGCTTCCGAAATGGGCGAATTCAACAAAGCCAATGCCGAAGCTGTTGTCGAAGCTGGCAAGATCCTCGCCGCCGGCGTGCAGGACATGGGCAAAGCCTATGTTGCTGACGTGAAGGAAGCTGTCGAAGTCGCAACTGCCGACGTCAAAGAGGTTGCTGCTGTGAAATCACCTTCGGAATTCGTTGAACTGCAAGGCAAGATTGCCCGTCGTAACGTCGACGCGACTGTTGCCGCTGTTTCGAAGAACACCGAAGCATGGGTCAAGCTCGCTAACGACGCTTTCGCACCGCTTTCGAGCCGCGCCAGCGTTGCAATGGACAAGATCCGCAAGGCTGCTTGAGCCTAGCGCTTAAAACCTTTCGTTCTCTGCCGGTTTCTCTCCCTCCTTTTCCGGCGAGACTAAGAAACGGGCCGGGCGGCAATGCCGTCTGGCCCGTTTTTCTTTGCGGGGCACCGCCCGTTTCAACAGCGTTAAGACTTATGCTGCAATCAGTCGCTAATCCCTCTTGCGAAGGGCGCAATGCTTCCGATATTAAGGCCTCAATGACACCTTACCGCATCCCCGCAACCCTGCCGACGGATCCTCTCCTCGCCGCAGCCGGATCATCTTCCGACGATGGCGATGAATCGGGCAGCGATAGCGAAACCGGCGTCGCGACCAAGACCAAGGCGAAAACGAAGAAGCCGAGCCAGTACAAAGTGCTGCTGCTGAACGATGATTACACACCGATGGAATTTGTGGTGGTGATCCTGAAGCGTTTCTTCCGCATGGATATGGAACAGGCCACGCGGGTCATGCTGCATGTTCACCAGAAAGGCGTCGGCGTTTGCGGCATTTTTTCCTACGAAGTGGCCGAAACAAAGGTCAATCAGGTGATGGATTTCGCCAAGGAAAACCAGCACCCGCTGCAATGCACGCTTGAAAAAGCTTAAGGCGCCCCGGGGCAAGCTGTTTCGGTGACACACAACAATACATGACCCGCACGGTTTTTCGCGCTAGGGCGGTCAGAACGTCCACTAGATCGAGCGAAATCGCGTAAGCGTGTTCAAATTCATTCCAGCAATCGACCGTTATATTTTTAAATTGGTCATCGTCCCGATGCTGGGCGTGTTCGCGCTTGCCGCGTCGCTGTTGTTGCTCGAGAAAATGCTGCGCTTGTTCGATTTCGTCGCGACCGAAGGCGGACCGGTCGGCATCGTTTTCAAAATGCTGGCCAGCCTGTTTCCCGAATATGCAAGTCTGGCGATCCCGCTGGGCCTATTGCTGGGTGTGCTGTTGGCGTTCCGCAAACTTGCAACGTCGAGCGAGCTCGACATTTTCCGTGCGGTCGGGCTGAGCTACACCCGGTTGCTGCGCATTCCCTTCATTTTGACCGGTGTTTTGATGGCCGCGAATGTGGCGCTGGTATTCTATGTCCAGCCGGTTGCGCGTTACACTTACGCCCAGCTTGAATATCAGCTGCGCTCGGGTGCACTTGGCGCATCGATCAAAGTTGGCGAATTCACCACGCTGAAGGACCGGATGGCGCTCCGGATCGAAGAAAGCGCGGATCAGGGCCGCCAGCTCAAAGGCATTTTCGCAAGGGTCGCCAATACCAAGGGAGAGGTCCTCTCGATCTCTGCGCGCGAAGGCAATTTCCTCGCCACCAAAGACAGTCCAGACACAATCATTCTGCGTTTGACCGATGGGACGATTGTTCAGGATACCGGCGGGGACACGCAAACCCCGCGCGTGCTCAGCTTTACCCGGCACGATCTGCCGATCGACCTACCCAAGATCGAGGAATTTCGCGGGCGCGGTGACGCGGAACGCGAATATATTCTTCCTGAATTGCTGCGGATCGGATGGTCTGCAGAAACCACCGAAACCAAGCGCGATGCCAGCCAGGCCAGTTTCAACTACCGCTTGGTCGAAGTGGTCATGATGATCATGATGCCGCTGCTCGCTGTGGCTCTGGCGATCCCGCCCAAGAGATCGACATCCGCGCTCGGGGTGTTTGTCGCGATCGTGATGGTCGTCTCCTATCACAAGGTAAACCAATATGGGGAGGATGTTGCCGCTCTCGGCAGGATCGACCCGATAATCGCCTTGTGGGGACCGTTTGTGGTGTTCGCAGCGATCATCCTGTGGATGTATTACCGCGTGGCCTTTGTTCCCGGCGGACAGGCGATCGGCGCTCTCGAAACCGCCGCTTCCAAAATTGGCAAGCGCGTGTCGAAGATTTTCGGCCGCAAGAAACGCGGCCTTGAAACAGCGCCGGCGGAATAGGGAGAGAGCAATTGATGCAATTCGACTTCTTCCCGTCGCGCTCGCTGACCCTTTATCTCGCGAAGCTGTTTATCACGCGCATTCTCGCGATGTTGGTGATGCTGGTTATCGTCCTGATGGCGCTCGACCTGCTGAGCCGGACCGGTGAAATTCTGGCGGTTCCCGGAAACGGTCAGGGTGAATTGCTGACTTATATCGGCTTAAGAGTGCCGCAGCTGATTGCACGCTTCCTTCCCTATTCGGTGTTGCTGGCTACGCTGATCACTTTGGTCACTCTCAACCAGAACAGCGAAGTCGTGGCGATGAAGGCAGCGGGGCTTTCCGCGCATCAGGTGCTGGCGCCATTGCTGCTGACAGCAGCCCTCGTCTCGGTGGCAAATTTTGCATTCAACGAGCGGGTGGTAACACGCGCCACCGCTACACTCAAAGCATGGCAAGCCAACGACTATGGGCCAATCCCGGCCGACCCGGGGGTGCGCAGCAATGTCTACTTGACCGACGGCGCCAATATCCTGACCGCGACCACGCTCACCGGCAAAGGCAGCAACACCCGTATGGAGGGTGTTACCTGGTACAGCCGCGATCCGAACGGAATGATTTCCGAACAATTGCGTGCGGAAAGCGCAAGCTTTGCCAATCCGGGATGGAAGCTCTCCAATGTCGAACAATTCGATGTGTCAGCCGCCGATACACGAACGGTTGAAAGCCTCGTGGTCGGCAAAGGTTTGACTATCGCGCAGATCGAGATGGAAAGCGTGGATCCCGAAACGCAGGACTTTTTCGAATTGTCGCGATCGATCGATGCTTATGAAGCGATCGGACGGCGCACAACCGAGCTTCGCGCCAAGTGGTGGCACAAAATTTCCGGCCCGCTATCCGCCTTTCTTATGCCCTTGCTGGGCGCAGTTGCCGCATTCGGTCTCGCACGGTCAGGCCAGTTGTTCGTCCGCGCGATCATCGGCATGGCGCTGGGCTTTGCCTATTTCGTGGTCGATAATGCCGCGCTGGCGATGGGCAGCTTTGGCGGATATCCCCCGCTGCTTGCCGCATGGGCCCCGTTCTTCCTGTTCCTGCTTATCGGTGAGACGGTCCTGATCCGGACAGAGGAATGAGCGATTGGTCGCTGCGTCTTGCCCGGCGCGAAGACGCGGAGAGCTTCCACGCGGTGGAGGATGACGCGGCAAGCCTTCTGCGCGAGGAACCCTCGCTTACGGGCATACCGGTACCGCCTTCGACCAGCGCAGCCGAATATCGAGCAATGATCGCCAAGGGTTATTGTTTGACCGCCACAGCGGACTCAGAAGTTGTCGGCTTCGCCGCCTGCGGTCCGGTGGGCCGGGAACTTCATCTAAACGAGATCAGCGTCGCGCGGAGCCAGCAGGGCAAAGGGATCGGCGCGGGCTTATTGGAAGCGTTGGCGGTCGACGCAAGAAATAACGGCTTTCACGCGATCACGCTCAACACGTACCGGGACATTCCTTGGAATGCGCCATTTTATGCCCGGCATGGCTTTGTCGAAGTTGAGAATTTCGAAGGTCGCACGCATCTGGCGGAATCGCTGGAAGCTGCAGTTGCGCTGGGTATGCCGCGCGAACGCCGGTGCGCGATGATACGGTTTCTGGATCAGCTCAGCGCATGATCATCGTGCTTCGCGCGATCCGGCCGACCAGATGCCACATGCCCGGATGGTTCGCGCCATCGATGGTCGAACCCGAACCAAGATGTCTGGTCAGCCGCCGATGCGCCTCTGGCAATGAATGATAAGGGATGCTTGGCATCAGATGGTGCAGCGCATGATAACGCAGGCCGACAGGCGCCCAAACCTCTGCCATCAGGCCCGGCGGCGGTACATTGACCGAGTCAAGATATTGCGCAGTAACACTCATCGGTTCGCCATCATTTTCCCATAGATGTGCGACCAAAGTGCGCAGCTGATTGAGCACCGCAACGAGAGAGAACACAGCCAGAGCAACCAAAATGGGTTTCCACCCGAGCACAAACACGCTGGCGATCAGCACCCATGCCCACAGCATACCGAACAGCTCTTGCCAAAAAACGCGCGGTTTCATGTCGCCTTCCGGCGGCCGGCGGCGAAAATCGGGATTGATCGAGAGCGAAGAGGCCCGCTGCCATAGTAGATTGCGGACCGGCGGGATGATCGCACCAAGCGGGACCAGCACGCCAAAGCGGAGCACCAAAGCCGGAGGTGCCAACAACGCAATCAATACGAATACCGGAAGCGACCACGGCTTCATCAGCGCAAGCGGCAGATATTCGGGGTCTTCGATGGTGCCATATTGGGTGCGCTTGTGGTGCAGCGTGTGCACCCCTTCATACATAAAGGATGGTGTCAGCATCGGGATACCCACCAACGCGTTCCACGCCAGGCGAAACCCGGGCAAGGCATTGCGATGAATATGGGCCAGCTCGTGGTTGAACAAAAGCGCGCGGTAAAGCGTCAAAACCGCGACCAACCCCAACGCTATCGCCAAGGGAACGCCAGGAGCCAGAATGGCACCGGCGAGCGCGGCATAGCCGACCCCGGCCGACAGCAACAGATCGGTCCAATAAACCGAAGGCTTGGCCTCCGAAATATCCTTGGTCAGATCGCGCGCCGCGCGCAGCATGTCCTTGTCATCCGCGATCTTGGCTGGCTTCGCGGCGGCTGCGACCGCTTCTATCGTGTTCTCGACGTTCATAATCGTGTTCCGGTGCGGGCTTTACCGCAGAAATGGCGCCAGCGACAGCCCCAACCCGTTTGCTCCTGCCAGGGGCAGGCCAGTGGGCGCTCGCTTGACAAAGGCGTTACTGCACAGAAAGGGCTTACCCAAGCTGAACAGCAATGCCGGAATTGATGCAAAGAGGTGTGATTGTGCCTGATGACCAGATAGTGATTACCCCTGTCGTCAGCAAGGCTGACCGCAAAGCCTTTGTCGATCTGGGGATGCGTTTCGCCGCCAGCACACCTCACAGCGTCCCGCAATTACGCGGCGAGATGCTGGAGCTTATCGATCCGGCCAAAAACCCGTTCTTCGAACATGCCCGCGTCGCGCTGTTCATCGCGCACCGTACGGGACGGCCCGTTGGCCGTATCTCCGCACAGATCGATGAATTGGCTCTCAAACTTCCAGCCAAGCAAGGCATGGGTCCCGGAACCGGCATGTTCGGCTATTTCGATGCCGAGGACGAAACTGTGGGCCGCGCGCTGCTGGACAAGGCCGAAGATTGGCTCCGCAGCGAAGGAATGACGCGTGTCCTCGGCCCGATATCGATGTCGATCTGGGAAGAGCCCGGCCTGCTCACTTTCGGGCATGACCATTCGCCGACAATTATGATGGGTCACCATCCTGCGCATTATCAGGGCTGGATCGAAAATTACGGCTACTCGGCGGCCAAACGCCTGCTGACTTATCACCTCGACACGTCGAAGGAATTTTCCCCGCTAATCCAGCGCATCGTCAAATCGGGGGAACGCAATCCGAAAATCGTGATGCGCGGCGCTGACAAGAATAATTTCGCCAGCGAAGTCCGCATCATTCTGGATATTCTCAACGATGCGTGGTCGGACAATTGGGGTTTCGTGCCCTTCACAGACCGCGAAATCGCCTATGCCGCGAAGAAGCTCAAACCGCTTGTCCATTCGGAAATTGTCCGCATTGTCGAACTCGAAGGCGTTCCATCCGCCTTCATGATCACGCTGCCCGATGTGAACAAAGTGCTGAAAGAGATAGACGGCAAATTGCTCCCCTTCGGTTGGTTCAAACTGCTCAGATGGTCCAAAAACCCGGTGGATAGCGACATGCGCGTCCCGCTGATGGGAGTGCTGAAAAAACATCACAATTCACGGTTGGCAAGTCAGCTGGCTTTCATGATGATCGACGGTATCCGCCGCGATGCGCATGCAAAATTCAATACCCAGCGAGCAGAAGTCGGCTGGATCCTGGACGACAATCAGGGGATGGTCGCGATCGCCGAAGCTATCGAAAGCACCATCAACCGCGAATATCTAATCTATGAAAAGCCATTGCTGGATTGAACGGCTCTAAGCCTGATCGGATCACCGGCCCAATTCAAGCTGAAGTCTTGTGAAAATTTGCAAACCGTCCTCGCTACAATTTGAAAGGCTCCTGCCCCTATTCGGGGTCAGGAGCCTCTCGGGATCGTATCACCAGCCGATAGGACGGAGGGGGGGTCTTGGCCGGTGATATAGAGAAAATGCCCGGCATGTGATGCGGTTCCCAACATAATCGAGAAAAACGCCATTTTTGACATATATTTTTGATTTATAGACGTTTTTTCTTTTTCCCATTATACCGTTCTTTGCTTTGACGAGTGCCCGCACCCGACATATACCCTGTGAAAGAATACATGGCGGAACCACCGCCATGCCGAGTACCGCCGCCTAATTGAAATTTTCTAGGATGCTTACACATGTCGCTGGGACAAAAAATTGCTGCAAACCTGCCTTTTCTTCGCCGATATGCGCGCGCATTGACCGGTTCGCAGGCCTCGGGCGACGCATATGTTCGCGCGACATTGGAAGCGGCCATCGCCGATCAGGACTTGAAGAACAGCCTCGAGGAAGGCCGCGTGCCGCTCTACCGCGCATTCAACAAGCTATGGGCAAGTGCCTATACTGAAGCTGATAATCGCCAGGCGGGCTCCACTCGCCAGGAAACTGTCGCGCATAGCAAGCTAAGCAAAGTCACACCGCTCAACCGGCAGGCCTTGCTGCTGACCTCGCTCGAGAATTTTAGCGTTTCGGAAGCTGCCACAATCATGGATATTCCGGCTGCGGATGTAGAAAGCCTGATAGGAGAGGCAATTGCGAAAATCGAAGCCGAAGCGTCCACCACTGTTCTGATTATCGAAGACGAACCACTTATTTCAATGCAGCTGGAAGATCTTGTGACTTCGCTGGGTCACGAGGTTTGCGGCACCGCAGCCACGCGGACGCAAGCAAAGGAGCTGGCCAGCGAAACCCGGCCCGGCCTTGTTCTTGCCGACATCCAGCTGGCAGACGGGTCTTCGGGTCTGGATGCGGCGGATGACATTCTTGCCATGGGCGACGTCCCCGTCATCTTCATCACCGCCTACCCTGAAAGACTGCTGACCGGCGACCGGCTGGAACCGACATATCTGGTAACCAAGCCGTTTCAGGAATCGACGGTCCGTACCGTGATCAGCCAAGCTTTGTTCATGAACGAGGGCGCGATCAAAGCCTGATAGGATTTGACCGCACGGCCCGGTTATTTTCTATTCTGTGCTGCGCGGATCGCGAACTCGCTGGGCTTTCTCAGTGGCACGATCACAGTGCATTGGACACCCGATGGATCGAAACGAAGGTCGACCGGATTGCTCAGCTCATGCGCGACAATCTTTTCGATCAAATTTGTGCCAAACCCTGCCGATCGCTGTTGCGGAACCGGAGGACCACCGGATTCTAGCCAAGTGATCTTGGCAAGCTCGTCGCTGAGCAGCTCCCATTTGACACTGACATTTCCGCCTGGTTGGCTCAGCGCACCATATTTCGCGGCATTTGTGGCCAGTTCATGGATAGCCAATCCCAACGAGAGTGCATCGTTGGGTGCCAATTCAACATCCGGTCCGCTCATTTCCAGCAAACGGTCGGAATGCTTGGCGTAAGGCGCCATTTCTGCTTCCACCAGCGATCGGATCGGCGTGGTTCCCCATTCCGATTGCGTCAACAAGTCATGCGTTGCCGACAGAGCCCGGATGCGCCCGTCGAGAGCATCGGCGAAACCTTCAAGCGAATCCGTCCTGCGCCGGGTTAGAGCGATGATCGAAAGCACATTGGCCAGCGTATTCTTGACGCGGTGGTTGAGCTCCCGCGTCAAAACATTGCGGATCGAGTTCTGTTCTTCTAACCAGTTTAGCGATGCGCGATCTTCAATCACCTGACGCGTAAGCAGGCGCGCGACCACAATCAGCAATACGGCAACCAAGGCGCCAAACAGCAGGGTCAGCAGCGACAGTTTGGAAAGAGTGTTCCCGCGCGCTGACTCCACTTCCAGAACAAAGTCATGCCCGGCTACGGTCACCGGCTCAGTCACCGTCAGACCAGTCTTTTGCGCTGGCGGAAGCTCAGCCAGCAGGCGTTCGGGCGTGACATCTTGATCATAGAGTCGCAGCCCCTTCTCACCGCGGGTTTCCAGCTCGAGGGCAGAGGAAAGGAATTCGGCCGCATTGAACGGGCTATAGATAAACCCCTTGAGCCGGCGCGGTGAGCGGCCGTCCTGGAAGACCGGCATGTACATGATAAAGCCGGGATCGGATCCGACACCCTCTTGCCGCAAGACCAACCGCCCGGATGCTATCGGCCCCGATATCCGTACAGACGCATCCATCGCTTCCCTACGGACAGGCTCGGAATACATGTCATAGCCGATAGCGCGGCGGTTTCGTTCAGTGTCTGGTCGCAGATAAGTGACAGGGACGATCTGGGACTGGTCACTGCTTGGCACCGGAAACACCGATATCGACTGCCCTTCGGCCAAACCATAGGCCTCTTCAAAAGCGCCCAGATCATCTGGCCTGACGCGCGCGGCCCAACCGATACCCTCCGCCCCGCGATAGTCGGAATCGACCCGCAGATTGCTGACGAAACGGTTGAATTGCGGCCGCGACACTTCCGCCACCGAACTGAAAAAAGCGGCTCCTGCGCGCAAATAGGATGCGGTGGTTCCGCCGCGCCGTTCCAATGCTGAGGCAACCGCCTGCGCGCGTTCGCGCAGTTCGGCGTTCTCCCGCTGGTGCTCGCCATTCTCGATCGCAAAAACACCCAGTCCGGTAATCGCTGCAATGAGCAGGAAAATCGCCACCGGGACTGCGCGCGGGTGGTCAACCAGCAGCAGGCGGGCGCGGCGTTCGCTGGGCGCTTGTTGTGCCAATCTGTCCACCTCGCCATTAAAAAGGTGCAGGAACATTCCTGCATTCATTCATCGTAGCCTGTTGCCACCGCTCATCCACGCCCTAAAAATGGGAACAAAGAAGCGCACGCTTCGTTCCCCTTTTTAACAACGCACGCTAACGCTATACGCCGTTCCGGCGCAAAGTAGTGCGAAGATTTTTGGCAGAAAGGCCATACCGATCGATGACGGCTGACAAAGCTCCGGCAAATGACAAGGATACGGCCGCCAAGGCTGGAACCAAAAACGCGAAATCCGAACCGGCATGGGCCAACGGATTGCGCGAGATTTATGATTCTGTAGTCGACGAACCGCTGCCCGACAGCTTTGCAGATTTGCTGGCCAAGCTAGACGATCCTTCCTGATGGCCAAGCAAGAGCGGACGGCCGCCGAAAAGGCCGATTTCAAGCGCCAGCTGACCGAGGTGGTACCGCATCTGCGTGCGTTTGCGCGCGGTTTGTGTGGCAGACCCGATGTTGCCGATGATCTTGTGCAGGAGACCATGCTCAAAGCCTGGGCCGCGCAGGATCGTTTCGAGCTTGGAACATCGATGCGGGCATGGACATTTGTGATCCTGCGGAACGCATACCTTACCGATATGCGCCGCAACCGGTTTCGCGGCGAGTATGATGAAGGTGTCGCAGAGCGTGTTCTGACTGCCCCTGCCGGCCAAGAAGAACCGATCCACCTATCCGATATGCACCGTGCGCTTCTGACACTTCCGCCCGAGCGGCGCGAAGCGTTGCTGTTGGTTGGTGCGGGCGGATTTTCCTACGAGGAAGCAGCCAACATTTGCGGCTGCGCGGTGGGCACGATCAAAAGCCGCGTTGGCCGCGCGCGCGCGGCGCTCACCTCGATGCTCGAAGATGGCGACATCCCCCAGCGTTCAACCGACGATGAGCGGGCCCATCGCGCAATCTTGGAAGAGCTCGACGATGTTGCCGCAGGCAAAGGAGTTACCGCAAAAGCATAGAGTTACAGCTCTTTTCAGTGATTTTGCGCACTTAGCTTGCCCAATCAGCCGAATGGCACCACAAAGAGATCAATGATCGCGGAACCACCAGAGTCAGGGCAAGAATCCACCCAGCCCAGCCGGAGAATGGCCTTTGCCCAGCAGGAATTGCGGCTGATCTCTGCACTTGTATTGCTCATCGGCCTTGGCCTGTTTCTCGCCTTGCCTTTTGTTCTATCTATCGGGTCCGTGGTGTTTCTTCCGGTTACCACGGCGATCATACTTACAATTATTCTCTCGCCATTGGCTGACAAGCTTGCCGGCTGGGGTGTACCCAACATCCTTGCATCGTTCATTGCCTTGCTCGCCTTCTTCGCAATTCTGATTCTGGCGCTGGCGCTGATCCTGCAGCCCGCCACCGCTTTGTTCGACAGCCTTCCCCAGATGTTTGAAACGGCGGGCGAACGCTTTTCTGAACTGCAGGCAGAATTCGCATGGATCGCGATGGCCAATGAACGGATTTCGGACTTGATGGGGCAATCGGGCGCTAGCGAAGTGGTCTTGGCTGGCCCCTCGGTTATCGAGCAGCTTGCCCTCGCCACTCCCAGCTTGCTGCTGGAAACACTTCTCACGCTGCTGATGGCATTCTTCATGATCGAGGCGCGCGTCCGGCTGCGGCGGCATCTGCTGTTCGACCGTGCTTCATCCTATGGCACCAGCATCAAGGCGGCGCGCGTGCTTCGCGAAGTGCAAGACCGCGTTGCCGCCTATATTCTGACCGTTGCCTGGATAAATGGCTGCGTCGGAATCGTGGTTGCGCTGGGTGCGTGGATGCTGGGTGTGGAAGCGCCGGTCATGTGGGGCGGCCTCGCCGCACTGCTCAATTTCCTGCCCTATATCGGCCCGTTGATCATGACAGCCGTACTGGCACTTTTCGGGATCGGAACGGCAGAGACATTGCTGTTGGGACTTATCCCGGCAGCGGCCTATCTTGCGCTGCACACGGTCGAATCCAACGTGATCACACCATCAATTCTCGGCGCGCGGTTCACCATGAACCCGGTCATGATACTGATTGCGCTGAGTTATTTCTCTTGGATCTGGGGCGTGTTCGGCGCGCTATTGTCTATCCCGATCTTGCTGATGCTGACCGCATTTTTCGACCATGTCGGCAAACCCAATCTGGTCGGATTCATATTTGGCGAACCGCTTTTCGCGACAAATCTGATGGGGCTTGGTTCCGAAGACAGCGCAGCGGATCACTCCGCCTGAGGCGCAAAGGAAAAAGCCCACCCCACTCGATGCAGGGCGGGCTTCAATTCCCGTAAATGACGGGCAGCCTTACGCGTCAGCAAACTTCCACGTGGTGCCGCGCGCCAGATTTTCCGAAGCGAAAGCCAGGTTCAGTTTGGAACTCAGCACTGCTTCAAGATAAGCCGGACGCTTGTTCTGGTGATCTAGATAATAAGCGTGCTCCCACACATCGATGGTCAGCAGCGGATTGAAATCGCTGTCCGCCAGAGTGTCGCCATCATGCGTTTCCTCGATGGAAAGCTTGCCGTCTTTCTCTGCGAGCCACACCCAGCCGCTGGCGAAATGGCCCAGACCGCGCGCTGCAAGTTGTTCTTTCAAGCCATCGAGCGAACCGAATGCATCGTTGATCATCGATGTCAGCTCATCAGACGCGCTGGTGCTTTCCGCCGCCATCGAATGCCAATAGAACGCGTGGTTCCAGCTTTGCGCAGCGTTGTTGAACAGCCCTTGGTCGGTACCGCGCGACGCCGCGATGATGTCTTCCAGTGAAGCATCTGCGTGATCAGTGCCTTCGATCGCGCCATTCATCTTGTCGATATAGGCCTGGTGATGCTTGCCGTGGTGAAACGACAATGTTTCGGCCGAAACAGCCGGATCAAGCGCAGTATCTGCATAGGGCAGAGCGGGTAGTGTGAAAGCCATAATTTTTCCCTCTGTTGTGGGTTAGAATCGGTTGGTTGCTTCTTTAACGCATAGCAGCCGAAAGCGTTGCATAATTTTCCCAATCACTGTGTTTCGCCGCGATCTACCGTCGCGGTGACCGCCACATTCATCGTCACATTGGCCAGCGTGCGCATGATATCAGGAAGCATTTCCACCGCGACCAACAAGGCCAGCGGCTCCACCGGAACTCCCATTGCATAAGCAATCGGGCCGATGGAAACCACAAAGCTGATCGATCCAGGCAAACTGACCGAGCCTACGCTGATGATGAAAGCAACAGCGATCCCTGCGATCAGCAACGCTGGGGTCAGCGACACGCCGGCCAAAGTCGCGACATAGATCACCACCGCTATATTCATGGCCGGGCTGGTGGCGCGGAAGATAGCCACCGCAAGCGGCAGAACGAAATCGGCGGTAGCGTCACGAATTCCCAATCTCTTCGCACTGGCCAGCATTGCCGGCAGACTGGCGAGCGAACTTTGCGTCGAAATTGCCACAGCCTGCGAAGGGACCATTTCACGCGCAAATTGCAGCGGCGATTTTCGTCCGCCGATTACCGCCAGAAAATAGGCCCCCATCAGCACCAATGCGCCCATTGCCGATACCGCAAAAATGTAATGCGCCAAGGTTGCAAAGGCCCCGCCGCCGCTACGCGCCGCCACGCCGACAGCCAGCGCAAACACCCCGACCGGGGCAAGCCACAAGACCCAGCCGATAATGGTGAGCATTGCATTGGCAAGCGCGTGGAAGAAACTGATGAGCGTCCTTTTCTGCACTTCGGGCAAACGGGCTATGGCGACTGCAAGCAAGGCGAAGAAAATGGTCAACGGCAACATCGCCGTTTCTGCCGCAGCGGCGATCAGGTTCGGCGCGATCAGCGATTCAAGGAATTGCCAGATCTCGGGGACCTGCTGTTTTTCAACTTCATCGGCGACAAGCATTGCAGAGGCAGCGTCGGGGATCGGAAACGCGGCCAGCAACATGGGCATGAAGATCGCCGTAACCACACCGCTCAACACCAGAACAGCAAAAACCAGCAGCAGCATGCGCCGTGCGGTTGCGCCCGCCCTGGCGGCTTGCGCCATTTGCGAAATGCCCAGAAGCAGCAGCGCCGCGACAAGCGGTATGATCGTCATCTGCAAACCGCGCAGCCACAATGTGCCGACCAGATTGACCGGTTTGGCAACCGATTCCAGAAATGCTGTGTCAGCCAGCAAAAGGCCGGTGGTGAGGCCCGCGATCAACCCACCAAATGTCCACCAGACGGGCAGCTTGATAGTGACCAGCTCTAGCGGCTCATGCGCAGTGTCATTCAACTGATTGCCCCTGTTTACCAGATTTGACTGCGAATTAGCGTCGCGGCCCTTCACAAGCCCGCGTAATCGCGCCAGAAGCCTGTGGCAAATCTCAGGGGCAAGAATCTCAATTATGGCACGCAAGTTTTTCGGTACTGATGGCATCAGGGGACGCACCAATCAGGGCGTGATGACGGCGGATATCGCAATGCGCGTTGGCCAGGCAGCCGGGCGGCATTTCATGCGCGGCGACCACCGGCACCGCGTGGTGATTGGCAAGGATACGCGGCTGTCAGGCTATATGATGGAAAGCGCATTGGTGGCTGGCTTTACCAGTGTCGGCATGGATGTGATCATGACCGGACCGTTGCCAACACCCGCAATTGCACTGCTGACCAAAGAGATGCGCGCTGACATGGGCGTGATGATTTCAGCAAGCCACAACCGTTATGAAGATAACGGGATCAAGCTGTTCGGCCCCGACGGGTTCAAATTGTCCGACGAGGACGAGCTTGCAATTGAAGCCGCCATCGAGGGCAAGCAGGAATTGGCCCCTGCCCCCGGGATCGGTCGCGCCCGCCGGATCGACGATGCGCAGGGCCGCTATATCCACGCGGTCAAACAGTCGGTTTCCGACGAAACGCGGTTTGACGATCTGAAAGTGGTGGTCGATTGCGCCAATGGCGCGGCCTATCAGGTTGCGCCCTCCGCTATCTGGGAACTGGGCGCAGAAGTGATTGCATTGGGCGTGTCCCCCAATGGTACCAACATCAATGACGGCGTCGGATCCACATCGCTTGATGCGCTCAAAGCCAAAGTCGTCGAGGAGAAGGCTGATATCGGGATCGCGCTGGATGGCGACGCGGACCGGTTGATCGTGATCGACGAGAAAGGCCAGACGGTCGATGGCGACCAGATCATGGCGCTGATCGCCACCCGCATGGCGGAAAAGGGGGAGCTAACCGGTGGCGGTCTGGTCGCAACGGTGATGTCAAATCTCGGGCTTGAACGTTATCTGGAATCGATCGGCCTGACGCTGGAACGCGCGAAAGTGGGTGACCGGCATGTGCTGGAGAAAATGCGCGAGGGCGGATTCAATGTCGGCGGCGAACAGTCGGGCCATATTATTCTGCTCGATTATGCAACGACAGGCGATGGCACGACCGCCGCTTTGCGCGTTCTTGCGGGTCTGGTCCGATCGGGCAAGAAAGCCAGCGAGTTGATGCATCTGTTCGACCCGGTGCCGCAATTGCTGAAAAATGTTCGCTATCAAGGCGGCGCGCCGCTGGAGAATGAAACAGTCAAAGCGGTTATTGCGGAAGCGGAGCGAGAGCTCGCCGGGAACGGCCGGTTGGTGATCCGCGCTTCGGGAACCGAGCCGGTGATCCGCGTGATGGCCGAAGGCGATGACGAAGCGCAGGTCGAAAACATCGTCGACCGGATCTGCGACGCTGTAAAAGAGGCGGCATAATGCTGGAAATGCGCCCCGATTGCGAACGGTGCGGCGCCGATACGCCCGCCCATGCGCCCGGTGCGTTTATCTGCAGCTTCGAATGCACATTCTGTGCGGAATGCGCCGATGATCTTGACGATATCTGCTCCAATTGCGGCGGCGAGCTGATGGACCGGCCTACGCGCTCAAAGGCCTTGCAACAGAAATATCCGGCGAGCACCGAACGGAAATTCAAGGCATGAACCGATAGGATTGGCCGTGGCGAAAAAACCACCAAGGATTCTCTCTATCGCCGGATCGGACAGTTCGGGCGGCGCTGGCATTCAGGCCGACATCAAAACCACTACCATGCTTGGCGGCTATGCGATGACCGCCATTACATCGGTCACCGCGCAAAACACATTGGGCGTACAGGCGGAAGAAACGCATTCGGCCGAATTTGTCGGCCAACAGATCGATAGCTGCCTGACCGATATCGGCGTCGATGCGGTAAAGATCGGCATGTTGGGATCGCCAGAGATTGCCGATGTGGTCGCAGGCCGGCTGGAACAGCTGGACGTCCCGATAGTGTTCGATCCGGTAATGGTCGCGACCAGCGGATCGGCGCTGGCGGACGAACAAACCATCGCAGCGTTCGAGCGATTGATGGCAATGGCCACGCTGACCACCCCGAATGTGGCAGAGCTCGAAATTTTGGGGGGAAGCGGCGCTCTGGCGGCGCGCGACATCGCCCATCTGGCAAAAGGCGGAGACGTTGACGCCAAAATGGTCACCGACAGGCTTGTCCGCCCGGGGGTCGATGATTGCATCTGGACCGCGCCAAAGATTGCCACGCGCCATACACATGGCACCGGATGTTCGCTTTCTAGCGCGATCGCGACGTTTCTTGGTTTTGGTCTGTCCTTGAAAGATGCCGTCGGTAGAGCACGCGAGTTCGTTCGTTTGGCGCTGCACGATGCGCCCGGTTATGGTGCGATGGCCGGTCCGCTTGGCCATCAGGCGGTGCGGATGGATCTCACGGGCGAGCCGCGGCTCAACCAGATAACTCTACCGGTCGGCAATTATGAAGAAGCCGTGCTGTTCTATCGCGCCATCGGCCTGGTCCAGATCGTCGACAGCCCTTCCAATGGCTATGCGCGCTTTGAAAGCCCCGGCGGCGCGACGCTGTCAGTTTCCACCGGACATGGCGAAATCGGCGGGGCGTCCGTCTATTTCGAATGTCTCGACGTCGATGCCATCACCGGCCAGCTGCGCGATCAAGGGATCGCCTGCCCGCAGCCGGTTGATCAAGGCTGGAATTGGCGCGAATGCTGGATCAGCGACCCAAGCGGCAATCGCATTTGCTTTTATCAAGCCGGAGAAGATCGCCGCTATCCGCCGTGGCGGATTTAGCTAGCGATTAAGCTCGTAAAATTCGGCGATATGCGCCCATGCATCCTCGGCGGTTTCGGCCCAATGGATCAGGTCAAGATCCTTATGGCTGATCGTCCCTTCATCCGCGATAGCTTCAAAATCGACCACCCGCGTCCAGAAATCCTTGCCGAACAACACAATGGGAATGCGCTTCATCTTGCCCGTCTGGATCAGTGTCAGGAGTTCGAAAAATTCGTCAAATGTGCCGAATCCGCCAGGGAAAACCGCCACCGCACGCGCGCGCAACAGGAAGTGCATCTTGCGCAATGCGAAATAGTGGAAATTGAGCGAGAGATAAGGTGTCACATAGGCGTTGGGCGCTTGCTCATGCGGCAAGATGATATTGAGGCCGATCGATTCCGCACCTGCTTCAGAAGCACCGCGATTGGCCGCTTCCATGATCGACGGGCCGCCGCCCGATGTAACAACGAATTGGCGTTTGCCGTTTTCGACAATCGCTTTCTCGCTGACCATTTTCGCCAGATTGAAAGCCTCTTGGTAATATTTTGCTTTGGCCGCGAGATTCTTGGCGACTTGTTTCCCCTCTTCCGGGGCATTTGCGACAAGGTCCTCTGCCGCATCGGGTGATGGAATACGCGCCGAACCATACATGACCAGCGTCGATCCAACGCCCGCCTCGTCAAGCAGCATCTCGGGCTTAAGCAGCTCCAGTTGGAAGCGCACCGGGCGCAGTTCGTCGCGCAGCAGGAAGTCGTGATCCTGAAACGCCAGCTTGTATGCGGGATGCTCTGTTTGCGGAGTGCTTCTGGGTCCGGCTTCGTAGAACTTCTGTTCCTGTTCAGCGGGATAGAATTTACGATCACCCAGATCGTGGTCGTCTTTTTTATCTGTCATACGCAAGCGATACGGCTTGAAAGAGCACGGCACAAGCCGGTGATTGCTGAGCGCAGTATGGATGCCCCGTGAGGATTCGAACCTCAATTGACGGAGTCAGAGTCCGCAGTCTTACCATTAGACGACGGGGCACCAAGCCAGCGCGGGAATCGGTGGAGGCTCGCCGCGCGGTGGCGCAAGTAGGTTCGCGCGCATCCAAGGTCAAGGCCGCAATCTGCATGCGATGCTTGCCCAAACACCGCTTCACCGTTAGCATTGGCGTCAGGTCCTCACGAATAAATCGTGAGAGGAAATAGAAAGTACTGAAATGGCGGACTTTTCTCCGCCGGACAACAATAACAGGGCTGACCAAAGAGGGGTCGAGAAGTCCGGCAAGGTAGCAGATTTTCGCTATCGTCCCCCCTCACAGTCCAAAACGCCGTCTGCAAAACGCTCGCTTGGCGACGCGCGTAACGGGCAAAAACCGAACAGCACCAGCACGAAGCCATCCTTTCAGGCGGCCCGCGGAAAACCCGCGCACCGCAGGCAAGCCTATGCCGCGCTTGATCTGGGCACCAACAATTGCCGCCTGCTGATTGCCCGGCCATCGGGCGAAAATTTCACCGTGATCGATGCCTTCAGCCGCGTGGTCCGGCTTGGCGAAGGGCTCGCCATGTCGGGCAGGCTGAGCGACGAGGCGATGGAACGAACGCTGGGCGCGCTCAAGGTCTGCGCCGAAAAGCTGCGCCGCCGCAATGTCCATTTGGCCCGGTCGGTTGCCACCGAAGCCTGCCGCCGCGCCTCAAACGGCCCCGCCTTTATCGAACAGGTCCGCAAAGAAACAGGCATAGTTCTGGATATTATCACGGCGGAGGAAGAGGCGCGCCTCGCAGTCCTTGGCTGCCACATCCTGCTGGAAGGCGGCGAAGGCCAAGCGGTTATCTTCGATATTGGCGGCGGTTCCACGGAATTGATCCTGATCGAACCGGGCGGCAAAATTCCGCGTATCATTGACTGGCAGAGCGTGCCGTGGGGTGTCGTCTCGCTAACCGATACGGTTGGCCGGTGCACCGGCACGCGCGAAGAACGTCTGGAGCGTTATGCCGAAATGCGGCGCGTCGTTGCAGGCAGCTTTGCCCCCTTTGCCAAACGTATCGCCAAACATGCCAATCAGGGCGAGGAAATCCGGCTGTTGGGGACCAGCGGCACGGTGACCACGCTCGCCAGTCTGCATCTTGAGCTGCCCCATTACGACCGGCGCGAAGTTGATGGCTTGATCGTACCATCGCAGGCCATGCGCGATATCAGCACGCGCCTTTCGGGCATGTCGCTGGAGGAACGCGGGGAGCTGCCCTGTATCGGGCCTGACCGGGCCGATCTGGTGGTGGCCGGATGCGCGATCCTCGATTCGATTCTGGACATCTGGCCGGCCGAACGTCTGGGCGTGGCGGATCGCGGAATTCGCGAGGGTATCTTGCGCAGCCTGATGGCGGCCGATGCAGAAGGTGAGCGGCACCGGATGGAAATGCGCGGCCTAGAAATCCGGAATGCCAAATGAGCCGGTCAGGAAAGAATCCGGATAAACGCGTCCGTTCAGCCAAGAAGCGCACACAATCATCGACCCTGTGGTTGCAGCGCCAGTTGAACGACCCCTACGTCAAGCAGGCCAAGGCTGACGGCTATCGAAGCCGCGCGGCCTACAAACTGATCGAACTCGACGAAAAATTCAAAGTGCTGAAAGGGATTCAGCGCGTGGTCGATCTGGGCATTGCACCAGGCGGTTGGAGCCAGGTCGTCCGCAAAGTGGCGCCCAAGGCGGCGATTGTGGGAATTGACCTGCTCGAAGTCGAACCGATTGACGGGGTAACGATCTTCCAGATGGATTTCATTGATGATGATGCGCCCGCCGCGCTGGAAAATGCGCTCGACGGGCCGCCCGATCTGGTGATGTCCGATATGGCCGCAAACACCGTGGGCCATAAGCAAACCGACCATTTGCGCACAATGGGGCTGGTCGAAGCCGGTGCGTGGTTCGCGGTAGAGACACTATCCGAAGGCGGAACCTATATCGCAAAGGTTCTGGCGGGCGGCACAGACAGGGAATTGCTCGACCTGCTGAAAAAGCATTTCAAAACAGTCAAGCACGCCAAGCCGCCGGCCAGCCGCAAGGGCTCATCCGAATGGTATGTGGTGGCGCAGGGATTCAAAGGGCGCGACTAACGCCCCAGCGAAAAAAGCGAAACTTACTCTGCTGCTGCTTCTTCTGCTTCTGCAGTCTCTTCGCTGGCATCAGCTTCGCCATCCGCGGCTTCCGCTTCGCCTTCGGTTGCTTCCGCTTCGCCTTCGGTTGCTTCTTCACCCTCTGCAGCGTCGCCTTCATCAGCTTCTTCGGCAACCACCGGCTCGGGGAGCGGCAGATTCGAACCAAGGCTGTTAAGGTAAGCCAGAATATTGGCGCGGGCCTGGTCATTTTTCAGTCCGGCGAAGCCCATGGTAGTTCCGGGTACCAAGCCTTTGGGGTTTAGAATCCAGCGATTCATCGTTTCCCAATCCCAGGTTCCGCCTGCGCCCTTCAGGTCACCGCTGTAATTCGCAAAGCCGGGGTTAGATGCAAAGCCTTTGCCCAGAACGCCGTAAAGATTGGGGCCTGTGCCCGCAGCGCCGCCCTGATTGAAAGTGTGGCAGGTTCCGCACCGGCCCGCTGCTTCGGATTCGCCTGCTGCAACATCTGCGCTGGCGAGCAGTGTTCCCAAATCGGGTCCAGCGTCCGCGCCGCCTTCGGCATCTGCAACCTCGATCGGATAGCCCATCGCCTCTGGCCGATGCGTATCGAAGAACATGCCGCTAATGATCGACAGGCCCAATGCAATGATTCCGGAAAAAAGTACCCAACCGGCTGCTGTGTTAAAACGATCGTCCATGCGTAAACTATCCGCGAAATTTAAGATTAGCGTGTATGCGCGTCGCCTTAGTGATTGCTCCGGCAGACTGCAATAGCCGCGATTGCATCAATTGTTGCCTGATTTACACCATTGAACAGCGCTCACCACGCGGTTAGGCGCAACAGGCAATGCATAGCTTTCCTAAACCCGCCCACGATATCGTCGAAAAAATGCGCAAAGCCGCTGCTGCCGACCCTGCACGCGCGGTTGCGCTGCAAGGATCGCCCGGTGCCAATTCGCATTATGCCGCGACTCAGGCCACCGCCGATTTTCTTCCGCTGCCCTGCTTCAGCTTTGAAGACGCGCTGGATGCGGTGAAACAGGATCTTGCGGGCTGCGCGATCATCCCGATTGAAAACAGCCAGAATGGCCGTGTGGCTGATATCCATTTTCTGCTGCCCGAAAGCGGCTTGGCGATTGTCGGCGAATATTTCATGCCGATCACCCACGCGCTGATGGCGATCCCGCATGAGGACGGAACACTGGGCCCGTTCGACGCAGCCTATAGCCATCCACAAGCGCTGGGTCAGTCGCGGCATTTCTTGCGCGAACGGGGTATTGTCCCGCTGAGTTATGCAGACACCGCAGGCGCGGCAGCGCATGTTGCCGAACGCGGCGATCCCACGATCGCCGCCATCGCCCCCAAGCTGGCCGCTGATCTTTACGGCCTACAAATTGCTGAAGACAAAGTCGAAGACGCGCATGACAACATGACGCGCTTTGTCATCCTCGCGAAAGAGGCGCTCGACCCGAAGAGTCTGGGCGATGAAACCGCGATGACAACTTTCGTGTTTGAAGTGAAGAACATCCCTGCCGCGCTGTATAAAGCGATGGGCGGATTTGCGACCAATGGCGTCAATATGACCAAACTGGAAAGCTATCAGAAAGGCGCGAGTTTTGCGGCGACGATGTTTTATGCGGATATTGTCGGCACCCCGGGCGATCCTGCGGTTGATCGCGCGCTCGAAGAGCTGGCATTTCATTGCAAGGAATTGCGCATTCTTGGCAGCTACCGACAGGCACGCGCGCGCGGAACCGCGTGAAATCGCGCACTTTCTGCGTGTTTCAGATAGTTAGCGCCGACAGACGCTTGCGCCGTGCGGCGCGCTCTGCCACGACGTAGAAGTGACTACGGCGCCAGTTCAGATTGAAACGGATGCAGGGGGTGCACCGGCAAATGGCTGGGAAAGCGTCCGCGCCGACGATTCAATACAATATGCTCCGATCGAGATACCTGAACGCGACCCGCCCAGCCCGAACTGGCTCGACGATGTTTTTCGCTGGCTGGGTGAAATTTTTGAACCGGTTGGGGGAATGTTCGGTGCGTCTTGGCCGGTTGTGAAATGGGTCCTGATCGCGTTAGCGGTATTGATGGTTTTGTATCTGCTGTGGAAATTGCTCGCTCCGGTGCTCGACCTGGCGGCCAAGGACGGCTCGCAAGAAGAAGATGATTGGGTTCCGCCCGAAGAGGAAGCTCTCGCGCTGCTCGAAGATGCCGACCGGCTGGCCGCTGAAGGTCGCTATGACGAGGCCACCCATCTGCTGTTAAAGCGCAGCGTCAGCCAGATTTCCTCTGTGCGCCCGGGCTGGGTCGAGCCATCGAGCACCGCGCGCGAACTGGCATCGCTACCCGCGCTACCGGCCCCCGCCCGCGCAGCCTTTTCTACAATTGCAGATCGGGTCGAGCGCAGCCTGTTTGCTCTCAAGAAATTGGGCGCGGATGACTGGAAGGCAGCGCGAAGCGCCTATGCCGATTTTGCGCTGCAGCGTCTGGTGGAGGAAATCTGATGGCCCGCACCGGCTCAGGTTCGGGAAACGCGTTTAATCCCAAAGTTGTTTTGGCCATGCTTCTGTTTGGCGCGCTTGCGTTTGTCGCGATGCTTTACCTCATCGGGTCGGGCCAAACGGGTGGAAACACCAATGATGGTGGCGGGCATGCCGGCGGCAAAGGGCTCAACGGTTATGCCGCATTGGCCGGTATGCTCGAAGAACAGGGGTACGCAGTCAGCCGGTCCCGCACCCAAAGCACGCTTTCAACCGACAGCCTGCTGATCCTGACCCCGCCCACTTTTGCCGACCCGGAAGAATTGTCCCAGATCATCAATGACCGGCGCTGGTCAGGGCCAACTTTGGTCATCCTGCCCAAATGGAATGCATTCCAAGCCCCTGTGAGATTTGGCAGCGACGCAAAAGAGGGTTGGGTTATCCTGTCGGGCAGTTCGGTGCCCGCTTGGTCGAGCGAACTCGATTTCGAACTTGATCCGTCGATCAGCGACAGTTCGACTGGCTGGTCGGGATTGGGACTTTCAGGCGGATTGCCTGACCCCAAAGTGGCAATGGGCTCGCAATCGGGCATGTTGGTCCCGTTGGTTCGCGGACAGGGCGGCGCGATACTGGCCGGATATGCCGACGATGATGGTTATTATCCGGTGCTCGCGCAAGCCGCCGGTGTTCCCTCTGGCGATGGGGACTATCTCGATTCAGACAAATGGGGAGTGACCTTTGTCGTCGAACCCGACCTGCTCAACAATTACGGCCTTGCCGACAGCGCCCGCGCGCAACTGGCTTCCGCGTTGATCGAAACGGCGATGGAGGGAGAGGATCTGCCGATTGTTTTCGATCTGACATTGAACGGCCTCGGCGCTTCGCAAAACCTGCTGACGCTGGCTTTTACGCCGCCATTTCTGGCCGCGACGCTCTGTTTGATGCTGGCGATGATCGTGATTGCATGGCGTGCCTTCCGCCGGTTCGGCCCGCCGGTGAGCGAAGGCCGCGCCATCGCCTTTGGCAAAGCACGGCTCGTCAAGAATAGCGCGGGCTTCATCCAGCGCAGCAAGCGGCTCCATCTATTGTCGCAGCCCTATGCCGACATGATGCGCGAAAGGATCGTCCACGCGCTCGCGCTGCGCAAGCCCGATGATGATGCCATCGATGCCGCGTTGCACAAGCGTGTACCCGGTGCGCCCCTGTTTTCCGCCAGCGCCCGGCAATTGCGCGCTGCCCGACACCCGAACGAGATATTGCGCGCAGCAGCCGCGCTGAAATCCATTGAAAGGATGCTGAACAAATGACCGAGACAACAGGCGCCATGGCGCTCGACGATGTCCGCAATCTGGCCGATGCCATTCGCGGCGAGGTTGCAAAGGCGGTGGTCGGACAGACCGAAACCGTCGATCACTTGCTGATCGCCTTGCTCAGCCAGGGGCACGTTCTGCTCGAAGGCCCGCCGGGAACGGCGAAGACTTTCCTCGCGCAGTGTTTCAGCCACGCACTCGGCCTTGATTTTGGGCGCATCCAGTTCACGCCCGACCTTCTGCCCGGCGATATTCTCGGCTCCAACCTGTTCAACTTCCAGACCAGCACATTCACGCTGACGCGCGGGCCGATCTTTTGCGAATTGCTGCTGGCTGACGAGATCAACCGGACACCGCCCAAAACGCAGGCTGCCTTGCTGGAAGCGATGCAGGAACGCCGCGTCACGCTGGATGGTGAAACGCACGCGCTGCCGGATCGCTTCATGGTGGTTGCAACGCAAAATCCGATCGAGAACCAAGGGGTCTATCCGTTGCCCGAAGCGCAGCTCGACCGTTTCCTGTTCAAGCTGCTGGTCGATTACCCGAGCGAGGAAGAGGAAACAGCGATCATTGCCCGCTTTGGCGACAAGCGCGGCCCGCAAAGCGCCAGCGATTTCGGGATCAAGCCAGTGGTCGATGCGGCAAAAATCGCTGCGGCTGGCGAAGCATTGAATGCGATCACCGTGTCCGATGAAATCACCAATTATATCGTGCGGTTGATCCGCGCCACCCGCGAAAACGCCGATCTGTCGAGCGGGGCAAGCCCGCGTGCGGCGGTGCTGCTGGCCGGTGCATCGCGCGCGCGCGCCGCATTGGCCGGGCGCGACTATGTCATCCCGGATGATGTGAAAGCGCTGGCAGTTGCGGTGCTGCGCCACCGCCTCGCGCTCAGCCCCGCTGCCGAAATCGAGGGCCGCGAGATGGAAGCACTGGTCGGCGAGCTGGTCGAAAACACCGAAGCGCCGCGCTGAGCACACACCGAGAATAGGCGAACCAGGATAGCAATTTGACCTTCCCCATCCTCCCCACAGCCCGCGCGGCATGGTTGACGGCTCTGGCCGCGCCGGTCGCGATTGTCATCGCCGCAACCGCGCCCGATGCATGGCTGTTTGTACCCGCAGCGGCAGTCGCTTTGCTGGTGCTGGTGGTGCTCGATGGCGCGCTCGCAGGAAGGCTCAAGGACTGGAGCGTTTTGGCCGAATCCGATTGCGAGATCGGCGAACCGACAAAGCTGGTGGTGGCCGCAGAATTTGCCGGACGCGCAAGCAATTCCGCTCCTGAAGCCGCGGTGCAAGTCGACACCCGGCTGGAAGAAGACGGGCGGATTGAAACCGCGCTACAATTTGATCGTGCAACCGATAGCTGGCACGGCGTCGCCGAACCCGTTCCGACACGGCGCGGAACCGCGCAAATCAGCCAGATGTGGCTCCGCTGGACAGGTCCGCTTGGGCTGGGCGCACGGCAAATCACGCATGATGTGGATCAGGAAGTGCGCATCTGGCCCGATCTTTCACCGATCCGGTCACCCGAATTGCAAAACTATCTGCGCGATGCGCAATTCGGCCTGATCGCGCGGCGTATTCGCGGGGAAGGCACCCAATTCGAAGCCTTGAGCGAGTATGAATCGGGCATGGATCGCCGCCGGATCGACTGGAAAGCCAGCGCGCGCCATACCAATCTTTACGCCCGCGAAAATGAAAGCGAGCGCAACAACCAGATCGTATTCGCTTTCGATTGCGGCCTGTCGATGTGCGAACCGGTGGAAGGCCTGCCGCGCATTGATCGTGCGGTCACAGCAGCTCTCACCGCATCCTATGTCGCGCTCAAAGGCGGCGACCGGGTATCGCTGTTCGGATTTGCCCAGCGCCCCGAAGTGATGACCCCCTTTGTGGGCGACACGCGCGCATTTTACCAATTGCAATCGGCCGCAGCGGGTTTGGACTACCACTCTGAAGAGCCCAATTTCACGCTGGCTCTCGCATCGCTCACCGCGCGGCTTCAGCGCCGCTCGCTGATCATCCTGTTCACGGATTTCACCGACCCGACCGGTGCGGAAATGATGATCGAAAGCGTGGGCCGTCTGGTCGAGAAACATCTGGTTCTGTTCGTGACAATCGAAGACGCAGAGCTCAGCGAGCTGGCGCAGGCCGAACCCAACACGCTCGACAGTCTGGCAGTGGCGGTAACCGCCGATACGCTAAACCGGCAGCGTGCGCTGGTCTTGCAGCGGCTTCGCCAGATGGGAGTCGACATTATCGAAGCGCCTTGGGACCAGATCGGGTACCGGCTGATCGATTCCTATCTCGACATAAAACGGCGGGGAGCAATCGGATGAAAGCGCCAACGCTCAGCATGTTCAGCCGCAAGCCGGAAATCGACGCCGCGCCCGATATCGAAGCCGCTGCGCTTAGGTCCGACAAATTCCGGCTACAGCGCGAAAGCGAATGGAAGCGGCTCGAAGATATTCTCACCCGGCTGGAAAAGGGCCGATTGCGCAAATTGTCGGACGAAGATGTGCTGGCCTTACCCACGCTATACAGGATGGCCGCGTCCAGTCTTGCGGTGGCGCGAGAGACATCGCTCGATTCAGCCACGCTCAGCTATCTTGAATCGCTGGTCCAGCGGGCATGGTTTCAAGTTTACGGCCCGCGCCAGGGCCTGATCGCATGGCTGCGCAAATTCCTTGGCGGCAATCTCAGCCGGGCGATTCAGGAAATCTGGCTGGATATCTGCATCGCTCTATTTGTGATGGTGGCTGGCACGATTACCGGCTGGCTCTTGGTGTCGCGCGACCAGGAATGGTATTATTCCTTGGTCCCCACACAATTTGCTGACTCGCGCGTTCCCGGGGCCAGCCGCGAAGTGCTGCTCGAAAGCTTGAAGGTAGAAGACAGCGCCAGCGGCATGTCCGCCTTCGCAGCGCAGCTTTTCACCAACAATGCGGGCGTTTCGATCCTTGCCTTCGCGCTTGGTTTTGCCTTTGGCATCCCATCGCTGATGCTGCTGGTTCACAACATGGCGGTGCTTGGCGCGATGCTGTGGCTGTTTTCCAGTCAGGACCTGGCATGGGAATTCGTCGCATGGCTCAGCGTGCACGGCACGACCGAGCTGTTCGCCATCCTGCTTGCAGGGGCTGCGGGCATGCATATCGGGCGCAAAATGGCCTTCCCGGGCCATCAATCAATTGTCGCAGCAGCGGCAGAGAGCGGGCAACGCGCGGCGCAAGTTATGATCGGCGTCGTGTTGATGTTGGTCTTTGCCGCGCTTCTCGAAGCCTTCCCCCGTCAACTGGCCGGAACGGAAGCGCGCGCAATCATTGGCGTGTTCATGCTGATTTTCTGGATCACCTATTTCTTCGCATTCGGCCGCGAGAAGAAGGAGGCCGAAATATGAGCTCTGCCTACCTCCCCTCGCAAATACGTGAACGCAAGGCGCGCAAGCAGCGCTTGATGGTGACACCGGAGGGAGTGTCTCTGCCGCTGACGATTGCCTCGCGCGGGTCGCGCGCGGGCGCGCTGATGCTAGACTTTACGATTCTGTCGGTCACGACAATCACGCTGACATTGATCCTGATCTGGATCGCTGCAGGGACTTTTGTCGAGCAGGAAGTGAACGGGCTGCCAGGTTCGGGAGAATTCCTGTTCGTCGTCTGGTCGCTGATGTGGTTCTTCGCGTGGAACGGCTATTTCATGCTGTTTGAAATGGGGCCGCGCGGCGCAACGCCGGGCAAACGGCTCACGGGCATCCGCGTTGCCTCGCGCGATGGCGGGCGTTTAACGCCGGAGGCTATTGTCGCGCGCAACCTGCTACGCGATATCGAGCTGTTCCTGCCACTGGTGCTGTTGCTGCTGGCGCCGAGCGGGGAAAGCGGGGCCGCCGGGTGGGCGGGCCTGCTGTGGTCCCTCGTCTTCATGCTGTTCCCGTTTTTCAACAAGGATTCGATGCGCGCCGGAGACTTGATCGCGGGCACATGGGTGCTCGATGCGCCAAAGCAGAAACTGGCTGCGACACTTTCCACCGAAGGCGCGGTCGCACATGGATCGAGCGCGATCACCGGTGCGGAATACCGCTTTGGCGACGAAGAACTCTCGGTCTATGGCGAATACGAACTGCAAACGCTTGAACGCGTCTTGCGCGACGGACGGCCCGAAGCGCTGCAGGCGGTGGCCGAAACCATTTGCTACAAGATCGGCTGGAACGCCGGCGCTGGTGATGAACGCGCATTCCTAGAGGCGTTTTACGGACAGCTGCGCGCCCGGCTGGAAACCGGCATGCGGTTTGGCAATCGCAAAGCGGACAAATTCTCGTGACCACCGATTATACCATTATCGAGGATGATCTAACCGGCGAAGCGGTCAATGCATTGCTGACATTGCATCTTGAAGAAATGTATCAATGGTCGCCCGCCTGCCAGGTCCACGCCATGCCGGTGGAGCGATTGCGCGAGGCCGATGTCACATTCTATTCGGCGTGGTCCGATGGAACGCTCGCTGCGTGCGGGGCGCTCAAGCAGCTTGGCGACAATCGCGGAGAGCTCAAATCAATGCGCGCCGCCCCTGACTTTCGCGGTAAAGGCGCGGGCGAAGCCATTTTGTTGTATCTTGTCAGCGAAGCAAAGCGGCGCGGCTATTGCTGGCTGGGGCTGGAAACCGGCGGGACCAAGGAATTTCTCCCGGCGCAACGCCTTTATGAAAAGCACGGCTTTTCCAAATGCCCCGCATTCGGGAACTATGTTTCGGATGAATTCAGCCTGTGCATGAGCCGGGAACTCTGATGGTTATTTCTCTTCAGGGCTGGCGGTAGCCCCAGCTTCCCCAAAAATCGCGACTTCATTCACGCCTTCGCTCGACGCTCTCCCGCGATACATCCCCTGCGTGTTGAAACTGAAGATCGCTCTTCCTTCGGGGGTGACAAGAATGATCCCGCCGCTCCCGCCCAGCTCTTTGACTTCTGCCATCACCGCATCGGCGATGACCTGTTCGTAATTCTCGCCTTGCAACCATTTAACGTGCTCTGGATTGCCGCCGCTTTCAAACAACGCATGGCGGCGAACCATCCGCAGCCGCGTGCAAATTTCCTGCGCCACTCCCACGCGAATAAAATACTCACCCGACCCTGTCGCAGAGACCGCGCAGCTGCGGTTGTCGGCATAATTGCCCGCGCCGATTATCGGTGAATCGCCGATCCGGCCCCAGCGTTTGCCGGTCATTCCACCGGTCGAAGTGCCCGCTGCCATATTGCCATGCGTGTCGAGCACAACCGCGCCGACTGTGCCGAACTTCGCGTCCACATCCGCAGCGCTGAGCTGGCGCGCCTTCATCCGCTCCAGCGCTTCCTTGCGATGTTCAGTGGCAAACCATTCGGGGCCCGCGCGCTCCAGCCCGACACCATCGGCAAATTCTTCCGCGCCCAGTCCGCTCAGGAACACATGGCGGCCATCCTGCATCACCGCGTCAGCAAGCAGGATCGGATTGCGGATCGTGCGAACGCCTGTGACCGCGCCTGCCTCACGCGTCGCGCCATCCATTATCGAGGCGTCCATTTCATTCGCGCCTTCCCAAGTGAATACCGATCCGCGCCCGGCATTGAACTTGGGATCATCTTCCATGGGCATGATAGCGGCCTTCACCGCATCCATCGCTGTGCCGCCGTTCCTGAGCACTTCTGCCCCCGCATCGAGCGCGTTCTGCAGCGCCGCTCTATATTCGGCCTGCTGCTCTGGCGTCATTGTGTCCTTGTCCATCGTGCCCGCGCCACCATGAATGGCGATCGACCATTTCGGATTTTCGCCCTGATCCTGGGCAAAAGCGGGGAGCGCCATGGCGGCGGCGACAAAGGCGAACAGGGTGGTCAAATAGCGCATGCTGCCAAATTAGCAGGCACTCCGGCGCGCGCCAGACCCAATCTGCGCGCGCCACTTTTCAAGTGTTTACAAATTTACAATTTCGGTTTGCGCGCCGAACATGCTATTGCTGGGGCATAGCTCTTTGGGGGATATGAACAATGCAACTAGGAAATTACAGGTTCGACCAAGTCCTGGCGATGGATATTGCGCAGGATATCTTGATGGCAATCGCCATCCTGATTGTAACTTGGGCTCTTGCAAAAGCCGCAAAATGGGCATTTGCGAAACTGGTAGACAACGTGACGCTGCTGCAGCGCGATACTTCGAGCGGTGACTCCGTCGGCATGTCACTGGGAAAAATCGTATCGCTGTTTATCTGGCTGTTCGGTCTGCTCGGCATCCTTCAGGTCTTTGAACTTGATGGCGTGGCCGGCCCGATCAACAGTTTGCTGAACAATGTTATGGCGCTTGTGCCCAATCTGATTGGTGCGGGCCTGCTGCTGTTCATCGGCCTGATGATCGCAGGCATCGTGCGCGATATCGCGGTGACCGCGATGCAAACGCTCGATCTCGACAAATGGGCATCCAAAGGCGGCGTCGAGAACGTCACCGGCAACAATACGATAAGCAAGACACTGGGTGTGATCATCTACGTGTTTATCGCCATCCCGGTTGCGATTGGCGCGTTGGGCATTCTTGAAATCGAAGCCGTTTCGGTTCCAGCAACGGAAATGCTGAGCATGATCTTGGCAGCTATTCCGAACATCATCGCTGCTGGCCTGCTGCTGGGCATTGGTTTCCTGATCAGCCGCTTCGTTGTCGGTATTCTAACCGATCTTCTGTCCGGACTTGGCATTGACCGATCGGTAGAAGCGACCGGCTTGCTGCCGGCAGGGACAAGCGCATCGACAGTGATCGCCCGCGTTGCGCAGGTTGCAATCATTCTGTTCTTCGCCATCGCCGCAACCAGACTGCTTGGCTTCCCTGAACTGACGGAGATCATCAATAAGATCCTCGAACTGGGTGGAAGTGTGGTTTTCGGCGCAGTCATCATCGGCGTTGGCTTCCTGATCGCCAATTTGGTGAGCAGCTTCGTTGCCGGCGCCAGCGAAGGCAGCACAGCGTCTAAATTGGTACGCTATGCGACCATGCTGATCTTCACTTTCATGGGTCTGAGCTACATGGGTGTCGGCGAGGAAATCGTCGCCATGGCCTTCGGCGCATTGGTGATCGGCACGGCAGTTGCCGGCGCACTGGCTTTCGGCTTGGGCGGACGCGATTGGGCGGCCAAAAAACTGGAAGAGTCGGACAAGAAGAAATAACCGGCATTCATCTCGGCCCTTCAATCGAGGGCTGAAAGAAGTTAGGGGCGTAGGGGTGAAATCCTGCGCCCCTCTTCTTTGGGCGATTGGATCCAGTTGAGGGAGAGCACGATGAGCACGTTTGGAGCAACCACCACTGCCGATGAGGCCCTTGAGGGACACGATCTATCGGGCAAACTCGCTTTCATCACCGGCGGTGCGTCAGGACTCGGGCAGGAAACCGCCCGGGCCATGGCAGCCAAAGGCGCGCATGTGGTTATCGCCGCGCGCGACCAAGCCAAGCTGGATGAAGCATCCGCGGCGATCAAAGAGGGTAGCGGCAACGAAAAGGTCGAGACCATCCTGTGCGATCTTGCCTCGCTCGACAGCGTGCGTGCATGTGCCAAGGAAGCGGGCGAGCGGTTCGACAAGATTGATCTGCTGATCAACAATGCCGGGGTCATGGCTTGCCCCTTGATGCGCACCGCCGACGGCTTCGAAATGCAGTTCGGCACCAATCATGTCGGCCATTTCCTGCTGACCAATCTGCTGATGCCGCTGGTGCTGGCCGGAACCGACAAGCGCATCGTCAACCTGTCGTCACGCGGCCATTTCTTTGACGAGGTTCACCACGATGACCCGAATTACGAAAGCCGCGAATATGAAAAATGGGCTGCATACGGGCAGTCCAAAACCGCCAATATCCAGTTCTCCGTCGGTCTTGAAAGCCGCCTTGCGGATCAGGGCATCCATTCTTATGCCGTGCATCCCGGCGGGATTTTGACCAATCTTGGCCGGCATATGACCGACGAGGACCGCGAATGGATGATGTCGCGGTTCAAGAAAAGCGCTGGCGAAAGCGATGGAGAAACACCCTCGGGTTTCAAAACCATCCCGCAAGGTGCCGCAACCACATGCGTCGCGGCGACGGCAAGCGATCTTGCGGGCAAAGGCGGCGTCTATCTGGAAGACTGCAACGTCTCCGCAGTTGACGACGAGAACGAGAAATCGGGTGTCCGATCCTACGCGCTCGATCCCGCCAAGGCCGACGAGCTATGGGCGATTTCCGAGCAAATGGTCGGTCAGAAATTCGCCTATTAGAACCGAAGCTGGAACGCGGTCACTCCGCAGCAAGCCGCAAAAGTTCCAGCTCGCGCTTTAACCGGGTTATCTCCAATTCGTAGAGCCGTGAACAATCGATCCGCTGGGGCTTCTTGCCCAGCGGTATCGTCACCCGCGCATAGGCAAGCATTTCACTGTCCCGATCCTGCGAGAGCAGGAACGGCAAGTTCAGCGCCTGCGGCTGCGTAAGCGGCTTCGAAGCGCGCCCGGTCAGTCCCAGATCGAGATAGGAACCATTGCTATTGATCGACTGGCGGCAACGCGTCCCCTCAGCCGTTTCAATCGAATCCTCGCCCCCGGCACCGCGCGGGGCCGCTGGCAGGAATATTCCGTCAGTTGCCATCACCGGGCTCGACAGCCCGGCGATCGACACGGCGAGCAGACAAATCTGAACAGACACGCGCATTGATAATCCCCTGTTGCTTGGCCAGCGACGCGCAAACGCGCACCGTTTTGGCCTCTCCCGGCGCGAGGTCATTGAGAATGACCAGAACCCGCCTTTGTTTTTGCCCCGCAATTCGCAGCCGCTGCGGCCGTATTTCAACCTGAGAGCCATCGCTTCTTTCGACGTACAGCTTGAATTCGCGCACGTCGTTGTAGGGGTTGATAACAGTCAGATAGAACGCCTTGCTCGCACTGTCGGTCAGCCCGCCTTTCTCCAGCGGGCTGAGGCCGACGGCGACCGCCGGGGCGGCCGCCAGTGCCATAAGCAAAGCAATGGCGGCGCGCCCCCGCATCATGACTGGCTGCAAGTGACGGTTACCGTCATCGTGTAGAGCCCTTGCGGAAACCCGTTGCTCCCCGAAACACGCCCCTGCACCGTGAAACTGTCAAGCAGGTCCGACGAGGCGGAGCTCGGTGAACTTGTATAGGCCTGGTTCGCGCCGGACCCGGCGGATGTGTAGGCCACTTCCGATGTCAGGCCGGTAGCGCCTGCTGGCCCGGCCACCGTTGGTGCGGCAAAGTTTACCGTCGGTGTTGAACCGAGAGCCACGACAGTAAGCGTCGCGGGCAAACCGCCAACCCCCTCTTCCGTACCGATCCTTGTGCCATCGGTCGCGGGCACAAGTACGCCCGGCGTCGGCACAGTCAGCACGCATGAACTGATCACCGTACCGGCCATCGTAATATCTTGCGCAGCCGCGTGGCTGGAAAAGGAAACAGCACCGATCAGCGCAGCGATAGTGGCAATATTCTTCATCGACATTCTCCCTATTAGCCATCCTCTTATGGCGGTCAGGAGATGAAGTTAGGTCAATGGGGCCCTAGGTACGGCTACCTAGTTGCGCGGCATCGGAAATTAACCCGCCTAGCCGTTGTCGAGGAATTGTTTGACCAAGCGCAGAGTATCTTTGGACTCGCGAGTGAAAGTAAGCGCCATATAGACATGCGGGCCGCCGTCATATTCATACAGTTTGGTTGGCACGCCTGCTGCATTTGCCTTGGCCGCAAAGCTCCGTGCATCGGGCAGGAACACATCATGCCGTCCCTGGAATATCGCAATCGGCGGCAGACCGGCCGGATCGCAATAAAGCGGGCTGGCGACGGGATTGTCGACGCCGCGGTCACCCGCCCACCATTCACCCAGTACCCGGATCGCTTCGATATTGAGCATGATATCCTTTTCCTGGACATCTTTGGCGGCGGGGTCTTTCATATCCATGTCGAGCCAAGGCGAGAAAGGGATCAGCCGCGCGGGAAGCGATTTGCCCGCATCGCGTCGCTGCAAAGCCAGAGCGAGCGTCATATTTCCGCCCGCGCTGTCGCCGCATAGCGCCATCTTATCATCGCCCCATTCCGCCGCGATTTTCTCGTACACTGCGTCTGCCTGGGCATTTGCGCGGTGATAGCTCGCCTCGGGTATGACATCATAAAGCGGCACGGAAACGCTCGCGCCGGTGGCATAGACCATCGCTTCGATCAGCGGCCAATGCTCCTTGAACATCGGCATGAAATAACCGCCGCCGTGAAAATAGATGATGTGCCATTCGCCTTTCCCGGCTTTGGGATGGACGGTGACAACTTTCTGCCCCTCGGCCTCCCAATCTTCGACCGTGAATTTGCGATGGAAATTCTCCGGCATCGGCGCATCTTGCGGCAATTTTCTGTTGGGCACTTCTGTGCGAACTTTCTCGGCATCGCCGAATTCGCTTGGCTTTTTGGAGATGATCCATTCGCCAAGCCGCATCCGCAGGCTGGGTTTGGCGAAACGCAGTTCGGTAAATGATGTGCTCACAGCTGTTCTCCCTTTGACACGAGAGAAGCGGGTTCCGGGGTGGGCGTCAAGCCAGTTCTATTTCGAAACCGAAGCGATCAGCCCGTTATGCAGCCACCGGCCCAACATCGCGCCGGCCCGTGCAACCGCGTCTTCTTCCCCCAGCATTTCAATCAGCGCTTCGCACATTCCGCCATAAGTTGCGCCATCGCGCATCATTTGTAGCGCGCGGCCCTCCGCATCTTTGACTTGCATAAAGACGGGTTTGATACCCTCGCGCCAGACGACGCAGTGGAGCGGTTCTGCGGCCGAGAAATCGGGACTTTCGCCGTCCTCTTCGCGAGAATCCTCGCCCAAGGCGCGCCACAACACGCCGATGTCATGCGCGATGGGCAATTGATCGGTACCGGGCAGGAAAGTCAGCCGCATATTGGCCCAGTCTTCTTCAGCAAAACCCGCCGCAATCTCTCCCAAACCGGCTGCATCGAGCGGCTCGGCATCGGCGGCCACAAAGGCCTGATGCATCGCCCATTCGAGCCAGCCGAGCTCGGCCACTTCGGGATTGCTCCTGAACAATTCACGCAAAGTATCGGGAAAACCGTCCGCCGCGTGGTCCAGCGTCCAACTGTTAGGCGGGCGGGTGATGATATGGTGCGCGGCTGCCTGGCGGTAGGCATCTTCACCCACCCATTTCGCGGTCCGATTATAGGTGTCGCGCAGCGCATCAACCAGCCGCGCGCGATAGGCATTGCGGTAGATATCCATCCCCGCCGCGTGGCGGTCGGTCCAACTTTCGGGCAGAGCCCGCTCTTCATCGAGCAGCTGCGCCATAAACTCGCGCTGTTTGTCTGCAAGCGATTGATGCGGGGCAGCCGCCACCATCACGCGGCGACCGGCTGGCGAGCAGCCTCGGCGATCTGTGCCGCTCTATCGAGCTCCACAAGCAGTTCGGGCAGCGGCGGGATCCGGTCATCGCGTTCGATCATGGTGGCGACGGGCCCCAGCCGCTGCATCGCCTTCGCATAGAGATCCCAAACGCCATCGCACACCGGCTGATCGTGGGTGTCGATCTTGATTGTGCCTTCTGTGTGGCCCGCCAGATGCACCTGCCGCACGCGATCAAGTGGCAAGCCATCAAGATAGTCCGTCGCTGAAAACCCGTGATTATGCGCGCTGACATAGATGTTGTTGACGTCGAGCAGCAGATAGCAGCGGGTTCGCATCGCCATCGCGGCGATAAATTCCCATTCGCTCATCTCGTCTTCGGGGAAGGTCATATAGCTGGAGGGATTTTCGAACAGCATTGTTCGGCCAAGAACGTTTTGCGCATGGTCGATATTGTCGCACACCAGATCGAGCGCATCATGCGTATAGGGCATCGGCAGCAAGTCATGGCTGTTATGCGCGCTGGTTCGCGTCCAGCACAAATGGTCGGAGACCCACAGCGGCTCGATCCGGTCTGCCAGAGCTTTCAATTTCGCCAGATAGTCACGGTCGAGGCCATCGGCAGAACCAATCGACATCGAAACACCGTGCATGATAACCGGCATTTTCGCGCGCACTTGTTCCAGAACGCGCAGCGGATTGCCCCCTTCCACCATGTAATTTTCCGAGATGATCTCGACGAAATCAACGGCAACATCGCTTTCAAGAAAATCCGCATAGTGCGCACGCCGCAGTCCCAGACCGAAGCCGGAAAACGGATCGCCTGTCAGCGGGTTGTCAATGAGGGAGCCGGATAGGGCCATGGAAAATTCTCGATCCGAAAAAGCAAGCGGCCCGGCAGGTATTGGGGGAGGGGTTGGAGCCCCGCCGGGCCGCCCAAGTTGATCAAACAGAAGCTCAATCAAGCCAGCCTAAGGCAATAGGCTGGCCACAAAGCGGCGGGGCTTAACCCAGATCGCCAATTGTTCCGCCAGCGGTCAGGCATTCTCCGGCCTTCATCGCTTTGAAACCGTGACCTTTGCAGGCGTTCTGGCCTTTGCAGGCATTTTCCGTTGTCGCGCAGTCGGCATTGCCCTTGCACTCGTGCACGCCGTAACAATGGACGGTGTCATTGGCATTGATTGCCCGGCCCTTGCTGCCGGCCGGGGCATCAGCGGCGAATGCTGTTGCGGAAGAAAGAGCGAGAGCGGCTGCTGTTGCAGCGAAAGTGATGTTCTTGTTCATTTGGGTAATCCTCTATGAAGAATGTCGCATTGTTTGGTTGTCCGCGCGGGACATGGGGCCATTCGCGCGCTTGTGATCAAAGGTTACAGCACGGATTTATTTCGGGCGTTGTAACTTTGTGTCCCGCCTCTCCGAACTCCTTCGCAGACCTCGCCAGCAGCGGGGCCTGATCAACAGTCCCCCCTAGGACTCTCACCTTTTTGAACGGAGATTTGACATGAACAAAAGCAACGTAGCCCGCATCGCAGGGATCGCTTTGGCCGCGGGCATCACCGCCGGCCTCACAATGACACCGGCTGCGGCCCAAAGCGGCGGTAAGGAAAAATGCTATGGCGTAGCCAAAGCGGGCAAAAATGATTGTGCTGCCGGCCCTGGCACCAGCTGCTCGGGCACATCGACCCGCGATTATCAGGGCAATGCGTGGAAGCTTGTCGACAAAGGCACCTGCGTCAAAATCAAGACGCCAAAAGGCAATGGTTCGCTGAAGCCAATCAAGCGTTGATCCAAACCACCAGCAAGCGTGAGGTGAGCCATGCAGCGCATCGTTTCCCTATTTGACCGGACAACCGGGCTCCTTTCCGGACGCGTGATCGAAAGTGTTGCACTGCTGCTCACCCGCCTTGCGTTGGCGGGCGTGTTCTGGCGATCTTACAAAACCAAGATTGTCGATGGCACCTGGTTCCAGATCGACGAAGTGCAGTATTTCCTGTTCGAGAGCGAATTTACGGGCCTGCCATTGCCGGTGAACATATCGGTGCAGCTAGCGACCTATGCGGAATTTCTGTTCCCGATCCTGCTTGTGCTTGGATTGGCAACGCGGTTTTCGGCTGCGGCCTTGATGGTGATGGCGCTGGTCATCCAGATTTTCGTTTTCCCCACCTCCGAACACTTCTTCGGCTGGGCAATAACGATCATCGCGCTGGCGGCGATCTTGATTTCACGCGGCGCGGGTGTCCTTTCCCTCGATGCACCGATATCAAACCGTGTAACCAAACCGCATGGCTGACCGAACCATCTGCAAAGCCAGGCACAACAACGCGAAGGGAGAGGGTCAGTGATTGCAGACGAACAGACTTTGGCCCGCCTGATGGTCGCTTCGCAAAAGGGTGATCAGCAATCCTACACCGTTCTGCTGACCGAGGTGCAGCTGTGGCTGGAACGCTATTTCCGCCGCCGCTGCCCTCCGGCCCAGCTGGACGATCTGGTTCAGGAAGTGATGATGGCGCTGCACAACAAACGCGCCGCATACGACCCTGACCGTGCGTTTCTGCCATGGCTGGCCGCGATTGCGCGCTATCGCTGGGTCGATCATCTACGAAAGGTCTATCGTCAGGCGGAAGACGGGCTGGAAGATTATGACGCGCCAGAGGATAGCGATGAAGAAGCCGTACTGGCGCGGCTCAGTCTCGAGCGGATGTTCGTCCATATACCGGTCAAACAATCCGCAGTGATCGAGATGGTCAAAATCGAAGGGCTTTCGATCAGGGAGGCCGCACAAAGAACCGGGCAGTCTGAATCTGCCGTCAAAGTAAACATCCACCGCGGGCTCAAGAAACTGTCCGCGATAGTTGAGAAGGCCGAGTAAAATGAACAGCGAGCGGAAAAGGGTGTCCCCCAACCCCCTTATCGAACAAATGGCGGCTGACTTGCAGCCCGTGCGATCGATCAGGTTTCGCGACGGGCTGATCCTCGTCACATTGGCCATTATTGTCACGATTCTTGGTGTCGATTTTATCAAAGGGCTTTGGTTCAATGGATTGTCGGGTGGTGCGTCGGCATTTTTCGTCATTACCAATGGGCTTTTGCTGATCCTGGGTTGCGCCAGCGTCAGCAGCGCTCTCAAAATGGCAGCGCCAAGAGTTGGCAATTCGCATGATGGCCCGAAATGGGCGATGGCGATGGCCGCAGTGTTGCCGCTGGCTGCTTTCGTTACGTTGATCGGCCACGATCATGGCACATCCTTGCTCAATGACCCCTACGGCCTCGACTGCTTCGTCGGCGGCTTGTGGGCCGCTGCGGCGACCGCCGGCGCGCTGGTTTACTGGCTCCGCAAAGGTGCGCCGGTATCGCCCAATCTGGCCGGGCTGCATGTCGGTGTGGCGTCAACCGCGCTGGGATCGGTCGCCTATGGCCTCGCCTGCCCGATCGACGGAGTGGTTCATCTGGGCTTGTGGCACGTTGCCCCCGTTGTGGCTGGCGCGATTATCGGGCGCTACGCCCTGCCTCGGCTGCTGCGATGGTAAATTGCCGTTTACCGGGTTTTAGCCAATTTTTGCGATAGCAGTACCATGACAAAGCCCTCTCCGATCGCGCCGTTCCTGACCGAACCGAAGAACAATTTCGAGCTATACGCCAACGAGCGTGTTGACCGGATATTGGAAGCTGTGCGCAGCCATCTCGGGGTGGAAATCGCCTTCGTCACCAAATTCGATGACGGGATGCGCGAATTGACGCATGTCAGCAGCGATCTGGAATTGCCCATGGGCCCCGGATACCGCGAGCCTGTAGAGGATGGTTATTGTTGGCATGTGGCGCATGGCCGCTTGCCTGAATTGATCCAGGATCCAGCCGACTATCCTTTCACCAAAGAGTTCGCGATAACCGAGATGCTTCCAGTGGGCTGCCATCTCAACGTGCCGCTACGGCTCAAGGACGGGTCGCTTTATGGCAGCTTCTGCGCGCTAAGCCGTGCACCTGACCGGTCGATGACCCAACGCGATCTGGGCGTTTTGCGCGCCTTTGCCACACTGGCCGCCGAATATATCGAGGGCGAACTGGAAACCGATGCGCGCGCATCGGCCCTGTCGCGCACGATCACAGAACTGATCGCGGGCGAGAAGCTGACGATTATGCACCAGCCGATCCATTCGCTGGAAACCGGCCTGCCATCTGGGGTCGAATGCCTCGCACGCTTCCCCGATGCTGGCGAACGCGGGCCCGACAAGTGGTTTGACGAAGCGGACGAGGTCGGTCTCGGGATCGAGCTGGAAATGCTGGCGGTGCGCAGCGCCATCGCAACGCTGCCTTACGTTCCCGAAGGCCATTACATGTCGGTCAACGCATCGCCGGAAACGATCATGTCCGGTGCTCTGGAACAGGCATTGGAGGCCTGCGACGGCCAGAGGCTGGTCATTGAAGTGACCGAGCACCACGAAGTACAGAGCTATTCCGAACTTGCAGCAGCGCTCAAAAGGATCAGCCCCAAAGCACGAATTGCGATTGACGATGTCGGGTCGGGCTATGCCGGTCTGCGCCATATTGTCGATCTGGAACCGGATATTCTCAAGCTCGATATGAGCCTGACGCGCGATATTGACACCAATCCGGCGCGGCGCGCGATGGCCGCCGCGATGGTGGCGTTTTCGCATGAAATCGGCTGCCTGATCGTTGCAGAAGGTATCGAGACCGAGGAGGAACTTCGCGTTATGAAGGACCTCGGGATCAACTACGGGCAGGGATATTATTTCAGCAAGCCTCTGCCGGTTATACGCGCGCAGCAATGGTTGCTGGGCCTTGTCGAACCCGGCGAAGCGCAGGACATTGTCGACAAGGTCTCTCCTGCCCCGCAGGCCAGTTCGGCGCTGCGCAAACGCGCGTGAAGTCACGGGCAGACAAAAGCTGTCGCAAAAGCTACTGAAAGCCTTCATATAGGCGGGAGGAACCCCGCGCGTTTGATAGGCATAATCAATGAATGCAATCCGCCCCTGGCGCACGATTGAGCGGCGACAATGCCGCCAGATCATGGTTGGCGACGTGCCCGTTGGCGGCGATGCGCCGATCACGGTGCAGACCATGACCAACACGCCAACCGAAGATGCGGTGGCGACGCTTGACCAGATCCGCCGCTGCGAAGATGCCGGCGCAGATATTATCCGTGTGTCCTGCCCGACCGAGGAAGCGACAGCAGCCTTTGGCAAGATCACCAAGGCGGCACGCATTCCCATCGTCGCCGACATCCACTTCCACTACAAACGCGCATTGGAAGCCGCCGATGCAGGGGCCGCCTGCTTGCGGATCAACCCGGGCAATATCGGATCCTCCGAACGCGTGGCCGAAGTGGTCCGCGCGGCGAAAGCGAATGGCTGCTCTATCCGTATCGGCGTCAACGCCGGCAGTCTGGAAAAGGATTTGCTGGAGAAATACGGAGAGCCCTGTCCGGAGGCTTTGGTCGAAAGCGCGCTCGACCATATCAAGCTGCTGCAGGATCACGATTTCCACGAATTCAAAGTTGCGGTGAAAGCAAGCGACGTGTTCCTCGCCGTCGCCGCCTATCACGCGCTCGCCGAAACGGTCGATTGCCCGCTCCATCTGGGCATTACCGAAGCGGGCGGGCTGATCGGCGGAACGGTCAAAAGCTCGATCGGTATGGGAAGTCTATTGTGGGCGGGAATCGGCGATACGATCCGCGTCTCACTCTCTGCCGAGCCGGAACAGGAAGTCAAAGTCGGCTTCGAAATGCTCAAAGCGCTCGGCCTGCGGACACGCGGCGTCCGCGTAGTGTCTTGCCCCAGCTGTTCGCGCCAAGGCTTCGATGTGATCCGCACGGTTGAGGCGCTCGAAGCGCGGCTCGAACATATCAAAACCCCGCTTTCGCTCTCGGTCCTCGGCTGCGTGGTCAATGGCCCAGGCGAGGCACGCGAAACCGATATCGGCCTGACCGGCGGCGGCAATGGCAAGCATATGGTCTATCTTTCGGGTGTGACCGACCACACGGTGCAGAGCGACGATATGCTCGATCATATTGTCGAGCTGGTTGAGGCGAAAGCGGCGGAAATCGAAGCCGGGAACGCTACGGCCTTCGATCCGCACGCAACCGAAGCTGCAGAATGAACACACGGGAGTTTTTGCTGACCGTCCCTTTGGTTTGGGTCTTGGTCTTTTGGCTGCTTAACATTGTTCTGATTGCTTTGATCAAAGTCTACCGCCCCGTTGAACGAGGTCGGAAAGCACCATTCTACGCCAAAATTTTGACTTTTTTCGCGTTGAGTTTGCCGCTTTTTGTCGCATTCAGGGTAACATCTGGCACCATCCAACAAGCATCCTTTTTGCTTTCCGCAGGCACTCTATTGGGTGTCAGTTTTGGCGGGATATTTCTTGGCTCAGTGATCAGCAAGGCAATTATCTTCGCCTTGGGGAGGGAGCCTCAACCCCGCCGGGGAAGCAACGCTAGAGATAAGGGCGAAGAAGTACTGCTCGACGGCAAACCACTGGACGAATTGGAGTAACCGTACGCGATGGCCACTATCGAAACCGACTATCTCGTAATCGGTGCGGGTGCGGTGGGATTGGCGTTTGTTGATACGCTGCTCGATGAAGATCCCGATTGCCATATCACCATAGTCGACAAGCATGCCAAACCGGGCGGACATTGGAACGATGCCTATTCCTTCGTTGCGCTCCACCAGCCGAGCGCCTTTTACGGCGTCAACTCGATGGAGTTTGGCGATGATGTGATTGACGATCACGGACCGAATAAAGGCCTCTATCCGCTCGCCAGTGGAACTGAAGTGCTGGCCTATTTCTCGCATCTGATGAACCGGCGCTTCCTGCCCAGCGGACGGGTTTCGTACCATCCGCTGTCCGAGGTAACGCAGGCTGGCGATGGCAAAGCGACATTCCGGTCGATCCTGTCGGGCGAGGAAACAGGCGTAACTGTGCGCCGCAAGGTCGTGGACGGTACATTTTACCAGACTTCCGTCCCTGCCACGCACAAGGCGCAGTTTGAGATTGCCGGCGGCACACCTTTCGCGATCCCGGGCGATCTGCCCGATTTGTGGATGAAGGCCGATGATCTGCCCGGCCATTATGTCATCGTCGGCGCGGGAAAGACCGCGATGGATACAGGCGTGTGGCTGCTGCAGGCAGGAGTTGATCCCTCTGCGATCAGCTGGGTACGCTCGCGCGATTCGTGGATCATCAACCGGCTTTATACCCAGCCGGGGCCAGACTTTTTTGAGGACGTGGTCCAGAACCAGATCGCGATGCTCCGCGCTGCCGCCGAGGCGGAGACAGGCGACGAGATGTTCGAGATTCTCGGGCGCGATGGTTATATGCTGCGGATCGACGAAAGCGTGAAGCCGGAGATGTTCCACTACGCAACCATTTCCGAAGGCGAGGTCGAATTGCTGCGCACAATCACCAATGTGATCCGCCATGGCCGGGTGCAGGCGATTGCGCCGGGCACAATGACTTTCGAGGGCGCGATCGAAAGCGTGCCCGAGGATGCGCTGTTCATCGATTGCACCGCCAGCGCGGTGCCCTTCAGCGACAGCCGCGTGCATGGCCCGCAATTCCGCGAAGACCGGATCGTGTTGCAACCACTGCATGCGCCGCTGGTGACATTCAGCGCGGCTCTGACTGCATTTCTCGAGGCAAATTTCGACGATGACGAGGCCAAGAACGCGCTCGGCATCCCCTCACCCTTGACCGATACGCCGAACACTTTCCCGTTGAGCTTCCTCAACAATTTCATCAATCGCGGCGCGTGGTCGCAAAACCCCAAGATCGCGGCATGGCTGTCAAAGGCTCGGCTCGATCCGACTGGGACGACAATGGCCAAGATGATGGCGGCAGGCGATACGCGCCTTGCGGTGATGGGCGGGTTTTCGGAAGCGATTGCGGTCGGAATGCCGGGTGTGCAACGGCTCGCCGAGGCGGCTCGTGCGGAGCATATCGAACGATGAGGAATCTCGGCTTTGCAGTCTTGGCAGGCACGCTTCTGATGGCAGGATGCTCAACAACGAGTACCATCGTCCGACCGCCAGCTGAGAGGATGACTTTTATCGAGGCAGCCGTAGCAGCAATGCCCGTGGCCGATGAGGAAGAAAAGCACCCCGAAGCACGCCTCTATGACGCATCGCGCGACGCCAAGAGCGATGTCGATGCGGCCATCCTTAGGGCAGAGGCCGATGGTCGGCTCGTGCTGCTCGTGCTCGGCGCAAACTGGTGCCACGATAGCCGGGCATTTGCCGGCTGGACGCAGGAACCGCGTTTTCAGCAGCTCATTGCCGAGCATTACGAGCTGGTTTTCGTCAATGTCGGCATGCCGCAAACAGGCGATGGGCATAATCTCGATATCGCGCGGCGGTTTGATATCGAGGTGAAGGGAACACCGACGGTGATCATTCTGTCGCCGCTGGGCAAAGTGCTCAACGCCGACACGGCCAAAACGTGGCGAAACGCCGCATCGCACAGCGAAGACGCCATTTTTGACGAATTGTTGCGCTTTACCGGCGCTTAAGGTCCCCCGCCTATGATGCCGGTGCATGAACCGGTTTGTCATCTTCAGCGGCGTTTTGGTGTTCGCAGTTATCACCGCGTTCCCTTCGGGGGGCGAAAGCGCGGCTGAGCAAACACAAAGCAGCGAACCACGCGGAGTCGACACCTCTGACTGGAACGATACCGGCGCCAAGGTCCATAAACAGACCGGTCGTCCCGAGTTGCGCAGCCGAAGGGCCCAAAATAGCGACGCCGGTTCTTCCAGCTGGAACAGCGGTGGGCATACCTTGCAGCGTCAATCTGACGGGCATTTCTATGCCAATGGTACTGTGCAGGGGGCTTCGACGCATTTTCTGGTCGATACCGGGGCCAGCATCATCGCCTTGACCGGCCCCGATGCTCAGGCCGCAGGTCTGACATGGAGCAGCAGCGACATCATGCCAATCGGCAGCGGCGCCAGCGGCGCGGTTTACGGCGTGCCGGTGATGATCGACCAGGTGGAAATCGGCGGGTTCACCCAGCGCAATGTGCGGGCGGTGGTCATTCCCGAAGGGCTGGAAGTCTCTCTGCTCGGCCAATCTTTCCTGTCGCAGATCAAATCGGTCGAGATCGAGCGTGACAGGATGATCTGGAAATCGAGCTAAGCAGCCGATATCGTTAGAAATAAATGTCGATATAGTCGGTCAGGCCATCGCACCATTCAAATTCACGCAAGCGGTAATATTTACGGTTCTGAGTGATCGCGAAACGCCAGCGTTTGGTGTCCTGGCAAATCCGTCCGTTGCCCGGCGTGTTTGCGATGCGGATCAGCCCTTCGAAAATGAAGTGGTCATCGCCAGACGAAACAACTTCTCCATCAAGCCAAAGCGTCCCCGCGCCATCCGATGCAATCTGCCCGCCCGATAGGTAGAATGTGCCGTTCTGCTCGCGAAGGGCAGCCTGGCCGCGCCTGTCCCAATCGATCCATTGCAAAGTGATGCCCGAATTCTGTTTCAGGCGCAGCAGGGTCTTGGCCGAATGGGCTGGCGCTTCATCCCCGCGCACCGGTTCATCCGCAAGCGCAGCCGGGCCGCTGCAAAGCGCCAGGGCGGCTGCACCAGATAGCAACTTCAATCCTGTCCAACTTTGCATCGCCCGTTCCCTTGCGCTTGGATATTCGGTTCTTTCATGCCATTCAGCAATCATCCAACCTTTGCGGTGTTATAGCACATAATATGAACAGACGTGATCTTCTTTGTGGTGCTTTGGCAACGGGGGCGGCTTTGTCGCTCCCCCGGGTGGTGCCGGCGCAGGTACGATCCGGCCTCGCGCGCGATGCCAAACTGATGGAAATCGCCAAAATGGCCCAAGCGAAAGCGCGCGCTCGGGAAATGTTGTGGCGCGATGATTATGTCGGAATTGCCGATTTCGGCCTGCGTTCGTCGGTCCCGCGGTTTCACTTTGTGAATATGGTGACGGGGCAGGTCGAATCCTTCCTTGTCAGCCATGGCGATGGGTCCGATCCGGAACATGATGGTTGGCTCAACCACTTCTCCAACGAACACAATTCGCACTGCACCAGCAAGGGCACCTATGCGACCTTCGGCTGGTACACGGGACGCTTTGGCACTTCGATCCGGCTGGAAGGATTGGACTCAACCAATGACAACGCGCTCGATCGTGCGATTGTGATGCACCGCGCCCGCTATGCCGAAAAGTCGCATGTCGAAAAATGGGGCCGTTTGGGCCGCTCGAACGGCTGCTTTGCAATGGGCGATGCCGATTTCAAGCTGGCACTGTTGCAATTGGGCGGCGGGCGCGTGATCCACGCAGACAGCTACGGCTTGCAGGAGGATGGTTCGATTGTCGCGCCGCCCACACCGGGCTTGCCCGTACAAGGCGACGCCGAAACGCTCCGGCGCGAAAACCCTATCGGAACGGCCGAACGGTTGAACCCGGACGTATTCTAGCCCGGGCCGGCCCCAATTTCAGACAATCAAACCAGATCGCGCGGATCATTCTCGATCGGAATGATTTGCTCTCCGGTCACGCGTGAACGGTTGGCTTTGCGCGGTGCGTCCATCGCGTCCAAAACTGCGGCATCGCGGCCGTAAATGTCGGGGAATGTCCGCAGCTTGCCGTCAATGTCCTGCGCCATCGTGAAATAGGTGATGTAGGCAGGCATCGTCTTGTTGAATGGCACTTTGGTATATTTGCCCGATTTCAGCTTGGCGACGCTTTCATCGGCGGTCAGTCCGCCTTGCAAAATAGCCAGAGTGATCGCGAGTTCGGTCGCCCGCTCGGTGCGGATACAGCCATGGCTCAGCGCGCGGCGGGCACTATTGAACAAATGCCGCGACGGCGTGTCATGGAAGAAAATCGCGTGGCGGTTGGGCATGTCGAGCTTCATCAGGCCGAGCGAGTTGCCCGGGCCCGGCTGCTGAACAACATTGACCCAGCCATTCGCGCCGCGCGTTGCGGTGTACCCTTTTGAGCGCGCCCATGCCGGATTGCCGAGCACGCGTGCGCCCAGACCTTCGCCTTTCACAATCGACTGCGGCACGGTCCAGGTCGGGTTGAAGATCACGCCTTCGACGCTTTCGGCAATTTGCGGTGTCGCGGTGCGTCCGGGCTTGCCGACAACGGTGCGATAGGTCCGAACAATCTTGTCATTGACCGTCAGCCGCAGCTGATATTCGGGCACATTGGTAATCAGATACTGGCTGCCCAGATCCCGCGCGAGCCAGCGCCAGCGATCCATATTGGCCCGGATCAGCTTCTTCCGCGCGGTGTTGGATGCCGGGGTCTTGGCCAGTTCCTGTTTCAAACGGAAATAGTCGGGGTGCTCGGGCATGATCCGCGCAAGCACACCGGCAATATCGCCGCTCTCCAGCGCGTCCGACATCAATTCTTTTGTCGGATAACGGTCTTGATCCGGATCGAACACAAACCATTGCTTGCGGCCATCCATCGGTGTGCGCCCGTCGCGCAGATCCTCTACCAGAAACTGGAAGCTCTTGCTCGCCACGGCATCAAGCTGCGGATTTGCACCAGCCGCGATAGCCGAGCGCAAGCCCGCGAGATTATAGTCCGAAGGAACAAGGCCATCTTCGCCAATCCCTTCGATAATTGCGGCTAGCGCGCGCGCGTTGGCCAGGCTCCAGCTCTGGGCCAGTGGCTTCTCCCGCTCCGCCATCGCGTCGATTGCATCGACAACCGTGGTGGACACAACCGCCTCGTCATCGACTTCAACCGGCTGGGTGACAATTTCAGCGGGCTGGGGAATCAGGTTTTCCGGCCCGTTTGCGTCATTAGGTGCAGATTGCGCGGCAAGCGTTGCAGGAAGCAATGCTGAAGCCGCCACCATCAATGAAATGCGAATTGTCTTCATACTCTTCACGTCGTGTCCCATTATTCTTGCGCATCGGGCAGCTTGCGGCGGAATTTCCGCGCATCGCCCAACACGATGTTATTTTGCCTTATCCTTTACCGCGCATCAAGCATCATCGCTGACTGGGGGCTGAATCATCACAAGATAGTGACGATGGGCAACACACGCTCTATGCGCGCCTTTATGTCCGAACGGCGCGCCTTGTTTCCCTTTCTTGCCGCGCTGCTTGGGGTGTGTGCGCTTTCGCTGATGGACGCCTTCATGAAAGGCGCTGCGCTTGCCGCCGGGGCTTACAGCGCCGCGGTTTTACGCTCTGTAATTGCGACGGTTTTGATCGCCCCCGTCTGGCTGGGGAGCGGCGGACGTTGGCCTACGCGCGCGATTCTAAACCTACACATTCTTCGCGGAACGGTGTCGACATTTATGGCGCTGAGCTTTTTCTACGCGCTGACCAAATTGCCCATCGCTGAAGCAATCGCGATTTCATTTATTGCGCCGCTGATCGCGCTGTATCTTGCCGCGATCTGGCTGGACGAAAAAATCAGGCGCGAAGCTATCGGTGCGTCTGTCTTGGGATTGGTCGGCACAATTATCATCGTCAGCGGGCGCATGGGCGCGGCGGAATTCGACACCGAAACGCTCAAAGGCCTCGCCGCGATCCTGTTTTCGACGCTCCTATACGCGGTCAATTTCATCATTATTCGCAAACAGGCCCTGGTCTCCAGCCCGACCGAAGCGACCACATTTCACAGCGGGGTCGGCGGTTTGGTGTTGGCTGTCTTTGCTCCGTGGTTCTTTGCGATGCCCGCCGCCGGGGCTTTTGTTGACATAACCGCTGCGGCCATTCTGACGCTGATCGGGGCATTCGCGATTACATGGGCCTATGCCCGGGCGGAGGCACAGTCTTTGGTGCCGATGGAATATTCGGGCTTCCTTTGGGCCGCACTGTTCGGGTGGATGTTCTTTGAAGAAACGATCACCATAACCACCATTGCTGGGGCCATGATGATCGTTTCCGGATGCCTCCTCGCGACCCGAAGAGGCCCGGACCAGACGCTTCTTTAATCGGTGGTGGATGAAGAAGCTTCGGTCCCGTTTGCCTGACTTGAGGTGCCTGAAAATGCGAATGCGGCTGCAAAGCACAAAATAATTGCGCTTGCTGTGCCCAACAGCCCCATGCGCAATTGTGTCAGCGCTTGCGAGTTCGATCCGGCGGTTTGCGAGTTATTCTTTGCCGGCTGATCCATCACTTCCCCTCTCTGTGCCGAAGCACCGTTTCACCAACCGCTAACCAAATTTGTAAAATCGGGCCAGTAAACACATGTAAAACTCTGTTTGGCCGCCTTACGCACTTGACCAACCGCGCCTGAGAGAGCAGGTGCAGCATTGAAAATTCACCCGCCGTTTCCACGATCAAATCGGGTTGCCGAGCGGGTCCCATTCTCGGAAAAAGGACACTCCACCAGATGACTCAGGTCGGCAAGGATACCCTCGGCACACGCAGCACTCTCACCGTAGGCGGCAAGGATTACGCTTACTACTCGCTCGCCAAAGCGGCGGAGACGATTGGCGATGTCAGCAAGCTGCCGTTTTCAATGAAAGTGCTGCTCGAGAATTTGCTGCGCTTCGAAGATGGCGGGTTCACCGTTTCGACCGACGATATCCAGGGGATCGCCGATTGGCAGAAGGACCCCAGCACCGGCAACGAAATCCAGTACCGCCCTGCGCGTGTCTTGCTTCAAGATTTCACCGGCGTACCTTGCGTCGTCGATTTGGCCGCCATGCGCGATGCGATCAGCAAGCTCGGCGGCGACACCGCAAAGATCAACCCGCAAGTTCCGGTGAACCTGGTGATCGACCACTCGGTCATGGTGGACGAGTTTGGTCACCCCAAAGCGTTCGAGAAAAATGTGGAGCTGGAATATGCCCGCAACGCAGAACGGTATGACTTCCTGAAATGGGGATCGAAGAGCTTCGAAAACTTCTCCGCTGTGCCACCCGGCACCGGCATCTGCCATCAGGTCAATCTTGAACATATCGGCCGCGGTGTCTGGTCCACCAATGACCCGAGCGGCGCGACGGTTGCCTATCCCGACACCTGTGTCGGCACCGACAGCCACACCACCATGATCAACGGTCTTGGCGTTCTTGGCTGGGGCGTTGGCGGTATCGAAGCCGAAGCGGCCATGCTGGGTCAGCCAGTATCCATGCTGGTACCCGAAGTCGTCGGTTTCAAGCTGACTGGCAAAATGGCCGAGGGCGTCACCGCCACCGATCTGGTGCTGACCTGCGTCCAGATGCTGCGCGAAGTCGGCGTGGTTGGCCGCTTTGTCGAATTTTACGGCCCGGGCGTAGCCGAGCTTACCCTTGCCGACCGCGCGACCATCGCCAATATGGCTCCCGAATATGGCGCCACTTGCGGCTTCTTCGGAGTGGATGACAAGACGCTGGACTACATGCGCCTTACCGGCCGCCCGGAAGAAGACATCGCTTTGGTGGAAGCCTATTCCAAAGAGCAGGGCATGTGGTTCACTCCGGAAAACGAACCGGTCTTCACCAACACGCTCGAACTGGATGTTTCCGAGGTCGTCCCCTCTTTGGCCGGCCCCAAGCGCCCGCAAGACAAGGTCATCCTCCCCGAAGTGGACGAACTGTTCAACGGCGACCTCAAATCGATTTACAAGAAAGATGCGCCGGTCCGCACCGGTGTAGAAGGCAAGGATCACGACATCGGCGACGGCGACGTCGTGATTGCTGCCATCACCAGCTGCACCAACACATCGAACCCGGACGTGCTGATTGCCGCCGGTCTGGTTGCCAAGAAAGCCAATGAGAAAGGCCTGAAGCCGAAGCCATGGGTGAAAACCTCACTCGCACCGGGTTCGCAGGTGGTTACCGACTATCTGATCAAGGCCGGTCTGCAGAGCGAACTCGACAATATCGGTTTCGATCTGGTCGGCTATGGCTGCACCACCTGCATCGGCAACTCCGGCCCGCTGGCCCCGCCGATCAGCAAGGCGATCAATGGCAATGATATCGTTGCCGCATCGGTCCTGTCTGGCAACCGCAACTTCGAAGGCCGCGTCTCGCCAGACGTGCGCGCCAACTTCCTCGCATCGCCGCCGCTGGTAGTGGCCTATGCGCTTAAAGGCACTGTCACCGAAGACATCACCACGACCCCGCTGGGTCAGGATCAGGATGGCAATGACGTGTTCCTGAAGGATGTGTGGCCGAGCAATGCGGAAATCTCCGAAATCCGTTCGGGTGCCATCGACCGCGCGATGTTCGAAGCGCGCTACGCCGACGTCTATAAAGGCGACGAGCATTGGCAGGCGATCAACGTGGTCGGATCGGACACCTATCAGTGGCGTCCGGGCAGCACCTATGTTGCCAACCCGCCCTATTTCGAAGGCATGGATATGACTCCGGCTCCGGTCACCGACATCAACGGCGCGAAGCCGCTGGCGGTTCTGGGCGACTCGGTCACCACCGATCACATCTCGCCCGCCGGCGCAATCAAGGAAGACAGCCCGGCCGGCGAATATCTGATGAGCAATCAGGTCGCCAAGGCAGACTTCAACTCCTACGGCTCGCGCCGCGGCAACCACGAAGTGATGATGCGCGGCACATTCGCCAATATCCGGATCAAGAACGAAATGGTTCCGGGCGTCGAGGGTGGTTATACCACTTACAAAGGCGAACAGATGGCGATTTACGACGCCGCGATGAAGCACAAAGCCGACGGCACGCCGCTGATCGTCATTGGCGGTAAGGAATATGGCACCGGATCCAGCCGTGACTGGGCAGCGAAGGGCACAATCCTTCTGGGTGTCCGCGCTGTAATCGTCGAAAGCTTCGAGCGTATCCACCGTTCGAACCTTGTCGGCATGGGCGTGCTTCCGCTGCAGTTCAAGGATGGCGACACACGCCAGTCTTTGGGTCTGACGGGTGATGACAGCTTCAGCATTCTCGGCCTGGCTGATTTGACCCCCGGTCAGGATGTCGAAGTGGCAGTGACTCGCGCCGATGGCTCGGAATTCACCTTCACCGCGCAGTGCCGGATCGATACTGCGAACGAGATGGAATATTACCGCAATGGCGGCATCCTCCACTACGTTCTGCGCAAGCTCGCTGCATAAGGCAGCGTTCAACCGAACATGAAAGGGCTCCGCTCCGGCGGGGCCCTTTTTTATTCAGCGATCGTAAAGAGCCGCTCGCGCAGATTTCCCTTCGAATTTTGCAAGGGAGACCATGATGCGCGCTTTCGCTTTGAGCACAGCCTGCGCGGCAATCCTCGCCGCGGCCCCGCTATCCGCCCAAGATGCCAATCCGCAGATCGACTATGACGGCTTCGTAGCGTTGACGATCGAGCTTGCCGAAACGCGTGAGCAGCACCGGCTTTCGCTCGATGCCTTCCTAGCCAAGTTGCAGGAAGGTGACGCAGTCTTGCTCGACACAAGATCGGCCGCGGCCTTCAAGAACGGCCATATTGAAGGCGCGATCAATCTGCCATTTTCCGATTTCACTGACGAAAAGCTGGCGAAAGTGCTGGGAACCGATACCAACCGGCCGATCCTGATCTACTGCAACAACAATTTCAGCGACAACGTTGCGCCGGTCGTCAGCAAGCGGGCGCCGCTCGCGCTGAACATCCCGACATTCATCAACCTCCACGGTTATGGCTATACCAATGTGTGGGAATTGGCTGATGTCGTGCCGACCAGCGATGTGGACTGGGTCAGCGCGGATACTGCAAGCGACAGCTGAACGCAGCGGCGAAATCTCCGGACAAAGAAAAAGGGCGGCCCGTTGAGAGGCCGCCCTTTTGGTCTGAAGTTCCGAAAGTCGCTGTTACGCGGCTTTCTTGAGTTTGAACTTCCGGCGTCCGAGAACTGCTGCTGCAGCCATACCGAACAGGATCATCATTGGCGGTGCAGGAACCTGCGTACCGCTCGATGTCGAGGTCATACCCGAGCTCGAAGAGCTGCTCGAAGAAGAGCTGCTGGACGATGATGAGCTGCTGCTCGACGAAGATGACGACGAGCTGGTCGAGCTTGTGATCACGCCCGATGTACCGCCCGACGATGACGAGCTGCCGCTCGACGAAGAGCTGCTGGACGAAGAACCGCTCGACGTTGCGCCGCCCGTGCTGCCGCCCGAAGAAGAGCTGGAGCTGGAAGACGAAGAGCTGCTCGAAGACGAACCGCTCGAGGTTGCGCCGCCATTGCTACCACCCGAGCTCGAAGAGCTGGAGCTGGATGATGACGAAGAGCTGCTCGAGCTAGAACCGGTCGAACCGCCAGTCGAAGTCATCCCGCTGGTGCCGCCATTGCTGCCACCCGACGAAGACGAAGAGCTGCTGCTCGACGAAGAGGACGAGGAACTGCTCGAGCCGCCCGAACCACCGGTAGTGGTTCCTGGGTGACCGCTGGTGCCGCCATTGCTGCCGCCCGAAGACGAAGAGCTGGACGAGCTGGAGCTGGATGACGAGCTGCTGGAGCTGCCCGATCCACCGTTCGAGCCGCCATTCGAACCGCCCGACGATGACGAGCTGGAGCTCGAAGACGAAGAACTGCTCGAAGAGGATGAACCGCTAGAGCCGTTCGATCCGCCATTGGACGACATGCCGCCGGTTGTGTTGCCGCTCGAAGACGAGGAGCTCGAAGATGATGACGAGCTGCTCGAGCTGGACGAGCTGCTGCTCGAGCTCGACACATTGCCGGACGAGCTGGAGACATTGCCAGACGAACTGGAAACATTGCCCGAAGAGCTCGACACGTTGCCGCTGGAGCTCGAAACATTGCCGCTCGAGCTCGATACGTTACCCGAAGAGCTGGAGACATTGCCCGACGAGCTCGAGACGCTGCCGGTCGATGTCGAAACACCGCCCGTTGATGTCGAAACGCCACCGGTAGAAGTCGAGACACCGCCGGTTGTGGTCGAAGTCGAAATGCCGCCGGTCGATGTGCTGACGCCGCCGGTGGTCGTGCTGCTGCCGCCGGAGCTTGATGTCGAAGAGACATTGCCCGAGGTGCTGCTGATGCCGCCAGTGGTGCTGCCGCCGGTGGTGCTGGTTACACCGCCGGTGCTTGTGCTGGTGCCGCCGCTGCCGCCGCTGCTGTTATCGATATCGATAATGATGTCGCCGCCAGACGATGAGCCGCCCGATGACGTACCGCCCGAAGTGGTGGTGGTCGAGCTGACAACAACGCTGCCGCCTGAACCGCCCGAACCGCCGAAGAAGCCGCCGAAGAAGCCTCCACCAAATCCGCCGCCGAAGCCGCCGCTACCGCCGATAACGGTTACGCCGCCGCTGCCACCGCCGGTAATGGGTGGCTGTGGTGGTGGTGCATAAGGGGCCGGAATAGCGGCGAGCGCCATCTGATAGGCTGGCGCGCAACCATCAGCGTAATCTGCGCCGGCACGAGCCCCCGTACCGCGATAATGAGTTTGACCGGCATAGGCTGCACCACCCGCGTAGGCGCCGCCAATGGCACCAATGCCACCGCCGTGAATAGGTTGTCCGTTCGGACCGTAAGCAACGCTGCCGGTTACCGGCACACATTCAACTTCTCGGCGCACGATACGGCGCGTGCGTGGTTCTGTGCGAACGACACGCTTCCGCGTGGTCGGGCGTTCCTTCACATAGCGTACGGGCTGCGCGCGCTTTACAACCGGCTGTTTCACCGATTTATACTGCGGAGCATCTGTTACCGGTGGTTCAGCGACATGCACTGCACCACCTGCTAGAAGCGCGCCGCCTGCTGCAGTCGCAGACAATTTCGCTAGGGCCATTTTTACCGACATGGGCAAACTCTCTTGTTACTTCTGGAATATCTGGAGAGCAGCGGGTCCGCCTCCATTCACATCCCTGTCACAACAAGAAACGCCACCACCCCTTAAGCGGCAATCAAATTAACCATCAAAATCCGCCTTTCGCGAAAATTTCTGCGCGATGAACGGCGCGTTTGGCCGACCTGTCCCACAATGGAACCGAAATCGCCGTAAACCCTACCGCGGCATTAACTTTTTTTGTCGAACAAGCCTGTTTGGAGCGTTTCTGGATCCGAATCACTTTGGCCGTGATTCGCCGATTCGCCGCCCGAATTGGTGCTTTGAACAGGTGGTTTCAAGTCCAGATGCTCCCACCCGCGATCATTCAACTGGCGCCCGCGTGCCGTACGGGCAACCAGGCCCAGCTGGATCAGGAATGGCTCGACAACTTCCTCGATCGTATCGCGCGGCTCGGCCAAGCCGGCGGCCAGAGTTTCCACCCCGACCGGACCGCCTTTGTAGATATCCGCGATCATATGCAGATAGCGTCTGTCCATTGCGTCAAGCCCCAATCGATCGACTTCCAGACGGGTGAGCGCCTCGTCGGCGATCTTCGCAGTCACGACGCCATCGCCCGCGACATGGGCGAAATCGCGCACCCGCCGCATCAACCGGCCCGCAACGCGCGGCGTCCCGCGCGCGCGCCGCGCTATCTCGCGCGCGCCCGCGGATTCTATTGCCATATCAAGCAGTTTCGCCCCGCGCGTCACCACGCGCTCCAGCTCCTCTTCGGTGTAGAAATTGAGCCGGACGGGGATGCCAAACCGGTCGCGCAAAGGCGTGGTCAGCAGGCCCTGCCGCGTGGTCGCACCGACCAGCGTGAAGGGCGGCAAATCGATCCGCACGCTGCGCGCGGACGGTCCCTCGCCGATGATAATATCGAGCGCGCGGTCCTCCATCGCGGGATAGAGCACTTCCTCGACCACCGGATTGAGCCGGTGGATCTCGTCGATGAACAGGACATCGCCCTCTTCAAGATTGGTCAGCAGCGCCGCCAGATCACCAGCCTTGGCGATTACCGGACCCGAGGTGGCGCGAAATCCCACGCCCAGTTCCTTAGCGACAATCTGCGCCAGCGTGGTTTTGCCGAGGCCGGGAGGCCCGAAAAACAGCACATGATCCATCGCCTCGTCGCGCGATTTGGCGCTCTCGATAAACACGCGCAGATTATCGCGCGCGGCCTCCTGCCCGACAAACTCGTCAAGCGATTTGGGGCGCAGTGCAGCGTCCTGGTCTTCCGGCTGGCGCTCGGGGGAAAGGTCGGGGTTATCGGTCATTTTGTGGTCCGAAGGGGCGCAATCTGGGGAATCCATTGTGCGATCTGATCACCCAAACGTAGCGCCTCCGTCATTAGAGTCAGCAACTGAAGAGCGTTCTCAAGAGCCAGATCATGATCCTCATTTTCTACCATCACGCCATCGGGCATAATGCTGTCCTTGGCAGATTTGCAAAGCATGTAGAACCTAACGATTTGTGTTGCCTCATCAGGCTCCAGCTTTCCAAGTTGTGGGGCAAGTGCATGGAAAACTGAGAAGTAATCCTCCCGCAAATCTGCGACCATTACGCCAGTTTGTTCTTGATCTTGCTTGAGATCGTTCACCAGTTGCCGAGTGGTTTCGGCGTACTTGCGAAATCGAATTAGTCGACAAATCTCGGCAACTTCCGTTACGAAAGCAGCTCGGATCGCTTCGATCTCCTTACTCCGGTCTTGCCAGCGAAGGATTGCCTGCACAGCTCCCGCTGCAACTGCACCTAGAAGGGCAGCCAGAGCCGCTACGACCGCAGAGCTGGTCGACCCCATCAAAACGGATTCACCGTATAGCCGCCTTGTTGCAGCAGCGCATGCGCGGTCATCGCGGACAGGGCGGTTTCGACGCCGGGGATCAGGTCCTCCTGCTTGATCCCGTGCGCCGCGCCGCTTTGCCCGCAGAGGATGAAGCGGACGCCGTGATCGAGCATGGCGCGGATCATCGCGCTGGACGGGTTGTCGGGCGCTTCCTCTTCTTCTCCCACCGGCTGGCGCGCGGCCCATGCGGCGTCATCGAGCAGGTCGAGCGAAGCCTTGCCATGCACCACCACCGCAATGCGGATATTGTCCGGATCGACGCCCGCCGCGACATGCATATTGATAAACCGCGCCGCGCTTTCAAAGCCGCGATTGCGCGTGCCATCCTCGGCAGCTTTGGCGACATCAAACGCGACGGAAAACTCGGTGTCGGCGGGAACCGAATCCACGCCTTCAACCGGTGCATGAGGGCCAAAATCCTCGAACACAGGGCCGGTTTTGAACATAGACATATCCTGCGCCGCGGCGGGAACCGCGAACAAGACCATCAGCAGAAAACCAATGAATTTCATGCCATTACCCCCCAAGGCGCCGCAGCATAGTCACTCCGGTCAATCATAGTGCTCTATCTCCTCGCCTACCACCGCCACCCAGTCATGCTGACGGTCTTCGTAGACCGAATAGGACGGCGGCGGAAACGATGGGTCGGCGAAATTTCCGATAGGAATAGCGATCAGGTCACGGTGCGGGCGTGCGACATACCACACTTCCGAACCGCAAGTGGGACAGAAGTGATGCTCGCTCACTTCGCCGCTATCCGCAGTCAGATGCCAGACTCGGTCCTCTCCCTGTGTATTCACCTTGTCAGCCGGCCAACGGGCCTGCGCCGCGAATGCCGAGCCGCTGCGCTTTTTGCAGTTTAGACAGTGGCATACCGAAACGCGCACCGGTTCGCCCCGGCAAGTGGCGGAGAGCGCTCCGCATTGGCATGATGCTTTTCTTTCCGTCATCCCGCTGCCTTCTTCAATGCCACGCGGATCAGATCGCTTTCGCTGGCATCTTCGCCAAGCTCCCCCAAAGCAGCCGCCACGGCGCGCGCGGCCACAGCGGGTTTGAAGCCTAGGTTCTCCAGCGCGCTGACAGCATCGGCGCTTGCTCCGCCTGCCGGCGTGACCGCAACGCCTGCAACACCATCGGCAGAGGCAGGAAGCGCGCCCGCCTTGTCCTTCAGCTCATTGACGATCCGGCCTGCCAGTTTCGGCCCCACGCCGTTGGCGCGCGCAACCATCGCCGCATCGCCATTGGCGCAGGCGGTTTGCACTTCGGCGGTCGACAGGGCGGAGAGGATTGCCAGCGCGACTTTGCTGCCCACGCCCTGAACCTGCGTCAGCAAGCGGAACCAGTCACGCTCTGCCGCTTCGGCAAAGCCCAGCAGACGCATATCGTTCTCGCTCACCTGCAAATCGGTGTAGATCGTACACGCTTCGCCAATTTCGCCCAGCGCGGCCAGCGTCTTGGTCGAACAATGGACCAGATAGCCGACGCCCTGCACGTCGATCACCGCCCAGTCTTCACCGGTTTCGTCGAGCAATCCTCTTAGCTTTGCGATCATGGTTTGTTCTTGCCTTAGAACAACCGGTTTGGCCAGCACCAGATTGGCGTTATCGTCATCCTGCGCATCGGGTGACAGATGGTTGACAAAGGCGACACCCTGTCAACCGAGGGGAATTTCTTTAAATGTCTGTTTATAAAGCAGTATTACCTCGTTCACGCTGCACCGCGTTCTGAGGGACGCCCCCGCCCCTCCCGTCCATGCAATTGCTGGCGTGGGCGGAAAACGAGTCGATCGAATAGGGTGAGGTACGCACGCATTCGATCTTTTTGCACAGCGGACCGCCCGTAGGAAAGCGTTTAGCAGATTGGTTTCGCACGAAGACACTAAGGCGCGAAGATGGCGTGCCAGCGGCGACGCCGCATCAAAACTGCGGCCCTGGCCGAAAGTAGAACCATGCGATTTGGAGAGCGGCTTTGCCGCAAGCGTGACATCTTCGTGCCTTTGCGCCTTTGTGTGAACCAACAAATCCTACGCTCACCACCATTGGACACGCCAGCAAACTTGCGCCAAAGCTCCGCCCATGAGCGTCAACACATTCGGCCGCGTGCTTCGATTCACCACATGGGGCGAAAGCCATGGACCCGCGATTGGTGCGGTGGTCGATGGCTGCCCGCCGGGAATCGCGCTTACCGAAGCGGATATCCAGCCCTTCCTTGATGCGCGGCGGCCCGGCCAGTCCAAATACACCACGCAGCGCAAGGAGCCGGACCAGGTCCGTATCCTGTCCGGCGTGTTCGAGGCCCCCGATGGCAAACAGCGCACCACCGGCACACCGATCAGCCTGATGATCGAGAATGTCGATCAGCGCAGCAAAGACTATTCCGAAGTGGCCAAAGCCTTTCGCCCCGGCCATGCCGACTACGCTTATGACGCGAAATACGGTTTCCGCGATTATCGCGGCGGCGGGCGCAGTTCGGCGCGCGAAACCGCAATGCGCGTGGCGGCGGGGGCGATTGCCCGGCTGATTATTCCGGAAGTGAAGATTCTCGGCTGGGTAGAGCAGATCGCTGAGACGCCGGTGCTCTATTCGCGCTTTGACGAGCAGGAAATTGCCCGCAATCCGTTCTTCTGCCCCGATCCCGAGACCGTGCCCGCATGGGAAAAGGTGGTCGACGAAGCGCGCAAATCGGGCAATTCGGTGGGCGCGCAAGTTGCCTGCTGGGCCGAGGGCGTTCCGGCGGGCTGGGGTGCGCCGGTCTATGGCAAATTAAGCGCCGATCTTGCCGCCGCAATGATGGGGGTCAATGCCGTCAAGGGCGTGGAGATTGGTGACGGGTTTGCCGCATCAATGACCACGGGCGATGCCAATGCGGATGCCATGCGGCCGGACGCCGACGGCAAACCGAAATTCCTGTCCAACCATGCCGGCGGCATCGCGGGTGGGATCAGCACAGGGCAGCCGGTCACATGCCGTGTCGCTTTCAAGCCAACCAGTTCGATCCTGACACCGGTCGAGACAATCACCTCAGATGGCGAAGCAACCGAAATCCGCACCAAGGGCCGCCATGATCCATGCGTTGGCATCCGCGGTGTCCCGGTGGTTGAAGCGATGATGGCGCTGGTGCTCGCAGACCACAAATTGCTGCACCGCGCACAATGCGGCTAGCCCCCGCAAGGAAGTGCTGATTTCGCGCGATCTCTGCTGAAATCGCTCTATTTTTCAAAAGTCACGGGGCCGGTTGGGCATTGATCGGTTTTGTCGATCTTCGCAATCGCAACATACCACTTTACTGCAACGCAGCAATTCCTATCTGTGGGTTGCAAGCAAGTTTCGTTCAACACTGAACATCAACCCAACACACCATATGGAGATATCATGGGTATTATCGGAAGCACAATCAAACCGTTCAAAGCCACCGCATTCCAGGCTGGCAAAGACTTCTTCGACGTCACCGAAAAGGACCTCGAAGGCCGTTGGTCGGTTTTCTTCTTCTACCCCGCCGACTTCACTTTCGTCTGCCCAACCGAGCTGCAAGACCTTGGTGAGCAGTACAACCACCTGCAGTCGCTAGGCGTAGACGTTTACGCGGTTTCGACCGACACGCATTTCAGCCACAAGGCATGGCACGATACGTCCGAAAAGATCGGCGGCATCCAGTACCCGTTCCTTGGCGACCAGCTGCACACGCTGTCGAAGAACTTCAACGTTCTGCGCGAAGACAGCGGCCTTGCCGATCGTGCAACCTTCGTGGTCGATCCGGACGGCGTGATCCAGATCATGGAAATCACCTGCGAAGGCGTTGGCCGCAACGCCAGCGAACTGGTCCGCAAGATCAAGGCGGCCCAATACGTCCGCGAAAACCCCGGCCAGGTCTGCCCTGCCGCGTGGGAAGAAGGCGCAGAAACGCTGGCACCGTCGCTGGATCTGGTTGGTAAGATCTAATTTGGGGCAAGATCTAAGCCGCACCACAATTTGACCTAAAGAACCCGGATCGATCCGGGTCGCTTGAAGGCCCGGAGCCACCCTCCCCCTCCCTCCGGCTCCGGGCCTTTTCATTTCTATATTCGGAGATTCCCATGCTCGGCTCAGCCATGCAGCAACAGCTCGAAACCTATCTCGCCAATCTGCGCGAGCCGATCGAACTTGTCGGCACGCTGGGCGATGACGAGAACTCGACAAAGACCCGCGTGCTGCTCGAGGAAATTGCCTCGCTGCACGACATGGTCAGCGCAAGCTTCGATGGCGATGCAAAGCATGTGCCGAGCTTCGAAGTCCGCCGCGCGTCGGATCACAACGCCAGCGTCCGCTTTGCCGGATTGCCGATGGGCCACGAGTTCACTTCGCTGGTTCTCGCGCTGCTGTGGGCGGGCGGACATCCGCCCAAAGTCGAGGCCGATATTCTTGAGCAGGTGAAGGAACTAGCCAAGGACACGAGCGCCGATTTCGACTTCGAGATGTATTTCTCGCTTAGCTGTCAGAACTGCCCCGACGTGGTGCAGGCGCTGACGCTGATGTCGATCTTCAACCCGCGCATTTCGGCCACGCTGATCGAAGGCGGCGCGTTCAAGGACGAGGTCGAACAGCGCCAAGTGATGGCGGTGCCAGCGGTCTATTTGAACGGCGAACCCTTCGCCAATGGCCGGATGGATGCGCGCGATATTCTCGCCAAGCTCGATAACGGCGCGGACGAGAAGGCTGCGGCAAAACTGGCCGACAAAAAGCCGTTCGAAGTTCTGGTGGTCGGCGGCGGCCCCGCGGGCAATGCAGCGGCGATCTACACCATCCGCAAAGGCTTCAGCACCGGCATCGCAGCTGAGCGTTTCGGCGGGCAAGTGGCCGATACGATGGGGATCGAGAACTTCATCTCGGTGCCCTATACCGAAGGCCCGAAACTGGTTGCGCAGATGCAGCAGCATGTTGGCGAATACGACATCGATCTGATGGATCGCGCTGTCGCGCAGCAGCTGATCCCGGCGAAGGAGGCTGGCGGAATGCATGAAGTGAAGCTCAGCAATGGTGCATCGCTCAAAGCGCGTTCGCTGATCCTCACCACCGGCGCGCGCTGGCGGCAACTCGGTGTTCCGGGCGAGGACGAATATCGCAACAAGGGCGTGGCCTACTGCCCGCACTGCGACGGCCCGCTCTACAAGGGCAAACGCGTTGCCGTGATCGGCGGCGGCAATTCGGGCGTCGAAGCGGCAATCGACCTCGCCAATATTGTCGGCCATGTGACGCTGATCGAATTCGACAGCCAATTGCGCGCCGACCAGGTGCTGCAAGACAAGCTGCGCAGCTTCGGCAATGTCGATGTGATCGTCTCGGCACAGACCACCGAAGTTACCGGCGACGGCGCGAAGGTAACGGGCCTGACCTATACCGACTGCACCAGCGGAGAGGGCAAATCGGTCGAACTCGACGGCGTGTTCGTGCAGATCGGTCTGGTCCCCAACACCGAATGGCTCAAAGACAGCGGCGTCGAACTGAGCCAGCACGGCGAAATCGTGATCGACGACAAAGCTGCGACGAATTTGCCCGGCATATTCGCGGCGGGAGATGTCACGACGGTGCCGTACAAGCAGATCGTAATCGCGATGGGCGAAGGCTCGAAAGCCGGACTAAGCGCGTTCGACTATTTGATCCGCACGGAACCGGCGAAGGAATTGGCTTCGGCGTGACCGCCTAGCGCGCTCTCCTCAACACAACATACAGCGCGCCTTCACCGCCATGCTTGCGGTGGGCCTTGCGGATGGCGGCGATGGCGTCGGCGTGGTCGCTTGCGGCGAGCCAATCGAGCATTTTTGCGCGGATCACGCCGCGTTTTGAGCCGCGATCTGCCGCTTCGACCGGACGCGGGCGGCCGGTGATGACCAGCACCAAACGCGCATCCATGGCGCGCGCTTGCCGCATCCCGCGATCTAGTCGCTCATATGCCGCATCGACGAAATGATCGTGCAGATCGAGCGTATAATCGGGCGCGATCGCTCCGCTTTTCAATTTCTTGTCCCAATGCGAATCGAGGCTGCGATGGGCGAACTGGCGCGGTGGCGGGATTGACCCTTTTCGTTGGGACAAAGGGCGAGTTGGCGGACTTGGTGGGGTAGGCTTGCGCTGCGATCCCGGCCCCGACCCTTTCTTCAAGGCGGCGGAGCCTGTGACAATCCTACTCGCCTTTGGAACCACCCGCCCTTCCATCGGCTCGACCGATGACGCAAGTTTGGCCCAGGCGGCTTCCTCCTCTGCGGTCAATCCGCGCGGGAGTTTCATGCCGGATCAATCATTGCGAATTGAGGCGGTCAACGGTGCCCTTGGGCAACAAGATATAAGCTGTCCCACGCCCACTCATCCCGCCGGCGATTGTCCGCGCGTCCTCGCCCGCGCCCCAGAACGTGTCGAAGCGGTTTGCGCCTTTAATCGCGCCGCCGGTGTCCTGCGCGATCCACAGCCCGTCCGCGACATCGCGGTCGAGATCGAGCCACACCGGAGCGCCATAGGGAACGAATTTGGGATCAACCGCCACCGAGCTTTCGCGCCGCACCGGTATGCCGAGCGAGCCAAGCGGACCATCGCCGGTTAGCTCGGTGAAGAAAATCCAGCTCTTGTTGAGCCGCATCAAATCGCGGCCCTCTTCGGGGTTTTCACGAATATATTGCATGATGCCCTGCATCGAGCCGGCATATTGTCCGGGACCATCGCCGAGCAGCCCGCGCTCGCGCATCACCCCGCCAATGCCGGTATAGCCGTGGCCATTCTGCCCGGCATAGCCGATGCGCATGACGGTGCCGTCATCGAGCGCCAACCGGCCAGAGCCCTGGATCTGGAGGAAGAACATCTCGACCGGATCGGCCGCCCAGGCGAGCTCCAGCCGGCTCCCTTCCAGCGCGCCTTCCTCGATCTGGGTCCTGTCATAATAACGAACGAAATTGCCTTCGTCATCGAAGCGTCCGAGCGGCGGGCGGCCGGTTCGCTCGCTTTCGGGCATATCCGCGGGCCAGGCGCGCGTCAGATCATCGGGCAGAGCATAGACCGGAACCTCGCAGCCGGGCTTGCGCGTGCGGCATCCGCGGATTTCCGGTTCGAAATATCCGGTGGCGAAGGCCTCGCCAGACCCGATGCGCGCCGTTTCAAAATAGGTTTCGAAAAAACTTTCCGGTGCGCCGCCATAGGATCGGGCAGCATCGCATGCCGCGCGCCAATCTTCTTGCCGGGTGAGGCCGGTCGCGTCGTCCCGGCGCAGCAAAGACGGGCAGGATTCGACGAAAGACCGTAGGCCTGCGCGCGCGTCCTCGCTCCCGATCCGCAGACCGGCAACGCTGGGACCGCTGGTGACACCTGCCATCAGCGCGCTGGTAAAGCTGGCGGGATCGGCCGGTGCGGTAGGTGTGCTTTCCGGAATAATCCGGCCGCAAGCGGCAAGCAAAGCCAGCGAACAAAGCGCAATTGCAGATTTTGCCAGTGCGCTCATCCGCCGTTCCACTGCGGGATCAGCCTTCGTCGGTTTCGTCGAGCAGCCAGTTTGGATCGGCTGAATTCACATCGCGCATGAAAGTCCAGATATCGCGGCTTTCAACCGCATCATCGAGCGAACCGGCGATCATTGTACCGTCCTTGTCATAGGTCACGGCGGCGATGTCGGCCACGAAGCGCACCGCAACGCGCGCCATCGATCCGTCGAGCGAAGCACGGTCAATCACCGCCTCTTCGATCCGGATCAGCGTGTTCTGCAATGTCTCACCGGCATCTTCGCGCGCAGAAATTGCGGCATCGAAGCTTTCATAGACATCATCATCGCATAGCTCTTTGAGCGTTTCGCGGTCACCGCTCCAGAATGCTTCCAGAACCATGCCATAAGCCGCTTTCGCGCCTTCGAGGAAGCCAAGGATTTCAAACCGGCGGTCAGCCGCAGCAATGTCGCGCACGCCGCGCTCGACCGCAGGAAGAACCGCAGGCATCTGCTCCAATTGCTGGGCAGGTTGCGCAGGGCCGCCTTCGTCAGGCTCTGAGTCAGCGGTTGGCCGCTTTGGATCAAAGCGGGTTGGAATCGATTCTTCCCCATGCTCGGCCCGGCGACCCAGCACCGAGTAGAGGCGCAGGCCCAAAAAGGCTGCAACCATGGCGAGGATGACGATTTCAACAATAGTTCCGGACACGATAAATACCTGCTTTGCGACAATTCGGATGCGCGAATTCGGGTAACCAAACCGCGCTTGTCCGATGTTCTATATCATTCCTGCCTTAAATAGTGACTGAACACAAATGGACAACGCGTAAATTCGCGCCGTTTCCCTTGAATATGGCACCCGATGTCTCAAGTTGCGGGCAATGCGCAGCGGTGCTAGGCGCGCGGCGAAACATCCATGCATGCCTGTGCAAGGGCGTGCACTCCTAACCTTACTATGAAAGATTGATGATCATGGCCGACGAAGGCGACGTACTCACCGACCTCGATATGGATCCTGTACCCAACGGCGAAGACACTGCGCCAGTGGCGGGAATAATCTCGCAATATGTGAAGGACCTTTCGGTCGAAAACCCCAATGCGCCCGACAGCTTCCAGTGGAGCGAAAAGCCGCATATCGACCTGCAATTCAACATCGGCGCCCGCGAAGTAAGCGACGAAATTCAGGAAGTCGAACTGAAGATCAACGTCACTTCGAAAACCGAACAGGGCAATGTGTTCTTGGTAGAGCTCGCTTATTGCGGCCTGCTGGGCATGCGCAATATGCCCGATGACCGCAAGCACGCTTTCATGTTTGCCGAAGCCCCGCGCCTGCTGTTCCCCTTCGCGCGCAGCATTATTGCAGATGCGACACGTGATGCCGGTTTTGCTCCGCTGATGCTCGATCCGGTCGATTTCAACGGCCTGTACATGCAGCAATTGCAGCAAAAGGCAGAGCAGGAAGCGGCTGCTGGCGGCGGCGCAGACGCGCCTGCTGGCGAAGCGTAAGCGAACCAATGGTGGCGGGCGCCACGCTATGAGCCTGCTCAAAAATGTCGGGACGATCGGCGGGCTGACATTGCTCAGCCGTGTGGCCGGGATGGCGCGGGAAATGATTTTCTCGCGCGTTCTGGGCGCCAATGCGGTAACCGATGCGTGGTTCCAAGCGTTCATCATTCCCAATGTTTTCCGCCGCTTGTTCGCGGAAGGCGCGTTCTCTGCTGCCTTTGTGCCGATGTTTTCCAAGCGGCTTCACGGCGGCAATGAAGACGGCAGCGGGATGGAGCAGGCGCGCAGTTTCAGCGCCGATGTGCTGAGCGTTTTCCTGCCCGTCCTGATCGCGGTGTGCATTGTCCTCGAACTGGCGATGCCCGGCGTTATCTGGCTGCTGGCCGAAAAGCCCATAAATCCGGGCGAGTTTGACATGGCGGTCGATTTCGCGCGGATCATGTTCCCCTATATCGTGCTGGTGTCGCTGGTGACCCTGTTCACCGGCATGCTCAATTCGGTTTCGCGCTTCGCCCCGGGGGCGAGCTTTCCGATCATTCTCAATCTGGTGCTGATCGCGGCACTGCTGGTCGGCGAGAACTGGCTGGCGAGTGGCGCGACGATAGAACAGGTCGCCTATTCCATCGCATGGGCCGTGACCGGTGCTGGCGTGTTGCAGCTCCTGTGGCTGCTCTATTGGGTCAAGGTTGAAGGCTTCGAAGTCAAAATGCGCCTGCCGCGCCTGACGCCAGAGGTAAAGCGGCTGGGTATCATTGCCTTGCCCGCGGCGATCGGCGGCGGAGCTTACCAGATCAACACGCTGGTCCAGCTCTATTTCCTCAACCAGCTTGAGAGCGGATCGGTCAGCTATATGAACTATGCCGACCGGCTCAACCAATTGCCGCTGGGCATCATCGGCATTGCGCTGTCGACCGCGATCCTGCCGACGCTTTCGAAATTTGTCGGCGGCGATAACAAGGAAGGTGCGGACCGCGTGCAATCGGACGCGATCGAACTTTCGATGCTGCTCACCGTGCCCGCCGCGGTCGCTTTGGCAATTTGCGCGACGCCTTTCGTCACCATGATTTTTCAGGGCGGCCGCTTCGACCTTGCCGATGCAGCGGTGACCGGAAATGTGCTTGCCGTTCTGGTGATGGGCCTTCCCGCTTACGTGCTGGTCAAAGTCATCGTGCCGAATTTCTATGCCAGGGCCGATACCAAGACGCCGGTCTACGCCGCATTTATATCGCTGGGCGTATTTATCGCTTTCAACCTTGCATTCCTGCAGCGTTTCGGAGTGATGGGCGTTGCCTTCGCCAGCGTGATCGGCGCGTGGATCAATATCAGCTATCTCTATATCACGCTGCTGGTACGCGGGCATTACCGCATGCCGGGGATGCTGGTCTTGCGGATATTGCGCCAACTGGTCGCTGCCGCTGCGATGGGCGCGGCATTGTGGTACGCGCGCGATCTGCTAACCGATTATTTCGCGGCGGGCCTGTTTGCGCGGCTCTTCGCTTTGGCGGCGCTCGTCGCCGCCGCAGCCATAGTATATTTCGGCGTGGCTTTCGCAGTCGGTGCTATCGACCGGCAACGGATCCGCGCTTTGACAAACAAGAAAGCGCCTTAGCATCATGCGTGTAGTGTCCGGCATACAGCCCACCGGCAATCTTCATCTCGGCAATTATCTGGGCGCGATCCGCAATTGGGTGCGGATGCAGGACGAAATGGAAGACGGCAGCCAATGCCTGTTTTTCCTCGCCGATTTGCACGCGATTTCGATGCCGCATGATCCGGCGGAGCTGAAAGCTGCAACGCTGGAAATGACCGCCGCGCTGGTCGCGTGCGGAATCGATCCGGCCAAATCGGTACTGTTCAATCACGCGCAAGTGCCCGCCCATGCCGAGCTGCAATGGCTGCTGGGCGGAACTGCACGGATGGGCTGGCTCAACCGAATGACGCAGTTCAAGGACAAGTCCGGCAAGAACCGTGAAGGCGCCAGCATCGCGCTGTTCAGCTATCCTGTTCTGCAGGCCGCCGACGTGCTGCTTTACCAGGCGACCCACGTTCCCGTTGGCGATGACCAGAAGCAGCATCTCGAACTGGCGCGCGACATTGCGCAGAAATTCAACAATGATTTCTGCACCGAGGACGCGCCCGTCTTTACCTTGCCAGAGCCCTATATCCCGCCGCAGGCTGCGCGGATCATGAGCCTGCGCGATGGCAGCGCCAAAATGAGCAAATCCGATCCGTCCGAAATGAGCCGGATAAACCTTTCCGACGATGCCGATACGATCATGAAGAAAGTCAAGAAGGCAAAGTCGGATGCGGATGTCTTGCCATCCGAAGCCGGCGGATTGGAAGGCCGCGCAGAAGCGCTCAATCTGGTGACCATCTATGCTGCGGTGACGGGCGAAAGCGTGGATGCGGTGCTGGGCCAATATGGCGGCGAGGGCTTTGGTAAGTTCAAACCCGCGCTGGGTGAAATACTGGTCGAAACACTCAGCCCGATCTCCGCGCGCTTTCGTGAATTGAAAGAAGATCGGGAATCGCTCGACGCGATTCTCGCCCGCGGGGCCGCCAAAGCGCGCGAGCTGGGCAGCGACACATTGGCGCGCACCTATGCAGCACTGGGCCTCGTTCGCGGGTAATCGCACTGAAAAGTCACAACTTTTTACGCCGCGCCATTCAAAGACCGTTCAGACGCGATCTTTACAATGGCGCGCGCAGATGACAGCCTGATGTGCGTTGGGGACGCTGAGCTGTCTCGCCACGATTCGAAAGGTCGCATCATGTCTATCAAGACTTCGTCATTCCGCCGCATTGCCAAGCTCAGCGCGGTTCCGCTGCTTCTTGCCAGCTTGAGCGCTTGCGCAACAACGGGCTTCAATGCCGACGTATCGCGCTTCCAAAGCCAGCTGCCGGCGCCGCAAGGGCAAACATTTGCCGTGGTTGCCGATGATCCGGCGCTTGCCGGCGGGCTCGAATTCTCGCTCTATGCCGATATGGTCGAAGCGCAGATGGCGCGGCTCGGCTATGTGCAGGGCACACCCGAAACCGCCGATATGCTGGTCCGCTTCGATTATGGCGTCGACAAGGGGCGCGAGCGTGTCCGCACCACCGGTTTTCACGACCCATTCTATAGCGCTTGGGGGCCGTGGCGTCCCTATTACCGATCACGCTATCGCAGCCGCATCGGATACTACCCTAGTTTCCGCCGGTCGCGCGCATGGGGTTACGGTTTCTACGATCCATGGTTCGGCGGCCCCGAAGTCCGCAGCTACACCGTCTATACTAGCGGCGTGGATATGAAGATCGACAGCACTGCGGATGGCCGCCGCCTGTTTGAAGGTAAGGCCGAGGCGATCTCGACCTCGAACCGCCTGCAATATCTGGTGCCCAATCTGGTCGAGGCGATGTTCACCGATTTCCCCGGCAATTCGGGCGAGACGCTGCGCATTTCGATCAAGCCCGAAGAGACCAAAGTACGCCGGGTCGATTGATCGGGTAGCTGAACGTATTGAAAACCAGAAAGGCGGGCTGGCGACGGTCCGCCGCCCAATCCTCTATTGAACCCAGAGCGCGCGCTTAGTCTTTGGGCTTCTGCTGGCGGTGCCATCTGATCGCCGCGATGCCGACTCCGATCGCAACCGAGCCGATCAGAAACGCGGTGGGGAATGACACTGCACCGTCTTGCGATGCAACACCGCTGCCGCCAAGCCAGTCGAGCGCATAGTTGCCCAAGTGGATAGCGCCCGCCAGCAACACGAAAGTCACGCCGATATTGCGCGGGTCAAGCGGCCCCCAGCCGGTCCGCAATCCGATGAACCGCAAAATGCGCTGTGCCAGCCAAACCAGCAGGACGATCCACACGAGCAGTGCCGCTACAGCCAGAAGCGCAACGCCGGGGCCGATACCGCCCATGCTCAGAGTCCGGTCGAGCCGAAGCCGCCTTCGCCGCGGACGGTTTCATCCAGCTCTTCGACTTCTTGCCACTGAGCGCGCGTTACCGGCGCAAGCACCAGCTGCGCCACGCGGTCGCCGCGTGTGATCGGGAACGGGTCCGGCCCGTGGTTGATCATCAGCACTTTGAGCTCGCCGCGATAGTCTGAATCGATCGTTCCCGGCGTGTTGGGCACGGTGACGCCAAATTTGAAAGCGAGGCCCGAGCGCGGACGCACCTGGATTTCATATCCTTCAGGAATGGCCATCGACAAACCTGTCGCCACCGCATGCCGTCCGCCCGGCTCCAGCGTCACATCTTCGGCAGAAAGGACATCCATCCCAGCCGCGCCCGATGTCTCGTAAGCCGGCAGCGCCAGCCCTTCGCCATGCGGCAATCGCTTCAGCCGAACACCAACCGATTCACTCATCATCATCCTCGTCATCCAAAGCCTGCGCCACGCGATCAATCAATTCGCGCGCGACATCCGCCTTTGGCATTTCTTCGAGGCTTTCGACATCATGTTCGGTGACGATATGCACACGATTTTCCGCGCCGCCCATCACGCTTTTGCCGTCTGTCCAGGAGACATCATTGGCAACAATCCAGTCGACGCCCTTGCGTTTGCGTTTGGCTTTGGCGTTTTCGATCACATTTTCCGTTTCCGCGGCAAAGCCGATCAACAGCCGGGGCCGTTTTCCGCCCGCTGCGGTGTTCGCCAGAATATCGGGGTTCTCGGTCAGCATCAGCGCCGGCGGGGCCGATCCGCGCTTCTTGATTTTCTCCTCCGACGTGTCCTTGCTCCGCCAGTCGGAAACCGCGGCAACCATGATCGCCGCATCGGCGGGCAGCGCGCCTTTGACCGCATCCGCCATATCGCGCGCCGATTCGACATCGATCCGGTCGACCCCCGGCGGCGTTTCCAACCAGACGGGGCCCGCCACCAAGGTCACACGCGCGCCCGCCGCCGCCGCTGCACCAGCGATGGCGAAGCCCTGTTTGCCTGAAGAGCGATTGGCGATGTAGCGCACCGGATCGATCGCTTCGCGCGTCGGCCCGGCTGTTATCAGCACATGCTTGCCATAAAGCGGGCGGTGCTCTGGGTCTTCGTCAAAATCGGGCTGGCCTTCCAACGGATCACCACCAACCGCCACGGGCTGCGCATCGCCTTCAATCGGTTCGGGCGCGGCATTGCCTGCACCGGTTTTGACGGTGTGATTGGTCGCTTCGGGATCGGTCGGCGGCGCGGAAGAGGCGCTGCCTTTGGTGGCGAGCACCGGTCCCTCGCTCTCATCCACTTCGCCCGGCTGTTCTTGCACCTGTTCTTCAGACCATTGCGCTTCGATCTCATGCTCGGTCCGCTTGGGTGTGGAGCGCGGGATGAGCGATGACAACAAGCCGCCCAATCCGCCTTTCGGTTCCGGATCAGCTTCTTCGACAAATTCGGCAATTTCCGCCGCGCCGACATCGCCCGGATCAATGCCGAGCATGCTCGCGATTTCCAACCAGATCATTTCCGGTTCGGGCAAGCGCCCGGGGCCAAATTCGCCGCACGCCATCGCCCCGACATCGGGATCGACCACATTCACACCGGCCTGGCGCAGCCACATCGCGTTGCGCTGCGTCGCCTCATGCTGCCACATCCGCACATTCATCGCGGGAACCGCCATCACCGGCTTGTCGGTTGCGAGGATCAAAGTGGTGGCCAGATCATCCGCAATTCCCGCCGCCATCTTGGCCATCAGATCGGCCGTTGCCGGGCATACCACCACCAGATCGGCTTCGCGGCTGAGCTGGATATGCCCCATCTCGGCTTCGTTCTTGAGATCCCACAGCGTCGTGTGAACCGGATTTTCGCTCAGCGCGGCAAGCGCCATCGGAGTTACGAATTGCTGCCCGCCATTGGTGATCACACAGGTAACATCGCCGCCGCCCTTACGGATCAGCCTGACCAGTTCGCAGCTTTTATAAGCGGCAATCCCCCCGCCGATAACGAGCAAGACTTTGGGTGTTTTCCCCGCGCTCATTGAAAAACCCTCATCTTCATCATTAACGCCAGACTAGCGCGCGTATCCCAAAGCTGCCAGCCCTGCATGCGCAGGATTAAGTTTTATCTGGCCGAATATCCTTATCTGCCTATAAACCTTTGGCAAAAGGGGGAGTGAATTATGCGCTTGGGTCTTACCGCACTGATTTTCGTAGGCGGGCTGTTCTTCTTCATCACGGGAATGAACTTCCTGTTCAATCCGGCGGAAGCCGGGGCCGGTTTCGGCTTGAACGCAACCGACAGCAGCGGGCTTGCCGCTATGCGCGCCGATTTCACGGCGTTCTTCGTAATCGCCGCTATCTGCATGTTGATTGGCGCATGGAAACGCAATGGCGACCTGTTGCTGGTTCCTGCCGGATTGTTCGGGATTGCGCTGCTTGGCCGGATTATCAGCATGCTTTCTGACGGAACGGTAGAAGGCTTCTGGCTGCCGATGACGATCGAAGCGGTCACCGTGATCGTGTTGCTGATTGCATCGCGCGTATTGCCGCACAGCAAACACGCGACTGATCTTTAACCGATCCAGCCCATCCAGCTTGCGCCGATAATGGCGCCGGCACCCGCCGCGGCGGCAAAAGCATAGCCCAGCCAGCTGCGGCGTTTGGGCACGCGCTTCTCCCACATCAACGGGACATCGGGCAGCGGTGCCTGCTCTGGCGCGCCGCCTTTGGGCGGGAAGCGGTCCTCTATCCGGCGAATAAGCGCGGGCAACCGCAGGAAAGTGTCGGTATCTTCCTTGATCCGGTCGGCAATCGCCGCTTCGGGGCCAAGTTCGTCGCGGATCCAGCTGCGAACATAGGGCGCCGATGTGTCCCACATATTTATCTCGGGATTGAGCTGGGTCGCGATTCCTTCGACCATCACCATGGTCTTTTGCAGCAGCAGCAAATGCGGCTGCGTCTGCATATCGAAATCGCGCGTGATCGCGAACAGACCGTCGAGCATCTGGCCGACGCTGAGCTCGCTCACCGGTTTGCCGCGCATCGGTTCACCCACAGCGCGCAGCGCGGTCGCGAATTCGCCAACATCGTGATAGCTCGGCACATATTGCGCTTCGAAATGGATTTCTGCCACGCGCTGATAATTGCCCGTCGTCAAACCGTATAGAATTTCCGCAAGCCAGGCGCGTGCCTGGCGGTTGATCCGGCCCATAATACCGAAATCGATCGCGGCGATGGTCCCGTCTGCTTTCACGAACAGATTGCCCTGATGCATGTCCGCATGGAAAAAGCCGCCGCTGATCGCCTGGTTCAGGAAGGCCAGAACCAGCCGGTTGGCCAGTTCGGGCAAGTCATGCCCGGCAGCAATCAGCTCGTCCCGCTTGCTGATCTTGATTCCGTCGACCCACGCAACGGTCATCACCCGGCCATTTGTCCGGTCCCAGTCAATTTCGGGGATTTCATATTTCTCGACCGCGCGCATGCCTTCGGCAAGTTCGCTGGCCGATGCGGCTTCACGGCGCAGGTCGAGTTCGCGATTGGTCCAGCGTTCGAAATTGGCAATGGTGAGGCGCGGCCTGAGACGCTCCGCCTCACCGCCCATCGCTTCCAGATGCGCGGCGGCCCAGTGGTAAGTTTGCAGATCGCGTTCAAATTTTTCGCGGATGCCCGGGCGCAAGACTTTCACCGCAACATCCTTGCCATCGGTCGTCACCGCGCGATGGACCTGTGCGATGGATGCCGCGCCGACCGGATCAGGATCGATGCTGGCAAACAGCCTGTCGACCGGCTGCCCGAAGCTGCCTTCGATCACCGCCCGGATTTCGTCGAAGCCGACCGGGGGCAAATCATCCTGCAGCGAAAGCAGGTTCAGCGCCGCTTCCTCCCCCACCAGATCGGGCCGCGTGGCGAGCGATTGGCCCAGCTTGATCGCCGCCGGGCCGATCGCGCGAAAGGCGCTGGCATAATCGGGGGTCTTGGGCTGGAACGTGCCGAAGCGCGCAATCCGCGCCAGCCGCTTTACCGGCCGCGGCGTATTCGGATCGGCTTCGATCCCGCGCAAGGCGCCATGCTTCGCCAGCGTCCGGCCCCATTTCAGAAGCCGCCAGATATGCGTTGCAGGGCGTGTCACCGGGTCACACTTTCCAACCCGAATGAATCGCAACCGCACCGCCGAAAATCGGTTCGACTTTGGTCCGGGCGAAACCCGCATCGCGGATCATTGCTTCGAATTCGGGCATTGGCGGGAAACGGCGGATGGATTCGGCGAGATAGCGATAGCTGTCCTCGTCCTGCGCAACCAGCCCGCCCATCTTGGGCATCACCTTGTGCGAATAGGCGTCATAGATTTCCTTGAAGCCCGGCCATTCGGTGGTCGAAAACTCCATGCAATAAAAGCGCCCGCCATATTTGAGCACGCGATGCGCTTCCTTCAGCGCCTTGTCGATATGCGTCACATTGCGGATACCAAACACGATCGTATAGGCATCGAAGGAACGCGAAGAAAATTTGAGCTCCTCTGCGTTCTGCCGTGACCAGACCAGGCTGCCTTCATCCGGGTCTATCCCGCGTTCCAGCGCGCGCTCGATCCCGACATCGAGCATTTCCTGATTGATATCGGACACGGTGATTTCCGCGCCGCTGGGTGCCATGCGAAAGGCAATATCTCCGGTGCCGCCCGCCATATCCAGAATGGCCTCGCCCTTCTGCGGTTTGACCCGCCGGACAAAACGATCTTTCCAGAGCCGGTGCATGCCGCCCGACATCACATCGTTCATCAGATCATATTTGGCAGCGACCTTGGAAAATACCTCGCCGACCATGGCGGTCTTTTCCGATACGTCGACATCTTCATAGCCGAAAGAAACTGTTTCGCTCATGCGCGGTTCCTTAGGAGCAATTGCGGGCGCGGCAAAGGGTGTTAAGGACGGTGCATGCCAGAACTTCCCGAAGTCGAGACAACCGTGCGCGGTCTTGCCAAATTCCTCGATGGAAAGCGGATCGAGCGCGTCACGCTGAACCGGCCCGATATGCGCAGGCCCTTTCCCGCGGATCTGGTGCAAATGCTGACCGGCGCGAAAGTGACCGGATTGGGCCGCCGGGCAAAATACGGACTGATCCATACCGATCGCGATTCGACGCTGGTTTTCCATCTGGGGATGAGCGGCAGGTGGCGAATCGATCCGGACGAGCCGGATAAACACGATCATCTGGTGATCGAAACAGCAGACCATATTTTCGCTCTGTGCGATCCCCGGCGGTTTGGCTGGGTTGATCTGGTTGCCAGCGACCAGCTGGACCAATGGCCGTCGATTGCGCCGCTCGGCCCGGAACCCTTGGGGCCTGATCTGACGGTCGCCCATCTCAAACAAGCCATCGCCGGCCGCTCGCAAGCGATAAAGCTGTTGCTGCTCGATCAACGGATCGTCGCCGGTCTGGGCAATATCTACGTCTGCGAAGCGCTGCATCGCGCGGGGATCAGGCCGACAAAACCGGGCGGCAAAGTGTCCAAACCAATGCTCGCACGCTTGATCCCGGAAATCGTTGCCGTGCTTGAACAATCGATCAAGGATGGCGGATCATCGCTGCGCGATTATGCCCGCCCCGACGGAGAACTTGGCTATTTCGCCACCCGTTTCGCAGTCTATGGCCGCGAAGGCGAAGCCTGCGATCGCGGCGATGGCGGGATCATCAAGCGGATCGAACAAGGGGGGCGGAGCACTTGGTACTGTCCTAAATGTCAGAAATAATGCCCGACACTAAACCCACCGTCATTTCCCAGAGACGCGATTTTCTCGCGGCCAATGCCGGTATTCGTGTTGCGCGCCCGGGTTTCGTTCTGCTGGCCCGCCCGAATGGCGGTTTGGGCAAACGCTACGGAATTACCGTCACCAAACGAATCGGCAATGCGGTGACCCGAAACCGGATGAAACGGCGGCTGCGCGAACTGCTGTGGGAAGCTCTGCCCGAACTTGGCTTGCCCGATCATGACCATATTCTGATCGGACGCGACGCGGGGGTTGAGCGCGATTTTGGCGCTCTGCAAACCGAATTGGCCGCCGCTCTAACGCGCGCCGCAGCAGGCAAAGGCGACCCACCGCGAAAACATCGCGGACGGCCCCGGCGGAGCAAACAGAGCTAGCCGGCGGTGTATTGCCCTCGTAATTCACCCGATGATGCCTATTTAGCCCTTCAGTGAAGACCATCCTCATCTGGATTGCCCGCCTGTGGCAGCTTGGCCCGTCGCGGATTTTGCCGCCGACATGCCGGTTTATGCCTTCCTGCAGCGAATATGCGATTCAAGCGCTCGGCAAATATGGCGCAATCAAGGGTGGATGGTTGGCGCTTAAGCGTATATTGCGCTGCCACCCGTGGGGGGGACATGGTCATGACCCAGTGCCGTGACACCGTTCCTGACATGACCAGACAGTTAGAAATTCGGAAAGTTCATCTTGGAAAACCAGCGTAATCTCCTGCTCGCCGTCGTGCTTTGCGGCCTCCTGCTTGTCGGCTGGGAAGCGGGCATGAACTATTTCTACCCGCAGCCGGAAAAGCCCGTGCAAAGCGAAGCTACGGTGCAAAGCGACAATGCGGCACCGGCGCCCGCTGGATCCCCGGCCAATATTGACGCGCCAGCGGCGGCCGCTGCGCAACCTGTCGATCTGAACGAAGCGCTGACCGCGCCGGAGCGGATCAAAATCGATTCGCCCGAAGTGCTCGGTACGATCAACAATGTTGGTGCGCGGATTGACGATATCACGCTGAAAACTCACCGCGAAACGGTCGACAAAGACAGCGGCCCGGTGCGGATTTTCTCGCCCGAAGGCACTGCGACACAGCAATTCGCGCAATTCGGCTGGATTGGCGAAGGCGTGGCCGTGCCCGATGCAGAGACCGTGTGGCAAACCGAAGGCAGCGCGCTGGCACCCGATACGCCGGTAACGCTGCGTTATGACAATGGCGAAGGGCAGCTGTTCACGATCGAGCTGTCGATCGACAATCACTACATGATCACCGCGAAGCAGACGGTTGCCAATACCGGCACCGAAAGCGGTGGCGGCCCCATCGTGGTGCGGCCTTACAGCTTCATCAACCGCACCGATCGCAATGCCGCCGAAGGCATGATCAATGTCCATTCCGGCCCGATCGGCAATTTCGACGAATCGGTCCAGTTCGGCCCCGATTATGATGATCTGGCCGAATCGGCATCCGAAGGCCGGACCGAAGGGCGCGCCGCATGGCTTGGCTTTACCGATATCTATTGGATGTCGGTGCTGATCCCCGAAGACGGCAGCGATGCGCAGACAGAGTTCCGCTCGCTCGGCAACCAGATCTTCCGCGCGGATATGATCTATCAGCCGGTTACAGTTGGCGCAGGCAAGCAAGTCACCCGCACTACGCAGCTATTTGCCGGGGCCAAGGAAAGCGCGATCCTCAACGAATATGAAGCCGCCGGGGTCAACCTGTTCGGCAATGCCATCGATTGGGGCTGGTTCGCGATCATCGCCAAACCGATCTGGTGGCTGCTAACCCATCTGTTCGGATGGGTCGGCAATTTCGGCCTCGCGATTATCGGCCTGACCGTTCTGATCCGTCTCGTCCTGTTCCCCATCGCGCAGAAGCAATTTGCCTCGATGGCCGCAATGAAGGCGATCCAGCCGAAAATGAAAGCGATCCAAGAACGCTACAAGGACGACAAGCAGGAACAGCAAAAGAAAATCATGGAGCTGTATAAGAAGGAGAAGGTCAATCCGCTCGCGGGCTGTCTGCCGATCCTGATCCAGATCCCGATTTTCTTCGCGCTTTACAAGACGCTGATTCTGGCGATCGAAATGCGCCATCAGCCTTTCGCGCTGTGGCTCAAGGATCTGTCGGCGCCCGATCCGGCGCATGTGCTCAATCTGTTTGGCTTGCTTCCCTTCGAAGTACCCGGCCTGTTGGCGATTGGTCCATTGGCAATCCTGCTGGGCGTCACGATGTGGCTGACATTCCGCATGAACCCGACCGCGATGGACCCGATCCAGAAGCAGATTTTCGCGATCATGCCTTGGATGCTGATGTTCGTTATGGCGCCCTTCGCGGCTGGTTTGCTGCTCTACTGGGTAACCAACAACATCCTGACTTTGGCGCAGCAGACCTACCTCTATTCGCGTCACCCGCAATTGCGCGCGGCGGCGGAGAAAGAGAAAGCTGACAAGGCAGCAGCGGCTGCACGGGAAGCGAAGGGGTGATCTGTCCCCTCGTCATTGCGAGCGGAGCGAAGCAATCCAGAGCGGCAGAGCGCGATGCTCTGGATTGCCGCGCAACCTTTGGTTGCTCGCAATGACGAAAGCCTTGTCAGAAGAAGAACTGGAAGCTCAAGAGGACGCCCGCCGGGCTGAACTCGCCAAACGCGCGTCCAAGCTGTTTTCGGGCCGTGTCGACTTCCTGCTATCCGCGCCGCAGCTTAAATTTCTGCCCGAACCGACCGTGCCCGAAATCGCCTTTTGCGGGCGTTCCAATGTCGGCAAGTCGAGCCTGCTGAACGCGCTGACCGGCCGCCGGAGTATCGCGCGCACATCGGTGACGCCGGGCCGCACGCAAGAACTCAACATTTTCGAAGTGGGTGACCCGACGCTGTTCCGGCTGGTCGATATGCCCGGCTACGGCTTTGCCAAGGCACCGGTCAAAGTGGTCGAGCGATGGAAATCGCTGGTCAAAACCTATTTGCGCGGGCGGCAAGTGCTGCACCGCACGCTGATGCTGGTCGATAGCCGCCACGGGCTTAAAGAAGTTGATCGCGAAATGATGCGGATGCTTGATGAGGCCGCTGTCAGCTACCGCATCGTTCTGACCAAAACCGACAAGATCAAAGCCAGCGCGCTCGAAGCCGTCGCGGCCAAAGTCGCCGATGAAGCCGCCAAACACCCCGCTGCCTTCCCCGAACTGCATTTGACCAGCAGCGAAAAAGGCATGGGGATCGAGGAACTGCGCGCTGCGGTACTGGGCGACGCGGGGGTTTAGGTCGTAACCGCTACGCGGGATTGTCCAGCCTAGCGTTCGAAAAGCATGCTGTCGTCAGCAAATGCCTTCATCTCCAGCGCGTTTCTGGAAGGGTCGCGGAAGAACATCGTTGCCTGTTCGCCCGGCTTACCCTTGAAGCGGATGGTTGGTTCAATTTCGAACCTTGTGCCGGCCGCGCGCAGCTTTTCGGCAAGGTCTTCCCATTGATCCATCGTCAGCACCACGCCGAAATGCGGAACCGGAACACCATGGCCATCGACCGGGTTTTTGAGCGCATCGCCGCCTCCGCCCTCGGACAAATGCGTGACGATCTGATGCCCGTAGAAATCAAAGTCGATCCATTGGCCCGAGGAGCGCCCTTCCTCGCAACCAAGCACGCCGCCGTAAAATGCGCGCGCGGCGGCAAGATCATTGACGGGAAAGGCGAGATGAAAGGGGCGTAGGGACAACTCATTCTCCGTCGCCTCTGCTGAGGCAGGGGTCTAGATAAGGGCTATATCCGGCATAAGAATGCCGTCTGGCAAGCGGATTGGTGATTGTGATGCCATCTTGATCCCTGCCTTCGCAATGATGACAGAGGCATTTTCCTACTCCGAAACTTTCCGCCATAGAATTGCGGATGACCCCGGACGAAGCCCGAACCTATCTGAAAAGCTACCTTGCGCAGCTTCGAAACCCCAATGCGCGGGTGGGTTTGGGCCCAGAAATTTTGGCCCAGGACTGTGGTCCATGTGGTCCATCTGTTCAGGCTCGACATAGAAAGGATGAACGCCTACGGCACGTTTCAGGTGGCAATAAGGTAACAACGATGAAGCTGATCATCGGCAACAAGAACTATTCGAGCTGGTCGCTGCGCGGCTGGCTGGCGATGAAGCAATCGGGGCTCCATTTTGACGAGATTATCGTCAATATCGGCGGTGAAGAATGGGCCACGGCTAAAAAGGAATCGGGCGAAATCATGCCGGCGGGCAAGGTCCCGATCCTGTGGGACGGCGACACCGTAATCTGGGATAGCCTGGCGATCATGGAATATTGCGGCGACAAGGTCGGCCGCGATCGGTTCTGGCCGAAAGACGAAACAGCGCGCGGCATGGCGCGGTCTATGGTTGCGGAAATGCACAGTTCATACATTCCGCTGCGCAGCGAATGCCCGATGAATATGCGCAAGCGTTTCGAAGGCGTGACCATCAGCGAGAATACCAAGGGGGATATTGTGCGTATTCTTACGCTGTGGGCAGAAGCGCGTGCGCGCTTTGGACAGGGCGGGCCCTATCTGTTCGGGACGTTCGGCGCGGCCGACATATTTTACGCACCGGTGGTCAGCCGGTTTCTGACTTACGGCATCGGTGTTCCGGCCTTCGCCGAAACCTACATGCAAGCGCTGTGGGAACATGAATGGATGCAGCACTGGCTAGCCAGTGCAGAGGACGAGCAGTGGGTATTAGAGCAGTACGAGACCAATCCTTCGGCGTAATCGCGCGGCTTGTTGCCACGATTGCGATCATCAGCGCCAGCGTGCTGCCACCACCGGCGCTTGCCTGGGGCGGCTATGGACATCGCACGACCGGCCAGATTGCCTTGGCCAATATCAAGCCGGAAACGCGGCGCGCGCTCGAACAATTGCTCAAATATGAGAAGCAGCTAGGCACGCCCGAATGCGCATTGAAAACGCTGGAAGACGCGACGGTGTGGCCCGATTGCGTCAGGCGCACCCGCTGGCGTTGGGGCTATACGGCGGCATGGCATTATCGCACGACACCGGTTTGCGACGCCTATGAGCCTTGGAAGAATTGTAGCGGTGGCAATTGCGTGACCGCGCAAATCGAACGCAACCAGCGTTTGCTGGCTGACGAGAGCCTGCCCGCGCATATCCGCCTCGAAGCGCTCGCCTTTATGGTGCACTTTGTGGGCGATATTCACATGCCGCTGCATTCGGGCGACAAGGATGATCGCGGCGGCAATGACCGCAAAACGGCGTATGGCATCGTGCCCGATATGAACCTGCATTGGATCTGGGACGGTGCCTTGGCAGAGCGCGCGATCACTTCGACCGAGCGGCCCATGGTGCGCCGCTACAGCGCAGCAGAGCGCGCCGATTATGGCGGCGGCGAACCGGCCGATTGGGGCCGCGAAAGCTGGCAGGCCGCGCGCGATTTTGTCTATCCGAACGCTTTCAATACCGATCCCTGCGCCAGTGACTTGCCCGATGAGGCTGCGCTGACGCAGGAGGACATTGTCGAGGCGATACCGGTGGCGCAGCGGCGGATCCGCCAAGCCGGGCTGAGGATGGCCGCAATGCTCGATCAGGCCTTTGCACCCGGCCCGCTGCCGGAGCCAGAATCTTCCCGCTAGGGAATCCGCTCGGCGGGGTAGCGCGTGCCGTCCTTGCGCGCATATCCTTCAGCATCGAACATCATATCGATGTCGGGATATTCGCCCGAATCCTCTTCGCGGGGCCCCGCGCTGACCACGACAAAGCAGCAGTCGCTGGAGGAACGATTGACCAGATGATGCCCGTTCTTCGCGCCCGCCGCCCAGCTCAGCACATCGCCCGGCCCGACAGTTATCTCGCCGTCGTCCTCGACCAGCTGCGCTTCACCGCTGATCATCACCAGCAACTCGTCCTGCGCGCTGTGCCAATGCCGCTGCGACGACCAAGCGCCGGGTTTCAGCGTGACATGGCTCGCGCCCATCTTGGTCAATCCCGCCGCCGGAGCAAGCCTGCGATACCAGCGTCCCTCGACCTCTCTATCAAATGGCGACGGATAGCCTGTCGCGTTGGTCTGGGGGATCGCTTCAAGATCAAGTTTGGGCATGGCAGGATTCTCCGGCTGGTAACGGGTTGCGGTGTGGTTTAACCAGACGGTGATGAACAACGCCATAGACCTTGCCGAAAAGCTGATCTCCGCGCCCAGTGTAACACCTGCGACTGGGCTGGTGTTCGATGTGATGGAAGCAATGCTGGAACCGCTCGGTTTTGAGGTTCATCGCTTTGTAAAAGGCGAAGAGCCCGATGGTCCGGTCGAAAACCTGTTCGCCATCCGGCGCGGGCCGGAAGGGTCGAAACACTTTGCCTTTGCCGGGCATCTGGACGTGGTTCCCCCCGGCGAAGGGTGGACCAGCGCCCCCTTCGCTCCCGAACAGCGCGGCGATCTTCTCTATGGGCGCGGCGCGGTGGATATGAAGGGCTCGATTGCATCGATGGTCGCGGCGATGGCGGATGTCCCTGCCGATGCAGGCACAGTCAGCTTCATCATCACCGGCGACGAAGAAGGCCCCGCAGTCTATGGCACACGCGCGCTGATCGATTTCATGAAGGAAAGCGGCGATACGCCCGATCTGTGCCTTGTGGGCGAGCCGACTTCGGTCAACCAGCTTGGCGATATGATCAAAATCGGGCGGCGCGGTTCGGTCAATATCTGGATCGAGGTTGAGGGGACGCAGGGGCATGTCGCCTACCCGCATCTGGCCGACAACCCGCTGCCGAAACTGGTCGCGATCCTGGCGGAGCTCGATGCGCTTGTGCTCGATGAGGGGACCGAGTGGTTCCAGCCATCCAACCTTGAAATCACCGATCTCGAAGTGGGCAACCCCGCGCATAATGTCATTCCGGCCAAAGCCACCGCGCGCATTTCCATCCGCTTTAACGATACGCATAGCGGCGCGTCTCTGTCGGAACTGGTAGGCGCGATTGCGGAAAGGCACGGGGGCGCAGCGAAGCCGATCATCTCGGGCGAACCGTTCCTGACGCCGCCGGGGGACTTCAGCCGGATAGTCGCCGAAGCGGTGAAAGCCGAAACCGGCCTCGATCCAGAGCCTTCGACGACGGGCGGAACGTCCGACGCCCGCTTCCTGCGCGCTGTATGCCCAGTGATCGAATTCGGTCTGTGCAATGCAACCATGCACAAGCGCGATGAGGCCGTTGCGATGGAAGATTTGCAGACCCTTGCGCGGATATACGCACGGATCGCGAAAGCCGTGCTCAGCGCTTAGGCTTCTCCAGCACCTTCTTGCGGAAGCTGCACAGATCGGTCAGCTGGCAGCGCCAGCATTCAGGCGTGCGCGCTTTGCAGACATAGCGGCCATGCAGGATCAACCAGTGATGCGCATGCAGGCGAAAAGGTTGCGGAACGCGTTTATCGAGCTTCTTCTCGACCGCATCGGGCGTCTTGCCCTTGGCCAATCCGGTCCGGTTTCCGACGCGCAGAATATGCGTATCGACCGCAAAGGTTTCCTGCTTGAACCAGCAATTGAGAACGACATTGGCGGTTTTGCGCCCGACACCCGGGAGCGTAACCAACTCGTCGCGATCATCGGGCACTTCGCTGCCATAATGATCAATCAGCCGCTGCGAGAGCAGGATCACGTTCTTTGCTTTCGAATTGAACAGGCCGATTGTCTTGATGTGCTCTTTCAGCCCATCCTCGCCCAGCGCAACCATTTGTTCGGGCGTCGTAATTTCTGCGAACAACCGGCGCGTTGCCTTGTTGACCCCGACATCGGTTGCCTGCGCCGACAAGGCGACCGCAACCACAAGCTGGTAGGCGTTGCCATATTCCAGCTCCGTCTCCGGCTCGGGATTGTCTTCTGCCAAACGCCGGAAGAATTCGAAGATCTGGTCCTTGGTCAAAGGTCGAGAACCTGCGGCATTGTGTAACGGCCAGCAGCGCGTCCAACCAACCACTCAGCCGCCTTCACTGCACCGCGAGCAAAGATCATCCGGTTCTCCGCGTTGTGCGTGAGAGTGAGGCGTTCCTCATTGCCTGCGAAAGTGACGCTGTGATCACCCGCGACGGTTCCGCCGCGCAAGCTGGCGAAGCCGATCGCACCTTGCCCGCGCGCGCCGGTTTGGCCGTCTCTGCCGCGTTCGGAGTTTGCGGCCAGATCAATGCCCCGCCCCTTGGCGGCGGCTTCACCCAGCAGCAGCGCGGTGCCCGAAGGCGCATCGACTTTCATCCGGTGATGCATTTCGACAATCTCGATATCCCAATCATCACCCAGCCGGGACGCAGCCTGTTCGACCAGATGCGCGAGCAGCGTCACGCCATGCGATGTGTTGCCGGTTTGCAGAACCGCGATCTGCTGAGCCGCCTTGTCGATGGCGGTATGATGCGTGTCATCCAGTCCGGTGGTGCCAATGGCCACGGGAACGCCCGCCGCGATGGCAGCGTCTAGATTCGCCTGCAGTGCTGCGGGCGCAGAGAAATCCACCAGCACATCGGCCTTTGCGGCCAGCGCGCTGACATCATCACCTTGGTCCGCCCCGCCCGCATAATCATGCCCTGCATCCGCAATCGCTTGCTGTAGGGCACCACCCATGCGGCCTTTGCTGCCGATAATGCCAATCCTTGTCATAAGTAGAACTCCGCTCGGGCTGAGCTTGTCGAAGCCCTGCACTTTCTTCTAGCGTGGTAAAAGGAAAAGCAGCCCTTCGACAAGCTCAGGGCGAACGGAGAAGGGCATTTGGGCACTGAAATTGGCAATATCGTGATTCTCACCGGTGCGGGGATCAGCGCGGAAAGCGGAATCGACACATTCCGCGACGGCGGTGGATTGTGGGAACAGCATAAAGTCGAAGATGTTGCCACGCCCGAGGCGTTCCAGCGTGACCCCGATCTGGTGCTGCGCTTCTACGACATGCGGCGCGAGGCGATCCAGACCAAGCAGCCCAATCCCGCGCATGAGGCATTGGCGCGGCTTGAACGCGAATGGGGCGGAGAGGTGCTGATTGTCACGCAGAATGTCGATGATCTGCACGAACGCGCCGGAGCGAAGAACGTTCTGCATATGCATGGGACGCACCTGAATGCGTGGTGCATCGCCTGCGACAAGCGCTCGCCCTGGACCGGGCCGTTGATCGACCGTCCGGACTGCCCGGCTTGCGGCGCGAAGGCGCTGCGCCCCGATGTCGTCTGGTTTGGTGAGATGCCGTACCGGATGGAGGAGATTTACGGCGCGCTCCGGCAGGCTGACCTGTTTGTATCGATAGGAACGTCGGGTGCTGTTTATCCGGCAGCAGGCTTTGTCCGCGATGCGCGGCAATTGGGTATGCAAACGCTGGAACTCAATCTGGAACGGAGCCAGGGTTCAAATTGGTTTGAAGAATCGCGGCTGGGCAAGGCAAGCGAGGTTGTTCCCGCCTGGGTGGCTGAAGTGTTAGCGGGGTAGTTGGAGAAGGTATCGACATGCGCAATTTTGTAAGCCTCGGCTTGGCCGCCGCTTTGGTTGTTTCCGCACTACACGGCAGCGAAAGTGCAACAGCGCGCGAATCAAGCATTCAGGAGACGACCGTTTCGAAATATGTGGCGGCGTATAATATCCGCGATCTCGAACTCATGCGCTCCATGATGCATGCTGAAATCCAATGGATTGCAATCGAAGGCGGCAATTCGGAAATCGTCGCCAATGGCCGCGATGCGCTGGCCGAACAAATGCAAAGCTATTTTGCATCACCAACCAAAATTTGGAGCGCATTTGACGATGTGATCGAGAATGGCCGGTTCCTGACCCTGCGCGAAACAGCGCATTGGCAAGCCGCCGATGGCACGGTGAAATCGCAGTCATCAATCGTGGTTTATGAATTTGAAGACGCGCTGATCCGCCGTGTTTGGTACTATTCCGCCCAAAACTAAGAACACGCCCTGCACTCAGGGTCCTTCGCGATGTTGAGTGTACGCATCGCCGGTTTCAGTCCGTCGAGCATGTGCAGCTTGCCCCAGCCCGGATCGCCTAGCGCAGCTTTGCCTTCCAGCAACAACCGCACCGCCTGCATCGCGGCAAAGCTGCCCGCCCATCCGGCCATCGCGCCCAGCATTCCGTCATCGGCGCAAGTGTCACAATCATCGGCATCGAAGGCATCGCCAACATAGCAGCGGTAACAAGAGTGTTCGGGCAAATGGCCAGCAAAGGCGGCAACCTGCCCCTGAAAGCGGCCGACCGCAGCGCTGAGCAACGGAATGCCCAGCGCGACGCAGCTGTCCGAAACGGCGAGGCGTGTTGCAAATGTATCGGTTCCATCGAGGACCAGTCCCGATCCTTCGAGCAAGTCCGCAGCATTTTCGCGCGTTACCCTGTCATCGCGCACATCGACTGCGATCTCGCTGTCAAAATTGGCCAACCACCGGCGCGCGGCGACGGCTTTGGAATGGCCGATATCGCGCTGCGTATAGATCGTTTGACGCTGCAGATTGGACAGCTCGACATCGCCATCATCGATCAAGCGGATCTGCCCGATCCCCGCACCTGCGAGATATTGCAGCGCCGGGCTGCCAATACCGCCAAGGCCGACAAGCGTGACCTGCGCCTCGGCCAGGGCGACCTGGCCCGCGCCGCCCACTTCGGGGATCACGATATGGCGCGCGAAACGGTCAAGGCGTTCGGGGGATAGGGTCATGGAAAAGCTGTTGGCAGGAAGTGGAGAGGCTGTCGATGCTGTTTGCTTTGCCTCAAGCGCCGGCGGTCGGTTGTCCCACCTTCGGTGGTTCAGCTTCGCTTCCCGCTCCCTTAGGCTACCGCCCTACCGGGCGACGCGCGTGCAGGACCGAGTCATTCCCGGCTTTTGCAGTATCGCTCTAGTCCGGTTCGCCACTAGCGAACCGCAAGGGCAACTGCCCGCCCGAGCTTATGCGAGGTAGCCAAGCGAGCCGGATGGCTCGCGCCCGGCAACTGAGGGTCTAAACAAAAGACTCCGGCGACTGAGGGACTCAACAAATGAATCAGCTCTCCAGCTGACGCAGAAGACTGCGCACATCGCCATCCATATCCGCATCGCGTGTGCGCAAATCTTCGATAAGGCGCACGGCGTGAATCACGGTCGAGTGGTCACGGCCACCAAATTTGCGGCCGATCTCCGGATAGCTGCGCGGGGTCAGGACCTTTGACAGATACATCGCAACCTGGCGCGGGCGAACCACAGCACGCGCGCGGCGCTTGCTGCTCATCTCGCTGCGATCAATGCGATAGAACTGGCATACCGTCCGCTGGATTTCGTCAATCGTGATCCGGCGGCGATTGGCCGAGAGAATATCGGTCAATTGTTCTTCGGCCAATTGCAGCGACACGGTTTGTCCGGTGAGCTGCGCATAGGCGATCAGCTTGTTAAGCCCGCCGACCAATTCGCGAACATTGCGCGTGATAGTGCGCGCGAGGAATTCAATCACATCGGCAGGCACTTCAAGCGGCGCAAAGCGCGTTAGTTTCGATTCGAGAATCTTGCGGCGCAGTTCGATGTCGGCTGCAGCGATATCTGCGACAAGGCCCATCGACAGACGGCTGAGCAAGCGCGGTTCAACACCGTCCAGAGCTTGCGGCGCACGATCCGCGGCAAAGACCAGCCGTTTGCCTTCGGCCAGCAGCGCGTCGATCGTATAGAGCAGCTCTTCCTGAGCGCTCGCCTTGCCGATGATGAACTGTATATCGTCCACCAGCAACAGATCGAAGCTGCGCAGGCGGGCCTTGAATTCGATCATCTGATTCTGTTTCAGCGCCTGGACAAATTCGACCATGAAGCGTTCTGCAGAACAGTAGAAAATGCGCGAACGCGGATGCGCGGCAAGATAGGCATGGCCAATCGCATGCATCAGGTGGGTCTTGCCCTGACCGGTAGCCGCTTTGAGATAAAGCGGGCTGAATTGCGGCGTTTCGGTAGCCGCCATACGCTGCGCGGCATTGCAGCCGAGAATATTGGTTTCGCCGGTCACAAAGGCGGCAAAGGTCAGCGAGGGGTCCAGCCCGACCGAAGAGGTAAAACCCTGCTCGCCGATTGTACCGGCGGCGACAGCGATCATCGACGAATCGGCGCCATCATTGGCTGCGCTTGGCCCGCTTCCGTAATCGCTGCCCAGATTCATATCGGGAACTTTGCGGCGTCCCGGATGAACTTGAATGCGGACATTGCGAATATCGCTCTTGGCAATCTTCCAGGCGAGCGAAAGGCGGTCGGCAAAGCGATCCTGCACCCAGTTTGCAGAGAATTCGGTCGGCAGAAACAGATCGAGCGTTCCGGTGTCTTTGCAGAAACCGCCCACTTGAATCGGCTTGATCCACTGGCTGTGAAGCTGGTGCCCCAGATCCTTGCGCAAACCCTGACTGATGTCAGACCAGTCTGCCGCCAGATTTACCGCTTCGATATCTTCCACGCCGTCCTTCTTCGTCGCCATCTGACTCGTCCAAACCCCAAAAAATGAACCGGCCCACAAACCGGTTGTTCCTGCCCCAAATTTCAGGTTCAGATCAGGCACAGCACTGCCATCTCCCGGAAGCGAGTTTCCGGGACATCCCCCAAACACAAATTTCTAAAAGCCCAGGCTGTCCAGCCCCGAGCACGCAGCCATTTATGGACTTGTCGGTGCTTGAAGCAAGGGGGAAAACTGTAAAAAATCTGAAATAAAATGGTTGACTCGCTGCATGCCGCAGGCGTCCGTTCAACAGCCTGTTTCTCTTACATTTTTGCAAAGCAACATTTGCGAATCGTGGACTATCCTAGGGTTTCTGAAATCCACGTTGAGGATTCGGGGCAATCGCTGCGCTGCAACAAAAAAGGCCGGCACCATCGGCACCGGCCCTTAGCTGTTTTTGATCTTCAAGCCGGAGCGAATCGCTCCGCCGAAAAACGAATCAGAGCGCAGCAACTCGTTTGGAGAGGCGCGACAATTTCCGCGAAGCGGTATTCTTGTGCAGAACGCCGCGCGCAACGCCGCGTGCGAGTTCTGGCTGTGCTGCTCTAAGAGCTTCGGCTGCAACTTTCTTGTCGCCGCCTTCAACAGCAGCTTCGACCTTCTTCACGAAGCCGCGAATGCGGGTCATGCGCGCGCCATTGATTTCAGCGCGGCGGTTGTTGCGGCGGATACGCTTGCGGGCTTGCCGTGTATTAGCCATGTTAATCCTTTGTCAGACCGCTTTCCTGCGGCCAGAGTTCTTCAATTGGTTCGTTCGGAAACGGCAGATGTCTGCCAGAAGCCGCGCGAATTAGCGAGAGAGGCGCGAATCGTCAATCGATTCTGGAATTAGGCGCTGAGCTTCTTGCGGCCACGTGCGCGGCGCGCGCGAAGAACTTTGCGGCCACCTACAGTCTTCTTACGTGCGAAGAAGCCGTGACGGCGTGCACGCACGAGATTGCTTGGCTGGAAAGTACGCTTCATAATTACCTCGGGTATCAATAAAAAAGGGCCACCAAAAGAGGCGGCCTCCTGTATGGAGCGGCCAGTTACGGGAGCAATGCGCTCAAGTCAAGATAGGCAATGCGCGGTTCGGCGCGTTTTTCGCCCTGGGTTGCAATCGTGGTGACCTCAGCCTGGACAGCAGCTGAAGCCGGATCCTTCTGCCCCAGCCACTCGCGCATATCCTGCGCGGTCAGCCACTTGGCATCCGCAAAATCAACCGAGTTGGTCATGGCATAGAATGCGGTCGCTTCGGCAGACGTCATGCCCATCTCTTGGTAGTAGTTCAGATACATCAGGTTAGGAGCAGCAGTCATCGCAAAGTCGCTTGGCTGCCGGCCCTGTCCGTCGATCCAGGAATGGACTGCAAACTCAGCGCCGTCATCGATGCGGCGATTCGCACCGGCCAGAAACAGTTCGACAGCGCCCGAGCGGACCGAACCGCCATTGGGCACATGCGTATCTATGCCCGCAGCGCGCAGCATCCGGCCGACTTTCATATTGGCGCGGTCATCATCGGTGCCCGGTGCCTCGACAAGTTTGAGAGTTTTCAAACCGGGAAAATCGCGCAACATCGCTGCAAAATCGGTTGGCGAGGAACGGTCAGTCACGCCGACCAGTTCCGCATGCGCATCATCGATCACGCGAAACGGGCCGTAGCTGGCAATGGCTGCGCTCTCTGGCGCGGAGTGTGCGGGAGCGGAAAGGGCACCGGAGGCAAGACGATCGGCGCCGTCTTCCACCCGCACCCATTTCTGCTGGGCTTCGTTCCATTCCTCAACATAGGTCTCGACCGAAAGCAGCTGCGCAGAGGCAGGCGCTGCAATCAGGCTGAGAAACAGGATAAAGGTTTTTACGACGCTTCGCATAGTGTCTCTATGCAAGACAGTTTCTTCGATAAGTGCGAAGCGATAGAGTTTAATTCAGGTTACCAAACGCGCGCCTCCTCGCGGTTTGGCACATCTGCGGACTGGCCCACCTGCAGGTTGGCCTCACATAGCGGCGTGATCGTGCTCCCGGCGGTTCGATGCCCGCGTGAACTTCTTGGTGGTTACCGGAAGGCGGGCGAACGGGGTCCGCCCTTCAACAATATGATAGGCCGAATTGGGTTCAAACCCGGTCATCGGCTGGGTGATTCCAGAAGCAGGCCATTCGATCACAATTCTTTTGATCGATTCCGCGGAGCCGAGGCCGATATGCCGCAGCAGCGGATTGCTGCCAAAGCTCCCGCCGGTATTGACCACACGATAGAGTGAACGCTCCGATCCATCTTCCTCAGTTACGTCGACACGGATGCGCGCGCCGATTGCGCTGCGATTGCTGCGCTTCCCCTCAAGCCGCAGTTTGATCCATGTATTGCCTGCGCTGCGATCTTCGCCAAGGTTTTCAAACAATGCATTCTGGAACGTATCGCCGGGTTGCGCACCACCCATCTGCGCGAAAATGTCTTCGTCGCCATCCATGTCAAAATCGGCAAAGGCAATGCCATGCCCCTTCTGGATATGGCCAAGACCCGATGATGCAGTGATATCGAGAAAGCTCTTCCCCCCGCGATTGAGTAATGCGGTATTGGGATAGACCGCATCATAGGGCGGCGCGCCAGTGCCCCAATACATGTCGAGCCAGCCATCATTGTCGAAATCGCCGAAGCTCGCCCCCATGGTGTAGCTGGCAGAATTCAATCCCATCTGACCGGTAACGTCTTCGAAACGACCACCCCCCAAATTGCGGAAGAGCGCCGGCCGTCTGTCGCTGCCCTCCAACCCGGCATAGCTGCGCCCCATCGCGCCTGCAGACCCGGCATTGTCGGCAAAGTCATAGCTCGCCACGAACAGATCCTGCCGCCCGTCATTGTCGTAATCGAAGAACCAGGTCGAGAAGCTGTATTCGGGCAGGCCGACACCTGCGGCCTCGGTCACGTCTTCGAATGCGACCATTCCTCCATTGTCCGCTGCGAGATTGCGCATCAGCAAGTTGGAGCGTTTCTGGCAGGATATATAAATGTCCTGCGCATTGTCCGCGTCAAAATCGCCAATCGCCACGCCTTTGGGATTGCAAGCGATGCTGATGCCGCGCTCTTCGGGCAACGGCGCGAACCCGCCCTTCTGGTTATTCATGAAAATGCCAATGACGCCGTCAGGGCGCAATTGGCCCTGCTTCTCATTGGCCACAATCAGATCCAGCCAGCCATCATTGTCGAGATCGGCAAAGGCAGAAGTGATCGTTGGCTCAAACTCGAGCAATCCGGCATCAACCGTCACATCTTCAAAAGTGCCATCGCCCTTGTTACGCAGCAACGAATTCGGGACCAATCCAAACGGACCGCCCCACGCGCCGCGCATCAGATAGATATCGGTGTGGCCGTCATTGTCGAAATCGGCATGGATGGCATTGAGGCCGCCCCGCAAGCCCGCAAGCCCGGCCTCCTCGGTTGCTTCCCGAAACGTGCCGTCTTCGTCACGCAGATAGAAATGGATCAGGCCGTCTTTCTGCCATTCGGTCGTGAACAGATCGAGCAGCCCGTCATTGTCGAAATCATCGACCACCGCCGCGCCCGACAGGTTCATGTCATCAACCCCCGCAAAGTCCGCGACATTGGCGAAAGCCGGTCCTTCGTAGGCTTCGATCAGGCCGGGCATGCCAATCAAATGCTCCTGCGGGACGCCCTCGGGATATTCGCCCAGCGTCATATAGGCAATATTGAGCAACCACTTGGCGTTGTAGTCCTCAGGGTCGCGAGCAAGCACTTTGTCTTCATAATATGCGATCGCTTTCGTAGACCCCTCGCGCAGCTGGTGGATCGCTTGCGTGTCGAGCGGGATGATACAGGCGGAGGCATGCGGATTGAAAAAGCAATTCTGCTGTTCGCCAAGCCGCAGGTAAGAGAGCGCAATCCACTGCTCGATCTCGGCCTGAACTTCGGTCGGGAGCGCGCCACTCTGCGCCTGACCTTCGATTGCGTGAAGCCCATCGAGCGCATCTTGTGTGTCGCCATGCATCAAATGGCGAAGCGCGATTTTGAGTGCCCTGCGCGCATCCGCTTCGTTTTCAATGGCGCGGTTTCCGTTCAGCCACCGGACGAGTTCCGCATACCAGCCGCCAATCACCGAACCGCCGCGATGATCATCAACTTCGGCGATCATTGCGATCATTCCGGCGGTTCCAGGCTGCGGCTCTATATCCGCCACATGGTCCGCCAGCGAGCCTCGGAATTTGGGGTCGGTGCGCAAATCGTTGGCCGCCCAAACGCCGACAATCAGCGCCAACACCAAAGCAACAATTGCGGTCTTTTTGAACATTCCGCACAGCCTCCCCTTGCGGTTCTGTCTAATCGGAAGCCTTCTCCATGGCTAGGACTCGATAGGGCCGCATTCGACAGCACTCTCGACATCGCGCCGAATACCCGCCACATCTGCAGGTGGTGAGGACCAGTCTAATGGGGGGTGATGCGCGTGGTCGCATTGGTCAGGACGGTTGCTTATCTCGGGCTGGAGGCACGCGCAGTCGAAGTGCAATGCTCGCTTGCCCCGGGGCTTCCCAAATTCAATGTGGTCGGTTTGGCAGACAAGGCGGTAGCCGAAAGCAAAGAGCGTGTGCGCGCTGCGCTGTCGTCCATGGGCCTGGCGCTGCCGCCCAAGCGGATCACAATCAATCTTTCTCCCGCCGATCTCCCCAAAGAGGGGTCGCATTATGACTTGCCCATTGCGCTGGCCTTGCTTGCGGTGATGGGAGTGACCGATGCGGAGCAATTGGGGGACTGGATTGCCGTGGGGGAATTGGCGCTCGACGGGCGCGTGGTGGCCTCGCCCGGCGTTCTGCTGGCCGCGCTTCACGCGAGCGAGCAGGAGGCGGGCCTGATGTGCCCGGCCTCGCAAGGGGCTGAGGCACGCTGGGCCAGTGGAATTCCCGTGTGCGCGGCGCCCGATCTGGTTAGCTTGCTCAACCATCTCAAAGGCACATCTCAACTGCCCGAGCCACCAAAGGGCGAAGTGGAAGAGCCCGATCACGGCCCCGATCTGAAACAGGTCAAAGGGCAGGAAACCGCCAAGCGGGCATTGGAAATCGCGGCGGCAGGCGGGCACAATCTACTGATGAACGGCCCACCAGGGGCGGGCAAAAGTCTGCTCGCATCCTGCCTTCCCGGGATTTTGCCCGCCTTGACGCCATCAGAAGCGTTGGAAGTCTCTATGGTGCAGTCCATTGCGGGTACGCTCGAAAGCGGGCGGATCAGCCGCGCGCGCCCGTTTCGCGCACCGCACCATTCAGCAAGCATGGCCGCGCTGACCGGCGGCGGATTGAAAGTGAAACCGGGTGAAGTCAGCCTCGCCCATCTGGGTGTGCTTTTCCTCGACGAACTGCCCGAATTCCAGCGTGCCGTGCTCGATTCTTTGCGGCAACCGTTGGAAACTGGCAAAGTCGATGTTGCGCGCGCCAATGCGCATGTCAGCTTTCCCGCCAGAGTACAGCTAATCGCGGCGATGAATCCGTGCCGCTGCGGGCATCTGGGCGATCCATCCCTGGCGTGCAGCCGAGCGCCCAAATGCGCGGCTGATTATCAAAGCAAAGTCAGCGGACCGATGCTCGACCGGATAGATCTGCATGTCGAAGTCGATCCCGTCAGCGCGATGGACCTGGCTTTGCCGCCGCCCGCAGAGGGCAGCGCGGAAGTTGCCGCAAGAGTGGCAAGGGCCAGCGATATCCAGACCGGGCGCGCAGCGGAAACCGGGGCCAGAACCAATGCCGAACTTGAAGGCGATGCACTGGAAGCCCACGCCACACCCGATGAAGAAGGGCGCAAATTGCTGCTGCAAGCAGCAGACGCCATGCGCCTGTCAGCGCGCAGTTACACAAGAATGCTGCGAGTGGCGCGGACGATTGCCGATCTGGCAGGAGCAAAAGGAGTGGGCCGCATCCATGTGGCCGAGGCGCTAAGCTATCGGCGGCAAGCACCGAGGGCGTGATGCCGGCACATACAATTGGGGACCAAGACAGCCAGCAGCTGCCCTGATCCCCGCCACGGATTGCGATTTCTTAGCGAATATTGCCGGCGATCTGTACGATCTTATATTCATATTCGGAGGCAAGTTGCGGGTGGTCGATCGCTGCCAGATATTGGCTTTCCAGATCTTCCCTGCACTTCATCGCGCTAAGATAGGCTTTGGCTTTGGCGCCGGAGCATGCGGAGGTGGTTGTCGCTTCCATGCGGGCAAGCAACGCAGCGCGCGATTTCTCGGTCTTGAGTTCCTGTTCCTTATAGGTGAATTTCACGGCGTGACCGGCGCGCGCCGCAGCAGGAGCGCCGATGACGGCAAGCGATGTGGCGGCGAGAATTGCGAGAGTGAGTTTCTTCATGGGCCAATCCTTTCGATGTTGACGCAGTGCAGCATCGCTAAATCGGATCATTCGGCTATCGCAGCGTTGGAAATTCGCATTGCGTATTTTGCAATGGAATGATTATAGAGCGTTATTTCAAATATTTAATAAGACCACTCGCCTGACGATTTCTCTTAATCACCCGGGTGAGAAGCTTTCAATGGTGCGTTGCAGCATTACTTGTGGCATGGGTTCCGATCGGGCGGGGCATGGCTTGAACAGAACGGATTGATTGCAAGATGTTTCAGGGTTTTCGGATATGAGGCGGCTGCCACCGACAGGCGCTCTCGAAGCGTTTCTCGCCACGGCTCGCGGCGGCACGCTCCGTATTGCGTCAGAGGACCTGAATTTGTCCGTATCCGCTCTCAGCCGCCGCATTCAGGCGCTCGAGGCCTATGTCGGGCAACCGCTCTTCGCGCGGCGCCACCATGAATTCCAACTCACCGCGGCTGGAAAGCAGCTTTTCTCCGGGATGGAACCGGTATTCGACCAGCTCAGTCTGCTGCTGGAAGAAGTGACCGACACCAACAACCACCATTTGCATATCGGGGTGCCATCTTCATTCGCAACCGCATGGCTGATGCCGCGCCTGCATGCCTTCCGCTCGCGATTTCCCAATGTGGAGCTTCACCTCGATTCCTCCGGCTCTCCAAAGGCGAAACTGGGGCTGAGCCTTGATGCGATTATCTACTTCGCCAATCAGGATCAGCAATCAGAAAGCGGAAACGCTTTCCGACCGCAAAGGGCCTTTGCAGTCGCTGCGCCCGGCCTTGTCGACATCAGGCTGGGTATGCGCAAAGTGCTGCAGGAACATACGTTGTTGCTCCATCGCGGCTTGCCCGAAATGCTTCCGAGCTGGCTTCAGGGCATTGGTCTCGACAATCCGCAGATCAAACGGATTGAGCATTACGATGATGGCGCGATGCTGGTTTCCGCAGCGGAAAACGGGCTCGGGATTGCTGTGGTGCTGGAAGACATGGTGAATTTCTATCCCAACCGCGCGAAAGTCACCCGCCCCTTCGGCGAAAGCGCGCCGACGCCCTATAGCTACTGCCTCGATACACAGCCCGCCTCTGGCAGCATCAGGGCGTTGGGATGGTTTCGCGAATGGGTGCTGGAGGAAGCGCTCAAGGACTCCCGCCAGCTGGTAAGCACCGCCGTTCCCTCTTAAAAAAGTGCCGACGCCCGTTTCGGGGCGCCGGCTAGCTAACCTGTTGGAAGAGGTTCACGCACCTGAACTGGGAGGTGCCCAGGAACTCAATCGCGGTAGTTCGGGGCGGCCGGCGAAGCCATCGCACAAATGGAATTGCACTTTGCAATTTTTGCAACGGCAATTCTTGGGGCGCGCAAACATGTATTCTTTAACCTACGAGCGGGGCCCCGCAAGAATTGGTAATCCTGCGGCAGCTGTTCTATTCTGCGGAGCGGGAGGGCTGCCATGCTAACTTGGTTCCGCAATCGCTATCTCGACCTGCTGGGTTCGATTTACATCTATAACGAACATCGCGGATATACTGCGATCGACCGGGTTCTCGAAGCTGTGCGGGTGCGCTCCCCCGATGACACTGCCCTGATCGCGGCAATCGAACAGCACAGGGCGGACGAGCGCAAACATTATGTCATGTTCAAACGCTGGTTCGAATTGCAGGGCAAACGCCCGATGCATCTCGACCGGCATTTTGGCCATATTGACCGGTTTATCGAGATCATGTTCCGCCGCACCATCGACCGGCTCGACACGCAGGAAGTGATCGACAACGACCATTTGTTCGAACGGCTTTGCCGGGTAATCTCGCTAACCGAACAGCGCGGCTATAAGCAGGTAGAGGTGCTGCTCGCCCATCGCTTCGTCAAAAGCGATCCGGCGCTGATCAAGATATTCGAGATCATCAAAAAGGACGAACCGAGCCACTGGGCGCCCTATGAAGGCTGGCTGCGCGACCATGCCAAGCGCGAGCACAAATGGTGGGAGCGCGCAGTGGACACCTTCATCCATTCAGAACTGCTGGCGCTGAAACTGCCGCTGCTGTTCCTCAATCCCTTCGTCAAGCGGCGCACCGATTGGGCCGACGATGGGGAGGTGGACCCCGACCGTTATAGCAACAGACCGCGGATTGCCGCCGCCTGATGCGCGAGCCTGTGGCACATGACAATCTCCCTGGCGGCAACTTGGTGTCACGCCTGTTAAGGCCGCGTGTCGGCTGGATGCTGCTGCGCAATACGGTGGTCAGCACCGGCGTTTTCGTGGTGTTCGGTCTGGGCCTGTTATGGCTGCTGGTAGAGCAAGGCGGGATGGATACGGTGCTTTCCACCGGGATCAGCTTTGTCGCGGCCAACACCGCGCATTACATTTTCGGGCGTACTTGGATTTTTCGCGGCACGGATCGCGGTGTGGCAAGCGGTTACGCGCTTTTTTTGATCAATGGCGGGATTGGCCTTGCGATTACCATGGGATCGATGGCGCTGCTGCTGGAACACACCCCGATTAACTATCTGGCAGCGCGGATTGTGGTCTCGGTAATCGCCGGGCTGGCCATGTTCGTTCTCAACGCGGTCTGGAATTTCCGCAGAGTATAAATGGCGCTCAGCTGTTTGCCGCCCGTTTTGAATCGGCGCCGCGAAAGGCGTGATCGCCGGGTGCCAATGCCTTCGACGGCTGAGCGTGCGAACCGTCAGCGCGGATACCGACATTCTCCCGCGCGATTAGCCATAGATCGGTATGATCAAGAATACGGCCATCATGCGCCAATATCGATACCGGACCAATCGGCAATCGGTCATTCTCGTCGACCAGAATCGGGTTCTCTTCAAACTCTACCCCGTATTTCTGGCCCCATTGGCGCAGCGCCAACATTGCGGGCAGCAAATCGAAACCTTTTTCGGTCAGCCGATATTCGATCCGGCGCTTGTCATCGGGGCATGGCTCCCGATTGAGAATTCCGTGCTCCACCAATTTGGCAAGGCGGTTTGAAAGGATGTTTCGCGCAATGCCGAGCTCGTTCAAAAACTCTTCGAAATGATGGAGCCCATTGAAGCTCGCACGCAGGATCATAAATGACCAACGTTCGCCCATGACTTCCAAAGCTTGCGGCAGCCCGCACTCTGTCAGCTCTTTCAGCGGTTCTCTTAGATCGCCCATATTTATCCTCTTTCAGCGCGCAACCTAGCGGCAAAACCCCGCCTACTCAAAATTAAAACCAAGTTTTAAGTTGCAACTTGCAATCTATCTAACTAGGTAGTGATTCGCAACTGGTTGTCAAATGCAACTGAATTGCGAAACCCAACGTTGATTGAAAAACAGGAACAGACAGATGACCCTCTCCCCCTCATCCTTTCGCCCCTCCTTTTTCCGCAATGCAGGCGCAGTGACGCTTGCCCTGCTGTATACGGTGCTGACCTTCGGTGCGCTGACCGTACCTTCCCCCGCTGAGGCGCGCGGCAAAGCCGTTTACTACACCGCCGAACTGGCCGCTCCCGCCAAAGAAGCGCGGACGATCATCAAAGGCATGGTGTGGCATTGTGAAGGCACATCGTGCCGCGCAGCCAAGGGCAATTCACGCCCCGTGATGACGTGCAAGCGCCTGGCCAACAAGCTGGGCGAAGTGACCGCCTTCACCGCCAAGGGCGAAGAGCTGGTCGGCGAAAAACTGGCAAAGTGCAACGGTTGATCCGGCCGAGCTGACAGTAGACCCACACCCTCTTATCTCCAGATTGGGTGCACTTGATGGCCTCCGGATCCGTCCGGGGGCCTTTTTTGTTTGGCTATCCAATCAGTCCGCGCGCTTCCAGATCCCGCTCGAGCAAGGCGGCATTCCGGAAATGATGCGTGCACCAGCCAAGCGCGTCCGCAGCTGCGATATTGTCCACATTGTCGTCGATAAACAGCATCGCAGACGCCGGCATGGCGAAGCGGTCTTCGGCCAGCCTGAATATTTCCGGCGATGGCTTGACCATATGTTCCTGACCAGAAACGACAATATCCCTGAACAGGTCAAAAAGCGGCTCGGTCGGTCGGAATTGAGCCCAGAAATCCGCACCGAAATTGGTAATGGCATAGAGCGGAATGCCGCTTTCATGCAGCCGCTCGATCAGAGAGGCCGTGCCGGGAACGCGGGCAGGAATGGTTTCGAGAAAACGGTGCTGGTACAGATCGATCAGCGACGCGTAGTCGGGAAAGAGCTCTTTGCGCTCTTCGACCATCTCTGCGATCGGGCGCCCCGCATCATGCTGCATATGCCATGGCTCGGTAACAACATTGGCGAGAAACCAGTCGAGTCGGTCTGCATCGTCAATCAGCTTGGCATAAAGCAAGCGGATGTCCCATTGGACGATCACCCGGCCAACATCGAACACGGCGGCTTTTACCTGTGGCTGCGACATCGCTCCGTCTCCGTTCCAAAACAGAAAACTCGCCCGAGCGGGTGCTGGGCGAGTTGCAAATAGTCAACTTTAAGAACCGGAGCGCAGCGACCTTGACGGCCGTGGGCACCAGAAGCGCAAAAGGCGGCCGATCGCAGGCCGCCCCATGCTCTGGTCAATGCCAGCTTAGCCTTGGCGGGCTTTGAAGCGACGGTTGGTCTTGTTGATCACATAGGTCCGGCCACGACGGCGGATCACGCGGCAATCGCGGTGACGGTTTTTCAGCGACTTGAGGCTGTTACGAACTTTCATCGGTCTCTTTTCCAAAAATAAGGGCACCGGAGGCGTCTCCGATGCCGGAATTTCAAGCTGCGCGGTTAGGCGCGCGGCGCGCCTAAGTCAAGCGATTCGCCGCCTACTCGCCCCTGATCTCGCCCAATTTGCGTTCCCACTGCAACGCGTGGGCAATTATATCGTCCAGATCGGCATGTTTGGGCTTCCACGGCAATGTCGAGCGAATTCTCGCCGGATCAGAAATCAGCGATCCGGGATCGCCTGCGCGTCGCGGCTCGAAATGGCGATCAATCGTGCGATTGGTCACGCGGTCAACCGCATCGAGAACTTCGAGCACGGAAAACCCGCTGCCATATCCGCAATTCATCGTTAGCGAGCGATCGGGTTGCTCCATCAAGGCTTCCAGCGCCAGAACATGCGCCGCCGCCAGATCGGACACATGGATGTAATCGCGCACGCCCGTGCCATCCTTGGTGTCATAGTCAGTGCCGAACACCGCAACATGATCGCGTTTGCCGAGAGCTGCCTCCACCGCGACTTTGATCAAATGCGTTGCGCCCGCCGTCGATTGCCCGCTGCGTGCCTCCGGATCGGCACCGGCAACGTTGAAATAGCGCAGCGCGCAAAAGTTGAAATCATGCGCAAAGGCGGTGTCCGACAGCATTTGTTCGGTCATCAGCTTGGACCAGCCATAGGGATTGATCGGGCGCTGGGGTGTGTCTTCGGTAACCGCCTCGACTTCGGGTACGCCATAGGTCGCGGCGGTCGAGCTGAAAATGAAATGCGGCACGCCAGCTTTCACCGCTGCATCGATCAAGGCGCGGCTTTTTGCGGTGTTGTTATGATAATATTTCATCGGATCTTCGACCGATTCCGGCACGATGATCGATCCGGCGAAATGCATGATCGCCTTGGTGTCTTGCTCCGCGAAAATCCTGGCAAGCAGTGCCCCGTCCTCAATATCGCCTTCATAAAGCGGCACATCATCGGGAACCGCAAATTTGAAACCTGTCGTCAGATTGTCGATCACCGCGACTGGCCACCCGGCGTCGCGCAAAGCGAGCACAGCATGGCTTCCGATATAGCCGGCACCGCCGGTAACAAGAATGGATGGTTTGGACATATTGGGCATGCTTATCGCGCTATCATTTTCGCGCAAGAGAATGGTTAACGCCGGAGTTGGTTTTATGTGAAACTACCTCTGGCCTATTCAATCCCGGAACGTTAGGTTTCGCGCGCAGTTCATTAGCTGTACCTTTGCCAAGGAGGAAACGGCCATGAGAGTCACAAATTTAGCAAAGCTGGCAGTCACGGCGGGTCTTGCCTGCGCGATGTCAGCTTGTGTTGCCGGCCCGCGCGTCAGCCCTGTCGAAATTACCCGCTTTCATCAAAGCGGTGCTGTTTCCCAACTCGGGTCGGGCACAATCTTTGTCGAGAATGCGCCGGGCGATGAAGTCGATGCCGCCGAATTGTCTGTTTTCAAGGCCGCGATTGCGAGCGAATTGGCCGAACTGGGCTATCGCGAAGTTCCGCGCAGCGAGGCGTCGCAAATCGCGCAAGTGCGCGTTCAACGCTATGTCAGCCAGCCCGAACGCAGCCGCAGCCCCGTTTCGGTGGGTGCCGGCGGATCGACAGGTACCTATGGTTCTGGACTGGGGCTTGGCATCGGGATCAATCTTGGCGGCGGTCAGCGCGAAATGATCGGCACCGATCTGGGCGTGATGATCCGCGACAAGGCATCGAACGACGTTATCTGGGAAGGTCGCGCGTCAATTTCGGTAAGCGATAATTCAGATTATGCCGATAGCAGCGCCAACGCGTCGGTAATCGCCGATGCATTATTCAGCGAGTTTCCCGGCAATAATGGCGAAACCGTAGAAGTAAGGGTCAGCAATTGAGTTCCAACATCCAGATTGATGCCGCATTCGACAGCGGCAATATCGAAATATTGTCCATCGATGGCGCAACCGCGCGTCTGGCCATCCGCCACGATAACGAATCCGAATTTAAGCAATGGTTCCACTTTCGCGTCTCCGGCATGGCGGGCCGCGAGATCGAGCTGAAAATCGACCGCTTGAAAGATTCAGCCTATCCGCTGGGCTGGCCCGACTATAACGCCCGCGTCAGCGAAGACCGCGAATATTGGGGCACCGCCGCGTCGACTTACGATGCAGAGGAAAGCGACGGCGTGCTGACGATCCGCTACACTCCGTCGACCGACATTGCCTATTTCGCCTATTTCGCGCCCTATTCGATGGAACGGCACCACGATCTGGTCGCCGAATGCGCCGCCAGCGAAGGCGTAACTTACCAACGGCTTGGCGAAACTCTTGATGGCCAGCCGCTCGACTATCTCACTTTCGGTGAAGGCGATACGCAAGTGTGGCTGACAGGCCGCCAGCACCCGGGTGAAACGCAGGCCGAATGGTGGATGGAAGGGGCGCTTGAATGCCTCACCGATCCGTCCGATTCCGTCGCCCGCGCGCTTCGCCAGAAATGCACTTTCCACGTCGTGCCCAATTGCAATCCCGATGGATCGCGCCGCGGGCATCTGCGGACAAATGCATGCGGAGCCAATTTGAACCGCGAATGGGAAAACCCCACCGCAGAACGCTCTCCCGAAGTGCTCGCGATCCGCAACAAGATGGATGAAACCGGTGTCGACTTCGCCATGGATGTCCATGGGGACGAGGCGATCCCGGCGGTATTCCTTGCCGGATATGAAGGCATCCCCGATTTGACGGAGGAGCATTATGCCGGCTTCACCACCTATCAGGATATCCTCAACCGCCGCACGCCCGATTTCCAGACGGCAAAGGGCTATCCCAAGGCGACGCCCGGCAAAGCCAATCTGACGATGTGCACGACCCAGATCGCGCATCGTTTCCGCTGCCCCGCGATGACACTGGAAATGCCCTATAAGGACAATGACGACCTGCCCGACCCGGAACAGAACTGGTCACCCGAACGGTGCAAGGTCCTGGGCCGCGATTGCCTGGCGGCGTTGTTGGAGTTTCTTGAAACGGCGTAATCGCCGGTCGCTAGGCCACCAAGGCTTCTGCCAATCTTATCGTCCGCGCATCGGCATCCAGCTTGACGGTCGCGCCCACCGGCACGCTTAGCTGGTTGCGGACATGGCCGATATTGGCTCCGGTGAAAGCCGGTATGCCGAGCGGGCCGAAATGGTGATCGACGATCTCGTCCAGCCCGAAACCCAGTTCCACCCCTTCATGCGTCGGCTTGTTGCAGCGAGAGCATTGGCCGAACACCACGCCGCCAAGCGACCCGAGAATACCCGACAGGCTTAACTGCTGTAGCATCCGGTCAACACGGTAGGGCGCCTCGTTGACGTCTTCGAGAAACAGGATCGCGCCTTGCATATCGGGCAGCCACGGCGTTCCCATCAGCGTCGAAACAACGGTGAGATTTCCGCCAATCAACCTGCCAACCGCTTTCCCGCCTTGGATCGTGCGCCCGATCCGGCCGGATTGCTCTTCTTCCTCTGTCCCGCCAAGCAGCGGCTTGATCCCGGCGAAGGCCATCCACCACAGATTGTTCCAACTCGACGCCTGCCATGTGTTTGCCGCATTGGGCGCATGGATGGTGGCAAAGCCCGCCCGCGCGGCAAAGGCGCAGTGCAGAGCGGTGATATCGCTATATCCGATCAGCAGTTTCGGGTTGGATCTAATGATCTCCCAGTCGATCAGCGACAGCAATCGCGCGCAGCCCCAGCCGCCGGAAATGGAGAAAACCGCGCGGATCTGCGGATCGGCAAACATTTCGTTGATGTCGCCAGCACGCTGCGCGTCGGTTCCGGCAAGATAGCCATGAACGGCGCGGACATGGCGGCCGATCTTCGGCACCAAACCCATCCCGCGAATATTGTTCTGCGCAAACTCGACCTGTTCGGCTGACACGGCACTGGCCGGGGCAATCAGCCCAACCGTGTCGCCGAGCCGCAGCCGGGCGGGCCTTGCGCGATCGCGAGCAAAAGCGGTCGCGGGAATAAATCCGGCGGCGGCGGCAAGGCCAATTCCGGCAAGAACGCTGCGGCGGTCAGTCATTCAAGGCTGGCCGGCCCGAAGGCTTCGGGCAGGAGCACTGAAAGCTTTACCCGCTTCACTTCATCCGGTCCGACGCAGAGAATTTCGGGATCGGTGCCGCCCAGTTGTGCCAATTCGTTCAAGACCTGTCGGCATCTGCCGCATGGTGTAATCGGATCGCTTCCCGGACCGGTCACGGCAACCGCTTCGAGCCCGCCACGTACGCCATCTGCCATCGCTTTGGACACGGCCACGGTCTCTGCACAGAGCGCCAGGCCGTAGCTCGCATTTTCGATATTGGTTCCGGTGACCACGCTGCCATCTGCGAAACGAAGCGCAGCGCCGACCGCAAAATTGGAATAGGGCGAATAGGAATGCCCCGCGGCATCGCGCGCGGCCTGAATCAGGTCAGAATCTTTGTCGTTACTCATGGTTGCACCACCACCCATTCCACCGGCTGTTCCGACGCTTCGCTCCGCAAAGCCTCGTTCGCCGACCATAGCAGCCATGGCCTGCGCGCATAAGTCGGCGCAAAGCGGGTTCGGGTGACCCACAGATTGCGCTCCAGCCGCGCAGAGATTTCGTAAGCTGCCTCGAATGCAGGATCGACTTTCAGAATCGCAGGCTTGCCGGTGTGATTTTCGATCTGGTTGATCAGCGTCATCAATTCGCTTTCAACCGCCGCGTCACTGACCCGCTTTTCACAATTCTCCGCCGTTTCTGCCAGAGCAATGACCGGTGGCATCAAGCCCCTTTCGCGCGGGACTATGGTGAAGAAATTGGCTGACTGGCCGTCGGCCAATGCACAGGGATCAAAATGGTGCACAGCGCCAACTTCCAGCCCCGCTTCCTTTGCCGCAGCAAAGTTTTTAGCGAAGCGTTGGTCGAGGCCATGATTGCCAATGCTCGATTCGAGATAGACAAAATTTGCCCCAAGCGCGGCCAGCGTGTTGAAATTGACCGCGCCATTGCCTTGGCCGATCAACACGCCCTGATCGGGATAGGCATCCTCGGAAGGCGTCCATTTCTGCAAGTCCCACCAGAACCATGCGCCAGCAGCGAGCCCGGCAAGCAGCAGAAATCCGGCAATCCGAATCCCCCAACCCGCCGATTTTCTTCTGCGCGCCATTGCCCTTGATCACCCTTTGATATGCAAAACGCAGATGAGCGTGAACAGCCTGCGCGCCGTGGCAAAGTCCGTTTCGACTTTCCCTTCCAGACGCTCCATCAGCAATTCGGCTGCCCCATTATGGACCCCGCGCCGCGCCATATCGATCGTTTCGATTTCGGCAGGCGTGGCCTTGCGGATCGCCTGATAATAGCTGTCGCAAATCGCAAAATATTCGCGGATCGGGCGGCGGAAACGGGCCAGCCCCAAAATCAGCGTTTCAAGGATAGTATCCTCTTCGCCATCCCCGCCGGGCTGCATCATTGCAATTGCAAGCCGCCCGTCCTGCACCGCGAGTTTGAGATTATAGGGGCCTTCATGCCCTTTCGCCGCGAGCCGCAAGGGTTTGAAGCTGTTTTCTTCGATCAGGTCAAAGATAGCCACGCGGCGTTCTTGCTCGATATCGGCATTGCGCCACAGAATCGTGTCCTCATCGAGTGCAATATGGGCGATACGGTAATCGGGCATCAGGACTCCGCCTTCGCAGATCAATGGGGCACTGCGCAAGCACGCGCTTTCACCGATCGCGCAAAAGCGGAAGACGCGCTTCTTTTGTGCAACGAAAATAAATAATGCAGTTTCCACAAAGCTGTCCCGTCGCTTGTCCGGAAACCGGCTTTACGCATCGCATCCATCTCCGCATTAGAGTGTGATGTCCGAAGATGATCTTTTAGTCCGCCCCGATGATATGACGCCCTCCGAACAGAACAATGGCCCGTCCGAAGGCCGCAAGCTTCCCGCCAATATCGAGGCAGAGGCCGCATTTCTTGGCGCGGTATTGATCGACAACCGGGTTATCGAAGAACTGCCCACACCGATTCGGCCGGAGCATTTTTTCGAACCGGTCCACCAGCGCGTTTACGAACGCATTCTGACATTGCTGGATCGCAATGCGGTTGTCACACCGGTCACTCTGAAACCCTATTTCGAAGCCGACGAAGCGCTCAGGGAACTGGGCGGAATTACTTATCTCGCCAAGCTGACCGCTGACGGGCAAGGCTTGCTCGCCCCGCGCGAATTGTCCGAGCAGATTTACGATCTCGCCTTGCTTCGCGAGCTGGTGACCGTCGGGCGGACACTGGTGGAAGACGCGCTCGACACATCCGAAGATGTTGCCCCGATGCAGCAAATCGAAGACGCTGAAGCTGCTTTGTTCAAAGTGGCCGAGGGGGCCGCTGGCCAGAAAGAGGCATCCTCTTTCGGCAGCGCTTCGCACAAGGCGCTGGGGATGATCGAACTGGCGATCAATTCGGGCGGCAATATTTCCGGCAAGACCACCGGCCTGACCAGCCTCAACCAGAAGATCGGCGGGCTGCACGATTCCGATTTGATCATTCTGGCGGGCCGTCCGGGCATGGGCAAAACCTCGCTGGTTACCAATATCGCGTTCAATTGCGCCGATCGCTTTTTGCGCGATCAGCGCGACGGGATCGAAGAATCGGTCGGCGCCGGTGTTGCCTTTTTCAGTCTGGAGATGAGCGCAGACCAGCTCGCCACGCGTATCCTTTCAGAGCAGGCAGAGATTTCTTCCGAAGCCTTGCGGATGGGCAAAATCAGCCGCGACGATTTCCAGAAGCTGAGCTTTGCGAGCCAGCGTCTCGCCGATCTGCCGCTCTATATTGACGACACGCCCGCTCTTACCATCGCTGCGCTGCGCACGCGCGCGCGGCGGTTGAAACGCAAGCACAATATCGGGCTTATCGTGGTCGATTATCTGCAACTGCTGCAAGGCTCTGGCCGTGCGCAGGACAACCGCGTCAACGAAATTTCGGAAATCAGCCGCGGTTTGAAAACCCTTGCGAAAGAGCTGGAAGTTCCGGTGATTGCCCTGTCGCAGCTCAGCCGTGCGGTGGAGCAGCGCGAAGACAAGACGCCGATGCTGTCCGATCTGCGCGAATCCGGTTCGATCGAGCAAGACGCCGACATGGTCTGGTTCATCTATCGCGAGGATTATTACGTCGCGTCGAAAGAGCCGAAATTCCCGACCGAAACCGACGAACAAAGCGTGCATGACGAATACCAGCGTTGGAAAGACACGATGGAAAACATATACGGTCTGGCCGAATTGGTTGTCGCCAAGCAGCGGCACGGCTCGACCGGCAAAGTGCGCATGAAGTTTGAAGCGAAGATCACCAAATTCTCCGACTTGGCAGAGGGCGATCCGCGCGCGAACTATGACAGTTCGCTGTGATTATGCGCGGCGCTAGTCGCTGAAATTCAGCCTACGGCTCACCGTGTAATCAAGGGTCGTCACCAGGAACCATCCTGTAAGCCATTTGATTCGGCTGAAAATCGATCGCCGTTTGCGATGGAGCTCTGGCGTCACTTGCACCGATGCTTCCTCCATCGCATCGATCAGCGCGCGCATTTTTGCGGCCAGCCCCGCATCTTCAATCCGGAACATTAGCTCCAGATTGAGGCGGATTGAACGATGGTCGAAATTCGCGCTGCCGAAATAGACGATGTCATCGATCACAACCAGCTTCATGTGCAATTTGCAGGGCTGGAATTCATAGATCGTGGCGCCGCGGCGAAGCAGCGATCCATAAAGCGCCCGCGCTGCCCCGATTGTGGCGCCATTGTCTGACTTGCCCGCAAGCATCAGCCGCACCGAACCCCGCCGCGCGACTTTGCCGATCAAACCGCGAAAACTGCGCGGGGGTGAAAAATAGGCCATCGCCAGATCCAGCCGCATGGCTTGCGCCAAATCGCGCTTCACCATCCGCGCCCAATTATTTGCAACGCGCGTCGGACCGCCCAAGGTCAAGCGCACCGGGCCATCGCCCGGCTGCCACTCCCTGATCAATTTGCGAATGGAGCGAAACTGCGCCTTGGGATTCTCTGTCCACTCACTCAGCTGGCCATACCAGCGGAGGAGTTGATCCACCGCTGGTCCCTTCATCCTGCAGCCCAGATCGCACCAGCCATTCTCGCTGGGGGGATTGAAATAATGGTCAGACACATTGAAGCCGCCAACCATTGCGACGCATTCATCCGAAATCAGGATTTTCTGATGGTTGCGAATGAAATAGCGCCTGCTCCAATGGGGGCTGAACACAGCAAATCGGCCACCTTCGCTGACGATAGGCTCGAAAAACTCATCGGGCGCGTCGGTGCCGAACCGGTCGACAATCAGATGCACATCAACGCCGCGCTTCGCCGCATCAACCAACGCATCGCGCACTTTCGTTCCCGCATCGTCGCTTTGGAACATGTAGTAGAAGATTTTCAGCGAATTTTGCGTTTTCCCGATTGTGTCGAGCAGTGCTTCGAACCGGTCCGCGCCCGCCGGATAGAATGTCATTTCCAGCCCTTGCGCCTCGACATCGAACGGTTCGGTATCGGTATATTCTTCGGGAGCATCGCTAGTCGGCATGGCTGCGCTCTTTGGCGCGCGAACGTGCGGACAGCAAGCGTCTTTGATACCTCGCAAATCCTTGACTCTCGCCGGTCTGCCGACTATTTGCCGCCTCTTCCCGAAACACTAGTTTTATCGGAGTGCCCATGGCGCGCGTTACCGTCGAAGATTGTGTCGACAAAGTTCCAAATCGTTTTGACCTCGTTCTCCTCGCTGCGCAGCGCGCTCGCGAGATTTCCGGCGGTGCCGAACTGACCCTTGATCGTGACCGGGATAAGAACCCCGTTGTTGCACTGCGCGAAGTCGCCGAGCAAACGATCAAGCCCAAAGATCTGAAAGAAAGCGTCATCACCGGCCTGCAGAAAATCCTGCCCGATGATGAAGATGAAGCGGATGAAGTGTCTTCGCTCAGCCAATCGGCCGAAGCGCTGCGGATTACCGCATCGGCACCGACTCGCTCGACGTCGATCGGCTCCGATTACGAGGGCTGATCTCAAAAAGGCTCCGTCAGTAAGAGACGCATGAAGGCCGCTCCTGTTCGGGGCGGCCTTTGTCGTTTGGGCGAAGCCGCGGCGGCAAAGATCGGTTCAATCTGCCGCCAAGCCTCGACCGATTGCCCGCAGCGTTCTAAGCTGGCGGCATGAGCGGGGATATTAGCGATATACCAGGCGCGGTCGGCGATGTCGGCCTAGGCGCTGCAGCGGCTAAAAGCGTTGAGCCGGACACCGGCGGAAATGGATCCGACAACCACGGCGGTACAGGCGGGGAAACCTGCCTCAATTGCGGCACCGCTTTGCTCGGCGCGCATTGTTACAATTGCGGGCAAAAGGCGCATATCCACCGCACGCTGCGCGCATTTTTTCATGATCTTGTCCACGGCGTCTTACATTTCGAGGGGAAGTTTTGGCGGACTTTGCCGCTGCTTGCGTGGCGCCCCGGTAAGCTGATGCGCGAATATATCGATGGGAAGCGCGCCCGTTACGTTTCGCCGATCGCGCTTTTTCTGTTCACCGTTTTCGTCAGCTTTGCATTGTTCAGCCTATCGGGCGGCTTTGGCGACATCGATCCCGAAGTCAAAGGCGCCACCACGCAAGAGCTTCAGGCCAGCCTGAACGAAGCCGATTCCCAAATTGCTGAACTGAACGCGCAATTGGTCGATGCCGAATTGTCGCCCGATGAAAAGGCCAAGCTGCGCGAAGACATCCGGAGCGCGACGACAGAGCGCGACCTGCTTGAGCGGCTGGTCGATGCCAGCCGGGGCGCAACGGGTGATTCTTCGCTGTTCCGGCCAACCGTCACGATCAACAACGAAACCCCAAGCGAAGGCGAGGAAGCCAGCGAAACTGCGCAGGAGCAGGCCAATTCCGATGCCGGCGGTTCGGGGCACTCGCTGGAGGATGTATGGGACGAAGCGACATCCAATCCCGGGCTGACGGTCTATCGGCTGCAAACCAACGCTTATAAGCTGAGCTGGCTTCTAATCCCGCTAAGCCTGCCATTCGTTTGGCTGCTGTTCCCGTTCAGCCGCAAGTTTCGCATGTATGATCATACGGTCTTCGTGACCTATTCGATCAGCTTTATGACGATGCTGGTGGTTGCCGCATCATTGGGCGCGGCATGGCAGTTTTGGCCATTGGTCGCCGCGCCTTTGGCCTATGCACCGTTCCATCTCTACCGCTCCTTGCGCGGAACATATGGTCTCAGCCGATTTGGCGCGCTGTGGCGGATGGTGGTGTTGAGCGCCTTTATCTGGGTCGCGCTCATGCTGTTCGTGCTGATCATGATCAGCATCGTCACCACATCATAGCGGACAAGCGGGCATACGCCGGTAGGCCGCAGCACCGGTCCGAACAGTTCTAGGCCGGAATGGTCACGCGCCTTGCGGTGCCGCGCCGCCTGGTCCGCCGAACTTCTTGCCCGCCTTGGGAATCGATGATCCGGTGACAGGCTTGATCGCCCCCGGACCGGAAGGTTTGTCCGGACGGTCAAACTTGCCGGTTTCGATCAACTGATCGATCTCATCACCGCTCAGCGTTTCATATTCCAGCATGGCTTGGGCCAGCAGGTGCAGCTTGTCTTCCTGACTTTTCAGAATTTCCTCGGCACGCTTCAACCCGCCTTCGACCAGATCCTTGATCTCTGCATCGATCAGCTTGTTGGTCTCCGAACCGGCCATCGTGCGCTGGGTTGAACCCATGCCAAGATAGCCTTCCTGGCTTGCTTCATATTGAAGCGGGCCAAGCTTGTCCGACATGCCCCATTTGGTCACCATATTGCGCGCCAGATCGGTCGCATATTGGATATCGCCTTGCGCGCCGCTCGACACTTTGTCGTGTCCAAAAATGATCTCTTCCGCCACGCGGCCACCCATCGCAACCGCAAGGTTGGCGTGCATTTTGTCGCGGTGGTACGAATAATTGTCGCGTTCGGGCAAACGCATCACCATGCCCAGCGCCCGTCCGCGCGGGATGATGGTTGCCTTGTGAATCGGATCCGAAGCAGGTTCGTTGATAGAAACCAGCGCGTGACCAGCTTCGTGATAGGCGGTCATCTTCTTCTCGTCATCGGTCATGACCATGCTGCGTCGTTCGCTGCCCATCATGACTTTGTCTTTGGCGTCTTCGAATTCCTGCATCGCGACCAGGCGCTTGTTACGGCGCGCGGCGAGCAGGGCCGCTTCGTTGACCAGATTGGCCAGATCAGCGCCGGAGAAACCCGGTGTCCCGCGTGCGATCGTGCGCGCATTCACGTCGGGCGCCAGCGGCACCTTCTTCATGTGCACGCCGAGGATTTTCTCCCGGCCATCGATATCGGGGATTGGAACAACAACCTGGCGGTCAAACCGGCCCGGGCGCAGCAGAGCCGGATCGAGAACATCGGGGCGGTTGGTTGCGGCAATGATGATGATGCCTTCATTCGCTTCAAAACCGTCCATCTCGACCAGCAGCTGGTTGAGTGTCTGTTCGCGTTCATCGTTGGAATTGCCGATACCGTTGCCGCGATGGCGACCCACGGCATCGATTTCGTCAATGAAAACGATACAGGGCGCGTTCTTCTTCGCTTGCTCGAACATGTCGCGGACGCGGCTGGCACCGACACCAACAAACATTTCGACAAAATCGGAACCGGAGATCGTGAAGAACGGAACTTCTGCTTCACCGGCGATCGCGCGCGCAAGCAACGTCTTACCGGTACCCGGCGAACCGACCAGCAATGCCCCTTTGGGAATCTGGCCCCCCAGCTTGGAAAAGCGCTGCGGATCTTTGAGGAACTCGACAATCTCCTCCAGCTCTTCGCGCGCTTCATCGATACCGGCAACGTCTTCAAATGTGACTTTGCCCTGCCGTTCGGTCAGCAATTTGGCTTTCGATTTGCCGAAACCCATCGCGCCGCCGGCACCGCCGCCTTTTTGAACCTGGCGCAAGGCGAAGAAGGCGATGCCCAAAATCAGGATAAACGGCAGCGACTGGATCAACACCACCAGAAGCGGATTCATCGTCTCGCGCGGGACGCCCGAATAGCGAACGCCTTTCTCATCCAGCAATTCGCCCAAGCCGGTATCAACGCCGGCCGGGACCGTGGTGAATTTCTTGCCGTCCTTATATTCGCCGGAAATCAGCTCCGGCCCGATCTCGACGCTTTTGACCGACCCTTCGACCACTTTGCCGCGGAAGTCCGAATATTCGATCTGCGTTGCAGCGGGCTGTCCGGCATTGCCGAACATTGTCACCACCAGCAGCAGGGCGAGAAAGATCCCGCCCCAGACCATCATGCTTTTGATCCAGGGGTTCGGGGTTTGCGGTTCGTTTTCGTCGTTCATCGGCGAGAATTCCTTTTCACCTGCATTATGTAGGGTGGCATAGGTGAATGGCAAGATAATGACCTGGCAATCACGGGATTTGTGAAGTTCGGGATTTTAGCGCGTATCCAGCGTGTTCAAGTTTTCTCTTGATTGATCAATCAACTTCTGCTTGAATGAACGTTCAACCAAGAGGCTTGCCATGATGAACACAGCAACCCGCCAGAAGATCGTCATGACTGCGCTCGAGATGTTCTTCGTTAAGGGTTATAACTCCACATCAATCGCCGATATTCTCAGCCGCAGCCAAGTCCATTCGGGTAGTCTCTATCACTTCTTCCCCGGTAAGCAGGATCTGCTTGTGGCGGTGCTGGAATTCTACCGCGACGGGATCAAGGAGAACCTGCTCGACATCGCATGGGGCCAAGTCGACGACCCGATCGAGAAGATTTTCGCACTCTTGGGCGGCTATCGCACGGGGTTGTTGATGAGCGATTTTGCGCATGGCTGCCCCATCGGCAATCTCGCGCTTGAGCTTTCAGAACCCGATCCGCGCATCCGCGATCTTATCCAGCTCAATTTCGAAAACTGGATCGAGGCGGTTGAGCACTGCCTTGACGAAGCCGCGAATCGGCTACCGGGCGACACCGATCGGCACGCACTGGCCGAGTTCATTCTGACCACAATGGAAGGCGCGATCATGCAGGCGCGCACTGCCCGCGATATCGGCGTGTTTGACCGCAATGTTGCCGTGCTGCGCAGTCACATCGACATTCTTACCGAGAAAGCAAGCGCACACACATGAACATTCGCAGCACAATTCGTTCCCTGTCGGCAGCAGCCCTTCTGCTTCTGGGCGCATCTGCTTCAGCGCAACCGGATAGTGCGCCGCCAGAAGGCAATGCTGCTGTCACAACTGAGATCATCGAGGAAAATGACGGCACCCTTACGCTGGTCCACGAGACTGTGATCGCCGCGCCGGTGGCCGAGGTTTGGAAAACACTTTCAACCGCAGAAGGCTGGGCAATGTGGGGGCCTTCCTTCGCCAAATTCGACCTGCGCCAAGGCGGTTCTATCGAAACTGGCTACCACAAGAATGCCGCGGTTGGTGACGAGCGCAACATCCGGCACCGCATCCTGGCCTTTGTCCCCGAACGGATCATGGCAATTCGCGTGGAATATGCACCGCCCGGCCCGATCGACCCCGCACTGGTGACCAAATTATGGGGGGTCTACGAGCTTGAGCCGGGGGGAAACGGCCATACCAGCCTACGCATCAGCGGCCTTGGTTACGGCACGGACGAAGCATCAACCAAACTGCTTGAGTTCTTCGAACAGGGCAATGTCTGGTCGATCGAGACCATGCGCAAAAACCTAGAGGCCCAGATGGGCGCACACGCCGGATCACCACCAAAAGAGGGAGAATAGCCATGGAAGTAAATTGGATAGCGGTGGTTGCCGCGGCACTGTCAGCATTCGTTCTGGGCGGAATCTGGTACGGACCACTCTTCGGCAAGAAGTGGCAAAATCTGAATGGCCTCAGCGATGAACAGATTGCCTCAGGCAGTCCCGCGATCATCTATGGTGGCGCGCTGGTGCTGTCATTGATCGCAGCGCTCGTCTTCGCGATGTTTTTGGGCACGAAACCGGGTATCCAGTTTGCGACCGCAGCCGGTTTTGCTGCGGGTCTATGCTGGGTCGCTGCAACCTTCGGCATCAACTACCTCTTCGCCCGCCGTCCGCTTGGACTGTGGCTCATCGATGGCGGATATGCGACCCTACAGTTTACATTGTATGGATTGCTGATTGGTTGGTTGGGGTAGATTGCTGGCCGAGGGCCAGTTCCTATCGCGAATACGCCTTCAGGAAAACATCCACCGCACCCGCGATGCGATCTTGATCGCGTTGCGGATCCACCTCGGCACCGAAGCGGCGCTCCAGATCGCCCATGCCTTTGCACATTGAAACGAATTGTTCGGCCGCAAGGCCGGTGTCCTCGATCTGCAGCCGCCCGGCGCTCACCAACCGGTCGAGCAAGGCAATAAAGGCGCTTTTCATCCGGTGGGGGCCGGCATTGAGAAAGGCGGCGCCAATTTCGGGATCGTGTTCGGTTTCGGCCGCGATACGGCGGTCAAACTGGATCATTTCCGGGCGCGAGAGAAAAGCCACCATAGCTTCCCCGATACGGCGGAACAGCGCCGGCAAATCTTCGCCTCCGGTGAAATCGATCGAAAAATGCCCGCGCATATTCTCGCATTCGCGATCGACCGATGCGGCAAACAGCCCGCGCTTGTCGCCAAAGTGATTATAGATCGTGACTTTGGAAACACCGGCATTCGCAGCGACTTGTTCGATAGCGGTTGCCGCGAAGCCGACATTGAAGAAAGATAGCGACGCAGCCTCGATAATGGCCGCACGTTTGGCCTCGTCCGATGGCCGACCCAGTTTCTTTTCGCTACCTATTGACAAAATGAACGACTCCGTTCAATTAAACGCTACCGTTCACTAATGGGGCAAGAACTTCACTAGTGCAAGTTGCCAACCTCTCCCGCTAGCGAAACCGAGGTGATCGAGTGCTGTGGATCGCAATTCGAATGCTAACCGGTGACAAGCAGAAGTTTTACGGGCTTCTGTTCGGCATCGCATTCTCGACTCTGCTGATTACGCAGCAGCTGACCATTTTTGTGAACCTGCTCGAACGCGGGGCAAGCGGCACATATAATGTCTCCAGCGCTGACGTTTGGGTGATGGACCCGGTCAGCCGGACTACCGATGTCGCTTATGCGCTTCCTTCCACCGCGCTCGATCAGGTGCGCGGCGTTCCCGGCGTTGACTGGGCCGTGCCGCATTTGCGCGCCAATGCCTCGGTCAGAACCAAGGATGGCGATTTGGAAGGCGTGGCAATCATCGGCGTCGATGATGCGACGCTGATTGGCCTTCCCAAAGGCATGATCGAAGGCAGCACCGATGTTCTCTCCCAGCCCGATTCGGTCATTATCGATGATGTGGGCGCGGAACGGATGTTCCCGGGGCAGAGCCCGATCGGCGAGAGGCTGGAACTCAATGACCAACGCGCAGTGGTGCGCGGAATTGCCGATGCGATACCCAGCTTCACCAGCACGGTTGTGCTCTACACCAAATATAGCCAGGCGCTGCGCTATGTCCCCGGAACGCGGAACCGGCTGAGCTTTGTGCTGGTTGGTGCGGCTGACGGGATTGATGCCAAGAGCCTGTCCGAACGGATCGAAGAACAAACCGGCCTCAAAGCGCAGACTCGAGACGAATTCGCTCGCGACGGCGTCGATTTCATCATCGAAAACACCGGAATCCCGCTCAATTTCGGGATTACCGTGTTGCTTGGATTTATTGTCGGCGTGGCGATTGTCGGGCTGACATTCAGCCTGTTCATCCGCGACAACATCAAACAGTTTGGCGCGCTCAAAGCTATCGGAGTGACCAATGGCAAGATAGCGCAAATGGTCGCGGTGCAGGCCGGGATGGTCGGAATGATCGGCTATGGCCTAGGCGTGCTTGGCACGGTGGGCTTTATATCGGCCTTCTCCAATGATCCGACATTCAAAGGCTTTTACATTCCGTGGCAAATTCCGCTCATTTCCTTTGCGGCGATGGTGTTGATTATTGTGCTGACGGGATGGATCGCGCTGCGCGGTGTGATGAATACCGAACCTGCGGCGGTGTTCCGATGACCGAAACTGGCAACCAGGCCGAACGCCAACCCGCCATCCGCACCCGCGGCGTGACACGCGATTTTCAGGCGGGCCAGCAGACCATCCGGGTGCTCCACGGTATCGATCTGGATGTATGCCCCGGCGAACTGACTTATCTGGTCGGCGAGTCTGGCTCCGGCAAAACCACCATGATTTCGATCATGTGCGGCATTTTGTGGCCGACCGATGGCGATGTCGAAGTGTTCGGCACCGATATTTACAGCCTGTCCGATACCGATCTGGTCAATTTCCGGTTGCAGAATATCGGCTTTATTTTCCAGCAGTATAATCTGATTCCCTCCATCGATGCCGCGTCCAATGCGGCAGTGCCGTTGATCGCGCAGGGAATGGACCGGCTTGAAGCGCGCGAGCGTGCGGTGGCAATGCTCGACAAGCTCAATATTGCCGATCAGGCGGGCAAGCTCCCCAACCAGCTTTCGGGCGGCCAGCAGCAACGCGTCGCAATCGCCCGCGCGCTTGTTCACGAACCGCGCCTTGTGGTGTGCGACGAGCCGACCGCCGCGCTCGATGCCAAGTCCGGCCGCCGGGTGATGGATCTGCTGCGCGAAGTAGGCGTGGCCGAAGACCGCTCGGTTATTATCGTGACCCATGACAACCGCATTTTTGATCTCGCCGACCGCATCCTCGTGCTGGAGGACGGGCGGATAACACATGACGGCACCGACATGCCGGAGGACCACTAGTAATGGCATTGCTACCTGAAAATCTCAGCTTCTCGCGCAAGATTCTGCCGATCATTGCGGTGGCCGGTCTGCTCTTGGCAATCGTGTTCATCTGGAACGGCCTGCCCGACCGCGAATTGTCCGAGCCGGAGAACGAGCCGCCACGCGCAACCGGCGAGCTTGCCAATTCGGCGCGGGTCGCAGGCGCAGGCCTGGTCGAACCGTCGAGCGAGATCGTCGATATCGGCACGGCCTTGTCCGGCCTCGTCAGCGATCTGCGCGTTCAGCCGGGCGATTATGTCGAAAAGGGGCAGGTCCTGTTCACCGTTGATGACCGCGCGGTCCGGGCGCGCATCAGCGAAACACAAGCTGCCATCGGCGAAGCCCGCGCAGCGATCAGCGAAGCGCAATCCGCCAGAGCGACCGCACAAAGGCAGCTTAGCCTTTACAATCAGGTTGAAGATCCAGCCGCCGTTTCGCGCGCTGAAGTCATTCGCGCACAAGGCGATGCCGATGCCGCCAACAGCCGTTTGAAAGTCGCCCGCGCCAGGCTTTCCGCCGCACAAGCCGCTGCCGGCAGTGCCCGCACCGAATTGGGCCGGCTTACCGTTCGCGCGCCCATGGCAGGCGAAATTCTGGAAGTGAATATCCGGCCGGGCGAATTCGTCTCCACCATGGGCGGGAGCGGGCTGCCCTTCATTCGCATGGGCGAAACACGGCCGCTCTATATCCGTGTCGATATCGACGAATCCGAAGTCGCGCGGATGGATATGGGCGCATCCGCCATCGTGTCACCGCGCGGCGCGGCGGGTGAGCAGGTCGAAGCAAAATTCGTCCGCGCAGAGCCGCTTGTCGTGCCAAAAAGATCGCTGACCAATAGCGCCAGCGAGCGAGTCGATGTGCGCGTGCTGCAAGTGTTGTATGAACTACCCGAAACCGACGGTCTGTTCCGGGTCGGCCAACAGATTGATGCGTTCATTCCGGCAAAGACGACGAACACGAAAAAGGCCGGCCAAGCAAAACCCGCTGATAGTGAGGCGGAAGCGCAATGACACGGCACCGTCCGCTCTTTGCGCGCCTCTTGCTGACAGCCGGTGCGAGCATCGCGGTGAGCGCATGCGTGGCCGGGCCCGCCCCCGAAATTGCAACGCCGCCACCCGCTTTGCCGCAAAGCTTTGCCTATACCGCATCGGGCGAAACGGAGGCATCGGTCGACGCATTATTGCCCGTCAATGATCCGGCTTTCCTTACCTTGTCCGACGCCGCGCTCGCCGGTTCGCCAAGCCTGCTCGAAGCCGCGGCAAGGATCGACAAGGCCATCGCCAATGCTGCGGGCGCAGGCGCCAATCGTATGCCGGTGGTTTCGGGTGACGCATCGGTTGCAGGCACGCGGACAAGCCCTGCTCAATTCGGAAGCAATCTTCCCGCTGCCTTTGGTATCGACAGCGAGCGGATGCGATATGGCGCGAATATTTCCGGGTCTTGGGATCCCGATCTGTTTGGCCAGCTTCGCGCACGGGAACGGGCGGCGGACAGTCTGGTGGACGCAGCAGGCGCCGATGCCGCGGCGCTGCGCATCTCGATCATGGCTGAAATTGCCGCCGCAGTGGTCGATTGGCGCACCCTAAAGGCACGCGAGGCTTCGCTGAAAGAAGATCTGGTCGCGGCAGAGACACTCGTCACCTTGGCCGATATCCGCGAGCGTGCGGGAATTGCCCCGGGTTTTGATCGTGTTCGCGCAGAGACTGTTGCCGAATCGAGCCGCGCCAGGATCGCCGCATTGGACAGCGAACGCGTGCGGATAGTCGGCCGGCTGGTGACGCTGACCGCGCAACCGGCGCAAAGCGTGAAAGAAGCGCTCGCGCAGCCGGGTCCGGCGGCTTCGATCCCGGATGCTCCATCCACCACCCCGTCGCAGCTGCTGGCGAACCGGCCCGACATCCAAGCCGCAGCCGCGCGTCTGGCGGCAAGCGATGCGCAGCTTTACGCGGCGGCCGCAGATCGTTTTCCGAAATTCACGCTTTCGGCAGCTCTGGGCCTGCTCGCATTTGATGTGGGCGGTCTGTTTGACGGCGACGCGGCGGTCGGGTCTGCCGGTGGTTCTCTGCTTGCGCCGCTGCTCGATTTCGGGCGGATCGAAGCGCAAATTGATGGCGCAGCGGCAGACAAGCGCGCGGCGTTTCAAGCTTATCGCGGGCGCGTTTTCGCAGCGTTGGGAGAAGCCGAAACAGCCTATGGCCTGGTGCAGTCCAGTGATCGCCAGCTGGTCGCAGCCGAGCGCGAGCGCGCCAGCGCCAACCGCGCAGCCGAACTGGCAGAGGTGCGCTTCCGCGCAGGCCTTTCGAATTTTCTCACCGTGCTCGATGCGCGGCGTGCTGCCGATGCGTCTGGCGAAAGAGTCGCGGTGACACGCGGGCAGGCGCTAAGATCGCGTTTGCTCCTGTGGCAGGCGCTTGGCGGCAATAATGGCTTTGTGAACGATCAGGCGATCACCCGGTCAACCAGCCAGTAAGCCCCGATTATTCCGATGCCATAGGCCGAAAAGCGAACCGTCGGAGCGAGCGCTTGAACGGCCATGCGGCGAAGAACGGCGAGCAAAGCAAGCAACACTGCGATCACCAGCAACTGTCCCGCCTCAACGCCGATATTAAAGGCAAGCAAGGCCGCAAGGATATCTTCCTCCGGCAATCCAATCGAATTGAGCGCGCCAGCGAAACCGAACCCGTGCAGCAGACCGAACAGAAATGCGACCACCCATGGAAATCTCCTTGTGAGTGTCAGCTTTTCACCCTCTGGCCGCAGGATTTCCAAGGCGAGAAACAGGATCGACAGCGCAATCAAGGCTTCGACCGGGGCTTGCGGCAGCCCGACATAGCCCAGCGCCGCCACTGCCAGCGTGATCGAGTGCGCAATCGTGAACGCAGTCGCCGCAAGAATGACTGCCCGCCAATTCTTGATCAGCAAAACCAGCGCAATCACGAAAAGCAGATGGTCCCACCCGGCCAGAATATGTTCCACGCCGATGATGAAATAGGTTCGCAGCACTTGGAAAGTGTCAGGCTGCGCCGCGATTGCAGCGGTTGGTTCCTTGGCAGTCAGGCGGAGCGCCTGAACCGGTTCGCCTAACGGTTGAACCCGAACCAGCATATCCGATTGCCCGATCAGACCGGGCATGGCGATTGATTGCCCGCCAAGCGGGGCCGAACAGCGCAGCGTCGCAGATCCGATCACCGCGCCCTGCGCCGCGCCAATCTGCGGGTCGGCCTCAAAATCGCACGGCTCGGGTATCAAAGGGGGCGCGGGAGTCTCTGCCGGCGGTTTGGTGAAAGTTTGCTTCCATGACAGCTGCCACACACCTTGAGACTGCTCGGTAAGCTCGAGATAGCCGGGGCGCAGCTCGTCCGCCTGCGCCGTTGCAGGTAGCAGCGCCCATGCCGCCGCCAGCGCGGCGAAGAGGCATGCCAGAAATCTCATCTCTCGACAGACACCTCATAGGCATCGCGGAGAAGTTGGTACGCTTCGTCCTGCCGGGTCTCGAGAGTTTGGGTGCGCCAATCATTTTCTACTCGCTGGCGGATATCCTCCAGCGGGGGGACTTTGCCCACATTGCGCGCGCGCAAACGGATCAGATGCCAGCCGAAACCCGACACGACCGGGCCAGACCACGCCCCTGGCGTCTCGATAGACCGCAAATTGTCGAGGAAGGCTGACCCGAAGTGCCCTTCGACCTGCCGCGACGGGAGATTATCCGATGCGGGAGGCAAGGAGATTGCCTCACCCAAACCCTTCCAGTTATCTGCGGAGCTAATTTTTGCCAGAGCCGCTTCCGCGTCGTCTTTCTCGGCAAAATAGAGCTGGTCGAAACTATAGGTCGTGTCATCGGCAAAGCGCTGCGGATTGTCGGCCAGCCATGTGCTCAACGTTTCATCCGAAGGCTGCGCGGTTTCCACCATGCTCGATGCGAGAAAGTTCATCTTGTTGGCGAGCCGCTTGCGCACCACCGCATCATCGCGATCGAGCCCCAGCCTGAGCGCTTCACGGTACAGGATTTCCTCGCGCAACCAGGTCTCCGTCAACCGGTCCAACTCGGCATCGGTGGGCGGGCGTTGCATGGTCCGTTCCCATTGGAGCGAGAGCCGCGCGCGGTCTTCAAGCGAGATTTCGATAGTCCGGCTTGCCGGATCAACGGGTTCGCCCTTCCATGCAAAAAACACGAACAGGGCGGCGCCCGCTATCAGGAATTGGACCAGCGGTTCGCGCAGCCCCGTTCGGGCCCATTGGGGTATGGTCATGGCGCGTTGGCTGCGCCTGATGCCGGCTGGTTCACCCAGATCGGTGACGTGTAGGCGCGTTCCTGACCGACCGAATTTGCCTTTGCCTCTTCGCTCAATTCGAATCCAAAGCGTAATGCATCAAACAAGACCCAGCGCGGCGTCGGGATCTCCAGCACGCGCACATAATAAAACGCGTTCTGCCCGGCACGATATTCGGGGTCGGTCCAGACGGTCTGCAACTCGGCCGCCCCGATATCGTTGGTGTAGGTTGCTTTTGCGCGGTCAACCGTATCGCCAACCGCGGGCACTTTCCCGCCGACTGTGCGGCGCGTGTCCTGGTCTGACCAGATCACGTCGAACACTTTCTCGCTGGTTGTGCCATCGGAATTGATCCAGCCTTTGACAATTTGAACGCGGTCAAGATGCGCGCCCTCGGGGTCTTTCAGCGCCGATACGATGAATTGCGGAGCGCTGCCGGTATCTTCCAGCTCCCCGCCCATCGGCACGCCGTTTGCATAGGCGCTGGCAACCCAATCACCCGAAAAATCCGTGCCGGAAAAATCCGCCCCGCCAAAAAACCGCACGGTCATGCGCGGGCCGGTTGTCGCGTAGACTTCGCGCCGCATCATCGCGTCAAAGATTTCCGCGCGCGTGTTGGCTTTGGCCCAGACCGCCGCATAGCCGCTGGCAAGATAGTTCCAGCCGAACCGCCCCACCCTGGTTCCCAGATTCTGCGGCGCATTGGCGCGTTCCGCATCGGGTTCCGTGCCGGTATGCTTGCCGAAGAAATTATCCTCGTCAGCGGTCGCGAGCGTGGTGTGGCTGTCGGTCGATCCGATCATCCCGAACTTGTACGGGTTCACCCCGGTCTGCTGTTCAATCGACAGCCCGCGCTTGAGCGCTTCGCGCAAATACTCCCCGGCGAGCATCGAATTGTCTTTGGGTGCAGTGAGCGAGAGATTGCCGATTTCCCACCCTGCATCGCCGAAGCTGGCGAATTCGTCATTGGGTGAAAGAAACGGATGAGACTCGCTATCGCCTTTGATCTGCGTCGCTTCGACAACCGGTTCGCGGTGCGCGCGCCGGCGCGAGGTTTCCGCCGTCATCGGCCCGCCATCGGCCTGCGTCAGTTCGAACATCAGCCCGTTCGAGAGATTGGAGTTATGCGGAATGGCCAGCACGCGGCCACCCGTCGCTGCCTCATAGGCGTCCATATAATCGAACAACCCGTCAATCTCTCCGTCGATCCCCGGATATGGGAGCGTGGCAGATGTACGCTCAAAACCGTCGCGATACATCACGACCCGGTGCAGATTGTTGCCGCCGGGCATGGCGGTCCATTCATATCCGGCGATCGGGGTGAATTTGCCCGGCTCGTAATATTTGTCGAGCGTTGCCAGATGGGTGGTCCAAATATCTTTGGTTGCTTCTGCCTGTGTCTCCGGATCGCGCAGGGCTTCGGGCAAAGTCCCGTTCGAAGCGGCAGTAATCAATTCCGCGATCGCCAGTTGCGACTGCTCGGGCGATTCATGCATCATATCGTGCCAACGCAGCAGCGTTTCGTCTTGGATCAAGGCGCGCGGCGCATCGTAGAGACGGCGGGTTGACCCCAGACCGTCGCTATGATCGGCAATCACCAGGAAATCGAGCGGGCGCGAGAGTTGTGCATCAATGCCGGTGGTCGACGTAACCATGTCACCACGCGCGAATTGGAGCGCCGCATCGGGGCCGAGCCGCGTGCCAAAGCCGAACGCATCGATCGAATTGTCGGTGTGAAGATGCGTGTCTCCCCACAGCACTTTCTCGGGATATTCGCTGAGTGTGACGGCTGCCTCGGCTTCGGCAACATCCTGCGCGGCGGCAACGGGATCATCGCGCAAAAACAGGTACCACACCGCACCAGCAACGGCCGCAATCACAACCAAGACACCCAGAATTTTCTTCATGACACCCCTCCTGCGCTGCGATTCCCTCGCAAACTTGTGGCACTGGTGATGCCATAGTCTCCGCTCAGGTCAAGTCCGGGTCAGGCGCCCGACCGCAGCAACAGCGCGGCGCGGGAGCATTTGCACACCACTTCATCTCTTTGGTTGAGCAGCTCGTGCTGGAACGTAACGATCCCTGCATTGGGCCGCGATTTCGATTCCTTCAGCGCGGCCACTTCGCTGGTCGCGCGAAGCGTATCGCCGATTGCCACAGGGTGCGGCATCATCACTTTGTCGTATCCCAGATTGGCAACCAATGTTCCCACAGTCGTATCGCCGACTGACAGGCCGATCATCAACGCAAAGGTGAAAGTGCCATTGACCAGAATCTTGCCGAATTCCGACTCTTTCGCAGCCTCTATGTCGAGATGCAGCGGCTGCGGATTGTGGGTCATCGTTGTGAACAGCAGATTGTCCGTTTCGGTCACCGTGCGGCGCAATTCGTGTTCGATCCGGTCTCCGACCTGCCATTCGTCAAAAAATCGTCCTGCCATTGCACCGCTCCATATTTGCTTTTCAAAGCCATGGCGCACGCTGCCACTTGATTGCAACTGAAACTAGGTTCAGATCGCCCAAGAATTACCAACCCCTCTATAGATTGAGTCGCCTATGACCCGGCCCGCCCCGCTAGACCGCATTGCATTCCGTCTGGCTTATCGTCAGGAAGAAAATGCCTGCGTTGCGGAACGGATCAAGCAAGCGGCCCCTGCAACCAACTTGCATGACCAATCCGCCGCAATTGCTATCCAATTGATCGAGGGCGCGCGCCGCCGCAAGGCCAGCGGGATAGATGCCTTTCTCCATCAATTTGGTCTCGACACCGAAGAAGGCATCGCGCTGATGTGCCTTGCCGAGGCATTGCTGCGCGTGCCCGACAGCGAGACCGCAGACATGCTGATCCGCGACAAAATCGGCGATATCGACTGGGGTGAACATCTGGGCGAAAGCTCTTCCACTTTCGTCAATGCGGCGACGTTCTCTTTGATGCTGACCGGCGAGGTTTTGGAGCGGCCCGAAGAACATCAGCGCGGCATGACCAAAACCTTTAAACAGACAATGAACCGGTTGGGTGAGCCGGTAATCCGCAAAGCGACTTTGCAGGCGATGCGCATTCTTGGCGGCCAGTTTGTTTTCGGCCGGTCAATCGGCGAGGCGCTGAAACGCGCGGTGCCCGAACGCAAGCAAGGCTTGACGCACAGCTTCGACATGCTGGGCGAAGCGGCAATGACCTATGCCGATGCCGAACGGTACCGGGTGGCCTATGAAAGGGCGATCGAACGGCTCGCCAGCGAGACCGATGGCGGGATTGGCACATCGCCCGGAATTTCGGTCAAACTGTCGGCCCTGCACCCCAAATATTTCTTCACCCATGCAGCGGAAGTGACCGCAGCCCTGCTGCCCATTCTCAAAGCGCTGGCGATCAAGGCGCGCGATGCGAACATGCATTTCACCATCGACGCGGAAGAAGCCGAACGACTCGAAATATCGATGGATATTATCGAAACGCTGGTGGCCGACGACCAGATTTTCGTGAGAGCTGACGGTACCCGCTGGGAAGGGTTCGGAATGGCAGTGCAGGCCTATCAAAAACGCGCTGCGCCGCTTTGCGACTGGGTTGTCAAACTGGCCCGGCGGCATGCCCGGCGGCTGATGGTCCGGCTGGTCAAAGGCGCCTATTGGGATACTGAAATCAAGGTATCGCAAGTTGGCGGCTACACCGATTATCCTGTGTTTACCCGCAAGATCGCGACCGACGTGTCCTATCTCGCCTGCGCGTCCAAGCTGATCGATGCAGGCGACGCGATCTATCCCGCTTTTGCCACGCACAACGCCTATACGGTCGGCGCAATCAAGGCGCTTGCCGAAGACGCCAAGCATGAGGCCGATTTTGAATTCCAGCGCCTGCACGGAATGGGCGAGGATATTTACGAGGAACTGGCCAAGCTGGAGGGAGATGCCCGGACCCCCGTGCGCATTTACGCCCCCGTTGGCAGCCACAAGGATCTGCTGGCCTATCTTGTCCGGCGGTTGCTTGAAAACGGGGCAAATTCCTCTTTCGTCAACCGCATGGCAGATGCCGAAGTGCCCGCCAAAGATCTCGCCACCGATCCGGTTGCGGAAATGGCTGCGCTGTACCCCAAACGGAACCCGGCAATCCCGCTGCCAGCTGACATTTTCCCCGACCGGACCAACAGCGCCGGTATCGATCTGTCCGATCCGCTGGTCCGCGAACCGCTGATGGGGAGGCTGGAGAAACTGGCTTCTGTCTCTTGGCATGCCGAGCCAACATTCCCCTCAGAAATGGAAGCGGAAATCGCCCCGATTACCAAGCCGCAGGATCTGACCAGCGAAGTCGGCACACGGCGCGACAGTTTGCAGGAAGAAGTCGAGGAGGCCATCGGACGGGCCGAGGCAATCCAGCCCGGCTGGAATGCAATGGGCGGAGAGAAACGCGCGCTCCTGCTCGAAGCTGCGGCCGATGCCTTTGAAGCGCATACGGACGAATTTCTTTCGCTGTGCCAGCGCGAGGCAGGCAAAACCTTGGTCGATGCGGTGCTGGAACTGCGCGAGGCGGTCGATTTCCTGCGCTATTACGCTGCCGAAGCGCGCCATTTGTGTGCCGAGCCGTTTCTCCTGCCCGGTCCCACGGGCGAGGAAAACCGGCTTAGTCTGGCAGGACGCGGCGTGTTCGCCACGATCAGCCCGTGGAACTTCCCCTTGGCGATCTTTATCGGCCCTGCGGCAGCGGCGCTCGCAGCGGGCAACGCCGTTGTTGCAAAGCCTGCAGAACAGACACCGCTGATCGCCGCGCTCGCGGTCAAGCTGTGCCACGAGGCGGGCATTCCCGAGAAAGTCCTGCAATTGCTGCCCGGTGCGGGCGATGTTGGCGAATTTATCACCAGCGATCCGCGGCTGGCGGGCGTTGCCTTTACCGGATCTACCGATACGGCCCGCGCGATCAACCGCTCTCTCGCCGCGCGCGAAGGGCCGATTGCGACTTTCATCGCTGAAACCGGCGGCCAGAACGCGATGATTGTCGACTCCTCTGCCCTGCCCGAACAGGTTACCCGCGATGTTGTCGCCAGCGCATTCCAGAGCGCCGGTCAGCGCTGCTCGGCGCTGCGCATGCTTTATTTGCAGGACGACATCTATGACGAGACATTGGCAATGATCCAGGGCGCGTTCGAAGCGCTCGAGATCGGCGATCCGGTGCAGCTCAAAGTCGATGTCGGGCCGGTGATTGATCCGGATGCAAAGGCCGCTCTTGAACGCCATATTGCGCGCCGCAAGAAAGCCGGGCGCAGAGTCTGGCGGCGCAAGCTGCCCAAAGGGACCGGCGCAGGCTGTTTTGTCGCGCCGACGATTATCGAGCTTGATTCCATTCTGGATCTGAAACGGGAGAATTTCGGCCCGGTCCTGCATGTTGCGCGGTTTGGCGGTGACCAGCTTGGGCAAATAATCGACGATATAAACGCAACCGGTTTTGGCCTGACCTTGGGGCTGCACAGCCGGATCGAGGAGACACGGCGCTTTGTTGAAGCGCGCGCCCGGGTTGGCAATTTCTACGTCAACCGCAACCAGATCGGCGCGGTGGTGGAAAGCCAGCCATTCGGCGGGGAAGGCCTGTCGGGCACTGGCCCCAAAGCCGGCGGACCGCATTATGTCGCGCGCTTCGCCACCGAACGCGTCGTGTGCATCGACACCACGGCGGCAGGCGGCAATGCGAGCCTGCTGGCGAGTTAGGCAGAGGATTTCATTGCGCGCGCCGTTGGTTGGGTATTAGAGAACGCATTATGACCCGATTGAAAGCCCTGTTCCGCCTGGTGACGCTTGCCATTGCACTCGTTCTGTCGGGTTGGTCGCTGCCTGCCGCTGCCGAAGTGAAAATGGCCTTTCACAGTTTCAACGGCTCTGTCTTGTTCGGGCGTTACCCGCATACTTTCGTGCGGCTGTCGGGCACGATGCAGGACGGCACCAAAGTCGAAGAAAATTACGGCTTCACCGCCAAGAAAGTCACCACCGCCATCCTCAATGGCCCGGTCGAGCATGACATACAGGTCGAGAACGCCAGCTATATCCAGAAAACCAACGTCCATTTCACCGTGACCCTAACCGATGCACAGGTTGGCAAAGTCCGCGCGACCATGCGCAAATGGCGCGATGCTCCGGGCAAATATTACGATCTCGACACGCGCAATTGCATCCATTTTGTCGGAGCGATGGCGCAGATTGCCGGGCTCAAAGTGGACTATCCGAAAAACATGCTGCGCCGCCCGAAAAAGTGGCTCAACCACATCGCCGCGCAAAATCCGCAGCTTGGTGCAAAGCGTATCCGCTAGCTTGATCGCGATCATCAGAGGGGAAAAGCGGGCTCTGCTGCTTGCCCCGCACGCATAAGTGGGGAATCACTCGGCCATGGCGATTCTCAGCGATAAATGGATACGGTCCGCAGCTCAGGAAAAGGGCATGATTGAGCCCTTCGTCGAAGCGCAGCGGCGCGACGGCAATATTTCCTACGGGCTCAGCTCTTTCGGTTATGACGCGCGCGTCGCGCCCGAATTCAAGATTTTCACCAATGTCGACAGCAGCGTGGTCGATCCCAAGGAATTCGACCCGAAGAACTTTGTCGATCGCGAAACGGATGTCTGCATCATCCCGCCCAATTCCTTCGCGCTTGCCCGCACAGTCGAATATTTCCGCATCCCCGAAGATGTGCTGGTGATCTGTTTGGGCAAAAGCACCTATGCGCGCTGCGGGATTATCGTGAACGTGACCCCGCTGGAGCCGGGCTGGGAGGGCCACGTGACGCTGGAATTTTCGAACACGACCCCGCTGCCAGCGAAAATCTATGCCAATGAAGGCGCGTGCCAGTTCCTGTTCCTGCAAGGCAACGAACGCCCCGAGGTCACCTATGCCGACCGCGCGGGCAAATATATGGGGCAAAGAGGCGTGACGCTGCCAAAACTGTGACAGAAACGGGCAGGAATTCGTCCTGAACTCCGCGATGCCGTTACGTCTTTGACTCTCCTGCTTTGCACGCGCATTCAGGCAGGAAAGGAGAGACAGCATGAGCAAGTCAGAGCGCGAATTCGACATTATAATTTATGGCGCGACCGGCTATACCGGACGCCTTGTCGCCGAGTATTTGCACCAACATTACAATGAGCTCGATGACGAGCCGCAATGGGCGATGGCGGGGCGCAGCCTGACCAAATTGCAGGAAGTGCGCGACGAAATCGGCGTGCCTGCCGACACCGCGCTGATCGTTGCCAATTCGGACGATCCGGCCAGTTTGAAAGCAATGTGCGAACGCACCAAGGTCGTCCTGACAACTGTCGGCCCGTACCAGCTTTATGGCGATGCGCTGGTCACCGCCTGCGTAGAGACGGGGACCGACTATGCCGATCTGTGCGGCGAACCCGGCTGGATGCACGAGAAGATCAACGAACATCATGAGGCCGCGAAAGCCAGCGGCGCGCGGATCTGCTTCTCTTCAGGCTTCGATTCGATCCCTTTCGATCTTGGTGTTTACATGCTGCAGAAGGAAGCGATTGCGAAATTCGGCAAGCCTGCGCCGCGCGTAAAGGGCCGCGTGCGATCAATGGTAGGGACATTTTCAGGCGGGACCGCCGCCAGCTTGACCGCGACGATGAAATCGGTCGCCAAGAACCCCAAACTGATCTCGGTCTTGCAAAGCCCCTTCGGCCTTACACCGGGATTTGAAGGACCGGACCAGCCAATGGGTCTGGTCCCCGAATATGACGAGACGATCGGCAAATGGGCCGCGCCCTTCATCATGGCGACGATCAACACCAAGAATGTGCACCGCACCAACTTCCTGCTTGGCCATCCCTATGGCGAAGATTTCAAATATGACGAGATGATGCTCACCAGCGCGGGCGAATTGGGTGAAAAGGCTGCCAAAGCGGCAACCGAAATGCTCAAGAACCCGTTCGGTGCCAAGCCTCCCAAACCGGGCGAAGGGCCCAGCGCGGAAGAACGCGCAAACGGCCATTACGATGTGCTGTTCGTGGGCGAAATGGAAGATGGCGAAATCATCCGCTACGGCGTCAAAGGCCGCTATGATCCGGGCTATGGCTCCACCAGCCGCATGATCGCAGAGACCGGCATCGCTTTGCTCGCGAGCAAAGTCGATGGCGGTGTGGGAACGCCCGGATCATTCCTTGGCGAACATCTGGTCAAACGCCTGCAGGACAACGCCGAGATCAGTTTCGCGCTTGAAAGCTGATCTCGACGCTGCCGGGAGAGGCCCGCCCAAAGCGGTCAGAAACTGGTCCGCACGCTCACTTTGAAATTGCGCCCGATATTGGGGACAAAGTCTTTGGTGAAGCTGGTGTGCCGGCGCCCTTCGACATCGAAGATATTGTCTGCTTGCAGCATCACTGTGATGTTCGAACGATATTTGAGCGGCCGCCACGCGATCGAGGCATTGACCAGCGTGAAGCTGTCGGTGGGTGTTTCGAATGGCGCGACATCGTTCTGGCTATCAAACCACTGGGCCTCGATGCGGCCATCAATCTGGCTGGTTTGCGCCTCTAGCGCGCCGAGGAAATTGAGCGCCGGAATGCGCGGCAACGGTGTGCCGTCAGAAAGCTCTGCTTTGATGTAATCGCCGCGCAAATCGGCAAGCAGAGTAAACGGCCCGCTATCCACCAGCGGCATGGTCACCTGGCCTTCGATCCCGAAGTAATTTGCGTCATCTTGAAGGAACTGGAAAACCGGAAGATCATCTTCTTCGAGACCGGTCCCCGCGAGGAAAATGTAATCGTCGAACGCATTGTGGAACACCGCGAAGTTGACGCTGGCAGGTCCGACATTTCCTCTGACGAATGCCTCGACGCCCCATGCTTTCTCGGTATCAAGATTGATGTCGCCGATTTCGAATGCCTGGGTGGCAATATGCGGTCCGTTCGAGAACAGCTCTTCCGCCGCTGGTGCCCGTTCGGCGCGCGATCCCGTTACACCAAATCGAAGGCCGTCATTGGTCTCATAGGCGAGAGAAATCGCGCCTGACACAGTGCCGTAGTCGCGCTCGACCCCCAACGCGTTGGAACTGACATCGGTCTTTTCATAGCGCAGCGCGCCTTCGAGCTGGACATTGTCGGTCAGTTCAAATTCCTGCAGGCCGGACAGCGCGATCTGGTTGGTCCTGTTCGGCGCGACGAATGCTTCTTCGCCGATCGCTTTGAAATCGCGGAAAGTATATTGGAGCCCGATCGAGCCGCGCCAATTGTCTTGCGGCGTCTGGACCAGCTCTGCGCGCGCTTCGATGCCTTGTACTTCGAAAACGGTCCCAACCGCGTCGCCCTCGAATTCGGTATGGGTGTAATCGCTGTAACCGACGCGGGTGCGCAATTCCGAAAAGATTCCGCCGCCAAAGGCCAGTTTACCGCGAAGATCGGCGCGATATTGGCGCAGGTCGATGGTGACGAGTTCTTCGCCTTCCTCTTCTTCTGCTTCGCCTTCGCCGCCTTCTTCTTCCCCATGATGGTGGCCCGCGCCCGGACGTCCGGGAACACCATAGAGCGTGCCATACATGCCGAAAGATGCGCCCAGATTGCTTTCGCCGGCAAACACAGCGAAGCCGATATCGCCGCTCCAGGTTTCTACGCCGCTATTTGGAAGAAAGCCGCTTTGGTTGGCAGCTTCGCGAAGCTCTTCGGCCTCTTCAAATTCGCCTTCGTCCTCCTCCTCTACCGCATCTGCAAGCAAGTCTGCGCGCAATGCGGACGAAGCGGTAAAGCCAGGCACGTCGATATCGTCGCTGTTGCGATAGGATCCGTTCATATGGACAACAAAATTGGGCCCGATCGGAACGTCGAGCGAGGCCCCGCCCTGCAGCAAATTGGAAGCTGTATCGGCGGTGATGATCGTATCGAGATGGAATGGCTCGTTCGGCACGCGCTGCGGGATACGTTTGTCGATCACATTGACTGCACCACCAATGGCCTGACTACCATAAAGAATGACCGCCGGGCCGCGCAGCACTTCGATCCGTTCGGCGGTCAGCGGATCAATTGAAACGGCGTGGTCATCCGAAGTGTTGGACGCATCGATTGCACCGATTCCGTCGACCAGCACTTTCACCCGCTCACCCGAAAAGCCGCGCAGGATCGGACGCGAGGCGCCGGGAGAAAAGCCCGACGACGCAACGCCCGGGAGCTTCTCCAGAACCGTGCCCAATTGCCCGTCAAGATTGCGCTGAAGATCGTTGGTTTCGAGGATTGCGCTGCCCGCCAATATGTCGAGCTGGGTCACACCAGCAGCTGTGACCACGATTTCACCGGCTGCATTGACCCGCCGATCGTGGAAATCATCCTCGACCCGCTCGTCGGCCGTTTCATCGGCCCCCTGATCTTGCGCCGCCGCCGGGGCAGCCACAATCATGGCAAGCGAGGGGACCAGCGCAGTGCTCAACAACAAACGGACAGACAGTTTTGACATCGGGTAGGAAACTCACATAATGATACAACGTATCGCGCCCCATAACGATATAGCATCACATTGCAACGCCTCATATCGACGAAAGGTTGCTAGCGATCCATGAACGGCTCTTTCCGGCAGCCGCAATGCGGATCCGGAGCAATGATCTTCGCGATGTGAAAAGAAACTGGAGCGGGCGAGGCGATTCGAACGCCCGACCCCAACCTTGGCAAGGTTGTGCTCTACCCCTGAGCTACGCCCGCTCACTAGACGTTTCCGGATAACCGGCCCCGAAGCAGATGAATCATCATCCCTCGGTGGGGAAGCGGGCAACTAGCAGCGGTTTCGCTGCCCCGCAAGGCCAAAAATGCGCTTGTGAAAGGGTCTGGTAATACTCTGTGCCCCGGCCCTGTTTCGCCCTTCACAAATCGGTTAGAAGCACCACATAGCGCACAGACAAATCCATAGTAAGGAGCCGGATCTTGGCAAGCATGGGCCTCAATATCGACGAACAGAAAGCGGTTGAGCGGTTTAAAACCGATGTCGTCGAACCATCGATGACCAAGCTGGTCATCCTCGATTTCTGGGCCGAATGGTGCGGACCATGCAAAGCGCTGGCGCCGATGCTGGAAAAAGTCGCCGCCGAATATGCCGATAAGGGCGTTGTTCTGGTCAAAGTGGACGTTGACGAAGAAAAGTTCATCGCGAGCCAGTTCCAGGTCCAATCGATCCCCACCGTCTATGCAATGTTCCAGGGGCAACCCGTCGCCGATCTGACGCAGGCACGCAGCGAATCGCAAATGAAGGAAGTGCTCGACCAATTGATCGCGAAGCTTCCGCTGCAAGCGGGCGGAGATGGCGGGCAGCAGGCCCCCGATGTCGAGCAATTCATCACCATGGCGGAGCAGGTGCTGGCCGAAGGCGACGCAGAACGCGCCGCCGGCGTCTTTATGCAAGTCGTCGAAATGGCACCCGACAATGCCGCTGCACATGCCGGGCTGATTCGCTCATTCGTGGCCGGCGGCAGAGCTGACGAAGCGCAAGCGATTGCCGATGCTTTGCAGCCGGAGATCAAAGAGGATCCGGCAGTGCAGCAGGCTTTGTCTGCGCTCGAACTTGCAGCAACGCAGGTTGACGATGGCGAGTTGGCGAAGCTCCGCGCGGTAGCTGAGGCCGAACCGGCGGATATGGACGCGCGGCTTGCCTTCGCCGAAGCCGCCTTTGCCGCGGGACAGCGCGATGACGCCGCCGATACTCTTTTGGAAATGGTCAGGGCCGACCGCGAGTGGAATGACAGCGCGGCGCGCACCAAATTGCTGCAGATATTTGAAGCGGTCGGACTCGAAGACGAATGGGTCAGCGCAACCCGCCGACGCTTGTCGAAGATCCTGTTTGACTAAATGACGCAGCGGCTATCCATATTCCCGCTGAGCGGCGCTTTGCTGTTTCCCGGGCTGCAGATTCCGCTGCATATTTTCGAGCCGCGTTATCGCGCCTTGGTTAGCGATTCGCTGGCGCGCGACCGGCGGATTGCGATGATCCAGCCGCAGCGCGCGGAAGAAGGCGCGCCCTTGTTCGCGGTCGGCTGCGTGGGCCGGATCGGCGATGTCGAAGCGCTCGATGATGGGCGCTTCAATATTGTGCTGGAAGGCGAAAACCGGTTCCGCATCCTGCGCGAACTGGATGTCACCACGCAATTCCGGCAAGTCGAAGCAGAGCTGATCGACGAGCCCGAAGACGAATTTCTCAGCAGCATCGAACGCGCCAGTTTTGAACGAGAGGCGAAACGCTTTGCCGACGCTCAGGGATACAGCGTGGATTGGGATTCGGTCGCGCGGCTGGACGATGTTTCCCTGATCGACGGCGTGTCGCAAATCGCGCCGTTTGATCCGGCGTCAAAGCAAGCTTTGCTCGAGGCCAACACTCTGAATGAACGCTGCGAACTGCTGGTGCAGCTGATGCAATTCTACGCGCGCCGCGATGGCGACGACGACAAGGTAACGCTGCAATAGAGCCTAAATCCCGAAGCTGCCTTTCAGGCCATCGATCACATATTGCGCCGCCAACGCAGCCAGCAATACGCCCAGCAGACGTGTAATCACCGCTTCAACGCGGTCCCCCAACAAGCGGATCAGCGGGCCTGCGGCGATCAGCGCGAGCATAGTGATAAGCAGCACCGCGCCAAGAGCGCCGAGCACCACCAGCGTTTCCTCTGTTCCTTCGGCTTCGTTCTGAAGCAGCATAATCGCCGCAATCGCGCCGGGCCCCGCCAGCATCGGCATCGCCATCGGAAACACCGACACGTCTTCGACCTCGGGGTTGGCGTTGACCTTGTCGGCGCGTTCCTCGCGGCGCTGCGTGCGCTTTTCGAACACCATTTCAAACGCGATCCAGAACAGCATCAATCCGCCAGCGATGCGGAAACTGTCGAGCTGGATATGCAGCGCGCCGAGCAATTGTTCGCCGAACAAGGCGAAGATCAGCAAAATCACTGCCGCAATGATGCATGCGCGGATGGCCATGATACGCGCCTGCGCAGCGCTGGCGGTTTTGGTCAGCCCGGCATAGATCGGTGCGCAGCCGGGCGGATCGATCACCACGAACAGCGTGATAAAGGCAGAGACAAAGAGTTCCATCATAGCGTTATTCGCCAGCCTTTTCGGGCGAAGCCATGCCGAGCGACTGATCGATCGCAGTCACCCATTTCCCGCTGGTCAGATATTCAAGAATAAAGCGTCTGTCGCCGCCAGCCTTATGCTCCCAGCGCCAACGGAGCGTTCTGTCCGGCGAGGTTGCCATGGCGTGACTGACGCCCGGTGCAACCGCAAATTCGGGCGGCTGCGGAACAGGCTCGGCTTCTCTCGGGCAATCAGACACCAGGCCTTTGATCGAGCTCAGCGCGCTGACCACAATTTCGTCTTCGCTTGCCGGCCCCAGTTCGGGACGCGGCGGAGGCTGGGGATCATCGAGAACCGCGACATCGTAGGTCCAGCGATAGTCGCCATCGGATTGGCGCTTCCACGCCGTTGTATAGGTGCCGACCTTGCCTTCCGGATCACGAAACCGGCCTTGGCTTACCGCGATCAAGCTGTCGCAGCTCATCCATACAGCGCGCGGTGCCCATTGCACGGCTTCTGCCGGATCAGCGAGACCGGAAAGATACGCGCCCGCATCGACAACGCCGCTGCGCGCATGAATGACCGCACCGGGCGCAGCGAATGCGCGAAAGGCGGTCCATTGGCCGTCTTCCCGCGCTGCGCGCGCAAAGGCGAGTTCGGTTGCGACGACGCGGGTAGGCTGCGCCTCACCCGGAGCGCCAACAAGCGCGCGTTTGATCCTCTGATCGAGTGTCGCGGCGCCGCCGCCGCGCGGTCCGGAACAGCCCGCGACAAGCGCTGCCAATAGAACTACCGACACCAGACGTTTCAAATCGCGCCCTCCGCCAGATCGATACCGGCATTGTGATGCGCGGCAACGATGGTGTTGCGCAGCAAGACAGCGATCGTCATCGGGCCGACGCCGCCCGGAACCGGCGTGATCGCGCCCGCGACCTCGCTCGCTTCGCCGAAATCGACATCGCCAACCAATCTGCCTTTGGTTTCGCCCTCTGCCGGGGCGAGGCGATTGATGCCCACATCGATCACCGTGGCCCCTTCCTTGAGCCAATCCCTCTTGACCATTTCGGGCCGCCCGACCGCGGCGACCACTATATCCGCGCGGCGGACAATCTCGGGCAGATCCTTCGTCCGGCTATGCGCGATGGTCACCGTCGCATTGGCATCGAGCAGCAATTGCGCCATCGGTTTGCCCACCAATATCGAGCGCCCGATCACAACCGCATTCAGGCCTTCGAGCGAGCCGAGCTGATCCTTGAGCAACATCAAACTGCCCAGCGGTGTGCAGGGAACCATACCGTTGAGCCCAAGCGCAAGACGTCCGGTGCTGACCGGAGTAAGCCCGTCGACATCCTTGTTGGGCACGATCCGGTCGACCACGGCTTGCTCGTCCAAATGATCCGGGAGCGGCAATTGCACAAGAATGCCGTCAACGCTGTCATCGCCATTGAGCCGGTCGATCAGAGCCAGCAAATCCGCCTGGCTGGTATCGCCGGCCAGCTTGTGTTCGAAGCTCGCCATGTTGGCCGCAACGGTGGCTTTGCCTTTGCTTCCGACATAGACTTGGCTGGCAGGATCATCGCCGACCAACACCACCGCCAGCCCGGCCTTGCGCCCTGCCTTTGCGGAGAATTCTTCGGCCAGAACACCAACTCGCTCGCGCAATCCGGCGGCAAAGGCCTTGCCATCGATACGTGTCGCGCTCATCCGCGCGCAACTTCGGCCAGGACGATCATCACCGCATTGATCAGCAGCAACAGAACCATCGGGGAAAAATCGATTGCGCCGGTATTGGGCATGATCCGGCGGATCGGGTTGAGAAGCGGGGCAAGCAGAGACGAGATCGAATGTTCCACCTGAACAAGGAAATGATTGTCGCGTCCGATAACATTGAATGCGAACAGCAGGCCCAGGATAAACCAGATAATGACAATCATGCTGAGCGTTTGTGCCAGCATGCCCAGAATACCGATAAATGCGTTCATAATTTCCTCTAGCGACCTTGGCAGCTCTCTAGCGCAACCGGCCCCGGTGTATCAATGGTACAATACGGTTGTGCGCATCGGGATTAATCCGCGCTGACACGCTAGCTGCCCCCCGAGCTTATCAGCGTACCCGCCCCGCGCGATGTGAAGAATTCGAGCAACATCGCATGCGGGACCCGGCCATCGAGCACCACAGCCGCATCGCAACCAGCCTCAACCGCTTTGACGCAGGTTTCCAGCTTGGGGATCATCCCGCCGCTGATCGTGCCGTCATCGCGCAAATTGGCAACATCATCGGGCTTCAAATCTGTCAGCAACGCGCCTTCCTTGTCGAGCACTCCAGTTACATCGGTCAGCAGGAATAGGCGTGCCGCACCCAAAGCCGCCGCAATCGCGCCAGCCATTGTATCGGCGTTGATATTGTAAGTGTGGCCATCTTCACCGGCACCGATGGGGGCGATAATCGGGATCATTCCAGCGGCAACAGCGGTGTCGATCACACTGGTATCAACATGCGATGGCTCACCGACGAAACCCAGATCGATGATCTTCTCAATATTGCTTTCCGGATCGCGTGTAGTCCGCTCAACCTTGGTCGCCGTGACTAGGCCGCCATCCTTGCCCGAAATGCCTATGGCCTTGCCGCCCGCTTGCGCGATCCAGCCAACCAGTTCTTTATTGATCGCACCGGACAGGACCATTTCGGCGACATCTGCTGTGGCCTTGTCGGTTACGCGAAGGCCGTCGACAAATTCGCTTTCCACTCCCAGCTTTTTCAGCATTGCGCCGATTTGCGGGCCGCCGCCATGGACCACCACGGGATTGATACCCACCGCCTTGAGCAGCACGATATCCTCGGCAAATTCGCGCGCGGCCTTGGGATCGCCCATCGCATGGCCGCCATATTTGACCACGAAAGTTCGCCCAGCATAGCGCTGGAAATAGGGCAAAGCCTCGATCAGCGTTTCCGCCTTGTTCAGATTGATCTGGTCGTCCGTTTTGCTGCCGGTGGCGCTCATCGCGTGGTCCTTCTCGCGTTTCGAATGCGCCCTTAGCGGCTTCGCCGAGGCGTGAAAAGCGCGGTCGAGCGCATCACTTTGGCACAACGGTGGAACAGCGGCAGCACAAACTGGTGCGAAGCGGCGCTTTCTGGAACAAGGCGCAGATGGTTCGTCCTGCGCGTTTTCATATCAAGACCCGAAGGCGGCGCTCCGTCTGGCGCAAGCGGTTGGTACAATTGGGCACGCTTCTCCTGATCGCCGCAGCATCGCTGCTGATAATGCGTTTTCATCGGGACACCGGCGAAGTCCAGACCGTGGATATGAATTTCACCCTGTGCGGAGTGCGCGGTTCCCAAGGATGCGTGATCGATGGCGACACTTTTATGATCGGCCGCCGCAAAATCCGGCTGGCGGGCTATAATGCGCCCGAGATGAAAGGGGACTGCGCAGCCGAAGTGGCTCTGGCGAGACAATCGCGCGACGCGCTTCGCGATTGGCTCAACCAAGGCACTTTTGCGATGAGCGGCGGCGATGAACCGCCTTTCGATCAATATGGCCGCGAGCTGCGCAGCCTGACGCGCGGCGATGATGCATTGGCAGACATGATGATCGAACGCGGTCTGGCGCAGGAATCGGGATGGGGTTTCGAACGTGGCGGGTGGTGCGACTAGTCAGCTGCCCCCGAACGCGTGCCACAGCTGCGAAAATTACAAGGCCTTGGCCAAGCTGGCATAATCCGCATGGCCGGTGACCGGCGCGATACGATTGGCCCATTCGGCATCGATCCGTTCCGCGAGCGATTGCGGCAAGGGCTCGCGAACGGCATCCCTGGCGCGGATTTTGGCGGAATCGCTTCCGCGCGGAAGGCCAGCCTTTTCCTCGCTCATCCGGCGCATCATCGGGTCGGCGAAAGGCGCCTTGTGCTGCATCATGAAATCGCGGCTGGTGCGGTGCTCGACCAGATCGATCACCGCGCCGTCTGCGGCGAGGCCGCAGAATTCTGCTAGCCGGCTGATCGCTGCGCGTTTGTCTGCCAAAACCGCGCGATAATCCATCACCAGCGTATCGGGTTCCCCGCGCCGCGCCCACCAGCTGAGCAGATGCGTGTAGTAGTTCGGACGCTGCGCTTCCTCCCTGAACCAGACCGGGAAAAACTCTTCGAGGGTGATCGAACCCGGCTTGAAAAACCAGCCGCTGAAGAAATGATAGAGCGAGACAAAGGCCTCTTTGGGGTCGCGCAAAGTGATCACATAGCGCGCGCCGGGCGGCAGACCTTCATAATGCAAATGGCTTTTGAAACCGCGCGGATCGGCGCGTTGTTCGGCGTTGATATCCAGATTAAGCTCTGGCGCAGTTTCGATCCACGGAACGATGCGGCTGATATCGTCAAAATCCATATCGCCGCCGCGCGGGGCCATGCGCAGCTGATGGAACATCTGTTGCATCATAGTGGTCCCGCATTTGCTGAACGGGGTGATGATTACATCGCTCGATCGTGCCACATAGGGCCGCGCTGCTGCGCGTTGGGCATCGGAAGGGACCAGCAGCCGAAGCACTTCGCCCAGTTGCGCGATCGACTGCGCGTATCGCTTTGGTTGATCCATCACCCCTATCGCCGCCATTCTGTTATATTTGCCACGAAGCTTTGCCGCGCTATAGTCCCTGGCGAGAGAGGGAAACAACCATCATGGCCGAAACACCGCAGCCCAGCAGCGATCCGCAGCCGCCCGCACCCGGTTTCGAATTCAACCAGCCAACCATCATCACCCTGCTTTATTTCGCCGCCTATTTCACAGGCATCACGGCGATTGTCGGCGTGGTGCTGGCCTATTCCTGGCGCGAAGAGACCGCCGGAACATGGGCAGCATCGCATATGAGCTATCTCGCCAACACATTCTGGATCGGCCTTGCAGGAACGGTGATCGGGATAGCCACGGCGATATTCCTGATCGGTTTTCTGATCCTGCTTGCGACGGGTATTCAGGTGCTGGTGCGCTGCATTTTGTCGCTGATTGCCGCGCAGAAGAAAGAAGCCATGCCCAATCCCGATAGCTGGACGATCTGATTATCACCCGCCCAACTCTTCTTGCGCCAGCAATTGCCTGCGCGCTCCTTACCGGCTGCGGCAGCCCGCCATCGGAATCTGCCGCGCCCGCCGCCTCTGCCCAAACCCAATTCTGGCAGTCGCTCAGCACCCATTGCGGCAAGGCCTATGCAGGCACGTTGGTCAGCGATGATGCGGCCGATGCCGATATGCAGGGCGCGGAGATGGTCATGCATGTCCGCACGTGCGACGATCAACAGATTACCGTGCCCTTCCATATCAAGCAGACCGGCGGCGAATGGGACCGTTCGCGCACTTGGGTCTTCACGCGGCTGGGTGATGACGCCCTGCGCCTGAAGCACGATCACCGGCACGCAGATGGCGAGAGCGACGATGTAACCATGTATGGCGGCGACACCGCCGATGCCGGCACCGCGCAGCGCCAGTCCTTTCCCGTCGACCAGTTCAGCATCGACATGTTCAAACGCGAAGGTCTGGACGCATCCACCACCAATGTCTGGAGCGTCGAGGTTAACCCGGCGGATCAGGACGGCGCGCAATTCGCATATCAGCTCTCTCGTTCGAAAGCGCTTGGCGCGCCGGAAGACCGCAATTTCCGCGTCGAGTTCGATCTTACCAGCCCCATCGAAGTGCCGCCCGCGCCGTGGGGTCATGAAACCAACAAGCAGCAACCGACAGAGGAGTAAACATCGATGGCCGCTCTCATTATCAAGTACCAGCTTGCCGATGGCGTAAGCCGCGACCAGTTTGAAGACTGGGTCCGCACCAAAGACCAGCCCGCGATGCGCTCGCTCAGCCGGGTGGAGAGCTTCGAAACCTATCGCGTCACCGGCAAACTGATGGGCGAAGGCGACGCATCTGTGGCCTATGTCGAAATGTTCGATGTCCCCGATCTGGAAGGCTTTACCGGAGAGGACATGCCCGGCGAACTGGTGCAAGGCGTGATGGGCGAATTTATGGGCCTGGTGAAAGACCCCGAATTTCTGATCGCCGAAAAGGTCTGAACCGGACCGGCAAGCGGCGCGGCAAGTAACCGGTCTGCCGCGGGCATAGGCTGGGTCAGTCCCCCTTTCCCGGCAGCACCGATACAGGCACGTCCAGCGGGCGGGTGCATGTGCGCTCTATCCGTTTGCCCAGCCGCGTAAGGCCGTGAAAATTGCCCTGCCGCATCTCGGTCAGCGAATTGCTGCTGAAGCGGACCAGCCAATATTCGAATTCGACCGACCAATGCGGATCGTCCACCAGATCATCGATCAGCATGTCATTCTGGACCCAGCGTTGCAGCCGCCAGCGAATGCGTTTGACCCGCAGGACATAAAGCCCGTCCTGCTTGTCCGAATCGAGCCGGAACAGCGCGTCGCGCACCATCGGTTCGCGGTCCGGCTTGCCATCCGATGTACGCATTGCAGCGAAAAATGCCGCACGCTCGCCGCGCTCCACCAATCCGAAATCATCGTGATAGATGAACAGCGGCAGCGCCCCGTAACTGTCATCGGCGCGGTTGAACGCGCCGAGATACCGGTCAACGCTGTCGCAGGCATAGGCCGGATTGTGATCGGCCCGCATGGCGATCGAGGTCGCCTGAACGGGCGCAGCCAGCAGGCCTGCGGAGAGCGGCACGGCCAGCAGCGAGCAAATGGTGCGTTTTATCATACCGCCATCATGCGCCCGCAAAGCGGCGCGGGCAAGCGCGGGGGCGGCGGGTGACAAAGGTGACACCGTGTCACTTTCGCGAACGCGCCGTAACCCGTTGTACCTAAGCACTTTATCGCCCAATTCGCGCAATGGACAGACAGGAAACCGCGCGCCAAACTGAACAGATGGACCACATGGACTAGGGTTCAAACGAGAAAAATCACGCGCGCTGACCTTGGGCCAAACAGGCCGTGCTTCGTGCGGATTCTGGAGTGGCAGCAAGCGCATGGCGGGCAGCGTAGCAGGGCGCTTGCTCTGTAGGACAGTGAAGAATGTCGGAGAACGTTTTCCGGTCACCAAAACAGGACAATGAGAAACGTACCTACCGCAAACATAGCGAGCGCGCCGATGAACCAGTACTCTTTGGCCGGGCTGGCGAGCGGCGCCAGTCGCGGGCCGTGATCGGTATAGATCGTTTGCCCCAGCTTGCGCGGCCTGTTGGATTTGAACGAAACAATTTTGCCCATCGCCGCATCTTGACGCGAGCGGGTTGCGATTTGGTTTCACGCCACTAGTCTGAGCGAAAGGGAGCAACCTGAATGCGCAAACCGGCTGCGCATCAGGTGTATCATGGGGAGGCAGGGCATGGACGACAGAAGCGAAGCAAAGAGCATGACGCTCTATCGCCCGACGATTGTCGCGATTCTCTATCTGCTCAATATCGTGCTCGGCTTCTCGGTCTTTGTCGGGCTGGTGCTCGCCTATGTCTGGCGCAGCGAGCGCGACACGCAGGAATGGGAAAAGACGCATTACACCTATCTGATCCGCACCTTCTGGATCGGTTTTGTGGTTTGCCTGGCGATGTTCGCGCTGTTCTTCGGGACGATCTTCGGACCAGCGGCATTCGCGGAGCCGGGCAGCAATTACCCGCCGTCAGAGACATTCCTGGCCGCAATGTTCAGCGGAGTGTTTGTCGGGATCATCGCCGCAATATGGTTCTGCGCCCGCACCGTGCTGTCGATGGTAAAAGCCGGCAATCAGGAGCCCATGCCGAGACCGGAGACGTGGTTGTTTTAGGGGGTGACCGCCAAGCGCGACCGCTTCTCAGCCGTCATCGCGAGGAACCGAAGGTAAAGCCTGTCCTGAGCGGCTGACTCGCCAGCCAGTCGAAGGGCGGAGATACAGAGCAAGGACTAGAGAACCCAACCGATTGGTAGTGACCCCAGCAACAAAAGCGACGAGCAGAAACGCTCCTATCGAGTTGGGGTCTGGGGTCGGAAATCCAAAGTAGTGCAGCGCGTAGATCAGTGCCGCCCCGGGAACTAGGTTTGCTACGAGATTGTAGGCGTCAAGTTTGTCAAACATAGCAGCATATTGCGCCGCTAATCATGTCCAAACAAGAGAATACTTAGCTTACCTCAGGACATGGGCGAAACCGCTCGGGGTTGTGCCCCAATCGATGGCGCCGGAAAAATTTCACCAAGATTTTCAGGCTAAGAACTGAGGTCGGAGAGCGCTTGGATGTCCACTGCTGTTATATTATCAGACGCAGCCGTCTTGAAGCCGTCCCGGGCAGCACCAATGAGCCGTTCGGCAATTTGATCCTTCGCCTCACCAAGGTTGACGTCCAACTCATTAGCAGTTTGCTCAAATGCCTCAATTGCCGGCCCTGAGATTGCTGACCGCTTTATGTAAGCGGATATCAGATTAGGCATAAAACGCCTCACAAATTGCCACGTTCCGACCTGACCAGTAAACGAACCTTTGCGCGCCTTTTGCATGATTAATATTACTTCTTGGAGATCGGCAATCGCCTTAGCACTATCAAGTTCGTCGCACGCGGCCAAAGACCGGAGAGTCTCGACAACACGGTCAAAAAGCTCGTCGATCTTGAATTGACTGCGGGCCCCTTGGATTATCTCATCAACGTCTATTTTTGGTGTTGGATTCGCTGGGCCGCTAAACCACACATGCTCCTGAATTTCAGGGCCATACCGAATAATTGACTTGAGGTGAGCAACCCAAGTCGCGAGTCCATTTTTGTGGTTAGTCCGATAGTTTCTGGTGTGGTGGTGCAGGTCAGCCAGCCAGTCTGGCCAATCGCCCCTAGCTACAACGGCTCCCAACTGTTCAAGCGCTTCAAATAATGCCGAATTAGCCGAGTTGACTTGATCTTGGTTGTTTTTGGCAAGCGAATTGAGCAATTCATCATAACGTTTGGCGACATCCGCATGACGCTCAGCAACTAATTTCTCGAGATGTTGAGAAGAGTCTTGCATCGCGCTGCATCACTCCGCCGCAACAGGCTCCCCGCCTTCGTCGCCGAACAGGCCCGGGCCGTCATCGACGTCGGCGTCGTTGGCTTCGTCGCCGGCTTTGGCTTTTTTGCGGTTGTCGAAGCTGCTCCATACGTCTTCCCAATTGCCCTTGGTGGCGCCTTTGGAATATTCGGTCGCGCGGGTTTCGAAGAAGTTGGCGTGCTCCACACCGTTGAGTAGCGGGGCGAGCCATGGGAGGGGGTGGTCTTCCACCATGTAAATCTCCGGCAGGCCCAGCTGGCTGAGCCGCCAATCAGCGATGTAGCGGATATATTTCTTGATTTCCTTCGCGGTCATACCGGGCACGGGGCCGTCTTCGAACGCCAGATCGATGAACGCATCTTCCAGCCGCACGACTTTCTGGCAGCAATCGATAATGTCTTCCTTGACCGCTTTGGTCAGGCACTGGCGTTCTTCGGCAAAGGCGTGGAACATGCGGATGATGCCTTCGCAGTGGAGGCTTTCATCGCGCACCGACCAGCTGACGATTTGCCCCATGCCCTTCATCTTGTTGAAGCGCGGGAAGTTCATCAGCATCGCGAAGCTGGCGAACAGTTGCAGCCCTTCGGTAAAGCCGCCGAACATGGCCAAAGTGCGCGCGATATCTTCATCATTGTCGACGCCGAAATCCTGCATGTAATCATGCTTCGCCTTCATCTCCTCATATTCGAGGAACATGCCATATTCGCTTTCGGGCATGCCGATCGTGTCGAGCAGATGAGAGTACGCCGCGATATGCACCGTTTCCATATTGGAGAAGGCGGCGAGCATCATCTTGATCTCTGTCGGTTTGAACACCCGGCCATATTTGTCGTGGTAACAATCCTGCACTTCGACATCGGCCTGGGTGAAGAAACGGAAGATCTGCGTGAGCAGGTTACGCTCGTGATCGGTCAGGTTCTGCGCCCAGTCGCGGCAGTCCTCGCCCAGCGGAACTTCTTCGGGCATCCAGTGGATTTGCTGCTGGCGTTTCCAGAAATCATAGGCCCATGGATATTCAAAGGGCTTGTAGGTCTTTCTGGCTTCGAGCAACGACATGTTGTGGTCTCCGTGGATTTGGGTGCAGCGCTGCACCATACAGAATCAGACTCGCAATGCGAGTGCAAGTGCAAAGATTGCACCTGCTTTGCTGGTGATAATTCGCTGCAAATTTTGCTTGCGCCGGCCGCAAAGCACGCGCCGCCGCAGAGTCGCGCGGTCAATGGTCGCAAAAAGCCTCCGGCGCTAGAAAAAGTACACTGCAATAGTGAGGATCAAAACGGCGATCACAAATGCACCGACCGCGCCCCAGATCGCCTCGGGCGGAAATTGCTCTGCAAATCTTTCGCGCCAATCGACTTCGCTGTCTTCGGCTTCTCTGAACCACTGCTGCAATCCAACGGCAGCAACCACCCCCCCAAACACCAGCGGCAGCAAAACGCTCCAACTTCCGCCCGCTTCTTGCACAATGAAAGCCGCAGAGACGATCAGTGCATTGGCGATCCCCTGCCACAAAATGTCGCGCCATTCGACTTCGTCCAGTTCCTCGCCGATCTTGTACTCGTAATCGTCGAGCTCATACTGGTAAATTTCCGGATCGCGCGCGAGGCGGCGGTCCGATCGCCATTGGTAGAAAGCCTGCCTGATATGGGGCAGATAGGCCATCGGTATCGGCAGAAGAATGGAAAGTAGCACCAACACCCAGGCCCATTGCGGTACCGCTTCGGCGGCCCCCGACAATTGCTGCCACAAGGTCACGTCAGCTTCTCGAAGATCAGCCACGCGACATAGGCTGCGGCAGCAAAGCCGAGCAGGGCAAATTCGCGCCCGATCCGGCGGCGTTTCTTGCCCACGCCGCCCCAGAAAACATAAGCGAGTATCAGCAGCGCGACGAGCGCGAGCGAGAGAAAGGCGATCTCCAGCAAAGCTATCTACCCGCTACGCTTTTTCGATCCGAAGAAGGACCCGCCGCCCAGCACGGTGATGCCGAGGAAAAAGCCGAAATCATACCAGCCGCCGCGATTGGGTACGGCATAGACCGCAATGTCAGCGCTGAAGAGCGAACCGATGAAGGACCACGGGAAAATGAACCCGTGCCACAATCCCCACCAGAAGCCGGGCGTGCCGGCGGATTTGGCGACGCCCGCATCGATCTGCGATGCGCAGGCGGATAGCGTCAGGGCCAGGCCTATTGCGACAAGAACCGGGTATTTTCGCTGCATCACCACTTCCTCCGCCGCGCTACACTATCATCGCCAGCGCCAATGTCAGCAGGGTTGCGATGACAGGGACGATCACGGTGACGACGCCGATATCCTTATAGGCCTGGCGGTGGGTCAATTGGCAGATCTGCAGCAGCACGATCACCGCGCCGCAATGCGGCAGCGAATCGAAACCGCCGCTGGCCATCGCCGCCAGCCGGTGAATCTCTTCCGGCGAAACCCCCATCGCAAGATAGGAATCGGCGAAAGTCGCCATGAATATCTGCAATCCGCCCGATGATGATCCAGTGATCCCTGAAATCGTGCTGGTCGCGGCGAACATGGAGACCAGCGGGGGCATATCCGCGCCAACAATGGCCTGGGTGAAAGCGGCAAAACCGCCCGTTTGCGCGACCACTCCGCCAAAACCGATCACCGCCGAAGTCGCGAGCAGCGGGATGATCGAATCCTGCACGCCATTGCCCATCAAGCGCACCGGCGCAGCGCGCGCAGAGGAAAACAGAATGACCGCAACCAGACTTGCGAGAGCAAGCGCAAATGAGGGCCACAAGACCGGCTGACTGCTGGCGAATGCGATCCATCCTGCTTCGGCATCGGCCCCCATCGCCACCGCAAATCGCGGCGCCAGAATTGTCCCGATCACCAGCACCAGCGGGATCATGGCCAAGCCCCAATGCGGCACATCCTTGGCGATGCTTTCCATGCTCGGGATCGAGTCATTGGGGCCCGGTTCGAACCCCTCCCCGTTCGCGATTGCCTTTTTCCGCTCATGCTCGAGATAAAACATGCCGAGGATGAACATAATCGCGCCGCCGAAAATGCCCAGCAGCGGTGCGGCAAACAGATCGGTTCCCAGCTTGAGCGTGGGGATGACATTGTGGATCGATGGCGTTCCGGGAAGCGCGGTCAGCGTGAAAGTCCCCGCGCCCAGTGTAATCGCGCCGCAAAACAGGCGCTTGGGCAAATCGGCCGCCTGAAACAGGCGCAGCCCCAGCGGATACATCGCGAAGATCACCACGAAGACGACGACCCCGCCATAGGTCAGCAGCGCCCCAGACAAAACCGTGATCCACAGCGCCCGCTGCGCGCCCAGCGCATTGACCAATGCCATCGCGATCGAAGTCGCCGCGTGGCTTTCGCTCATGACCCGGCCAAACATCGCCCCCGCTGCGAACAGCAGGAAAAACCGCCCGGCAAAAGTGAACGCGCCCAGATCGCCAAACAGGAATGTGTCATTGATGCTCTGGGCAAAGGGCAATCCGTTGGTGAGGATCACCACCATCGCGCACAGAACCGCGGCAAAGATGATGTTCACATCGCGCAATGCGAGCCAGATCAGCAGACCCATGCCCAAAAACAGGCCAAGAATTGCGATCATGCCGGTGCGCCCCCGCAAGCAATCATAAACTGCTCACCGGACACAGGCATTGCGCGCAAATTGGCCAAAGCTCTGCCGCTAGAACAGCGTCATGTCGGCGACGTCGCCCATGAACGGCACCGCGACATACATCAGGATGGGAAGCGCAAGCGCCGCAGCGAGAGTGAAAATGGCTCCCGACTTTGCTGTGCGCGAAGCCTCTTCATCATAGTCAGGTTCGCCGGGCGAGGGAATCGCGCGCAACCGGCGGATTGCCGAAATGGCGACCACCAAACCGGCAATAAGGGCCATGATCGGCAGATATTGACCGAGTGTCATAGACCTCTCCCCTGATCTTTACTGCTTGTTGGATGCGCTCTTTTGCTGACGGCGCATTCTATTGGCAGGAAAGACATTCCTCGTAATCGGTCTGCTCTGCCGCCAATTCGTATTTGGCTGCATCGGCGGTGTTATCCGCTTCAACCCCGCCGGCAAATCCAGCGCGCTGGATCGATTTCGAGCGGAGGTAATAGAGCGACTTGATGCCTTTTTCCCATGCCTGGAAGTGCAGCATCATCAGATCCCATTTATCGACATCGGCCGGGATAAACAGGTTGAGGCTTTGCGCCTGGTCGATGAACGGCGCGCGGTCTGCGGCATATTCGAGCAGGTAACGCTGATCGACTTCGAAGCTGGTTTTGAACACCGCTTTTTCCTCGTCGCTGAGGAAATCGAGATGCTGCACGCTGCCGCCCTGCTCCAGAATCGAGTTCCACACATTGGTGGAATCCTTGCTCTTTTCGCGCAGCAGTTTTTCCAGATAGGGGTTCTTCACGATGAAGCTGCCCGACAGGGTTTTGTGCGTGTAGATATTGGCCGGAATCGGTTCGATACAGGCGCTGGCACCACCGCAAATGATGCTGATCGATGCGGTCGGGGCAATCGCCATTTTGCAGCTGAAACGCTCCATCGCGCCCATTTCTTCGGCATCGGGGCAAGGGCCGCGTTCCTTGGCCAGCATCATGCTCGCCTCTTCCGCCTTGCCCGAAATATGCTTGAACATTTTGAGGTTCCAGACTTTCGCCATGGAGCCTTCGAGCGGCAGGTTCTTCTGCTGGAGGAAAGAGTGGAAGCCCATCACGCCAAGGCCGACAGACCGTTCACGCATCGCCGAATATTTGGCGCGTTCCATTTCTGCCGGCGCACGGTCGATATAGTCCTGCAGGACATTATCGAGCATCCGCATCACGTCTTCGATGAAGTCTTTTTCGCCATTCCACTCATCCCATTTTTCAAGGTTGAGCGAGGAGAGGCAACAAACCGCGGTGCGGTCATTGCCAAGGTGATCGATACCCGTTGGCAGCGTGATTTCGCTGCACAGGTTGGAGGTGGAAACTTTCAGGCCCAGCTCGCGGTGATGCTTGGGCATCATCCGGTTCACCGTGTCGTTGAACACGATATAGGGTTCGCCGGTGGCGAGGCGGGTTTCGACCAGTTTCTGGAACAGCGAGCGCGCATCGACATCGCCGCGCACTTCGCCGGTCTTGGGTGATTTGAGCTCAAACCGCTCGCCCGCACGGACCGCTTCCATGAATTCATCGGTCAGCAACACGCCGTGATGGAGGTTGAGCGCCTTGCGGTTGAAATCGCCCGAAGGCTTACGGATTTCGAGGAATTCTTCGATCTCTGGGTGCGAGATGTCGAGATAGCAGGCCGCGCTGCCGCGCCGCAGCGAACCTTGCGAAATCGCCAGTGTCAGCGAATCCATCACGCGCACGAATGGAATGATGCCGCTGGTCTTGCCGTTCAGGCCAACCGGCTCACCAATGCCGCGGACATTGCCCCAATAGGTGCCGATGCCGCCGCCTTTGGAAGCGAGCCAGACATTTTCGTTCCATGTCCCGACAATCCCGTCGAGGCTGTCGGAAACCGAGTTCAAATAGCAGGAAATCGGCAGGCCGCGCGATGTGCCGCCATTGGAAAGAACCGGCGTTGCGGGCATGAACCACAACCGGCTGATATAATCATAGAGCCGCTGCGCGTGATCCTGATCATCGGCATAGGCATCGGCCACGCGCGCGAAGAGATCCTGGAACTTCTCTCCGGGAAGCAGGTAGCGGTCGATCAGCGTTTCCTTGCCGAATTCGGTCAGCAATTCATCGCGGCTTTCATCCTGGACAATGGTGAAGCGGCGGTCATTGACCTTCTTGCTTTCATCTACAGGCGCGGCAGCAGCCTTCATCGCTTCGGTCAGCGCTTCGCCCGCTTTTTCGGCAACCAGTTCATCCGAACCGGCGTCTGTTTTTTCCATTGTCACGGCTGATTTTGCCTTTGCATTCGCGTTTGCCTTCTCGGGGGCCTTTTTGGGCGTCTTGGCGGATGTGTTTTCATCGCGGGTGAGAGTGCCTTCTGCTTCTTGCTCAAGCCCCATCGCTGCGTCGTCCCCAGTTCGTAATTCCATTTTTATCCAGCCCGTCTTCACTGTTTGAACAACGGGCGACCCGCCGCGATGTTCCGCTTCCGTTCGATTCGGCAGGATCGCACCCGCCTAGCATTTTTCGGGCACCAATGGTGGATTATTTATCCCCCCAATACCCACAGTTCCGGCTAATCTATCACCCGAAAATGGACCGAATCTTCCCCTCTCGCGCAGAGTGGCGCGATCGCCGGAATAACAAGGTCTAGTAGGTGTCCCCAAAGTCAGAACCACTAGATATGTGAATCAGGATGGATTCAGACGCAAGAGGGTAAACGCAGATTTACTATGTTCGGGCAAGTCAAAATCGCGGTGTGTTAGTCTGCTGCAACGCAGCGACGCGGCAGAAATCCTAGGGTTCTGAATCGCGCAAGCCCGAAAATGAATCTGGGAAAAAATATTTCGCGGGAAAACTGGCTTCGGGGGGTTTTGATTCAATCGAATCGAGCCGTGAAATTTTTGTGCGCGAGATTGCCGTTTTCAGCATCGCGCGCGATCGCCGACGCGCGCGATGGCCATGTGAATCGGATGATTGGGCGAATCACTCTGCCAGCGAAAGCAAGCGGTCTGGGCAGAGCGATTGGTGGCTAGGCAGCTTTCGCATGCGCCGCGATTTCATCGGCGAGCGTTTGGACCATCTCTGTCGGAAGATCATGCCCCCAACCCGGGAAAGTCTTGATCTTTGCGCCCGGAATGCTTGCGGCGGTATCGCGTCCGCCATCGACCGGGACAAGCGGATCATCTTCGCCATGCAGGACCAGCGTCGAAGCGGTAATCCCGGCATTCATCGCGCGGCGATCCCCGTCTGCGACAATCGCGGAGAGATGCCGCGTTCCGCCTTCGGGATAGACGCTGCGCCGGACGCTGGCGGTCACCCGCTCACGGAGTTTGTCCTCATCTGCGGGATAGGCCGGGCTGCCGATTGTCCGTGATAATTTCATCCCATGCGCAACCAGCGCATCCTCTTCCAAACTGGCAGGCCGCGTGATCAGGACTTTCATCGCCTCTTTCTTCGCGGCGGGCAATTTGGGGTTGCCGGTAGTGGAGAAGATCGATGTCAGGCTGAGCGTGCGATCGGCATGTTTCGCCGCAAAATGCTGCGCGATCATGCCGCCCATGCTGGCGCCAACAATATGCGCCTTGTCGATGCCCAGCGCATCGAGAACCCCGGCGCCATCATTGGCCATATCGGAAAGCGTATAGGGAACCTTCGGCGTGATCCCGAACTTGCCCAGCAGAGTCAGCTTGATCAGGCCAGGCGCTTTCACGCCATCGAATTTGTGGCTCAGCCCGACATCGCGATTGTCATAGCGGATGACGCGAAAGCCGCGCTCCACCATCGCTTCGACAAATTCCATCGGCCACAAGGTCATCTGCGCGCCAAAACCCATGATCAGCAAGACCGGCGGCGCATCCTTTTCGCCATGCTCGTCATATTCGATCGTTATTCCGTTGGCGGTGATCTGGGGCACTGGCCTCTCCTGAAACTTCAATGTCTGTTCTGCGATATGTTTGGCCACAATTGTTGTTGCGCGGCAAGCATCGCTCTCAAAAAATTGCGTCAAGGCCTGTCGGAGAGAGCGGGGCACAACCCGCATACTGCGCGGATTGCAACCGCCGGCCCGGCAGAGGATCAGGGGTGGAAATGACTGGAAAACCGGTCCAATGAATCCGGGAACTGTCGCGCTTTTACAATGCCTTGCGGGAAATTCGGGGTAGAGGCCGCTGCTCACCCGCTTGATATTACAAGGATCAGACTATGCGGACTCTTGCCGTACTCGCTGCAATGTTATCGTTCTCTTTCGCCGCACCGGCTGCAGCGCAGAACGACACGGGGAAGCAGCTGACACCCGCCGGTCTGCAAAAAGCGATTACTGATTGCACCGCGAACAAAAGGCCGATTTCCTGCGTGGTGGTTTCGAACCATTATCTGGCAATCGGGCCGAAGGGCGAACACGATACCAAGCGCCGCCAATATCTGAAAATCGGGTGCGATGCGGCAGCCGCCAATGGTGGCGCAACCAACGAATTGCGCATTGCCGGCCGGGGTACATGTTACCGCGCAGGGCAAGTGTTCCTGCAGGGCGTTGGCGGCCCGGTCGATAATGCGGCGGCTTTCACACATTTCGGGCGCAGCTGTGACTTCGGGAACCTGACTGCATGCGCTTTCAATGCCGAGGCTTTGAAAGACGGGCGCGGTGTGGCGAAAGATGAAAAGGCAGCGATGGCGCTGTACCGCAAGGCGTGTTCGGAAACGGTGGCTGTGGCCTGTTATCAGGCCACGCGAATGGTTTTCTTCGATGCGCTGAAAAAGCCAGCCGACGTTGCAACCAACCCCGATTATGTCTTCGCCCGCAAGGCGGCGGGGACCGCTTGCCAGGCATCATGGATGGCGCAGGGTGAGAGCTGCTGGTATCACGGCCTCTATCTCGAAGGCGGCTGGGGCGGCGCGAAGGATGTTCCATCGGCTCTCGGTTCGCTCGAGAAAGCCTGCACGCTGGCACCTTCGCCAGAACGGTGCACGACTTATGCGGTCAGCCTCACCAGAGGCCCTGCGGCGACGCGCGATCCGGCGAAGACCAAGCGGCTGCTGCAAGACGCCTGCGGGGCAAAATATGAATATGCCTGCAACCAGCTCAAGCGATTGTAAGTGGCAAGCCCGCTCAGGGCACCAACACCGTATCGCGCGCTTCGTCGGCAGTATCGGGATAATCGAGCGTGTAATGCAGCCCGCGGCTCTCGTGCCGTTCCAGCGCTGAACGAACGATCAGCTCCGCTGCCTGAAGCAGGTTTCTGAGTTCGATCAGATCGGTGGTCACACGGAAATTGCCGTAATAATCCTCCACTTCCTCGGTCAGCATGCGGATCCGGTTGCGGGCCCGCTCTAGGCGTTTGGTGGTGCGGACAATGCCGACATAGTTCCACATGAAGCGGCGGATTTCGGTCCAGTTCTGTTTGACCACAACTTCCTCGTCGGAATCGGTCACGCGGCTTTCGTCCCATTCCTTGATTGCAGGCGGGGTCAGCAATTCGTCCCACCGGCCAAGAATATCGCACGCCGCCGCTTCGCCGAATACAAAACATTCGAGCAAGCTGTTCGACGCCAGTCGGTTGGCGCCGTGCAGGCCGCTTTCGGTCACTTCACCCGCCGCCCATAGTCCCGGCAAATCGGTCCGCGCGTCCAGCCCGACATGCACCCCGCCGCAGGTATAATGCTGCGCCGGAACCACCGGGATCGGGCCCTTGGTCATGTCGATGCCCAGCCCCATCAGCTTCTCGTGAATTGTCGGGAAATGATGCGTCACGAAATCAGCAGGCTGGTGGCTGATATCGAGATGGACATAATCGAGACCATAGCGCTTGATCTGGTCATCGATCGCGCGCGCCACCACGTCGCGCGGGGCCAACTCCATCCGCTCCGCATCGTAATCGGTCATAAAACGGTGGCCGGTTTCGGGATGGAGCAAATGCCCGCCTTCGCCGCGCACCGCCTCTGTAATCAGGAAGTTTTTGACTTCCAGATTATACAGGCAGGTCGGGTGGAATTGCATCATTTCCATATTGGAAACGCGCGCGCCCGCGCGCCACGCCATTGCGATGCCATCGCCCGTCGCCCCGCGCGGTGCGGTGCTGAACTGGTAAACGCGCCCCGCCCCGCCCGCCGCGAGGATCGTCGCGGTTGCAATATGGGTTTCGACTTCGCCGGTTTCCTGATTGAGCGCATAGGCACCCCACACGCGGCCCGACCCGGAATAATCCTGCGCGTGGCGTCCGGTGATCAGATCAACGCAGGCGCGGCCCGCCAGCATGGTGATATTGGGATTGGCCTCTGCTGCCTTGAGCAGAGCTTCCTGCACCGCCCATCCGGTTGCATCGTTCACATGGACGATCCGGCGATGCGAATGCCCGCCTTCGCGCGTGAGATGCAGATCGCCCGAATCCTGGTTGAAGGGCACGCCCAGCTCGACCAGCCGTTCAATGCTGCGCGGCGCGCGTTCGATCACAAATTCGACCGTTTCGCGCCGATTGAGCCCCGCGCCCGCGACCATCGTATCGCGGATATGGTTGTCAAACGTGTCGCCCGCATCGAGCACCGCCGCGATTCCGCCTTGCGCCCAGGCGGTCGATCCCGTGTCGAGCCCGCCTTTGGCGAGCACCAGAACTTTCTTGTGTTCGGCCAGCGCCAGAGCCGCGGTAAGGCCTGCCGCGCCGGAGCCAATGATCAGAATGTCGTGTTTTGACAAGGTTTTGCGCTTCCGCATTGTCTAAAAGATGAGATAGACGGGCGGTCTTCACCATCTCCGCCATGCTTGCAAGGGTCGTGAATATGAAAATTTTTGCCACAACAGCCCTGCTGGCTGCCGCGCTATCCGCATCGGCTGCCTTTGGGCAATCTCCCGGTGATGCGATCACTTGGCGCAGCAACCACGCCGATGGCAATTGGATTGCGCACCAGACACCGGGTCGCTGCAATCTCAATTTCGGTTCGCAGCCAACCAGCCGGGACGATCTGGGCATTTCGATCTTCACCGACAAAGGCGACAAGGTATTCTACTATATCGCCTTCCTTACCCCACGTGACGTTTTCCCGGCAGAGGCGATGTCATCCCCGCAGACCCTGAACAATTTCCCGGTCCAGATCGCGATCACCATGAAAGACGGGGAGAAGATTTTTGGCGCGGTCCAGGCGAGCAAGCACCCGCCGAAGCCGAAGGAAAAATTTTCCTACTCGATCAGCCTGAACAAGGGCGCGCTGAACATGCTGGCCAATGCCAGCTCGATCGAGCTTTTGACCAAGGATCGCGGGCCCAAGGCCAAAGTGAACTTTGGCGCATCGGCACTGGCGGCAGCGATGGCGAAGATCAACGCCTGCGCAAAGGCGCTCTAGGCGCCAGCAAAAAACACTATCAATTCTGGCTGGTGAGCGAGACGAACACGTCTTCCAGATCGGCTTCGCGAGTCGTCACATCCTCGATCACGAAGCCCTGTTCCTGCACCATCGCCAGAACCTGCCCTGCGGTCAGCTTGTCCTTGTCGTAAGTGATCTCGACCGTCCGCTCGCTCGCTTTCTCGCTCTTGACGAATTGGGGGTGGACCGGCGGCGCGCCCATATCCTTGTCAAACGTCAAGGCGACGATTTTCTCCCGCGCCATATCGACCATTTCGCGAGTCGGTTTATTGGCAATCAGCTCGCCGTAATTGATAATCGCCACGCGGTCGCACAGCTGCTCTGCCTCTTCGAGATAGTGCGTGGTCAGCACCACCGTGACGCCATCGTCATTGAGTTCCTGCACCAGTTCCCACAATAGGCGCCGCAATTCGACATCGACACCCGCGGTCGGTTCGTCGAGCACAAGGATCGGCGGCGAGTGGACCATCGCCTTGGCAATCAGCAGCCGCCGCTTCATCCCGCCCGACAATGTCCGCGCATAGGCATCGCGTTTGTCCGCCAGATGGACGGCTTGCAGCAGCTTTTCGGACCGGCGCATGCTTTTGGCTATGCCGTAAAAGCCCGCCTGATTCTCCAGCACTTCAAAAGGCGTGAAGAAGGGATCGAAAACGATTTCCTGTGGCACGATGCCAATCGCGCGCTTCGCATTGCGGCGCTGCTCATCAATGTCGAAGCCCCAGATGATTGCGCTGCCGCTGGTCTTGTTGACCAGACCGGCAAGCACATTGATCAGCGTGGACTTTCCCGCGCCATTGGGGCCGAGCAGGCCGAAGATTCCGCCTTGGGGCACGTCAAAACTCACACCCTTGAGCGCAAGCTTACCCTCAGACTCGCCGTTCGGGCCCTTCACACCGGCATAGCGTTTGACGAGATCGCGGATCTGGATTGCGGGGGGTGTGCTCATGCCGCACGCCCTAGGATGGCTTGCAGCAATCCGTAAAGAGGGAACCGCGCGGGGGCTATGGTTATCGCGCCGTTAACCATACTTTAGGGGGTGCGCATTAGACGCCGCGCCATGACCAAGATTATGCGCCATATCGCCGCGACATTCAGCCACGCCCGCAATGTACGCAATGCGGAAACGAAAGAGGCGATCCCGCACCATGTTGCGATGGCCGCAATCGGGGTCACTGCGCCCGAATTTATCTGATCGCGATCACTGTCGCGCTTGCGCAGCGCGGCAATGCGATTTATCGGCGTGTGCCATGAGCACTACGACACCCGAAACAGTCAAAGTCGACACACGCCGCGTCAGCTGTGACGGGGCAACCGCCATTCGTGGCGGGGACCGGTTCAAACCCGCTGCTTTGGGACATCCCAAGGTCTATCTCGAGATCGACCAGCATGGCTATGTCGATTGCGGCTATTGCGACCGGCGTTTTGTGCTGGCGGGCGGGCCGGCAGACAGTTGAGCCACCATCCCAGCGAAGGCCGGGATCAATCTCAAACAAGCACTCCAACTGCAGCCGATCCCGGCTTTCGCCGGGATGAGGTGATGTGTATGTGTACACCATGACCGCAACCGATCCCCGCTCGCTTCTTTATGCTGACGGCAAACTCGATCCCGACGAGGCGCAAGCGCTGACCGCCGAAACGCTGAAAAATTGCGACGATGGCGAGCTCTATCTGCAGCACAGCGTCTCAGAAGCTTTCACCTTTGACGATGGCCGGTTGAAAACGGCGGATTATTCGCGCGACGCGGGCTTTGGCCTTCGCGGCGTGTCAGGCGAAATGACTGGCTTTGCCCATGCCAATGATATCAGCGCGGCGGCGATCAAACGCGCGGGCGAGACATTGCAATTGCTCGATCCGGCAACCGGCCGCTCTTCGCCCCAACCGCGCAAAAGCAACCAGCGGCTATACACCGATGCAAGCCCGCTCGACGCGGTGCCTTTTGCGAAGAAAGTCGCCTTGCTGGAACAGATCGACGCGGCTGCACGCGCGTGTGATCCGCGCGTGGCGCAAGTAACCGCTTCGCTCTCTGCAAGCTGGAGCGTGATCGAAATTGTCCGCGCTGACGGTTTTCGTGCAACCGATATCCGTCCGCTGGTCCGGCTCAATGTCGCGGTCCTGGCGGAGGCCAACGGGCGGCGCGAAAGGGGCTCTTACGGATTTGGCGGGCGCTATCTTTATGACAAGCTGTTCGAACAGGGCGAATTGAACCACGCAATCGACGAGGCGGTGCGGCAGGCGATGGTCAATCTGGAAAGTGTCGATGCCCCTGCGGGCGAAATGCCCGTGCTGCTCGCGCCCGGCTGGCCGGGTATCATTCTGCACGAAGCGGTCGGCCACGGGCTGGAAGGGGACTTCAACCGCAAAGGCACCAGCGCCTTTTCCGGCCGTATCGGAGAGCGCGTTGCGGCCCCCGGGGTCACCGTGATTGATGATGGCAGCATCGAAAACCGGCGCGGCTCGCTGAGCATTGATGATGAAGGCACGCCCACCGAAGAAACGGTGCTGATCGAAGACGGTATCCTGAAAGGATACATGCAGGACAGGCTCAATGCGCGGCTGATGGGGGTTGAGCCAACCGGCAATGGCCGCCGCCAATCCTATCAGCACGCCCCCATGCCGCGAATGACCAACACGTTCATGCGCGGCGGGACGGATGATCCTGCGGAACTGCTCGCCGGGATGAAGAACGGCATTTTCTGCAAGAGCTTTGGCGGCGGGCAAGTCGATATTGTCTCGGGCCGATTCACTTTCTCCTGCACCGAAGCTTACAAGGTAGAAGCGGGAAAATTGGCCGCCCCGATCAAGGGTGCGACGCTGATCGGAGACGGGCCGAGCGTGCTCAAACACGTCACCGGTATCGGCAATGACATGGCACTCGATGAAGGCATCGGCATGTGCGGCAAAGGCGGCCAAAGCGTGCCCGCAGGCGTGGGTCAACCGACTCTGCTGGTGGGCGGGTTAACCGTGGGCGGAACCGCCTGAAAACCGAGTCAGGCGACATTCAGACCGGTTTGGTATAAAGTGGCAAAATGACCCGTAGCGTCACCGCCATTTCCGCCCTTGCGGCCCTTGCAACATTGTTCGCAATGCCCGCTGCGGCTGAAGATAGCGAACAGGCGCCGCTTCCCAAAGGCGAGGCTGAATTGGCCGAGCTGCTTGACGGATATCAGGCCGGAGAGCCTGTCAAATGCCTGCGAAGTTCGCAGCGTGACCGCTTGCGCGTCATCGATGATACGGCGCTGGTTTTCCGTGATCGCCAGACGATTTATGTAAACCGGACCAATTCACCGCGGTTTCTCGACACTTTCGACGTTCCGGTATTCAAACTGTTTGGCAACAATCTGTGCCGCCACGACCAGATTGAAATGTACAGCCGCGACGGGCGCTTTACCGGCCCGATTGTAACGCTGAGCGATTTTGTTCCGTATACCAAGGTGGATACCGCCGACTAAATTCACGCCAAAACTGGGAGACACATTATGACCAATCTGAAACTGATCGCCGCTTCTTTTGCTGCGGCTGCCTTGGTCGCGATCCCGTCCGTCGGCGCTGAAACGCAATCCAGCGAGGAAATGACGGAAGGCGAGGCAAAACTTGCCAAAATGCTGGAGGGCCGTGTTGCCGGCGAACCGCAAAGCTGCATTTACGCCGCACCCAATCTCGATATCAAAGTTATCGATGGCACCGCGCTGGTCTATAAGAGCGGCCGCACGCTCTATGTAAACGTGCCGCATAATGCGCGCAGTCTGGACGATCGCGATACGATGGTCCGCCGCACGACATTCGGCAATCGCTGGTGCAATACCGACATTATTACCACCGTTGACCGGCATGTGGGGCACTACACCGGCAATATCAATCTCGGTAAATTCGTTCCCTACCGCAAAGCGAGCTGAACCCGTCCATGGCTGGCACGCCGCCCGCTTGGATGGGCGAATTGCTGCATTTCTGGTTCGAAGAGCTTGAGCCAAGCGATTGGTTCGGCAGCAGTGACTCTGTCGATTCCGCTCTCAGGCAGCGGTTTGAAGATGTTCTCGATAAAGCAAGCGCGCACAAAGCAAATGCGTTTCTGACTGACGCCAGATCGGCGCAAGCTGCCATCCTTCTGTTCGATCAGGTCCCGCGCAATATCTATCGCGGGACGGCGCGGGCTTTTGCTTTCGATCCTCTCGCAAGGGAAATCGCCAAAGGCGCAATCGCGCGCGGTTGGGACACCGCATTACCCGATAAAGAACGCCAGTTTGTCGCCATGCCGCTGATGCATAGCGAAGATCTTGCCGATCAGGAGGCAAGCCTTGCCTATTTCAGCGAGCATTTGCCCGACAATCGCTCTTTCGCGGAAAGCCATCATAAGATGATCGCGCAATTCGGCCGTTTCCCGCACCGCAATGACGTGCTGGGCCGGAAAACCACCGCAGCCGAGCAGCGCGCTATTGATGACGGAAACAGCTGGTAGGCCGCGGCTCACTCCAGCGTGTAGCCGAAATGCTCCATTTCGAATGCGCAGCTTTTCTCGACCAATCGCCGCAATGCGCGGTTTTGCCCGAAGAAGTGAACCGCTTTGGCCCCTTCAGGCCTGATCCCGGCCTTCGCGCGCGTGCCTGCGAACGCCTCTGCCAAACCGGATAGGGCCGGATAATCCCGCTCCAACGCGGCGATATCTTCGGCGAATTTTTCAAACCTGATAAACCTGTCGACCGTGATCTGACCGTCGATCAGATATTGTTCCCCATTGCGGCGCAATGACGGGTGAAATTCCATACACCACAGCGCAAACGGCATTTCTTCGGCATTGCGATCTTGCCACCAGAAATAGGTAGAAACAGCCAAATCGAACGGGTTGCGCACGATCGATATCTTGATCGCTTCGCTCCATTCCTTGTCCGTCAAACGATCGCGCACAAGGCTTGCGGAGATATGATTATAGAATTTGAGCGGCTGACCATCGCCCATCCCCCGCGCTTGCTGGCGCTTCGCTCTCGCCCGGTCATCATCTGTCGCCAAAGCCAGCTCGGCCTGCGCGTAGAGGTGCCCTTGTGGGCCGGGTAGCCCCTTCGCCGCGCGCAATTGTTCATCGCGGCCGAGCGGGGTCAGAATATCGCCCGGCTTGGCATATTTGGACAGAGCGATCTCGAAAGATGTGCCCGCCACCTTATGCGGCTTGAGAAATATCAGCCCGGGATCGCGTAGATAGATCATCGGCCTATATCAGCAATCCGGCAGTCCGGCGGAACTGTGCCGAGATGGCATTCATCCGCTGCCTGATATCTTCTGCCTCGCCCATGATCCGGTCGATCAGTTCCTGACATGTCGGGATATCGTTGATCAGACCGGCGACCATGCCGCAGCTCCACGCACCGGCATCCATATCGCCTTCCATCATGATCCGCGGATAGACGCCCGCGACTTCTTCAATGATGTCTTCGAATTTGAGATCCGCACCCAATGCGCGTTCCTTTTCGAGCAAGCGTTCAACCGCTTCATTGGTCATCACCCGCTCGGTATTGCGCAAGGGCCGCATTACCAGACGCGTATCAAGCTCGCTTGCGGCAACGATCGCAGCTTTGACATTGTCATGCACCGGCGCTTCCTTGGTCGCGATAAAGCGCGTGCCCATATTCATACCCGCCGCACCCATTGCGATGGAGGCCATCAGCGAGCGTCCGTCTGCCATTCCGCCGGAAGAAACGAAGGGGATTTCAAGCTCGTCCGCCGCGCGCGGCAGCAGGATGAAATTCGGCACATCGTCCTCACCCGGATGGCCGCCGCATTCGAAACCGTCGACCGATACCGCATCGCAGCCGATGCTTTCGGCTTTCTTTGCGTGCCGCACGCTGGTGCATTTGTGGATGACCTTGACCCCGGCTTCCTTGAAGAAGGGGAGGACTTGCGCCGGGTTGTTGCCCGCCGTTTCAACCGCTTTCACCCCGCCTTCGATAATCGCGCGGACATAGCCGGGATAATCGGGCGCGTTGACCGTGGGAAGGAATGTCAGATTCACCCCGAACGGCTTGTCGGTCATTTCCCGGCAGCGGGCGATTTCCTTTGCCAGGTCATCGGGCGTTTTCTGGGTCAGGCCGGTGATAATGCCGAGACCGCCGGCATTGGAAACCGCCGCCGCCATTTCGGCAAAGCCGACATAGTGCATGCCGCCCTGGATGATCGGGTGCTCGATGCCGAACAATTCGGTGATGGCGGTTTTCATGGGTGTTTCCTCTCAGTCGATTCTGTGTGGAATTGGCCTGTCGCAAATTGACCGGCTGCGCAAGATTGACGCTGCGGAAGGTCGCACATTCTGGCGGAATCAACACCGAGAGTGCCGGATCATCGCTTTGCCGTCGCGCAGTCATCGCGCAGCGGACAGGCCCCGCAATCCATTCGCGAAGGCCGGCAGAACGTCTGCCCCGCGCGCTTTACCAGCAGATGATGTTCATCAATATCGCGTGCGGTCCATTCGCCCGGCAGGACCGGCGCCAGTGCGTCATAGGCCCGCGTGATATCGGCCTTGGGCGGGACAAGCCCCATCCGCCTGATCACCCGCAGGTGGTTGCCGTCGATCACCAATGCGGGGCGGTCAAAGATGCTGGTATTGACCACGCCTGCGCTGATCTTGCGCGCCACACCGGGCAGCGTTTCGAGCCACGCCATCGCGTGCCCGGTTGGCAGATTGGACAAATGCCGCAAATCAACCTGCCCGCGTTCGGCCATGATCTGGTTCAGGCAATCGCGCAGTCGCCGCGCTGATTGCTCGGGAAAGGTCTGCCGAGAAAGAACCTGTTTAACAGCGTCCAGCGGCGCGGCGGCGACCGCTTCCCACGTTCCGAAGCGATCGAGCAAAGCGTCAGTCGCCGCATTGGAAACCGCCGTCTTGCTGCGCGCGCCAATCACTCCCTGCACCAAAGTCCATACAGGATCGCGGCGCTTGTCGTCGGGCCGGATGATCCGCCCGAAATGCTTTATCAGCGCGCTGTGGATGCGGCGGAGAATTTCGGTGCGCGGGTCAGAGCCGAGGGGAAGTTGCATGACCCCGGAAATTTGGTGCTCGCGCGGTTCAGGTCAATCCCTTTGCTGCGCAGACATAGGGCTTTTCACCGAAACCGTCGCGATGTGTGCCAGCAAGATGGAAGCTGGTGTAATCGCGTTTTCCTTCCGGCGGGTCACGGACAAGGTCGAGCGTCATCGTCACCGTTGACGGGTCGCTCCAGCTCAGACCATCGGGAAGCGCGTCCCGCTTGACCACAGAGATCGAACCGATGGTGATGCGCGGCATGTTCTCGTGCACCGACACCTCGCCGGACCCCTGCTCTTGCGAATGATATGTCTTGCCCGAAACCAGCCCGCTATTGTCGAATGTGAGAGACAATTTCGTTCCCGGCAATTGCGTGACCCGCATGATCGAACCGACCGACGCTTCGGGCACCACCGTTCCGACATGGCATTCCCAATAGGCCTTGTCTTGCACGCGGTAGAGGAAAGCGAGCGCGCTTTCGCGATTCATCTTGTCCCGCAGCTCTGTGTGTATCCGGCCGCTTTCGAAGCGCGAAAGGTCGGCAGTGGGCAGGAATTCATCTTCGCGAAGCATGGTCTGGCAATCTTGCAGATAATAATCGTTGCTCCGCGTCAGCAGAGACGAAGCCTCGTCGAGGAAGTCTTGCGATATTTTTGCCCGCGCTTGCGCACCAGCCTTGGCCATCGTGCAGCTGACCGAGTTGATTTCACCGTCGATGCCGAGCCGCTGGATCAGTGCCAGCGCAGCGGCCTGCGAAGCCTGCGCATAATAAAGGTCCTTCATTTTCGATCCCGGCGTTTTCTCGCGCGCCGCCAGAACCATCGCCGAGTCATAGGCCTGGAGGCAGGTAAAATGGATCAGCTTGCGCGGTATCCCGACCGCGCTTTTGAATCCGAGGCAGGCAGTTATCGCTTCCTGCTTGGGATTGGCTGCCGTTGTTTTCATCAACCCGAACCGCTCTGGCGCGGCCAGACTGTCGGAGGGGAAAAGCTGCTTGCAGGCGTTGAGCCGGGTCTTGGCGGGGCCCAGAAAGGCGGTCTGGTTCCGTGCCGAATGCCCTTCCTCAATCTGGTTGTAACGGGCCACCGCATGCGACGCCATGACGCACGAACTTCGCGTCAGCTTCCCATCCATGCCGATCCGGAAATACATGGCGATCGTCGCGGTTTCGGCTGCGCGCGAGCGATAGGTGTTGGCAATATCGCGCGCGACATTGCTGTTGGTTCGCGGCGCATTGGATGCCAGCCCGTCTTCCGCGGCATCCACCGCGTCGAGGCAGGCATCATACATATGCTCGCGGGAAAGCTTGGTATTGGGCTGGAACGTCCGGCACCGGTCAATGATCTCGACAAGCGTCATCGTTTCCGTTGAGGGAGACGATGACGGCGGCGGCGGCGGCGGGGGTGTCTGGCCCCAAGCCGGATGGGAGACCGCCAAAGCCAACAACCCGATCCCGATCCAACGCGTTTGCATGGCAATTCCCCCAGACAATTTCGCTCCGCATACCACCAAGCGATTTCGCCGCCTTGCAAGAACGCGTCAGGTCGGGGTTGGGCTATCGATAGGTCGGAGCGTTTCGGCGCGCGGATCGGAGCTGCGCGCAGGCCAAAAAACACTTGACATAATATTACTTATTATATAAATATATCACACCTTGGTACTCGGAGTGCATTATGTCAAAGTACGATCCTCTATCAAACCTTCTCGCAGACTATGATGGAAACGAAGTTTGGCTCACCTTCAATCAGATCGGAGACATGATTGATGGCGACTTACCAGATAGTGCCTATCGGCATCGTCCTTGGTGGGCTAATCGCACGGATGATCGCGGCGGTCAGCACTTGGCTTGGCAAAGTGTCGGCTGGGAAACGCGCGACGTTGACATGAGTCGTGAGCGCGTTCGCTTCATTCGTCTCTCAAATGAGCGGAAGTCAGCACAGACCGCGTTGCCGAAGCCGATCTCAATCCTTGAAGCGAAAGAGGGTTTGGCAGCCAAATTTGGGGTTCCCCTCGATGCAATCGAAATCAGCATCAGAGCATAAGAACTGGGTCGTCTAGCGATTCGTCGAAACTAAGCCGCGCGCGTTATTCCCACTCGATCGTGCCTGGCGGTTTGCTGGTGTAGTCATAGACGACGCGGTTGATGCCTTGCACTTCGTTGACAATCCGCGTTGCCACTTGCGTCAGGAATGCGGCGTCGAAGGGATAGACATCTGCCGTCATACCGTCGGTGCTGGTCACCGCGCGCAGCCCGCAAACGCTGTCATAGGTGCGGTGATCGCCCATCACGCCCACCGTTTTGACGGGGAGCAGCACGGCGAAGGCCTGCCAGATCGCGTCGTATAGGCCGGCTTTGCGGATTTCATCGAGATAGATCGCATCGGCTTTGCGCAGGATATCGCAGCGGGATTTGTCCACCTCGCCCGGAATGCGGATTGCCAGGCCCGGTCCGGGGAACGGGTGACGGCCGACAAAGATATCGGGCAGGCCCAACTCGCGGCCCAGATCGCGCACTTCATCCTTGAACAGTTCGCGCAATGGCTCGACCAGTTCCATATTCATCCGTTCGGGCAAGCCGCCGACATTGTGGTGGCTTTTGATCGTCACGCTTGGCCCGCCGGTGAAAGACACGCTTTCGATCACATCGGGATAAAGCGTGCCCTGGGCAAGGAAATCCGCGCCACCGATTTTTGCCGCTTCTTCTTCGAACACATTGATAAACTCGCCGCCGATGAATTTACGCTTCTTCTCCGGATCGGACACGCCATCGAGCCCCGCCATGAAGCGTTCTTCGGCATCGACCACGACCAGCGGGATATTGTAATGATCGCGGAACATGGTTTCGACCTGCTGGCGTTCGTCCAGCCGCAGCAAGCCGTGATCGACGAATACGCAGGTCAGTTGGTCACCGATTGCCTCGTGGATCAGGATCGCTGCGACAGAGCTATCGACCCCGCCCGACAATCCGCAGATCACGCGCTTGTCACCCACTTGCTCGCGGATTTCGGCGACTTTGGTTTCGCGATAGGCGGCCATTGTCCAATCGCCTTTAAGCCCGCAAACCTTATGCGCGAAATTGGCAATCAGCTTTCCGCCATCGGGCGTGTGGACGACTTCGGGATGGAACTGGGTGCCGTAAAACTGGCGTTTTTCATCGGCGATCACCGCAAAGGGCGCGCCGTCGCTGGTGGCAACGATTTCGAACCCGTCGGCAAAACGGGTGACCTTGTCACCATGGCTCATCCACACCTGATGGCGCTCGCCCTCTTTCCACAGGCCGTCAAACAGCGCGCAATCCTTGGTCACGGTCAGGAAGGCGCGGCCAAATTCGCCGCCCTCACCCGTTTCGTGGCCGGGGCGCACTTCGCCGCCCAGCTGGTGAGTCATCACTTGCTGGCCGTAACAAATGCCAAGGATCGGAATGCCCGCCTCGAACAGCAATTCGGGCGCGCGCGGGCTGCCTTCTTCGGGAACCCCGGCGGGGGAACCGGACAGGATAATCCCTTTGGGCTTCATCCGGTGAAACGCTTCTTCCGCCATGGAGAAAGGCGCGATTTCCGAATAGACGCCCGCTTCGCGCACGCGGCGCGCGATAAGCTGGGTCACCTGGCTGCCGAAATCGACGATCAGGATGGAATCGGGCCGGGTGGAATCGAGATTGTGTGCTGGGTCCATGCGCGCGGCGATAGGCAATCGGCTTCAAACCGGCAAGATAGCTTGGCCGTAAACCCAGAGGCTGGATCGATTGTGTTCCCCCGCCATTTCATCTAGCCGGTCGCTTCGATCAGGGGGAACAGAACCGATGACGAAACACGCCAGCCTCGGATTCGTTTTTATGGTGGTGTTCCTCGACATGCTCGGCTTCGGGCTGATTATGCCCGTGCTACCGTCGCTGATCATGGAATTGGGCGCATTTCCGGTGGACCGCGCGGCGATATGGGCCGGTTGGCTCGGCGCTGGTTATGCCGCGCTGCAATTCATTTTCGCGCCGATCATCGGCAATCTGTCGGACCGGTTCGGCAGGCGGCCGGTGCTGCTCGCTTCGATCTTTGCCTTCGGGCTCGATTATCTGCTGATGGCCTTCGCGCCGACTTTGTGGTGGCTGGTCGTCGGGCGGATGATCGCGGGCATTACCGGGGCCAGCTTCTCCGCCGCCTATGCCTATATTGCCGACATCACCCCGCCGGAAAAACGCGCGGCCAATTTCGGTCTTGTCGGCATGGCTTTCGGGCTGGGCTTCATATTCGGTCCGGCGCTTGGCGGTGCGCTTGGCGTGTTTGACCCGCGCTATCCCTTCCTCGCCGCGGCGGCGCTGGCCTTCCTCAATTTCGCCATCGGTTTCTTTGTATTGCGCGAGAGCTTACCGCCGGAAAAGCGGCGGGCGTTCAATCTCGCGAGAGCCAATGCCTTTTCGAGCCTCAAGGCACTGGGCCAGCAGAACACCACCGTGCTCTGGTTCGTGGCGGCGCTGGGCGTGTGGCAGCTGGCGCATTTGGTCTATCCGATCATCTGGGCCTATTTCGCCATCGCCGCATTCGGTTGGGGAGAGGCGGAAATCGGCTTCTCGCTCGCCTGCGTGGGGATATCGAGCGCGCTGGTGCAGGGCCTCGGCCTGCGATATCTTGCGCCCAAACTGGGTGAACGCAATTCGGTGATCGTCGGCATCGCTTCGGTGCTGATCGTCAGCCTGGTATATGCCTTTGTCCGTTTCGATCCGCTGATTTACGCGGCCTTGCTGTTCGGCGGATTGCAAGGCCTCGTCCAGCCTTCGATCGCGGCGATGAACAGCCGGTTTGTCGATGCGACCAGCCAGGGCGAATTGCAGGGCGCAACGCAGGCTGTGGGTAGCCTGGCTGCGGTCATCGGCCCGCCGATTTACACGCTGGTCTTCGCCGCATTTGCTGGCGCCGAATACCGGTTCCCGGGCATGCCGATCCTGCTGGCGGCGGGCTTTGCCCTGATCGCGCTCGCCCTGTTCCTGATGGGCCTTGGCCGCGCTGAGAAAGCCGCGGACATTGCGCCTTCGGGCGGCTAATTTCCGGCCAGAATATTCGCGGTTTCACCTGGCAGTTTGATGCTCGCCCGGGCTCTCGCATGACCCAAAGTTTTGTTGCAAAAAAGTGAACAATGCCTGAGGTTTTGTCATTTGTATAAATTCGCGCGCACTATTATTTCGTCTTCCGAACCGGCGGATCGGTCTCCTCTCCCAAAAACCGCTGCCGGGGACGAACGGGAAAATGACAGCGTTTAACGCATCTTTTTCCGGCTGAAATCTCCGCTGCCCGCGAGTGCGGCACAGCGCCCGGCCCGAGGCAAAGTCCCAGGCCCGCCGCTGAGAGAGATGGAAGCGACCAGAGACGCGGCTGACCTACAGTCCCCCTCCCTTTTGCAGGCAGCCGCGTCTCTAAATCTTCCCTATACCTAATCCGGAAGCCCGCGAGTTTCGGCTTCGCTGCGCAGCTCTGTCTTGAGCAGTTTGCCGATATGGCTGCGCGGCATTTCGTCGATTGCGTGCAGCGCCGATAGCCGCTGCGTCTTGCCCAAACGCGCATTCACTGTGCCGAGAATATCGGCGGTATCCTTCGGCGCGTTCAGCGTCACAAAGCCGACCGGCGTTTCGCCCCAGGCCTTGCTCGGCACGCCGATCACCGCGGCCTCAACCACGCCGTCTTCTTTCAGCAGTTCATTCTCCAGATCGACGGGGTAGATATTGAAGCCACCCGATATGATCATGTCTTTCGCGCGGCCGACCAGCTCGACAAAGCCATCCTCGTCGACACGGCCAATATCGCCCATCCGCATCCACCATTCGCCCGTTTCCGGATCGATCCATTGCGCTTCGGAGGTTTTGCCGGGCTGGTTCTTGTACCCGCTCATCATCGCCGGACCGCGCCCGATCAGTTCGCCCGCCTCGCCCGGCGGCAGTAACTGCCCATCCTCGCCCATGACTTTGAGCTCGCTGCCCGGCGCGGGCTGGCCCACCGTGTGCAGTTTGGTCGGGTGTTCATGCGCATAGAGCAGGCACACCACGCCGCCTTCGGTCATCGAATAGATCTCGATCAAACCGCCCGGCATGCGCTTGAGAACTTGGGCCTTGAGCTCGGCAGAGAACGGCGCCGAAGTGCAATATTTGATCTGCAGGTTGGACAGGTCGAAATCATCGAATGCCGGTTCATCCATCAGCCGCTGATATTGCACCGGAACCAGCATGGTTAAGGTGATCCGGTCACGCTGGGCAATTTCCAGCCAGCGGACGGTGTTGAACTTGCCCATGATGCTCACCGTTCCGCCCGCGAGCAATGCCGACAGAAACGCCACCATCGTCGTGTTCGAATAAAGCGGCGTGGAAGTCAGCGAGCGCACCTCCAGCCCGGTCGCGAGAAAGGACGCGGCGGTCGCGGCAAACTGGCGCCAGCGCATGGTGTGCGAATGGACGATGCCTTTGGGAATACCGGTGGTTCCGCTCGAATAGATAATGTTGAACGGTTCATCGCCGGTCGGCTCGATCAAAGCGGGCTGCGCACCCGCCGGTGCCATCCAGCTGTCCAGCTCTTCATCCAGTACGATATGTTCCAGATCGGGTACAAAGCCTTCTCCAAGCTCGGTCAGTTTTGCGCGATCGACGAACAGATGCCGCGCACCCGAATCCTTAGCCATGCCGTCGAGCTGTTCTGGGCTGGCGCTCGTCGTCAGCGGTGCAGCGACACCGCCTGCCAGAACGGCGGCCAGAAACACCAGCGCATAATTGACGGTCGAAGTGCCCAGAATCGCAACCGATTGGCCGCGCTCCAGACCCTTTGCCTGCAATTGCGCCGCGATCCGGTCAACGCGCTCCATCATTTCCTGCCACGACAATTTGCCATTGTCGTCGCGCAGAGCGGGATGATCGGGTTGCTGACGCGCCCAGCCGTCCAAAATGGTGCGATAGGAACCGAAAGGGGCGGATAGGGTCTCAAGCATCGTCAACCGGGTGCTCCTGATATAATGCGTCTATGCTATTGGTCGGCCGGCACTTACGCAGGCTTGCCAAGCAAAGCCAAGGAGATTCCGGATGCGTGCAATTGGTTGGGTGGCAGCAATGGCGGCGATGTTGGCCGGCGGACCAGCGCATGCGCATGAAGCCGGAGTCGAAGCCGAGGCCAAAGGCAAGCCGCGGCTGCTGTTTGTGTTTGCCCATCCCGATGACGAGCTATTCGTCGCCCCCGTACTGGCGCGGGCGGCACGCAGGGGCCAGCCGGTAACGGTAATATTCGTCACAAGCGGGGATCAGGGACCGGGAGTGTCAACGATGGAGCGCGGCGCGGCATTGGCCGCCCACCGCGAGAATGAAGCGCGCTGTTCGATGCAGGCGCTGGGCAATCCCGATGTCACATTCCTGCGGCTGGGCGATGGCACGCTGGGCGTCAATGCCCACCATCCGGGCAGCCCCGCACAGAAGCTGTCTGCCGCGCTGCAACCCTTGATCCGAACGGGCAATTTCGAACTCGTTTTCACTTGGGGGCCCGATGGCGGATATGGCCATGCCGACCACCGGATGGTCAGCGCCGTGACCACGCAGCTGGTGCAGGAAATGGGTGAGGACCGCCCGGCGGTGATGTATCCGGGAATCCCCAAAGGCACGCTGCCCCCGGTGGCGGAAATGCAGAACTGGGCACAAACCGATCCCGAATTGCTGCAAGTGCCGTATGACTATTCGCCCGATGATCTGGCCGCTTCGATCCGCGCTGCGGATTGTCACAAGAGCCAGTTCGACGATGCGGCGCGGGCCGGCATGATCCAATTGTTTGACCAGACCATTTGGCAGGGCGCCGTGCATTTCCGCATCGGCTTGCCAGAGCTCCCGCCGCTGATCGACGATGCACCCGCAGCGCAGCCTCAAGCAACAGGCGCGCAGCAATAGAGGGTCAGCACTCGATAACGTTGACCGCCAGCCCGCCCTGGCTCGTTTCTTTGTATTTGGTGGACATATCGAGGCCGGTCTGGCGCATGGTTTCGATCACTTGATCGAGCGAAACGATCGACACTTCATCGCGGTGAAGCGCCAAACGCGCGGCATTGACCGCCTTGACCGCGCCGATCGCGTTGCGTTCGATACACGGCACTTGCACCAGCCCGCCCACCGGATCGCATGTCAGGCCGAGATTGTGTTCCATCCCGATTTCCGCCGCGCTGGCAATCTGGGTCGGTGTTCCGCCCCACAGTGCCGCAAGCCCGCCGGCCGCCATCGAACAGGCCACGCCCACTTCGCCCTGACAGCCCATTTCCGCCCCCGAAATCGAAGCCCGCTGCTTGTACAGCAGGCCGATTGCCCCGGCAGTGAGCAGGAATTTGCGGCGGCTTTCGGTGCACGCATTGTCTTCGGCGTCGAGGCAATAAAACCGCATCACCGCGGGCAGAATCCCCGCCGCGCCATTGGTTGGCGCGGTCACAACTTTGCCGCCCGCCGCATTTTCTTCATTCACCGCCATCGCAAAGCAATTGAGCCAGTCGAACAATTGTTCGCGCTCATTCGATTGCGGGTTGGATTGCAGCTTGCCCCAAAGTTCGGGCGCGCGGCGGCGGACCTTCAGCCCGCCGGGAAGAATGCCCGTCTGCGCCAGCCCGCGATCGATGCAGCCATCCATCGCCTCGGCAACCTTGTCGATCCCGGCCAGGGTCTTCTCGCGCGGACGCATCGCATCTTCGTTCTGAAGCACCAGATCGTGGATCGACAATTGTTCTGCGGCGCACAGTTCCAGCAAATCGGCCGCCGAAGCAAAGCGGTGCGGCACCGGGCTGCCCGCCTTTACGCGATCATTCTTGGCCGGCTTTTCCAGCTGCCGCTGCGATGCCACGAACCCGCCACCAGTGGAGAAATACTGCCTGTCCGAGAGCACTTCGCCCGCGCTGTCATAGGCGATCAGCCGCATCCCGTTGGGGTGCAGATCGGGAATGATATGCCCGGCCAGATCGACATCGGCGCTGCTATCAAAGGCAATGTCGCGTTCGCCGCCGAGCGACAGCACATTCTCGCTCTCGATCCGGTCAAGCTGGGCGTCACCTTTCGCCGGATCATAAGTTTCAGGCCGGTGACCCATCAGCCCCAATATCGACGCGCGCGGCGTGCCGTGGCCGATACCTGTCAGCGCCAAAGACCCCTGCAATTCGATGTGGATTTTGGCCACACGGGCGAACTTTCCGCTGCGTTTGAGCGCGCGCACAAACATGCTCGAAATCCGCATCGGTCCGACCGTGTGCGAACTGGAAGGGCCAATCCCGATCCGGAAAATATCAAGCACCGACAGCATGGCATTCTCGTTGCGCTGTAGCCGGCCAGACGTCAACCGGTTTCATATGAAACGATCCCGCCGATTGGTGTGGGTAAAAGGGGCAAAACGCTTTGGATATGCCCACGCAGCACCTATATAATGGGCATGAGCGAAACACCCGATACTCCAGAGAATCTGCCGCCCGAAAAAGCCGTCCAGCAGGGCGAATATGGTGCCGATTCGATCAAAGTTCTCAAAGGCCTGGACGCCGTCCGCAAACGTCCCGGCATGTATATTGGCGACACCGATGACGGCAGCGGTCTGCACCATATGGTGTTCGAAGTTTCGGACAATGCGATTGACGAGGCTTTGGCCGGGCATTGCGATCTGGTTCTGATCGAGCTCAACCCCGATGGTTCGGTTTCGGTAGAGGATAATGGCCGCGGCATTCCGGTCGGGATGCACAAGGAAGAGGGCGTGTCAGCCGCAGAAGTTATCATGACCCAGCTGCATGCGGGCGGTAAATTCGACAACACCAATGATGACAATGCCTACAAGGTTTCCGGCGGCTTGCACGGCGTGGGCGTGTCGGTGGTCAATGCGCTGAGCGAGTTCCTGGAGCTGACGATCTGGCGCGAAGGCAAAGAGCACTGGATGCGCTTCGAACATGGCGAAGCGGTCAATTCGCTGGAAGTCAAAGGCGATGCCCCCAAGGTTGACAGCAACGGCGATAAAGACGGCCTGAAGAAGGGCACGCGTGTCACTTTCATGGCGAGCGAGGAAACTTTCAAAAACGTCACTTCCTATGACTTTGAAAAGCTCGAACATCGTTACCGCGAGCTGGCCTTCCTCAATTCGGGTGTGCGCATTCTGATCCGCGACAATCGCGGCGAAGAACCGCAGGAACATGATTTGTTCTATGAAGGCGGGATCGGGGCATTTGTATCCTATCTTGACCGCAACAAGCAGGCGCTGATCGAAGAACCGATTGCGATATCTGCGGAGAAAGACGGGATCGGAATCGAAGTCGCGCTGGAATGGAACGATTCCTATTACGAAAACGTGCTGTGCTTCACCAACAACATCCCGCAGCGCGATGGCGGCACCCATCTGGCCGCCTTCCGCGCCGCCTTGACCCGCACGCTCAACAATTACGCCGCGTCTTCGGGCCTGATGAAGAAGGAAAAAGTCAGCCTGTCGGGCGAAGATATGCGCGAAGGCCTGACCGCGATTGTTTCGGTCAAATTGCCCGATCCGAAATTCTCTTCGCAAACCAAGGACAAGCTGGTTTCCTCCGAAGTCCGCCAGCCGCTCGAAGCGCTGATGGGCGAGAAGATGACCGAATGGCTGGAAGAAAATCCTGCCAACGCCAAAACCATCATCCAGAAAGTTATCGACGCTGCCGCCGCGCGCGAAGCGGCCAAGAAAGCGCGCGAGCTGACCCGGCGCAAGGGCGCGATGGATATCGCCAGCCTGCCCGGCAAGCTGGCCGATTGCCAGGAACGCGATCCGGCGAAATCGGAACTGTTCCTAGTGGAGGGCGATTCTGCGGGCGGCAGCGCCAAGCAGGGCCGCGACCGGCATTATCAGGCGATCCTGCCGCTCAAAGGTAAGATCCTCAATGTCGAACGCGCGCGGTTTGACCGGATCATTTCATCGAAGGAAGTCGGCACGCTGATCCAGGCAATGGGCACCGGTATCCGCGATGAATTCACGATCGACAAGCTGCGCTATCACAAAATCGTGATCATGACCGACGCCGATGTTGACGGGGCGCATATCCGCACGCTGCTGCTGACATTCTTCCACCGGCAAATGCCGGAGATCATCAAGAACGGCCATCTGTTCATCGCCCAGCCGCCTTTGTTCAAAGTCAACAAGGGCCGCAGCGAGGTCTATCTGAAAGACCAGCCGGCAATGGACCGCTATCTGATCGAGGCCGGATTGCAGGGCCAGTTGCTGGAAACCCAAGGCGGCGCGCGCGGCGGGGCAGAGCTGTCGGCGCTGGTCGAGCATGCCTTGCAAATCCGCAATCTGATGGCGTTTGTGCCGACGAAATATGACGCCGCTCTGATAGAAGCGATGGCGCTGGGCGGCGCGCTTGATCCCGCGCTTGACCACAATGGCCGCCAGGCGGCGCTGACCAATGCCGCGCGCCGTCTCCAGCTGGGCGACAGCGAGGCCAAATGGTCCGCGAAAATCCGCGATGACGGTTCGGTCATTTTTGAACGGCTGTGGCGCGGTGTGACCGATGTTCACGAAATCGAAGCGGCATTCCTGACCAGCGCCGAAGCCCGCAGGCTGCATCGCATCGCTTCGGATCATGCCGATCTCTACGAACATCCCTCGCGTCTGGTCAAAGGATCGAGCGAGGATGCCGCTGCTGCTGACGACAATGATGATGCCGCCGAGGCGCCCGCTTTCGCAGATGATGGCGCCATCACCCGGCCAACCCAATTGCTCGACGCGGTAATGGCGGCGGGACGCAAGGGCCTGTCGATCGCCCGCTATAAAGGTCTGGGTGAAATGAACGCCGAGCAGCTTTGGGAAACCACGCTCGATCCGGAAAACCGTGCGCTGCTGCAGGTGAAAGTCGAAGATGCGGATATTACCGACGAGATCTTCACGCGGCTGATGGGCGATGTGGTCGAACCGCGGCGTGAGTTCATTCAGGACAACGCGCTGAATGTCGCCAACCTAGATATCTAGAGCGCGAAATGGGCGTGCGTGACAAACTTTCCGGTCTGTTCCGCCGTCCGAAAAAATACAGCGCGATCGAGCCTGCAAAATTCGGTGCGAGCCCGTACAAGCCTGCCAAGGATCATCCCGGCTGGCTCGCGCTTGCGGCATTGGCGGTTATCATCCTGCCCAAGCTGCCGCTGGGCAATTACATCACTTACCCGTTCTTCATCCTGACCACCTGGTTTCACGAGATGGGGCATGGGCTGACCGCGATCCTGCTCGGCCTCGATTTCTACGAATTGGTTATTTTCGCCAATGGCAATGGCTATGCGATGACCGGATCACCGCCCGGCACCTGGCCGGTTACAGAGGCGCTGGTCAGCGCGGGCGGCCCGCTGGGCCCGGCCATCGCCGGTTCCTTGATGATCCTTGCTTCAACCAAAGAGAATATGCGGCGGCTGGCGCTGACCGCGCTGGGCGGGGTGATCATAATCACCACCGCAATCTGGGTGCGCAGCGTGGTGGGCTGGGCGGTATTGCTCCCCACAGCAGTGCTGATCCTGTTCATCGCGCAAAAAGGAAGCGAGGCCGTCAGCCGTTTTGCCGTCCAGTTTCTGGGCATCCATGCGGCGGTGAGCATGTTTGGCCAATGGGGCTATCTGTTTTCAACCGGAGCCGTCATTGGCGGCGTGCACCAGAATTCCGACACCGGAGCCATTGCCGAAGAGCTCTTGCTGGCGCACTGGTTCTGGGCCGGGGCGATCATCGCGGCCGCTGCGCTGATGCTGGGCGCCAGCCTGTACCGCGTGCTGGTCAAAGACGCGCGGCGCTGAGCACAATCCGAAGCTGAAGGAGCAACCCATGGAAGCCAACGCACCGAACAACGCAATCGAGCGCGGCGGATTTGTGCTGTTCCTTGCGCTGGTCACGTTGGCACTGCTGTTGGTGATCTGGCCGTTTGCGCGCCCGCTTTTGTGGGCGACATTGGCGGCAATCATGTTCCAGCCGCTGTTCCAATGGTTCCGCCGGAAACTGGGCGGCAGCGACAGCCGCTGCGCGGCGGCGGCGTTGCTGATCATCACCGTAGCCGTGCTGATCCCGGCTTTCTTCGTCGGCAGCATTGCGGTCGAACAAATGGTCGAGGTGTTCTTCGCTTTCAGAGATGGCGAGATTGATGTGGCTGCATGGTTCACCCAAATCCACGACGCATTGCCGCTGGGCATTCAGGCCTCGCTCGACAATGCTGGCTTCGGCAATCTGCAGGGCCTGCTCGACAAGGCGCAGGATTTCGCCCGCGAAAGTACCGGGGCAATTGCGCGTCAGGCAGTGACCATTGGCAGCAGCGCCGCCGGTTTCGTGCTTGCTTTCGGTGTCGGCCTCTATGCAACCTTCTTCCTGCTGCGCGACGGCAAGACCATCGGCCGCGCGGTGGTTGGCGCATTGCCAATGGAACGCGATATTGCCGAGCGGCTGGCCGACAAATTCCTCAACATCGTCCGCGCCACCGTGAAAGGATCGGTGGTGGTCGGCCTTGTTCAGGGCGCACTCGGGGCAATCACTTTTGCAATTGCCGGCGTCCCTTCGGCAATGCTGTTCGGCCTGCTGATGGCGGTGTTCTCGCTATTGCCCGCCTTGGGCCCGGCGATTGTCTGGGGGCCGGTGGCGGTTTGGCTGCTCGCGACCGGGGCAATCTGGCAAGGCATTCTGGTAATCGTGTCGGGCATCGTGGTGATCGGCATGGCCGACAATTTGCTGCGCCCCATTCTGGTCGGGCGCGACACCGGAATTCCTGACTGGATGATTCTGGTGACGACGCTTGGCGGCATTGGCTTGATGGGGCTTTCGGGGATCGTTGTCGGCCCCTTGGTTGCCGGGCTGTTTCTCGCCGCATGGACTATTTCGAAAGAACAGCGCGAGCGCGATCTGACCCCTCTGGAACCGGACGCGGCCGAGCCCGCCTGACCGCGCATGGCCTATGATACGATTATCCTTGGCGCCGGTGCCGCCGGTCTGTTCTGCGCAGCCAGAGCCGGGCAGCGCGGCAAGCGCATACTTGTGCTGGAAAAAGCACCCACGCCGGGCAGGAAGATACTGATCTCGGGCGGGGGACGGTGCAATTTCACCAATATCGGCGCGGGCCCGGCCAATTATCTCTCCGCCAATCCGCATTTCGCGAAATCGGCACTCAGCCGCTACACCCCGCGCGATTTCCTCGATCTGGTCGAAAGCTATGGCATCGCCTGGCACGAGAAGACGCTGGGCCAGCTGTTCTGCGATCAAAGCGCAAGGCAGATTGTCGCGATGCTGCTGGAGGAATGCGACAAGGCGAAAGAAGCAGGCGGGCATGTCGAGGTGATGTGCGACCAGCATGTGACCGCGGTCGAGCAGGCCGATGGCAGCTTTCTGGTCAGGGCAAATGGCGCATTGCACGGCGCGCATTCGCTGGTAATCGCGACCGGCGGGCCTTCGATTCCGAAAATGGGGGCGACCGGCTACGCCTATGATCTTGCGCGGCAATTCGGGCTGAAAGTGGTGGAGCCGCGCCCCGCGCTGGTCCCGCTGACGCTGGGCGGGGACGATGTGTTGTTCCGCGATATTTCGGGCGTTTCCGCCGAAGTGGTGGCCAGCAGCGGTAAGACCGCTTTTCGCGAGGCGGCCCTATTTACCCATCGCGGCTTGTCCGGCCCGTCGATCCTGCAAATTTCATCCTATTGGCAGTCCGGAAAGACCGTCGCGATCAATTTCCTGCCGGACCGGGCAGAGGGCTGGCTGCTCGACGCCAAACGCGCAAACCCGCGCAGCAATCTGAAGTCCGTTCTCAAAGACGCTCTGCCAGACCGGCTGGCGGCGATCCTCGCCGAAAAGCTGTCCGTCACGGTCGAGCTGGGCAATGCCCCCGACAAGACGTTGCGCGCGGCAGAAGCGAAGCTGGCACGGTGGGAATTTTTGCCCAACGGGTCCGAAGGCTTCGCCAAGGCCGAAGTCACCGCGGGCGGCATCGACACCGGCGAATTGTCATCCAAGACGATGGAAGCCAAAAAAGTCCCGCGCCTCTACGCAATTGGCGAAGCGGTCGATGTGACGGGATGGCTTGGCGGATATAATTTTCAATGGGCATGGGCATCGGCCGCCGCAGCGGCAGCGGATTTATAGCGCGGCGAGACTTTACATTGACACAATCGCGTCGCATCGACGGGTGATGATCAAATCGACAGCAAAATTTCTTACCGCGGCTCTGTCTGCCACGCTGCTTGGCGGGTGCATGACGGTCCCCGACAGTTCCACCGACATCGCATCGGCAGACCCGGTCACCGTCAAAATTATCGGGCTCAACGATTTTCACGGCAATATAGAGCCGATCCGCCGCCCGATCGGAGTGATGGATGATGCGGGCCAAACGCAGCAGATCTATGCAGCGGGGGCAGCCTATCTTGCGACCGTGATCGAGCAATATCGCGAAGGGTTCGACAATACTCTGGTGATTGCGGCGGGCGATCTGATCGGCGGCAGTCCGCTGGCCTCGTCAATCTTCCTTGATGAACCCGCGATTGGCGCGATGAACCGGATGGGCCTCGATTTCAACGCGGTCGGCAATCACGAGTTTGACCGCGGCTGGAAAGAATTGAAGCGCATTCAGGACGGCGGGTGCGAAAAGAACACGCTGCGCCAGCCATGCGCGGTCGAAAACCCTTATCCCGGCGCCGAATTCCGCTTTCTCGCCGCCAATGTCGTGATGCCGGACGGAAGCACATTGTTTCCTGCCTATGGCATCAAGCGCTTCGATGCCGGTGGTCAGGATATCGCGGTTGGCGTTATCGGCCTGACGCTGAAAGACACGCCTACTCTGGTGACGCCCAGCGGGGTTGCGGGCCTGCAATTTACCGACGAAGCGGCGGCGATCAACGCATTGATTCCCGATCTGGAGAAAGCCGGTGCCGATGCGATCGTGGTGTCAATCCACCAGGGCCTCTACACCGAAGTCGGCTATAATAACAAAAGCTGCGGCGGCGTTTCGGGCCCGCTGCTCGATATTCTGGCGCAGCTTGATCCCAAGATCGACGTGGTGATTTCGGGCCACACGCATTTCGCCTATGTCTGCGACTATTCGGCGATCGATCCCGCGCGCGATTTCCTGGTGACCAGCGCCGGTTATGGCGGATCGATGCTGACCGATATTGTTCTGACGATTGATCCGGCAACGGGCGATGTCACCGCGAAAAGCGCGAACAACGTGGTGGTGCAAAGCGTCGGAACAACCCGCGACGGATCGCCAGCCGTGCCCAGCGCGGACTATCAACAATTTGCCGCAAATCCCGAAATGGCGGCCTATGTTAAGCTTTATGTCGAGGCATCGCGCGCGGCGGCAGAGCGCCCCATCGGGCGGATATCGGGGGATGCCAAAGACCCCGGCCCGGCAACCGAAGAAACGCGGCTGGGCAATTTCATTGCCGATGCGCAATTGTTCGGCACCGCAGAAGCGGGCGCGCAGATCGCATTCATGAACAATTCGGGCATCCGCACCGGCTTGGCGCCCGGTGACGACGGGACCATCACCTATGGTGATGCCTATGCCGTCCAGCCTTTCGGCAATACTCTGATCACCAAGAGCTTTACCGGCACGCAATTGCTGGCTCTGCTGGAACAGCAATTCGATGATGAAGGCTTTGTCCAGACATTCTCTGCGTCGAAAGGCTTCGCGCTAAGCTATGATATGACGCGCCCGGCCGGCAGCCGTGTAGTCTCGGTGACGCTGGAGGGGAAACCAATCGATCCATCCGCCACCTACCGTGTCACCATGAACAGCTTTCTGGCCGCAGGCGGGGACAGTTTCACCGTGTTTGAAGAAGGCAGCGATGTCGTGACGGGGCCGGTCGATCTCGACGCGTTTGAGGCCTATTTGCAAACCACCGATGTGCTCGAACTGCCCGCTTTGGGCCGGATCACCCGCGCCGATTAAGCAAGCTTCAGGCTTGCCACGCCGCGCGCACCGCCTTTCTTGGCGGTCAGGCCGGCAAACAGCGTATCGATAATCTGGCCGAGCTTCTCCTCGGTCAGCCTGTCGCCCAGCATCATCATCACTTGCGGTGATGTGTAGCAGATCACCATCTGGTTGATCAGCGACATCGCCTGATCGATCTTCAAATCCGCGAAGAATCCTTCGGCCTGCGCTTCGGCGACGAGAATGCTCATATAGTGGTCGGCCAGATCGATATAGCCGCGCACTTGCTCCAGCCGTGCGGTTCCCAGTTCGACATAGAGCGCGAACTGCGCCGGATCCTGACGGTAACGGTCCATCTCACGCGCAAAGCGCCGCGCGAAAAATTCGTAGAACTTGCGCTGGATCGGCAGATCGGATTCGATCACCTCTTCCATGATCGCAATGTCTGGCGCGTACCAGTCTTCCAGTATCGCCTGGAACAGATCGTCTTCTTCGGGAAAGATCGCATCGATGCGCGAACGGGCGATTTCGGCTTCCGACGCGAGTATGGCACGGCTGACTTCGCTGCCGCGCCTTTCGATCAGCCTCATCGCCAGCCTGACCAGGCCGCCGCGTTCTTCCTGAAGATCGTCTTGCGTCATCGCGCACCTTCCTGCCGAAAAATTTGGCGCTGAAGGCTATGTAATGAAGATTGCCGGCTTCTCAACCGCCCTGTTCGGCAATTACCCGCTTTGCTTGCGCTTCGAGCACTTTGTAACGCTCGTAATTGGGCAATTTGGACCGCATGAATGCGGCAATCTTGGCGAGATCCTCGCCATAATTGCCCGTTGGCCAAACCGGCTCGCTGAAACCCAATATCTTGCGTTCGTTGCAAACCCATGCGGCAATGATCGGAACCTTGGCGGCGCGGGCAATATTGTAAAAGCCCGATTTCCAGCTGCCATCGGTGGTGCGCGATCCCTCCGCCGCGATGACCAGCGCCAGTTCATCGCGCCGTTCAAATTCCGCCGCGACCTGTTCGACCGCATTGGCGCGTTTGGTCCGGTCGATCGGGATACCGCCCATATCGAACATGAAATTGCGCATGATGCCCTGAAACAGCGTGTGTTTGCCCATGAAATTGGGCTGCACACCCAGTTTCGCGGTCGCACCGGCGAAAAACACGAAGTCCCAATTCGACGTATGCGGCGCGCCCGCGATCACATATTTTTTTAGATCTTTGGGCAAGCCGCCATCGAGCTTCCAGCCCTGCCAGCTGTATATCAACATGATGATCCGCCGCACGATACGCGACAGGACCGAACGCTTGCGTTGAGGATTTTCCGGCATTCTCTCTCCCTATGCAAACTGCCTAGCAGCTACATTGGGGAAAGCGAGCGAAGTTTGGCGCTTCAGTTTGCGCCTTCAACCGGCTGACTGAGTTTCTTTCCTTCAAAAAACTCCACAAAGACCTTGCGGGTTTTTGCCTCGGTCAAATTGCCTCGCCGTACCCAGAACGGCTTTCGCTTCTGCTTGGAACGGTCAATCCAGTCGCCGGTCGTCAACGTTTGGCGAAACCACCAACCGCGCGGCTTTGCCGTGACAATCCAATAGGCGTCATCGCGCTCCGCCCGGATGGAATGCTTTGTGCCGTCTTTGAGTTCGACAGCTTCGCCATCATCAATCCGCGACAGCAATGACAGCTCTGTCCGCAGATTTTCAACGCTCGATATTTCTACCAAGCGACCACCGGGCAAATGAAGCTCCATCGTTACATCCTGAACACGCCGAATTGCGGCTTGTCGGGGAACGGTGCTTCCAGCGTCGCGGCGAAGGCCAGGCCCAACACATCGCGCGTCTGCGCCGGATCAATCACGCCGTCATCCCATAGGCGCGCGGTGGCATAGTAAGGATTGCCTTCATCTTCGTATTTCTGTCGGATCGGGGCCTTGAATTCTTCTGCCTCTTCCTCCGACCATTTGTCAGCGTCGCGGTGGACGGTGGCGAGCACCGATGCGGCCTGTTCGCCGCCCATCACGCTGATGCGCGCATTGGGCCAGGTGAACAGGAAGCGCGGGGAATAGGCGCGGCCCGCCATGCCGTAATTGCCCGCGCCGAAGCTGCCGCCGATGACCACGGTGATCTTGGGCACTTGCGCAGTGGCAACCGCCGTCACCAGCTTCGCGCCATGCTTGGCAATGCCTTCCGCTTCATATTTGCCGCCGACCATAAAGCCCGAAATATTCTGCAGGAACAGCAGCGGAATGCCGCGCTGCGCGGCCAGTTCGATAAAGTGCGCGCCTTTCTGTGCGCTTTCCGAAAACAGCACGCCATTATTGGCAAGGATAGCCACCGGCATGCCCCAGATATGCGCGAAACCGCACACCAGCGTGCTGCCATACTGCGCCTTGAATTCGTGGAATTCGGACCCGTCGACGATCCGCGCGATCACTTCCTTCACATCGTAAGGCGCGCGGACATCGTCGGGAATGATCGAATAGAGTTCCTCGGCATCGAATTTGGGCGGGCGCGGGTCTTTCAGATCAACCTTTGCCCCTTCATTCGCACCCAGATGCGAGACAATATCGCGCACGATTGTCAGCGCGTGTTCGTCATTTTCAGCGAGGTGATCGACCACGCCCGATTTCTTCGCATGCAGATCACCGCCGCCCAGATCCTCAGCGCTGATTTCCTCCCCCGTTGCGGCTTTCACCAGCGGCGGCCCGGCGAGGAAGATCGTGCCCTGGTTGCGGACAATCACCGTCTCGTCCGACATGGCCGGAACATAGGCGCCGCCCGCGGTGCAGCTGCCCATCACGCAGGCGATCTGCGGAATCTGCCTGGCGGACATATTGGCCTGATTGAAGAAGATGCGCCCGAAATGGTCGCGGTCGGGAAACACTTCGGCCTGATGCGGCAAATTCGCGCCGCCGCTATCGACCAGATAGACGCAGGGAAGATTATTCTCCTGCGCGATTTCCTGCGCGCGGAGGTGCTTCTTCACCGTCATCGGATAATAGGTACCGCCCTTCACCGTGGCATCGTTGCACACGATCATCGCCTGCCGCCCCGAAACGCGGCCAATCCCGGCGATCATCCCGGCAGCTGGAATCTCATCCTTGCCATACATGCCGTTGGCCGCCAGCTGGCCAATCTCGAGAAAGGGCGATCCGGGATCGAGCAACCGCTCTACACGTTCACGCGGGAGCAGTTTGCCCCGCGCAACATGCCGCTCCCGACTGCCCTCGCTGCCGCCCAAAGCCGCCTCCGCGACTTTCGAACGCAAATCATCCACCAGCGCCCGATTATGCGCCGCATTGGCTTTCGCATCGGGGCTTTCGAGATCGAGTTTCGATGTAAGTACGGGTGCGGTCATGAATCGAGACTTCCTGGATTGATCATTTCTATGCTGGAGTCCTGCCAACGCAATTGCTCGGTCAAACCCTCACAGATTTGCTGCATTGCCTCGTCCTCGTCCATAGAATAGGTGGTTGCAAAAGCCTTCGCTCCATGGCGAGCTACATCAGCTATGAAGCGCCCGAAATCGAAAGGCTTCTCCAGCTGAAATGCGGCAATGCTTACCTCTGGGAAGCCATTGTCTCCGATCCGCGCTTCGATCAGGTTCATCGGGGCCTCATCTTGGTTCGTCATTACCCCGCCGCTCCAATCAACTCGCGACCGATCAGCATCCGGCGGATCTCGTTGGTCCCCGCGCCGATATCGAGCAGTTTGGCATCGCGCAGATACCTCTCCACCGGCCAGTCTTTCGTATAGCCCGCCCCGCCCAAGGCCTGCACGCTTTCTGCGGCCACGCGGAAGGCGTTTTCGCTGGCGAGCAGAATGCAGCCCGCCGCATCGAAGCGCGTTGTCTGGTCGGCGTCGCAGGCCTTGGCCACCGCATAGGTGTAAGCGCGCGCCGATTGCAGCGCGACATACATATCGGCCACTTTCGCCTGCATCAGCTGAAACGATCCGATTGGCTTTCCGAACTGTTTGCGCTCGCGCAGATAGGGGATCACGGTATCAAGACACGCCTGCATTATGCCCAGCTGCAATCCGGCAAGCACCACGCGCTCGTAATCCAGCCCGCTCATCAACACGCCCACGCCGCCATGCAGCGCGCCCATCACATTTTCTTCGGGCACTTCGCAATCGTCGAACACCAGCTCTGCGGTGGGGGAGCCGCGCATGCCCATCTTGTCGATCTTCTGGCCGATGCTGAAACCGGGCATGTCTTTCTCGATCAGAAACGCAGTGATCCCGCGGCTGCCCTGCTCGGGCGCGGTTTTGGCATAGACCACCAGCGTATCGGCATGTTGTGCATTGGTGATCCAGAACTTGGTGCCGTTGAGAACATATCCGCCCTGCACCTGATCGGCTTTGAGTTTCATCGAAACAACATCCGAACCCGCGCTTGCCTCGCTCATCGCCAGGCTGCCGACATGTTCGCCCGAAATCAGCTTGGGCAGATATTTTGCTTTCTGTTCCGGATTGCCCCAGCGGCGGATCTGGTTGACGCACAGATTGGAATGCGCGCCGTAAGACAGGCCGACCGATGCGCTCGCGCGGCTGACTTCTTCCACCGCAATCACATGTTCGAGATAGCCCAGCCCCAGCCCGCCATCCTCTTCGTCAACCGTCAGGCCGTGCAGGCCCAGCTCCCCCATTTGCGGCCACAAATCGCGCGGGAACCAGTCTTCGCGATCCGCCTTTTCAGCCAGCGGCATAATCTGCTCGTCGGCAAAGCGCGCGGTTGTGTCGCGAATCATTTCAGCGGTTTCGCCAAGCTGGAAATCGAAATCAGGGGTCGCGCGCATAGAATTGCCTATCAATTGGATTGGTTGCGCTGCGCATAGACCAGCGGGCGCAGAGCCGCAATTTTGATGTTGCGCACATTGCGGAGCGCATGCTCAATCGGGCGCTAGTCTTGGGAAAACCCGACGCCTTCGGGCCAATCGGGAGAGGTCAGACCCATCACTTTGAACAATTTGCCCATCTGATCGTCCGCAACCAAACGGTCCTTCGCCGCGAGGATTTCATGGGCATATTGCGGGGCGGTTTGGGCCAGATTCTGCGCGCGCGATTCGATCCCCAAACTGCGCAGCCACGCCCCCTGCCCGACGGTGCCCAGAATTTTCGCATCGCGCGATTCAGCAATTCGGCCAAGCGTTTCGAAATCGACATGCGCGGTCAGATCCGCGCCGCCCGGATTGGCGAAGACCGGAACTTTCTGGTGCCGGTGCACCGCCTGCAATGTCGATCCCGGCTTGAGCGTATCGAAGCCGTAGTCGATGAACAGCGCCGCACCGCTTTGATCGACCAACCGGCCCGCCGCTTCATACATCACCGCTGCCGCGCCCGGGCACGATTCCAGAATGGTGCCCGGTTCGACATCGCGCCATTGCGCCGGAACCGCCGCATCCATCGGCTGGCTGCCGGCAACGAAAACAAATTCATCACCGTCCAGCCCGACCATTCTTTCGCGCCAGCCATCCGCATCGCGCACCAATTGCCGCACCGGAAGCGCATCAAAAAATTCATTGGCAACCAGCAGGATCGGGCCGTCCATCGGAACGCTGGACAGATCATCGTGCCAGATTGCCCCGGGAACTTCCTTGAGCTGGATATCTTTCAGCTTTTGAGAGGTTTCGACAAAGTGAATCCGTGGCTCCAGCCCGTATTTGCGCGCCGCGCGCAAGGCATCTTTGGCCAACGTTCCGCGCCCGGGACCAAGCTCGACATAATAGACCCGCTCTTCGCGCCCTGCGCGGATCCAGATATCGGCAAGCCACAATCCGATCAGTTCGCCAAACATCTGGCTGATTTCGGGCGCGGTCACGAAATCGCCCGCATCCCCCAGCGGGTCCTTGCCCGAATAATAGCGCGCATTGCTTTCGCCCATAAAATGCGAAAGCGAGATCGGGCCGGTGTTGCGGATCAGCCGGCGAAAGCTGTCGCCCAGACTTTGCGCGGCATTATCCATCAGTTGGCGGTGTTTTGCGCAGCCCCGCTGGCCAGAGGCGGATTGCGCAATGCCCGGATCGTGATGGCCACGCCCAGCAGGATCAGCGGAATTGTCAGCCATTGGCCCATCGACAGGCCGGTATTGACCGCGAATTCGGTCAAATGTTCGTCAGGCTGACGGAAAAATTCGACGATGAACCGGCCCAACGCAATGCCCGTGGTGAACACGCCAACAAGCAAGCCGGGGCGATAGCGGGCGCGGGTTTTCCAGAACATCACCAGCAGAATGATCAGCAGAAGCAGCCCTTCGAGAGCTGCTTCATAAAGCTGCGAAGGATGACGCGGCGGGCCGGTGATCAGCACACCGTTGACCACTTCGGGAAAGGCCATCGCCCATGGGACATCGGTGGTGCGGCCCCACAATTCGCCATTCACAAAATTGGCCAGCCGGCCCAGCAACATCCCCATCGGGACGCTGACCGCAACGTAATCGCACACGCGCAGGAACGACAGTTTCCCCTGCCTGCTGACAAAGGCAATCGCGAGCAGCACACCAATCAAGCCGCCATGGAAGCTCATCCCGCCATCCCACAGCCGCAGCAATTCCCAACTGACGAAGCCATCGCCTTCGAAACTGCTGAACAGTTCCGGCTTGTAGAACAGCGCATAGCCGAGACGGCCGCCAAGGATCACCCCGAGCGTAGAGTAGAAAAACAGATCATCTGCGTGCCGCTGCGCCATCGGCGCGCCGGGTTGTTTGAGCATTTTTGACGTGTGCCAATAGGCAAAAATAATCCCGAGCAGATAGGCCAGCGAATAATAGCGCAGCGTGAAAAAGCCCAGATCGATGCCTTCGGTCAGGCCCAGATCGGCCCATTGAATCGCAGGTGCGGCGACCTCTGGTGTAACGCTCGAAAGAGCAGCCGCAGACAATAGTGACAGCAAGTGTCTTACCCCCTAAGAAACTCTGCGAAGATCGGATTCCGCGAGAGCAGGTTTCGCGCGGCTTCTGGCATAGGCAGAGTTTGAGGGGAACCCTGCGCTTCACACAATTACGCGTTTTTATGCGCCTCGGAAACAAGAGGCGTGACTATTGGAGAGGATACGTACACCGATGCCGACAGAGCTTGATAATTCCCTCGACACTATCATCGAGGCCCTGATTGCCCCGGGCCAACCGTTCGAAACCGAAGATTACGAAGCTTACGGCGTGAAAATGCCGACATTCAAAAATGCGCCGCCAAGCCTGGCGCATTATTTTGCCCATTATTGCAACGAAAACAAAGATCTGACTTTCCTCGTTGACGGGGACGTGCGGCTGACTTTCGGCGAATGCTGGGTCGCGGGATCGCATGTCGCCGCGGGCCTGGCGCAAGATCACGGCCTCAAGAAAGGGGACCGCGTGGGCCTCGCAGCGCGCAACTCTGCCAATTGGATCATCGCCTATATGGGCATTATCATGGCAGGCGGCTGCGCGACCTTGCTCAACGGATTTTCAACCGGCCCCGAACTCGCCGATGCGATCAATCTGGCGGAATGTTCGATCGTGCTGGCCGATGAAGACCGCGCCAAGCGGATCGAAGGCAATGATCACTGCGCGAAAGTTGTTATGTTCGACCATGACGGGCCGGCCTCTAGCGGGCTCGCCAACACATGGGCAGAAGGCAACACCGCCATGGCCATGCTGGCAGAGCTGGGCCCCGATGATCTCGCGACCATTCTCTATACATCGGGTTCGACCGGCGCATCGAAAGGCGCATGGTCCGATCACCGCGCGGTGATGGCCGGAACCATGAGCTATATCTCGCAAAGCGCGATGGCAAAATTGTTGCTGACCCAGCAGGGCGAAGAACCGACCGAACAGCCCTGCGCGCTGATCGCGGTGCCGCTGTTCCACGTCACCGGCGAAGTGCCGTTGTTCCTGCAAAGCTACGGCATTGCCCGCAAGCTGGTGATGATGCCCAAATGGGATGCCTTGCATGCGCTGCAGCTGATGGAATCGGAAAAGGTCAGCTATTTTGTCGGTGTTCCGCTGATGAGCTATGAAATCGCGACGCATCCCGATCGCGACACATTCGACCTGTCTGCGTGCAAAAGCTTCGCCGCGGGCGGCGCGCCGCGCCCGACCGACCATGTCACAAAGATCAAGGACGCCTTCCCCGAAGGCTTCCCGCTGCTGGGCTATGGCCTGACAGAAACCAACGGCGTGGGCTGCGGCAATTTCAACGAAAACTATATGGCCAAACCGGGCAGCACCGGCAAAGCCAGCAAGCCAATCGTCGAAATCGCGATTCTCGATGATGACGGAAATGCTATGCCGCAGGGCGCAACCGGCGAAGTGTGTTTCCGCACCGTGGCCAATTTCAAAGGCTATTGGCGCAACGAAGAAGCCACCAAAGCGGCCTTCACCGATGACGGTTTCTTCCGCACCGGCGATCTCGGCTATCTTGATGAAGACGAATATCTCTACATCGTCGATCGCAAGAAAGACATCATCATCCGCGGCGGCGAAAACATCACCTGTATCGAAGTCGAAGCGGGTATTTACGCGCATGAAGCGATCGCCGAATGTTCGGTCTTCGGCATTCCCGACGAACGCATGGGCGAAGTGCCTGCGGCGGTCTATCTGCTGAAAGACGGCCATTCGCTGACCGCTGAACAATTGCGCGAATTTATGCTTGAAAAACTCGCGCCGTTCAAAGTGCCGCTGCCCGAACATATTTGGCAAGCAGAAGAAAAACTGCCTCGCCTCGGCACGCAGAAGGTCGATAAGCGCACCGTTCGTACGATGTATGCGAGCGAACTGATCGCCTAGAAACGAAAAAGGGTCTCCGTGAACCAGACCAAAATCCCCAAACAGCGCGCGGTCATCGATCGCAAAGCGCTGGGCGGGGAAATCTCTGCGCTTGTCACAGAGCAAGGCGAAAAAGCACGCCCGGCGATTGTGGCGCTGCTCAAAAGCGCGCTCGATGATGGCCGCGCAGAACTGGCGCGGCGGTTGGCGGAGAAACCGGCTTCGGGCCACGAATGCGCTGGCGGGCAGACCTTTCTGATCGACCAGATTGTCCGCTTGTTGCACGATCACATCATTGCCAATGTCTATCCGCCGGGCAATCGCTCTACCAGCGAACGGCTGGTGATCATGGCGGTGGGCGGATATGGCCGCGCCGAAATGGCACCGCATTCGGATGTCGATATCGCTTTCCTGACACCGGCACGGCGCACCCCCTGGTGCGAGCAAGTGATCGAGGCGATGCTCTATTTCCTGTGGGACCTCGGCCTCAAAGTCGGGCAATCGAGCCGCACGCTGGATGAAATGGTCAAAATGGCGCGCGAGGATCTGACCATCCGAACCGCGCTGCTCGAAGGGCGCTATGTGTGGGGCGACCGCGACCTGTATGACGAGGGCAGCCGCCGGTTCTACAAGGAAGTGGTCCACGGCAGCGAGCGCGAATATGTTTCGGAAAAGCTCGCCGAGCGCGACGCGCGGCACAAACGGATGGGCGACAGCCGCTATGTCGTCGAGCCCAATGTCAAAGACGGCAAAGGCGGTTTGCGCGATCTGCACACGCTCTATTGGATCGGCAAATATATCCACAAGGTGCGCAGCGCCGCCGATCTGGTCGATGTCGGGCTGCTGACCAAGCAGGAATACCGGTCCTTCCGCCGCGCAGAAAGTTTCATGCTGGCGGTGCGTTCGCATCTGCACATCATCACCAATCGCGCAGAGGACCGGCTGACATTCGATCTCCAGCGCGAAGTGGCGGCTCGCATGAATTTCTCCGACCGCCCGGGCAAAAGCGCGGTCGAACGGTTCATGCAATTCTACTTCATTCAGGCCAAACGTGTGGGCAGCCTGACGGGCGTTTTCCTCGCCCATATTGACGAGAAATTTGCCCAGAAACGCGCGCGCAAAGGCTTCTTCGCGGGGTTCAAGGCGAAAGCGCGCACCGTGAAGGGATACAAGGTCTATAGCGGCAAGATCGCCGCGCCCACCGATGACTGGTTCCAGAAAAATCCGGTGCGGCTGATCGAGCTGTTCCAGATTGCCGAGGAAGAAGGCCTGGAAATCCACCCTGACACCATGCGTCAGGCGGGGCGCGATTCCGGCCTGATCAAGGCAAAGGTGCGCAAGGACCCGCGCGCCAATGCCTTGTTCCTCGATCTGCTTGCCGGGCGCAACGACCCCGAAATGGTGCTGCGCTGGATGAATGAAGCCGGGGTGTTCGGAAAATTCGTGCCCGATTTCGGGAAAGTCAACGCGCAGATGCAGTTCGATATGTACCACCACTATACGGTGGACGAGCATACTATCCGCGCGATCGGCCTACTCAGCCGGATCGAGAAAGGCGAATTGACAGACGATCATCCGCGTTCGTCCAAGCTGATCCACCGGCTCAATTCGCGCCGCGCGATCTTCGTGGCGGTTCTCCTGCACGATATCGCCAAGGGCCGCGGCGGCGACCATTCGGTGCTTGGCGCCGAAGTTGCCGAAGAATTGTGCCCGCGTTTCGGGCTGAGCGAACAGGAAACCGCGCTGGTTGCGTGGCTGGTCCGGCAGCATCTGTTGATGAGCGCAACCGCGTTCAAGCGCGATTTGACCGACCCCAAGACGATCGAAGATTTCGTCGGCCAAGTCCAAAGCCTGGAGCGGCTGCGCAATCTGATGATTCTGACCGCGGTCGATATCCGCGCGGTTGGCCCGGGCACATGGAACAGCTGGAAAGGCCAGCTGCTGGGCGAGCTATATGACAACGCGCAGGAACGGCTGCGCCTTGGCCATGTGAAGCATGGCCGCGCAGAACGTGTCGCCGCGAAGAAACAGCTTGTGGCCGAGGAACTGGAACAACGCAGCGATCTGATCGCGCTGCATAGCGATGCCTTTACCGATGCCTATTGGATCGCCGAGCCCGAAGACATCATCGCGCGAAATCTGGTCCAATATTCCGAGGCACTCAAGCTTGATGAGAGCCTGTCGATCCAATGCGAATTTTACGAAGCGCGCGGCGCAACGCTGGTCAGTGTCATCGCCACCGACCATCCCGGCCTGTTCTACCGCATCGCTGGCGGAATCCATCTTGCGGGCGCCAACATCATCGACGCGCGGATCCACACAACGCGCAGCGGCTGGGCGATTGACAATTTTCTGGTGCAAGACCCCACCGGCAATCCGTTCCACGAGGAACAGCAGCTGGAGCGGATCACCAAGGCCATTGGCGATGCGCTGGCCAACCGGATCGAGCTGGCCCCGCAGCTGGCCAAGCGCCCGCTGCCGATCAGCCGGTCCAAAGCGTTCAATGTCCGCCACCGGGTGATTTTCGACAACAATGCGTCGAACAAATTCACCGTGATCGAAGTCAATGCGCGCGACCGTCCGGCGCTGCTCAACCGGTTGGCGCGGGCGCTGTTCGAAAGCCAGCTGATCGTCCATTCAGCGCATATCACTGCCTATGGCGAACGCGCGGCCGATACGTTCTATGTGACCGATCTGACCGGCGGAAAAGTGACCGCAGAGCCGCGGCTCAAAGCGATCGAAAAAGCACTGCTCGAAGCCGCCAGCGATGCACGCCAAGCAGAAATGGAAAGCGCTTAATCAGTTCTCGATTGCATTTTCAGCGTGCCCCAGTACAGGGGCCGGCCACGTTTCAATTCTGGGAGAAGAAATGATGAATACCCCCCGCAATTTCGCGCGTCGAACTTCTACGCTGGCGCTCGCCGCTTCGGCTCTGGCGCTTGTGCCACAAACCGCTTTCGCTCAGGATGCTGACGAAGATCAACAAAGCGAAGATCGCGGCAGCGCGCTCGACACTTTTGACGTTATCGTCATCACCGGCACCAAAACGCAAGACGCCGAAGATGTGCAGGATGTGCCGCTGGCGGTTACCGCTTTCAATTCGGAAAGCCTCGAAGCGCTCAAAGTGCGCGATGTCCAGTCGCTGACCTATTCCGCACCAAACGTATCGCTCGACCAGATCGGCACCAGCCGCGGCACAGCCAACTTCTCGATCCGCGGATTAGGCATCAACTCCTCGATCCCGTCGATCGACCCGACCGTTGGCGTGTTCGTTGACGGTGTCTATCTCGGCTTCAACGGCGGCGTCGTGTTTGACCTGTTCGACCTCGACAGCGTTGAAATCCTGCGCGGCCCGCAAGGCGTGTTGTTCGGCCGCAACGTGACCGGCGGTGCCGTGCTGATCAACACCGGCAACCCGACCGAAGAATTCCAGGGCAAGTTCCGCGCAGCCGTTGACGGACCGTTTGTCGATGGCGGTCGCGGCGGTGCCAACTACACCGTTAGCGGCGTAGTATCGGGCCCGATTGTCGAAGACACGCTGCTGTTCAAACTTGGCGCCTATTACAACAAAGACGAAGGTTACTTTACCAACCTGTTCGACAACACCAACCACGGCGCAGCGGAAACCAAGATTTTCCGTGGTGCTCTCGAAGGCCGCTTCGGCGATCTGACGCTGACCGGTAAGCTCGACTATTTCGAAAGCGATGGCGATGGTCCTTCGGGCCAGAACCGCGGTCTGTTCGATCGTGAAACCTTCGACATGTCCATCGACAATGCCGGCTTTTATGCCAACGAAATCTGGACCGGCAGCGTTACCGCAGAACTCGACATCGGCCCCGGCACACTGACCAATGTGTTCGGTTACCGCGAATATTCGGCGGCCACTGATGGCGATATCGATTCGCTTCCTGCGTTCCTGTTCCACTCGGCAACCGAAACCGAGCAAGAGCAGATTTCGAACGAGCTGCGCTATGCGATGAGCTTTGACGGTGTGGAGCTGACAATTGGTGGTTTCTATTTCGACCAGTCGATTGCCTACACCGAAGTTCGCGATTTGCCCCCGCTCAGCGCGCTGACCTTTTATGGTGGCGGCCAGCAGGATCATGAAGTGATCGGTGCATTTGCCAATGCCCAAGTCTACCTGACAGACAGCCTGAGCGTTATTGGTGGCATCCGCTGGTCGCGCGAAGAAAAAGATGCCGGCGTGACCTATGTCCGTCCGCGTCCGATGTGCTCTGTCGTTCAGGGCACTTGCCCGACAACAGGGACCAACCCTTTCATCCCGACCGAGAATAACGGCTTTACGGACAGCAATAGCTGGTCGAACTGGTCGCCGAAATTCGGCCTTCAGTATGAATTCGCGAACAGCCAGGTCTATGCCCACTGGACACGCGGCTATCGTTCGGGTGGTTACAACTTCCGTATCACCAATGCGAACGTGTTCGAGAATGTCGTGGTCCCGGCAACGGGCGGCAATTTCTCCTTCGATGAAGAGAAAGTCGACAACTACGAAATCGGCGGCAAATTCCAGACCGACGACCGTTCGTTCACTCTGAACGCGGCGGCTTACATCACCAAGATCGGCAACATGCAGCGCGAGGTCAACCAGTCCTCGCCAACTGCCGGTGTTTCGCAGTTCATCCTGAACACTGCCGACGCGACGATCTTCGGTGTCGAGGCCGAGGCGCGCATGCGTGTTTCGGACAGCCTGCTGTTCACTGCCAATGTCGGCCTGATCGATGCCGAATATGACGAAGTACGCTTCGACATTTCGGGCGATGGTGTGATTGACGATGCCGATCTGGCCCTCAGCCTGCCGCGCGTGCCCGAAGTCACAGCCGGTGTCGGCGCGATCCACGAGCTTGACCTTGGTGCAAGCTCGGTCGTCAGCCGTGTAAACCTGCAATATCGTGACGAGTTCGCCTATACCGATAACAATTTCGGTTACATTCAAGACATTACCAGCCTTGATGCGAACGTCACCTGGAACACGCCGGTCGAAGGGCTCGCGTTCTCGATCTACGGCAAGAACCTGCTCGACGGTGTGCAGGCTGGTGGTGACACGCAGCTGCCATTCGGCGGTCCGCTTTCGAACGGTGTAAACCGTCCGTTCGATCCGGTTCCGGCTGCTGGCACGCTCTCGCCGCTCAGCAAGGGCCGCCAGATCGGCGCGGAGATGACTTTCGAATTCTGATCCACGCGATCAATCGAAAACGAGAAGGGCGTCCCGGTTGGGGCGCCCTTTTTGTTTCGGAATTGCGCGCCGTTATCCGCGTGCGCCGAACAAGGCCGTACCCACGCGGATATGCGTCGCGCCCTGCATGATCGCGGTTTCATAATCGCTGCTCATGCCCATGCTGAGCCCGTTAATCCCGTTGTCGCGCGCGAGCTTGTCGAGAAAGGCAAAAAAGGGCGCCGGTTCGATATCAGCGGGCGGAATGCACATCAGCCCGCCGAGCGGGATATCGGTTTCGCGTATTGCGCCCAGAAACGCGGGCAGTTCGGCAATCGGACAACCGCCTTTCTGATCCTCGTCACCAATATTGACCTGGACGAAGCAGGGCACTTGCTTGCCCGCCTTGTCCATCGCCTTCGCCAGCGCTTTGAGCAGGCTGGGGCGGTCGAGCGAATGGATGGCATCGAACAGTTCGACCGCGTCATCGGCCTTGTTCGATTGCAATTGGCCGATCAGATGCAGCTGCGCATCGGGAAAAGCCTCGCGAAGGGCGGGCCATTTCTGCTGCGCTTCCTGCACGCGGTTTTCGCCAAAGACGCGGTGGCCTTGCCCCAACAAGGGTTCGATCCGTTCGGCCGGATGCGTCTTGCTGACCGCGATCAGCGTTATCTCGTCCAGCTCGCGCCGCGCAATCCGCGCCGCTTTGGCGATTTTCTCGTGGACCTCGTCCAAAGGGGATACTGCACTATCCATAGCGCGCGCTATAACGTGCATATGACGCAAGACCAGTCCTCTCCTGAGCAGGTGCTGCCCAAGCTGTGGCTGCTGAGCGATGCGCGCAATGACAATGCGCTTGAGAGCGCGCTGGCGAATTTGCCGCGCGGGTCGGGCTTTATTTACCGGCATTATCATCTTGGCCCGGACGAAAGGCGCGCGCGCTTCGCCGCTTTGCAAGAGATCGCGCGCAAGCAAGGCCATCTGACGGTTCTCTCAGATACGCCGGTGAAAGCAAAACAGTGGAAGGCCGACGGGATTTATGGCGCGGCGGGGCGTATGCCCAAGGGCAATGATCTGCTGAAACTGGTCACCGCGCATGATTGGAAGGAAATTGTCGCGGCCGATCGCGCGGGGGCTGATGGCATTCTGCTTTCACCCATATTCGCAACCCGTTCGCACCCCGGAACCAAACCGCTCGGACCGCTGCGGTTCCGGATGCTTGCAAGAAAGGCCAAGGCCCCGATTATTGCATTGGGCGGAATGAATGCGGAGCGTGCGCGGCGGCTCGATTGGCCGCGCTGGGCGGCGATTGACGGGCTTAGCTGAACGAAGCACCCCCTCGCGAACACAACGAATAACCGCAGACCGCTTGACCCCGAGTCCGCGACGATTCATGGTGCGTTCTCACGCGAGAACAGGGGTAGATTATGGCCAGCCGCGCCATCGGAAAATCGCAGAAAACAGACTGGCGTGCGGCCTGGCGCCGTTCGATGCGGCGCGCTGCGCAGATGGTTGGCGCCGGATTGCTGTTCGGATCGATGCTGTTCCTCGCTTTGTCGCTGGTCAGCTACACCCAGACCGATGCCAGCTCCTCCACTGCCGCAGATGCCGGCCAGATTTCCAACTGGATGGGCAGCAGCGGCGCGTGGACCGCCGATATGGCGTTGATGATATTCGGCTTTCCCTGCGTCTTGCTGCTCCCGCTGCTCTATGTTTTTGCGCGCAAATTGTGGCGCGATGTGGAGGAAGAGGACATCGATACCGAAACCCGCTGGTGGACGCCGGTGGGCATGCTGCTGCTGTCGATGGCCTTGCTGGGCACGGTTCTGTCGCTGGCTTTCGAGGCACCCAATGGAAATCTGCCCGCATCCTTTGGCGGGATGACCGGATTGCTGGGCGCAGGCGCGGTCGAAGCGATTGCCGGGCGGCTTCCCGAAGGCGCGCAAGGCTGGACGATTTTGGGGCTGGCGCTGCTCAGCCTTGCCGGCGGTGTTGCGCTGGTCACACGCGTCTTCGCGATCGACTGGGCGCAATTGCTGACTTTGCCCAAATTCCTCGAACGCTCCTCATCGCTGGGAGAGAAGCTGGGCGACGCCAGGATACCCTTCGTTCCCGCGCGCAAGCCCAAACAGGCGAAAGCCGCGAAACCCGCCGAACCGGTCATCGACGCCGAACCGCGCCGCGCGCCGACCATTTCGGATCCGACAAAGCCGCCGAAAAAGGCCCCGCTGGCCAAGGCCAAGCAAGGCGACATGTTCGCAGACTTCGCGCTGCCCAGTCTCGAATTGCTGTCCGATGCACCCGAAGACAGCGCGCCCAAGCTCGACAAGCTGGCGCTGGAACGCAATGCACGACTGCTCGAAACCGTGCTCGACGATTTCAACGTCAAAGGCGAGATCACCGCGGTGCGCACCGGCCCGGTGGTGACCATGTACGAGCTGGAGCCCGCACCCGGGATCAAGGCCGCGCGGGTCATCGGGCTTGCCGAAGATATTGCCCGCAATATGTCCGCGATCAGCGCGCGCGTTTCGCCCATTCCCGGCAAGACCGTGATGGGCATCGAATTGCCCAATGCCGACCGCCAGATGGTGGTGCTCAAGGAACTCGCCGCATGCGAGGATTTCGCCGATGCGGGCGGTGCGCTGCCGATCATTCTGGGCAAGGATATCGCCGGCGAACCGATCGTGGTCGATCTCGCGGCGATGCCGCACTTGCTGGTCGCGGGCACCACCGGCTCGGGTAAGTCGGTGGGCCTCAACGTCATTCTGCTCTCGCTACTTTACCGCTTCACGCCCGCCGAATGCCGCTTGATCCTGATCGATCCAAAAGTGCTCGAGCTGAGCGTTTACGAGGACGTTCCGCATCTGCTGAGCCCGGTGGTGACCGAGCCGCATAAATCGGTGCGCGCGCTGAAGTGGGCGGTGGAGGAGATGGAGCGCCGCTACCGGATGATGAGCAGCGTCAATTCGCGCAATCTGGCGGGCTTTAACGACAAGGTTCGCGCGGCGATTGCCAAGGGCAAGCCGCTTGGCCGCCGCGTGCAGACCGGGTTCGACCCCGAAACCGGCGAGGAAATTTACGAGGAAGAACAGCTCGATTACGAAGTGCTGCCGCAGATCGTCCTGATTGTTGACGAGCTGGCCGATTTGATGGTGACGGTGGGCAAGGAAATCGAAGTCCTGATCCAGCGGCTCAGCCAGAAATCGCGCGCGGCGGGCATCCACCTGATCATGGCGACGCAGCGCCCATCGGTTGATGTTATCACCGGCGTGATCAAGGCCAACCTGCCCACGCGGATCAGTTTCAAAGTGACCAGCCGGATCGACAGCCGCACCATTCTGGGCGAGCAAGGCAGCGAGCAGCTGCTGGGCAAGGGCGACATGCTTTACAAACCCAATAGCGGCGCGACGATCCGCGTTCACTGCCCGTTTGTGTCCGATGAGGAAGTCGAAGCGGTTGCCGATCACTGGCGCGCGCAAGGCAAGCCCGACTATGTCGATGCGGTCACCGAAGAACCCGAAGATGGCGGCGGATTGTCATTCGAAGACGATATGACCGCCAGCGACGATCCGGTCGAACGCAAATACCGTCAGGCCTGCCAGATCGTGATCGAGAACCAGAAAGCATCGGGCAGCTGGCTGCAGCGCCAGATGGGCGTTGGATACAACACCGCTGCCAAATGGATCGAACGGATGGAAAGCGAAGGGCTGGTCGGTCCGGCAAACCATGTCGGCCGCCGCGAAATCTTCCGCGATCAGGACGGCAATCCGATCTAGGCCGCTTCAGACCCAAGGCGTTTCGGGCGGTATCGCCTGCGCGCAAATGGCCCGAAGGCTATTCGACTTCTACCGCATCGAATTCTTCGGCATGGGCGAGCTGGAGTTCCTCACAGGTTTCATAGGCTTCCGTCAGGAACTCTTCGATCCCTTCGGGATCGTCTTCCATTTCGTTCAACCGTTCGATCAGCAGTTCAACCACCGCCTCGTGCTCTTCCAGGGCACGTTCCCCCTCTTCGCCGTCACGGGCCATCGCCAAGGTAAGCCAGCGGAGAGCAACCTCTTCATGCAGGGCCTCGGCTTCGGGCTCATCTTCGCTTACCCCAGCGTAAAAGCTGTGCAGCGCGCTGCATCGCATCGCGGCTTTATAGTCCAGCAATTCGGGTTCGTTGGCAGACAGATTGGCACCCGCCAGTGCCAGAACAGAGAGGGGAGCCATGAAAAACAAGCGCATAGTATACCTTTCAACTGGTTGTCAGCGCCAATGCAGCTTTTCGCGGCGCGAGCACTTGCACAGACGCGACAGGTTTTGATCTATCATCCCAACATTGCAATACGTTTTGCAACTTCGGACAAATCCTGCGCGAACAGCTTCGCCTGCTCCGCCCGCGCGTCACCGTCCAAACGAAGCAGGTAGGATGGATGCACCGTCACCCATAGCTCGCTGCCGTCGGGCAAAGCGATAGGCGCGCCGCGCGCAGCGGTTACGCTGACCGTCTTGCCCAGAACCGACCGGGCGGCGCTCGCCCCCAATGCCAGTATCAGCTTCGGCTTCACGATTGCGCGCTCCGCTTCGACCCACCAGCGGCAGCTGTCGATTTCCTTGGCATTGGGTGTCTGATGGATCCGCCGCTTGCCGCGCTGGGCAAATTTGAAATGTTTGACCGCATTGGTGACATAGGCGCGCTCGCGCTCGATACCCGCTTGGATCAGATATTCGTCCAGCAATTGCCCCGCCGGCCCAACAAAGGGGCGGCCCGCCACATCCTCCTGATCACCCGGCTGCTCGCCCAGAATCATTAGCGGGGCTCCGCGCGGCCCTTCACCCGCCACCGCTTCCCCGCCGAGCGCGCTGATCGGACAGTGCGAGCAGGTACCAATCGCGCAGCGCAATGCCTCTAGCGTAGCGGGCTGCGGCGCATGATCGATCGCCCCCGCATCAACCATCTGCGCCTCGCGCGATTGCGCCGCAGCAATCATTTCCGGAATCAGCTGCGCCTCGGGCATGTTCTTCCAGTATTTCTTGGGCATCTCGCTCATCATCGCGCCCACTTTCAGCCGCGCCGGATTGAAAATCGAAGCGTAATAGCTGCGCCACAATTCCTCCGTCGGATCGCCGTCGGGCGCATCCTTGCGCGATGCAGGCGGGCTTTGCGTCATCCTTTCGCCATCCCAATGGATGCAGCTCCGCGGCGTCAGGATCGACCAGCGCATATTGGCGAAGCGGCGTTTGAAGAAGCCTGCATTGGCGCGCAGGATATGATGATCGGGTTCGAACCATGCGACATAGCGTGTGCCGCCATCATCTTCTTCGACTTCGCGGAAACGGACAAAGGCGTGCATTTTGTGACTGTCGCGGCGAACGCTTTTGGACAGGTCTTCGGCGTAGCGGACATCGCCGTCCGACTTATCCTCCATCAGCCGCGGATTGTCCTGCAATCGCCACAACAGGCGATAGAGCAGCGCGAAGCGTTGCGGATCGGAATGGAGCGCCGCACCGCGCGCCACCGTCAAAAAACGCTTGCTCGCCCGAACATCGGGGGCGTCTGCTGGCGGCGCGGGCAAAGCCCCATTTTCGGGAGCAAGCGCCGTTGCAAACAGATCGCCCGACCCACCCGGCTCGACCCAACCCACCCGCTCGGGAGGCACCGCGCATTGCACCAGTCCGCGCGCCGCCTCGCGCCAGAAAACGAAATCGTCCGGCTCGGCAAGCGTGACAGTATAGTGCGTATCGGCCTCGGTGCGGGCGAGCACAGTCATGCCGCGAACAGCTCCAGCTGCTCCTGCCTCGGCGCAAGCAGATTGCGCAGATCGGCGCGGTCGGTCAGCGCGGTCGGGCGCCAATCGGTGGCACAGATAAACGGGCGGACCTTGGCAATCGACACGGTCAGCTTGCCCACATCATCTAGCCGCAAGCTGCGATGCCGCCGCGCCGCGATGATCCGGTTAACCGCAGTGACCCCCAGCCCCGGCACGCGCAGCAATTGCTCGCGCGGGGCACGGTTGACGTCGAGCGGAAACTGCTCGCGGAATTTGAGTGCCCAGGCGAGCTTGGGATCGATATCGAGCGGCAGATTGCCGTCCTTCTCGGTCGCCTGAATCACTTCGTTCGCGCGATAGCCGTAAAACCGCATCAACCAGTCTGACTGGTATAGCCGGTGTTCGCGAATGAGCGGCGGCCGCTTGAGCGGCAACACCGCGCTTGCATCGGGGATTGGGCTGAACGCCGAATAATAGACCCGGCGCAAGCGAAAGCCATCATATAGACGGCTTGCCTTGCCAACGATATCGGCATCGGTTGCGGCATCCGCGCCAACGATCATTTGCGTCGATTGCCCGGCGGGCGCAAAGCGCGGCGCGTTTTTGAAGCGTTTCTTTGCGTCCTTCGCTTCGACAATATCCGATTTCACCTTGCCCATCGCGCCTTCGATCTGCCGCGCATTCTTGTCAGGCGCGAGCCGGCTCAGTCCGCTGTCGGTCGGCAGTTCGACATTGATCGATACGCGATCGGCATAAAGCCCCGCCTGATAGACCAGTTCGGGATCGGCCTCGGGAATGGTCTTGAGATGGATATAGCCGCGAAAATCATGTTCCTCGCGCAGGATCCGCGCGGCTTCGACCATTTGCTCCATCGTATGGTTGGAGCTTTTGACAATGCCCGAAGACAGGAACAGACCTTCGATATAATTGCGCCGGTAAAAGCTGATCGTGAGATCGGCGACTTCCCACGGGCTGAAACGCGCGCGGCGGACATTGCTGCTCTTGCGATTGACGCAGTAATGGCAATCGAAAATGCAATGGTTGGTCAGCAGGATCTTGAGCAGAGAAATGCAACGCCCGTCAGGGGCATATGCATGGCAGATCCCCATGCCTTCGGTCGAACCGATGCCTTTCCCGCCCAGCGAATTCTTCTTCGCCGTGCCCGAGGACGCGCAGGACGCATCATATTTCGCCGCGTCCGCGAGAATTTCCAGCTTTTCCAAGGTAGAGAGCGAATCCATATGTTCGCTATATGTTCTTATGGCCGCAAAAGAAAGAGGTTTGCCCGAAAATTCAGCGACATGGGGCTATTTGCGGTGTGCGGTCAGTTGGCGGCCAATTGGCGGATAGCTTGCCGGGTAAGCGGCGCTCTCTGCCGACCAATCGCGGAAACAAAAAAGCCCCGCTTCTCAGCGGGGCTTTTTGCATTCGGGCCCTATGGATGCACTTGGGCAAGCCCGCAGACTCTACTTCTTTAATTTGCGCCGGATGCAACAGGCACCCGGCGCAAATTTCGCTGTTTATTTCAGTTCATCAGCCGTGAGCACGGTGAAATCGGTTGTCTTCGCGACATTCGCTGCGCGGACATCGTCAGCCGAAGCGACCAGACCGATTTTGGCAAGCGGGCCGTCAGCGTCCCAGCTCTTGGCCCATTCGGCGATATATTCGCGCAGGCCGGGGATCGCATCGAGATGCTGTTTCTTGACATACATGAACAGCGGACGCGCGCCGGGATAGGCAAAAGTCGAAATGTTCTCGTAAGTCGGTTCCTGACCGTTCATCGGAAGGCCTTGAACCTTGTCAGCATTCTCTTCGAGATAGGAATAGCCGAACACGCCGATCGCTTTGGGGTTGTTGCTGATTTTCTGAACGATCAGATTGTCCTGCTCGCTCTGGTCAACATACATGCCGTCGCTGCGCACTTCGGTGCAGATCTGGTCATATTTGTCTTCGTCGCTTTCCTTGAGCGCTTTCATGCTCTCATTGGCTTTGCAGCCCGCTTCGAGAACCAGTTCTTTGAGCGCATCGCGCGTGCCCGAAGTGGATGGCGGGCCGTAAACCAGAATGGGTTCTGCCGGCAGCGAAGCGTCAACATCTGCCCAGGTTTTGGCGGTTTGTTCTTCACCATATGGGCTCGCCGCCAAAGCGCGATAAACGATTTCCGGGGTCAGGTTCATGGTGATGCCGCCTTGCGCAGAAGCGAATGCGATACCGTCCAGACCAACCTGGATTTCGACGATTTCGGTCACGCCATTGGCGGCGCAATCTTCAAATTCGGATGCTTTCATCCGGCGCGAAGCATTTGCAACATCCGGCGTGTCAGGGCCAACGCCGGAGCAGAACTGCTTGATCCCGCCGCCGCTGCCGGTCGATTCGATCAATGGGCCGGCCATGCCGGGATTGGCCAGAACGGCGTTCTCAGCAATCACTTTGGCAAAGGGGAATACGGTTGAAGAACCGACAACATGGACCGATTCAGCGGCAGTGTCGCTGCACGCAGACAGTGTCAGTGCAGACGCTGCGACGAGGGCAATTTTGGTAGTAAAACGCATGATATTGGTTTCCCTATTTGAAACTATGGCCCGCGCATATGGGCGCGGTGTGACGTTAGTATGACAGTTTAGAAATCAATCTGCGCACGAACACCAAAGGCATCCACGCTGTAAGAAGTGCTACCCAGCGGCCCGGCGAAAACGGCATTGTCATATTCAAGCTTGCCGTAATTCGCGAGCAGCAGCGCCCAATCCGTCGGCTTCCAGATCAGCGACAGCATAAAGCCGTTCTGGGTTCCGCCGACGACACCGCCATCGGTCAGATCGAGATAGTCGTAGCGGGCGTTGATCTGGATCGAACCGGTGCCGCCTTCGCCGACCGGGTTTTGCGGTTTCACGCGGTCAAATTTGCCGCCTTTGTACCCGCGCGTATCCCCTTTGGTCAGGAATACACCCGCTTCGGCATATCCGCCGAAGAATGTCGGATCGGACATCCCGCCGGTGCGATTGACGTTCTGCCAATATCCCTCGGCAGCCGCGTGGAACGGCCCGGCAATCACCGCACCTTCGAGCCCGAAGCCGAACTCGCTGCTCGCCCCGAGATTACCGGTGTTGATGAAGCGTTCCGAAGTGAAGTGGACCAGCGGACGCTGGCGATAGCGAACCGTGTCGCCTGCCTCGAGATCAGTGTAATGCGTAGAGGCACCGAGATGCAGCTGTGCATCGCCCATTTTCGGCATCACCACGATGCGGCCATCGGCGCTCCAGCGCTTGTTCGACAGGTCGCCCATATTGTCGGTAAACAGACCGGTCTGGATCATCACCGCATCGCTGCTGAATTGTGCACCGACACCCACGCGGCGTTCGAAACCAAACGCATCGGTAAAGGCGGCGCGTTCGATAAAGCTGGTGTGCAGGCTGCTGGTGAGTTCTTCCAAAGACTGGAAATTGTTGAACTGGCCGACGGTCAACTCCGCATCGCCCGCTTCGTAAGAAAGAAGCGCGTCTGCGACCGCGATTTCATTGCCCGCGAAATCCACTTCGAACTTATAGCCGAAGCCGCCGGGCATATCGCCCGAAACGCCAATCCGCGCACGGCGGGCTTCGCTGCCAAAGCCTTCGCTGCGGCCCGTGGCATCGGGAACATTGGTAAAGCCCGCATCATATTGCAGACGTCCGCGCGGCTTGAAGCTCCACCCGCCGTCGCCTTTGATCTCGGGCGCGCCCTTGAATGCGATACTTGTCGAATCGGCGGATGCCTGTGTGGCAGCTGCTTTTGCTTCGCTCGCTTGCGCTGCAGCATTCGCGGCAGTTTGCGATGCGGCCTGGGCTTGCTCTTCGGCTTGCTCAAGCTCGTTTTCCAGCGTTTCAATCCGCTGCGCCATCGCCGCCATTTCGGCGCGCATGGCCGCCAGTTCCTCTTGGACAGAGGGAGCATCCTGAGCAATTGCGGGCTGGACCCAGCCGCAAGCCAAGGCGAAAGCGAGTGCAGATCCTGTTGCACCGGCCCGAATTGTCATGATCATCACCTTTACAGATTTTTGAAGGATTGGTGACGCCGGTATGTCTGTTTTGTGACAGTTTAGAGACTGTGGAAAAATTGCCCCTGACCGGAAAAGGCAAACTGCGAAGACAATTCTTGAACCGATATCGTTTCACTTGTAACTACATGCGCAACAAGGAGACCTCCCCATGCGCATCGGTTGCCCGTCAGAAATCAAGAACCACGAATATCGCGTCGGCCTGACGCCCGAGAGCGCCCGCGAGCTGGGCGTCAACGGGCATGATGTTTGGATACAGAGCGGCGCCGGCATGGGAATCGGTGCAACCGACGATGAATATCGCGATGCAGGCTGCAAGATCGTCGACGGCCCCGAGCCGATTTTTGCCGAATGCGAAATGGTGGTGAAAGTCAAAGAACCGCAAGCGGGCGAGCGCGCCATGCTGCGACCCGGACAGATTCTTTACACCTATCTGCATCTTGCCCCCGATCCGGAGCAGACCGCCGATCTGGTCAAATCGGGCGTCACCGCGATTGCTTATGAAACCGTCACCGGTCCCCGCGGAAGCTTGCCCCTGCTCAAACCGATGAGCCAGGTTGCCGGGCGCATGAGCATTCAGGCGGGCGCATCGGCCCTGGAAAAAGCGCATGGCGGCCGCGGCGTGCTGATCGGCGGCGTTCCAGGAGTTCTTCCGGGCAAAGTCGTGGTTATCGGCGGCGGCGTTGTCGGCTTCAACGCGGCGCAAATGGCGGTTGGGCTGGGCGGCGATGTCGAAATTCTCGACCGCGATCCCGAAGTGCTGGAGAAAGTCGGCACTTTCTTCGAAGCCCGCGCGAGCACGCGTTTCTCCAACAAGACCAATTTGGAAGATGCGGTACGGCAAGCCGATCTGGTGATCGGCGCCGTGCTCATTCCCGGTGCCGCCGCGCCAAAACTGATCACTCGCGAATTGCTCAAGGAAATGAAGCCGGGCGCGGTGCTCGTCGATGTTGCAATCGATCAAGGCGGGTGCTTCGAAACATCGAAACCAACAACGCATGCAGAGCCGACATATACTGTCGATGGCATTGTCCATTATTGCGTTGCCAATATGCCCGGTGCGGTTGCGCGGACCAGCACCTATGCGCTCAACAATGTCACATTGCCGCATGCCTTACGGATGGCACGCGACGGCTGGAAAGAAGCAATGCGCCGCGATCCGCATCTGGCGGAAGGGCTCAATGTGCATGACGGAAAAGTCACCTACCAGGCCGTGGCCGAAGAATTGGGCTATCAGCATATGCCCATCGAAGAAGTGCTCGCCTAGGCAGCGCGCCACTTGCGATAGTTCTTTGCCCGCCGCGCGGTTCTCCATTGATCGGCAATCATCGACAGCACCGGTGAAACGCCGGGGTTGGATGGTTTGCCCGTGGCCATCAGCTCAAGCTGCGCTTTCGTAAGCGCCATATTCGCAAGGCCGTTGAGCGATTTGTTCGACCATCCCGGATCGGGAAAGGTAAATTCCAGTTCGCGATCCGCCTTCCAGTCATCGGGCAAATCCGGATTGAAAGCCATTGCCCGGGCGATACCCAGCAATTCAACGCCGAAGCCTGCGGCATCATGCTCAAGCGCTTCTTCAGCCGTGGCGCGTTTGGTGATGCCGCCGGTGACCATGATCGGCATCGAGGCAGTTTTGGCGATATCGCGGGCAAAATCGACAAAATACGCCTCGCGCTGGCTGGTCGATTCCGAGCGGACGTCCTGACCTTCGGCGTCGGAGCCCATCATTGCAGGGCTTTCGTAGGAGCCGCCCGACAATTCGACGAAATCAACGCCCTTGCCTTTCATCCATTCGACCACTTGCCGTGCATCGTCGAATTCGAAACCGCCGCGCTGGAAGTCGGCCGAATTGAGTTTGATCCCAATGCCAAATCCCGGCTTCACCCGCGCACGTGCCGCTTCGATGATCGAGAGCAGGAAGCGCGCGCGGTTCTCCAAGCTGCCGCCCCATTTGTCATCACGGCGATTGGTCAGTGGCGAGAGGAACTGGCTGGAGAGATAGCCATGCGCGGAATGGATTTGCACGCCGTCGAATCCGGCAGCCTCGGCCTGTTCGGCAGTATCGGCAAAGCGCGCGATGATTGCTTCGATCTCCGCCTCGTCCAGCTTGCGAACGGGCGCGAACATGGCGTTGAGCTTGCCCATATCGAGCGAGATGCCTGAGGGAGACACCGCTGTCTCGCCGGTCGCTTTGTAGAGTTGCCGTCCCGGATGGCTGATCTGCAACCAGAACTGGCCGCCGCCTGCCTTGCCAATTTCCGCCCATTCGCGGAACGGTGCCAGATCGGTGCCCTTTTGCAGCACAACTGCGCCCGGGCCGGTCAATGCAGAGGGATCGACCATCACATTGCCCGACAGGATCAGGCCCACACCGCCTTTGGCCCAGCGGTCATAGAGCGCAAACAGCTTTTCTCCCGGTAATTGCCCGGGCTGCACCGCCAGATTTTCCTCCATCGCTGCTTTGCACAGGCGATTGGGAACGGCGGTGCCATTGGGCAAAGTAAGGGGCTGGAAAATTGCGGATGCGGACATGCGATTTACTCTTGTTCGATCAGGAAGGGCGCGATCACTTCGGGGCGAATGCGCACCAGCCGATGTGTCTCGCGGTCCAGCATCGCCCAATTGGTCAGCGCAGAAACGATGACTTTGCCCTCTGTATTGCGAAATTGCACGCGGCGGTTCGATGTTGCGCCTTTGGCGGGGCCGGGAATCCATGTTTCACCGGTCACGCTTTCACCCTTGGCAATATTGCCGCGATAGTCGATCTCGTGCCGGACCACGAGCCACACAAACGCCTTTGCATGCGCCGGATCAGCCACCGCATCCCAATGCGCGGTGGCCATATCCTGCACCCATTGGACCCACACCGCATTATTGACATGGCCCATCACATCGATGTGCTCAGACGCGGCGGTGAAGGTTTTGGCGAAGGGTTCGCTCACTCATCAATCCCGTGATGGCTCAGGATAAAGGCGAACTCTTCTGCCGCTTCGTAGAGCGAAGTGAAACGGCCCGATTTTCCGCCGTGCCCCGCGCCCATATTGGTTTTGAGGAGCAGCTCGTTATCGTCGGTCTTGGTGTCGCGCAGTCGTGCGACCCATTTGGCCGGTTCCCAATAGGTCACGCGCGGATCGTTGAGGCCTGCGGTGACCAGCATCGCCGGATAATCCTGCGCCACCACCTGATCATAGGGGCTGTAGCTCAAGATATAGGCAAAGGCCTGCTTGCTCTCGATCGGATTGCCCCATTCGGGCCATTCGCCCGGCGTCAACGGCAGGCTGTCATCCAGCATGGTGTTGAGCACATCGACGAAAGGCACGTCGGCCACCACGGCTTTCCAAAGCTGCGGATCGGTGTTGACCACCACGCCCATCAGCTCGCCACCCGCAGAACCGCCCGAGGCGCTGATTTCGCCTTCGCGGGTGTAGCCTTTGGCCGCGAGCCCTTTTGCGACATCAACGAAGTCGTTGAAGGTGTTGGTCCGCTCGTTCATTTTGCCTTGCAGATACCAATTGCGGCCCAGATCATCGCCGCCACGAATATGCGCGATGGCATAGGCGACACCGCGATCGATCAGGCTGAGCCGTGAAGAGGAGAATCCCGGCGGCACCGCATAGCCATAGGCGCCATAGGCATAGAGATGCAGCGGAGCCGGCTTGCCACCTTCTGCCATCCCGCGATCCTTGCGCATCACAATGCTGACCGGAACCTGCGTGCCGTCGCGTGCTGTCACGGTCTCACGCACAGTCATATAAAGCGAGGCGTCATATCCGCTGGGGATTTCCTGCTGCTTAAGCAGCTCAAGCTTCGCACCTGACAGATGATAGTCATAGACCGAATCCGGCGTGACCATGCTTTCATAGGTCAGCCGCAGCTTGCTGACATCATATTCGGGATTGTTCGAAAGACCCGCCGAATAGCTTGCTTCGGGGAAATCGACCGGAGTGATTTTCGACGCGTCCTGATAGTCGCGGATCTGGACCTGATCGAGGCCGTTCAATCGCCCCTCGGTCACGTAGAAGTCTTTGAACAGGCTGAACCCCTGAAGGTAGAATTCATCGGATCCGGCGATATGCGTGGTCCATTCGCCCGGATTGTTGAGCCTCGCAGTGGCCAGCCGGAAATTCACATGCTCGTCATTGGTGTGGATGTAGAGCGTGCCATCGCGCAAATCGACATCATACTCGACGCCCTTATTGCGCGGCTTGATCAGCACTTGTTCGCCGGTCGGATCATCGCGGCGGACAATCCGCACTTCGCTTGTTTCGTTGTCACCGGTGGCGATAATCAACCAGTCTTCCTGCGCCGACAGGCCTGTGCCCACGCGGAAGCCTTCATCCGCCTCGCGGAAGATTTCGATGTCGCTTTCAACCGGGGTTCCAATCCGGTGGAGCCGCGCATTGTCGACGCGCCAATTGGCATTGGCCTTGCCGTAAACGATGCCGGTATCATTCGCGACCCAGATCAGGCCCGACAGCGTTTCGGGGATCTCGTCCGCGAGCAGTTCGCCCGTTTGCAGATCCTTGATCCGCGCCAGAAACCGCTCTGACCCGTTATCGTCATAGGAATAGGCCAGATAGCGCCCGCTATCGCTCACCGAGATTGCGCCCAGGCGAAAATAATCCTTACCTTCGGCCAGCTGGTTTTCGTCCAGCATCAACTGCTTCGCGTCATCTGTCTGGGGGCCAGCCACCGGTCGCCGGTACCACAGCCGGTACTCTTTGCCCTCGGCAACTTCGGTCCAGTAAAGATAGTCGCCGTCTTTCTGCGGGACCGAGCTGTCGTCCTCTTTGACGCGGCCTTTCAGTTCTTCAAACAGCGTGTCGACCAGATTCTGGCGCGGCGCCATTTGCGCTTCGAACCAGGCATTTTCGGCTTTCACATAGTCCAGCACATCTTCGTCATCGATCTTGGGATAGGATTGATCCTTCAGCCAGTGATACGGGTCCGAAATGGTGATCCCGTGATGCGTGGAGGTGTGTTCGCGTTTTTCAGCGACGGGAGGGGAAGTAGGCGCGGTTTCGGTCAAGCTGGTTTCCTCTGCAGTCTGGGCGTCCTGCGCGGCAAGCGGCGCTGCGACGAGGCCTGTAGCGAGCGCGGCTAGCGCGACGGATGCAATTCTCATGGCGGATGTCCCTGTTGGAATGTCGGTTGATGTGGTAATCGATACAAATGAAACTATGTCGCGGGTGATACTGTAACCCGCAGTGAAAGCAATTCAGGATAGATAAAATGCTGATGCAAACCCACGAAGCTCGCCTCTCTGCCTTGCGCGAGGAGTTGAAACGCCGCGATCTGGACGGCTTCGTTGTGCCGATCTCGGATGAACACATGTCCGAATATGTCGGGTCTTACGCGCAGCGTCTGGGCTGGCTCACCGGTTTTGGTGGTTCGGCGGGCAGCGCGATTGTGTTGCAGCACAAAGCCGCGATGTTCGTCGATGGCCGCTATACGATTCAGGTGCGCGAACAGGTCGATGGCAATCTGTTTGACTATGAATCGACATTGGAAACCAACCACGCAAAATGGCTCCTTGCCAATGCCCAGAAAGGCGCGCGGATCGGCTATGATGCGTGGCTCCATTCGAAGGGCTGGGCCGATGATCTGGCAGCGGCGCTTTCCAAAAAGGGCGTTGAACTGGTTGCTGTTGACGGCAACCCGATTGACGCGGTGTGGATCGACCAACCCGCGCCTTCGAGCGATGTCGCTGTAATCCATGAAGACGCGCATGCGGGCCAATCCAGTGCAGAGAAACGCGCCCAGATCGCCGATTGGCTGAAAGAAGAAGAGCTGGACGCAGCGGTTATTTCCGCGCTCGATTCGATTGCCTGGATGCTCAATATTCGCGGCACAGACGTGGACCGGACACCGGTGGCGCTATCCTATCTGATCGCGCATGCGGACGGCACCGCGGAACTGTTTATCGCTCCTGAGAAAGTGACACCTGAGCTGGAGCAGCATCTCGGCAACGCGGTCACGATCCGCGACCGTGCCGAATTCACCGCCAACCTTGGTACGCTTTCGGGAAAAACCGTCGCGGTCGATCCCGATTTTGGCGTGGCGGCGATCTATCAGGCTCTGGAAGCGGGTGGCGCGACAGCCATATCGGTTCGCGATCCCGCAATCCTTCCCAAAGCCATCAAGAATCCGGTCGAGCAGCAGGGGCACCGCGATTCGCAAGCGCGCGATGGCGCAGCTGTTGCAAAGTTCCTCCATTGGCTTTCGGTTGAACCCTCCAAAGGCGGCCAGACCGAGCTGTCTGCGGTGGCCAAATTGCGCGAATTCCGCGAACAGACCGGCGTGCTGAAGGACCAGAGCTTCGACACGATCTCCGCCGCAGGGCCGCATGGGGCGCTGTGCCATTACCGCGTCGATGAAGAAAGCAATCTCGATATCGAGCCGGGCAGCGTGTTCCTGTGCGATTCGGGCGGGCAATATCTCGATGGCACCACCGACATTACCCGCACCGTGTGGATCAAAGGGCCGGGCGACAAAGCCGAACCCAGCGCCGAAGTGCGCGATCGCTATACGCGCGTGCTCAAAGGGCATATCCAGATTGCCCGGGCGATTTTCCCGCAAGGGACATCGGGCGGACAGCTTGACGCCTTTGCCCGCCAATATCTGTGGGAAGCTGGCGTCGATTATGCACATGGCACCGGCCACGGTGTCGGCAGCTTTCTGGGCGTGCACGAAGGTCCGCAGCGGATTGCCAAATTGTCGGGCGGCCAGCCGGGCACCAATCAGGAATTGTTCGCCGGCATGATCCTGTCGAACGAACCCGGCTATTACAAAGACGGCGCATTCGGCATCCGGATCGAAAATCTGGTGCTGGTCGAGGAACAGGATATTGATGGCGCGGAAGGGACCTATCTGGGTTTTGAGAATCTCACCTGGGTCCCGATGGCGCGCGATATGCTCGACATGTCTTTGCTCACCGCCGAGGAAAAACAGTGGTGGAACGACTATCACGCCAAGACACAGGCGATCCTCGCGCCGCAATTGGATGGCGATGTTCTGGCGTGGCTGGAGGATGCCTGCCAGCCTATCTAAAGCCGCTTGTTCGAATGCGAATGTTCTAGTAATGTTCCTATATCGCGAGTCGCAGGGGCGGCCCGAAAAAGGAGGAACAGCATGCTTGGATATGTCACACTCGGAACCAACGATTTGCCGCGCGCGGCGAAATTCTATGATGCGGTTGCCAAGGAAATGGGCGTGGGCCGGATGATGGAATTTGACCAGTTCATCGCCTGGGGTGATGCGGGCGGCGCCCCCGGCATCGCTGCCACTAAGCCTTTTGACGAAAATCCTGCGACGGTGGGCAACGGCACCATGGCGGCGCTGATGGTCGATAGCACTGACAAGGTGCAAGCGGTGTATGACACAGCGCTTGCCAATGGCGGGACCGATGAAGGCGCCCCCGGACCGCGGGGCGATGACGGCTTCTATGCCGGCTATTTCCGCGATCCCGATGGTAATAAGCTCAACGTTTTCACCATGGTAAAAGGATGAGCAGCCCCAAAAGGCTCGATCAGAACTGGGTGCATCTGGGTCTCGGCGCAACTGCCGAGGCCCAGCCACCATTTGACGGCATGGAATGGTACGAAGCCTATGGCGAGCGGACCGCAAATGACGGTGCCGAAGGGCGTCTTGTCAGCATGCACACATTTTCGGGCGATTGGGACTCATGGGAAATGCACCCCGTAGGCGCCGAGATGGTGCTGTGTACCGAAGGCTTGATAGAGCTGGTCCAGGAAATGGATGGCCGCGAGCAGACGATCACGCTGGGTCCGGGCGAATATGCGGTGAACCCGCCGGGCGTATGGCACACGGCAAATGTTGCGAAAACGGCGACGGCTGTGTTCATCACCGCCGGAGAGGGCACAGAGCACCGCCCCCGCTAAACGCTCCAAGATCGCGCTACGGTCGCAGCGGGCCGTGCAGAATGTCAGCGGGATGAACGGACACGCCCTGCTGCGACAATTTGCGACAATTCAGGCGCGATACGGGATAAAGCTGCGACAAACGCGCGCTAGAAGCATATCACGAGTTGCGGCGGTACCGTTTCCTCCCCCTCCCAAACAGGGTACTGCCGCAGCTCAATCAATTTTTGATTGGAGAGAAATGATATGCCTAACCTGACCAAGAAAATGATCTTGAGCCTGTCTGCTGGCGCATTGGCCCTGGCTGGCGGAACAGCCATCGCCGCAAATCAGAGCGGCAAGTCCAGCCCGGACACGAATGGTGACCAGATCATCAGCAAGGAAGAGTATAACGCACATGCCGCGCTGCGCTTTGCGCGCATGGATGCCAATGGCGACGGAACGATCGACGCGGCTGACCGCGACGCGCGCCGCGCAGAACGTTTTGCCAAAGTCGACACCAACAATGATGGCGAATTGACCCAGGCCGAAATGGCTGCGGCGCGCGAAGCCCGGCAGTCACAACGTGCTGAACGACGCGCCGCGCGCGGTGCACAGCGCTTCGCCAAGCTCGATACCGACAATAGCGGCGGCGTTTCCCAAGCCGAAATGGATGCGGCGCGCGAGGCCCGTGCCGGGCAGCGCGGCAAAGGTGGCGGCGATCGTGCAGAGCGGCGCGGCAAGCGCGGCGGTGACCGGATGCGCCGCGGCGGACGCGGCGGCGCAATGGCAATGCTTCGCCAAGCCGACACGAATGGTGACAAGGCAATTAGCCGCGCAGAATTCAATGCAGCTAGCGCAGCCCGGTTTGCCAAAGTAGACACCAATAAAGACGGTGCGCTTTCGCAGGACGAACGCAAGGCTGCGCGCGAAGCAATGCGCCAGCTGCGCAAGGAACGGCGCGGCGCCAAACGCGACGGACAGCCTGCCGCCTGAGGCAAGCTCTATATGGCGCCTTTTTGCCCCATCTTTAACTGTGACAGGCGCGGTTTCGGCTTATGACCGAGACCGCGCCTACCCGTTTGTTGCTGGTCGATGACGAGCCCAGCCTGCGCGAGCCACTGGCCGAATATCTCACGCGCCAAGGCTTCGAATTGCAAGAAGCAGAAAGCGCAGCCGCTGCCCGCAGTGCCCTGTTGGGTTTTACACCCGATCTGGTGCTGCTCGACATCATGATGCCCGGCGAAGACGGCCTGTCGCTTTGTCGCCACTTGATCGAAGCGCGCGAATTGCCGGTCATTTTGCTCACCGCCAAAGGCGAACCGACCGACCGTATAATCGGCCTCGAGATCGGCGCAGATGATTATGTCGTCAAACCCTTTGAGCCGCGCGAACTGGTCGCGCGAATCCGTTCCGTACTTCGCCGCGCGGGCCGGCAATCGGCCGAGCCCCAAGAAGATGCACTGTATGAATTTGAAGGATGGCGGCTTGATCCGCTGAAACGAAAGCTGACCGATCGAGACGATGCCATTGTCTCGATCTCGACCGCCGAATTTCGCCTCTTGCGCGCGTTCCTCGATCATCCACGGCAAGTGATGGACCGCGACCGGCTGCTCGATATGGTGCAGGGCCGCGAAGCGCATTTGTTTGACCGCGCGGTGGACAATCAGGTCAGCCGCCTGCGCCGCAAGATCGAACAGGACAGCCGCAACCCCCAACTTATCCAGACTGTGCGCGGGGGCGGATACCGGCTTGCGGCCGATGTCAGCCGTGTGGCAGCAGAGCGGAACTAAGAATGCGGTTTTGGCCCCGAAGCCTGATCGGCCAGATGCTGCTCGCTGTCGCCGCTGCGTTGCTGGTCGCTCAGGCCATATCGGCCGTGCTTTTGTGGCGCGCGGCCGATTCGCGCCGCGACCAAGCCGCGCTCAATACTGCCGCTTTCCGGCTTGTTACGGACAATGTCCGGCAAACGCGCCGCGATAGGGAAGCGCTGACCGACAGAGCCGAAAGGCGCAATGGCCGCTCTGACAGGGGGGACCGCCGCCGTGGCGACCGGCGCAATCGCTTGCTTGGCGCAGGTCAAACGGGCGGCTTCCCCCACGTCTTGCGGATTGAGCGCAGCGATGCGTCACCCTTGCTCACCGGCGAGAAGCGAGAGCCCGAACTGGAAAAAGGGCTGACCAGCATTCTCGAACGCGAAGGTCTTGCCGTTGACCAGATCGTCGTGCTCGAGCGCGCGGCGCGCAGCGATCCCTTTGTCCGGTCACGCCCGCGTTTGCTCAGCCGCGTCTCGCAACAGAGCAATGCAAAGATGCAATTGATTGTCGCCGGGATCCGCGCGCCGGGCGATGATCAATGGCGCATCGCACGCGCCCTGAAACCGCCTCCTCCGGAAGGAGCAGCGCGTTCGATTTTTTTGCAGACGCTGCTTATCTATCTGTTTCTGGTCGGGCTGCTGTTCTTGCTGCTCAGGCGGATTACCAAACCGCTCAAGGCATTGACCCAAAAGACCGAGAATTTCGGCAAACAGGCGAGCGAGACAGGGCCGATGGAGCCGCAAGGCCCGGAAGATCTGCGCCGGCTAATCACAGCGCATAATGTGATGGAGGCCCGCGTTGCCGCGTTGCTTGACGAAAAGGACGTGATGCTCGGCGCGATTGGACATGATCTCAAAACCCCGCTGGCCGCCCTGCGCGTGCGCATCGAAAGCGTCGAGGACGAGGTCGAACGCGGCAAGATGGCAGCCAGCATCGAAGATATCACCCATTCGCTCGACGATATTCTCTCGCTCGCGCGGGTGGGCCGCAGCAGCTTGCCGCCGGAGAAGGCAGAACTTTCAGCCTTGGTCGGTTCGGTGGTCGAAGAATTCGAAGATATGGGCGAAGCGGTATCGCTTGCGGCGACATCGCGGATCACCCATCCCGTCTATGTGACATGGTTGCGCCGTGCGCTGCGCAATTTGATCAGCAATGCTTTGCGCTATGCCGGAAGCGCGGAAGTGTCGCTGACCCATGATGATGCCCGGGTCGTTCTGACCGTGGAAGACCACGGGCCCGGCATTCCCGAGGCGAGGATTTCCGACATGCTTGAACCTTTCACGCGCGGCGAAAGTTCCAGAAACCGCGATACGGGCGGTGCCGGGCTGGGCCTGACGCTGGCGCGCGCGATTGCCGAACAGCATGGCGGGACGCTGTCCCTGAGCAACCGGCCCGAAGGCGGATTGCGCGCAGAGATCAGCCTGCCTTCTGCCGGTTCAGCGCATTAAGCCGCCAATCAGATTGCGGACAAAACGGCCCGCAACCGGGCCAGCCAGATCGGTGGCAATCGATCCTGCAGCCGAAGTCACGCCCGAACGCATCGGATTGGCGCGGGATTTCTGACCCAACACTTTGGCAGCAGCCATACCCGCAGCCGATCCAATGGCGACCTTGGTCCCGCGACCAAGCGCCTTCTCCCAGATGCTGGTGGATTTGCGCGGCTGCTTGGCGACTTCTTCCTTGCCATTCGCCTCTACTTCTTTGGCCGTCTCGACCGCATCTGTTGCTTTGGCGAGCAGAACTTCTTCGGCGCTCTCGCGGTCAACTTCCTCGTCATATTTGCCTTCGGCCGGGCTGATCGAGTTGATAATTGCACGTTCCTTCGCGCTGACCGGACCAAGGCGCGAGCGCGGCGGTTTGATCAATGTGCGCTGGACAATCGAAGGCGCACCATCATCGAGCAGAGTCGAAACCAGCGCTTCACCGACTTTAAGTTCGGTAATCGCTTGTTCGACATCCAGATCGGGATTGATCCGGAAAGTGTCAGCCGCCGCGCGAATTGCCTTCTTGTCTTTGGGCGTGAAAGCCCGCAGCGCATGCTGGACACGGTTGCCCAACTGGCCGGCGACTTCGGCCGGAATGTCGATCGGATTTTGGGTTACGAAGAAAACGCCAACGCCTTTTGAACGAATCAGGCGGACGACTTGCTCGATCTTCTCCTCCAGCGCTTTGGGCGCATCATCGAACAGAAGATGCGCTTCATCGAAGAAGAAAACGAGCTTGGGTTTTTCCGGATCGCCCACTTCGGGCAGCGTTTCGAACAATTCGGCGAGCAGCCACAGCAGGAAGGTCGCATAAAGCTTGGGGCTGCGCATCAGCTTGTCGGCGGCTAGCACATTGATATAGCCGCGGCCTTGCTCGTCGGTCTTGATAAAATCATCGATTTCCAAAGCCGGCTCGCCAAAAAACTTGTCCGCGCCCTGGCTTTCAAAGCTCAGCAATTGGCGCTGGATCGCCCCGACGCTTTGCTTGCTGACATTGCCGTAGAGGCCGGACAATTCGCTGGCGTTCTGCGATGCATACATCAGCATCGACTGCAAATCTTCAAAGTTCAGCAGCAGCAGACCATTGTCGTCGGCATAGCGGAAAATGATCTGGAGAACGCCCTCCTGCGTTTCGTTGAGATCCAGCAGGCGCGCAAGCAGCAGCGGCCCCATTTCCGAAATCGTTGTGCGGACCGGATGGCCCTGTTCGCCATAGAGATCCCAGAAGACCGCCGGATTGTCCGAATAGGCATAGTCATCCATGCCCAGCTCTTTGGCCCGGCCTTCCAATTTGTCGGCATGTTTGAAATTGGGCGAACCCGCCATCGAAATACCCGACAGATCGCCTTTCACATCGGCGACGAACACCGGAACACCCTGAGCAGAGAAGCTTTCTGCCATGCCCTGAAGCGTCACCGTCTTACCCGTACCGGTTGCGCCAGCGATCAGCCCGTGCCGGTTCGCCCGGCCCAGATCGAGCGTCTGCTGCTCTCCATTTGCGCCCAGTCCCAGAAAAATCGTACCCATGATGCTCGGTCTCCAGCTCGAAATTCTTTGACATTCGCTGTGGCGCAGCCCTGCCCCGATGGTCAAGTGTGCCGTCAAGCATCTCGACTCGCGCGTCAGAGAAGCTAAGGCAGAACTGATGTCCGACCGGCAACCCTTTATATTGCTAGATGATGCGCGCGAAAGCGGGGCTGCGCCTGCCCATCTGTTCGAAGCGCCCGTAGAGATATTCATCGCCCGGCGCGCAGAAGATGTGGCGGAAACTCTGGGCCGCGCTGATCGTGCACGGCGCGAAACCGGCGGGACGCTGGCCGGATATGTCGCCTATGAAGCGGGGCTGGCTCTCGAGCCAAAACTGCGCGCGCTTGCGAATGCCAGGTCGGGCGCGAACGGGCCGTTGGTGTGGCTCGGCCTGTTTGATCGTGAACGCACCATCGCGGCAGACAAGGTTGAAGATTGGCTTGGCGAAAACGGCGCTGGTGACGCATCGATCGGTCCGCTGGAGCCGCAAATTTCGCCCGGCGGATATGTCGCCAATTTCGAGACCATGCAGGAAGCGATCCGGGCCGGTGATATTTATCAGGCAAATCTGACATTCCCGCTCGCAGGCTCGTATCGCGGCGATCCCATCGCGCTCTACCGGGCGCTGCGGCCAGCGGCAAAGGCCGGGTATGGCGGGATCCTGTTCGATGGATCGCACTGGCTGCTCAGCCTGTCGCCGGAACTGTTTGTCAGCCTGAAAGACGGCGACGCCAAAGTGAAGCCGATGAAAGGCACTCGCCCGCGCGGCCAGACCGAAGCCGAGGATCAGGCTTTCGCGGATGAACTTGCCGCTTCGGTCAAGGACAAGGCCGAAAACCTGATGATCGTCGATTTGATGCGCAATGATCTGTCGCGCGTTGCCAAAGCGGGGACCGTGCAAGTCGATGCCCCGTTTGCGGTTGAGAGCTACCCGACCGTTCACCAGATGGTCTCCACTGTCCGCGCAATTTTGCAAGAGGGCAAAGGCGCCGACGATCTGATCCGCGCGATCTTCCCCTGCGGTTCGATCACCGGCGCGCCCAAGATCAGGGCGATGGAATTGATTGGTGAAGTCGAACGCGATGCGCGCGGGCCCTATTGCGGGGCGATTGGGCGGATAGATGCCAACGGCGATGCGGCGTTCAACGTTGCGATCCGCACATTGCGCCTCAGCCCTGTCGAGAATGCGCAGGGCGATGCCATCCTTGGCGTGGGATCGGCAATTGTCGCTGATAGCGATGCTATGCAGGAATGGCGCGAAAGCATCATCAAAGGCGGCTTTGCGCGGCAATCCTCCCCCAATCATGTGGCGGCGCAATTCGATCTTATCGAGACGATGCGCTTCGATCCTGAAACAGGGATCGAATTGCTCGAACTGCATCTTGAACGGATCAAGGCAAGCGCCGCCGAACTTGGCTTTTCCTTCGACAGGCACGCGGCGCGCAACCAGATTCATGCATTGTGCTTTGAGTTGGAAAGGCCGGCAAAAGTGCGGCTGCTGGCGGCACGCAGCGGTGCAATATCGCTGGTGACATCGGACCTTCCGCCGAAACCGACCGGCACAGCGCAATGTATCGCCTTGCCTATCCCGGTCGATCCCAGCGATTGGCGTTTGCGGCACAAGACCACCGATCGCGGTTTTTACGAGGCAGCACGCACTGTCGCAGAGGCAGAGGACGCGTCCGAAGCCCTGTTGGTGCGCGATGACGGGCTGCTGACCGAAGGCAGCTGGACCAATATTTTTGTCGAGCGCGGTGACAGGCTGCTGACCCCGGCGGCGTCGCTGGGCTTGTTGCCCGGGATATTGCGCAGGTCGCTGATCGAGGCGGGCAAGGCCGAAGAAGCCGAACTGACACTCGACGATTTGGCCCAGGGCTTCCTGCTTGGAAACGCCGTGCGCGGCCTATTCCCCGGAAAGCTGAAACTATGAACACCGCCCCGATCATCGCACGCATCCCGATTGTCTATGAAGACGGTGAAGCGCTGGTGATAGACAAGCCCGCCGGATTACCGGTCGATCCACCGCGCAATGGCGGCACCTGTCTGGAAGACTATTTCGAAGGGCTGAAACTGGGTTTCAAACGCCGCCCGATCGCGGTCCACCGGCTTGATACCGACACATCAGGTTGCTTGCTGCTTGCGCGCAATCCCAAGGCGGTGAAACGCTTTGCGCAGGCCTTTCAGGATCGTTTGGTCGGGAAAGTCTATCTCGGGATTATTGGCGGGCTTCCGGCGCAGCGCGAAGGCACGATTGATCTCCCTCTGGGCAAGATCAGCAGTGCAGAAAAAGGCTGGCGGATGGTGCACGATCCCGATGGCAAACCTTCTGTCACCCATTGGAAAGTCCTGCAGACTGTCGGCGAAAACACGCTGGTTGAATTTCGCCCCGAAACGGGCCGTACGCACCAGATCCGGGTCCATGCAGAGACCGGGCTGGGCCTCCCACTGATCGGTGATCCGGTTTACGGGCCGGTGCATGGCCAATCGAAAGGCGCAAAGCGGACAATGCTGCACGCCTCTGCCATCACCATCCAACGCGAAAACAAGCCGCAGATTTCCGCTACCGCGCCGATGCCGGATGATTTTACGGCTCTCGGCTTCGGCGATGGATGACACAAACTCGTCGCTGGTGGACCGCGCTCTGACCCGCGCACAGGAAAGCTTCATCGCCAGCTCGGGCCCCGGCGGGCAGAACGTCAACAAGGTCGCAACCGCCGTTCAATTGCGGCTTGATGTCTTTGCTCTGCGCTTGAGCCCGCCGGTTTTTAACCGGCTGAAAGCGCTTGCGGGCAGCAAAATGACCGCCAAAGGCGAAATTGTGCTGACCGCGCGCACTTATCGCACGCAAGAGCAGAATCGCGAAGACGCGCGCAATCGCCTGGCGGCGATGCTCGAAGAGGCGCAGCGCCAGCCCAAGACACGCAAGAAAAGCCGGGTGAACAGGGTCGGCAAAGAAAAACGTATCAAAGCGAAAAAGAACCGCGGCGCGATCAAGGCCAATCGCGGCAAGGTGAACCGCCGCGACTGGTGAGAATGCTTGACTTTCGCCCGCACATCTCCCATTGGGCGCGGCTTGAAGGGCGGCGGCTTCGTCGCCCGTTGTTTTTCCGGCCTGATTCGCTCCGGCCTCATTCGATTTTTTAGGAAACTGTCATGGCGAAGCCAGCAACCGTCAAGATCAAGCTCGTCTCGACCGCAGACACCGGATTCTACTACACTACGAAGAAGAATCCCCGGAACATCACCGAGAAGATGACTTTCCGCAAATATGACCCCGTCGTGCGCAAGCATGTCGAGTTCAAAGAAGCGAAAATCAAGTAAGCTTCTTGCCGGAAAGCTGAACCGCACAAAGTGCATTAGTTCAGTGACTGTTCAACGCTCTGGCGCTAAAAAGCAGAGCATGAGCACAATGACATCTCTATTTCGTAAGCCTGTCCGCACCGCGATTGTCGGTGCGTTGGCGTTTGCCCTTCCCACGGCGGTTCTGGCGCCCGCAGCGCCGGTTGAAGCCGCGCCAGGCGATCTCGACAAAGCGGTTACCGCTTTGCGCGGAATTTCGACCATGCAGGCGAGTTTCACCCAGACCGATCGCCAAGGTCAGACGGTTTCGGGCAAGCTGACGCTAAAACGCCCCGGCAAGATCCGTTTCCAGTATCAGGACGGGGTGCCGCTGCTGCTCGTTTCCAACGGCAAATCGCTGACACTGATCGATTATGAAGTGAATCAGGTCCAGCGCTGGCCGATTCGCAATTCTCCGCTCGGTGCGCTGCTTGATCCGAGCCGCGATGTGGCGAAATACGGAAAGCTGATCCAGACCACCAATCCCAATGTGGTCAGCGTCGAAGTGCGCGACCCCGGCCGGCCCGAATTTGGCGTGATGAATCTGATTTTCATCCGCAAAGGCTCCGCGCCCGGCGGATTGCAGCTTTCGAGCTGGGTTGCGCTCGATTCGCAGAACCACCGGACAACGGTTCGTCTGTCGAATCACCGTTATGGAATGTCGGTGTCCGACAAGGAATTTACCTATAAGGACCCGCGCCGCTCATCCCGCCGCCCCCGGTAAACAGATCGCCGTTGTATCGCCCTGCGAATAAGACGGGCTGCACGCATTTGTTCATTGGGTAGAAAGGCAGACAGGCATATTCTTCATTGTGCAACGCGGTTGAAGACGGGTTTCCCCCTGTTATCCCAGTCTTCGGTACAACCCCGCTGCAGACAGCGTGACGAACGCTAACAAGGAAACCCTCGTGCCAATGCCCCCGGCGCGGGGGTTTTTTGTGTTTTTTGTTTTGTCCCTGCGGGCGCGAGGTATCCGCCTCGCTTGCTTCCTCGCTTTCGCTCCCTGACGGTCGCTGCGCTGCGGGCGGGCCGCGCGGCCCTATGGCTGCCGCGACCAAGTGCGGGCGCGATACTGATTGCTCGGAATGCTCGGTTCACGACCAGTGAACCGTAAGGCCGACCGGCCGCCCGAGCTTATGCGAGGAGCCAAGCCTGCGGATGCAGGCGCCCGGCGTTTGAGGGCAAAAACAAAAAAGCCGCCTCGCGATCCGGCAGCCAACCACAACTCGCACAACTGAGAATGGACAGCGCGGCCTCGCCACCTTATCGCGGCCCCATGGTCTCTGTAGCATCCTGGAATATCAACTCCGTCCGCCTTCGCATGCCCATCGTGGCGCAGTTTCTACAGGAGCAAGCGCCCGACATACTGTGCCTTCAGGAAATCAAAACGGTTGAGGAAACGTTCCCCTTCGAAGCGTTCAACGCGCTTGGTTACACCCACCACGCGGTGCACGGGCAAAAGGGCTATCACGGGGTCGCCACGGTCAGCCGGATCCCGATGAAAGAGTTCAGCCGCCATGACTGGCAGGACAATGGCGAAGCGCGGCATGTGGGTGTCGAACTGACCGGCCCCGGTCAGGATATGGTGATCGAGAATGTCTATGTCCCCGCAGGCGGCGATGTCCCCGATCGTGAAGTGAATGACAAATTCGGCCAGAAACTCGACTTTTTGGGGCGGATGACCGATTGGGCAGGCAAGATCGACCGGCCCTCCCTGATCGTCGGCGATTTCAATATCGCCCCGCTGGAAAGCGATGTGTGGAGCCACAAGCAACTGCTCAAAGTGGTCAGCCATACGCCGATCGAAGTCGAGACATTGCAGCGCTTCAAGGATGCGCATGGCTGGGTCGATCTGGGCCGCGAATTCATCAAGGATCCCGACCGGTACTATAGCTGGTGGAGTTACCGTTCCAAGGACTACCGCGTGGGTGATCGCGGGCGGCGGCTCGACCATATGTGGGCATCGCCCGATCTTGCCGCGAAAGCGATTGGTCACCGCATCTACGAAGATTGCCGGGGCTGGGAAAAACCCTCCGATCATATTCCGATCGTGACGGAGTTTGCTCTCTGAGCACCGCCGCGCCCTCTCCTTCGCGGCGCGTCGCGCACGCAATCGATGCGCTGCGCCATGGCTGGCCCATTGCATTGGACGGCGGCCCGCTATTGCTGCCCGTTGAAACCGCAATCGCCGCGCACGCCAGTTCGAGCCAGATGCTCATATCTTCTGCGCGGGCGGCGACTTTGAAGCTCGCCAATCAGCGCGACGCAGCAGAACCCCACGCTCCCGTCCTGATTCGCGGGGCAGAGGCATTCGATTTGCGAACCGCTTTGCCGATTGCCGATCCCGCGCTCGATCTTTCCAGCCCTCTCAAGGGCCCGTTCAAAGCCGATCCGATTGCGTGGCACGAACAAGCACTCGCTGCGATGGAACTGGCGCGCATCGCCGGCATTCTTCCGGCTTTTCTGGTCGATCCTGCGGAAGCGGGTGAAGCGGAAAGCGTGTCCGCAAGCGATCTGAGCGAATGGTCCGAAACCGCCCGCCTCAGCATAGCGACGCGGGCCAAGCTCCCCGTCAGCGCCAGCGACAATGCGCAGATCATCGCCTTTCGCAGCGCGGATGACATGCGCGAACATGTCGCGCTGGTTATTGGGAAGCAGAGCAGCGAGCAGCAGCCTCTGGTGAGGCTCCATTCCGAATGTTTGACCGGTGATATCCTCGGCAGCCTGAAATGCGATTGCGGCCCGCAATTGGATGCGGCGCTGCACGCGATGGCCGGGGAGTCCGAGAAGGGGGGATGGGGCATTCTCCTGTACATGCGGCAGGAAGGGCGCGGAATCGGGCTGGTCAACAAATTGCGCGCCTATCAATTGCAGGATCAGGGCTTTGACACAGTCGATGCCAATCAGCGGCTCGGCCTGCCCGATGAAGCGCGCGATTTTCCGGTCGCGGCCAGAATGCTCGAGCTGATCGGGGCGAAGTCGATCCGCCTGATGACCAACAATCCGGAAAAAGTGTCTGCTCTGGAGAAGGCGGGTATTGTCATCGAAGAGCGCGTCGCGCATCAACTGCCAGACAATCCGCACAATCGCCGCTATCTCGCAACCAAACGCGACCGTTCAGGACATCTGCTAATATGAGCGCCATCACCATTCGCCCCGAACAGCCAGGTGACGAAAATGCCATCTACGCGCTGACAGAGGCGGCATTCCGCGACATGGAATTTAGCGACGGTGACGAGCCCCAGGTGATCAACAAGCTACGCGCGGATGGCGATCTGACACTCTCGCTTGTTGCTGAAAGCCTCGACCGGGCGATCATCGGCCATATTGCTTTCTCGCCGGTGACGATCTCAGATGGAACCCGGGACTGGTACGGCCTCGGCCCCGTTTCGGTTATCCCGCTGAACCAGCGGACCGGCATTGGCGGCGCGCTGATCGAACGCGGCATTGCCGATATGCGCCAGATTGGTGCGAAGGGCATCGTCCTGCTTGGCAGCAATGAATATTATCCGCGTTTCGGGTTCGAACATGATCCGCAGCTCGCCTATCCCGGGCCGCCGCCCGAATATTTCCAGCGCCTGGTTCTGGAAGGCGATGCGCCCACAGGCGTGGTCAAATATGCGCCCGGATTTGGCTAGCGGGACGCGCTGATCCGGCCAAGCGATTGGCCCATGCGCACAACGCTGAGTGGTTTCAGATCGTCTGCCCACTGCACTTTTCCCGGCTCGAACAGCAGGATTACGGTCGAACCGAGAAGAAAGCGGCCCATTTCGTCGCCCGCGCGCAATTGTGGTGCGGCCTTTTCGCCCTGCCCAAACGATGTGCGCACGATCTGCTTCTGGTGCGGTTTGACCAAGCCGCCCCACACCGTTTCGATACTGGCCACAATCATGGCCCCCACCATCACGCTGGCCATCGCACCAAGCGGTGTATCGAACACGCTGGAAAGACGCTCGTTACGCGAAAAAAGCCGCGGCACATTCTCTGCGGTGACAGTGTTCACCGAAAACAGATCGCCGGGGATATAGGCGGTCTGCTGCAACGTCCCGTCCACCGGCATATGCACGCGGTGATAATCGCTGGGCGAGAGATAGATGGTGATGAAACTGCCGCCTTCGAACCGCTTGGCAAGCGCGTCATCGCCGCCAAGCAGCTCGGCAGCGGTGTAGCTCTGCCCCTTGGCCTGGACGATCCGGCCATCTGCGATCAGGCCGATCTGGCTCACCGCCCCGTCTGCAGGGCAAAGCACGTCAGTGCCGCCATCCGCGAGCGGACGCATTCCGGGCTTGAGCGCACGCGTGAAGAAGTCGTTGAAATTGCGATAGTCACCAAGCGGACGCTCGGCCTGATCCATATCGACATTATACGCCTTGGCGAAGCGGCGGATCAGCCGGTCGCGCAGCCACGGCCTCTCGCTACGCGCAATCGCGCCTGCCAGCCGCGACAAGAGGTGCTGCGGCAATATGTGTTGGAGCCAGATAAAGGGCTGAAAAGAAATGGTCTGCGCTCCGGAAGCCGTCGATCAATCGATGGCCCGCATTATCAGCGCAGCGTCATGGACGCCAGCGGCGAAAATCTCAGCGCCGCTCGAAGTTCTTCAGGCCCTGGCCGAGATTGTTGTCCATGATCGAAAGCTGATCGCCCGACCAGTCGGCGACAAAAGTGGTGTTGCGGCGGACCGATGCCGCAAGACGCGCATCGTTGCCGGCGATTTGCAAACCGTTCGAGGTATGCAGGCGGCCTTCTGCCCCCACTGCGATAAAGGCCGAGTAATTCTCTTTGTTCTGCCCCTGCACGAACCAGTTATTGGTGATCTGGCCAACCGAACCGGCGGGCAGATCAATCATGTAGTTGGTCCCGCGTCCGGCGGAATCATCGAAGCTGGACGATGCAACATCGACGCGCGTAGCCCGCGCTTTGACATAATGCCCACCCGTGCCGCGTTCGAAACGGCTGCGGGTAATGCGCAGATGTCCATAATCACCAATATAGATCGAATGCGCGCATCCGCCGCCGCCTTCGCAGGTGCCAAGGCCGGAGAATGTCGATTTGTCGATGACGATCTGGCCATTGGCGTCATTGGCGGAGAGAATGCCCTGCTGGCTATCGAGGAACCAGCTTTGTGCGACGGTCAGATTGCCCTGTTCCAAACGGATGCCTGCGCCGTTGAAATCAGGCACAGCCATGCGGCGGAACACCAGGCCGGATACATTCGCCGAACGTCCGCGAAGAACCAGAGCCGCTTTGCCTTCGCAGGTGACACCGTCAAAAATCGCTTTGCCCGGAACCGCTGCCATATAGGAGATTGAACCGCCTTCCTGCACGGCACATTGGCGGTGCGTTCCGGCAGCAACGGCAATTGTCCCGTTGCCATTGCCGATCGAATTGACGGCATCCTGCAAACGGTCAAACCCGCGACCCGATTCTACAACGGTAAAAGCGCTTCCCGATTGGGCAAAAGGCGCCGAAGCGGGGATCGTTGCAACGGCGAACGCAGCGGCGAGCGCGGTGATCTTCGGAGAAGGGCGAGCGTGAGCATGGTTTTTCATACGCCCGCGTTTAGCCGAAAAGGGTTAACGCGCTGCTAACACTTTTCGATATGGCCGCCCCCAAGCACCCACGCGCATCGTCCGCGCAATCCGGTATCCGGGGCCGACGAATGAGCGCAGTATCCTCACGCGTCTTTTGGTTTTGCGGGCGGGCGGCCGCGCCGCGGCTTGGGCGATATTTGCACACTTATTCCCCGGGCTTCCAAAGCTTCGCGCAAGAGCATTTCGATCTGCGCATTGGCGGATCGAAGTTCGCCCGCAGCCAGCCGTTCGACCGCCGAATGCACCGCAGAATCGAGCCGGAGCGCGAAAGCTTTCTTGGAAGGTTTGGCCATGGCTTACGCCCTCAATGCGCCTATTGGTACAGCGTTCCCGCATTGACGACCGGATGGGCCTCGCGCTCGCCGCACAGGACCACCAGCAGGTTCGACACCATCGACGCCCGCCTTTCGTCATCAAGCTCGACGATATTGTCGGCGCTCAGCTTTGTCAGGGCATCTTCGACCATGCCGACCGCGCCGAGCACGATCTTGGCGCGCGCTGCGATGATCGCATCGGCTTGCTGGCGTTTGAGCATGGCGCTGGCGATTTCGGATGCGTAGGCAAGGTGCGTCAGCCCGGCTTCGTCGACAACGATACCGGCGGTTTTGAGCCTGTCATTGAGCTCTTCCAGCAATTCGCGATTTATCACTTCACCGCCCGAACGCAGTGTCACTTCTTCGCCTTCGAAATCATCATAGGGGTGGCGCGAGCCGACCGTGCGCAATCCTGCCTCGATCTGGATATTCACGAATTCCTTGTAATCATCGACGTCAAAGCTGGCTTGCGCGGTATCCGCCACGCGCCACACAACATTGCAGGCAATTTCGATGGGATTGCCGCGCAGATCGTTGATCTTCACCCGTTCCGAATGGATGTTATGCGCACGCGCGCTGATTTTGCGGCGCATCATCCACGGCCAGATCCAGCGCAATCCCTCGGTCCGTTCGGATCCGCGATATTCGCCGAACAAGGTGATGACCGCCGCCTGGTTGGGCTGGATCATGAAGAATCCGACCGAGACAAAGACCAGCGCCAGCAAGGAACCGACCAGGCTGAGAACAAACATGATTTTCTCAGCCTTGGCCGCGCCGCCATCGGGCACCATGCTCGACACCATCCAAACGGCAAATGCCGTGATGGCCACCATGACCAGCAGCATGATGTAGCCGCCATAGGTACTGGCCGGGGTTTCCCGGCTTATTTTCATTCCAACCGATCTGTCAGACATGTGCTTCCTCCGATATAATTATGATATCATATTTATATCAGCAGGGGAAAATGTCAATACTGGCGGATCACCGACAGAAATGCATCGCCATGCGCGGCGAGTTTTTTCGCTCCGACACCCACAATGCCGCCAAGTTCTTCGAGGCTGGAGGGGCGCGATGACGCCATTTCGCGCAAAGTGGCATCGTGAAAAATGACATAGGGCGGCACTTGTGCCTCCGCCGCCAGTTCGCGGCGCAACTCGCGCAGAGCGTCAAACAAGGGATCGCCTACCGGATTGGGCGTCCGGTCTGCGCGCCTGTTCCCGCGTGCCCGTTTCGGCGGGATGACGATCTCGACCGATTGCTCGCCTTTGAGTATTTTCGGTGCATCGCCGCCCAGCGCCAAGCCGCCATGTTCGGTTGGAACCAATGCGCCCCTCGCCTGCAAAGCGCGCGATACCGGTTGCAGCAGGCCCGCTTCCTCGCCCTCGACAATTCCGTGAACGCTCAAACGGTCATGGCCCCGTTGCTCGATCCGCGCGTCGCGCGCGCCGGTCAGAACCTTTTGCAGATGACCGAAGCCAAAGCTTTGCCCGGTTCGATAGGCGGCGGAAAGCAGCTTGCGCGCCGTTTCGGTCGCATCGGTGACTTTTGGCGGTGACTGGCAGTTGTCGCAATTGCCGCAAATCTCCTCCGGCTCTTCGCCGAAATGCCGCAACAGGACCGCGCGCCTGCAGCCCGATGTCTCGACCAGACCAGCGAGCATATCCAGCCGCGCGCGTTCATCACTGCGGCGGTCCTCTGGCAATTCAGCCAGTCGCTGGCGAGCCTGGGCAAAATCGCCTGCCCCCCAAAACATGATTGCCTGCGCCGGATCACCGTCGCGCCCCGCCCGGCCCGTTTCCTGGTAATAGGCTTCGATCGACTTGGGGATGCCCGCATGCGCAACAAAGCGGACATCGGGTTTGTCGATCCCCATTCCGAAGGCAATCGTCGCAACGATCACCATATCTTCCGAAGCCACAAAACCCGCCTGATTGGCCGCGCGTTCTTCCGGCGGAAGGCCCGCATGATAGGGCAAAACCGGCCGCCCCGTGGCCGCGGCAAGTTTCTGCGCGAGATCCTCCACCTTCTTGCGTGTCGGCGCGTAGACTATGCCGGGCCCCGGCTGCTCTGCCATCAAGGTCGCAATCTGGCGCACCGGATTGTCCCGATGGCGGATGGCATAGGTGATGTTGGGCCGGTCAAATCCGGCAAGCACCAATCCCTCTTTCGGGATGCCAAGCTGGGCCAGAATATCGGCCCGCGTGCGCTTGTCAGCCGTAGCGGTCAGCGCCAGTCGCGGAACCTCGGCAAAGCGTTCCATCAATGGCAGCAATTGGCGGTAGTCAGGGCGGAAATCATGCCCCCATTCGGACACGCAATGCGCCTCATCAATCGCAAACAACGCAATCGGGGCAGCGGTCACAAAGTCGCAGAATTGCGGCTGGCTCGCGCGCTCGGGCGCGACGTAGAGAAGATCAAGCTCGCCAGCGCGGTAAGCGTCCATCGTCTCGCGCCAATCTGCGTCGGCGCTGGTCAAGGTTGCCGCGCGAATGCCATTGGCGCGTGCGGCCCGAAGCTGATCATGCATCAACGCAATCAACGGCGATATGACCACGCAGGTTCCATCGAGCATGGCCGCGGGCAATTGATAGGTCAGCGATTTCCCCGCGCCCGTGGGCATAACCGCCAAGGTCGATTGGCCGTCGAGCACACGGCGGATCACATCGGCCTGCCGCCCGCGAAATTCACTAAACCCGAACAGCATGCGCATCCGTTCGGCTGCGGCTTCGAGAGTGGGCGGAGTGTCGGTCAATGTAGCCATCACTTGCCTATTGGCAGAGCCGCATCTCTGCGCAAATGCCGTTTCCACAGCTTTGCCCTTTGCGATGCCGCCACTGGATGGTTAAGATTGACGAGTCGCCCGGTGCGCAAGGCCCGGGAAACACGAATTTCCAGGAGAACACTCTTATGAAAAAACTCGCATATGTCGCATTCGCTTCGACTGCTGCCTTGGCCTTGTCTGCATGCGGAAGCGCCGACGATGCCTCTGACGATGCAGAAGCGGAAAATGTAGAAGTTGTCGCTGAAGAAGCCGTTGCCGAAGTCGAAGAAGAGCCCGTTGAAGACGCGGCTGCCGCGGCCGACAGCGAAGGCGAAGACGTACAAGCACCGTCTGCAGCTACATCGGCAGCCGTCGCCGCCGAAGCCGATAGCGCCGGAGAAGCCGCCGCTGCTGCCGCCGCAGATGTGGCAGATATCCAGGCCGCTGCCGAAAGCGCTGCAAGCGATCAGGCAGATCAGATGGCCGAAACCGTCGAGGAAGAAGTTTCCGAGTAACCACGGCACAAAGCCCTTTTTTCCGGAGCGGGCGGTTCGTTTATGCGATTCGCCCGCTTTTCCTTTGGGCGCATGTGGGTATGGTGGCCCGATGAAGATGATTCTCCCGATTTTCAGCGCAATCCTGCTGACTGCCTGCGGCAGTGCGGACAATGATCCGGGACCCGGCGGCGTGAGCGTGGGTGAAGCACGCGCGCTCGACGAAGCGGCGGAAATGGTCGAAGCAAAACGCCTTCCCCAGCAAGAACCGGAAACCGAACCGGAAGCGGACACGCAGCCGCAAGAATAATCACACATTACGTCTAAGCGCCAAAAAGGATGATCGAATGGCCAATTCGGGAATGGACCCAGAAGTATTCACGCAATTTATCGAGCAGCTCGAACGCTATGTCCGCGAGCGGCTGATCCCCGCGGAAGAGGAAGTCCTTGCCAATGACTCCATTCCCGAGCCGCTGGTCGATGAAATGCGCGAAATGGGGCTTTTCGGCTTGACCACACCCGAAGAATTTGGCGGTTCGGGAATGAATGTCCCGCAATATATCGAAACGATCCGCGTGCTCGGCTATGCGATGCCCGCGTTCCGCTCGATCGCATCGATCAATCTCGGCATGGTCTGCTCGGCTCTGACCAAATCGGGGACTGACGAGCAAAAGAACGAATGGTTGCCCCGCATCGCCGCGGGTGAGATTGCCTGTTTTGGCCTCACCGAACCCGGATCGGGATCGGACAGCGCAGCTATGGCGACCACCGCCAAGCGCGATGGCAATGGTTACATCCTCAATGGCAGCAAACGCTATATTACCAACGCGCCGCAGGCCAAGCTGGCGCTGATCATGGCGCGCACCAATGACGAGGCCTTGCCGAGAAACGCGCATGTCAGCGCATTTCTGGTGCCGATGGACACCGACGGCGTAAGCGTTGGCAAAGCCGACAAGAAAATGGGCCAGTTCGGCAGCCAGATTTCCGACATCTATCTCGACGAAGTGAAAATCCCGGGCAATGCCCTGCTCGGCGGCGAAGAAGGCAAAGGCTTCGCCACCGCCATGCAAAGCCTTGATAATGGACGCTTGTCAGTTGCCGCGGCGAGCTGCGGCTATGCCCGGCGGATTCTCGATACAGCGATCAAATATGCGACCGAGCGCAAGGCCTTTGGCGAACCGATCAGCCAGTTCCAATTGATCCAGGCCATGCTCGCCGACAGCCAGGCGGAACTCTATGCGGCCGAATGCATGCTGCGCGATGCCGCGGCAAAGGCAAATGAAGGCAAAGCGATTATCGAAGCCGCAAGCGCCAAGATGTTCGCTTCGGAAATGTGCAACCGCGTGGCGGATCGCTGCGTCCAGATCCATGGCGGCGCGGGCTATCTGGCCGAATATGAAGCCGAACGTTTCTATCGCGACAGCCGGATCTACACGATTTACGAAGGCACCACGCAGATCCTGCAATTGGTCATCGCGAAAAACATGCTGCGCGAATTTTCTGCGGGGATCCCTGCCTGATGTACCAATTGCTGAACGACCTTTCGATCATCGAAGTCTCCAGCTTTGTCGCCTCGCCCACTGCGGGCCTTTATTGCGCGCAAATGGGCGCGGAAGTCATCCGCGTCGATCACAAGACCGGCGGGCTCGATTACGACCGCTATATGCTGACCAAGGAAGGCCGTTCGCTCAGCTGGGAAAATCTCAACCGCGCAAAGAAGAGCGTGGCGTTGGATTTGCGCAGCGGCGAAGGGCGCGAATTATGCGTGGAACTGGCCAACACGACCGGCCAGCTGATCACCAATCTGCCCGAGCAAAGCTTTCTGAGCCATGCTGCCGTCGCTCAAGACCGCGACGATATGATCAGCCTTCGGATCATGGGCTGGCACGATGGCAGGCAGGCGATGGATTTCACCGTCAACGCTGCCAGCGGATATCCGCTGATGTGCGGGCCGGAAGAATGGGACATGGCCACCGCGCCGCCGGTCAACCAGGTTATGCCCGCATGGGATTTCATTACCGGCGCCTATTGCGCCTTCGCGATGATGGCCGCCATCCATCATCGAAGCGCAACCGGCAAAGGCGCCGAATTGCGCGTACCATTGGGCGATGTGGCAATCGGCACTTTTGCCAATAGCGGCACAATGGCCGAAATGCTTTTTCGCGGCGGTGACCGCGAGCGGTTGGGCAACGCCATCTGGGGCGCATTCGGGCGCGATTTCAAAAGCCGCGACGGGAAGCGCTTCATGGTTGCTGCGCTGACGCCCAAGCAATGGACCGGGCTGGTCGAAGCATTCGGAATTGCCGAACGCATAGCCGCGCTTGAGGCCGAAGTCGGCGCCGATTTTTCCGCCGGGGACCGTCCGCGTTTCGAACATCGCAAGGCGCTGTTCGATCTGTTCCAATCGGTTGCAGGCACGATGGATTATCACGATCTGGAGCAGCGCCTGTCCGCGGCGGGAACGACATTCGAACGTTACCGCACCGCGCATGAAGCGGCCAATGATCCGGTACTGATAGACGAAAACCCGCTATTCACGCGGACAGCCAACAACCCCAGCGGTTTTGAATATCCGGCGCCGCGCAGTTTCGCCAATATCCCCCAGCAGGAAGCCGGGGAACCGGCGCCCGCACCCTATCTCGGGCAGCACAGCGAGGAAGTGCTTGCCGAACGATTGGGCCTGAGTTCGGGCGCGATCGGGAAACTGGTCGACGCCGGCACAGTAGCTTTGAGCGATAAGGAATAGAATATGACCCAGCTTCGCCGCGTTGCCATTTGCACGCCCCTGCGTACCCCGGTCGGGAAATTTGGCGGCACACTCGCGCCGCTCGAAGCCGGGCCGCTGGGCGCGATCATTCTGAAAGCGCTGATCGAGCGCAGCAAGCTCGATCCCGAGCGCGTCGATGATGTGATCTTCAGCCAGGGTTACGGCAGCGGTGAAGCGCCCTGTATCGGGCATTGGAGCTGGCTCGCAGCGGATTTGCCGCTCGAAGTCCCCGGCTATCAAGTCGACCGGCGCTGCGGGTCAGGCCTGCAGGCAATCGTCAACGCGGCCATGATGGTGCAAACCGGCGCGGCCGATTGCGTGGTCGCGGGCGGGGTGGAGAGCATGTCCAATGTCGAACATTATACCACCAAGGCGCGCGGCGGCGCGCGGATGGGGGACATGGTACTGTGGGACCGGCTGACGCGCGGGCGGCTTATGAGCCAGCCAATCGAACGCTTTGGTGTGATCACCGGAATGATCGAAACCGCAGAAAATCTCGCCAAGGATTACGCGATTACCCGTGAACAATCCGATGCTTTCGCGGTGCGCAGCCACCAAAATGCGGCTGCGGCTTGGGAAGCGGGCAAGTTCGATGCGCAACTGGTGCCGGTCGATGTTCCGCAGCGGCGCGGCGATCCGGTGCGTTTCGCCAAAGATGAAGGATACCGCGCGGATGCAACGATGGAATCGCTCGGCGCTTTGCGCGCACTCGAAAGCAAAACCAATCCCGACGCTGTGGTAACCGCCGGCAATGCCAGCCAGCAAAATGATGCGGCGGCGGCCTGCCTTGTTGTCGCGGAAGACAAGGTCGAAGAGTTGGGCCTGACCCCGATGTTGTGGTTCGAAGGGTGGGCGGCGGCAGGCTGCGATCCGGCGCGAATGGGGATCGGGCCGGTGCCTGCGGTGGAACGGCTGTTCGCGCGAACGGGCAAAGGTTGGGACGATGTCGATCTGGTTGAACTGAACGAGGCTTTCGCACCGCAAGCATTGGCGGTGCTCAAAGGCTGGGGCTGGAGCGAGGACGACAGCCGCCGCGATATCGTCAACGTCAACGGATCGGGCATTTCGCTCGGCCATCCGATAGGCGCGACCGGCGGGCGTATTCTGGCCGACATGGCTTATGAAATGCATCGCCGCGAAGCGCGCTTCGGGCTGGAGACAATGTGCATCGGCGGCGGGCAAGGGATTGCCGCATTGTTCGAGCGCGCGGCCTGATGGGCGATTGGTCTGATTGGGTCGGGCGCTCAGAAACACAAACCGACCTGATCGACAGCGCCTTGGTAAAGCGCTGGCTGGCGACATTTGACCAGAAAAAGCCGTCCGGGGCGACGCTGCCGAACGGGCTGCATTTCTGTTTGTGCACGCCCGAGGCACCGACTGCCAATTTGGGTGAAGACGGCCACCCCCGGCGGGACAATGATGGCGCGGGCATATTTCCGCCCGTCCCGTTGCCGCGCCGGATGTGGGCGTCCAGCTCGATCACCTTTGTCGCCCCGCTCCAGTCAGCGCAGCGTGTCGAGCGGACGACAAGTGTTCAATCGATTGCCGAGAAGGAAGGCAGCACCGGCAAGCTGGCTTTTCTGGAGCTGATGCATCTGTGGACCGCAGACGGGGCCGAGGCGATCCGCGAGATACAAACGCTGGTCTATCGTGAAGCAGCACCGGGCGATACCCCGCTTACTCCGCCCGAACCGGGCCCTTCCACTTTCGATCATGACGAGTGGGATGCCAGCTCTACCTTCGTTCCCGATCCCAGGCTGCTGTTCCGTTTTTCCGCGCTGACTTTCAACACACACCGGATCCATTATGATTTGCCCTATGCACGCGATGTCGAACGCTATCGCGGTCTAGTCGTGCATGGCCCGTTGATCGCTTCGCGGCTGATGCAGCTGATTGCCGATACGCATGGACACAATGCGCTGGCGACATTCGAATTCCGCGCGGTCAGCCCGGCAATTGCCGGAGAACCGCTCAATATCGCAATGCGGCAGAGCGGCGACAGAATCGAATTGGGCGCCTTTGCCGATGATGGCCGGCAAACGCTGAAAGCCAGCGCGACGCTGGCCTAGTCGACAGGAAAACCGGCGATCGGTTTCAGCACTGTGTAACTTTCCGCAATGGGATCATGCCCCAACGCGGGGAAGTCCAGCTCGGGCGGCTCGACATGCGTATCGGGTAGCCGGTCAAGCAAATCGCGCACCAATGTCAAACGGCCGCGTTTCTGGTCGTTGAAATCGATCAGGGTCCATGGCGCATGATCCGTGTGGGTCGCTTTCAGCATCGCCTCGCGCGCCTCTGTGTAAGCTTCATATTTTTCGCGCGCAGCCAGATCGATGGGGGAGAGTTTCCAGCGCTTGAGTGGGTCTTCAAGCCGTTCGCGCAGCCGTTCCTCTTGATTGACCTGATCGGTGGTGAGCCAATATTTGAACAGCAAGATGCCATCATCGGTCAGCATCTTTTCAAACTTGGGCGCTTCTTCGAGAAACTGCCGGACTTTGGCGTCGTCGGTGAAGCCCATTACCTTCTCGACACCCGCACGGTTGTACCAGCTGCGGTCGAACAGCACGATTTCGCCAGCCGCGGGCAGATGCTGAACGTAGCGCTGGAAATACCACTGCGTCATTTCGGTCTCGTTGGGCTTGGACAGCGCCACGGTCCGGCATTGGCGCGGGTTGAGGCGGCCTCCCACGGCGCGAATGGCACCGCCTTTGCCCGCCGTGTCGCGGCCTTCAAAAATCACGCAAATCCGCGCACCGGTGTGCCGCGCCCAACGCGCCATGCGGACCAGCTCTTCCTCCAGCGGTTCTATCAGATCGTCATATTCCTTGCGCTTCAGCTTACCCATTGCGGCCCCTTCCAAACCTGACTTAACCTTCGTCCTTTACCCTTTGGCCAGTAAAATGGTATCAAAAGAAACTATGGTCACAGCCACTGATACCGAAAGCGATTTTACCACGCTGCCCGAAATGCCGGCAGATGTCTTTACCGCACCGTTAAAAAAGCCCGGCCATCTTGGCGAGGACTGGCTTGAGCCGGCGCAGGCCGTCTATGATAGCGCGCAAGACGCAATCTGGGATGATTTGTTCAACCGGCAGATGGATGTGCTCCCCGGACTGGCCGCCAGCGCTTTCATGCGCGGGACCGAGAAGCTTGATCTGGGGCGCGGCGGCGTTCCTGATTTTGCGCGGATCAGCGAGGAACTGGACAAGCTGACCGGGTGGTCGGTGGTCCCTGTGCCGATGCTCATCCCCGACCATGTGTTCTTCTGGCATCTCGCCAATCGGCGTTTCCCGGCGGGCAATTTCATCCGCACGCGCGAGACATTCGATTACATCCAGGAACCCGACGTGTTCCACGATGTGTTCGGCCATGTTCCGATGCTGACCGACCCGACCTATGCCGATTACATGCAGGAATATGGCAAAGCTGGCTGGAAAGCGATGAAGTATAACCGCCTGAAAGCGCTCGGCGCGCTCTATTGGTACACAGTGGAGTTCGGGCTAATTCTGGAAGGCGATGACGTGCGCGCTTACGGCGCGGGTATACTGTCCGGCCCGACCGAGGCGGTGTTCTCAGTCAAGGCCGCCAGCCCCAACCGGATCATGCTCAATGTCGATCGGGTGATGCGGACGGACTATGTGATCAGCGATTTGCAGCCGACCTATTTCGTGATCGAGAGTTTCGAAGACCTTTACCGGCAGACGGTGGAGCGCGATTTCGACCGGCTCTATCGCAATCTTTCGCCGGCCTTCACTTACGCCAATTCAGCGGTCATCGATGTTGACAATGTGCTGCATCGCGGCAGCCAGGAATATCTGCTGCGCGGCGGTCGGGGTAGCGGGGCAGCGCCGGTCTAACGGCCTCAGAAAAACACCAGCAGCGCACAGCCCAAAGCCACGCGATAGACCACGAACACCAGCATCGATGCTTTCTTCAGGAAGTTCATCAGAAATGCCATTGTCGCAAAGGCTGCGATAAAGGTTAGCACGCCCGCGACAAGCGCATCCCATGCCAGCGTCGCGCCAGCATCGAATATTTCCGGCACGATCAGCACCCCGGCGCCCGCAACCGCTGGGATCGACAGCAGGAAAGAGAACCGCGCGGCTTCGACCCGTCTATATCCCAGCGCGCGGGCCGCGGTCATGGTAACACCCGACCGGCTGGTTCCCGGAATGATCGCCAGAGCTTGCGCCAAGCCGACAATCAGGCCGTCGCGCCACGACATGTCCTCGAACGCTTTCACCTCTTTGCCGATCCAGTCGGCGATGCCCAGCAGGATGCCGTAGACAATCAGATTGAACGCCACGAGCTCGGTAAAACGGATCGATCCCATCAGATCGCCATCAACCACTTCAACGCCGAACCAGCTTTCCGCTATGCCGTTGAAAGCGCCCATCTTGATCGACAGGCCAAACAGCACCGCCGGGATCGTGCCCAAAACGATCCACCAGAACAGGCGCCGTTCGGCAGGGGCTTTGCCGATACCAATAGTGGCAAAGCCACCGCGTGCGAGCACCACTACATCTTTGAAAAAATAGACAATGATGGCGAGAAGCGATCCGACATGCACCGCCACGTCGATCAACGGCCCCTGGTCCGGCAGATCGGTCATGCTGGGTATCAGGATTAAATGACCCGATGAGGATATCGGGAGGAATTCGGTGATTCCCTGTACCACTGCGATCAACAGGAGCTGCAAAAATGTCATAGCCAGCGCTCCATGAAGCAAGGGCGGCGCAAGTCAAGCCGACCTGCACCGCCCATGGCAATTTTCATTGGGGAGACCCTCGCTTACCAGACGCGAACGCGCTGTTCGGGCGGGATGTACATTGCGTGATCAGGGGTGACCCCGAAGGCCTCGTACCATGCATCCATCTGCCGCACGACACCGTTGACGCGATAGGTTTCGATACTGTGCGGCCCAACGCGGAGACGCTGGCGAATGTTTTCTTCGCGGTTTTGCGCGCGCCAGACTTGCGCCCAGCCAAGGAAGAATCGCTGGTCACCGGTCAAGCCATCGATCACCGGCACATCCTGTCCCGCCGTTGCAATCTTATAGGCGCGGTAAGCCAGGCTGAGCCCGCCCACATCGCCGAGATTTTCGCCCAGCGTCAGGCGGCCATTGAGGCATGTCTCGCCATTATCGAGCGGGCAGAACTTGTCATATTGCGCCGCCAGATTGTCGCCGCGCGCATCGAACGCTTCGCGGTCGGCATCGGTCCACCAATTGCGCAGCTCTCCCTTGCCGTCCGATTTGGAGCCCTGATCGTCAAAGCCGTGGCCGATCTCGTGGCCGATCACGCCTCCAATGGCGCCGTAATTGACCGCCAGATCTGCGCCGATGCCGAAGAATGGCTGCTGAAGTATTGCCGCGGGGAACACGATCTCGTTCTTGGTCGAATTGTAGTATGCATTGACTGTCTGCGGCGTCATGAACCACTCGGTACGGTCAATCGGCTTGCCCAACTTGGCAACATTGTCTTTGAATTGCCAATCATTGGCGGCGAGCGAATTGGCGAGCGGGTCGTTGCCCGAAATTTCCAGACCATCATAGGTCTCGAGATTGTCGCGATAGCCGATCTTGGGATCGAACGTCGCGAGCTTGCCGCGCGCCTCGACCTTGGTGGCATCGCTCATCCAAGTGATTTCGTCGATGCTCTGCGCCATGGCGGTGCGCAGATTGGCAACCAGCTGATCCATCGCGGCCTTGTTTTCCGGAGGGAAATAGCGCTCGACATAGGATTTACCGACCAGTTCACCCAATGCGCCCTCAGTCGCGGAAATCGCGCGTTTCCAACGCGGGCGCTGTTCGGGCGTTCCGCTCAGCAGCTTGCCATAGAAATTGAAATTGGCCTCATCGAACCGGCTCGGCAGCACGCTGGCATTGCTGGAGAGGAAGCTCTTGATCGTCCACGCCTGCAAATTCGGCACGGGCGTCTCGCCGATCACTTTGAACATGCCCGGCAGACCGGTGCCGATTTTGGCCAAAACCTCGTCGGTCAGGCCGAGTTCTTCCACTTCTTCGTCGGTCGGCGGCATCGGACCGACAATGAATTTGGGGGAGGCATCGAAACCGGTGAGACGGAGCATGTCGGCAATGGGAAAATCGCCGCCAATCGCAATCAGTTCGTCGCGCGTCAGCGGGTTATAGGTCAGATCGCGATTGCGGCTGACCGTGCGGTCCCAGATTACTTCGCGCGCAAGACGGTCCTCAAAAGCATAGACCGCAGCAGCAGCAGCAGCAGGATCGGCATATCCGGCCTCACCCAGCAGGAAGGTCAGATACTCTTTGTAAGCTTCCTGGATCTGGACGCCTTTTTCGCTGGTATCGGTGTAGTAATCGCGGTCGGGCAGGCCGAGACCTCCGGTAAAGAGGTATGCCGCATATTGATCGGACTGCTTGGCATCGACATTGACAAACCCGCCAACCGGGGCGGGATAGGATGAGGTGCTCCACAGCTTGGCAAGACCATCAAGCGTCGTCGCGCGTGCAATTTCATTCAGATAAGGCCTCGCCGGGTCAAGACCGGCGGCGTCGATCGCGCCGATATCAAGATAGGCGTTATAGGCATCGACAATGCGTTTCTCGTCGCCCGTCAGATCCGCTGCATCTTTCGCAACCAGTTCATCGACCAGCGTCTTCACATCCGACGTCGATTTTTCGCGCAGCAGCGTGAAAGCGCCAAAGCGTGAGAATTCCGGCGGCAGCGGGTTGGCATCGAGCCATTTCTGGTTGGCATAGGCGAAAAAGTCGTCACCCGGATCGATGTCTTCGGACAGCAATTCGGGATCGACACCCCATTCACCGAAACTCATGGTCGGAGTGGCGGCTTCTTCTTCGGCCATTTCTGCCGGGTCTGCGTGGTCATCAGCCAAAGCCGGAGTGGCGACGATAAGCGCCAATGCGCTGGCGCCAGCGATACAAGTTCTACGGATCATCAGTCATTGCTCCCATTGCGCGGTGGCCCCTGTTGGCGGGCTGTGCGACTCCGATGTCATACTGGGCACCGCCGCGCTGTGGCGCCCTTCATCGGTTTCAATTGCAACTTTGTCGAAAATAGCCGCTGCGAGCAAGCGTTTCTGCGCGCAGTGGCCGCCGATCAGGCAGCCTCGGTTGATCCGAATTGCAGCGCGGCAAGACGGCTGTAGAGCCCGCCCGCATCGGACAATTCAGCATGGGTGCCCTGTTCGATTATCCGGCCCGCTTCCAACACCACAATCCGGTCGGCAGCACGCACGGTTGCAAGGCGGTGGGCAATGACCAGAGTGGTGCGGCTTTCCATCAACCGGTCCAGCGCTTGCTGGACCAATTGTTCGCTTTCCGCGTCGAGCGCGCTGGTCGCTTCGTCTAGCAACAGGATCGGCGCATCGCGCAGCAATGCGCGGGCGATGGCAATCCGCTGTTTCTGCCCGCCCGAAAGCCGCGTCCCGCTTTCGCCAAGATAGGTATCCAGACCTTGGGGCAGGTCACGAAGGAATTTCTCCGCATTGGCAGCGCGCGCCGCCTCCCAGATCTGATCGTCGCTCGCCTCCCAATTGCCATAACGCAAATTGTCGCGGGCATTGGCGGAAAAGAGCGTTCCTTCCTGCGGCACCAACGCGGTTCGCTTGCGGATTTCTGCGGGATCGGCGCTGGTCAAGGGCACGCCATCAATGCGGATTGATCCCGCTTGGGGATCGTAAAACCGCTCGACAAGCTGGAAGATCGTCGATTTTCCCCCTCCGGACGGGCCGACAATCGCAACCGTCTCGCCCGGCTCGACCTCGAGATTGAAGTCCTTGAGCGCAGCCTTTTCGAGCCGCGTGGGATAACGGAAAGTGACATTTCTGAACGACAGGCTGCCGCGCGGTGGCTGGGGCAAAGCCTGCGGCCGTTCGGGAGCGGCAATGGCCGGTTTCGCTGTCAGCAGCTCGTTCAAACGGCTTGCCGCGCCTGCCCCGCGCAGCAAATCACCATAGACCTCTGTCAGTGAGCCAAAGGCGCCGGCCACCAGACCACCGGTGAAGACAAAGGCGAAGATTGTTCCGCCGCTAATCTCGCCGGTCGACACGCCCAGCGCGCCGCGCCACATAATCATCGTAACCGATCCGAAGATAAACAGGATGATGATGGACGTCATCAATGCGCGCAGCAGAATGCGTTTCTTGGCCACTTTGAAAATCAGTTCGACCGCATCCTGAAAGCGGCCGGTTTCGCGATGCTCCTGATTGAAAGCCTGAACCACTTTCATCGCGCCCAGCGTTTCCGCCACCATGGAGCCAACATCGGCGACCCGATCCTGACTGGTGCGCGAGACATTGCGAACGCGCCGCCCGAAATACATGATCGGCAGCATGATCAGGGGAATGGCTATCACCAGTCCGATGGTCAGCTGCGGCGCGAGGTAGAACAGGTAAGCCGTGCCACCAATCCCCATCAGCGTATTGCGCAGAGCCACCGATACTGTGGTCCCCACCACCTGTTCGATCAGACCCGTATCGGCTGTCATCCTGCTGGCGATTTCGCTCGGGCTGTTTTCTTCGTAAAAACCGGGCGCAAGGCGCAACAGGTTGTTCTGCACCTTCAGCCTGATGTCTGCGACGACCCGTTCACCGAGCCAGCTCACGAAATAGAAACGCAGGGCAGTCCCCACTGCAAGAACGCCGACAACCGCCAGCAACCCTTTGAACAGCATGCCGATCCGCGCGGGATCGCCGCCACTAGCAAATCCATCATCGATTATGAGCTTGAAGCCGGCCGGGATGGCCAGCGTTGCAGCCGCGGTGATGATCAGCGCAATGAAGGCAAGCAAAACCTTGCTGGGATATTTGGCCAGTTCTGCCCATATCATCTTGAGCGGGCCAAGCGTCTTGGCCGGTTTGGGATCGCGGTTCTTATCCTTGCCCTTTTTATCCTTCTTGCGCCCGAAAAGCGGGCCTGACGCGCGCGATCCGGCAAGTTCGGGAGAGTTCTGATCCGCGTCCATGGGGCCGAAATAGGTATTCCAGCGAGCAAAAGCTACCGCTGGCCACCACAAAACACGGGCAAAGTGGCACAACCCCAAATGATACGTTGCGCTGCGGCGCTTTCCGCGTCATGTTGCATTGCACAATATCGGACCGAAAAGGCCCAATCCACTTTGTCGCAGGGGATCCGCATTGCTTTATAACGCCTACGAAATGCAGCGCGCATGGCTGTCCAGCGCAAGCGCTTGGGCCTCTATCGGGGCCGAGATGCTGTCAAACCCCAGCCTGCCTCTGGGATATATGGGAATGGGCCCGCAAATGGCCTCTGCGCTGGAAGTCTTTGCCCATGCGGCCGCGCCCTATGGCAAGCCGGAATTCGGTATCGAAACTGTCACCGTCGATGGCGAGGAATTCGCCGTTACCGAATCGCGCGTGATGACCAAGCCGTTCGGCGATCTGCTGCGCTTCGTGCGCGAAGATCTGCCCGAAGATGCGGCCAAATTGCTGATCGTCGCGCCGATGAGCGGGCATTATGCAACCCTGCTGCGCGGTACGGTCGAACGGATGATCGACCATTATGAAGTATACATCACCGATTGGGCCGACGCAAAAATGGTCCCGGCCAGCGAAGGCACATTCGATCTCGACGATTACATGGATTACCTGATTGAATTCATGGAATTTATCGGGCCCCAAGGCAAAAAAGGCGGCGCGCATATGATGGCCGTTTGCCAGCCGTCAGTTCCCGCCTTTGCCGCAACCGCGATCATGAATCGCGATGGCCATAAATGTACCCCCAAGACTTTGACCATGATGGGCGGGCCAATCGATACGCGCGAAAGCCCGACCACGGTGAACGATCTGGCAATGGAGCGCCCGATTGCGTGGTTCCGCGAAACGGTGATCGCAACGGTTCCGATGCAATATAAGGGGGCCGGACGCCGGGTTTACCCCGGTTTCCTGCAGCTTGCCGGGTTTATGAGCATGAATCTGGGCAGCCACATGCTGAGCCATTACGAGATGTTCAAGCATCTGATCAAAGGCGATGATGACAGCGCCCAGAACACCAAGGACTTCTACGACGAATATCGCTCGGTCTGCGATATGACCGCGGAATTCTATCTGCAAACGGTCGAAGAAGTGTTCCAGAAACACTCTATCCCCAACGGGACTTTCGTCCATCGCGGGAAAGTGGTCGATCTGCACGAAATCACCGACACCGCGATTTTGGCGATCGAGGGCGAACGGGACGATATTTCGGGCCTCGGCCAGACCAAGGCGGCGCTCAAGCTGGCGGACAAGCTAAGCGAGAAGAAGAAGCGGTACTATATGGCCGAAGGTGCGGGCCATTACGGAATTTTCAACGGCAGCAAATGGCGCACCAAGATCGCGCCGGTGGTCGAAGAATTTATTGCCGAGCACGGGTGATTGCTATTCGGGCGGCAGTTCCTTCGGCGTCTGTCCGAAACTGAAAATCTGTTTGATGATCCGCCGCGCCAGCATCAGCAGCCACACTGTTAAGGCCAGCAACACAATGGCGATTCCTGCCGCCCAATAGGGGTATTCATAGGCGGCGTAGAGCAGCCCCACTGTCGCCACATCTTCTGCGGTAGAGACTGCCATATTCGAAACCGGTTCCGGGCTGGTATTGACCACCGCGCGCGCACCGGCCTTGCCGCCATGCGCCAGCAAAGCTCCGCCGCCGCCGAGAATGAAGGCAATAACCTGCGTGGCCGGGTCCGATGGATCGACAATCGCCAGCGCGAGCAATGCGCCGCCAACCGGGCGAACCAGCGTGTGGATCGTGTCCCAGATGCTGTCGAGCCACATCACCTTGTCGGCGAAAAATTCGCAAATGGCCGCAATGCCCGCGGCGCCCATCACCCATGGGTTGGCCAGCACTTGCAAGCTTTCCAGATGTTCGGGCAATGGCACCACGCCCGCGCGCATCGCAATGCCCGTTGCCAGCACCGACAAATAGAGCCGCCAACCGGACAGCAAGCTGACGCTGCCAGCAATTCCGATAATTTCCATTATACCCAAAGCGGCCCATCCTCCTGCGCCGGAGAATGGGCCGCTTCGTTTGGTTTGGCAAGTTCGCGTTTGCGAGCCTGGAATGGGGTTCTAGAGAACCTCGAACATTCCCGCTGCGCCCATGCCGCCGCCGACGCACATGGTGACAACCACATACTTAGCACCGCGGCGCTTGCCTTCGATCAGCGCGTGGCCAGCGCAGCGTGCGCCGGTCATACCGTAAGGGTGGCCGATCGAGATCGAGCCGCCATTGACGTTCAGAATCTCGTTGTCGATGCCCAGCTTGTCGCGGCAATAGAGGACTTGCACGGCAAATGCCTCGTTCAGTTCCCACAATCCGACTTCGTCCTGCTTGATACCGGTTTGCTCAAGCAATTTCGGAATCGCGTAGATCGGGCCAATGCCCATTTCGTCAGGCTCTGTGCCGGCAACAGCCATGCCGACATAGCGGCCCAGCGGCTGAAGGCCTTTCTTCTCGGCGACAGACGCTTCCATCAGGATCGATGCCGACGAACCGTCGGAAAGCTGCGACGCGTTGCCCGCGGTGATCACCGCATCAGGGCCCATTACCGGGTTGAGCGATGACAGGCCTTCAAGCGTGGTTGAAGGGCGGTTGCCTTCGTCTTTGGTGATGGTGGTTTCAACCATCGATATTTCGCCGGTTTCCTTGTCTTTCACCGCCATGGTGGTGGTGACAGGAACGATTTCATCATCGAACTTGCCGGCTTCCTGTGCAGCCGCGGTGCGCTGCTGCGACTGGAGCGCATATTCATCCTGCGCTTCACGGCTGATGCCATAGCGCGCAGCCACCGTCTCAGCGGTGCCGAGCATCGGCATATAGACGTCTTTGTGCATTGCGATCAGCGACGGATCGGGCGCAACGCGCATTTCCGGGGTCTGGACCATCGAGATCGAATCCTGACCGCCGCCAACAACGATATCCATATTGTCGACCACGATTTGCTTCGCCGCGGTCGCAATCGCCATCAGGCCCGATGAGCATTGGCGGTCGATGGTTTGCGCAGCGACGCTGACAGGACAGCCCGCACGCAGCGCGACCTGACGGGCGATATTGCCTGCCTGGGTGCCTTGGGTGAGAACCGTGCCCCAAACAACGTCGTCAATCTCGCCGGCGTCGATGCCAGCGCGCTCAATTGCCGGTGCCAGCGAATAGGACCCGAGTGTTGCGCCCGGTGTGGCGTTGAAGCCGCCCTTATAGGCGCGGCCAATGGGGGTACGGGCGGTGGATACGATTACTGCGTCGCGCATGGCGAACTCCTTAAATTATTTGTGGTTCGAATTAATCCCTGGGGGAGGAGGATTATACGAAAATCTGGGTGATCCATTCGCAGATCAGCGCTGGCTTTTCTTCGCCTTCGATCTCGATCGTGATCTCGCAAGTCTGCTGCCATTGGCCTGGGCGTTTTTCGTTCATTTCCAGCAGTTTCCAGTGACCGCGGATGCGCTTGCCGACGCGGACAGGGCTGATGAAGCGGGTTTTGTTGCCGCCATAGTTCACACCCATTTTGACGCCATCGATCTTGGGAGTCGAGCTGTTTGCGCCCAGATAGGGGATCATCGACAAGGTCATGAAGCCATGCACAATGGTGCCGCCAAACGGCGTCATTTTGGCTTTTTCTTCGTCGATATGGATGAACTGGTGATCGCCGGTGGCATCGGCGAACATGTTCACCTTGTCCTGGGTCATCTCGACCCATTCGCTGGTGCCGATGACTTCGCCAACCTTGGCTGCGATATCCTGAGGGGTCATAAATCTCTCCATCTGAATGCGTGATCTTGCAGCGCACCATGGAGCATATCGGAGCCTAGCGCAACGAGGTTTCCGTAAACGTCAACCTGCCGTTACGGCATCGCAGGAGAGGCGGCGTCGAGCGCAGGCTTGCGATCCTCCAACCCCGCGCGCGTCTTGGCGATCGCCGCCGAATCGAGCCGTTTGCAATAGCTCCACAATGCACATTGCAGGCCGATCAGCATCAGCACATAGGGTTGGTAGGCAATGCCCTGGAACAGCGATCCGATCAGGTAGATGATCTGCGCATATTGCAGCGCGGTTGCGAGCGGCGCGACCCATTCTTCGCCATCCGCCAATCCATTGCCTTGCTTCTTGCGCCATTTCCGCCGGATCCGTTCCATGTGCCACAGGCCCAGAGCATGGAGCCACAGCCACAGGAACAATCCCGGCCAGCCCTGTTCGCCCAGCATTTCGAAAACAGCCGAATGGTAGGCGCGGCCTTCATCAACCACTTCCTGATATTCGACAGCGGTGGTGTTGCCCTGTTCCTGCCGCACCGGAAGATCATAGGTGAACCTGTTGCCGCGGAAGGCATCAAAGCCGCCACCGGTCGGGTTTTCTGCAGCATATTCGAGCGTCCAGCCCCAAACGGCCAGGCGCGTTGAAGCAGACTCGTCGCCATCGGTGCTGCCAAGCGTCGCCATCCGTTCGTAATAGCTTTGCGGGAGGAACGGCAGCGCAACGAATACCATCGTGGCGCCTGCAACAATGAAGGTCAGCCGCCGCTTCACATCGCGCAGCGCCAACATCATCAAAGCCGCGATACAGACCAGACCGGTACGCGCTTCGGTGCCGACGGGAATAAGCAGACAGGCGAATATCAGCGCTACTGCAAACAGCTTGACCCGCCAATCGGGCGGAAAGATTGTGCCGTGTTTGGTGAACCAGATTATGATCGGAATGCTACAAATGGCGACAGTCGCCAGCGTCGAACTTTCGTAGATGCCGCTATTGTCGTTTACGAAGAACAGCTTGTTTTCATAGCCGCCGCCGCCAAGCACAATCTTTATCCCGGCGCTGATAACAATCGCCGCCACGCTGAGCAGCATCACCAGCAGCGCGCTCTCCAACCGGAGCTTGGTGGTAATGGTCAGCGGCAGGAAAATTGCAAAGAACATCGCTTTCCAAACCCATTCCCATTTCTCGCCCGCTTCAACCGGGAAATCGGCATTGGATGTGGTCCACCAGCAATAGAACAGCAGCGCCACCATGATGCCCTGCCGCAGTGTGAAGCGCGCGCCCTTCTTGGGGTCCGCGATCATCCACCCGGCAAAGGCCGCGCAAAATGTAATGAGCGATATCTGGATTGCGGGCATGATCGTATAGCCCATTTTCCCCGGAGCCAGAATGTCGACATAAAGATAGGCGAGCACCCATACGAACGGCCTGCGAAAGCCGATCGCGATCACCAGCAGAATGAAGCCGAACAGCGCGAGATCAAGCATCGTCGGCGCCCTGACCCTGCGGAGACGCGCGGCCGGATCGGCCGAATTTGCGATCGCGATCCAGTTCAGGTTCCCGATCCAGTTCGGCCTTGCCCGCAATGCGAATAAGCGCAAGCAGGATCAATCCATGCGTCATAGCGAGGGCGAAATAGTCAATCATTCCGGCGCGTGCATTATCAGCGGTTGGTTGACGCCGCGTTAAGTTTACCGCGCTAATGCGATTGGCGATGACACGGATACTCCACATTCTCGACCATTCGCTGCCACTGCATAGCGGCTACACATTCCGCACGCGCGCAATCCTGAAAAGCCAGCAAGCGGCTGGCCTGGAAGTGCGCGGTGTAACCGGACAGCGTCACGCCGCAGACGGACCAGCGGTGGAGGAGGCCGATGGCCTCACCTTCCACCGCACACCGGGTCAAGCCGATGGCCCGGTCGGCGTGCGCGAGTGGCGCGAAATTGGCGCGCTGGCCAAAACCATCGAGCGCGTGGCGGACGAATGGAGGCCCGATATCCTGCACGCGCACTCGCCCGCTCTTTGCGGACACGCCGGACTGCGCGCCGCCAAAACGCTCGGGATCCCGCTGGTCTATGAAATACGCGCATTCTGGGAAGACGCGGCGGTGGGCAACGGCACGGGAACGGCCAATTCGCTCAAATACCGGTTGACCCGCGCGCTGGAGAACCATGTTGTTGCTGGCGCAGATGCGGTGTTCACTATCTGCGAAGGGCTTCGCAACGATTTGGTCTCGCGCGGCTTTGACGGCGGCAAGATCGGTATATCGCCCAATGGCGTCGATCTTTCTTTGTTCGGCGATCCGCCGCCGCGCGATGAAGATCTGGCTAACCAAATCGGGCTGGGCGCCAACGAGCAAGGGGGCCCGGTCATCGGATTTATCGGCAGCTTCTATGACTATGAAGGTCTCGATGATCTGATCGCGGCGATGGATCATTTGCGAAAGCTTCAGCCCGACGCGCAATTGTTGCTGGTCGGCGGCGGCCCGCGCGATGAAGCATTGCGGATGCAGGCGGCTCAATCGCAGGCTTCGGCGTCGATCCATTTTACCGGCCGCGTTCCGCATTCCGAAGTTGAACGATACTATTCACTGATCGACGTGCTGGCCTACCCTCGCAAACACAGCCGATTGACCGACCTTGTAACGCCGCTCAAACCGCTTGAGGCGATGGCCCAGCGCAGGATTGTCGCGGCATCGGATGTTGGCGGACACAGGGAATTGATCGAAGACGGCGTCAGCGGCGTTCTGTTTCCCGCAGACGACCCGATCGGGATGGCATCATCGCTTTCGGATCTGATCGAAGACCGCGAAAATTGGGAAGCGATGAAGACCCGCGCCCGCGCCCATGTTGGCACCAATCACGATTGGGCGCAGAACATTCATCGTTATCAATCTGTTTACCATCATTTGCTAGCTCTTAACGCTGATAGGGACATCACCGCTGCTGCCTAGGCATAGCGAGACGCCCTAAACGCAACAGGGACGAACGAATGTTCACGAGTAAGAAGAGCGCATCAGCAAAGCAGGGGCCCATCAGCGCGCATCCGCTGTTTCCGGCGGTTGTTGCGATCTGGTTTGCCGCATTGCTGGGACTGGGCAGCCTGGTCATCCCGGTTGCCGTGTTCGAACGCCTTTTTGCCGCTACGGGTCTCGCTTCGATGGTCGCAGCCTTTCAGGCGCCCATCGGAACAACCACACGCATTGCAATTGCCCTGTTCGCGGCGATCGCCGGCGCTGGCGCCGGACTGTTTATCGCGCGCAAGGTCATCAGTGCACAGGCGGCCAGCCAGCCCGCACCGGTGGTTGCCGGACGCAATCAGGCAAATAGTGACCACGGCGTTAAGCCCATTTCGGCGCATGAAGAGCTGGGCGCAGAAGGATTGGATGAGCCGGTCGCCAAGATGCCCGAAAACGGGCCTGCCTATTCTGGTAGGCGCCGCGCGCTCGCGGTTACCGATGATAGCGGCCCGAGCGATTATTTCGAGTCGGCCCCTCTACCCGGCGGAGAACCAGCAATGGATTTGCCCGAGGACGAGCAGCCGGAAGAAGCCGAACCGTTCGAATTGCTCGAACTCGCCACCGAGGAGCCCGATGCGGAAGACCAGCATGCGGGCACTTTCGAAGATATCCAGGCGCAGCTTGGCAACACCGCCACCTATGCATCTGAAACCGACATCCCTGAACACAGTATTCGACAGGCGGCAGACGAAAGAGTCGCTGCTTTGCGTAAGGAACTAGGAACCATGACCGATCAACCAGAATCGCCTGCCCAGTTCGGCCAGCCGCCATTTGCAGCGCCGGTTGCGGCACCTGCGGAAGAACCCGTAGCCACGGCACCGGTTGAACCGGCCATTCCGGTTGCACCCTTCGCTGAACCGCAGGCGGCTGTTGCCGAAGAATTCCAAGAGACAATCCACCACGATGTGGCCCCTTCGCAAACCCCGGAATCAACGGGCAGCAAAGGCCTTCACGAGCTTGGCATGGTTGAGTTGGTCGACCGCTTTGCTCTGGCGTTGCAGCGCAAGGCGGAAGCCAAGGCAGAAATCGAAGCAACGGCGCAGGCCGCCGCTGAGCAGGAAAGCACACCACTCGTGTTCCGCCGCGCTGCCACAGAAGAAGCCGCCGCGCCTTTCGCACCGTCCGAACCGCACGAGGCCGGAGCAGCCGTCGCCGAGTTTTTTGGAACTTCCCCCAGCCCGGCACAGCCCGCAGCGCCAGCCGCCGAAGCGGAGCCCGCTCCACCGGTTCCGGTAATTCCTGCGGCTTTGCGGCCATTGGGTCTGGACGAGGATGAGGACGAGGATGACGGCGAAGCGCCGAGCCTGTCGCTTTCCTTCGCAATGTCACAGAATGCACCTGCCCCTTCGGCGGAACCAACCTATGGAGCATCGGAGGAGCCGGCGGAGACATTTGCAGCGGCAGAAGCCGATGAGCAGGGCGAGCATTCGGAAAGCAATTCCGATGGTGACGAGTATAGCTCGCTGCTGGCGATGAAGAGCCCGTTCGCTAGTGGACAGGAATTTGTCCGGGTCGATGAAGTTGAAGAGAATGACGGATCGGTCGAACCCGCGGTTATTTTCCCGGGATCGGAGCAACGTGCGGTTCCGGCATCGGACGGCCCGAGCCGCGATCCAATTCAGGAAGCCCAAGCGGACCACGCGCCGGCGCCGCGCCCATTCGATGCGCCCGGTACCGCGCCCGCCAACGGCACTGCCCACGATCCGTCGGCAACATCGCCCAAACCCAATTCGGGCGAGACCGAACGGGCGCTCCGCGAAGCTCTTGAGAAGCTGCAACGCATGAGCGGCGCGGCCTAAGTTTCAAGCGCTTAAATCCAAACAGAGGGGCCCGCCGGCGCAAACCGGCGGGCCCTTTTTTATGTCGCGCTTAGATGCGCTGCCATGCTTGCAGTAGCGTCAACGCAGACCGCGCCATGCCAAACTATTACCGTGCATACGATATCTTGCCTCGCTTGAGTTGCAAAAGCCACTTCCGGTCGGCAATAGCAGGTTTCGCGACATTTTTTTGTGCCCACGGGCATGGAGAAAGCGCATTATTGCCGAAATTGGCCTAGGGAGCCTGTGATTCGGCACCTGACAGACAAGGACTTTTGAATGGGATACCCTGCGCCAGAGGGGCTGTACGATCCGCGCAATGAACATGACGCCTGCGGCGTCGGTATGGTCGCGCATATCAAAGGCGAAAAGTCCCACTCGATTGTCTCCCAAGCGCTCGAGATTCTGAACAATATCGACCATCGCGGCGCGGTGGGCGCGGACCCGCTGCTGGGTGATGGCGCCGGAATTCTGCTGCAGATCCCGGACCCGATTTTCCGCAAATGGGCAGACGGCGCGGGCAAAACGCTGCCCGCACCCGGCGATTATGGCGTGGCGATGTGTTTTATGCCGCAAGACGACGCGTCGCGCGCCTTTGTCACAGAGCAGCTCGAAAAGTTTGTTGCCAAGGAAGGCCAGGTCTTGGTCGGCTGGCGCGATGTTCCCACCACGCTCGACGGATTGGGCGACGCGGTTCTCGAATCGATGCCGGTAATGCAGCAATGCATCATCGCGCGCGGCGAGAATTGCAGCGATCAGGACGCGTTCGAGCGCAAGCTGATTGTGATTCGCAAGCAGACGCTCAATCCGCTGGCCAAACTGGCCGAGAAGCACAACCTGCCGGATCTGACCAAGAGCTATATTCCCAGCTTCTCCAGCCGAACCATTGTGTACAAAGGATTGCTGCTGGCGAACCAAGTTGGTTCGTTTTACGATGACCTGCGCGACGAAGATTGCGTCTCTGCGCTCGGTTTGGTGCACCAGCGCTTCTCGACCAACACATTCCCCAGCTGGCGGCTGGCCCACCCGTACCGCCTGATCGCGCATAATGGCGAGATCAACACCGTGCGCGGCAATGTGAACTGGATGAATGCCCGCCGCCGGACGATGGAGAGCGAGCTTCTTGGTTCGGACCTCGACAAGATGTGGCCGCTCATCCCGCACGGGCAATCGGACACGGCCTGTCTCGACAATGCTCTCGAATTGCTGCTGGCCGGCGGATACAGCCTTGCCCATGCGATGATGATGCTGATGCCCGAAGCATGGGGCAAGAACACGCTGATGGACCCGGCGCAGCGCGCATTTTACGAATATCATGCGGCGTTGATGGAGCCATGGGATGGCCCCGCGGCGGTGGCCTTTACCGATGGCCGCCAGATCGGCGCAACGCTCGATCGCAATGGCCTGCGCCCGGCGCGCTTCTGCGTCACCAAGGATGATATCGTCTGCCTGGCCTCGGAAAGCGGAGTTCTCCCCTTTGCCGAGGAAGACATCACGCGCAAATGGCGCTTGCAGCCCGGCAAGATGTTGCTGATCGATCTCGAAGAAGGCCGGATTATCGAGGACGAGGAACTCAAGGCCGACCTGTCCAAAGCGCATCCCTATGCCCAGTGGCTCGATCAGGCGCAGTATAAGCTCGAAGATCTGACCATCGTCGATCCCGAATTTGCCGAGCTGCCGCAAGACGAAAACCAGGACACGCCCACGCTGCTGCAAGCGCAGCAGGCGTTTGGCTACACGCAAGAGGATGTCAGCAAATTCCTCGAGCCGATGGCGCGCGATGGCGGTGACCCGATAGGATCGATGGGCACCGATACGCCGCTGGCCGTGCTCTCAGACAAGAGCCGTTTGCTGTACGACTATTTCAAACAGAACTTCGCGCAAGTGACCAATCCGCCGATCGATCCGATCCGCGAAGAATTGGTTATGAGCCTGCTGTCGATGGTCGGCCCGCGCCCCAATTTGCTCGGCCGCGATGCGGGTACGCATAAGCGCCTCGAAGTCAGCCAGCCGATCCTGACCAATGACGATCTGGCCAAAATCCGTTCTGTCGAATCCGCACTCGACGGCGCATTCCGCACCGAGACTATCGACATTACATGGGATGCCTCGACCGGAGCGGACGGGCTCGCGCTGGCGCTGAAGGAAATGTGCTGGGCCGCGACCGAGGCGGTTCTGCAGGATCACAATATTCTGGTTCTTTCGGATCGCACCCAAGGCCCGGACCGGATCGCTATGCCCGCACTGCTGGCGACGGCGGCGGTGCATCATCATTTGGTCCGCCAGGGCCTGCGGATGCAGACCGGGCTGGTTGTCGAAACCGGCGAAGCACGCGAAGTGCATCATTACTGCGTCCTTGCAGGTTACGGCGCGGAAGCGGTTAATCCTTACCTTGCGCTAGAGACGATCGAGAAATTGCGGGCGGAGCGCTTGCCCGATCTGGAACCGGCCGCAGCCGAGGCAAATTACATCAATGCGGTCGGCAAAGGTATGCTCAAAGTCATGTCCAAAATGGGCATCTCGACTTACCAATCCTATTGCGGCGCGCAGATCTTCGATGCTGTCGGGCTGAGTACCGATTTGATCGAAGCCTATTTCAAAGGCACGGCAACCACCATCGAAGGCATCGGCCTGAAGGAAGTAGCCGAGGAAACCGTGCGCCGCCATGCCATCGCTTACGGCGATAATCCGCTTTACAAAGGCATGCTCGATGTTGGCGGCATCTACCAATATCGCCTGCGCGGCGAGGACCACGCATGGACGCCGGGCAATGTCGCCAATCTGCAGCACGCGGTGCGCGGCAACGATCCCAAGAATTACCAAGAGTTTGCCAAATCGGTGAATGAGCAGTCCGAACGGCTGCTGACCATTCGCGGGTTGATGGAACTCAAATCCGCTGACGACCCGCTCGATATTTCCGAAGTCGAACCCGCTGCGGAAATCGTGAAGCGGTTCTCCACCGGCGCGATGAGCTTCGGCTCTATCAGCCACGAAGCGCACAGCACGCTAGCGATTGCGATGAACCGCCTTGGCGGACGATCGAACACCGGCGAAGGCGGCGAGGAAGTGGAACGCTTCACCCCGCTGGCAAATGGCGATTCGATGCGCAGCCGGATTAAACAGGTCGCTTCTGGCCGGTTCGGCGTTACCACCGAATATCTGGTCAATTCGGACGATATCCAGATCAAGATGGCGCAAGGCGCAAAGCCCGGCGAAGGCGGCCAATTGCCCGGCCACAAAGTCGACAAACGGATCGGCGCGGTGCGCCATTCGACCCCGGGCGTGGGCCTGATCTCGCCCCCGCCGCACCACGACATCTATTCGATCGAAGACCTCGCGCAGCTGATTCACGACCTCAAAAACGTGCAGCCGCAATCGCGCATTTCGGTCAAACTCGTATCCGAAGTTGGCGTTGGCACTGTGGCCGCTGGCGTTTCCAAAGCGCGCGCTGACCATGTTACCATTTCCGGTTACGAAGGCGGCACCGGCGCATCGCCGCTCACCAGCCTGACCCATGCGGGAAGCCCGTGGGAGATCGGCCTCGCCGAGACACAGCAAACGCTGCTGCTCAATGATTTGCGCAGCCGCATCGCGGTGCAAGTCGATGGCGGATTGCGCACCGGGCGCGATGTTGCGATCGGCGCATTGCTGGGCGCGGACGAATTCGGATTTGCGACAGCACCGCTAATCGCGGCGGGCTGCATCATGATGCGCAAATGCCATCTCAACACCTGCCCGGTCGGCGTTGCGACGCAGGATCCGGTTCTGCGCAAGCGTTTCACCGGAACGCCCGAACATGTCATCAATTACTTCTTCTTCGTTGCCGAAGAGCTCCGCCAGATCATGGCCGAGATGGGCTTCCGTACGGTCGAAGAAATGGTCGGCCGCGTTGACCGGATCGATACCAAGCGGGTGGACCGCCACTGGAAAGCCGACGGGGTTGATCTGGGCGGCGTGCTGCACCAAGTCCAGCTTGGTGAGGGCAAGAAACTGTTCCACACCGAAGGGCAGGATCACGGCCTCGACGGGGCGATGGACAATGAACTGATCGCCAAATGCCAAACTGCGATTCAGAGCGGCAAGGCAGTGCAGCTGGATATGGAAATCCGCAATACCAACCGCACCGTTGGCACCATGCTGTCGGGCGAAATCGCCAAGGCGCATGGTCATGCGGGCCTCGCTCCGGACACGATCCGGATCAATCTGACCGGTGTTGCGGGGCAAAGCTTTGCCGCATGGCTGGCGCATGGGGTCACGCTCAAACTGACCGGCGATGCCAATGACTATGTCGGCAAGGGGCTTTCGGGCGGGCGCGTGATTGTTTGCCAGCCGGACGGCGTTGATCGCGATCCGGGCCAGAATATCATTGTCGGCAACACTGTCCTTTACGGCGCGGTCGCTGGCGAAGCCTATTTCGAAGGCGTCGCAGGAGAGCGGTTTGCCGTGCGCAATTCCGGTGCGATTGCCGTGGTCGAAGGTGCGGGCGATCACTGCTGCGAATATATGACCGGCGGCGTGGTGGCCGTGCTGGGCCGCACCGGACGCAACTTTGCCGCGGGTATGAGCGGCGGTGTTGCTTACGTCTACGACCCCAAGGGGACTTTCGATCAGCGGTGCAATCTGGCGCAAGTCGATCTGCTTCCTCTGTCTGCTGAAGCAGATGCGGATGAAGGAACCGGGCGCCCCAAACAGCGCGGAACCGGCGTCACTGATTTCGGCATGGGCGATATGCTGCGCCACGATGCAGAACGGCTGAAGATTCTGATCGAACGGCACTTGCTGCATACCGGCTCTGCCAAGGCGCAGCGGATGCTCGATGATTGGGACAACACGTTGACAAAATTCGTCAAAGTAATGCCGCGCGATTACGCCCGCGCGCTGCGCCAGCTAGAGGCCGAGCGCAATGAGGCAGCAATGGAAGCGGCGGAGTAAGAGACATGGGTAAGACAACAGGTTTTCTCGAACTCGACCGGCGCGACCGCGACTATCTTGATCCGTCCGACCGGGTGCAGAACTACAAGGAATTTGTCGTTCCGCACGAAGAAAGCGCGCTTAGGGATCAGGCATCGCGCTGCATGGATTGCGGGATTCCGTACTGTCACAATGGCTGCCCGGTAAACAACATCATCCCCGACTGGAACCATCTGGTTTACGAAGGCGATTGGAAGAACGCGCTGGAGGTTCTCCACTCCACCAACAATTTTCCCGAATTTACCGGCCGCGTCTGCCCTGCCCCGTGCGAGGCAAGCTGTACGCTCAATATCATTGACCAGCCGGTCACGATCAAAAGCATCGAATGCGCGATTGTTGATCGCGGATGGGAAGAAGGCTGGATCAAGCCGCAAGTGGCCGAGAAGCAAACCGGCAAAGCTGTCGCCGTGATCGGATCGGGAGCCGCCGGAATGGCCTGTGCCCAGCAATTGGCGCGCGCCGGCCACGCGGTGACACTGTTTGAAAAAAGCGACCGGATCGGCGGGCTGCTGCGCTACGGCATCCCCGACTTCAAGATGGAAAAGCATCTGATCAATCGCCGCTGCGTGCAGATGGAAGCTGAAGGCGTGACTTTCAAAACCTCTGCCGAAGTGGGCGTGGAAGTCAGTTTCAAAGCATTGCAGGAAAATTTTGATGCCGTGGTCCTGTCGGGCGGCGCGGAAGAACCGCGCATGCTGGATATTCCCGGCGCCGAACTGAACGGCGTTCGCGCAGCAATGGAATTCCTGACCCAGCAGAACAAGCGCAATGCCGGCGATGACGAAGTGCGCGCGGCACCGCGCGGGACACTGTCCGCCAAAGACAAGCATGTGATTGTGATCGGTGGCGGTGATACCGGCAGTGACTGCGTCGGGACTTCCAAGCGCCAGGGTGCGAAAAGCATCACCCAGCTCGAGATCATGCCGCAGCCACCCGAAAAAGAGGACAAGGCTCTGACCTGGCCCGATTGGCCGCTCAAGATGCGCACATCGTCTAGCCATGAAGAAGGCGCCAATCGCGACTGGTCGGTGCTCGCCAAACGCGTGATCGAAAAAGACGGCGAGGTCGCCGGCCTCGAATGCGTCCGGGTCGAATGGCAGGATCGCCAAATGGTCGAAGTTGAAGGCAGCGAGTTCACGCTCGAAGCGGATTTGATCCTGTTGGCGATGGGTTTTGTTGGCCCGCGCCGGCGCGGACTGCTCGAACGCGCGGGAGTAGAACTCGACGCGCGCGGCAATGTCGCGGCGGACACCCAAAATTACGCGACCAGCGAACCCGGCGTATTCGCTTGCGGTGATATGCGGCGGGGTCAATCGCTGATTGTTTGGGCAATTCGTGAAGGACGCCAATGCGCGCGCGCGGTCGATGAAGCCTTGATGGGCTCTAGCGAACTTCCCCGATAGCAGCGGCGCTTCTGCTTCGCGCCGGACTGCATAGATCAGGGCCACTTCCAACTGCTTTGCACTTGGTCGCGGGGTGGCAGCCAAAACGGATGTAAATAGTGCAATGTTTTACTTGTGAAATTCGTACTTCTCCTGAATAGCGTAGAAAAAATCAGCCCGACATGAGGGGACGCATGCGGGATTGTGTAGGGAGAGAATCCTCTGCGGCGAGGAATGATGTTTTCGTCGCGGACATAGCCATATGAACGCCCCCGCTTCATCAAAAACTCCAGTCAAATTTGCGATCGGCAGCCATCTGGGCGGAGCCGTATGTGCAGCGCTCGTCTTGTGTGCCCCCACCGCCGCGCTCGCCGATCCGGTTGAGCAGCCCGATCAGCAGGAACTTCAGGCTGGCGAAGCACCTTTGCCGGTAGAAATTCTGGCCGAAGAAACCGCGAAAGAACACCATCCCGATCAAATATCGACCAAACTGGTCTGGTCCCAATTTGCCGATATCCCTGTGTCGGGCGATGCCGACAGCACATTGCGCTATGGCGGCAAAATTGATGGCTTTGTCGATGTCAAAGGCAGCGCAATCGGGCTGGATGATAGCATCTCGATCCATATCCACCCCGAATTCAAATATGGCGAGAGCAGCAATGGCCTGATCGGCGTTCTTCCGGCCAGCACGCAGCTGTTCTATCCCGGCGATGGTGATGTGTTCGACCTTTCGGTCAACATAACCAAACGCTGGAACAGCGGGGCTTCGTTAACGGTGGGCAAGATCAATGTCCTCGACCTGGCTACGCGAAGCCCGATCCAACGCGGCGGCGGGCATGAGGGGTTCCAGAATATCGCCGTCGCCATCCCGCCAAGCGCGATCGTGCCCGCTTCGGTCACCGGCGCGCAGCTGGACGTTACGACCGAAGATGTGTTCTTTCGTGTCATCGTCTACGATCCCGATTTGCAATCGCGCCGCAGCGGGTTGGAAGACCCGTTTTCCAGCGGTGTGGGCGTTCTGGCATCGGCAACATTCCCGGTGAAGATTGGCGGAAAGCGCGGCTTTTATGCAATCAAGCTGGCAGGCTCTACCCGCGATGAAATTGCCGCTGACCAACTTCCGCCCGCTCTGGTTCCTGCCCCCGGGTCGGGATTTGGCAATGGTAGCGGTGAATTCGGCGCGGTCTTTGCTTTCGAACAATTCCTGAGCGAAGACGCTGCAAATCCCGGCAATGGTATCGGTATATTCGGCCAGCTATTCGTTTCGACCGGCGACCCGACATTCCTTGATGCCAGAGGCTTTATCGGCCTTGGCGGCAATCCCAAATCGCGCCCGCAAGACCGTTTCGGCATTGCCTATTTCCGGTATTCCTTGACCGATGGCTTGATCGAAGCTCTGCAAAACCGCGTGGCGATAGAGGATGAGGAAGGCGTCGAAGCCTATTATACGCTGGGCCTGTCGGACACATTCCGGCTCACCGCGAATATCCAGGCGGTCGATTCGGGGATTGCCACGCGAAAATTCGGGGTGACAACGGGGCTGCGGCTATCCGCGTCATTCTGACAATCATCGCGCATCCTCACCACCGGATCGGCTCGCGCCCGTTTTTCTGCAGAAATGTGTTGGCCTGACTGAACGGTTTGGAGCCGAAGAACCCGCGATAGGCGGAAAGCGGACTGGGGTGGACGCTTTTCAGGATCAGATGGCGGTCTGCGTTGGCCAATTCCGGAATACGCGCGGCCTTGCCCTGCGCATGGCTGCCCCACAGGATAAAGACGCTCGGCTCGGCGCGATCAGCCACGGCGGAAACCACCGCATCGGTGATCGCGCTCCAACCCATCTTCGCATGGCTGCCCGCCTTATGCGCCTCCACCGTTAGCGAGTTGTTGAGCAGCAGCACCCCTTGCCGGGCCCAATGCTCCAGATTGCCGTGACCGGGAATTGTCACGCCCAGATCATCGTTCAGTTCTTTGTAAATATTGTCGAGTGAGGGCGGCACTTTGACGCCCTCTGGCACCGAAAAACACAGCCCGTGCGCCTGCCCCGGCCCGTGATAGGGGTCCTGCCCGAGGATGACGACTTTCACTTCGTCAAGCGGGGTCAGTTCCAGAGCCCGCAAGCGCTGGCCGCGCGGCGGGTAAATCTGTTGTTCTGCGGCCTCTTGCGCTTTCAGAAATCCGCCAAGCTGTCGCGCTTCTGGTGTCGCGAGCACCGGTTCCAACACCTCGCGCCAGCTTTCGGGGATCTGATCGGACATGGGCGAAGCTTAATCTCTCCGCCGCGCACTCGCCAGCAAACCCTTCCCCTTAATCCCCAACCCGACTAAAGAGCGCGCATGACAGTGCATTTTCACGAAGAAGATTTACCCGATGGCGTTCTTGCGCCCGGGCCGATAGCCGTTGACACCGAGACAATGGGCCTGGTCACAGCGCGTGACCGGCTGTGCGTCGTGCAAATCAGCGACGGGCAGGGGGATGAACATCTGGTTCGTTTCAAAGTCGGCAGTTCGTACGACGCACCCAATCTGAAGAAAGTGCTCGCCGATCCTGGCCGGCTCAAACTATACCATTTTGCGCGTTTCGATCTTGCTGCGATCGAACATTACGTCGGCGTTATGGCCGCGCCTGTGTTCTGCACCAAGATCGCCAGCAAATTGACGCGGACCTATACCGATCGCCATGGGCTGAAGAATCTGGTCGTCGAATTGCTCGGCGGCGAGATTTCCAAGGCGCAGCAAAGTTCCGATTGGGGCGCACCGGAAATCAATGAGGCGCAGCGCGATTACGCCGCCTCTGATGTCCGCTTCCTCCACCGCTTGCACGACGTGATGGTCGAAAGGCTGGAGCGCGAAGGCCGCACCGAAATGGCGCAGGCGTGTTTCGATTTTCTGCCAACGCGTGCGCGGCTTGATCTGGCCGGTTGGGCGGATCACGACATTTTCAGCCACGCTTCAGCATAGAGAGGCCAGTACCGCCCGATGGGCAAGCAAAGACGGATCGAGACGCAGGAAGCAAAGGAGCTGCGCGGCGCGCGGCAAGATTTTGCTGCGCCCGGTGGTCTGCATGACAAGCTCGTGAGCCTGCTGGGCAAAGTGCTGCCCATGGGCGTTGGCGTGCTCGCGGCGCTCATGGTCATTACGCCGCTCTCTCCGCGCGGAGAAGTCAGCTTTCTGCTCGATCGCAACAAGGTGGCCATGATCGACGAGCGCCTGCGCGTCGATAATGCATTGTATCGCGGGCAGGACAATCAAAGCCGTCCTTTCTCGCTAACAGCCGGTGAAGCGGTGCAGAAATCGAGCGCGGAAGGCATTGTACGGATGAAGGACTTGGTCGCGCGTATTTTGCTGCCCGAAGGGCCCGCAAAAATCGGCGCGGAAGCCGGTACTTACACGCTCGACAACGAAATCGTCGCGGTACCCGGAGAGATCAATCTCACCGCTGCCGATGGCTACCGCATGACCGCGCGCGGCGTATCGCTGGACCTTGCCGCCAAGAAGCTTGTCGGTGAAGGCGGTGTGGAAGGCACCGTGCCGGCCGGCAGTTTCTCTGCCAACCGCCTCGAAGTCGATCTTTCCCAGCGTGTTGTCACGCTCGAAGGAAATGCCAAATTACGTATGGTCCCCGGCCAACTAAGGATGCCCTGATGCCTCAAACGCTCCGCACCAAAATTCGCAAAGCGGCAGGATTTGCCGCGGCAGGCTTCACTTTGACCGTCGCTGCGCTGGGCGGAATGCAACTGCATGCGCAGGCGATTGCGGGCCACAATTCGCGCGCTCCGGTCGATTTTGACGCCGGGCGGATCGAGCTGCAAGACAAGCAGAACCGGGTGACGCTGTCGGGCAATGTGATTGTCAGGCAGGCCGGTTTGACCGTCCGCTCCAGCCGCATGCTGATCAATTACAGCGATGCAGGCGCGCTGCAGATACAGCGCTTGACCGCCACAGGCGGTGTACAGGTGACACGCGGTAACGAGGCCGCCAGCGGCGATGTTGCGGTTTATGACTTTAACCGCCGGATTATCACCATGGCGGGCAATGTCCGCTTGCGGCGCGGCGGCGATACTTTGAATGGCGGGCGACTGGTGATCGATTTGCAAAGCGGCGTGTCGAGCGTCGATGGCAGGGCAAGCGGATCATCTTCGGTAACCGGAGAGCCGGGCACGACGACAAATTCAAATGGCCGCGTGACCGGCAGCTTTACCGTTCCGCAGAACTAGAACCCAGTCCTCCTAATTCCGCTCATCCTGAGCCTGTCGAAGGGTTGCCACTTTTCTTGCGGGCCGGTGCCAAAAGTGACGTACAGCCCTTCGACAAGCTCAGGGCAAGCGAAGGTCTTGAAGATCAACGCCTAGGCGCAGCGGCGCGGGCAATTTCGGTCAGCCCCTGCGTCAGCAACAAATCGGCCGATTGGCTGTTTGACAACAGATCGCGGTGCATCCCGACCAGCTTGGCCACCAGCCGGTCCAGCTTCTTGCCCCGCCAGCGCCGCAACTGGATCGACAGATCGCGTTCGTCCTTCCAGAAAATACGCCGCGCGCGCTTTTCGGACTGGATCACACCATTGATATCGCCGCGCGGGCCAATCTTGGCGGAAAGCTGCGCCAATTGTGCTGCGCGGCGTTCAAATGCGAGCAGCAATCCAACCGGATTGATCGCGAGCTCGCGCACCCGCACCAGTTCAGCCTGCAGCTTGTTGGTTTCGCCGGCCAGCACCGCATTGACCACGGGCATAAAGCCGTCATCTTCGGCTTTCGCGCCAATCGCCTCCAGCGCGTCAACATCGACATTGCGCGGTGATTGGGGAGACGCATCGAGATAGAGCGCCAGCTTGTCGATTTCGGACTGCGCCAGGCGCACATCCAACCCCGCCGCGCGCGCGATCCGTTCGGCAATGTCGCCATTGAGCTGCAGGCCAGCACTATCGGCCATCATCCGTACCGAGCCCGATACCGAACGCAGGTCAGGGGGCCAGAACATCGCGACCATCGCATCGTCACGATCTGCGAGCAATTTGGCGGTTCGCGATTTGTCTGTCGCGGATGTCGCTACAATCAGCACCGGGCACGCATCGCCGGAGCCCAGCAAATGATTGCCCACCGCGTCGAGCGCTTCATCACCCGATGCACGCACCAATATATGTTTGGATGTGCCGAAGAGCGAGCCCGAGCGCGCCTCATCGCCCAGCAGCACCGGGTCTTTCCTGAGCGCCGCGCCGGAGAGTTCAACACATTCGCCCGGATCATCGAGCAGCGATATTGTCTTCCTGGCCGCTGCGCTGGCCCCGGCTTCATCGGGGCCGCAGAAATAGAACACCGAACATTGTTTGGCCGCACGACCAACGGCAGAATCGAAATCTCGCTGCGTCGCTTTCACGGGCACGCCATCAGGATGCTTCGCGCAGAGTCAGCGAAACCTGCCTGACGATCTGGTCAGCGACTTCTTTCGAAAGATTTTCCAGCGCGGTTTGCTCGGCTGCAATCGTCGCATATTCGCTGGAGACAACATCGATACCGGCATCCGACCCCGCGGTGGCATCGAGAATGATTTTGCCATCGGCCAGATCGACCAATTGATAGCGCGCGCGCAATATACGGCGTTCGCGGCCAATCGTATCATCGCCCAGCACGCCCAGCCCTTCGAGCCGGTCATCAAGCCGTATTTCGAGACGGTACCGCGTTGCGACATCGCCTGCCACACCGAGCCGGTCACGCAGCGCGTTGCGCATAAGCCAGCCCGATTGACCGGCGATGGGTGCCACCTCGACAGCGCCCAGCCCTTGCGCGACCGCGCCCTCGCTTCCGCCCGCATACATCGGCCGCAGCCCGCCACAGGCGGCCAGCGACAGCATCAGCGTGAAGGCGAATGCAGCGCGTATCATGTGACGATGTTGACCAATCTGTCGGGCACTACGATCACTTTGCGAACCTCCGCTCCATCGAGCGAACGCTGGACCTTCTCGCTCGCCAAAGCAAGCGCTTCCATCTCTTCCTTAGGCAGGCCCTTTGCGACCGTCAGCGTATCGCGCAACTTGCCTTTGTGCTGGATGGCAATGGTGACCTCGTCATCGACCAGCAGCGCTTCATCGACTTTGGGCCATGACGCCTCGGCAATCAGCCCTTCGCCGCCCATCTGCGCCCATGCCTCTTCAGCCAAGTGCGGCATCATCGGGGAAGCGAGCAGCAGGATGGTGCGGATCGCTTCATTGCGCGAGGCGGACGGTTCGGCTTTTTCGGTCGCGCCGGTCAGCTCGTAAAGCCGCGCGACAGCCTTGTTGAAAGACAGCGCTTCGATATCATCGGCAACCGCCGCGATGGTTTGATGCACCTTGCGCGCAAGAGGTTTGTCTTCGCCCGAAGCATCGGCATCGAACTGGCCGAACAAACGCCACAGCCGGTGGACGAAGCGCGAGCAGCCTTCGATCCCCGCTTCGGACCATGGCAAATCGCGCTCCGGCGGGCTGTCGCTGAGCATAAACCAGCGGACCGCATCAGCGCCGTAAGTCTCGATAATATCATCGGGATCGACGACATTCTTCTTCGATTTCGACATTTTGATAACGCGGCCAATATCGACCGGCTGACCATCCGATTTCAGAACCGCGCTTTCTCCGCCGCGTTCGACTTCGCCCGGCGTGAAGAAAACCTCGCGGCCATCCTCGCGGCGCGAATAGGTTTCATGCGTGACCATCCCCTGCGTAAACAGGCTGGCGAAGGGCTCGCCGAAATCGAGCTGGCCCATAGATTTGAGCGCGCGCGTCCAGAAACGGGCATAAAGCAAATGCAGGATCGCATGCTCGATCCCGCCAATATATTGCTCGACAGGGAGCCATTTGGCGACTTCCTCGGCATCGAACGGCTTATCCGCAGGCTGGCTGGCAAAACGCAGGAAGTACCAGCTGGAGTTTGTAAAAGTATCGAGCGTGTCGGTTTCGCGCGTCGCCGCGGCGCCGCATTTGGGGCAATCGACATGCTTCCATGTCGGATGGCGCAGCAACGGATTGCCCGGCTCTTTGAAATCGACATCCTCGGGCAGTTCGATCGGCAGGCTTTCTTTAGGGGCAGGCACCACGCCGCAGGCATCGCAATGGATAAACGGGATCGGCGTGCCCCAATAGCGTTGGCGCGAAACGCCCCAGTCGCGCAGCCGCCAGACGGTCTGGCCTTCGCCCCATTTCTCATCCTCGGCGCGTTTGACGATCGCCGCCTTGGCGTCATCGACGCTCATTCCATCGAGGAAGCCTGAGTTGACCAGCACACCGTCCCCGGCCTCTGCTTCGGACAATGGCGCATCGGCATCCGCGCCTTCCGGCGCAACCACGCGCAGGATCGGGAGGCCATATTTGGTCGAGAAATCGAAGTCGCGCTGGTCATGCCCCGGCACGCCCATCACCGCGCCGGTGCCGTAATCCATCAGGATAAAATTGGCGATATAGACGGGCAGATCGGTGCCGGTGAACGGGTGCTTGGCGGTGATGCCGGTATCGAAACCGAGCTTCTCCGCCGTTTCCAATTCAGCCGCCGTCGTCCCGCCAGCTTTGCATTTTTCGATAAAGGCCTGCGCCTCGGCACTGTCGGCAGCCACACCCTGCGCAATCGGATGGTCGGGCGCGACCGCAACGAAGCTGGCGCCAAAAATCGTGTCGGGACGTGTGGAATAGACTTCCACTTCCTGCCCATCGCTAAGGTCAAATTTGAACTGCAAACCTTGCGATTTGCCGATCCAGTTTTCCTGCATCAGCCGGACTTTATCGGGCCAGTCTTTCAGCTCGTCCAGACCCGCCAGCAGATCCTCGGCAAAATCGGTAATCTTGAGGAACCACTGGTTGAGCTTGCGCTTTTCGACTTCCGCACCGCTGCGCCAGCCTTTGCCGTCAATCACCTGCTCGTTGGCAAGCACCGTGTTATCGACCGGATCCCAATTGACCTCGCTTTCCTTGCGATAGACGAGGCCCGCATTGAACATATCGATGAACAAAGCTTGTTCGTGGCCGTAATATTCGGGATCACAGGTCGCGAATTCGCGGTTCCAGTCGAGCGCGAAGCCGATCCGCTTCAATTGCGCTTTCATGTTGGCGATATTGTCGCGCGTCCAACCGCCGGGATGCACGCCCTTTTCCATCGCCGCGTTTTCTGCGGGCATTCCGAAGGCGTCCCAGCCCATCGGGTGCAGAACCTCGTGCCCGCGCATTTTTTTATAGCGCGCCAGCACATCGCCCATGGTGTAATTGCGCACATGGCCGATATGGATGCGCCCGCTGGGATAGGGGAACATCTCCAGCACATAGCTCTTTGGCTTCTCGCTATCAGAATCGGCTTCGAAACAGCGCGCTTCGTCCCATGCGCGTTGCCAGCGTCCGTCCGCGGTTGACGGATCGAAACGGTTCTCGGTCATAAAGTTCAGGACCTACTAATTGCGCGTGCAGCCGATCGAGGCCGCGGATTTAGCTTGAGATGGATTGCCGGCGCAGATCGCGCGCCTTGGTCAGAATGATGTCTTCGAGTTTCTGCACTGTGGCAGCCTGAACCGGTGCATCGACCCAGCCGCCACCTTGCGCGACCTGACGGCTCGCCGCCACACGCAACGCATCGGCGCGCAGATCCTGATCGAGAATTGTCACGGTGACTTTCACCCGCTCGCCGGGATTGGTCGGGTTGGCATACCAGTCGGTCACGATCACGCCGCCTGCGCTATCCGCCTGAAGCAACGGGGCGAAGCTGACCGTTTCGAGCGATGCACGCCACAAATAGGAATTTACGCCAATCGTTGTCAGTTGCGACGCCGCCAGATCTGCTCTCGGGCGGTCGTTCCCGCCACAAGCAGCCAGCGTGCCAAGCGCGGCAGTAACCAGAAGTGCCCGTGAGAAACGTGAAGTGGCGAAATTTTGTGCGCTCATGATAATTCCAAAAAATGTCCCGTTGCCGGGTAAAAGGTTCCAGCGTTCAAGCCTCTATAGCCCGCCTTCGCTACGCGGCAAGACATAGAGGCAAATTGCCCGTCTTTCCGGCTGACGAAACGCCGCGCCCGCTTGGCCCGGCCAGCAGGATTGCTCAAGCGAATCGGTGGTGAATGGCCGCTTAATCCATTTGATTCTGTGTGAGTCGTGCAACAGTGCGCGGCAAGACCGAACGCAATTTGGCGAATGGCTGGCCAAACGGGCTGATTGACTATATCAAATGTACCCAAGTGAACTGCGATTCCCCCAACTTGAATGGCAGGTCAGGCAAGGTTCAGGCCCTGATGACTATGTGCAGGGCAATAAAACGAAGGAAGCAAACGGACTGATGGCGAAGCCGGGTCAAATTACAGGGAATGGCAAGATTGCCGCAGCGTTCGCCGCTGCTGCAGCTGTCGCCCTTGCTTTGCCCAGTGCTGGCCTCGCTCTGGTCGGCGAAGGATCGCCGTCGCTGCTGCCGATTCAATCCGAATTTGCCCCTTTCACACCGGCAACGGTTGATCCCCAACTGGCGCGCCGCGTGGCGGAGAATATCCGCGCCAAGGGCCTCGATATTGGCTTCACGCCTGCCGGAGCATCCGCTGCCGGCGACAAGACGGTAACCGTGGCTGTTCGCTTCGATGACCAGACTGCGCGTGCCATTTCGGTGCGCAATGCTGCAAATATTGCGCAGGCCAAACCCGGCGCGCGCAACATCGCAATCACGCCCACACGCTACAATCTGGGTGTGGCACGGGGCTATCAGACCTTTGGCAAGGCGCCTGCCCTGGCAACCAGCGTTCCTTCCGGGGTCCGCTCGGTCGAAATGCCCGATCTTTCCGAATACCGCCCGAGCAGCGGTACGGCTGAACGTAAGCCAAGCCGGTTCGAACCGCGGATCGCGCTGGAAAATGATGGCAGGGAAGGTCGTTCGCGCACCACTCGCGAAGGGCTGGGTGAACAATCGGTCGATCTTGGCGGCGCCTATCGCGTGACGCGCAATCTCGATGTGACCGCAGGTGTCCGCCTGTCGCAGGACCGCGACCGGATCGCTCCGCTGACGGATAATGTTCAGGACGATCAGGCGGTGTATGTCGGAACACAGTTCCGCTTCTAACATCCTGGAAATGCCGGAATAGCAATTCACAACCCTGCTTCGGCAGGGTTTTTTGTTGTGTTCGCCGCTGCCGTGCCTAATGCTTGACGTAACGGAAACAAGAAAATCGGGAAGAGGTTCTATGGCACGCGTGGCAATCGTAACGGGCGGTACAAGAGGCATTGGCAAGGCCATATGCGAAAGCTTGCGGGATAGCGGGGTGACCGTGGTCGCGAATTACGGCGGAAACGATCAGGCTGCGCAGAATTTCACCGCCGAAACCGGCATCAAAGCCTATAAATGGGATGTCGGCGATCACGAAGCCGCAGCCCAAGGCTGTGCCAAAGTTGCAGAAGAAGTCGGCGACATCGACATTGTGGTGAACAATGCCGGTATCACGCGTGACGGTGTGCTGCACAAGATGAGCTATGATGATTGGCACGAAGTGATGCGGATCAATTTGGGCGGGTGCTTCAACATGGCCAAGGCCTGCTTCCCCGGAATGCGCGAGCGCAAATGGGGCCGGATCGTCAATATCGGTTCCATCAACGGGCAGGCTGGCCAATATGGCCAGGTCAATTACGCTGCTGCCAAGTCCGGGATCCACGGCTTCACCAAGGCGCTGGCGCAAGAGGGGGCTAGGGCCGGCGTCACGGTCAACGCTATCGCGCCCGGCTATATCGACACCGATATGGTTGCCGCGGTGCCTGAGCCGGTGCTCGAAAAGATCGTCGCCAAAATCCCCGTAGGCCGCCTTGGCCAAGCCGGTGAAATCGCCCGCGCTGTCGATTTTCTATGCAGCGAAGAGGCAGGCTTCGTCACCGGATCAACCATGAGCGTCAATGGCGGCCAGCATATGTATTGATGGGGGGCTGCGCGGGTGCGCCGCGCACCCGCGCCGCGCCAGCCAAACCACTCGATTCAGTCGATCATATAACCGACGACTTTGAAGGCATCGCCTTCGCGCTCAAGCGTCACCGATTCGATCGCGCCTTTGCGGTGCTCGAAATCGGTCTGGAAGCGAACCATCCGGTATCCGTTCGGCGGAGCGTTCAGGTACTCGAACTCCGCAGCGGTGCGGCTAACGGGATTGCCCAGAGGAACGCGCGCCTGCTGCGAAGCCTGCTTCCATCCATCGACTGTGTTGGCATCCTGGAATGCACGGCCGGCGGCTTCGAAGCTGGCCTTCCAGTCGCTTGCGTCAACAAGCGCCAGCCAATCGCGCGCGGCGCTTTCGAGCTCCGCATCCTGCGCAGCGATCGCCTCGGTCGGGGCATCAGTGGCGGGCCCGTCTGCGGTCGGAGCGAGCTGTGCACCGGTAAGTATTAAAGCTGCAATCAATGACATGACAATCAATCCTCCAATCATCCAGACGGCAATTCGCCCGGATCGACCATCGCTTTGATGGCCGTTCGATGGCTGATCATCACCGTTCACTGGATCGGAGGCATTCCCCAATTCCTTGCCCGCAGAATTTTCGGGGTCTGCGCGTTCGTGCTCAAGCAGCAGTCGCGCCGCCTCGCGGCTGCTCGTGACGGACAGCTTGCGCCGTGCCGAGCGCAGCCGGTCGTTGATCGTATGCACCGACAGACCAAGCGCACGCGCCATGGACTTGGCGTCGTGACCGCCGACCATAAGCCGCAGCGTTTCTTTCTCTTTATCGGAAAGGTCCGAAATCCGGTCGGTCATTATGCTCCTGCATCTACAATATCGCAGTGCAAACTCTAGGTACGTCCGCTACTGCCAGCCACCCCAAAAAAATGGTGGTTGGAACCAATGGCTGTTCACAATGCAGTCTGCAGGACTTGAGGCGAAAGTGTTTTCCTACACGCCATTCGCGCGCTACACTCTTTCCGTTCTTTGAAATCGTAAGAAACCACTTGCCAAAAACCCCGCTTGTCCGAGCGGGGTTTTGTCGTTTTGGGCCGCCTTATGGAGATTCTCTCTAGGCCGCCCGCAGGATGTACTTTATCAACTTGCACATAATGCAACCGCCTCCCTATCACCCGCCAGTCAAACGATCGGTCCAGATCGCCGGTCACAAGACCTCGATCAGCCTAGAGCCTTTGTTCTGGGATATGTTAAGAGACGCCGCCGAGATGGAAGGCGTGCCAATCAATGCAATTGTCGCCCGGATTGATGCGGAACGGATCAAATCGGACACACCGCCCGGCTTGGCGAGCGCGATCAGGGTGTGGTTGGTCTCTCGAAACCAATAGGCGCTATTCGTCGCCAACGCGCTCGATATCTGCGCCAATAAGCTGCAGCTTTTCTTCGAGCCGTTCATAACCGCGATCGAGGTGATAGAGGCGGCGGACCTGTGTTTCACCCTCGGCAGCAAGCCCGGCGATGACCAGACTCATCGATGCACGCAAATCGGTCGCCATAACTTCGGCCCCGGTCAGCGTTTCGACGCCAGTAACCACTGCCTTGTGCCCATCGGTTTCGATATCCGCGCCCATGCGGCCCAGTTCCGGCACGTGCATGAAGCGGTTTTCGAAAATGGTTTCGGTAAGAACGCTGGTGCCTTCTGCCTTGCAAAGCAGCGCCATCAATTGCGCCTGCATATCGGTGGCGAGACCGGGATAGGGGGCAGTGGTCAGATTGGTCGCTTTGAGCGGACCATTGGCTGCGATTCTTACGCCGTTCTTCGCCGCTTCATACTCAACCCCGATGGCTTCGAGCGCTTTCAGCGTCGCCATCATCTCGTCAGCATTCGCGCCTTCGAGCATGACTTCGCCGCCCGTAATTGCAGCGGCGCATGCATACGAGCCCGCTTCGATGCGGTCGGCCATAACTTTGTAAGTCGCGCCGTTTAGTTTCTTCACCCCGTGAACGGTCAGATCCGAAGTGCCGATCCCCTCGATCTCTGCCCCCATCGCCACCAGCAGATTGCACAGATCGACAATTTCCGGCTCACGCGCGGCATTGCTGAAATGGCTGGTCCCATTGGCGAGCACTGCGGTCATCAGCGCATTTTCGGTCGCCCCCACCGAGACTACGGGAAAGTCAAAGTCGCCACCGGGCAAGCCGCCATCGGGAGCATGCGCGCGGACATATCCCGCAGCCAGTTCGATTTCCCCGCCGATTGCCTCAATCGCTTTCAGATGCAGGTCGATGGGCCGGTTGCCGATCGCACAGCCACCCGGCATCGACACCGTGGCTTCGCCAGCACGGGCGAGCATCGGGCCAAGCACCAGAATCGAGGCGCGCATCTTGCGAACCAGATCATAGGGCGCAACGGTCGACGTAAGCCGCGCTGCCTCATAGGTGACCATCCGTCCGAAATCTTCGGGGCGATTTCCGCGAATGCTGGTCGAAACGCCGAACTGCGTCATCAAATGCTGGAAGCCATCGATGTCGGCAAGCCGCGGCAGGTTCCGCAAAGTCAGCGGTTCTTCGGTCAGCAGCGCGCATGGTATCAATGTCAATGCAGCGTTCTTTGCGCCGGAAATCGGAATCGTGCCGGATAGGCGCTTTCCGCCCTGAATAAGTATCTTGTCCATGCACGCGGTTTAGCCGGAATGACGGCGGGGGCAAGCGTCACGGCACGGTTTCATAACCGGCAATGTTGACTGTGCTGACTCGACCGCCGTATCGCAGCGGCATGAGCCAACGCAAACCGATCAAAAAAGCCGTCTTCCCCGTTGCGGGACTCGGCACACGCTTCCTTCCCGCCACCAAGGCCATCCCGAAGGAGCTGCTCCCCATCGTCGATCGCCCGCTGATCCAATATGCAGTCGATGAAGCGCGCGAAGCCGGGATCGAACAAATCATCTTTGTCACCGGGCGCGGAAAGACCGCAATTGTGGAGCATTTTGATGTCGCCTTCGAGCTGGAGGCGACCATGGCCGAACGCGACAAGGATATGTCCGTGCTCGATGCCACCCGCGCGACACCCGGCGATATCATCACCGTGCGCCAACAAGTTCCGCTCGGTCTGGGACATGCCATCTGGTGCGCGCGCGCCATCGTGGGCGACGAACCCTTTGCGATTTTGCTGCCCGACGAATTGATGGTCGCCAATGCAGATGGAGGCCCGGGCTGCATGAAGCAAATGGTCGAAGCCTATAACGAAGTCGGTGGGAACCTGATCAGCGTGCTCGAAGTGCCGCATGAGGAAGTCTCAAGCTATGGCGTCATCGATCCGGGCGCTACCGATGGTTCATTGACCGAAGTCAAAGGACTGGTCGAGAAACCACCGGTAGATCAGGCACCGTCCAACAAGATCGTTTCGGGCCGGTATATTTTGCAGCCCGAGGTCATGCGCACTCTTGAAAATCAGGAAAAGGGCGCGGGCGGAGAGATCCAGCTGACGGATGCGATGGCAAAAATGATCGGCAATCAGCCCTTCAATGCGGTCACTTTCGCCGGGCGCCGTTTCGATTGCGGAAGCAAGACCGGTTTTGTCGAAGCCACGCTCGCGCTGGCTCTCGAGCGCGAAGATATGGGCGAAGAGGTCCGCGCCATTGCGGAGCGCTTGCTCGGCTAGCGCCCGCGCCGCCAACAGCAGAATTTATCCGAGCGATAATCCGCCATCAACGGGGATCGTCTGGCCAATAATATAGGACGCCATGGGCGAGGCCAGGAAAAGCGCGGCATTGGCCAGCTCCGATGGCTCGCCAGTCCTGCGCAGCGGAATTTTACGCACCGCCTGTTCGGCCCGCGTCTCATCGTCAAAAGTGACTTTGGTCATCTTGGTTTTGACAAAGCCGGGCGCGAGGCCGTTGACGCGAATTCCATCGCGCGCCCATGCGACGGCGAGATTACGCACCAGAGCAACGGCGCCCGCCTTGCTGGCACCATAGGCCGGATTACCGATTGTCGCGTGGTAGGCCGCAGTCGAGCTGATGATCTGGAGTGATCCGCCCGCTTGCTTGAGCGCAGGATGGAATTTTCGCGCGCAATCCATCACCGAATTGAGATTGACACTGATCACTTCATTCCATCCCTCGCGGGTGAATTCAGCGCGGCCATAGCGTACTGCACCCTGACACAGGATCAGCACATCGAGTTTCTCGAAAGACGGTGCCGCATCGACCGCTTCCGGATCGGAAACATCAACGCAGTCATAATGAAGACCGGCGAGATCGGAGCCTTCTTCACCCGCATAGTCTGCAGCATTCGGGCGCGTTCCCCAGACATGCACATCGGCGCCGCGCGCGCGAAACGCTTGTGCCGTTCCGTTGCCGATGCCGCTGGAGCCGCCAACCACCAGCACTGTCTTGCCCGAAAAATCGAGGAGGTCGTTCATTGCGATGCAAACCGCAGAGGCAGCGTCTTGAGCCCGCCGACAAAAGTCGAGCTCGAACGCACAGGATCGCCCGCCAGTTCGACTGAATCAATCCGGTCGAGCAAGGCTTCGAACAGAATGCGGATTTGAAGGCGCGCGAGATGCAGTCCGAGACATTGGTGCGCGCCGGCGCCAAACGCCATGTGGCGGTTGGGGCTGCGGCTCGCGTCGAAGCTGCGCGCCTGCTCAAATTGCGCCGGATCGTGATTGGCGGCGACATAGTTGAGCATCAACCAATCGCCCTTTTTTATCTGCTGCCCGCCTATTTCAACGTCCTGTGCCGCGGTGCGCATGAAATGCTGGACCGCTGTGGTCCAGCGGATCGCCTCTTCGACCAACCCGGGAAGAAGCGAGCGGTCCGCTTGCACGCGCGCAAACTGTTCGGGGTCGCGCGCAAGAGCGAGCATCGCCCCTGACATCGTTGCAGAGGTCGTATCATGACCGGCCGCCGCCATGATGATGTAGTATCCGGCCATATCGCGATCGGGGAGCGGTTCTCCATCGACAGTCGCATTGGCGATAACGCTGGCGACATCATCGGTCGGATTTGCCCGCCGCTCAGCTGCGATACCAGCAAAATATTCTTCGAAGTTCTTGACCGCGCCGGACACCAATTCAAGCACTTGTTCGGGCGTCATGTTCTCCATACCGCTGCCCGATAGATCCGCATCCTGGCCGCCAAACATCTGCTGCGTCAGCATCAGCATGCGCGGTTCGTCCTCTTCGGGAATACCGAGAATTTGCATGATGACGTGGAGCGGCATCGGCGCGGCCACATGTTTGACAAAATCCACGTCCGGACCTGCGTCGATCATCGCCTGAACCAGCTTGTCTGCCAGCGCACGAATCTCGCCTTCGATCAGCTTCAGATTACGCGGCATGAACCAGTCTTGCGTAAGTTTGCGGTATTTCGGGTGGATCGGCGCGTCGAAGACAACAAGGCTGTCAACGAGCATGTTCGATCCTGTCGCCGCGCGCGCAAACTCTGTCGCCTCGCGGGTGGCAAACACCACTGGCTTGGGATTGTTGAGGAAGGTCTTGTTGTCCTTCGATATCCGCATCACATCGTCATAGCGGGTGATCAGCCAGAACGGTTCGAATACGTCATCCTCTGCAACCACTTTCGCAACGGGCATCGTGTCCCGCAGATGGTCGAAAGTGTCGAGCAGTGGATCCCAGGCGGCATAGCTTTCAGGCGCGATAATCTCGCGAGCGACATCTCCGGGCAGAATTGCCGGGTTGCTCGCCATCATGCGCTCTCCCGTGCTTTGGCCAAAAATTCCTCTTTGAGCTTACGCTTGTAGAGCTTGCCATTGGCTTCGCGCGGCAATTCGGCTCGGAAGTCGAAAAGTTTGGGCATTTTGAGCCGCGCCAGTTCGCCCGAGAGATATTCAGCCAATTCGGCCTCCAGCTCATCCCCGGCAATGTCCATCGAAACCGGCTGGATGACCGCGACGACTTTTTCCCCCATTTCAGGGCAAGGCGCGCCAATCACCGCAGCATCCATTACCTTGTCATGCGTGATGAGCAGATTTTCCACCTCTTGCGGGTAAATATTCACCCCGCCCGAAATGATCATGTTGGTCCGCCGGTCGGTTAGATAGAGGAAGCCGTCCTCATCCAGTTTTCCGATATCGCCCAGCGTGGTCCACCCCTTTGTATGCGTTGCTTCCTTCGTTTTGGCTTCGTCCTTGTGGTATTGAAACGGATAGGGGCTTTCGAAGAAGACGCCGCCTTCTTCGCCAACCGGCAGCTCTTCACCATCGTCACCGCAGATATGCACCGTGCCAAGAATCGCGCGGCCAACTGTGCCTTGATGCGTCATCCAGTCAGCGCTGTTCACAGCGGTCATGCCGTTGCCTTCGCTACCCGCGTAATATTCGTAGATCACCGGCCCCCACCATTCGATCATCTCTTTTTTTATGTCCGAGGGGCACGGCGCAGCGGCATGGATCGCCGATTTGAGCGAGGAGAGATCATATTTGGCGCGTGTCTCCTCTGGCAGTTTGAGCATCCGGACAAAATGCGTCGGGACCCACTGGCTGGCAGTGATTTTGTATTTCTCGATCGCGGCAAGCGCGTTTTCAGCGTCAAATTTTTCCATCACAACCACAGTCCCTCCCAGCCGGTGAATGACCGTGGACCAGGCCAAGGGCGCAGCATGGTAAAGCGGCGCGGGGGAGAGATAGACACAGCTCCCGTCCCCATCGACGGCAAAGCCCATTGTCGCGAGGCCCATCAGCGGATTAGCGGCCTGAACGTCCGGATCTTCCGGTGGTGCGGGAAGGATACCTTTCGGTCGCCCGGTCGTCCCGGAACTATAGAGCATCAACCGGCCAACGCTTTGGTCAACAGGGGCATCGGCTGATTGCGACGCAAAGGCGGCTTCCGCATCGAGCTCGCCCTCGCCGCCAAAGACCAGCATGCCCAGATCGCTGCGTTCTTCCTTGATCACCTCCAATATACCGTCAAACTTGCGCGTAGAGATGATCAGATGCGCGTCGCTATCATCGAGGATGTAGAGAATTTCTGCGGCTGTCAGATGGGTGGAAATCGGCACCATTACCATGCCCGCGCGCTGCATCGCCCAGAACAGCTTGTGATAATATGCGTTGTTCTCCATCAGCACGCCGAAGGCATCGCCATCGCCCAGGCCCTGCCCGCGCAGCCAGTGGACAATGCGGTTGGCCGCTTTATCCAATTCGCCATAGGTCACGGTTTCTCCGCTACCCGCCATGATGACTGCAGGATGGTCGGGCTTGCTCTGCGCAAATTGAATCGGGTGCATATTATAGGTTCCTCTCGGCAACCTATCCTATTGGCACAATCGTCAGCGGCAAGGGGAAAGCGCAAAGAAAAAGGGCCGCGGATTGCTCCGCAGCCCCATTAGACACCCTCTCCCGATGTCTAAACCGGTAACGTGGCCTTACTGACCGCCGCGGCCGCCTTCTCTGGCTGCCGCAAATGCCTGCTGCGCTTGCGATTCGACCATGTAAGGAACCGGATTAACCGCTTTGCCGTCGATCCGGACTTCATAATGGAGATGCGGGCCGGTGGAACGTCCGGTCGAGCCGACATAACCAATGATTTCGCCCTTACGCACACGCTGCCCATCGGCAACCGCGATCCGCGACATGTGGGCAAAACGGGTCTGCAGACCTGCGCCATGCTCCATCGAAACATAGAGGCCGTATGAACTGAAACGCGAAGCGCGGCTGACCGTGCCATCAGCAGTTGCATAGATCGGCGTGCCGGTGGGCGCTGCCAGATCGATACCTTTGTGGCGGCGACGGCCTCCGGTAACCGGATGCGTACGCATGCCATAACCACTGCTCATGTAAGACCCGTCAAGCGGCATCCGCGATGGAATGGAAACTGCAGAAATCGGCGCCGGGGCGATTTCGGTTTGTGTTCCGGCATCGCGCACACCGTCCAGCGCTTCCCATTTTGCGAAGAGCTGTTTGAAAGTCTGATCACCGCCGGTAACCGAATTGGCTTCGACATTTTCGATCTGGGCGGGAATATCCGCCGAAGTTGCGCTGGTATTTGCCAGAGCAGGGCTGGCTGCCATGGATGCGAAACCCGCAAGACCAAGCGCCGAAGCTGCCAAACTACGTTTAATAGTTGATACGACCACAAACCGTCCTTTGTTTCCGGTGCTTCGCACCTGGAGGATCCCTATTCTAAACCGACCCGATCCCCCTCAGGAAAAAGCCAGCAGAAACGCGCGGCCACTTGGATGAAATCGCCATTCGCTTCGTTAATCGTGGGTTATGAATACAAAAATTTACGAAGCAAGTTCCGCGTAGAAGTCTCGCGATAAACCGGCTGCATTGCGCGCTGAGTCGTTAAATGGCGCCTTTAGACCGCCTCTGAAATGCTCGCGAACCAAGGATTTCCAACGTTTTTCGGGCGACTCCCCGGTTTTTCCACAAACTGCGACAAAATGTTTGGTGCCAATCGCGACATGGCGGATTTCGTCGTCAAGTATCCGGCCAAGGATCTTTGCCCCATCCTTGTCGCCTTGCGACTCGACACGCTGCAAAGTCGCCGGGGTAACATCCAAACCGCGCGCTTCGAGCACCATGGGTACTATCGCCAGACGGGCTGCGACATCATGCGAAGTCCGTTCGGCTGTTTCCCATAGGCCCGCATGGGCAGGCAATGCGCCGTAATGCGAACTCAGTTTGCGCAATTTCCGGTCGAGCAAAGCAAAATGCATGGCTTCATCGGCGGCGACCGCCAGGAAATCGTCGACAAAGTCCTTGCCCATTTCGCCGCCAAACCGCCCGGCCATATCGAGAGCCAGATCGATGGCGACAAATTCGATATGCGCGAGCGCATGCCATAGCGCCAACCGGCCTTTCTCAGATCCACCCTTGCCCCGGCGCGGCATATTGCGCGGATCCAGCAGCTGCGGGGCAGCAGGCCAGGCCGGCTTGTCGGGCATCGGCACATCGAAAGCGAAATCCAGCTTCCCCAAACGCCAATTACGCGCGACCTCGCGCGCAGCCATCGCTTTGCTTCGCGGATCGGCGGTGAGCAATGCGGCGCGGATGGCACCGCTCAAAGATGGCTTTGCGCCGGTCAAAGAGCTTGCGCTGCCTTCAGGACTTCTGCTGCATGGTCTTTCACGCGAACCTTGTTCCATACCTGCGCAATCTTGCCATCCTCGCCGATCAGATATGTTGTGCGAACCATACCCATATATGTTCGTCCGTAGTTCTTCTTCTCGGTCCAGATACCAAGTTCATCCGACAGCCCGCCCTGTTCAGCATCAGTCGCCAGCGCAACTGTAAGATCGTGCTTCGTAATGAAGTTCTGGTGCTTCTTGGGCGAACATTTGCTGATGCCAAGAATGTCCGCACCCGCTTTCGCGAAGTCGGCTTTCAATGCCGAGAAATCCTTCGCCTCGTTGGTGCACCCCGGCGTGTTGTCTTTGGGGTAGAAGAACAGGACCAGTTTCTTTCCCTTGAAATCGGACGGCTTCACGCTTCCACCATCGGGTGTTTCCATCGCAATATCCGGCATCACGTTTCCGGCTTCGGTCATAAGTCAGTCTCCAGTTTCACATCGAAAGTTCTGCGCCAGCAATCGGCCACCGCGCCGCGCGCGGCATCGAACGCGCTTACAAGATCGTTGTAGCTTGCACAGTTGCAAGCATTGGCAAGCGCCTTTGCCGGTCCGCGCGCAGGTTCGGACAGGTCGGGCGCGAGCAGCCGTGCCGAAACGAGAAGCCGGGTCAGCATATCATGCGCGTGCACGATGTCTTCGGGGATCAGGTCCTGTTCCATCAGCAAAGGCAGCGCGCGCCGCAAATCGGGTGAAAAAGCGGTCCGTTCGCGCAGCTGCAAATAATGGACAAGAAATTCCAGATCGACCAACCCACCGCGGCGCAGCTTGGCATCGAGCGGACCTTTGGCGGGTTTGTGCGCAGCCATGTCTTCGCGCATTGTCAGCACATCGCGCCTAAGCTTCACCGGGTCTCTTTCGCTTTCGAGGACCGAGGCAATGATTGTATCAAGCTTTGACCGCGCATCGCCCGACCCTGCTACGACGCGCGCCCGTGTCAGCGCCATATGTTCCCACGTCCAGGCATCTTCGCGCTGATATTTGGCGAAGCTTTCCATATTTACCGCGAGCGGACCTTGCGCACCTTGCGGCCTCAACCGTGTATCCACTTCATAAAGCGCACCTTGCGCGGTCGGTACGCTGAGCGCCGCAGTCACTCTTTGGGCGAGCCGGTTATAATAAAGCGTCGCGCCGAGCGGTCTCTCTCCATCGGATCCCGCAGAATGTGCTCCGCTGAACAGATAGATGATATCAAGGTCTGAAGCATGGGTCAGCGCGCCGCCGCCAAGCCGCCCGAGGCCAATCACCGCCAATTCGCTGCCTCTGATGCGTCCGTGCAGCTGCGCGAATTCATTGCTCGCTGCCTCGACCGCGACGCAAAGCGACGCTTCAGCGAGGCGCGACAAGGCAGCGGCAATATCAAGCGGATCATGCGTGGCTTCGATCAGCTGCAAGCCCAGCGAGAAGCGCTTTTCACCGGTTACGATACGAATCCGGTCAAGCACACGTTCGTAATCGTCTCCCGCCTCTTTGCGGGCCATGCTAGCAGCCAGTTCGGAAACCTCGCCAGGTAGGTCGAGAGCGCTGCGATCAATCAGACTATCGAGCAATTCGGGCCGCTGGCTTAGTTCATCAGCCAGCGGGTCAGCAAGCGTCAGAACGCGCACCAATTGGTCAAACAGGCCCGGACGCGCTTCGAGCAGGCGAAACAGATTGATCGCGCTCGGCGTCTTGGTCAGGAACGCTTCCCAGCGCCGCAATGCGCGCATCGGATCGGTTGCTTCCGACAATGCCTCGAGCAATTCAGGAAGGATTGCCTCAAACGCCGCGATCGCCGCGGCACTGCGCAATGCGCGTATTTTGCCGTCGGACCATGAACGGATACGTTTTGACAGATCGCCGGGGTCTGGAAACCCGAGCTGATCGAGATTGTCCTTTAATGCATCGCCGCCGGGCATCGCCACCGGCTGCGAATCGTCAACATTGATCAATTTGTCGAACCGGCCCGCGACAGTTTCGGTTAGTCCGCGCAGATCATCAAGCAGCGCGGCTGCATCTGTATATCCACCAAGCCGCGCAACGTTTTCCAAGGCATCGCCCGCTGGCAATGTATGCGTCTGGTGGTCTTCAACCATTTGCAGCCGGTGCTCGATAGTACGCAATCTATTGTACGCTTCGCCAAGTTCCCGCGCATCGTCCGCCTTGATGATCTCCGCATCGGCCAAGGCGTCTAGAGCAGCGCGTGTTCCGCGGTCGCGCAGTGAGGGGTTGCGGCCCCCATGGATCAGCTGATGCGTCTGCGTAAAGAACTCGACTTCGCGAATTCCGCCCCGTCCCTGTTTGACATTGAAACCCGGCCCTGGCTCGCCCGGGCCTGAATAGGTGGTGCGGATTTGCGCGGTCAGGCGGCTGATTTCATCTATTGCACCAAAGTCTAGACTACGGCGCCACACAAATGGCCGTATCGCGGTCAAAAATTGCTCGCCCGCGGCAATGTCCCCTGCTGCGGCTCGTGACCGGATGAAAGCGGCGCGTTCCCACGCTAGCGCAGAGGATTCGTAATGCGAAAGCGCTGCTTCGAGCGGGATCGCCAAGGGGCTCACTTCGGAAGCGGGGCGCAATCGCAAATCGACGCGAAAAACAAATCCCTCGGCCGTGTTGTTGGACAATAGTTGCACGATTTCTCGCGCATAACGCTGCGCCGCCTCGCCCGGATCATCGCGTTCGCGCCGCGGCAAGGTTTCCGGGTCAAACAGCAAAATCGGATCGATATCCGAACTGTAATTCAGCTCCCGCGCGCCATGCTTGCCAAGGGCAATCCCGATCATGCCCCCTGGTTCACAGTCGGGAACCCGCTTCCTCATCGCCGCAGTAATCGCGCTGTCCAATGCCCGGTCGGCCAAATCGGACAGTTCCTCCATTACCATTTCGACCGGAAACGCACCTGCCAGATCGCCAATTGCCAGTAGTGTTGAAATGGCCAGCCGTTCCCGCCGCAAAGCCACCCCGATATCGGAACCGGTTTCGCCACTTTGCGCACCGAGGCCGCGTGCGCGGTCCATCGCTTCTCCGCTGCGGCCTTGCTCTAGCAATTCGGCCAGTTCGGGCTGGCGATCCAATGCCTTGCACAGAAAGGGCGAATGCGCGCGCGCGCGGTCCAGTGCCGATTGCCAGTCAGGAGAGGAATGCGCGCTGCCCATCGGCATAGCCCTTGCCCCAATCGGTTCCGTTTGCAATGGAAGCGCATCACAAAACCGCTTTCGGCTAGAATGAGGAGCCGGCAGCGAGGAAGAGGAATTCACATGATCCGCACATTACTGGCCGCCTCGGCCGCGCTAACACTCGCTGCATGCAATACTGCCGCCGAGCTCGATATTCCGGATGCTGAAGCCGGCGACATTTCTGAAGCAACCATGGTCGATATCACCCGCACTTTGTCTTCGGACGAGTTTGACGGGCGGATGCCGGGAACGATTGGCGAAGAAAAAACCGTCGCGTTGCTGATCGAGAAGTTTGAAGCGGCGGGGCTCAAACCGGGCAATGGCGACAGCTGGGTCCAGAAAGTTCCGCTGGTCGAGATCACCGGGAAGGATTTCTCGCCGCTGACCATCAAAGGCGGCGATGAGGAAATCAGCCTGGAAGCGCGCAAGGATTGGGTCGGTGTGACCTATCGCGAAGATGCCGCAACGTCGCTTGAAGACAGCGAACTTGTTTTTGTCGGTTACGGGATCAACGCGCCGGAACGCGGCTGGAACGACTATGAAGGTCTCGACATGGCGGGCAAAACTGCGGTTATTCTGGTCAACGACCCGGACTACGGAACGGGAACATTGGAAGGCCCGTTCAACGGCGACGCGATGACCTATTACGGGCGTTGGACTTACAAATATGAGGAGGCTGCAAAGCAAGGTGCCGCGGGTGCGATCATCATCCATGATACCGAGCCTGCTTCCTATGGCTGGAACGTGGTCGAAAGCAGCTGGTCAGGTCCGCAGGCCTATGCCCAGCGGGGCGAAGACGCGCCCGAGCTGACGCAGGTGAATGGCTGGGTGCAGAAAGATGCAGCCGCAAAAATCCTCGAGGCGGCAGGGCAGGATCTGACCGCTCTGTCCGCAGCGGCCAAGGAAAAGGGCTTCAAACCTGTTCCGCTGGGGCTGACGGCGAGCGCGAGCTTTTCCAACGATATCCGCAAATATGAATCGCAGAATGTGATCGGAATTCTTCCCGGTAGCGAGCGGCCTGACGAATATGTCATGCACACAGCGCACTGGGATCACCTTGGCCGCTGCACCCCGGCCGATGATGGCGATGATATTTGCAATGGTGCGGTCGATAATGCGACCGGCACCGCTGCGCTTGTCGCCCTGGCGGAAGCCCATGCCAAAGCCGGCGCCCCTGCGCGCAGCCTGGTGTTCCTTGCGGTGACTGCAGAAGAACAGGGCCTTCTTGGCGCGGATTATTATGCAGCCAATCCGGTATTCCCGCTGTCGCAAACGGTAGGCGGCATCAATATGGATGCGTTTCTGGTGGCGGGCGTTTCCAAAGACGTCACCGTTGTTGGCCCGGGCAAGTCGCAGCTGGACGAATATCTGACCAAAGCGCTGGAAGCTGATGGCCGCACGGCAACGCCAAACCCCAGCCCGGAAGCCGGTTACTATTATCGGTCAGACCACTTTGCTTTCGCCAAGCGCGGTGTCCCGATGCTCTATGTCGATGGCGGCGAAGATCTGGTCGAAGGTGGCCGCGAAGCCGGCAAAGCGATCTCTGACGAATATCGCGCCAATCGTTATCACGGGCCAAAGGACGAATTTAACGAAGAGTGGGATTGGTCCGGCGTGATGCAAGACCTCCAACTTTTCTACCGTCTTGGCCGGATGATCGGCAACAGCACAAGCTGGCCCAATTGGGTCGAAGGTGACGAGTTCAAGGCAACCCGTGACGAAAGCTGCGCCGCCGGAGAGGGTTGCTAAGCCGAAGTCTGGTGCAGGCACAATCGAAGGCCGGTCCATGACCATCCACATGCCGCCCGAATGGGATCCGCAGGATTGGTTGTGGATCGGCTTTCCCCATGATGCAGAGGAGTGGCCCGGCTTTCTAGCGCGCGCGCAGGAGCAGATAGCCGCCTTTGCCAACGCCGTTGCGGATAGCGGGCAGGAAGTGCGGCTGCTGGTCCGCGATGCAGCCAATGAAGCACGCGCCCGCGATCTGGTCAGCGCCACGGTAAAACTAGAGCGTCGGATCTATGGTGATATTTGGCTGCGCGATACCGGGCCGCTGGTGGTCTCAAATGGCGAAAAACGTGTCGCCAAACGCTTCGGCTTCAACGGGTGGGGCGGCAAATATCTGATGGAAGGCGATCAAAGCATCGGCGCGGATATTGCGCGCGATGCCGGATTGCCGGTCGAAACTGCCAACTGGATCTTGGAAGGCGGCGCGATTGATGGCGACGGGACGGGTTTGGTGGTCACCACCGAGCAATGCCTGCTCAACCCGAATCGCAATCCCGATCTATCGCGGCAAGAGATCGAGGGGCGTTTGCATAGCGATCTTGGTTTTGACCGCGTCCTATGGCTGGACGACGGGCTGATCAACGATCACACCGACGGGCATGTCGACAATCTTGCCCGCTTTGTCGGCGAAAACAGGCTTGTCGTGCCGGTGGCAACCGAAGATGATGACCCGAACGCAGCAATCTATGCCGATGCGCGCAAGCGTGCGGAAGCTTGCGGGGTAGAGGTGGTCAGCATTCCATCGCCCGGTCTGATCAAGCGCAGCGGCCAGATCGAACCCGCAAGCTATGTCAATTTCGCGATCACCAGCAAAGTCGTTGTGGTACCGACATTTGGTTCGCCGCACGATGCCGATGGCGTCGCTGCAATTGCAGCGCTGTTCCCTGATCGCGACACAGTCGGGTTGCCTGCCGATGCAGTGCTTGCGGGTGGAGGCGGGTTTCACTGCGCCAGCCAGCAGATGCCATCGGACCAATAGATCTTCCATCCAACCAATTGACCGGTTTAACGCCGCATTAGGAATTCGGCGCGATATTGCGGCATGGCCAAAATTGCTGCCCTTTCGCGTAAATATACCGATGACATTGTAGAATCGCTGCGCGCGGTGATCGTCAGCGGATGCGCCTTGGCGTTGATTTTCGCCGGCGCAGCGCAGCCTTTCTGACGGATTGGACCGCAGTTACACGCCAGCCGTTTTTACAGCGGCCTCTTACGCTAGAGATAGCAGTCGCTAGGCTGATAGCACTGGCAACAGGGCCGCCATTGCGGTCGCGCCCAACACCAACATGACAAATGATCGCCACACCGTATCGCTGACTTTGCCGAACGCCTTTGCGCCGAAATAATTGCCAATCAGTACCGCTGGAAACAGTAACGCGCCAAGCGCCACGATGCTCCAGTCCATCACGCCTATCGCGGCCCCGGACCCTAGCCCGGCGGCGGCGGCAATGGTGAAGATCAGCAACATCGACGGTTTGGCGACTTCTTTGGGAATGGCCCGGCCAAGGTAGTAGGGCACAACCGGTGGCCCGGGCATGCCGGCAAATCCGGTGAGCAATCCGCTCGAAATACCGACAAGGCCCGTTTGCACCGGACCCGGCTGTTCCGCCGGACGTTGCGGCAGGAACATCGCGAAAAAAGCGGACAGGGCAATCAATGCTATGAGCAACCGCGCCAAAGCGGTTGGGGTGATGCTGAGCAAATACAGGCCGGGCCATGTGGCAAGGACCACCAACAGGCCGATGGTCCAGGCTGATTTTTCCGCCTCGCGCATGATGCGGGCAATTTCGCTCAGGCCGATCAGCAAGGCGACGACATTGGTCACCAGCACGGCTTCAACCGGAGTCATGGCGAAAGCCAGGATCGGGACAAGCAGGATGGCGAGGCCGAACCCTGCGAGCCCGCGGATGAACGCAGCGACCAGCGCTGTGACAATTGCCACCGCGATCTGCAGAACAGTAAAATCGGCCAGCAAGTCCATGCCGCTACGGTGCCTTAGGCCCGGCGCAAATCGGGCGGGGTTGCGTTTGCCTTCAACATTGCAATTGCGTCATCGAGCGGAAGAACCTGTTGATCCTTCTCGCCCAAGGTGCGGATGGCAACGGTGCCTTCTTCCTGTTCGCGCTTCCCGACGACCAACAGATGCGGAACTTTCTTCAGCGAATGTTCGCGGACCTTGTAATTGATCTTTTCATTGCGAAGATCGGATTCGGCGCGGAGCCCTGCTGCTTCCAGCTTGGCCAGAACCTCACTGGCATAGCCATCAATGTCGGACACAATCGGTGCGACGACCGCCTGTGTTGGCGCAAGCCACAGCGGCACCTTGCCGGCAAAATGCTCGATCAGAATGCCGATAAAGCGTTCGTAAGACCCGAAGATCGCGCGGTGGAGCATGACCGGGCGATGCCGACCGCCATCCTCACCGACATAAGTCGCATCGAGCCGTTCGGGCAGGACCCGGTCACCCTGGATCGTGCCAACTTGCCATGTACGGCCAATCGCATCGGTCAGGTGCCATTCGAGCTTGGGAGCATAGAACGCGCCTTCGCCGGGAAGCTCCTCCCAGCCATAGTCCTCATTATCCATGCCCGCTTCGGCCACGGCATCGCGCAATTCCTGTTCGGCCTTGTCCCAATCGGCATCGCTGCCGAAACGTTTCTCCGGCCGCAGCGCCAGTTTTACATGATATTTGAAACCGAAATCCGAATAGACCTCGTCCGCCAATTTACAGAATTTGCGCACTTCCTCGACCACTTGATCTTCGGTGCAAAAAATATGCGCATCGTCCTGCGTGAATTGCCGCACACGCATCAGACCGTGCAGCGCCCCATGCGGTTCGTTGCGATGGCAACACCCCATCTCGCCCAGCCGGATCGGCAGATCGCGATAGGATGTGATGCCTTGTTTGAAGACCAGCACGTGCGCCGGGCAATTCATCGGCTTGATCGCCATCCAGTCGGCATCATTGGCGACTTTGGGCGATGCCGCGCCGCTTTCCTCGTCAACATCGGGCACGATGTCAGGCACCGCAAACATGTTTTCTGCATATTTGCCCCAATGGCCCGATTGCGTCCATTGGCGCACATCCATCAGTTGCGGCGTTTTGATTTCGCGGTAGCCACCGCCATCCATTTTGCGCCGCATATAGGCTTCCAGCTCGCGCCAGATCTTGTAACCCTTGGGATGCCAGAAAACGCTGCCATGCGCCTCTTCCTGCAAGTGGAACAGATCCATTTCGCGGCCCAGCTTGCGGTGATCGCGCTTGCCGGCTTCTTCCAGCCGATGAAGATGCGCGTTGAGCTGTTTCTTGTTGAGCCAGCCCGTGCCGTAAATCCGCGTTAGCTGCGCATTGGCCTGATCGCCGCGCCAATAGGCGCCGGCAACGCGCATCAGTTTGAATGCCTGTGGGTCAAGTTTTCCGGTGCTGGGCAGATGCGGCCCGCGGCACATATCCATCCAGTCATCGCCGGACCAATAGACCGTCAGTTCTTCACCTTCGGGAAGCTCCGCCGCCCATTCGGCTTTGAAGCTCTCGCCCTCGGCCTGCCATTTGTCGATCAGTGCCTGACGGCTCCACGCTTCACGCCGCAAAGGTTTGTCGGCCTTGATAATTTCGCGCATTTTCTCTTCGATTGCGGGAAGATCATCCATGCCGAACGGGTCGCGGCCTTCGGGTGCCATCACATCATAATAGAAACCATCATCGGTTGCGGGGCCGAAAGTAATCTGCGTGCCGGGCCACAGCGCCTGCACCGCCTCTGCCAGAACATGCGCAAAATCGTGCCGCGCGAGTTCGAGCGCCTCTTCCTCGTCACGATTGGTGACCAGCGCCAATTCGGCATCGCCGTCAAAGGGCCGGCCAATATCGCGGAGTTCGCCATCGACCTTGGCCGCAATCGCCGCCTTGGCGAGGCCCGGGCCGATTGCCGCCGCGACATCGGCAGGGGTGGAGCCTTCGGGCATTTCACGCACCGATCCATCGGGAAGGCTGATCTTGAGAAGTTCGCTCATCGAATTCGTCCGTATTTCGTTTTGATGCGCCATGGCAGAAGAGCGCGCGCACCGGAAGAGTCGGTGTCGGTTATTCTAACGATTTCGGGAGGTGACACCGGACCGCCCGAAATCGGGCGGCAGTGGCTGGCTTAACGCGCGACCAACTGCCCCCGGTCAAAGCCGGTGGTAGTGGTGGTGGTCAAGAAACATAGCTGTGCCATACGGGCGATGTAGCCGCGCAGCTGTTAAGATTCAACCAATGTCGAGCTTGTGGCTACCCGCTTCGGAGGAGATGCGCTGCGTCCCCGCGAGGGCAGTGGACCTTGCGCGTATTCCAGCGAGGAACCGGTATTCTGAGGTAGCGCGGGTGGGCGTCAGTTTGACCGACATATAGCCGCGTTGGCCGGTGTCTGCCCATTTGAGCTGACTGTTCGCGGCAACTGACTGCGCCGCAAAATCCTTTGGTTTGATCCAGGTAATGTATCCTTCGGCGCCGGGCGAGGTCACCGAATGTCCGGCGAACTCCACGCCTGCTGCGGCGCCCATATTGTCCAGTTCCGATGCCCAGCCATTGTGGCTGTCACCGGCCAGGACAATCAGATTGGCGTCCGCCTCTTGCGCAGATGTAAGTAGCCGTTCGCGCGCCGCGGGATAGCCATCCCATGCGTCCATATTGAATGGCAGGCCTGCGGTCGCGGTCAGAACCCCCGCCCTGATCCGTGCTTTTATGAATTCGGGCAGCGCCTCGTTCATACCATTGGCAAGATCGGGCGAGGTTTTGAGGTTTGACATGATCGTCTGCTGCAACAGAACCTGCCACACTTTGCCTGCCTTGCGCGAAGAAGCCATCCCGTCAGCGAGCCAGCTTTCCTGCACGCCGCCCATCAAAGTGCGCGCGGGGTCGCGCCAATCACCCGATTCAAATGCTTTCAATGCGGCCAGTATTTTTTCGGGGTCCTGACCAGCGGGCCTGATAATATCTGCCAGATCAAACGGCTTGGTCCGCGCCTCCAGCCGGGTTTCGAGCCTGAACAATGTTGCCAGATCGCCAATTTCATATGCTGCCCACGGTTCATCCGACACCGGCATCCATTCGCGATTGGCGCGTACCGCAGCACGTTTGCGAGCTGCCCATGGCCCCTCGGTTTGAGGCTGGTGGTTCTCCGCACCGGCGGCGTAGGAATCATTTGCGCTTTCATGATCGTCGGGCACATGCAGCATCGGGAAAAGCTGGTGCAACCGCTGGAGATCGGGATCAGACCGGTACTGTGCGTAGCGCGCCCGGTAATCGGCCAGCGCGACGATTTCACTGTCGATTCCCGTCATCCGGACCGCGAGCTCTTGCTGTTTGGTTGGATAGATATCGCGCCCATATTCGTAAATGTAATCGCCGGTATGCAGCACCAGATCGGTATCGTCCGCCTCTGCGATATGCGCATAAGCGTTGAAATATCCGAAGCCGATATTGGAACAGCCAACGACTGCCAGGCGGAAGCTATCTTTCGGCCCCATTGGCAGCGTTCGAGTCCGCCCCGTTTGGGAGACCTGCCCATCGGGCGCGACAAAGCGGAAATAGTACCAGCTATCCGCCGCAAGACCCTGCGCAACCGGCTTCACGCACCAATCATGATCGGGCCGGGCGACAATTTCTCCGCCAGCAGCAACTTTGCTGAAGCCGGCGTCGGTTGCGACTTCCCAGCGCAATGCGGTTTCCCGATCCGCTTGAAACCTTGTCCAAAGCAAGACGCTGTCTGCGCTCGGTTCGCCGCTGGCAACGCCATAGCCAAAACCCGACAATGTGGCGGAGGCGGCCGCTTTGGGCATCGCCGCAAGGCCAGCTCCCAACAATCCGCCGCGGAATAAAGTCCGGCGGTCGAGAAGGGGGATGGCGGCGGCTGGGGGCTGTTCGATGGTCATTCCGAACGCATAGGCGCGCCAAGGTACGACGCCAAGATTGATCGGCGGATCAGACAAGCACCCCAATCATTATGTAAATGTTGCTTGACATTGGGCAGAGGTCGTGTAAATGACGCTTTACACAACGAAAAGGATCATTGACAATGAACCAGAATCACAAAGCTCTGCTGCTTGCAAGCGCGATGATTGCTATCGCTCTGCTTGCTGTCGCCGGAATCATTCCGGAGAAAATCGCCCAATGGGCTCCGCTTGCTCTCCTCGCGCTTGCGCCTTCCGCATGGCTTGGAAGTTCAAGAAAATGCGGGGTTTCACGATGACCAACACCGCACCAACACCCCCGCAGGGCAAAAGCCCTTTCCTTTATGTCGGCATTATGTTCGCCGCGATCGGGACGGTCATTGCCCTGGCCGCAACCGATGCGATTAACGGGCCGACGGCGCTTATTCTGATGATTGCGCCGCTGTGGCTGGTGATCCCCGCGGTCAAGGCCGCCAATCGCCGGGCCGAAGCGTCCTGTGCGGGCAAGGGAGAGGTCAACCGGCGTTACCTGAGACGCGTCGCGATGTTCACTTCTTTCTATCTCGCCACTTTGGCACTGATGAAATTCATCAACAAAGATTTCGATCCTGCGATAGAACTACGGACGTTCCTGGCACTGTTGCCCGGACTCGCCATTGCTGGGATATTCTGGTCGATCGGCCGCTTGATCGTGGAGCAGACCGATGAATTCATCCGCATGCTGACCATCCGCCAATCGCTATGGGCAACGGGCTTCGCACTTAGCGCGGCGTCCGTCTGGGGTTTTCTTGAACAGGCCGACATCGTCATCCATCTGGACGCCTATTGGTGGGCTGTGTGGTGGTTCTTCGGCCTGGGAGTGGGCGCGGTCATAAACCGTATCCAATATGGCACATGGGGCGCGGTATGATCGGGGACAGGGCATGAAGAACCGGCTCAAAGTGCTCCGCGCCGAACGCGATTGGAGCCAGCAAGATCTGGCCGACCGGCTTGGCGTTTCTCGGCAAAGTGTAAACGCCATCGAGACCGGCAAATACGACCCGTCTCTACCGCTGGCCTTCACCATCGCGGAAACCTTTGCTATGCCAATCGAAGAAATTTTCGAGCGGGGCTAAGCTGGAGGGTATTGGAATGCGATTTGCAATTCTCTTTCTTGTTGCCTTTCTAGGGGCATGCCAAGATGGCGGTTCGGCTGGAAAATGCGAAGAGCCTTTGACTCTTCCCGCGCTCTACTAAGCTTTCAGATTTGAACCACCCGGCCAGCATTGTAGGCTTGCCTGACACTGCATGATCGGTGAAGAACACGATCATGAACGACGTTCAATTTCATCAAACCGCTGCCGGAAACCGGATCGCTTTCCGCCATCATCCGGGCAGCACGGACAATCCAACGATTGTGTTCCTGCCCGGATATATGTCCGATATGGAGGGGGGAAAGGCGACCGCGCTGTTCGATTGGGCGCGATCGCAAGGGGCCGGATGCGTGCTGCTCGACTATTCGGGATGCGGCCAAAGCGAAGGAGATTTCGCTGACGGGAACTTGTCGATCTGGCGTGATGAAGTGCTCTCTTTGATAGAGGCGCTTAATTTGGAAAGGGTGCTGCTCATCGGATCATCAATGGGCGGCTGGCTGATGCTCCTGGCCGGACTTGCGCTGGGTCCACGACTTGCGGGGCTGGTTGGAATTGCCTCTGCCCCTGATTTTACCGAATGGGGTCGAACCGAGGGAGACAAGGCCACACTGGCCGCCGGCGAAACGGTTTTTGACGACAATCCCTATGGCCCTGAGCCAACCCCGATGCACGCAAAGTTCTGGTCCGACGGGCAGGCTAACTTGTTGCTGGGCAGCGAGATCGCGATCGATTGCCCCGCGCGTTTGATTCACAGCCAGCAAGATGCCGATGTGCCGTATGAAACCAGCTTGCGGCTCGCACAGCGGCTTCGTTCGGACGACGTACAGGTGACGCTGGTCAAAGACGGCGATCACCGCCTGTCGCGCGATAGCGATATCAAACTGCTTCTGAGCCAGGTCACCAATCTGCTCGGATAATTTCTACGGAGAAATCGCGTGCTTTCCGCTACTCTCGCTTTGCTGATGCAAGTTGGCCCCAACCCGGGCGCCGGATCAATCCCGACCGTCCCCGAAGAGCTGGTTGAATTGCGCCGCCGCCAGCAAGAAACGGCTATCGAGCCCACTCTCACCCGCGACAGATTGCAATCCTGCCTCGCGCGGGCAGAGCAAGACAGCGTCGCAGCCCGCATCGAAGCCGATAGCTGGCTGCGAAATGCGGTTGGCGTGACCCGCGCCGAAGCGCTGCAATGCCGCGGATATGCCTTTGCCAATTCGGCGTTCTGGAACGAGGCCGCATCGAGCTTTATCGCTGCCCGCGATGACAGCGAGGCCGTGGATTCCAGATATCGTGCGCGGCTTGGCACGATGGCGGCCAATGCGCTGCTGACGGCTGGCGACAACAGGCGCGCGATCGAAGTGCTCGAAACAGCAAAATCGGATGCCGCTGAAGCCGGGTTTGCTGCACTTGAGGCGGAAATAGAACTTGACCGCGCGCGTGCCTATGTCGCGCTTGGTGAGCCTGCCTCTGCTGGCGCTGCTCTTGCCGCAGCACGCGAATTGGCGCCGGCCAACGCCCGGGCATGGCTGCTTTCGGCAACGCTTGCTCGCCGCAATAATGATCTGGCCACCGCCCAAAGCCAGATCGAGCAAGCCAGTCGCCTCAACCCGACCGACCCGGAAATCGGCCTGGAAGCTGGCGTCATCGCTGTCTTGGCCGGCAATGATGATGCTGCACGGCAGAGCTGGCAATCAATTGTCGCGATTGCTCCGGAAAGCTCGCAGGCGAAAACAGCCAAATCCTATCTCGAACAACTGGACAGGCCATGACGCATCTTTCCGTCCTCGATCTTGTGCCCGTTCGCGAAGGCGGAACATTATCCGAAGCATATCGAGATGCGGCCACGCTGGCGCAGACTGCCGAAGCTTGCGCATATAAGCGATATTGGGTTGCAGAGCATCATGCGATGGAGGGCATCGCCGGGGCCGCCGCCTCGGTGGTCCTCGCACATATAGGCCATGCCACGTCTAAGATCCGGATCGGGTCTGGCGGAATCATGCTGCCCAACCACAATCCTTTCGTGATCGCCGAGCAATTCGGAACCTTGGACGCCCTTTTCCCCAGACGCATTGATCTGGGTCTGGGCAGGGCACCGGGGGCGGGCCCCGAGCTGCAGAATGCCCTGCGCAAGAATTTGCATCAGGCCGCCGAACATTTTCCGCAGGACGTGATCGAGCTGCGCGCTTTGTTTACCGGCGAAATCGATCTTCCGATCAAGGCCACGCCCGGCTTTGGGGCAGATATAGAATTGTGGATACTTGGCTCCAGCCTGTTTGGTGCGCAGTTGGCGGCAAAGCTGGGAATGCCTTATGCATTTGCATCGCATTTCGCCCCCGATCATCTCGACGCCGCTTTGGAGATTTACCGCAGAGATTTTCAGCCATCCGACCGGTTGGCAGAACCATATGTGATGGCTGCAATGACGGTTATCGCAGCAGACACCGATGAAAAAGCCGAACTGATAGCCTCTTCCCAATTGCAGGCATTCGTCCGGCTGCGGACCGGCAACCCCGGGAAATTGCCCCCGCCAGTCGCGCAGTACCGCGAAAGCTTGCCGGCACCGGCGCAGGCTATGTTGGCGCATATCGGACAAGCCAGCGCAATCGGATCAGCCAGTACGGTCAAAACCACGATCAAGAATTTCATCGACCGAACCGGTGCGGACGAAATCATCGTCGCCGGTTCAACATTTGATCCCCAAGACAGGGTTCGATCGCTGCAACTGACAATGGATGCAATGGACAATTAACCCCGCCGCGCTGCCCCACAAACAATCCGCCACGCCTATGCATTCCTATGCGCAACTCGCTTGCGGGCATCACGCGATGCGCCTATTTGCACGGCAACACCGCGACTTGCGGCAAAACAAAAATCGGGCCGCGCGCCCATGGAGCTTGACGGATGGGTTCGAAGACCACCGGCGCAAATAAAGCTGGGACGCCTCGCAATTCTACTCCAACCCCCACTCGCAGGATGGCCGGGCGAAAAGGCCTGACCGAAGCAGTGCTGCAGCGGATGAGCGACTCGCTCCTCCCCGGCGACACACCATTCGAAGCAAAAAAGATACGCGAGGCAGCGGGTTTTGTCCTCGATACCGCGGCAAGGCGCGAAACGAAGATTTCTTCGATGTCGCTCGCCACCGCCAGCAATGGCCGCCGGTTTATGCGAATTGCAATCGTCAGCGACGACATGCCGTTTCTGGTCGATTCGATTGCCGCAACGATCGCCGCCCAGGGGCTGGCTATCGATCGGCTGGTCCATCCGGTTGTCGCCGTAATTCGCGACGACAATGGCGAACTGCAATCAATCGAGAAAAACGGAACGCCGGGGACCGCACGCGAATCGATGATTTATATCGAGACCGCGCGGATTGACGCCAAGAAGCGGCGCGAGTTGGAAAAGGCGCTGCGCATCACGCTGGGTGATGTTCGCGCAGCGGTGACCGATTGGCCCAATCTGCGCGAAGTGATGGCCGAAGATGCCAAGCGCATCCGGATGATGGGCAGCGAGACCGAGGGTTCGGCGCTGCTCGACTGGCTCAATGACGGAATGTTGACCCAGCTCGGCCACGTGATCAGGAAGCGCAGTGGCGAGGAAACCGGGCGGCTAGGGATTTGCCGGCGCAGCGCCAAGCATCTGCTGGCGGATGAATCCTATGACAGGGCATTCAAATGGTTTGACGATCCGGCCAATCGCAATGATCGCGTTCCGCTGATTATCAAGGCCAACCACCTTTCCAAGGTGCACCGCAGGGTTCCTCTGGACTTGTTTCTGGTACCCATTGTCGAGGATGATAAATGCACCGCGCTGTCGGTGCATGCTGGTGTGTGGACCAGCGCCGCACTTGCCGCCAAGCCTAGCGAAGTGCCGGGTCTGCGCGCGCAAATGACGCGCCTGATGGACGAGTTCGGTTTCGATACTGCCGGCCATGCAGGCAAAGCTTTAGTCCACGCGCTGACCGCGCTTCCGCATGATCTCGTCATAGGCTTCTCCAACGATGACATTGCGCGTGTTGCCACTGCGATGATGGGCCTGGTCGACCGCCCTCGCCCGCGTCTGGCAATCGTCGAGGCGCCGCTGGCGCGGCACCTGTTCGCATTCGTCTGGCTGCCGCGCGATATGCTTTCGACACAAGTGCGCGAGCAAATCCAATCGCTGCTTGAAGAGAATGCCGACGCCCGGCTGATGGATTGGAGCCTGCAGGTCGAGGGCGGCAATCTGGCCATGCTGCGCTTTGTCCTCGACATTCGCGACGGGAAACAGGCGTTTGATGAAGCCGCGACAGAGCGGACCATGCAGAACATGCTGCGCGGCTGGGGCGAGGCGGTTGAACAGGAGCTTGCGCAGATCGGTGATGCAGCGCGCGGAGCGGCGCTCGCCACCCGCTATGCCGATATTTTCCCTGCTTCCTACCGCACCACTTACGGTGCCGCCGAAGCTGCGATCGATATCAGCCGCATGCGCCACTTGCTGGCGCTCGACAGCGCCGATTCTGACGGAGAGCAAACCCAGCGCGATGCGCGGCTTTACCATCTGGAAGGCGATCCGGACGCTTGCTTGCGCCTCAAAATCTATGAGCATGAAGGCGTTTTGCCGCTATCGGATGCTGTGCCCGCGCTGGAAAATTTCGGTTTCGAAGTATTGTCGGAAGTTCCCACATCACTTGACGGCGGGACGCTGGGAACGATCCATGATTTCACGCTCTCGCTGCCACACGGCGCCGAAATAGCACCCATTCTCGATCGCGTCGCGCCGATCGAACGCGCGATAACTGCGGTTCTGAACGAAGCGGCAGAAGATGATCCGTTCAACCGGCTGGTGATCGGAACCGGACTGGCTGAACGCGAAGCGAATTGGCTGCGCGCGTTCTACCGCTATCTGCGGCAAGCGGGAATGACTTTCACGATTTACACGGTCGTCGATGCGTTGCGCGCAGCCCCCACTGTCACACAAGCGCTGATCGCGCGGTTTACATCCGCACATGATCCTGCCTTTGAAGGTGACCGCGACATCGCAATTGCCGATGCTGAAAGTGCGATCAAGCAAGGCTTGGCGCGCGTGTCGGCGATCAATGACGACCGGCTGCTCAGGCTTTATCATTCGCTGATCAAAGCGATCCTGAGAACCAATGCCTTTGCCCCCGCCGCAGCCGAGGCACTGGCATTCAAGATCCAATCCGACCTGGTACCCAATCTTCCCAAACCCGTTCCATGGCGCGAGATGTTTGTCTATTCGACCCGCGTCGAAGGCATCCATTTGCGCTCAGGCCCGGTGGCGCGCGGGGGGCTTCGTTGGTCTGACCGGCGCGACGATTTCCGTACAGAAGTACTCGGTTTGATGAAGGCGCAGCGTGTGAAGAACGCGGTGATTGTGCCGACCGGCGCGAAAGGCGGCTTCTACCCGAAACAGCTTCCTTCACCCGCGATTGACCGCGATGCGTGGGCCGCGGAAGGGCGGGCAAGTTACGAAGTGTTTATTCGCACGCTGCTGACGATCACTGACAATATCGTCGATGACAAAGTGGTTCATCCCGAAGCGGTCATGCCGCTCGATGGTGAAGACCCCTATTTCGTAGTCGCTGCAGACAAAGGCACCGCGACATTTTCCGACATCGCCAATGGAATCGCCGAATCGCGCGACTTCTGGCTCGATGACGCTTTCGCCAGCGGCGGGTCCAATGGATACGATCACAAGGCGATGGGCATCACCGCCAAGGGCGCGTGGATTTCGGTCCAGCGGCACTTCCTGGAAATGGGTGTCGACGTGCAAAGCGACCCGGTTCGCGTTGTCGGTTGCGGCGACATGTCAGGGGACGTGTTCGGCAATGGCATGCTGCTGTCAAAATCGATCAAGATTGTCGCTGCCTTCGACCACCGTCACATCTTTATCGACCCGGACCCCGACGCAGCCGTCAGCTGGAAAGAACGCAAACGGCTGTTCGACCTGCCGCGCTCAAGCTGGGACGATTACGACAAGGACCTGATTTCGAAAGGCGGCGGAGTATATTCGCGCGCGTCGAAAACAATCAAACTGTCCGCTGCGGCCTGCAAGGCGCTGGGGCTCGAATCGCGCGAGATCGAGCCCGAGACGCTTATCTCTGCAATTATGAAAGCACCGGTGGACCTGATCTGGTTTGGCGGCATCGGGACCTATATCAAAGGATCGAACGAGAATAATGTTCAAGTCGGCGATCCGGCCAATGACACTCTGCGCGTCGACGCGGCAGAGATACGCGCAAAAGTTATCGGCGAAGGCGCCAATCTGGGCGTAACCCAAGCCGCGCGTATCGAATTTTCGATGCTTGGCGGGCGGGTCAACACGGACTTCATCGACAATTCGGCCGGTGTCGATTGTTCGGACAACGAAGTGAACATCAAGATCGCGCTGGCCGCGGCGCGCCGTTCGGGCAAACTATCCGACAGGAAACGCAACGCTCTTCTGGCAAGCATGACCGACGAAGTGTCCGAGTTGGTGCTCGAGGACAACCGGTTGCAAGCGCTGGCATTGTCGATCGCCGAAGCGGGCGGCCCAGGGGCAGTCGCCGCGCAGCTTCGTCTGATTGAAGGGCTAGAGGATCGCGGGGCGCTCGACCGGCGGACGGAAGGCCTTGCGGAGAACGAAGCGCTCGCTCGGCGGGCCAGCGACGGAATCGGCTTGATGCGGCCAGAACTGGCGGTGCTGCTGTCGTCGACCAAGCTGGTGTTGCAGGACGCAATCGAGAAGACCGCGCTGCCTGACGATCCAAGTCTGGCCGGTTCTTTGATCCAGTATTTCCCTTCTCCTATGCGCAAGACATACAAGGCGGAGATCGAAAACCACCAGCTCCGCCGCGAGATTATCGCGACCAAGCTCGCCAACAAAGTGATCAACCGGCTCGGACTAGTACACCCCTTTGAGCTGTCCGAAGAAGAAGGCGTCGGCCTTGGAGATGTGTGTGCGTCATTCATCTCGGCAGCAGAACTGTTCAATGTCGACGAGCTTTGGGCGAAGCTGGAAACGGCCAAAATGCCGGAAAACGCTCGCATTCTCCTGTTCCGGCATATCGCCGGAGTCATGCGCAGCCAGATGGCCGATCTGATGCGCGCCGGGGCCAGCACAACGATGCCTTCAGAAATGATTGCCGCACTGCGCAAGGGTGTAACCGAGCTTTCCAGCGAAACCGACGCGCTATTGACCGCGGAAACGCGCCAGCAAACCGATGCGCTTCGCAAGGAATTTGCCGAAGCCGGAGCGCCCGCCGTGCTCGCTTCGGAAGTAGCCCATCTCTACGATCTCGACGGCGCGGTCGGGCTTGCTGCGCTCGCGCTCAATTCCGACATCAAAGCGCGGCCGCTCACAGCGGCATTTACCGATTTGGGGGCAAGGCTGGGCCTCGACTGGGCGCAAGGCGCAGCGGCATTAAGCAACCCCTCCGATGTTTGGGAGCGTTTGCTGGTCGCAGGCCTCGCGAGGGATTTCCAGCAGATGCGGCTCGATTTCCTCCGCCGGCTATCGCGGCGCAAAGGCGCCAAGAAAAATCCCGAAGGTGCTGTTGCCAATTGGGCTGCTGATCATAAAGCCGCTATCCGGCAATTCCGCGCAATGATCAGCCGCGCTCAGGCACAGGGCACTATTGCCCCGGCCATGTTGGCCCAGATCGCAAGCCAGGCGCGGAACCTGCTGGGGCGCTAAGGCAAGGATAGCATATGGATCATTCGGACATCATTATCGTCGGGTCGGGACATGGCGGCGCACAGGCTGCGATTGCACTGCGCCAGAACGGCCATGAAGATTCGATTACCATAATCGGCCGCGAGCACGTGCATCCTTACGAGCGCCCTCCTCTTTCGAAGGAGTATCTGGCCGGAGAGAAAGAGTTCGAACGGATTTACATTCGCCCGCCCGAGTTCTGGGCAGACAAGAACGTGGATGTCCGGCTTGGCAATGCCGTGCTCGAAGTCGATCCCGTGGCAAAAATGGTATTGCTGAGCGACGATAGCAAAATGTCTTACAGGAAGCTGATTTGGGCGACCGGTGGAGATGCGCGCAGGTTGTCTTGCCCCGGCGGCAATCTGGGCGGCGTCCATACGGTGCGCAACAGCACCGACGTCCAGCGGATGATGGCCGAACTCGAAGCCGGCGCACAAAATGCGGTTGTTATCGGCGGCGGCTATATCGGGCTGGAGGCCGCTGCCGTCTTGCGCAAGATGGGCCGCAATGTTGTGCTGCTCGAAGCCCTACCGCGCGTGCTGGCGCGGGTCGCGGGCGAAGAATTGTCGGCCTTTTACCAGGAAGAACATCGCGCGCAGGGCGTGGAAATCCGGCTCGAAGCCGCGGTTGAAGCAATTCTTGGCGAAGGCGACAAAGTCACCGCGGTCAGATTGGCAACGGGTGAGGAGATTCCGGCCGATATGGTGATCGTCGGGATCGGCATTGTTCCCTCGGTCGGCCCGCTAATCGCAGCGGGTGCAACCGGCGCGAACGGGGTTGATGTTGACGAATTTTGCCGGACTATCCTTGATGACATTTACGCAATCGGCGACTGCGCCGCACATGCAAGCGCCTTTGCCGAAGGCGAAGTCATCCGCGTGGAATCGGTTCAGAATGCCAATGATATGGCCACCACGGCAGCGAAATCGATCATGGGCGACAAGCAGCCCTATCGCGCTTTTCCATGGTTCTGGTCGAACCAGTATGATTTGAAACTGCAAACCGCAGGCTTGTCGATCGGCTATGACCAAACGGTGCTGCGCGGCGATCCGGCGGACCGCAAGTTTTCGGTCCTTTATCTCAAGGACGGCCGATTGATCGCACTCGATTGCGTCAACAATGTAAAAGATTACGTCCAGGGCCGGAAGCTGATCGAAGCCAAGCTGTCACCCGATCCCGCGATACTGGCAGACACAGAAGTCCCGCTTAAAGAGCTGCTGTAAGCTCTGCCTTTGCCCAGTCTGCTGCCTCGGCAACGGCGGGGTCGGCATCGCTCTGTAAGGCTTCAACCTGGCCCAGCAAGCCGGTGTCGCCGCTATTGCCTGCGGCAATCAGGCAGTTGCGCACAAAACGGTCACGCCCGATCCGCTTGATGGGCGAGCCCGAGAACAGTGCGCGAAACGCTGCATCATCCAGATCGAGAAAGTCGGACAAGCGCGGTTCGATCAGTTCGTCCCTTGGGACAAAGGCCTTATGCCGCGCTGCGCTATCGGCGAATTTGTTCCACGGGCACACCGCCAGACAATCATCGCAGCCATAGATGCGGTTTCCCATGGCTTTGCGGAACTCAGAAGGGATCGGCCCTTTGTGCTCGATGGTCAGATAGGAAATGCACCGCCGCGCATCCACCACATAGGGCTGCGGAAAGGCGTCGGTCGGGCACGCGTCATGACACGCAGTGCATGACCCGCATTGATCGCGGTGCGGTGCGTCCGGCTCGAAAGGTACGGTAGTGTAAATCGCGCCGAGGAACAGCCAACTGCCATGTTCGCGGCTGACAAGGTTGCTGTGTTTGCCCTGCCAGCCGATGCCCGACGCTTCGCCCAGCGGCTTTTCCATGACCGGTGCGGTATCGACAAACACCTTGAGCTGCGGCTCCTCCAGCCCTTCTTTCTTCGCTTCGGCGACCAACCACCGCGCCAGCGCCTTGAGCGCTTTTTTCACGGTATCATGATAATCGCGGCCCTGCGCATAGACAGAAATCCGTGCTTTGTCGGGATGTTCCTCCAACGCCAGTGGATCGATTTCGGGCGCATAGCTCATGCCCAGCGCAATCACGCTCTGCGCCTCGGGCCACATGCTGTGCGGTCCCTGACGCACATCAGCGCGATCGGCCATCCACTCCATCGAGCCGTGATGGCCGGCCTCTATCCATGCGTGCAATCGCTGCGATCTTTGCGGATCATCCGCTGCACTGGTGAACCCCACGCTGGCAAAGCCCAGCCGCTGTGCTTCGGCGATCAGGCGATGCTTAAGCCCAACAATTACTGGCGCGTTAACCATGATTGGGGTTACTCCCGTTCACATGCAGCGCCTATCCGGCACGCATGGACATGCCGCTAAGCGATACACAGCCAGAATACAACGGACTGGACTCGACCATGAATGACATCAGCCAGCCCGCAGACTCCCATTCGAAAGACCTGCGCCCGCTCGCGATTGAAGCGCGCGGGCTGATTAAGGACTTTGAAGGCACACGCGCGGTTGACGGTGTCGATATCTCGGTGCCCGAAGGGGCGATCTACGGAATTCTTGGCCCCAACGGTGCGGGCAAGACGACCACACTGCGTATGCTGCTGGGCATTATCGATCCCGATGCCGGTGTGCGCAAAGTGTTCGGCCACGACGACCCGCACCAGATTGCCAAGTTGATCGGGTATCTGCCCGAAGAGCGCGGGCTTTACCCCGCAATGAAAGCGCATGAAGCGATCGGCTTTATGGGCGCGCTGCGCGGGCTTCCTTTGGAAGAGGGTAAGGCACGCGGGCGCGAATTGCTGGAAAAACACGGCCTGGGCCATGCAGCCGACCGCCAGATCCGCCAGCTGTCGAAGGGAATGGCGCAGACAGTCCAACTGCTTGGGACTTTGGTCCACCAGCCCAAGCTGGTTGTGCTCGACGAGCCGTTTTCCGGGCTCGACGCGATCAACCAGGGCAAGCTCGAACGGATGATCCGCGATCTGGCCGAGAGCGGCACGACAGTCATTTTTTCGACCCATGTTATCCATCATGCCGAACGGCTTTGTGAAGGTGTCGCAATCATTGCGGGCGGAAAAGTTCCCTATGCCGGTTCTGTCGAAGCGGCGCGCGATCGCATTCCTGCGCAGGTCCGCCTCGAGACGCGCGAACGCGAGGGCAAATGGCGCGATGCACTGCCCGCCGATGTTCGGCACGAAGGTGATTTTTGGAATTTCTCGCTCCCCGAAAGCGGGATCGAGACCTTGCTGCGCGCGCTAATCGAAGGCGAGGCGGGTATCCTCTCGCTTTCCATCGAACGCGCCGGATTGCACGACGCCTTTGTCCATATTGCAGGCGAAGCCGCGGCACGCGCGCTCGAAGCCGACAATGCAGCGGAGACTGCGTAATGAGCAACCAAACCCACGAAGCTTCGCGCCTGTCCACGCTGCAAGCAGCCTATGTCATCGCGCGCCGCGACTTCCTCGCGATCCTGTTTAGCCGAGCGTTTCTGTTCTTCCTGCTTGGACCGTTGTTTCCTATTGTCGTCGGCGGCCTGGCGGGCGGTATCGGTAGCGAAGTCCAGCGCGAAACAGCCGTCGCGGAAATCGGTATTGCGATGAACGCAGCTGATACGGCGGACATGATCAGCTCTGCCGAAGCGATGCGCGAGAATATGGGCAGTTACATCCCGCCGATGGTCGCGCTGACCGACGAACAGCGGGCGATGGAGCCGGCCGAGATCTTGCGCAATCGCGTTGGGAATTACGCAGCGATCGTCAGCGGCACGCCCGAACAGCCGACGCTGACAGCGCCCGAAGGCCAGATTGACAAATGGCGCGGCCAGGTCGGACTTGTCGCGGCCAGCAACCTTGGTGATGCACCCCGCAAGTTCCCTGAACTGACACAGAATGTCGTTCAAACCAGCGGCGCATCCGAGAAGAGCGACCGGATCAAAACCGCGCAAGGCGGCCAGATGCTTCTGTTCCTTCTCACCATGTTGCTTGGCGGGATGGTCCTTTCAAACCTTGTCGAGGAAAAAGGCAACAAGATCATCGAAGTTCTCGCCGCGGCTATCCCGATGGATGCAGTATTCTTCGGCAAGCTGTTCGCGATGCTGGGCGTGTCATTCGTCGGGATTCTGGTTTGGGGCGGTGTAGGCGGACTGATCTTTCTGGGCGGCGGTGCTTCGCTGGGAAGCTTTGCCGCCCCTGCCGTCGGTTGGCCGATTTTCCTGATGCTGGGCGTGGTCTATTTTGCGATGGGCTATCTGATCCTTGGTTCGCTGTTCCTCGCGATCGGATCGATGGCCGCGACCGTGCGCGAAGTGCAGACACTGTCGATGCCCGTCACAATGCTGCAATTAATGGTGTTCTTCTTCGCGACTTACGCCATGGCGAAACCGGGCTCGACCATCGAGCTGGCAGCGGCGATTTTCCCGTTCAGCTCGCCCTTTGCAATGTTGGCCCGTGCCGCCCAGGATGGCGCGCTCTGGCCGCACGCGTTGGCGATTGCTTGGCAGATTGTGGCCGTCACGATCTTCGTGAAACTTGGCGCGACTTTGTTCCGCCGCAGAGTGATGAAATCGGGTCCACGCGGTGCAAACACCAAGAAATGGCGCTTCTGGCACAGGAAATCGGCTGCGTTGGCCAGCGCGGAGGCCATTCGGTAGTGGAGGATTCGTTGCAAACGATCCGCCAACCACGGCAATTGGTAAAATTAAGTCGCAAATTGCAACGCACTATTGACATTGGAGTAAGTAAGCGCAGGATAGGATCATAACGCTGAAGCCCGAAGACAGGGTGCGGCGAAGGAGAGATATAGAATGGCAACGATCGCCCCCGGACGCCCCGAATGCCGAACTTCACCAACCGCCTATGAGGCGCTGCAAAATCACTTTGCCGAGCACCCTGAAGAACGTCCCAAACATCCGCACAAGTGGGATGTAAGCCGGTCGGATATCTATGCCGACAACACATGGCACCCGATCTTCAAGGAGATGCGCGATGCCGGGCCATTGCATTACATCCCAGAAAGCCCGTTCGGGCCATACTGGGCCGTCGTCGGCCACAAGGCGATCCAGCATATCGAGGCATTGCCCGACGTGTTTTCATCAAGTTGGGAGCATGGCGGAATCACCATCCTCGAAAGGTTGAGCGACGAGGAACTCGAAGAAAGCGACGCCGACCGCCGCGATCTGCCGATGTTCATCGCGATGGACCGTCCGCAGCATACCGGCCAGCGCCGCACCGTTGCGCCCAAATTTACCCCCAGCGGCATGGCCGAAATGGAAGGCGAGATACGCCAACGCACCGGAGAATTGCTCGATTCTCTTCCGCGCGGCGAGGTGTTTGACTGGGTCGACAAGGTCAGCATCGAACTGACAACCGGCATGCTGGCCATCCTGTTCGGTTTCCCGTGGGAAGATCGCTGTTTGCTGACCTTCTGGTCGGATTGGGCAGGCGATACCGAGCTTGCCACCGTGCGCGAGCTGGACGAAGTTCGTTGGAGCCTGCTTCATGAAATGGCAGCCTACTTCCAGTCGCTATGGATCGAGCGCACCCATGACAAAGAGCCGGGTGACGATCTCATCTCGATGATGATCCATTCAGAAGCGATGAACCAGATGAGCCCGGAAGAATTTATGGGCAATCTGGTGCTGCTGATCGTCGGCGGGAATGATACCACGCGCAATTCGATGAGCGGATTTGTCTATCAGCTGGACAAGAACCCGGAGCAGCGCAAGCTGTTCGAACAGAATCCCGATGTGATTCCCAATGCGGTGCAGGAAATGCTGCGCATGCAGACCCCGTTGGCGCATATGCGCCGCACCTGCACCGAAGATACCGAAGTGTTCGGGCAGACGATCAAAGCGGGCGAGAAAGTGGTGCTCTGGTATCTCTCGGCCAATCGCGACGAGCAGGTGTTCGACAATCCCGACAAGCTCGACCTGACGCGCGAAAACGCCCGCCGGCATATCGCCTTCGGATACGGTATTCACCGCTGCGTCGGCGCCCGTCTGGCAGAACTGCAATTGCGTGTGCTGCTCGAAGAAATGCACAAACGGCGCATTCGCGTTCATGTCGCGGGCGATATCGAGCGCGTGCGGGCGAATTTCGTCCACGGATTCCGCAAGCTCGAAGTCGAATTGACGCAGTTCTGACGGCCAATCCGCCGCCGGATGAAACCATTCGGACCTCCAGAGCGTATATAAGGGTAGATGTCTCTTCTCGAGGAGGAAAAATCGTGCCCGAAGCTCAATTGCATTCGCGCCGGTCGGTTGTCGCTTGGCTTTCCGCGGGCGCGGCATTGCCCGTTCTCGCCGCATGCGGCAGCACGCCAGCGGAAGCGAGGAATTACCGTGTCAAGCTAAGCGATGCGCAATGGCGCAAGAAGCTGACGCGGGCAGAATACCGGATCTTGCGCGAAGCAGGGACCGAACGGCCGTTCAGCTCACCCCTGGACAAGGAGAAGCGCAAGGGCACTTTCATCTGTGCCGGATGTAACAACCGCCTTTATTCCTCGTCGACCAAGTTTGACAGCGGTACCGGCTGGCCCAGCTTCTGGAAACCGCTGCCCGGCGCGATCGTGACCGCAACCGATTACAAGATCGGATATCCGCGCACAGAGGTGCTTTGCGCGGATTGCGGTGGGCATCTGGGGCATGTTTTTAATGACGGCCCCAAGCCAACAGGAAAGCGGTATTGCATGAATGGCACCGCTATGGATTTTGTGCCCGCGTGACCTTTACTCGCGGACCCGCCAGACGCGAAATTCCTCTGGCCCGCCGACTTCGACCGGTTCGAGCCAATCGGGCGCTTCGCCGGCGACCAGCTGCGCGGCCAAGCCTTGTGGGTTGGCGGCGGTGAACAGGCGTGGCTCAGCCAGATCTGTGCAGATCACAATATAGTCTGATTCATGCGCCGCCACGATTTGTCGCGCCTCGGCTTCCGGGCTGGTGAATGCCAGTATGACATCGCGCATCGACTCTTCTGCCCGGTGGTGTCCTGTCGCTGCCACCGCGTGATGGCTTTTGACCAGAATCGCCGGTCCGATATCAAGCGGTGCAAATATTGTCCCTTGGGGCAGCGAATTCAAAGTGAGCGCCTGGTTGCGAATTTCGCAGCTTGATTCTTCGACCAAGACCGTCTGCACATTGCCCGATTCCGGCATCATCAATTCCGCCACTGCGACCGGAGAAGAAGGCAAGAGCGCCAGCACAATGGCCCCCAAGGCAGTGAGCTTGGCCGCCAATCCCCGTGCGCGGTTCAGACGTTTGAGTAACCGCGTCGCCAGCCAGCCGATAGGAATCGCGGCAATGACTGCGGCAAAGGCAGCCGAACGCCAAACGAACAGCGAAAGAAGGATGCTCGCTGCAAGCAATAGCGAATATTCGATCCACCATTGGCGCAGCCAGTCGCGCGAACGCACAGCCAGCACGATCGCGGTAAACAGCCCGATGCACAATTGAACAAAGCTGGGCAGAGCATAGGCCAGCTTCTGTTCCCATAGAGGGCGCCCCTCGAGAACATTGATGTACCAAAAATCGCGAACCAGCGGATCAAGCGCGGCGAAAGGTGTCATCAAGCAAGTGGGGGATGACAGGCCGAAGAATGCCAAGCCCGCCGCACCAGCCGCTCCGAACGCACCGAACAAGGCGAGGCGCGGAATTGCCGGCGCCGCAGCGATCAGCCCGGTACAAACTGCAGTGATTGCAAAGAAGCCCAGATGCGCGGGCGCGATGACATCGCAATGCTGCGCCAGATCAGCGATCCCGCGCGTTGCGAAAAAGGCCGCGATGAGACCGAGCGCCAAGGCCTGCATATAGCCGACCAACCACCAGCGGTCCTTATGATCGCGAAACCAACGCAGCGCCAGAATGCCGCCAAACGCGGCGACCATCGGCAGAATTTCCAAGGAAATGGTCGCGCCCACCGCCATCGCCAGTCCGGCCAGCGCGCCGCCTTTCCAGGCGCTGCGCAGCGAACATGCCCACAGCGCCAGAACGACGGTGAAGATTTGCCATCCATGGTGGTCAATCCGCATCGGCTGAAGCTGGAAAACGATCGGCGCAAACAGGGCCATGCACAGGCAGGAGATTCCCGCCACATCGACATCGAACAGGCGCCAAGCAAGCCGTCCAATGACAAACAGGATGGCCCCCAGCGTGACAAGCGGCACGATAATCAGAGCCGCAGTTTCCGCCGCAGGCGCTCCCACAAATGGGGAAAGGGCCAGAATGACCAGCGCCAAGGGAATATCGACCAGCCGCGACCAATGCATCAATGTGCCGTCCGGTGGATCAATCCGGTACTGGTGCAAATCGAACCAGCCCTGCCCGGCCAGCAGATCGCGCACCTGCACAAGTCGCAAGGCATCGTCAGGGTCGGGAAACTGGCCCTGCAGCAAACGCTGCATGCCAACCGCAAGGAAAATCAGCGAGACAACGCCCCACATCACCGCGATGCGCAGGTTAGGGCGCTCATGACCGCGCATACGGCGATCGGTTTGCATGTCAGTCACCAGCCCGGAAAACCACGCGGCTGCGGAGCCACCAGGTCAAAGCAAAGCTGGCCACAATCGCCAGCAGCTTCGCCGGACGGGGATCGAAGGCAAGCATATCAGCACCGCCAACAATTGCGGTGGTGAGCGCAAGCCCCGCCAATGCCGAGACAACGAACAGCGCTTTCTGCTTTGTTCGGCCCGCACCGCGCTGCGCCACGGTATCGGTGAAAACGGTGCGGCTCGACAGGATCCAGTGCGCGATAATACCCGCGCTATATCCGATTGCGGAAGCTATTGCGGCTTGCGCATTGGCTGACAGCAGCATCAGGAATACGCCGACATCTACGGCCAGCGCTCCGATGCTTGCCAGCAGATAGCGGAGCAAGCGGACATCGCGCATTTTTAACAGCAGATCGGTCATTGTAGTCATAACTCCCTGTCAGAACGGAAGGGAAGATTACCATCCCGCGCCGGCCCCCTGACCGCGCGCGGGATGGCTCTCCCCCAAATCCGTTAGGCGACCTTGCGGTCGTCCCCTGCTTCGGAGGCGTCTTCGGGCTTGATCCGTTCGGGCACACCGCGAAGCGAATTCAGCGCAGCGGCCTGATCTTCGGTGATTTCACCGGGTTCGGTCTCACGCGCCGGAATCGCTTTCTCGGCACCCTCGTCACCCGCTTCGTGATACTCAGCATCCTCGTTGACGCACCAGGTGTCGTAGAGACGCTTGCCAGCTACGATGTTTTCAGTGGTCAACATCGCGGTCATCATCGCGTGATCCTGGTTGTTGTAGCGGTGCATGCCATTGCGGCCGACCAGATGCAGCGTCGGGAATTTCTCTTCCAGTTCGGCGCGCATTGCTTCGACATTCGCGGCGTAATCTTCGTCATAGACCGGATAGGCTTTTTCCTGGCGGACAACCGCACCGCCGATCACATCTTTGGGATCGCAAAGGCCGAGGATTTCCATTTCCTTTTTCGCCAGTTCGACAAGGTCGTCATCGCTCGATGCCCACAGTCCGTCGCCTTCGAAACAGAAATATTCAAGACCGACACAGGCCACATCTTCGTCGGGCACCATTTCTGGCGACCAGCTGCGGAAGTTTTGTACGCGGCCCACCTGGACCTTCTCGTCATGGATGTAGATCCAGTTATCGGGGAACAGATCTTCCGATTTGATTTTGAGCGCGACTGTCAAGAAGTCGCGATATTTGAGATTTGACGCGTTGAGCGTGGTATCCGGCAAGGGGTGCAAACGCGCCGCCAGCTCTTTCATCGGTGCAGAGCTGATTGCGTCCTTTGCCGTGACAACAATCTTGCCGCCATCGCTGTTGGTCGCACTCATGCGCCAGCCATTGTTGCCATCGCTAGCCAATTGCTCAAGCCCGTGGCCCATGATGATATGGCCCTTGCCGCTGGCGAGAATTTTGTCGCGTGCGGCATCCCACATCATTCCGGGGCCAAGGCGCGGATAGCGGAAGGTTTCGAGCAGGGTCTTGGCGGCCTGGCCATCATTGGGTTTCTTGTTGAGCCCGAGCGAACGCTTCAGGCCATCAACAACCGCGCTCCATAATGACAGGCCTTTGATCCGCTGGGCTGCCCAGTCTGCGCTCATTTCGTCGCAAGGCATGCCCCATACTTTCTCGGTATAGGTCTTGAAGAAGATCGAATAGAGTTTCTGGCCGAACTGGTTGGTCGTCCAGTCTTCGAAGCTCTTCACTTCGGAAATCGGAAACAGCTTGTAGCGCAGATAACTGACCATACAGGCGGTCGAGCGCAGAATGCCGAGATTACTCAGCGCTTCGAAAGCACGCAGCGGGTATGAGTAGAACTTACCCTCATAATAAATTCTACTCATACGTGGGCGCTGGATGAAATCATCGGGGAGAATTTCATTCCACAGATCGACCACTTGCTGGCTCTTCGAGAAGAACCGGTGACCACCAATGTCAAACCGGTACCCCTCATGTTCTACTGTGCGGCTGATGCCGCCAACATAGGTTTCGTCTTTCTCGATTATCGCGACCGATTTGCCCTGTTTGGTCAGCAAATAGCCTGCGGTAAGTCCTGCCGGACCCGCCCCGATGATGGCCACATCAACATTGAGTGTCTTGGGCAGTTCCTGAGATGCAGTGTTAGTCATTTTTAACCCCCGGTTAGAATGTGTGATCCGGAGGTGAAGGAAAATGGTTAGGAGAAGGTTAACTCCGCACGCAAAAAGCGACTAGCACGCCGGATTTACCGGGGTCGGCTGGAAAGCGCGGGCGATTTTGCTGCCGGTTTTTTGGCGCACATGGAGATTGCGGATCAGCTGGGCGAGCTCGGCGAGCGAAAAGGTCGTGTCGAAGATCAACCCGTAAATACCGGGCTTGCGCCACCGGACACGCGCATCAATCTCGGGCAGGCCCAGCGCATCGATGCGGAGCATCTGGTCTATCAGAAGGTTGCTGGCGCATTGAATGTTTCCGCCCTGTCGTGACAAATTGGCCATTTTGGCCTGCAATTTGATTCCATGCGTATGCAGCACAACCGGCAGATCGAGATCAAAGCGCAAATCGCGTCTGGGATAGTCGCTCAACCCCATCACCACGGCATCGACATTGATCGGAGTATGAAACTGGAACCCTGCGCCTTCATCCGTCTGCCAGACCATATCGGCCGCCTGCCGGTCACCTGACTGGAACTCCACCGCTATCCGTTTGCCCTGATCCAGCGGATGGAAGCTGCGGATACTAAACCCGGTGGCCGAGATATCGCGGATCACGCACAGAAACTGTTGGTCATCTACGATCAGCTTGGCTGTCCGGATCAGTAATGTGAAACGCGGAGCAACCCGGTCTTCGACATCCACCAGCATCTCCGGACCTTGGAGCATTTCCGGACTACCGCGCATTCATACCCCCAAAACCAACCATCAGCCCGCTGCGGGCATCGGTTACAATCGGAGTAACACCTATCTGCTATTAACCGCCTATCCGCTGACTAGGGGCGATTGCGTAGGGGCGATCAAGCGCCAACGCTGGCTTGTCGTGCCGTAAATTGGGGATGGTACGGGTGACTGGACTCGAACCAGCACGATCAAAGATCAGGGGATTTTAAGTCCCCGGCGTCTACCATTCCGCCACACCCGCACAGAAGAACAGCGCCCTAACCGCTCATGCGGAAAACGCAAATTATCGATATCGTGAAATTGCGGCCATCGGTGCGGGCTTACCCGCCGCGGCCGATCGCTTAGCTCGGGTTGAGCCGCTCGCGCATTTCTTTGCCCGGTTTGAAATAGGGCACACGCTTGGCCGGAACCGACACTGTTTCGCCGGTGCGCGGGTTACGGCCGGTGCGGGCATCGCGCTCCCGCGTCGAAAAGGCGCCAAAGCCGCGCAGCTCGACACGGCCGCCTTCGGCCAGCCGTTTGGTTATCTCGTCAAAGAAGATATCGACCACCTGTTCGACCTCCTCCGCGCGTAAATCGGGGTTGTCTTTCGCCAAGGCTGTTAAGAGTTCTGACCGTATCATCTCGTCTCCGTTGCTCCCAGACCACCCTGACGGGCAAATCTCCCAGCACAACTATTGCTTACAGCACGACCCGGGGCGCTTCTTGCCAGAGACTGGCCAGCCGCGCAACATCCCTCGAAAAACTGCGATAGCACAGCGCAACCGAATCGGCCAAATCAGGCCGATTCAAGCAAATCCGCGGGATTGATCCCCAAACGTTTCATCCGCGATTGGATTTCTGGCCACTCTTCCGAGATAAACTGATCGCGTTCCGAACGGCGGAGCTTGGCCGCAGCACCATCGACAACATACATGCCAACCCCGCGCTGGACCTCGACCAGTCCGTCGGTTTGGAACTGCTGATAGGCCTTGGCGACAGTGAGCGGATTGGCCCCCTGTTCGGCGGCAAAGGCGCGCACCGATGGCAGCATGGCGCCTTCTTCATATTCGCCCTCGATGATTGAAGCGGCGATCTGGTCGCGCAGCTTGAGATAGACGGGGCGCGATTGCTGGGTCATGCCAATTCCTCAGGGGGTTTCCTCATTTCAGGTGCATCAGTGCCATAATACACTGCGCCGCGTCAAGGCCACCAAGCCCCCGCCCGGGCGCAGAAAATTGCGGTTTCGTATGAAACTATTGCTTCACAAGGCCGATTTGGACGCTAGTGTGCCGCCTTTCAGCCCTCCAAAATGGGAGAGGGGGCGTTACAATCAATTGAGGGGGCCGCACGCCCATGCATGAGTTCATTTTCACCTTCGATTCCGCATTTGAGATGTGGGCATTCTGGGTCGCAGTTGTCGCATTGGCAGGGTTTCTGCTGGGCGGCCTGGTCCTGATCACGCGGCCACAGGCCGAAGTTATCGGCCACCCCAAGGGCCTGTTCCTGCTTTTCATGGCGGAGATGTGGGAGCGTTTTTCCTACTACGGGATGCGCGCGCTGCTGATCTTCTACCTGATCCAGCATTGGATGTTTGCCGAAGAAAAGGCCTATGTAATTTATGGTGCGTATACCGCGCTTGTCTATATTGCTCCGGTTGTAGGCGGCTATCTGGCTGACCAGTATATCGGTCAGCGCAAGGCCGTGCTGTTCGGCGCCGTGCTGCTGACATTCGGTCACTTCTTCATGGCATTCGAAGGCGGCGGCGGGCAGAACGACCCGATGATCAATGTGTTCTGGCTTGCGCTGGCGCTGATCATTGTCGGCTCTGGTTTCCTGAAAGCCAACATCTCGGTAATCGTCGGTCAGCTTTATGACCGGACCGACATCCGCCGCGATCCTGCCTATACCATCTTCTATATGGGCATTAATGTCGGTGCGGCGACCGCTTCGATCATTTGCGGCTTCCTTGGCCAGACCTACGGTTGGGAATATGGCTTCGGACTTGCCGGTGTCGGTATGCTGATCGGGCTTATCTTCTTCATCATCGGCAAACCGCTATTGCTTGGCAAGGGTGAGCCTAAAGACCCGGCCAAAATCGCAGGCGGCAAGGAATGGGGCATCTACGGGGCGGGCCTCGCGATGGTCGCGCTGTGCTGGCTCGCGATCCAGTACCAGGATATGGTCGGATATGTTCTGGGCGCATTTGGCGGCGGTCTCGTCCTCTATGTGCTCTACACTGCAGTTGCGAAACTCCCATCCGAGGAACGCGATCGGATTTTCGCAGCGATGTTCCTCATTCTTGTCTCGATCGTGTTCTGGGCATTGTTCGAACAAGCCGGGTCGTCGCTCAACGTCTTCACCGATCGCCATGTCGATACGCAGGGCGTGAACGCATCGATGTTCCAATCGATCAATGCGATCTACATCGTGCTTCTGGCGCCGCTCTTTGCGATGCTTTGGCAAGGTCTGGCCAGCAAAGGCGCAGAACCGTCAACGCCGATGAAGTTCGGCCTGGCGGTGATCCAGGTTGGCCTGGGCTTCCTTGTGCTGGTTTGGGGAGCCGAGAGCGTTGGCGTGAATATTCCAACGCCAGTGATCTTCATCTTCCTGATCTACTTGCTGCATACAACCGGCGAGCTTTGCCTGAGCCCGGTTGGTCTAAGCGCCATGAATCGCCTATCACCCGGCCACATGGCCTCGCTGATCATGGGTACTTGGTTCTTTGCATCGGCAACCGGCAACTTTGCCGCAGGCCTTATCGCATCGGCCACTGGCGGCGAAGGCGTTGGCGAAGAGGCTGGTAAGCAGCTGGTTCTCGACGTGTATAGTACGGTCGGTTGGTATGCGGTTGGCATCGGTGTCGCCGTTATGGTCATCAGCCCGCTGATCAAGAAGCTGATGCATCTTGATACGCTGAAAGATGATGCACTCGAAGGCGAGGCCGAAGCCGGTTTGGAAGCACAAGAGGGTGGCGTTCACCCGGCGACCAAAGCCTGATCTGACAATTGGAGAAAGAAGCGATGCGCTATCGTGCCTTAACCTTGATAGGGGGCGCGGTGGCGCTCGCTGCTTGTTCTGCCAGTGGGCAGTCAAAACCCGCCAGCGCGTCTGATACGCCGGCGGCGTCGGCCGAAGCGCCCTACGCTTCGACCTATACGCCTTACCCATCGGCCGAAACTCTGATCATCCCCGTCCGCGTAATCGACGGCAATGGTGGAGATTGGGAAAACGGCTGGGTCCATCTGAAAGATGGCAAGATTGCCGCTGTCGGCGGCCCGACCTCACCGCCGCCCGATGTCGCGAACACCGTGGACGGAACCGGCAAGGTGGTGACGCCGGGTATCATCGATATTCACAGCCATCTTGGCGACTATCCCAGCCCATCGGTGCAGGCGCATTCGGATGGCAATGAAGCGACCAGCCCGACAACACCCGAAGTCTGGGCCGAGCATTCGGTTTGGCCGCAAGATCCCGGCTTCAGCCGCGCAATGGCCAATGGCGGAATTACCTCGCTGCAGATCCTGCCCGGTTCCGCCAATCTGATGGGCGGGAGAACGGTCACGCTGAAGAACGTGCCAAGCCGCACGGTTCAGGGAATGAAATTCCCCGGCGCGCCCTACGGGATGAAAATGGCCTGCGGCGAGAATCCCAAGCGCGTGTATGGCAATCGCGGGCGGATGCCATCAACCCGGATGGGCAATTTCGCGGTCAATCGCCAGACCTGGCTCGATGCCAAGGACTATGCCGATGGCAACCGCAAGAATCGCGATCTGGCGAAGGAGACGCTGGCTGGCGTGCTGGATGGCGACATCCTGGTCCACAATCACTGCTACCGCGCCGATGAGATGGCGCTGGTGCTCGATATGGCCAAGGAATTTGGCTATAAAGTCAGCGCGTTCCACCACGCTGTAGAAGCATACAAAATCGGCGATCTGCTGCGCGAAGCGGGCACCTGTTCTGCAATCTGGGCTGACTGGTACGGCTTCAAGATGGAAAGCTATGACGGCATTCCGGAAAACGCAGCCCTGCTGCAGAATGCCGATGCCTGCGTCGTGATCCATTCGGACGATGAAAACGGAATTCAGCGGCTCAACCAGGAAGCGTCAAAAGCGCAGGCCGCGGGCAAGCGTATGGGGATCGATATTCCCGATGCGACCGTGGTTCGCTGGCTCACACTCAATGCCGCAAAGGCGATGGGCATCGACGAAATGACCGGCAGTCTTTCCGAAGGGAAAATGGCTGATGTGGTACTGTGGAACGGCAATCCGCTGAGTGTCTATTCACGACCCGATAAAGTCTGGATTGACGGCGCGTTGTTGTTTGACGCGCAAGATCCGAAGCGCAGACCGGTGAGCGATTTCGAGCTCGGCCAACCCGGCGAAGGGGACGTGAAATGATGAAGCGTACTTTCCTTCTAGCGGCCGCCGCGACAGTGGGGCTGGCTGCACCTGCAGCCGCGCAAAATGTCGATATCACCGGCGCCACCGTTGCAACCGGCGACGGCAGCGCGCCTATCCGCAACGCCACCGTATCTGTTCGCGGCGGAAAGGTGGTTTATGCGGGCCCCGATGGCGGCGCACCGGCACGCGAAACGGGATCGGAGATTGATGGCAGCAATGTGTGGGTCACTCCGGGCCTCTTCATACCGCTGACCAATCTCGGCCTGTGGGATGTCGGCGCAGTCAGCAACAGCAACGATATCAGCGCGAGCAATTCGCGCTTCAGCGCCTCGCTCGATGCATCGACCGCTGTCAACTATGCATCGCAGCACATAGCCATCAGCCGCGGCGGGGGCGTGACCCGTGCGACAGTGACGACAGCTCCGTCAGATTCGATTTTTGCCGGGCAAGGTGCGGTGATCGATCTGGGCGCCGATCCCAATCCGGTGATGAAACCCAAGGCTTTCCAATTGGTGGTGCTGGGCGAAAGCGGCGCGCGCATCGCAGGAGGAAGCCGGACGGCGGCCTTTGCCGAATTTGCCAATGCGCTGCGCGAGGCGCGCGAGATTGCATCGGGCAACCGTGACAGCGGCGATGGCCTGTTGAACCGCGCCGATGCGGAAGCGCTTGGCGCGGTGCTGAGCGGCGAACAACAATTATATGTCCACGTCGAACGCGCATCGGACATTTCTGCCGTGCTGGGCCTCAAGCGGACTTATGCTGGTCTCGATCTGGTGCTTGTCGGGGTGAGTGAAGGCTGGATAGTCGCAAGCGAGATCGCCGCCAGCGGAGTGCCTGTGATTGCCGATCCACTGGATGATCTGCCTTCGAGCTTTGAGCAGCTTGCCGCGACGCAAAGCAATGTCGGGCGGATGGTCGATGCGGGCGTGAAAGTCGCCATTGGCGGCCTTAATGGCGGGATCACCGGTCCGCGCACCGCTCCGCAATTTGCCGGTAATCTGGTGGCGCTGAACAAAGTCCCGAGGGCCAGCGGGCTGAGCTGGGGGGAAGCTCTCGCCAGCATCACTTCTGTTCCCGCGGAAATTTCCGGCTATGGCGGCCGCTATGGCGTCCTCAAGCCGGGAGCTGCCGGCGATCTGGTGATCTGGGATGGTGATCCGCTGGAAGTTTCAAGTGCGCCGCTCCGCGTATTTATCGACGGGGTCGAGCAGCCGCTTGGCAACCACCAGATGCGCCTGCGTGACCGGTACCGCGATCTTGACGAGAGCGATCTGCCAAAAGCCTATGATTGGTAAGACAATGCAGATCGGGACGGTTCGTTTGATGCGAAAGCTGTGCGCGTCGACATGTGCGGCGGTTCTGTTGGGCGGCTTTGCTAGCCAAACGGCCGCACAAGACACTCCGGCAGAGGCTGCGCCAAGTACGGCGCAAGATGCGGCGTGGCACAACCAGCAGCAGATTGCCTTGGCGCAGCGGACCTACAAGGACGGGTGGCGCTGGATGGAAGGTGGTCTGCTGTGGCGGCGGATCAAAGGCAATGGCAGCGGCGCAAGGCCAACCGTCGCAGATACGGTTACACTCCATTATGCCGGAACCTTTGTCGATGGCACCGGCTTCGACAGTTCATATGGACGGGGCGAACCGGCGACCTTCCCGCTCGGCCGGTTAATCAAAGCGTGGCAATTGGCGGTCCCGCAAATGGCGGTTGGCGACACCATCGAAATCGCCGCGCCCGCCAGCATCGCCTATGGCCCGGTTGGCAAAGGCCCGATTCCGGGCGGGGCAACGCTGCTCTTCACGATTGAGCTGCTGGGCATTGAGGGGCGATAGAGCAAAGGCCGCAATGCCTTAATCGCTTTTGCGCCAATCGCGCGGCTTCTCCTGCTCAGCGTAAAGATGTTCAGCGCTCCACGCGCCAATCGCTTTGTAGGCAAGCTCTAACGCGCGCCCACTTTCGGTCAGTCTATAGGCGGCGCGCTTCGCATCGGGTGGATCGCGGACGAGCAACCCTGCATCACTCATCATATTGAGCCGGGATGAAAGCGCCGCCCTGCTGATCGGCAATCGCACCATGAATTCCTCGAACCGGGAAACGCCCAGAAAAGCTTCGCGCAGGATCAGCAAGACCCAGCGATCACCCAAAATGCGAGACGCCCGCCCGATAGGACAGGGAGATTTTGAAGGTTCATAGCTTTTCATATGTCTGCTTATCAGACTTGCGCTCAAGGCTGGCAAGTGTCATGTAGTCTGCATTACAGACTTTAGGGGCAAAGCATGGCCGTATCGCGTTTCGAGTCACCAGAGGCATCGATTGCCTATATGAAGGAAGTCGCAGTCGGGCGTTCCGGCTTTTCAAATTGGCTGCAGGTCGAGCCCGTCACCGTTTGGGAAGGCCAATCGGAATTGCTGCTGGAGTTGAGGCCGGAAATGACCCAGCATCACGGCTTCGCGCATGGTGCAATTGTGGGCCTGATGGCGGATAACGCCTGCGCCTGGGCGGCGGCGAGCGTGGTGGGCGATGTGGTGACGGGATCCTACACGATCAATTTTCTCGCGCCGGCCATCGGCAGCCGGCTGCGTTCCAAGGGAGCGGTGATCAAATCCGGAAAGCGCCAGGTCGTGGTTCGCGCAGAAGTCTGGAGCGAAAGCGAAGATGGCGTAGAGAAGCTCGTCGCCAGCGCGCAAGGTACGATCGTCCCCACCGGGCAAATCGAGCAAGAACGCTAGGCCTCATGCACCTTTGAAATCGGGCGCACGTTTTTCGATGAGCGCATCGACACCCTCGATATGATCTTCGGTGTGATGCATCAGCGCCTGTGTGTTCGCGGCAAGCTCCAAAGCGGTGTCATAAGTGATGCTGCGCCCCTGCCGCAGCAGGTTCTTTGTCTGGCGCAGAGCATGCGGCGGCATGGCGGCGATCTTTGTCGCCATCGCCTGCGCTTCTGCGATCAATGCATCACCTTCGACAACATGGCTGACCAGCCCCCAGTCGAGCGCCTTTGCCGCATCGATCACGTCGCCGGTATAAAACAGCTCTGCCGCGCGTGCTTCGCCGATTACGCGCGGAAGGACCCACGTTCCGCCATCACCCGGAATGATCCCCAGCTTGAGGAAGGTCACGCCGAACTTTGCGCGGTCCGAAGCGATGCGGATATCGGCCAGACAAGCGAGATCGCATCCCAATCCGATCGCCGCGCCATTGACCGCCGCGATCAGAGGAACGCGCAAGCCATAGAGCGCCCGCAAAATCTGATGGATATTGTTGCGATAGCCATTGGCGATCTCCACCGGATTGCCACCAAAATTGCCGATCCGGTCGCGCATCGCCTTGATGTCGCCGCCTGCCGAAAACCCCTTGCCCGCACCGGTCAGGATCACGCAGCGCACATCGGGATCGACATTGATCGCATCGCAAGCAGCAACGAACTCCGTTCCGTCACCATCCGCGCCAAGCGCATTCATCGTCTCGGGCCGGTTGAGCGTGAGAGTGGTGATGTGATCGGAAGTAGAGATCGAGAGTAACGACATTTCGGGTTCCTATTCGGCCAATTTGGCGAGCCATGCGATCTGCGCATCTTGTGGAGCGGGCAGATAGGCGAGCTCATGGCCCACTCCGGGGTAATCTTCCAGAGACACATTCTTGGCGAGACCGGCCAGCTTTTCCGCATGGGAAAAGGGCACAACCCTGTCTCCGGTGCCATGTTGCAGCAAAATAGGCATGGCCAGATTGCCGATCTTGTCGGCATTGGCGAATTGATCGCGGAGCAGCAGCCGGACTGGTAGGAACTTCGCCTGCTCCGCCGCAACGTCGGGGACGCTGGTGAGCGGAGACACGAGGATCAATGCGCGGGCATCCACTTCGCTGGCCATTTGCACGGCAGTGCCCGAGCCAATCGAATTGCCCGCCAGAACAATGTCCTGCCCTTGATATCCCTGTGCTTTCAGCCAAGCCAGCGCAGCGCGGCCATCGCGGTAGAAACCTTCTTCCGATGGCTCTCCCGCATTGCCGCCATATCCGCGATACTCCACCAGCAACACGCCATATCCGGCCTGCTGCACTTCGCCCATAGCCGTCGCTGCGCCCGGAAGATTATCGCCATTACCGTGAAAGAAAACCACGACCGACTGCCCGGCACGAGGCGCGCTGAATGCGGCCCGCAGGGACAGTCCGTCACTGGTTTCCAGAGTGGCTTCCTCATAGCCTGCCGGAATCGCGGCAATGGCTTGCGGGGCCGGATAGATAAAGCTCCCCTGAAACGCCCATGCCAGCGCCACCACGGCGCCATAGGTGCATAGAATCGTAGTCGCTGCGACCAACACGAGGCGTCTCAGCCGGTTCACTGTGCCGGCCTAGGCCCGCGCTTCTTCGATCCCGGCGCTGTTGTGCCGCAGCGCTTTCAAAACGGTTTCGACGATGTGCGGCGCGTTGAGGCCGGCATCATCATATTGCTTGGCCGGGGCGTCCTGTTCCTGGAACATGTCGGGAAGGCGCATTGTCCGGATTTTAAGGCCCGCATCGGTCAGCCCGCTATCGCTAGCGAAAGTCAGAACATGCGCGCCAAGGCCGCCAATCGCGGCCTCCTCGATCGTAATAACCACTTCATGCGTGCGCATCAGTTTTTCGATCAGGTCGGTGTCGAGCGGCTTGGCGAAGCGCAGATCAGCGACCGTGGTGGATAGGCCCTTGGCTTCCAATTCATCCGCTGCCTTCAGGCTTTCGGCGAGGCGCGTACCCAGCGACAGCAGCGCAACTTTGCCTGCCCCGCTTTCTTTGCCGCGAACGATCCGGCCCTTGCCGATTTCGAGCTTCTCCAGCTTGTCGGGAATGGCAACACCGGTGCCCGCACCACGGGGATAGCGGAACGCAATCGGCCCATCGTCATATTCGGCGGCGGTGTAGGTCATATGCGCAAGCTCTGCCTCATCCGCCGCTGCCATCACGACAAAGTTTGGCAAAGTCGCAAGATAGGTCACATCGAACGAACCGGCATGGGTAGAGCCATCCGCACCAACCAATCCTGCGCGGTCAATCGCGAAGCGGACCGGCAGATTCTGGATCGCCACATCGTGCACCACCTGGTCATATGCGCGCTGGAGGAATGTGGAATAGATCGCCGCAAAGGGCCGCATTCCTTGTGCCGCGAGCCCTGCAGCAAAGGTCACGCCGTGCTGTTCGGCAATGCCGACATCGAACGACCGCTGCGGATGCGCCTGCGCAAATTTGTCGACTCCGGTGCCCGAAGGCATGGCGGCGGTAATCGCACAGATCTTCGGATCAGTTTCGGCCAGTTTGGCCAGAGTTTCACCGAAGACATTCTGGTAATTCGGCGGGCCGCCGCCCGGCCCCTTGTCCTGTTTGCCGCTGACCACATCGAATTTGGCCACGCCGTGATATTTGTCCGCGCTGTTTTCCGCAGGGGCGTAGCCTTTACCCTTGGTGGTCACGACGTGGATCAGGACGGGGCCTTCTTCGGCATCGCGGACATTTTCCAGAACCGGGATCAAATGGTCGAGATTGTGCCCGTCAATCGGGCCGACATAGTAAAAGCCCAGTTCCTCAAACAGAGTTCCGCCGGTGACCATGCCACGCGTATATTCCTCAGCCTTGCCCACCGCTTTGTGGACTCGCCGCGAGATCTTGGCGACCGCTTTCGAGGCAAGGCTGCGCAAGCCGAGATATTCGCTCGATGACACCATCCGCGCGAGATATCCGCTGAGCCCGCCGACCGGGGGCGCAATCGACATATCATTGTCGTTGAGGATCACGACCAGCCGATTGCCCGCCTGCTCTGCATTGTTCATGGCTTCATAGGCCATGCCCGCGCTCATCGCGCCGTCACCGATCACGGCAATCCCGCGTCCCGGCTTGTCATTGAGCTTGTTCGCTACGGCAAAGCCAAGCGCGGCTGAAATCGATGTTGAGCTGTGCGCGGCGCCGAACGGATCATATTCGCTCTCTGAGCGCTTGGTGAAGCCGGACAGGCCGCCGCCCTGCCGCAAAGTCCGGATCCGGTCACGCCGCCCGGTAATGATCTTGTGCGGATAGCATTGATGCCCGACATCCCAGATCAGCCGGTCATCGGGTGTGTTGAAGACATAATGGATGGCCACAGTCAGCTCGACCACGCCCAGCCCCGATCCCAAATGTCCGCCAGACGTACTGACTGCATCGATCATCTCGGCGCGCAATTCGTCAGACAGCTGACGAAGCTGCTCGGGCTCGAGTTTGCGAAGGTCTGTCGGGGTGTCGACCGTGTCGAGCAGCGGAGTATCAGGGCGCGAAGTCATGCAACCGCTTTACACCCGGAAATCAAAACTGTCGATGAACGGTTTGTCGACAAAAAAGAACGGTTCGTCGCTAGTTGCAGCTAGCGCATGTCCCGCGGATCTCGATAATCGGGCGGCGGGTTGCGAAGTCTGCACTCTTGGCTACGCCGCGCACTTTGGTCGATATCTCGTCATTGTCGATATGGGTCGCTTCGCCGCATTCGTCGCACACCAGGAAAATGCAATCATGCGTGCATCCCGGATGGCTGTTGGCGAGGTACGCGTTCGAGCTTTCCACCCGCAGCGCGAGATTATTGCTCACAAACAGGTCGAGGATACGGTACACGCTGTTGGGGGCCACGCGCTTCCCGCGCTTGGCGGAAAGATTATCGGCAATATCGTATGCCGATGCGGGCCTGTCGTGATTTGCCAGCTCTTCGAACACGTCCGAACGCATGCTGGTCCATTGCTCGCCCGAATTGACCAGCGCCTCGCGCGCGGCATCGATCAGGCCTGCGCCCGAATGCTCGTGATGATTATGTGCGTGAAGTGCCATGCGGCCCATATAGCGCGCCTGTTACCGATTTTCCAATAACACTAGCAATTGCCGTCCGTCGCACGGCGGTACGCGCCGCTAATTGCGGACAAAAGTGGGTCGGTAGTGCGAGGGATACAGGCGTTTTAGCGCGGCCACTTTGGGTTTGTCCCACCTGCGAATATAGGCATGATGAGGGTTCCGGATCATGAAATCCTGATGATACCCCTCCGCCTTGTAGAATTTGCGGTAGCGTTCGATCTTGGTCACGATCGGACGGGACCATTTGCCCGATGCCTGCATCTGTTTGAGATAGGCTGCAGCTACAGCGCGCTGCTCGGCGCTCAGGGGCACCAGTGCCGCCCGGTATTGGCTGCCGCGATCGGGGCCCTGGCGGTTATGCAAGGTCGGGTCGGCCACGACCGAGAAAAATATCCTCAGCAATTGGTCATAGCGGACCACTTTGGGATCGTAGCGGACCAGAACCGCTTCTGCATGGCCGGTCACGCCGGTATTGGTCTGTTTGTATGTTGCGGTCGCTGCGTTGCCGCCGTGATAGCCCGACACGGCGCTTTTCACGCCTTTGACATGGCTGAAAACGCCTTCAACGCCCCAAAAACATCCGCCCGCAAAGACGGCGGTCTTCAGGCCTGAGCGCTCATTTGCCGTGCGCTTGGCCGCAGGAGCAGCCACGACATTCTCTGCCGCAGTTGCCGCCGGACCGCAACTCGACAAGGCAAGCGCAGCGGCGACAAGTGGGAGAAGCGCGCGCTTCACAGGATTGTCGCGGCGACAGCTTCCGGAATAATCTGCTGGCCCAGCTCTGGACTGATCTGGAAAGCAACGATCAATGCGCCGACGAAAAAGCCGATCGCAAAATTGCGCGGCATATCGGTTTTGAAAATACTCATAACGAATCTCTTTCGAATCACATGCGCGCTTCTAGACCGCAGGCACTTTCGGGCCGGTGAACGCGCCGTTGTCAAAAGGCAGTTCGATTCTGATCAGCAAAAGGTTACGCTGTTTGCTTGATCCCTCGGTCTCCGTGCGGAACGCCGGCGCGAACGCTGGCGTCTGAGGGGCTAAACAAACAAACTAGTGCCGGAAATGCCGCATTCCGGTGAAGACCATGGCGAGGCCCGCCTCATTGGCGGCTGCGATCACTTCGTCATCGCGCATTGATCCGCCGGGCTGGATAATCGCGGTTGCGCCTGCCTCTGCCGCGGTGAGCAGCCCGTCTGCGAAGGGGAAAAATGCATCTGACGCGACCGCGCTTCCGACAGCGCGGCTTTGCTCCCATCCATATTTCTCGGCCGCTTCGGAAGCTTTCATCGCTGCAATCCGCGAACTGTCGCGCCGGTTCATCTGGCCCGCACCGATCCCCGCGGTCGCACCGTCTTTGGCATAGACAATCGCGTTTGATTTCACGTGCCGTGCAACGGTCCACGCGAACAGACAGTCCTTGAGCTCTTGCTCGGTTGGCTGGCGTTCGCTCACCACTTTCAGGTCGGCTTCGGAAATCGCGCCATTGTCGCGCGATTGGACCAGCAGCCCCCCTGTGATCGGCTTGACAGCGAGGCCGCCGCGCCGTGGATCGGGCAGATCGCCGGTGACCAGCAAGCGCAGGTTTTTCTTTTTCGCGAAAGCGGCGCGCGCGTCATCGCTCACAGAGGGCGCAATGACCACTTCGGTAAAGATTTTGCAGATGGCTTCGGCAGTCGGGCCGTCGAGCGGGACATTGACCGCCACAATCCCGCCAAAGGCCGATACGCTGTCACACGCCAGCGCTTCTTCCCACGCTTCGAGCAGATCGGGCCGCTGGGTCACGCCGCAGGGATTGGCGTGTTTGACAATCACCACCGCCGGATCGCCGCCGGCGAATTCCGCGCATAACTCCAACGCGGCATCGGCATCGTTGTAATTGTTGTAGCTCAGCTCCTTGCCCTGCAATTGCTCTGCCTGTGCGATGCCCTTGCCGTGCGGCCCAACGGGCAGATAGAGCGCTGCCTTCTGGTGCGGATTCTCGCCATAGCGCAATTCGACCGGGCTCCGCCCGTTGACCGCCAGCATATCGGGGAACATCTTGCCCTGATCGGCAAAGCCAAACCATTGGCTGATCATCGAATCGTAAGCTGCCGTCACGCTGAATGCCTTGGCAGCCATATTCTTGCGGAATTCGAGCGAAGTCGCGCCATCCAGCGAGTCTAGCTCGCCGGTAAGCGTCGCATAGTCAGACGGATCGGTTACGATGGTGACGAACTGGTGGTTCTTCGCTGCGGAACGAACCATGCTTGGCCCGCCAATATCAATGTTTTCGATAATCTCGGGCCGTTCGGCGCCGCGCATCACGGTTGCTTCGAACGGATAGAGGTTCACTACCACCAGATCGATCGCGCCAATCGCATGCTGCTCCATCGCCGCCGCATGTTCGGGGTTGTCGCGCACCGCGAGCAGCCCGCCATGCACCATTGGATGCAATGTCTTGACCCGCCCGTCCATCATTTCGGGGAAGCCGGTGAGATCGGAGACATCCTTCACATCCAGCCCGGCATCGCGAAGCGCCTTCGCCGTTCCGCCGGTCGACACCAGCTCGACGCCGCGTTCTGCAAGCGCTTGCCCCAGTTCAACCAAACCGCTTTTGTCGGACACTGACAGCAGCGCCCGCTTGATTGTGACGTCAGTCATTTCGCGAAATCATCCCATTTTCTTGAGCAGCCAGGAGAAACTTCCCCCGCCGCGCGATGTCATGCCCTGAATTACCAATTGCTGGATCGGGTGCGGACGCCCGTTGCCGCCAACCCACATACTTTCTTCGATGGATAGAACGCCGCCATTGTCGTCCTTGCCCGCGAGCCGGAATTGCCAATAGCTACCGTCAGGCAGAGCAAGGCCCGCACCGCGTTTGTCATCTGAAAGACCAAGCTCGATGCCCTTGCCGATATGGAAGCGGATGGCAAAGCCGATCTTGCCGCGCTGGCCCTTCTTGCCTGATGGAACGAGCAAATCTTCGCCGCGCAACTCGCTGCCGTCTTCGCGCATGATCAGCACGCGGCGGTGAGTAAGGCCATAGCGCGCGGCATATCCATCATGGCTGGCTTCCAGCCGCGAAGCGAGACCCTGATCGACTTTCAGCGTTTTGCGATCGACTTCGACTTCGCTCACGCCTGCACCAAGCTTGCCATTGATGTGGACAGCGGTGGAATTGGCGTCATCCAGCGTAAGCGTGGAATGCGCCGCTGTCGCGCGCAGACCCTGCTCGATCCGCGCCGGCACTTGGCCACCGGCGAAGGCTGCCCCGCCGCAATTGACGATAATGCGCTGCCCATTGGCGCACAGTTCAAACGCCAATGTCGATGCGCAGCCCGCTCTCGAATTGCGCGCCAAAGGAGGCGGTGCCGCGTCAAAGATCAGCGTGGTTTTGTTGCTGGCCACCCGTTGATAGCCCCATTGGCGCACATTCTTGACCGGCCGCGCACGGACCGTGCTGGCGTCAATCAAATTGGCAATGCGATCAGCGCTGATGGCGCCCGCGCCTTGCCAGCTCGACAGAGCCCCGTCCGAATGCACCAGCGTGAGCAAAGGCGGCACCAGCAATTGCAGCATTGTGTCCAATGCCTCGGGCGGATCGCGATCGGTCGCGCGGTAGCAAGCGCTCAGATCGACCAGCAGGCCAATCGCATCCATTTGTGCGAGTGGGCTTCGCGACAAAACCCCGCCATCATCCGCCACAAATTCGCCAAGAGCGCGGATCAAGCCGGCCTCGCCGAACAATCTTCGCGGCTTGCCGTCGGGCAACAGCAATCCGGCGGCGACGACGCCGCACCATCCGGCAACTTCGCCCATCCTGTCAGCGGATTTGGAGACATTGCGATCGAGCCAGCGCGCGGTTTCGGCCATCGCTTCGATCGTCCGCGCCCGTTGATCGGTGCCGGTATTCGACAGGATGAGCGGCGCGTGCACCAACCAGTTCAGAAGGCGGTGTCCGACATGCTCGACATTCCACGGCGTGCCTTTGGCTGGCTTGGGATTGGCATCAAGCCACGCGCCCATGACCCGCTCTGCCGTCGAAGTGCATTGCTCGCGAGCGGCCGACGATGCCAGATCGCGCAGCCAGGAAAAGCCGTGCACAACGCGTTCAAATGGCGGTGTCAGCCGGGCAGTCGGGGAAAAATCCATCTGCGCAATGGGCGCCTTGACGCCATGTACCAGAAAATGCCCGGCGCGCAGCGCAACGCCCGCGGCGCGCTCTCCCCCTAGCGGTGTCTCCACCGTCGCCAACAGGCGCGGTTTGGCTGCTTTGGTGAAGGGCGAAGTTAGCGTCGAAGCAGGCACGCCCAGCCGGTAAGCCAGACGAATGAAACGCTCCCCCGGACCAATTGACGGAGGGGCAAAATCGGTGACGACCAGCGATTTGCCGGGCTCGAGCGTTTCACGCTTGGCCGATTGCGGTCCGGCACTGCTGTCAATCAATGGGTCCGGCGCATCGCTTTGCGAAAGCGGGATAGCCATATCAATCGTGTCGTCGGCCAAATCGGTGTCGCTGGCGCGCGTGGTGTTTGGCGCCTCGATCATTATCCCTCGCCCTTCAACGCGGCGATATTGGCCGCATATTGACTCGCTCCGCCTTTGAATGTGGCCGAGCCCGCGACCAACACGTCGGCACCGGCGGCAACGCATTGCTTCGCCGTTTCAGGATTGACCCCGCCATCGACTTCCAGATGGATATCGCGGCCGGTCGCGTCGATCATTTTGCGGATCTTTTCGATCTTGCGCAGCTGGCTGGAAATGAAGCTCTGCCCGCCGAACCCGGGATTGACGCTCATCACCAGCACCAGATCGACATCATCAATCAGATAGTCGAGCGCGCTTTCGGGCGTCCCGGGGTTGAGCGAAACACCAGCTTTCTTGCCGAGGCTGTGAATTGCCTGAATCGTCCGGTGTGTATGCGCGCCGGCTTCGGGATGGACCGTGATGATATCGGCGCCAGCTTTGGCAAATTCTTCAAGATATTGATCAACCGGGCTGATCATCAGATGCACATCGAAGACTTTTTCGGTGTGTGGCCTGATCGCTTTCACAACATCGGGCCCGATTGTAATATTGGGCACATAATGCCCGTCCATTACGTCAACATGGACCCAGTCGCAGCCCGCCTCGTCAATCGCGCGCACTTCTTCACCCAGCCGAGCAAAATCCGCGGACAGGATGGAAGGGGAAATGAGCGGTTGCGCCATAAATCGGGGCCTGCTTGCGGGCAAAAAGCGGTTCACACCCGACTAGAAGGCGCGAGTCACCGCCACAAGCGGGCGCCAAGGGCTTTTCCACACCGGTCAAGGCGGGTGGGAACGGCGCTGACCACTCGATCAGCCCAAGTTCAGCGAAAATTCAGGGCCAGTAGGGTATTGCAGATCCCATATGGGGGCTGGTCCGATTTTCGGATAGACTCCCCCTGACCTAACATGACCGCGACAAAGCGCGCGACGGGAAGCAAGAGATTATGACTATGAAAACATCTTCGAAATTGGGCGTGATGGCGCTTGTTGCAGGCAGCATGGCTGCCGCAACCCCCGCCAGCGCGCAATATAACCGGACGATTTCCAACGACATGTCCAAATGCGCGGCCTCTGCAGGCCCGGCCATCAAAGTGACGGTGCGCGGTATCGAAACATCGACCGGAAAAATCCGCGTCCAGAGCTATTATGGCACCAAGGCCGACTGGCTCAAAAGCGGCCGTTGGCTTAGCCGGATCGAGACATCGGCAAGCGCGGGCAGCATGACCTTTTGCGTTCCGGTTTCCAAAGCGGGCGTATACGGAATAGCCGTTCGCCATGACAAGAATGGCAATGGCAAAACCGACATTTCATCGGATGGCGGCGCAATGTCGAACAACCCCAGCATCAACATCTTCAATTTGGGCAAGCCAAGCTACAAGAAAACGCGCTTCACCGTGGGTCAGGGTGTCAAATCGATTACGATCAACATGCGCTACATGTAATTGGCGGCAGTTGACGGCGGCTATGGTCCGCGCCGCGACCGCCATACTTTGAACAAAACACCCGGTGCCGCGAGGACCGGGTGTTTTTCACGCCAAGGCGTAACCTCGACCTTTACGCCCGTGTGGCGTTCGACTTTCCACGCCGCGTATCGCGCTGCGCCTTCAAAAGTGGCGCTGGCCTTGACCAGCCGGAGCAGATTGAGCGGCTTTCCCCAGAACCGTTTGCGCCGCCACGCGCGTAAGATCTCTTCCTTTTGGCCCGCAGGCCATTGGGTAGATAGCTGCGCGCCTTGTTGATCAAAATCGATCCGCCCCGCAGACCATGCGAGCGGGAGCAGCCCTTCAAAATGTCGCCGGTTCAATGACAGGATCGAATCTTCGCGGCCTGCTTTCTCGACGCGGAATTCGGCTTTGTATGTTTCCTGAAACAAAGCGCGCCAGAATTCTTCTTCGGTTCCGCTATCCGGACCCAGCGCAGCGGCAAATCGGGCGGCGGTGATGGCCGCGGCCTCCAATCCGTCCACGACAGCTCGGCGGGCATCATCATCGCGGCACCAAACCAATGCGCTTGGCTGCACAAAGCGGGTCCATATGGTGGTGTCGCGAAATATCCCGCCCGCCGCTTTCTGGAACAGATCCGTGCTCATGGTGGCGACTTTCGCACGAAGAACTACGCCCTCATGCTCCCATTCGTGATAGCTGACACAGGGCCAGATTCTCTCTTTCTGGGCGCCGGGCATCAGGAGGTAGAAGTCGAGCACGCCTTCCAATTCGCCAGTGCGCAAATTCGATCCGTAAAACAGCGCACTCTGCGCCCCTGCCCGGATCGCCAAACGTTCGGCAAAGGCAGCGACCGATGGATGGATTTCTGCCGAGAGCCCCGCTTCAATGCGCTGTTCGAGCGCGGTCGTCATGGAACCACAAAGCGCAATTCCGGGCCGGTGGAAACATGATAATGCCCCGCCGGAAATGCTTCGCCGTCAAGAATGAACTCGTCGCCGATATCCATTTCGAAATGCTCGGGCGCGGCGAAATGGATACCCTTTTCGGGAAGCCATTTGGGCAGCCAGCCATAAAGGATTGCCGGCGCATACGCCAAAGTGCGACGGCGCGGATGATCGAACACAAACAGCTTCAGCCCTTCGCGGAACTTGCCGAACAGCTTCAAACCCACAGGAAACCGTTCTAGCGTCGAGGACAGCATGAATACCCGCCGCGCCGGATCGCCATATGCGCTGTGCGGCAATTCGCGTTTCTCGCGGCCCAGAAGCAATCGCATGGCGACGCCGCGACGCCAGATATTTTTGTCGCTCCCGAGCAGCCCTTGAAGCACGCCCCAGACCGAAGTGACGCCTACGGCAAAGCTGTTGAAGGCCCCCATTCGATGCGCATCCTGACCCGCGCGTACGCCCAGAGTGAATCCGCCAGCGCCAAGGATAAAGCCCTGATAGGTCGGCCCGTCTCCGTTTGCTGGTGCAACCACAACCGGCTTGCGAGCAACCCGCTGGCCCGTGGCGAAGGCCGCAAGCGCGGCCTTCAAATTCCACCCTCTGGGCGCGCCCAGATCGACGTTAAGCGCGTTGGTTTTGCCTTTCGGCAGGACCGCCAAAACAGGCCAGGCATCGCCGAACACATCCCGGCCGCACGTCAGCACATCGCGCACCGTTCCGTCGCCGCCATTGATGATCAGATATTCGATCCCGAGCTTGGAAAAGCGCGCCAATGCTTCGGAAATCTCTGCATGGTCTGCCGGTTCGACCATGTGCACATTGGGAAGCGCAGCCGCCTCGAGATATCGCCCCTGATTGCGGTGGCTGCGCGGATTATAGATTACGCCGACAACTGGAGCAGACCCGGAAGCACTCGCATCTTCGCCGCTTGGCATTTGGATTGATGGATTGGGTCCGCCGGTCATTGAAAAGCAGCCTTAGACACAGCTGCACCATTTTTCACCATGGTTTTGTGCAATCGAGGCAGATCGACGCGCAATCCGCAATGCGAATTGGCAATGAAGGGGCGACTGGCGGGCCGAATTGCAGTAGTCTGGCGCAATGTACACAACCTCTCTTCTGGAATCCGCCCAAAGCCTGTCCGGCCAGATCATCTCGCTTCGACGCGCTATTCACGCAGAGCCTGAACTGGGGCTGCAAACACCGAAAACAAGCGCAAAAGTGCGCGCGGCTCTGGCGCATCTGCCGCTCGAATGGCGCGAAGGCGGTACGACAACTGGAATGGTCGCAACGTTGAAAGGCACCAAACCCGCTTCAGCCCCCCTTCGGCGGGTCCTGTTGCGCGGTGACATGGACGCACTGCCGATGACCGAGGATACCGGATTGGAGTTTGCCTCGACCATCGAAGGCCGGATGCACGCTTGCGGTCATGACACCCACACCGCGATGCTCGCGGCCGCTGCCGAATTGCTTGCAAGCCAGCGTGAGACTTTCGCGGGGGAGGTGCAATTCATGTTCCAGCCGGGCGAAGAGGGATATCACGGCGCGCGCTTCATGCTTGATGACGGGCTGATCGATCCTCTGCCTGACGCTGCATTCGCGCTGCACATCATGCCCAACGCGCCGCATGGCGTCATCGCAGGCAAGCCGGGGCCGCTCATGGCCGCGGCCGACCAGTTTGATATTCGCGTAACTGGTCAGGGGGGCCATGCTTCAATGCCGCATGACACGCGCGATCCCGTTCCAGCCGCGGCAGCAATCGTGACCGCGCTGCAAAGCATGGTCACGCGCCGGTTCAATGCCGCTGACGCCGTGGTGGTTACGGTGACCCAGCTCGATGCAGGCACCGCGCATAATGTCATCCCCGATTTCGCGACTCTCAAAGGAACCATCCGGACACTCTCGGCCCAGCATCGCGCACTTGTTCATACGCTGATGCAAGACGTGATTGCCAGCATAGCCAAGGCATATGGGGTAACGGCTGACATTACCATTACCAAGGGTTTCCCGGTGACGATTTGCGATCCCCAGGCTGTCGATCTGGGCAAAAATGTTGCGCATGAAACGCTGGGTGATGACGCGTGGAATGATTTGCCCGCGCCGATCATGGGCGCCGAAGATTTTTCCTATGTCTTGGAGAAAGTTCCAGGCGCTATGTTCTTCCTCGGCGTCGCTCCGCAAGGCGATGATTGGTCATCTTGCTGCGCCATCCATTCGCCGCGGATGCATGTCGATGAAAGCGCATTGCCGCGCGGTACCGCGGTTCTCGCCGGTTGCGCTTTGCGTTTTCTGGAACGCGGCTTCGAATAAGCCGCTGTCAGGCGAGATCACGCCAGCCATTTACCTGATGGCGCGAAAGCGACATGGTTGATCGCATACGAGCCGAGCGATTCGGCCATGTGATGCTGGAGAGATCACCCATGTCCGACGATTTTCCTTACTTCCCGACCTATGGCGAAGGGCTCGCGCATTACGCCGCGACCACGCCTGACCAGATTGCGCTGCGATATGGCGATCGGGTTACCGACTATAAAACCTATGATCGGCACGCGACACAGATTGCCAATGGCCTTGCATCTATGGGCCTGAGCAAAGGCGACCGGGTCGCCTATTTCGGCAAGAACAGCGATTGCTCGGTCGAGTTGGCCTTGGGCGTGGCGCGTGCGGGGATGGTTTTCATTCCGATCATCTGGCGTCTCGCGCCGAAAGAAGTCGAATTTATCCTCAACGATTCGGGCGCAGGTGTGCTTTTCGTAGAGCCGGAATTCGCCGACCAGCTGCCTTTTAATGGCAACAAAGTGCTGATGGATGACAGTTTCGAAAGCTGGCGCGATGCGCAATCGGACGCTGCAATCACAACCGAAGTCGATGCGCAGGATCCTTTGCTGCAGCTCTATACATCGGGAACGACGGGCCTGCCCAAAGGAGTTGTGCTGAGCCATCACAATGGAACGCATCTGCGCCCGCTGATGAAAGAGCACGATATTTACTGGTATTGCCCCGACCAGGGCGATTCGCTGATATTCGCGATGCCCTATGGCCACATTGCAGGCGCAGGAACGGCAATCAGCGGCGTGCTCGGCGGATTGGAAGTAATCATTCACCGCGAATTCGATCCGGCGCTGACCATCGCAGATGTGCAGAAGCACAGGGTCAAATGGCTGTTTATCGTTCCCGCCGCGCTGGGCATTATGTTGGCCCACCCCGATGCCGCGAAGGCCGATTTTTCCTCGGTCAAAGGGCTGACATACGGTGCCAGCCCGATACCGCTCGATCTTCTCAAGGAAGGCGTAGAGCGGCTCAAATGCGATTTTGCGCAGCTATACGGCCTGACCGAAACATTCGGCACCGTGATCAGTCTGTCGCCGGACGATCACAAGCCGGAAAATATCGTCGGGCGCGAACAGGTGATGAAATCCGCAGGGCAGCCGATACCCGGAACCGAAGTGCGGATTCTGGATGAGGAGCTCAATCCGCTGCCGGCAGGTGTTACGGGTGAAGTCGCCATTCGCGGTGACAGCGTGATGCTCGGCTATTGGAACCGGCCGGAAGAAAACGCCAAAACCCTGATTGGCGATGGCTGGTTCCGCACCGGCGATGCGGGGATGCTCGATGAGGAGGGCTATCTCTATATCCAGGACCGGATCAAGGACATGATCATCACCGGCGGGGAAAATGTCTATCCCGCACAGGTAGAAAGCGCACTTTACGGTCACCCGGACATTGCCGATATTGCAGTGATCGGCATTCCCGATCCCAAATGGGGCGAGGCGGTGAAAGCGGTCGTGGTTGCCAAACCCGGCAGCGATCTGAGCGAAGAGGACGTGATCGCTTACGCCAAAAAAGAGATCGCCGGTTTCAAATGCCCGAAATCCGTTGATTTCATCGAAGCGCTTCCGCGCAATCCCTCGGGCAAGATCCTGCGCCGTGAACTGCGCGCGCCCTATTGGGAAGGGCAAGAGCGCGAAGTGAGCTAGGCCCCCGGCTGAAGACTGGCCCTTGGCGCACCCGAGAGGATTCGAACCTCTGGCCTCTGCCTTCGGAGGGCAGGGCATAGGGATGCCTGTGGATGCTCGTGGACAATTCTGATATTGTTTTCATTGCTTTTTGTTTCGAATAGGTCCAGATGTGTCCATATGAGTTTTTCCTATTTTTTACCTATTTCTTGTTGGCACTCAAGTGGCTGATCTATCAAACGTAACCACCCGCAATGGCCTTAAGCCTCGTATCTCTGGGAAACAGAGCAAAACCAATGATCCGTATTGGCAAAAGCTCTTCGCAGGGTGCTTTATCGGATATCGCGCTTCTGAGAAGGTGAGCGGCAAATCTGCGAATGGCACGTGGTTTGCCCGGGTAACTGACCCCGACACAGGTAAGTATAAGAAAAAGAAGCTCGGCGATTATGGCGAGCTAGAGCCTAGCAGGCGCTTCAAAGCAGCGAAGGATGCTGCCGAGGAATATGCGAAGCTAGTTGAAACAGGTGGTGAACTGACGCCCGAAATTCAGACTGTTGCGGATGCTTGCCGCGATTACACTGCCAAACTGGCCACTCCCGAAAAGCGCAAGGAGACCAAACAGCGCTTTGATCGCTACATCTATGACCAGCCGCTCGCGCGAGTGAAATTAGAAAAACTCCGCAAACGCCACCTTCAAGAGTGGCGAGATTGGCTTGAGAAGCAACCAGCTCTTGTCAGCAGGTCAAAGCGAGGAGAGGTTAAGGTGCGCCCGCGCGCTCCCTCGACTATCAACCGCGATATGGCTGTGCTCAGAGCGGCACTGTCCAAGGTTCTTGCCTACGGCGCGCCTGGTACCGTCTCAGCTTGGCAGGAACCGCTCGCTTCAATCAGAAGGGCTGACGGCAAGCGAAAAACTTATCTGGATCGCGAGCAAAGGCGACAATTACTGCGACACATGAGCAGAGAAGCAGAGCCGTTCGTGCGAGCTCTTTGTTTGCTGCCAATTCGCCCGGGAGCAATGGCAAATCTATCTGTTGGCGACTATCAGGCTGCAACTGGCTTGCTAAACATTGGAAAGGATAAGGCAGGCGAAACGCGCGACATTCCAGTTCCAGATGAAGCCGCAAAGCTCTTATCCGAGCAATCCAAAGACAAACTCCCTGCCGCTCCGATATTCATGCGAAAGGACGGAAGCCGTTGGACCCGGCACACTTGGAAGCGCCCAATATCGGTCGCGGTCGAGGCTGCGGGTTTGCCAGGTGATGCTACCGCTTACACCTTGCGTCACTCAACGATAACTGACTTGGTCAAGGCAGGGCTACCATTGCTTACTATCGCACAGATTTCCGGCACTTCCGCTGAGATGATCGAACGGCACTATGGGCAGCTTACTAATGAAGCGGCATTGAATGCGCTTGAAGGGCTCGCATTGTGAGCGAAGCGAATGTCTACAGCTGTTTGAAACGGTGAACGGTGGCTAGAATTGGGCCGAAGACTGACTGTCCGCTCTCGGCGGTTCAGATATCGAAAGCCGACTGTCTTCACGCCCCATTTGCTGACGGTTCAAATTGTCGGTTTCTCTCGTCGCAGCAGGGTAGGGTTTTAGACCGTCAGTGACGACAGTCTCGACTTTCCCATGCCGCTTCAGCGTCTTCTTGAAAAAATCGCAAAGCCACTGATTTGTTTCGTTTCTTCGTAACATAGCTCTCAAGGGTCTCGCCTTCGTGGTCAACCGCGCGCCACAAGTAATGCGTTTCGCCGTTGATCTTCACGAACACCTTATCCAAGTGCCAGCGCCAATTTCTAAAGCCGCGCATCCGACTGATCCACTGCCGTTCAATGTCGCCCGCAAACAGCGGCCCGAACCGGTTCCACCAAAATCTGACAGTTTCGTAGCAGATGTCGATGCCTCGCTCCGCGAGCAAGTCTTACACATTCCGTAGGCTCAGCGGAAAACGCACATACATCATCACTACAAGGCGGATCACTTCAGGTGATGAGTTAAAATGGCGAAACGGGCTGGCCGGCTTCTTCGGTCTAGGCATGCGCTCCGCCTCAACCGATCATGCGATTTACGCTAGATGGTGCACTTGCTCTGACAGCACCGTCTGGCATTCTGCCCCTGGTTATTTCATCACAAACCTGTATCCGACTCAGTGCAGGAGTTATTCAGACTTATGGGATCTCGATACAGGGTCGTAGATTTGTTTGCTGGGCCGGGAGGCCTGGCTGAGGGATTCTCATCGCTTCGAAATGAAAATGGCGAGCGTGTCTTTGAGATCGCACTCTCCGTCGAAATGGAAAGCAACGCGTTTGCGACACTGAGACTGCGCAGTTTCTTCAGGCAGTTCGAGCAGGCCCCTCCCGAATATTATGACTATATCGCTGGGCGCATCTCAAAGGATGAGATGATCTCAATACATGCAGCTGAATGGCGAGCGGCGGAAGCAGAAACGATGCAGCTGAAGCTCGGCACCGCTGAGGCTCAAGAGGCATTGGACCCAATTCTAGACGAGCTGCGGTGTCAGGCAGAGAACACCGTTCTCATTGGCGGCCCTCCTTGCCAAGCATACTCAATCGTCGGAAGAAACAAGAACCGCAGCCTCGAAGGCTATGATCCCAACCAGGATGAACGGCACTTCCTCTACAAGGAATACATCCGAATAATCGACCGCCTGCAGCCCACCGCTTTTGTGATGGAGAACGTCAAAGGCATTCTCTCCTCGAAGGTGGGAGGTCACGGTATTTTCGAACGCATTCTCGATGATCTGAAGCGAGCAGGAGGCGCGGACGGATATGAGTTATTCCCTCTAGTCAGGGATGGAAGGGGCGGAAGCTTCCTGATCCGAAGTGAAGACTATGGGGTCCCCCAGAGGCGCCATCGCGTAATCGTTGTCGGGATCAGGAAGGGCTCACGCGTTAAGGACATGGAGGCCCTGCCGGGCCTCGTTCCGGTCATACGCAAAGCTACTGTTTCCGATGTTCTCGAAGGACTGCCAGAAGTGCGAAGCGGGCTGAGTCCAGAGAGGGATGACAGCTCTCACGGCTGGCAAAATGCCGTGGCGGCAGGCTGCAGAAAGGCAATTGCAAGCTGCCTCGAGGCGGACAAGTCGCTTGAGCCCGTGGCCGAAGTTCTTTGCGAAACGCTGCAGAAGATCGAGAGCCAAGCGCCCAGGTTCGAGCGACACAGCAAGTCCATCACCGGAGCTCGAGACAACGAGCTGGCAGCCTGGTTGTCTGATCCAAGGCTCGACTCTCTGGCCAATCACGAAACCCGTGGGCACATGGCTCCCGATCTGGCGCGCTATGTGTTTGTCTCCGCCTTCGGGACAGCATTCGGCCGATCACCGAAGTCTTCAGAGTTCCCTTCGGGCCTTGCACCGATGCACAAGAACTGGAGCACCGGCAATTATGCAGACCGCTTCAGGGTGCAAGTGTGGGGGCAGCCTTCCACCACCGTCACCAGTCATATTTCAAAAGACGGACATGCCTACATTCACCCTGATCCCGAGCAATGTCGGAGCCTGACAGTCAGGGAAGCAGCGCGGCTTCAAACCTTCCCTGACAATTACCTTTTCGAGGGAACAGGCAGGACTGCCCAGTTCACCCAGGTTGGGAATGCCGTTCCTCCTCTTCTTGCAAGGAGAATCGCGGAGGCGCTTTTGGAGCGCCTTGGCGCAAGGTGAAACTGAAAATGAGGCAACAAGCGAGGTGCTTGAAACAGTCTAAGCTGCGGCTTCCTTTGCCCATTGCTTAGGACCAGCATCGAACTCGTCGTCCAGCCGCTTGAAGAGGTGCTCAAGCGCCCTTTTTTCGCTCTTGCTCAGATTGAATTGGTGGCGCTTCAACTTGCCTATGGCCGATTGAGAGTTCGGAGACAGCAAGCCCTTTTGCCTGAGGAAGGCTTCCAGACCCACGATACGCTGGCTCTCGGTGAAAAGTAGCTGTTCGAATTCAAGCTCGATGTCGATCTTTCCAGCGGCCTTGTTGTCCGCAGATCTTGCTTGGGCCTCGTCAAAGCTGATCGTTGCCTCGAGCACGTCATCCGAACATTCAAGATCAGCCTCCGAGATGCGGCTCCAACAAGCGGGCTTTTTTGCGTATTCGCTGATATTGGAGAAGCCTGCAGGGGGAGTCTTCAGCAAATTGGCTACCTGAGGCGCCAGCAGCTCAAGGCAATCCTGCAACTCGACTGGAGGCTCCTGCTTCTTCCATACCAGTTCAAAATCGATTTTCTTCTTCTGCTTGTTCAGGTGATGAACGAGCCAGGCAATCGTGTAGGTGACAATGTTGGCTTTGTAACCTCGGTCCTCCTTATACCACTGGGCGCGCGCGACCTCGCGATCGAGACTCTTGAAGATGATGGCCTTCGCAACCATCTCCTTGAAATAGGCGTCATTGAACGCCGCTCGCTCACTTTCCCATTTCTTGCCAATTTCGTCGGCAAACCCAAGGAAACACTTCTGGGCGCCGAGGCTGACCATCGCCGGATCAGGACGAAACGATATCTGATACTTTGCGAGGTCCGTCTTCTGAATGACCTGATTGCGCGGAAACTCGGCTTGGAAAGTGTTCCTGTCCTTGGCTGACTTCCGCGCGGTCTCGTTTCGATATTGGCCTCTAGCTCGCTCGTAGAACCACTTGGTGCCAGCGAGGCGACCTTCCATCACTGGAGCAAGGAGGCGGCGCGAAATCTTCTGCATCTCCACATGGAACTGGTGATTGGAGAAGAAGTCGGCCTCGCTCACGCGGTTCTGCGTATTTGCATACCGCGAGATCTTGGGCACGACGTCATCAACCTTTGCCGGATCGATCACCGAGAGCTTCATCTGAACGAAGATCTTCGAGAGATCTGCCGATCCGTGATCGCTCGCATACAGCAAAGATGCGGTCGTCTGCCCTCCGTTAACGATCTGAAGATGTTCGATCTTCTCGATGCCGGGCTGGCCGTTCTCATCCTGACCAACGACAATCCCACTCGCAGTGGCGGTGATGCCGTTGTTGTAGGCGAAGAACATGCCAGGCTCGTCCTTGGCAGTCGTTATGATCCCCTTGTTTGTCTTCGTCCTCGCTTGCAGGAATGTGCGAACATTCTGCTCCATGAGCCTCGCGCCATACAGTCCATAGATGCGCGCAAGCAGTGTAGCGGGCATCACGATCAGGTAGGATTCGACGGACTCATCGCCATCATGAGCATCGAGGCAAGGCAGCAATTCGCCTTCGTTGAGCTCCTGAACATCAAGCTCGATCGGCTCGGTTCCACCTTGGGCGTTCTGAATGTCGATGAAGCGAGCGAAGTCGATTATGCTCTGCGACATCTGGGCACCGATCAAGTCATCGGCCTCCAATGTCTTCTTCCTAGTGGCCAGGCGAGCATTGCTGAACAGCACGCACCGAATTCGCTTGATCTTGCCTTGGATCTCGAAAAGCAGACTGGCGAGATCAAAGCTCGGACTTGTCTCTTCCAGAGACTGGACGAAATCTCGATCGATCGCGAGTTCACAAAAGCGACGCACCCGCTTGAACAGCTGATCCGCTCGATCAAAGTTTATCGTCTGAAGTTCATCGTCCGAGTGGTAGTCGCAGACAGCCAGATGCAGCTCTCCCTGGGCTGGGTCCCATGCGTATCCATCCACCTGGAAAGGCCGTGCCCCCTCCCTCAGGATGGGAACATAAGTCAGATCGCTGGTGTCCCCATTCTCCGCGGCGAGCGACGCATAAGTCGAGAAAAGGACGGCTTGCTGAGGCTCGCCGAGCGTCTCCGCTTCTCTAAGCAAGTCTTCCCTGAAGGCCGGGTAATCCTGTGAAAGGTCCGATTGGTCAGGCATCGAAGATCTTCTCCTTCAGCCAAGCCTCGTCTCTTTTGAATCTGGAACATGCGGCTGGCAGGATCCTGTATCGAACCGACTGTATCCCCTGTGGAATGTTCGACGGCGCCAGCCGCGGGAAGCCCTCCTCGACTTCGAAGAACTGCGACGCCACCGACTTCCATTTCTCCTGATCGTATTCCGGTCGGTCTTCATAGCCGACGGCAATCAATCCGGCTTCGAGGATATCGATTGCCAGCGGAGCTTGGTCCAGAAGTAGCGCGCGCAGTCGGTTGACCAATTCCTTCAGCGACATCGCATCTGGATCCGATTCCGGACATGACGAAAATGTCTGGTGGCAGATCAGTATCGGACCCGAGGCGGTGTCCAATTGGGCTTCCGAGCTGATCTTGAGGAACTGATCCGCAGTCGAGAGCTGCGTCTTGATCTCAAGGATCCATCCGCCAATCGCAAAATCCTGCTCTTCGCCGTGTGGCCCTCGCCATGCCAGCATTGCATCCATCGGAGCCAGTTGGTCGAGCACCCTCGAACTCAGAAAGTGCAATTCGCCGAAAAGGCCAAGTATCGCCTGGCGCGACAGCACTTGCTCGCGCCTTCGCTTCAGGAAATCGCGCCATCTTTCAATGCGAGTCACGACCCTCGCGGCGCCTGCGTTGCTGTCGTTGATCGCTACGTCCTGCGTCGCCCTGAGAATGTCTGCAACCAAAGCCTTGAAGATTGACCTCTGTTCGGCGTCGAGCAGCTCAAGCCTCAACTCGGTCGAGTCAGATGCCCCATTTGCGAGCGAAATGGAGAGGCCGGACAGCACAGGCAGATCGTTTGTGATGACGATGCTCTCGCCCTTGAGCACGAGCATGTAGTTCCCGGCCTCGCTGCGGGCTCGAAAAAAGTCGAGAGGGTGATCAGGATCCGCGCGACGTTCCGTCCTCGCTCCCGGGGCGCTCCCAATGTCAGACCAGCCGTCGGTATGCTCATCCATCGAATATTTCCTCATCGTCATCCGGCTCTTGAGCCAACAGCTCCAGCTGCTGACGGTAGACCGCATTGACCTCATACTCTTTTGGCTGAACCGGAGAGTGGGTCTTTGGGATGCAGAAGCTGAGCGAGACCACCGGCAGGTCCTTGATCTTGAAGCTCCGCTTCAGTTCCTCTGAGGGATCGGCAACGTCAAAGAGGTGCACGATCAGCAATGGCTTCTTCCGGGCAGCGCAAAATGCAGTGTCGCCGCGAAAGCCGTCCTTCCGACGCTTTCGAGCGTTACCACGCTGCTCCTCGGTCAAAAGAAGCGGAGGGTCTTCGGACGGGTCTGCGATTCTGTTCCTGTCCCCAAACGGCTTGAAGGCTTCGATCCCGTTTATCGACTTGACCTTGCCGCTGTTTCTGCTGCGCAGAGGCCATTTTCCGTATTGGTCTATCTTGTCCATAGCGACGGACTGGGGCTTGGTTTCTCCCCCTTTCGGAAAACGAAATGGGACGACAACATCCCAGGTCGAGAGCTCGCCCTGGAGCCTGTCCGAGATGTAGTCGCTCAGAAGAGAGTTCGTGCCATCGATCTTGCCCAACGACGGCTGGTTGGCATGGAACTGGAACGCCATCAGAAGATCGTGGATCTTGCGTCCATCAACGCCACGCCAAGCAAGGTGCTTTTCGAGCTCTTTCCGCACCTGTTCGTCATCCGATCCGGCTGGCCGTTCCGCGCGACCAAGCTCCTCAAGAAAGGCACATGTGCCTTCCAGGTTTGTGCGATTTACCTTGGCATCGTTGAACAGCGCGAAACCCTCGACATGCTTGTAGGCGAAGGATTCTGCCAGCTGCATACGCTGGGCGCTGCGCATCTTGTTTGCAGCCGTTATCATGATCCCGGTTTCGCTTCGCCGGACCTTCAGGCCGAACTGCTCGGGTGTTTCTCCACGAGCCTCCATTCGCTTGAGTTCGCCTCGCAGTTCCTCGACCGCGTCATCGATATATTCATAGTGATCGACGGCAGATTGGCAGATGTATAGCCTGCATAGATCTTCGTAGTTTCGGCGATAACCAAACCAGCGCGCCATCTGCATCAGAGTGTCTGACGCGGCCGAATTCCGGAGCAGATAACTTACGGACAGGCCCTCCAGTGTAAGGCCGCGAGAGAGTGCCAGACCGCCGATCGCGATCACATGCAGGCCGTGCTCCTTGCTTTCCTCATAGTTGAGTGCACCGCCACGCATGTTGATCGTTCTGACTTTGATCGTTTTCGATGCTTCCGTCAGCGCAGGCAGGACCTCATCGAAGTCGAACTCGGTATGCTGGAATTCGCGCTCGAAAGTCTGCTTCAGCTCAAGGATATCCGGATCCTGAATCGCCGCTGATCCCAAACCTGAATTGACCTTGATGGCGTCATCCAACCGCTGCTGATAGCTGTAGACAAGGTCATGGATGCGAGCCTGGACGTCGTTGAAGCGACTGACATTGATCATCATCGAACAGTGTTTCTCGCCATCGCCACGCAATACGCGCATGGCCCGGATCAGAACGAAAGCCCGGATGGCCTCAAGAAGGGATGGCGGAAGCTCTTCCAGCTCCAGATCCTTCTTGTGCTTGAGAGGAAGAATATCACCGTAGTCCTCGACGACCCGCAGCATCTGCGGTCGTAGGGAGCCTTCTGGCGAGAAGACCTTCGTGGCGCCGACATAGTTCGTCGGAGGGTCGAGGGCCTTGATGAAGTGGCGAGGAAAGAGGTCATCTCCGCGCATCTGAGCTTCGGATTCAGGATCGATGAAGATGTTGGCAAACGGAGTTGCAGTGTATCCCACGTAGCTCGATCGGTTGAACTGCTGGAGCAGCAAACGCATGACATTGTTGATCGCGGTCGACTTGGTTGGATCCTTGTGCGTGTTGATTGACGCATTGTCCGCTTCATCATCGATCATGAGAAGTGGATAGTCGATCTTGCGACCGTCCTGCCGTTGCCCTTCGATCCACTTGAGTAGGTTTTCCAGTATCCCCTTGTTCTTCTTCGTGACGAAGATGATCGGGTCCTTGAGGTTGTCGAGAGTGACACCGAACTTTGAGATCTCGGTGTTGAAGTCGGAATCTCTCGTCGTCCCGAATACCGGGAAGAAACGTTCGCCCGGGGGACAATGGGACATGATCGGCATTAGATCGGGAAAGCGCTGTCCGAAGAGCGATTTCTTGCCGATGAATGTCTCGTCCATTCTCTCTTGCGTCTGGGTGCGCAGGGAGTTGGTGAGCCCGGCTAGGAGAATGATGATCTTGTAGCCGGCGTCAGCAGCCTTGCAGATCAAGGACGCGTAGTTTGTTGTCTTCCCTGACTGAACATGCCCCATGACCATTCCCCGCCGGCCCCAGGTCCCCTCGTCTTCGGGGTTGCCGCAATAGTCGAGCACTTCGTCAGTGACTTCATCGAGCCTTGAAATGACGTTTGGGGGCAGGGCATCGGACTCGAGATAGTATTTCCTCAGTCGGTCCCAGTAATAGAAATCGATAGTCCGCTCGCGAAGCCAAGGCTTGTAATCGCTCTTGACCGAATGGCCTGCGTCCTGTCGCACCGAAAACTGGAATTCGAGGTGACGTCGAACGGCAGCTAGATTCTCCTCACTGAGAGCGAAGGGATCCTCTTGAAGCACCGTATCGATGGCCTCGGGCGGGATTGAAGCCATTTGCTTCAGCTCGTCCGCGTAGCGTTCTCTGACCAGAAGTGCGAAGTAACCCGCTTTCGCCTTGATGCTCATGCTGCCCAACCATGGTTCTGGAGGTATTCTTCGACCACCGGCCAATTGACCGTGAAGGGTTCGGTTTGCCGCAGCTTCTGCGACATCACTTGTTTGTCGCCACCGCATTCGTGAAGCAGTCGAGGGAGCGTGGCCTCGAGTAGATCGGTTATCTCTCGCCTGCTTGCAGCCGTTTGCGCGAGCCGTTCCGGGCGAAGCGCGGTGTCATCCATGAAAGATGACACTGGAAAGTTGCGCTCGATGAGTTTCATCACGGCACTGGCTTCTTTCCCGCTGTCGGACGAAAGATGCTGAGCAACGATCGGGTGGTCCCTGTTCACGCGATACTGGATTTCATTATTCCGTGTGTATCGCGTCCAGACTGCCTCTGTTGTGGGATCGTTTATCCGGCCAGCTCTTTGCCTGTAGACCCGGGTCGAGCGTTGCCTGAGGCCAGCGACGATCTGCTTCAGTCTCATTCTCAGGACCGACGGCAGCTGTGCATCGCTCTTGTCGACCGTGATCTTCCACATGTCGTCCATGGTGTTTGGGATATCGACACTGATCCTGATCAGCTGCGACATCTCGGCGTGCTTCACGAGACCGAACCAGGTGCCATGAATGATCAGTCTGTTGTTTCGATAGACATAGAACCCCTGGTTCTTGAGAAAGCCCTCTCTGCCGCCGAGCCTTTCATGCTCGTGCTCCTTGAGCTTGGAGAAGTGGGGAAGGATGAACGGCCTTATTTCGACGCGGCTTCCCGAGACCTCGAGTGGCTCGCATTCGAGTGGCTGGGTGGCATTGTGGGAGGTATGGAAAGGGTCGAAGGGCTCCAGAGCTTGGCCGTTGAAATGGATTTTGAGCTTCTGTCTATCGACCTTTCCTTCCAGAAAGCGATGGAAGATAAGAGCCAGCTCGTGCATCGCATGCACGATGAGCTCATTGAAGGCTTGTGAAGAAATCTTCCAGTTTTCCGAGAGCCGATCGCAATTGCTCCAGGTGACCTCGGTCCCGTGGTCGGCTGGAAACTCGTGCGTAGCGATTGCATCGACCTCTCCGGCCTCGAGGATGCCCATCGACCAGTCCTCAATGGCATCGAGGTCCCATTCGGCCCCATGCGCAATGCCCGATTTTCTCGAGATCACGGTGAGCTTCTTGCACTGAGAGAATGAAGCCGATTTCAGACCCCAACCGAAACGGCCCAGATCATCGGGTGAGCGCTCTTCGGAGGGATTGGAGGAGGCAGGCCGCATTGCTTCTTCCAGACGATCGGGGCTCATTCCCTCGCCATCGTCGGTGATCGAGACAGCTGGATCGCCGCCATTGTATCGACAGGCGATCCAGACGTTCTTCGCTCTTGCTGTGATACTGTTGTCGATCAGATCTGCGAGCGCAGCTGCAAGATCATAGTTTCCGAAACTGCGGGCAGACGTCATTAGGGAAAGAGCATCGGGCGGATTACTTATCCTCTTCACGAGCTTTTCCTCCGATACGAATTGGGCCGTCGGGTTTTCCGATAGCGCTGAGACTGGCTTAAGGCCTCGCAAAGCTTTCAAATCTCTTCATAAACTGCAGAAGAGATGAATTTTCTTATATAGAGCACCACAAAAGACCGTTAGAGTTCGATAGTAGAAATCGCAAGCGCGGAAGGTTGAGAGACTTAGACGCTCGAGTAATTCCAAGACTTCAAGACGATAGGCGAGGAACTGAAAGGTGAATAGACGCTCGATTCTCAGGGCAATCGCAAGCATAAGAAGTGCTATCGGTTGCCACGCCGTTTAACGCGCGAACGCCCTTGCCTGACCGAAATGGGAGACGTTCCAATGGGTGCATATCGGCCTGACTGAGAAGACGATCGATTTTGAAGGTGGCCTCAGAAATCCCCGAAACGCATCTTTGTGTGGCGAGGGCGATTGATGAGTGGGCCACCTCAAGTCTTCTTTACCCATATGGCCGAGTAAAATGTCCGCTTTCGGGGACTAAGGAATCGGAAGCTTACGTCTTGAACTGGGGCGCAAACCAGCCGCCAGATTGTTGGGCGGCCTCGATCCATCATATCCGAGCCCTCTTAGAAGGTGGTGATGGCTGCGAGTGTCGTCTGCCATCGCGACATCAGCGCGCCCACCGACGCTCCTGACGCTTCATAAATCGAATCAAGCGTTGCGATGTAGTAGTGCGTTGCCAGGCGCCGCGCGCCAGGCTGGAAATTCCCAGCGCGAGCGATGGCAAATGTGCCGGTCGAATAAAGTCCGCGATAGGTGGTGTTGCGAATTCCCCAGCGGGAGTTGGTAGAGGCTTCGAAAATACGACACTCGCCGATGCCTTGCGGTGCCGTGATCAGGGCAAGGTCGAACATCCGTGCGAGAGTCTGGCGCGTTTCGTCGAGCACGCCGTCCCCCGTTTTGTCCTTGCACTCGATGGCAGCAACGGGGAGGCCATGCGGATAGCCACCACCATTGAACCGCAGTCGTTCAGCGATCTGCGCCGGGACTACAGAGATATCGCACTCGTGCCGCGCATTGCTGCGTCCCATCCATTGCAGGCTGCCGTGAATTTCGAGTCGGGCGCCATGCAGATTGTGCTCGATATGGACGAAACACGGACCTGACGGATTACTCGGGCGCAACTGGCTCGGACCTCCTGGCAAATCGAAAGGCTGTCCAGGGGGAAGCGGTGAGCCGTCGCCGCGCCGCAACTCGACCGTCCAGTGACCGGTCCGGTTTGCTTCCATGGCAATCTTTACGAGCAGCCATGCTTCGAGCGCTTTGCCATTGCCATTGGGCACGGCGGTCGGTCCGTGCGCCGCGCGAAACGCCCGCAGCATATTGCGCAATTCGGTCTTGGCGGTCGAGCTGAGCGCCATCAGACGATCGCCCCGGGTGCGGCGATCTGCGCCAATAGTTCGTCGAGCTTTTCGGCAACGTCGCTCCGGCCAATGTCATCGCGGCCAAGTGGGAAATTGGGATTGTCGTCGCGCGCCGTGGCCAGCCGGTCGATGCCTTCGACGGGGTCGACGAAACGGATGCGTACCGGTTTTCCCTGTCCAAGTTCACCCAGCAGACGCTCCCCTTCCGCAAGCGCCTTGGCCGGTGCGACGAGGCGGCGGTGCAGAATTTGCATGGCTGCAGGGAGCTGATCCTCGGGGGCGATTGGCTCTCGCGCATCATAATCGGCCGTCTCGGTGTCTAGCGTCTCTTCGTCGAGTTCGCGTTGGTCTCGCCCCTGGCTGATTTCGACCATGAGGTCGCCGGCAAGAACGCCGAACCCTTCCTCGTTGAGGATGCGGATGATTGTCATGACTTCTTCGTTTATGGCCATAATGTCTCCTGCCGGCGTTTTGACACGGGTGATACGTCTTGGCTAGTTCGCGTTAAATGCAACGTCGCTGAAAGCCTCAATCGCTCTTAATTGCGAACAACGAATTTGGTCTCGCGACCAGCGTAGAAGCAGTCGATCGGGGGCCGGACAGGTTCGCCGTTATTATTGCCACTGGCCCGCGCGGCGCATCGCTATGACAATCGCGAAATGATGACCGCTTACTCAGCCCAAACCCGCTTAATGTGGACGATCGCGCGTAACAAAGGTCCGATCTTTGGTGCACTCTGAAAGGATGATTTTTGATCGAACTATGTTGTGGGGGCTGAGTTGATTGCTGCCCATCGGGCACCTTGGCGCGTATCGCAGGCGTCCAACTCGAAGAGCATCATCATGCGCTAACCGCTTATGCCTTTCGTCTCGGCCAATAGATATTCTCTACCATCAAATTTCAGAACGGCCGCTTTTGGTCTAGTAACTGTTAGCGCCGAAAGACGGATTTTGGGGCGCAATACTGTCACACTTAAGTGCGCAGCCTACCTGTTGCGGATCTGTTCATTGGCAGCTTGCGGGCTTTGCGCCTGCTGCTCCATCGCCTCGGCACAGGGCTCCAGTACTCGCTGTACCGCTGAGTCGGATTGATCAAATTCCAGATCAGTCGAACGGTCCACGAATTGAAGGCGCAGAAGCACATTTCGCGCCTGCACGGCATCCTGCTTTTCCCACCGCACCAATATGTCTGCCTGATTGGAGTAATGCGGGATTGAAGCGCTAAAAGGAATCGTCCCCAAGTCATCGAAACGCATCCACACTCGGGTGTTGGTATATGGGTTGCCATAGTAATCGAAGCCTGACTGAGTGCTAAAATCGAGTCCCTTGCCATCCGCGTCAAATGCTGTGGCTTGGTATGTGACCCCGCCATTGTTGCAGCTAACTTCTAAGGTGATCTGCGCATCGTCTTGAACGAATGTTCTTTGAGCTGACCTGTTGGTTTGGTCGGTAAACTTGTCGGTCTCTTCTCTCAGTTGCCAGCCTCCGTCGCCGGTTGTTTCCTCGTCAACTCCGGGCGAGCAGGCCGCAGTACTGAGTATGACAGCAAGGGCGATAATATGAGCCGGCCTAGTCATCGTCATGCGCCTCCTGCTCGGAGGAGCCATCCGGCATGGCTGTGAACCAGTAGATTAACGTTGCTAGACCCGCACCAATTGCGACATATTTGAATGGAACGGTGGCAAATCCCACCAAGTTGCATTGGCCCCGTGCCCAGGCGGCTGGGAGGTCAGCCATGAGGCGGTAATCGGTAAGTGTCAGAAGGGCTGTGCCCCATGTCCCAATGGCAATGAATAGCCATCCCCTATCACCACTCATGATCGTCCTCCTGAAATTGAATTCAGAAAACGTGCGGTGAAATGAACGCGCTGGGTTTGCGGCGTTGGCTGGTGCATGGATGTGTTGTGCAATTTTGCCTCTTGTTTCAATCGATTAAGAGGCGGGCCCGAAGCCGGGTGTTTAGAACCCTGCACTGTCACAGAGCGCCGCCACCTTTAGGCGAACCCTGGACATACGTAACGGCCACCCGGCCAAGATGAACTTGACCGGCGACAGTGGTGGGAGGTTCTAAAGCCTCACAGCTGGGACTGACCTGCTGCAGGAACCTAAATAACCGCAGAGAGTCAAAGGTGCAATGTCGGTTGGTCCAGCGGCAAAAAGTAGGCAGTCTGTCAGGTCCAGCAGAACGCTAAGTGGAATTGGCTTCAGGAACACAGCGAAGGTTTGCGTCGGCTCAAGGCCCATTGCCCGCTTAGCGAAACCACATGAACCATATCGCATAGGCCAATGCCAAGGCCCCGTTCAGTCAAACAACTGAGCAGGCAGGTCAGTGTCCTGCGTTAAATGAATACCACAATTCCGCTGATCCAAATCAGCGTTGACCGGCTGGTTTGGGTGGAACGTCCTGTTGGTAACGAACGCTAGTCATTGTCGTTTCGAACAAAACTGAGATGACAGTCGCCGGGCTCAGGCCTTTGCCTAGGCTCATGCAACTCATCGCGTTCTTTCAGCAGAGCAACAACATCAGGAATGCTCATATTGGTTCGCTTAGCTTGCTCACCGTCGATGAAGATGGTTCGTGTCGTAGGGTAATAGCTCACCCAGGCGGATAATTTGAGCTGACTTGGCTGGGGCATTTGCTTCACCTCGGTGTGATGAAGCAGAAGCTCTTCAATCGCAGCTTTCACCTTGGGGTTGGCATGGCCCTCGGGCTCTGCATACTCATATTGCTCAAATTTGCGTTCCGCTCGAGAAGACATCTTAATATCCCCCCAAACCTGAAGCAGGAAGGTAGATAGGATTGAGATCCATATTTGGATCTTGAAGATATTGATATCTATATTGATATTGAAGGATAAGGTGTAGTATTAGGGAGGTGAAGTAAGGCATAAGGCATATAGCACCCGCTCTGCATGCTCTACAGCGTGACTGGCCTAATTTTCTGCAACTCCCCCAGCGCTTTCATTCGTCAGATGCCGGAGCAATTCAACCATGGCGAACGTGTCTTTGGCGCAATAGTCGCGTAGGCTCTGCGCGATCTCGTCGCGGCGAGAACTTCCAATTGGCTCCTTTAGTGCTTCAAAGTAAGCTCTTTGAGCTTCCATGCCATCTTGAATATCCAGATCATCATAGCCGCTGATCCCTGGGATTGTTGGCAACACATATTTGATCGACCAACTGCCCTTCTGGTCGCGATGATACCAGCATTGCCTCGCGACAGGTTCCAAATCGACGACGCGGCTTGCCAGCCCTTTCAGCGCTTCTGACAAATCGCCGAAGCGTGCTGCCAGTTCATTTAGGCGCGAGCGTTCAAAGCGTGCATTGTAAGTGATAATTGCGCCTTTTGGTGGCACTGCGTCCAGCAAAGCTTCAGCAAATGCGCGTCGGGGGTCTGCATCCTCAAGGCTAAGATATTCGCGGTGTTCTATCGCGCCGGATGTGTCCTCGATATGCGCGGAGAATTGGAAGGGTATCTGCTGGAAGGGGCGCGTGCCGATCCAACGCGGAATAGCCGGATTGATAGTTTCGAAATCCAGGTAAATGCGGGGTGAAACCCAATCCGCTGTGAGCTTGCCTGCTAGCTCAGGATCGTGAAAAGGCTCGGCAGAGACTGTCGCAATCCGAATGGTTTCATGCGCTGGGTTTTTGAGCTCGCCTGCCGGAATCTCGGTTAACTCCTCAACCCCTTTCACCTGGTATGCTGCGGCAATCTTCTTGCCGGTCCTTGGTAGAAGAGAATTTGGCCACTCAGCCTGTTTGATGCCGCGATAACAGTATTCTTTGAAATCGCACCCAAATGGCTCATCGCAATGCGGGCCAGGCGCTATATCTGGCTCATCACCGTGTAGTGTTTGGCGCGCATCCAGAACAACAGCCAGCCGGTCGTCGGCAATGGGCCTAAGTTCCTCATCAGAGCGCCGATCCGTTAGAAACCCCAGGTAGTCGCGCTCACGCGCATAGACAAACTTGGTGTTGATGTGGCGGATGAAAGCTGAGGCAATTTTGATACCAGCACCTTCCATAACCCAGACCTGCGTTGCTAAATCCGCAATGTGATAGTCCTTGCGAGAAGCCGTACTTTTAACTTCGGCGACGTGCCATCCGTCCTTGCGATCTGGCCACATGATGTCGACCCTAACAAGTACGCCTTCATGTTGAAACGTGCCTTCAAATATGGGGAGATCGGCTGCCGCGATAAGATTGCTGGTTTGCTGCAGCGCCCCTTGGACGCCTTCGTCCATAGTGACCATCACTCCGTCTTCGACCAAGTCACAAGCAAGGTTGCCAACGGCATGGCCGGTATCAAAGCGCGCCTGCGTTGCGGCATCGATTTTGATCAAATCGCGTCGGCGCACAGAAAGCCAAAGCCGCTTTGGGCATTGCTCGAATAGCGTAATCTTGGTTTTACTTAGGTCGTGCCGTTTCAAATTCTGCGCTCCGCAATTTCCCCATCATTCAACTGGCCGCGCGAAATGTTTCTTGGCGTCGCAATCACAGGCCAATCCAAACTTTCAGGATAGCCCGCACATCCGACTCCCCCCATTCTTCTAAGTGTCAGCTCGTGATTTGATCAAAAAGTTTATTTCAACGCGCTCGACTTCTACGCCAAGATGGGATGCCAAATCGTCTCTCGCCCGATCCAGAATTCTGTCAACGCGGCTAGATAAATCAGTCAATTCTGGGTCAATCCGGACAAGCTGTTCATTCAGCGTGTGTGAACTGACATCAAGGAGGGCGGCCAGCTTCTCGACATACTCCTCTTTAGGGAGTGATTTGCCGCGGTCCCAATTCCAAGCAGCAGTGTCTGAAACACCTACACGCTCAGCGATTTCAGGGACGGTGAGGCCAAGTTCCTTGCGGCGAGTTCTGAAATAGCTGTCCATATTAGGAAGGGCCATAACTCAAGGAAATCCGAAACTCCAGAAAAGTTAGGCTTGAAAATATAACTGTACACAGTTTATGTGTGCACTTTATATTTCGAAGAAAGTCCTGAAATGCACGAATCGCTCAATCCCCACCATCCCAGCAATTCTAGTCGTTGGCGCCCCAACGAACGCCCGCATGATTTTGATGAAGTCATGCGGATCGTTGATTTTGAAGAGCGAGCCCACCAAGCTCAAATCCGAAGATATCATGGCATCTGGCTCGCCATGGCCACCTGGGGTGATGGGCCGAATGCAGAGCTTAATCGATGTACCCTCGACAATGAGCCTACACCCTAATGCCCCGTAAACTTACTCGGACACATGCACCGTGCAAGTTGGCGGATCTTGTCGGACAAGACTCAGCTGCAAAGGCAGTGAAGTTATGGCTTGAATCCGAGCGACCTCAACCATTGCTTATTGCAGGAGCCAGCGGCACCGGAAAAACCACCATTGCCCGCATTATAGGTGCAACATACCTTTGTGAGTCTACTGATGCTCCATGCGGCGAATGCAAAAACTGCGTTCAAATCTTCGAGGGAAGGCCCGCCATCGGATATTCTGAATTCAACGGAGCCAAGTCCTCTTCGGCTGAAGATGCTAAATACATCACAAAATCCATAGACGAGGCGGTGCTCTGGAGATGGACCACTTTTGTCGACGAGGCTCATGGGCTCTCCAAGGCGGGGGCCGATGTACTTCTGAAGCCTATTGAAGATCCGAACCGAGACGTTCGAATTGTATTCGCGACAACCGAACCCCAGAATGTGCGCCGAACATTGCGCGGACGTTGCCAGCTAGTTCAACTTCGCACCCTCAATAGCGCCGATCTCTATGAGCTTTTAGCAAAGGTCTGCGCTGCCGAAGAAATTCAGTATGAGCCGCGCGCACTCGATATGATTGCAGCTGTAGCAGAAGGCGCTGCGCGGGACGCTTTGGTTCAGCTGGACGGGATTGCTGACCTTGGGCCTGTGACCACTGAATTGGTGGCTGAGTGCCTTTCGCTGGGGAATGCAGCCAGCGTGTTGAAATACTTCCGGGCAGTGCTGGCAGCAGATGTGGATGCGCAAGATGAAGCGATATTGCAGTGGCAAACGCAGCCTCAAGAAATCGTCAAACTCATCCGTGATTTTCTGTTGTACATCTACAATTTCGAGGCGCGGGCAAAACGCTCAAGCGATATCGTAAATGCTGCCTTCTTTGAGGTTCTTGAGGCTGATCGGATCGCCATCGCGTCGGGCTTTCGGCACCTGGCCTCGTCACGCGCGCGAGCATTTCCCGACTTCATGCTTGATATGATGGAACAATGGGAAGGTGATCCGGGCAACATAACCGATCGATCTAGTTTAATGATTAAGGTGTGCCGTTTTGACAGGCTGCTGCATGGAGATGCGCCACAACCAGTTTCACCTGAAATAATGGGCAAGGTCACTGCCGACTTGCCGGAAAAGGCTAAACCTAGGCGAAGACGTATTTCCCAAGGGCCGAAATCGGCAGATAGCAATTACCTTAATCTGAAACAGTGCGAAAACATGTACGATATGGCCAGCTTCCTGGTCCAGGAACATGGCGTATTTCTCAATACCAAAATCACAATCAGGCAATGCCCAGATGCAGTCGGTAACGCCAAGGTGCCGCCACTCGTTTCCGAGGTGACCCATGCGCTGGCACAACGCGCAAAGGCTTGGTCCAACGCTCCTGCGCACTGGATCTATGTGAACGCCAAGGATGAACAAAGTGTAGTCACGCGACTAGGGCTCCATCTTCCGCGTCAGGCCTTGGCAAAAGTCGAGCCTTGGCTGGAGTCCTGGCGAGACAAAGCTGATCCAAAATTCAAGCTAGAAACCGAGTATGATGTTCAAGCGGCTAATCGCGCAGAAGGCTTCAATCATAACCGGAACCAGAGGCACTGGTGGATCTTTCGCTGGTTGGCCAGCGCGATTCATCCTGACATTTTACATTGGTCTGACCAAGAAGAATTATCCAGTCGCAGCCCATTGGTTGATTTGCTCAATATCGCGAAGCCAGACCGATACATAATTGGCAGCATTCAAAACTTGAACGCACTTGGTGGGTCACAATCTCTTGGCCCAGCCGCGCGGCGAAAGGCCGCTGATGGACGCATGCCATTTTTGTCTGCCTTTGCCGATTGCGCTTGGGAAGTTCTGCAGTCGGGCTGGGAACTCGATGAACATAATGACCGGCTTGTCGAAACAGTGCGAAGGTCGGATCAAATGGATCGCTTGCAAAAGGAATACCCACCAGCTGCCACACAGCTTGAACGGGATGCCTATCACCATGCGGTCGCGCGCATGCAGGCGGACTGGCCAGCGCTTGCCCATGACCGACCCCGGAGCAGGGAGGGCTGGTGGTAACCGAACGGGCTTGTGCCAGAGTGCGGATGATTGGAGGGCGTTGGGTTTAAGGCGCATAAGGCGGAAGGTTGGCGACCCATTGGTCGGCACTCTCGCGCACAATCAGCGTGCTGCTGCCGAACTTTTTGGCCTCTACTTTTCGGGCGTTGAGAAGTTCATAGGCTTTGCTTCGCCCAACGGCATATCGAGTACAAAATTCACGGATGGTGATGAGCTGAGGCGGATCGTCTTGATCATAGTGCATTAGAGAACTCCTTTTTAAGAGCTTCCATATCGAGGCAAGTGGTCTTTTCATTCATTGCAATTGAGCCAGTTTTTCGTTCAATCACTCCTCAATGCTGCTTAATGCGGGCTGGGTTACAAACTCCAAGAGCACCCATTCCGCTGGAGCTGCGTGAACTGGTTGATCTGCCAGCCCGCCAAGTTGCTTATGCAGCTATTCGGCGCTTTAGACGGGCCTCTTTGGCATGTTCAGATAGACTTTGGACCGATGTGAATTGCTGATCGACTTCAACTGGGAGACCTAGCGTGCCACGAAGCGCTTCGAGCTCACTCAAACGAACCCAGCCGAGCTCTGGAGATCCAAGGCCCAAATCACACAGTCCAAAGGCTCTATCCTCATCGTCAGGGTCAACTTCAGTAAGCAGCCAAGTCGCTGCAGCGTCCGGCGTGAAAAGCTTCACCACAGGCGGAGGATCTATATCGTCACCCCCTGCTGTCGCATGGCCATTCATGAGCAATTGAGTAAAGGCCTCATCGCTGAGCAGTTTGCTGCGCTCAAACATCACGCAGCACTCGCCACAAGCGATAGATCTGGACGGTTAGGAGCGGACCTTACGGACCAATCACGGACAGATCTCGTGATCGAGCCTTCGATGAGGTTGTCGAGCCGCTGCCAGTCGCAATAGCGCTCGAACAGCAGCGTTGCATAATCTTCCTCGCCCACTTCTGCGAAAGCGGCAATAATGGTCTCGAGCTCGAGATAGCGGAACGGGACAATGCCCGATTCTGCATTCTTTAAGAATGCAGAGTAGAGTGTTTGTAAGCGTTCAATGCGGTGATTTTGACACGGGGCCACTAATGCGAAATGCGTTTCTGCATAGAGCTCTTGGCGCAGCGCTGCGTAGCACAGCAGATGTTCGCGAAAGAGCTGCTGCATTGGCCGCACCCGCAAGGCAGAATGATCGGGCTCCTTGTAAAGGTCAGAGGACTTGGCAAGTTCGTCAAAAGGGCTTTGGGGCTCGCGATTGCTTCCGTCATGCGAGTCTTCAGAGTATTTGATTTCAAAGCCAATCAAGCCACGCTTTCCGTCGGGTCGCTCGAAAACAACGGCAATGTCGAGCGCCGACCGGTCGCCTGTCAGATTGGGGTCCAGCCGATTTGGTGAGTGCTCGAACCAGACATGTAGCACGCGTTTGATTTTCACAGATGGGAAGAGCTTGCAAAGAATTTTTGCTGCTAACTGCGGATCAAGTCGCCAAGGTCCTGCCAAGTTGAATGCAAGAGGCATTGATGAAAGCAGGTTTGAAGAAAGGCGATCTCTATCGATAAGCGCGCCTCGCTCCTGATAAGCAATCTCCACGTCGGCTAACGCTGCAATGGCTGGCGTGAGAAAGTTGCGCCCAGCAATGGCTGCTTTCGCTGCCAGCCGCGAACCTAGTCGCTTGCTGCGCCCCTTTGTCGAGCGCTTCTGGCCGCAGGGCAGTTCTTGCGCCTCTCGCCAAAGCGACTGCAAGAGCCTTGCGCAGGCACGAAAGCGGGTGTCGAACTTCTCATATACGTCGTGAGACTTGAGCAAATCGGCTGGGACCAATGGCAATTGCCGGACTGGCTGGCGAAGGCTGGTAAGCAAGGTGAGTTCTCCCGAATTTCGCGCCACAGGGGCGCGCTTGTCGGGTTGAATTCATTTTGAGATCAAAGAAGTTGCCTCAGTAGCACAGCCAACAACCGCCCAGTTCGATTAATAGATTTTCGGGCTGGATAGGAGTAACTGAATCTAGCTGATCGAACCTGCGAAGCGGACCTTCAGTCTACGACCCAATCTCCGATATTTCACATATCGTCCGGCCACGACTATTGGTTAGCAGGGGTGAGTATCTGTCCTGTGAAAATGTTGGAGCAGCGCCATAAAAACTATTACATAATTCGAACGGAAGTCGCTGCTAGAAGCGTCTGCGCCAAGATCATCATCGTTTGACACCATTGGGCAAGGATAACCTACGATTGTCGGTCCTTCGGGCTTTAAAGGAAGTATGGCGCTGGCGCCGCTGAGTCCTCGGGTTCGGTCCCTGAACAATGGTAGCTAGGCCGGTCGTCAATTCATCGCGTTTACGAAATCACCGTCGATTGGAGGCAATAGTTCCATCCATTCCGATGCAAAGACATCAGGCTTATTGCTGAATCGGACAGATTTTGGGCTGTACCAACTGGTTCCGTTTGGTCCCGAAAAGACAGTGGAGATATCCATCGAGGTCACATTGCCACCCTCTCGATTATACTTAATCTTGAACCCACCTCGCCATTCAAGCTCGTCGCCCAAATAATATAAGCTTTTCTTGCCTTCCTTAGTTAGTCCATTCATGTCGCCGATCATCAGCTTCATGACCTCTTCGAAGTCTTTGAATGACGCGATCCCGTATTTCGTCAACTTGCGCCCGGCATTTTGCGTCGCCGGCTGGGCAATACGGATTAGGCCTGGCAATTCTCTAATAAAGCTCGATGGGCCGGGGTGTCCGGAATCGAATTCTTTGGGCCGCCCCTTAAATTTAGCAAACCAGTCATTGGCCTTCTTATCGTATTTTTTGGAAGCATCTGTCAGCTTATGGATCTCTGTGAAATCCACAGTTGCCTCCAGCAGATCTCCATTCTCATCCAGCACTGCCAATAGTTGGTTTTTTCCATCTACGAACGATAGCTCCAAATTGCCAGCCTCGTTAATCCGCCTACCCCTGTAAGTCGAAGATTCTGCTAGCTGATCATAGAACTCCTTCCACATTTTCTTATTGCGAGCAAACTTCTTGTACAGGCCATCATCTGGCGGAATATCTTTTAATAATGTATCTGCACCCTTTTTAACTTTTCTCACCAATTCTTTAACAGTAACCGGGAACTTAGCTATGCTCTTTATTGTATCATTGAGTTTAGCGACATTTGCCTTGGCAGTTTTTAGAATCACTTCGAAAATCTGTTTCAGCAATTTTGAAAGCGTTTTTGCCCCGAATTTCGCGGCCAAAAGGGCAGCACTCATCCCCGACGTAAGTATACCAATGATGATCTCGGCCACAATGAAGCCAATCATTCGGCCAATCGCATAGGCGACATTGGCTGCCTTGCGTGAGAATATTGCAAACTTCAGTTCCTCGTATTCCTTTATTGCTCCCGCCTTAAGCTCACCCCATATCTGTGCCGCTAAAGCCTGCAATTTCTCCCAGCTGTCATATTTCTTGAAGAACTTAACCGTCGCTACAGCGACATCGACCCAAGTGGTTTTCATCAAGAACCAAGCGGCTTTGAAAATGTCCTTCGCCATATCGACATAGCCGTAGAGCGAAGCAACAATGCCATCACCGAGCCCATCTCTGATCCCGCGAATAGCACCAACACCGGTCGTGTCTTCGAAAGTTTCCCACCACTCGATAGCAGCATCCCAGCTGTTACTTTCTGAGTAGGCTACGTTCAGATCCTTATCGGTCAGTTCGAGAATGTTTTGTCGAATGTAGTCTGGGTCGTGCAATTTGATGATGTTATCTGATTGCAGCGTCATGTAGATGCCGTAGTTCTTTTCACCTGCAATGACCTTCTTGCCAAAAGCATTCGGATTATTAAAAACTATGTTCTGGGCAATAGACTTCAGGCGGTGCTGCGGCTTATCTTTATAGACCATCAACGCATCATCTTTGATGGTCGTTAAGTAGTATTTCTTTATGATACCTTCAATTGTTTCGCCCGGCTTGACGCGATGAAGGAAACACTTTGGGTCCTTGGACATCATTCGCCAACGGAGATCATCATCCCCCTCCCTAACATCTAGGTAAGTTAGCCTGTCGATAAAGAAGTATGGGCCATCCTCCTTGTATCGTTTTGCAATAGCCCAACCATCATTATTGCGAGCGAGTATCGTAATTTTTTCGTTTTCGATAACTCGCCCTGATGTGAAATTTTTTGGCTTCGATGGTGATGCGTAGATAGCCGTCCCGTCAATCCTACTGATCCAACCATGCAACTTGTCGGTTTTGTAGAATTCGCCACTTTCAGATGTGACAACTACTTCTGTGAGCTCGTGCGTCTTGATCAGCTCGGGCGTGACCCAGTCCAAACCGCTGATGTAATCGTTTGGCTTGAGAAGTTCGGTTTCATCGAGGCGGTTTCTAGCCAAGTGCCAATCTACAATGGTCTGTTCCATTACCTCTCGGGGTTCCCCCCAATACTTCTTCATCCATGATACCTTGTCACGGATTTTCCGCCTAAAAAAGTTCCCTGCAAGATATGGCCGATTTACTTGTACCTTTTCCAAGCGGCTTAAAGAGAAATCCCAACCTACATCAGGTATCCCCTCGTTCTCCGCGTTAGCGGCATCTCTTCGTTTACCAAAGGGATCCCCAGTCGTCTTTAGAGCGCCATAGGTCATCTCCTAGCACTCAACTGGAAAGCACGGCAGGCAATAAGGGTGCTCGGCATCCTCGGTTGGGCGGAGCCAAATCAGGTTCGGCTCTGGAACCTCGACATTAAATGCAGCGCCTGCGTGGATGCCGCCCGTCGCGTATTTCCAGTTCTTCCGCGGTGGTGGGTTAGTTGGATGTCGTTGTTTGAGCGAGACCGCCCGGTCGAGCGTAATGATCCATTTCATGCCGCTGACAAAATTTGGGTCATTTTGCTGTGCAGCCAAGGTCGGAATGACCGGATCTGTCAGACCGCTGTCCAAGCCCCGATAAAGTTCTATGTCGACGATGCGATATGAAGTCCGATCGATAATGATTTCCCTATCAATATCATCATCGATGGCCGTGTTGTTTTCTGATCCATACTCTCCCGGAATAGGAGTACCCATCCAGTCCCACCAATAGTCAGTGCCGTGTACGACAATCGTATAAGGATCAATTGTCAGTGGGTTACCGCTGCCGTCATTGTACTCATAGTCAATGTCAACAAGCCCGGGACGGTCATCTTGAAAGGTTCCATTCTGTCGCTTGAATTCTTCGTGCATAGCAATGTAATGCGGCTGGGTGTCATCGAGATCAGGCATGCCCTCACCTCCCCAAATCTCACCGGTTGCTAGCAAGTGGGCCACCAATCCCTCGTATCCTGGTGTTACAGGAACCTCTACCAGCGCCATCCCCGCCTCAAGGAACTTGTTATGCAATGGATCGCCGGTATCGAACTTCATGTTCGTGGACCAATCACACTTGTCAGCCCAGTAGTATGGCGAGAACAGATACATCATCTGAGACCACTCGAATGCGAACTGGTAGAAGAGAGCAATTTCCTCTTCCTGATCCGATTTTTGAAAGTCAATCTGGGGGTATCCGCAAGGTTCAACTTTCGACAGAACCGATTTGAAGTCATCAAAATGCTGACATGAGAGGATCGAGATCATTTGCTTTTGCAGCTCCTCCCTTTCCCGAACTCTGTTCAGGGCAGGATTCTCTCCCTTTATTTCAAACAGTTTACCGTCATCTTGTGCAGATTCGTACTCATCCAGAGCGTCTTCGTATTCGGAAAGCTCTTCGCGATACTTCGCCATAATCGCATCATAGATTTCGTGCCGCCACGCATCTTCAGTTTCCTGATCCACAACAAACTCTGCCGCGACGTTTATGTTGTATGCGTTGACCCCCAAACTCATCATGGTGATCTCGATGGCGGACTCATCCGAACGTAGATCATTGAGCGGAATCGTCACATTGAGCGTCGGCACCGCTTCGTTGCGATAGATAACAACATTCTGCCCACCGGCAGAAAAAGTGGCCATGTTGGGTTCCGCTCCAGCATCATCAGGGTACACGTCACCAGTATCGTTTTTCTGCCATTTGCTCCAATAAGTCGCACCGCCAAATTTGACGCTCGTCGCATGGTATCCCGGGGGTATATTGATCGCCGTCGATGCCTTTGCGGCTATTGCCGGTGCAGCCTTCTTATTTTGGTCTTCGACCTGCGAGAATTGCGCGAAGCCGTGCTTTTTCGCCACCGGAGGTGAAATCGGAGCAGCATTATGGGCATGACATAGATCATCGTAATTGTCGCGCGTGATTTCCGCTGGCGTTACCTCTGGCTTTTCAGGCGCGATGGGCTTGTCAAGCGGCTGTGCCTCCTCGCGCCGCTTGAGAAGCTCCTTGTATTGCTTCGAGGGATGGAAAATAGCCTTGCGCACCATCATGCGCTTGCCCCAATTTATCGTTTCAGCCCGATATATCTTCTTGGTCCAGAAGAACTGCGCGTTGGTATGATCCGCGCCCCCTTCAATTGTATGTGTGTTCTTATCAGTAGTCCGCGTGAGGCGGCGCTGCCTAGACAGCTCACGAGTCTTCTGCTGCAGCCGCATGACCGATCGTTCGGTTACGTCCTTTGCAAAACTCTCCGATTCCTTTCGCGATTTTGACTTGCTGTTGGAGTAAGAAACGTTAGCCGAAGCGCTTACTGCCATCTCACCATTAGGTATGCCATATTTCGCACTTGTTGTGATACCGGCATCCGCTGCGAAGTCCTTCTCCGTTGTCTCTTGCACAGCGCTTTGAAGTTCGAACTGCTCTGAAGAAGCATACTCCTGCTCCTCTGAACGATCGACGGTTTCTTCAGTCTCTTCGAAGGTCTCGACCTCTTTCATGACGGTATGTTTGCTCACCAAGCTTTCGCCCGCCATCGTATTGTGAATGTGGGCAAGCTCAGCCGCCTCGTAACACTCAAGTGTCTGGCGAACCGTCATCAAGTCGGTCACATAAGTGTCGACCGTAGCACAGCACGGGTTTTGCGGCATGCACGTTTCGTCGCACGTGCATTCGCATGGGCCATCGCATTCTGAGCAAGGAGCCGCGGCCGGATTCTGCTCTCGGCATCGTTGCGCGCGATGCAATCCTTCTCGGTACTCTTTAAGTTGCTCAAGCTTCTTTAGCGGCCCAGAATCCAAAAGACGCTCATCCTCGCCAGCTGGCCCTTCTTTGCATCCACAGCAAGGGTCGAGCTTCGCTACCCAGCCCGGAAAGGTAATCGGACGGCGAGAAATCTCGCATGCCTCGTTCAGGCTTAGAGCCCCGCCCGGGTTCGCATCATATTCAGCAATAACCGAGGAGAGAACGCGGATAGTCTTCAGATAGCAACGAATATTCGGCAACTGCGAGTCGGTCGATTTCTTCAATACGCGCAAGGAAATCAGTAGATCGACTAGAAAGCGCCATGCCGCGCGTAACTGGGTTCTTGTGAGGGCTTTTAGTTGTGCAATCCTCTTTTCGATGAAATGATTTGCTCTTCGTTTTCCCGCTTTCGAGCAAACATCGCACAAAAAGGCTGATGCTTCAGTTACATCTCTGAGAGTGCAAAACAGTACGTGTTGCTGGGTTTTAGGTGCCAGCTTCGGATGCAACGAAGCCAAATCTGATTGCAAAGATGCAATCTCAGACTTCTTGAGGGCGATTTTCTCCTTCAGCTTGTCAATGGCCGCCTGATCCTTTTGCGGATCAAGCGCATCAATCTTACCTTCCAGTGTGTTTATGGACTCAGTCGCCGCGGCAATGCTGGCTTCAATCTCAGCCTTCTTCTTCTCATAATCGCTTTGCGCTTTAGCTTTTCGGTCCTCTTCGAGCCGACGAATTTCTTCCTCGAGATTTTCCAACTTCCCAAGGTTTGTTATCGCGCGCGAATAAGCAAGGCGGATACCGCGCTCCGCATTGCAGCTTTCCGCTAGTTCTCTCAGCCTCCGACAATAAGCGCTTGCGGGGTATTCATCATCAATGAGTGGGATACTGTGAGCCAGAGATTGATCTAAATTTGCTAACTGCGGCTGCCTCTTCTGCATGAAGTGCAAATAGTTCGACATACCCCTCCCCCTTATTTGTTTCGCAGAGTAGGCGTACTACAAGTCAATGATTTCACAAAATTTTCAATTGTCGAAGGTACAGAACCTTGGTCACTGCGCAGAAATTCTCTCGCCATCTCACCCATAAGATCCACGTCCTTCGCCGGGTCGTGAAACAGATGACCATAAACGTCAAAGGTCATCGTTATCGACGAGTGCCCCAACATGATTTGGATCTTCTTCGGCGGCCTTCACTGCGCAATGCAATTCTGAATAGCGAACGGCGTAAACCTTGGAGCTCGTACCTCTCTCTTTTGAGACGGTCTTAAAGCAGGTCAGTCAGGGCAAGACCGATCTGCCATATTATCGGCGGCAAGCAAACTAGGCCTAACAACGGAACAGGGGGATTTGTACGCACCACAAAGGGAAGATGGCTCCGCTTTGCGGAATGCCTTTTGCTTCGGTCGCTTGTCAGCTTTCACCCCAGTTCGCGACTTACATCATATGGTCTGGCGACTACAAAAGCGGACTAGCTCTATCGGCACACAGAGGCCCTAATTAGTCAATCAACCAAAAGATCGGGTTTTCCTATTTTTTGCCTATTTGGTGAATCAATGAACATTAAGTCATTGAAAAAATGGCGCACCCGAGAGGATTCGAACCTCTGGCCTCTGCCTTCGGAGGGCAGCGCTCTATCCAGCTGAGCTACGGGTGCTGATATTGCCCGCTTCGCAATATGGAAGCGAGCGCGGCGCTTAGCAAAGCGCAAACGCGCTTGCCAGTCCAAAACTACGCATAGCCCAGACACCAAAGTTTTGGGTTGCGGCCATTAGGCTTTTGGCAAGCCGTCGCTGTTATGGCCATGCGACCATGGACGCCGAAACGCCAAAATTTGCCAAACCTGCCGGTCAGGCGCTGTCAAAGCCGCGCAGCGAGCTGAGCCGGCAATGGGCTGCGGTGCAAGATGCCGCGAGCGCAGTGGCGATGTTGGCGCGGCTTGCCCCGGAAAAGCCGACCAATCGTATCAGAAACTTTCCCGCGCTGATCAAAGACGCAGAGGGTTGGCGGCACGAACTGGCCAAAAACCACGTCGCCGATCTCGCGGCAATGATGAAACCCGGCGTCTCAGCCCTGCTCGCCGTCAATGCCCGCGGACAGGATGCGACCGTCGCCGCGCTGACATTGTGGCGCGAATATTTCGAGGCGCGCGAAGCCGTGCTTAGCCTGCTGCCCGAAACGGGTGCGATGGGGCCGCAACGATCGGCCTAACCGCAAAAGCGCATCGCCGCGCTTGACCAAGTTCCCCATATGTTCCAAGTGTCGGGGATGGTTAAACCGACTCTCGTCCTTCCCGGTGATACAATGTTGAGCGCCGACGCGAAGAATGTCGCGCGCGGTATTTTGCGGCTGTTCGGGCGCAACAATATCTGGTGTCTGCCCGAAATGCCCCTGCGCAACAATCGCCGCGCCGATCTGATGGGTATCGATGCCAAGGGGCAGGTCGTGATTGTAGAAATCAAGGTTAGCCGGGCGGATCTGCTGGGCGATAACAAATGGCCTGATTATCTCGATTTTTGCGACCGGTTCTATTGGGGGCTACCGCCAGAACTGGATCGAAGCCCGCTGGAAACCGAAGCTTTTCTGCCCGAAACCTGCGGCGTGATTGTTGCCGATGGATATGATGCCGAAATCGTCCGACCTGCCCCGTCGCACCCTTTGGCCGCCGCACGGCGCAAAGTCGAAATCGAGCGGCTTGCGCGGGCTTCGCTGCGCAGAAATGTGATGAGCAGCGATCCGGACTGTACGACTTGGGGCCAGTCCTGATCAGCCCATTTGGCGCTGTTGCTGGCCGGGATGATGCGGCATAGAGCCAAAGATGCTGACCGCAATCACAATTTCTGCATTGGCGATGACGGCAATCGTTGCGGTCCGCTACCTGATCGCAAGCGGATTATTCGCATGGGCCACATCGCGCGTCAGGCCCAGGCTTTATGCGAAATTGGGAAGCCAGATCAGCAGAGAGATCCGTTGGTCGCTCTTATCTGCCGCAATTTACGGTGTTCCGGCCGGCGTCGTTGCATGGGGGTGGCAAAACCAGGGGTGGACGCTGATCTACACCGATTTGGACGCATACACGCTGTGGTACTTGCCGCTATCGCTGGTGATTTATCTCTTTCTCCATGACACATGGTTTTACTGGACACATCGCTGGATGCACCGGCCACGCCTGTTCCGGATCGCGCATGCCGTGCATCACAATAGCCGCCCTCCAACGGCCTGGGCTGCGATGAGCTTTCATCCGCTCGAAGCGATTACCGGGGCGGTCGTTATTCCCGCGTTGGTGTTCATCATCCCGATCCACGTGGCAATGCTGGGGTTGGTTCTGGCGATCATGACGATCATGGGCGTTACCAATCATATGGGCTGGGAGATGTTTCCACGCGCGCTCGTTCATTCCAAGTTGGGCGATTGGCTGATAACAGCCAGTCATCACCAGCGGCATCACGAGGCATATTCATGCAATTACGGGCTCTATTTCCGGTTTTGGGACAAAATCTGCGGAACCGATCGCGGAATTTCGGACGCGTTGCAGCGATAGGTCTGCTGGTCTCGGGCGGTTTCTGGGCAAGCAGCGGGATACGCGCGCAATCCGGCGCGCAATCCGCCACTGTAAAGGTTACGGCGACCAATCTGCGAAACAGCAAAGGGGTTGTTCGGGCCTGCATGACCACCAATCCCGAATTGTTCCCCAAATGCCGCGGCGAAGCCAAAGCCCATTCCGTGGTCGTCCCAGCTGGCTCTACGGTAACATTCAGCTTCAAGAACGTTGCGCCGGGGCGCTATGCCATCGCGCTGCTGCATGACGAGAACAACAACGGTAAAGCTGACCGCGCATTGATGATGATGCCCAAGGAAGGCTACGGCTTTTCGCGCGATGCCAAAGTGCGCATGGGGCCACCCAAATTCAGTGCCGCGGCGTTTGACGTCACTGCCGAAGATCAGTCCCAAACCATCCGCATGCGCTATATGCTCTGATCGCGGGCAACGCTGACGCCATTCTTAACAATGTTGCTCCGCCTGCAAAGCGGCCGCTCTTAACTCGTTGTTTACCACGCACCTTCATAAGACCTCCTGAACTATCACCAAGGGGGCTTCCAAGGCCATGGATACGCTGCGCGGAAATTTCGGTTCGACCGATTATGATGCTGATCAGGACGGTTACGACGACGGCGACGAAACCGATCGCGAACTGCCGCCTGCAGCTATCGGCACCGACGAGCGCCGGATGCAGGTCCGCGCCTATAATCACTGGGCCAGCCTGCTCGACGAGCGCAACTTCCCTTCGATCGAAGATCTTGAGCCAGGCGAACTGCCCGATTTTGGACCCTATAGCGTTCTGCTCGACTTTACTGCGGGCATAGACGATCCTGCCATCCAGTATCTGGGCGCCGAACTGGCAAGCGAATGCGGCACCGAGACCGAGATCGCTCAGCTATCCGACGTGCCCAGCCGCTCGCTCTTGAGCCGCATCACGGATCACTACATGCAGATCCTCGCCAATCAGGCCCCGATCGGTTTCGAAGCGGAGTTTGTTAACCAGCGCGAGGCGACCATTCTCTATCGCGGAATCTTGCTGCCTTATTCCAGCGACGGCGAGACGATCGATTTCATCTATGGCGTCATCAATTGGAAAGAGATGGCCGATCAGGTCACTACCGATGAATTGCTGTTGGAAATTGACCAAGCACTTGAACTGGATGACTCCGCAGAAGAGGCGCGCTCGCCCGACCCGGTCACTGACTGGGCAGATGGCCCGGTTTCCGGGGAATCGGCTGACGACAATGAACAGTTTCCTGCCCCCGCATTCGGAGACACCGCCGAATCCGGTGGTCTAGAAAACGCCTTCGACGAAGATGAAGCGGAAGAATTTGGCGAAGATGATGGCGACGTCTGGAACGATCAGGACGATATCGAAGATGAGACATTCTCTGACGACGCGGTCGTCGAGCGTCTCTCCAGCCTGATCCAGCCTCGTACGGGCGTTACAGCCGGACTTGATCTTTCGGGCGCTGACGAGGGAGATTGGGACCAGGACGATATAGAGATCGAAGGCAACGAAGCCTCGCCGCTTATGCAAAAGCCGGCACCCGCCATGCCCGTGGCGATGGAAGAAGAGCTGGTCCCGGAACAACAAGTCGAAAGCGAATTTGTTGTCGATCCGAACGCCGGATTGCATGACTGCCTCGCAGAAGCCCGCGAGCTCGCACAAGTTGCCCGCACCAGCGAAGATCGCACGCGCTCTGCGCTCTATGCGGCGGTTGGCCGCGCCTATGATGTCAGTGTCGCAGCACAAGATGCGCCCGAGGATTTTGAAGAGCTGGTCGCGGAAAACGGCCTGACGATCCAGAATCGCGCGCCAATGACGCCGGTGGTCAAGCTGGTCTTCGGCGCCGATTACGACAAGACCCGCCTGACCGAATACGCATCTGTCCTGTCCCATGCGCAGCGCATGGGGATCGAACGCGGCGCTCTGTCCGAATTTCTCGCAAATGCCGATGGCGGACTGAAAGGCGTGGTTCAGGCCGAGCGCCGGATCCGCAAGGAAGAAAGCGGCAAAGAAGTTGCGCCGCTTGATGCACCCAAGCCTTCGCTGGCCAAGAAGCTGCGCAAGATCGACGGGCAATCGCTCGATTCGATTGATCCGCAGGGCGCAGAATTCGGCGTGGTGATGATCCGCCGCCTGACAACGGGCGAAATTGTTGTCCTTGGCGAAGTGTCGGATGACATCCCGCTGGTCGAGAAAGTCGCGCGCAAACTGCTGAAATAAATCTGCCTTCGGGGTAGGAATATTGCGCGCTCAGGCTTAGCCTCGGGCGATGCCACTTCTGCGCGGCGCACCAGTGCGCGTCCAACCCTATTTCGGATATCGAAACCAGCGCCGGCTGGTCATATCCGCGCGCGCATTGCGATCGGGCAAAGAGGATTTCAGCCGTGGCGGCCGGTGGCAGGCCATGCGCACCATGCTCGCCCAGTTCGCCTCGCGCGAGGCCGCGGGCGTTGCGGTTACGCTAGTGGCAAAGATGCCCGGCGGATCAGCCGTGCGGCATGAAGCAGTCACCGACAAAGAAGGGTTTGTCCATTTCAGGATTGATCTGGATCACTGCCAATTGCCCGCCAAGCCAATGTGGGAAGTGATCACTTTGCGCTGGGCCACCAGAGACGGCGCCCAATATGCCGAAGGCCATGTGTTGGCTCCCGCTGCCAACGCCCAGCTCGGCGTCATTTCCGATATTGATGACACGATTATTGAAACCGGCATCACCGGCAGCTTCCGCGCTATAGTCCGCAATTGGAAGCGCATCTTGGCACAAATGCCCGATGAGCGGCTCCATGTGCCCGGCGTCGACACTTTCTACGCGGCCTTGGGTGGCGGTGCCGTATTGCAGGACAGCAGCAATCAGGGAAAGTCTGTGCCCACGCTGACCCGGCGTCCGTTCTTCTATGTCTCTTCCAGCCCATGGAACCTGTTCTCCTATCTGGTTGCCTTCAAGAAGAGCCGCAAACTTCCGCTCGGGCCGATCATGCTGCGCGATTGGGGATTCAACCGCGACACGTTCGGATCCGCGAGCCACGGCGCGCATAAGCGCGAGGCAATTGCCGCGATCCTTGGCGCGTATCCCGATATGCGTTTTGCCCTGATCGGGGACGACACGCAGGGTGACCTGGTCGCCTATGGAAATATCGTTCGCAACTATCCCGGCCGTATCGCAGCGGTCTTCATTCGCACGGCAGGAGAAGATTTTACCGCAAGTGAGGAGGAAGCCCGCTCGCACATTATTGCATCGGGAGTCCCCCTATGGCTCGGCAGCGGCTATGCTTCTGGTCAGGCATTCTTGCGCGAAGCAGGGCTTGCATCCGACAGCGATGCCGCACAAATCGTGACGACAATCGACAAAGCGCACAAGGCAAGCGGGACGGCAGCATAAATGGCGAGCAAAGGAATACGGCGCATGGGGTGGATTCTTTTCGCATTGGTGCTTTTGCTGGCCGGAGTGGCGGTGGCTTTGCAATACTCGATCGGCCGCAACGGGCCCAAAGTGCTCGACATGGTCGACAGCCTGACCGGCGGATCGCGCGACGTTGAAATGGTTCATAAGGAAAGTTTGGGCGACCATCCCAAGCAGAAGCTGGCTGTCTATCGATCCGCCGCCGCTTCGAGTGAGACCGGACCCAAACCTGTCATCATCTTCGTCCATGGCGGCGGATGGCGCAGCGGCGATATTGACGATTACGGCTTTCTTGCGCGCGGGCTGGTGCCCGAAGGATATGTCGTTGTGTTGGCGGGCTACCGGTTAAATGCTGACGGCGTGTTTCCTGCCATGCTGAAAGACACCGCGAAAGCCGTCGCCTGGACCAAAAACAATATCGCAAAATATGGCGGGGACCCGGAAACAATCTTCATCTCGGGACATTCGGCCGGTGCTTACAATGTCGCCATGATCGGCCTCGACCGCCAATGGCTGGGCCGCGAAGGATTGGAAACAAGCGATATCGCCGGGGTCATCGGCATGTCCGGCCCGTATGATTTCTATCCGTTCGATAGCGAATCGACCAAGCTCGCCTTTGGCGGTGCTGACGATCCGCTGACCACCCAGCCGATACAATTTGCGCGCGCCGACGCGCCGCCGATGCTGCTTGTTCAGGGCGAGAAAGACACGCTAGTCAGCCCGCGTCACGCGCCCACTTTGGTAAATGCGATAAGTGATGCCGGCGGAACAGCCGACACCGCGATGTTCGCCAACATGGACCACAATGCGCCCGTTCTGGCTCTGGCCAGTCCGTGGCGGCGCAATCGCGAGATTATCGACGCATTCAATTCGTTCATCAGCGAAGTGTTGGCCGCGCGCGCCGTCAAACCAGCCGCTTCAGTTCCGGTTCAGGCCGAAAACCGCTAGCGTGGCGCGCATGCGAAGATTCCCTTCCCCCGTCCAATTCCTCGCCCGGCTGCTCGCCATTGTCGCCGCGTTGACGATGATCGCGCAGCCCGCCGCCGCGCAATCAATCCTGCGCGACGCAGAAACCGAGGCATTGCTGAGCGACATGTCCGCTCCGTTGATCGAGGCCGCAGGGCTTGAGCCGGGCAATGTCGATGTGGTGCTGGTCAATGATCGATCAATCAACGCCTTCGTGGCAGGCGGGCAAGCCGTCTATATCCACACCGGTCTGATTGAGGCGGCTGACACAGCCGAAGAGGTCCAAGGCGTGATCGCCCATGAGCTGGGCCATATTACCGGCGGTCATATAAACCGCATGCATGACGGCATTGGCAAGGCAACCAATATCTCGATCCTGTCGATGCTGATCGGTGTGGCCGCTGCGCTTGCCGGGGCCGGTGATGCTGGCATGGGTATTATCGCAGCAGGCCAGCAAGCCGCCTATGGTAACTTCCTTGCCTTCACCCGCGTGCAGGAAGCCAGCGCCGATGCCGCTGGTGCGGAATATCTTTCGATTGCCGGAATTTCGGGCCGTGGCTCGCTGGAATTCTTCAAAAAGCTGCAGAACCTGGAATTCCGCTACGGCCGCAGTCAGGATGATGATGCGACATTCAGCCGCACCCACCCCTTGTCCGGTGACCGGATCGCTTTGCTGCGAGAAACCTATATTGCCGATCCGGCGTGGGATCAGCCTGCGGACACTGAGCTTCAGGCAAGGTTCGAACGCGTCAAAGCCAAGCTTTACGGATATCAGGCCGACCCGAGAAAGACTCTACAGGAATTTCCCGAGACCCGGACCGATATCCCCGCCCGTTATGCCCGCGCCTATGGCTATCACAAAAATGCGATGATCGAAGAGGCGCTAGAGGAAGCCAACGCTCTTCTCGGATCAAACCCTGATGACCCCTATTTCCTCGAGCTCAAGGGCCAGGTGCTGCTTGAATCGGGACGGCCTGCGGAGGCGATTTCGCCCCTCAGACGGGCAACCGAATTGTCGCTTAGCGAACCGCTGATTGCATCGATGTTCGGCCATGCCCTTATTGCCACCGAAGATGAGAGCCATCACGCCGAAGCCGAACAAGTGCTTCGCGCTGCGGTTGCGCGCGACCGGCTCAATCCCTTTGCATGGTATCAGCTGGGCGTCGTCTATGCAGCCAAAGGCGACATGCCGAGGGCAAGATTGGCCAGCGCCGAACAGCAGGTGATGAGCAGGCAATACGGGTTGGCCATTCGCAGCGCGGGCTTCGCCGAGGCAGGGCTGCCGGTTGGTTCGCCCGATTGGCTTCGCGCTCAGGATATCGGCCTGCAAGCCCGCGCCGAGCTTGAACGGCTGCAAGAGCGCCGCTAGCGCACTCGCCATGCAGGATAATTCCAAACGATCATTGCTGGTCACCGCTTTTGTCGCGCTGCTTTTCGGATTTGGCGGTGCGGCTTTGTGGTCGGTTACAGGGCTCGGCCACTCGCAAACGCGCGACTATCTGCTCGAGAATCCCGAACTTCTCCCGCAGATGGCAGAGAATCTTCAGCGCAAAGAAGCAAGCGCCCGGTTGGTGGGCGTTGCGGACCAAGTGGTTGCCCCCTTCCCCGGCGCGGTTCTGGGTAACCCCGAAGGCACTGTCACTTTGGTCGAGTTCACCGATTACGGCTGCTCTTTTTGCCGGTTGAGCCGCGAACCGATCGAGGCTCTGATCGCGAAGAACCCCGATCTGCGGGTTGTAATTCGCGAATGGCCAATTTTCGAAGGCAGCGACAAGGCTGCGAGCATGGCGCTGGCCGCCGCGCAGCAAGGCAAATTTGCAGAGTTCCACGCCGCCATGTTTGATCAAAGCTCGCGAAGCGAAGACGGCATCCTTGCCGCCGCGGCTATTGCCGAGCTTGATCTTGCCAAGGCGGAACAATTCATCGAGGCGGGCGGCCCCGATTACGAATTGTCGAAGAACACCGGGCTTGCGCGGCAATTGGGTTTTGGCGGCACGCCGAGCTGGGTCGTGGGGGACCAGGCGTTTGAGGGCGCGGTCGGCGAAGAGGCGCTGCAAGCTGCAATCGACGCGGCCCGCGAATCCTGAAATTGCGCGGATTGGCGCGCCTTTTCCTTTCTATCCTTCTGGCTGCGCTCGCCGTTCCCACAGCGGCGCATGACATAGGCTACGGGGACTCGCTGCGGAACCTGCAGCTGCTCGACACACGGGTCCAGACCATTGGCTGGCGTCTCGCCGATGGCAACGCGTCATTCTGCGATCAAACAAGCCCCGCAATCGGGCTGCTGATTCAGGATTTGCAGGGGTACAACAGGCCGGATGATGCTCGGTCAGCCTTGGCCATCCCAACTGATTTTGCGGTGCAGGCCGTGGCCGAAGGCAGTCCTGCCGACAAAGCCGGGCTCCAGTCCAATCAGCCAATTGTGGCGATCGATTACAGCGATCTGTCCGGCATGGTGCGCGATGCCAAGGCGATTTATCTTCGGCTGCTGCAGGTCGAACGGGTGTTGCAGTCCAGCCTTGAGGCCAATGGAGTGGTGGCCCTGAATGTCGCAGATGATGAAAGCGCAATTACCGTAACGGGTGTACCGGTTTGCAAGGCGCGGTTCGTGGTTCGCCCAAGCGATGATAAGGCAGCAGCCGATGCGGCAAGCGTCTATGTCGGCGGCAATTTTGCGGGACTTTCCTATGCCGATGACGAATTGGCCGCGGCGATGGCGCATGAGCTGGCGCATGTCGTACTAGGCCACCCGCAATGGCTCTCTGCCAACGGGCGAAAACGCCGCGATATCCGGGAGACCGAGCGCGAGGCAGACCGGCTGATGCCGTGGTTGCTTGCCAATGCCGGCTATGACCCCGCCGCAGCCGTTCGCTTCATGCGGCGCTGGGGCCCCGAACATGGGGGCGGGCTGTTTCGCAAACGCACCCATGATGGGTGGGACGAGCGGGTCGAATTTATCGAGGCCGAGCTTCCGCTAATCGGTAAAGCACTCGAAAATGGCGGCGCCGCTGACTGGTCCGCCCGCTTTCCCCGCAAAGCGGTGAGTTAGGCCGCGTCATCCTCGACATACATCGAGCTAAGCGGTTTCGCCATTACCCGGCGCACCATCGGCTCGAAAAACTCAAGTGGTTCGCTGTCGTAATCGGGATCAAACGCCGCCTGATCATATTTCTCGCAGAATTCGGCGCAGGCGTCGAAATACGGACTGTCGCGGAATTGCTCGCGAATATCCTTATCCATCCCGAGGAAGTGAAAAAAGTAATAGCCCTGGAACGCCCCATGATGCTGGCAAATCCAATGCTCTTCCTCGGTTACGAAGGGTTTGATGATCGCGGCCGCAACATCGGGGTGGTTATAGGTTCCAAGCGTATCGCCAATGTCATGCAGCAGCGCCATTACGACATAGCGTTCGCCGCGCCCGTCGCGATGCGCACGAGTCGCGGTCTGAAGCGAATGTTCGAGGCGGCACACCGGAAAACCGCCAAAATCGCCTTCGAGCAATTTGAGATGCGTCAAAACCCGGTCCGCCACATCCGAGGCAAATTCCATGTAGTGGCCCTGGATAATGGCCCAGTCTTCAGCGGTGCCTTCCTTCATCTCGCGGAATTTCGCGCTTTTGCCTGCGCTTTTCATTTGGCCGGTCTTGATATCCATTGCTTTTCTCCCCTGCGCGAGAGCCATTCTTTCAGCCCGGTTAGCGCGTTTTATCCTGCCCACGATACCGCAAGGCGCATCGCGAGTAAAACATATGTGACGCGGTGGCCAATTTTGGGCTAAAGACCCTCTATGGCCGTATTGCCTTTCCAACCAACGCCATTCTTCGCGAACAAGAACAGGGCGTTCTGGGTCCTGCAACTTGCAGGCTGGGGCGGCGCGTTCTTGCTGCGCGCAACAGCGGCAATCGCCAACCAGCAGCCCACATCATTGCTGCTGCAACACCTGATCAGCGTGATCACCGGCTTTTCGATCACTCTCGTATTGTCGGTCATTTTCCGCGAGCTGATCAATCGCCGCCCGATCGTTACCTGGGGCGTGACCGGCGTTGTTCTGATGCTGTCGGTCGGGCTCTATACCTTTATCGACGCTTGGGTTTTGCAGTTGATCCGCGCCGATAGCGCGACATCCTTCACCCAACTGGTGATCGGCCTGTTCTACCTGCCTCTAACGCTGCTTGGAGCGTGGTCGGCGCTTTATTATGCGATCAATTTCTTTCTGCAGGTCGAACAACAGGCCGATCAATTGGAGCGGCTGGAAGCGCAGGCGACCACCGCGCAATTGCAAATGCTGCGTTATCAGCTCAATCCGCATTTTCTGTTCAACACGCTCAACTCGATCAGCACGCTGGTGCTGCTGAAGCAGACCGAGCCGGCCAATGCGATGCTTACGCGGCTTTCCTCTTTCCTTCGCCATACATTGTTGATTGAGCCCAGCGGCAAAGTCACCCTGGCGCAAGAGGTGGAAACGCTGAACCTTTATCTCGGCATCGAACGGATGCGCTTCGAAGACCGGTTGCGGACCGAATTCGATATCGAACCAGCAGCGGCCAAGGCCTATCTGCCCGCGATGCTCCTCCAGCCTCTTGTCGAAAACGCGATCAAATATGCGGTGTCCCCTCAAGAAGAAGGCGCAAAGATCAGCCTGTCGGCGCAGCTCGTCGGAAAGCGGCTGCGGATTAGCGTTTCCGATACCGGACCGGGATTGCAGGGCGGCGATTCCGCGCGCAAATTACCTGATGCGTTGACAGGAGAAGGGCACGCAGTGTCGACCGGTGTTGGATTGCCGAATATTCGAGACAGGCTGGTGCAAGCCTATGGCGAAGACCATTCGTTTGAAATCCGCACGCCCCCGGCAGGCGGCTTCACCGTGATAATCGAACTGCCGCACGAACGGCATGATCTTGAAGAAGAGCCGGAAACACCCGAACTGTTACACGATTCCCCCCCGAAACTTGCCGCGCCGGCTCAGGATACCCCCACCCCCGAGCCCGCATTGGCGCCGCGACAGATTGGAACACAGACATGACCATCCGAGCCATTATCGTCGATGACGAGAAACTCGCCGTCCAAGGGCTGCAATTGCGGCTCCAGGCTTTCGAAGATGTTGAAGTGATCGACACATGCGCCAACGGCCGCGAGGCGATCCGCAAGATCAAGACGCTCAAACCCGATGTTGTGTTTCTCGACATCCAGATGCCCGGCTTTGACGGGTTCAGCGTGGTCAAAGGGGTAATGGAGCTGGAGCCGCCGCTGATCGTATTCGTGACTGCTTATCAAGAACATGCGATCCGCGCGTTTGAGGCCAATGCGGTCAACTACCTGATGAAGCCCGTCGATGAAGACAAGCTGGCCGACACGATAGAGCGTGTCCGCTTGCGCCTGTCGGAGAAGAAGTCGACCGAGGATGCAGAGCGGCTGATGAATGTTCTGGCCGAAGTTGCGCCCGATGCGGCCGAGGAATTTGCCGAGGATGATGGCGAAAGCGCCGAGCGGTTCGAAAAACTGATCAATGTCAAAGATCGCGGGCAGATCTTCCGCGTCGAAGTTGATTCGATCGAACATATCGAGGCTGCGGGCGATTATATGTGCATCTATACCGGCGACAATTCGTTGATCCTGCGCGAGACGATGAAAGACCTTGAGCGGCGGCTTGATCCGCGCAAGTTCCAGCGGGTGCACCGCTCCACCATCGTTAATCTAGACCAGGTGCGGCAAGTCAAACCGCATACCAATGGCGAGTGCTTCCTCGTTCTCGATTCGGGTGCAGAGGTGAAAGTGAGCCGTTCCTATCGCGATGTGGTGGCCCGCTTTGTCCACTAAGCCGTTTGGCCTCACCGGCTTCGATCTCGACAAATTTATCCGCGAAACCTTTGCCGAAGATCTTGGCGAAGGGCTTGCCGGCGGGGGGCGTGATGTCACTTCGGAAAGCGTGATTCCCGCAGATGCCCGATTCGCAGGGGTTATGGACAGCCGCGATCCGATCACAGTCGCCGGATTGCCGATTGCCGAAGCATTTTTCCGCGCGCTCGAGCCGGAAATGCACATCGAAATTCTCGTTGAGGAAGGCCAGTCCGTCCCTGCCGGATCGGATCTGATGCGTTTGTCGGGCAATGCCCGCGCCATGTTGACCGCCGAGCGCAGCGCGCTGAATACAGTCCAGCATCTTTCGGGCATCGCAACGATGGTGCGCGAATATGTCGACAGGATGGACAATCCCGATTGCACGCTGCTCGACACGCGCAAAACCATTCCCGGCCTGCGCCATCTGGAGAAATATGCTGTGCGCATGGGTGGCGCGAGCAATCACCGGATGGGTCTGTGGGACGCGGCGATGATCAAGGACAATCATGTGCTGGTTGCCGGTGATGTTGGCGAAGCTGTGCGCCGCGCGCGCGATGCGGGGGTCGAGACGATCATTTGCGAAGTCGACCGGCTGGACCAGATCGAACCGGCGCTGGACGCAGGCGCGACCCGGCTGCTGCTCGACAATATGGAGCCTGATACGCTGCGCGAAGCTGTGGCAATCGTGGCCGGGCGCGTGCCGACAGAGGCAAGCGGCGGAATTAATCTGGAAACGATCAAGGCCAAGGCTGCGACCGGCGTCGATTTTGTCTCGGTCGGCCGCCTGACTCAGAGCGCGCCCGCGGCGGATATCGGCCTCGACTTTACGCCGATCGACTGATTTTTCTTTTGCTGCGCACTCCTTATCCGCTAGCTTGAGCGCAAAAGGGGAGCAGGCATATGAAACCACAATCCATCAAAACGTTCGATTTTCTCTATCTCGGCTCGCTGGTGCTGGGTGTGATCAATTTTGTTGTAACGCGCAACGAAACCATGGCGATGCTCGAAGCGGATCCGGCGACAGCGCAATTGGGCAGCGGCTTTCTGTATGGAGCCTTCGCCTTTGGAATGGGGATTTCCTTGCTGCTGTGGTTTCTGATTTCGAATGTGAAAAGCAAAGTCGCGATGTGGATCATGATCGTCTTGTTCGTGATCGGTGTGTTGATGACGCCGGCTTCGTTGGCTGGAATGAGCATGTTGGGGACGGTGTTCGTTATCGCGGTCACGGTCATGCAGGCTGCCTCGATCTTCTATCTGTTCCGCCCCGATGCCAAAGCCTATTTGTCCAATGACCCGGTTGACCACGACACTTTCAAGTAGGCTCCTGCGCCTGCTGGCTGTGGCGCTTTCGCTGGCGCTATCGGCCATACCAATTGCGGCGGCGGCGCAGGCTTATCAGTGCCGCATGCCGCAATCGGTCCCGGTTCCGAAAATAACGCCCGATGCCAAACCGCGGCGCCTACCCGTTACAGGCTATACGCTCGCGGCGAGCTGGTCGCCCGAATTCTGCAAAGGGCGCGAAACGCAAGCACGGCACCGGACGCAGTGCTCCACGCGCAATGGGCGCTTCGCCTTTGTCGCGCACGGCCTGTGGCCCGAAAGCCGCGGATCATGGCCGCAATGGTGCCGGACATCGCGTGTCGTTTCCTCCGCCGAAGCGCGACGGAACATGTGCATGATGCCTTCGGCAAGGCTGATCGCGAGCCAATGGGCGAAACATGGCAGCTGCATGGTGAGCAAGCCCGAATCCTATTTCAAGATCACGCGCATCTTATGGAGAAGCATCACATTCCCGCCCGGCGATCAATTATCGCGCGAGGATGATCTCACCGCAGGAAAACTGCGCGACGCCTTTATTCGCACTAATCCGGCCTGGCCGCGCGAAGCGATTGGCGTGAATTTGAACAGGCGCGGTTGGCTGCGCGAGCTTAGGCTCTGCTATGGCAAGGATTTCATGCCCAAGTGGTGTGACAAGCGGCGGTTTGGTGCGCGCGATTCGGCGAAAGTGAAAATCTGGCGAGGACTGTAAAGGTTTACTGGTTCAGTGCCCACCAGCCGCTTGCTCCGGCTACGACCGCTGCAGGAATCAGACCAAACACCATGTAGGCACCGACGGTGAGAATAATCACGCCGGCCCAGATCATGGATTTGGTCGTAGTGTTGTACATCGCCGTTCTCCCGCCCAAAGGCTTCCCGCCTGAATCGCTCGCGCCAGATGGTCCGTGATCAGTAGCGCCGGAGAGTTATAGCAAGGTAAACACCGGTTCCGATTGGCTCCAAGCGGCAGTCGCTATCGCAGCTTGGAGAAAAACGCCTTCAACATAACGGTCGCCTCGGCTTCACCTATTCCAGAATAGACCTCCGGCCTGTGCAGACATTGCTCCTGCTCGAACACTCTGGCCCCGTGTTCTACCGCCCCGCCTTTGGGATCGGAGGCCGCATAATATAGCTTCGCGATGCGCGCATGGCTGATCGCGCCTGCACACATCGCGCATGGTTCCAGCGTGACCCACAACTCGCAGCCTTCAAGCCGCTCATCGCCCAGCGCCTTTGCCGCCGCGCGTATCGCCATGATTTCAGCGTGCGCGGTCGGGTCGTGATCCGTGCGCGGGGTGTTGTGCGCTTCGGAGATAATTTTTCCGCCGCGCATAATCACCGCCCCTACCGGAACTTCGCCCGCCTCCGCAGACGCCTCGGCCAAGGCAAGCGCGCGCTGCATTGGTAGGGGGAGCGGCCATTTTGTCATGGCCGATGCGCTAGCGCCGCTGGCCCATTCGTGCAATCAGTCACCGCTAAAGCGAACTGCGACAGGGCGACGATTTGCTTGACGATTCGCGCTTTGGAAGCTATCCGCGCGCCTTTCCGGGATAATCCCACAGATTAAACTGGCCCTCGGCACACGCCGGCGGCCCCGAATTCGAACGAGAAACAGCATGTCGCGCATTTGCGAACTGACCGGCAAGGGCCGCCTGACCGGCAACAACGTTAGCCACGCCAACAATAGAACGAAGCGTGTGTTCCTGCCCAATCTGCAGCACGTGACGCTGCTCAGCGAAAAGCTTGATCGCGGTTTCAAATTCCGTGTGTCGACTCACGCATTGCGCTCGGTCGAGCATAATGGCGGTCTCGACAATTGGTTGCTCAAGACCAAAGACGAAAAGCTCTCCAAGAACGCGCTGAAAGTGAAGCGCGAACTGAAGAAAGCGGTCAAGGAAGACAAAGCCGCCTGATTTGCGGCCCGCGCCCTTTGGGTGCGCGGCGTTCCATTGAGGACAATGAAGGGCGTGCGGGATATCCGCGCGCCTTTTCTATTGCGCGTCCTGCGTGGCCGGATCCCAATGAAGCTTGACCAGCAAGGTCCGCTGGAAAGTCGTGCCATTGTCGTCGGAGATCAGCCATAAATCCACCGTTCCGTCCTTGCGCGGGATTATTGCCAACCCTTCATAATTGTCTTCCAGATCGGGATCAGAAATTGCCGCCATCTCGCGGCCGGACCAATTTCCGCCGGATGCGATTTGCGATGGATCGGCGACGACCAGTTTCGTGTTGAATGATGGCGGAAGGCCGGGAACGAGTTTGCGCGCGAGAATCACCACGCGGCCATCGGGCAACTGCGCCATATCCACCGGGCGATACCCCTTGGGAGGTTCGAAACGGAAACTCTGCGCTATTGCCCCTTCCAGCGGGTCGCCATCAAACAGGATCGCCTGATGTACGCTGCCCAAGTAGGATTCGCGGCCCTCGGCGATCACAATGAAGCGCCCGTCGGATAGACGCACCATCGATTCGGGCCCCGAATTGGACGCCCAGCCGGCCATGGCGTCTGGCTGGACGCGGGTACTTCCGGTCAGATCGCTTTCCAGCCGCTCAATCGTGTTGGTGCCTTCATACCCGACCCAGATGCGGCCCGTCTGCGGATCGCGAGTGAGCGATTCGATGTCGATCAGCTTCTTCTTATACGCAGTGCGGCCTGCGAAACGGCCAATCTCGACGGTGCCGTCGGCTCCGGGGATGGGGAAGCGGAGAAGCCCCCCCGAATCGCTGGCTGAGAGAAACTGATCGTCCGGCATGGCCAATAGCGAGGAATAGCTGCCAAACAGGCTGTTCGGGCTGTCCAAGTGCCATGCGCTTTCGAGCGTGGCCTCTCCGATATCGCCGGCCCCGATGTCGAGCGGCGTGAGCGAAAGCGACTGGCTGAGATTGGCCTTAACCGCGGGGGAACGCACCCACGTCGTCAGCCCGGCCAGCACCAGAAGGATAACCAGCGCGACTGTTCTAATCATGGTTCACCGGACGTGTTCGCGGCAATGTGATCAGCGCATCGGGCCGGTGAACAGCAACGGATCAAGGCGCGCATCGCGCCATTTCAGCCCCCAATGGAGATGCGGTCCGGTTGCACGCCCCGACGCGCCGATATTGCCGATATACTGGCCCTGCCGGACGGTTTCCCCGTCGCGCACCGCAATTTTCGACATGTGCAGGAATGCACTGTTGAGGCCCTGCCCGTGGTCGATGATCAGCAAATAGCCTTCGAGCGAGAATGGCTGCGTTGTCGCCAGAGTCACCACGCCATCGGCGGGCGCCACGAACGGCGTGCCATTGCCGCCGGCAATATCAATCCCGCTATGATAGGATCCGGGCTCGCCGCGATAAATCCGCTGGCGTCCAAAGCGCCCGGAAATGCGCCCTGTCACCGGCCAAATGAAATCCTGCCGCCAACCGGTCGCCCCGGTTTCCATGGCCCGCGCGGCGACGATTGCGTTATATTCGGGCTCTCGCCGCTTCCACCATGCCTCGCTCGATCCCGAAGGGCGTTTTGCAACATTGACCCGTTCGATATCCCATGTGCGCGGCGAGATCGCGATCGGGCTTTCGATCCTGCGGCCATCGGAAAGCCGTGCAACAAGGGTCTCGGTCGAGCCCGCATCGCGGTCGAAAGCTGCAAAGAAATGGCCGCCATCATCGAGCGTCAGCGTCTGGCTTCCCAAAGTTGCCGTCACGGTGCCGCCCGGCGCTTGCCCGCGAATCCACCCGCCTTGCGTAAGCTCGCCGTCAAAAACAAATGTCGTAGGACCCGGAGGAGGTGTCGGGGAGGGTGATGGACTTGGTGTTGAGACCGGAGCAGGCCGCGCCGCCGGTGTCGAAATCGGCTGAACCACTTCGGCCTGACCGGTTTCGGGCGCTTGCTCCTCAAGCGCGGTACCGCTGCAGCCCGACAAGCTCATCAACGCAGCGCTGATCACAAGCGCGGTGCGCAGGGGCATCATTCGATGTCCATCAATCTGCGCGTGGCGATTTCGGCGCTGGCATAGGGTTCTTGCAAATCCACGCTCCAATAGCGCAATTCTTCCAGCCCGATCTGTTCGGATGTAACCGCGCACAGCACAAAGCTGCCCGATTTCACCACCCGAAAGCCGTTGGGGCCGTAAGCCAGCTTGGCCTCTTTCTCACCTGAAGACATCAACATAGCCGCGCCCTTAGCAAACTGGCGCTAGCCGAACAAATCATCTTGTCGATTCTGTGCCGTATCGGTGCGTGGCTTGCGCTTGCGTGGTTTGGCCTGAGCTGCAGGCGCCGCACCGGTTGTTACATCAAGAATGCCATCGCCAAATTCGATACCCAGCGCCGCGTGCTGGCCCGCATCCTTGCGCGTCCTGACCAAATTTCCATCAACATCTTTGACCAGCACGAAGCCGCGTTTCAACGGCGCCTTGGGGTTAAGCGATTGATATAGCCGATCGAGCGCAGCAAACCGCTCGCTATCGCGCGAAAAGCGCCCCTCGATGACCGCCGCGGACAAGCGATTGTTGCCAAGTTTCTGCCGTGCCTCGCGAAGACCGCGATCCAATATCGCGCGCGGCATGCGCAACGCCCCGAGCTTCTCGCGCCCTTTCGCGGCGCGGTCCATCAACCCGCGTCGAAGCCTCTCTGACAGATCGTCCAGTTTCTGGCCTTGCGGCTGCAAAACCGCCTCGGGCCTGGGCAGCCGCTGGACCCGTGCCTCCAATCGTTCGCGGCCCAATGTGACCGGACGCCCGATTGCGCGTTTCTGGCGGTGCGCCAGATCCTCGATTGTCGCGGCAAGCTCTGCACGAACCGGAACCGCCATTTCGGCAGCTGCGGTGGGAGTCGGCGCGCGCCTGTCAGCGGCGTAATCTGCAAGCGTCGTGTCTGTCTCATGCCCGACGGCTGAGATCACCGGAATCGGACAATCCGCAATCGCGCGAACGACCACCTCTTCGTTGAAGCCCCACAAATCCTCAATCGAACCGCCGCCGCGTGCTACGATCAAAACGTCGGGTTTGGGAATGGTCTTCGGCACATTCGAGAAGCCGCGAATCGCCGATGCAACCTGATCGGCGCTGCCTTGACCCTGCACCAGGACTGGCCAGACCAGAACCCGGCTCGGGAAGCGGTCGGCCAGACGGTGCAAAATATCGCGGATGACCGCACCGGTGGGCGACGTCACGACGGCAATCGTGCGCGGCAGAAACGGTAGCTGCCTTTTGCGTTCGGCGGCGAAAAGCCCTTCCTTTTCCAGTCGCAGCCGTGTTTTCTCAAGCAGCGCGAGCAGCGCGCCCTCGCCCGCGATTTCCATACTGTCCATGACAATCTGGTATTTCGAGCGGCCGGCATAAGTCGTCAGCTTGCCCGTCGCGACGACCTCAATCCCGTCTTCCGGCAGGAACCCCAGGCGCCCGGCATTGCCGCGCCACATCACTCCATCGATCACCGCCTTTTCATCTTTCAGGCTGCAATAGAGATGGCCAGACGCCGCGCGCTTGACCCCCGACAATTCGCCGCGCAAGCGGACAAAGCCGAAGCGATCCTCCACCGTCCGCTTAAGCATTGTCGATATTTCGGTGATCGAGAACGGAGCGGCGTTGTCGCCCTCTCCGCTGCGCGCTACCAATCCGTTCTCCGCATTTTCTTGGGATGAAGAACTGGGCATGAATATCCTTCTACTGGGCTCTGGCGGGCGCGAACATGCGCTGGCATGGAAATTGGCGCAATCCAGCTTGCTTGCCGGTTCCGACGATAGCTTTTACGCCGCGCCGGGCAACCCCGGTATTGCCGATCATGCACGATGCGTCGCGCTGGACGCCACTGATCATCAGGCGGTTTCCGATTTCTGCGCAGAGCACGCAATTGGCCTCGTTGTAATTGGTCCCGAAGCGCCGCTGGTCGATGGGTTGGCCGATAGTTTACGGAACAGCTCCATCGCGGTGTTCGGACCCGCAAAAGCCGCGGCACAGCTGGAAGGCAGCAAGGGTTTCACCAAGGATTTGTGCGAACGCGCCGGCATTCCCACCGCGGGATATGTCCGCACCGCTTCGCTCGCCGATGCAACCGCAGCGCTCGACAAATTCGAAGCGCCCTATGTTCTGAAAGCCGATGGATTGGCCGCGGGTAAGGGCGTGGTCATTGCCGAAACACGCGCCGAGGCTGCAGAAGCGCTGACCGACATGTATTCGGGACGCTTTGGCGAAGCTGGTGCCGAAGTCGTTATCGAGGAATTTATGCGCGGCGAGGAAGCGAGCTTTTTCGCGCTTACCGATGGCGAGACGATTATCCCCTTTGGCAGCGCGCAGGATCACAAGCGCGTTGGCGAAGGCGATACAGGGCCAAACACCGGCGGAATGGGCGCTTACAGCCCGGCGCCGGTGCTCACACCCGAGCTCGAGGCGCAGGTGATGGAACGGATTATCAAACCGACTGTCGACACCTTGCGCAGCGAAGGCATGCCCTATTCGGGAGTCCTGTTCGCCGGGCTCATGCTGACCGATAGCGGGCCGAAGCTGATCGAGTATAATTGCCGCTTCGGTGATCCGGAATGCCAAGTACTGATGACGCGCCTCGACAGCGATCTTGGCGAAATGATGTTGGCCTGTGCCCATGGCGAGTTGGACAAGGCTGGCGACGCCCGCTTCGAAGAAGCCACCGCGCTCACAGTCGTCATGGCGGCAAATGGCTATCCAGGAACGCCTGAGAAAGGCGGCTCCATCGATCTTGGCAATGCAGAAGGCGAAGGCGCGAAGGTGTTTCATGCAGGCACAAAGCGCAGCGAAGATGGCAGCCTGACAGCAAGCGGTGGCCGTGTACTCAATGTCACGCAAACCGGCGAAAATGTGACCGAGGCCAAGGCCAAAGCCTATCGGGCTGTGGATGCGATTGCCTTCCCGGACGGATTTTGTCGCCGCGATATCGGCTGGCGCGAAGTCGAGCGCGAGGGGCGCAGTGGCTGATTCCGCCAAAGTGTGATGGCATTCTCCGGCTTTGATCCCGAGGCGTTTCTGCGCGATTACTGGCAGCAGAAGTCATTGCTGATTCGCAAGGCATGGGATCCATGGGTAGACCCGATCACGCCCGAGGAATTGGCCGGGCTCGCTTGCGAGGAAACAGTTGAATCGCGCCTGATAGTCGGCGGCAACGGCGGTGGCCTTGAGGTTGAACATGGCCCGGTTTCCGCCACGCGTTTTGACGCGCTTGGGACCGCAGATTGGACTCTGTTGGTACAAGCGGTCGATCATCATTCGCCGGAAGTTGCCGCATTGCTCGAATCGTTCCGGTTTATCCCCAATTGGCGGATCGATGATGTGATGGTCAGCTTTGCCGCCAAAAATGGTGGGGTGGGCGCGCATTTTGACCAGTATGATGTGTTCCTGATCCAGGGTCTTGGCCAGCGGAAGTGGCAAATCGGCGCAATGTGCGACGAGGCAAGCGAATTGCTGCCCAATGGTGATTTGCGTCTGCTCAAGGACTTCACTCCAGAGGCTGAATGGCTGCTGGAGCCGGGCGATATGCTCTATGTCCCGCCCGGCATTGCGCATAATGGCGTGGCGGCAAGCGACCATTGCATGACCTATTCGGTAGGCTTTCGCGCGCCATCGCGCGGCGACTTAATCGGCGGATGGATGGATGACCTGTTAAAGGAATTGGGCGAGGAAGACCGGTACGGCGACGCGGCGCTTGACCCGCAATCCAACCCCGGTGAAATCTCCGCCAAGGCAATTGGCCGGCTGCATGCAATGGTCACCGAAAAGCTGGCTGATCGCGATGCGTTTTCGCGATGGTTCGGGGCCTACAACAGCACGGCCAAACATCCGGAAATAGACTGGCGGCCGGGCAAACCCATGACAGTGGAAGAGCTTACGGAAGCGAACGCGGATGGGGTGACGCTAATCCGCAATCCAGCCGCGCGCTTCGCCTATATCGAGCGAGCAAGCGGCGCGGTTATGCTGTTCACAGATGGCGAAGCCTTTGATTGCACTGGTGCGTCGGCAGAATTCGCGCGCGCAATCTGCGCCTGGCCAGAAATGCAGCTTTCCGCGCAAATTCTGGGCTCGGCCGCGACGCTGCAATTGGTGGTCGATCTGATCAATCGCGGCGTTCTGGCAATCGAAAGCTAGCCGCGCTCCTCACGCCAGGTGCCAGGCGCGATGCCATCGAGCGACCAGTCCCCAATCGACCATCGAACCAGCCGCAAGGTCGGAAACCCGACCGCTGCTGTCATCCGCCGTACTTGCCGGTTTCTGCCCTCGCGGATTGTCAGCTTGATCCAGCAATCTGGCACGCTTTTGCGATAGCGGACGGGCGGGTTGCGCGGCCACAAATCGGGCGCATCGATCTGATCTGCTTCGGCGGGCAGTGTCATCCCGTCTTTCAGCCGCACTCCGCGGCGCAACTGGTCCAACCCTGCCCGATCAATCTCGCCTTCGACCTGCACAAGATAGGTCTTGGGCATTTTGAATTTCGGGTCCGCAATCCGCGCCTGCTGACGCCCGTCATCGGTCAGCAGCAGTAACCCTTCGCTGTCGCGGTCCAGCCGTCCGGCAGGATACACATCCGGCACATCAACATAGTTTGCCAATGTGGGGTGCGAAGATCCGCCATCGGTAAATTGCGACAGCACTCCATAAGGCTTGTTGAGCAGGATCAGCAGCGGCTTGGCCTTTTACCCCAGCCGCTTTGCAACCAATGCCTTCAGATCGGCATCGGGCCGCGCGCCGTAATGCGAAATGATTTCCGCGGCACAAACAGCGCCGCGAGTCAGGCAATTTTCCAGGCTTTCGCCTTTCACATGGCCTGAAAGGAAGCCAGCGGCGAACAGATCGCCCGCGCCGGTCGTGTCGACCACCGCATCGACAGGTTCTGCAGCGACTTCGCCGCGCACCCCGTCAGCAATCGCGACAGCGCCGTTTTCTCCTTTAGTGGCAACCAGAACCGGCAGTTTGGGAGCGATCTTGGCCAGACCCGCCTCGAAATCATCTTCGCCGGTCAATGTCGCAAGTTCGCTTTCGTTCACAAACAGGATGTCGATCAGGCCTTCCTCGATCATCGCGCGGAAATCGTCGCCGTGGCGGTCGATCACAAAGCTCTCCGACGCAGTGAAGGCGACTTTGCGGCCAGCATCGCGCGCAATCTCGATCGCCCGGCGCATGGCGCTGCGCGGCTCCTCTGGGTCCCACAGATACCCTTCCAGATACAGCACGGCCGCATCGGCGATCGCATCTTCGGTCAAGGCAGCTGGCGGGAGGAACTGGCTTGCGCCCAGAAATGTGTTCATCGTCCGCTCGCCATCAGGAGTGACGAAAATCAGGCAACGCGCGGTCGGCGGTTCGCCTTCGCGCGCAGGAGTATCGAAATCGATCCCTGCGGAACGGATGTCATGGCTGAACACATCGCCCAGCTGGTCGTTGGCGACTTGGCCAATGAATGCGCATTTCGCACCCAGATTGGCGAGGCCGGCTAGCGTATTTGCCGCCGATCCGCCCGAAATTTCCTTCGCCGGGCCCATCGCCGCATAAAGATCGCGCGCGCCATCGGCATCAATCAACGACATGCCGCCTTTGGCGAGTTTCAGCTCCTCGATCAGCGCTTCTTCGCAAGGCGCCATTACATCGACGATTGCGTTGCCGATCGCGATCACATCGTAGCGTGGGTTGGTCATAAGTCCTCGAATAATTCATCAAAAAGGGAGTTCGCTGGCGCGCCTAGCCGCTTGTGCGGGGCGAGCCAAGGTTTTCCGCGCATGCAGAGATTGACGCGGATGCCCGGTGGGGGCCAAAGCACTGGTCCATGACACAGGTGCCCGCAGCAATGTCCCGTGCGATTGCGCAACTTGGCGATCCCAAGATCGTGAAGCTGCTGGTCAGAACGGTTGTGATCACTTTGGTGATATTCGCGTTACTGGGCGCGGGCCTATGGTTCGGCCTGTATAAAGCATTGGAAAGCCAAGGCTTTGCACTGGGCGCCGAAATCGGCGGATTGATTGCTATCTTGCTGACCATTGTAGGGGGCTGGGTGCTGTTCCGGATGGTGGCCCTGGCGGTTCTGCAGTTCTTCGCCGATGAAGTCGTTCAGGCGGTGGAGGAGAAGCACTATCGGGCCAGCTTGGGCCAAGCGCGGAAACTGGGTTGGCGCGAAGAGCTTGGCCAAACGCTACGCTCGATTGGCAGAGTGATCGCCGTCAACGCGCTCGCTCTGTTGGTGGCGGTTCCCTTGCTTCTCACCGCAATTGGCCCGGCAGTGGTGTTTTGGGCGGCCAATGCCTGGCTTTTGGGCCGCGAATTGCAGGACATGGTCTGGCTCCGCCACAGCCTGTCGCCAGACGAAGCGCCGCCGCTGGGCAAGCTGGAGCGGTTTTTCTTGGGCGGGATAATTGCCGCGCTGATGGCAATTCCCTTGGTGAATTTCCTCGCACCCATTATCGGGGCGGCAAGCGCTGCCCATCTGGTCCATGGCCATCTGGGGCGGCGCAAAATCGGAGCACATCATGCGGCGTAAAACATCGCGAATTTTGACCCTAAGCCTTTTGCCCTTTCTTGGCGCCTGCGCAGCAACAGCCGTGCCGCCCGCTTCAACCGGGGCAAACTCGCCGCCGCCATCAAACAGCCGTGCCCCCCGGCCAACGACCCCGCCGCCGCAATATACGCCGCCGCCAACAACGGACGGGTTTCAGGCCCCGCGGGTGATGAATATACTGGGTCTAGAGGGCGTTATCGGCGCGGACAGCAATGCATTGCAGCGGCAATTCGGCGAACCAAGGCTGGACGTGCGCGAAGGCGATGTCCGAAAGCTGCAATTTAGCGGCGAAGCCTGCGTGCTGGACATCTATCTCTACCCGCTGCGTCAGGGTGCCCAGCCAACGGCAACCTACGTCGATGCACGCCGTGCCAGCGACGGGCTGGACGTTGATCGCGCCTCCTGCGTGGCTGCTCTCAAACGCTAACGGGAATTTAAGCATATTGCGCTATCGATCCCCCCGGTAATTTCAGGGGATTGAGTGATGAGCGTGCATTTCGGCGAATTGGCAGACAAAGTCGCTGCAGATGGCCATGTTTCTGCAGAGGAAATTCTTGCGCTACGCCAGCAAGGCTGGGGCGACGGAAAAATCTATCAAGACGAAGCCGAAGCGATTTTTGCGATCAATCACCAGATCAAAGACCCCAGCATTGAATGGGTCGATTTCTTCGTAGAAGCGATCAGCGACATGGTGCGCAACGGCACCGAGCCACGCGGTTATGTCAGCGAAGACGAGGCGGCGTGGTTGATCGCCGCACTCGATCAAGACGGCAAGCTGGAAACAATGGCAGAGCTCGAACTGCTCACCCATGTGCTCGAACGCGCCCAGAATGTGGCCGAAACTCTCAAGCACTACGCGCTCAAACAGGTTGAGGCGGCCGTCCTGACAGGCACCGGCCCGACCCGCTGCGGCGGCACCCTATCGGATACGCACATCTCCTCTGCCGAATGCAACCTTGTGCGCCGGATCATCTTTTCGAGCGGTGGCCACGGCCCCGCAGCGGTCAGCAGGTTTGATGCCGAAATGCTGTTCCGCCTGAAAGACGCGACTCTGGGTCATGACAACGCCCCCGAATGGCAAAATTTGTTTGTCGATGGCGTGGCCAATTACCTGCGCGGTTTCACCGCCGCCAATGCACAGCTCGATCATGCACGGATGAAAGAGCTCGAAACATTTGTCGCTGATAGTTCGGTGAATGTCGGCCGTTTCTTCGGACGCATGGCCAAAGCCGCACCCGAGGTTCACAATCATTTCGGTAAAGCGTTTGGCAGGAAGCCAGCCAATTCCGGGTTTGTCGCGCGGGAAGCTGCGGGCCAGATCGTGACCGAGAACGAGAAGAACTGGCTGGACGGAATGGTCGAAGCCGATGGCGAAGTGGATGTTCTGGAGCGCGCGCTGCTTGACCGCCTGGCCGAAGACGCCGCCTAAATCAGCTTTGCAGATTCAGTGACGGGCATTTGCTGCCCCTCAGACCATAAAGCTTTCACCGCAACCGCAAGCGCCCTTGGCGTTGGGGTTTTCGAAAGTGAAGCCTGCGGTGAAGTCATCCTCGACCCAATCCATTGTCGAGCCGATCAGATAGAGCACGCTGGCACCATCGATATAGAATGTGCCGCCGGGGGTCTCGATCTTCTCGTCGAAGCCGGCCTCTTCGGTCACATAATCAACCGAGTAAGCGAGGCCAGAGCAGCCCCTTCGCGGTGTCGAGAGCTTCACGCCAATCGCATCGTCAGGTGCTTTTGACATAAGATGCGCAATGCGCGCTTCCGCGCCTTTGGTCAGGGTGACAGCGGCGGGTACTTGGCGAGTTTTCGTATCGGTCATCACAGCATCCCCAATTCGAGCCGCGCCTCATCGGTCATCTTTTCAGGCGACCATGGCGGATCCCACACAAGATTGACCTCTGCATCGCGCACACCGGGCACGCTGGCCGCGCGCAGTTCCACTTCGCCCGGCATCGATTCGGCTACTGGGCAATGCGGGGTGGTGAGGGTCATCGTCACCACCACATCGCTTTCATCATCAACTTCGACGCCGTAAATTAGGCCCAGGTCATAGATATTGACCGGAATTTCGGGGTCGAAGATTTCCTTGAGCGCTGCGATCACCGCATCGTGCAGTTCACCGCCAGGTTCACCGGGCGCGACTTGTTCGGGTTTCTTTTGAAGAAAGCCTTCGAGATAATCGCGCTTGCGCTCCAGCTTTTCGCCCATGGTTTCGGGCGCAGAATCCACTGCATCATCGACGCGTGCGCGGGCGGGCGAAGCAACCTCGCTTACTTCTTCGACTTCGATCTTTCGTGTTTCGTTCATGCTCTTGTCCATTTCGGCGGTCATTGGCCGAAAATCCTTTTGGTTCGATCGATTCCGCGCAGCAGCGCGTCAATATCGCTTTCGTCGCTATACAGACCAAAGCTGGCGCGCGCGGTTGCGGGAACGCCCAGATGCGCCATCAGCGGCTGTGCACAGTGATGGCCCGCGCGGATCGCGACATTCTCTTCATCCAATATGGTGCCGAGATCGTGCGGGTGAATGCCTTCTATCTCGAAAGAAACGATACCCGCGGACTTGTCCGGCCCGAACAGGCGGATCGAGTTGATCGACCTGAGTTCATCGCGAAGCGTTGCGGCTAGCCCGCTTTCATGCGCGAACAGGCTTTCCGGCCCCAGCGCATCGACATAATCAATCGCCGCATGCAGCGCGACGGCCTCGGTAATCATCGGGGTGCCAGCTTCAAACCGCTGCGGCGGCGGGGCATAGGTGGTCTTCTCGAACGTCACCTTATCGATCATCGCGCCGCCCCCCTGATAAGGCGGCATCGCGTCGAGCAGTTCTTCGCGCGCCCACAACACCCCGATCCCGGTGGGGCCATAAAGCTTGTGCGCCGACAAAACATAAAAATCGCAGCCAAGCTCTTGCATATTGAGCCGCATCCGCGGTGCCGCCTGGCAACCATCGAGAAACAATTTCGCACCAACGCCATGCGCCAGTTTGGCCGCGCGCTTTACGCCCAGAATAGAGCCAAGGACATTGGATACATGCGCCAGCGCGACAATCTTGTGCTGCGGCGTCAACAGCGTCTCGAGAGCATCGAGGTCAATCAGATGGTCTTCGGTCAACGGACAGACATCGATTTTGGCGCCGGTCTGTTCGGCAATCATCTGCCACGGGACAATATTGGAATGATGTTCCAACTGGCTGAGCATTATCCGGTCGCCGGCTTTCAGATTCAGCCCACCCCAGCTTTGCGCGACCAGATTGATCCCCTCTGTCGCGCCGCGTACGAAAACGATCTCGTTCTCGCTTCTGGCGCCAATAAATTCAGCCGCCCGTCGCCGTGCAGCTTCATAGGCCAGCGTCATTTCCGCCGAACGCGCATAGACCCCGCGATGCACCGTCGCGTAGTCGCGGCCCAGCGCATTGGACATCGCATCGATCACTGCCTGCGGCTTTTGCGCGGTCGCAGCGGTGTCGAGATAATGCCACGCCTTTCCGTCAGCCGTCGTCAGGCCCGGGAAATCCGCTTTGCGCGACAGGATGGACGCCGGTGCGTTCACACTGCCTCCGTATCGAGCTGTTCAAGCGCCTGTTCGAGCATCCGCTCGCGTGTCGCCTCATCGCCAATCGCTTCAAAAGCATCGCCAATGAAGGCCTGGATCAACAATTTGCGTGCAATCTCCGGCGGAATGCCGCGCGCAGCCATGTAATAGCTTGCTAGTTCGTCGAGCTGGCCGATCGCCGCACCATGCGCGCAGAGTACATCATCAGCGAAAATCTCTAGCTCGGGCTTTGTGTTGGCAGAAGCGCCTTTCTCCAGCAGGATCGCGCGGAAATTCTGTGCCGCATCGGTTTTCTGCGCATCGCGCGCCACTTCGATCCGGCCAAGGAAATTGCCCGTCGATTGCCCCCATTGCACCGCGCGCACGACCTGATTCGATGTCGCATCGGGATGCGCGTGCTTGGTGCAAGTGACAAATTCCTGCACCTTGTCACCACCGCCCAGCGTAACACCGCCAAATTCGAAATGCGCGCCCTCTTCAAGTGTCACTTCGATTTCGATACGCTGGTACTTGCCGCCAGCGATAATCTTGTAAGCTTCGAAACAGCCGCCTTTGCCGACATGAACCCGCAGCCGGTCAACCGATCCGGCACTTTCATCGCCCGAATTGTGATAGCTATGTTCGCTGCGTGTCTCGCCGGCGGGGACTTCCAGTATGCGCCAATGGTTGATCGCGGCAGGATCGGACGCGGCCAGGAACGCGCCGTCGGCATAGCGCCAATCCTCGTCTTTGGTCGTAGGAAGAATTGCTGCCTCAGCCATCAGACCGCAACCGCCTCATAGCCTTCACTTTCCAGCTGCAGGGCCAGCTCAGGTCCGCCGCTTTTCACGATCCGGCCCTTGGCGAGCACATGCACCTTGTCCGGCTTCACATAGTCGAGCAGCCGCTGGTAATGGGTGATCAGCAACACGCCTTTGCCCGGATCGCGCATGATCGCATTGATCCCGTCACCGACAACGCGCAGCGCATCGATATCAAGTCCGCTATCGGTCTCGTCGAGGACTGCGAATTTGGGATCAAGAATGCCCATCTGGACCATTTCGGAACGCTTCTTCTCGCCGCCCGAAAAGCCGACATTCACTTGCCGCTTGAGCATTTCCATATCGAGTTTGAGCAGCGCCGCTTTCTCCTTGGCCAGCTTCAGGAATTCACCGCCCGACAGCGCTTCTTCGCCGCGCGCAGCGCGCTGTGCGTTGAGCGCTTCGCGCAGGAACTGGACGTTGGAAACGCCGGGAATTTCGACCGGATATTGGAAGCCGAGGAACAGCCCCGTCGCGGCACGCTCATGCGGTTCCATATCGAGCAAATCCTGCCCCATGAATTCGACCGAACCACCGGTGACTTCATAGCCGGGCCGCCCGCCCAGCACATAGGACAGCGTCGATTTGCCCGCGCCATTGGGGCCCATAATCGCGTGCACTTCGCCCGCGCCGACCTCGAGCGTCAGCCCCTTGAGGATTTCGGTATCGCCAACGGTGGCGTGGAGATCGGTTATTTTCAGCATTGCTCTGTAAATCTCTGTGAATTCTATCGGATTGATCCGCGACGATTGAAGTCGCGGTCTTCAAAACTGGTTTGCTCAGGTTTGGTCCTGCGCGGCTTGTCGAACGGCTTCATCAGCTCTTCGTATATCGCTTCCTTGATCGGCTCGAGATCGCCCATCACCTGCTCTTTGGTGTAGCGCATCACGCGGACCCCGACCTCTTGGAGCTTGCGGTCGGACAATTCCTCTATCTTCGCATCCGCTTCGCTGTCCCCGCTGATTTCGACTACCAGCCAGCGGGTCTTGCAGGCGAAATCAACCACAGAGGACCCCATCACGACCTCGCGATTGAACGCGAAATTGCCGACGCCCTTATCCTTGAGCAGCCCCCAAAGCCGCTTATGCGCCTCGGACGGATGCCGCCGGTTGAACCGCGCGCGATCATGCAACTTGTCCTTGCGCGCATCGGATATGTTCCAGCCAGCGGTCTTATCCGCATTGGCAGAGGCGTTATCGCCGAGGGAGAGAGTCTTACGGGTAGTCATCCCACACTCCCCTCGAGCGAAATCGCCAACAACTTCTGCGCTTCGACGGCAAATTCCATCGGCAGTTGCTTCATCACTTCCTTGGCGAAGCCGTTGACGATCAGCGCGACCGCCTCTTCCTCGCCCAGCCCGCGTTGCATGGCGTAGAACAGCTGGTCGTCACTGATTTTGCTGGTGGTGGCTTCGTGTTCGATCTGCGCGGTCGGGTTCTTTACCTCGATATAGGGCACCGTATGCGCGCCGCAGGTGTCACCGAGCAGCAGACTGTCGCATTGGGTGAAATTGCGCACGCCATCGGCATTGGCGGCGACTCGCACCAGACCGCGATAGGTATTGTCCGATTTGCCCGCGCTGATGCCTTTTGAAATGATCGTTGAACGGCTGCCTTTGCCGTTATGGATCATCTTGGTGCCTGTATCGGCTTGCTGGTAATTGTTGGTCACCGCGACCGAATAAAACTCGCCCACGCTGTCTTCGCCGTTGAGCACGCAGGAGGGGTACTTCCAAGTCACCGCGCTGCCGGTTTCCACCTGTGTCCAGCTGATCTTTGACCGCGCGCCTTGGCACAGCCCGCGCTTGGTCACGAAATTGTAGATCCCGCCTTTCCCGTCTGCATCGCCGGGATACCAGTTTTGTACGGTCGAATATTTGATCTCCGCATCTTCCATCGCAACCAGTTCAACCACCGCGGCGTGGAGCTGGTTCTCGTCGCGCATGGGTGCAGTGCAGCCTTCGAGATAGGACACATAGCTGCCCTTCTCCGCCACAATCAGCGTGCGTTCGAACTGGCCGGTGTTTTCGGCATTGATGCGGAAATAGGTGCTGAGCTCCATCGGGCAGCGCACGCCTTCGGGAATGTACACGAATGTCCCGTCAGAGAAGACCGCGCTGTTGAGCGTGGCGAAGTAATTGTCATGCTGCGGCACAACTTTGCCGAGCCATTTTTGGACGAGGTCGGGATATTCCTTGATCGCTTCGGAAATGCTGCGGAAAATGACCCCGGCCTTTTCCAGCTCTTCACGGAATGTCGTTGCCACCGAGACACTGTCAAACACCGCATCGACCGCGACTTTGCGCGCGCCTTTTACCCCGGCCAGCACTTCCTGCTCGCCAATAGGGATGCCCAGCTTGTCATAGACGCGCTTGATTTCCGGATCGAGCTCGTCGAGCGACTCCAGTTCCGGCTTCTTGGTCGGCTCGGCGTAATAATAGGCGTCCTGGTAATCGATTGGCGGATAGCCGAGCTTGGCCCAATCGGGTTCTTCCATGGTCTGCCACAGGCGAAACGCCTTGAGCCGCCAATCGAGCATCCAAGAAGGTTCGCCCTTTTTCTCGCTGATAAAGCGGACGGTGTTTTCGTCGAGGCCCTTGGGCGCAAATTCCTGTTCGATATCGCTCGACCAGCCATGTTCGTACTCTGCCGCTTTTGCAGCAGCATCGCGCGCAGCTTTGTCCTGGATTTCGACCTGTTCGTTCATTGGGTTAGTTCCATTTCGGGTGCGCCCGATAGTTGTGTCAGTGGGATGCTCGCCAATGCCCCGCGCAGGGCGTTGTTCACCACCGGCCAATGCGGTTTCAGACTGCATGCGTCGTCATAACAGCAGTCTTGCGCGTCGACGCAGGCGGTGAGCGCAATCGGCCCTTCGACTGCCTCGACAATATCGGCCACACTGATCGCCGCTGCCGGACGCGCCAATTGCAATCCGCCGCCAGCCCCGCGCACAGAGCGCAGCAAGCCAGCCGCCGTCAGCTTGCTCACCAGCTTTTGTACCGTAGGCGTGGGGAGCCCGGTTTCCGCTGCCAGCTCCGCAGCCGATACGCGCACGCCGCCGCAATGGCGCGCTGCGGCGCTCATCGTGACTACGGCATAATCGGCAAGATTGGACAGGCGCAAAGCACGCTCCGCTGTTAAATCAGACTGAATCGTTCCGATTTCACCTAGAGATCGTCTGGCGTGACTTCAACCGCAAACCGCTTGTTGCGAGTCGTTAGCGTTTGGTTTGTTTGTGCCCGCAAACGCAACGAGGAGAATTAATCCTTCTGGCTAGCGATCCATGCATCGATATTTTCTTCCAGAATCGAAAGCGGCACAGGCCCGCTTTCCAACACAGAGTCGTGGAACCCGCGAATATCGAACTTGTCGCCCAGTTCCGTCCGCGCCTTTTGACGCAGTTCCATAATCTTGAGCTTGCCGATCATATATGCTGTGGCTTGGCCGGGATACACGACGTAGCGCTCGATCGCCTTGCGGATGTCTCCATCGGGATTGGGCGTGTTTTCGGTCAGATAGGCAATCGCTTCTTCGCGGCTCCAGCGCTTGTGGTGAATGCCCGTATCGACAACCAAACGGCATGCGCGCCATAGTTCCATCCCCAACCGGCCAAAATCGGAATAGGGATCGGTGTAGAAGCCCATGTCCTTGCCGAGCTCTTCGGAATAAAGCCCCCACCCTTCGGTATAGGCGGTCACGCCGCCGAAGCGCCGGAAGGGCGGAAGATCGCCCATTTCGGTCTGCAAGGCCCGTTGGAGGTGATGCCCCGGAGAACCCTCGTGATAGGCAAGCGCTTCGAGCTCGTTCTTGGACATATCGCGCAGATTATAGAGGTTCACGTAATAGGTACCGGGCCGCGAACCATCGGGCGCAGGGCTTTGGTAAAAGGCTTTGCCCGCGCTCTGTTCGCGGAACGCCTCTACCGGCTTGATCACCATCGGTGCCTTGGGGAGCCGCCCGAAATATTCGGGCAGCTTGGCCTCCACTTTGCGCAGAACCGCATTGGCATCGGCAAGATAGTCTTCGCGGCTGGGATAGAAGAACTGGTCGCCTGTCCGCGTGTGTTCGAAGAAGTCCTGTAGGCTTCCCTCGAAACCCACTTTCTTCATGATTGCGCGCATTTCACCGTGGATCCGCTCGACTTCGCGCAGGCCGATATTGTGAATCTCGTCAGCAGTGAGATCGGTCGTGGTGTAATTGGCGAGCAGCGCCTTGTAATACCCCGCGCCTTCGGGAAAGCGCCAGATGCCGTCATCGGTCGGGGCGATCGCTTGCTGCCGCTTCATCTCGGCAAGCAGGCGTTGATAGGCCGGGCGGGCCGAACCATTCCATGCCTCGCGCGCCATCTCCATTAAGCCGATAATCTGGCTGGCTTCGGCTTGCGTATCAGGCGGCAAATCGGGTGTTATCGGCGCGAGCTTTTCGTTGAAGTCTTCGAGAACCGGATTGTCGTCGCCAGCCTCGAGCAAGTTCTCGATATCTTTGATGACATAGGGATAGACCCAATCGGGCGGCATCACACCTTCGTCAGCCTGGCTGCGCGACTCGGCGATGAGTTGATCGATCGCAGGCCCGAGTTTCTCGATACGGCTGATATATGCCTCTGCATCCCCCGCGGTGCTGATGCGATGGATATTGATCAGGAAGGCGGGCAACTGGCTTTGCGCCCCGTTCATCTGGTCAAAAATGTAGCCGTAGTCGCGATATTTGAAGCGATCGGCGCTGCGTTTCGCCATGGCATCAAACAGCCGGTAAGAGAGCGCATCCTGACCGGAAAGGTCGGCCACATCATACGTTTCGCGCATCGACTGAGCGGTCGATTGCAGCAGCTCTTCGCCCGCTACCGCAGAAGCATCGCTGAAATCGCCCCAGCGGCTGTAATCTTCATCGCGAATCCCGCGGTATGACTTCGACAGCGGCGACAATTCCAGCTGCGCCGCATCATATTCGGCAAACAAAGTGTCGATATCCGCCTTCTCTGCAACCGGCGCCGGAGCTGCTTCTGTTTGCGCCGATTGCGGTTGGCTGTTGGTTGCTGCGCAGCCCGCTAGCGATAGCGATGCAAGTGCACAAGAAAGCATCAGGGATTGGCGCGACATCTTCATTCTCCTCAAACCTCGAATGGCGCCCTCCTAATCGGGAGGACGCCGGTTTGGCCACAACGCTCGTCGAAAATTCGCAAAAAAAGGGGCAGCCCCGTTTCCGGAAGCTGCCCCCTGAAGTCGAGGAACTCTCGCATGATGCTAGAGCCCTTCGGGTCGCAGAAATGCTGGTACTCAAAGAATCGCAAAACGCATTGTATGGAAACGACAGTTTTCAGGAAATTTGGCCGGCAATGCTGAAATATATGAACAAAGCAGCGCATGAAACGGGCGCCATCGACAGCGCGGAAAAGCCTTGGCATAGCGCCGGGCGATGATCTTCCAGTTTCTCAAGCCCGCAATTTTTGCGCTCGACCCCGAACGGGCGCACCGTTTGACCATTGCCGGACTGCGCGCTGCACCCAACGGGCCGCAACCCAAACCCGGCAAACTGGCTGTCGATGTGGCAGGTATTACTTTCCCAAACCCGGTTGGAATGGCGGCAGGTTTCGACAAGGATGGCGAAGTTCCCGACGCGGTGCTGGGGCTGGGATTCGGCTTTGCCGAGGTCGGATCGATCACCCCGCGCCCGCAAGACGGAAACCCCAAGCCACGACTGTTCAGATTGGCCGAGGACAGAGCCGTTATCAACCGGATGGGATTCAACAATGGCGGCAGCGAAGCGGCGGCGGCGCGGCTGAAGGCACGGCGGAACAAGGGCGGTGTGGTCGGTATCAATATCGGGGCAAACAAGGATTCGGCTGACCGCATTGCCGATTATGCGGAAATGACCCGGATCATGGCCCCGCTCGCGACCTATCTGGCAGTTAATATTTCCAGCCCCAACACTCCCGGCCTTCGCGCCTTGCAGGACGAGGGCGCATTGGTGGAACTGCTCGATGCCGTGGTCGAAGCGCGCGCCGGCGAGGGACCACCGATATTCCTGAAAGTCGCTCCCGATCTCACCACAAGCGATGTGGATGCAATCGCGCGTATCGCGATCGACAAGGGGCTCGGCGCGTTGATCATTTCGAACACAACGATCAGCAGGCCGCAAATCGCTTCGCGCCATGCTGCGGAAACCGGCGGCCTTTCGGGCGCACCGCTGCGTCCACTGGCGCTGGAGCGGATGCGCGATTTTCGCAAAGCCACCGGCGGCGCGATCGCCCTCGTCGGTGTGGGCGGCATCGGTAGCGCAGAAGATGCGTGGGAGCGTATCCGTGCAGGGGCAAGCCTGATCCAACTCTATAGCGCGATGGTCTATGACGGCCCCGGTCTGGCGCGCACAATAACACGCGGGTTGGAACGCCTGATGCAGCGCGACGGCTTCACAAACATTGCCGAGGCGATTGGAAGCGAATAGCAGTATCACCATGAATGTTCTGACCAAACCAATCCGCTATGCAGCGCTGGCGCTCACCGGCCTAACACTTGCTGCCTGCCAGCCAAATACGGGCGATCTGCCCCGGTTAAACAGCACCCCTGACCCGCTGGCTTCGGCCACAGCTTCGGTCAGCGCCGCCGATCCACGTGCGCAGGCGGCGGGCGAGAAAATGCTCGCCGATGGCGGTTCGGCCACCGATGCGGCAATCGCCGTCATGCTGGCTCTGACCGTGGTCGAGCCGCAAAGCTCGGGCATTGGCGGCGGCGGCTTCTATGTGCGCGGCACCGCCGATGGAGAAGTTGAAACGCTCGATGGCCGCGAAACCGCGCCTGCAGGGGCCGATCCACAATGGTTTATGGGTGAGGATGGCGAATTGCGCCCCTATCGCGAAGCCTTGCTAAGCGGCCTCAGTGTCGGCGTGCCGGGCAACATTGCAATGGTGGCCGAAGCACATAAACGGCACGGCGTTCTGCCATGGAGCCAGCTTTTCGAACCGGCGATTGCTCTCGCACGCGACGGGTTTGCGGTGAACCGCAGGCTGTACCAATCGCTCGATGGCCAATATGACCGCGCCGGCCTCTCCGAATATGGCCGGTCAACCTACTATACCAGCGATGGCAAGCCGAAGCCGGTTGGTACGATCATTCGCAATCCTGACATAGTCAAAACGCTCGAAGCCATTGCAGCGGCCGGCCCCGATGCTTTCTACCGGTCCGAAAGCGCCGCGAGCATGGCAAATGCGGTCCGCGCCGCCACCCCGCGCGAAGGCGGGATGACCGCTGACGATGTGGCCGGATATGTCACGAAAGAGCGCGAACCGGTTTGCGGAACCTATCGCGGATACAAGATCTGCGGGATGGGGCCGCCTTCTTCGGGTGCGGTAGCCGTTGTGCAAATCCTTGGCCAGCTCGAACGGTTTAACTTGCGCGAACTCGGGACCGACAGCCCCACAACCTGGCATCTGTTCCTCGAATCGCAGCGCTTGGCCTATGCCGACAGGGAAATTTACCTTGCCGATGGCGACTATGTCAGCGTCCCGGTCGCGGGCCTGATCGATCGCGACTATCTGGCGCGGCGCAGCGCGTTGATCGATCCTGAAACGGCGATCACGAATGTCCAGCCGGGTATTCCCGCAGGTGCACCATTGGCGCGGGCCGATGGCGACGAACCGCCCGAGAACGGTACATCCCATTTTGCTGTCGTCGACAAGAACGGAACAATGGTTAGCTACACCTCGACAATCGAAGGGGCCTTCGGGTCCGGGCTGATCTTTGGCGGGTTCTATCTCAACAACGAACTGACCGATTTCAGCCGGTCGCCTATCGTGGATGGCAAGCCTGTGGCCAATCGGGTCGAGGGCGGCAAGCGACCGCGCAGCTCGATGGCGCCGACGATCATCTACAGCCCCGATGGCAAACCATTTGCCGCAATCGGCGCGGCCGGCGGCACCACCATCCCGGTCCAGACCGCGCGCGGGATTATCGGTTTGATCGACTTCGATTTGCCGGCCGACAAGGCGCTGGGCCTGCCTTTGTTGATGGCTTTTGGGGACCGTGTGATGGTGGAAGAGGGCACCTGGTTCGAAGAGCAGATGGATGTTTTCGCGCAGTTTGGTCACAGCCAGATTGCGGCCCGCAAACCGCCGCTGAAAGCGGGTGTTGTGCACTGGAATGGCAAGGAATGGGTGTCCGCCCGCGATCCGCGCCTCGACGGACTGCTTGAAACCACACCCTAGCGCTTCGGGCGAAACCGCCTTGCCGCTGGGGCAGCAGCGGCCTAGATCAGATGTAACCGCAATAGCGGAAATGAGTTTGGGAGCAGGAGCAAGCCTTGCAGCTAGCGGACATTGATACGGCCAACAATCTGGTCGAACTATTTTTGAATCGCGCCGATCTGAAAGGTTCCGCGCCATTCCTGGGCGCGAAGATCGATGGCGAATGGCAGACCATCAGCTGGGCCGAAACCGCCAATCGCGTGTGCTTGCTCGCCGAAAACCTTCGCAAGATAGGCCTGGGCGATGGCGACCGGGTCATGCTTGTGTCGGAGAACCGGCCCGAATGGTGCATTGCCGATCTGGCAATCATGGCGGCGGGCTGCATTTCTGTGCCCACCTATATTACCAATACCGAACGGGACCACGCGCACATCCTTGACAATTCGGGATCAAAGGCCGTCGTCGTCTCCAAGGAGAAACTGTTGCAGCCGTTGCTGCCTGCAATCATGCGCACCGGTACTGCCGACCACATTATCCCGATTGACCCAATTCGCACTTTCCAGTCGGGCGATCTGACATGCCGCAGCTGGGCATCGATGCTGGTTGGCGATGCCGCCGAGGCGCGCAAGGCCGTGGATGCGCGCATGGCCAAAGTCTCCCGTGATCAGACGGCGTGCATCATTTATACCAGCGGCACCGGCGGCGCGCCGCGCGGGGTCATGCAACACCATGGATCGATCCTGTGCAATGTCGCGGGCGCTGCAGAAATCCTCGCCAGCGACTTTGGTCTGGAAGATGATGAGCGGTTCCTCAGCTTCCTGCCATTGAGCCACGCCTATGAACATTCGGGCGGGCAATATCTGCCAATCGGCGCTGGCGCAGAGATTTATTACGCGCAAGGCTTGGACAAACTGGCCAGCAATATCGAAGAAACCCGCCCGACGATCATGGTGGTGGTCCCGCGCCTATTCGAAGTGCTGCGCACGCGGATCATGAAACAGGTCAGCCAGCAGGGCAAAGCTGCCAATTATATGATGGAGCGGGCGCTCTCTATTGGCGAGCACAAATCCAATGGCAAAATGCGTCTGCGCGACAGGCCGATGAACTTCATTCTGGAGAAAGCGCTACGCCCCAAAATCCGCGCGAAATTCGGCGGGCGGATCAAAGCGATGGTTTCTGGCGGCGCGCCGCTCAATCCGGATGTCGGGATCTTCTTCGAAGCAATGGGCCTGACGATGCTGCAAGGCTACGGCCAGACAGAAGCGGGGCCGGTTATCAGTTGCAACCGCCCCAAAACTGGCATTGCGATGGATACGGTTGGCCCGCCAATGCGCGGAGTCGATGTGAAGATTGCGGAAGATGGAGAGATTCTCGTCAAAGGCGAGCTGGTGATGCGCGGTTATTGGCAGAACCAGGCCGAAACCGACAAGGCACTGCAAGATGGCTGGCTGCATACCGGCGATATCGGCCATCTCGATGAAAAGGGCCGGATCAAAATTACCGACCGCAAGAAAGACATGATCGTCAACGACAAGGGCGACAATGTCGCGCCTCAGAAGATTGAGGGCATGCTGACGCTGCAGGAAGAGATTGCTCAAGCGATGATTTCTGGCGATCAGCGGCCTTATGTGGTCGGACTGATCGTGCCCGACGCGGAATGGGCGCTCGAATGGGCGCGGGCCAAAGATATCAAGTTTGATCTGGCCGAGTTGCAAGGCTTACCCGAATTTCGCAAGGCCGTGAGCGAAGCGGTCGCGCGTGTGAATAACGAAGTGTCGGTTACCGAAAAGGTCCGCCAATTTGCCTTCGCGGACGAAGCATTCACGGTCGAAAACGAGGAAATGACACCGAGCATGAAAATCCGCCGTCACAAGATCCGCGATCGCTATCGGGAAAGAATCGACGGCTTGTATCGGAGTTAGGATCTTTTGTTTTGGACCCTCAGTCGCCGGGCGGAATGCATCCGCATTCCTTGGCTACCTCGCATAAGCTCGGGCGCGCGGTCGCGCTTGCAGTCCGCTCGACGCGGACCGGTCCATTCCAAGTCATCAGTTTAGTGCCTGTTCTTGGTCGCGGCAGCCAGAGCCCGGCCGGGCGACGCGCGGTTAGCGCGAAAGCCTAAGCGAGCGGACACGAGCGCCGGCGCTTGAGGCAAAACAAGCTATGCGGCTTCTTTCTCGATAAACTCAGGAAAGAAACTTGGGCGCGCGTCGGACCAGCCGGGCGCAGTGGCAGCAGCTTCGCTCAAACTTTGCAGCAGCATCTTGCGACGCTCTGGCCTGATTTGCGGAAGTGCGGCGGCAGCACAGAACGCGCTGGGTAGCCACGGACGCGCATCTGCGCCGAGCAGGCGTTCATACAAGAAGCGGAATGATGAAAAACAACCGAGCCGTTCCTGTGCCAGATCGAACGCAGCAACGCGGGTGAGCTTGCCGATGAAGCCTTCGATGGCGTCGAAGCCGGTGGCCGTCGGAATGCTCTCGCGCAGTGTTTTGAGCTCTTGGTAGGCGACATACTGGCTGCGTATAGCCGCATTCTCCGCCGCATCGCGTGCCCAAAGCTTGAACGCGTCCTGGCGGCCCAGACCAATATCAAGACTGCGCCGGATGTAGCGTTGCTCTGCCGCATCGAAATTCGCAAACTCGCGCATTTCAGCAATTGTCAGCGATGCAGTGCTAGTAGTCGCCATGAGAATATGCCCCTCTGTTGTGAGAGAGGTTGTCGCGCAACATGGTTAATTTTGGGTTAGGAGGTGGTTTGTTTGTTTAGACCCTCAGTCGCCGGAGTCTGTTTGTTTGGCCTCAAGCGCCGGCGGTCGCATCCGCTCCCTTAGGCTTCCGGCCTGACCGGCCGTCGGGCAGTCGCCCTCTGGCTGCCGCGACCAAGGTTCATGACAAAGATTGAAGGCTTGGAATGGTCCGATCCGCCAACGGACGGATCGCAAGGCCGGAGTCGAAGCCGAAGGCGTAGGCGGCCAAAGGGCACCTGCGCGGCCGCCCGATCTGGTGGGAGGTAGCCAACGAATTCGGACGCATTCCGCCCGACGAATGAGGGTCGAATCAAATAAGCCCGGCCAGCGGGCTGCTCGGGTCAGCATATTTGCGCGTACCCATCCGGCCGGAAAGATAAGCGTGTCGGCCTGCTTGCACCGCGAGCTTCATCGCATGCGCCATTTTCAGTGGATCTTTTGCTTCGGCAATGGCGGTGTTCATCAGAATGCCGTCGCAACCGAGTTCCATACCGACCGCTGCGTCTGATGCCGTGCCGACGCCGGCATCGACCAGAACAGGGACATTTGCACCTTCTACGATAAGCCTGATGGTAACGCGGTTTTGGATGCCAAGGCCCGATCCGATCGGTGCGCCCAGCGGCATCACCGCGACCGCGCCTGCTTCCTCCAACTGCTTCGCCGCGATTGGATCGTCGACACAATAGACCATGGGCTTGAAGCCTTCTTTGGCCAACGTTTCGGTGGCTTGAAGTGTTTCGCGCATATCGGGGTAAAGCGTGCGCGCTTCGCCAAGAACCTCGAGCTTGACCAGTTCCCAGCCGCCCGCTTCGCGCGCCAAGCGCAAAGTCCGGATCGCCTCATCGGCGGTGAAACAGCCCGCGGTATTGGGAAGATAAGTAATCTTCTTGGGGTCGATATAGTCGGTCAGCATTGGCGCTTTCGGATCGGAGACGTTGACCCGGCGTACAGCGACCGTGACGATTTCGGCGCCAGAAGCCTCAACCGCGGCGGCGTTCTGTTCGAAATCCTTGTATTTGCCGGTACCAACAATCAGCCGTGACGTGAAGCGTTGCCCGGCAACTTCCCAGCTGTCACTTTCACCCGCATGGTCGCCTCCGCCGACGAAATGGACGATCTCCAGGACATCCCCGTCGGCCAATGCAACTTCTGCAAGCGTCGAACGCGGTACGATTTCGCTATTGCGTTCAACCGCGACCTTCGCCGGATCGAGATCGAGTTCCTGCACAAGCGCGGCAATGGTGCTAGCAGTGGATTGGCGGCTTTCGCCGTTGACGGTGATGGAAAGTGTCTGGCTCATGCCAGCCAGATAGCGGTCAATCCGCCTTAGGCAAGTGCGGGCGCAAGTTGAGAATGTGGCCGATCGACACCAAAGTCACACCAATCACGGTCAAGACCACTTCGTGAACACCGTGCGGTACGGCCAAGGCCCCGCCCATGAAGGTCAAACCCATCATCGCAATTACGAAGGGGGCCGCGCGCCGGTGCTGGATTGCGCCCCATCCGATTGCGACCGCTGCGATAACCAGCGCCAGCGCCAGTCCAATGCGATGTATCGCCGGTGCGAATAATAGCTCACCGCCTATTCCGAGGGCCGAAACGATAAGGATCGAGAGCAGGCAATGTGCAACGCACAGGCCCGAGAGGACCACGCCCGCACGATCTAGACGTGCGCGAATCGATTGAAATGTGCGGCTCATGTCCCGGAGCATGTATGTTATAGTGTAACATTTCGCAAGGTGTCTTGCATAATATCGTCTTGTGCATTGCGGATCACAATAGCATTGGGGGCGCCATGAATAATGCATCTTCCCAGAGCGACGCCATCGGCGCGCCGACACCCAATCTCGGACGACCAGATCTGCTCGCGCGGTGGCTGTTTGCCGTAGCGGTCCTGATTGTCGTGATGGTCATCGTTGGCGGGATCACCCGGCTAACCGAATCGGGATTGTCGATAACCGAATGGAAACCGCTGACCGGGGCCATTCCCCCGCTCAACGAAGCGCAATGGCAGGCAGAGTTCGAAGCCTATCAGAAGATCGGCGAGTATAAGCAGATCAACGGCCCTGCCGGAATGACTCTGGCGGATTACAAATTCATCTATTTCTGGGAGTGGTTTCACCGATTCCTCGGGCGGTTGCTGGGTCTGGTCTATGCGCTTCCGCTCGCATGGTTTTGGGTCAAAGGGCAGATTCCTACCGGCTACAAATGGAGGCTGCTGGCGTTGCTTGCGCTGGGCGCGATGCAAGGTGCGTTCGGCTGGTTCATGGTCCGCTCCGGACTGTCCACCGAAGTAACCGATGTCAGCCATTTTTGGCTCTCCATCCACTTGCTAACGGCGCTGTTTACCCTGGGCGGGCTGGTTTGGACCGCGCTTGATCTTCGCCGCCTCAACAGCATTCCCGAAGCACGGCCCGCGCGCCTTACCGGCCTTTCGCTTCTGGTCATCCTGGTGCTGTTTATCCAGTTGCTGCTCGGCGCGTGGGTTGCCGGGCTCAATGCTGGACTTGCGTCGGATAGCTGGCCGTTGATGCAGGGCCGCCTGGTTCCCGAGTTCGATGCATCGAAGGGGCTGTTTTTGGCGATCACGCATGATCCGTTCCTTCTTCACTTCCTCCACCGCTGGTGGGCTTGGGTTGCGGTTATCGCGCTGGTGGTTCTGGCGCGCAAAGTCCGCCCTTTTGACCGGCGGGCATCGATTGCAATTCACTCCGCATTTGGAATTCAGATCCTGCTCGGCATCGCGACGGTTTGGACCGGAGTTGACCTGTGGGTGGCCACTGCACATCAGGCTGTAGGCGCATTGCTGGTGGCTGCCGTCGCGTGGGGGGCGCATCTGCTGGGCCGCAAAGCGTGAGCGCGCTGATCTGGACCGTTTTCGCTGACAAGCAGCAAGCGGCGGAAATTTCCGGCAAGCTAGTCGAAGAGAAGCTGGTCGCCTGTGCCAATATGATGGATGGCGTTACATCGCTGTTCCTATGGCAAGGCACGGTCGATACCGCCAATGAAGTAGGCGTGTTGTTCAAGACGGACGGCACGCTGCTGAATAAAGCCGTGGCACGGCTCGAGGCGCTGCATCCCTACAACACGCCAGCAATATTGGGCTGGAAATGCGATGCCAGCGCCGGTGCTACCGCCGCTTGGCTCAAAGATCTGACAGGGTGAGAATCAGCCTGCGCAAATAAATACGGTATTATTTTACCTCCCCCGTGATGCGCGGATTTGCTTGACTTCTGCGCCCTAAACCATCATTTCGCGCGCTCTTCGCGGACCTCGGTGAGAGATTCGTGAGCCCGGCAGCACTTCGGTGCCGCATCAGATTTTAGGAATGGACACAGCCCATGAAGGCTCTCAGCAAAGTGACTCAGTCGGTAAAACCGGCTGACGTCGAAAAGAAATGGCATCTCATCGACGCGGAAAACCTCGTCGTTGGCCGTCTGGCTGCTATCGTCGCGAACCTGCTTCGCGGCAAACACAAGCCAAGCTATACCCCGCATGTCGATTGTGGTGACCACGTGATCATCATCAACGCCGACAAGGTGAAGTTCACCGGCAACAAAGCCGCGAACAAAGTCTATTACAAGCACACCGGCCACCCCGGCGGCATCAAGGAAACCACGCCCGAGAAAATTCTCGAAGGCAAGTTCCCTGAGCGTGTTCTTGAAAAAGCAATCCAGCGCATGATCCCGCGCGGCCCGCTTGGCCGTGACCAGATGCGTGCCCTGCACCTGTATAAGGGCACCGAGCATCCACACGATGGCAACAAGCCCAAAGTGATGGATGTTGCCTCGATGAACCGCAAGAATAAGGCGTCTGCATAATGGCCGATACCAAAGATACCGTCTCCGATCTGGCTGATCTGAAAGACATCGCTGCTGACGCACCTGCTGCGGACGCTGAAACCGCTGAGAATGTGGTTGTCGAAACGGCACCACTGCGCGAACAGGAAATCGACGATCTCGGCCGCGCCTATGCAACCGGCCGCCGTAAAGATGCCAAAGCGCGCGTGTGGCTGAAGCCCGGCACCGGCAAGATCACAGTCAATGGTCGCGATCAGGAAGTGTATTTTGCACGTCCGACTCTGCGCCTGGTTCTGAACCAGCCCTTCACCATTACCGAGCGTGAAGGCCAGTATGACATTATCGCGACCGTTCGCGGCGGCGGTCTGTCGGGCCAAGCCGGTGCAGTGAAGCACGGCATCAGCCAAGCCCTGACCAAATACGAGCCTGCGCTTCGCAGCACGGTCAAAGCCGCTGGCTTCCTGACCCGCGACAGCCGTGTGGTTGAACGTAAGAAATACGGTAAAGCGAAAGCACGCCGTAGCTTCCAGTTCTCGAAGCGTTAATTCACTTACGTTTTCGATTTCAAAAAAAAAGGGGCGGTCCGGAAACGGGCCGCCTTTTTTTCGGCGCTCAGCTTTCTAAACCGAACACCCTCTGCTCGACGCCAAGCCCTTCGGTCGGATCATAGGTCACAACATTATAGCCGGGCTCGGCGCCGCGCAGCCGTGTCGACAATGTTCCCGCGCCGACCATTCGCACAGACCGGTTGCCCGAGGCGCGAGTCAAATCGAAAGGAACATGGACGTGACCCGTCAGAATCGCATCGACACCCGCATCAGCCAAAGCAGCAAAGGCTGCATCGCCGCCAATCGTCGGGTTCTTCTCGTCCGGCTTTGCCGGCAATAGGGGGTGGTGGCAGCTGACAATCAGAAAGCGCCCATCACCCGATAGCGCCTCGACCTCCCGCAATGTCGCCGCCAACGCATCTTTGTGCACATAGCCGTCGGACCATGGGAAGCGCGGCTGGATACGCACGGTGGTCTTGAGCGAGATGATCACGCAATGGTCGAATGACAATATCGCCCCGACCGAATCCGCAAGAGCGCCATACCTTTTATAGGGCTGCGTGAATCGTTCCCACAGATTGTAATAGGGCATGTCGTGATTGCCCGGCTCAAGCGTGACCGGCACTTTCAGGCTTTCGAAGAAAAGGCGGGCCTGATCGAACTGTTTGTGCGTTGCGCGTTGGGTAAGGTCGCCGGTGCATATCACGGCATCCGGCTTTTCAGCGTGAACAGCATCAGCAAACCAGGCCATCGCGTCGGTATGTTCCACACCGAAATGAACATCGCTCACATGAAAAAGGCGGATGGGCGCGGTCATATCTTGCCCGACAGGATCAGCCAGCCCGACAGCCCGTTGATAACCGAATAGATCAAATACCCCCAGGCAAGACCGGGCCAGCCATTCGTCACAAGCAATAGGGCGGCAACCAGAACCAGAAATTCAAGACCAAAGGCAATGCGCCTTCCATTGGCATGGGCAAGCCACGGAATTTGCCCGATCATCGGGTGCCCGCTCTGCATTACCGCCTTGTGCAGCGCGAAATTGCCGATCCCGAGGAGGAATATGAGCGCGATAGCCATGAACGCTCTAGTGCATAATCGCTCGTCGCTTCGCAAGCGCCGTTCGTCCTGCATTTTCAGCCGCCCGTCAAAATCGGCGCTCTTGGTCGAGCAATTGCAGCACGCGATCGACGCTGTGCTGCATCCCTTTCGCTCCCGGCCTATTCCAATAGTCGCCCGAGAGGCAAAGAGACGGACCTTTCACCCCCCTTCACCGGAAAGGTCCGCATGGAGGAAGCACTATGAGAAAGTCACTAATCACCCTTGCAGCCATCAGCGCGGCATGTACCGCAGCCCCTGCCTTCGCCGACAGCATTTCGATCCAATATCGCGATCTGAATCTGAGCACCGCCGAAGGTCAGGCGAAGCTCGAACAGCGCATCGACCGCGCAGCAAAGAAGGTCTGCAAGCTTGGCGATCACACAATGGGCACGCGGATTTCCGACCCGTCGGCCAAAGCGTGTTATGCCAAGGCCAAGAAGCAAGCGTCGCGGCAGATGGCTGCGGTGGTGCAGGATCGTAATCTCGGCGGTTGAGGATCCCCCGACAACCGAGACGTCCCTGCGAACCCCTAGACATGCGCAGGGCCAGGCCCGAGCCGGTTCAGTCCCCCGGCCCGGGCCTTTTTCGTGATTGCAATATCGCGCGAGAGCTCTTCCTAAGTCGGGGAAAAATGCTACTGCGACGCGGTGCAGAATAGTAGCAATCCGGAAATTGAGTTTCGCAATGCTCTGGGCTCGTTTGCGACCGGAGTAACCATCGCAACAACAATGGGCGGCGATGGCCAGCCCGTCGGGGTGACTGCCAGCAGCTTCAACTCGGTCAGCCTCGATCCCCCGCTTGTCTTGTGGTCATTGGCAAAAAGCAGTCTTTCGCGCGAAGCCTTCTGCAATAGCGGCCATTTCGCAATACACGTACTGGCCGCTAGCCAGGAGGCGCTGTCCAATCTTTTCGCCCGCTCGGGCGAAGACAAATTCGCTGCGGTTGATTGGTCGGTTGGCGAACTCGGTTCGCCCATATTCAGCCACCATGCGGCCTTGTTCGAATGCCGCACCAGACATCAATATGAAGGCGGCGATCACATCATCCTGGTAGGCGAAGTGGTGTCGTTCGATGCCCGAGACGAAGCGCCATTGCTGTTTCATGGCGGGCGCTATGTGGAGCGTCGCCCGAGACCGGTTGGCGAGGCGGGCCAATCGATCGACATCGAACATGGCCAGTTCAGCGACGACTTTCTCTTTTACCTGCTCTCGCGGGCGCATTTCCACACATCGCGCCCGACGCGAGAGAAGCTTGCCGAAAACGGCTTGTCGATGGAAGAATATATGGCGCTGGCGATGCTGGCCATGGAAGCGCCACTGTCAGGCGAAGCGATTGCCGAACGCCTACCGCACACGGGGCACAAAGACGGCAATTTGCTTGCCAGCATGGAAAGCAAGGGGCTCATCTGCGCCGGTTCGGATGGATATGATCTGGCCGATAGCGGGCGCAAATTGTTTGTCGAAATGCTTGCTTTCGGCAAAGCGCTTGAAGCTGATCTTGCCGACCATTTCACCGAAGGCGAAATTGCCGAGACCAAACGTGTCTTGCGGCGGATTATCGAGCTTACAGGCGAGGGGTAGGCGCGGCGCGCTTTACCGCCCGGCCATTGCTTTCACTTTGGGCAGATAAGTCCGCCCGATCCGCAGCGCCTCTCCATCTTCCAGCTCGACCGACCATACGCCCAGCCCGTCATGCCTGAGTCCGCGAATACTGTCGCGGCGCAAAATGGTGGAGCGATGGATGCGGATAAACTCTGCCGGATTTAACCGTTCTTCCAGACCGGCAATTGTCTGGAGCAGTAAATAAGTGCGCTCACCGACATGAAGCCGCACATAATCGCGCTCTGCATCGATCTGGCTGACTTGCGACACCTCGATCCGCAGTAGCTCGCTGCGATGGGGCACCCACAATTCGGCCAGCCACTCGCTTTCGGCAGATTCGCGTTCGCCGCGGCGCGCCATGGCGCGATCAATCGCCCGTCCCAATCGCTCGGTCGCCACCGGTTTCAGGACGTAATCCACTGCATCCAGATCGAATGCCTCGACCGCGAAATTATCATGGGCGGTCACGAAAATTATCGCCGGGCGATGGTCCATATCCGCCAATGCGCGAGCCACCGAGAGGCCGTCGACTTCGGGCATGGTCATGTCGAGCAAGACCAGATCGGGCCTGAGCGCTTCAATCAGGCGCAGCGCAGCCGATCCATCGCTTGCAGTGCCGACAACCGCGAGATCTTTCAGCTTCGCACAGATGACTTGCATCCGCTCTACGGCGAGCGGTTCATCATCGACAATCAGGGTGCGAAGGGCGGTATCGTTTCCGGTGTCAGCCATAATATGCGCTAGTCATGTTTCCTGAGAGGGACGCGAATCTCGGTCGAATAGCCAGTCTCGGTGGGGCCTGCTGTAATCGTCGCTTCATTGCCAAAGCGCGCCCGCAAGCGGTCCCGAACATTGGCAAGACCGATGCCGAAGCCCGGTTCGGCTATGTCTTTCGAACCGGGGCCGTCATCGCTTACCGTAAGCGCCAGCCGGCCATAATCCTCGCGCGCGGCAACCCGGATGCGGACCGGGCGCGTCAGCGGCGCGACGGCATATTTGACCGAATTTTCGATCAACGGCTGCAATATCATTCCCGGAATTCGCGCATCTTGCAGATCGTCGGGAAGGTCGATTTCGATAATCAGTCGCTCCGGAAAGCGGATCGATTCAATCTCTAGATAATGCTGCTGGAGGGCAAATTCGTCAGCCAGGTCGACATCCGATGTCGTATCATCGGCAAGACTGTGCCGGTAGAAACTGGAGAGCGTCTGAATCATTTCCTCGGCGCGATCGGCTTTGCCAGTCATTACCAATGCGCTGAGTGAGTTGAGCGAATTGAACAGGAAATGCGGATTTACCTGATAGCGCAGCGATCGCAGCTCTGCCTCTTTGGCTAGTCGGCGAAATTCGCTTTCACGCCGCTCGGCCACTTTCACTTGCGCGATCGCCAACAATGCAAAATAGAGCGATGACCACGCCAGCAGCAGGAAATAGCGCCCGATCGCAATATCGACGATTGCCTTCCAGCTATCCCAGCCGGTTGGCGCCGTGGCGATCAGCACTTCCTGTGCGGGCAATTCTTCATCAATCGAATCTGCAGCATCGCGGTTCTGCGGGACTTCGATAAAGATGTTGCCCGATTCGTCGCGCCGGATGCCCACGCCGCGTTCCTTGCCCATCCGTTCGGTAATCTTGTCCTGGACTGACCAGAATGCAGCCTGGTTCACTTGCGCGACGAGGACCGCCGCGGGCAGCGCCAGAATCAGCGCGGCGCCCACTTTCATCCATAGTGGGCGTGCATCGAACAGCCGCAAGAGCAGCCACAGAACCATGGTGATTGCGAGGCCTGCGAGCGTTACGATTCCCCGCCGCCACAGCATGTCGAATTGCGGTTCGAGCCCGACAATCGAACCGCGCAATGTCGTGAGCAGGAAATAGCATAGCCACAGCCCGATCATCGAGATCAAGACCGTCCGGAACGGGACGCGCGCAGGGGTATGGGGGGATAGTTCGGTTTCCATATTTATATCCCCGCCTTAGCCTGCAACGCGCAAGCGAGGCCAGCGCCGTCGTCGAAATGACTCGGCCCTTCGTCGAGCGCGCTGGTCGGTCGGTCGTTCAGGCGAGCAAGCCTTCCTTGGCGATCCTCTCTTTCCAGCGGGCGGGCGCCAAGGTGTGTACGTTGTTTCCGGCGCTGTCGACGGCGACGGTTACCGGCATATTTTCCACGGTGAATTCGTAGATTGCTTCCATGCCCAGATCTTCGAATCCGACCACTTTGGCTTCCTTGATCGCGCGCGAAACAAGATAGGCCGCCCCGCCCGTCGCCATCAGATAGGCCACTTTAAAACGGCTGATCACATCCACCGCATCCGCACCCCGCTCTGCCTTGCCGATCATCGCCAGCAAGCCCTGATCGAGCATCATTTCGGTGAATTTGTCCATCCGCGTCGCGGTGGTCGGGCCGGCCGGTCCAACCGCTTCGCCCATCACCGGATCGACCGGACCAACATAATAGATCGCGCGGCCTCTGAAATCGACCGGCAGTTCTTCGCCTTTGGCGAGCATATCCTGGATCCGCTTATGCGCGGCATCGCGACCGGTCAGCATTTTGCCCGAAAGGAGCAGACGGTCACCATGGTCCCAGCTTGCCACTTCCTCTTGCGTCAGATTGTCGAGATCGACGCGTTTGGCCTCGCTGTCTGGCTGCCAATTGACATCGGGCCATTCGTCCAGCTTGGGCTGCTCCAAATAGGTCGGACCCGAGCCATCGAGAGTGAAATGCGCATGGCGTGTTGCCGCGCAATTGGGAATCATCGCAACCGGTTTCCCCGCCGCATGGCACGGCGCATCATAGATTTTCACGTCCAGAACGGTGGAAAGCCCGCCCAGGCCCTGCGCGCCAACCCCTTGCGCGTTGACCGCATCGAAAATGTCGATCCGCAATTGTTCGATATCGCTGCTGGCGCCGCGCTGTTTCAGCTGCCCCATATCGATCGGGTCCATCAGGCTCTGTTTGGCCAGCCGCATGCAATGTTCCGCGGTGCCGCCGATTCCGATCCCGAGCATTCCCGGCGGGCACCAGCCAGCACCCATCGAAGGAATTTGTTCGAGCACCCAGTCGACGATGTTGTCGCTCGGGTTCATCATTTTGAACTTGCTCTTGTTCTCACTTCCGCCACCTTTGGCTGCGACGTCGATTTCTACAGTGCTACCCGGCACCATCTCCACCGATAGAACGCAGGGCGTGTTATCGCGGGTATTGCGGCGCGTGAAAGCGGGGTCCGCCAATATCGACGCGCGCAGCTTGTTTTCCGGATGCATATAGGCCTTGCGCACGCCATCATCGACCACGTCCTGCAAACTGCGCTTGGATTCGAGGCGGCAATCCTGCCCCCATTTGACGAACACATTGACGATGCCGGTATCCTGGCAAATCGGACGATGCCCCTCTGCGCACATCCGGCTGTTGGTCAGAATTTGGGCTATCGCATCTTTCGCTGCCGGGCCTTGCTCGGCCTTGTAGGCTTCGCCCAGAGCCCGGATATAGTCCATCGGATGGTAGTAAGAGATATATTGCAGAGCGTCTGCCACGCTCTCGATCAGGTCTTCTTCAGTGATGCGGATAATGTCGCTCATCGATTCCATACTCCTACCGGTCGATTGGGCCTCCCATAGGCGCGCGCACCCTCTAGCGTCAAAGCACTTGGCCCACCGCTACCTTGCCACTAAGGCCGTTTCGATTTTTGAAGTCTCTGACCGATTTCGGAGAATTGACTAGCTGTATTATCGATGTAATACAGATCAAATGAGTAGAGATGCTATGACTTTGACCAAAACAAAGCCGGGATCGCCCGCTGGCGACAGTGCCGGTTTTGCCGCTGCACGGCGTTCGATGATCGATAGCCAGCTGCGCACAAGCGGCGTGAATGACGAATTCGTTCTCGCGCGGATGCTGGACGTTCCGCGCGAAAAGCACGTTCCCGCAAGCGCGCTGGGAACCGCCTATATTGACCGGTCAATTCCGCTTGAAAACGGCCGCCGGATTGCGGCGCCATTATTTTACGGAATGGTTCTGACCGAAGCCCGGCCGACTGCCGAGGATAGCGTCCTGGTGGTGGATGCAGGAAGTGGATACCTTCCGGCTCTGGTTAAACCCATTGTCGCTTCGGTTGATGTGATCGACCCGCAAGAGGCGGCCGCAAAAACCAGCAAGCGCAAGACCTATTCGCTCATTCTCGTTGATGGTGCTGCTGAAGCCATTCCAGCGACGCTTGTGAAGCGCCTGGCAGCAAATGGGCGGATCGTAACCGGAATTGCCACAAAGGGTGTGACCAAGCTGGCCATCGGACAGAAAACGGGTAGCGATCTTGCGCTCCTTCCGCTTGCCGAAACCGGCATCCCCCGCCTCGCGGAATTTGACGCGCCTAAGGGCTGGAGCTTCTAGAAATATGTCAAAGCGGTTCGGCAAATTGGCGCTGCTCGCCGGTGCGGCAATTGTCGCTACCCCCGCTTATGCAGATACGCTGCGCGAAGCCTTGGTTGAGGCGTACCAGACCAATCCGACGCTGCAGGCTGCGCGGGCAAACCAGCGCGCTACCGATGAGAATGTGCCGATCCAGAAGGCCAGCGGACTGCCCAGTGTCAGCAGTACGGTTACACAGACAGAATTTCTCAAGCAGAATTCGACCAGTTTCTTTACGCCGAACCGCGTGCTCAACGCCGATGTCGATCTGGGTGTGCCGATTTATTTGGGCGGCTCGGTCAAGAACGGAATTCGCGCCGCGAAAGAGCGTGTCGAAGCGGGTCGAGCGGATTTGCGCGGAACCGAATCGGCAATTTTCAGCCAGGTCGTTGCAGCCTATATGGACGTGATCCGCAACGAGGCGATCGTTGCCTTGTCGGCCAATCAGGTAGATGTTCTCTCGGTCAACCTACAGGCCACCGAGGATCGCTTCGAAATTGGTGATTTGACCCGCACCGATATTGCGCAATCTCAGTCGCGGCTGGCCGTGTCCCAAAGCGATTTGCGCTCTGCACAGGCCAATCTAATTTCAGCGCGCGAAACCTATATCCGTCTGGTCGGATCAGCGCCTGATGATCTGCAGCCGCCTCCGCCATTGCCCGGCCTTCCCGACACGGCGCAAGAAGCGGTATTTTTCGCTTTAGAAAACAACCCCGATCTGATTGCCGCCAAGGAGCGCGCAGAAGCTGCCGGATATGATGTGGATGTCGCAGGCGCAGGTCGGCTGCCCACTGTCAGCCTGTTCACGCGCTACAATTACCAGAATTTCCTCGGTAGCGTCCCCGATATTCCGGTAGATCCCAACGATCCGAACGGCCCGACCGTGCCGAGCGCGCAAACCGCCACCGGCGCGCAAGCCGGCGTGCGGCTGAGCATCCCGATTTTTCAGGGTGGACGGCCCGCCGCCTTGCAGCGGCAAGCCAGCGCGCGTGCCAGCGCTGCGTTTGAACAAGTGATCGCTGCCGAGCGCGACGTCATCGCCCAAGTCCGCGCTGCTTACTCCAGCTGGCAGGCGGCCAATGCGATTATCGAAAGTTCACGAACGGCGGTGGCTGCCGCTGAACTGAGCCTCGAAGGAACCCGCGCCGAAAACTCGATCGGCAACCGCACCATTCTTGATGTGCTCAACGCTGAACAGGAATTGTTGGCTGCGCGTGTCCAATTGGTCACAGCCCGCCGCAATGCCTATGTTGCCGGCTTCAGCCTACTGGCTGCGATGGGCCGCGCTGAAGCTCGTGATCTGGGTCTCGATGGCGAGGGTCTGCTTTACGATCCGACAGTCAATTTTGACCGCGTTAAGGACAAGTTCTGGGATTGGGACCGTGACCCTGATCCGGTCGCGGTTTCGACACGCACCGTTGACATTCCTGCTCCTGACGCAGACATTCCCGCAACAGAGGCGACACAGGTCGAATCAGACAGCGGTCAATAAGCCGCGATATCGGGGGCGAAGCTATCATGCGCCAGCAAGGCGAAGCGTCAGTTGAGGAAATTCTTGAATCGATCAAGAAAGTGATTGCGCGCGACAACCGTGCAAGCGCTGGAGCACAGCGGCGCAAGCGTGAAGAAGAAGGCTTAATCGAAGGCGCAGCTGAAACCGGTGACGACGCGGATGCCGAAGAGATTCTCGATCTGGGCACGGCTGAGCTTATTGAAGAAGGCGATCTCGAATTCGAGGATGCCGATCTCTCCGACTCAGAGGAAGACGATACGCCGCTGACCACAGATTCTGCGCGGACAACTATGCGGGAAAATCTAGCGGCCTTGGCCATGATGGCGGAACCCGGCGTCCCGCCACAAATCGTCCGTTCCGGAGAAACTTCCTTGGAAGGTCTGGTCCGCGAAATGTTGCGGCCAATGCTTGCCGAATGGCTTGATGCCAACTTGCCTGGCATGGTCGAAAAGATGGTCAAAGACGAGATTTCGCGGATTGCCGGGAAACGCGACTAAGCCAGCTTTGAACCAGCTCGCACAAATAGAGAGATGACGGGGCTTGCGCCTTACGGGTGAGCGTCTAATCCTTCGCGCATGATCAAAAAACTAGCGCTTTCCGCTTCACTCGCCGCATTGGCAATCGCCAGCCCCGCCCGCGCGGATGACCATTCCGCACCAGCCGCCAGCTCTGAAGATCGTCCGCCGATGAGCGCGGCCGATCTGGTCACCATGCCGCGGCTTGGTTCCCCCACGACAACGCCCGATGGGAAGTTCGCCCTCTATTCGGTCACTACGACAGAACCGGAGAGTTTCGCGCGCTCCACGGCGCATTTTCTGCAGGATTTGACCGATACCAGCTCCGCCCCAGTCGCGGTTGATCTGGGTGGATCGGCGCATAGTCTTGCTTTCGGTTCAGACAGTTGGCTGTATTTCCTGTCCGATCGCCCGGCGAGTGACGCACAAGAGGGTGAAATCGGATCGACACAAGTATGGAGAGCCGCACTCGAAGCGAGCGGCAATGTCACCGGTCCTATGCAAGTGACCGATCTCCCCACCGATGTGCAGGGGTTTCAAGTGTCCCCCGACGCGGCAAAGATCGCGGTTTTTGGTGATGTAGGCCGCGACTGCGTTGCCTTCGGTTGCGAAGGCGATGCAAAAGCCCATTTGCCCGGACCGGGAACGGGCCGGCTCTATGATGCCGAAGGCGGTTTCTACCGGCATTGGGACACATGGGAAACGCCGGGAACCTATAACCGCCTATTCGCTTTCGATATGGTGGATGGCAAAGCAGTGGGCACCGGTTCGGCGGCCGACGGGCCCGATGGCGAAGATGCGCTGGTTGGAGACACGCCGACCAAACCGTTCGGTGGCGGCGAACAGATCGCCTGGGCGCCCGACAGCTCCGGATTGTATTTCTCTGCCCGGAAAGTGGACCGGGATGAACCGGCCTCAACCAATGTCGATATCTATTGGTCGTCGCTCGATGGCAATGCGCCGGTCAATCTGACCGATGCCAATGAAGCCTATGACAATTACCCGGCACCCTCGCCCGACGGAAAATGGCTTGCCTATGCGGCAATGGAACGCGCGGGGTATGAATCCGACCGGTTGGTTATCCATCTGCGCAATGTCGCGACAGGCGAAACGCGCGCATTGACCGAAGGATTTGACCGATCCTTCGGTTCGTTCACTTGGACACCCGATTCCCGGTGGATCATCGCGGGTGCGCAGGACGTTCTCGACACGCCAGCTTTCAAAATCGATCCGAGAACCGGCGCGGTGGAGCGGCTCGATCTGATGGCCGGAAACGAAGCGCGTATTGGCGATGTCACGCCCCTGCCGGGCAACCGCATGTTGTTCACCCGCAACTCAATCGGCGCCCCTTCGGAGCTGTTCCTGTCCAGAAACTTTGGCCAGGCTGAACCGCTTTCCGATGTCGCGACCACATTCATGGGCGAGCGCGCATCGGTTGTGACGACCCGGTTCAACTTTGCCGGGGCAGAGGGTGAAACGGTGTGGGGCCAGATCACCAAGCCCGAAAATCACACAGGTCGTCTCCCCGCAATTCTTTACGTTCATGGCGGCCCGCAAGGGTCCTTCAATGATGGTTGGTCCACTCGCTGGAATCCCAAAGTGCTTGCCAGCCAAGGTTATGCAGTGATCTCAGTCGATTTCCACGGCAGCACCGGTTACGGGCAGGATTTCACGGACTCGATCAACCGCGATTGGGGCGGCAAGCCGCTGGAGGATCTGCAGAAAGGTCTCGCCGCGGCGCTCGCTTCGGACCCGCAGATTGACGGCAGCAAGGCGTGCGCGGTGGGCGCATCCTATGGCGGCTTCATGATGAACTGGATCGCCGGAAAATGGCCCGACCGGTTCGATTGTCTGGTCCAGCATGACGGTTTGTTCGACATGCGCAGCTTCTATTATTCGACCGAAGAACTGTGGTTTCCGCGGTGGGATTTTGGCGGCTCCTATGCCGAGGCAAGCGAAGAGTATGAGAAATACAACCCGGTCAATCACGTCGAGAACTGGAAAACGCCAATGCTCGTGATTACCGGCGAAAAGGATTATCGCGTTCCCTATTCGCAAGGGTTGCAAAGTTTCACCGCCCTGCAGGAGCGCGGCGTTCCCGCGCAGCTTCTGGTCTTCCCCGACGAAAACCACTGGGTGCTCAAGCCGAAGAACTCGCTGCAATGGCACAATACAGTATTTGCCTGGCTCGATCGGTGGTTGGGCAAGGATTCGATTGCTCCGTCGGCACCAGCAATTGCCGAAGAATGAGCAATCAGGCGGATCTGGTCCGCGCGCAGCTTGCCCTCGCTAAAATAGGCGGAGAAACGGTCGAGCGAGAGATTTTTCTCTGCGCGGTGTCGGAAAAACAAAAGTGCTGCGCCTATGAAGACGGCGCGCGCGCGTGGAATTTCCTCAAGCGGAGGCTCAAGGAACTGAAGCTGGTCGGCCCGAAACAGGCCGATGGCTCGGGCGGCGTACAGCGTGCCAAAGCCGATTGCCTGCAGATTTGCGCCTCAGGCCCAATAGCGGTCGTGTGGCCCGACCGTGTCTGGTATCATTCGTGTACAGAGGACGTTCTCGAACGGATCATCCAGGAGCATCTTATTGGCGGGGAGCCGGTGGAGGAATTCAGGCTGCGCGATCCGGCCCATGAAGCCGGCACATGAAACTGGAATATGAAGCCAGCCGGCAGGCTTAGTCGCCAGCTTCGCTATCTTCTGATTTGCCAGTTATGCTTTCATCATGGCCGCTGGCGTTCGACAGGAACACCAGCCCCATCAAGGCCGACGTCAGCAGCATCATGCCCCCGATCGCCAGCGCGGTTGCGATGTAGAAATGCACCGAGGCCGGGCTTTCACCATCATAGAGGAGCGCCAGGGCCAGCACGACCACGCCGATTGTGACAAACAGCATAAAGCGCATCAGCCGCTTATACCGGGCCCAAGCGAAGGCGGCAGTTTCCGGATTATCGAGTGGCGATTTGGGCAACATACGCGCCTCATGCTCTTGCGAAGCAGCGCATGCAATATCTGTTTACCAAACCGATTCGCAATTACCCGCGCTTCGTGGCACACTCTGCGCGGAAAAGAGGGATAGATAGATGGAAATTTCCCAATTGATAGCGGGCCGGGCGAGCTCCGACATTTTCACATGCGACGTCAATGATGCTGTGGGCGATGTTGTCGCCACGCTTGCAGGAAAACGGATTGGCGCTTTGCCGGTTATGGAGGGAAGTCAGCTCGCCGGAATTTTTTCCGAACGCGACGTGATTTATCGTATGGCTGATGAAGGCTCGGCCTGTCTTGAAAAGAAAGTCGGAGAAGTGATGACCGCCCCGGCGATTACGGTCGAGACGACTGCCAAGGTCGATGAAGCCCTTGGCCTGATGACTCGCCGCCGCATCCGCCACTTGCCCGTGGTCGAGAATGGGGTGATGTGCGGATTTATTTCGATCGGTGATCTGGTGAAGGCGCGTATGGATCAGGTTGTTCTGGAGGCAGAAGCGATGCGGAGCTACATCCAGACCGCTTGAGCCATTCCATTCGAATGCCTACATAGGCCCTATGTCGAACACGCTGACACTAACCGAATCTGCTGCGAAACGCGTCGCTTGGATTGCAGAGAAGCAAGCCAAGCCGGCAATTTTGCGCCTTTCCGTCGAGGGCGGAGGGTGCTCGGGTTTTCAATACAAATTTGATTTGGCCGACGGATCCGAGGATGATGATATGGTCAGCGAAACCGATGGTGTGAAGTTGGTGGTCGATCCGGTTAGTCTGGATCTGGTTGGCGGAAGCGTGGTCGATTTTGTCGAATCGCTGGGCGGCGCCGCGTTTAAGGTGGAAAACCCCAATGCCGCGGCAGGCTGCGGCTGCGGATCGAGCTTCGGCATCTAGTGCGGATCGCCACTTACAATATCAACGGCGTGAAGGCGCGCCTGCCGCGGTTGCTCGAATGGCTCGAGGAAACCCGCCCCAAAGTGGCCTGTTTGCAGGAGATCAAATCGCAAGATGACGGTTTCCCTGCGCATGAGTTCGAGAAGATTGGCTATAAGGCGATCTGGCATGGGCAGAAGAGCTTCAACGGCGTTGCCATCCTTGCCGATGGCGTCGAGCCGATAGAGACCAAGCGCGGGCTCGGTATCGACGGGCCCAAGGAAGGCGAGGGCGAACAGGCGCGATATCTGGAGGCGGATGTTGGCGGCGTTCGGGTCGCTTGTATCTATTTGCCCAATGGCAACCCGCATCCCGGGCCCAAATTTGACTACAAAATCGCGTGGATGGAGAAGCTGCGCGCGCGAATGGCCGAATTGTGGGCAGAGGAAATCCCCTGCGCGGTGGTAGGCGACTATAATGTCATTCCCGAAGATGATGATGTTTGGGCGCCCAAGGCAATGGCGGCCGACGCATTGATGCAGCCCGAATCGCGCAATGCATATGCGCAATTGCTTGCCGATGGATGGACCGACGCGGTGCGCACACTCAATCCGCGCGGCGGAGTATGGACCTATTGGGACTTCCAGTCGGGCGCATGGCAGCGCGATCACGGTTTCCGGATAGACCATTTGCTGCTGACACCAGAGCTTGCCGACCGGATTACGGCAGTGGGCGTCGACAAGGAATATCGCGGACGCGAGAAACCGAGCGATCACACCCCTGTCTGGGTCGAGATCGCCGCGGCCGGTTAAGTTCCCAAGCGAAAAAGCCCCCTCCGTGATCTGGAGAGGGCTTCCTCAATTCAGCGTTGAACCGCGAGTTCTAGCGGTAGAAAACGTGGGTCTTGATCGCAGCGCGTTTGGCTTTGCGATAGCTCCAGCTCGGGCGGACATAGGTCGCGTGGAAATAGAGCGAATCTGCTGCTTCGCTTTCCCAGTGGCCTTCGTGAGCAATGCGCGCGATTGCCTTGGCGTTCTGCCATGCGGTTGATCCGCGGCGGATGCGCGGCATGCTGCCGTTGCGCACGAAGCTGAATTGCGAACGCTGGTACACAACGCCGCAATAGCTTGATGGGAAGCTCGACGATTCGGCGCGATTGATTACCACTTGGGCAACAGCCAGCTGGCCGTTCAGGGGTTCACCGCGCGATTCGAAATAGACCGTGCCCGCAAGGCATTCCAGTTCGTTGGAAAGCGGAGCGCTGGTGTCGATCTTGCGCACCAATTCGCGCAATGTCGAAGCGACAGGGACTTCGGTGGTTGTTTCTTCGCTTGTGTCCGGTTCGGGAAGCGGTTGAACAACTTCCTCGGATACAAACAGTGGTACCGTTTCTTCGGTTACCAGGACCGCCGAAGCGGCGGTATCGCTCTCTGTTTCAACGCCTTGTTGGGCATTGGCGCCAGAAAGTTCGGCGCTTGCAAGCGTGAATGCCAGTGTTGCGACAATCGCTGCGCCTGCAAAATGGGTCTTGCGAGCCATGTTCTAACTACTTTGTGCGGTGGACGAGCACTGGCGCAGGCCGGGACCATGGAAGAATTCAAATTATTAGGGTCCAGATAGGGCCTGCCGGCCGCCCCCCGTCTGCGTGCTAACAGAATGACCGTGTGCCATTCCGCCGCCTACGCATCGGAAGTTCGGGGGTTCATTTAGTTGCAATTGAAATTAGATCAACCCGTCTTATGTTGCAGTGCGGCAAAGCGTTCAGGATTCGCGATATCCAGTTCAAGAACCCACAAATCGGGGTCGCGGGCGCTTCTTTTCGTTAAATAATCGTTAAATTCTGATGGATTATCAATATCTTGCTCGCGAGAAAAGACAAATGGCCGGGATCCATCCAACTGCGGCATCCGCTCATAAAGTCGCGCCGGGCCCCCGCGCTCCAGCGTCACGATCAGGATTGTTCCCGCGTCACGCTCTCCTTTCGACAGAACCGTGGCGAAACCACCTTCGTTCTGCACAGCGCGAATTATTCCGGAGATTTCAAGGTGAGCAGGGAGCCGCGCGTCCATTCTACACTCTGTCAGGAGCCATATCCGTCGAGGCCCGAAAGCGAGATGTGCGATTTCATAAATGTCCCCGTGCCGCGGCCTATCTCATCGCCCTCTTCATCTATCAGACGTGATTCTGCGACAAAAACCCGCCGCTTACCGCTTACCCATTTCCCCTCGGCAACAACGCGCCCTTCGCGAACGGGCTTCGTGAAGTGCAGGTTGAAAGAGGTGGTGAGCAAAAACCGGTCGGTCACGAGCGTATTGGCCGCATAGAATGCGGCATCGTCGAGCATTTTGAAATAGATCGTGCCATGCGCCGCGCCCGCAGCGTGATAAGACGCCTCTGTCACGTCAAAGATCAGCCGCGAGCGGCCCTGCTTGGTGATTTCCAGTCTGGAATCGAACAGTTGGTTGACCGGCGCAGATCGATAAAGCGATTCGAGCGCGCGAAAGTGCAATTCCTCGCCAGGAGAGTGTTCGTCCTGCGCCATCTACTCAGGCAGCGTCCCGATCCGACACGTTGGTCAGCAAGGAAAACAGCGCTTCGGGTGTTTGTGCTTCGCCCATTGCTTGGCGAATAGCATCATCGCGGACAATTCGCGAAATCGCCGCGAGCGCGTGCAAATGGCCCACTCCGGCATTGGTTGATGACAGCAGCCCGAACACTAGATCGACGGGCAACCCGTCAGCCGCACCGAAATCCACCGGTGCTTCCAGCCTGAGCAAAACCGCGACCGGGCGATTCAGAGGATCGATTCGCGCATGGGGAATCGCCACTCCGCGACCAAATCCGGTGCTGCCAAGCGCTTCGCGTTGTTCAAGCGATTCGAGGACCGTCAATCGATCAACGTCGTACACAGCAGCAAACCGGTCCGCCAATGCGTCGAGAATAGCCTGCTTGTTGTCGGCGCTGATAACCCCGACCGCTTCAGGAAGAATTTTTACGTTCGCATTCATGTGTTTACTGGTTCAATATCTAATGCGGGCCATGCTCGCAAAGGGCATATTCCAATAGACCCTTCGCCGGAGAACCCGGCCGATCCTGTCAATTTCAATCGAAAGCTCAGGTCTAGGAAAGGGGCCCTGACCGAGCCATTAATGAGGCTCAACCCACCCGATCGAACCGTCTCGGCGGCGATAAACCATATTATGCCGTCCAGAGCCAGCATTTTTAAAGAACATCGCATTTGTATCGCGCAGGTCGAGCATCATCACCGCATCGGCAACACTGGCTTCGGGAATGTCCACTTTGGTTTCCGCAATGACCATCGGCGCAAAATCGCCGCTTTCTTCAATCTCGGGCTCCTCCGTCTCAGGGGCCGAGCCGGCAAAGATCGTATATGCCGCTTCTTCCTCGCGCGCGGCGTGATCGGCTTGTTCGTGCCGGTCCTTGAGACGCCGTTTGTAGCGGCGCAATTGCGTTTCGATCTTGGTTGATGCCTTGTCCAAGGCCTGATGCGCATCATGCGCTTCGGCATGACCTTTAATGATCATCCCTTGCATAACATGCGTCACAATATCGCAGCTGAAAGCGCCGGCGGGTGCCTTGCCGAAAGTCACATGCGAGGAGATCGCTCGACTAAAATATTTCTCGACTACTCCGTTCAGACGATCCGCTACATGTTCCTGAAGTGCTGCACCGGTTTCCACTTGATGGCCTGAAACGCGAATATCCATAGTCGACCTTCTCCTTATATTGGGGCAGCGCCCCGGATTATTTATCCCAAAGGGGTGTTTCAATTGTCTTTATGAATGCCTGGTGGCGAGCAAGTTCCTCCGGTGAAGCCGAGTGCGCCCGAGGCGCGCGAAATTCTCGGGAAACGGCGACCGCCACCTTTGCCGGAGCAGACTCTTCCGCGGCTTGCTCGGCGGCAAGCTCCAGCCCGATCTGGCGCCCACCAAGCAATTCGACATAGACCTGCGCCAGCAATTCGGCATCGAGTAGCGCGCCGTGTTTGATCCGGTGGCTGCGATCCACCCCGTATCGCGAGCACAAGGCATCTAGCGAATTCTTTGCGCCAGGGTGTTTTTTGCGGGCAATCGCGACCGTATCGACCATCCGGTCAAGGCTGATCGGCTCAAGGTCGATCATTTCCAATTCGTTGTTGAGAAACCCGAAGTCGAACCCCGCATTATGCGCCACCAATGGCGCATCGCCGATAAATTCAAGAAATTCCTGTGCCGTGTCGCGGAACAAAGGTTTGTCCGAAAGAAATGCGCTGGACAATCCGTGAACCGCCTCTGCGCCGGGGGGCATATCGCGTTCTGGGTTGTAATAGGCGTGGTAGGTCGCGCCGGTGGCGACTCGATTGACCATCTCGACGCAGCCCATTTCAACCATCCGGTCCCCGCTCTTGGGGTCTAGGCCGGTTGTCTCGGTGTCGAAGACTATCTCACGCATTGGAATCAATATCGGCCCGCAATCTGCGTTAGGCAAGGGGCTTTGACGGACTTTTTATGCAGCGCCGGCGGTCAGGCGTTTGATCAATCTTTCAACCTGCTTCCCGGTCTCTGCGAGTGGGCATCCGGTGTCGATGATGTGATCGGCTCGATCGCGCTTTTCCGCATCCGGAGTCTGCAGCGAGAGAATGTGCTCGAACTTCTCAACCGTCATTTCGGGGCGAGCAAGCACGCGTTTGCGTTGCTCCGCTGCGGGGGCGGAGACCACAACCACCGTATCGACCGATTCGTGCCCACCCTTTTCGAACAACAACGGAATATCAAACACCACCATCGGCGCATCGGCATTGTCCGCCAAGAACGCCATCCGCTTGGCTGCGACCGCGGGGTGTACAATCGCCTCCAGCCGGGCGAGCGCCTCAGGATCGGCAAAGACTTGTTTGCCCAGCGCGTCGCGGTTGACCCCTTCGTGCCCGGTACTGCCGGGAAAGGCGGCTTCGATCGGTTCAAGCAAGACACCGCCCGGACCCTGCATTGCGCGCACTTGGGCATCGGCATCGAAAACCGGCACGCCCGCGCTTTCAAACATGGCGGCAACGGTTGATTTGCCCATTCCGATGGAGCCGGTCAGCCCTATGATCAGAGGTTTACTCATGTCATCAACCTTTCGCGCAATTCGGCATCATGTTCCCGCGGTGGCGCCTTGCCAAAGAACAGCTCGAACGCCGCAGCAGCCTGACCGATCAGCATCGAATATCCGTCTATCGTTGCAAATCCGGCGTCGCACGCGCGTTTCAGAAAATCGGTTTCGATCGGATCGGTGACAATATCGTAGACTATGCTTCCCGGCGGCGCGTGGCTGAAATCAAACGCAAGTGGGGGTTGGCCGCGCATACCCAGCGGGCTCGCATTGACGACAATATCCAGGCAGCCCTCACGGTCATCAAATTCAAATTCTGTCGGAGCGGAAAAATGTTCAAGCGTTGTGACGTGATGATCGCCCTGCGCCGCCAGCTCCTTGAGGAGCGACCGGGCTTTCTGCGGATTTCGACCCGCCAGCACCAACACCATCCCATGGTCTGACAACCCGGCAATAATGGCCCGCGCTGCGCCGCCGGTTCCAAGAATGCGCGCCATGCGGAACAGATGTTTGTCAGCAAGCATCGCGGTCAACGGTTCGAGAAAGCCGGAAACATCGGTGTTGTATCCGCGAAGCGATCCGTCCTCCTGTTTGACGACGGTGTTCACTGCACCGATCCGCTCAGCCAAAGGGTCCAGACTGTCGAGATGCGTCATGATGACTTGTTTATGCGGCATCGTGACATTGCAACCGCGCCAACCGGGCAGCTCGCGTCCTGCATCCAGATAAGTAGCGAGCGCAGCCGGTTCGACGCGGGCTTTGCTGTAGCTTGCCTCCAAGCCCAGATTCTCAAGCCAGAATCCGTGAATCACCGGCGATTTCGACTGGGCAATCGGATCTCCGATGACTTGGGCAAAAGGGGTTTCCGCAGTCATTCAGGAAGCTCGCCCAATTCGCGCAGCGCCGCCAAGACGGGAAGCAAAGGCATTCCCAAGACAGTGAACTGGTCGCCTTCAATACGCTCGAACAATTGCACGCCAATCGCTTCAATCCGAAACACACCAACGCAGCCTGCCACCGCCGGCCATTCTACATCAAGATAGTTTTGGATAAATGCGTCCGACAATTCGCGAACATGCAGCGATGCCATGGCTGTGCCCGTCCACAGCACTTCGCCGTCCCGCACCAAAGCGGCACCGCTGTGCAATTCCATCACCTTGCCCGAAAAGAAGCGAAGGTGATCCACCGCAGCGTCACGGCTCGCAGGTTTGTCAAAGCGCTCGCCGTCGCACACGACCAGCGAGTCGCTGCCGAGGACCAATGAGTGAGGCTCTAACAGCGACACAGCCCTTGCTTTTGCGACTCCAAGCGCGCGAGCAATTTCGCCGGGCTTTTCTCCCGACAGACTCTTTTCAACCGCGCGCTCATCAATCTCGGCGGGCATGGATTCATAATGAACCCCCGCCGCATCGAGCATGGCCCGCCGCGACGCGCTTTTTGAAGCGAGTATGAGTGTCATATCGGTTTGGGCCCGATGCGCGGCGGAATTTCGCGGCGATCGCGTTCGCCCACCAGATTGATGACAGCAGCAGCGGTTTCCTCAATCGAGCGGCGCGTCACATCGATCACTGGCCAGCCATTATCGGCAAACATGCGCCGGGCGAATTTCACTTCCTCGCGCACGCGCTCGTCATCGATATAGGATGTCTCGGCTTGCTCGTTGAGGCTGAGCAAACGGTTTCGCCGGATCTGGACAAGTCTTTCGGGCGCTGTGGTCAAACCAACCACCAGCGGGTTTTCCAACTTGTAGAGAATCTCCGGCGGCGGGCTTTCGATAACCAGCGGAATATTGGCTGTCTTATAGCCGCGATTGGCGAGATAGATGCTGGTCGGGGTTTTGGAGGAACGCGATACGCCTGCCAGGACAATATCGGCTTCTTCCCAATTCTCCCATCCGATCCCGTCATCATGCGCGATCGTATAGTGAATCGCATCGACCCGCTTGAAATAGGCATCGTCCATCAAGTGCTGGCGGCCGGGGCGGCCATGCGCTTCCTGCCCGAGCTGTTCTTCAAGCGCCTCGGTCACCGCATCGATTGCCGGCACTGAAGGCAGGCTGAGCTGCCGGCAGTGATCTTCCAGCCGCCCGCGCGTATCGGGATTGACGAGCGTAAACAGAACCAAGCCCGGATTAGCAGCAAGTTCGGGAACAATCCGGTCAAGATGCTGTTTGGACCGTACCATTGGCCAGAAATGCCGAACGATGTCGGCATCCTCGAACTGGGCGAGAGCAGCCTTGGCGACCATTTCGAGTGTTTCACCGGTCGAATCCGATACGAGATGAAGATGCAGACGGCTCATATCTGTAGAGGATTCCGGTCATATTTGGCTGTGGACAGTTACCGGCATAAACCACGGGACAAAGCTGGCGACAAGTGAGGGGGCCGATTCCATGCCCAATCCCAGCCCTTGCCGAGTCCCTTTATGGACAAGCAGACCCGCTTTTCGACAGGCTGGTGATAGTGAGGAAAAGAAAGACTCGACTCAGCATTCATGCAGATTCGCTCTGCCCAAAATGCTGTTCATTGCAGGAGAAGTCAGGCAAGGGCGCGCCATCCCCGAAATCCACAGGGCCAACAAACACCATCATCCTATTTATAATATAATATTATTTAGTAAGAGGCCGCTCGATGCCCGGAATTCTACTCGATACGTTGCACGGTAAACGTGCTGACAAGGTCCCGCTTTGGCTCATGCGCCAGGCTGGCCGGTACTTGCCCGAATACCGCGAATTACGCGCCGACAAAGGCGGTTTTCTCGAACTGGTTTATGACAGCGATGCCGCCGCAGAGGTGACTCTGCAACCGATCCGGCGGTTTGGATTTGATGGCGCAATTTTGTTCTCCGACATTCTGATTATTCCCTATGCGATGGGTCAGAAACTCGAATTCTTGGCTGGAGAGGGGCCGAAGCTTTCCCCTAAGCTGGTGGATCATGCGCTGGGAAGCCTTGAAGCGGTGCCACAGCGCCTTTCCCCGATTTATGACACCGTGGCCAAGGTGAAGGCGGGACTCGGCCCGGAAACGACCTTGCTGGGCTTTGCAGGATCGCCGTGGACCGTGGCGACCTATATGACCGCAGGCGAGGGCAGCCGCGACCAGCATGAAACGCGCGCAATGGCCTATCGTGACCCAGATGCCTTTGGCGCTATCATCGATGCGATTGCACAGCTGACGGTTGAATATCTGAGCGGCCAGATCAAGGCAGGCGCGGAAGCGGTGCAATTGTTCGACAGTTGGTCGGGAACCTTGGCGCCGAGCGAATTTGAACGCTGGGTCATTGCGCCCAACGCCCGCATCGTTGCTCAATTGCGCGAATTACACCCAGATGTTCCCATTATCGGCTTTCCCAAAGGTGCGGGCGAGAAATTGCCTGCTTACATGCGCGAGACGGATGTATCCGGCGCCGGTCTTGATGAAACGGTCGATCCGCTATGGGCAGCCAAGGTCCTACCCAAAGAGTTGCCGGTCCAGGGCAATCTTGATCCCTTGATGCTGTTGTCGGGCGGAAACGCGCTCGATCAGGCGGTGCAGCGCATTCTCGAAGTTTTTGCGGACCGGCCGCATATTTTCAATCTGGGGCATGGTATCGGGCAGCACACGCCGATTGCCAATGTCGAACAATTGGTGGCGACAGTCCGCAACTGGGCGGGATGACTTTCGCGATTCCAATCCCTAAATGGGCTCCATGCAGGAATATCTCGCGCCGATTTATCTGTGGCTGAAAGCCGGCCATATCATTTTCGTCATTTTCTGGATGGCGGGGCTGTTCATGCTCCCGCGCTTCTTTGTCTATCACCAAGAAGCGGAAGCTGGTTCGGCTGAAGAAGCAATCTGGGCCGAGCGTGAACAAAAACTTCTCAAGATCATATTGTTGCCCTCGATCATCATTGTCTGGTTGCTGGGTCTTGCGCTGATGTCCGCGACCGGGGCGCATTTGCAGGGGTGGTTCCATGCGAAGCTGCTGTTTGTCCTGCTGCTGTCCGGTTATCATGGTTACATGGCATCCTATGCCAAGAAGCTGGCCCGCGGGGAGCGTCCGCTGGAAGGCAAGAAACTGCGCTTGCTCAACGAAGTGCCCGGCATTGCCGCGGCAATAATCGTGATTTTGGTGGTGGTAAGGCCGTTCTGAAGCTGACTGCGCAAACAAATTGACGCGCGCCTTCACCAGGCCTATTTGAATCGCATATCCGGCTTAGGTTGGCGCAACTGCCAGCCAGGTCTGCTTTCTCCAAGCCCAATGACTTGTCATTTTGACGTGCCGGCCATTCTCAATCGCGCTTTTCCATCAAGCGCCACGAATTGAACTTTGAAAGACACCACACATGCATCTTAAAGATCTCAAACTCAAAGCACCGGCCGAGCTTGTCAGCATGGCAGAAGAGCTTGGTGTTGAGGGTGCCTCCACCATGCGCCGGCAGGATTTGATGTTCTGCATCCTGCGCGAGCTGGCCGAGGATGAAGACTACAGCGAAAATATTATGGGCATCGGCACGATCGAAGTCCTGCAGGACGGTTTTGGGTTCCTGCGCAGTCCCGAGGCGAATTATCTCGCCGGGCCCGATGATATCTACGTCTCGCCAAACCAGGTTCGCAAATGGGGCCTGCGCACTGGCGACACTGTCGAAGGTGAAATCCGCGCGCCCAAGGAAGGCGAACGCTATTTCGCGATCGAGAAACTGACCAGCGTCAATTACGAAGATCCCGAGCAGGTTCGGATGCGGACCAATTTCGACAATCTCACCCCGCTTTATCCGGAAGAGAAATTGTCGCTCGATACGCTTGATCCGACGGTCAAGGACAAGTCAGCCCGGGTCATCGACATCATCAGTCCGCAAGGCAAGGGACAGCGCGCGCTGATTGTGGCCCCGCCGCGCACCGGTAAAACCGTTCTGCTGCAGAACATTGCCAAGGCGATCACAGACAACCACCCCGAAGTTTTCCTGCTGGTTCTGCTGGTGGATGAACGTCCGGAAGAAGTTACCGACATGCAGCGCAGCGTGAAGGGCGAAGTGATCTCTTCAACTTTTGACGAGCCTGCCACACGCCACGTGCAGGTCGCCGAAATGGTGATCGAAAAGGCGAAACGTCTGGTTGAGCACAAACGCGATGTCGTGATCCTGCTCGATTCGATCACCCGTCTAGGCCGCGCTTACAACACTGTTGTGCCAAGTTCGGGCAAAGTCCTGACGGGCGGTGTTGATGCCAATGCGCTCCAGCGGCCGAAGCGTTTCTTCGGTGCGGCGCGTAATATCGAGGAAGGCGGATCGCTTTCCATCATTGCAACCGCGCTGATCGATACCGGCAGCCGGATGGACGAGGTTATCTTTGAAGAGTTCAAAGGTACGGGTAACTCGGAAATCGTGCTCGACCGCAAAGTGTCCGACAAACGGATCTTCCCCGCATTGGATGTGGGCAAATCGGGTACCCGCAAGGAAGAGCTGCTGGTCGAGAAGGACAAGCTTTCCAAAATGTGGGTGCTGCGCCGTATCTTGATGCAGATGGGAACCGTCGACGCGATGGAATTCCTGCTCGACAAGATGAAAGATTCAAAGACCAACGAAGATTTCTTCGAGAACATGAACCAGTAAGCAAAAAATGGGATCATGCTTTGCTTGATTCCATTGGATATTTCCCGCCCACGGCGGAAATTCTCCGCTTAAACGGTTGACTTTGAACCTGAAATATCGCGAGTGACAGCCTTAACAGGAGGTTGGGCCATTCGATGAGTTTGCGTCAATATATCTATATCAGCACAGCGCTTGAGCTGCAGGAAGACGATATCCGCTCGATCCTTGAATCGTGCATGCGGCACAACAAGGAGAAGGGCGTTACCGGGCTGTTGCTCTATAACGGGCGCAATTTCCTTCAATTGCTGGAAGGTGAAGAGGCAGACCTCAAATGGGTGCTCGACCGGATCAAGCTGGACGCGCGCCATAGCGGTATCTCGACGCTTGAGGATGAGCCGTGCGAACAGAGGGCGTGCCCGGATTGGCTAATGCGCCATATTCGCCTGCTCGATGACGTTGAAGATCGCCGCAAACGGCTGGATGAACAATTGCCCGAAGTGCTCAACCCGCGTTTGCGTAGGATAATTTTGAACTTCGCCAGTTTGAATTAAGATCGATCGCTCGGTCCTTGAGCGATGCTTGGTGTGATTCCTGCGGCCAATATGTTCCGATTTGCAATTTCCCACGGACCGTGTGAACGGGCGGAATGACTTTCGAACAGCAAGTCGGTGCATTCATGCAATCCGGCAAATATGCAGAGGCTATTGCCTGCGCTGAAAAGGGCGCGAGCGAAGGTGATGCTTGGGCGTGTTTCTGTCTGGGTGACTGGAAGCTTGTAGGGCAAGGGATGAAGCGCGATGTGCCCGGAGCGGTGGCCTTGCTCGAAAAAGGCGCTGCGCAGGACCATATTCAAAGCCTGTGGAGGCTCTATCCGCTGTTGCTGACCGGGACGGGAACCCCCGCGGATCCCGACCGCGCCAAAGAGATTGTCGAGAAGATCCGCGACCATGACGGGCTTTGCGCGCAGCAATTGTTGTTGCTGGAGCAGAACCCCGAACCTGCGGAGATTGTCCGCGAAAACCTTGCCTCCGATCCGGCGGTGGAAGTGCGGCGAGGGGTGCTGTCGCAAGCGGAGTGTCACTGGATTCGCATGGTTGCCGCTTCGCAGGTTCAACCATCCTTCGTCGAGGATCCGCGCACCGGTAGGCGGATTCCTCACCCGATCAGGACATCCGACGGGATGAGCTTTGGCCCTGCACAGGAAGATCTGGTGATCAACCGGATCAATCACCGGATCGCGCGGCTCAGCGGCACGCAATATGCCGCTGGAGAGCCGCTTCACATTCTGCGCTATCGCCCGGGCCAGCAATATCGCCCGCATTTCGATGCGCTGCCGAATGTGACCAATCAGCGTATCAAAACCGCGATCCTCTATCTAAACGCTGACTTTGAAGGCGGGGCAACCACTTTTCCCAAGCTTGATCTGGAAATCCGTGTCGGGGAAGGGGACATGCTGCTGTTCGACAATCTCGACGAAAGCGGAAAGCAGCACGAAGGCAGTTTCCATGCAGGCCTGCCGGTCGATGCCGGAGAGAAATGGATTGCTACGCGCTGGATCAGGGCGGAGAAATACCACCCATGGGGTGAATTCTGATCGACGGTTCCAGGCCTGTGCCGCAAGAATGCACCCCGGATGCAATGGTCACCATTGCCATCCTGGTCTCTCGCGTTGAAGCTTTGTGTGTCGCCTCAATGCTGGAGGCACAGGGCATTGCGGTCCATGTGGGCGCGTCGCACCATGCTTCGACCGAAGTGATCTCGCTTGCGCTGGGCGGCCATCGTCTTTGGATCGCAAAGGCTGACTATCAGGCGGCTTCCGATTTGATTCGGGAGGCTGGCACGGCTGACCATTGGGAGTTTAGCCGATCTATGCAACGTGCGGTGCTGCGTCTGATGGCATTTTGGGCGGTGGTTTTTGTTCTGCCCTTCATGATTATCAGTGCGATTGAGTGGGAAAATCAGAATTCAGGCCCGCTTGGCGTGGTCTTTCCGATTTTCTCGCTTTTCTCACTACCCGTGAACCCGCAGGGATCGGGCGATTACTATCTGGCGCCGCCCTCAGCCTGAGTGGCCTCTAGCTGTGCGGCCATCATCTCCCACACTTTGTTCATTGCCTTCATAGGGCGCACCATCACTTTGAAGTCGGTGATCTTCCCCTCTTTATTGAAGCGGATGATGTCGACCCCATTAATGTGTATTCCGTCCAGCTCGTTGGTGAATTCGAGAACGGCATTCTCGCCGTCTACGATCTCGCGCACATATTGGAACGTGTCATTACCCAGAACCGATCCCGCGGCGGTGAGATAAGCCATTACCTTCGCGCGGCCTTCCTGCGGTGTGTGCACCACCGGGGAATGGAACACGGCATCTTCGGCCAAAATCTGGGCGAGATCTTCTGGCTTGCTTCCCGTGCTGACGACACGATGCCAGTTCTTCAATCCTGTCGCTGCGCTCACGATTCTCTCCTTGGGGTTTTGCACAAAAGCGCTTAGCCCTTGCAGCGGGACGATATCAAACCCAGATTGTCAGAACGACACGGGTATCGAGAGAGGAACTACAATGAAGGTCAATATCGAAATCGATTGCTCGCCCGAAGAGGCACGGACCTTTTTGGGGCTTCCCGATGTAACCAAAGCGAACGACATTTATGTCGATACCGTTTCGAAAGCGATGAAAGGCGTGAGCGATCCGGAGCAAATCCAGCAATTTGCCAAGCAGCTCGCGCCGATGGGCCAAATTGGTTTCAAACTGTTCCAGAACTTTGTTGAGGGCGCGAGCAGCGCTGCGGCGAGCAAACCCAAATCATCCAAGAAGGATTGATCGCGATCCGATAGAAGGGCGCAATGGATACGATATTTGCCCTTTCCAGCGGAAGTCCGCCCGCCGGTATCGCTGTAATTCGCGTCAGCGGGCCGAAAGCGGCTATCGCGTTAGAAGGTTTGGCCGGTGCCATGCCCGAACCGCGGCGGGCGACAGCGAGAACTCTCAGAGACAATCAGGGAAGCCCGCTTGATGAGGCACTGGTTCTCTGGCTTCCCGGCCCGGGAACGGCAACCGGCGAAGATCTTGTCGAGCTGCATTTGCATGGCGGGCGCGCCGTTGTCGCGGCGATAGAGGCTGCGCTTGGTGCGATTGGTGGTCTGCGTAAGGCGGGGCCGGGCGAGTTTACGCGCCGTGCCTTTGCCAATGGCCGGATCGATCTGGCCGAAGCAGAAGGTTTGGCTGACCTCCTTTCGGCAGAGACCGAGCTGCAGCGCCGTTCTGCTCTGGCAATGGCTGGTGGGGCTTTGTCTCGCTGGGCGGAGGCTTGGCGCGAAACCGTTCTGAAATTATCCGCGCAGGTCGAAGCCGTGCTCGATTTTTCGGACGAGGACGATGTTGCCGCTTTACCTGCTGCTTTCTCTGCACAAGTGACTGAATTTGCATCGGAACTGAGTGATTTTCTGGCGCGGCCAAGAGCTGACAAATTGCACGAAGGATTCCGCGTGGTTCTCGCGGGGCCACCCAACGCAGGGAAATCGACACTTTTCAACGCGTTACTTGAGGATGAGGCGGCAATTGTTACGCCAACAGCGGGTACCACGCGCGATGTGCTGGAGCGTTCGGTGGCGATGGGAGGGGTGCCATTCACCTTTGTTGATACGGCGGGTCTACGCGCAAGCACCGAAGACGCGATTGAAACGATTGGCATTGAACGCGCGAGGCAACAAAGCGATCTGGCCGATCTGGTTCTGTGGCTTGGTGAGGAGGGGCAGGGACCTGAGGGCGCGTGGGAAATTGATCCGAAATGCGATTCGGTTGATCATGTCCAGAAGTCAGCTCCATTCTTGCGCATCTCAGCAGCAACCGGTGAAGGCATTGCGGAATTGCGCGAGGAATTGATCGAGCGCGCTCGCGGAGCCATGCCGGCACCCGGCGCAGTTGCACTGAATGCACGCCAGCACGACGTTGTGGCAGAGGCGCATGACGCGTTGATGGGAATTGAGAGTGAAAGCGATCCCCTGTTGATTGGCGAACGCTTGCGTCTGGTCCGGCTGGCATTTGACCGTTTGCTCGGGCGAACCTCGACCGAAGACATGCTCGACACGCTGTTCGGGCGATTTTGCATCGGGAAGTAGAGTGTTTCACGTGAAACATCGCGCATTCTGTCTTTGACGCTCCAACGCCGCTCGACTATCGGGCAGGGCATGCAAAAGTTCGACATCCTTGTTGTTGGCGGCGGTCATGCTGGCGTGGAAGCGGCGTCTGTCGCTGCGCGAATGGGTGCGCGTGTCGGGCTGGTTAGCTTCGATTTGGCCGCCATCGGCGCGATGAGCTGCAATCCGGCGATTGGCGGATTGGGCAAGGGGCATCTGGTTCGCGAAGTCGACGCCTTTGATGGTATTATCGGGCGAGCAGCCGATGCTGCGGCGATCCATTACCGGATGCTCAACCGTTCTAAAGGCAGCGCGGTCTGGGGTCCGCGCATCCAGGCCGACCGGACATTGTTCAAGGCCTATGTCCAATGCGCAATCGAGCGGCAGGGTGATTTGACTCTGATCGAAGGCGAAGCCGCCGGGCTGGTGTTTAAGGGCGAGCGCGTGGCTGGGCTGGCGCTCGGCGATGGCACCGAATTGGCCGCGCAGGCGGTCATATTGTGTACGGGCACATTCCTTGGTGGCACTTTGTTCCGGGGTGAGGAGCGCCTAACCGGCGGGCGCATTGGCGAGGGCTCTGCGCAAAAGCTTGCGCAGCAGATGCGCGATGCCGCACTGCCGATGGCACGGTTGAAGACGGGGACGCCGCCGCGGCTGGATGGCCGCACTATCGATTGGGCCAGTTTACCCGAACAGCCTTCCGATGTGGATCATTGGACGATGTCGCCAATGACCGGTGCGCGCTGCAATCCGCAGATTTTCTGCGCGATCACCCGGACCAACGCGAAGAGCCACGATATCATTCGCGCCAACCTCGATCGCTCGCCATTGTTTTCCGGCGCGATCGATGCGGAGGGTCCGCGCTATTGCCCCTCGATTGAAGACAAGATCCACCGTTTTGGTGACCGCGATGGTCACCAGATATTCCTCGAGCCAGAGGGGTTGGACACACATCTGGTTTACCCCAACGGGATCAGCACGTCGCTCCCGGTTGATGTGCAGCACGATATGCTGCGCGCGATGGAGGGACTGTCACAAGTGGACATGGTCGTACCGGGTTATGCTGTCGAGTACGATCATATCGATCCGCGCGCTCTGAACAGCGCGTTGGAGCTCCGCGATATGCCTGGTCTTTATTGCGCGGGGCAGATCAACGGGACCACTGGGTATGAAGAAGCGGCGGCGCAAGGGTTGGTCGCCGGGATGCACGCGGCGTGCGAAGTGGTTGGCAAGGAAGCGCCAAAGCTCGATCGCGCCAATTCCTATATGGCGGTGATGGTTGACGATCTCACGCTCCATGGTGTGAGCGAACCTTACCGGATGCTGACCTCGCGTGCGGAGTATCGACTTCGCCTTCGGGCCAATAATGCGACCACGCGCCTCACACCCGTAGCAGTGGCGGCTGGCTGTGTTGGTGCAGAGCGGATGGAGTGGTTCGCGGCACGCGAGGAACAGAGGGTCGATTGGGCTGCGCGGCTCGAGATGGAAACCGCGGCGACCGAACTGAGTGACGCTGGCCTGCCGGTCCGCCGCGACGGGGGGAAGAAGCCGCTGAGCGAGTGGTTGCGATTTGGCGGTGTTGATCTGGCTGCCCTCGCCCCATGGCTGGGTGAAGGATTCGATACTGAAAGCGAGCTTGCGAGCGAGCTGGTAGAAGATGCCGCCTATGCGCCCTATCTGGCGCGGCAAGAGGCGGAACTTCGCGACCTGCGTGCGAGCGAGGCGGTGCGCCTGACACCTGACTTTCCCTTTTCCAGCGTTCCGGGGCTTTCGAACGAGATGGTGGAGCGCCTTTCCAAAGCCAAACCAACCTCGCTTGCTGCGGCCGGGCGCGTGCAGGGTGTGACCCCTGCGGCCTTGTCTGCCCTGTTGGTCCATGCCCGCCGTTTGGAGCAGATCGCGGCATGATCGGCGACGAGGCCGGCGCCCGCAGCTATGTCAGCACATTGTGCGACGCAGAGGCCATCGAGAAGCTCGATCGCTTCGTTGCGGCTTTGCGCGAAGAAAACACCCGGCAGAACCTTGTTGCAAAGCCAACGCTGGATATCGCTTGGCAACGCCACATCGCGGATAGCGCCCAGCTGCTCGAACATGTTCCACGTGAAACAGGCTTGTGGCTCGATCTTGGAAGCGGGGCAGGGCTTCCAGGCTTGGTAATCGCGATTATGCGCCCGCAACGACCCGTAATGCTGGTCGAATCGCGGCGGAAGCGAATCGACTGGCTTTTGCGGATGTGCGCCGAACTGGCGCTGCCCAAATGCGAAGTAGCGGGATCGCGGCTCGAACTTGTGGAAACTGTGCCAGCTTCGGTCATCTCGGCGAGAGCGTTTGCTCCGCTTCCATCTATCATCGACTTGTCCGCAAGATTCTCCACAGGGCAAACCACCTTTGTGTTGCCCAAAGGCCGGTCTGCGGCGCAAGAATTGGCCGAAATGCCGCGAAAGGTACGGAAGATGTTTCACGTGGAACAGTCTTTGACCGATGATGATGCGGGTATATTGGTCGGCAAACTGGCGAAAGGGTTACGAGGGAAAGCATGATCACGATCGCTATTGCCAACCAAAAGGGCGGAGTGGGAAAAACCACCACTGCCATCAATATTGCCACCGCAATGGCCGCGACCGGTTGGAAAACGCTGTTGATCGATCTCGATCCGCAGGGAAATGCTTCGACAGGCATGGGAATCGACGCCGACGACCGAGAGAACAGTTCTTATGATCTGTTGGTCGATGAGACCCCGCTGGAAGAGTGCGTTTCGGCGAGTAATATTCCCGGATTGGATGTTGTTCCCGCAACCGTAGATCTGAGCGGCGCCGAAGTTGAGCTTGTGTCGGTCGAGGATCGTACCGCGCGTCTCGGTTCTGCGCTCGCATCGCATACGGGCCATGACATCTGTTTTATCGACTGCCCGCCATCGCTCGGTCTGTTAACACTGAACGCGCTCGGCGCGGCAGATACGCTGATGGTTCCGCTGCAATGCGAATTCTTCGCACTGGAGGGGCTCAGCCAGCTCCTCAAGACCGTCGAACAGGTGCAGCAGCGCTTCAATCCCGATTTGGGTATTGTCGGCGTGGTTCTGACCATGTTTGATCGCCGCAATCGCTTGACCGATCAGGTCGCCGATGATGTTCGCGAAGTACTCGGCGATCTCGTTTTCGAATCCGTCATCCCGCGCAATGTCCGTCTGTCCGAGGCACCCAGCCATGGTCTGCCGGCGCTCGTCTATGACCATTCTTGCGCCGGAAGCCGCGCCTATATCGCATTGGCCCGCGAGCTGATCGGACGCCTGCCAGAGAAAAGGAAAGCCGCATGAGTAAGCCCCCATATCTCAAGGGCGATCCCAGCGATCCCATTCGCCTGACCGTTCCCCCGCGTGCTGCTGACAAAAAGAAGAAGCTCGGCCGCGGGCTTGGGGCTCTGATGGGCGAAACACGCAAAGAAGAACCATTGGTTCGTTCGCAAAGCGAAGTTGATGCTTTGGAGGCGGCCCAAAAAACGGGCGATGTAGCGGCGCAAACAGGCCTCGCATCGCTTGCAATTTCCTCGATCGAGCCGCTGCCGGGTCAGCCGCGAACGCAATTTGACGAATCCGCACTGGACGAACTGGCGGCTTCGATTGCGGCACGCGGAGTTATCCAACCGATCATCGTGCGCCCGACCGGAAAGGGTAAATACCAGCTGGTGGCCGGCGAGCGTCGCTGGCGCGCGGCGCAAAAGGCGCAATTGCACCAGATTCCGGCGATTGTTCGCGAGTTGAACGATCGCGAGGTCATGGCGCTTGCCCTGATTGAAAATTTGCAACGTGAAGATCTCAATCCGGTCGAAGAGGCGCGCGCCTATCAACGGTTGGCCGATCAGGAATCGATGACTCAGGCAGAGATCGCCCGGCTGGTCGACAAATCGCGTAGCCATGTTGCCAATTTCCAGCGGCTCTTGGCGCTTCCGGGCGATGTTCTGGATTTGGTAGAGGATGGCAGCCTGTCGATGGGGCATGCTCGTGCGCTAATCGGGCATGACAATGCGGTTGCGCTGGCCAAGCGTGCGGTTTCGGCAAAGCTTTCTGTCAGAGATGTAGAGAAACTGGCCAAACGCGGTGATAGTGACGCGGATAATACGCGCCGTCAGGCCCGGCCGTCACGCGATCCGGCGAAAGATGCCGATATCGTCGCAGTCCAGGGCCATCTGGAGGAATTCCTCGGACTTCCCGTAAAGATCAAAACCGATAGCGATCCGCGATCGGGCGCGGTCACAATCCGATACCGGACTCTCGATCAGCTAGACTTGATCTGCCAGCGTTTGACCGGCGGAGATATCTAGGGCAAGCCTCTGATATAGCGATGCTATTTAATCGCCAGCATAGAGGGTTAGCGGCGGGCTAACCAGAATCGCAATATTTGTTAACTCTTCGCCTCTATGATCGTGCTCATAGAGCTAGCTATGCGTAACCGTTTTGCCTTTATCCGATTGATTACAGTCGGCTTTGGCGGCCTTTTGGCTGCTGTGCCCGCGTGGGCGGGTACCGAGGTCGAGTCGATGGACATCGAGGCAACGGTCGTTTCGGGGTGCCAGATTTCTGCCACCACCATGAATTTCGGCAATATTACCGGTTTGACAGGCCGTCCAACGACAACTTCAACGATATCGCTGCTGTGCACTCCCAATACGGATTACGAGATTGCGATCGATGCCGGTCTGCACACGCAGGGCGCTCGCAACCGGCGCATGTATAACCCGACGACCAATCGCTACATGCGCTACAATATATACCGGAACGCCAATTTTACCGGGGCGTGGGACACGCGAAACAACCGGAAGGTAAGTGGCAATTCGGGGGTGACGGGGATCGCCAGCCATACCGCTTATGGGCAGATCCGGAATCTGGCCCCCGCAAATGCGGGTGCGGGCGTCTTCGCCGATACCGTCACGATCACAGTGGAATTTTGACCGGTTGATTCGCCGGCCGAGCAATTTGGACTAGCCTGCGCAATAAAATTATCAATCTGCGCATCATTCCAAATTAACTATTGAAACGGGCCGTTTGCGCCGGATTCTGCAGGACGCTTCGAGCAATTCCCGAAGAAGCCTTCGCCAAATTAACTGTTTCCTTACGGGTCTTCCCTATTGATTCGCTTGCCTAATTAACCAGGGGCAAGGAGACTATTAAATGCGTAAAATTATAATGATGGCAGCCGGTGCTGCTGCTCTGTCGGCGTCGCCAGCTTTCGCTGCAACTGACACCGACGATATGCTCGTCACTGCAACTGTCATCAACAGCTGCACAGTAACCGCTTCACCAATGGCTTTCGGTACTCTGACCGGTCTTGGTTCGAGCAACATTGATTCGTCGGCTTCGATCGTTCTGGCTTGTACCCCAGACGCTGCTTACGAAGTATCGCTTGACCTCGGCTTGAACGCGGGTGCCGGCACCCAGCGCGAGCTGGTAAATGGCGCTGATACAACTCAACGCATTCCATATGACGTCTACACTGACGCTGCGCGCACCTCTGCTTGGGGTTCTGGCGCAGGCAACACTGTAACCGGCACTGCTGCTGGCGGCGTTGCTTCTTTGACTGCTTACGGCCGCATTCCTTCGACTGCGACTGCTGTAACCGCAGGTTCTTACTCGGACAGCGTGACGGTCACCGTCGAATTCTAATCGAGTAAACCAGATGACGAACGGTGCCATGAAACTTTGCGCAGGTGTTATGCTGCCCTTGGCTGCGCTGCTTTCGAGCGGCGTAGCCGGGGCGCAAGAAGACACCTCCACTCCCACCGTGTCAGACGATGTTCTGTCGCGAGGAGCAAATGTTTCATTGGCACCGCTTCGCATCGAAATGGACGGTGAACAACGGGCGGAAACGCTGCGTGTTTACAATCCATCACCGCGGGCCATTGGCGTTCAGGTCCGTGCGTTTGGTTGGAAGCAGGAATCCGGTGCGGATGTCTACTTTCCATCGAATGACGTCATGATTTCGCCCTCGATCATCACGATCGCACCCGGCGATACCCAGATTTTCCGAGTGGTTCGCAGAGATCTACCCGCTGCAGGCGAACGTCGCTATCGCGTCGCCGTTGACCAGCTGCCCGATCCAGAACTGCTCCGCGGCGGAGAGGCCCAGGCCCGGATCCGCTTTACCATTCCGATGTTCATCGACCGCGAGACCGCCCAACCGGCACAAATCGCCTGGTCTATCGGGAGCGACGGATTGACCGCGACAAATTCCGGTCAGCAAACCGCCCGTATGGTTAATTTGAGCCTAACCGATGCGGCTGGCCAACCGGTCACAGCCGAAACCGGCGGGCTCCATTACATTCACGGGGGGAGCTCGCGCAGCTGGACCATCCCCGGGGGATGTCCGACTGGCCCGGTAACGGTCAGCGCATCGATCGACAATCAGGTCGTAAATGTTCAGGCGACCAACACCTGCGGCTAAGGCCTTTCTTGCCCTACCGTTTGCGTTCGCAGCGCTGATATCGGGGCAAAATCCTGCATCGGCGCAGGCCTCCGACCCGTTTGCGCTTCCGACAGACCTTTCCATCAATGATGCCCGCGCCAGAGAGGCTGACGGGCCCGGTCTAAGCGCCGCCAAAGTCGACGGGCGCTCGCTCGTCCGGATGGTTGACCTCCTATGGGTCGATGGCGATCTGGCCATCAAAGCGGAATCGGCACAAATGGCTGGATTGCCGATCGATCCGAGCGCTACCGGCTATATCAAGCTCAAAGACATCGAGATCGCTAATTGGACATTTGACAAGCTGAGCCAACAGCTCAGCATTACAAAGTTCCGCGACGGGGATGGTGCGAATGACGTCAACATGGCGCGCTTCACCGGTGGAACCGGGGAGCGCTCACCGCTTCCGGCGATGCTGATCGATTACAACCTCAATGCCACCGTTACCGGCGACGGAGTTTCGGCCGCGGGCGTCGTTGCACCGCGCCTCGTTTACGGAAACATCCAGGCGGGCGGGGCAATGCAATTTGTATCCAATCCTGCGCCTGGCCGGTCAAAAATACGACGTCTTGATACCACCGTAACCTTTGCGATGCCTGACAAGGGGCTGGTTACGCGGGTGGGCGACACCATCACCGCTGGTACGCAGAGCCAGCGACCGCTGCGGATCGGCGGGCTGCAAATCGGCACCGATTTTGCGCTCCGCCCCGATCTGGTCACAAATCCACTGCCCGCTTTCGAAGGAAACGTTGCGGTACCCACCGGACTGGACCTTATCGTCAATGACCGGCGTTTCACCGGTGGCGAGATCGAAGCCGGCCGGTTTCAGGTACGCAATATCCCGGTCAGTCCCGGCAGGGGCGAAGTTTCGGTCATTGTCCGCGACGAATTGGGGCGCGAGGTTGTTCAAAGCGCCCGAATATATGTCTCGAGAGAGTTGCTGGCCCCCGGATTATGGGAGGGGGCCGCCAATATCGGCTATGTCCGACGAAGGTTTGGACAAGTCAGCAATGATTATCGTGACCTGACCAGCACGTTTTTCCTGAGGAGAGGCTTTTCAAAAAGTCTCTCCTTCGGTGTTTCTGGGGAAGTAGGAATCGGAGTCAAAAACTTCGGCGCGCAAGCCGAAATGACTTTGTTTGACCGCGCTTTGGCCTTTTCTGAGGTCCGTTTCTCGAAAACAGCCGAAAACAACGGGTTTTTGCTGCGCGGCGGGTTGGAATCGGCCGGACCCGGCTTTTCCGTGCGGGCAGAGGCGATTGTGCCTTCCTCCGGATACCGGGATCTCGCTGCCCAGGCGGGCGATCCGCTTCCCGCAAAGCAATTTAACGGCTCGATCAGCTTCGATTTGCGCGATACGCTCAAGGTCCAGCTCACCGCGAGCCGCCAACGACGCCAGTTTGACCCCCGCTATCCCCGCCAAGCGCTCAAATTGGACCTTGTTCGCGCCAGTATTCAGGCAAAACTGACCGAACGGATCGATTTCTACAGCGATTTCTCATACCGCACGGGCTCTCAGGGCAATTTCTCGGCCATGGTGGGGGTAAATATCCAGTTGGGCCGCAAACGGGCCGCACAGGCCTCTCTGACCCGCAATGGAGGCCAGAACAGCGCCCAGGCTGCATTCTTCCGTCCCGACGCTGAGGTGGGCGATATAGGCTATATGATCGAAGGCCTGGCTGCTGATCGCCCGCGCCTCGCGGGCCGTCTATCGACCCGTACGCGCCACACACGGCTCGAAGCCGAGGCGGAGTACAATGCCGGTAGCCTCGCCGCCCGGGCCAGCGCGCGTGGCACGCTGATCTTTGCGGGTAACACCTTCTACGCGCGTAACCAGACCGGCGGGTCCTATGCCCTGGTGCGCACGGGTAAGGTCGGGGGCATCACTGTGACGCGGGAGAACCGCGATGCCGGCGTGACCGACTCCAAAGGGCGATTGCTGGTCGAGGACCTCACCCCGCTGGTGCCGGTCCAGTTCGATCTCGACCCCGACAAACTGCCATTCGATGCGGTGGCCCGGTCCACCTATCGCAGGGTCGTGGTCTCGCGTGGAGCGGTTGCCGCGGTCAATCTTGATGTAGCCGCCTATCGCTCCCAGCTGATCAAGTTGCTCGATAGCTCGGGCAAGCCCCTGCCGGTTGGTACGAACCTCGTGGCGCAGCCGTCAGGAAAGGACTATATGGTCGCCTTTGACGGGTTGATCGACTTCAATGCCCTGTCCGGTGACCGGACGCTAACGCTGGGCCATGCAGGCGGCTCATGCGAGATCGTCTTGCCCGATATGGGAGAGGACAGCTTCGACCTTCCCGAAGCACAGGCCGATTGTACTCCGCTCACCATCGCGCAGACTCGCGGTGAGAATGAAGGAGGTGCAACCGAAGGCGGCCCCTGAAAAGTCGCGCGGCGCAACTTTTCAGAAACTATGTAACCTATTGAAAACCTTTAGTTACCTTTGGTGTAACGCGGTTTGGAAGAGCGGACCTTTACCCGTTTGACCGGTGCTGGAGCGCGTTCGATCACGCGGCGGCGTACCGGCGCCTGTTCGTAGGTAACCACTTCAACTTCTTCCACTTCTTCGGTCACATATTCGGTTACGACCGCTTGTTGCGGGACCTGAACCCAGACCGGAACCAGCACGACCGGCTGCGCATATTGATAGGCGTAGCCGTAATTGTAGCCGTAACCGCCATAGGAATAGCGCGCGAGATAATCCTCGCAGTAGGCTTCGGCTTCACTCTTCTTGCTGCCATCAGCCGCAGAACCAATCGCCAACCCTGCAAGGCCGCCTACGCCAGCACCGATGAGCGATCCGGCGAGACGGTCGCCGCGACCGGCAATCCTGTTGCCGATTAGTCCCCCTGCGGCTGCACCCACAAGACCGCCAATGACTCCACCGTTTCCGCCTTTGCGGCCACGAACGCGATCGACGCATTCATCAAGCCATGCGTCGCGGTCAAACTGTGGTTGCTGTGCATGGTGCTGCGGTGCCGGGTGCGGCATGGGATGCGGCATCGGATGGGCGCGGGCTCCGTGATGCTCGCCATGCGGAGCTGGCGGCGGGGAGTCATATTCGACCTCATACTCATATTCGGTTTCGTATTGGTCTTTGACGTATCGTACAGGCGCGTCTTTCACGTAACGGACAGGAGCCGCATATTCGGCGCGCACGGGGACCGGCTGAACCACCGCTTCCTGGCGATAGGTTACGGGCGCGGCGGGCGGTGCTTGCGGCTGGACGCGTTGATTGACAGCGGGATATTGCGGCGCAGGCTGCGCATATTCGTAACCGCGATCCTCATAGGTCATTTCCGGACCGGTATTGGCCTGAGCCAAGGCTGGAGTAGCAATGATGAGCGCGCCAATGGCAGCTCCGGCAGACATGAAACGGCGGGTTGTCATTCTATTCCCCTTAGAGACTATACGCATAGGCGTGCCGGATGATTCCCGGCGTTAAGGGAAAACTTACCATTAGAAGCGCCGGAAACCAAAGCCTTCAGCGCGGCCCTGTCCCGTTTCGGGGCGGTCGCCGCTGCGGCACGTAAAATGTTCTATATCTGGATTGAGGGCGAGATCTGACTGGCGAGCAGTTCAATGCCCTTCGCATCGTCGGCATCGAAGCGGGCCAGATTGGGGCTGTCCAGATCAATCACCGCGCAAATCTCTCCGCCGCAAACAACCGGTACGACCAGTTCCGACTTGGTGATCGCGTCGCAGGCGATATGCCCGGGAAACGCATGCACATCCTCGACCAATTGTGTTTCGGCCGTAGCGGCGGCGGCTCCGCAAACTCCCTTGCCCACCGGAATCCTGATACAGGCAGGGCGGCCAACAAAGGGGCCCAGAACCAGCTCCCCTTCCACCACGCGATAGAATCCTGCCCAATTCAGATCGGGCAGAGATTCCCACATCAGCGCGGCAATATTCGCCATATTGGCAACGCCATCGCTCTCCCCTTCGGTAAGTGCGGCGGCGGCTTCGGCCAATTGTCGGTACAGTTCCGCTTTGGGCAGATCGGCATTGGATTGGTCAGGGGCAAAATCGAACATGCGTTTGAATCTAGGGCGATGCGCCATTGCCGCAAGCCCCGTCTGTGCCTATTCACCGATCCATGACGACCAAACGCAAAATCCTTTACTGGATCCTCGCCATCCTTGCCGCAATTGCAGTGGCGGCCTTCTGGTTGACCCGCGGCCACACCGCGGACCTTTCGGTGGACGAAGTATCCGGGGGCGATCCGGTTCTGACCGAAGAAAGCGCCGAAGCCATTCCAACGGTCAACATTGCCGAACCGGTCGGCTGGAAAGATGGCGAGCTGCCAACCGCAGCAGAAGGATTGGCGGTGACCCGCTTCGCCGACGGGCTCGATCATCCGCGTATCATCCACACGCTGCCCAATGGCGACGTGCTGGTCACGCTGACCCGCGCACCCAAATCGGATGAGGGCGGGATTACCGCCTGGATCGCCGATCTGCTTCTGACAAAGGCGGGCGCAACGGGCGATTCCGCAAACGAGCTGGTCCTCCTGCGCGACAAGGATGGCGACGGCGTCTCCGATGAACGCTTTACGCTCACCAGCGCGCTCGATTCGCCTTCGGGCATCGCATGGGGCGATGGCACGCTTTACATTGCCAATCATGATGCGCTTCTCGCATTTCCCTACACGCTTGGCGAAACCTCACTGGCGGGCGAGCCGCGCAAATTGATGGACCTGCCTGGCGGCGGCGGACATTGGATGCGCAATGTGGAGCTTGATCCGGACGGTACCAAAGTCTTCGTCGCGGTTGGTTCTGTTTCCAATATTGGTGAAAAGGGCATGGAGGTCGAAAAAGGCCGCGCTGCTATTCATGAATATGACTTGGAGAAAGAACGCAGCCGCCTCTATGCCACCGGGCTGCGCAATCCCAACGGCCTCGACTGGAATCCTTGGAGCGGCGAATTGTGGACCACGGTCAACGAACGCGACATGCTTGGTTCCGATCTGGTCCCCGATTATCTGACCAATGTGCCGCTGGGCGTAAATTATGGCTGGCCGTGGTTCTATTACGGTGACACTGTTGACCACCGCGTCGACGCGCCGATGCCGGCAATCCTGCCGAGCTATGTCCGCCGGCCCGAATATGCGCTTGGACCGCATGTTGCGGCGCTTGGGCTGGTGTTCAGCAAGGGCGGGCACCGGATGGGAGACACTTTCGGGCAGGGCGCCTTCATTGCCCGCCATGGATCGTGGAACCGCAAACCCGCCTCGGGCTATGATGTGGTCTATGTCCCCTTTGACGAACGCGGAAACCCGCTGGCCAAGCCACTGCCTGTTTTGACCGGCTTTCTGACGGGTGAAGGGACTACGCGGGGCCGGCCAACATGGGTCGAATGGGCGGGCGACGGTTCGCTGTTGGTCAGCGATGATACCGCCGGGATCATCTGGCGCGTGGTTGCACCCGGTGCGGAGCCCGGCGCGGAGATCAAGCGGTTTACCACCGATTCGCTTCCGCCGCAGCGCGCATTGCGCGGCGATCCGCGTGATGCCTTTACCGATGAGTTTGCGCGTGAAGCGCCGCCACCGATGCCGGTGAACTAACCCGTCAATTGTTCCGGAGTGAGCGCGTAGAACAAATCAGCTCCGCTGAGCGCGGAAGGTTTGAGTCCTGCGGCTTCGGGCACAATGTGATCGAGGAAATAGCGCGTAGTGACCGGCTTGGTTGCTGCAAGCGCGGGCGATGCGCCCTTTTCGACAGCGTTTCTTTGCAGAAGCATCTGCCATCCGGCCACCGCCACAGCAGACATCGTGCAGAACGGAACGCTGCCCGCCAATTTGTCGTCGAGCGAGGCTTCGCCGCCCATCCATTTGGCGATCGCGGCGCAGTCCTGTGCCAAAGCCAGTAGCGCGGGCTCTCCTGCCGCATCGCGCACAATATCGGCCATCAGGCGGGCATAGACTTCATCATTTTCGAAACCCAGCTTGCGCGTAACAAGGTCGGCAGCCTGGATCCCGTTGGTCCCTTCGTAAATCGGCGCGATTCGTGCGTCGCGATAATGCTGCGCTGCGCCGGTTTCTTCGACAAAGCCCATACCGCCATGGACCTGAACGCCAATGCTGGCGACTTCGATTCCTGTATCGGTGCCCCACGCCTTGATCATCGGGACCAGTACATCGCCGCGCATCCCCGCGGCTTTATCTCCCAATGTTCCGCGATCGACCTGCCCGGTGGTGTAGTAAAGCAAAGCGCGCGCCGCTTCGGTCAACGCCTTCATTCGCAGCAGCATGCGCCGCACATCGGGGTGCTCGATAATGGCAACGGGGGTTTTGTCGGGCGATCCGGCGCGCGAGGACTGCACACGCTCTGCCGCGAAAGCGAGCGCTTGCTGCGTTGCGCGTTCGGCGATTTGCACACCCTGGCTGCCGACATTGATCCGCGCATTGTTCATCATCGTGAACATCGCCGCGAGACCGCGGTTTTCCGCGCCGATCAATTCGCCAATACATTCGTCATTATCGCCATAGCTCATCACACATGTGGGCGAGGCGTTGATGCCCAGCTTATGTTCGAGATTGACGCAGCGCAGATCGTTACGCGGCCCAAGCGAGCCGTCGTCCTTCAGATGGTATTTGGGCACAAGGAACAGCGAAATCCCCCGGCTTCCTTCGGGCGCATCGGGAAGCCGCGCAAGCACCAGATGGACGATATTTTCCGCCAGATCATGCTCACCCCAGGTGATGAAGATCTTCTGCCCCTTGATCAGATATTTGCCCGCATGTTCGCCGCCAAACTGATCAGGGGTGATTGGTGTAGCGGTTGACCTCAAGGCGCCAACATCGCTGCCCGCTTGCGGTTCTGTCAGGTTCATCGTCCCCGACCACGCGCCGCTGACCAGCTTGGGCATATAGGCCGCCTTTTGCGCGTCGCTTCCGTGATGCTCGATCGCCTCAAGCGCCCCGACCGACAGCATTGGAAGCAGCGTAAAGGCCATATTCGCCGCGCCCAGATTTTCGATCACATTGCACGACAGCGTGAAGGGCAATCCCTGCCCGCCAAATTCTTCCGGCGAGGCGATCGCATTCCAGCCTTGTTCGACATAGGCTTGGTATGCGGCCTCATAGCCATCGGGCAATCGTACCACGCCATTCTCCAGCGTGGCGCCCTCAAGGTCGCCCGCGCGATTGAGCGGCGCAAATTCGCCCGCGGCAAAAGTACCAACGCCTTCGACAATAGCCTCGACCATATCGTCCTCGGCCGCGGCGAAGCGTTCGCTTTGGGCCAATTCACCGATGCCGGCATTGATCTTGATCGCAAGCAGTTGGTCCTGAGTGGGCGGTGTGAAGGGTGTCAATTCGGATTCCTTTGGCTCTGGCGGGAGTGCGATTCCCTTGGCTTTTTCAGCCCCTCACCTATAGCGCCACGCCATGAGCGACAAGGACGCTACGGAAACGATAGATGCAACCGCTGCCGGGATCGCCCGCGCGGCCGAAATCCTTCGTGCTGGCGGTCTGGTCGCGGTGCCGACCGAGACTGTTTACGGCCTGGCTGCGCGCGCGGACAGTGATGCGGCGGTGGAGCGAATTTATGAAGCCAAGGGCCGCCCGTCGTTCAATCCGCTAATCGTCCATGTCGGATCTATCGAACAGGCGCGCGAACTGGCTCATTTTTCAGAGATAGAGGAGGCAGTGGCCGGGGCGGCGTGGCCTGGCGCGCTGACCTTGGTGGTGCGCCGCCGCGCCGATGCGCCGCTCGCCGCTGCGGTGAGCGCCGGATTGGAGACTGTCGCGCTACGCCAACCGGATCATCCGGTTATGCAGGCGCTGATCGAGGCTTGCGGGTTTCCGCTGGCCGCACCTTCCGCGAACCGCAGCAACGCGATCAGCCCGACAACCGCGGCGCATGTCATCGAAACTCTGGATGGCCGGATCGATCTGGTGCTCGATGGCGGGCCCAGCGGAAAAGGCCTTGAATCCAGTATTTTGGCGATCCGTCATGACGGCGCCCAAAAGGGCGTATGGGAAGAATTGCGCCCGGGGCCGGTCGATCTGGACATGCTTCACCAACATTTCTTCGATGGGCCGATGGAACGCTCCGCAGCGTCAGGCAAAATCGAAGCTCCGGGCCAGCTAGCGCGGCATTATTCGCCGGGAAAGCCGGTGCGGCTGAACGCGCATCAGGCGGCACAGGGTGAATTTCTTATTGGATTCGGATCGATCGGGGGCGACTGCAGCCTGTCGCCAGCCGGCGACCTAGGTCAGGCCGCCGCCCGACTATATTCCAGTCTGCATGAAGCGGCGCATTCTGGTTGCCCGCGTATCGCCGTGGCCCCGGTTCCGGAGGAAGGGATCGGCAAGGCAATCAATGACCGCTTGCGACGCGCCGCGGCCTAGGCGCGATAGCTAGTCGTCGGGATAGAGTTCGGCATAGGTTTCGCGCGCTTTCTTGCAGGCGCGCCGATCGCCATTTTCACAGTCTCTTTGATAGCTGTCATACTGGCGTTCCAGTTTGCCGATCCGCTCTTCTTCCTCGCGGATCTCCCGGCCGCGCCTCTCGTCACGTTCTGATTGACTGACTGTCGCAAAATCGACCGCTTTGCTGGCCATTCGGACCGGTGCAGTCACCACGTCGACTGCGGTCTTTGCAATGCAGCCTTGCAGCGCAAGCGCGAAGAAGGCGGCAAGACAACAGGCTTTGTAGCGTCTGGAATGGAGCATGAAATGACCTTTCCAGACGCTGCATAGCCTCAAAAGGCTGAATGATCCATTAGGCTTCCTCGTCGCCGTCTTTCACATCTGCTTCCGGTGCGTCGTCTGACCCTTCAGCAACCGGTTTGCAGTTGAGCTTGCCCGAACCGAAGGCGTTGAGCTTGCATTCGGCAGAGCCAACAACATCGATACTGCCCGAACCCATAATGTTGGCTTCAACAGTGCCATCGGAAGCAAATTTGAGATTCCCGTTGCCGCCGATGTTAATCTCTGCGCGATCGACCTGGACTTCGCTGAAATCGATATTGCCCGAACCGCCAATATTCACATCCAGCCTGTCAACCGAACCGGTGGATTTAACCGAACCTGATCCACCAACATTTATGTTCAGGCGATCGGCGTCGATGGTTGCGATGGTGACGTTGCCGCTTCCACCAATCGAGATCTCAGCATCGCGAGCGAGCGATTGCGCTTCGACAGTGCCCGATCCGGCGATAACCAGCTCCTCGGGAGATGGCATGGTCACCCGAACGGTCGCGGTCTGGCTTTTGCCCCATGACTCGCTTTTGCGGGAGATTGCCAGTTTTCCGCCTTCAAGAGAGAAGCGGAGATCGGCAACCGCATCATCATCGCCTTCGACTTCGATGCTCAGTTCGTCACCATCGGTAATGATAATCTTGTCAGGGCCGGCCATGACCAATTCGGTCGGGGGATCGCCCGATTGGTCGAGCTCGGCAAGCGGAACGCCATCGGAATCGCCGATATTTACGTTCATGTCGCAACCAGCAAGGCCGACGGACAATGCGACGGCGGCAGCTGGAATCACTTTCTTGAATAATCTTTGGATCACGGCGCGCTTCCTCCTCTAAACTCGCGATAGCGTATTGCCTACATAATACACTAAGCAGGCGGGAACAAGGCCGCATATGAAAAGGGCCGCCCTGATGGACGGCCCTCATCGAAGCTAAATGACGCTTGGTCGATCAGCTATCTTCGTCATCATTGTCGTAATATTGCGGAGCGTGTTCGCGCAGCACTTCGAGTACCTTTTCGAGCGCTGTGGGCTCGTCGGTCTTGTCCATCGCTGCAAGCTCGCGGGCGAGACGGCTGGAGGCGGCTTCAAAAATCTGCCGCTCGGAATAGCTTTGCTCTGGCTGGTCGTCGGGGCGGAACAGGTCGCGCGTCACTTCGGCGATCGACACCAGATCGCCCGAATTGATCTTCGCTTCATATTCCTGCGCACGGCGGCTCCACATGGTCCGCTTCACTTTGGGTTTGCCCTTGAGCGTTTCCATCGCTTCTTTCAGCGTCTTGTCGCTCGACAGTTTCCGCATGCCGATGGCTTCGACCTTGTTGGTGGGCACCCGCAGCGTCATCCGCTCTTTTTCAAACCGCAGAACATACAGCTCCAGCTCCATTCCGGCGATTTCTTGATTCTCGATTTCTGTCACACGGCCAACGCCGTGTTTTGGGTAGACGACATAGTCGCCGACATCGAAGGCCAAGCCTTTGGCTGCCATAAAAAGTCCTTTCGTGCGGGCTACACCACCGAACAGTCAAATTAACCTGCGGCCGGACACGCGGTCCGGTCGAAACCTCTTTTGCGCTGTGGTGAGTGGTCTGCGCCCTTTCAGATATCCGCCCAACGCCGGCTTGCAATTGGTACAAACCAACGTGGATGCGACATTATATAACACGAATCGCGCAAAATTGCGAGTCGCATTCGCGGGTGCAGCAAATTGGGCCAGAATCCTCGTGGATTCGGACTCGAAAATCAGCTTTGCAGGATGGAGTTAGTCGCCTTCGCCCGGCTCTGGAGAGAAGAATTGCTCCATCTTGCCTTCCATGCCCTTGTAGTCGTCGGCATCGACTGGGGGTTCTTTCTGGCTGGTGATATTGGGCCATTCGGCTGAGTATTTGGTGTTCAGCTCGAGGATCTTCTCAAGGCCGTCTTCGGTATCGGGCAGGATCGCTTCCGCCGGACATTCAGGCTCGCAAACGCCGCAATCGATGCATTCGCTGGGATTGATGACCAGCATGTTTTCACCTTCGTAGAAGCAGTCCACCGGACAGACTTCGACGCAGTCGGTATATTTGCATTTGATGCATGCGTCAGTGACGACATAGGTCATTGCGGCGTATTCCCTTTACTCTGAAACGCTTTTCAGCCTGCTATGGTCGTTCTGCTTGCGGGTCAAGAAGGCGATAGCATGACTGCGCTTCAGCGGCCGGCCCGCGCCGCTGCGGAAGCGCCAGAATTTCCACGATCCGAACCTCTGCCCCTACGGGAATGACCAGCACGTCGCCCACCGCAACAGCGTGGCTATCACGATCAACACGTATTCCATTGCAGCGGATATGGGCGGCTTCGACCAATTGATGTGCCTGGCTTCGTGTTTTGACGAAGCGCAAATAGCACAGCAGCCGGTCTATCCTCATGCGCGCATGGCCATCAGGTGATCAAATCAGCCAAGGCGGAAAACGCGTTGTTCTGTGGCGGTTTGCCGGGGCGTTTGCCCTTGCTGGAGCGCTGCTGCTTCTTGCGCGACGGACGCCATTCCCAATTGTCCGGCGATGGCGGCCCCAGAGCGCCTTCGGCCAAAGCCTTGCCCGGATGGTTGCGAAAACCCGCCGCACCCAGAAGCCGTTTGAAACTATCGAATGTCAGCCCCGTCGAAATTGCCAGCGAAGGATCAATGAGAAAGCGCCTCTTGCCCGAATTTGCGCGCGCCTCAAAAGCGGCCTTCAAGATCTTTTCGGCCACATCGATCCGAACCGCCTGCTTTCCGGCCGGGCGATAGCCGGACGGGTGCTTGCCCTTCCCGTCGATAACCGGGATCATCGCTTCGTTCAGAGGCCTGCGGTCAACACCCATCGCGTGAAGCACCATCCGCGGAGCAGGCTTGAGCAATGCCGGCGCAAATATGTCGAGCGCGCCGAACGTGACACCAAGGCGGCGCAAGAAAGGCCTGACTTCCTTGGGCAAATGCTCAAGCCCGGCTTTCTCGCGCGTGATAAAGCCATGCCCCGCGATCAGCGTCAGCAGCAATGCGCGCGCTTGCGAGCTCGCATCGGCATCGTGCGTGGCTTGTTCCATTTTACCCAAAGGCGCGATTGGCTCGATCTGCTTCGCCAGCCACCCTTCGTGTGCTGCAAGCAACTGGGCGCGGTCCCGTTCGGTCAGAACATCCAGCTCACGCGAAAGGATGATCTTCGCTTCCACCGAATTCTTGCCCGGATCAATCTTCGCGATGCGCTGCCCCGCCCACCAGATGCCGCCCTTCTTCAAGGCGAGTTCGTCCAGCCCCTCGGCAACAAGTTTCCGCGCTTTCTCCCCCAGAATACGCGGCAACGCCTTTTCTCCGGCAGAGAGCAACATTTTCCGGTCGGTGTGATTGGCGCTGGGATCAACGGTGAAGCGGAAGCCCTCCACTTTGCCAATCGGCTCGTCTTCCACACATAGCGTACCGTCATCGGCGAGCGACACTGCCAGCAGCGAGGCATCCTGGCCCAGAGATTTCATCAGGATCGCGGTCCTTCTATTTACAAATCGTTCGGTCAACCGCCCGTGTAGCGCATCGGACAGCTTGGCTTCCACCGCTCTGGCCCGCGCAGCCATTTCATCGCGGGCAAGCACCCAATCGGGGCGCTGGCAGATATAGGCCCAGCTGCGGATCGCGGCGATCCGTCCCTGAAGGGCATGAATGTCACCCTGCATATTGTCGAGCTCGGAAATACGCGCGGCGATATAATCGGCCCCGATATAGTCTTGCCGCAGATCTTGCCACAAGCGCGCGACAAAGCGGGAATGGGTTTCCGCGCCTTGCTGACGGAAGTCAGGAAGCGAACAAACTTCCCAGAATCTGCGTACTTGTGACGCCGTCTTGACGCCTAATCTCTCCGCCGCTCCCTCGGATTCGTCCGCCAGCCGCTTGAGGATCGCGAGATCCACCGTTTCCGGAACAATCTTGAGTTCCGGTTCGTGGGGAACGCGTTCAAGATCGCCGATCAGCGTCTTGATCGTGTCAAAACGCGGCTGCGACTCCCGCCAATAGAGCTTGGTCATCGGAGCAAATTTGTGCTCTTCGATCGCGTATACTTCTTCTTCGGTAAATTCGGCGGGTTCGGCATTGGTGTCACCCGCACCAGCCAGCGTCCCGAATGTACCATCGCGTTGGTGACGCCCCGCACGACCGGCAATCTGTGCCATTTCCGCGGGGCGGAGCCGCCGCATGCGCATTCCGTCAAATTTCTTGAGCGAGGCGAAGGCCACGTGATTGATATCGAGATTGAGCCCCATCCCGATCGCATCGGTGGCAACGATGTAATCCACTTCGCCCGACTGGAACAATTCGACCTGACGATTGCGCGTTTCGGGGCTGAGCGCCCCCATGACAATCGCCGAACCACCACGAAAACGGCGCAGCATCTCCGCCACTGTGTAAACCTGCTCTGCAGAAAAGGCGACGATCGCGCTGCGCGGGGGCAATCGCGAGAGCTTGCGCGGCCCGATATGGGTGAGAGTGGAGAAACGCGGGCGCCCGGTGATTTCTGCCTCTGGCAGCAGCGAACGAACCAGCGGCTCGAGCGTTGCCGCGCCAAGCATCAGCGTTTCCTCCCGCCCGCGCGCATGAAGCAGATGATCGGTGAAGATATGACCGCGTTCGCGATTTCCGGCGAGCTGCGCCTCGTCGAGCGCAACAAATGCGTGGCCCCCGCCATTTTTGGGCATCGCTTCGGCCGTGCACAGGAAATAGCGGGCATTGGGCGGCTCGATCCGCTCTTCACCCGTGATCAGCGCAACCTGGCTCTCGCCCTTGATCGCAACCACCCGGTCATAAACCTCGCGCGCAAGGAGCCTCAGGGGAAAACCCATCGCACCGCTCGAATGAGCGCACATGCGCTCGATGGCGAGATGGGTCTTGCCGGTATTGGTTGGCCCGAGGACCGCCTTGAGAGTGGATTGGTTGCGCATGGTATAGGATTGTTGCGCGTCTAGTGTGGCATTGGGCAGCCGCTCCAGCAACCACCGGACGCAAGCGATCAACAATCCATCCCGCCAGCGAGTCTGATGGCCGCAATTTAAGCCGGAATTAACTTTAATTCCGCACAGAACTGCGCATAGGAGACCGCAGGGTCGGTCGCGCGGCATTCTCGCGCGATCTCTATTGGAGAGCGGGTTGTTTACACCTCGCGAAATTGAAGGTTCCGGAGAGCCCGGGAACAATGACGAGACGTCATGGCGTAGCGCTGTGCTTGCGCATGACTCTGCGTACGATCCCGCGCATGACCATGCCGCAGTTTCCGGAGAACCCAAGATCCTCCTTCGCGCGAAGGGACTGACAGAAAAATTTGACGAGTGGCGCTTCGCTGCCTCGGAAAAGCTTGAAAAGGCCGATCTCGCGCCGGATCTGGCGGAAGGGATTGGCAGCCGGCGCTGGTTCAGGGGACTTGGAACCCTGCTCGGCCTGTCGGCGCTGTCTTTGTTGATGTGGCCCGATTTCTCCCCGCTCGAAGCGGCGCCTGCCATGCAAGTGGATGAAGCCGCGCGCGACGAGTTTCGCAGCCAGATGATCCTGCCTTTGGCGCTGGGCGCCGATACCGGGCGCAGAATGGGCGCGACCCCTGCCGTGGTAGAACTGGAAAGCGCGCCCGAACGGCCTAGCATCGATATTCTGGCCACGCTGGCGCGCGGCGACAGTTTTGGCCGGATGCTGCAGCGTGCGGGCGTGGGTTCTGCCGATGCACAGCGGGTCAGCGAGTTGATCGCGCGAACCATGCCGCTGGGCGACATCGAATCGGGCACTCAGGTTGACATAACGCTGGGCCGCCGCCCTGCTGCAGGTCAAACGCGCCCGCTCGACAATCTCAATTTTCGCGCGCGCTTCGATCTGGCGCTGCAGATCGATCGGATTGACGGCAATCTGGCGCTCAAGCGCGTACCCATTCGTGTCGATGACACACCGCTGAGGATTCGCGGAACCGTTGGCCAAAGCCTGTACCGCTCGGCACGCGCCGCGGGCGCTCCGGCAAGCGCGGTTCAACAATATCTTGAAGCTTTGGGCGACCAGATCGATCTCGACCGTTCGGTCCGCCCGACTGACACGTTCGACATTATCATTTCGCACCGCCGCGCCGCCACAGGTGAGCGCCAGGCGGGCAAATTGCTCTATGCCGGGATCGACCGCGGCGGTGAATCGAGAACACAGCTGATGCGCTGGGGCAGCGATGGCCGTTTCTACGAAGCATCGGGCGTGGGCGAGCAGCGCAGCGGCTTAGTCGCGCCTGTCCCCGGGCCGATCAGCTCGCGCTATGGCATGCGCCGGCACCCGATACTCGGATATCGGCGGATGCATGCCGGGCTTGATTTCCGCGCCAGCCGCGGCACTCCGATTGTCGCCGTTACTGACGGGCGCGTGGTTGGTGCGGGGCGGATGGGCGGCTGCGGCAATGCGGTACGACTGAACCATGCGGGCGGGCTCGCCACCCGATATTGCCATATGAGCCGCATCGCAGTGCGCGGCGGCCAATCGGTGCAGCGCGGGCAAGTGATCGGCTATGTCGGATCGACAGGCCTCTCCACCGGCCCGCACCTCCATTATGAGATGTATCGCAATGGCCGTTCGGTAAATCCTGCTTCGGTGCGCTTTGTGACGCGGGCGCAATTGTCTGGCGATGATCTGCGCAAATTCCGCGCCGCGCTGGCCAAGCTCAAACTGGTCGAAGAAGGCGCCGCGCTTGCCGATCTTGTTCCCGAGGCGTCCGAACGGAGCGAGCCCGAAAGAGAGATCGAGAAGCTGGAGCGGCCCAAAAGCGCCAATTGAACGCGCACGCGCCGTTCTGCGATTGAACCGTGAGCGCAAATCCGGCACATGCTCCTCATGACCGGACTCTTCCCCGATACCCGCCTGCGCCGCACGCGCGCGACCGGCTGGAGCCGCGCGCTCCACCGTGAAAACGTCTTGACGCCAGCCGACTTGATCTGGCCGCTATTCGTCACCGAAGGCAACGGGGTTGAGGAGCCGATTGCTTCGCTACCCGGCGTATCGCGCTGGTCGATTGACGGGATCGCGGATCGGGCGAAAGAGGCGGTCCGGCTGGGCATCCCCTGTGTCGCGCTGTTTCCCAACACTCAGCCCGATCGCCGTTCGGATGACGGCGCAGAGGCGCTCAATCCGGACAATCTGATGTGCCGCGCCATCAAGGCGATCCGCGATGCCTGCGGCGATGATGTGGGTATACTGACCGACGTTGCTCTCGATCCCTACACTGCGCATGGCCAGGACGGGTTGCTCGATGAGGCTGGTTATGTGGTCAACGACCCGACGGTGGAAGTTCTGGTGGGCCAGGCACTCAACCAGGCCGCAGCGGGCGCGGATATCATTGCGCCGTCGGACATGATGGATGGCCGGATCGGCGCCATTCGCGGCGCGTTGGAAAGCGCGGGTCACGCGAATATCCAGATCATGGCCTATGCGGCGAAATATGCTTCGGCTTTTTACGGCCCGTTTCGCGATGCGGTGGGTTCTGGCGGTCTGCTGAAAGGCGACAAGAAGAGTTACCAGATGGATCCCGCCAATGGCGAAGAGGCTTTGCGCGAAATTGCCCTCGATCTTTCCGAAGGGGCCGATAGCGTCATGGTAAAGCCCGGCCTGCCCTATCTCGATATCGTGCGCCGCGTGAAAGAGCGCTTTGAAGTGCCGACCTTCGCCTATCAGGTAAGCGGCGAGTATGCGATGATCGAAGCGGCTGCTGCTGCGGGCGCGGGCGATCGCGACGCATTGGCGCTCGAAACGCTGATCAGTTTCAAGCGGGCGGGCTGCACAGGCGTGCTTACCTACTACGCGGCGCATGCGGCCCGGCTCTTGAATGGGTGATCTGGTTCTCGAAACCGAGAGGTTGGTTCTGCGAAAACCGCAGGAGGGCGATGCGCAGCTCCAGATGCTTCATCTGAATACGCCGGCCGTTATGGAATATCTCGGCGGGCCGAAAGAGCTGCACGAAATCGAGGCGAAACACGCCAAGGCCGAAGCTTCCTTCGCGCGCGAAGGATTCGGCTTCATGATGGCCATCGAAAAGGCAAGTGGTGAACTGGTGGGCCATTGCGGCCTCAAACGGGTCGACCATCCGCTTGCAAAAAATACCGGTGATCTCGAGGTCGGTTGGCTGATCCGCGAGGACCGCTGGCGCATGGGTTATGCGGGCGAAGCGGTGTGTGCGATTCTCGACATGGCGTTTGAGCGCGACCTGGCGCAGCACATCGTTGCGCTTACCAGCGAGCGAAACGCGCCCAGCTGGCGATTCATGGAAAAGCTCGGCATGGTCCGGCGGCGCGATCTGGATTTTGACGATCCGGCCTACGAGGCGCAGGATAATCCAACGATCGTCTATTGCCTGACCCGCGAAACATGGCGCAGACGCACGGCATGAGCGGCTTTTACCTCGAAACCGACCGGTTGATCCTGCGCGATTGGCGCGAAAAGGATTGGGCTCCTTTCTTTCAGCACACGAATACCCCCGCGGTGATGCGCTGGCTCGGGGGTGTGCTGGACGAGGGTAAGAAACAATGGATGCGCGACCGGCTGGAGGGCTATCGCCGCGATCACGGTTTCACTTTCTGGGTGGTCGAACGCAAGGATGATGGCGGCCATCTGGCGGGTGAGCTGCTTGGCTTTTGCGGGCTCAAACGTTCCAATCAGGAAGGTGGCCCGATGGGCGAGCATGAGGCCGGCTGGCGCTTGCGCGAGGATGCCTGGGGTAAAGGCTATGCGCGCGAAGCAGCCGAAGCGACGCTGAAGGCTGGCTTCGAACAATTCGGCGCACCGCATATTATTGCGCTCACGGTCGACGAGAATATCGGCAGCTGGGGTCTGATGAAGCGTATGGGAATGACGCGCCGCAAGGATCTGGACTTTGCCAATGACGAATTCGGCGCAGAAGAAATTATCGTCTATTCCATCACGCGCGAGGAATGGACCAAAACACAGGAAACCACATTATGAGCAATGCCAACCGCCCCGGCGTATCGATCATCCCGATCCACGGTAAGAGCCCGAAAATTCACGACAGCGCGTTTATTGCGCCGGGCTGTGTATTGGTGGGTGATGTCGAGATCGGGGCGGATTCATCGGTTTGGTACAATTGCGTTCTGCGCGCTGATGTCAGCCGTATCGTGATCGGAGAGCGCACCAACATCCAGGATGGCAGCGTTGTCCATTGCGATCCCGAACGGCCGGGCAGCCCGGGCGGATCCCCCTGCATAATCGGGGATGATGTGCTGGTCGGACATATGGCCATGGTCCATGGCTGCACTGTCGAGGATCGCGGCTTTATCGGGCTTGGGGCAATTGCCATGAACGATTCGCGTATCGGCAGCGACGCAATGCTGGCGGCTGGCGCGATGCTGACCGAAGGCAAAGTAATGGAGCCGCGCCAATTATGGGCGGGACGCCCCGCGAAATTCCTCCGCGATCTGCCCGATCCGGCGATTGCCGGTATGCAAGTGGGCGTCGCGCATTATGCCGAAAATGCGAAGCACCATGCCGCGGCAATCGAAGAGGCAGGCCTAACTTGAAGGTGACAGCAAGACAGCACTTGTTGCGCGGCGCAACTCGTGCCGCTTGCCGACTGCGCCCTGGCCGGCCGGATCCTAGCTATCGGGGCCCTTGGTCACATATTTGAACATATGCGACATGAAATCTGCTTTACCCAATTCCACGCCTTCCGAACGCAGGATGGCATAGGCAGTGGTCAGGTGAAAATAGAAATTGGGTATTGACCAGTCGCGAACATATTCTTCGACTTTCAATGTGAATTCCATGCCGTTGGGAATGTCGAGCACCATGGTCTCCCCGGCATCCTTCAATTCAGCTGCCTCGATCGAGGCAAGAAATTCATCAATATCCGCAAGAGCTTGCTTGGCATCGGCGAAGGACGTGTCATTCTCCTCGCGTGAAGTGAAGCTGCGGCCGGTCAGCCGCTCCATCGCTTCGCCGGGAAGGTTGCCGACAAAGCGGATCTGCGTCGCCAGCGGATGCATATCCTCCGCAAGCCGGGCTTCCAGCAGGGACGGTCCTTTTTCGTGCGCGGCAGCCTTGTCGAGAATGCCCGATAGCGTCTTCAAAGATTGGCGGTAGACGGCGATTGTTTGGTCATAGAGTGTCATTGGCGATCTCCTTCCCACCCAGAATAAGCAAAAAGTTTCAATTGGCAACTTATTGTGGGGCGCGGATTCGGTGGTAGGCAGGACTGAGAGAGCAGGCTGAGAAGGGCTGGAATGCGCGCGAACCGCTGCCGGCCGTGCCATTCACTCTGTCACATCGCGCCGGGCGCCGCGATCTTACCCTTTGTCTTCGCCCTTGGCGTCGCCAGCCTCTGCCCCTGGCTCTTTCGGCGGCGCTTTCTTGGAGGCTGCCTTCTTCTTCGGCTTGCGCTTGCTCGCGGACTTCGGCGGAGCGGGCGTAAGCTCGAAGCTCGGCTTGCCATCCTTCACGCCGACATGCACCTCGCCGCCGTCTGACAGCTTGCCGAACAGCAGCTCCTCGGCCAGCGGTTGCTTGATCTTCTCCTGGATGACGCGGCCCATCGGGCGGGCGCCATAGAGCTTGTCATAGCCCTTATCGGCCAGCCAGTCGCGTGCCTCGCTGTCGAACTGGATGTGTACATTCTGGTCGGCCAGCTGGAGTTCGAGTTCGAGAATGAACTTGTCGACCACGCGGCTGACGGTGCTCTTGCCGAGATAGGCGAAAGGCACAATCGCATCCAGACGGTTGCGGAATTCGGGGGTGAACATCTTCTTCACCGCCTCGCTGCCCGCATCCTCTTTCGACACGTCGCCAAAGCCTATGCCCTGCGTTGCCATCATCGATGCGCCCGCATTGGTGGTCATGATCAGAACGACATTGCGGAAATCCACTGTCTTTCCGTGATGATCGGTCAGCGCGCCATTATCCATCACCTGCAGCAGGATGTTGAACAAGTCAGGGTGCGCTTTCTCGATCTCATCGAGAAGCAACACACAATGCGGGTTCTGGTCGATCGCATCGGTCAGCAGACCGCCCTGATCATAGCCGACATAGCCCGGAGGCGCGCCGATCAGGCGGCTGACGCTGTGCCGCTCCATATATTCGGACATATCGAAACGCTTGAGCTCGATGCCCATGATGCTGGCAAGCTGGCGCGCAACTTCGGTCTTGCCGACGCCGGTCGGGCCGCTGAACAGGAACGAGCCAATCGGCTTGTCCGGATCGCGCAGACCCGCGCGGCTGAGCTTCATTGCTGAAGACAGACGCTGGATCGCCTCGTCCTGTCCGAATACGACATGTTTGAGATCGCGCTCGAGATTCTCAAGCGCCTTCTTGTCATCTTTGGACACTGATTTGGGCGGAATGCGCGCCATTGTCGCAACCACTGCTTCGATTTCGCGCGCTGTGATTTTCTTCTTCCGGCGGCTTGGCGGCAGAAGCATCTGCATCGCGCCTACCTCGTCGATAACGTCGATGGCTTTGTCGGGCAGTTTGCGATCATTGATATAGCGCGCGGACAATTCGACTGCAGTCTTCAGCGCATCGGGCGTGTATTTCACCTTGTGATGCTGCTCAAAGGCTTCGCGCAGCCCTTTGAGAATCTTGATCGTATCGCCAATCGAAGGCTCGTTCACATCGATTTTCTGGAACCGGCGCAGCAATGCGCGGTCCTTTTCGAAGTGGTTGCGGAATTCCTTATAGGTTGTCGAGCCGACACAGCGGATTGTTCCGCCGCTGAGCGCTGGTTTGAGCAGGTTGGACGCGTCCATTGCCCCGCCGCTGGTTGCGCCAGCACCAATCACAGTGTGAATCTCGTCGATAAACAGCACCGCTTCGGGCAGTTGCTCTAGCTCGCCGACAACTTGTTTGAGCCGCTCTTCGAAATCGCCGCGATAACGTGTGCCCGCGAGCAGCGCGCCCATATCGAGCGAGTAAATCACCGCATCCTGGAGCACTTCGGGCACATCGCCTTCGACAATCTTGCGCGCCAGGCCTTCGGCAATGGCGGTTTTGCCGACCCCGGGATCGCCAACATAGAGCGGATTGTTCTTGCTCCGGCGGCACAGGATCTGGATCGTCCGGTCCACTTCGGGGCCGCGGCCGATCAACGGGTCGATCTTGCCGTTTTCGGCCTTCTTATTGAGATTGACCGTGAACTGGTCGAGCGCAGTTTCTTTCTTGCCGCCCGCTTCGCCGGATTTTTCATCTCCGGCAGTGTCCTCGACCCCTTGCGGAGTGGGCGCGTCCAGCTGTTTGCCGCCCTTGCCAATGCCGTGGCTGATGAAACTGACCGCATCGAGCCGGCTCATATCCTGCTGCTGGAGGAAATAAACCGCATAGGAGTCGCGTTCGGAAAACAGGGCTACCAGCACATTTGCGCCGCTGACCGTGTCCTTGCCGCTGGACTGCACATGCAGGATTGCGCGCTGGATAACGCGCTGGAACCCGGCCGTTGGCTGCGGGTCTGCATCTTCTTCGGTCTTGAGCGACTGATATTCCTGATCGAGATAGGTTTTCACCACCTCGCTGAGCTCGCCCAGATCGACGCCGCAGCTCGTCATAACCGCGGCTGCATCCTCATCGTCGATCAGCGCCAACAGCAAATGTTCCAGCGTGGCGTATTCGTGCCGCCGGTCGGATGCATTGGCGAGCGCATTGTGCAGCGTCTTTTCGAGATTCTGGGCAAAGCTGGGCATTAGATAACTTTCCACATGAGGGAATGATTTCCCATTGCGAGGGAATATGAAGAGGTATGGTTAACCAAAACTAAATAGGAAGCGCTGGCAAAATTGCGATGGGACAGGCCGCAAACCACCATCAGGAACCCTTTTTCCCGAACAACGCATCGGCGGCGGCCATATGCGTAGCGGCTTTGTCGCGATGCGCGGCAACGCGGGCAATTTCGGCCTCCAGCAGGGCAATGCGTTCGGTCAATTCGTCTTGAGAGTATGGCCCCAGATCTTCGGATGCCAGCTTGCTCGCGGCATCACCCTTTTCCCGGGGAAGATCGTCATCCATATGTAAATTCTTTCATGCAGCGCAGTTTCGCAAGCGCGAGTGCTTGCTGTCAATGGCAGGTGGAGTTAGTTCGCAGACAATCAAGCGTTTCGTCGTGTTTTGCAAACAGCGACGGGCGAATGAGAGATGAGGGGTGGAATGACCGGGACAATTCCTGAAACGATGCAGGCCGCGGGCTTTGACGAACCGGGAGGGCCGCAGGTGCTGCGGCTTGAAACCCTGCCGGTTCCCTCTCCGGCAAAAGACGAAGTTCTGATCCGCGTGGCCTATGCCGGAGTCAACCGGCCCGACGTGATCCAGCGGATGGGCCATTACCCGCCCCCAGCAGGTGCATCGCCGATACCGGGGCTGGAGATTGCAGGCGAAATAGTGGCCTGTGGTGCGGAATTGAGCCAGGATACGGTTGGCCAGAATGTCTGCGCATTGGTGACCGGTGGCGGCTATTCCGAATATTGCGTGGCCAAGATGGCGCACTGCCTGCCGGTTCCGGACGGTTTGCCGCTCGCCCAAGCGGCCGCACTGCCCGAGACCTTGTTCACCGTATGGCACAATGTGTTCGAGCGCGGCTGGGCGTCGGAGGGCGAGACTTTGCTTGTTCATGGCGGGACCAGCGGTATCGGCACAATGGCGATCAAGCTGGGTAAGCTGTTCGGGCTGACTGTGATCGTCACCTGCGGCGATGATGCCAAATGCGAAGCCGCCACCAAGATCGGTGCGGATCATGCGATCAATTACAAGACAGCCGACTTTGTCGAGGAAGTGAAGTGTATTACCGGTGGCGCGGGGGTGGAGCTGGTGCTCGATATGGTTTCGGGTGATTATGTTCCGCGCAACCTTGCCTGCCTTGGCGAAGACGGCCGGCATGTGACGATCGCGGTGCTTGGGGGTATGAAGGCTGAACTCAATATGGCGCAGATTATGGCGCGGCGCCTGACGCTGACAGGATCGACCCTGCGCGCGCGGCCTGACGAGTTTAAGGCCCTGCTGTGCGATGAAATCTACCAGATCGCATGGCCGCATGTCGAAGATGGCTCGCTGCGGCCGGAGATGGATCAGATTTTTCCCTTGGCACAAGCCGCCGCCGCTCACGCGCATATGGAGGACGGCGGCCATATCGGAAAGATTGTGTTGGAGATGGATCATAGCTGAGAATTACACGCTCCACGAAGATCCGCGCAGCGGCAATTGCTACAAGATCAAGCTCACGGCGGCGCTGCTCGGGCTCCCGCTGGAGACTAGGCAATATGATATTCTCAAGGGCGAAACGCGCACCCCCGAATTCATGGCAGAGGTTAATCCCAACGGCCGAATTCCGGTGCTCCAGATCAATGATCGCTTTCTGCCCGAAAGCAATGCCGCATGCTGGTATCTCGCCGAAGGTTCGGCCCTAATTCCCGAAGATCGCTTCGCTCGCGCCGAAATGCTGCGCTGGATGTTTTTTGAACAATACAGCCACGAACCCAATATTGCGACGCTGCGTTTCTGGCTGCAATTTGTTGGCGAGGCCAATCTCTCCGCGCAGCAGAAAGCGCAGATCATGGCAAAGCGCGCTGGCGGAGCAGAGGCGCTCGAATTGCTGGATGGTCATTTGTCCGCGCGCGAATGGATGGCGGGCGATGCGCCAAGTCTGGCCGACATCGTGCTTTATCCCTATACGCATGTTGCCGATGCGGGCGGTTTCCCGCTCAGCGATTATACCAATATCTGCGCTTGGATCGCGCGCGTGGAGGCTCTGCCCGGCTTTGTTCCGATGCAATAGAGCGGCTTAGCCGCCCCAGCCGCCATCATCGTATCCGGCCGTGTCATCCATCGGTTCGCCATAAGCGGAGACATCGGCTTCGGGATCGCTCATCGGGGATGCATCGGGCACGAACTCCTGCTCGCCCGCACCCCAATCGCCTTCGCCCGGCCCGGAGGCGAGCATTGTCGCCCCGTCATCTGAACCACCTTGCGGGATAAGCCCGCCATTGCTGATATTCTGCAGAACCGCGGCGATGCTGATCAGCGACGCCTCTAGCCGCATAGTTGCGAAATCGCCCGCGCTGCCGCTTTCCAGATTTGCGGCCAGCGCCTCCAAGTCTTCCTTCAGGACTTTCTCGACCTTGTCTTCGGCAACAACTTTCTGCCCGCCGTCGACATAGCCTTTGACCGCCGGAACATCGACCATGACCGCGACATAGCTGCCGCCCTTCTCTCCACCGGTAACGGTGAAGCGCACGATGCCATTATCGTATCCATCGGCTGCGGGGAGCGAATATTCGATGATGCCGCCATCGGCCAGCGTACGCGAGATCGGTTTGCTTACCAGTGCCGTGGGTGAGCTCACATCCACTTTGGCAAGGCTGCTTACCACCGCATCGGGAGAACGCTTGATGTGGACGGTAAAGTCATCGCTTTCGCCGCCGCACCCGCTTAACAATACGGCCAGACATACACCTGCTATTCCGCGCATCATCGTCACCCCCTCGAAAAGCATAACCCTTCGATTAAATTGCTAAAAATCTAGTTAAATCGGGAAGCAGGCGGCGAAACCTGGGTGTAATATTTGCGTCAATTCGTCACAGAAGTGAGATTCGTTTGTCACAATTTGCTGTCACAGAGCGCCTAGGACCGGCGCTGACAAGGCGAATTCGATGACGGAAAATCCCCTCGGTGGACACGGACATCTCCTGCCGGCTTTTGATAAAGTTGCAAACTTTCCGCTCAATGCCCCCAAAATTCCGGAACCAAGCGGAACCGACAGGCGAAAATTCAGGACCATATGGATCAGCGATGTCCATCTGGGCACCAAAGGCTGCAATTCCGGCTTGTTGATCGACTTCCTAGATCACACGGATAGCGAGACCATGTATCTCGTTGGCGACATTATCGATGGCTGGCGTTTGAAGAAGAAATTTTACTGGCCTGCCGAACATAACGATATTGTCTGGCGCATTCTGAAGCGCGCCAAACGCGGGACGCGCATCGTCTATGTGCCGGGCAATCATGACGAAATGGTGCGGCCATTTTCAGGCATGAATTTCGGCGGCGTCGAGATCGAGCGCGCAGCGTTCCACACCACCGCTGACGGCCGCAAACTGATGGTCATTCATGGCGACGAATTCGATACGATCATGCTGGCCCATCGCTGGCTCGCATTCGTTGGTGACGCGCTTTACCATCTGGCCATGGGCTTGAATATCTGGGTCAACCGCATCCGCCGGGCTTTCGATCTGCCCTATTGGTCGCTTTCGAAAATGGCCAAGCACAAAGTCAAAAATGCCGTCGAGTTTATTTCCCGATATGAAGAAGTCGTGGCCCGCGCCGCGGCTGAACGCGGGGTCGACGGGGTTGTTTGCGGCCATATCCATACCGCGGAAATCCGCGATTTTGACGGCGTCCAATATTACAATGACGGCGACTGGGTGGAAGGCTGCAACGCGCTGGTCGAACATTTCGACGGTACCATGGAGCTGCTCCATTGGCCGGAAGAGATCGCCAAACGCACTGATGCCGCGGCGCCTGAAGGCAAAGCCGATGATCCCGATTCAACGACGAAGGTGGCCGCATGAACAGGATGTCCAAATTCCCGGAAGACGGCGCGTTTCAACGCCCGTTTCCCGAACGGATTGTTATTGTTACGGATGCGTGGCTTCCGCAAACCAACGGAGTGGTCCGGACCCTGACCGCCACTTGCGAGATGTTGCGCGATTGGGGGCATACCGTCGATGTCATTTCACCCGACCAGTTTCTGTCGGTGCCGTGCCCCACATATCCCGAAATACGGCTCGCTCTCCCGCGCCCGGGCGCGGTGGCGGGGCGCATTTCCGATTTGTCTCCCGATGCGGTGCACATTGCCACAGAGGGGCCGCTCGGGCTCGCTGCCCGCAATTTCTGCGTGGCCGTCGATTTCCCCTTCACGACTGCTTACCACACCCAATTCCCTGAATATCTCGCTCGCCGGACACCTTTCTCTGCCCAGACATTCTGGCGCTACATCACCTGGTTTCACCGGCCTGCGGAAAGGATTATGGTTGCGACAGAGAGCATCCGCGCTCAATTGCGAAAGAACGGGCTGACCAACCTGCATCATTGGGGGCGCGGCGTGGATCTCAGCTGCTTCACACCCGATGCTGTTGCGCCCCGCGAATTTGCGGACCTTCCGCACCCGATCCAGCTTTATGTGGGCCGTGTCTCGGTAGAGAAGAATCTCGAGGCATTTCTCGCCAACCCCTATCCGGGTAGCAAAGTGGTTGTCGGCGACGGCCCGGCGCGCGCTGCGCTCGAGGCAGCCTTTCCCGACGCGCATTTCCTCGGCAGGAAAACCGGGCGCGATCTGGCCGGTTGCTATGCTGGCGCAGATGTATTTGTGTTCCCCAGCAAGACCGATACTTTCGGGCTGGTGATGATCGAAGCATTGGCTTGCGGTACCCCGGTCGCGGCATATCCGGTGGCTGGGCCGATCGATATTGTGACCGAGGCAACGGGGGCCCTGTCAGACCAGCTTGAACGGGCCATCGCCGCCGCAGTGTTCAGCAACGGCAAGGACTGCGTAAAGCATGGGTCCAGTTTCGGCTGGGAAACCGCAACCGGGCAGTTTTTGTCTGGCCTCGTCGCCACAAATGAGGACTTGGTGCCAGTAGGGTAATTGCTTGCCGAACTGCTGCATTTGCACTAGATCAAACTCCAAGCGGCCGCTCCGAAAGGGGCGGCCCTGCTATTTCTGGCGCTATTTTCAGCCGCATTTTACGGAGATTCCCGTGGCTAAATCCGACACTAAAATCCAGCCCAAACCGCTGATGCCGCATGCAACGGCCACATGGTTGATCGACAATACCGGCCTAGCTTTCGAACAGATCGCAGAGTTCTGCGGGCTGCACATTCTCGAAGTACAGGCGATGGCCGATGATCTGGCTGGCAGCAAATATACCGGCCGCGATCCGCTGCATTCCGGAGAGCTGACTCAGGAAGAGATCGCCAAGGGCGAAGCGGATTCTACCTACAGTCTGGTGATGCAGAAAGCTCCGGTCGAAGTCACCCGGACCAAGGGCCCGCGTTATACCCCTGTGTCGAAGCGGCAGGACAAGCCCGACGGTATTGCCTGGCTGCTGCGCAACCACCCGGAAATTTCCGACGCGCAGGTTTCCAAACTGATCGGCACAACGCGCAATACGATCAACGCCATTCGCGACCGCAGCCACTGGAATATCCAGAACATCCAGCCCAAGGACCCGGTAACTCTGGGCCTGTGCGCCCAGCGCGAACTGGATGCCGTGGTGGCGAAAGCTGCCAAGAACATTCCTGCTCCTGAAGTGGAAGAAGGTGCCGAAAATGCAGCGCCGGAAACATCCAAAGTCAGCGACAAGGACAAGCTGATCGCCGAACTCCACGCTGAGCGGGCCGCGGAAGAAAAGGCCGCAGCCGAAGCCGCGCAAGAAGCCGAGGCCGCTGCGTGGCTGGAGGCCAAGCGGGCGGGCGAAGCGGATGGAAGCGCCGCAGCAGCCGAGCAGAATCCGCACGAAGCCACTCCCGATGAGGATGGCGAAGCAGCAACAGAGTAAAGCCAAAACGCAGATTGGCGGGATTGTCCCTTGCCCGGATCGCGGGCTTGGGCCATTCCCACTTACATGAGTGTAAGTAACGTCAGGAATCCGTTCGCCGACATCGCCTATCACCACCCTACGCCGTGGGATACGCAGTTCGAACCCATGGCGCTGCCCGATATGTTCGCGCGCACCGCGCGCCGTCTACCCGATGCGCCGCTCGCGCATTTTATGGGCCGGACATATTCTTATTCCGAGATTTTCGAAGACGCGCAGCGTTTTGCGCGCGGCCTGAAGGCCAATGGCATCGCGGAAGGAGACCGCATTGGCCTGTTTCTCCCCAATGTCCCGATTTATATCGCCGCATACTACGGGGCGATGATGGCGGGCGCGGTGGTGGTCAATTTCTCGCCGCTTTATTCGGTTGAGGAACTCGCCCAGCAAGTCGCCGATTCGGGCACGCGCACGCTGGTGACCGTGGATGTGCCCGAATTGCTGGGAACGGCTGAAAGCGTTTTGCATCACTCCGTTCTCGAAACGCTCATTGTCGGCAGGCTTTCCACCATGCTCCCGGCTCTCAAAGGCTTCGCGATGAAGCTCTTTGCGCGCAGCAAAATTGCCAAAGTGGCCTATTCGGATGAGATCCTCGGCTGGGATGATGTGCTGTCGAGCGGAGAGGCGCATTGCGCCCTGCCGACAGTATCCCCCGACTCGCTGGCGCTGCTGCAGTATACTGGCGGCACAACGGGCGCACCCAAAGGCGCCATGCTCAGCCATGCAAACCTGTCCGTAAATGCGCAGCAAGTTGCTTCGATCAATCCGTTCGGCAATCCGCAAGACGAAGTGTTCATGGGCGCGCTGCCGATGTTCCATGTGTTCGCGAACACGGCATTGCTCAATCATGCAGTGGCTACCGGAGCATCGATTGCGATGGTCCCGCGTTTTGATGTCGATCAGGTTCTCGATGTAATCTCGAATCGCGGCACGACCGGCTTCCCCGGCGTGCCGACGATGTTTCAGGCGCTGCTCGACAACCCCAAATTTGCCAGGACCGACTTTGGCTCGCTCAAAGTATGTATTTCGGGCGGGGCACCGATTTCAATACCTTTGCGCGAGAGGTTTGAGGCAGAAACGGGCGTGCGCGTTATCGAAGGATACGGGCTTACGGAGAGTTCCGGCGTGGTCTCCGCCAATCCCTATGACGGATTTCGCAAATCGGGCACCATCGGTCAGGTCGTCCCGGGCACATTGCTGCGCTTGGTCGATAAAGAGGATGCCACCAAGGCAGCGCCCGATGGTGAACCGGGCGAACTGGTCATTCGCGGCCCGCAAATCATGCAGGGATATTGGAACCGGCCCGACGCGGCGGCAACCGCATTTGTCACTCTCGACGGTGAGCAGTGGCTGCGGACAGGCGACATCGCAACCATCGATGCAGAAGGCTTCGTTCAGATCGTCGATCGCAGCAAGGATATGATCGCGGTCGGCGGTTTCAAAGTCTTCCCGAGCCAGGTCGAAGAAGTTCTGGTCGATCATGAGGCCGTGAAGGAGGCTTTGGTGATTGGCCGGCCGGATGATTATCTCGGCGAAACGCCGCATGCCTATATCACCTTGAATGACGGCTTTGAGATTTCAGGCGAAGAGCTCGCCAAATGGCTCAATGACCGTGTCGGCAAGCATGAGCGCGTGTCGCAAGTGGTTATTCGCGGGGAGTTGCCCAAAACGATGATCGGCAAGCTCGACCGCAAAGCGCTACGCGCCGAAGTGCAAGACTGATTTTTCCGAGAACTGCCGGACGCCGTATCGTTAGTTCGAGATGATCAGCTTGGGCTCATCTTCGTTGGATGACTTGGCCGCTTCTGAATTTTTCTGCGGTGCCGCGGCTGCCTGCGCGCCTTGCGGTGCAAAGCGGCCTTCGACCTGAGCGCCTTGCTCGATCGTCAGCGCATCATACTGGACGTCGCCATGGATCTCTGCGGACTTCAGGATCACCAGCTCACGCGCGGCGATCGAACCGGTCAATGTACCGGCGAGCCGTGCTGATTCTGCCTTGATCGCTCCTTCGATCCGGCTGCCTTCGCCCTGCACGAGCGAGGAACAGGAAATGTCCCCTTCGATCGCGCCATCAACGTGCAGCTCGGTCGATGCGGTCACATCGCCTTTGATCGTGACATCGGAACCAATCACCGAAAAGGTCGAATTGTTGCTCGCCATCGATTTACCGGCTCCGCTGGCGCGTGGCACGCTGCGCTCGGGCTTCTTTGAGAACATTGGGGGCTTTCTCCAGGAACGGGCGCGGGTTTACCGCGCGATCATTAATACGCACTTCAAAATGCAAGTGCGGACCGGTCGAACGACCAGTGCTGCCAATTGCGCCGATTACGTCGCCAGCCGCGACACTTTGCCCCACTGTGGCGCGAATATTGGACATATGGGCGTAACGCGTCATCAAACCGTTACCGTGACTGATTTCTACGGTTTTACCATAACCCGATTTCCAGCCGGAAAAGGTCACTTCGCCAATCGCGGCGGAATAGATCGGTGCACCGCGCGGCCCTTTGAAATCGAGGCCCGAATGCATCGCGCCGCCGCCATTGAACGGATCGCGCCGATAACCAAAACCCGAAGAGATGGATTCAGGGTTGGCCGGGGCAAATTGCGGTATGCCCTGCAATCCGCGCTCCAGCGCATTCATGCGCGCCATGCTCAGGCCCAGCCGTTCAAAGCGCGGATCGATCTTTCCATTCGCGCCCGTTGCAAGAATTTCCAGCGGACCACCCATCGCTTCTTCGGAAGCCGAACGCTCGATCGTGCTGGGGTCGAGCCCAAGCTCACGAATGGCTGTGGCTGCGCGTGCAGCGCGGCGGTCAGCATAGCGTGTCAGGCGTTCTACATAAGCAAGCTGTCGCGCTTCCAGTTCGGCAAGCGATGCAGCTTCAGGGATCAGCGCGCTGACTTTTGCGACTGTTTCTCCGGCTTCACCGCTCGAATCGGAAACCGTATCGTTTGCCTTGTCCGCCGTCGCATCATCGGGAAGGGCTGCCGTAGCCGCTTCGAGGAAATCCTGCCGTGCAGCAAGATCACGCGTAACCTCGTCAATATCGTCAGCGTATTCTTTCACGCGTTCTTCGGCGGTGGCCACCGTCGCTTCACGCTCGAGCAAAGAGGATCTCTCTGCCTGTGCCTGATACTGGCTCCACGCCATCACAGCCATCGAAACCGCCCAGGCCAGCACAGCAGCCAGCACAATCGCGGCTGCAATCATCTGGAATCTGGAGGTGAAAGTTATAAAGCGGACTTGGCCTTGGGACCGCATGAAAAACTCGCGGTCTGGAAACCAGTCAGCCAGACGGCTTAGCCAACCGCCTGCTGTATCGTTTTGTCCCAAGATGATCCCCACGACCTTTGTAATTATCAAGTGCCGGCGCGCTAGCACGCGATCCCCGACGGGTCGAATCCGCATAGGTTTGCATTTGAGGATTCAGGGCCGAGTTGAGCGAGTCACGCGATGAAGCGTTGCAATTCACCCAAAATGGGACGTTTTGTTGTACAAACACGACGATTCTGTGCCGCTGGCAAGCCCGATTCGTAACCGTTCGCAGCAGGCTGACAGCCCGCTTGGGCAATGCTAGGCAGACACAATGACACTGAGAACCGGCCTTCTGGGCGGCAGCTTCAATCCAGCACATGGCGGCCACCGGCGCGTATCGCTTTTTGCCAAGGATGCACTGGGCCTGGATGAAGTGTGGTGGCTGGTCTCGCCGGGCAATCCGCTCAAGCCGAAAGCGGGAATGGCACCGCTTTCGGCGCGGGTGAAATCCGCCATCGCGCAAGCGCGGCGCGCGCCGATCAAGGTCTCGGCAATCGAGCAACAATTGCGCACCCGCTATACTGTGGACACGCTGCAATCGCTCGAGCGCCGCTATCCCAAACGCGAATTTGTGTGGCTGATGGGGTCGGACAATCTGGCGCAATTCCACCTGTGGCGGCGGTGGCGCGACATCGCCCGCACAATGCCGATTGCGGTCATCGCCCGGCCCGGCTATGATGCGGAAGCTATCGCGAGCCCTGCGATGGCTTGGCTCAGGCGGTACGAAATGTCTGCGGCTCAATTTCGACAAGGGCATTTTGGGAGCGCACCGGCACTGGTGACATTGCGTTTTGATCCTGATCCGCGTTCGGCAACGGCAATCCGCCGCGCCGATCCGAATTGGGCGACCCGCCTGTCAGAGGCACCCGCGCGCGACCAAGTAACTCACCAGCCAGTTCGGGCAGACGAAGCGGGCGCAATCGCATGATGTGTCGGCCGCTCGCTTTGCAGTCCCCGACATCAGCCATCCATACAAAGTCCATTCATGATTTCAGGAGTATCGGAAACGCCTATGAATCAGGCGCCTACACAATCGGCAGCAGACCCTTCGGGTTCTGCGGACCAGAACAGTCCAGCATCCACGATGGATGAAGTCACTGCAGAGCCGGGCACACCGCTTGCCACAGTGCTTACGCAGCTCGACGATGATCAAGCGCAGGAAGTGGTAACCATTCCGCTTGCGGGCAAATCGAGCATTGCCGACCATATGGTGATCGCATCGGGTCGTTCGACGCGTCAGGTCGCTTCGATGGCGCAGAAACTGGCTGAAAAGCTGAAGAAAGACGGCCACGGCCCGGTTCGGCTGGAAGGCTTGCCGGCTGCCGATTGGGTGTTGATCGATGGCGGCGATGTGGTGGTCCATCTGTTCAGGCCCGAAGTCCGCAGTTTCTACAATCTCGAACGCATGTGGGCGTTCGGCGATGCGCCTCCGGTTGCGTCGGGCACTGCCTGAATGCGCTCTCTGCAGGCCCGCTTGCCCAGCCGGGCCTGATTGATGCTGCTCCACGTCATAGCCCGCGGGAAGATTGCCCGATCTCCGGAAGCCGATCTGGTGGCGCGGTATGACAAGCGGCTGACCTGGCCGACCAAACTCACCGAATTGCCCGAAAGTGGCGGGCGCATCCCTGACGCACAGACCCCTTTCCGCACCGTCCTGCTGGACGAGCGGGGAAAACAATTCGGATCGGAAGATTTCGCAGGCTTGCTGGGCGATTGGCGCGATGATGGCATCCGCGAAGCGCGCTTTGTTCTTGGCGCTGCCGATGGCCATTCGCCCGAAGAGCGCAGGCAGGCCGATGTCCTGCTGGCCTTCGGCAAGGCCACTTGGCCGCATTTGATGGCGCGGGCGATGCTGATGGAACAGCTCTATCGCGCAACCGCGATACTTGCAGGCCATCCCTATCATCGGGCAGGGTAGCGGCATGAATGCGAACAAGCCTTTACTCGCTTTGGCACTGTTGTTCCCGGTTTCGGTGGGAACGGTTGCCTATGCGCAGCGCGAGGCCGAATTTGAAGATACCGGCAGCGCGCGCGAAGCGCTGAACCGCGCATTGGCCGAAGCGCGTGAAGCAGATGAGCGGGGTAAACAGCTGGAGGCCGAAGCGCGTGCTGCGACCGAAGCTGCGGAAAAAACAGCGACCGAGGCAGCCGCGCTGGCCGCGCGCATCCAGCAAGCCGAGGCGGGCATTGATGCAGCCGAAGCGCGCATTTCCTTGATCAACGAGCAGCGCGACGGGCTGAGCAAGCGTCTTGCCGAGCGCCGCGGGCCATTGGTGCGTCTCACCGGCGCGCTACAAAAACTGGCGCGGCGGCCATTGGCGCTATCCGCGCTCAAACCGGGCAGCTTGCGCGAAACGGTTTATCTGCGCGCCGTGCTTGAAAGCACAATCCCGCAAGTGCGCGAACGGACGGCTGTTTTGCGCGCAGAAATCGATCGGGGCCGCGCTCTGGAACAGGAAGCCCAGCAAGCACTCGCCGCTCTGGAAGCCAGCGAAGCAGAGCTGGAAGACCGGCGGACCCGTTTGGCTGCCATCGAAACACGGCAAAGGCTGGAATCGCGCCAGGCAAGCGGAAATGCCGATCGCGAAGCCGAACGCGCGCTGGCATTGGCAGAAGAAGCCCGCGATCTGGATTCGCTGGTCGACAAAGTGGATGCCGCGGGCAGTCTGCGCAAAGAACTGGCCGCGCTTTCGGGGCCGATCATGCGCCCGGGCCAGCCCGAAAATGCATTGGCGGGTGCGGCGAACCCTTCGCCCAGCCCGTCAGCGACAGCGCCGCGATCCGGTTTTCAGCTCCCCGTATCGGGCCGCACCATTGTCGGTTTTGGCGAGGCGGGAGAAGGCGGCGTGCGCAATAGCGGCATTTCGCTTTCACCGCGGGAAGGCGCGCAAGTTATCGCCCCGGCGGAAGGCAGGGTGGCATTCGCGGGGCCCTATCGCGGATATGACCGTATCGTTATTCTCGAACATGATGGCGGGTGGACCAGCCTGGTAACCGGGCTTGCACGAACCGATGTGCGGGTCGGCGATGATCTGGTGTCAGGCGCGCCATTGGGGGTTGCCGGATCGGAACGCCCGATTATCACGCTGGAAATTCGCCGCGACGGCAAACCGGTCAATCCACTGGAATATCTGCAATAGGTCGGGCCGGGTTTGTAACCTATCGAAAGCCAATCGCCCCGCCTTGGGACAGCAGGGCACTGTCGATCAATCCTCATCTGGCATTCAGCCACTGTGCGCGATAGACAGGACCGAAATCGAAAGGCCCAGAGTATGAAGAAGGCTCGCATTAAATTCGCCGCGCTTGCGCGTTCGGCAGCGCTGGTAACGGCTGTTGCTCTCATTCCGGCAACCACAGCCGGTTTTGCCCAGGTCGATGGCAGGGCGGGCCCCGAATTTGCGAAATTGTTCGCCACCTATCAGCAGATCAAAGCGAACTATGTTGAAGATGTCGACGATGACAAACTGATTCGCGGCGCGATTGACGGGATGCTGGCCTCGCTCGACCCGCATTCGGGCTATCTCGACGGATCCGCTCTCCAGCGGCTCGAAACAATGATTCAAGGCAATTATTCGGGCCTTGGCCTGTCGGTCACGCTTGAAGATGGCGCAGTGAAAATCATTTCGCCGTTTCGCGGCAGCCCGGGCGAGGAAGCCGGACTGAAAGCGGGCGATTTTATCACCCATCTCGATGGCAAGCTGATCTATGGCGGCGATCTTGACGAAGCGGTCAGCCAGATGCGCGGAAAGGCCGGCACATCGATCAAGCTGACAATTTTCCGCCCCGGCCGTGATGAGCCGTTTGATGTTACCGTGACCCGCGGCGTAATCGAGCTGGAGCCGGTGACGCATTCGCTCGAAGCCGGCAATATCGGCGTTATCTCGATCAACGAATTCTCTGCGGATGTTGGCGCGGACGTTTATGAAGCGTGGCAGGCGATCCGCAAGGAAGCTTCCGGCAATGTCACTGGTCTGGTGCTCGATTTCCGTTCGAATCCCGGCGGCTCGCTCGATGAAGCGGTTGCCCTTTCGGACTTGTTCCTCGACCGCGGACGGATCGTGTCGCAGCGCGGGCGCGCGGCGCGTGAGACCGTCTATTATGATGCGGAAACGGTATTCCCCGGGACCATCGCCTCGGATGTGCCGATGGTGGTTCTGATCGATGCGGGTTCGGCATCCGCATCGGAAATCGTCGCCGGTGCGCTGCAGGATCACCGCCGCGCTGTGGTTATGGGAGAGCAGAGCTTCGGCAAAGGCAGCGTGCAAAGCCTGATCTATCTCGACCGGAGCCGCACAGACGCGGTGAAGCTGACCACTGCGCGCTATTACACTCCGGCTGGCCATTCGGTGCAGGAAGGCGGCATCAGCCCCGACATCAAGGTCCCGCAGCTATCCGATCCCGATCTGGAGAAACGCGCGCGGTTCCAATTGCGCGAATCCGATCTGCGCGGGCATCTGGTCAATGAACTGGCTTTGGAAGACAAAGCACTCGAGACCGACAAGCTCGACGATCCGCGTTTCCAGCTGACAGCGGCGCAGCTCAAAGAGCAGGGCGTCGATGATTTCCAGCTTCACTACGCGCTCGAAACGCTTCGCCGCACCCGGCCCAGCAATATAGCGCGGCGCAACTGACCCCGGATAGAGACCTGTGAACCAATCGCTTAGATCCGCAAGGACGCTGGCTCTCGTTATCCCGGCATTGCTGCTGGGTGGCGCATATGTTTCGCAGTATGGTTTTGGCCTCTATCCCTGTGAAATGTGCTGGTGGCAGCGCTGGCCGCATTTTGCCGCGCTTGCTTTGGCGATCTTGTCCTGTTTCATCCCGCCCGCGCGGTTCTGGATTATGCTTTCGGGCCTTGCGATCATTGTCTCGGGCCTGATCGGCGGGTTTCATGCCGGCGTCGAATATGGCTGGTGGGAAGGACTGACCAGCTGCGCCACGGCAATTGGCGCCGGTGGCGGCGACCCGCTCGATGCCATCATGAATGCGCCTTTGATCCGCTGCGACGTTGCGCCCTGGACGCTTTTCGGCGTCAGTCTGGCCGGTTGGAATTTCCTGATTTCGACCGTTTCGGGTTGCGCGATCGTGGCCATGTCGGCCAAGGCTCGCGCATGACCAAGATTGCTCCATCCAAACCCGACACCGAACGTATGATCAGAGTGGATCAGGCGGGCGAATTTGGCGCAACGCGGATCTATGCGGGCCAATTGGCGGTAATGGGCGATCGCCATCCGCTTTCTGCGGAAATTGCCGCAATGGCCGCGCAAGAAGATGGCCATCACGCAAAATTTAACGCGCTGATGGCGCGGCGCGGTGTGCGCCCGACTGCGCTCCACCCATTTTGGTCGGCAGCCGGCTATGTGCTGGGCGCGGGAACCGCGTTGATCGGGCCGAAAGCAGCCATGGCTTGTACCGCGGCGGTCGAGACCGAAATTGACAAGCATTATTCGGCCCAGCTTGATGAACTGGCCGAAGGCAATGCCGACCCTGAACTGGCCGAAATGATTGAGGAATTCCGCGAGGACGAGCGAGAGCATCGCGATGCCGCGCTGGCGGCCGGGGCAGAGCAAGCCCCCGCTTACCCGCTGCTTTCGGGCGCAATCCGGTTGGGCTGCCGGGTGGCGATCAAGCTGGCCGAACGGGTTTAGCTGCGCGCAAGCATCCCAGTGCATCGGGAACCGCTTCCCTGTTTCGTGCGCTTCATATAATGTTCAACCTCGATAGCGCTTAGTCGCGCTCAACAGACTCTACCGATGGAAAATCCTATGAAACGCATTCTTGTCTCCGCCGCGATAGCCAGCGCCGCGATGCTGCCGGGCGCAGTGTCGGCCCAGGATGAAGTCGGCCCAAGCGATGATGTGTGCATGGCGATTGTCTATGGCGAGGATGAAGCCCCCGCCTGCGATGACGGAATGATCGTGGTGATCGCGCGCCTGCCCGATGGCGACCGTTACCGGATACCGGAAAATCTGCGATTCAGCGATGATCCGGAAAATACGGCTTGGGCGCGGCGGGTCGAATCGCTCGAAATGATCGGAAGCTTCGGCGCACTTTCCTGCTCTACTGCGGCAGCCGGCGGCTTTACCGGCTGTACGCAGCAATTGCTCGAACAGGCCTATGGCGAGAAGCGGAATTCCAGCAATGTTCGCTTTAGCGAGTTGATTGCGGCGGCCCGCGCAGAGCGGCTATCGAGCATTGATGCAGAAGCTGCCGCTGAACAGCAACGTGTCGAACAGATCGAGCGCGAATATATGGAGCGGCTTGAGGCCGAACGCGATGCGCCCACGCCCGATGAAACGGCTGAAGAATCCAGCAATCTTCCCGATCCGGGCGCGCAAACGGACGGCTGACCGCTTTAGTTAATCGCCGCATAGGCAGAATTAACTTTCCTGCGCTAAGGCGCGCTGCATGAGCACGCCGATCAAAATTCTCTCCGTATTCGGGACACGCCCCGAAGCGATCAAATTCTTCCCGTTGGTCCATGCGCTGGATGCAGATGAACGGTTCGACTCGCGCGTTTGCGTGTCGGGCCAGCATCGCGGCATGCTCGATCAGGTGCTCGAAATTGCCGGGATCGTGCCGCACCATGATCTCGATCTGATGCAGCCGGACCAGACGCTCGACGCACTGACTGCCAATCTGCTGACCGGTATCGGCAGCGTGCTCGATCAGGAAAAGCCCGATTGGGTGATTGTCCAAGGCGATACAGCAACCGCAATGAGCGGCGCGCTGGCGGCCTATTACCGGAAGATTCCCGTCGCGCATGTCGAGGCGGGGCTGCGCAGCGGCAATATCCACCACCCATGGCCCGAAGAGGTCAATCGCAAGATCGTGGGCAGCTTCGCCGCATTGCATTTTGCCCCGACTGAAACGGCTGCGGATGCGCTCAAACGCGAAGCCGTCGATCCCTCAAGCATTCATGTGACCGGCAATACGGTGATTGATGCGCTCCACTGGATCACTACGCAGATTGAGCAGAAACCCGAACTTGCGACCAACCTCGCCGGGTTGGAACAACGCTTTGCCGGCAAGCGCATTATCGGCGTGACCAGCCACCGGCGCGAAAATTTCGGTGGCGGAATGGAAGCGATTGCCGACGCTATCCGGCGGATTGCCGCGCGCGATGACGTGGCGATGATCTTCCCCGTCCATCTCAATCCCAATGTCCGCAAAGTCATGAATGCGCAGCTCGACGGGTTGGACAATGTCGCGCTTATCGAGCCTCTAGATTATCCGCATTTCGCGCGGCTGCTCGACATTTGCACGTTGATGCTGACCGATAGCGGGGGCGTGCAAGAGGAAGCCCCGGCCTTGGGTAAACCCGTTCTGGTCATGCGCGAAACAACCGAGCGCCCCGAGGGCGTCGATGCGGGAACCGCCAAGCTGGTCGGTACCGATGCCGATATGATTGTGGCCGAATGCAACCGGCTGCTCGATGATCAAGCCGCCTATGATGCGATGGCGCAATCGCACAATCCCTTCGGTGATGGCAAAGCGGTTGCGCGGATCGTAGAGGCTTTGGCCAACGGCTGATCCGGTTCGCCAAAGCCCGCAAGCCAAGGTCACCGGTAAATTGCGAACGTTACCGCTATATTTACCCTTTCTCCGTAACGCTCCGGCTGAACTTACTCAGCAGGATTATCATGCGCGGCGAAGAAAAACCCCAAGTCTGTGTCATCGGCCTCGGCTATATCGGCCTCCCCACCGCGGCGATCATCGCGCGGGCCAATTGTCCGGTTACCGGTATCGATGTGACAGAGAGCGTGGTCGAAACGATCAATCGCGGCGAAATCCACATTGAAGAGGTTGATCTGGACGGCCTTGTCCGCGGCGTTGTCCAGCGTGGAATGCTCAAAGCATCGACCCAGATCGTTCCTGCCGATGTGTTTGTCATCGCGGTTCCAACACCGTTCGAAAAGGACGGGCACCATACGCCCGATACATCCTATGTGATGTCAGCCGCGACCGAAGTGGCGGGCGTGCTTAAAAAGGGTGACACGATCATCCTCGAATCGACTTCTCCAGTGGGCACGACCGAGGCGATGCGCGATCTGATTTCGGGATTGCGTCCGGATCTCAAATTGCCGGGCAAGACAGATGAAACGCCCGATGTTGCCATCGCCTATTGCCCAGAGCGCGTTCTTCCCGGAAAAATCCTTGAAGAACTGACGCATAACGACCGCTCGATTGGCGGAATCACCCCGCGTTGCGCGCGCAAAGCCTTGGCGTTCTACAAGCGGTTTGTGCGCGGCACATGCGTGACCACCGATGCGCGCAGCGCCGAAATGACCAAGCTGGTCGAAAACGCCTATCGCGATGTGAACATTGCTTTCGCCAACGAACTTTCGATGATCGCCGACGAAATGGATCTGGATGTTTGGGAGGTGATCAAGCTTGCCAACCGCCATCCGCGCGTAAACATCCTGCAGCCCGGCCCGGGTGTGGGCGGCCACTGTATCGCGGTTGATCCCTATTTCATCATTCACGGCGCGCCCGAGCATTCGCCGCTGATCAGGACCGGGCGCGAAGTGAATGACGGAAAAATGCACCATGTGGTCGAACAAGCGACCAAGCTGATCGAAGACAATCCGGGCATGCCGGTCGCCTGCCTCGGCCTAGCATTCAAAGCCAATATCGATGACTTCCGCGAGAGCCCGGCACGGTTCGTCGCGGCCAAGATTGCCCGCAAATTCGGCGACCGCGTGAAAATCGTCGAACCCTATGCTGCGCAATTGCCGCGTGAATTCGATTCAACGGGCGCGGAACTGGTCGATATCGACTTTGCGCTGGAGAACTGCGGGATTCTGATCGTTCTGGTCGATCATGACATTTTCAAAGTTGTTCCCGCAGAGGAACGTCAGCATGCCATGGTCTATGACACGCGCGGTATTTGGCCCGATGCGCAAATGAAACAGAGCAGGCCGGGACTGCGTCTCGCCAGCTAAATCGCCTCACACGCTGTAATAGGCGCGATACCATTCAACAAATTGCCGGATTCCCTCGCGGAAATCGGTTTGCGGCTGGTATCCGGTGAGCGATTTGAGCAGATCGGCATTGGCCCATGTGGCGGGCACATCGCCTTTCTGCATTTCCATATAGTTGCGGTTGGCTTTGACTCCGCACTCCTCCTCGATCGCGTCGATGAAATCGGTCAGCTTCACCTTGTCGCTATTGCCGATATTGACCACGCGGAACGGCGCGGCGGGGGAAAGGCTGTCACCTTCGGCGATATCTTCTCTGTTTGCGGGCCGCTCCGGAACCGCATCGATCAGCAGACGGATTCCGCGCACCAGATCGGTCACAAAGGTGAAATCGCGGTACATTTCGCCGTGATTGTAAATGTCGATCGGCGTGCCATCGAGAATACCCTTGGTGAATTTGAACAGCGCCATATCGGGCCGGCCCCAAGGGCCATAGACGGTGAAGAAGCGGAACATGGTGGTCGGCAAATTCCACAAATGCGCATAGCTGTGCGCCATCGACTCATTGGCCTTCTTGGTCGCGGCGTAGAAAGTCAGCGGCGTTTCGACGCGCTCCAGCTCGTCAAACGGCATGTCTTCATTGGCGCCATAGACGCTGCTTGTGCTGGCCATCAGCAGATGGTCGACGGCCAATTCGCGCGCGCATTCCATGATGTTGAAAGTGCCGGTGATGTTGGAGTCGAGATAGGCGCGCGGGTTTTCCAGGCTGTAACGGACCCCCGCCTGCGCCGCCAAATGGACGATCACATCGGGTTTTTCTTCGAGCATCAGATCGCGCAGAGCATCAAAATCCTCGAGCATTCCGACATGCGCTTTGAAATGCTGGTTTTGCAGCAGCATCTGGTGGCGGCGTTCCTTGATCCGCACGTCGTAATAATCGGTCATTCCGTCAAACCCGACCACGGCAAAGCCCTCTTTCAAGAGCAGTTGAGCGAGATGAAACCCGATGAATCCGGCGGTCCCGGTGACGAAAACTTTGCGCATTATTGTGGATCCTAAAAAATATTACCGGTGCGCTATTTCGCACCGATCCCGCTCAGCACGACGCGGATCGTCTTCAGTGCGATCAGCATATCCAGCCAGTGCGAGATGTTTTTGACATAATAGAAATCGTAACGAAGCTTGGCATTGGCATCGCCAAGATCGGTAACGTGCCCTTGATTGACTTGCGCCCAACCGGTCAGGCCGGGCCGGACAATGTGGCGGTAGGAATAGAAGGGAATTTCCTTTTCATACCATTCCGAAAGGCTGATCGCCTCCGGACGCGGACCAATCCAGCTCATCTCGCCCTTCAGGATGTTCCAAGCCTGGGGCAGCTCATCAAGGCGGACTTTGCGCAGGAACCGGCCAACCCGCGTGATCCGGTCATCATCGCTTCTGGTCATGGCATCTTCGCGCTGCGCCAATGCGTCGTCATCGACCTCGCGTGCGCGCATGGTGCGGAACTTCACCATCCGGAAAACCTCGCCGCGAAAGCCCATCCGGTCCTGGATAAACAGCACGGATCCTCTTGAATCGAACTTGATGACGATAGCGATGATGGCCATCAGCAGAATAAGCAGCGGCGAGAGGACAATCACCGCGAGCACATCCAACGTCCGCTTCAGCGCCATATAGGGCAGGTTTGGGATGAGCGACCCGAGAACGTTTTCGCTCAGCCGGTCGATCCGGACTTGCCCGGTCTCTAGCTCTAATATTTGGCGGTAATGATAGACAGGGATACCGCGCAGCGCGGCCTTGGCAAAAAGCCGCTCCCACTCATCATCGTGATCATGGTGCAGGTCACCGACCAGTGACCCTTGGATCGACCCGCTATCGATCAGCGCCTCGATTTCCGCTGAAGAAGTGACAGCAATCTGATTGCCGCGATGGGGAATTTCCGAAACCCTTCCGCCTGCAATCAGATATTGCGGCTTGTTGCCAAGGCGAGTGAGCGCGGTGAGGACGTACCCGGTTGCCATTGTCATCAGCAGGCAGCCGAAAAATAATGACGTGCTGTATGGCGCCCTCATCAGCCCGATCGCCGCGAAAGCCGAGCCGAAGGTAAGCAGGTTTACCGGAACCACATAGGACAATTGCCGCGCCTTCGCGTAGATCCGCAGCCGGTCCAGAATGTACCAGCTGGCCAGTGCGGCAATCGTTGCGCCCGCAGCCGTGTTGGGCACATATCGTGCGTCGACCTCGGTAAACCGCGCCGCCAGCCAGATCAGGACCGGAACTACCAGGCCGAATGTGACAATGCAGAAAAATTGCACCGCGCGTCCGGACAGCGGGTGCTCCGATTGAGCAACCTGTGGTTTGTCATGCTGGGTCAGCACGAAAAATCTCCAATAGGTTGGGGGGCCATGGCAAGGCCACGCAGTGTAGCAACACGCCGAAGTCAGCCCCTCCGAACGGCACAAATCGCGCCTTAGCGAAAAAAATATCGCCAGTAACCCCTCGAATTTCTGAAATATGTCTCTATTGGCTGGGGAAATTTCAGCTTTTCCCGATCCATCCAATTGGCCTCTTTGAAGAGTTGAGATCGCACCAAGGTTCCAACGTGGTCTGAAGGGTTTTTTGAGTATGGGCAAAATTGCCATTATCGGTCTGGGCTACGTTGGCTTGCCGCTTGCCGTCGAATTCGGGAAGAAGCGCGACGTAATCGGCTTTGATATCAATGCGCAGCGCATTGCCGACCTTCGCAAAGGCGTTGACCAAACGCTTGAGACCGAAACCGAAGATCTGCAGGCCGCCCGCAAGCTGAGCTTCACCGACAATGCTGACGATCTGGCTGATTGCGACATCTACATCGTCACCGTTCCAACGCCGATAGACGAATTCAAACGGCCCGATTTGCGTCCATTGATCGGCGCATCGGAAACTGTCGGCAAGGTTTTGAAAAAGGGCGATCTGGTAATCTACGAAAGCACGGTTTACCCCGGCGCAACCGAACAGGATTGTGTGCCCGTGCTGGAGCAGACATCGGGCCTTACATTCAATCAGGACTTCTTTTGCGGCTATAGCCCCGAACGGATCAATCCGGGCGATAAGGAGCATCGCCTGCCAACCATTTGCAAAGTCACTTCCGGCTCAACCGAAGAGGCGGCAGAGAAAGTTGACGCGCTTTACCGCGAAATAATCACTGCCGGGACGTATAAGGCGCAATCGATCAAGGTCGCGGAAGCGGCAAAGGTAATCGAGAATACCCAGCGCGATCTCAATATCGCACTGGTCAATGAGCTGGCGATTATCTTCAACAAGATGGGAATTGATACTGAATCGGTTCTCAAGGCGGCGGGCACAAAATGGAATTTCCTGCCCTTCCGGCCCGGTCTGGTCGGGGGCCACTGTATCGGTGTTGATCCCTACTATCTGACACACAAGGCAGAGGCGATCGGCTATCACCCCCACGTTATTCTGGCAGGTCGCCGGATCAATGATGGAATGGGCGCCTATGTCGCAGGCCAGCTGGTCAAAGCGATGATGAAGAAGAGCATCCAGATCGATGGATCGCGCGTTCTGGTCATGGGGCTTACATTCAAAGAAAATTGCCCCGATCTGCGCAACACCCGCATTGTCGATGTGATCGAAGAGCTGGCAGATTACGGCATCAATGTGGACGTAACTGATCCATGGGCGGACCCGCAGCAGGCTTCGGAAGAGTATGATATTCCGCTGGCCTCAAAGCCAGACACAGGCACCTATGACGCGGTGATCCTGGCCGTTGCGCATAACGAGTTCAAGGATATGGGTGCAGAGGCGCTGAGAGCCTTTGGCCGGGATCCGCACATTCTTTACGATCTCAAAAGCGTTCTTCCGCTGGGTAAGGCCGACCTGCGTTTGTGATCGCCGCTTGATCGCTATTTGGGCGGCGCTTTAACTCGCAAACCGGGTTTTGAGAAACCTGCGGATTTTCCAGGTTTGCTGCTCGGTGCATTGGGCAAATGCCCACGACACTGCGAACAATAAGGCGATGATGCCGCCATATATCATGATTCCGGTCAGATCTGTCGGAGCATAGCCGGTGCGAATTTCCGGGAAATTGCCCGTCCAATAGAGCGCGCTCAGAACAAAGATCATCACCGGGAAGTGGATCAGGTAAATGCTGAAGGAAAAATCAGCGAGCCATTTGTTGAATTGTGCCATGCGCGCCAAAATCGCGCTTTGATTGTCGCGCATGGCGTGAAGCACCAGTGCGAAACCGATTGCCACAGAGTAATCGCGGATCGTTTGACCGAAGGCGATGGCGGACAGCGCGTCTCCTTTGAGGCGGGTAACAACCAGCAATGCGGCAAACAGGATAGCGAAAAGGATTGGCCAGCGTGCTTTGCTTGAAGGCAATGCGGCAACGCCCAGCCCGACCAGCCACAGCCCGAGATAGTACAGGAAAGTCGGGGTCAGCAACCACAGCAGCGCGATACCAACCGCCAGCAGGGCGGCGATCTGCCCAAGCTTTGATCGGACAGCAATCAGGCACGCCAATACCGCGCCAAAGGCAACATAGAACCAGAACTCTGCCGAGATGGTCCATAGTGGAGAATTCGTCCCGAAGGAATCAAACCGGAATGTCTGCAACATCGCCAGATTGCCCAGAAAAGTTGTCGCGGTGACAGCTTCAGCAAAAGCAGCCTCGCCCAGTTTCTCGGCAAACATCGCCTGCGTTCCATCATAAAGGCCCGCAGCACCGAAATAATGCATTCCGGTAATGTCGAGGGCGGCTGTCAGGATCAGCGAGGGAAGGAAAGCGACATAGAGGCGCGAAACCCTGTCGATCCCGTAATGGGCAGGATTGAAGGTGTTTGCCGCAAATTTTGCGATCCCCAACCCGCCGACGAGATAACCGCTCAGCACAAAAAACACGATGACCGCTTCGCCATACCAGCCGGTAACGAAATACCATGCGACAATCAGCGGGTTCTGCGCTGCCTCACCAATTGCGCCAAAACCGAAGAACAACGGATTGCGCAAATGGCCGATGCACACGATCCATGCGGCCACCCACCGGGCCAGATCCAGGAAGGAAGAAAAGGACGGATTCTTGAGATGATCGATAGCGTTCACGATTGGGCGGCCCGGCGATCCGCATGCCCGGTCATGGAATGACCCCGAACAGATAATTTTGATAGGGTAGCCACAAGACCTTGGCGAAATTCCCCAATTCCAACCAGACGCCCAGCGCTGCCGCATAAACCGCAATGGTGCCCAGCAGGATGAATGTTCGCGTGACCTGCGTGTGGCCGAACATCGGCAACCGGCCGAAAACGGCGATCTGCAAGGCAATCACATATAGGCCGAGCCGGTCTGCGATGGTCGAGTTGATCGCCAGAATCGGGATCAGCAAAAGCGAAAGCAGAGCATAGGCGGTCCAGATTTTCCGGTCCGATTGAGGCCAGAATTTGTAAACGATGAAGAAGGTCGCGGCGGCAACCCAGCTAAGCGCCAGCCGGGCTGCAGCGCCATCGGAACTGTAATAGTCAAGGTCACTGACATAGCCGACCATGTAACGCTGGAAGACATCTGCCTGAAGGACGAGGACCGAGGTAACGCCAAATACCAACAGTCCTGCAAAGACCACCCGCTTCAGCTGCACATTGCGAATGTTGAGAGCGAAATAGATAAATATGAGCGCAAATGCCGCCGATGTGTGGAAGCCGATTGCGAGCAGTTGGAGGGCAAGATATTTCCACGGCTTCTTCTGCCTCAGGAACACCGTTCCCCACAAAAGCAGCCCCGCGGCGACCCCTTGCCTTGTGTATCCAATCGCAACAACGATGATGAAATAGGACGCAGCGATGGCCAGCGAAAGCAGCGGGTAAGGTTCGTGCCGCACAAACATGTAGAACGACACCAGGAATATCACCGCGCAAATCGCGTTGACGCCGTAAAGCCCCCAATCGAACTGCATCGCGATCCAATTGGTGGCCCCGTAGAGAAAGTCGGTCTTGTCGGTAACTTCGCCGAACGGGCTTCCGTCGAACACCTCGTAAAACAGATTGTAGGTGTAATAGTCTCCGCCATTCTCGCGGAAGGCCATTATGAAAAAGAAACCTGCCAGAACCAGCATGGTTGCGGCGAGCACAAAGCGTCTGTCTGACTGGTAAAGAATAACCGCCAGAAGCGCCGGAATCGCAAACATCAACCAATAAACAATCATCAGGCGCTTCCTACAGCACGCTTCGTGGCGCTAAGCCAGTCTGACAGGACGATTGCATTGAACAACAAGGTTCCGTGTTGCCGCTTCGATGCCTGATGGTCGGCCCATGCGCTCTCGATTGTTGCGGCAAAGGGGCGCAGCTCTGCATGATTGGCATAGGCATCGATCGCGGCCTGCCCCCAATCGCGCAGCTCATGACGAAGCCAGTCGTTGAGCGGTATCGCGAAGCCCTGTTTGGGCCGGTCAATGATCGCTTTGGGGCAATGGCGATAGAGGATTTCGCGCAGCACGGTCTTGCCTCCGTGCACCCCAAGCTTGTGTTCGAGATTGGTCGACCAGGCCGCTTCGATTGTGCGGCTGTCCAGAAATGGCGCTCTGGTTTCGAGAGAGCTGGCCATCGCTGCGCGGTCAACCTTTACCAGAATGTCATCAGGCAAATAGGAAAGGCTGTCCCATGCCATAAACCGCTCGGCAAGGCTCAGCTCCTGTTTGCCCACCGCATTGGACAACCGTTCGATCAATCCTTGGATCGGTGCGTTTTCGAGCCGGGCGCCGGTGGCCAGCAGCAGCTCGTACATTGCAATGGGACTGTCTGACGAGGCAAATGCATCGCCAAACCGGGCGAGTTTGTCAGGGACCGTAACGGGCAATTTCAATGCGCCGGTCACGCGCGCGGTCAATTTTGGTGAGCGGGTGACCGCTCTTTCTGCGAACGATGCCGATTTGCCGATCAGCTTGCGCGCAAACCCGGGTGTCCGTTCCAGCTTCGACCACAATTTCGGGCCGTGAATATGCCGGTTGTAGCCCGCGAACATTTCGTCACCGCCGTCGCCGGACAGCGATACCGTGACATGCTCCCGCGCCATCCGGCTGAGCAAGGTGGTCGGCAAAAGCGATGAATCGGCAAAGGGTTCGTCATAAATGCTGGTAATAGACGGGGCGAGATCCAGAATGTCGCGCTCTGTCAGGATCATCTCGCGATGCTCTGTGCCTAGATGCGCGGCAACCTCTGCGGCATGACGCGCTTCGTCAAAGCGTTCGTCTTCAAAGCCGATCGAGAATGTCTTGACCGGTTTGTCGCTGACTTTCTGCATCAGCGCGGTGATGAGCGAGGAATCAATTCCGCCCGACAGGAAGGCACCTATCGGGACATCGCTTATCAGCTGCGAGGCGACTACTTCTGTCAGCGTTGCTTCGACGGCATCGGCCGCCTCGGCCAAAGAGGTTTTCTGATTTCTAGCGGGCGCGGTCGACGAGATGGTTTCGGCGAGCGTCCAATAGGACATCAATTCAGGTGCGAGTGACCCCGGGCCGAAAGTGGCGATCTGGCCGGGCATCAGTTTCGCAATATTCCTGAAAATCGACAAGGGCGCCGGCACGTAGGAGTAGCGCAAGAACAACGCGGCCGCGCTCTGGTCGATCGAATGCTCGAACTGCGGAAACGCGCAGATGGATTTCAGTTCTGACGCAAAGACGATGGCACCGCCGCTGGTCCCGTAGAAAAGCGGTTTCTCACCCAAACGATCGCGCGCAAGCGAAAGGGTCCCTTCCTGCTTGTCCCACAGCGCGAGAGCAAACATGCCGCTTGCCGCTTTCAGCGTCGCTTCAAGACCCCATGCGTCGATACAGGCCAGCAGCGTCTCGGTATCGCTATGCCCTTTCCAGCCTTGGGCAGCCCCCTCGCTTTCAAGCCGCTTGCGCAGATCCAGATGGTTATAAATCTCGCCATTATAGACGATCACATAGCGATCGCTGGGCGAATGCATCGGCTGCGATCCGGCCTCTGACAGGTCAAGAATGGACAGGCGCCGGTGGGCAAGACCGATCCCGATATCGGCGTCTTGCCAGAACCCATCTTCGTCAGGGCCGCGGTGACGGATGGCGGATGCCATCCGCGCCAATGTTTCCCCGCGGAGCTCGGCATCCAGCTGAACCCCGCCGGCAGAACCGGATCGGGTCCAAAAGCCGGCTATTCCGCACATGGCGCACCAAGGTTTCGGTCACCTGCCAACGGTTTAGCCCAGATAGCCCTCGTAATAATCCGCGAGATATTCTTCGAGGCATACGCGCCAGTCACGCATGATGTTGCAATCGCGCAGATCAAGCTTCTTGGTAATCAGCCGCTCTGACGGGGGGCGCGCTGCGAAATATTCCTTGGCGAAGTAATCCGAACTGACCGGAGTGACTTTAACCCGGTCCGCAACACCCGCCAGCTTGACCAATTCTTCGGCGACTTCGAGGCGGCCGGTAATCCCGCCGCACACCATGTTGTAAACGCCCCAATATTCGCGTTCCAGCAGCAGCGAGACATTGCGGGCGAAATCATGCGTGTAAGTGGGAGTGCCGAGCTTGTCATCGACCACGAACAATTCGTCCTTGCCGGCTTTGAGCTGCGCCATCAGTTTCTGGATGAACTTCTTGTCCTTTTCCGGACCGGCGCCCATCATCCACCCCGCGCGGCAGACCAGGTGCTGGCGGACATTCTGCGATACGAAACGCTCGCCCATAAATTTCGATCGGGCATAATGGCCCAGTGGCTTGGGATCATCCCAGTCATCATAGGTATCCTGCGCGCCGTCAAAAATCCCCGCAGTGGAGATATAGAGCAGCGGGATTCCCAGACGGTTGGCCAGATGCGATGCGGTTTCCACCGGGATCGTATTGGTGGCGTAGGCGTCGTCGACATTCTCTTCGCAATATTCCAGGCTGGTATGCGCCCCCAGGTGGAACAGATAATCTGGACGGAAATCCTCGACATCTTTCACATAGGCGTCGGCATCGCGGAAATCGAGAAAGGACAGCCAATCGGCGTTGACGTCCTTGTCGGTGCAACGGAGCTCGTTGTCGGCACCATAGACCTTGTGAAAGGCCTCGCCCAGCATGCCGCCGGATCCGGCCATGTAGATACGCTTGCCGGTAATCATACGGAAATCTCCATCACGTCTTGTAAAACCCCATCATATTGTTTCGCGATCGCGTCGAGCGAATAATTGGCCACGGCATCCTTGCGCGCCTGTTCGCCCAGCTTGCGGCGCAGTTCGGGATTGCGCACGAGTTCCTCCAGCGCATTGACCCAATCATCTTCGCTGCGGACCAGCCGCCCGTTGAAGCCATCCTCGATCAGCATCGGTGTTGTGCCGACATTCGTCGCCACGCAAGGCAGCGCAAAAGCCATATATTGAATGGCCTTTAGACCGCTCTTGCCCAGAACCCAATCGTCTATCGGAAGCGGATAGACGCCGATGTCGAATTCCTGCAGATCCTCGACTTCGCGCGCGGCGCTCCACTGGGCCACATCGAGATTTACCCCGGGCAATTCATAGTCGAAATTCCCGATCACTTTGAGTTTGAAGTCGACACGCTCGGCAAGGCGTTTGAACACCGGACGCAGCTGGTCGAGAAAGATTTTGGACGAGAATGTGCCTGTCCACCCGATCACCACCGGCTTGTCATTTGTATAAGGCGTTGCCGGCTGGAACCGGTCTGTGTCGACCGATGACGAGATATAGGTGCAGGCCTTGCGTTTGTTCATTTCAAGGCAGAAGTCATTGAGAAAGGGTGAAGAGCTGATCACATGATCGGCTTCGCGGATCAGATATTTCGCTTTCCCCGGCCCCTTGAATGCGCGGGTTATGAAATTGGGATGCAATTCCTTGGGCAGGTTCTGCTCGACCAGAATATTGTCCTCGACATCATAGACAAGCCGCTTCGCCAATTTGCGCACGGTCCGCTCCATGCCCGATGTCAGGAAGGGTGTGACATACATGAAAACATAGACCAGATCATAATCGGCCACCCGCCCGAGATCGCGCAAGCGGCGCGCATGGCCTTTGAGCGCGCCTTTGACCTTGCGCGCGTAAAAGCCCGATTTGTAGACAACTTCCCACATCGCATCGTCCATGAAATTGGAGATGTCGATGTCCCAACCATCGGCGCGCCAACGGTCAAAATACTGTTCGTATTTCAGGCGTTGTCCCGCCGCCACGCCCTCGGGGAAAGGGCACAGCACCAACATGCGTTTGCGTGTCACGATGCGGTGGCCGCCGTCTCTGTGGCGGTCTTGCACCCCACCGCAACCCAGAACGGTTCACGGTCCGAAAATGCGATATTGTCCAGCCCTGCGCCTTTCATCATCGCTTCGATTTCGCTGCGGGTAAAACGCTGCTCCAGCGGCGTCCCGAAACGGTCGCGGCTGTCGGTGCGCATCGTGTAGAAGCTCTTGTCGCGGTAGAATGACAGCGGGATCGGTGCCGGATTGCCGCCCAGTTTCTCGATCAGGCGTGAACCGCGCGCCAACGGCCAATACAAGGTGGCGGCAAGAATGTCGGTGACCACCGGTTTGATCCGGTCGGGCAGGCTGCTGACGCCGCTGCGAAACAGTTCTGACGCCTTCCAAAGGGCGCGGAACCAGCCCGGGCGATTGTCAAACCTGTAATAGAGATAGAGCAGGAACGGCGCGCCGGGCTTGAGCAATCGCGTGCAGGATTGGAGCGCCTCTTCGGTCTGCGGGATGTGATGCAGCACGCCCAGCGAATATCCGAAATCCTGGCTTGCAGGCGCAAGAGGCGCGTTGTCGACACCGGCGTGGTGGAATTTTACGTTGTCGATCCCGGCCAGATTTTTCTTCGCGACAGCCAGCGCGCTGCCTGCAGGATCGATGCAATTGAGTGTGCCGACTTTGGGGGCAACGCCGCGCGCCCACCTGCCCGAACCGCACCCCATATCGAAACCGGTTGCCCCGTCTGGCAATGCGGCAAAGGGGAAAATCCCGAAATAGGTGTCGAAAATCTCTTCCCACTCGTCACCGATCAGCTCTGACTGGTCAAAATGGGACCATTCTTCGCCAAAGGAATCCACCGTGGTTTGATCGATATTGGTTTCGCTCATCGCTCTGCTCGATAGGGGTGATGCTTCAGCTGTGTCCAGCCAGTCTGTCGCCGCTGGCGAGCGCGCCGTATATTGTGCGATAGGCCTCAACGCCACCGCTTAATGAGAAAAGCGCTGTCGCGGCTTCCCGGCACCGTTCGCTGGTTGCGGGATCGCGCGCCATGGTCACGATCCGCTTGGCGCCTTCCGCCAGCGCGGCATCGTCGAAAGATCGCAGGGCCACACCGATATCGCGGCCCTCGAGAATGCTCTCCATATCGCCCACACCGGTATTGCCCACGCAGGGAACCCCGCACCCCAGATATTCGGCAAGTTTGGTCGGCGCGCTGGAAAGCTTCGAATAGCACGGTTTGATCAGCGCCGATGCGGCGTGCATCCGGTGGATATAGTTTGGAACCGATGCGTGGTCGCTTGCGCTTATCTCGATCCGGTCCTGATCAATCCCCGCAGCCTGCGCGGCGGCGCGGATCTGCGCATGTTCGTGGCGATTGACGATCAGCATCCGGGCATCGGGTTCGAGCGCGCAAACCGCGCGGAACAAGGCCATGGTCTCGTCCATCAGATACCACGTTCCGAAGCTGCCGACATATCCGAAAATGAACGGGTCCGCTGGCCGGGTGGCCGGCAAATCGAAACGCTGCAAATCGGCGCAGGTGGGGATCACCGTAATGGGCGGCGGAGCGGCCCCGGCAAAATCCATCTTCTCGATGATCGGAACCGAAGCATCGGTCAGCGTGACTATGTGATCGGCGGCGCGGAACAGGCGTTTTTCCAGTGCCTTGACCGTTTTGTACACGCGGCCTTCGGCGTCCCACAGCCCGCCATCGACCCGCTCATCGGCCCAGAAGCCGCGAATATCGAACAGGAATTTTGCACCGAACACGCGTTTCAATGCGATCGCGATCATTCCCGAAATATAGGATCGCGCGTGGACAATGTCGGGCTTGATCCGCATGCATAGCGCGATGCAGCGCGCTGTCCCTGCCGCAATATCATAGAGCGTGGCCGGTGCGCTGGGGCGCGAATGGTATCGCAGCGGAGTCCACCCGATATGCGCCGCTTCCATCCGCGCCCGCGTCCGGCGCATCTTGGCGTCATCGGCAAGGTCGGCCGGTTTTTCGAACGACACCACATGGATCGCATGTTCGCCGGACAAATTCTCCAGATAGGAAACGACCTGGCTCTGGCCGAGCGGCTCTGCCATTCCGTCATAGGAAATGTAGAGAATGCTCGCCATATCCGTACCGCCCCGTTCCCTAGACCGAGTGTCGCCTCTATCCGACGCTTATGGCTTGCGGCAAATGCCGACAAATTTCCCGTCGCTTTCGGTGATCGCAAAATCGACGCCTATTTGCGCGCAAAAGTCGCGGAAGCCGAAATTGTCCTGAATGTCGTCGGAAATGAACATGCCGCCCGATCGAAGCGCGCGCCACAGCAGAGGGAATGCAAACATCCGCCCGACATAGCTTTTGTCGCTGTCGAAATGCGCCAGATCGATTTCGCCGCCGAATTGCGCCAAGGCCTTGCGGATGCCGTTGCGGTCGGGCTCGCGGATCAGCATCCAGCGCCCCCGCCATTCGTCGGGAACGACAATCCCGACATCGGCTTCATTGCCCGCCTTGGGATAGGGCATGTCGACGCTCACCAGCTTGCCGCCGGTCTGTTCCAATGCCGCCAATGCGGCCATGCTGCTCCAGCCATAGGCAACGCCGGTTTCCACCATCCGCTGTGCCCCGGTGGCGAGTATCGCCTGATAGATCAGATCGAGATCGCCCGGCCCGCCCATCGTTACCGCCGCCTTTGCCGCACGCGCTTCACCATCGGAGATCAGCTTTGCAGGCAGCTTTGCGGGCAAGCTATCCTCTGCGCCAAGGGCCCCGACAGCGCGCAGCGCATCGGCAATCGGCACGGCGCGTTCGCTAGCCCACGCCTTAGCCTCTGGCGCTTTGGTTTCATGCACGGCAGAGCCATCAAACTGGCGCCGCGTCAGCGCAACCATATGCGCCCAGAAGGACGGTCGCCGGGCAAACCACAGGGCCGTTTTAACTTTTTCGATAAGCGTGTTCATACAGGTTTCGTCATTCTTCTGATCGGTAGGCAAGATGCTCCCGGCCGCCGAGATGCCGGATCGAAAATCCGGCTGATCTGAGCAGGCCGACAACGCGTTCATCCTTCGAATTGTTCTCGAAAATGACCGCTGCGCATCGGGCGAGGACATCCTTTGCACCCAACAGGGCACCAAGCTCTGCGCCCTCTAGGTCCATTTTCATTAGCGCGATATCACCAATATCGGCCAGCGCAGTATCAAGCCGCACTGTGGGTACGTCGTGCCGGATGGTCCGGCCTGGTTCGGCCTGGAATTCCGGCGAGACGCTGGCCTGACCGAATTTTTGCGCGCTGCTGGTGGCGGTTATGGTCTCGCCATCCTTGTCGAACAGCGCGCGTTCGAAAATCTTGGCCGAAGGCAGATCGTTGATCGCAAAATGGTGGCGCAATCTGGCCGCTGTTTCCGGCATCATTTCAAAAGCGATCACTTGCCCGCTTTCGCCAACCAGATTGCTGGCAATGACAGAGAAAAAGCCGATATTGGCCCCCGCATCGACAAACACATCCCCGGGCCGCAAGCGCTGCTCCAGAACATTGCGCACAGCGCGTTCGCGCGCGCTTAGTACATGGATGATATCGTCGGTGCCCGCACGCAAGGCAAATTGGCCGACCCCTCTGATTTTGGCAGAAAGATCTCCCAAAAGATGCGGCGGTTCAAATCCGTCCATTCTGCGCAATGATGTGAACGGAGCGGCGATGGCCGAAGCAAAGAGCAAGGCTGAGTCTCTTACAGTTGCGCCACGCATTTCGCGAAGCACATTAAGCCATTCAACATGCCGCCGTAGGTAATGTTCTCCCATGCGCACAGATTTGCGAAGCGGCGATGGCGTGCGAGACGCCAGCTTTTGTCGGAAGTTGGACGCTTGGGTCACTTACGGATTCCCGTTCTTTGTCCCGGCATTCTTTGAGCGCAGAGAAGTGGCATATTGGGCGAGTGCATCGGCGAGATATCGAAAATCGGTAGCCAGAATGCCCGGGTCGATGCCGATAATCTGGCGTACCTTGACTGTCAAAAACAATCTCCAAAGCAGCATCCCGATAACCACCGAAATAGCTGCGCCATCTAAACCCATAAGGGGAATCAGGACCAACGCCGATGCAAGCTGCGCGACAACGGCAAGTGCGCTGCCGACAGTCACGTGTTTCTCAAGACCGGTCATATTGCAAAGCGTGGAGACCGGACCAAAGAGGCATGCAATTGTGTTGCCTACCAGCAGGATCACCAGCGGCGAGGCTGAAGCGGCAAACTCGGACCCGAAAACCAGTGACATCAGCGGACCAGCGAAGGGAGTGACAATCACGGTAACCACACCGACGACAAACGTCATGGCAAAAGCCACCACTCCCAAAAGACGCTGCAATTCGGCAAGATTTTGCTCGGCAAAAAGACGAGCGAGGTGCGGGGCGCAGACCACATTGACAATCGAAATGAAGACCAGCCCGACCATCGCGCTGGCGTCCGCGACGCGGAATAGACCCGCATCAGCACTGGTCATCATTACCCCTAGCAAAACAATTGCTAGCTGCGCCTGTAGCAGCCGCAACCCCTCGGTCATGCCCATCGGAATTGTTGCGGAAATCCATTCTCGCCAACGGTTTACTGGCTTGGCTGCGAGCATCGCGGCGGGGCGATAGCGCAAATATAGACCAAGCACGCAAAGCAGCGCTGCAAATGCGGCCCCGAATTGCCACGCCATCGCTTCGGCCGGGCCGAGTGTGCTGCCCGACACCCAGAGCACGGCCAATGCGACAACGAAGAGCCCGGGGCGCAATACAAGCACCGCGAACTGTCCGGCGAAAGTATGGCCGAGCGAGAGCAATGCCAGCCCGCGAAATTTGGCGATAGCCACTATCGGTACAAGGACAATTGCCCACATCATTGTCGCAAGAAAAACAGATTGCTTGGCAAAATCCCAAATGAGCGCGGCGGCCAAGAATCCGCCAACGATGATCGCAGAAATGGTCAAGATGAAACGGTCAGCCCACTTTACTAGGCCGCGCACTTCGCCCCAGTTCTGCTTCGCATCCGCGCTTGCAAATTCGCGCATTGCCAACAGCGGCAGGCCAAATTCGGTCAGAACGCCTGTAAAAGTAACCACCGCCATTGCCAGGGCATAAATACCGTAATCGGCAGCGCCCAGCTGGCGGGCCAGCAATATGCCGACCAGCAAAGTCAAAGCCATAGATGCAATTCGCAGCACACCAAGTGACATGCCGGCCTTTGCCAGAGCGCGGAGAGTTGATTGCTGGCTACTCATGCGACTTCCGGGAATGCCAAACGCTCATATGCGTCAATTGCAGCATCCGCGGAGAACATCTGTGCGCGGGCTTTCAGCGCCGTACTGTCATGTTCGCCAACAAGCGCTGTCTCCATCGCCTCGGCCAACGCCTCGATATCACCGGTTGCCGACAATGTGCCAAACTTGCCGCCTGCCAAGATTTCGCTGGGGCCACTTTTGCAATCGGTTGATACAATGGGCAGTCCGAAATGGAGAGCTTCGACCAGCACATTGCCGAAGCCTTCATAGTCAGAGGACAAGACGAACAAATCCGCCGATGCATACCATGGGCCGGGATCGACGACGAAGCCGGGCATAATCACGCTTTCCTCGAGCCCCAGCCGGACCACGGTTTCGCGTAGCTTATCCTCCAGCTCGCCTTCGCCTAAAATCGCAAGAACAGCATTGTTGTCATTCTGGATCTTCGCAAATGCGCGCAGCAACAATTCGTGGTTCTTCTGCTTTTTCAACCGCCCGGTAGTAATGATCCGGGGGCCAGTGTGGCCACGCCACAACCGATCCGTCTCGTCTTTTGGCCACTCAGAACGCACGGGCTCTGGCGTTGGGTTGTAAATTGTTGTGACTCGGTTAGCCGGCAAGCCCGCCCAACCCGCGATATCCTGTGCGATGCCTTGTGAAACTGCCACCAGAGCGTCTGCCTTCGGGTAAGCCATCCGCAAGGTAGCACGCAAGCTCATCCATACCGGTTTGCCTGCCGAATATTGGGAATGCAGATTGTTGTGGTCTGATAACACCAGCCTTGGCCGCTCGCGAAGCCCGGTGCACGCCAACACTGTTGCGGCGGTCAGTGGCCATAGGGCGACAATCATCGCGTCCGGTTGCCGGCGTTTCACATATTCCCTCAGTCGGGGGATCGCATGCCTGATCCTTGGGCAGTCAAACTCCTCCAGATGAACTCCATCGGGAACTAGCTCAAGAAATTCGCCTCCCGCCTCTGTCAGAATCAGGTCAACTTCGTATCCCCGGTCTAAAAATCCGCGGATCAGCGTCAATCGTACGCGCTCGACGCCTCCACCGCGCATCGACGGAAGAACGAAGGCCACTGTTTTCTTGTTGCGGGAGGGAGCCACTAGATTGATTGATCATTCTGGATGTTGCCGGGCTGGATCATGTACCGCTGGCGGCGCGAGGCGTCCAGCCGCGATCGGGCGCCGCCGAGAGAAAGTTGGGCTTTCCAAAAAGGATTTTCGCAGTGACATGCCGGGGCCTGCTTGCATTGCAATCCGCGGCGATGTTGTTAATTGCCTCGGCCGTCGAAAACTATTGCCGCAATGGCGGAAAATTCAGAGTTAGCGTGGATCGTATCCAAGCGGCAATTCTTGCCCGCTGATCCCTACTCAAACAGCGAGACCAAAGCATCTTATGCAAGTATTTGAGACAGAATTGTCTGGCGTGTTGCTGCTGGAGCCGAAGCGGTTTGGTGATGATCGCGGCTGGTTCAGCGAAAGCTGGAATGCGCAGGTGATGGCCGGTCTCGGGATAGAGACCGATTGGGTGCAGGATAATCACAGCTATTCGGCGGATGCGGGCACTTTGCGGGGGCTGCATTACCAGACGCCGCCGCATGCGCAGGACAAGCTGGTCCGCTGCACCCGCGGCGCGATTTATGATGTCGCGGTCGATTTTCGCAAAGGGTCGCCCACATTCCTGCATTGGATCGCGCGCGAGCTGACGGCGGAGAACGGGCATCAGCTGCTGGTACCGCGCGGCTTTCTTCATGGATTCCAGACTTTGGTTCCTGACTGCGAAGTCCAGTATAAATGCAGCGATTTCTACGCTCCGGATTGCGATGCGGCGGTGCGCTGGGATGATCCGGCAATTGCGATTGATTGGCCCGGCTCGGGCGAACCGGTCCTGTCAGGAAAAGACACCGCTGCGCCGCTTTCGGGGGACGTCAAATCGCCATTCGAATGGGATCAAAAGCAATGAAACTTCTCGTAACCGGCGGCGCCGGTTTCATCGGATCAGCGGTTGTTCGGCTGGCGATTTCGCAAGGCCACGAAGTGGTGAATGTCGATGCGATGACCTATGCCGCCAATCTCGAAAGCCTGGCTGAGGCGAAAGAACATCCGCGCCACCATTTCGTCAAAGCCGATATCCGCGATCGCGAGGCGCTCGACGCAATTTTCAGCGAATACCGGCCCGATTCGGTCATGCATCTGGCCGCCGAAAGCCATGTCGATCGTTCAATCGACGGCCCGGCCGACTTTATCGAAACCAATATTCTCGGCACGTTTCATTTGCTCGAAGCGGCGCGGGCATTCTGGCTTCAATCGGGCAAGCCCGACGGCTTCCGATTCCATCATATTTCCACCGACGAAGTCTATGGCAGCCTGGGGGCGACCGGCCAGTTCACCGAAGAAACACCCTATGACCCGCGCAGCCCCTATTCGGCGTCGAAAGCATCGTCGGACCATCTGGTGCGCGCATGGCAGGAGACTTACGGACTGCCCGTATTGCTGACCAATTGTTCGAACAATTACGGGCCGTATCATTTTCCTGAGAAGCTGATTCCGGTGGTGATCCTCAACGCGATCCATGGCCGGCCGATCCCCATTTACGGCAAAGGCGATAATGTTCGCGACTGGCTTTATGTCGAAGACCATGCCGAGGCGCTGTTGCTGGTGCTGCAAAAGGGTGAAACCGGGCGCAGCTACAATATCGGCGGGGAGAATGAACGCACCAATCTGGAGCTGGTCAAAGCCATCTGCGCGATCCTTGACCAGGAGCGGCTGGCTGGCGCGCCGCATGCGGATCTGATCGAGTTTGTGACCGATCGCCCGGGCCACGACGCGCGCTATGCGATCGACGCGAGCCGGATCATCGGCGAGCTCGGCTGGAAACCTTCGGTCACGGTCGAGGAAGGGTTGCTGAAAACCGTGCGGTGGTATCTTGCCAATGAAGATTGGTGGCGTCCGCTGCTGGATCGGCAGGGTGTCGGGACACGGCTGGGCAACAAAGTATGACACCGCTGATTTTCGGCAAGACCGGACAGGTCGCGCGCGAGCTCGCGCGGGTGTTTGCGGGCAATGATGATGCGCGGTTCGTCGATCGCGGCGCGGCTGATCTGACCGATCCGGATGCCTGCGCCGCGGTGATTGCTGCCAGCTATGCCGATGTGGTCATCAACGCGGCCGCTTACACCGCGGTCGACAATGCCGAATCTGACGAGGCGACGGCGCATTTGGTCAATGCCGCTGCCCCGGCGGCCATGGCAAAGGCGGCGGCACTCAAAAACATTCCTTTCCTGCATATCTCCACCGATTATGTGTTCGATGGGACCGGCGACACGCCTTTCAAGCCTGGCGACGCGACTGTTCCGCTGGGCGTATACGGCAAAACCAAGCTGGCGGGGGAACAATCGGTTCTTGCCGCGGGCGGGCGCAGCGCCATTCTGCGGACCAGCTGGGTTTTCTCGGCGCATGGCAGCAATTTTGTCAAAACTATGCTGCGTTTGGGCGCCGATCGCAGTGAGCTGAATGTGGTTGCGGACCAGTTTGGCGGCCCGACGCCCGCTGCCGCGATTGCCGACGCGCTGGGCACAATGGCCGCCGCAATGGTTCAGGGGCATGCAGGCGGGGTATTCCATTTTTCCGGATCGCCTTCGGTCAGCTGGGCAGATTTTGCTCGCGCGATCATGGATGAAGCGGGATCGGCCTGCGCGGTGAATGACATCACCACGGCGGAATATCCGACACCGGCAAAGCGCCCGGGCAATTCGCGGCTCGACTGTTCTGACCTGCAACGCAAATTTGGTATCGCGCAGCCCGATTGGCGCGCGCATCTAAAACTGATTATTGAGGAACTAGGCAATGTCACAGGGTAACGGCATGCAAAACCAGCAAGCGCAACGCAAAGGGATCATTCTGGCCGGCGGGTCGGGCACGCGCCTGTGGCCGATCACGATGTCGGTGTCCAAGCAATTGCTGCCAATCTACGACAAGCCGATGATCTACTATCCGCTCAGCACTTTGATGCTCAGCGGCATTCGCGAAATCGCGATTATCACGACACCCGAAGACCAGAAGCAGTTCATCCGTGCTTTGGGCGACGGGTCGCAATGGGGGCTGTCGCTGACCTATATCACCCAGCCTTCACCCGATGGTCTGGCGCAGGCCTATATTCTCGCGCGCGATTTTCTCAACGGGTCGCCTTCGACCATGATTTTGGGCGACAACATATTCTTTGGCCACGGACTTCCGGGCCTGCTGGGAGACGCAGGCGCGAAAAGCGAAGGCGGCACGGTGTTCGGCTATCACGTGGCCGATCCGGAACGCTATGGTGTCGTCGATTTCGATGCCGACGGGACGGTTCGTTCCTTGGTTGAAAAGCCGGAAGTTGCGCCTTCGAACTATGCGGTTACTGGGCTTTACTTCCTCGATCACCGCGCACCCGAATTCGCCGCGCAAGTGAAGCCTTCGCCAAGGGGGGAGCTGGAAATCACCGATTTGCTCGAATTCTACCGGGCGGAAGGTTCGCTGAGCGTGGAAACCATGGGCCGCGGTTTTGCGTGGCTCGACACGGGCACACACGCTTCTTTGCTGGAGGCCGGGAATTTTGTGCGGACTTTGACCGAAAGGCAAGGCCTGCAAGTCGGTTCGCCCGACGAGATTGCCTATGAAGCCGGGTGGATCAGCGAATCCGATTTGCAGCAGCGCTCTGAAAAATTTAAGAAAAATGACTACGGAGCCTATCTGCAGTCGCTGTCAAAATGAGCGCCGCGTGATCCAACCCACTCAATTCTGGCGATAGCAGATGCGGATCATTCTCACCGTCAATGTTGCCTGGAACATCTGGAACTTTCGCAAGTCGCTGCTCGAAGCGCTGATCGAGGACGGGCACGCGGTCACCATTCTCGCGCCGCCCGATGACACAGTCGAAAAACTACGCGGTTTGGGGTGCGATTTCGAACCGCTCGAAATGAGCCGCAAGGGATTGAACCCGGTTGAAGATATCGCGCTATGCCTGCGTTTGCGGAGGATATTCAAACGGCTAAATCCCGATATTGTTCTAAGCTTCACCATCAAGAACAATCTGTTCGGCGCCTTCGCCTCGCGCGGGATGCAGCACGCGTTTATTCCGAATGTGACAGGGCTGGGCACGGCGTTCTTGTCCGGTGGACCGATGCGTATGCTGGCCAAAGCGCTGTATCGCTTCGCTTTTGCGAGATTGCCGGTCGTATTCTTCCAGAATGAGGACGACATCGCTTTGTTCACGCAGCGCAAGCTGGTGCGCCCGTATCAGGCCAAAGCGCTGCCCGGTTCGGGAATCGATCTGGACCATTTTGCCGCGGCGCCTTTCCCGGAAGAAACGCCGGAAACCACATTCCTGATGGTTGCCCGCTTGCTGCGCGATAAGGGCGTGGTCGAATTTGTCGACGCGGCGCGAAGCGTCAAACAGGCGGTGCCGGGGGCGCGGTTCCAGCTTTTGGGGGCGATAGACCCGCATAATCGCTCTGCCATTGACCGCGAAACGCTGGACGGGTGGGTTGCAGAAAATGTGATCGAATATCTAGGCACGACCAATGATATTCGCCCCAACATAGCGGCTGCGCATTGCGTGGTGCTGCCATCCTACCGCGAAGGCGCACCGCGCACTTTGATCGAAGCTTCGGCGATGGCGCGGCCGGTAATCGCGACCGACGTACCCGGATGCCGGTCGGTGGTGGAAGACGCGAAAACGGGGTTGCTGTGCGAGGCCAAGTCGAGCGCGAGTCTGGCGCAGTCCATGTTGGAATTCCTGGCATTTTCCCGCGCCGAACAGGCGGCTATGGGACGGACGGCGAGAGAGAAGATGGTCAGTGGATATTCAGACCAAATTGTTATCGGGCGCTATCGCGAGCAGATTGCTGCTGTTAGCAATGATGTGCCTGTTTCGTTGGATAAGGTCGCTGGGAAATGAAGATACTGCGCGGCGACACCAGTGCGAGCCTCGGCAAAGGCTGGATAGTGGTCGCCCTGTTTGCGCTGGCAGTTGCCTTTTTGGGAGGCAGTTCGCGGCCTGACGCCATCCAAACGGTCGCCTTGCGTTCGATGGCGGCGTTGTTCCTGATCCCGATCATTTATTATTACAGCGCTGATCGCATGCGGCCGGTCAAAGTGCCGTTGGTGCTACTGGCATTGCTGGGCGGCTGGATGGCAATCCAGATCATTCCGCTGCCGCCGGGGCTTTGGCGATCGCTCCCCGGCACCGATCCGGTCGCTGAACTTTCCGGTTTGCTCGGGCTGGCAGAGACTTGGAGGCCCATTTCCTTTGTCCCGGTGCGCACGCTCAATGCGCTTGCTTCGCTGGTCGTTCCGCTGGTTGCACTTGCGCTGCCGGTTGCTTTGGGACTGCATCGATCGACGGTGCTGATCTTCGTTGTGATTGTCGGCTTGTCCTGCGCCATTCTGGGCGCTTTCCAGCTCACCGGAGGCGCCGGATCGCCGCTGTATTTCTACGAATATGTCAACCGCGGCAGCCCCACAGGATTTCTGGCCAACCGCAATCACTCCGCGGTGCTGCTATCACTGGCACTGGTAACCACCGCCTATTTGCTGGTCGATAATCGCCGCCGCAAGTTCCAATTGTGGCAGAAATTTTGTCTTGGCGGTGCCTTTCTTGCCATCCTGACCATCGCCCTGATCAGCGGATCGCGGGCCGGCCTGATTACCGGGCTAGTTGCGCTGGCAGCATGCGGATTGTTGTTCTTCCTGAAAAACCGCGAGACGCAATCCTCGCGCGATCAAGGGCCCGGTCGATCTTCGCCGCCTTACCGATCGATGGCGGTTGGCGGAGTGGTTCTCGCGCTGTTGGTCTTTGCATTGTTCCTTGCATTCGGCCGGATTCCGGCGATCGACAGGCTGGTTGATGGCGGCCCGTGGGAAGATATGCGCTGGTCGGTCCTTCCCACGCTTTGGGAAATGATGAAAACCTACGCCCTGTTCGGGGCCGGCTTTGGTTCATTTGAAGAAGTGTATCATATCTACGAGCCGACCGAATTGCTGCTGCCGAACTATCTCAACATGGCGCATAACGACTGGGCTCAACTGGTCATCGAAGGCGGACTGCCGGCGATATTGATCCTCGGGGCTTTCTTCCTGTGGATGGCCAAAAGCATGGGTGAAATGGGCGCGGCATCACGGCAGGAACGCTTCCGGCTGGTCTATTGGGTTTCAGTCTTCGCGATCATTTCCATCGGAAGTCTTGCCGATTATCCCCTGCGCGCGCCGTTGTTCCAAGCCGTGGCCATGTGGTTGGTGGGCTGCTTTGCGCTGGAACTGAAGTCGCTTCGCAACTTGGCGAAGACTGACAGGCGGGCTTAGCGTGCCGCCCGGCATCCACAAAAACAACTTTGCTTATCGATAACAACGCGGTTAATGCGATCGGGCCTCCAAACGAAAGACAAAATGACGCACTTCTCGAAATCATTTCTATTCGCTGCAATCGCCGCATTGGCGCTTGCTGGATGCGCCGGCGGGGCAAAGCCGGTTGGCTTGGCATCAACGGTCGAGTTGGTTGATCTGACAACGCTGCCCGCCCCCGATTCTACCGCGCCGAGAACAATCGGGATGCAGGAACAGCTTGAAATCACTGTCTATGGCTCCGAGCCATTAAGCGGCACGTTTCTGACCGATTCCGAAGGCTATATTTCCTATCCGCTTGTCGGGGACCTGTACGTGTCGGGCAAATCGCCCGGCCAAGCCGCCAAGATGATTGCGGACAGGTTGCGCGGCGAATTTGTTATCGATCCGCAAGTGAATGTGCGGCCCACCCAAGCGCAAGCGCTGACCGTTTCGCTGGGCGGCGAAGTTGCAAATCCGGGAACCTATCCTGCGACCACTTCGACTTCGTTGTTGCGGGCGATCAACAATGCTGGCGGTCTGGATGAATATGCCAAGTCCGATGATGTTCTGGTGATGCGGACGGTGAACGAGCAGCGCTATATCGGCGTCTTCAATATCGAAGCGATCAAGCGCGGAAACTATGCCGATCCGGAAATCTACCCGGACGATGTGGTCATCGTGGGCGAATCCGCTGCGCGCCGCCGTCTGGATACCATTTTGCAATTCATCCCGCTTGTTTCAACGACCGCAATTCTGCTCGAACGCGTGATCCGGTAATCGAGAGCAGAACATGAACAACACAACCGATCCTACCGCAGTTTTTCAGAACGCCGCCGCGCCCACCGCGGCCCAAAGCGAAGCGGACGCGCATGGCGGGCTGCCGCTGAACCTTGAACGCTATTGGGTTCAGGCGCTGTCGCTGAAATTCTGGATTCTTGGCCTGATCTTGCTGGGCCTGCTGTTTGGTCTGATTGCGACCTTGCTGGCGACGGAATATTTCCGCGCGACATCGCGCATCGAAATTTCGCGAGCGACCGAGAATATTACAAATGCCGCTCCGCTGGAGCGCCAGAACCGCGTCGATGAGATGCAATATCTGGAAACGCAATATCAGCTTCTCGCTTCCAAATTCCTTGCCCGGCGGGTTATCGATGCCGGCAATCTGGCGCGCGACGAGAAATTTCTCACGGCATTCGGGCTGGATGAGGCCGGTACGGTTTCCGAGCCTGTCCTTGAGCGGGTACTACTGGGCAACGTAACGATCACTCCGGTCGAACAGTCAAATCTGGTCGACATTTCGTTCTCCAGCCCCTCGGCAGAAGTGTCGAGCAGCCTCGCAAATCTGTGGGCGGAAGAGTTTCTCGACGCCAATTACGAGAAGCGTTTCGGGCAAAATATCGAAGCAAGAGATTTTCTCGAAGAGCAGATCGAGGAGCTGCGCGAGCGGTTGTCAATTTCCGAGCGCGAGTTGGTGAACTACGCAAATGCCAATGAAATCGTGGTCATCAACAACACCGGCGAAAATGGCTCTGAAACGGCGTCCCAGTCTCTGGTTGGTGCAGAGCTTGCCGCATTGAACCAGGCCTTGGCCGAAGCGACCACCGAACGGATTGCCGCGCAAAGCGCGCTCAATGCCGGGGTGAAAAACGAAGCCGGTCAGGCCGCTGCCGCAAGCCTGCGGGCAAGGCTGGCCGAAGAACAGGCCGAGCTGGCGGAGTTGCAGTCCAAATTTGGACCCGGCTATCCCGAGATCAAGGCAAAGAAATCCGAGATTGCTTCGCTGAGGCAGGCGTTGTCAGGCGAAGACAGTGTCGACAACGAAGCATTGCGGGCTGCCTTCAGGAAGGCATCGCTGCAGGAACAACAGCTTCAGGCCAAGCTGCGCCAGGCGAAAAATACCTTCCTCGGCCAACAGGGCCAAGGCATCCAATATGGCATCCTGAAGCGCGAGGTTGATACCAACAGCCAGCTTTATGATGCCTTGCTGCAGCGCTACAAAGAGCTCGAAGCAGCCGGCGCGGGCAAGAACAACATGACGCTGATCGAAGAGGCGGCGGTGCCCGGCGGGCCCTATTCTCCTTCGCTAACGCGCAATCTGTTTTTGGGCCTCCTGTTCGGTGTGCTTGCGTCGGGCACGCTTGTGTTCCTGCGCGAAACGCTCGACCAGACCATCAGGGATCCGGCAGATATCAATCGCCGCCTGGGAATTTCGGCGCTCGGCCTGATCCCGCGCGTCAGCACCGATGACATCGTCAAAGAGCTCGAACAAAGAAGTTCCGAATTGAGCGAGGCCTACGCCACAGCGCGGACCAATATGAGCTTCCTCACGGCCGACGGCGCGCCGGATTCAATAATGATAACCAGCACGCGGCCCAATGAAGGTAAGAGTATTTCGTCGGTCGCCTTGGCGCGCAGCTTCGTGCAGCTGGGCAAGAAAGTGCTGCTGGTGGATGCCGATTTGCGGCATTCCGGCCTCAGCGATTTCATCGGCGTACGGCACGGCGCGGACAGAGGTCTCAGCGCGGTACTTGCCGGGCAAGAGCAGCTTTCCGATGTCACCATCGAGATCGAAGAATACGGCTTTTCCATGGTGCCGGCCGGGCACCATCCGCCAAATCCGGTGGAGCTTCTGGCCAGTGACCGGTTGAAAGAGCTGATTGCCAAGGCGCAGGACGATTATGATCTGGTAATCGTCGACAGCGCGCCGGTGCTCGGCCTGGCAGACGCGCTCGAAGTGTCGCGCGCGGTCGAAGGCGTGGTCTATATCATCGAATCGAACGGCGAGAATATTCGCGGAATTGGCAATGCGCTGAGCAGGCTCAAAACCGCCGATGCGCGTATCTTCGGTGCGATTGTGACCAAGCTTGATGATCGCAATTCCAGCTACGGATATGGCAATGGCTATGGGTATGGCTATGGTTACGGGACGGCCAATCAGTAAACGCTGATGGCAAACACACCGACCAAGCCTGTTCGTGCTGCAGCGTCAGTTGCCATAGGGCTGATAATCGCGCTTGCGGTCTTCTTCCCCACGGCCAGCGCTGCGCTGTTCAGGAAAAACCCCGATCTTGCCGTGCAATTGTGGCCGGCCAACGGGATGGCGCTGGAACAAATGGCCAGCAACCGTCTTTTGACCGGCGTGACCGATCCGGCTGATCTGCCGGGCAAAAGCGCCGAAGCGCTACCGATAGCAAAGAGCGCCGCTGAAAAATTTGCGCTTTCCCCCAAAGCCCATGCGGTTTTTGCCTTTGGCGAGGCGGATCTTGAGCAAAGAGACCGGATTTTGGCCGCCGCGCTCAAGCTCAATCGCCGCGATCTCCTGCTGCAGGGGCTCGCGCTCGACCGGTTCGTGGAACAAGGGCAATATCCGCAAGCGCTAAGCGCGCTCGACCGGATGTTGAGAGTGCATCCCGGCCAGCAAGGGGCGCTTTTCCCGGTTCTCGATCAGGCCTTTGCCCGCTCATCGACACTGCCCGAATTCGCACGGATTCTCGATGGCACGTCGGACTGGCATGAAAACTATCTCGCCGGTGTTTTGCTCAAGAAACAACTGCTTCCCAATCTGGCGCGATTCCAGCTGGAATATCGCGAGGCGCAGCCCGATTTCGATGGCGAGCTGGTGTCGCGATTGTCCGATGCGGGCCACCACGGCGACGCGATGCTGCTATACCGGCGTCTCTCGGCCGATCAGCCCGGCGCGCGGAGCTCGGGCGAATTGGGTTGGTCAGACCGCTATCCTCCGTTCGACTGGGCATTTTCGAACGAGAGGGACTTTCGCGCCCAAACCGCCCTGTCCGGCGATGCGATGGACATTTTCGTGCGCAGCGGCAGCGGGGGCGTGATCGCCGAACGCGTGCTCGACGTAGCCGGATCGGGCGTGCGCATCACGATCGCGCATGATTTGCCGGTCGACACGGATGGCGAGAATGCCCGGCTGCAACTTCGCTGCGCGGGGGCTGACGAACCGGTCTTTGACGCGGCCTTTTCGGCCGGTGTTTCCCGCTTCGAAGTGCCGGTGGCCAAGGGTACATGCTCTACCTATGTGCTGGGCCTTAATATCCGCGCATGGAGAGGCCAGCCGACGATCCGCGGGGAAATCCGGTCAATCGTGGTCGAGCCGCTGTAAACAGTCCGACCGGTCGGACGCTTCCCTAATCCAGCGCAATATCGGGCGCATCTTCCTGTTTCATCCCGACCACATGATAACCGGCGTCGACATGATGTGTCTCGCCGGTAACGCCCGACGACAGGTCCGACAGGAAATAAAGCCCCGATCCGCCGACATCATCGATGGTGACATTGCGGCGCAGCGGCGAATTGAGCTCGTTCCATTTGAGAATGTAGCGGAAATCGCCGATCCCGCTGGCGGCCAGAGTCTTGATCGGCCCGGCTGAAATCGCGTTCACACGGATGTTCTGGGGGCCCAGATCATTGGCCAGATATTGCACACTGGTTTCCAGGGCCGCCTTGGCAACGCCCATCACATTGTAATGCGGGATCACCTTTTCCGCGCCGTAATAGGTCAGCGTCAGTATCGAGCCGCCGCCTTTTCCATCTTCGGTTTTCGGCGGCATCATCTCTGCCGCGCGCTTGGCAACCGCGACCAGACTGTAGGCCGAGATGTTCATCGTCATCAGGAAATTGTCGAGACTGGTATCGACATATTTCCCGCGCAATTCGGACTTGTCGGAAAAGCCGATGGCGTGGACCACAAAGTCGATGGTTTCCCAACGGCTTTTGAGCGTGTCGAAAGCCGCATCGAGCGCATCCATTCGTGATACGTCGCATTCGAAGGTGAAATCGGAGCCAAGCTGTTCGGCCAGCGGTTTGACGCGCTTTGCCAGCGCTTCCCCCTGGTAGGTGAAAGCCAGTTCCGCGCCCTGATCGTGCAATTGCTTGGCAATGCCCCATGCCAGCGATTTGTCATTGGCCAGCCCCATGATCAGGCCGCGTTTTCCTGCCATCAATCCGGTCATTATGCATTACCCTTTGCTGTGTCTGTCGGTGCCTCGCCCGCGTCATTATTGCCGTCATCATCATGCGGCGCAGCCAAGGCAGCGTTCAGCTCTGCTCCTACCACAACTCCTAATCCAACCAGCCAGAAAAAGAAAAGCGCGATCATTATTCCGGCCAGACTGCCATAGGTGAGATTGTAAGAGAAAAACTGCTTGAGAACCGGCGGCAGAGCCACCGTCACGCCGACCCACCAAAGGGTGACCAGCAAGGATCCCGGCCATTTGGGATATCTGCGCCCGCGATATTGTTCGGGCGTCAGCGTCACAAATATCAGGAATATCGAACCATACAGCCCGAGCGCGGGGACCAATCGCGAGACCGACAATTGGCCAATCGCCTCGTTCAAGGCCGGAAGATAGGCGGCGATCACTTCCTGCGCTGTGCCGATCAGGAACTGCGCGATCAGCGAAAGCATCAGCAGCATCACCGCAAGCAAGATCACACCGAAAGACAGCAGGCGATAGCGCCAGAATGCCAGCGTTGCTTGCGTCCCGTAGGCCCGGCGCAAAATGTCGCGGATGGTTTCGATCAGGCTCGATGCGGTCCACAGGCCGACCAGGCCGCCAACCCAAAGCAGCCAGCCGCTGCGCGCTTCGATGACATTGCGCGCAACCGGTTCGATGACATTGCCCACCACCGGCGGCAGCGCGAACAGAATTGCATCGACAGTCGCGGCGCGCTCGCTTTCTTCCCCGATGGCAGAAAATATCGCTGCGCCGAGGATAAAGAACGGAAACAGCGCCAGCATCGCCATATAAGCGAGATTGCCCGCATGGATAAAACCGTCATTCCATGCGCCGCTGGCGGTTCGCTTGATAACTTCGAACGCGCGCGTTCCGGGGCCGACGCGCAGGCTCAATCCATCGCGCAACTTGTCCCGCCTCCGGCGCCTTGCCTCCGGCGAATGCGACGGCTTGATGCGGTCTTCAGCATGGGGAAGTTTGCTGATGTCTCGTCCCTTTGATGGCTGCGCCACAGCGCGCTGATGGATGGTCAGACGCCCATTTCGCTGCGTGGTTCGCTGTCATCTTGCCAACCTTCAAGCCGCTTGGCCAGTTCGGGCAGGTCTTTGGGCAAAATGATCTCCAGCGTTACCAGCTGATCACCTCGCGACCCGTCCTTCTTGGAAAAGCCTTTGCCTTTGAGGCGCAGCACGGTTCCGCCATTGGTGCCGGGTTTGAGAGTCATCATCACCGGCCCGTCTACGGTCGGGACTTTCACCTTGGCCCCATCCACCGCTTCGTTGAGCGTTATCGGCAAATCCATCCGTACATCATGCCCGTCGCGGCGGAAGAATGCATGCTTGTCGATGGAAATCGTGACCAGACCGTCGCCCGCACCGCCGGGTCCGTTCTCGCCCTTGCCTTTGAGCCGCATCTGCGTGCCATCCTCGACACCGGCGGGCAGCTTCAGATCGATAGTCTTGCCATCAGCCAAAGTGATCCGCTGGTCTGCACGGCTCGCTGCCTCGGTAAAGGCAACGCGCAAGCGGTAAGGAATGTCGGCACCTTTGCGCGGCGGCGGGGAAGGGCCGCGCCCAAATCCCGACGGGCCGCGTTTCGCGCCGCGCGCGCCGCCCATGCCGCCGCCGCCGAACAGGCCTTCGAAAATATCCCCCAGATCGACGCCATCAGGCTGCATATTCTCGAAGTCGCGCGCGCTGAAACCGCCCTGATGACCACCGCGGGAGCCGCCGCCAAATCCGCCCCCCATTCCACCAAATGGATTGGTTGGGTTGCCTTCCGCATCGATTTCGCCGCGATCAAACTGCGCGCGCTTGTCTTTGTCGGACAGTAGATCATATGCGTTGGTAGCGGCCGAAAAGCGCTCGCTCGCTTTGGGATTATCCTTGTTCTTATCCGGGTGCAGCTCTTTCGCCAGCTTGCGATAGGCGCTCTTGATATCCGACTCGGACGCACCGCGCGCAACACCCAGAATTTTATATGGATCGGCCATACCGTGTTAGCTAGGTGTTACACCGCGCCGGTGCAAGCGGATTGAGTCAGCGTAGCGCTGCACAAGACAAGCGTTAATACCGTATTCTGGTGTCTGATATTCTTCGGTACAATTTCCCAGCATAGAATGAGCCTGTCCAAAGCAGACAGAAAAGCACAAAAAAGACACCGGTAGCTGCGAATTTAGATGACAGCTTCTCAGGTGTGTCGTCAAAAAATTGATCGAGCAGCCAACTGTAAAGTGCAATGGCGTAAAGATATAATGCTGCCTTGCCATAGGGCCGATAAGTCAGCTCTTTGGCTCGAAAACCACGCACACATACATAGATGACAAGCCCGAAGATTCCGATGGCTAGGAACGCCAAAATCTGGAAAGAAGACCAATCTTCGCTTAGCGACATTTTGCGATGATAAGAGAATTGAGTGCGGATTTCCAGCGTATGTCCTCCGCAATTGGGGCCGCGCAAAGCTTGCAGATTGCTTTCCTACAAGCGGTCTGGGCTGTAGATCAAAAACATGTTTACCTCTTTGCCGGAACGCAATTGGCCTATGAAGATTACGGGTGTACCGCGAGGCAAGAATTGTTCGTTAGGACTGTGGTCCATGTGGTCCATCTCATCAGGAAACTACCGTGAAAGCTGAACAAAGCGCCATTCCGCAAACCGATCCATTCGCTCTGTTCGATGCCTGGTTCGCCGAAGCGCGCGAAACCGAACCGAATGATTCGAATGCGATGGCTTTGGCAACCGCAGCCGCCGATGCCGCGCCTTCGGTGCGGATGGTGCTGCTCAAAGGGCGCGGGCCCGATGGCTTTACGTTTTACACCAATGCCCAGAGCCGCAAGGGCGACGAAATCCTGGCCAACAGCCAGGCGGCTTTGCTGTTTCACTGGAAATCGCTGCGGCGGCAAATCCGGATCGAGGGGGTGCTTGAAGAAGTCGCGGCAGAGCAGGCCGATGCCTATTTCCACAGCCGTTCGCGCGAATCGCAATTGGGCGCGGTGGCATCGGACCAGTCGCGCCCCCTGGCAGATCGCGCCACCTTTGTGGAACGCTACTCCGCCGCCAGAAAGCGCTTCGAAGGCGGCGAAGTTGAACGGCCGCCGCATTGGACAGGTTTTACGCTGGCTCCGCACGCATTCGAGTTCTGGATGGACCGGCCCAACCGCCTGCATGATCGCCGCCGGTTCGAGCTGACCCAAGGACAAGCGGGCGGCAGCTGGAAAGACACTTTGCTCTACCCATGAGCGAAAGCGACCCTCTCCGCGCCGGCTTGACCCGCAGCGCCGCCATCGCTTCGATCTCGGTGGCGCTGTTTCTGGTTGCGATCAAACTATGGGCGAGCATGGAAACCGGCTCGACCGCGATGCTGGGGAGCCTTGCCGATAGCGCGCTCGACCTGATCGCCAGCCTTGCGACATTGGTGGGTGTCTGGATCGCCGCGCAACCGGCGGATGACAATCACCGGTTCGGCCATGGCAAAGCCGAATCGCTTTCGGCGATGTTCCAGGTGATGCTGATTGCGCTGTCGGCAGCGGCAATCGGTTTCAGAGCCATCCAGCATTTGATTGAGGGCGGACGGACCAGCGCGGCCGCAGAAGGCATTGGCGTATCGGCCATTGCGATAGTCGTGACGCTGGGCCTGCTGCTGTGGCAACGCCATGTGATCCGGCAAACCCGCTCGGTCGCGATTTCGGCGGACCATGTGCATTACCAATCGGACTTGCTGCTGAATGTGGCGGTGATCGCGGCGCTGGCGCTCGACCAGTTTGGCGGTATTGCCTTTGCCGATCCGCTGTTCGGTTTTGCAATCGCTGCGTGGCTGCTGTGGGGGGCGTGGCGCGCGGCGAGCGAAGCGGTGGACAATCTGATGGACCGCGAATGGCCGGAAGAAAAGCGGCAGCGCTTTGTCGAACTGGCGGCAAAACACCCCGAACTCAGCAATCTCCACGATCTGCGCACGCGGACCAGCGGTACGCGCGATTTTGTGCAGTTCCATGTCGATTTACCGCGCGCAATGACGGTGGAGCAGGCGCACGACATCATCGAGCGCGTCGAAAACGACCTGTGCAGCCACTTCCCCGATATGGAGCTGCTCATCCATATCGATCCGGCGGGGCATGTTGACGAACCGGGCAACCGGCTGGTCGAAGAGGACGAGTTTGCCAAGCTGGAGAAAGGCCAATGACCGGTCGCGCTCCCCCTCGCCGGCAAGGCGTGACAGTGTTTGAGGGGGCGTTCTACGTTTCCGGATAAAGCTCGACGATATCGAGCAGTTCCTGCAGCATCCGCTTGCGATCCTCGGCGCCCGAATGGCCAAGCCGGACCACCGTCAGCTTCTGTTCGGGCGAGACGAGAATATACTGGCCCATATGGCCGATGGCGGCGAACATCGTGTCGGGTCCGCGGTCCTGCAGCGATTCCTCGCGGTCCAGCCCGGAATCGCGGTTGAGCCAGGTCTGCGCGCCGTAAAATTCGGATCGCGGGCTGGGCGAAGTCATGAAGGTGATCCATTTGCGCGGGATCAGCTGCGAACCGCGATAGGATCCCTTGTGGCGCAGGAACTCGCCAAACTTGGCCCAATCGCGCGCGGTTGCATGCATCAGGCTGCCGCCGATCAGCGTGCCATTGGCATCATATTCGGGGACCATCGAATCCATCCCCAGCGGCCCGAACAGGCGCGTCCGCAGGAAACTATCAACCGCTTCGCGGCGTATCTCGGGATCCTTGCTGTCGGTCAGCACCCGCGCGGCGATATCGGCCAGGATGACAGTGGTGTTGCTCGAATATTCGAATTTGGCACCCGGTTCCGCTTCGAGCGGCTGCGAAGTTGCCCAATCGGCCATATCATCGCGCCCTTCGCGGAACAGCATCTGCACTTCGGACGAATCATAGGGCGGGTCGCCAGCCTCGGTATGGCGAAGGCCCGATCGCATTTGCAGCAGCTGGCGCAAAGTGATCTCTCCGCGCGGATCGCCGGTCTGGCTCCAGCGAGGTTCGGGGACCGATTCGTCGAGCCGCAAGCGTCCGTCGGACACCAGCATTCCGATCATCACAGCTGTGACCGTCTTCGCCATCGACCAGCTGACAAAGCGCGTGTCCTGATCATAGCCATCGCCGTAGCGTTCGGCCGCGATCTCGCCCCCATGCATCACCAGCAATGCGCGCGTTTCGCCCAGCTCGTCCTTGGTGAAAAGCTCGTCCACTTGCCGCGCAAGTTGGTCGCTGGGCGCGCCTGCGTTTTGCGAAACGGCCGCCATTGCTTCGTCGCTGAGCGGTTCTACCACCGGCGGCGCATCCGAACATGCGACAAGGCTTGGCAACAGCGTAGCGCCCGCGATAAGGGGGCCGTAGAAAGACAATCTGCATTCGGTCATGGGCGCATAAATTGCGCACAGGGGAGCGCTTGGCAATGGCTAAATCAGCGGCACGATCCACCTTGAAGGCGCGGCGATGGCCGTGGGTGCTGCTGCTTTTGGTGACGGTGCTGGCAGTGGCGGCATGGGCCTATCGCGCCCCGATCACCGGATATGCTGGCGCCGGCACAGCTTACTCGGCGCGGGTTGCCTGTTCGTGCCGTTTCGTCGCGGGCCGGAGCCTGGAAGATTGCAAGAAAGACAAGCTGCCGGGGATGGAGCTGGTCACGCTCAGCGAAGACGAAGAAGCCAAGAGCGTGACCGCCCGCTTCCCGTTGATCTCTGCTGATACCGCGACTTACCGCAAAGGCTATGGCTGCGTGATGGAGACGTGGGAGGACTGACGCCTAGTCGGTCGCTTCGATCCAGCCGCCGCCGACCACGCGTTCACCCGCATAGATCACCGCTGCTTGCCCGGGGGCTACGCCGAATTCGGGCTGGTCAAAGCGGATAGTGGTCGATTGCCCGCCGCCCAATGGCCCGTCGAGCGTGACCGGAACGGGCTTGGAAAGCGAGCGGACTTTGGCGGTCAGCGGCGTATCGGGCAGCGGGCCGATACGGTTGGTTTCAATAATCTGCGCCGAATGCACCGCCAGCATTGCCTTTGGCCCGACACGCACTTGCGCCTGCTCTGCATCAAGACCCACGACATAGAGCGGTTCGGAAAGCCCGCCGATCTCGAGCCCGCGCCGCTGGCCGACCGTAAAATGGATCACGCCCTTGTGCCGGCCCAGCTCTTCGCCCGTCTGCGCATGGACGATCGCGCCAGGCTCCCCGCCTTCGGGGCGCATCGAGCGGACAATCTTGGCGTAATTTCCATCGGGGACGAAGCAGATATCCTGACTGTCGGGCTTTGCCGCATTGCGCAGGCCCGCCTGTTCGGCCAGCTCGCGCACTTGCGTCTTGGGCAGCCCGCCCAGCGGATAGCGGATATAATCGAGCTGCGCTTCGGTGGTTGCATAGAGGAAGTAAGACTGGTCACGCGCCGGGTCGACCGCGCGGTGCAGTTCGGGCCCAGCAGGCCCCATGATCCGCCGGACATAATGGCCGGTCGCGAGGCAATCGGCGTCCAGCTCTTTCGCCATCCGCAGCAGATCGGTGAATTTCGGCCCCATATTGCAGCGGATGCAGGGAACGGGGGTGCGCCCGGACAGATAATCGTCAGCGAATTGTTCGACAACTTCCTCGCGGAACGCGCTTTCATGGTCGAACACATAATGCGCGATGCCCAAACGGTCGGAAACGGCACGTGCATCGCTGATGTCGTCCCCTGCGCAGCACGCCCCTTTGCGGCCGGTTGCAGCGCCATAATCATAAAGCTGCAATGTAATCCCGATCACCTCGGCGCCGGTAGAGGCGGCAAGCGCGGCCACTACGGACGAATCAACCCCGCCCGACATTGCAACCACAATGCGGCAATCCTTCGCGGCGCGCGGCAAATCGAACAGAGCCGCGGTGTCCAGGGCGGAGTCAAAGAGGGTGGAAGCGTCCATTGGCGGCCCCATACACGCGGTATGCGCCCGCTACCAGCCCCGCATCATCGCGGCCAATCGGGCCATTTACTTCCCGTTCGGTAATCCTAACCAGCCGTAAAGCCCTGCTTTACCTGATCTTGACCATCACTCTCTAAAGGGGAGGAATGTTCGAAGGAAACCTTCAGGATGCAGGCTTTGCCGAGGCAATTGAAAACGCTGCTTTGCAGCCGATTCAATGGGATGCGCTTGTCGCGCAGCTTGCCGCTGCACGCGACCTGCGCAGCGTCTACGCGCGGCGTAAATCGGCCAGCGGTGGTAACTTCGCACGCTTTTCTGCCGCGCAATCGGCAATCCTTAACGAATCGGCTCCCGGCGTTAACCGCAATACTTCAGCCGATGGCAAAGACAGCGGGGGCAATGTCCCTGCAGCCGCAGATGATGCGGACCCAGGTGACAGAGAGTTGTAATGATCGAGAATCAAAAAATACGTCCAGATAAGGTAATCGGCCCGCTTGGCGAGCCGCTCTCGATTGACGATCTCCCCCCACCGGAGACGAAGCGCTGGGTCGTGCGCCGCAAGGCGGAAGTGGTTGCCGCAGTGAATGGCGGGCTTTTGACCATCGACGAAGTGCTTGAGCGTTATACGCTCACTCTGGAAGAATTTGCTTCGTGGCAACGCGCGGTTGACCGTTCGGGCATGCAAGGGCTGCGCGTCACCCGCATCCAGCACTACCGCGATCTCTACGAGCGGCAGCTCAAATACTGATCCGAACCCTTCGCTGCTATCCCCGATTGCCGATGGGCAGGCGGTCAGCGATTGGCCAAACCGGAAAATTCCCCTATTAGCCAAGCTGTTCCCCGCAAAATGCAGGAGGAACGCCTTGCTATTCTGTGCGTTGGTGACAGATAGTAAGGTGTATAAACAGGAGGAACTTTCAAATGATGGGTTGGATTATTGCACTCGTGGTCGGCGGTATCGCCGGCTGGCTCGCAAGCCTGGTAATGAACCGTGATGCCTCGATGGGCATTTTCTGGAATATCGTTGTCGGCTGTGTCGGCTCGGTCCTCGGCAACTGGATTTCGCAAACATTCTTCGGAATTGGCGGCAGCGTTCAGGAATTCTCGCTGACCGGTCTGATCATCGCCGTTGTTGGCGCGGTCGTGCTGCTTGGCATCGTAAACCTGATCCAGCGCGGGCGCGTTCGCTAAGAACTGGATCAATTGATCGAATAGAGGGCGGGGGGCGCAATGCTCCTCGCCCTTTTTAGTGCGTCGAACCTTTCTGCCTCACCCCCGTTCGAAGAACGCCGCTTGCGTCCCGAATAAAGCCAGTCGCGGTTCGTCGGCCCTATACGTCACCGGTCGAGCCAATTGTTGCTCTTGCGCCCGTGACAGGTCTAAGGCGATACCGACCCGTATCACCGGTATGTTGCATCTGGTGATTTATGTGTGTAACACACCTTTCAATCTGCCCTTCGCATTGGCGGTTTGAACGATCAGGATAGACGATGAATTACGACACTCCCGTACAAGCCGAAGATGGTGCCTATTCGAGCGAGGCTTACTCAAGTCACGAGCCAACCAAAGGCCGCGGCAAGCTGTGGCTGGTTGTGGCGGTTCTGGTCGTGCTTCTTCTGATCATTGGCGCTGCCTATATGTTTGTCACACGCGGAAATGCAGCTGCGGGCGATGCCGAGACCGAAGCACAAGGTGCCGCGATCACTGTAATTTCGCCCGGCAAGACCACCGTTGAAGGCGAAATCGTGGCCAGCGGAACGCTGGCGGCCCGCCGCGAATTGCCCGTTGGCGTCGCCGGCGAGGGCGGTCGCGTTGTGAGAGTTTTTGTCGATGCGGGGTCATGGGTCAAACAGGGGCAGGTTCTCGCCTCGATCGATCGTTCGGTACAAAACCAGCAAGCGGCAAGCGCTGCCGCATCGGTGCGCGTCGCCGAATCCGAAGCTCGACTTGCGCAGGCCAATCTGGACCGCGCGCTCAAGCTGGTTGAACGCGGATTCATCAGCAAGGCCGATATTGATCGTCTGACTGCAACGCGTGACACCGCCGTGGCGCGGGTCAGCGTCGCCAAAGCGCAAGCCAACGAACTGACCGCGCGCAATGCACGCCTCAACATTGTGGCTCCTGCATCCGGCCTCGTGCTCGAGCGCAATCTGGAGCCGGGGCAAATTGTCGGCGGCGGATCGGGCGCGTTGTTCCGGATTGCACAAGGCGGCGAGATGGAAATGATGGCGCTGCTCAGTGAAACCGATCTGGCCAAAATCTCCACCGGCGTTGAAGCGAAAATCGTGCCGAGCGGCACCGACAAATCATTCACCGGCCAAGTGTGGCAAGTTTCGCCGACCATCGATCCGCAAACCCGGCAAGGTACGGCGCGTATCGCATTGTCTTATGCGCCCGAATTGCGCCCCGGCGGTTTTGCCAATGCGACAATCTCCAGCGGAACCGCAGTTGCGATTGTGCTGCCCGAATCTGCCGTCCTCTCGGACAGCGAAGGGGCCTATGTCTATATCGTCGACAAAGAGAACAAGGCTCAGCGCCGCGCGGTGCAAACCGGTGCGATCACCAGCGAAGGGGTTTCGATAACCGGAGGGCTGGACGGCACCGAAGCGGTGGTTGTGCGCGCGGGCGGCTTCCTCAATCCGGGTGAAACGGTCCGTCCGCAACGCGCTGACAAAGCCGGGAAATAAGCCGCATGAATTTCCAGAATATCTCCGCTTGGTCGATACGGAATCCTGTCATTCCGATGGTGTTTTTCACCGCGATCCTGCTTGCCGGCATGCTGAGCTTCCGCAACATGGATGTCGTCAACAATCCGGAGATTGATTTTCCGGCAGCCAATGTCACGATCATCCAGCCCGGCGCTGCGCCAAGCGAGATCGAGAACCAGATTACCCAGCGAGTCGAATCTGCCGTCCGTTCCGTCGACGGGGTCCGGCAAATATCCTCGACCGCTAGTGAAGGCTCTTCGAATACATTCGTAGAGTTTGAAATCGGCACCGATACCAATGCGGCTGTGGCGGAAGTGAAAAATGCCGTGGATTCGATACGTGGCAGCTTGCCCGACGGAATCCTTGAACCGCGCATCAACAAGGTCAACGCAGCCGGGGGCTTCCTCGGCATTTATGCGGTCGAAGCAAACGACATGACGATCGAGCAATTGAGCTGGTTCATCGATGACGCGGTGGCCAAGCGATTGTTGTCGATCAACGGAATGGCGGAAGTGGATCGCTTTGGCGGTGTCGATCGCGAGATCGAGGTCATACTTGATCTGTCCAAAATGCAGGCACTTGGCGTAACCGCAAGCCAGATCAACCAGGCATTGCGCGCGGACAATGTCGACGCATCAGGCGGCATGGCCGAGGTGGGCGGTACCCGCCAATCCGTGCGCGTTCTTGGCAATACCGATTCCGCGTTCGAGCTGTCGCAACGACAAATCCGGCTGAGCAATGGTGGAACAATCAAGCTGTCCGATGTCGCTACGGTAAGAGACGGCTACAGCGAGCAGACGTCGATCAGCAAAGTGCGCGATCGCGAAGTCGTCAATTTTTCTCTTTCCCGCGCGCGCGGCGCATCGGATGTCACCGCTTTTGAAGAAGCCGAGCGAGTGATCGCACAGATTGAAGAAGAAAATCCCGGGGTGAAATTCATCCAGCTCTTCAACACTGTGCGCTATACCAAGGATCAATATTCAAGCTCGATTTCGGCGATGGTCGAAGGCGCGGTCTTGGCCGTGGTTGTTGTCTTTTTCTTCCTGCGCGATTGGCGCGCGACGATCATTTCCGCGGTGGCGATCCCGCTATCAGCCATTCCGACCTTCTGGTTCATGGATCTGCTGGGCTTTAATCTGAACTTCCTGTCACTGCTGGCATTGGGCCTTGTTGCCGGTGTGCTGGTCGACGATGCGATTGTGGAGATCGAGAATATCGTGCGCCATATGCGGATGGGCAAATCTGCCTATCAGGCTTCGATTGATGCGGCGGACGAGATTGGTTTGCCGGTTGTCGCCACATCGTTCTGCATCGTCGCGGTTTTCCTGCCCGTCGGGTTAATGCCGGGCATCTCCGGCCAGTTTATGGAAAACTTCGGTATCACCGTGGTGATTGCAGTGTTGATGAGTCTGGCGGTCGCGCGCGCTATTACACCGATGCTGGCGGCCTATTTCCTCAAAGCCAAAGGTCATGGTTCGCATGGCGAAGGCCCTTGGATGGATCGGTATATGAACGTCCTTAGCTGGACGCTTGACCGGGGAAAAATGAACAATGCCCGCGCCGGGCTGACAGAGTTTGATGCGCGCGCTGCCTATGGCGTCTTGTTCGCGGTGTTGGCGTCCTTGGCGCTGATCTTTGTCGCGGTCGGGGCTCTTACGGCTGTGCTTGGCGGCGGGGGAATGGCCGCGATCATGCCCAATCTGATGATAGCTGCCGCCATGTTGGGTGTTGCAGCCCTTTTCTGGCTCATTCGCCTGCTGGGGGCCGGGCCGCGGTTCTTTTATGTTTTCGCATTGCTGTTCGTTGTGATTGCCCTGCTTGGCCTCGCGGGCATGGTCTTGTTCCAATCATTTGGCGCGATGGGCGAATTGGCGGTGTCCACCACGCTGGCCTCGGCTGCAGCAGAGGAAGGCAGCGCGCTGTACCTGCTCATTTCCAAACCGATTGAATTGCTACAGCTGGCCGTTGCCACAGCCCTGGGCTTCCTGGCTGTGCTTGCCGCACTCCGGCTGTTTGGATTTGTCGCGCGGACCATTGGCAGTTCGGTCAGCAATGCCTGGCGATATCTCGAGGCGCGCTTTTTCGACCACCGGATATGGATGCTCGGGATCGGCTATTTCTCGTTCCTGCTGACCATCGTGCTGTTCATGCAGATGCCGTTCCAGTTCGAGCCGGAAATCGATGACGAGAATAGCCGCGTCGAAATCGAGCTGGTTCCCGGAACCACGATCGAAACAACCGACAGCATCGCGCGCAAAGTCGCCGATTTCCTATACGAGCAACCCGAAGTTGAATTGGCGCTGGAGCGCGTTCGCCAGGGCAACGCCACGATCTTCGTCACGCTCAAAGAAGACCGCGAGCGGACCAAGATGGAGTTCGAACGTGAATTGGCGCCAGAGCTCGCCAAATTCGCCGACGCACGCGTGCGCTTCCAGAATCAGCAGGGGCCGGGCGGACCGGGAAGTGGCCGTGCGATTACGATTATGCTCGCTGGTTCGGACCCGGTTCTGCTCAACGAGACTGCGGCAGCCATGGTCGAGGAAATGAAGCAATTGCCCTCGCTCGTCGCGCCGCGCATTAGTGCCGATGTCAGCCGGCCCGAAATTATCATTCGGCCGCGCGCGGAATTGATGGCAGACCTCGGGGTGTCCACGGCGGCTGTCAGCCAGACCATCCGCATTGCGACGATGGGTGAGATCGAGCAGAATGCTGCAAAATTCTCTCTTTCGGACCGGCAGATTCCGATCATCGTGAAGTTGCCGGAAAGCTCGCGCCGGGATCTTGGAACAATTGAAAACCTGCCCGTGCCGACATCGCGCGGCGGTTCCGTGCCACTGGGCCGCATTGCTGATATCAGCTTCGGGGCCGGGCCGACCGCGATCCAACGCTATAACCAGAACCGGCGTGTCTTGATTGGCGCTGATCTCGCCGAGGGCGTTTTGCGCGGTAGCGCAATGGAGGACATCAACAAGCTGTCCACGCTCGCCGATCTCCCGCCTGGTGTTATTCGCGATTCGGTGGGCACCGAAGCAGTCGAGCAAGAGCTGCAGGAGAATTTCTTTGTGGCTTTGATCGCAGGCGTGTTGCTTGTCTTCGCGGTTCTGGTGCTTTTGTACAAACGTCTGATGAGCCCGCTGGTGAACATGACTTCGCTCGCGCTGGCGCCGCTTGGCGGGTTGTTCCTGGTGTGGACCGTTGGGCAGGCTAACTCCATGCCGGTACTGATCGGCATCCTGCTGTTGCTCGGGATCGTGTCCAAGAACTCGATTCTGCTGATCGACTTTGCAATCGAAGAAATGGCCAAGGGCACGCCCAAACTCGATGCCATTATGGATGCAGGGCACAAACGCGCCCAGCCGATCGTGATGACCACTGTGGCGATGACCGCAGGGATGGTCCCAGTTGCGCTCTCTCTATCGGGAGATGGTGCTTGGCGGCAGCCAATGGGCGTGGTGGTTATCGGAGGGCTGATCCTCTCAACCGTGCTCACCTTGCTTATTGTACCAGCAGGCTTCAGCCTTGCTGACGGGGTGGAAAAACGCCTTGGGCCATGGCTCCGCAGCAAATTCCTGACTTACCGTCCGGGGGATGATAAGCAGACCTTCACCCCGCCCGCAGAACCCCAACCCGCTTCTGCCATTCCCGCCAGCAAGCTTCCGCCGACGGACGGCCACCCGGCGGAGTGAGCGGCAAGAGCCCATTTCGCGGCCCCCTTCGCAGCCGGAATCGCAGTGAAATGATCGGGGCGCCTTTGACGGTCGATAATGCGCGCCGCATGCGCATCACCGCCACGCTGATGCTGGTGGTGATGGCGGGGCTGTTTATCCTGTCCAAGCAGTATCTCGATCTGCATCCCTCATGGGGATATCTGCACGCCTTTTCCGAAGCCGCGATGGTTGGCGGCCTGGCCGACTGGTTTGCGGTGACCGCCTTGTTCCGCCATCCGATGGGCATACCGATCCCGCACACGGCAATCATTCCGGAAAACAAAGACCGGATCGCGGAAACCATGGCACAATTCCTGCGCACGAATTTCCTGATCCCCGCGGTAGTCGCACGGCGCATGGGCCATATGAATATTGCGCGCGCGGCGGGCGATTTTCTGGCCCACCCTACCAAGGGGTCGCAGTCACGCATTGGATTGGGCGCAGCGGAACTGCTTGCCGGAATTCTCGAATCGCTCGATCCGGACAGGCTGGGGGGACAGGTCAAAGCGGGCCTGAAATCGCAGGCTGCTAAAATCGAAATCTCCCCGCTTCTGGGCCAGATGCTCTCCACCACAATCGCGGACCGCCGGCATTTGCCGCTGATCGATTCGATCGTCCGTTGGTCGGGTCTGACGCTCGAAGACAATGAAGAAATGGTCCGCGAAATGATCAGCGAGCGGGCCAATGGCGTCATCCGCTGGGTCGGCCTTGACGGGCGGCTATCGGCATCGGTGCTAGACGGGATGTACAAATTGCTCGCCGAAGTGCTGGTCGATCCCGATCACCCGCTGCGCGGCAAGATCGAAGAAGGGCTCGAACAGCTCGCGCATGATCTGGTCCACGATCCGAAGATGAAGGCGCGGGTCGAGAAAATGAAGGCCGAAGTGCTAGAGAACGAAGCCGTTGCGCGCTGGTGGGAAGGCGTTTGGGAACGCATGCGTCAGGGCATGATCCGCATGGCGCGCAATCCCGATACGGTGCTGGGCGGCCAGCTGGGCAACAGCTTGGGAGAGCTGGGCGCTGCGCTGCGCGATGACCCGCGTCTGCAGACGCAAGTGAACCGCTTTGCCCGCCGCACCGCCGTGGGCGTGGCGACCCGCTATGGTGACCAGATCGTGCGGCTGGTTTCGGAAACGGTCCGCCGCTGGGATGCGCGAACGCTCACCGACCGCGTCGAAAACGCGGTTGGCCGCGACCTGCAATTTATCCGCATCAACGGAACGCTGGTCGGCGGGCTGGTGGGTGTGACCATCCACTTTGTCGATGGGTTGTTTTAGCGTTAGCTAACCCGCCCCCTTAGCTTGGAATTGCGAAGCGCACTGCTGTTCGCCAATAGGATGAGATAGCTTCTCCGCTTTGGGTAATTGCTGGCTTGAAGCGGGCCTTGCGCATCAGACCTTTACAGACCGCCGCGTCAAATCCTTCGGGCCGGGTTGATTGCTGGATATGACAATCGGTAGGCTTGCCGTTCGCATCAACCGACAGGCGGACCTGCACATAGCCCTGATACCCCTTTTGAAGTAGATCAGAGGGATAGTCTCGATAGCTTAGCCAGCGTCCCGGGCTGGTCCTGGGCTCCGGCAGCTGCGCTATGGTGCGATGCTTTTCGAGGTCGATTCCCCAATATTGCAGCATATTGTCGGTGCAGTCGCGAAGGACCTTCATTGGATCGCCTAGAGAACCGGTTTCCAGAATAACCGGTACGCGACCTTTGTGCTGCAACATTATCGACTCGATTCCAGCCTCGGTTGATGCGGGAATTTCCTGTCCGAATATGTCTGGCTGGTCTAACCGCTCACTTTCATCGCCTTCCGCCAAGGGTTTGAGATCGAAGCGCAAGTTCGAGAATATTATCGCGGGCTTTTGCTCACCAACCGAACCAATCGTATAGGCGATCTCGTCTTCGCTGGTGTCTTTTCCAAATCGAATAACGATCTTATCGCGATATCTACGGCGTTTGAGGGGCTCTCCGGCCACTACCATGGAAAAGGCATCGCCAGGCTCGTATCGCTCGATATAAAACAACGTCCTTTGATCACCCTCGCCAAAGAAACGAGCCAAACGACAACTGTCGTCGGCGAAATCCACATGCCATTTGGAAGACGGAGACAGTCTGACTGGTTCCGGTTCGCCCTCTTCTTTGGCGAAGGCATGTGGAACAAAAAGGCCGGAGGCTGCAGCGAAGCAGACCCCGGCCTTGAAGATTTTTTCAATTTTCATGGGCTTAGCCTATCCCGCAGGGTTGCGAGCGGCAAGTCCTTGAAAATTACAGCTTCCCGGTCAGCTCCGGCACTGCATTAAACAGATCCGCAACCAAGCCGATATCGGCGACCTGGAAAATCGGGGCATCTTCATCCTTGTTGATCGCGATGATCGTTTTGGAATCTTTCATGCCCGCAAGGTGCTGGATCGCGCCGGAAATGCCGATTGCGATATAGACTTCCGGTGCAACGATCTTGCCGGTCTGGCCAACTTGATAATCGTTGGGAACATAGCCCGCATCGACGGCGGCGCGCGAGGCGCCGATGCCGGCGCCCAGCTTGTCTGCCAGCGGGGTGATATATTCTTCGAATGTCGCGGCGTCTTTCAGCGCGCGGCCACCCGATACGATGATCTTTGCGCTGGTCAGTTCGGGGCGCTCGCTCTCGGCGATTTCGGCGCTGACAAAGCTGGAAATACCCGCGTCGCCAGGACCGGATACGGCCTCGACCGTGCCCGAGCCGCCTTCGGCTGCTGCCTTGTCAAAGGCTGTACCGCGAACGGTGATGACCAGTTTGGCATCGCTGCTTTCGACCGTGGCAATCGCGTTGCCGGCATAGATCGGACGGGTGAAAGTCTTGTCGCCTTCAACCGAAATGATGTCCGAAATCTGCATCACATCGAGCAGCGCAGCGACGCGCGGGGCGATGTTCTTGCCGGTGGTGGTGGCAGGCGCGAGGAACGCGTCATGATCGGCCATCAGGCCGGCTGCGAGCGGCGCGACGTTTTCAGCCAGCTGATGTTCGTAAGCGGCGTCATCGGCGAGGTGGACTTTGCCCACACCGGCGATCTTGGCGGCTTCATCGGCTACGGCAGCGCAGCCTGAACCGGCGACCAGCAGATGCACTTCACCCAGCTTGGAAGCCGCGGTGACTGTGGCGAGCGTTGCGTCTTTGACCGACGCGTTATCGTGTTCAACGAGGACTAGAGTTTTCATTATGCAACCCCCAGTGCTTTGAGCTTGGCGACCAGCGCATCGACATCTTCAACCTTCTCACCGGCCTGGCGAACCGGTGGCTCGCTGACATTGGTGGTGGTGAGGCGCGGCGCAATGTCGACGCCGAAATCGGCTGGCGATTTGGTGTCGAGTGGCTTCTTCTTCGCTTTCATGATGTTGGGCAGCGAGGCGTAACGCGGCTCGTTCAAGCGGAGGTCGGTGGTGACGATTGCCGGAAGCGTAAGCTTCACGGTTTCGAGGCCGCCATCAATCTCGCGCTTTACAGTCACGCTGTCACCATCGACGTCGACGGTGTTGGCGAATGTGCCTTGCGGACGCTCCATCAGCGCGGCGAGCATCTGGCCGGTCTGGTTGCTGTCATCGGAAATCGACTGCTTGCCGAGCATGATCAGGCCAGGATTTTCCTCCGCCGCGATGGCTTTGAGGATTTTCGCAACGGCCAGCGGCTCGACCTCTTCGTCGGTTTCGACGAGGATAGCGCGGTCCGCACCCATGGCGAGCGCGGTACGCAGTGTTTCCTGCGCCTTCGCCGGACCAACCGAAACCGCGACGATTTCTTCGGCCTTGCCCGCTTCTTTCAAACGAATCGCTTCTTCAACAGCGATTTCGTCGAACGGGTTCATGCTCATTTTGACATTGGCAAGATCAACACCGCTGCCGTCGGCTTTGACGCGCGGTTTGACATTGTAATCGATCACCCGCTTGACGGGCACAAGGATCTTCATGCGTGTTTCCTTCTCTCGAAACTGGTGGCCGCGAACTAACCTACGTTTACGTAAACGTCAAGCAAGTCGGGCGGCCTGTTACGGCAAACTCTTTGCGCTATGCCCTCGCGATGCAAGGCGGTAAGGTCAAGAAGAGAATGCTGATTGATCCTGCCCGAAGCCATGATCCGGCGTTCCGGGATGCGTCAAAAGAGAGGGAGAGCGATGCGCAAAACAGCATATTTGGCGGCGATGCTGGCCGGCCTGACGGTTTGGGGCGGCGGCGCCCATGGGCAGAACATCGAAGCGGCGATGAATCAGTGCCCGGACGGCCAGACAGTGTCTGCGACCACGCCTTGCCCCGAAGCAGCACAAGAACCGGAAACACGCGTGGGGGCCGAAGGATTCGAATCGCCGCCTGCCTCGATTTACCAGATGGACTGGTTGACCGGCCAATGGGTTGGCGACGGCATTCGCGGCGCGCCTGCGATGGAAAGCTGGCTGCCGCCAACGGGCGGGACGATGGTCGGCACTTTCGTGCAAGAAGCGCCCGCTGACGAAAGCGGTGCCAGCGCGATCATGTTTACCGAGCACATGTATCTGATGGAGCAGGGCGATTCGCTGGTTCTGAAGCTGAAGCATTTCAACGCCGATCTGACCGGTTGGGAAGAAAAGGACGATATGCTCGCATTCCGCCTGCTCGCGATCGAGCCTTGCGCCGCCTATTTCAACGCGCTCACTTTGCGCTGCGACGGGGATGACGGTTTGGTCGCTGCGGTGCGGATGAAAAGCGACAAGCCGGTTCCGCAGGAACTGATTTTCCGCTTCACCCGAGCGCCGCAGCCAAGCCCGTCTTACGATTGCGACGGGACCACCTTGGAGATGAACCAGTGCATGGCGGATATCCTGAAGAAAGCCCAATCGCGGCAGGCAGAATATCTCGAAGCAGCTGTGCAGCGTCACGCTGACAAGCCCGAAGTCGCCCAAATGATCCGCGACAGTGATGCCGCGTTCAACGCCTACAGAAGCGCAGAATGCGGCGCGGTGTGGGAAGATTGGAAAGAGGGCACAATTCGCACGATGATGTCGCTCACCTGCTCGATCGGCCTTTCCGATGCGCGCACTTATGACATCTGGGAAAATTGGCTGACCTATGCGGATAGTTCTCCGCAGGTCAGGCCAGAGCCGGGGCCGACGCGCTAGACACAGCGCCGCCGGCCCCGCTCAGATTATGCCGCCTGTTTCACCTCGGCGACGATTTTCTTGGCTGCGTCACCCAGATCATCAGCGCTGACAATCGGCAGGCCCGAATTTTCGAGGATTTCCTTGCCCTTGGCGACATTGGTGCCTTCGAGGCGGACGACCAGCGGCACAGACAGGTTCACGTCTTTCGCGGCCTGCACGATACCATCGGCGATCACATCGCATTTCATGATGCCGCCAAAGATGTTGACGAGGATACCCTCAACCGCAGGGTCTTTCAGGATGATCTTGAACGCAGCGGTCACTTTTTCAGTGGTTGCACCGCCGCCCACATCGAGGAAGTTGGCGGGGAATGCACCGTTCAGCTTGATGATGTCCATCGTCGCCATCGCCAAGCCCGCGCCATTGACCATGCAGCCGATATTGCCGTCCAGCTTGATGTAAGCGAGGTCATATTCGCTCGCTTCGACTTCAGCCGGGTCTTCTTCGGTCTCGTCGCGCATTTCCTCGACATCCTTGTGCCGGTAAAGCGCATTGCCGTCGAAGCTCATCTTGGTGTCGAGCACCAGCAGTTGGCTATCCTTGGTTTCGACCAGCGGGTTGATCTCGAGCATCTCGCAATCGAGATCCATGAAAGCGGTGTAGAGCTGCTTCGCCAGTTTCTGACACTGCTTGTTCAGATCACCACTCAGCTTCAGCGCGAAGGCCACTGCGCGGCCGTGATGCGGCATGAAGCCTTGTGCGGGATCGATCGTGATCGTGGTGATCTTTTCGGGCGTTTCATGCGCGACATCTTCAATGTCCATGCCGCCTTCGGTCGAAGCGACCATCGCCACTTGGCCGGTTGCACGGTCCACCAGCATTGCGAGGTAATATTCGCTTTCGATATCGACGCCATCGGTGATGTAGAGGCGGTTGACCTGCTTGCCTTCCTCTCCGGTCTGGATGGTCACCAGCGTGTTGCCGAGCATATCGGCCGCGTCTGATTTCACGTCATCGATGCTTTTGGCCAGGCGCACGCCGCCTTTCGCATCGGGGCCAAGCTCCTTGAACTTGCCCTTGCCGCGTCCACCGGCGTGAATTTGCGCCTTCACAACGTAAAGCGGTCCGGGCAACTTCTCCGCCCCGGCAACGGCTTCTTCAACCGTGAGAGCCGCATGACCGGCGGGAATGCCGATGCCATATTTCGCGAGGAGTTCCTTGGCTTGATATTCGTGAATGTTCATGAGGTGTCCGTCTTTTGTAGAAGAGGTAAGAATCCGATGTGGTGTTTTGCGGGCATAAGCATGGATAGGCGCGCTTGAAAAGTGCTGCGTGGCCCTGCAACGATAAATCCGCATGATTGATCGCGCGCGCCTTGAAGAAATCCTCGATGAAGCGGGGCGTATTGCGATGCGGCTGTGGCCCGGCGACGGGCACGAAGTCGCCAGTTGGGAGAAAGAGCCCGGCAGCCCTGTTTGCGAAGCCGATATCGAAGTGGATGGGTATCTGCGCCAGCAATTGGGGCGGCTGCTGCCATCGGCCGGCTGGCTATCCGAAGAAACCGTCGATGATCCCGAAAGGCTGGGCAAGGGTCTGATCTGGCTGGTCGATCCGGTCGACGGGACCCGCGACTTTCTGCGCGGGCGTTCGGGCTGGTGCGTTTCGGTCGCTCTGATCAGCGAAGGAAGGCCCCTGATCGGCCTGCTGGAGGCGCCTGCGCGCGGGGAAAAATGGGTCGCGGTCGCCGGAAAAGGCGCGTGGCGCAACGATCAGCGGCTGGCCGCCTCTACGCGCGCCGAACTGGTTGGCGCGCGCGTACCCGCCGTATCGCTTCAACCAGTCGACCAGATCTTGTCTATGGTCGATCAGCCCAACTCGATTGCATTGCGCGTGGCGATGGTGGCGGCTGATGAGGCTGATCTTGTTGCGACGCTGCGCTGGGGGTTCGAATGGGACATCGGTGCCGCCACGCTTATTGCGCGCGAAGCAGGGGCAACCGTGACCGACGCATTCGGCAAACCGTTTGCCTATAACAAGCGCGATCCGCGTGCTTTCGGGATGATGGTGAGTGCGCCGGCGATCCACGAAGCGGCTGTCGCGCACCTCGCCGAACGGGCGCAGGCTATCGCTGCCCCTTAAAATTCCGCCGCCAAGGAAAAAGGGGCCGACCGCAGCCGACCCCTTTCGCAATTCCACAAGTGGTGATGCTTACTGCGCGCGCTGCGCTGCTTCGACATCTTCCTGCGTGATCGGGATGATCTTGATTTCGACGCGGCGGTTAAGCGCGCGGCCCTGCGCCGTTGCATTGTCTGCGATCGGCGCTGTTTCGCCGAAACCTTGCCAGCGAATACGGGCCGAGCTGACGCCGCGAGATGACATGTAATTGGCCACCGCTTCGGCGCGTTGTTCGGACAGGCGCTGGTTGTAGGCGTCCGATCCGCTCGAATCGGTATGGCCGTAAACGTCGATCAGACTATCGGGATATTGCACCAGACTGTTCGAAACGCTGTCCAAAGTCGTCCGGAATGCCGGTTTGATTGTGTAGCTGTTGACGTCAAAGGTCACGCCATCGGGCAGATTGACCAAAATTGCGCTGCCGCCATCGACTTCGGTCACATCCACGCCTGTTCCGGCAGTTTGTTCGCGAAGTTCCTTGATCTGCTGATCCATCTTGTATCCGACAACACCGCCGGCCACGCCGCCTACACCGGCGCCGATAATGCGCCCGGTTTTGCCGCCGATCACACCGCCCAGCAGGCCGCCAAGCACCGCACCGCCAACGCCGCCAATGGCTGTGCGCGAAACTTTGCGTTCTCCGGTATTGGGATCGGTCACACAGCCTGAAACGGTGACCAGCGACAATGCCGCCAAGCTTGATACGATAATCCGTGGGCTCTTCATGGGGTTTCCCCTCCTTGTAAGTTCATCTCTTGCCACATTGCAGCAGAGTGCATGCATTTACGGCTCTCCAACCTTAACCATCTTGGAACGAGACAGTTCCCGGGTCCAGCCTGCCACAACCTTTTACATTTTGACGTGTTGCGGAAAGAGGCGCGTAATCCTGCACGCGCGGGATGGCGCAGGGCCGCTTTTGTGCTAGCGCGGGCCGGTGACACCTTTTCCTTGGCCTGACCTGATCATTATCGGCTGTTTGATCGTATTGAACGGCATCTTCGCGATGTCCGAATTGGCGATCGTATCCGCGCGCACAACGCAGCTGCAAAGCGCCGCGGACAAAGGCAGCGTATCGGCCAAACTGGCGATGTCGCTGGCGGCGGATCCGGGCAAGTTTCTTTCCACCGTCCAGATCGGAATTACCCTGATCGGGATCATTGCCGGCGCCTATTCCGGCGCCAGTCTGGGGGAACCGGTTGGCGAACGGCTGGCATTCTGGGGGATACCGGAAGGCTATGCCGATGATGCCGGTTTTGCGCTGGTGATTGCGCTGACCACCTATTTCAGCCTGGTGGTGGGCGAATTGGTGCCCAAGCAATTGGCGCTGCGCGCAGCGGTGCCGATTTCGCTGGTCATGGCGCGCCCGATGGCGTTTCTGGCGAAGATCGCGGCCCCGTTGGTGTGGGTGCTCGACACCTCTTCCGGATTGCTGATCCGCCTATTCGGCGTGCGTCCGGGCGGTCAATCCTCGGTCACCGCCGAAGAGCTACATATGATCTTTGCCGACGCAACGCATTCGGGCGTGATCGAGGCGGAACAGCACCAGATCCTGTCCGGCGCGGTGCGGCTCGCCGAACGGCCTGTGCGCGAAGTGATGACGCCGCGGACCGAGATTGACTGGATCGATATCGGCGCGAGCGAGGATGAAATCCGCCAGGTGATCGATGACAGCCCGCATTCCTTGCTGCCTGTTGCCGAGGGGTCGCCCGATACGATTTTGGGAGTGATCAAAGTCCGCGAAGTGCTGGCGCTGATGGTCGCGGGCAGAAAAGTGAATCTCAAACGGCTGATGAAGAAGGCAGAGATCGTCCCCGATCAGCTCGACGCGATGGATGCTCTGCGCACTCTGCAACAGGCCGAAATCGCGATGGCCATGGTGCATGACGAATATGGCCATCTCGATGGGATCGTAACGCCGGTGGACTTGCTGACCGCATTGGTCGGCCAGTTTGTCAGCGATCAGGATGAAGGCGATGCCCCTGCAATCACCGAACGGGCGGACGGATCGCTGCTGGTTTCCGGAAGCATGTCGGCTGACGATCTGGCTGAGCGGCTGGGGCTGCAATATGGCCCCGACCGTGAATTTGCGACGGCCGCCGGATTCATTCTGTCAGTGATCAAGAAGCTCCCGCTCGAAGGCGAGAGCTTCGAAGAGCAGGGGTGGAATTTCGAAGTGCTCGATATGGACGGGCGCAAGATCGACAAACTGCTGGTCAGTAGGGTGGAGGAAGAGGCTCTTGATTAGGCCCTCAGTCGCCGGGCGCGTTTGTCTGTTTAGCCTCAGGCGCCGGCGGTCGCATCCGCTCCCTTAGGCTTCCGGCCTAACCGGCCGTCGGGCGGTCGCCCTCTGGCTGCCGCGACCAGGGTTCAGAACAAAGAAAGATTGATGGCTTGGAATGGTCCGGTCCGCCGCAGGACGGACCGCGCGCGCGAGCTTATGCGAGGTAGCCAAGGGACGCGGAGGCGTCCCGCCCGGCGACTGAGGGGCTAAAACAAGAAATCCGGGTAACGCAGTTACCCGGGAATCACCGCCTGGCTATTCTGTCCGTCACCTTCGGGTGCTGCGATAATGTCCCGGGTTACGCGGCCCTTGGCCACATTGTTTGTCTCCGGATCGCCAACGGTAGAACGGATGCCGGGCGCAGAAGTGCCTGCGCGATCGAGCGCGCTTGTTTCAACTGCGCTGCGCGGGGCAGGGCCACCAAACAGAACTTCGAGCGCTTGTTCGGCTGCGGTGCCTTCGGTCGGGCGCGGCGCACCGGGCGCGGGCGGGACCAGGCTGAAATCGGGTGGAACGACCAGCGGTGCCTGACGTTGCACGGCAAATTCGTCAGGACGTTCACGGCCCAGAATGCCGCCGCCGGCGCCGCATGCTGTCAGGACAGTGCAGGCTACGCCGAGTAGGATGATCGTTTGGGTCTTACGCATATTCGCTCTCCACGGGGCCGTTTTACGCGGGCGCCGTCTCGTTGGTCTCACTTTCGTCCTTATCGCGGACGAAGAAGGATCGGGCAAGGATGATTAAAACGCCGATGGTGATAGCCGCATCGGCAACATTGAAAATCAGGAAGGGTCGGAAATCGCCAAAATGCAGATCCGCATAGTCGATGACATAGCCCAGATTATACCGGTCAACGATATTGCCCAGCGCACCGCCAAGGATCAGCGAAAGGCCAAGAATATCGCCAAGTGCTTTCTCGCGCATCATCCACACAAACACGATCAGTGCGATCAGCGCGGTCAGCCCCACCAATAGCCAGCGCATCTCGGGCGATGTCGCTTCGAACATGCCCAGCGAAATGCCGGGGTTCTTGATGAAAGTGAGATTGAAAAACGACAGGATCTCGACGCTTTGCCCTTCCTGATTCAGGCCCAGCGTGTTGAGCACGTAATCCTTCAGCCATTGATCGGCGGCGAATATCGCCATTGCAACAACGAGGCCGATCAGCCGCGGCTTGGTCAGAATATTGGTCATGCGTTGGCATCCATTTCAGCGACAACGCCGTCGCAGCGCCCGCACAGTGCACCATCCTCGGTGACTTCGGGCAGCAAACGCCAGCAGCGGCCGCATTTATGATCGGATGTACGCGAGACTGTCACGCCATCCCCTTGGCCGCGAGTGACTGTCGCGGTGATGAACAGATCGGCAAGCTCGGCATCGGAAAAGCCCGCGGGGACTGCACTTTCGGGAACGATGATATCGGCCTCGAGACCCGAGCGGATGGTTTTTTCGCGGCGCAGCGGCTCAATCGCTTCGGTCACGGTTTCGCGCAGTTCGCGCAACGCGTCAAAGCGGGTGGCCAGCGCCTCATCGGGCCATTCGCCGGGGAGCACGTGCAATTCTTCCAGATGGATGCTGTCCCGGTCGGGGAAGCGCGTGCTCCAGACTTCCTCCGCTGTGTAAACCAGCACGGGCGAGATATAACGGATCAGCGCCTGGAACAGGATATCGAGCACGGTGCGATAAGCGCGGCGTTCCAGCCCTTTCGGATCGTCGCAATAAAGCCGGTCCTTGCGCACATCGAAAAAGAATGCCGACAGGTCTTCATTGGTAAACTCGGACAGCGCCCGGACATATTCGTTGAAATCGAAATCGTCGATCGCGCGGCGCAGATTCGCGTCGAGCAGCGACAGCCTGTGGAGCATATAGCGCTCCAGTTCGGGCATATCGGCGAAATTCACCGCCTCTTTATCGTAGTCAAAATCACCCAGCGCGCCGAGCAGGTAACGGAACGTATTGCGCAGCTTGCGATATGTGTCGCCCACGCCTTTGAGGATTTCATCGCCGATCCGGTGATCTTCGGTGAAATCGACGCTCAGCGCCCACAGCCGGATAATATCCGCGCCGAATTGCTCCATCACCTTGTTCGGATCGGTGGTGTTGCCCAGCGATTTGGACTGTTTGAAACCCTTGGCGTCCATGGTGAAGCCGTGAGTCAGAACTGCCTTATACGGCGCTCGCCCGCGCGTCCCGCAGCTTTCCAGAAGGCTCGACTGGAACCAGCCGCGATGCTGGTCGCTGCCTTCCAGATAAAGATCGGCGGGCGATTGCAGTTCGGGCCATTCATCCGATTCGAGCACGAATGCATGCGTTGATCCGCTGTCGAACCATACGTCGAGAATGTCGGTGACCATCTCGTAATCGTCCGGATTGCGATCGGGGCCGAGGAATTCGGCGGCACGCGCTTCTTCCCAAGCATCGACGGTTTCGGCTGCGATGGCTTGCTGGATGCGCGCATTGGCCTCTGGGTCGACCAGCAATTCGCCCGATTCGCGATGGACAAACAACGCCAGCGGCACGCCCCATGCGCGTTGACGGCTGATCAGCCAGTCGGGGCGCCCTTCGACCATGGAGCTGAGGCGGCGGCGGCCCTTTTCGGGGACGAAGCGCGTGTTCGCGATCTCTTCCATCGCCCGGCCCCGCAAGGTCGGCGCGCCGTCAATATGCCCGAGCTTTTCGTCAATCGCGATAAACCACTGCGGCGTACACCGATACACAACCTTGGCTTTGCTCCGCCATGAATGCGGGTAGCTATGCGCATAATCGGCGCTGGCCGAGAGCAGCGCGCCCGCTTCGCGCAGGTCTGAGCAGATCGGACCCTCGGGCGAATTGAACGGCTTGTTGATCACGCTGCGGCGGCGTTCCTTGCCATCGGCGTCAACATCATCCGCGCCGAGCCACAGCCAGTCATCGCGATATCGCCCGTCACCCATCACCGCGAAGACCGGATCAATCCCATGCGCGCGGCACAGATCGAAATCGTCCTCGCCGTGATCGGGCGCCATATGGACGATGCCCGTACCGCTATCGGTGGTGACAAAATCGCCGGGCAGCAGCGGACGCGGCTTGGCGTAGAACCCGCCGAGTCGGTGCATCGGGTGGCGCGTGACTGTTCCGGCTAGGTCGGAGCCTTTGAAGTGTAGCTTGCCAACAAATGCGGCAAGTTCAGAATCGGTGTTTGGAATCGAGTCGCCGCTGTCGCGAAAATTCAATCCCGTACGCTTGAGAAAATCTTCCACTAACTTGAAAGCGACAAGATAGTCTCGCCCGTCGTTCGCTCGGACTAACCAGTAACTAACATCCGGCCCATAAGCCAAAGCTTGGTTCACCGGAATCGTCCACGGCGTGGTCGTCCAGATCACCGCATGCGCGCCGACCAGTTCCTCAATCGGCGATTCGACAATCTCGAACGCCACATCGATTTGCGGGCTGTCGGTCAGGTCCTGATATTCAACCTCGGCATCGGCCAGTGCGGTTTCCTCGACCGGGCTCCACATCACCGGCTTGGCCCCGCGATAGAGCTGTCCGGTTTCGGCGAATTTGTGCAACTCGGCGACAATCGCGCCTTCGGCTTCGGGGCGCATTGTCAGATAGGGCTTGTCCCACCGACCGCCGATGCCCAGCCTTTTGAGCTGTTCGCGCTGAACATCGACCCATTTCTGCGCATAGTCGCGGCATTCCTTGCGGAATTCCTTAGGCTCGACCTCGTTCTTGTTCTTCTTTTTCTTGCGGTAGAGTTCTTCGATCTTCCATTCGATCGGCAGGCCGTGGCAATCCCAGCCGGGAACGTAAGGCGCATCCTTGCCCAGCAGGCTTTGCGTGCGCACCACCGTGTCTTTCAGTACATGGTTCAGCGCATGGCCGATATGCATATCGCCATTGGCGTAGGGTGGGCCGTCATGCAGGATGAATTTCTCGCGGCCTTCACGCGCCGCACGCAGTTTTTCGTACAGGCCAATCTCTTCCCAGCGCGCCAGAATTCCCGGTTCCTTCTGCGGAAGGCCGGCTTTCATCGGGAAGTCGGTTTTCGGCAGGAAAACCGTGGGTCTGTAGTCACGCGTTTCAGTCATTACCGAGCGCCGTTAAAGGAAAGCGTCGCGCGGGGGAAGAGCGCTTTCGTGTCACGCCGGTTTCACTGCCTTTCACGACGGCGCTCCAGCCCGGCATTGGCCTTCGCAATGTCGTCTGCGCTGCGCAAATCGCGATCGGGGTAGAGCGCGGGGCCAATTGTCCAGATGTCGTCCACCCAGACATAGCCATTAAAGCTGCGCGGAATGTCGCCGAGCTGTTCGGGCAGCGTCAGCCCGGTATTGAGTTCGTTCGACACATGCGGGCCGGTCACGATCACGCGCGCATTCACTTCGGCCATTCGCGAGGTCAGCCGGTTGGGCCAGCCCCAAAACAGGAATTGCCGGTTAATCGGAATGATCAGCGTTCCGTTCTCGCAGCTTGCCGGAACGATGCTGGTCCAGCCATAGGCAATGTAATCGCTGGTGCATTGCTTGGCGGCTTCGGGGCTCCACGCCCAGGCATCGGGGTACAGCTCGCGAATACGCGCGACGGGGGGCGCATCGCCGTAGAAAGAATCGCCTTCTGCAACCGGATCGCGGCCAAGATCCTTCAGCACGGCGGCGAGCATATCCGCCTCTGCTGCGGCGGCCGATTTGAAATTGAACATCACGCGTTTGCCCGCGGGCAGGTAACGCACAATCTCTTTGATCGATTGGATCCGGCTGTTGGGGGTGCCGCGTAGCGGGAAGGTTTTGCCGTCATCGGCGGTGTAACCATACCCTGCATCAAGCGCTTGCAGTTCAGCCAGCGTAGCCTCGCGCACCGGCCCCGTGCCATCGGTGCGGCAATCGAGCGTCCAGTCGTGAAACGCGACCAGCTCTCCATCGGCGGTGGGGGCAATATCGATCTCGACCATTTCCGCGCCCAGCCGTGCGGCGCGAACCACACCGAATCGCGTATTCTCGACAAATTCATGCACTGGCTGTTCGATTCGCGTGGCGGTGCAGGTGTCTTGCTCCACCCCGGCGCGGTCGAAATGTTGCGATATGCCGCGATGTGCGATCAGTTTGACCGAACCGCCCGGTGTGTCTGCCAGCCAACTGGCGTTCATCACGGTCAGGACCAGAAATGCGATGGCGGCAAATGTGCCGATTCTCGTCAGCCAGATTTTCATGCCAGTATCTGCGCTGCCTTTTCACAATCGCGGTCGATCTGCTCCATCAGCGCATCCATCGTTTCAAATTTCGCTTCCTGTCGCAGGAAGTGGTGAAAGCTGACCTCGACTTCCTGCCCGTACAGATTGCCGGAAAAATCGAAGAAATAGGGCTCGAGCAATTCCTTGGGCGGGGAAAATTGCGGGCGGATGCCGATATTGGCCGCGCCTTTGAGTTCCTGCCCGGTGGCGAGGATGCGCCCGGTCACCGCATAGACCCCGAATTTGGGCCGCAAATAGCTTTCGATGGATAGATTCGCGGTGGGATAGCCGATTTCGCGCCCGCGCTTGTCGCCATGCTCGACAATTCCGCGGATCGCGAAAGGGCGGGTCAGCAGGCGTGCGGCTTCCTGCGGATCGCCATTGCGCAGCGCCTCGCGAATGCGGCTCGAAGAGATAACTTCATCGGAATCGCCGACCGGGCCGATTGTACGCGCGCGGATTTCATGCTGCGCGCCGACTTCGGCCAGCACCTGCGCATTGCCGCCGCGCGCTTTGCCGAAAGTGAAATCTTCGCCGGTGACCACGCCTGCCACGCCCAGATGTTTGGCGAGAAGGTCTCCGATAAAATCCTCGGCCGTGGTCGAAGCCAGCGCCTTATCGAAATGCAGCACCAGCATCGCGGTGGCGCCCGCTTCGAGATAGAGTTCCTGCCGTTGTTCGAGCGTGGTCAGCCGGAACGGTTCGGCATCGGGTTTGAAAAAGCGCACCGGATGCGGATCGAATGTCGCAACAATCGACGGCCGGCCTTCCTCGCGCGCCCAGCGGATTGCCTCTCCCGCGACCGCCTGATGCCCTTTGTGAAATCCGTCAAAATTGCCCAGCGCAACCACTGCCCCGCGCAGCGATTCGGGAACCGGTTCGCGGTGGTCGAGCCATCTCATTCGGCCGTATCCGTTTCTTTGGGCAGCGCGGATGCGGGCTTCAGCCCTTCGGAAATCACGCGGATCGCATTGCCGCCCATGATCGCGCGGATTTCCTCCTCGCTGAAATCGGCCTTGAGCAGCGCGTCGGTGATATGGACCAGCCCCGTCGTATCGAAACGCGTTGTGACGGTGCCGTCAAAATCGCTGCCCAGTGCGACATGTTCAACGCCCACCAGATCGCGAATATGTTTCATCGCAGTGACGATTGCGGCGGGCGAGGTGTCGCACACCGCGCCCTCCCAATAGCCGACACCGATGACCCCGCCGGTTTCGGCCACTCCGCGGATTTCGTCATCGGTCAGATTGCGATTGACCCCGCATGTCGCCTGCACGCCGCCATGGCTGGACACCACCGGGCGCGTCACCATCGCCAGCAATTCTGCGGTCGCCGTTTTGCTTAGGTGAGCAATGTCGACGATCATTCCCTTGGCTTCCATTGCTTTCACGATCTTGCGACCAAAGGGTGTCAGGCCGCCTTTCTTCTCGCCATGCATCGATCCGGCGAGTTCGTTGTCGAAAAAATGGGTGAGGCCCGCCATGCGGAAACCCGCATCATGAAGCGCATCGAGATTTTCCGCCTTGCCTTCAAGATTGTGCAATCCCTCAATGCTCAGCAGCGCGCCGACGGGCTTGTCCTCCGCTTTGCTGCGGAAAGCGAGCAGATCGGTCAGCTCGGGATCACCGCTCACTTTGCGCAATTGCTCCGGCGATTGCTCGACCGCGTCATCCAGCTTCTTCGCGTGGTAGAGCGATCGCTGCAGCAGCGAATTCCACGTATGCGTGGGTTGCAGCTGCCCGATCACCAGCAGGGTAATATTGTCCCCTTCGGCGCTGTTGCTGTCGTAATTCTGGTCTTTCGGGGTCTTGGTGACGCTGGAAAAGACCTGCAGCGCGACATTGCCGTCTTTGAGCCGGCCCAAATCCATATGGCCGTAATCAACCGAATCGAGCAGATTGCGCTTCCACATCAGCGTGTCCGAATGCAGATCGACGATGGTCAGCGTGGCGTGCAGCGCTTTGGCCTCTTCGCTCACCGGATCGAGCGGTTTGCCGTCGACCACATTCATGGTGCTGTCGAAATAGCGCGGCGCGAACAGGAAGAAGGCCGCCGCAAGGACAAGCAGCAACAGCGCGAGAATGCGCAGGATTTTTTTCATGTCGGGTCTCGCGTGTAAGTGAGATAGGAAAAGGCCGGGCGCTCGCCCTGCGCCGGATGGTCTTCCTGCGCAGCAAGCGACCATGGGGCATCGGGCGCATCCATATATGTGTCGCCGTCATATTCGGCATGAACCTGGGTCATTTCGATCCGGTCAGCCTCTTTGGAAAACAGCCGATAGATTTCCGCTCCGCCGATGATCGCTATCGCGTCCTTCCCCGCAAGCATCAGCGCTTCGGCGCGCGAATAGACCGGCTCCGCGCCATCCGCGGACCATTCCTTGTCGCGAGTCAGAACAATATGGCGGCGCCCGGGAAGCGGCGACGGGAAACCTTCAAAAGTCTTGCGCCCCATGATCATCGCATGGCCCATTGTCAGTTGTTTGAACCGCTTGAGATCTGCGGGAATATGCCACGGAATCTTTCCGTCTTTGCCGATCACGCCATTGCTGGCGCGTGCATAGATCATGAAAGTGCCGCTCGCTTGAGCCACCCTAGCTGTCCCACACAAGCTTCGTGGCGTGCCCCATCTTGCGTCCGTCGCGAGCCTGCCTCTTGCCGTAAAGATGCAAATGCATACTCGCTTCGGAGAGCATTTCTTGCGCGGTGTGCACATCCTTGCCGATGATGTTGCGCATCTCCACCCGCGGGGCGATGGTTGCCGTGTCGCCCAGCGGCAATCCGGCAATCGCGCGGATGTGATTTTCGAACTGGCTGGTGGCTGCGCCCTCGATGGTCCAGTGCCCCGAATTGTGAACGCGCGGCGCCATTTCGTTGAAAATCGGGCCATTGGCAGTGGCAAAGAATTCGCATGTCAGAACACCGACATAGTTGAGCGCCTGGGCAACAGCCGCCGCAAGCTTTCGCGCAGGCCCAACCTGTTCTGCAACCCGCTCGCTCGCCGGAACGGTAGAGGTCGCCAAAATTCCGCCTTCATGGACATTTTCCGCGCTATCCCAGAAGCGCACTTCGCCGTCCTGCGCGCGCACCAGAATGACCGAGAATTCCGCGAAGAAATCGACAAACCCTTCGTAGATTGTCGGCGTATCGGGCAGACGCATCCCTTCGGCATCGCGCGCGGAATTGATCCGCCACTGGCCTTTCCCGTCATATCCATCGCGGCGGGTCTTGAGGATCCCCGGCGTGCCTATCCGCTCGATCGCGGCGAACAGGTCTTCGCGCGAATCCACCGTTGCATAGGCTGCGGGCGTGCCGCCTAGCTGATCGACAAAGCGTTTTTCGTTGAGCCGGTCCTGCGCGGTTTCCAGCGCGCGCGGATGCGGGAATATCTGGTTCTCGATCGGCGCCAGCGGTTCGACCGGGACGTTTTCAAACTCCCAAGTGATCACGTCGCATTTCAGGGCAAAGGCAGCGAGCGCTGCGCGATCATCCCACCTGTTGCAGAAGAAATCATTGCTGACCTGAGCGGCCACGCTGTCGCGCTCTGGCGCATAGGTAATACAGTCATAGCCAAGCTGCGCGGCGGATATTGCCGTCATCCGTCCGAGCTGGCCGCCGCCCAATATGCCGATTGTCCCCCCGGGTTTGATCATCAGTCGACTGGCCGCTCCGCCACGGCATCGCTTCGAGCCGCGCGCCACGCCTTGAGGCGACCGGTCAGATCCGCATCGCTTCCGGCCAGTATCGATGCAGCCAGCAATCCGGCATTGGTCGCGCCCGCCTCTCCGATCGCCAATGTGCCGGTGGGTACACCTGCGGGCATCTGGACAATCGAAAGCAAGCTATCCAGCCCCGACAGGGCCTTCGACTGGACGGGCACGCCCAGCACCGGAAGATGTGTCATCGCTGCGATCATTCCCGGCAAATGCGCCGCGCCGCCCGCGCCTGCGACAATGACCGCGATCCCTTCATCCGCCGCGCCTTTGGCGAAGTCGGCCATCCGGTCGGGCGTGCGGTGCGCCGAAACGATCCGCACGTCGGTTTCGACGCCCAGCTCGCCCAGCACATCGGCTGCATTCTTCATTGTCGGCCAGTCGGACTGGCTGCCCATAACGATAGCAACTTTTGCCATCACATATCCTTCAAATAGCGCCGTTCGCCCGGCTGCATATTCGTGTCAAATTCATAAATAATCGGTTGCCCTGTGGGAATTTCCAGGCCGGTAATGTCATCGTCCGAAATGCCCGAAAGGTGCTTCACCAAAGCGCGCAGCGAATTGCCATGGGCCGAGATTATCACCGTTTCCCCGCTTGCGAGGACGGGCAGAATATCGCTTTCCCAATATGGCAGAACACGCTCGATTGTCAGCTTGAGGCTTTCGGTATTGGGAATATCGATCCCGGCATAGCGCGGATCGGCTGAAAGATCATACTCACCGCCCGCTTCCATTGGCGGGGGCGGGACGTCAAAACTGCGGCGCCAGATATGGACCTGCTCGTCGCCATGCTTGTCGCGCGTTTCCTGCTTGTTGAGGCCTGTCAGGCCGCCATAATGGCGTTCGTTGAGCCGCCAGTCCTTGGTGACCGGAAGCCACAGACGGTTCATTTCCTCCAGCGCCAGATTGAGCGTCTTGATCGCGCGGGTCTGGAACGAGGTGAAGCATGTTGTCGGCAGCACGTTCTTCTCTGCCATCAGCGCGCCGGCGGCTTTTGCCTCGGCAACGCCTTTCTCGGTCAAATCGACATCCCACCATCCGGTGAATCGGTTTTCGAGGTTCCACTGGCTTTGGCCGTGGCGGACGAGAATGAGTGTAGGCAAGGGAGACTGCTCCTCAGCAGATGGATGTGCGTTTGGGAGCGCTTGGCGTTAGCTTTCCCCGCGTGATTTGGAAAGGCTGCTTTTGGGAAGAGATTCTTTGCCAGAACCGCCCATTTCACGCGCTTGCGCCTTTCTGCGGCGCAGATTTTCCCGCAGCTTGGCCGCGAGGCGCTCTTCCCGCGCAGTTTTTGGATCGGGCTTTGACATTACCGAAACCTATTGCCGCTATTGGCGCTTCTGCTCAAGCCCCGCTATAAACTGTGGCTTGACTTTGCACGGCGCGGCGACAATAGCGCGCGCCTTGATCGGAGCGCTGCTGTAGCTCAGTGGTAGAGCGCGTCATTGGTAATGACGAGGTCGGGAGTTCAATTCTCCCTAGCAGCACCATCACTTCCATCGAATCGCCGTGACAACTTGACAAACCGAGCGATTTTGCTCGCTCTTCCCAACTTCGCTGAGTTGATCTATGTCGCATATGCGGCCACGTCGAAAACGGGGCTGAAAGCGAGACCGGAAAAGCAGGCTCGTCATTTGATCGCAGGGAACACTATTGGCCAACTAAATTAAAAAGGGGCTAGGTGATCGACTTTTTCGATGAGATGCTAACTGATAACAAGAGCGCGCATGTCGGCTCTGTTCGAGAGCCATTTTCCACATATGGGGGCTGGTTGGATAATGAAGATCCGGCCCGCATTCTGCAAAAGTCCGCCCAGGCGGAAGCGTTTTTCCGGACTACAGGGATTACCTTCAACGTCTACGGCGAAGAGGATGCCGACGAGCGGCTTATTCCTTTCGACGTGGTCCCGAGAATTATTTCTGCGTCCGAGTGGCGAAGGCTTTCGCGCGGGATAGAGCAGCGTGTGCGCGCGATCAACGCGTTCCTGCACGATATCTACCACCGGCAGGAAATATTGCGGGCGGGCCGCATTCCGACCGAGTTAATTGCCAATAACGCCGCGTTCCTGCCGCATATGGTGGGCGTCAATCCGCCGGGTGGAGTCTACACCCATATCGTGGGCACCGATATCGTGCGCACCGGGCCCGACGAGTTCTTCGTTCTGGAAGACAACGCCCGGACGCCCTCGGGCGTGTCGTACATGCTCGAAAACCGCGAGACGATGCTCCAGATGTTTCCCGAGCTGTTTTCACGAATCGCAGTCCAACAGGTTAGCGATTACCCGACCAATTTGCGCCGTTCGCTCGCCGCGTCTGCGCCAGACGCGTGCACCGGCAAACCAGTGGTCGCGGTCCTGACCCCGGGCATCCACAACTCGGCCTATTTCGAGCACAGCTATCTGGCTGACCAGATGGGCGCCGAACTTGTTGAAGGACACGATCTTCGCGTCGTTGACGGGCGGATTACGATGCGAACGACGCAGGGTTACACGCCAATCGATGTTATCTACCGGCGGGTCGATGACGAATATCTCGACCCGATGAACTTCAATCCTGATTCAATGCTTGGCGTGCCCGGGATCATGGATGTGTACCGCTCTGGTGGCATCACCATTGCAAATGCCCCAGGAACCGGGATTGCCGACGACAAGGCGCTCTATAGTTACATGCCCGACATCGTGGAATTCTACACCGGAGAAAGGCCGCTGTTGAACAATGTTCAGACGTGGCGCTGCAGCGAGCCTGATCAATTGCAATATGTGCTCGACAATCTCGCTGAACTTGTTGTCAAAGAGGTCCACGGATCGGGCGGGTATGGCATGCTGGTCGGTCCGGCGGCGAGCAAGAAAGAGGTTGAGGACTTCAGAGCCAAGTTAATCGACAACGCCCCCAACTACATCGCGCAGCCAACATTGGCGCTCTCCACTGTGCCGATTTTCACCAAGAAGGGCCTCTCGCCGCGGCATGTCGATCTGCGGCCATTTGTACTGGTCTCGCCGGAACGGATCGACATTACACCGGGCGGCCTAACGCGGGTTGCGATGACCGAAGGGTCGCTGGTGGTAAACAGTAGTCAGGGAGGCGGCACCAAGGACACTTGGGTGCTGGAGGAATAGACGATGCTAGGAAAAACAGCAGGCGGTCTGTTCTGGATGTTCCGGTATCTTGAGCGCACCGAAAACAATGCCCGGCTACTCGATGCCGGCTTTCGGATCGCCTTGACCCGCTCGGCAACGGCCAAATCGGAATGGAAGTCGATTCTAACAACAGCTGGTTCGCTCGAAGGGTATGATGGCCAGCACGATGATTATGAATCGGCCAAAGTGGTCGACTTCATGTTGCGCGATCCAGCCAACCCTTCAAGCGTCATTTCGACGATGAAACAGGCGCGAGACAATGCCCGGTTGGTGCGCACCGCGCTGACCCGTGAAGTGTGGGAAGCGACCAATGAAAGTTGGATGACTCTGAAGCAGATATTGTCCTCTCCGGTTAATGAGCAGGATTTGCCCGACGCATTGGCCACCATTCGGCGGCTGAGCGCGCAGGTGCGCGGTGCTACGGAGGGAACGCTGCTTCGCAATGACGGCTTCAATTTCATTCGCTTGGGTACATTTGTCGAGCGAGCGGACAATACTGCGCGCATTCTCGACGTTAAATACTACCTGCTGCTGCCCTCGATTGCGCAAGTCGGCTCGGCGCTCGACGTAATGCAGTGGGAAACGATTTTGCGGTCAGTTTCCGCGCAGCGCGCCTATCGCTGGCTCAATGGCGCAGAGATCAGCCCGTCCAATATTGCGGAGTTCCTGATCCTTTACCAAAATATGCCGCGGTCCCTGATTTTCTGCAGTCAGAAGATCTCGGACAATCTCGCTAAGCTAGAACAGGACTACGGTGAGAATCACGCTAGTTGTGTTGCCGCAAAGGCGTCTATCGAGCGCTTGCAGAAAAGCACTATTGACGAAATCTTCGATCAAGGGCTGCACGAGTTTATCGAACAATTCACGATGCAGAATGGCCAGCTCGCAACGCAAATCGAACAAGATTACCGGTTTCAGGGATAACAATGCAGCTCTCTGTCAAGCACACAACACACTATCAATATGACGTGCCGGTTGATTACGGCCTGCAACAAGTCCGCCTCACGCCGATGGAGCGGGACGGGCAGAAGGCGCTCAGCTGGGATTTGACGATTGAAGGCGGCAAGAAGGAGCTCGCATTCACGGATCAATACAATAACCATGTCGAATTGATCAGTATTGATCCAGGCGGGAGCGAGATCGCCATAAGCTGCGATGGCGAAATCGAAGTTAGCGAGGCTTCGGGCGTCGTCGGCCCACACAATGGCTATATGCCGCTTTGGAATTTCAAGCGCGAAACCGATTTGACGCAGGGCGGCGCGGGTATTTCCGCTCTGATCGAGCAACTTGGCAGTGATCACAGCGACGACATTGAAAAAGCTCACCGTTTATCGGCGCTGATCGTTGAGCGGGTTCCCTATTTAGTCGGCCGGACCGATGCCGATTCAACTGCCGAAGGTGCGTTGGACGCAGGCGGCGGGGTTTGTCAGGATCATGCCCATATTTTCCTGACAGCGATGCGGAAATTGGGTTTCCCGGCGCGATATGTGTCGGGATATCTGATGATGAATGACCGGATCGATCAAGACGCAACTCACGCCTGGGCGGAGGCTCATTTTGGCGGAATCGGCTGGGTCGGGTTTGATGTGTCAAACGGCTATTCCCCCGATGAGCGCTATATCCGTGTCGCAACCGGCCTCGACTATCGAGATGCCTCGCCGATATCAGGTATGCGATACGGCAACGCCAAAGAGAATATGGTTGTTCAATTGCAGGTTCAGCAGTAATTCGCACGGCGCGGATGATGCGCGACCGCTGGGTAATTAGATAATGACATATTGTATCGGGCTTCGGCTCAATAAGGGTCTCGTTTTCATGTCTGACACTCGCACAAATGCGGGCGTCGATGATGTCTCGCAAGTGTGCAAGATGAAGAGCTGGGAAAAGCCCGGCGAGCGCGTGATCACGTTGTTGTCCGCAGGCAATCTCGCGACGACCCAGGCTGTTGTCAGTTTGCTCGATGAACGCAGCAAAGCACCAGAAGATCGTAGCCCCTCCATACTCGAAGCACCTTCGATGTTCCAGGTCGCTACGATTGTGGGAGAAACTTTGCGCGAAGTTGTGAAGACCTTTGCACCTGAGGGCCAAGAGGCTGCATCGCCCTTTGGCGCAACGCTGATTATCGGCGGCCAGATTAAAGGCAGCGAACCTCGACTTTTTCTGATTTATCCCGAAGGAAATTTCATCGAGGCGAGCGATGATGCGCCCTTTTTCCAGAGCGGTGAAACCAAATATGGCAGGCCGATTTTGGTGAGGGCGTTTAATCCAGAAATGTCCTTTGAGGATGCTGTCAAACTGATGCTCGTTTCTTTCGATTCGACAATCAGGGCGAATCTGGCGGTTGATTTGCCGCTCGATGTTCAAGCTTATGCGACGGACAGTTTCGCAATCACAGCACAGCAGCGCGTCGAGCGTTCCGATCCTTATTTCCAGCAGATTTCGACTGGTTGGGGAGAGGCTCTGCGCAAGGCGTTCGATTCGCTGCCGGATTTTCATTTCGGTTCAGCTGACATGCCGAACTCTTAGCGCGTATGGCATAGGCCCGTTCGCCTTCGGCGAAGTCGGGAGTTCAATTCTCCCTAGCAGCACCATCAATTCCAGAAAATTTTTCACAATTTCGCGATTGCGCCGGATTAAATTCCGCGTGGCGCTCGTTTCCCCTGTGACTGGCCGGCAAATCGCGGCCCAGATCAGCAATTGGAGACGAATTATGAAAAAGACACTCGCAGCCACTCTCGCTGTCGCAATCGGCACGCTGTCGATCACGGCCAATGCTACCGCACCTCTGCTGGCCGAAGAAGCGCTGGCCCGCGAAGAGGAAAAGCGAATCATCACCAGCCCCATTGCAGGTATCGAAAACCGTTTCTGGTTCGACTACCGCGGCGATATCAACGAAGCGCAAAAAGAGCTGGCAAGCGATCTCAATCGTGCCAGCGACATCGAAGATATTCGCGATGCGTGGGAAGAATATACATTCGAGCTGGCCGGAGAGCGCCGCCACTATGTCAAGGAAATGGCAGAGCGCGGTTACCGGATGGGTTCGGTGACCGTCGGTTAAATCCGAACAGCCCCCCTGGGCGGGAAAGGGTCGGCAATGCGCCGGCCCTTTTTTGTGCGCGCTGTAAAGGCGTTGATGGATAGATGCGCTTTCACAAACGCGAGTCCCGCCCTCTTTGGCGGGAACTTAAGTATCCAAGGTCCTCTGGCCAGCTCTCTTGCAAAAGCGGGCCGGCTTTACTGCCAGCCCTTCTCTTTCGCTGCCGCTTCTTGGTCCTGGTCAAGCGCCGGTCCGGCTGCCATCTCCTGTACAATCGCCATCAGATCGGCATCTTCATTGCCTGCCTGGCGGAATTCGGTGCTTTGTTGGTCGCCCGCGCCGCCCGAGTGGCGCAATTGCCAGCCTTCGGTGTCGCGGCAAGCAATGCCCGACGCGTCGGCGCCGCTGAATGCACGGCAAAATTCGCCATCGTCATTCTGGAAGCTCAGCAATATCCGCGTGTCCGCATTGCTGCCTTGTTCGGCAACCAGTTGACTGTCGAGCACGGCCGCCAGCTGGACATCGGCATAGTCTTCTGCCCCGTCGCCACCGCGCGGCAAGAATATCGCAACCGCCAGCGATGCCGCCAGCACTGGTCCGGCGAACCGGCCCCAACGTTTTATCGCGGGGTTGTCATCATTCGCTGCCTTGGGCGTCCGCGCGTCTTTGGCAGCCTGGAAGTCGACAATTTCGGCTTCGCTCTTGAGCGGCGCAGTCAGGTTTTCGGGGAGTTCCTGCTCCAGAATCGGCGCGAAATGCGCGCCCAGCTGATCCTTGAGCGCTTTATGCGCGGCCACTTTGCGCGCCAGCTCTGGATCGGCATCGACCATCGCGGCGATTTCCGCTTCGCGTGCGCCGGTCACTTCGCCATCGGCAAAAGCAGCGAGTTCTTCAGGCGTGATCATCATGATCCGTCTCCCAGAATTTCCATCAGCGCATCGCGCCCGCGCACCAGCCGCGAATTGAGCGTGCCGACCGGGCAGCCGACAATCTCTGCGGCTTCTTTATAGGCATAGCCTTCGACCATCACGAGCAGCACGGCTTCGCGTTGATCTTCGGGCAGCTTTGCCATAGCGCGGTCGACATTGGTCAATTCGACCTGGGCTTCCTGCCCGCCATCGGCACCGACCGAAAGGCCTGCTTCCTCGTCTACAAAGGTCTGGACCCTGCGCGTGCTGGCCCGTCCTTCATCGATATAGATATTGCGCATAATCCGGTACATCCAGCTGTCGAGCCGCGTGCCTTCCTGCCACTTCTCGCGATTGGTCAGCGCGCGCTCGATTGTCATCTGGCAAAGATCATCCCCGTCTGCCGGATTGCCCGACAGCCCGATTGCGAAACGACGCAGCCGGGGCAATATCGCAAGCATATCCTGCTCGAAACGGTTACTCAGTGTCTTTGCCTTCCATGGATTAAACGGATGACCCGGTTCGTTTCATCCATGCTTAATGCAAAATATGGAAAAAAGAACCTATGGCCCGTTTCAATCTCAAACATCTGTTTGCGCTGGCAGCCTTTGTGGTGCTCGGCGCTGCGCCAGTAGCCGCGCAGCTTAGTCTGCCGCCGGTTGGTGTGCCCGGTGCCGGAGACGTGCTGCGCCCTGTGACCAATTCGGTTTCGGATCTGGAGCGCGGCACGCTCGCGCAGGTTGAACGCTTGGCGGAGCAGAGATTGCGCGACATCAACCGGCTCGTGCGCAAGAATCGCGATAGCATTGAACTGGATGCAGAAGGCGCGCCCGCACGGCGTGGTGAATTGCTGGTCATGGGCGTCACCACCGCCGAGATTGCGCGCGCAAAAGCCGCGGGCTTCGCATTGCTGGGCGAAGAACAGATCGAAGGCCTCGATTTTTCGGTAGTGCGGCTTTCGGTGCCAAAAGCAATGAAACTGGCAGAAGCGGAAGCTGCGCTGGCCACTCTGATGCCATCGGCGGATGTCTCGGCCGACAATCTGCATTTCACCCAAGGCAGCACCGCGGTGGCCGCCAATGCGGCAACTGCCTCGCGCGCCGCAGCCTCCAGCATTTCGGTTCCCGTGGGCGTGATCGACGGTGCCGCCGGCTCATCGGTGCCCGTTGTTTCGACACGCGGATTTGCCGAAGGCGCGCCGGTGCCCAGCAATCACGGCAGCGCGGTTGCGTCTTTGCTCAGGAAAACGGGCGTGCAAACCATCCATGTCGCCGATGTTTACGGGACCGATCGCGCCGGCGGCAACGCGCTCGCCATAGCGCGCGGGCTGGGCTGGCTCACTTCCAAAGGCAGCCGTGTTGTCACGATCAGCCTGGTTGGGCCGCGCAATACGGTTGTGCAGCGCGCGATCAGCGCAGCGCAGCGCAAGGGTGTCGTCGTTGTCGCTGCAGTGGGCAATGATGGCCCTGCCGCCCCGGCCGCTTATCCCGCTTCCTATTCGGGTGTGGTTGCGGTGACCGGTGTGGACCGCCGCAATCGTGCCTTGATCGAGGCGGGCCGCGCGCTGCATCTCGATTATGCTGCCCCTGGGGCCGATGTCTATGCGATCAATGCCAAGGGGAAGCGGATCAAGGTTCGCGGTACGTCCTTTGCAACCCCCCTGGTCGCCGCGCGGGTCGCGGCCGCCCTGTCGCGCGGGACAAGCTGGCGCGGGACTCTCAATGCGCAAGCGGTTGATCTGGGCAAAAAGGGCCCCGATGCCACTTATGGCAACGGCCTGGTTTGCGGCGGCTGCGCGCAAAAATAAGCGCGCCTCACAAAAAGTTTCCGGCCGGATGGATTAAACCAGACACCCGATCCGTTGTGTCCTTGAGCGGTGACTAAACCCGCTGTGATTTGAAGGAAGGACATACCATGAAAGCTCTACTTTTTGCCGCATCGGCACTCACACTCATCTCGGTTCCCGCGCAGGCACAATTGCTGGGCGGCAGCGGTGGCCTTGGCGGCGGTTTGGGCGGCGGCCTCGGCGGGTCGATTACCTCGGGCATCGACACGGCAACTCCGGTTCGCACGGTTAAACGCACGGTGCGCACAACAACCGATTCGGTCGAAAGCACCACGCGCGCTGCAGCCCAGGGCGAAGCGGACGCAAATGCCAATCAAAGCGTGGACACCCGCAATGGCCGGGCCAGTGCCAATGGCAACGCAAACGCAGGATTGACGGGCGGCGTTTCGCAGCTCGCAAGCATTCCCATGACCACTTCGGGCGCGACCGCGTCGGGTAACGCCGAAGCTTCGGGCAATGGCAGCGCAGAAGCGCAGCTGATTGGCACCGATGCTGTGCGCGGCGCGGCAAATCGCGGTGTTTCGCAAGCGCGCGGTGCGATCGGCACAACGCGCAGCGTCGCCGGATCTGCTGTTGGTCAGGCGCGCGGCGTTGCTGGCGCTGCAACATCTGCCGGCGCATCGGGCGAAGGTTCGGGTGAAGCGAGCGGCAATGGCAGCTTGATGTCATCGCCGCTGGCGGTGGCCGGAAGCAGTGCCGCCAATGGCCAGGGCGCTTTCGGTGTCGCGCCGGGCATGCCTGTTATTGCGCCCAGCGGACAGCGGATTGGCAAGGTCCGCGAGCTTATCGCCAATGGCCGCGGTCAGGTGCAGCAAGTCCTGGTCGAAGCAAATGGCACGCGTTCGCTTGTTCCTGCCAACCAGTTCTCGACCAGCGGAAACGCCTTGGTGATGGGTTCTGGCGAGGCCGAAGCCAGCAACAATGCTGACGAACCGGAAATGCAGCAGCCGGATAGCGATACCGCTGCGAAGTAAGACAGCGGACCAACGGGAAGAGCATCCGGACCCTCCAATCCGGGTGCTCTTTTCGTATCTGCAATCGGCGCGCTGGAGCAGCGCCCGCTCTCTTGCGCTGCCCCCAAGCTTCGGGCAGCGTATCTCCCTCAATATGGGAGATTTCGATGCATTTTGGTTTGAGCGAACAACAGCGTGAATTGCAGGAAGCGGCGCGCAAATTTGCGCGGGCGGAACTGCCCGATTTGGCACGCGAGCTCGAACGCGATGACAAGCCCGTCCCCGATGACATGTTGCGGCGCTATGGCGAAATGGGATTTCTCGGGATCAATCTGCCCGAACAATATGGCGGAATGGGGCTAAGCCATCTTGATGCCCTGCTGGTGCTGGAAGAATTTGCGCAAATCTCTGTCGCGGTGGCGTTTCCGGTGTTCGAGGCTTTGACCGGACCGGTGCGGACTATCGAACAATTCGGGTCCGACGCGTTGAAGAGCGCCATTCTGCCCGAAGTGATCCGGGGAGAGAAGATTGTCGCGGTGGCGATGTCCGAACCGGGGGCAGGAACGGCGCTTACCGATCTCACCACGACGGCGCTTGTGGACGGCGAGGAAATCGTGCTGAATGGGCAAAAGCGCTGGAGTTCGGGTGCTGGGCATTCGCATTACTACATAACCTATTGCCGTTTCACCGAAGGGGGAAAGCCCATTGAAGGCGCCAAGGGTATTGGTGCCGTACTGGTCGGTAAGAATGACAATGGCGTATCATTCGGCAAACCCGAAGAGCTGATGGGCTTCAGGGGAATTCCATCGGCCGATATTTTCCTCGACGATGTGCGCGTTCCTGCCGGAAATTTGATCGTCGGCGCAGGTGGTTTCGGCAAGCTGATGAGCGCATTCGGGCTGGAGCGCTGCGGCAATGCAACGATGGGATTGGGAGTAGCGGCGGCGGCGCTCGAAGATGCGCTCGATTACACGCAGGAGCGCGAGGCATTCGGGAAGCCGATCGTCGATTTTCAGGCGGTGCAAATGAAGCTCGCCGAAATGGCCATGCAAGTCGATGCTGCGCGGCTGTTGATCTGGCGGGCCGCGGCGAATTCCGGCAATGGCCTGCCCACCGTTTATGAAAGTTCGCTCGCCAAATGCTTCTCCAACGAAATGGTCCGCGACGTAACTTCGCTCGGCGTGCAAGTGATGGGCGGCTATGGCTATTCGAAGGAATATCCGATGGAACAGCGTCTGCGAGACGGTTTTGCATGGGGAATCGCTGGCGGCACCACCGATGTGCAGAAAAGCAATATCACCGCTTCGATGATCGGTCGCCGGTTCAATCAACGCGCCAAGTGATCGGGTAAAGCCTTGCCAAGCCGAAGCGTATTATCCATCTAAAGCACCATGGACGAAAACGAAGAGAATCTCACCCCGCTTCATCCCAATCATGTGAAAGTCACGCGGATAGTCGCGTTTCTGACAGCGCTGCCGTTTGTTATCGGCTCTATTGTGCTCGAAGCGGTGCAAATCCTGCCTTTCGGCGTGTTTGTGGTACCGGTTTTCCTTGTTGCAGCGTTCCTTGTTATCCGCATTCCGCTGCGCCGCTATCACGCGCGCGGATATGATATGGGTGACGACCGGCTGCGCGTGGTGAAGGGCATTCTGTTCAATTCGGACACGGTGGTCCCGTTTGGCCGGGTCCAGCATATTGATGTCAATCAGGGACCGCTGCAGCGCGCCTATGGGATTGCCACGCTGACGCTGCATACCGCCGGTTCGCACAACGCGTCGGTGCATCTTCCCGGCCTCGCAAATGAAGACGCTTTGGCGATGCGCGAAACCATCCGCGGGCATATCAAGCGCGAAATGGTGTGAACGAGCCGGTGAGCGACCCCCACGAAACATTGCCCGAAACCCACAACGCCGCGCAGCCGTTAAGAACGCATCCGCTCAGCTTTGCGGTCAAGGCGGTACAAGGCTTGCAAAATGCGATTTTCCCGATGGTCGCCGCCTATTTTGCAATGCGGGAATTCCCCTGGGCTATCTTTGCGGCTTTGGGAATCGGCGTTGTCGTAGCGCTGCTGACCGCGGGGCTTTCCTATTTTTCCTGGCGGCGCTTCACCTATCTTGTGGGCGACACCGATATCCGCGTCGAAAGCGGCATCCTGTCGCGCGCGGCGCGATCGGTCCCATACGAACGCATTCAGGATGTCAGCCTTGAGCAAGCCTTGATCCCGCGCATTCTGGGATTGGTGCAGGTCCGCTTTGAAACCGGCGCAGGGGGAAAAGACGAGCTCGCGCTCAGCTATTTGGCGGAGGCGGAGGGCGAACGTCTGCGCGAAGTGGTCAAAGCGCGGAAAGATGGCGTGGTTGCCAGTGCAGCCGATGACGAAGTCGATGCCGTTGTAGAGTCGCCGGCCGAAATCTTGTTCGCCATGAACGGAAAACGCCTGCTGACATTCGGCCTGTTTGAATTCTCGCTGGCCGTATTCGCAGTGCTGGCCGGTCTTTTCCAATATGTAGAAACCTTTGCTTCGATCGAGCTGACCGATCCAGATTTCTGGGCCGGCTGGATCGCAGGACCGGGAAGCTGGCTCGCCAATCTGGGACCCGTGGCGCAGATATTGGGTGTAATCTCGGGCCTTGTGACGCTGGTTATCGTCGGTTCGATCACGGGCATTGTCCGGACATTCTTGCGCGATTGGGGTTTCAGGCTTGAGCGCACGGAGAAGGGCTTTCGCCGTCGGCGCGGATTGCTGACCAAAACCGATGTCGTAATGCCGGTCCACCGCGTGCAGGCGCTCAAAATGGGTACAGGCTTTCTGCGCCGCCGGTTCGGCTGGCATGGCCTTAAAGTTGTCAGCCTGGCACAGGATAGCGGGGCGGCGAGCCACGATGTCGCGCCCTTCGCGCAAGTCGGCGAATTGCGGCCCATCGCCAAAGCGGCGGGCTTTTCGCTTGATCCGTCCGAGGGCACCGATTGGCATCGCGGCAGCCGCAAATTCCGCACCGACAGCGCCATTATCGAATTTGCCGTGTTCCTTGTGATTGCCATCGGTTTGGCCACGGGGCTGACGATCAGCAATGCGGCATCACCGGCATTCGCGCTGATTGCTCTGGCTGCAGGAGGCCTGTTTGCCTTGCGGCAGATGTTCTTGTGGCGGTTCGATTTCAACGCGCTCGGCGCGCAATATTTCTTCGTCAAACGCGGCTGGCTTGCGCCCAAGCTGGATGTTGCCTCGCGAGTGAAATTGCAATCTGTCGAGATCATACAGGGTCCGATTGCGAAACGGCGTGGCTATGCGACATTGAAGTTGGGGCTGGCGGGCGGCACGCTGGAAGTCGAAGGCCTGCCGCTTGAGCGCGCCCGTGCGCTGAGATCGGCAATTCTGGGCAGCATCGCCGGGACGGATTTCTCCGAACTAACCCCCTAGGCTCGCACGTCGGACCATGCCGGGTTCTGGTCGAATTTCTTTTCGACATAGGAACATTGCGGAACAATCTTGAACCCGTTCTCGCGGGCATCCTTGACAAGTTCGTCGACCAGATTTGCCGCGACACCGCGCCCGCCGATTGCGCGCGGGACGAGCGTGTGTTCGGCCACACGAACCACTTCTCCGGCGATCTCTCGTTCAACCCATGTCAGCCGCCCGATCGCCTTGGTGCCTTCGATATGCGCGTGATACTCGCCTTTGCTCTGCTCTTCGTGGCGTGTGATCGTAAGTCCTTCGATGCTCATCAACTTGTCCTTGTTGCTAATTGCGGCTCTTGCACTGAACGCCCGGTGGCTTAAGGGCGTTCCATTATGAATGCACCCATGCAGTTCCTGTCCGACAATGCCGCTTCGGTCCATCCCGCTGTGTGGGAAGCGATGAAGGCAGCCGATGCGCCCGACGCGCCCTATGATGGCGATGGCGTGTCACAGCGGCTGGATGACGCCTTCGGAGAGGTCTTCGGCCGCGAATGTGCAGCGCTTTGGGTGGCGACGGGGACGGCGGCCAATTGCCTTGCGCTTTCAGCGCTGGTCCAGCCGCATGGCGGCGTCGTGTGCCATCGCGAAGCGCATATCGAACAGGATGAATGCGGCGCGCCGGGTTTTTATCTGCACGGCGCGAAATTGATGCTGGCCGAAGGGGAAAGCGCAAAGCTGACACCCGATACGGTCCGCGCGGTGATCGATCCGATTCGCGATGACGTGCACCAAGTGCAACCGCATGCCGTTTCGATTACCCAGGCCAGCGAATATGGCTGCAGCTACCGGCCGGGCGAGATCGCGGCGATTGCCGATCTCGCCAAAGAGCGCGGGCTCGGCCTGCATATGGACGGCGCGCGCTTCGCCAATGCCTGCGCGTTTTTGGGCGGCTCTGCTGCAGAGGCCGCGAGCGCGGTCGACGCGCTCAGTTTCGGCTTCGTCAAGAATGGCGGGATGAGCGCAGAGGCAATCATCTTCTTTGACCGGGAATTGGCCGATATCGCGCGCTATCGCCGCAAGCGGGCGGGACATTTGCAAAGTAAAGGGCGCTATCTGGCGGCGCAATTGCTGGCGATGCTGGACAAGGATCTGTGGCTTGCCAATGCGCGGGCGGCCAATGGCGCGGCGCAGGAAGTCGCCGGCGCGGCTGGTGACCGTTTGATGCATCCGGTCGAAGCAAACGAGATTTTCCTGAAATGCACGCCGCAAGAACGCGATGCGGTGCGCGCGCAGGGATTTGATTTCTACGATTGGGGCGAAGGCGCCGCGCGGCTGGTCACCGCGTGGAACACACCGCAAGACCATGCGATCAAGCTCGCCAAGGCAATCGCCAGCCTATGAGCCTGCATCAGAACGATGGCGACAATCCGCACACATTGCTGCGGCCCAAAATTGTCCTGCCTTTCATCCTGGTTGGCCTGATCTGGGGATCGACCTGGTATGTGATTACCGGCCAGATCGGCGATGTTCCGGCGGCGTGGTCAATCACCTGGCGTTTCGCGCTGGCGTGCCCGGCAATGTTCGGTGTCGCGCTGGCGATGGGGCGCAGTCTCAAGATCGGGCGCGACGGGCATCTGCTCGCGATCGCTATCGGCTTTTTCCAGTTCGCCGCAAATTTCGGCTTTGTCTATCGCGCGGAACTGCATCTGACTTCGGGCATTGTTGCGCTGATGTTCGGGATGCTGATGATCCCCAATGCGATCCTTGGTTGGGCGCTTTTGGGGCAGAAAGTCACCGGGCGGTTCCTGCTTGGCGGCGCGCTGGCGATGTCGGGGATCGTGCTGCTGCTGGTGCATGAGGCGCAACTTTCACGGCTGACCGGCAATGTCACGCTGGGGACGGCGCTGACGATTGGCGGCATTCTTGCAGCCTCGATTGCCAATGTGATCCAGGCGGGAAAGGTCGGGCGCGGCCTCCCCATGCCAAGCCTGCTCGCCTGGTCGATTCTTTATGGTGTTATCATTGATGCGACGGTTGCGTGGATTACAGCTGGTCCTCCGGTATTTCCTGCGCGTTGGGAATACTGGGCCGGGGTCGCTTGGCTGGCGATTGCCGGATCGGTTGTGACTTTCCCGCTATATTACCAGATCGTGCGCGAAATCGGCCCCGGCCGCGCCGCCTATAATGGGGTGTTGGTGGTTATCGTCGCGATGCTGATTTCGACATTTATCGAAGGATATGAATGGTCGCTGCTGGCCGAAGCAGGCGCGGTTCTGTCGCTCGCCGGGATGGTCTGGGCGCTGCGGGCGCGGAAGAGCTAGATCAGGCTGGATAGCCCTTCGCGATAAGTCGGAAATTGCGGCCGCCACGCCAAAACCCGCTTGGCCTTGCCATTTGCAACACGGCGATTCTCGACATAGAAACCCTTTGCCATTTCGGACAAATCCGCCTCTTCCAAGGACAGCAGCGGCGGCGGCTGGCAGCCCATCAATCGGCAGGCTTCCGCGATAACCAGATCTTGCGCACAAGGCAGGTCGTCAGAGAGATTATAGGCGCCAGCAGGTCCATCGAGGCCCGCCAATACGCCGGTGGCAATATCATCGACATGGATCCGGCTGAAGACCTGGCCGGGCAGATCGATCCGCTTCGCATTGCCGTTTCTCACCCGCTCAAACGCGCTCCGGCCCGGGCCATAAATGCCCGGCAAACGGAAGACCCGCGCGCCCTTTTCAAGCCAGCGTTGGTCGCAAGCAGAGCGGGCGGTCCGGCGGCCCGTTGCAATCGGGGCGCTTTCATCGACCCATGCGCCGCCCGTATCTCCATAAACTCCGGTGGATGAGAGATAGCCTAGCCAGCTCTGGCCCAGCGCATCACCATAAGCGTCAAGCACCGGATCGGTGCCGTCAGATGGTGGAACCGAAGACAGAACATGCGTTGCTAAAGAGAGCTTCGCCAACACAGCTTCGCGGTCGGCAAAGCTGACATTGCCGCTGCTCCCCGTTGCATCGACAGTCCATCCCCGTTCCTCCAGCGCGGCTGCAATGCGCGTGGCGGTGTAGCCCAAACCGAAGATCAACAAATGCGGCATTATTTTTCGAGATAGCCCTCTGGTGGGGCCTCGATCACCGCATCCGCGACATTGTCCGCTTTCCATTGCATCGAACGGCGGACCCGGTTTTCGCCCGAGGGGTGCGTGTAGAACAGGAACTCCTCCAGCGGGCTGGCTTCGATCTTGCGATATTCGCTCAGCCGCATCGCGGCGCGGGCAAAACCGTCAGGCTCTTTGCCCGCATCAAGGCCGAAGGCATCTGCCTCGTTCTCCTGCACGCGGGTGATGTTGTTGAAGGCGGGGGTCGCCAACATGAAGAATACGGAAAGCACGATCCCGAGCACGGGCAAAGATGCGGGATCAGCGAGATCCTTCACGCCCCAACGGTCTCCATAGCGCGCGATCAGCCACGGCGCGGCGCGGCTGACGACAAACAGCCCGATGCCGATAATCAGCAGCATAAAGAACACGCGCTTGGGCCCGTGGCTGAGCTTGTAGTGGCCCAGCTCGTGCCCCATCACCGCGACCACTTCCTGCTCGCTCGTGCGCTCAAGCAGATTGTCATTGAGCGAAATCCGGATTGTCGGGCCAAGGCCGGAAACATTGGCCGAAACTCTTTTGTGCTGCTTCGACTGGTCGAAAATGAGGATGTTGTCGGCTGGCACATCATAGGCCTCTGCCATCGCCACGATCCGGTCACGCAGCGGGCCTTCTTCCATTTCGGTATAGGTGTTGAACAGCGGCGAAATAAACACCGGCGCGATCATCACCATCAGGAACAGAAAGATCCCGACAACGCCCGTGCCCCATAGCCACCATGTCCGCGGAGCCTTGCGGATTACCCAATAGATCACCGCGATAAGCAGCGGCGCGAAGAACAGCGAAATAGCGAAGCCGATCAACTGTTCGCCAAACCACGCGCCGAACCCCTGATCGAGAAGGTCGTATTGTTTCTCCCGGACAAACCCGGTGTAGATTGACCAGGGAAGGCTGATTGCCCAGCCGACAATGCTGTAGAGCAAGGCGGTGACCCAGGTGACACCGAACGGGCGTTTGAAGAACCGCTCGCCCCAATCACGGAATTGCGCGCTGAGCCGGAAACGCAGGAATAGCCAGTCAATAAGGATCGCGACCAGCGTGCCCCACAGGATCAGCCAATAACCGCCGACGAAATAGGCGTCCGACTTTGCGCGGGCCGGCCCTTGAAGCGTGTCCAGATAAACGCGCGTGGCGGCCTCTACGTCAAAACTGCCTGCGGTTCCCGCTGCGGCGCTGGCAAGAAAATCAAACATGATTGGGCTCCCTCCCGTGTTTTCCGGATGCATCCCCCGATTGCTGCACACTGTCAACGCTGCCACCGATGAACCAGCCGGGCCGTTCGACAGGCGCAGTTGGGGCTGGACCCGCGCTCAGGACAATTTACAGACAGGCGCCATGGATATTTCAACGAACCCCGAGATGGCAGATGCCGCGCCCACCCCTCACGAACCCCCGGTAATCCGGCGCGAAGACTACCAGCCGTTTCCGTGGCTGGTTCCGGCCACGCGGCTCGAATTCACGCTGGGCTTGGCCAAGACCATAGTGGTCTCGACCCTGCAGATAGAACGCAATCCGGCGGCGCAGGCATCGGCCGTGTTGCGGCTGGATGGTGACGGAATTTCGGCCGCAAGCGTTACGGTGGATGGTCAGGAAAGTTCGGGTTGGGAAATGGACGGCGACTCGCTGCTTCTGACCCTGCCGGGCGATGCGCATGAGGTGTCGATTACGACAGAGATTGACCCTTCCGCGAATACGCAATTGATGGGGCTTTACGCCTCCAACGGCATGCTGTGCACGCAATGCGAAGCAGAGGGATTCCGGCGGATCACTTTCTTCCCCGACCGGCCCGATGTGCTGTCGACATACACCGTGCGCATGGCTGGCTCGCAAGCGGATTTTCCGGTTCTGCTTTCAAACGGCAACAAAGCCGCAGAAGGCGAAAATGGCGATGGCACCCACTGGGCGGAATGGCACGACCCATGGCCCAAGCCGTCCTATCTTTTCGCATTGGTCGCGGGCGATCTGGTCGCCAACGCTGACAGTTTCACAACACTGTCCGGCCGCGAAGTCGATCTCGCAATCTATGTCCGAGATGGCGATCTGGGCCGCACCCGCCACGCGATGACGTCGCTGATCAAGTCGATGGAATGGGACGAGCAGACATTCGGACGCGAATATGATCTGGATGTGTTCAATATCGTTGCGGTCAGCGATTTCAACATGGGCGCGATGGAGAATAAGGGCCTCAACGTCTTCAACACCAAATATGTTCTGGCCGATCCCGAAACCGCAACCGACGGCGATTTTGACGGTGTCGAAGGGGTGATCGCGCACGAATATTTCCACAATTGGTCGGGCAACCGGGTGACCTGCCGCGACTGGTTCCAATTGAGCCTGAAAGAAGGCTTCACCGTTCTGCGGGACCAGCTGTTCAGCCAGGATATGCAAGGGGAAGCCGTCAAGCGGATAGAGGATGTGCGGATTTTGCGCTCGGCACAGTTCCCCGAAGATTCCGGCCCGCTCGCGCATCCGATCCGGCCCGACAGCTTCCGCGAAATCTCCAATTTTTACACCGCCACCGTCTACAACAAGGGCGCCGAAGTGATCCGCATGATGCGGACAATGTGCGGGCCAGAGGCTTTTCGCCAGGGCACGGACCTCTATTTCGACCGGCATGACGGCGAAGCTGCGACTTGCGAAGATTTCATCCGTGCGATGGAAGATGGCGCAGGGCTGGACCTGTCGCAATTCCGCCTGTGGTATTCGCAAGCGGGTACGCCAAGGGTTGATATCAACCTTGAACACTCGGGCGATACGGCGACTCTGACTCTCAAACAAACGGTTCCGCCAACACCCGGGCAACCGGGCAAGAAGCCGATGCCGATCCCGCTCCGGATCGCGCTGTTCGATCGTGATAATGGCAGCCACGAAGGCGAACAGCTGATTGTGCTCGACCAGCCCGAGCAGAGCTTTTCCTTTGGCGGATTCGCCAGTTCTCCCGTGCTGTCGGTCAATCGCGGTTTCTCCGCCCCGGTGCGGATTGCGCGCGACATCTCCGACGACGATCTCGTATTCCTTGCCGCGAAGGATGACGATCCCTTTGCGCGCTACGAGGCGATGCAGGATTTGATCGTGCGGCATCTTACTGCGGCGTCGAGCGATGGCTTGGATGACTATGCGAGAGAGGCAGCGCGCCGCTCGATTGCACAGGCATTTGAAGCGATCCTGACCGATGAAACGCTCGACGATTCGATGCGCGGAGAGCTGATGATGCTTCCCGGCCTGACCTATCTGCTTGAGCAGCAACAGGTCGCCGATCCCACACGCATCCACGAGGAACGCGAAGGGTTGAAGGCGTGGCTGGGCGCGCGGTTTGAAGATGGGCTGGCAAAGCTGCATCGGCGCGTATCCGCTGTCGCCTATAGTCAGGAATCGGCGTCGCGCGGCGCACGCAAAGTGAAAACTCAAGCGCTGGCATATCTCGCTGCGGCCAATGGCGCTCTCGCCTCCGAAATGGCGGCGGCGCAATATGATGCCGCCGACAATATGACCGACCGGCAGGGTGCCTTGATGGTGCTAACCGGCCTCAGCACCGAAAGGCGGAGCGCAAAACTGCTCGACTTTCACGAACGCTATTCGGACAATGAGCTGGTGGTCGACAAATGGTTTGCGCTGCAGGCCTCTTCGCTCCATCCAGAGGCGATTGAGCATGTGAAGGCGCTGGCGGATCATGCCGACTTTAATATCAGGAACCCCAACCGCGTGCGTTCGCTTTATATGGCGTTCGCCGCCAACCCGCATGCCTTCCATGCGGCGGATGGTGAAGGGTACCGTTTGATTGCCGACCTCATTCTGGAGCTCGATCCGATCAACCCGCAAACAGCCGCGCGGTTTGTCCCGTCGCTCGGGCGCTGGCGCAGGATCGAACCCAAACGATCCGCGATGATGCGCGCTGAGCTGGAGCGTATCCGGAGCGCCAAGAATCTGTCGCGCGACACATTTGAACAGGTGGCCCGTTCGCTTGGCTGAGCTCGAAATCATTCACGCGGGCTGCCTGCAGGGGACAGCGCACGGCTTCCTCGGCCGGCACGGCGGTGTCTCGCTGGGCGCGATTTCGGGCCTGAATGTCGGCCTGGGCGCGGACGATGATGGGGATGCGGTTGCCGAAAACCGCAAGCGCGCGAGTGCCGCGGTCCTGCCCGATGCGACGCTGGTTTCCCCCTATCAGGTGCATTCGGCCAAGGCGGTGGTGGTCGAGAAACCGTGGAGTATCGACAAGCGACCCGAAGCAGATGCGCTGGTGACAAAGACCCCCGGACTGTTGCTGGGCATTGTTACCGCCGATTGTGCGCCGGTTTTGCTGGCAGACCGGTCGGCGGGTGTCGTGGGTGCGGCGCATGCCGGTTGGCGCGGGGCGCATGACGGCGTGATTGCAGCCACGGTGCAGGCAATGGAAAGCCTCGGCGCGCATTGTGCCAATATATGTGCCGCGGTCGGCCCCTGTATCGCGCAAGCCAGCTACGAAGTGGACGAGGGCTTTCGTGCACGGTTTTCAACCGGCGATGATCGCTTTTTTGCCCGCGGGAAGCCCGGCCACTGGCAGTTCGATCTGGAGGCCTATGTGGTTTCTCGACTGGAAGCCGCCGGTGTCGGCACCATCGAAGCGCTGGGGCTCGATACCTATAGCCAAGCCGACCGCTTCTATTCCTATCGCCGCGCGACGCATCGGGGCGAGGCGAATTACGGGCGGCAATTCAGTTTGATCGGCTTGGCAGGCTGACCCCGCGCGCCACCGGGTTGCGCAAAACCGAATGAACAGTGCCAAAAAGGCGGTTGGCAGCCACGACAATCACCGCTAATAGCGCGCCCAAACCGGCATATGGCAGGTTGCCTTCGCGCATCTGCCAGATGGCCGGGAAACGGGGGCGAAAGTTACATTCGTTCCGTGGACCGGACCGGTGGATTGAGTGTTGGCGCAGCATTGTATGCGGCGCAGTTGCAGGGCAAGGCAAGCTAATGGCTGAAGAACGAGGCGAAGACGGAGTACGTCGGCGCGACTTTATCAATATCGCAGCGGTTGGTGCTGCAGGCGTGGGCGGAGCGGTTACGCTGCTTCCGCTGATCAGCCAGATGGCACCTTCCAAAGACGTGCTTGCTGAAAGCAGCACAGAGCTCGATATCTCTGCAATCGAGCCGGGACAGGCGATCAAGGCGATTTTCCGCAAGCAGCCCTTGTTTGTGAAGCGTTTGACCGAAGAAGAAATCTCTGAAGAAAACGCTGTGCCGCTTGGCGATCTGCGCGATCCGCAAACGCTCGACGAACGCACGCAAGAAGGCCACCGCGATATCCTCGTGACGATGGGTGTTTGTACTCACCTCGGCTGCGTTCCGCTTGGCGCTGCAGAAGGCGAAGTCAAAGGCGAATATGGCGGCTATTTCTGCCCGTGCCATGGTTCGCACTATGATTCCGCAGGCCGGATCCGCAAAGGCCCCGCGCCAACCAATCTTGAAGTGCCGGAATATGCCTTCACCTCAGACACAGTCATTCAAGTCGGCTAAGCGAGAAGAGAAGCGATATGAGTTTTCCCTGGGCCCGCGAATATACGCCGACTAACGGCTTTATGAAATTCATGGACGAGAGGCTGCCTCTGCCGCGGCTCGTCTATAATGCGGTTGGTGCCGGCTATCCGGTTCCGCGCAATCTCAGCTATATGTGGAATTTCGGCGTGCTCGCCGGGTTCTTCCTCATGCTGCAGATCGTCACCGGAATCGTGCTGGCGATGCATTATGCGTCGAACACGGAAGTGGCCTTTGCGACCACCGAACACATTATGCGCGATGTAAACTGGGGCTGGCTGATCCGCTATGCGCACGCCAATGGCGCGAGCTTCTTCTTCCTCGTGATTTACATGCATATTTTCCGCGGTTTTTATTACAGTTCGTACAAGGCACCGCGCGAAATGGTGTGGCTGCTGGGCGTGGTTATCTTCCTGCTGATGATGGCAACCGCTTTTATGGGCTATGTTCTCCCCTGGGGTCAGATGAGCTTCTGGGCGGCGAAAGTTATTACCGGCCTGTTCGGCGCGATCCCGCTGATCGGTGAGCCGCTGCAGGTGTGGCTGCTTGGCGGCTATGCGCCGGACAATGCCGCGCTAAACCGTTTCTTCAGCTTGCACTTCCTGCTGCCTTTCGTGATTGCCGGTGTCGTCATCCTGCATATCTGGGCGCTGCATATTCCCGGTTCCTCCAACCCGACCGGTGTGGAAGTGAAGAAGGAAAGCGATACGCTGCCTTTCCACCCTTACTACACCGCCAAAGACGGCTTTGGACTGGGCGTTGTTCTGATCATCTTCATGATGTTCGTGTTCTTTATGCCGAACGCGCTGGGTCACCCGGACAATTACATCGAAGCGAACCCGCTTTCGACACCGGCGCTGATCGTTCCCGAATGGTATTTCTACCCGTTCTACGCGATCCTGCGTGCGTTCACTTTTGACTTCATCCTGCCGGCCAAGCTTTGGGGCGTGCTGGCGATGTTCGCGGCGATCCTGATCTGGTTCATTCTGCCGTGGCTCGACAAGTCACCTGTGCGTTCGGGCAAATATCGTCCGCTGTTCCGCATCTTCTTCTGGATCTTGATGCTGGATATGGCCGCGCTGTTCTATCTCGGCGGTGCGCATGCGGAAGAACCCTATATTATGCTCAGCCAGATCGCGACGGCATATTACTTCCTGCACTTCCTGGTGATCCTGCCGATCATCTCCTCGATAGAGAAGCCTGATCCGTTGCCCTATTCCATTACCGAAGCTGTGCTCGGCTCTGATGATGATGCGGCGCTAAACGCCAAAGCAGATTCTGCGGCTTAAGGACGAGAGAAAGAGACCTGACATGATCCGTCTTATCGCATTTCTAGTTGGCATCGGTTTCGCAGGCGTTGCGCTGATCTCTTTGATTGCCGGCATGGGCCCTGCATTTTCCGATCTTTCCAACTATGGCCGCTTCGTGAAGCCAACTGTGGAGCACGAATTCCACAAATCGCCAAAGCCCATCAAATTCCAGCACGATGGCCCCTTCGGCACATGGGACGCCGCGCAGCTTCAGCGCGGATACCAGGTGTACAAGGAAGTCTGCTCGAGCTGTCACTCGCTCAAATATGTCGCATTCCGCGACCTCGAGCAGCTGGGTTATTCGCCTGAGGAAGTGAAAGCGCTGGCCGCTGAATGGACCAATATCCGCGATATCGATTCGGATACCGGTGAAGCGATTACCCGGCCGGGTCTCCCGACTGACACATTCCCCGCGCCATATCCCAACAATGTTGCAGCCGCGACTGCCAATAACGGCGTGGCGCCTCCGGATCTGTCGCTGATGACCAAGGCGCGCCCCAACGGCACCGCCTATGTAAATTCGTTGCTGACCGGCTACGGCCCGATTCCGGCTGAACTGAAGGAACAGTTCCCCGAATTCTCGACCCCCGATGGCGGCCATTTCAACGAGTATTTCCCTAACCTCAATCTCGCGATGGCTCCGCCGCTGACGCTCGATGGACAGGTTAGCTATGCTGACGGCACCGAAGCCACGATCCCGCAAATGGCGGCAGACGTTTCGGCGTTCCTCACATGGACTGCGGAACCAAGCTTGGTCGAGCGTAAGCAAAGGGGCTGGCCCGTCGTGCTGTTCCTGCTCTTCGCCACAGTGCTTGCATATTTCGCGAAAAAGCATGTTTGGTCCGACACCAAACCGAAGAAAGCCGACTAAACCGGCTTTCTTTCGCTGATGCTAATTTCAACGCCCCTTGCATCGATCAGGTGCAAGGGGCGTTTCTTTTTCCGAGGTGATCAATGACCGCTGACGAGTTGAAGCAGCTGGTACGCACTGTGCCCGATTTCCCCGAACCGGGCATCCAGTTCCGCGATATCACCACGCTTATTGGCAATGGCGCGGGTCTGGCCGCGACGGTCAGGCTACTGGCCGCAGACGCGAAGAAAGCTGGCGCCCAAGCGATTGCGGGAATGGAAGCGCGCGGATTTATCTTCGGCGCTGCTGTTGCAGTTGAACTGGGGCTGCCTTTCATCGCGGTGCGCAAACCCGGGAAATTGCCGGTCAAGACAATCGGCGTGGATTACGCGCTGGAATATGGCACCGATCGGTTGGAAATCGATCCTGACGCGGTCGATGCGGGCCAGCGCGTGGTGATCGTCGATGATTTGATCGCAACCGGCGGCACCGCGCTGGCTTCGGTGGAGCTGCTGCGGATGGCGGGCGCGAAAGCGGACCATGCGCTGTTCGTCATCGACCTCCCCGATCTTGGCGGCGCGCAGAAGCTGGGTGCCGCCGATGTCGCGGTTTCGGCGCTGATGGAATTTGAAGGCGACTGAGCTTTCCGTTGCTTTTGACTCGCCTTTGGGCGAGAATTGCTCTTTGTAGGACATGGTTTCAAAACAAGGGGTTGGTGGCACCAGCAGTCCATGGAAGAGCAAGCATTAGTCATCGCGCTGGTCGGGGTTCTCGGCATTGGCGCACAATGGATCGCATGGCGCACGGGTTGGCCGGCGATTGTCCTGATGCTGGCCGCAGGCTTTTTGGCCGGACCAATTCTGGGAATTTTCAATCCCGAGCGCGCCTTTGGCGACTTGCTCGAGCCGATGGTCGCAATCGGCGTCGCGCTGATCCTGTTCGAAGGCGGTTTAAGCCTGGATTTGCGCGAGTTGCGCCATGCCGGGGACGGCGTGTGGCGTCTGGTGATTTTCGGCGTTCCGGTTGGCTGGCTCGCAGGCAGTCTCGCGGGTTTCTATGTCGCCGGGCTCGTGTGGCCTGTAGCAATCCTGTTCGGCGGCATTCTGGTTGTCACCGGGCCGACCGTTGTGATGCCGCTGCTCAGGCAATCCTCGGTGCAAAAACGCCCGTCGGATATCCTCAAATGGGAAGCCATCGTCAACGATCCCATCGGCGCATTATGCGCGGTGATCGCTTTCGAATATTTCCGCATGACCGCAGAGCGCCCCGGGGCGACCCTGTTCGAAGTCGTCCCGCCGATGATCTTTGCCGCGATCATCGCCGGTCTGCTTGGCTATTTCGCGGCCAAAGCGATTGCATGGTCTTTCCCGCGCGGGGCCATTCCCGAATATCTAAAAGTACCGGTGCTGCTGACCACCGTCGTCGCGGTGTTCGTTCTTTCCAACAAGATCGAGCATGAGGCAGGTCTGGTCGCAGTGACCGTGATGGGCATCGCGCTGGCCAATATGCACGTGTCCAGCCTGCGCAGCATCCACCCGTTCAAACAAAATATCGCGGTGCTGCTGGTGTCGGGGATCTTTATCCTGCTGTCATCTTCGCTTTCGCTAGAAGACCTTGCCTATATCGACCCGCGCATCAATCCCGGCTTTATCCTGTTCCTTATCGCGCTTCTGTTCGTGGTTCGCCCGGCCACCATCCTGCTCAGCCTGCTTGGCAGTTCGGTCCCGTGGAACGAGCGTTTCTTTCTCGCTTGGATTGCCCCGCGCGGTATCGTTCTGGTTGCGATCTGCGGCCTGTTTGCCTTGCGCCTGACAGAGCTGGGCTATGCCGATGGCAATGTCCTGATCGGGCTGAGCTTTGCGGTGGTGGTCACCACAATCGTTGCGCATGGCTTTACCATCAACTGGGTGGCGCGCTTGCTCAAAGTGAAAGGCGATACGCGCCCGGGATTGCTGATTGTCGGCAGCACCCAATGGAGCATCGCGCTTGCCGAGCAGATGGCAAGCCTGAAGACGCCGGTGATGATCGTTGACCCGAGCTGGCAGCGGCTGAGCGCGGCGCGCAAAGCCGGTCTGCCCTTCTACCATGGCGAAATCCTCAACGAGGCGACCGAACACAATCTCGACCTTGCGCCCTATCAGGTGCTCGTCGCGGCGACGGAGAACGAGGCGTATAACACGCTCGTCTGCAACGAGTTTGCGCATGAGGTTGGGCGCGATTCGGTCTATCAGCTGGGCGCATCGACCGCCGAAGATGACCGGCATGCGATCCCGCCATCGCTAAGGGGGCGGGCATTGTTCGAATCCGGCTTTGGCGTGTCGGATGTCAATGATCGCCAGCAGCAGGGCTGGATATTCCGCAAGACAACTCTGTCGGACGAGTTCAATTTTGACGACGCGCAGGAAAAGCTGCCCGATACGGCGCATATGCTGTTGTTGCTGCGCAAATCCGGGCGGATGCGGTTCTTTACCCATGCCGCCCGTCCGGAGCCGCGTGCCGGCGATACAATCATAACATTCTCGCCGCCCAAAGCGCGCTCTGCCGAAGAAATGGCCGCACGCAAAGCGGAGCGCGGGGCAAAGGTGCAGCCGACATGATGGAGAGGACCACCATGATTTCACGATATGCAACCGCTGGACTGGCCGCACTTGCGCTGTCGGCTTGCGGGCAGGCCTCTGAACAACCGGATGTCGAGCCCGAGCCCACCGAATCTGCCGAGGATGAAACACCGGCGGAAGATTCGGTATCGATCATTCGTCCGGATGCCGATGTCGAACGGCAGGCCGAATTGCTCGAACCCTTGCGGCAGCGCATCTCTTTCGATGAGGGCGGGTCAACGCTGGGCGCGACAGCAAAAGCAGAGCTCGCGCAGGTTTTGCAAAGCCCGCAATTTGACGCAGGCGGCCGGATCACTTTGCGTGGGCACACCGATTCGGAAGGCGCCGACGCAGCCAATTTGCGCGCGTCGCAGCGGCGGGCCGAAGCTGTCCGCGATTGGCTGGTGGAGAACGGTGTCAGCGAGGGCCGGATCCGGGTGATCGCAATGGGCGAGCAAAACCCGGCTCGACCCAATGCAAAAGCGGATGGCTCGCCCGATGAGGCAGGGCGGGCGTTCAACCGGCGGGTTGATCTGTCGATTGCAATCCCGGCGGAATTGGCCGCGCCGCGTCCCGAAGATGAAAAGCCGACGCTCGTCGAGCAGGTTTCGGGCGAAAACTAAGACTCTGCCGCCAAGGCCCGCACACGTTCGAGGACTTCGTCAGCCATTTCGGGCACGCAGATCAGCAAATCAGGCAAGTAAACATCGTGCTGGTTGTACAGCAGCGGCGATCCGTCGATCCGTGAACAATGCAGCCCATTGGCCAGCGCGACGGCCACAGGCGCGCAGCTATCCCATTCATACTGCCCGCCAGAATGCAGGTAAATTTCCGCTTCGCCGCGCACCACCGCCATGGCCTTCGCGCCGGCAGAACCCATCGGCACAAGCTCTCCGCCAATCTGCTTGGCCACCTTGACCGCCTCTTTCGCAGGCCGGGTACGGCTGACCACTAGCCGCGGCGTTGCGGCATATTTGATGCCCGATGCAGGGCTGTCGGTCCGCAATACTATGCCGCCATCGAGCCCCGGCAATGCCACGGCGCCTTTCGTCGCGGTCCCGTCAATAGCGAGGCCGACATGCACCGCCCAGTCGCCGCGCCCTTCGCCATATTCGCGCGTTCCATCAACCGGATCGACGATCCACACGCGCGATTTGGAAAGGCGGTCCTTGGTGTCCTTGCTTTCCTCTGACAGCAGCCCGTCATCAGGCCGGTATTTGCGCAGCGCATCGACCAAATAGCGGTTGGCGGTTTCATCACCGGCTTTGCCCAGCGCCTTGCCTTCAAATTCACCGCTCGCGCGGACTTCAAGCAGGATCTTGCCCGCCTCCGCCGCCAGATATGCGGCGAGTTCGGTGTCATCCATGCTTTCAATCAGATCGCTCATTTCAGCGGCAAAATTTGGCGGATGATGTGATCGGCCGCTTCTTCCACCGTCATTTCGATCGTGTTTACGCGAATCTCCGGCGCTTCGGGTTCTTCATAAGGGCTGTCGATCCCGGTGAAGTTCTTGAGTTGTCCGCTGCGTGCTTTCTTATACAGGCCTTTCACGTCGCGCTGCTCGGCCACTTCCAGCGGTGTGTCGACGAAAATCTCGATAAATTCGCAGTCTTCCATCATCGCGCGCACCAGATCGCGTTCGGCGCGGAACGGGCTGATAAAGGCGGTGAGCACGATCAGCCCGGCATCGGTCATCAGCTTGGCCACTTCGCCCACGCGGCGGATATTCTCGATCCGGTCGGCCTCGGTAAACCCCAGATCCTTGTTGAGCCCGTGGCGGACATTGTCGCCATCGAGCAGGAAGGTGTGGCGGTTCATCATATTGAGTCGCTGTTCTACCGCATTGGCAATGGTCGATTTCCCCGATCCGGAAAGGCCGGTGAACCACAAAACGCGCGGCTTCTGGTTCTTCAGATCTGCATGTTGATCGCGCGTGATCGTGGTCGCTTGCCAATGCACGTTGGAAGCGCGGCGCAAGCTGAAATGCAGCATCCCTGCACCAACCGTGGCATTGGTGATCTTGTCGATCAGGATAAACCCACCAAGCGCGCGGCTGTCCGTATAGGCCTCGAATATGATCGGGCGTTCGGTATGAAGCTCTGCCACGCCGATCGAATTGAGCCGCAGCGTTTTCGCCGCCAGTTGTTCTAGCGAATTGACGTTGATCTCGTACTTTGGCTCCTGAATGGTCGCCGTGACCATCTGGCTGGCAAGTTTCAGCCAATAGCCGCGCCCCGGTTTCAGGGCTTCTTCATCCATCCACACCAATGTCGCTTCGAACTGGTCGGAGGCTTCGGGCGGATTGTCAGCGGCGGCAATCACATCGCCGCGGCTGCAATCGACTTCGTCAGCAAGCGTGATCGTGACCGACTGCCCCGCCACCGCTTTGTCCAGCTCGCCATCATAGGTAACGATGGATTTGACCGTGCTGGTCTTGCCCGAAGGAACAATGCGGACAGCATCGCCGGTTTTGACCGATCCGTTGCCGATCAGGCCGGAGAAACCGCGAAAATCGAGATTAGGCCGGTTGACCCACTGCACCGGCATCCGGAACGGCTTTTCCTGCGCCGCGACATTGGCAATCTCGATTGTCTCGAGGTGGTCAACCAGGCTTGGCCCGTCATACCACGCGGTGTTGGGGGAAGGGGCCGCGGTGATATTGTCGCCTTTGAAACCGGAGATCGGAGTGGCGGTGAAGCCTTCGATTCCGATTTCCTCGGCAAAGGCAGAATAATCGGCGACGATCGCGTCAAAGGTCGCTTGATCATATTCGACCAGGTCCATCTTGTTCACCGCCAGCACCAGATGCTTGATGCCCAGCAGATGCGCCAGATAGCTGTGCCGCCGTGTCTGGACGAGCACACCCTTGCGCGCATCGACCAGAATCACCGCGCAATCGGCGGTCGATGCTCCGGTGACCATATTGCGCGTATATTGCTCGTGTCCGGGCGTGTCGGCGACGATGAATTTGCGTTTCTCAGTCGCGAAAAAGCGATAGGCGACATCGATGGTGATGCCTTGCTCGCGCTCTGCCGCCAGGCCATCCACCAACAGCGCAAAATCGATATCCTGCCCCTGCGTGCCGACCTTCTTGCTGTCGCTTTCCAGCGCGGCCAGTTGATCTTCGAAAATCATCTTGGAATCGTAAAGCAGCCGCCCGATCAGCGTGCTTTTTCCGTCATCCACGCTGCCGCAAGTGATGAAGCGCAGCAGCGACTTGTTCTGGTGCTGATCCAGATAGGCGTCGATATCGTCGGCAATCAGCGCGTCTGTTTTGTAGGAGGTGTCATCCATCAGAAATAGCCCTCCTGCTTCTTGCGCTCCATCCCTGCGCCGCCATCATCCTTGTCGATCGTGCGCCCCTGCCTTTCGCTGGTGGTGGTGAGGAGCATTTCCTGAACCACTTCCGCCAGCGTAGAGGCTTCGCTTTCGACCGCGCCGGTCAGCGGGAAACAGCCCAGCGTCCTGAACCGCACGGAACGTTCGACGATCTCGGGCTTGCCGCCCATGACTTTTTCCAGCCGCTCAATATCGTCGGCCATGAACAGGCCGCCTTCATATTCATAGGTCGGACGCGGGGCGGCGAAATAGAGCGGCACGATCTCGATATTTTCGGCCATGATATATTGCCAGATATCCAGCTCGGTCCAATTGCTCAGCGGGAACACGCGGATGCTTTCGCCCTTGGCCTTTTTGGCGTTGTAGAGATTCCACAATTCGGGCCGTTGCTGCTTCGGATCCCACCCATGGCTGGCGGTGCGGAAGCTGAAAATCCGCTCTTTCGCGCGGCTTTTTTCCTCGTCGCGCCGCGCGCCGCCAAAGGCAGCGTCGAAACCATGGTGATCGAGCGCCTGTTTAAGCCCCTGCGTCTTCCACATATCGGTGTGCAGCGCGCCGTGATCGAACGGATTAATGCCGCGCTCTTGCGCCTCGGGATTTTGCCACACCAGCAATTCCATCCCCGCATCGTGCGCCGCCTTTTCGCGCAGCGCATACATGTCTTTGAATTTCCATGTGGTATCGACATGCATCAAAGGAAATGGCGGCGGCGAGGGGTAGAATGCCTTCTTCGCCAGATGCAGCATCACCGCGCTGTCCTTGCCCACCGAATAGAGCATCACCGGATTGGTCGCCTCGGCGACGACTTCGCGCATGATATGGATACTTTCGGCTTCGAGCCGTTCAAGGTGAGTCAGGCGGCGCATAGGGGATCGGCTCTCTCGTTTGGTAGCGAGTGCGAGCTAGTCAATCCGGGCGCCCGGACAAGTTAGATTTGCTTGCGAGCCGGAAAGGGCGTTGACGAATCCGCAATTCTGGTCGAAAGCGCCCCTCCACAGCGGGCGGGTATAGCATAGTGGTAATGCTCTAGCCTTCCAAGCTAGCTAGAGGGGTTCGATTCCCCTTACCCGCTCCAACTCCTGCGATCACTGCTCCCGACAGCGCCTCGCGCGCTTGGCATTCATTTCACTCTTTTGAAATTTTATGATAACCGGCGCGCAAACTGTGCGATTGGAGTCGGCAATGAAGGCATTGGTCAAGGCGAAGGCCGAACCGGGTTTGTGGCTGGAAGATGTTCCCGAGCCCGAAATAGGAATCAACGATGTTCTGGTGAAGGTAAAACGGACCGCGATCTGCGGAACCGACATGCATATCTGGAAATGGGACAAATGGGCGCAGGACACGATTCCCGTGCCAATGACCGTGGGCCACGAATTCGTCGGCGAGATCGCCGAGATCGGCAGCAATGTGCTGGGCTACGAGATCGGCCAGATCGTTTCGGGTGAAGGGCATGTGGTCTGCGGGCGGTGCCGCAATTGCATGGCCGGTCGCCGCCATATGTGCGCCGATGCCGATGGTATCGGGGTCAACCGGACCGGCGCCTTTGCCGAATATCTCTCGCTACCCGCAGCAAATCTGTGGCTCCACAATGCCGGTATCGATCTCGATGTCGCGTCGCTGTTCGATCCGTTTGGCAATGCGGTCCATACCGCGCTGCAATTCGATCTAGTCGGTGAAGACGTACTGGTGGTCGGTGCGGGCCCGATCGGGATGATGGCCGCCGCGGTGTGCCGTCACGTCGGTGCCCGGCATGTGGTGATCACCGATGTCAACGACACCCGCCTCGAAATGGCGCGCAAGATGGGGGTGACCCGCGCGGTCAATGTGTCGCGCGAAAAGATCGAAGACGTCCAGTGCGAATTGGGCATGACCGAAGGCTTCGATGTGGGTCTCGAAATGTCGGGCAACGAGGCCGGTTTCCAGTCGCTGATCGACAATATGGCGCATGGCGGCAAAGTCTCGATCCTTGGCCTGCCCGAAGCGGGCATGGCGATTGACTGGCACAAGGTCATTTTCAACATGCTGACGCTCAAAGGCGTCTATGGCCGCGAGATTTTCGAAACCTGGTACAAGATGAGCGTATTCATCGATTCGGGACTCGATATCAGCCCGCTGATCACCCATCGTCTGCCCTATACCGATTACGAAAAAGGCTTCGAAGCGATGCTTTCGGGCGAGGCGTGCAAGGTCGTTCTCAATTGGGAAAACGCATAATGTACGGAAAATTCCAACAGCACCTCCAAAGCGAGATCGACCAGATCAAGGCCGACAGCCTGTATAAGGACGAACGGCTGATCACTTCGCCGCAGGGCGCAGTGGTTGACCTGAAGAACAGCGAAGTCATCAATCTATGCGCCAATAATTATCTCGGCCTAGCGCAGGATGCCGATGTCAATGCGGCGGCCAAGCAAGGTCTTGATGATTGGGGCTACGGCATGGCGTCGGTGCGTTTCATCTGCGGCACGCAAAGCCAGCACAAGGAACTGGAAGACCGGATTTCGAAATTTGTCGGGATGGAAGACACGATCCTTTACCCGTCCTGCTTCGATGCCAATGGCGGGTTGTTCGAAACGCTGTTGACCGCCGAAGACGCGGTCATTTCGGATGAGCTCAACCATGCGAGCATTATCGACGGTATCCGGCTCTCCAAGGCGCAGCGTTATCGTTATAAAAACAACGACATGGCCGATCTCGAGAAGAAGCTGAAAGAGGCCGATGCGGCGGGTGCGCGCTTCAAGCTGATCACCACTGACGGGGTGTTCTCGATGGACGGCTTTATCGCGCAGCTCGACAAAATCTGCGATCTCGCGGAAAAATATGATGCGCTGGTCCATTTCGATGATTGCCACGCAACCGGCTTTGTCGGCGAGAAGGGCCGAGGCACGCATGAATATCGCGGCTGTATGGACCGCGTCGATATCACCACCGGCACTTTGGGCAAGGCGCTGGGCGGGGCGAGCGGCGGCTATACCAGCGCGCGGCGCGAAGTGGTTGAACTGCTGCGCCAGCGTTCGCGGCCCTATCTGTTCTCCAACACCGTTGCACCGCCCGTGGTCAGCGGCGCGATCGCGGCGATCGATGCGATCGAAAAGAACCCGGGCCGGATTGCCGAGCTGACCGAAAAGACCGCGCATTTCCGTGCGCAAATGACCGATCTGGGCTTCGACTTGCTACCGGGCGAGCACGCCATCGTGCCGGTCATGCTGTATGATGCGAAAATCGCGAAGCATTTTGCCGACGAGATGCTCAAAGAAGGCGTATATGTTGTCGCATTCTCCTATCCGGTGGTTCCTAAGGGCAAAGCGCGCATTCGCACGCAGATGTCCGCGGGCCTGACGTTTGAGGAAATCGACCGCGCAGTCGCGGCCTTCGGGACAGTGAAGAAACGGCTCGGCGTATAGGCTCTCGCGCCGGCTGCCTTCGCACCTGCACAAAAAAGACAAGCCAAAGCGGCACAAAGCGTGTAGAGGCTTCGCCTGCCCGCCGCGCTTTGCGGCCCCTTGGTGATGTTGCTGCGCGCGACTCCCCCCTGAAAATGCGAGTTCCATGACCTTTTCCGACCTTCCGCCAGTCCTTGGCGATGCATTGACCGAACGCGGCTATGAGAAGCTCACCGCGGTCCAGTCCGCTGTTGTCGAGAGCGAGGCGGACGGGCGTGACTTGATTGTCTCGGCCCAGACCGGTTCTGGCAAAACGGTGGCATTCGGCCTCGCCATGGGCGGGCAATTGCTCGCCGATGGTGAGGCTGTTCCCTACGGCATTCAGCCGCTGGCGCTAGTGATTGCCCCGACACGCGAACTGGCGATGCAGGTCAGCCGCGAATTGCGCTGGCTTTATGCGAAAGCCGGTGCGCGGATCGCCACCTGTGTGGGCGGGATGGACGCATCGAAAGAGCGCCGGTCGCTGCGCGGCGGGGCACAGATTGTTGTCGGCACACCGGGCCGTTTGCGTGATCATTTGGAACGCGGCGCTCTTGATCTGTCGGCGCTCAAGGCTGTCGTTCTCGATGAGGCGGATGAAATGCTCGATATGGGCTTTCGCGAAGAGCTGGAGGCGATTCTTGATGGCGCTCCGGAAGGCCGCCGCACGCTGCTGTTCTCCGCAACGATGCCCAAATCGATTATTGCGCTGGCCAAGCGTTACCAGACTGACGCGCTGCGGATTTCTACCGTGGGCGATGATCGCGGGCATGGCGATATTTCCTATCAGGCGGTGACTATTCCGCCGTCTGAAATTGAAAGCACCGTGGTCAACCTGCTGCGTTTCCACGAGGCGGAGACGGCCATTCTGTTCTGCGCGACACGCGATGCCGTGCGGCGTTTGCACGCGACCTTGCAGGAACGCGGGTTTGGCGTGGTTGCGCTGTCGGGCGAACATTCGCAGCAGGAACGCAATCAGGCGATGCAGGCGCTGCGCGATCGCCGCGCACGCGTTTGTGTGGCGACCGATGTCGCCGCGCGCGGGATCGATCTGCCAACGGTGACGCTGGTCATCCATGTAGAGGTCCCGCGCGATGCGGAGGCTCTACAGCACCGTTCTGGCCGGACGGGGCGTGCGGGCAAGAAAGGGACCGCGGTCATTCTGGTGCCCTATCCACGCCGCCGCCGTGTCGAATCGATGCTGCGCAATGCGAAGATCAAGGCCGATTGGGTCAATGCGCCGACGCCCGATGCCATCCGCGCCCAGGACCGCGAGAGATTGATGGAGACATTGCTCGCCCCGGTGGACGCTGACGAGGAAGATCTGGCGCTGGGTCGCAAGTTGCTGGAAACACGCTCGGCAGAGGAGATCGCCGCTGCGCTGGTGCAAGCGCATCGTTCCAAGATGCCGCAGCCCGAAGAGCTGATTGCCAATACACCTGAAGCGCGGCGCGAGGCGCAGCAGGAACGCCATCGCCCCGGTTTCGAAAATACCGTCTGGTTCCGCATGGATATTGGCCGCCGCCACAATGCAGATCCGCGTTGGCTCTTGCCGCTGGTTTGTCGTCGCGGGCACATCACTCGCAACGAAGTGGGCGCGATCCGCATCGGTGGTGACGAAACATTTTTTCAAATTCCGACTAACATCGCCGACAAATTTGACGATGCTGTGAAGCGGACGGCGAAAGATGATGACAAGGATCGTCCGGTCCATATCGAACGCTCCGAAGGCGGTCCGCGCGAACAGGCGCGGCGCAATAAAGGTCCCAGAAATGGCCCCAGGAACGGTCAAGGCAAAAAGCCCTACCGCAAGGCACAGCACAAAGATCGCGGACCCAAAAACGATGGAGACGGTGGCAAGGTCCGTCCAGGTAAATGGGATCGCGAGAAATCGGGCAAGCCTGCGGGTAAGAAGCCGGTCAAGCAACGCGGCCCACGAGTTGAACGCGGCAAGGCGAAATTCAAGCACCGCAAAGGCGGCGCCCAGAAACCCGACTAAGAGTTAGGTCGCCCCGACCGCCATATTGTCGATCAATCGCGTCCCGCCAATCCGTGCGGCGACGAGTAGGCGGCCTTCGCGCTCGCCCAATTCGTCAAGCTTTTCGAGGCTCGCGGCATCGGCCAATTCGGCATAATCGACCGAACTGAACCCTGCGCCTAACAGTGCATCTTCGAGCGCCGCCAATGTTCGCCCGACATGCTGGCCGTCCTCAATCCGCGCAATCGCCTCGCGCATTTCGCGGGGCAAAGTAGCGGCGGCGGCGCGGTCTTTATCGTCGAGATAGCGGTTACGGCTGCTCATCGCGAGGCCGTCCGGCTCGCGCACTGTCGCAATGCCGATAATGTCACGCGCATAGGGCTGAACCAGATCAAGATCGCGCGCCATCTGCCGGATCACCGCGAGTTGCTGCCAGTCCTTTTCGCCAAAACATGCAATGTCGGGCCGGACCTGGTTGAACAGCTTGTTCACCACCGTGGCGACCCCGTCAAAATGGCCCGGCCGATCGGCCCCGCAGAAATTCGCGCTCACCCCTTCGACAGAGATGCTGCTGGCAAAGCCATCGGGATACATTTCCCCGACCTCGGGCGCCCACAGGATTGCGACGCCTTCTTTCTCGAGCATGGCGGAATCCTCTGCCAATTGGCGCGGATAGGCATCCAGATCCTCGTTCGGGCCGAACTGTGTCGGGTTCACGAAAATAGACACCGCCACATGATCGGCCAGCTTTGCCGCCTCGCGCACTAGAGTAAGATGGCCTTCGTGCAGCGCGCCCATTGTCGGGACCAGCGCGATTTTTGCACCGCCTGCGCGAAGCTCGCTGACGCTTTTTCTCAACATGTCCAATCGGGTGATCGTTTGCACGGGCTGTGGGCCTCCGGTATCAGATAGGTACGAAGTCCCTAGCCGCGCCGGGGGCTTCGAAACAAGCCAGATACAGGATGCCCAATTCAGAATGAACGCTTTGCCCGATTCTTCTCCGCACCGGATCACCTTCGCCAACGAGAAGGGCGGCACGGGTAAATCGACCACTGCGGTGCATGTCGCCGTGGCGCTCGCTTATCAGGGGGCCAGAGTTGCGGCGATCGATCTTGACCCGCGGCAGCGGACGATGGACCGCTATTTCGAAAACCGCGCAGAAACCACCGCCAATCGCGGGATCGACCTTCCGACCGCCCAATGCGCGGTGTTTCGCGGTGACACGACCGAAGAATTTGATGCGATGGCGGCGGAAATGGGCAAGGGCATGGACTTCCTCATCGTCGATACGCCGGGCCGGGACGATGTGTTCGCGCGCCACGCTGCGACCGAAGCTGACACGCTGGTCACACCGATGAATGACAGCTTCGTGGACTTCGATTTGATCGGGCAGGTTGACGCCGAGACTTTCAAAGTGCGCCGCCTGTCCTTCTATGCCGAACTGATCTGGGAAACGCGCAAGATGCGCGCGATCCAGAAGCGCAAAGAAATTGACTGGGTGGTTGTCCGCAATCGCAGCGGCCACACCGAAGCGCGCAATATGCAGCGGATCGAAAAGGCGCTGGGCGAGCTGAGCAAACGCGCGGGCTTTCGCGTTGCCAAGGGCCTTTCGGAGCGTGTGATCTACCGCGAATTGTTCCCGTCCGGCCTGACGTTGCTCGACAAGGGGCATCTGGGAGAGCTGGGCACCAGCCATCTGGTTGCGCGGCAGGAAATGCGCTCGCTTCTGGCGAGCCTGCATCTGCCGGCCATTGCCAAGGCTGAACCTAGGCTGGAGCTTGCCTGAACCATGCTGCGGCTTCTTCTCTTTGCGGGTCTGGCCTGCCTTGCCTGCAGGCTGATCTTCGGCAAATGGCCGTGGCAATTCGCCCAAAGCAAAAGCACACGCGCACAGGCGCTGTTCCGCGCGCGCAAGCTTCTGGGTGTGCGCGAAAATGCCACGCGGCAGGAAGTTTTGCAGGCGCATAAGCAGCTGATCGCGATGGTCCACCCCGACAAAGGCGGAACCAACGACCAGGTCCACGAGGCCAATGCGGCGCGCGATTTGCTGCTCAATGAATTGCCATACCCGACGCCCGACAAGCCTTAGGACTATCCGATGAACCATGTTTTCGACCCGACCGTTCTGCGCGAATACGACATTCGCGGCATTATTGGAGAGACCTTGGGCCCCGATGATGCGCGCGCAATCGGCCGCGGTTTTGCAACGCTGCTGAAAAGGGCCGGCGGATCGAAAGTCGCGGTTGGCTATGACGGCCGCGTCAGTTCGCCCATTCTGGAAAGCGCGCTGGTTGAAGGGCTGACCGCAAGCGGGTGTGACGTTGTCCGCATTGGTATGGGCCCGACCCCGATGCTCTATTACGCAGAAGCATCAGCCGAAGATGTGGACGGCGGCATTGAGATAACCGGCAGCCATAACCCCGCCAATTATAACGGCTTCAAAATGGTATTTCAGGGGCGTCCGTTTTTCGGGGAGGATATCCAGACGATCGGCCGGATGGCGCAAGCCGGCGACTGGATCGACGGCGTCGGCACGGCTCAGGACAGGGATGTCCTTGGCGACTATATCGACCGGCTGGTTGGCGGGCTGGACGGCCTCGATCAGGCCGCTCTGGCCGATCTCAAGATCGGTTGGGACAATGGCAATGGCGCGGCCGGCCCCGCGCTGGAGCGACTGACAGCGCGGCTCCCGGGCGAGCACCATTTGCTTTATACCGAAGTCGACGGGAATTTTCCCAACCATCATCCTGATCCCACAGTTGAGGAAAATCTGGAGGATCTGCGCGCGCTGGTCGCGGAAAAGAAGCTCGATTTCGGAATTGCTTTTGACGGTGACGGCGACCGGATCGGAGCGATTGACGGTGAAGGGCGGGTGATCTGGGGCGATCAGCTGCTGATGATCTATGCCGAGGACTTGCTCCAGAAAATGCCCGGCTCCACTATTATCGCCGATGTGAAGGCCAGCCGCGCTTTGTTCGATCATGTCGCGGAGCATGGTGGCAAGCCGGTGATGTGGAAGACCGGCCACAGCTTGATTAAGTCCAAAATGAAGGAAACTGGTTCACCGCTGGCGGGAGAAATGAGCGGGCACGTTTTCTTTGCCGATGATTATTACGGCTATGATGATGCGCTCTATGCAGGCGTGCGCTTGATTGCCGCTGCTGCGCGGCTGGGCAAATCTATCACCCAATTGCGCGGTGCAATGCCCGATATGATCAACACGCCCGAAATGCGTTTCCAGGTCGATGAATCGCGCAAATTTGCGGCGATTGACGAAGTGAAAGAACGGCTCGCCAACAGCCCGGCGAATGTCGACGGCACCGATGGCGTGCGCGTTACCACCGACGATGGCTGGTGGTTGCTGCGCGCGTCGAACACGCAAGATGTGCTGGTTGCGCGGGCAGAAAGCGAAAGCGAAGCCGGGCTGGAGCGATTGATGGCGCAAATTGACGAGCAGCTTGCGCTATCAGGGCTTGAGCGCGGCGAAAGCGTGGGGCATTAGGATCGGGTTTGGAAGGATAACATCATGTTTCGTAAAGTGATTTTCACGATTGGCGCGTCGATCGCCTTGACCGCCCAACCGCTGGCAGCACAGGATACGGCAGAAGTCGATCCGTTTGCGGCTTTGACCGGCATGTTCGAAGTCGAGCCCCTGACCGCCGAGCAGGAAGCGCGTTTGCCGCTTGCGAAGGGAATCGTCGACAAGATGATTCCGGATGGCGCCATGCGCGAAATGATGGAAGGCATGTTCTCCGGCAGCTTCGGCGATCTGATGAGCTTGGGCGCGATGATGGAAGAGGAAAGCCCCGCAGCATTCGTGGCCGGCCAATTGGGGCTTGAGCAGTCAGACATTTCGCTGACCAGCGCGCAGGCATCCGAACTGGCCAATATGTTCGATCCCGCCCGCTTGGAGCGCAAGCAGAAAGAGGCCGAGATCATGCCCGGTGTCATGGGCGAAATGATGGACGTCATGGAACCGCCGATGCGCAAGGCAATGTCGGAACTTTACGCGATCCATTTCACGCAGCCCCAGCTGGTAGAAATTGACGGCTTCTTCTCAACCGAAACCGGCGCGATCTTCGCGCGGAAATCCTTTACCATGGCCAGCGATCCGCGCGTCATGTCTGCGACCATGGAAGCGCTGCCCGCGATGATGGGGCAGATCGGGGCCATCGAAAAGAAAATGAAGGAAGCCGCGGCAGACTTGCCCGCCGCGCGCAGCTTCGAAGAACTGTCGGAGCAGGAACAGGCCCGCATTTCCGAACTGACCGGCTTCCCGGTGGACAATCTGCGCGAGTGGTCGGTGGCGTCTGGCGATGACTATGAAGATGACTACGCCATGGAGTCCAAGGCGGACGAGAAAAACTAAGCCGCAACTGTCCTACATTGCGCGATTGTGCTTTGATCGCGCGCATGGCCGACATCTATCCCCTTGAATCTTTTGCCCGCGAGGATGCGGGAGAGACGAACATGTGGGAGCGTTTTTCTCTCCAGGGACAGTGGTCCATGTGGTCCATGTCTCTGGCAATGTCTCTGGCGATGCCTCTGGCCATCGGGCGTGACAAATGAGCTCAGCCGCGATCCCGCATGAGATCGCGGACTGGTTTGCCAGCCGCGATTGGCGCATTCGTGACCACCAGAGCGCCATGTTTGCCGCATCGCAGGCGGGCAAGCACGGGATGCTGGTGGCGGATACGGGGGCGGGTAAGACACTGGCGGGTTTCCTGCCGACGCTGGCCGATTTCTGCCCGTCAAAACTGGGCGATAACGGCCCGCCCGAAGGACTGCACACGCTCTATGTGTCACCGCTAAAAGCGCTCGCGCATGATGTGCAGCGCAATCTGCTGACGCCGGTGGAGGAGATGGGCCTGCCGCTACGCATCGAAACGCGCAGCGGCGATACGCCTTCGGACCGCAAGAAGCGGCAACGCAGCAAGCCGCCGCATATCCTGCTGACAACACCCGAATCGCTTTCGCTTCTGCTGTCTTATCCGGACAGTTTCGAACTGTTCCGGCACCTGAAGCGTGTCGTGATCGACGAAGTGCATGCTTTCGCAACCGGCAAGCGGGGCGACCTGTTGGCGCTATCCCTAGCGCGCTTGCAGGCGATAGCTCCGTCAATGCAAAGGGCGGCGCTTTCGGCAACGATGGCTGACCCGGAGGCGTTCCAGGCGTGGCTCGCGCCTTGGGGTGATCTGGACCAGGTAGAGCTGGTGATCGGCGAAGAAGGCGCTGAGCCCGATCTTGAAATCCTGTTGCCGCAGGAAGAACGCGTGCCGTGGGGCGGGCATGCGGCGACCTGGGCAATCCCGCAGCTTTACCAACAGATCCGCGCGAACAAGACGACGCTGGTCTTCACCAATACAAGGTTTTTGGCCGAGTACATTTTCCAGAATCTTTGGGAAGCGAATGAGGATCAACTGCCCATCGGAATCCATCACGGCTCGCTGTCGCGCGAGGCGCGCCGAAAGGTGGAAGGGGCAATGGCGCGCGGCGAACTTCGCGCGCTTGTTGCCACTGCCAGCCTCGATCTGGGGGTCGATTGGGGCGATATCGATTGCGTGGTCCAGATGGGCGCGCCCAAGGGTTCATCGCGCCTGCTCCAGCGGATCGGGCGGGCGAACCACAGGCTCGACCAGCGCAGCCGGGCGCTGCTGGTGCCGGGAAACCGCTTCGAATTTCTTGAAGCGACCGCGGCCAAGGATGCGGTTGAGGAGGGGCAGCGCGATGGCGAGGATTTCCGCCCCGGCGGCCTCGATGTTCTGGCCCAGCATGTGATGGCCTGTGCCTGCGCCGCACCCTTTGGCGAGGCGGAGCTTCTGTCCGAAATCCGCTCCTCACTCGCCTATGCCAGCATCACCGAGGATGTGTGGCAGCGCGTGCTGAGCTTTGTCGAAACCGGCGGCTATGCGCTGAAAGCCTATGACCGGTTCAAACGGATCACCCGCGACAAAAGCGGCATCTGGCGGCTGACTCACCCTGAACACGCCGCGCGCCACAGGCTCAATGCCGGGATCATCATCGACAGCGAAATGCTCACCGTGCGGTTCAAGAACGGGCGATCGCTGGGCAGGGTGGAGGAACGCTTCGCCGCCTCGCTATCGGCGGGAGACACCTTCTTTTTCGCCGGAACCAGTCTGGAGGTCGAGCAGATCAAGGACATGGATGTGATCGTCCGCGCTTCGAAAAAATCGGCGATGATCCCTTCCTATGGCGGTGCGCGGATGCCGCTCAGCACCCATCTGGCCGACCGGGTGCGCGGCTTGCTCGATGATCGCGCGGGTTGGGCGCGCTTTCCCGATGATGTGCGCGAATGGCTCGAAGTGCAGGATTGGCGCAGCCAAATGCCCGCCCCGGGGCAGCTTCTGGTCGAGAGTTTCCCGCATGCGAAGCGGCATTACACGGTCTATTATACGTTCGAGGGGTGGAACGCGAACCAGTCTCTGGGGATGCTGATTACCCGCCGCATGGAGGATCGCGGGCTCCAACCGGGCGGGTTTGTCGCCAATGATTATTCGCTGGGGGTGTGGGGGTTGCAGCCGGTCAAGGACCCCGCACCTCTGCTGTCGCCCGACATTCTGGCCGATGAATTTGTCGATTGGGTGCAGGATTCGCATCTGCTGCGCCGTGCATTCAGGGAAGTGGCGGTGATCTCCGGCCTGATCGAGCGGCAGCATCCGGGCAAGCGCAAGACGGGCAAGCAGGTCACCTTCTCGACCGATCTGATCTATGATGTGCTGCGCAAGCACGAACCCGACCATGTTCTGCTGGAGGCGGCTTGGGCCGATGCCCGCGCGCGGTTGACCGACATCGGCAGGCTGGCGGATTTGCTCGAGAATGCAGCCGATAGGCTGGTGCATGTCGAGCTTGACCGGGTCAGTCCGCTGGCCGTGCCGGTGATGGTGATGATTGGTCGCGAAAGCGTGCCGCAAGGCGCAATCGACGATGAGCTCTTGCTCGAGGCAGAGAGCCTCGCCGACGCGGCGATGAGGGTCGAAACGGAGGAGGATTTCGGCGACTGAGCGCCTACAGTCTAGCTGGCTCGGTCAAACACCCGATAACGCTCATTCCCGACAAATCCAAACCGGCTGACGCCAGTGGCTTTGATCCTATGCAAAGTGCGCGCGGTAAGGTCGTATCCGGCATTGGCGGTGGGTTCGAATTGCAGTTCTGGCTCCACCTCCATGCGCGTGGTTTGGATGAGCAAAGCCTGCAGCTGGCTCTCGCTGACCGTGGTGCCGTTCCACAGAATCCGGTCTGTCCCGTCGATAACAATCTTGTTGCTGACGGCATCGGGCACGATGGGCGGGCAGTTTTCGGTGCATGGTGTGGGCAGATCGACATCGGTCGAATGCGTCGCAACCGGGATGGTGATGATAAACATGATCAGCAAGACCAGCATCACGTCGATTAACGGCGTCGTGTTCATCTCGCTCATTGGTCTGGCCTGGTCCGGTTGGCTTGCGTGTCCCATACTAACCTCCGATCAATGGTATGTTATCACATAATGTTGTGGATTGGCAAGTCGGGCGCCGAATACCGCGGTCGGCGGAGCGGGCGCAGCTTCATTCAAAGCTTCTACCAGACACAAAAAAGGGGGCGGATTGCTCCGCCCCCTTCTCTTTCGGGTTGTTCGAACCGGTTAGTTCCAGGTCCGGTATTTCTCGTTTCCGACAAAACCAAACCGTGTAACGCCTGACCCCTTAATGATGTTCAGAACTTCGGCTGACAGCTGGTAACTGGCTGTCGGTTCGGGTTCGAACTGCAATTCGGGTTCCGGATCGATATTCTTGGTGGTGTTCAGATTGCGCACCAGCTCGTTGATGTCGATCGGAGTTCCGTTCCACAGGATCTGATTGCCTTCGGTCAGAACGATCTTGTTCTGCACGGGGTCGATCATATCCGGTGGAGGAGGGGAATTGTCCGGAATCGGAAGATCGATATCGACCGAGTGTGTTGCAACCGGGATGGTGATGATGAACATAATGAGCAAAACCAGCATGACGTCGATCAACGGCGTCGTGTTGATTTCCATCATTGGCTCGCCATCGTCGCTTCCGCCTGACATTGCCATCGTGAATTACTCCTAAATTCGTTTCAGTCTAACCGGGTCGATTATCCGTTGGGATCGACCGGGTTAGAGATGAAGCCCACGGTAGGATAACCTGCCACCTGGACGTTGTAGATTGTGCCGGCAACGCAGCGCCACGGTGCGTTGATGTCACCGCGGATGTGAACCTGCGGGATCAGATCGGGCTGCTGAGCGATAGCTTCGGGGCCGCCTGCACGCGTCACAATCGCGTCAAGACGCTCGAATGCTTCGTCAAACAGTTCCTGCGATGTCACCAGCGTGGTGTTGTTGATATACACACGGCATTCGCCTTGGCGTGAGGCACCTTCATAGCCCGGGTCGCCTGCGCTATTTCCATTCGCATCGGTTGTGCTGACGGTAAGAAGCAGGTTTTCAACCTTGTCCTTCGATTCCACCGACTCCATGATTGGAATCTCCAGCTTTTCGATCGTTTGGATTGCGACTGGAACAGCGATGAGAAAGATGATCAGAAGCACCAACATCACGTCGACAAGCGGCGTGGTGTTAATGTCTGACATCGGCTTCTCTTCTCCGCCGCCGCCTGCTGAAATAGCCATTGCTAATTCCTATCCTGAGAAAGTTTCAATTCGGGTTCAGGGATGGGCGGACCGTGCGATACGGCCCGCCCGAATACCCGATCAGGCTTTCGGCTTGGCGCCAGCAGCAGTACCGGCAGCAGGCTTCGCAGCAGCTGGCTTACCAGCAGGTGCCTTAGCAGGAGCACGTGCAGCCATCGTTGCCGGCTTAACCGAACCATTCGAATTGATGTAGGCAAGAATGTCGGTCGAGAAACCGCTCAGCATGCCGGAGATCTTCTTGTTACGGGCTGAAAGCCAGTTGTAAGCAAGAACGGCAGGAACAGCCACGAGCAGACCAATCGCGGTCATGATCAGGGCCTCACCAACCGGGCCGGCCACTTTATCGATCGATGCCGAACCGGCCAGACCAATCGCGATCAGCGCGCGGTAAATACCGATAACCGTACCGAGCAGACCAACGAACGGAGCCGTCGCACCAACCGAAGCCAGGAACGGAAGGCCGCCAGCAAGCTTGGCATTGATGGCTGCTTCAGAACGCGAAAGCGAACCGTGCATCCAGTCATGCGCTTCAAGCTTGTCGGTCATTTTGCCGTGCTCGTCGTCAGCTTTGAGAGCATCGTCGACCAGCTGACGCCATGCGCTGTTTTTCTCCAGCTTGGTAGCGCCTTCTTTGAGCGAGTTTGTCCGCCAGAAAGGCCCTTGCACATCGGAATACTGGTTGAAGATTTTGCGCTGTTCCAGATATTTGGTGATCAGGATGTAGAACGATCCGATCGACATAATAACCATCACACCGAAGATAGCCCAGGCAATCGGGCCGCCTTCTTCCATGGCTTGGATGAAGCCGAAGCTGTTCTTTGGTGCAGCTTCGTCAGCAGCTGCTTGTAGTAGTTCAATAATCATTGCGAGGTTCCTCTCAGAAGAAGCATTTAAAAATTTGGTTCAGGGCTGGCCGCTCGCCAGATGACGAGCGGCCAAAACTGTTATTGCGGTATCTGCCAGCGGACGGCGCTGCTCCATGTTCCGGCAACATCGTTGCCATCACCGTTGGTTGCAGGGTTGAAGCGACCGCGCCGTGTAACGAGCTTACACGTCTCTTGGTCGAGATCGCTATGTCCACTGGAACCGGTGACCGTGCAGTTGGTTACGCGGCCATTGGCTCCGACATTGACGCGGAAGCGGGTTACACCTTCGCGTTCTTCACGCAGGGCACGCGATGGATAGTCACGCGTGCTTGCCCAATTGCCAGGGCTCCCCCGTGGAGTCGGGTCCTTTGGTTGGAACTTTGGCGGCGGTGGTGGCGGTTCCGGACAAGCGTTGGCAACGGGAACAACGGTTCCGTCAGGACAACGCTTGGTCGCGGGGCCGCAAGCTGCCGTAGCAGCCACAACCGATCCGTCAGGGCAAGTTTTGTTCGGAGTCCGCGAAACGTCGGACCGCGGTGGAATTTCCGAAGGACTCGGTGTTGGCGTCCGCTCGGTAGGCAGGTTTAGCTGCGGCGGAGGCACAAATGGCGGGGGCACAGTTTCCGGAACTTCTTCCGGTGGTGGTGGCTCATCTTCGGGCTCTTCTGGCTCGGGCTCATCAACATCAACCGTGGTTACGCGTTCCACTGCTTCCTGAAACGCCTCATAGGCAAGTCCAGTAACGAGCGCATAGCCAAGAACGATATGAATCAACGCCACAAGGATCAGTGCAATAACTCTATTATTGCTCATCTGTTGGTCAGCGTAGGCCATTCAGTCGCATCACTCCATTTACGCCGGATAAGTACCCGGCTGCTCATTCGAAGACAGCTCAATCAGCTGCCTTGTAGTGTTCAGATTGTTCACCTGCCCGACCCTTCGAGTCAAGCGAACGTGCAAAGGATGTTTTGTTGTAGCGTCCCCAGCATTTTTGCGTTCTTAGCTAGGATGCGAAGCGCAAGCAAACGCTTTATGGGTTAACGCCAGATTCACAGGTGGCCCGCCAAGAGGCACCGTAGCCGCTTGATTCGATGATGGATCGGAAATGGAATAAAGATTTGAAACTATTTCATAAAAAACCAAAGATCGCGCTCGCTTTCGGGCTTGTAACTGCGTTGCTGGTCGCTATCCCGGCGGTTTCAGCGCAGGAAGAATTAACGTTTCAAGCCGAAACTTATGCCGATCTGATGGACCTTGCGGATCAGGCTGAAATTGTATTGCGGGCACAGATTCGCAAGCAGGCCGAGCTTGAGCCGGAGCGCTCGCCCGGGCTTCAGCCGGGCCATGTCAGGCTTTATATAGAAGCGCGTACCGGCGCACTATTATCAGGGCGCGCCGCTGTCGGTGAATCGCTGACCTATCTGGTTGATGTGCCCCGTGATGCCAAAGGTCGCGCACCCAAGCTGAAGAAGCGCGATGTCCTGATCTTTGCAAGACCCGTGGCCGGTCGGCCGGGTGAAATCCAGCTTGTAACGCGCTCTTCGCAGTTGCTGTGGAGCGAGCCCCTGGAAACGCGGTTGCGCGGTGTTCTGGCCGAATTGGTCAGGCCCGATGCGGCGCCTGCGATTACGGGAATCCGCGACATTCTATCGATCCCCGGAAACCTCGCAGGAGAATCGGAAACGCAGCTGTTCCTCTCAACCGAAAGTGACGGACCCGTTTCGATCAGCGTGATTCGCCGTCCGGGTCAAACGACCGTCTGGGGCGTTTCGTGGTCGGACATTGTCGATCAGGCAGCCCTTCCGCCACAGCCCAATACGCTGGATTGGTACCGGCTTGCCTGTTTCCTGCCTGCCGGTTTGCCGCAAACTGCGTTCCTTTCAGGCGACGCAGCTTCGCGAAGCCAGGCCCAAACCGATTATCGTTTCGTTCGCGAGCAATTGGGGCCATGTCCGCGCAACCGGAGCTAGTGCAAACGTTAGAATAAGTGGTTCCAATGCGCTGCCAACCGCGTCTATTGCGCGGCTATGACCAAGCCATTCACTTACCGGTTCAAAGTCCGCTATCCGGAAATCGACACGCAGGGCGTTGTCTTCAATGCCCGCTATCTTGACTATGCGGATCTGGTGGTCAGCGAGTATTGGAACGACAGGCAAATACGCGTGTCTGGCGAGGGAGCGCTGGAATTCCATGTCGCCCATGCAGAGGTCGATTTCCGCAAACCTATCCGCGCCAATGAAGTGATTGAAGGCCGTGCGCGAACGACGCGGTTCGGCAATTCGAGCATGACGACGCGGATCGAATTGCACGGGGCCGGCCCCGATGTGGATGCCGCGGGCGATGATCTGCGCGCCGAAATCGAACTGGTCAATGTGCATGTTTCGCTCGAAACCGGCAAATCGCCGCCCATTCCAGACAGTGTGCGCAAAGCGCTCTCCGAATAATCGTAACACATAAGGACAATCCCGTGGCCCAACCTCTCAGAATTGCACTTGCCGGACTGGGCACCGTGGGCGCGGGGGTTATTCGCCTGCTCGAATCGAACCGCGATCTGGTCAGCGCGCGCTCGGGGCGCGAATTGGAAATTGTTTCGGTCAGCGCACGTGACCGCTCGCGCGATCGCGGGATCGATCTGTCTCCCTATGCCTGGGAAGATGATATGACCGCGATGGCGGCGCGCGATGATGTGGATGTGGTGGTCGAGCTGGTTGGCGGTTCTGACGGGCCAGCCTTGGCGCTTGCGCGCAATGCGATCGATGCGGGGAAAAATCTGGTAACGGCGAACAAGGCCATGATCGCGCATCACGGAATGGAGCTGGCCAGTGCAGCGGAAAGCGCCGGAGTTTCGCTAAAATTCGAAGCCGCTGTGGCGGGCGGTATTCCCGTGATCAAGGGCCTGCGCGAAGGCGCGGCTGCCAACGCGATCGAGCAGATCTACGGCATTCTCAACGGCACTGCGAATTACATCCTGTCCACCATGGAAGCGACCGGCGCGGATTTTTCCAGCACGCTGAAAGATGCGCAGGAACTCGGTTATGCCGAAGCCGATCCGACATTCGATATTGAAGGCGTCGATGCCGCGCACAAGCTGGCCATTCTCGCGGCAGTCGGGTTCGGTGCGCATATCGATTTTGACTCGGTGGATTGCGAAGGGATTTCGCGCGTCCGGGCAGCAGATATCGCGCAAGCCGATGCGCTGGGATATGTGATCCGCCTGATCGGGATGGCCGATATCGAAATGGGGGATGCTGCCGCGCCGGTCCTGCTGCAACAGGTCAAGCCGTGCCTTGTGCCCAAAGGGCACCCGCTGGCCCATGTCACCGGCGCAACCAATGCGGTCGTGGCCGAGGGCAATTTTGCCGGGCGCTTGCTGTTCCAGGGTGCAGGCGCGGGCGATGGCCCGACAGCCAGCGCGGTCGTTGCCGATTTGATCGACGTTGCGCGCGGAGAAATCGGCGCGCCATTCTCGGTCCCCAGCGGCGAACTTGTGGCTATGCAGCCTGCGGAATCGGGCGGGCGGGTCGGCCAGACCTATCTGCGTTTCACCGTCACCGACAAGCCGGGCGTTCTGGCAGAGATCACCGCAGCCATGCGCGATGCCGATGTGTCGATCGAAAGCCTGATCCAGCAAGGCCGCGCCAATGATGGCGGCGAAGTTCTGGTCGCCATGGTCACCCATGACGGGCCAGAAAGCGGGGTCAGCAAAGCTGTCGAACTGCTCAGCGGATCGGAGAGTCTGACTGCTCCTCCGCTGGTGATGAAGATTCTGGAAGAATAGCTTCTTCGCCCGATTGTTGGGCAGCATCAGCATCAGCATCACCGGCTGAAGTGACCGGATTGGCGACCGACCCGACGGGGCCTGATTCGTCGCCCAAAGGCGGTAATCCCCTCGCGATCCTGTCCGCATCCGATCCGGGCGGTGCCTCGGGCAAAGCGGTAACATCGATGATCAATGCAGCCTCTTTCGGGCAAGGCGGGATGAAACAAAGCCCGCCAACGGTTGCCGGCCCGGTAAATATCCCCGGCCCGCCGACATCGGGCGCGCGCGGCACGCCGTCATCGATCGCTTCTTCGGATGTCGGGTCGAGCTCGCTGCTCGATTTGACGCGGAACTGCGACTGGTCCTGTTCTTCGGCACAGACCACGATTTCATCGCCCGTTGCCTCTTCGCATTTCGGTTTCGGGGCCGGCGGGCCATAGGCGGCTTCGGCATTCTTTATAACCTGTTCGGCGGTGATCGGCCGGTCTTGTGCAGCGGTGGATGCGTGCAGCGTCAAAACCAGCATAGCCATGCCCGATGCCGCAATCCGCAGCGCGCTTCTCGACAATGCAACACTCCCTGTCTAAGCGCTTCGAACAAAGCCCATCACTCAAACGCGTAAGCACCCTACAGGGACTGAATTCACCATGAACACTTCCAAAGTTTCCGCCAGCCAAACTCTTGATCGCGTCCTCGTATTGGAAATGGTCCGCGTGACCGAAGCGGCCGCGGTTGCTGCTTCCAAGCTTATCGGGCGCGGCGACGAAAAAGCCGCCGATGCCGCCGCGGTCGAGGCGATGCGCAAAGCATTCGACGAACTGTATATGGATGGCACCGTGGTCATCGGCGAGGGCGAACGCGATGAAGCGCCGATGCTCTATATTGGTGAAAAAGTAGGCGGCGCGCCGGGCAAAGGTCCCAAGATCGATATCGCGCTCGATCCGCTTGAAGGAACCACGATCACTGCGAAAGCCGGGCCAAACTCGCTCGCTGTGCTGGCTGCCGCAGAAGAGGGCTGCCTGCTCAACGCGCCGGACACTTATATGGACAAACTGGCGGTTGGCCCGGGCTATCCCGAAGGGATCATCGATCTTGCGAAAAGCCCGACAGAGAATGTCGAAGCGGTCGCAAAGGCCAAGGGTGTTTCGCCTTCCGACATCATAGTGTGCGTGCTTGATCGACCGCGCCATGCCGATCTGATCGCGGAATTGCGCGGCCTTGGCTGCGGCGTGGTGCTGATCGGCGATGGCGATGTCGCAGGTGTCATCGCGGTGACCGATGAAGACACCACAATCGACATGTATATGGGCCAAGGCGGCGCCCCTGAAGGCGTGCTGGCAGCAGCCGCGCTGCGCTGCGTCGGCGGGCAGTTCAACGGGCGGCTTGTTTTCCGCAACGAAGACGAAAAGGCCCGCGCGCGCAAATGGGGCATCGAAGACAAAGATTTCGACCGGATCTACAAGCTCGACGAACTGGCCAGCGGTGACTGTATTTTCGCTGCCACCGGCGTGACCAGCGGTTCCTTGCTCGATGGGGTAAAGCGCCGCCGCGACGGAGTTATGACCACCGAAAGCGTGGTTATGCGCGCGTCCTCGGGCACTGTCCGGTGGGTCAAAGGCGAACATCGCATCAGCTGATCGATTCCCGCTTGGGAAAAGGCTGCTTACCCCCTGTTGCAAACGCATGGCGCTGGCTAAGCCAACGCTGCGCGATTCGCCGCGCGACTGCATGCAGATCGGGGATATAGTCGCATGAAAATCATGGCCGCCAATTCGAACCTCCCTTTGGCACGGGCGGTTGCAGCCTATCTCGAAATGCCGCTGTGCGATGTCAGCGTGCGCCGCTTTGCAGATGAAGAGATTTTCGTCGAGATACACGAAAATGTCCGCGGCGAAGACGTGTTCGTTCTGCAATCGACCAGCTTTCCCGCCAATGACAATCTGATGGAATTGCTGATCTGCATCGACGCGCTGCGCCGCGCCTCGGCGCGCCGGATTACCGCTGTGGTTCCCTATTTCGGTTATGCCCGGCAGGATCGCAAACCCGGCCCGCGCACGCCGATTTCGGCAAAGCTGGTGGCCAATCTGATTACCGAAGCCGGCGCGGATCGCGTGCTGTCGGTCGATTTGCATGCCGGGCAGATTCAGGGCTTCTTCGATATTCCGACCGACAATCTCTATGCCGCGCCGGTGATGGCGGCGGATATTCAGGCGCGTTATGGCGATCAGGATCTGATGGTTGTATCGCCCGATGTTGGCGGTGTGGTTCGCGCGCGCGCGCTGGCCAAACGGCTCGACAATGCCCCGCTCGCGATCGTCGACAAACGCCGCGATCGCCCGGGCGAGTCCGAAGTGATGAACATCATTGGTGACGTTAAAGGGCGTCACTGCATCCTGATTGACGATATTGTCGATTCAGGCGGCACTTTGTGCAACGCGGCGCAGGCGCTGCTCGATCAGGGCGCGAAAAGCGTCGCAGCCTATATTACGCATGGCGTACTGTCGGGCGGCGCGGTCGCACGGGTCGAGGAATCGGCGCTGACCGAACTGGTTATTTCCGACACGATCTTGCCGTCGGACGCGGCGCAGGACGCTGCGAAAATCCGCATATTGGCAATGGCGCCGTTGATCGGCGAAGCGGTCAGCCGGATTGCCGATGAAAGCTCGGTCAGCTCTTTGTTCGATTGATCGCCCGGGCCTAACTGACCGAACGTTCTCCGGAAGCAGGCAATAGCGGGTCGCGCATCCAGGGGCGCACCGCGTCGGGCGCGACCCGGTCGAGCAATTCCAACCGCCGTGCCTGGCGGATTTCCAGACTCAGCGTCAGCAAGCCTTGCCGGTCGGTCATGAACTGGCGCGGGGTCATGCCGAAAAAGGCGATAAATTCGCGGATTTGATGCGATTGGTCGAAGAAGCGGAGATACATTTCCTCTTCCTCTTCCTCGTCTGCGACGCCGCATAGCCGCGCTGCCAGATCGAGCGTCCGCGCGCGCCGCATAACCTGCTTGGGCGTCAGGCCGAAATCGCGTTTGATGATCCGCTGCAGCGTGCGCGCGGTGACATTGTTGGCATCGGCAAATTCGTTGATCGACTGGTTCGGATCGGCAAAGCTTGCTTCTTCGAAACGCTGTGACAATTGCTCTGGCACCGGCAGGCCCTTTTGCGCGATCATCGTCCGCAGCCAGTTCTCGATGGAAAGCAACCAGTCTTCGGGCGAAATATCGGGTGTATGAAGCCCGGTCAGTTCCTCGTCCGCAACGCCGACGAATTCCATCGGCTTGATCCGGTCAACGAGCTTCCCGTCATCCTTACCCCATAAGGCGCGGATTGCGCCGGGCCGCAGCATGAAGCCGGCGACTTTGATCCCGCCTGCAAATTTGAGCGGCATCGCTTTGGAATGCTGCCCGCAGAGGAAGGTCTCGTCGCGGATTTCGAGCTCGCCATCAGCGGTCTCTACAGTCCAGTCGACGCCAATCGCCGTGCGCACATAGCCTGCATCATTGCACAACAATCCGCTATCGACCGTAGAGTCAGGCGCATGCGCAACAGCGACCATGATCCGGCCCAGCCAAGGCTCCAGATCGGGCGCAGGCGGGCGGTTAAATGACAGCGGCACACCGTCCTTGGTCGCACCGGTTTCGGGGACCAGACGAGGCGATGTGCTGGATTGATTTTTGTTATCCGGGCTTTGCTTGCCCATTATCAACGTCCCTGTCCCCTATGCCACGCAGCGGCGTGGCCCAAGCGATGTCGCTTTTATACAATTTACAAGAAGGCCTTATTCGTCTGTGCGGCTTTGGCAACCCCCAACACGCCGTACAGTCTTGACCTGACCGGGCGGCGCAGCGAAGGCACAGCCATGGATCTTTCGCAAGACATCATTATCGCTGGCCGCCTTGCCGACGCCGCAGGAGCCGTCATTCGCCCCGCTTTCCGAAAGGAAGTCGCGCCGGAACGCAAAGCCGATAGCAGCCCTGTTACCGAAACCGATCGCGCGGCCGAAGCGGCGATGCGCGCCATACTGGAGAGCGAGCGATCGACTGATGGTATCGTGGGTGAAGAGTATGGCACGCGCAACGAAAGCGCGGGCCGGCAATGGGTGCTCGATCCGATAGACGGCACGGTCAGCTTCATCGCGGGTCGCCCGATTTTCGGCACACTCATTGCGCTGATGCAGGATGGATGGCCGGTGCTGGGGGTGATCGACCAGCCGATTTCGGGGGAACGCTGGGTCGGCCAGATCGGAGGCGGAACCACGTTTAACGGAAAGCCGGTGAGCACCGCGCCGTGCCGGGCTCTGGATCAAGCCAAACTCGCAACCAGCAGCCCGCATTATTTCGACGCAGAGCAAGCCGATGCCTATATGAAAGTCGCGGGCGCGGTTGGCCGGAACGAGCGGCAAGGCATGATCGTCTATGGCGGGGACTGCTATAATTACGGCCTTCTCGCATCGGGCCATATCGATATCGTTTGCGAGGCAGGCCTGCAGATCTATGACTACGCCGCGCTTGTGCCGGTGGTCGAGGGAGCCGGCGGGACCATGTCCGATTGGCAAGGCAACCCGCTCGACGCCGGCAGTGCGGGGGACAAAGGGGCCGACGTTTTGGCGCTGGGCGATCCGGCGCGGCTGGATGATGTGCTGGAGGCGATGGGGTAGCGCTGGCTACGAACCCAATATGGCTGTTCTACACCAAGCTGGTCTGTTAGCGCGCGCTTGCTCTTCGACATTGCGGCTAGATTTCCACCAATCTGCACAAACCGTGTGAACGCATTTGACGCGTTATGACGGCCGGATAAGGCTCCGCATCCCTGTCCGTCCGCCGTCACAATTTGCGATTAATCCTGTGTAATTCAATTATATGCGTGGATCATGCGAAGGTGACACACTGTCACCTTTGTCGGCTTTGCGCGCGGTGACCCTGCATTGGTTTGGAGCGGCTTTCCAGCCCGGTGTGCAATTGCGAAACCGCTTGCAATTGCACGCGACTCCCACTATCCGCGCCCCCTTCACCGACACGTGATTCACCTTCCGGTCTGGCCGATAGGGCTGCCAGGGCTGGTTGGACGTGTTTTTGACTCGACATCCTTGCAGGAGAATGAAATGCCCAAGCTGAAGACCAAGAGCGGTGTGAAGAAACGCTTCAAGATCACCGCAAAAGGCAAAGTGAAGCACGGCGTGGCCGGCAAACGCCACCGCCTGACGCATCACAATGCGAAGTATATCCGCCAGAACCGTGGTACCTCTGTGATCTCTGACGCCGATGCGAAGACGATCAAGAAATGGGCTCCTTACGGGCTTAGCTAAAGCCTGCCGGACCCCCACCCAATTTTCAGGAGTTAAGATATGCCTCGCATCAAACGCGGCGTGACCACACGCCAGAAGCACAAACGGTTGCTCGATCAGGCCAAAGGCTATCGCGGCCGCCGCAAAAACACCATTCGCGTTGCACGCCAAGCCGTCGAGAAAGCCGGCCAGTACGCTTATCGCGATCGTAAAGTTAAGAAGCGCAATTTCCGCGCTTTGTGGATCCAGCGGATCAACGCTGCGGTTCGCGCCGAAGGCCTGACATATTCGCAGTTCATGCACGGCGTGAAACTCGCCGGTATCGAGCTCGACCGCAAAGTGATGGCCGACCTGGCGATGAATGAAGGCGCTGCTTTCAAGAGCGTCATCGAACAGGCGAAGAAAGCTTTGCCTGCCTAAATCGACCCCTAAATCGGCCATTACTGAATGGCGAAAGGGCGCGGATGGCATTGCCATTCGCGCCCTTTCCATATCTGCCAGTGGGTCGCAAAGTTGGCAGATACAGTCGCGTAGAATTCGTGCCGGCATCAAATGCCGCCAACAAAACCGCTTGATGTCGGTTGCGCTGTTCTTAAAGAGGACTTCCAACAGCAAATTGTAAAAACGCGACGGCAAAGGGGAGGCTGACCGCAATGACAAGCGCAAAACATGCGGCTGACAGCGCCGTTCCGCCGCAGGATTTGCCGCAAGTCAGATTGCGCTTCTTCCTGCCTTCCGCAGAACTCTCCCGCTATGTCACGACCTATTACCACATGGAGATCACCCCTTCGGGCGATGGCAAGCTGGAAGACTATCTCCACCCTGAATGGGGCAATATCCGGATAGGCCTGGGTGGCGATTTGGCGGCAGGCGTCGGCACCGAAGCCTTGGCCCCGGTTCCGCGTTTCGTGGCCACCGGGCCGACCAGCCTGTCCACGCGCTTCTCGGTAAGCTCGGGCAGGTTCTGGGGGATCGGATTGCTTCCCTTGGGCTGGCTCAAATTCGTCAATGCCCCGGCGCGGCTTTACGCAGACCGGTTTGTCGATGGCGGTGCTGACCCGGCATTTGCGATGTTCGCCCCGCTGACCAGATCTCTTTTCGGCGAAAATGCGGATCTGGATGCCGAGGCAAAGCGGATCGACACCCATATGGCGGCGCTTGTCGGGCAGAGGTTGAACGATGAAGATGCGGTGACCAAGGTTCATTCTGCCTTGGTCAACACGCAGATCGCGACTGTTTCCGAACTGGCAGAGCAAGCCGACATGTCCGTCCGGTCGTTGGAACGCTTTTCTCGCAAGGCGTTTGGCTTCACTCCGAAACTGCTGCTCCGGCGGCAGCGGTTCTTGAGAAGCCTTTCCGAATTTATGCTCGACCCCTCTTTGAGCTGGCTCAAGACGATGGATCATTTGTACCATGACCAGGCGCATTTTGTGCGTGATTTCAAACGGTTCATGTCAATGACACCCAACCAGTACCGTGATCTCCCGCATCCGATATTGATGGCCGCAGTGCGCGGCAGAGCGGAAGCTGCCGGGCAAACCATGCAAGGGCTTCATGACCCCGGCACCAGCAGCTGAATTTCACGCGCCGACACCAATCCTTTGAAATACAAGCCTTCCCTTTTCTTTATGCTGCTGCAATAGGGTAGGAAGAATTCGACACTTTGGAGGGAAGTGTGTCAGACGACGGCTTGGTCGCAGTCAATTTTTATGAACCACCCAAAGATTTGGAGCGGTTCTTCACAACGTTTTACTGCGTTCAGATTGATCCCGAAGGCGACGACCGGGTGACCGATGCCTTGCACCCTGAATGGGGCAATATCCGAGTTTTTTCGGGCGATCTGCCTAATAGCAAGATCGGCAATTCCAGCCTTTCCGGCGCCGATATCACTATTACGGGGCCCAGCAGCCAGCCGCTCGATTTTACGCTGGGCCGGTCGCGTCTGTGGGGCATTGGTCTACTGCCACTCGGTTGGGCGACCTTTGTCGGCCAGCCCGCAGACCAATATGTGAATGCCTTGTTTGATGGGCGCACCGAAACGGTGTTCGCCCATTTCGCAGGGCTGGCGGATTGTTTGTTGGACCAGAATTCCACCGAAGAACAACAATTGGACCATATCGAAAGGTTCTTCCGCGAGGAGGCACCGCGATTTGGCAAAGAGGATCATCGCATCCAAAAAATCCATTCGGTGCTTCTGAAACCGGAATTGCCGCATGTTTCCGATATGGCTGAGCAATGCGACCTCAATCAGCGCACTCTGGAACGGCTTTGCCGTAAACATTTCGGTTTTACTCCGAAGGTCCTGCTTCGACGCCAGCGTTTCATGCGCAGCGTGGCGGATTTTATGCTCGATCCTTCTATGGGGTGGATCGGCGCGATAGATTCGCTCTATTTCGATCAGTCGCATTTCGTCCGCGATTGTCAGGATTTTCTGGGGATGTCGCCATCGGAATATGCGGGAATGGACCATCCGATCATCGCCAGCTTCGTGCGCGAACGTATGCGTGCCCACGGCTCTGCAGTGCAGACGCTCGACAAGCCTGGCTGACCGGATCGCAAGTCAGCGGCAATTGCTGCTTTGCCTTATGCGGAAATAGCCGCTAGCGCGCCTGCGCTATGGACGATTTGCAAACACGTAAAGATGATGCGCTGGAAGCGATTGCTGCTGCGGCGAATCCCGACGCGCTGGAGGCGCTGCGCGTAGAGGCTTTGGGCAAGCAGGGCTGGGTCAGCCAGCTGCTCAAGACACTGGGCAAAATGACGCCTGAAGAACGCACCGAGAAAGCGCCGGTGATCCAGCAGGCACGTGCCGAAATTGCCGATGCCATTGCCGCGCGCAAGCAAGCGATCGATGATGCCGAACTCAACGAGCGGCTCGCGACCGAAACGCTTGATCTTTCGCTGCCCGCGCCGGAAACGCCGCGCGGCACGGTGCATCCGGTCAGTCAGGTGATGGACGAGCTCGCAGAAATCTTTGCTGATCTGGGTTTCGCGGTCAAAACCGGTCCGGAAGTCGAAGACGACTGGCACAATTTCACCGCGCTCAACATGCCCGAAAGCCACCCGGCGCGGGCGATGCATGACACATTCTACTTCCCCGATCATGATGATGACGGCCGCCGGATGTTGCTGCGCACGCATACCTCGCCCGTGCAGATCCGCACGATGGTCAATGAAGGTGCGCCGGTGCGGATTATCGCGCCCGGCCGCGTCTATCGCAGCGATAGCGATGCGACCCACACGCCGATGTTCCATCAGGTCGAAGGGCTGGTGATCGACCGGGATATCCATCTTGGCCATCTGAAATGGACGCTTGAAACGTTCCTCAAAGCCTTCTTCGAGCGCGACGATATCGTCTTGCGGCTGCGCCCGTCCTATTTCCCGTTCACCGAGCCTTCGGTGGAGGTCGATGTCGGCTTTGAAGTTGTCAAAGGCCGGCGTGTGCTGGGCGGATCGGGCGACGCGCCGGGTCATGCCTGGATGGAACTGCTCGGCAGCGGAATGGTCAATCGCCGCGTTATCGAATTTGCAGGGCTCGAACCCGACGAATGGCAAGGCTTTGCGTTCGGCGTCGGCGTCGACCGATTGGCGATGCTCAAATATGGGATGGACGATCTGCGCGCCTTCTTCGACGGCGATATTCGCTGGTTGCAACATTACGGCTTCAGCCCGTTCGACCAGCCGACATTGTCTGCTGGCGTAGGAGCAAGCGCATGAAGTTCTCTCTGACCTGGCTCAAGGATCACCTCGAGACCGAAGCTACCGTTGCGGAACTTGCAGCGGCGATGAACCGTATCGGCTTGGAAGTTGAAGGAATCGAAGATCCTGCTGAAAGGCTTGCCGGCTTTACCGTTGCCAAAGTGTTGACCGCCGCCAAGCACCCCGATGCCGATAAACTGCAGGTTTTGACCGTCGACACCGGAGCTGGCGATCCTTTGCAGGTCGTGTGCGGTGCGCCCAATGCGCGCGCAGGGATGCTCGGCGTTCTGGGTCAACCGGGTGCGGTGGTGCCATCCAACGGCATGGAATTGCGCAAATCGGCGATCCGCGGCGTCGAAAGCAACGGCATGATGTGCAGTGTGCGCGAGCTTGAATTGGGCGACGAGCATGACGGCATCATCGAATTGTCCGATGACGCACCCGTTGGCGCGAATTTCGCAGATTATCACGGCGCTTCGCCCGTTTTCGACGTCGCGATTACTCCCAACCGGCCTGACTGCATGGGGGTCTACGGTATCGCGCGTGATCTCGCGGCTGCTGGCATGGGCACACTCAAACCGATTGCCATGCCGGAGTTCGCCGCATCAGGCGCATGCCCGGTTGCAATCCGCACTGACGATCCCGAAGGGTGCCCCGCATTCTACGGGCGCGTTATCAAGGGTGTTTCCAATGGAGCGTCGCCGGATTGGTTGCAGCAGCGCCTGACCAGCGCCGGACAGCGTCCGATATCCTTGCTGGTCGATCTGACCAACTATGTGATGCTCGCCTATGGCCGGCCGGCGCATGCGTATGATCTATCCAAATTGACCGGCGCAGTGGCTGCGCGGCGTGCAAAAAATGGCGAGAAAGTGCTCGCTCTCAACGAGAAGACCTACACTCTCGATGACAGCATGACGGTGATCGCTGACGATGCCGGCGTGCACGATATTGCGGGAATTATGGGCGGCGAAGATTCCGGATGCTCCGACGGCACGACCGACGTACTTCTGGAAATCGCCTATTTCGATCCTGACCGGATCGGGGCGACTGGCCGGAAACTGGGGCTCAGCTCTGACGCGCGGACGCGGTTCGAACGCGGCGTCGATCCCGAATTTCTGGATGATGGCCTCGATCTGCTGACCGGCTTGATCGTCGAGCTTGCCGGAGGCGAAGCGAGCGAAACGGTGCGCGCGGGTGCGGCCCCGTCAAAGCCGAAAATCGTCTCTTTCGATCCGGCGCTGACCGAGCGTCTTGGCGGGATTTCGGTTGAGCCTGCCGAGCAGCAACGCATTCTGGAGTCGCTCGATTTTGCTGTCGATAGCGGCTCCTCCCCTTGGTCCGTGACCGCGCCTCTGCGCCGCCATGATATTGAGGGCCCGGCCGATCTGGTCGAGGAAGTCGTGCGTATCTTTGGAATCGACGATGTCGAGAGTGTCGCCCTACCTCGCGTCGATGGGGTTGCTTTGCCGACGGCATCGGCGGAGCAAAAGCTGGAACGCCGCGTGCGCCGCGCCGCTGCGGGCCGCGGATTGAACGAGGCGGTGACATGGGCATTCCTGCCGGTGCCAGAAGCCGAACAATTCGCCGATGGCGCAAAGTTGTGGGTGCTCGACAATCCAATCAGCGAAGACATGAAGGCCATGCGCCCGTCTATGATTCCGGGTCTGCTGGCCGCTGCTAAACGCAATATGGACCGCGGCGCATCGTCGCTTCGTTTGTTTGAAGTGGGCCGTCGCTATTTCCGCAATACCGACGGCTCAAGCAACGAAAAGCCGACGCTGGGCGTCGTGCTGGCTGGCGAAAAACAGCCGCGCGGCTGGGCCACCGGCAAAGCGGTTCCTTTCGATGCTTATGACGCCAAGGCGGAAGCGATTGCGCTGCTTTCTGAAGCCGGAGCTCCCGTGGAGAAACTCCAGGTGATGGGCGAGGCAGGCGAGCAGTTCCATCCCGGCCAGTCTGCCACCTTGCGGCTCGGCCCCAAGAATGTGCTCGCGCGGTTCGGCGCATTGCATCCAAAGACACTCGAAGCATTCGATGTTGATGGTCCCGTTGTCGCGGTCGAGATTTTCCTCGATGCGATCCCTGGCAAAAAGGGCGCAGCAAGCTTTGCCCGCACAACGTATGCGCCGCCACCATTGCAGCCGGTGATGCGCGATTTTGCGTTTCTGGTGCCTGCCGACCTCCCTGCGGGCGATCTGCTGCGAGTGGTCAAAGGTGCGGATAAAGCGAACATCATCGATGCACGTATATTCGATGAATTCCGCGGCCAGGGAGTGGCCGAAGGAAAGAAATCGATTGCGCTGGAAGTCACCCTACAACCCGGTGAGAAAAGCTACACCGAGGATGATCTGAAAGCGATTTCGGACAAGGTCGTTGCTGGCGCGACAAAGCTGGGTGCGGAGCTGCGCGGGTAAACCATGTCCAACCGACGTACTTTTGCAATCATCTCGCACCCTGACGCGGGTAAGACCACGCTGACCGAAAAGCTGCTGCTGCAAGGCGGCGCGATCCATCAGGCGGGTGAGGTCAAGGCGCGCGGCGAAGCGCGGCGGGCGCGCTCTGACTGGATGAAGATCGAACAGCAACGCGGCATCTCGGTCACGTCATCGGTGATGACGTTCGAACGCGATGGTGTGACTTTCAACCTGCTCGACACGCCGGGGCACGAGGACTTTTCCGAAGACACTTATCGCACGCTGACCGCGGTCGATTCGGCGATCATGGTGATCGACGGAGCGAAAGGCATCGAGTCGCAAACGCGCAAGCTGTTCGAGGTCTGCCGGTTGCGCAATGTCCCGATCATCACTTTCGTCAACAAGGTCGATCGCGAAGGGCGCCCGCTATTCGAAATTCTCGACGAAGTGGCCGATGCGTTGGCGCTGGATGTCAGCCCGCAAGCCGCGCCTTTGGGCATGGGCGGGCTTTTCAAAGGCGTGCTCGATTTTGCATCCGAAACGGTCAGCGTGCCCGAAGGCGGGAGCAAGGAATTCCTCGACACGCGTAAGCCATTCTCGGAACTTGAGAGCGACCTCTCGGAAGAACTCGCAGAAGAAATCGAACTGGCGCGGATCGGCTATCCCGAATTTGATTTGGATGCCTATCGCAGCGGAGATCTGACGCCGGTTTATTTCGGCAGCGCGCTCAAAAATTTCGGCGTGACCGAGTTGATCGAGGCGATTGCCCGCTGGGCCCCGCCGCCGCGCCCTCAGCCTGCCGGGGAAGATCAGGTCAGCCCCGATCATGACGAGGTGACCGGCTTCATCTTCAAGGTGCAGGCCAATATGGACCCGAACCACCGCGACCGGATTGCCTTTATGCGGCAGGTTTCGGGCACGTTTAAGCGGGGCATGAAACTGACGCCATCGGGCCTCGGGAAACCCATCGCGATCCACTCGCCGATCCTGTTCTTTGCGCAGGACCGCGAGATTGCCGACACCGCCGAGGCGGGCGATATTATCGGTATCCCCAATCACGGGACGCTGCGTGTGGGCGACACGCTGAGCGAGAAGAACGATATCCGCTTTACCGGCCTGCCCAATTTTGCGCCGGAGATTTTGCGGCGCGTTCAGCTCAAAGACCCGACCAAGACCAAGCAGCTGCGCAAAGCGCTGGACGACCTCTCCGAAGAAGGCGTTATTCAGGTTTTCTATCCGGAGCTGGGCGCGCAGCATATTGTCGGGGTGGTCGGCCAGTTGCAGCTGGAAGTGCTGATTTCGCGCCTGTCGGCTGAGTACAAGGTCGAAGCTGCGCTTGAGGCCGCGCCCTTTGCGACAGCGCGCTGGGTCAAAGGGCCCGATGCAGCCATGACCGAGTTTGAAAATTTCAACCGTGCCAACCTGGCCAAAGATCGCGATGGCGACCTGGTGTTTATGGCCAAGAGCCCGTGGGATGTCGGCTATCAGGAAGAGAAGAATCCTGATCTCAAATTCTCGGCGACGAAAGAGCGGTGACATTCCCTGCGTCGCGGCTTAGCATGCCCGACCATGGCTGACTTTACCGACGCGCTCACCGACGATCACATCGCGATGATTGAGAAACAACCGATGTTCTTTGTCGCGACCGCCGCGCCGACGGGCCGGATCAATCTGTCGCCCAAAGGCTATGACGCGTTTCGTGTGCTCAGCCCCAAGCGTGTCGCCTATCTCGATCTGGGTGGATCTGGCAATGAAACGCATGCGCATCTCGCCGCTGACGGTCGCATCACGATCATGTTCAACAATTTTCAGCAGCCTGCGAACATCCTGCGTATCTATGGCCGGGGCGTTCCAATCCTGCCGCAGGACGAAGGGTGGGATAAGCTCGCCAGCCATTTCACCCTGCTGCCCGGAACGCGGCAGATCTTTGTCATCGATATCGAAAGCGTACAGACCAGCTGCGGCTGGGGCGTGCCGGTGATGACATTCGAGAAAGAACGCGAAACATTGAAAAAGGCGCATCGCCAGTCAAACCCGGCAGAATGGGAAGCCAAAATGGCCACGCGTCTCTCCAGCATCGATGGCCTGCCGACCCGCGCAACAGATCGTTATATTGCGGGCGAGAGCGAAGCCTGAGCCGGGATGCGGCTTAAATTTGCCAGCTATAACATCCACAAGGCAGTGGGGACCGACGGCCGCCGCGATCCCGAACGGATTCTGGCTGTCCTGCGCGAGATAAACGCCGATATCATCGCGCTGCAAGAAGCCGATGCGCGGCTGGGCCAGAGAGCCAGCGTTCTGGCCAAGGCGGCACTCGACGAAACGCCATGGAAATTTGTTCCGGTGGCCAAGCGGCCGCGCAGTATCGGCTGGCATGGCAATGCCTTGCTCGTGCGCAAATCCTACGCGGTGCTTGATGCTGAACCGCTCGATCTGCCCAGAATTGAACCCCGCGGAGCGGTAAGGGCAGATATCGAAGTTGGCGGCGCGCGAATCCGTGTGGCCGGAATGCATCTCGACCTTTCGGGGCTGCGCAGGCGCGCTCAAATCGTGTCCATTCTCAAGCATGTCGACACTTGCGGACCGCGCTGTCCGACTGTGCTGATGGGTGACTTCAACCAGTGGGGCAACCGGACCGGCGCCATGCGCAAATTTCATCCGGACTGGCACATTCTCGAAACCGGCCGCAGCTTTCCTTCGCGGCAACCGGTTGCGCGGCTGGACCGGATTGTGACATGCGATGAATGGGGCTGCCTCGAACAACATGTCCACCACAGCGCGACGGCGGCGGTTGCCAGCGACCACTTGCCGGTCGTCGCCAGCCTCGAACTGCCTAGGCTTTGGGCGGTGCACAATAATTAAGCAGCGCGCTGCAGTCTGACGCAGACTTATTGCGCTCTAACACCCTCGACAGACCGAATATTTCGATTCTGGCACGGCTTTTGCTGCAGGAGCGAAGTCGGGATCATCCGACGGACTAATCAACCGGGGGCAGTAGATGAAGTTCATCATAGCCATAATCAAACCATTCAAGCTCGACGAAGTGCGCGAAGCGCTCGGCGCGATCGGCGTTGCGGGCATGACGGTTTCGGAAGTTAAAGGGTTCGGCCGCCAAAAGGGTCAAACAGAAATCTATCGTGGTGCAGAATATTCGACCAACATGCTTCCAAAGGTGAAGCTGGAAATCGCAGCCTCTGACGATATCGCGGCGCAAGTCGTCGAAACGATCCAGAGCGTCGCCAGCACCGAAGCAATCGGCGACGGTAAAATCTTCATGCTCGATCTGGCCGATGCCACGCGCATCCGCACCGGTGAAACGGGGGATACGGCGCTATGACATTGCACTTCACATCAAAGGATAATTCCATGATCCGCAAAGCACTTTGCGGCGTTGGCGCAGTGGGTACATCGATGCTCGCAGCCACCGCTGCCTTCGCTCAAGAAGCCGCCGAAGCGGCTGCCGAGGCCGCACCGGCGGTCGCCAATCCCGGCAACAATGCCTGGATGATGACGGCAACAATTCTTGTTCTACTGATGATCATTCCGGGCCTGACGCTGTTTTATGGCGGCCTGACCCGTTCCAAGAACATGCTCTCCACCATGACGCAAATCGGGGCGACAGCATGCCTCGCGATGCTGATTTGGGTAATGTGGGGCTTCTCGCTCGCCTTCGGCTCTACTCCGATCGAAGGTTTCCTTGGGCAATTCATCAGCGGCGGAAGTTACTTCCTTGCCGGGATGGATCCATCGACCACCGCTGCAACTTTCACTGACGAAGTGATCAGCGAATATGTCTTTGTCAGCTTCCAGATGACCTTTGCCGCGATTACTGCGGCGCTGATCCTGGGCGCGACGGCTGAGCGGATGAAATTCAGCGCGGTGATGGCTTTCGTGCCAATCTGGCTGACCATCGTTTATTTCCCCATTGCCCACATGGTTTGGGCCGGCGACGGACTGCTTTTTGAAGCAGGTGCGCTAGACTTTGCTGGCGGTACTGTGGTCCACATCAACGCAGGTGTTTCGGGGCTGGTGCTTGCTTACCTGCTCGGCAAACGTCGCGGCTACCCTGCGGAACCAATGCCGCCACACTCGATGACGCTGACCATGGTCGGCACGGGTCTGCTGTGGGTTGGCTGGTTCGGCTTCAACGCGGGTTCGGCTCTTGAAGCAGACGGTTCGGCCGGCCTGGCAATGATCAACACATTCGTGGCGACCGCTGCCGGTGCGCTGACCTGGATGGTTATCGAGAAGCTTTCCGGACACAAAGGCTCTGCTCTCGGCTTCTGCTCGGGTGTGATCGCCGGTCTGGTGGCCGTGACCCCTGCGGCGGGTAACTCCGGCCCGTTCGGCGCGATCCTGCTCGGCATCCTGTCTTCGATCATCTGCTACTTCGCGGTAGCCAAGATCAAGGCAAAGTTCGGCTATGACGACTCGCTCGATGCATTCGGCATCCACGGCGTTGGCGGTATTGTCGGCGCGATCGGCACCGGCGTTGTCTACCAGCCATTCCTTGGCGGGCCAGGAGACGGTTCGACCGGTCTCGGCGCACAGCTTTGGATCCAAACCGAAGGCGTTTTGGTCACCATCGGTTGGGCTGCCATCGGCACCTTGATTGCCGGCCTCATCGTCAAAGCGATCATCGGATTGCGCGTCACCGAAGAAGTTGAAGTCGACGGTCTCGACATCAGCGAACACGGTGAGCGGGCCTACAACTGATGATCCGCAACTAACACCCAGGTACGGTGGGATCGGGAGAATTTCTCTCCCCTCCCGTTCCCGCCGCACAACGTTCCTCCTGCGAACACAACTTAATGGGCCGGGGCCAATGCTCCGGCCCCTTTTTGTATTCTGTAATTGGCCTCGCTTGGCGACTGAGGGCCTGCCTAGAAACTACCCCAATGCCGCTTTGACAAAATCGCCGCAGCGCTCGCCAATCATGATGCTTGGCGCGTTGGTGTTCCCGGATACCAGCCGCGGCATAATGCTGGCATCTGCCACCCACAGATTGTCGATGCCGCGAAATGCCAATGTCGGATCGACAACATCATCCTCATTGGGCCCCATCCGGCACGTGCCCACCGGGTGATAGATCGTATCCGCCACTTCGCGGATGCGCGCTTCAACTGCGGCGCGGTCACCATAATCGATCGGGTTCCTGTCTTTCGCGCCTAGATCAGACATGGGCGGTGTCTCGGCGATCCGGTTCATTAATATCGCTGCATCGATCATCAGTTCCATATCGCGATCGTCCGAAAGGAAATTCGGATTGATCGCGGGGGCATCGGCCGGATTGGCGCTGTTGAGTTTGACCCAACCGCGGCTTTCCGGGCGGAGCACGCAAACATGCAGCGAAAAGCCGCTTTCCTTCAGCTTGTCGCGGCCGTGGTTCTGGATGATCGCGCGGATGAAGTGGAACTGTATATCAGGCGCCGGCGCGTCAGGGCGGAGCGAAACGAAGCCGCCGCTCTCGGCAAAATTGGTCGTTAGCATGCCGGTGCGCTTCATCCGGTGTTCGATAAACGAACGGGCAACGCGCAGCGCGACTTTGAGCGAGCCGCCGAACAGGCTTGGATCGTCAAGCTCGAAACCGGTCACAAAATCGCAATGGTCCTGAAGATCCGCGCCCACGGCTTGTTTGTCGAGCACAACCTCGATGCCATGTTTTTGCAGCTCATCGCCCGGGCCGATGCCCGATAGCATCAGAATTTGCGGGGAACCGAAAGCACCGGCTGAAAGAACTACGCCTGCGGTGGCTTTTATCTTCTCTTGCTTGCCCCCGCGCCGGATAATGACGCCGGTGGCCCGGCCTTCCTCGATCACCAGCCGTTCCACCAAAGCGTCGGTAATCACCGCGAAGTTGGGGTTATCCGCAATCGGATCGACGAAGGCGCGCGCGGCGGACCACCGCTCGCCATTGCTCTGCGTCACATCGTACAGTCCCACGCCTTCTTGCCGGGCACCGTTGAAATCATCATTGCGCGGAATCTGCAATTGTTCGGCAGCCTCGACAAAAGCGCTCGCGACCGGGCTGGGCGAAATCTGTTTGTTGACATGCAGCGGCCCGCCGGTGCCGTGCCACGCATCGTCACTCCGGTGGCTGTTTTCCTGCCTTTTGAAAACCGGCAGAACGTCGTCCCATGCCCAGCCTGTGCAGCCCAGATCCGCCCAATTGTCATAGTCCCACGGATTGCCGCGAATATAGACCATTCCATTGGTCGCAGAAGACCCGCCCATACCGCGGCCCCTTGGCTGGTAACCGATGCGGCCATTCAAAGCATCCATCGGCTCGGTATCGAACGCCCAATTGCTTTTGTCGGGCATCATCGCAAGCAGCCCGGGAGTGCGGGTGAACATATGCGTGTTCTTGCCGCCCGCTTCGATCAGGCAGACGCGCAATTTTCCGTCTGACGCCAGCCGCGCTGCTGCTGCGCTACCTGCGCTGCCGCCGCCCACTACGATGATATCGAATTCGTGCATGAATGGCCTTTTGTTTTTGCGTGTCAGGCTGTTTGCCCGTCATCGGTGGGGAGGGGCTCAGGCGCCTTGGATTGCGTTCGCTCCTGCCAGCTAGCGCGGATCATATCCGATGTCTCGCGGCTGCCGTCATGCGTCCAGCCGGGTTCGCGCAGCAGGTAGGATAATTTGTGCTTCCACGGCGCGCTCCAGATATCGGTGAGCATGCCGATCCATTCGTGAAACACCGCCCATAGCAAATTGAAGCTGCCAAGCTGCTTGACGATGCCATACCGGATCTTTTCGTTTTCGACTTCCGGCTGGAAAGTGCCGAACATCTTGTCCCAAATGATAAACACCCCCGCATAGTTGCGGTCGAGGTAGAGCGGGTTGGTCGCATGATGGACACGGTGGTGGCTGGGTGTGTTCATCACTGCCTCGAACCAACGGGGCATCTTGTTGATCGCCTCTGTGTGGATCCAGAACTGGTAGATCAGATTGAAACCGGCGACGATGCCGAGCATGAAGGGATGGAAGCCGAGCAGCACCAGCGGAATTGCGAAGAGCAGGCCGAAAGTGAAATTTCCCGTCCACGTCTGCCGAAGCGCGGTCGAGAGATTGTAATGCTGGCTGGAATGGTGGTTCACATGGGCCGCCCACATCCAGCGTATCCGGTGCCCGGCGCGATGGACCCAATAATATTTGAGATCATCGAGCAGGAAAGCCAGAGGCCAGGCCCACCATACTTTCCACCATTCCTCTCCAAAATCGAACAGACGGAACTCGTAGGTTTTAATGAAAAGCCAGAACGCGAACCCGCCGAACAATGCGCCGGCAACGGTGCTACCGGTTCCGAATGCGAGCGAGACCAGCGTATCGCGCGGCTCGTAGGCGTCCGGCCTTTTGTACCGCGCCCAGATCATCTCGATCAGGACGAGCAAGACGAAGGCCGGGACGGCATATTGGGTGGGAGAAAAATCAGGCATCGCGCGCTTTCAACCGGCGGAGGCTGGCCGCCCAGATTTGCGCTTGCGCGCCCAGGTTCAACGTCACTGCGCCGAATGGTTTGTCGTCGGCCTGGATCGTCAGCAATTCGCGATCGAGCCGCGCGTCAGGCCTTTGTTCGATCAGCCGCCCAGCAAAGAATGTCCCGTGGCGCTTCAACACCAGAATGCGGCCGTCGGCATCGCGCAGCAATGCGCCATAGCCGGCCTTGTCGATCGCGATATCGACCGGGTCAAACCCGCTGACCGATTCATCTGCCAATTGCCGGGCATGCGCCTCGTCCCGGATACGTTCATCGCCGCCGAGCCCCAGCTTACCCGCAAGCCATGCGAGAACGAGGATCGCGACAATTGATCCGCCCAGTTGCAACAATTGGTTGAACACAGCTTGGTCCATGCGGCCAGCTACTGACACAAATGTTAGTTTGGGTCGAGGCTTGCCTGCGCATTGATGCGCGGTAGAGTGAAGCGAAGGGGATTCTCGATGAAATTCATTTCCAGCCTAACGATTTGTCTAGCCATGGTCGCTGGCGCTCCGCTTTCGGCGCAGAGCTTCGATCCCGTAGCCGCTGTTGATGCTGAGGAAGAGCGCACCGGGAGGGTGGCCAAGCAAATCTGGGATTGGGCGGAACTGGGTTATCTGGAACTCAAATCCAGCGGCTTGCTCAAGGCCGAGCTTGAGAGCGAAGGATTCTCGATCCGTCAAAATGCGGCCGACATACCCACAGCCTTTGTCGCCGAATGGGGCGAAGGCGGACCGGTGATCGCATTGCTTGCCGAATTTGACGCTTTGCCGGGTATCAACCAGTCGGCATCATCCAGCCGCGATCCGATCGATGGCAAACATGCCGCGCATGCCTGCGGGCACAATTTGTTCGGCGCTGGGTCACTGACCGCCGCGATTGTTATCAAGCAATGGCTGGAGCAAACCGGCACGCCGGGGCGGGTCCGGCTGTACGGCACGCCAGCAGAAGAAGGCGGCTCGGGCAAAGTCTATATGGTCAGAGCGGGCCTGTTCGATGATGTCGATTTCACCATTGACTGGCACCCCGGCGATCGCAACTCCGCCGCCGCGCGAACCAGCCTTGCCAATCGTTCGGCCAAATTCCGCTTTCGCGGCGTCTCGGCGCATGCTGCTGGCGCGCCAGAGCGCGGCCGGTCAGCACTCGACGGGGTCGAGGCCATGAACATGATGGTCAATATGATGCGCGAACATACCAGCATGGATACGCGCATCCACTATGTGATCACCGAAGGCGGTTCTGCGCCCAACGTGATCCCCGATTTCGCAGAAGTCTTCTACTATATTCGCCATTCCGACACGGACGAAGTGCTGGAGCTTTGGGATCGGCTGGAAGACACCGCCAAGGGTGCTGCGATGGGCACCGGCACCAAAGTCGAATGGGAAATCATCCACGGCAACAATCCCAAACTGGTCAACGAGACGCTGCAGAAGGCGATGGATGCCAAGCTGCACCAGCTGGGCGGCTTCACCTATACCGAAGAAGAATCCGCTTGGGCTGAGGAGATCTCGGCGACGCTGGGCGATGCGGCGCGGCCACTGGACGAAGTGGAAGAAATCGCACCCTACGAAGTCACTTTGGGTTACGGCTCAACCGATGTCGGTGATGTTTCCTGGGCGACACCAACTGTCAGCGTGAGCACAGCCACTTGGGTTCCGGGAACCAGTGCACATAGCTGGCAGTCGGCGGCCGCCAGCGGACATTCGACCGGCGCCAAGGGCACGCAGCTGGCCGCAAAGGCGATGTCGCTGATGGCGGTGGAGCTTTATACCAATCCCGCTCTACGCGAATCTGCACGCGCTGAATTCGATAAATCGCGCGGACCCGATTATGTCTACCAATCGCTTCTGGGCGACCGTGACCCACCGCTTGATTATCGAAAATAGGCCGGCGGGTTTGGCTGATACTGGCGGATTATCCGTAAGGATATTGCGCCATACAGTTGGAAATCTCGTTCCACATCGCCGGATCGTCGATCTTCACGCTATGGGTGTCTTTGCCCAAAACTTTGACGCGAATTTCAGTGCCCAGCGGCAGCATGTTGTAATAATTTGACTGCATATAGGGGCCGAAAATGTAGCGCTGGCCGTGGCTCGCACCTTCACCGGCCGGGCCCGCAATGAGCTTGTCATCGACGAACAATGCGGTGCCGGGATAGTTCTCGAAAGTTACGCCCTCGGCCATGATGGTATTGTAATCATCATCAAAAGCGGAACCGGCGCGGTGGCGCGCCATTTGCACCTCATATTCATCCGCGCCCTCTTCTGATTCCGCGTCCAGCTCTGGCAATCCATCCCAGGTAAACCGCAATGCGCCATCGAAGAAATTGGTGAGGCCCAATTGCAGAACCGCGCCGTCATCGAATGTATGGGTCGCAATGCAAGAATTGCCCTTTGCTTCGAAGTTCCAATCTCCGAATGTCAGAGTCTTGGTCGGGGGTTCGGGAAATTCATCGAGCCCCGATTGGTTTTTCTTCGCGGCGTAGCCGGCAAAGAGTTCGGGGTCGGTATCTTCTATATCAAGCGTTGCGCCATTGAAGGTTTCCGAATGGATTGTCGCGACAATCTCGCAAACGCGCGATTGCTCTGCCAGATAGGCGGCTGGATCGGCTTGTTTGGCAAGAGTCGCGCTAAGCGCCGCCTCTTCGGAGGCCAGCTTGGCCATTGGATCGAGGTCCTCAGGAGAAATAGTGCGCAGCAATTGCTGCCATGTCAGCGACATAGCCATGTGGCGGCGCGACCATTCGGCATCGCTGTCTTTCTTGAGCAGCGAGAATTCTTTCTGCAGCAGGGCACATGTGCTCACAGTTTCGGGTGTCAGTTCATACAAATATGAACTGTCGTCGCGCGGATAGCCCGCGCCGCTATCGGCGTGCGATGCGGCCGGCACGCTGCACATGGCGACACTTCCCAGCAAACAAAGATATACGCTTCTCACCCTACTCGATCCCCAAAATTTCCCGTTTCAACTTTCTCCGGAAAATGCATCGAGCATCGGCCGGATTGGCGACACATCATAGCCCGCATCGGCTGCGGCCTGACTGATTTCGGCCGGATCCTGCCCTTGGCTCGCTTGCGCAAGCGACCACAGGAATGTCGACCGTGTACCCGACCGGCAATAGGCGAGTATTGTCCCGTCAGCTTGCACGAACGCGTCAGCCATCGCGGCAATTTGTTCTTTGCCAAATCCGGCCTGGCCGATCGGTATCGCCAGATAGTCTAGGCCGGCTGCGCGTGCGGCCTGCTCGATCAGCGCGCCTTCGGGCTGGTCAGGGGCTTCGCCATCGGGACGATTGTTGATGATCAATGTGACGCCCATCTTCTTCGCCGCGTCAATGTCGTCAGTGCTTATCTGCGGGCTCGCCAATACCGAGCTGCTCAAGCGGCGAAAATCACTCATCATCCAGTCTCCAATAGCATGCAATTGTGCGGCGCAATGTAGAGCATGGCATCCAATGCGCTATGCGAAAATGTCACATTTGAACGGTAGAAAGCGCGATAAAGTGAAAATAGTCGCGCTGTAGAGCGTTCTGCGCTATGATTATTGCTTGCGAGTCTGTGCAGAATTGTCTGACAGTCTTTTTTGTTGAGTGAGCCTGCTGTCCGCATCACCAACAGAATACAAATTTGGACGGCGAATACGAAGGTACGTTTTAGATTATGGGTTATGATAAAGGGCGCCGTGGCCGGGGCCGTGACAAGCGCGATAACATCGGTGAAGATTTCGATCCTTTCGGCGGTGGCGGCAATTTTGGCGGCGGCGACGGCTTTGGCGGTGGCGGTGATCGCTTCGGAGGCGGCGGCGACCGTTTCGGCGGTGGTAATCGCGGCGGCGGCGGCGGTGGTGGCGGCTTCCGTGGTGGCGGCGGAGGCGGTGGCTTTCGTGGTGGCGGCGATCGTATGCCCGCACAGGTCGTCGGGACCGGCAAAGGCGTGGTGAAGTTCTTCAATAGCCAGAAGGGCTTTGGCTTCATCCAGCAAGAAGGCGGTGGCGAAGATGTGTTCGTGCATATCTCTGCGGTAGAGCGCGCAGGCCTGCAGGGTCTCGCCGAAGGTCAGGGCCTGGAATATAACCTTGTCGATCGCGGCGGGAAAACCTCTGCCCAGGATTTGCAAGTCGTTGGCGATGTGATTGCCGTTGAAAGCGGCGGTGATCGCGGCGGGCCTCCGCAGCGCGAACTAACCGGCGAAAAAGCAACCGGCACAGTCAAATTCTTCAATTCCATGAAGGGCTTTGGCTTCCTCGTGCGCGATGATGGTCAACCCGATGCATTCGTGCATATCAGCGCGGTCGAACGTTCGGGCCTGACGGCGATCAACGAGGGTGAGCGTTACCAGTTCGACCTCGAAGTGGACCGACGAGGAAAACATTCGGCGGTCAATCTGGTCGCGGCTGAGTAAGCTCGCGCTTTTTTGACCCCCACTTGTGGCGAAAGGCAGTTGCCAACCGCTTATTGAGGGCGGCGATTGACCAATATAGTTACAAGTGAATAGAAATTCTGGATGGCGGCTCCTATGGGGTCGCCATTCGTTTTTGGCACTCTCTTACTGTATTCAATCGTAGGAATTTTTCATGGCTATCACTCCGCTCATGCCCGTCTATCCCCGCTGCGGTGTTCGCCCTGTGCGAGGAGAGCATTGTCATCTGATTGACGAAGATGGCACGCGCTATCTCGACTTCGCGAGCGGTATTGCGGTGAACCTGCTTGGCCATTCGCATGAAGGGCTGATCGGGGCGATCCAGAAGCAGGCCGAGACATTGATGCATGTCTCCAATCTCTATGGCAGTCCGCAGGGTGAAAAGCTGGCGCAAATGCTGGTCGACAACACTTTTGCCGATACGGTGTTTTTCACCAATTCGGGCGCGGAAGCGGTCGAGACCGCGATCAAGACCGCTCGCGCTTATCACCAATCAGCTGGCAACGACCACAAGCATGAGCTGATTACCTTCACCAATGCCTTTCATGGTCGGACGATGGCGACGATCAGCGCTTCGAACCAAACCAAAATGCATCACGGCTTCCAGCCGCTGCTCGAAGGATTCAAATATTGCGAGTTTGACGATCTGGAGATGGCTGAATCGTTGATCGGTCCCAACACCGCCGGTTTCCTGGTGGAGCCGATTCAGGGTGAAGGCGGCATCCGCCCGGCGTCCGATGCGTTTATCAAAGGGCTGCGCGCGCTTGCCGACGAGCATGATCTCATGCTCGCGCTCGACGAAGTGCAGTGCGGTGTGGCGCGTACGGGCAAGCTTTACGCTTACGAGCATTACGGAATCACGCCCGACATCGTCGCTACGGCAAAGGGTATTGGCGGCGGATTCCCGCTGGGCGCTTGCCTTGCGACAGAGAAAGCTGCGCGCGGGATGACATTCGGCACGCATGGCTCGACCTATGGCGGCAACCCGCTTGCGATGGCAGCAGGCACCGCCGTGATGGAAGCGGTGGCCAACGAGGCGTTTCTCGCCAATGTGCGCGAGACTGGCGAACGGATCCGTACGCGGTTGGAACAATTCATCGGCAACTACCCCGATCTGTTTGAACTGGTTCGCGGAAAAGGCTTGATGCTGGGCATAAAGATGAAGGTCGAAAGCCGCCCGTTTTTTGTCCATTTGCGCGACAATCACCAATTGCTGATGGTCGCGGCAGGCGACAACACCTTGCGGTTGCTGCCGCCCCTTGTCATCGGCGATGCCGAAATCGAAGAATTCTTCGAGAAACTTTCGGCGGGCGCTGCTGATTACAAAATCCCCGAGGCTAGCTGATGGAACTTAGGCACTTTCTCGATCTGTCCGATGCAGGTGCAGATGCCATTGCGGCAATGATGAATGATGCGCATGAGCGAAAAGCCGCCCGCGCATCTTGGCCCAAGGGCAAACCCGACGCGGATAAGCCGCTCGATGGGTATGTGCTGGCGATGATTTTTGAAAAAAACTCGACCCGCACGCGGGTGAGCTTCGACATTGCGATGCGCCAGCTGGGCGGCAGCGCGATCATTCTCGACTCAGGAACGAGCCAGCTCGGGCGCGGCGAATCGATTGCTGACACCGCCCGCGTGCTGAGCCGGATGGCCGATGCGATCATGATCCGAACAGACGATCACGCAAAAATCGAGGAAATGGCGCAGCATGCATCGGTTCCGGTGATCAATGGCCTGACCGATCGGTCGCACCCGTGCCAGATCGTCGCCGATTTGCTGACAATTTTGGAGCAAAAGAAACCGCTCCCGGGGCTTGAAGTGGCCTGGTTCGGAGACGGGAATAACGTGCTGCACTCAATTCTGGAGGCAGCCGGATTACTCAAATTCAACGTGCGCGTAGCAACCCCTGCCGGTTTCGAGCCTGATGCAGAATTCGTCGAAATGGCCCGCGCTGGGGGTTCCGTGGTCACGCTAACGCAAGACGCGGAACAGGCGGCTGAAGGTGCTGATGTCGTGATTACCGACACCTGGGTGTCGATGGGTCAGGAAAATGTCGAAAACAAGCTTGGCGCGATGGCGCCTTTTCAGGTCAATGAAGCGCTGATGGCGCGGGCGAAACCCGATGCGCGTTTTCTGCATTGCCTCCCCGCGCATGTCGGTGACGAAGTCAATGAAGCAGTGTTCGAAGGCCCGCAGTCCAGCGTTTTCGACGAGGCAGAGAATCGAATCCACGCGCAAAAATCGATTCTGCTGTGGGCTCTGGGCAAGCTCTGAAATGATTCGGGGTGGCTTTCTGCCGCTATGACCCCATATTCGGGTCATGACCGAACCATCCGAGATTTTTGGCGATCAACTGCTGGGCTTTACTCTCCCGGGTCGCAACGCGCGCGGGCGCGCGGTGCGTCTGGACAAGGTGCTCGACACGATTCTGTCGGCGCATGACTATCCGCCAGCGATCACCCATTTGCTGGCCGAAGCGCTGGTCCTATCGGCGTTAATCGGCGGCCTTCTCAAGGAAGAAGGCGCGCAGATGACAATGCAAGCGCAGACCGAAGACGGAGTCGTGCGCCTTCTCGCTTGCGATTTCAAAGAGGGCGAGCTTCGCGGATATGTCGATTTTGACGCGGCGCGGCTGGCGGAACTTGGTGCCAATCCGTCGCTCTTTGCGCTTTTCGGCAAAGGCTATCTTGCGATCACGTTCGACCGGCCGGGTAAGGGGGGGCGCTATCAAGGCATCGTACCGCTGGAAGGGGATACGCTATCGGCTGCATGCGAAGCCTATTTCATCCAGTCGGAACAGATCCCGACGCTGATCAAAATCGCGGTGCATTCCGCCGGTAATAGCTGCGTCGCCGCAGGGCTGCTGGTCCAGCATCTGCCCGACGGCGAAGAGGGTCGCGAGCGCTTGCATGCCCGGCTCGATCATCCCGAGTGGGAGCATGTATCGGTGCTCGCGGGCAGCACGCGCTATGAAGAATTGGTCGACAGCGCGCTATCGCTTGATCAACTTATCTGGCGGCTGTTCCATGAAGAGGACGAAATCCGGGTGCAGCCGGGTGCGGACCTGCGGCGCGGCTGCCGCTGCTCGATCGAGCACTATCAGGAACTGATCGGCCGGTTCTCAGCAAGCGAGCGCGAGGAAATGAAAGACGAACACGGGATCATTCAGGTCGATTGTGCGTTTTGTTCCAAAGTGTTCCCGATTGCGGCGTAGGAGCGGCCGAACGAATATTGCTTCTGGGCAAGGCACAATTTGTGATATGCGAGAGACTATGACACGCAGGACAATCAAACAGGCAATGGCAACACCGCCAATTCGCGGTCTGGCTGCTGTGTTTGCAGCTCTGTCTGCATGCGTTTGTGTTGCGATTCCCGCCACTGCACAGGCCCCTACTCTTGCGATGCTGGATGGTCTGCAGAAGGGGCAGTGGGAAATCCGCAACCGGGCCAAAGGGGAATCGCGCAAGATTTGCGTTCGGACCGGACGCGAGCTGTTACAGCTTCGTCATGCAGGATCGTCTTGCAAACGTTTCATTGTCGAAGACAGCCCCGACGAGGTTACCGTGCAATATACTTGCAGTGGCAACGGCTATGGCCGGACCAGTATCCGGCGCGAGACATCATCGCTGGTGCAGATTGAAGGGCAAGGGACAACCAACGAAAGCCCGTTTCAATTCACTGCGGAAGCGCGCAGGATCGGTAGCTGCACCGGTTAGTTTGCTTTTGATCGTTGTACGGGATTGCGAGTGGCAGTGATTGCGACTAGCCCGTCGGCAATGAGCGACAATTCTTCACCCCAAAAATCTGCGGTTGTGCTGCTCTCGGGCGGGCTTGATTCGATGGTCTCAGCCGCGTTGGCGCGTGAGCAGGGCTTTGCGTTATATGCTCTCACAATCGACTATGGGCAGCGCCACCGGATTGAATTGGAATCTGCTAAACAGATTGCACAAATGCTCGGCTGCAAGCGACACGTCATCCTGCCTTTGGATCTGCGCGCCTTTGGGGGCTCTGCGCTAACTGATGACATCGAAGTACCAAAGAGCGGCGTCGGAGATGATATTCCGGTGACCTATGTGCCCGCGCGCAATTTGGTGTTTCTCTCACTTACTCTCGCTTGGGCCGAAACAACCGGGTCACACGATGTTTTTATCGGAGTGAATGCTCTGGATTATTCGGGCTATCCCGACTGCCGTCCCGAATTTATCGCCAGCTTTGCCGAGACGGCGCGATTGGGAACCAAATCCGGTGTTGAGGATGGGCCGTTTCGGATCAACACCCCGCTCGAGAATATGACCAAAGCTGATATCGCCCGCGAGGCGGCCCGGTTAAAGCTTGATACAGGGCTGAGCTGGTCATGCTATGACCCGACAGAAAATCGCGAAGCTTGTGGGGTTTGCGACAGCTGCCGATTGAGGCAGAAGGGATTTGCCGAAGCAGGCATTGAGGATGGGACAATTTATGCAAAATGACGATGGTGCCGCGACTGCGAGCGTGGCTGGCGGCGAACAGAAAGTTCCAAGCTACAGCTGGTATGCGCTTTCTGTGCTTGTCATTATCTATGTGCTGAATTTTATCGACCGGCAGATCCTGTCAATTCTGGCAAATGACATCAAAGCCGATTTGGGCGTCGGGGATGACTATCTCGGTTTCCTGTACGGAACAGCCTTTGCGGTATTCTATTCGCTATTCGGCATTCCGCTGGGCAAGCTGGCGGATAGCTGGAAACGAGTTCGCTTGATGGCGCTCGGCCTGACCTTGTGGTCGGCAATGACTGCGCTTTCGGGCTTCGCAAAGAATGCAACCACTCTTACCGTGGCACGTATCGGCGTGGGTGTCGGTGAAGCGACTGCCAGCCCATCCGCCTACTCGCTTATTGCAGACTGGTTTCCCGCGCGGCTTCGCGCAACGGCTTTGGCGATCTATTCTTCCGGCCTCTATATCGGTGGCGGTATCTCGCTGTGGATCGGTGCACTGGTCGTCGAGAATTGGAACGAAGCCTATCCTGATGGCGGCCCACTAGGCCTGGCGGGTTGGCAAGCGGCATTCCTGGCGGTCGGCCTGCCGGGCTTGATTCTTGCGATATGGGTGCTGACTTTGCGCGAGCCGGTGCGCGGGGCGATTGATGGACTGCCGACGCCCGAGGATCCGCAGCCCTTCAAGGGATTTGCCCAAGAGCTGTTGCAAGTTATTCCGCCATTCACCTTTGTTGGTGCCGCGCTGCGCGGACCGGCTGCCTTTGCAATCAATGTCGCTGCGGCGCTTGGTTTCGCCGGACTTGCATTTCTTCTGTCGCGGCTGGTCCCCAGCCAGGCGTCAATTTTTGACGCGTTTTCAGACCAATGGCTGTTCCTCGGCGTGGGCTATTATGCCGTGTTCAGTTGGGCAATGTCGCTCCGCTCTCGGGATTTGCCCACTTTCAAATTGACCTGGGGCTCACCGGCATTCCTGCTGGTCATTCTTGGCTACGGCATGGTTGCCTTCATGGCTTACTCTGCGTCCTATTGGGGCGCACCTTATGCCGAACGTGCATTGGGCGCAGACAAGAGTGATCTGGGCTGGTTCCTTGGTATGCCGTCGGCACTGGCGGGGTTTGCGGGGGTCATACTGGGTGGACGCATGGCGGATTACCTGCTTGAGCGACGCGAAGATGGACGGATTTGGGTGGTGCTGTTCGGTTTGGTTGCGGCACCGCTACCGCTCTACATCGCCTTCACCACCGATCAGCTGGTGATCTTCTATGTCGCCAGCTTTTTCGCACAAATGTTCGGGGCATCGGCGCTCGGCGCAGCAGCTGCCAGCAGCCAGGCCTTGGTCCTTCCGCGTATGCGCGGCATGGCAACGGCGACATTCTTCTTGGCGACAACCTTGATCGGGTTGGGGATCGGACCGTTCATGGCAGGCTATGTCTCCGCGACCAATGGAGACAATTTGTCTGCTGGGATGATCAGCACCTTGATCGCACTCCCGATCGGGCTCGTGCTCCTGCTCGCGGCGCTAAAGCTGGTTCCGGCGGCGGCCAGAACGGTTAAGGAGCGGGCGGTGGCTGCGGGTGAAGTCCTGCCAGCCGATGCCGGCTAACGGGCTCGCCTAGTCGCCGCCCGTAAGGACGGCACAGGCGATCCGGGCCCCGGCATTGCCCGAAGGATCGGTTTTGTAATCGTCAGGGTCGGCGTGGATCACCACGGCGGTACCATCTGCGTCAAAAATCCAGTCGGAGATCTGTTGTTCGCTTCCTTGCAGGGCGAACTCCTGCGGTCCGTCTTTGTCCGTTGTGATCACCAGATTGGGGAGATCGCCGACATGCGCACCGTCGGCTGATTCGGTCCCATGGCTTTTCATCAGCGGATTGAGATGGCCACCGGCTGATGCGAAGTCAGGGGCTTCACAAGAGCCCGTTTCGTGCAAATGGAAGCCGTGGGTGCCTTCCGGCAGGTTCTGTGCCGCGACGAGGAGCTTGATGGCTTGGCCATCTGATACGATCTTCACGGCGCCTGCTTCGCTGCCGTCACCAAGCGCAAGATCGCCATAGGCGATACGGTTCGGTGTCTGCACTGCCTGATCGTCAGAGTCTCCCGCGCCCGGAGCATTCTCTCCTTGGCCAGAGCATGCGGTGAGTGCGGTAGCTAGGCTAGCGGCAAGAGCGAATTTGGTGAGCTTCATAAATACCTCCGATTGGATTTATAGAAGCCATAACAAAAAAGGGGCCGGATTGCTCCAGCCCCTTTTTAATTTTGTTTTCGCGTTGGCGAAATTACATGCCCGCGTTTGGACCGTAATTCACTTCAACACGACGGTTTTGCAGTTCGCGAACACCGTCAGCGGTTGGAACACGAAGCTGGTTCTCACCAAACGCTTCGCTGGAGATCCGGTCGCTTGGGATACCGCGGCCAGCAAGGTAGCTGGTTACTTCGGCGTTACGACGTTTGGCGAGGCCATCGTTGTAGCGCTGTGAACCCGAAGTATCGGTGTGACCTGCGAGCATAACCGAAGCCATACCGCAATTTGCATAAGCCGAAACAGCGTTGTTCAGGATGGTTGCAGCTTCAGGCGTAATGTCTGACTGATCCCATTCGAAGAACACGATGTATGGACCTTTGTTGCACGGTGGTGGTGCAGGAGGTGTCACAACCGGTGGAGGTGTCACAACCGGTGGTGGAGGTGTTTGAACCACTGGTGGTGGTGGTGGAAGATCTGGCTCGCCGCCGAAGTTGTATGTCAGCGTACCTAGGATCGAGTGCGAACGGAACTTGCCGTCCAGGTTACGACCGATTTGGTCAACCAAATCCACGTTCTCGGCTGTAAACATGCGGTAACGCAGGCCAACATCCCAGCTGTCGCTCAATGGAGCGCGAACGCCAGCAAGCAGTTGCCAAGCCAGACCTGTATCCGAATCGTCAACAACTTGAGGGTAACGACGGTCGATCGAAGCTTGCGCATCAGTGCGAGCTACGCCGATACCGGCGCCAGCGAAACCTTGAAGGCCATCGTCTGGACCGAAGTCAAAAAGACCGTTCAGCATGAAGCTCAGCACGTTAACGTCACCAGCGGCATCAAAAGTGCCTGGGCCGGTTTGGTTTGGTGCAACATCGCGTGGAAGGCCAACGGTTGCGCTGATCGCGTCAACATCGCCTTCGCGATAGCTAGCTTCAGCTTCGAGGCGGAACGCACCGAAGTCATAACCAACTACGCCACCGAAGTCGTAACCTTCTTGGGTATCGGCAGTAATTTCACCGGTCCCATTGTCTACATCGAATTCGACGTCTTCAATGAGCATCGGGCCGCCACCGAGCTCGACATACCATTGACCGTCGCGGGCGAGTGCAGGCGAAGCAAGGGCTGTTGAAGCCATCGCCATGCCTATGACGAGTTTCCGCATTATGTAATTCCCCTTATATTAGCGAAATAGAGCCACCGAGTAGCGGTTCATCTAACTTTTCCCGCTGAGAGAGGCAAGCAATCAATGAAATAAACTGTTGCAAGAATGCCTCTCTTTGCACGGTTGGACTCGAAATACGGGGCTTTTCGACCCCGATTTGCTCACCAACGCATGTGGAGGCGAGTGGTTCCTAACTCGTTTCCGGAAAAATTCCCGCATTCCTAAGGGTTTCGATTAGCTCGCCGAAAGCGATTCTCAATTCCGCATCGGCCACCGCGCCGGTTGTTGGCGAATCGGGCGCGGTCGGCCTGATCCACCCTGATTTGTAGATGATCGTCTGACCGGCCGATTCGTCAAACACTCGCATGCCTTCGACCGGAGTCACGAACTTCCATGTCCCTGCCTGCCGGCCTGCCAAACAGCCATCGTGGCTTTCCCATTCTCCGCTCGCGCCGGGGCCGACCAGCCAGATTCCCCCATCTGCAGGAGAAGCGGGTGGAGAGGTCAATTCCTCCACGACAGCAGTATGGATCAGAAGGTCCGCGATTGCATGCGCTTCATTGACGTAAAACTCTTTCTGCGATTGACCTGTAAACAGAAAAGGAAGCTTGAAGCGTGGTGTGGTTTCGGTGAACTCGATGGGGTCGACCATTATGGATGTCCTTTCGGCGGGCGTTGTTGGGAACGGATTGAGCTAGCGAATCGCTTGCAATCCATGGATTCGCCGGCACGATCAGGGAATCGTGCCGAGCAAGAGCGCATGGGACCGCGAAGCGCGCCCGATCTGTTTCACCCATAAGTCTTTGCCCAAATGGGCTGCGAGCTGGCTCTGGGGAATTGTGATATCTGTGCTGCCCAGTTCCCACGAAAGATCAGGGGCCAAAGTGCTGCCGATACCAATCTGATACCGTTCTGACTCTTCGTTCAACGGCGTTTCAACATGGTCAGGCCAGTTCCACGCGCCGCGCGCGCGTCTGGTCCAGGACGCTAACAAATCACCATTGGCAAGTGATGTGATTTTCGGATGGACCGGCGAAAGCGGCCGCAGAGCCATTCCCGAATTGCCAATCGCCGCGACGACCGGTTCTTCATCGCCCCGTCCGATAGCCGCAATCGCATCGGATGAACTTTGCGAAACAAGCGAGGTGTCGAGTGGAACCAATTGGCTTCCCAGCAAAGTGACGGGCGATCCGGCCGGATGGGAAATGGCGGCGGAATGTTCGCTGCCGCCTCTCCCGCGAAGCAATCCATGCAAACGCCAACCCGCCGGCGAGACCTGTTCCGCGGTCGCGAACTGGACAATTTCCTCGCCTATCAGAAGGCGGTTTTGCCCTTTGGCAATTCCGGAGAGATCACTGGACGCAAAGGTCATGGAAGGCGCAATCAGCTCGACCTCGAGCGCTGCCACAGGTTCAAACAGGACCGATTGCGACGGCGCGAGCGGAGTTACCAGCGCGCCCAAGGCGGTTTGCGCGCGACCGCTTGGCCCCAAGGGAACAAGCGGTCCGTTGGCCCCCGCAAACAAGGCGGCACCTGACCATTTTTCGGTCTCGCCAGCGAGAGCCGCATAGATATGCACATCACCCGATGCACCCGCGCCATCCCAAGGAAGTTCGAAAACACGCAAGTGAGTGGGTTCGGGCAGGAGATCGTCTGGCAAGGCGGGGAAACCCGCGTCACCAGAGGCTGATGGGATAGATTCGGCCCGCGCGCGCGCAAGGTCCAGTTCGACCCCGCGATCACGCCATTCCCACCCTTCGATGGTCCAATATCCGGCGATATCCGGCACAGACACAATCGCGCCCGGCGCCAGTGCAGGATCGAGTTCCGCAATCCGCCACCGCAGCGATTCGCGAAGGTCTCCCGATCGCAGCGCGGCGTTGTTGATCAGCGATTTGGCATTGGCGGGTGTCAATGCGCCGGGAAACTCGATCGCGGAGATGGCTCCTACTGGCGCGCGGCCATGCGCCCTTTGCGTGCCGGGCTGGTAATCGCGGTCTGTATCGTAATAGCGCAGCGTTTGGGGAGGCACTCTGGCTCCGGTCGATCGCTCTCTGCTTGCACCGTCGGCGTCCCCAAAATCGCCATCGGTCCATGCCGGGACCGCTTCACCAAGTGCAACTGCTTGGGCTGGGTCCAGCCGTTTTGGCAGAAAGGATATGTGTTCATCCTTGGCCGAAACCGAAATGGGATAGACTTGTCCTATAGTGCTGATCGCATCGCGCAGCGATCCGCCCGAGTAGGAGAACCCCGCCAGGCTCGCGAGATCAACATCACCAGTCGCTTCGGCTACATACGGCCCAATCAACCCTTCGAGAGTCAGCGCATCGTTGTCGGCAAACACCTCGAAGGAAAGCGCGGGAATCCGATTGCCGAAATCCTCAAGCTGCAAGTCCTCGAACACGACATAAGCGCAACCGCGAAAGGCTGGCGCAGAACTGCCCTTGTCAGCCGCGATCAAGGGATCGACCGGCTGATCACCATGGCCCGCATAAACTCTGATCTGCCCGCCTGTTTTCAAGTCACCCGACGCACCACGCAGCAGATTTCCGTCAGCCCAGATCCGGCCCACGCTGTGTATCGCGCGGCTCGAAAGCGCGACCGCGAGCGAGGTCGAATAGCTAAACCTAGTTGTCTTGGGCTTGCCCTTGCCGCCGCCGGTTGTTTCGCGATTTTCCTGCAAATCGGTGGCCCAGATTATGGTCCCGGCAACACGCATGCGCCCATAATGTTTGGCGATCGGGCTGCCGTAGCTTGACGTGGTGATGGTCAGATCTTCCAGCCTGGGGCCTTCGCGCGTACTGCCGCCGATTATGGACGCGTCGATCTGCCTGCCCGCAAGCGCGCCGATCGCCCCGCCTACGGGACCGCCGAACAATGTGCCCAAAGCACCAAGCGCCAAAGTGGCCATAATCTAATCGTCCTCTTTCAGGCGGAAATGATGCGTTTTCGGCCATGGCAATGGGCCGGACAATCGGGCGACTCGGCGCAGGCCCGCATGGGCGTGAACAAACTCGTCGGTGCCGATGGCGATCAGCAAATGGAGTTGAGCCGGTCCGGGCCGGGTGGCGACCACATCACCACGAATGGCGGGTGGCCGGGCCTCTGCAAAGCCGTTGCGCGCGGCAAATGACGGAACAAAGTGATAGTTGGCGTTCCGCAATCCGTAAGCGGGTATCGGGACCGGGCACCTGCCAATTTGCTTAAGAGCAATTTCGACAAGGCCAACGCAGTCCAGCCCGCCGATTGTGCTGCGGCCGTGAAGCCTGAATGGCGTATCGACCAGAGCCTCTGCTGCAGCGGCAAAGGCCTCTCTCGCATCGCTCATCGCGGCAATGGGTATCGCGCGAGCAAATCGTTGCCGGGCAAGAATGGCTCGCCCTGGAAGTTGACCGCATTGCCAAACCGGGCAGAGCATGTTGCCAAGAGATGATCGCAACCCTGCGTCAATATCGCGCGTGCACCGGTTTGGATGTCGGTCGATAGCGGGGTGTCCAACAGCAATGCACCGCTCTGGTCTGCCAGAACTTGCATCCGCATTCCTGCATGGGGCCCGCCCAGCCAGCGGACTTCGCCATGGACAAACAGATCATTTTGGATGCCCGAAAAGGTGACGCTGTTTGCGTTCGGATCAACGCTGGTCGCGGCTGCTTCTGTCGTAAATTTGGCCGCAGATAATGTGCAGCCGGGCCCGCAAAACGCGGCGCGGCAGGTGGGGCTGGTTCGCGGGACATGGTCGCAATCGAGCGCTGCCTTGGCCGAATGGAGGTCTGCGGTGAAGCTCGCCCCATCTTCGGTCACGGCTCCCAACTTCCCGCTATATAGCGACGCGCGATCGAGCGTTTCCCAATCGACCGCGCCCACGATGATCGCGGCATTGTCGAACCGTCCCGCGGCGAGGTCCTCTGCGCCTATCGAGCTGTGCGACAAAACGCCACTGACCTCGACGCTGTCGGGCGATAGATCAGCGGTCCGGCGGATCGCACTGGGAACCATCCCGGGCGCCGCGCGATGCAGAATGCCGTCAAACCACAGATCGCGGTCGTGGCTGTTGAATCCCAACGTCACACCATCGCGCCGGAAAATGCGCCAGAAGTTGGCGACGCCCTCCAGCTCTTTTCGAAAGAAAACGTGGCTCATGATGCCTCGCGAATTTCGACCAGCGGGACCGAAGGGGCTTCTCCAGCGGCAAAGCTTGCTCCGGTGATGTCGAGCCGGTCTTCGGCGAAGCGAACAGGCACATCGAACAGGAAACCTGCGCGAATCTCGGCTCCTTCCTCTGGCGCCTGGGTGAAAGTGATTCCGTCCTCTGTGCTATATGTCCACTCGTTCGAAATTGTGCCATCAATGCTGACCGACAGCGTCTCGATGCGTGGCCGTGTGATCGGGCGAATCTGCGGCTCGGGCACATCTCCATAGGTTTTGGTCAATGCAAAGCTGGATGTGGTGCCATCACCCATTCCGAGCAGTTGATCCTGCGCAGTAGGGGTCGCGGTCATCCCGTTCGAACTGAAATCGAAAGGATCGGTCACCCGAAAACCGCGCGCGGGGCCGCGGCGTGCGCGAAAGAACGCGATCAACGTCCCGAGCTCTTCTTCGGACCGGATCCCTGGACCAACATCGAACCGCAAACGCGCATCGGACCACAATGAATTGCGCCGCTCGTGGCCCGATGCTGTGACCGCAACCGAAGTTGAAAATTCGGGGCTCACGCCCGTGTCGCGGCCCAGCGCAAGCGGGTAGAGAATGTCGTCGAAAGCCTGCTTTTCATCGTCCTCTGTCAAGGCGAGGCGCGTGTAGCCATCGCGGGTAATTTGCGGGAGCGCCCAGACGAAGCGGTGCGAAATTCCCCGCTTCTTCGCTTGGTCAAGACCGGAATCGATGCGCGGCCAGTAGGCATCTGCATCCTCCGCGCTCAGCACAAAGCCGGAAAGATAGTCTTGCTGCTCAAGCGGATAACCCAGCCGCGTATCAAATTCGGAATTGGCGGCCCGCCGCAAGGCGTCCGCACCGGAGGTGAGCCAGTCGTAATCCTCAAGCTGCAACCGGTCGAATGCAGGCCACGCCCACTCAAGAGGGACATTTGCCCGCTTTGCTTCGGGCATGTCCGGGTCGAGAATAGTGGGCGTAAAAGCCAGCAGCAAAATTTCGGCAGAGCCATTGGCCGCATCGCGCACCGCCTGCGCCAGATCGAATGTCGACTGGGCCAAAAGCGTGCCCGCCTGATCGAGCAAATCGGTCTGGACCTGCGAGAGCGGTTCTTTCATCGAAGCAATCGTCGGTGGCGAACCGCCAAACTCTGCGATCGCGGCGGCATCGTACAGACATGGCTTGCCCTCTGGCGTGACCCACCACCAAGGTTCCCCGATCTGGAAGAGCACGGGAAGCCCGGCCATTTGCACGATCACGACGAAGAACTGGGCGGTCGATTGCAGCCAGTTCATCGCTTGCGAATTGGCCGGCGATAACAGCGCAGAGGGCGGAACCCAGCCGGTCCGCGCGGGCTCTCCGTCATGGGCAATCTGCTGCCAAGCGGCGGGGCAATGGTCAGCGAATAATTCGTAGGAAAGCGAAGTGATAACTTCAAAGCCCTGCTCGGCTGCGCCCGTATAAAAACCGCGATGCCACCGAAAGGCGGGCACGCAAAGCTGGCCATTGGCGGCGGCAATCAAGCGGCCTTCTCCCGGTTCCAGCCGGAAAAAATGGCTCATCCCGACATAGTGCAATATTCGCCCGCGATAGCCGAGACCGCGGATATTGCGCAGCAGCCGCGCCGGGGTCTGGTTGTAGGCGTCATCATAGCCGGTCGCGATTTGCTCTTCATGCGGCGGCAAAATCACATCACCGATTTCCAGCAGCGGGCGATCTCCGTCGCAAGAAATCCCGCTCAGTGTGACAGTGGCGTTTGCCCGCTGCGGCAGTGGCAGATCGCTGCCCGCCGCATAGCCGGGCGGAACCATCGATATAAACATCCGGTCGATGTCACCGGGGTGGACCGGTTCACCGGGCAATCCATAGCCGCTTTCAAGCTCTGAAAAGGGCAGGGTGATCTGGGCGCTGTGCGGATCTCCCGAGGCATAGTTCCAAAGGCGGACATACCAGCTGCGCGAAACGCCTGCCTGGTCGCGCCCTTCGATCGTCAATGTCGGCCCGTTTGGCTGATCGAGCGGAATGAGCCCGCTCGATTGCCAATGGAAGCGCAAAGTCGTGCGGGCATAGTCACGGTCGGTAGCGTAGGCGAGCAGCGGGTGATCGAGTGTATCCTCGCTTTCCCAGATCAGCCCGGCCAGCTCGCCCTCGTGATGAAATTCGCAATCTACCCTGATTTCGTCGGGACCCTGGGTGACCACAGAGGCCATCATCGGACGCGGAAAATTGACGGTCCAGAAGCGCGGATCGAAGCGCTGAATATGGTCGCTTTCCTGCCCGCGTCGTTGGCGAGCCAGCCAAAATGCCATCGGAGCTTCCTTTAGATTGAGAGCAATGCACGGCGTACCGCGCTTGCCACTTGCCGCGAGGATCGTTGCAGGGCGACCGGGGCGCTGGTTCCGCGCGGTTGCGACAACTGGATCGCGATGCGGACATCGCGGCCAACCGCGCGCGCGGGCTGCATTGTCTCGACGCGTCCCGCGCTTGTCGGGACAAACAGTTCCGGCCCGCGTTCGCCGACCAGATAGCCGCGCCCGGGCGAAACCGGACCTCCGGTTGCTCTGCCCGGCAGGCCGAACAAAGATCCAACCAGTCCGCCAAAAATATCGCCCAATCCGCCCGACCCCTGGCTGCCGCCAAAAATCTGGTCGAGACCCAGTTGCAAAGCCTGCGCCGCAATCTGGTCGAGCACCTGGGTTGCCGTGCGTTTCAGATCTTCAAAGCCCAGGCTTCCCTTGCGAAGGGCGGAAAGCAGGCCTCTTTCGAGAATATTGCCGGCCCTGCCGAAACCTTCCCCCAAAACGCTGTCCACGCTGCCGCGCATTTGAGCGATGTCTTCTGCAAATCCGCGCGTGCTGGCGCGCACATCAATCAGCAATTCGTCGATATGTTCATCCATCGCGTTCGCTTTCCAACAAGGAGTCGAGCTCTCTTCGTGACAGGCCGCCTTTCGCCGGTGCTAATTCCTTCAGCGCAAGAGCCAGATCGGGCGGTGTGGCGTTCCAGAACTCGGCAGGGCGCCAGCCGAGCGTTTGTGCGGCCAGTCCAGCGAGCTGCGCCGCGCGCGGCCCGAATAGTTCTGTCATCCCGCGCCCTGCAGAATTGCGCCCAGCAGCGCGCGCAGCGGCTTTGCGCATCCGGCGAGCCCGGCTTCGATTGTTGCTGCCTCGATCTGGTCGCGCGTGAACTGATCCTGCGCTTCAAGACAGTGCCAGAACAATCCCGCCATTTCGGCCAATTTAAGCTGGCCGTCACCGGCGCGCTCGACCAGTGCAAACAGCGGACCAAGTTCGTCCTCCGCGCTGACCAAAGCGGCAAAGCTGGGGCGCAAGATTTGCGGTGTTCCGTCCACAGTCAGCGTGGCTTCGCCGCGATAGCTATTGGCGCTGTGCGTCATACGGGCACCACCGCCCCGGAGCTTTCCAGCTGGAGCGTGTAATTGCGTTCGCCGTTGAAATCGCCGGCATAGTCCAAACGCTGGACCAGGAAGCGACCGCGCAGTTTTTCGCCATCCTCGAAAGACAATTCGTAATCATCGATTGTCCCGGCAAGCGCGTGCGCGCGAATCCCGTTTTCGGCCGAGCTGCCGAGAAAGATTCCGCTGGCGCTGACCGACACCGATCGGGTCCCCGCGCCCGACAGGAGGTCGCGCCATCCGCCCGATTCCTTGCTGGTCACCACCACAGTGTCGCCATTTATCGACATTTGCGTGGTGCGCAGACCGGCAACGGTTTCATAGGAAGGCGGCTGCGCTCCGTCGCCAATCTTGAGGAGAAAGGCAGAACCTTTTTGTGCTGTCATGGAAAGTTACTCCGAAGTAGTTTCAAGGATGCGGAACCGGTATTCGAGAAGTACCGCGCGGAGATTGCGTTCGCGCCGTTCAGCGCGTGCGCGCAGGAACACGATTGTTGCGATTTCAAAACCGGTTTGTATGCGCGGGAGCGCGCTGATCCGCTGCTCGATTGCGCGGACCAATGCGCCATCTGCGGCAATTTCATCGCCGCGGGTGTTTAGCTCCACCGCGATCCGGACTTCGCGGCCTGCACGGCCCTTGGTGCTCCAGTCGATAGAGGCGCTGGCGGCGATGCCCAGCCATGGCGGACTGGCGCGAACCGGGCTTTCTTCCTCGACCGCGTTGAGCACTCCGGAAAGCGACGGATCGTTTCGCAGCCAGTCAACTAACGCTGCGCGTAAAAGCGTTTCCATCAATCAGCCTTTCTGAAAAGCGGCCAGAGCAGCCGGGCCTTGCGCCAACGCGACGGGTCGCTGCGGTGCGAACGGATCGCGTTCTCACCGTGAGCAATTGCTATACGCTTTGCCCTTGCAGCCAGCCGCCGCGTAACATCGAGCGCACCTTTGGAAATCTGCGCGCTGATCACGTCAGGCGCGTTCTGCGCCACGGGCGCCACAAAGCGGTTATGCTGTCCGGCAGTGAGGCCGATTGACCGCTATCGCGATCACGATAGCGGGCTGCGGCAAGGCGGATGATGCCATGCTTCAGCCCTTCGGGTAGCGACCCCCAACCGGGCGCCAGACCGGCGACAAAGCGAACAGCGATCCGGCCAGCCGATCCTTGCTGAAGAACACGGACGCACGCGCTGCCATCGGCTTCGAGTTCGATTTCGTAAGCATCGGAACCGAGAGCAAATCGAGAGCCTTCTGCGGGAATGCCGTCAACGCCGGTGATCGCCTGAACAGGCTGTGTCGATAGCGATTGCCAGTCGCGCCGCGCAGGAAGAATTTCTTCGCCCGTGACCGAAAGCGGCATAGTCCGCGTAAAGGCTTCGCAGCTTTCGACGCTGGCTTCGAGCAGCGCCGTAAGCGCAGCATCTTGCAAATCTGTGGTGATAGCGAGCCATTGCTTCAGCTCGTCCAATGCGGCCCCGCCAAGCTCGGCAGGCGTGATAATGGTTCGGCGCATAATGCGTCCTTTTGAGAGTTGTTTGTTTGGTCCCTCAGTCGCCGGAAACTTGTTTGTTTTGCCTCAAGCGCCGGCGGTCGCATTCGCTCCCTTAGGCTCCCGCCCTACCGGGCGACGCGCGTGCAGGTGGCCTTTGGCCGTCTGCGCCTTCGGCTTCGACTCCGCGCTTGCGATCAGCTGTCGCTGACCGGACCATTCCAAGCCATCTCAGTATTGCATTGATCCGGTCCGCCAACGGACGGACCGCAAGGCCGACCGGCCGACCGGCCACCCGCAGCGCAGCGGCCGTCTGGGAGCGAAAGCGAGGATAGCCTAGTGAGCGGACGCGAACGCCGGCGCTTGAGGCTGAACAAACAAATCGCACCCGCATCGCGCGCGGGAGGGGCATGCGGCGATGCGGGTGCGGGAGGGGCGAGGGAGAAGGGGGGCTCAACCTCGCCGGGGCGGCACTAGCTCTCGATCTTGAGCAGCTTGATCGCTGCACTATCGAGAACCCCGCCGCCTACGCGCTTCGTTGCATAGAAGTGCACGAAAGGTTTGTTGGTGAACGGGTCACGCAGGATCTGTGTCGCGCTGCGTTCGGCGATCAGATAGCCGTGGCGGAAATTGCCGAATGCAATCGGGAATGCGCCGGTTGCAATATCGGGCATATCCTCGGCTTCGACCACAGGGTATCCAAGCAACCGGTCAGGCTGACCATCGACCAGCCCGGGCTGCCACAGAAATGCACCGTCGGTGGTTTTGAGCTTGCGAACTTCGGCCAATGTCGAAGAGTTCATCACAAAGCTTGCGCCCTGGCGGTGGCCCGATTTCATCGTGTGGACCAGATCGATCAGGCTGATTTCGGGATTGGAACCCAGCCCCGCATCATCGCCGCTGCCGATATATTGCAGCGTGCCAAACGCGCGCGCGGAATCTTCGGCGGTTGAAGTGGGCGCGCTGAGGAAACCTGCGGGCTGGTCGCTGCCCGATCCGCTGACGAAGGCTGCGCCTTCTGCGCGGGCAAATTCCATCGCAATCTCGCTCGCCAGCCAGCTTTCAAGATCGAATGCCGCGTCGTCGAGCATGGCCTGGCTTGCCGCGGGATTGGCGTAGAGCTCGCCCGTGGGCGGGGCGATTTCCGAAAATTGCGGCGTGTCGGTTTCGGGCCGGGCGGCGGTTTCGCTGACCCACCCGCTGGCAGTACCACCTGTCGAGACAAGCTTGCGGTAACCTGCGCTGCCGGTTTGGACCACTTGCGAAATGGCCCGGATCGGGCTGATTTCGGTCAATTCGCGGGCAATGACCGCATCGATTTCCTGCGGTACGGCATAGCCGCCATCGGCGGGCGTCTGTCCGCTGACCGATTTGATTTCATGTTCGCGGCCATGGCGCAGATAGCCATCGACGAAGCCTTTGACTTCGGCGCTGGCGCTCGTGCCAGACAGGGCAGGGCGTGCGGCTGCTTTGGCGACTTTGTCGAGGCGGGCTTTCACCTCATCGACATCGCTGCGGAGCGAGGAAATGTCTTGCTCGGTCTTGTCCTGCCGCGCGACGATATCGAAGCTGGCGTCGAGCTGATCGGCAGTGTCGGAAGTGGAAAGAGTGGTGTCATCCATTGGGAATGGGCCTTTCGTTTGGGGGAGTGAAAAGACAGGGAGTGTGGTGGTTGCTCAGGCGATCATGTGAACGCGCGCGCCGTGTTGCAGTGGGTGCGTGACCAAGCTGATTTCGAACAGGTCGATTTCTTCGAGGCGGCGGCCGGTGCCGTTTTTCCGGTACCGACGCGCGCGGTATCCGAAGCTGAGACCGCTGACTTTGTGCCCGCTCAGCAGGGTGGCGGCTTTGCCATCGGGATTGTCGATCTCCGCAATGATACGCAGACCGCGCTGATCTTCGCTCGCGGTCACCACCCAGCCGATTTGCTGGTCGGGCCGGTGCTGCCAGAAGAGCGGCAACGGGGCCGATCGCCGGACAAGCGTGCGCTGGAACGCGCCCTTTTCTACCGTGTCCTGCGCCGCATCGGGTGTGCCGAACAAAGCGGCATAGCCGGCAAATCTCATAGGACCAGCGTAACGCAAAGCCCGGCGACAAAGCCGAGGGTAAGCGGCGCGATCTGGCCAAGGGCGCGCCATCTTGAGATGGCCCTGGCTGATGCGGGCTTGATCTTGCTGAAAATTGTCATGCGCTTTCTCCTTTGGGTTCAAGCCCGATCATCGCGCGCTTTTCATCACGGCTGAGGAATTCGGCGGTGGAAATTTGCGACCACAAACGCTCGCGATCTTCTGACAGAGCAGGGATCTGATCGAGATCGACCGCGAGTGTTGCATCGGCAAACCAGCTTGAAAGACCTTGCTGCAGTCCGCCGAGAATTTTGCCGGCGAGCGGCAGCAGCGTGAGCCGCCACAGCGCGCGATTGGCCTCGCGGTAATTGGCATAGGTGTTGTCGCCCGGCAGGCCGAGCAGCATCGGCGGCACGCCAAAAGCCAACGCGATGTCGCGCGCGGCGGCGGCTTTGAGCGTGGCAAAATCCATGTCTGCCGGGCTCATCGACATGGCTTTCCAGTCGAGCCCGCCTTCGAGCAGCATTGGCCGTCCCGCATTGGCCTGCCCGGCATAGGCGGCGGTCAGCTCGGACTTCAGCCGCTCGAACTGGTCGGTGGTCAGCCCGCCGCTATCGCCGGTTTCGTAAACCAGTGCGCCCGATGGCCGCGCGGCGTTTTCGAGCAAGGACCGGTTCCATTCGCTCGCGGCATTGTGGATCGCGACCGCCTGTTCGGCTGCGGCAAGGCTGCCCGCGCCGTAATGGTCATCGCCGGGGTGAATGCTCTTAAGGTGAATGATGTTGGGCCAGCCGGCCTCGTCCTCCAGCGGGATTGTCAGCGTCCGGTCGGCCAGTCGATAATGATATGCGGTTGGCCAACCATCCTCGCCCGCCACCACCGAAACACGTTCTGGGCGCAGCGCATAGAGCTCGACCGGCTGACCACTTGCATCCTTCATAATCTGGACAAAGCCATTGCCGTGCAACAGCACATGCATCGCCAGCGTTTCGATCAGCGACTGCCCCGCGCTCGGGCACTTCACCAGATCGGCAAGCGCGCTGTCACTGGCTGATAGCGGCGCGCTTCCTACACCTTCCGCGACAATCCGTACCGCGCGCTGCGCCACCGGATTTTCGACAAAACTGGAATGGATCGCGCGGCCATAATCAAACGGTGCCCGCGGACTGCTGCCATCGAAAGCAACCGCCCAGGGCGAAACAAACCCGCGCGCCAAAGGCACACGTTTTCCGCCCCCGCCTTTAAAGGCGGAAGCGATGGTTGAGAGGAAAGACATAAACTATTCCCTTGGCTTGCCGAAAGGCGTGGAGCACGGCATCATCTCGTGGCGATGAAACTTTTCGATTACTTTGTCGGTCAGAGCGTTGTGTTGATATCCAGGCTTCCGCTCGCCGACGTCGAGCAGCGGATCAATGATGCAACCCCGCCTTGGTACTGGCCATTCGCGGATGGCGTGCGGGGTTGGGCGTGGTTCGGGCGGGTTAGGTTGTCATACACCGTTGCTTGGTTCTTCGACTACGGCGCCAAGCCGGTCTTGGCGGGCAGGCTGGTAGACGAGTTAGGAGCTACCAGGCTGCAGGCGAAGTACAGGGCTCCTGCTTCCGCTTACATCTTCTACGCTATGTGGTATTTTGTTCTCACGTCCACAGTGATTTCCCTTCTTGCCTCATGGTTTGATGACAAGCTTGAGCCGGGCGGATGGACTCTTCTTCCATTCATTGGAATCATGCTGGCAGCGCCGTTGGTCATGCATTTTGTGTTTACCCGGAAATCGGAAGATGATCTCGACGCAGTGTTGGTGTTTCTCGCCAACGAGGCTGAATTCGTAGCCGACATAAATCACCTAGATCGCTGAAATCCGCGGCCTCGCCTGCTGCCCCAACATCAACTCCGTCAGCGCCCATACGAGCGCATCGGCGCGGTCGGCGCTGCGGCCGGGGCCTTCGTAACCGCCGCCCGCCATCAGAGCGCACATCTGGTCTTCGAGCGCGGCGAAAGTGCCGCAGTGTTTGACCCGTCCGGCCTCGTAAAGCGCGGCAACCGGTTCGGCTCTGGCCGCTTTGCCGCGGCTGGCATGCACCAGCTTGAGCGGCAACGAAATCTCCGCCGCACGCAGCACGCTGGCGACCATTGCGCCGCCTTGATTGGCTTCGGCAACCACCCGGTCGGCGGCCCAGATTTGTGCTGCATCAGCCACCGCCCGCGCCCAGCGTTCGGGCGAAGCTTTCGATACCGAACAGTCGGCCAGCACCACGCTGCTTCCATCATTCCTCAGCCCAGCCACAACGATCCCGCATTCATCGCCATCTGAAGAAGCGGGTGGATCCACCGCCACCACGATCCGGACATAGTCAGCGACAGCGGCGTCAGCGCGGCTTCTTTCCAACAGCGCGCGGCTCCATAAAGCGCCTTCGATTTCCTCGATCAATTCACCGCCCAGTTCCTGCCGGGCGAGAAGCGAATTGCCGAATTCCTGCTCCATCGCGGTCAAAAATGTTTGCGGCAGGTTGAGCGCATTGTCCCTGGTCGGGCCGCCCGAAATTGCCGTGTTTTCGCTATCAATCAGCCGCCGGACCAGCGCGGTATTGCGCGGGGTGGTCGTGGCGACGATCCGCTGTTCTTTGCCGAGCCGCAGCCCGAGCGTCAGATTGTTCCAGCATTGCCCCGCGCGGTCATGCGCCTGTGGCCATTTGCCGATCTCGTCGCACCATGCGTGGCTGTGCTGCGGCCCGCGCAGGCTTTCCGGCTCGGCGGCCGAATAGAGGATTGCCTGCGCACCATTGGGCCAACGCAGCCGGTGCAGCGAAGGCTCGAATTTGGGGCGCTGCCCGGCCGGAGAGCAGGCGATCAGCCCGCTTTCACCTTCGACCATAACGCTGCGTGCCTCCCCGAGAGAAGTTGCAACCAGCGCGATCCGCGCGAACGGATCGCTTTCGGCAATCGAGCGGACCCATTCTGCGCCCGCCCGCGTTTTGCCAAAGCCGCGCCCGCCCATCACCAGCCACACCCGCCAATCGCCAGATGGAGGCAGTTGGCCCGGATGCGCCGTCAACGAAAACAGATTGTCCCAGTCGCGTGCGGCAATGCGCGCGTCGGTGCCATCCATTGAGGCCGTGACATGAGTGCGATCGCGCTTCTCCACTTCGTGCATGAAATCAAGATCATCGCGATCCGCGTCCTTCCTTTTGCTCACTGGGTGGTATCGCCCCGTGCCTGGCGGCGCGCGATCACGCGCTGGCGCAATTCTTCCAGCTTCCCTTCGATGATTTCTCGTGCACGGTTGCTATCCATGCCCAGCCGCTGCGCATTTTCCTGCGCCATTGTATCCTTGTGCAGAGCGAGCAATCGCAAAGCGGCGGCATTGTCATGGCGGGGACCATCCTTGGCCTCTCCCGAACGCAGGCGGGCAAGCAGGTCGAGCTCGAGATGCTCATATCCTTCGATCAGCGCCGCCCGCCACGAGCGCGCGAAGCCTTCTTCTTCGCGGCGCAGCTTATATGCCCGGCTCGGATTGATTCCGGCCCGCCGCGCGGCTTCGCTGACATTCGAAGTTTCTGCCAGAATATCGAGAAACAGATCGCGCCAATGGCGGTTGAGCGGACCGGTTTCGCCTGTCTTCAGTTCTGGTTTGATCTTGGTCCTGTTCACCACCGGCTCGTCCTCGTGCTGCGCGAGCCAACGCAAAACGGGCGCACCCGCCATGAAGGAGGGCCGCCCGTTTTCGAATCGGTCTATCGCGATGTTCCTATTTACTAACCAAAGAGCGTCACAATGTCAATACAAAAGTACCAAATAGGTGATAGATGCTGAACTGAGGGTCAGTCACCGGTTGCCATGCGTTTGTAATTTCTCCGCCAATCTAGTTGCCCGGCGGGAGCGTTTGGGCTGCGGAGGTCGCACTGGCCGCTCTCGAGAGGCGGAGTTTTCAGAAAAACTTCCATTGCCGCAATCGCAAGCCTTCTCTAACGCGCGCAGACCATGATGAAAGCACTGCGCGCCCTCTATGATTGGACGATGGACAAGGCGTCCCATCCGCATGCGGTTTGGTGGCTCGCGTTCTTCTGTTTCATCGAATCGAGCTTTTTCCCGATACCGCCGCATCCGTTGCTGGGCCTTATGTGCCTGGCCGAACCGCGCAAGGCGATCCGTTTTGCTTTGGTGGCCACTCTTTCATCGGTTGCGGGCGCGCTTCTGGGATATGCAATCGGTTGGGGTCTCTATGACAGTGTCGGGCAGCAATTGATCGGCATGCTCGGGCTGAGCGAGAGTTTCCCGGTCGCGGCATGCTATCTGCGCGAATATGACGTCGAAGCGATCCTGATTGCCGGCGCGACACCGGTTCCTTTCAAATTGCTCACCATCACCGCCGGCTTCATCGAAATGGCTCTGGTGCCTTTCATTCTCGCCAGCCTCGCGGCGCGGGCGATGATCTTTATGACCGTGGGCATTTTGTTCCGCCTTTTCGGGGCGCCAATCAAACGGATCATCGATCAATATCTTGGCACGGTTACCGCCATTTTCATCCTGTTGGTGGTTGGCGGGTTCATTGCGCTAACCTCTTTCAGCGGGGGCAACGAAGCGGTGCAGGATAAATGCGAAGCGGCAACCGAAGTGGTTCCCGGCGGTTAACACTGCGTGCTTTCAGCTTGGCCCATCAGGCCTGCGCGGCCCGTTGCAATTGCCCGAAATCGACAATCTCGATCCGCCCGTAATGTCGGTGTAGCGCCCCGCGCGCTTCCAGAATCGCCAAACATTTGTTGACCGTTACCCGCGTCAGGCCGGTTAGTTCGCCCAGCTCCTGCTGGCCCAGCTTGATCATCACCGGAATGCGTTTCGTCGCAGCCATATTGGCGAGCACTGCTGCCACGCGCGACAGGCTGGAGGCATGACCCAATCCGGTGACCAGATCGAGCACTTCCTGCAATTGCGCAGCCAGATTGCCCACCAGCCTTCGCATCGTTGCCGGATCGCTTTGAATGGCGCGCTCGAAAGAGTTCCCGTCGATCCACCGCAGATCAACCTGGCCGTCCGCAATCGCATCGACGACGCGTGGGCTTGCCGCGAACAGCGCCAGTTCACCATAGGAATCGCCGCTCACCAACAGCGCAATTGCGCGAAAGTCGCCATCAAGGCGGAACTGGCCGATCTTCACCGTTCCGTGCTCGATCACCCAAAAGCCAATCGCATCGTCGCCCCTTTGCTGGATGATCTGCCCGTCATCAAATCTGCGCAATGGCGCTTTGGCGAGCAAGCTGTCGCGCACATCGTCATCCAGCTCGCGAAACAGGGTGGGAACCACCAGCGATCGCAAATGCGCATCAGATTGTAAGCTATTTGACATTTCGAGTGACGCATATGGGCTATGGCGGCCAATGACAACAGGAGCGTCCACCCATGCCCAATTCATCCATAGCCGTTCTCGCCGTATTCTTTGGCTTTGCCCTGCTCGAGCTATGGCGGACAGATTTGTTCCGCAAAGGCGAGCAGACGCGCGATGACGGGATCGTTGAAGCGGTGAGCATGATCATGCTGATGGCGGTTACCCAGCCGACCATCATTCTTACCTCTGCTTATCTGTTGGGGCAGTTCGCTCCGCAGCTGGAAGGCGCGCTGGCCAACATCAATATCTTTGCCGGGATCGCCCTGCTGCTGATCGGCGATGATATGACGCAATATTGGTGGCACCGCGCCAGCCACACATTCCCGTGGCTGTATAATTTGCATCGCGCGCATCACAATGCGCGGTACATGTCGGTCCGCCTCGTATATCGAAACAACATTATTTATTACGCACTTATGCCCGGCCTTTGGATCGGCGGCGCGTTTCTTTATATGGGCATGGGCTGGATCTATGCCGGATATTTGATCGTCAAAATGACTGTGATTATCGGTGCGCATAGCGATGTCGCGTGGGACAAGCCGCTGTATAAGATCAAGGCGCTGTCCCCGATCATGTGGGTTGTCGAACGCACCATCTCCACCCCTTCGACCCATCATGCGCATCATGGCCGCCATGCCGATGATCCTGGCACGAATTACAAAGGCAATTATGGCAATCTGCTGTTTTTCTGGGATGTGCTGTTCGGCACCGCGAAGATCACCCGCACCTATCCCAAGAGCTACGGCGTAGAAAATCTGCCCAAAGCAACTTTGGGCCAACAACTCGCATGGCCGCTATTTCCGCAAGGCACAGAGATGGATCCGGCACAGTAACCGGTCGAGCAGCCAAAGCCTGCTGCGCAATAATCTCCCCGAAGAGCGGAACTAAGAAGCCGGATAGCCGTGCCCAGCCGGGCAGTCGCTAGATAATCCCCGTCGCCTTGCCTGCTCGTTCAAACATGCCAAGAATTGTACCGACTTCCTCGTCGCTATGTTCGGCGCAGAGCGAGCAACGCAACAGGGTCATATTCGCCGGTGTTGCCGGTGGCCGCGCGAGATTGACATAGAGCCCCTCTTTCAAAAGCGCTTCCCACAGTGCCGCGCCTTTTTCCAGATCGGGCATAATCACCGCAACAATCGCGCTTTGGCACTCCGCTGTGCCGAGCTGGAAACCCAGATCGGTCAGCCCCTTGTGCAGACGTTTGGAGTTTTCCCACAAATGCCCGCGTTTGTTGCCCGCATGCTGCAATTTGCGGATACTCGTCGCCGCTGTTGCGACCACGCTCGGCGGAAGCGATGCGGTGAACACATAGGGCCGGCAGACCAGCCGCATAATCTCGAACTTCGGATGGTTCGACACGCAAAAGCCGCCAACCGTCCCGACGCTCTTGGAAAATGTCCCGATGATGAAATCGACATCGTCGAGCACACCTTCGGCCTCCACCACGCCGCGGCCATTTTCACCGATGAAGCCCATCGAATGCGCCTCATCGACCAGAACCATGGCGCCGTATTTCTTGGCAATCGCGACCATTTCCTTGAGCGGCGCAAGATCGCCCAGCATCGAATAGACGCCTTCGAGAATAACCAGCTTGCCCGCACCTTCGGGTACGCGCTTCAGCCGCTTCTCCATCGCTTCGATATCATTATGCTTGAACGGCACGACTTCGGCATTGCCCATGGCGCAGCCATCCCAGATGCTGGCATGGCTATCGATATCGAGGATGATATAATCGCCCTTGCCGGCGATGGTCGAAATGATCCCGAGATTGGCCAGATAGCCGGTCGAGAAGACCATCGCGTGATCCATGTCATAAAATTCACGCAATGCGTCTTCGCATTCCTTATGGCCTTGATACGTGCCATTAAGAACGCGGCTTCCGGTGGTTCCGGTGCCAAAATCTTCCAGCGCCTGCTTGCCCGCATCGACCACGTCGGGATCGAATGTCATTCCCATATAATTATAGGTTCCAAGCAGGATCGTTTCGCGGCCATTGCAAATAGCGCGCGTGGGAGAGAGCACTTTCTCCATCACCAGGCTGAACGGATCTTCCTGCCCTGAAGCGAGCAGGCCTTCGCGCAACGCAATGATATCATCAAATTTGCTGAACAGGTCTCCGCCCGTTCCGGGGCCGGTTTCATCGCTCATCTGATCAGCCCTGCAGTTTGGTCACGGCATCGACAAGCTGGCCATAATTTTCGATTTCGGCCTGCTGGTTCATGCTGATGATAATGTCGAATTCGTCTTCGATCTCTGCCACGAAATCCATCACGGTCAGGCTGTCAAATTCAAAATCGCCGACGAAGGTTGTCGCGTCGGTAATCTCGACATCCTTCTTGTTGAAGGGCCCGATCAATTCGCGGATTTTGCTATCGACTTCGGCACGATCCATAAGGGTAATTCCAATCTCTTAGTTCTCATTGCGCGCAATGCAAAAGCTTTGGCGCGTTGTCCGCCTGCCCTGCAAAAGCGGCGTGAATGGGGCCGAAAAGCGGCTCAAACGCCTGCTTGTCAAGCGCTAGTCGCAATGGCAAGCCTGCGATGCGTGTGAAATTGGGATGAGCGAGCGGAGTTTCCATGGCCAAATCTGAAGAAAAGAAACCGCCCCAAACCAAAAAGGCGAAGCAGGGCGCGCCTGCGAAACAGGCCACCACGATCAATACGACGCCGGACAAACCCGTTTTTTCCGCGCATGCCGTTCACATGATGCGCACCGCGCAGATCAACACGCTGACGCTGTCGCAGATGGCTGACCAGAAAGCATCGATCTTGATGGGGGCCACTTTCCTGGTGTTCTCGCTGTCGGTCAGCCGCTCGCTTGCCGGAACGATCCCGCCATCGCTGATGATACTGGCGGCATTTTCCTTCCTCAGCTCTTTATGCGCGGTGATGGCGGTGCTGCCTTCGGTCAAGAAGCCGGACCTTGGAAAGACAACACCAAACAAATTGTTCTTCGGCCATTTTGCCGGAATGGAGGAAGAGCAATGGGCGCAATCGGTGCTCGATGATCTGCAATCGGACGAAACCGTTTTCCGCGCGATGATGCATGACATCTATCAAAACGGGCAGGTGCTGGCGAAGCGCAAATACCGCTTTCTGGCGGTGGCTTATCAAATCTTCATTGTCGGGCTGATTGCAACCGTGATCTCTTTCGCGGTCGAGGCGCTGTCAGCCTAGACCTCTACCAGTTCTTTCACTGCCGTCATAAAGGGAGTGATCGAAACCGGTTTTGACAAATACCCTTTCGCGCCCGCATCGCGGATTCGTTCTTCATCGCCCTTGCCGGCATAGGCAGTCACCGCAAGGACCGGCGTGTCAGCCAGCGTCGGATCAAGCCTGAAGGTTTCAATCAGATCAATGCCCGAAATATTGGGCAGCTGGATATCCATGATCACCAGATCGGGTGCAAAAGCGCGTGCGGCATTGAGCGCGAGTTCGCCGTCATCGACCGGCTCCACTTCATAGCCGTTCGCTTTCAAAACATCGCAAAACAATTTGCGGTTGAGGTCGTTGTCCTCGACAACCAGTATTCTCTTTGCCATTGCCTGTGCCATCCGGCTCCGTGGTTCGCGCGTGTTTCACATGCTCTTCCATGGCCTTATGGCTCCAACAGGAATCTGACAATTCTAGAACGCAGCAATTCCCCCGAAGATGACCTTGGATCGGCCAGCAATCTGGCTCTGGCGGCGCTTGGCTGGGTGCTGGGCGATCAGGATCGGGCCGAACGGCTATTGTCGCTGACCGGCATGACGCCGGATGTTTTGCGCGAAGGGATCGGCCAGGCCTATGTACAGGCAGCGGTGCTTGAATTCCTGATCAACCACGAACCCGATCTTGTTGCCGCCGCCGATGATCTGCAAGTAAAGCCCGAAGCGATTGTCGCTGCCCATGAAAGACTAACCCAATGAACCGTCCTTTGCTGATTTCCGATTGTGATGAAGTGCTGCTGCATATGGTTGCGCCATTCCGCGATTGGCTAGCAGAAAATGAAGGCGTCGAATTCCGCATGGTTGGCAACAATTTTGCCAATTCGATGCGCTGGATCGAAAGCGGCGAACTGGTTGGCGAGAAAGATATCTGGCGATTGCTTGGCGGATTCTTCGACACGGAAATGTATCGCCAGCAGCCGATCGAAGGCGCGATAGCGGGGATCAACACGATTGCTGAAAATGCCGATGTGGTGATTCTCACCAATCTTAACGATGCGCGCCGCGATATGCGCGCCGAGCAGCTGGCGGGGCACGGCGTGCATGCACGCGTGTTCACCAATCAGGGCCCCAAGGGACCGGCTTTGGCGAGCATCATCGAAGAATATCAGCCCGCGCGCGCGATCTTTATCGACGACCTGCCGCAGCACCATCAATCGGTGTCGGAAATCGTGCCCGATGTCAGGCGGCTTCATCTGTGCGGAGAGCCGATGCTGGCGCCGCATATTGATTGCGCGCACGAGGCGGGCCATGCTCACGCCCGGATTGACGATTGGGCCAAGGCTTTGCCCTGGCTGCTGGAAGAATTGCATGGAGAGACGGTATGAGCATCCAGGCACGGATGAAGGAATTGGGCATTACTCTGCCCGCCGCCGCAGCGCCGGTGGCAAGCTATGTTCCGGTCGTGGTGCATGACAATGTCGCCTATATTTCCGGGCAGCTTCCTTTCATTGACGGAAACCTTGTTACCGGCCGTTTGGGGGAAGACGTTTCCGTAGAACGCGGCACCGGGGCGGCGCGAGCATGCGGACTGATGATCCTGGCGCAATTGGTCAGCGCGGAAATTCCGCTCGATCGGGTTGCCCGGATTGTGAAACTGGGCGCTTTCGTCAGTTCGGCCGCGGGATTTTCCGACCAGCCGAAAGTTGCCAATGGCGCGTCGGAACTGATGTTCGATGTGTTTGGCGAAATCGGGCGCCATGCGCGTAGCGCAGTGGGCGTGCCGGTTTTGCCGCTGCACGCTGCGGTGGAAGTGGACGCAATCATTGCTCTTCACGCTGCTTGATAAATGGCGCGCGCCCGCGCCGAAGCCGGAACGGGTCAGCTGGCTAAGCGAATGGGACTATGCCCATCGCGGTTTGCATAGCGGTTGCATTCCCGAAAACTCCCCATCCGCTTTTGCAGAGGCAATCGGGCGCGGTCTGGGCATTGAATGCGATGTCCAGCGAACGCGAGATGGCCGCGCGGTGGTTTTTCACGATTGGGAATTTGACCGGCTGACCGACGAAACCGGCCCGGTTGACCGCCGCGACGCAGCCGAGATCGAAACCATCACCCTGTCCGGATCGAGCGATACGATTCCGCAATTGGGGCGGATGCTGGACCAGGTTGGTGGTGAAGTCCCGATTCTGATCGAACTCAAATCGGCATTTGATCGCCGGATTGGCCCGCTTTGCATGGCGGTGCAAAGAGCGCTTGAGGGGTATCGCGGGAAACACGCCGTGATGAGCTTCGACCCGCGCGTCGCGCGGTGGTTCAAGAAACACGCACCAAAGACCATTTGCGGGCTGGTGATCAAGGAAGAGGGGCGCCACTCCCCGCAGGCAAAGTGGGAACGCCGCGCCGCATTGTGGCATGCCAAGCCGGATTTCCTGGCTTATGATATACGCGATTTGCCCAGCGCGTTCGCCGCTTCCCAGCGCGCCCGCGGAATACCCGTGCTGACATGGACGGTGAACACCGAAGAGCTTCGCGAGCGGGCGATTGCCCATGCTGACGCATTGATCGCGGAACTCGAAGGCCAAAGATGAGCGAAGACCCGCTGGTCGCAAAAGTCGCGGGATCGGTCGGCGCGCTTCCACGCGATCAATGGGACGCGATAGCCGGCAGCGACAATCCCTTCATGTCCTATGATTTCCTGACCATAATGGAACAGTCGGGAAGCGTCGGCCCTGGCACAGGCTGGCAAAGCGCGCCGATCATAATCGAGGACAAGGATGGCACGCTTGTCGGGGCTTTGCCTTCTTATCTGAAAGGCCATAGCCGCGGGGAATTCGTGTTCGACCATGCCTGGGCTGATGCCTATCAGCGTGCCGGGGGCGAATATTACCCCAAAGTGCAAATCGCTGCGCCGCACACGCCGGCGGGCGGACCGCGCGTTTTATGCTCCGAAGAACGATATGCCGTTCCCTTGCTCAAAGCTGCCGAACAATTATGCGCGCAAAACGGATTCTCCTCGGCGCATGCGACCTTTATCGAACCTGCCCAATTGCCGCTGTTCGAACAGGCCGGCTGGATGCTTCGCGCCGATGTTCAGTTTCACTGGCAGAACCGCGATTACGCCAGCTTCGATGATTTTCTGGGGGCTTTGGCATCGCGCAAGCGCAAGGCAATCCGCAAGGAAAGAGCCGCAGCGCAGGATGGGATCGAGATTGTTCGTCTGACGGGCGAACAAATCCGCGCGGAACACTGGGATGCGTTCTGGGAGTTTTATCAGGACACCGGTGCGCGAAAATGGGGCCAACCCTATCTGACGCGCGAAGCATTCGCTCTGTTCAGTTCGGAAATGGGCGACAAAGTGCTGCTCATTCTGGCGCTAGAGGATGGTGTCCCTATTGCCGGCGCGCTCAATTTTGTCGGGGGAAGCGCGCTATACGGGCGGTATTGGGGATGCAGCCGCGAGAAGCGCTTTTTGCATTTCGAGCTGTGTTATTATCAGGCAATCGACATTGCGATCGAGCGGGGCCTGCAGCGGGTCGAAGCTGGCGCGCAAGGCGGGCACAAGCTTGCTAGAGGGTATGAACCGATCCAGACATGGTCAGCGCATTGGATCGCTGATCCCGGCTTTGGAGAGGCCGTGTCGGAATTTCTCGAGCGCGAACGCGAAGGTGTCGCGATCGATCAGATATATCTGGGCGAGCGAACGCCGTTCAAAAAAGGCTAGCTGCCGGTTGTTACGCGCTTTTGCGTTCACCCGAGCGAAGCCATTCGCGCGCGCGGCGCTGCGCTTCGGCGATTTCACGTGCGGTCATTTCATCCGAAATATCGGCGCGGCACCAGGCTGCTTCTTCGTGACCTTTGGTGGCAGCGAGGTTGAACCATTTATGCGCCTCGATCAGATCGCAAGGTGCACCGTGGCTTCCGGTAGAAAAAGCTACGCCCAGATCAAAATAGGCGGTGTCTTCGCCTTGCGATGCCGCGGCAAGGCATTGCGCGACCAATAAATCGGCTGCCTTGGTGTCGACCGGTTTAGCGTTACCGCCATCGATTGCCGTGAATTCCATTACTCAATTCCCCCATCCAGTTGACGATCCGTTTCGCCAATGACCTTTGGTTCACCCGAACATGGTCAACAAATGGTTAACGCGAGGCCAAGAAAGTTGTAAAAAGCTGCCTTCAGTGGAAGTGAATAGAGGCGTTGTTAGCGTTGGAAGCGTCCCGATTGCAGGCAATTTCCAATCCGTTTTCAAACACAATGGGATTGCTCCTTGTGTCCTTAAAAAGTGCCGCCTATAGGCGCGCAAAGTTGGTCGAGGGGAATGACGGGAATATCCCGCTTTCCGAGGAGGCTCGAACCTCATTGCTGTTTACTGGGATTAATCCGGGAGTTTGGACATAATGGCCGCTAGCTCGTCCAACGACATCGAAGCCCTTGACCGCGTGAAAAAATCGCTGGGGCCTGATTATGTCCCGACCGACAAAGAAACCTACATGTCCGAAAAGCAGCAGGATTATTTCCGGATGCTGCTGCTCGAATGGAAGAAGTCCATTCACTCTGACTCTTCGGTGACGCTGCAATCGCTGCAGGATGGCCCGATCCGCGATGCCGATCTGAACGATCGCGCGTCGAGCGAAACCGGCTGGAGCATCGAACTGCGCACGCGCGATCGCCAGCGCAAGCTGATTTCCAAGATCGATGCCGCGATCAAGCGTCTGGACAAGGGTGAATATGGCTATTGCGAGGTTACCGGTGATCCGATCGGCCTGAAGCGCCTGATTGCCCGTCCGGTGGCGACGATGACCGTCGAAGCGCAGGAAGCGCATGAGCGCCGCGAAAAGATATCGCGCGACGACTGAACTGGCCGGCAATACCGACCTGCCGCGCCGCGCAAAATTGCGCGTTTACAATTAAAGCTTCGTTAGCCATTTTTGGGGTAAGAGACCGCCATGCCTCGAACGAGGTGTGCTTGTTACCAGTTGTAAGAGGGTCAAACTGCAACAATGTCCGGAGTAGACACCCGTAACCTGTCGCGCGACAGCCTGTTCTTGATGGCTCAGGTTCGCCATGGGGACAGCCCAACTTCCTCGCGTGTAAAGGTGCGCAACCTTTCGTCTGGCGGGATGATGGCCGAAGGCGATGCCTCGGTTGTTCGCGGCGCGAATGTTTCTGTCGAGTTGAAGAATATCGGCTGGGTAGAAGGCGTGGTGGCTTGGGTTCAGGATGAACGTTTCGGCATTGCCTTCGCGAAAGAAATCGACCCGCAAGTTGCAAGATCCAAAGTGGGTGGAGGCGAAAGCGTCGCTCCGCGCTACACGCGCACCGGAGTGACCGGAATCTATGATGACCCCTCAAGGCTGCGCAATATCTGATAGGGGCGGCGCAGCGGATTTTCAGCGCTGACGCCTGGTAGACAAGCTGCTATCACATTGCTGATGGCCGCTAAGTTTCGCATTTTTCTGACTACGCTTTTGACTTCCGCTTTGACCGCATGCGGCAGCGGGGTCGATGACGATGTCACGCGGATCGCCTTTATCGGTTCACCGGCTGATATCGATGCCAACGGTGTCCGTCTGGCGCCCGCCGGGCAACATCTGCGCGCAGCCACTGCCGAGGGATTGGTCGGACTGAACCAGGTCGGTGAAGTCGTGCCTGCGCTTGCAGAACGATGGATCGTTACCGATGACGGAATGAGCTACATCTTCCGCTTGCGCAATTCGGACTGGAGCGACGGGACGGCGCTGACCAGTGAAAACGTCAAAAGCGCGCTTGAACGCAATATCGAACAGTTGCGCGGCACTTCGCTCGGTGTTGATCTGTCGATAATCTCGGAAATTCGCGCGATGACCGGCCGGGTCATCGAAATCCGGCTAAAAAGCCCGATGCCGCAATTCCTGCAGCTTTTTGCCCAGCCTGAACTCGGCCTCCGGCGCAACGGAGCGGGAACCGGACCGATGCTGGCCACCGCTTCTGACGGGGCGATGATGCTGTCGGCCGCTTCGCCCGAACAGCGCGGAATGCCAATGAGAGAGGACTGGGAGCAAAGTTTTCGCCAGGTCCGCATCGAAAGCATGCCCGCAGAACAAGCTGCCGACCGGTTCGAAGCGGGGGAGGCTGATGCGGTGTTCAACGGCAGGTTGCTGAGCTTGCCGGTGGCCGATACCGGTCCCTTGTCGCGGGGGACCGTGCGGCTCGATCCGGTCTTCGGGCTTTTCGGCCTACAGATCAACAACAGCAATGGCCCGCTGGCGGAACGCTCGCTGCGAGAGGCGATAGCGATGGGGATTGATCGCGACACGCTGCTCCAACGGTTCAGCCTGGGAGGATGGGTGCCTTCCACGCGGATCGTTCCAACAGATTTGCCCGGCAGGGCTTCCACCGCTTCCGAGCGATGGCTGGATCAACCCTTTGACGCGCGCCGGGCCGAGGCGAAGCGGCGGATAATCGGGTGGCGGGCCAGCAATCTTTCCGCAACGGTCAGGTTGTCGATTGCAATGCCCGACAGTCCGGGCACGGATATGCTGTTTGCAGAGCTTCAAAGCGACTTCGAAGAGATCGGCGTCACGCTGGAAATGGCGCCGCCCGGCGCGAGAGGCGATCTCGAACTGGTCGACCGGCTGGCAAGATACGCGGATGATCGCTGGTTTCTCAACCAGTTCAATTGTTCGCTCAAACGCGGAATGTGTTCGCCCGAAGCCGATGTTTTGGCCCGCTCCGCCATTTCCGAAACGGACCCGCAAATCCGCACAGAACTGCTGGCCCAGGCTGAACAGCAAATGCTTGAATCGCAGATATATATCCCGATCGGAGCGCCGATCAGATGGTCGCTCATCCGCGGCGGGATAGACGGGTTTACAGAGAACAATTGGGGTCTCCATCCCTTGTTCCCGCTGGCTTCACGCCCCATCTAGGGAATGAAGGAGAATTCGATGGTCGACAAGGACCGCAACCAGACAGACATTCTCGTGCCCGAGCCAACGCGGTTTGACACCGGCGGTACTGGCCGGGCGGAGCCGATGGGGTTCGAATTGCCGGTCGGCACCGATCCCGTATCGGTCCGCAAACGGATCGAAGCGATGGAGCAATTGCTGGAACGCAGTTTCCGTATTCCAGGCATCAACTATCCGGTCGGTCTCGATTCGATTGTCGGCCTTGTTCCGATCCTCGGTGATATCATCACCACCGCTATGGGCGCCTATATCGTGTGGGAAGCCAAGAACCTGAACCTGCCGCGCTGGAAGATCTGGCGGATGATGGGCAATGTCGGCTTTGATGCGCTGCTCGGCGCGGTGCCGGTTGTGGGCGATGCGGCGGACTTTCTGTTCCGGTCCAACACGCGCAATTTGCGGATCGTCAAGAAGCACCTCGACAAACATCACCCGGCCGCGCGCACGATCGACGGTTAACATCGCGAGATAGTTTCAAAACAAACCAGATAGCGGCTATAGGACGCGCATGACCAAGGGCGTAACCTATTCGAGCTATCTCGATCTTGAGAAGATCCTCTCTGCGCAACATCCCGCATCGGATGCGCATGACGAAATGCTGTTCATCATTGTGCATCAGGCCAGCGAATTGTGGCTGAAACTGTGTTTGCATGAACTTGGCGAGGCGCGCGAGCACATCGCATCCGACACTCTGCGGCCGGCGTTCAAGATGCTCTCTCGCGTCGCGCGCGCGCAGGGGCAGCTTATTTCCAGCTGGGATGTACTGTCGACCATGACGCCGCATGACTATTCTTTGGTGCGCCCGCATCTGGGCAGCTCTTCGGGCTTCCAGTCGGCGCAGTATAGGCTGATGGAGTTCCTGCTGGGTGGACGCAATCCCGATATGGTGACGATGCACGAGGCGACCCCCGATGTCGCTGCGGAACTGCACGCGGAACTGGACCGCGCGAGCCTGTATGACGAGGCGGTTCGCCTGCTGGCGCGGCGCGGGTTCGAGATTCCCGGCGAAGTGCTGGACCGCGATGTGCAATTGCCTTGGGCGCCATCATCTCAGGTAGAGGCAGCCTGGGCAGAGGTTTATCGCCGTCCCAATAAACATTGGGACCTTTACGAGCTGGCCGAGAAACTGGTCGATCTGGAATATCATTTCCAGCGCTGGCGTTTCGGGCACCTCAAGACGGTCGAACGGATTATCGGCTTCAAAAAGGGGACCGGAGGCACGGCGGGCGTGCCCTATCTCGAAAGTGTGTTGAAGCAGACCTTCTTCCCCGAATTGCTCTCGGTACGAACAGAAATATGACGCGCCGTATCTGGGATATTTCGCAGAAGCTGCGCCCCGATCTGCCCGTATGGCCGGGTGATACGCAATTCGCGCATGAGCGGACTTGGGCAATCGGCGATGGCTCTCCGGTCAATGTTTCCAAGCTGACCCTGTCCACACATAGCGGCACCCATGCCGACGCGCCGCTGCATTACGCGGCGGATGCGGCCGATAGCGCGTCATGCGATCTGGCGCCCTATATTGGCGAATGTCTGGTGATTGATGCGCGCGGCGTGGGCGCAGAGATTGATGTCGCCGATCTGCCGCATCTGGATTCGGCCGACCGGGTGTTGTTCCGCACTTACGAGACATTCCCGCATGACGCGTGGGAAGAGGATTTCACCGCGATTGCCGCCGAAACGATCAAATGGCTTGGTGTTCAGGGGGTGAAGCTGGTCGGCATCGACACGCCCTCAATCGACCCGCAAAATTCCAAGACGATGGATGCACATCATGCGGTGCTGGCGGCGGATATGCGTATTCTGGAAGGTCTCGTGCTCGATGATGTGCCGGAGGGGCGCTATGAGTTGATTGCTTTGCCGCTGCCGATTGTCAGCGCCGATGCATCGCCGATCCGCGCAATTTTGCGAGAGCTGCCGTGAGTCTGCTGGACGAAGCCCGCATGCTCGACTCTGCCGACCCGTTGCGTGAGTATCGCGCGCGTTTTGATTTGCCTGAGGGGGTCATCTATCTCGATGGCAATTCGCTGGGCGCGCTGCCGAAAGCCACCAAGACACGAGTGGCTGAGGTGGTCGAACAGGAATGGGGCGAGGGGCTGATCCGCAGCTGGAACGCTCCTGAAAAAGGGGGGGCTGACTGGATAAACTTGCCGCAGCGCGTTGGCGGTAAAATCGCGCCGCTGATTGGGGCCAAGCCGCATGAGGTGATTGCCTGCGATTCCACCAGTGTGAACCTGTCAAAACTGATCGCGGCGGCTTTGCATATGCGCCCCGGTCGCAAGGTGATCCTGTCCGAACCAGGCAATTTTCCGACCGATCTCTATATGATCGAGGGGCTGGAGAAACAGGGATTGGCCGAGCAAGGCCTCGCATCGCGCGATGCGATTATCGAAGCACTCGATGACGATGTTGCCCTCTTGCTGCTGACCCACGTGCATTACAAGACCGGCGCGATGTTCGATATGGCTGCGGTGACCAAAGCAGCACAGGATGCGGGCGCTCAGGTGCTTTGGGACCTTTCGCATAGCGGCGGCGCAGTGGAAGTCGATCTCACCGCCGCCAATGCCGATTTCGCGGTTGGATGCGGATATAAATATTTGAATGGTGGGCCGGGTGCGCCCGCCTATGCCTATGTGGCAGAGCGGCATCACGGCGATCTGCAGCAACCGCTGACCGGCTGGATGGGCCATGCGCAGCCCTTCGCTTTCGACGATGCCTATGCGCCCGCGCCGGGCGTGGATCGCTTGCTGGCAGGGACGCCGCCTATTCTGGGACTGTCCGCGCTGGAAGTCGGCGTCGATCTGATCGCCGAAATCGGCATGGGGCCGTTGGTTACCAAGTCGCGTCAGCTCAGCGAGTTCTTCCGCAAGGCTGTGTCAGAGCGTCTGCCGGAACTGGAACTGGTCAGCCCGACGGATCCAACCCAGCGGGGCAGCCAACTCTCCTTCCGCCACGCAGAAGCCTACGCTATCTGCCAAGCCCTAATCGCGCGCGGCCTAATCGGCGATTTCCGTGATCCCGATGTGCTGCGGTTTGGGTTCGCGCCTGCCTATGTGAGCTTTGAGGATGTGGCGTTGGCAATTGAGGCGTTGGCCGAGATTATCGAGACGGGCGAATGGGATAAGCCAGAATTCAAGCAGCGCGCGGCGGTGACGTAGCAAGACCTGTCATTGCGAGGAGCCGCAAGGCGACGCGGCAATCCAGAGCAAGCGTGCATCAAACTGGATTTCCGCGCGCAGTCTGTCCTGAGCGGCTGTCGCAAACAGCCAGCCGATGGGCTTGCAATGACGAGGGGGAAGTGATTGCGCTGTCCTACAGGCCTCGTGGTGTGCCATTTTCTGCAAATGAACCACTCATCGCCAGCGTCTTTGTGCCTTGATCAAACCGATTCTTCTGACGCCGGATTTTTTGGTCTTTGGACAGTGGTCCATGTGGTCCATGTCTCGGAGATGTTCAGCCTCGCAATGTGCAGGCTGAACGAATCAATCCTCCAGCTCGATATCCCAATACAGCCAGTCGCGCCACGTTTCGTGCAGGTAGTTCGGCGGGAAGCCTTTCCCGATATGTTGCAATTGCCAGCTTGTCGGGCGGATCGGGTTGACCGACTTCATATGTGCCTGCTGCGGAGTGCGGCCGCCCTTCTTCATATTGCACGGTGCGCAGGCGCTGGTGATGTTTTCCCATGTGGTCTTCCCGCCCAATCGGCGCGGGATCACATGGTCGAAAGTCAGGCTCTCCTCGCTGCCGCAATATTGGCAAGTGAAGCGGTCGCGCAGAAACAGGTTAAAGCGCGTGAAAGCGGGAAATTCGCTTTGCTTCACATATTGGCGCAGCGCGATCACCGAAGGGATCTTCATATCGAGCGAGGGCGAATGCACCTCGCGGTCATAACATTCGATAATATCGACCCGGTCGAGGAACACGGCCTTGATCGCGGTTTGCCACGGCCACAGGCTGAGCGGATAATAAGACAACGGTGTGTAATCAGCATTGAGCACAAGCGCAGGGCAAGCCTGCAAATTGCGGCTTCCATCTTCGCTGGCGCTCTTGAATTGCGCCACTTGATCGATCAGCTCGGCTTTGAACACGGTCTGCGCTCCTCCCTGATGGACATGAGAGGAGCATTTGCGCCAAAAAGCGTCAACCCTGTTACAGGGGGGGAATCCACAGGCAATTTTGGCATGTGGCAATGATGTATCACGGGGATTGAGAGATGATTGTCACGCGCTTCGCCCCCAGTCCGAACGGGTCTCTGCATCTTGGCCATGCCGTGTCGGCGGTCATTGCGCATGATCTGGCGAAGAACACGGGTGGCCGTTTCCTGCTGCGGATCGAAGATATCGACGGCGCGCGCAGCAGGCCCGAACTGGCCGATGAATTTCGCGCTGATCTGCGATGGCTCGGGCTGGAATGGGGGGAAGTTGCGGCGCAATCTTCGCGGCTTGCGGCCTATGATGCGGCGGCCGAGCATCTGAAATCGGCGGGATTGCTGTATCCATGCCAATGCACGCGCGCCGATATCAAGGCGGCCGCGACACAGTTCGGACCGGAAGGGCCGGTCTATCCCGGCACATGCAAAGGCGCGGACATTGACCTTTCCGCACCGGTTGCCTGGCGGATTGATGTTGATGCGGCGGTCAAACGTACAGGCGATCTGGAGTGGGTTGATCAACTGGCCGGCGCGCAGAATGCCCAACCGCAAGAGCTTGGCGATGTTGTTCTGATGCGCAAAGATGCACCCGCCAGCTATCATCTCGCGGCGACGATTGACGATGCCGCCGATGGGGTAAGTCTGGTCACGCGCGGGCGGGATCTGTTTGCCGCCACCCATATCCACCGTTTGTTGCAGGCTCTGCTCGATCTTCCGGTTCCGCAATGGCACCATCACCACTTGCTGCTCGACGAAGATGGGCGCAAGCTCGCCAAACGGCGCAATTCCCCGTCGCTGGCCGATATGCGTGAAAGCGGCGCCGATGGTGCAAAGATTGCAAGTGATATTCGGTTGGGGTGCTTTCCCATTGGAATGTCGCTGCAGGAGGACTAGGTAGCGCGCATGAACTATATTCTCGTACCCGCTCTCATCATCCTGCTGATCCTCGTGCTTGTGTCGCTGGTCCGCGGGATTGTCGCTTTTATGAAAAGCACCAAGATCGATCTGGAAACCGGCGAAACGCAGGATGCCAGCGACATGCAGATCATGCAGAACAAGATGATGTTCGCGCGGATCAAATATCAGGCGCTGGCGATTGTGGTGGTGGTGATATTGCTCGCCCTGACACGCGGTGGTTAAGCTCAACAAGATTTACACCCGCACCGGTGACGACGGCACAACCGGGCTGGTTGACGGATCGCGCACAAAGAAACACTCGGCGCGGATCGCGGCGATTGGTGACGTAGACGAAGCGAACAGCATCATCGGGCTGGCTTCGGGATCGCTGCATGGCAGTGCATTCGAACGGCCGATCATGCGCATCCAGAACGATCTGTTCGATCTCGGCGCCGATCTCGCAACTCCGCTGGGCGAATTTGGCAGCGAAGATTTTGAACCGACCGAAATGGTTTTGCGCGTTGTCGCCGCGCAGGTCGACTGGCTAGAAAGCTCGATCGATGAGCTGAACGAAAAGCTGGAGCCGCTCACCAGCTTTATTCTTCCCGGCGGGACAGAAGCAGCGGCGCGTGTCCAGATCGCAAGGGCATCGGTCCGCCGTGCCGAACGTTCGGTCACCGCGCTTGCCGATCTAGAAGCGGTCAATCCGCAAGCGACCGCCTATATAAACCGGCTGTCAGACTATCTGTTTGTGCTCGCCCGCGTGCTCAATGACAACGGCGCCGCCGATGTCAAATGGGTTCCCGGAGCGAACCGGTAGCAAAGCCCTAGTCAGGGCAAAGCGCAGCGGTTAACAGGCGCCTTTGCTGCAATTGCGAAGGAATACAGAATGCGGAATGTCGCGGTTATTGGTGCCGGTCAGATGGGATCAGGCATTGCCCAGACGGTGGCCCAGCATGGGATCAATGTCATGCTGTCCGATATCGATCTGGCAGTTGCCAAGAAAGCCAAGGCCGGCATTGAAAAATCGCTCGGCAAGCTGGTCGGGCGGGGCAAGATCGAGATTGCCGATGCCGAAGCCGCGTTGGCCCGTATTTCTCCGATCGGCGAAAACGCGCCAATGGCCGATGCCGATCTGATTATCGAAGCGGCGACCGAGCAGGAACCGATCAAGCGGGCCATTTTTGAATCGGCTGGCAAAGTTCTGCGCGACGATGCGATCATGGCCAGCAACACCAGTTCGATCCCGATCACCCGGATGGCCAATTTCGCGCCCGATCCGGCCCGCTTCATCGGGCTGCATTTCTTCAATCCGGTGCCGGTCATGGGCCTGATCGAAGTTATACCCGGGCTTGCGACCGCCCAAGACACGACTGACCGGATTACCGCATTCGCTGAAGGGCTGGGCAAGGAAGTTGTGCTTTCCCAAGACGAGCCGGGATTCGTGGTCAATCGCATCCTGTTGCCGATGATCAACGAAGCGATCTTCGTGCTTGGCCAGAGCACCGCGAGCATCGAGGATATCGACAAAGGCTGCAGGCTTGGTCTCAATCATCCGATGGGGCCGCTGCAGCTGGCCGACTTTGTCGGGCTCGACACCTGTTTCGAGATCATCAAAGTGCTGTATGACACGACCGGCGACAGCAAATATCGCCCCGCGCCTTTGCTGGTCAAATATGTCGAAGCGGGCTGGTTGGGCCGCAAAGCTGGCCGCGGCTTCTATGACTATTCGGGTGAGGCACCCGTTCCCACACGTTAGGAGAGCGGGTTAGAGCGCAACGCTTTTCCTCAGCAGCCACAAGGCGCCAACCAAAATTACCGCGAAAGCTGTGACGGTGTAACTCAACCACCGCATATGCAGGGTTGCGGGCGCATCAACATCATGCGTGTTGAGGCGGGAAAGCGTACGGCAGGCATTCCGCTGCGCTGACCAGGCGACGATCCCGCCAATCAGGATGAATACCGTTGCGATGGCTTTCGCCAGCCAAGGCGGGTCAAATTCGCCAAACAGCGCCCTGAATCCCAAGCCGATGCCAATTGCTGCAAAAGCGGTCCTTAGCCAACCGGCATAGGTTCGTTCGGTTGCCTGGACCGTGCGGTCCTCTGCCCAATCGGTCCGCTTTTCAGCCAATCCATTTGAATCATTGGATGATGTCGCCATCGTTGATGTTTACCACGGCATTTCCTTGATCGGCAACTCCGCTTGGCTTTGCGTCAGTCTGGCTAATGATCAGCGCTTCATCTGATTCAAGTTCGGACTTCTGTTCGGTGTTGTCGGTTGGCGTGGGATCAAAACCGGCAGCGGCGTCAATCAACTCATTGTCTTCGTAGAAATCGCCTTCAACCACCGGCGATGGTGGCGGAGCGGCTGGGGCAGCAACTTCAGCTGGTTGCGCAGGTTTGGGCGCCTCGACGGCTTCCTCGGTTTCTTCGCCAGTGAAATCCTTGGCGGCTCTCATCAGCACGCCATCTTCACCTTCACTACCGACGAGGTGAGAGACACCGAACATGATGATGCCCAGCGCCACCAGCGCGACCAGGCCGTTCCGGGATAGAAAAGAACTCATGCAAGGATATTAGCGCACCAACTCTTAAATTTCAGTGGATTTGGCGTGCTTCTTGAGCTCGTAAAGCGCCTCAAGAGCTTCGCGGGGGGACATGGCGTCCACCTCGTAACTCGCAAGCCGTTCTCTTAGATGGTCCCCGGCGCTTTCTTCTTCGGCTTCGCCCACCGCTGCAAAAAGCGGTAAATCGCCAAGACCAGCTGCCAGACCACCCGTTTCTGCGCGGCCTTTCTCAAGCTTGTCGAGCACCGATTTGGCCCGTGCCACCACCGGTTTGGGAATGCCCGCCAGCCGCGCGACCGCCAGGCCATAGCTGCGGTCTGCTGGCCCTTCGGCCAGTTCGTGCAGCAATACCAGATCGCCTTTCCATTCGCGCGCGCGGACATGGTGCAGGGACAGGGCATCGCAGCTGTCCGCAAGCCGGGCCAGCTCGTGATAATGTGTCGCGAACAGGCAGCGACATCTGTTTGTCTCGTGCACAGCCTCGACCACCGCCCATGCCAAGGCCAAGCCGTCATAAGTCGACGTGCCGCGCCCGACTTCGTCAAGAATGACGAAGCTTCGCTCTGTCGCTTGCGAAAGGATGGCGGCTGTCTCAACCATTTCTACCATGAAGGTAGAGCGTCCTCGCGCGAGATTATCCGACGCACCGACGCGGCTGAAAAGGCGGTCAACCAACCCGATTGTAGCATTGGCGGCGGGGACATATCCCCCCGCTTGCGCCAGCAGAACGATCAACGCATTCTGACGCAGAAATGTCGATTTGCCGCCCATATTGGGTCCGCCAATCAGCCACAGCCGATCCTGTTCGCTCAGCGCACAATCATTGGCGACGAAACGGTCACCGCTCGCCGCAAGTGCGGCTTCGACAACCGGGTGGCGCCCATCCTCTATTTGCAGTCCTTTGTCAGCGCGAATCTCGGGCTTACACCAATCGCCTTCTGCGGCGCGCTCGGCTTGCCCGGCGGAAACATCAAGCCGGGCGAGAGCCGATGCTGTGGCGGCAATTGCCTGGCGCGCCGCGACGACTTGCGCCGTGAGTTCTTCGAAATGGGATTCCTCAGCCGCCAGAGCATGACCGCCCGCCTCGGAAATGCGCCCCGCCTCTTCGTGCAGCGAAAGCGAATTGAAGCGTACTGCATTGGCCATAGTCTGCCGGTGCGTGAACCCGCTGTCGGGCGCCATCAGCGCGTCGGCATGTTTGGGCGGGACTTCGATAAAATAGCCCAGCACACCGTTGTGCTTGATCTTGAGCGAAGCGACGCCGGTGTCTTCGCGGTAGCGCGCCTCGAGCGATGTGATGGCGCGGCGGGCATTGCCCGAGACCTGGCGCAGTTCGTCCAGCGCCGCGTCATAGCCTTCTGCAATGAAACCGCCATTCTGTCGTTCGGTCGGCGGCGCGGCAACCAATGCCCGTTGCATCAGATCGACCAGAGCGCCATGACCGCCCATAATCGGCAGCAGGCGTTCGAGCAGCGTTGGGCGATCGACTTTCTGGCCAAGAAAATCACGGATCCGCCGCGCATCGGCCAAGCCATCGCGGATTTGGCCAAGATCGCGCGGGCTGCCTCTGCCGGCGACAACACGTCCCAAAGCACGGCCGATATCGGGTAGTGCGCGCAACACTTCGCGCAGGTCAGCGCGCAAAAGCGGATCCGCATGGAAATAGTGCACCAACGCCAACCGCGCGGAAATCGCATTGAGATCGCACAGTGGCGCGGCCAGATCATCGGCCAGTTGCCTTGCCCCGGCCCCGGTCACGCAGCGGTCGACCGCGGCAATCAAGCTGCCGTTGCGGCCGCCTTGCTGCGAAGTCAGGATTTCAAGGCTGGCGCGGGTTGCCTCATCCATGGCCATCTGGGTATCATTTGCGCGCAATTGCGGTGGCAGCAGCAGCGGCAAATTGCCCCGTCCGACATGGTCGAGATAGGCGATCAAACCGCCCGCCGCGGCGAGCATTTCGCGCGTGAAATCACCGAATGCATCGAGAGTTTTGACCTCATGTAGCGATTTCAGCCTTCGCTCGCCCTCATCGCTGCCGAAATCGCCACGCGGCCGTTCAATGACGTTGTCGACAGCGTGTTCGAATCCTTGCGGAGCCACAACTTCGCTTGCCCCGATCTGTGCCAGAGCAGCGTTCAAATCCACATGCTCGCAGCGCTGCAAGACCATCTGCCCGGTCGAGATGTCGCAGCTTGCAATCCCGATAGTCCCACGCACATCGCAGATCGCGGCGAGTGTGTTCGCGCGGCGCGGTTCGAGCAAGGCCTCCTCGGTCAGCGTGCCGGCGGTGACAAAGCGCACGATATCACGCTTCACCAGCACTTTTGAAACCGGGGATCCTTCCCGCTTCGCGCGCTGTTTGGCTTCCTCGGGCGTTTCGACCTGATCAGCAATCGCGACCCGGCATCCAGCCTTGATCAATCGGGCAAGATAACCCTCCGCCGAATGGACTGGTACACCGCACATCGGCACCGGATTATCCTGATCCTTGCCGCGTGCGGTCAGCGCAATGTCGAGAATGGCCGAGGCGGTCTTGGCGTCATCAAAAAACAGCTCGAAAAAGTCGCCCATCCGGTAGAACAGCAGGCAGCCTTCAGCCTCCTGCTTGAGAGCATGATATTGCTCCATCATCGGTGTCGACTTGCCCGCCATGAACCAAGGGTTAGGCGCGGCTGGCGCGATTCGGGAAGGGGTATGCGGTGCCTTTCCCCTATCGCATTGGCAGAAGCTTGTTTAAACACCGCCCAACAGATCAAGACAAAGGGATTTCCCACGTGGCCGAAGACAAGAATGCAGGTTTTACGAAGCGCGAGGCGCTGTTTTACCACGAAACGATCCGGCCCGGTAAGATCGAGATTATCGCCTCCAAACCAATGGCGACGCAGCGCGATCTGGCGCTCGCATATTCACCCGGCGTGGCTGTGCCTGTTCAGGCGATTGCCGATGATCCGGCCAATGCGGCGAAATACACCGCGCGCAGCAATCTGGTGGCGGTGATTTCCAATGGCACTGCCATTCTGGGTATGGGCAATCTCGGGGCGCTGGCGTCGAAGCCGGTGATGGAAGGCAAGGCGGTTTTGTTCAAACGCTTCGCCGATGTGGACTCGATCGATATCGAATTGGCGACCGAAGATCCGGAAGCTTTCATCGAGGCGGTTGCGCTGATGGAACCAAGCTTTGGAGGGATCAATCTGGAAGACATCGCTGCCCCCGAATGCTTCATTATCGAGCAAGCGCTGCGCGAACGGATGAACATTCCGATCATGCATGATGACCAGCATGGGACAGCAATCATTGCCGCAGCCGGGCTGATCAATGCCTGCCATTTGACCGGGCGCGATTTCAAAGATGTGAAAATGGTCGTGAACGGGGCTGGCGCCTCGGCGTTGGCTTGCACGGCATTGATCAAAAGCATCGGCGTGCCGCACGAAAATGTAACCGTCTGCGATCGCAGCGGGCCGATCTATCCGGGCCGCGAGAATGTTGACCAATGGAAGAGCGCGCATGCGGTCGAAACCGAAGCGCGCAGCCTCGAGGAAGCTCTTGAAGGAGCGGATATTTTCCTCGGCTTGTCGGCAGCCGGTGCGCTCAAGCCCGAATGGGTCAAGAAAATGGCTGACAAACCCATTATCTTCGCGATGGCGAATCCCGATCCGGAAATCACGCCCGACGATGCCAAAGCTGTTCGCCCCGATGCGATCATCGCGACCGGGCGTTCGGACTATCCGAACCAGGTCAACAATGTGCTGGGCTTCCCTTTCATTTTTCGCGGCGCACTGGATGTGCAGGCAACCGCGATTAACGAGGAAATGAAAGTCGCCGCCGCTCATGCCATTGCGCAACTTGCCCGCGACCGCGTGCCCGAAGAAGTCGCCGCCGCATATGGCAAGAGCCACAAATTTGGCACCGACTATATTATTCCGGCGCCGTTTGATCCGCGGCTGATGGAAGTCGTTTCTTCTGCGGTTGCGAAAGCGGCGATGGATTCGGGCGTGGCGCTAGCCCCGATCGAGGATTTCGATGCCTACCGCCACGATCTGAAAGCGCGGCTCAATCCGACCACTTCGGTGCTGACCAACACTTACGAAACCGCCAAGGCCAATCCGAAGCGCGTGGTGTTTGCCGAAGCCGAAGAAGAAGTGGTGCTGCGCGCCGCGATCCAGTTCCGCGATTTCGGCTATGGCACACCCGTGCTGGTTGGCCGGACCAAGAAAATCGCCGACAAGATGCACATGCTGGGGGTCGAAGATCACCGCGATTTCGTGATCGAGAACTCGGCGGTCAGCGAACATGTGCCGGCGATGGTGGAGTATCTCTACAAACGGCTGCAGCGGCGCGGCTATACCGAACGCGACGTGCGCCGGATGGTCAATCAGGAGCGCAATGTGTTCGCCGCTCTGCTGGTCGCGCTCGGCCACGGCGATGCATTGATTTCGGGCCTGACCCGCACTTTTGCGCAGACCGCACGCGAAGTGAATCTGGTGCTCGATGCGAAGGAAGGCGCGCCGCCCTTCGGCATCCATATGATGATCGGCAAGAACCACACGACATTCCTTGCCGACACGACGATCAACGAACGGCCAACCGCGGATGATCTGGCGCATATCGCCCGCGAAACCGCTGCGGTGGCCCGGCGGATGGGCCACGAACCGCGTGTCGCGTTCTTGTCCTATTCGACTTTCGGAAATCCGAGCGGCAAATGGCTGGAAAACATTCGCGACGCGGTTGCAATTCTCGACCGGGAAGATCCCGGTTTCGAGTATGAAGGCGAAATGGCGCCCGACGCCGCGCTCAATCCGAAAGTGATGAAGCTTTATCCCTTTAGCCGGTTGTCCGGCCCTGCCAATGTCCTGATTATGCCCGGCCTGCAATCGGCCAACCTTTCGGCCAAATTGCTGCGCGAATTGGGCGGCGACGATACGATCGGGCCGATGTTGATCGGCATGGAGAAACCCGTCCAGATCGCTCCGATGACCGCGATTGCACCCGATGTTCTGACGCTGGCGGTGCTGGCGGCAGCGGGTGTTGTGGGGTGATTCGCACCCGATTCGGGGCCGAAATTGCCAGTTAGTTGATGAAGTACATCCAGCGCGCAGCGACTCCATAGGAAAGCGCGGTTGATGATAAAGGATTCGGTTTTCAAAGAGCCGATGCGAAGCTAGCGCCCGCTTTCGATGTAGGAAAACGGTTTTGCGCCGGGCCCGTGGCCGGCCCGTTATCCAAAGCTGCGGCTAGGCCTGTTCATCCGGTCCGACAAATTCGGACAGGTCGATATAGGAGCGTTTCGGCTTTACCGGATCGACCAACACCGTCACCCTTTCACCGGCCAGTTGCCGGCTCAGATCGATCCAGACCGGATCGCTTTTGAAGCTTTGCAATGTGCCGGTCACCGGATGCGTGGCCTGCGCGACGACGCGATAGGGGCTGCGGCCGTTTACCTTGGTGCTGTTATCGCGGTAGCATTCGATGAATTCTGCCATGATCGGAATGCCCGATCGTTTCAGCTGCGCGATGATCTTGCGCCTGCGCCAAACCGCGAGCATCAATCCGCCGCCGATCAAGGCGAACAACGATCCCATGCCGATGAAAATCACCGGCAAAAGGAAACGGTCCATAAACCCGTCGATCATCGCATCGCCGGGTTCGGCGGGGTCGTAAATCACCGTTACCGCATCGCCGCGCGAATGGCTCGACGGGTTGCTTCCCACTTGGCCGACAAATTCGTGGCGGGTTCCGTCCTCGTCATAGAACGCCACGACGGGGCGATAACTGTCACCGCTGTCCGAATTGCGGCTGCGCGACAGGTCAATGACCGACCCTTCGCTGCGCATGCCCACTTCGGCGAGTTGCAGATCGCTCCACAAAAAACCGATGCCGATGCTGGCGAACACCATACCCATCGGCATGAAAATGCGGCCAATCAGGAGCTTTGCTTTCACCATAGGGCCGCTCTATCGCCTATTTTCTGCGATAGCGGAAATACCACACTTCATGCCCGAACACTTCGCGGGCCTTTCTCTCGTAGCGGGTTTCGCTCCACCCGCCGGGGCGATTCTGCCAATCGGCAGGGCTTTCGGCGAGCCATTCAAAATCATCGGTGAAACGGCGCATCACCATCAGCGCATGGCGCAGATAGATATCGTGATCGGTCCCGAAGCGGAATTCGCCGCCGGGCTTGAGCTTGTCGGCGATCATCCGCACCGGGCCATCATTCATCATCCGCCGCTTGGCGTGGCGCGCTTTGGGCCACGGATCGGGGTGGAGCAGATAGACAAAGCTGAGCGAACCATCGGGAATACGCGCAAGCACTTCCAACGCATCACCGTGATGCAGGCGGATATTGGGCAGGCGGCGTTCATTGGCGTGACCCAATGCCGCAGCCACACCATTGAGAAACGGCTCCGCCCCGATAAAGCCGTGATCGGGCAGCATATCGGCGCGGTCGGCCATATGTTCGCCCGAACCAAAGCCGATCTCGAAATGCATCGGGCGGGAATCGCCGAACAGCGCCTCTGAAGTGACATCACCTTCCGCCGGCACGGCAATTTTGGGCAGGAAATTATCGACCAGCTCCTGCTGCCCGGCGCGCAAGGGTTTCCCCTGGCTGCGGCCATAGAGCCGGTTGAGCGTAGTCGGATCACCTTCTTTATGCGCGGTCATGTGGCTCCGTTAGAGAGTCTTTGTTTTAGCCTCAAGCGGTGGAGTTTTTTGTTTGTTTTGCCTCAAGTGCCGGCGGTCGCATCCGCTCCCTTAGGCTACAGCCCTAACGGGCGACGCGCGGTCGCGCTTGCGGCCCGTCTGGGTCGGGCCGGGCCATTCCAAGCCATCTCAGTATCGCATCGATCCGGTCCGCCGACGGGCGGACCGCAAGGCCGACCGGCCGCCCGCAGCGAAGCGACCGTCAGGGAGCGGAAGCGAGGAAAGCCAAGCGAGCCGGATGGCTCGCGCCCGGCGACTGAGGGCATCAAACAAGGGCACGAAAACGCCCGGCGTGTTTCCACACCGGGCGTCCTCGCTTTATCAGGAGACTTAAATGTTACGCAGCTTCCGCAGCGGCTTCGGGATCGCGCAGGACGTAACCACGGCCCCACACTGTTTCGATGTAGTTCTCGCCGTCGCATGCATGGCTGAGCTTTTTGCGCAGCTTGCAGATGAAGACGTCGATAATCTTGAGTTCTGGCTCATCCATGCCGCCATATAGGTGGTTGAGGAACATTTCCTTGGTGAGCGTGGTGCCTTTGCGGAGGCTCAGAAGCTCCAGCATGGCGTATTCTTTGCCGGTCAGGTGGACACGGGCGCTGTCGACTTCGACGGTCTTTGCATCGAGGTTCACAGCCAGCTTGCCGGTGCGGATGATCGATTGGCTGTGGCCTTTCGAACGACGCACAACGGCGTGGATGCGGGCAACCAGCTCTTCGCGGTGGAATGGCTTGGTCACATAATCGTCGGCACCGAAACCGAATGAACGGATTTTGCTGTCCATTTCGGCAATGCCGGAAAGAATAAGAACGGGCGTTTGCACTTTGGCGACGCGCAGCTTTTTGAGCACGTCATAGCCATGCATGTCCGGCAGGTTCAGATCGAGCAGGATGATATCGTAATCATACAGCTTGCCCAGATCGAGCCCTTCTTCGCCCAAATCGGTTGCGTAGACGTTAAAGCCTTCAGTCGTCAGCATCAGCTCGATTGCCTTTGCCGTTGTCGGCTCGTCTTCGATCAACAATACACGCATGGGTGATTCCCCTTTTCGCCCGAATTATTTTTGGTAACACTTCGCTAAGAGGTGTTGCCGTGGATTAACCACACAACTTCTGAACAAAAAAGGTTAACGCATGGTAAAGGCCGTTAACACTTTTTGGGTGTTGCCTTCGGGACTCACCCCAGAGCCTGTAACTTTTTCGCCCTGCGCCTCTGCACGCTGCTGCCGATTCCCATGGCCTCGCGATATTTGGCAACGGTGCGCCGGGCGATATCGAAGCCTTCACCTTTGAGCATTTCGACCAGCTTGTCGTCGGACAGGATCTTTTTCGGATCCTCGGCATCGGTCAGCGCCTTGATCCGCGCTTTGACGCTTTCCGATGACGCGCCGCCTTCGCCATCGGCGCCGCCGCCAACGCCGCTCATGAAGAAATATTTGAGCTCGAACGTGCCGCGGTCGCAGTGGAGATATTTGTTCGAGGTTACACGGCTGACCGTGCTTTCGTGCATTTCGATCTCTTCGGCGACTTCGCGCAAAGTCAGCGGTTTGAGCTCGGACACGCCCCTGCGAAAAAAGCCGTCCTGCTTCTTTACGATTTCCGACGCGGTTTTGAGGATTGTCTTCTGCCGCTGGTCGAGCGCCTTGATCAGCCAGTTTGCATCGTTGAGCTTTTCATTGAGCCAGCCGCGCGATTCCTTGTCGGTGCACCCTTCGCGCAGTTCGACGAAATAGCTGCGATTAACCACCAGCCGCGGCAAAGTGGCTTCGTTAAGCTTGATGTCCCAGCCCTGGGCATCATTGGCGTTGATCAATATGTCGGGCACCACCGCGCTTTCGGCCGCGCCGCCATAGGCAAGGCCGGGCTTGGGATCGAAAGCGCGCAATTCGCCCAGCATGTCGGCGAAATCTTCATCATCGACGTCGCACATCCGTTTGAGCCGCGCGAAATCGCCCTTCGCGACAAGGTCGAGATTTTCGATCAGCCGCTCCATGCACGGATCGTAGCGGTCAATTTCCTTGGCCTGCAGCGCCAGACATTCGCTGAGCGATCGCGCGCCCACGCCGGTCGGGTCGAGCGTTTGCACCGCCGCCAATGCCTCTTCCGCTTCACCCAGAGCAACGCCAAGCTCCGCGGCAATCTCGCGCAGATTTCCGCGCAGATAGCCCGCCTCGTCCAATTGCCCGATCAGATTGCGCGCGATGAATTCCTGCCGCAGACAGTCGCACGCCGAACCGATCTGTTCGTGCAAATGATCCGCGAGCGACAATGTGTCAGCGCCGCTTTCCTCGATACCGGGCAGATCATCGGCCGGCATTCCCGCGCCGCCCGCACCCCATTCGCCATCGCCCGTGTCGCGGTCCATATCGACAGCGGAGCGGTCTATATCGAGCGCGCCGTCATCATTTGCGGCGCTGTCTGCGCTTGGTTCGGGGGCGGGATCGCCTTCTTCACCCGACTGGCCGCTTTCGCTGCGCAATTCCCCCGCTTCGAGCAGCGGATTGGCTTCCAACGCATCGCAGATAAAGGTCTCGATCTCCAGATTGGACAGCGCCAGCAGCTTGATCGCCTGCTGCAATTGCGGCGTCATCACCAGCGATTGCGATTGGCGGAGGTCTAGACGGGGACCTATGGCCATGGCGCTGCCCCCTTTGTTGGGTGCGGTCGGGACATCCGTCCCAACCTTGCGGCACCAGCCCACTCCCCCTCCCGGCCACCCACGGCACTATACTGGTTGGGTGGCCGGGAGGGGGAGTGGGCCGGTACCGCAACCGGTCGGCCGAGGGGGCGATTAACTGACACGTTTCCAGGCGACCGGGAAATTCAAAGCGTAAACCCTTCACCCAAATAAAGCCGCTTCACATTCTCATCCGCGACCAGATCTTGCGGTGTTCCGGCGAACAGCACTTGCCCGCCATAGATAATGCAGGCGCGATCGACGATTTCCAGCGTTTCGCGGACATTGTGATCGGTGATCAGCACCCCGATGCCGCGCGTTTTCAGGTCCGCGACCAGATCGCGAATATCGCTGATCGACAGCGGATCGATCCCGGCAAAGGGTTCGTCGAGCAGCATGATCGATGGCTTCGCCGCCAGCGCGCGGGCAATTTCGCAGCGGCGACGTTCACCACCCGACAGCGCCATTGCGGGCGATGTGCGCAGCCGGGCGAGCCCGAATTCGTCAAGCAAGCGTTCCAGTTCTGCCGCGCGCGTATCGTTATCCGGCTCGACCATTTCGAGCACGCAATTGATATTCTGCTCCACCGTCATCCCGCGGAAGATAGAGGTTTCCTGCGGCAGATAGCCGAGGCCCAGGATCGCGCGGCGATACATCGGCAGATTGGTGACATCATCGCCATCCATCAGGATCCGGCCCGAATCCGGCCTCACCAGCCCCATGATCGAGTAAAAACACGTAGTCTTGCCCGCGCCGTTGGGGCCCAGCAGGCCGAGAACTTCGCCTTTGCCGACGGTCAGCGAGATATCGGTCAACACCGCTCGCTTGTCATAGCTTTTGGCGATCGAAATGACTTCGAGGCCGCCCTGCGGGGGCAGCGGGGCCGATGCATCGACTGGCTTGCGGGCCGTTTCGGGGCCGTCGATCACTTGGTCTTGGGTGCTCATAATGGGGCTATGTAGCACTGCTTGATGCCTTGAAAACCCCCGATTGTCCGCAATTGGCAAGGTTCCTGCATGACATTCTTCGAACCGTGATCTGCGGCGGACGAAATACTGCGGCCAGTTCTTCCCCTATTCAAAGTTTGGTTACCGGGCTTGATTGTCTCTCCACTCGGTGGAATAACTCGACTCGGAAGAGGAAAATGGGAGAGAGCGCATGAACAAGGCGCTGGAGAACGGGCGTAATGCGCGTAAGGCCGCCGTTTACGGCTTGGACCTTCGCAAAAGCATGAGCAACCAGGTTGCTTATGCGCTTTTGGTTTACACCGCGATCAACATCTTTGCGACAGTCGGCGCGATGCATGATGTCGGCTTGCAGACAGGCGCGCTGCTGGGGCTTTGCGTTCTGGTTGCCGCGATCATTCCGGCGCTGCGCAAATTCGAACGCCGCTGGACCCGGCTGAGCGATGATGAGGCCGCGGACGAGGCACGGATACCGGCCTATCGGCGCGATCTGATGTTTCTGTGGGTGCTCGCCATCGGCTTGCCAGTTGCGCTGACCTTCGTCTTCAAAGCGATCGCTGTTTCTGTGTGAATGCGCCTCGCTGCGGGCGTTGCCCGTGGCTGCGGGCACGCTATAGGCCCGCAAGATGACACGGAATTTTGTTTACAATGATTGATGCTGCGCAGGCGCAGGACAGCTGCGCGCGGCTTGTCGAGCTCGCTTCCAAAGCCGGGGCCGATGCGGCGGATGCGGTCGCGGTCGAAGCCGCTTCCGAAAGCGTGTCGGTCCGGCTGGGCGATCTGGAAGATGTCGAACGGTCCGAAAGCGCCGAGATCGGATTGCGGGTCTTTATCGGACAGCGTTCGGCAACGATCAGCACCAGCGACTTTTCTGATGCAGGCTTTGCCGAAATTTGCGAGCGGGCCGTGGCCATGGCGCGCCTCGCCCCCGAGGATCCCTATGCGGGCCTTGCCCCTGAAGACATGCTCGCCAGCGGCGGCGCGGCTGAACTTGATCTGGCGGACGATGCAGAACCCGAACCCGCTGCAATCAAGGCGCGCGCGCTGGAAATCGAAGAGGCCGCTCGCGCGGTCCCGGGTGTGACCAACAGCAACGGAGCGAGCGCCGGGTTCACCCGCGCGACGCGGGCGCTGGTCACCAGCCACGGATTTTCCGGCGCCTATGATTCCACCAGCCACAGCCTCAGCGCCAGCATGATTGCGGGCGAGGGCGAGACAATGCAGCGCGATTATGATTACCGCGTGGGCCGCCACCTGTCCGATCTGCCGCCGCCTGAATCAATCGGCAAGAGCGCCGGCGAACGCGCCGTGGCAAGGCTGAATCCCGAACCATTGCCCAGCGGAGCGATGCCGGTGGTGTTTGACCCGCGCGTAGGCGGCTCTTTGGTTGATCACTTGCTCGGCGCGATGAACGGCATGGCCATCGCCAGACGATCCAGCTTCCTGCTCGACCGGTTGGAAGAGGATTTGTTCGCGCCATCGGTGCGGATCGTGGATGAACCGCTGCGCCCGCGAGGCCTGCGCTCACGCCCCTTCGATGGTGAAGGCCTGCCAACCGCATCGCGCGCGCTGGTGGAAAATGGCCGCGTTACCGGATGGCTGCTGAATGCGGCATCGGCGCGCCAGTTGGGCCTTTCGCCCACCGGACATGCCGCGCGCGGAACGGGCGGTTCGCCCGGCATTTCGGCGAGCAATGTCCATGTCGAAGCCGGCGTGCTGTCCCCCGCCGAACTGATCGCCGATATCGAAGACGGCGTGCTGGTGAGCGAATTGATCGGGCAGGGGGTGAACGGCACCACCGGCGATTACAGCAGAGGCGCGTCGGGCTTCCGCATTAGAGATGGCGCAATTGCCGGTCCGGCTTCCGATTTCACCATTGCCGGAAACCTGATCGACATGTTCCGCGCGCTGACGCCTGCGAACGATCTGGCAATGTACCGCGCGATCAATGTTCCGACTATGCGGGTAGACGGCATGACAATCGCGGGAAAGTGACCGTTTCGGCCTAATTGTTCCCGCTTAACTGCTCGCCCGTTCAATCGATTCCAGCACGATCCGCTTTGCTTCTTCGGCATCCCCCCAATTGCCCACGCGCACCCACTTTTCGGGCTCCAGGTCTTTGTAATGGGTGAAGAAGTGTTCGATTTGCTGGAAAATGATTGACGGCAAATCCTTGGTTTCGCCGACATCGGAATAATAGGGGAAGGTGGTGTCGACCGGCACGCAGATCAGCTTTTCATCGCCGCCATGCTCGTCTTCCAGATTGAGCACGCCAATCGGCCGCGCGCGCACCACGCAGCCGGCGATAAACGGGCTGCGCGAAATGACCAGCGCGTCCAGCGGGTCGCCATCGGGTGAAAGCGTGTGCGGGACAAAGCCGTAATTGGCGGGATAGCGCATCGGGGTGTGGAGGATGCGGTCGACAAACAATGCCCCCGATTGCTTGTCGAATTCGTACTTCACCGGTTCGCCGCCGGTGGGCACTTCGATGATGACGTTGAGGCTTTCGGGCGGGTTATCGCCAACGGTGATCTTGCTGATATCCATAATGCAAGCGCCCTTAGGAGAATTGCTGCAAGTGCGAAAGAGAAATTGCGATGGGTTACACTTAAGATCAATGCGTCCGCGGCGAAGCCGCAATTTTAACTCACACGAAGGCATGAAGACACAAAGGAGGTTTGCTCGGTTGAGGCGCGCTCGGGCATGTTCATGCCTTTGTGTCTTGGTGTGAGGATTTATTGTTGCCGCTTCGCGACGGGTCGAGGCCGTTTTTCCGCGAGATACAATCCAGACAGACGATTGCAGAAATCGCCGCCACCCCCTAATCGCGCGCCATGAGTAAAAACACTCCCAAGGCCATCCGCGGAACGCAGGATATTTTCGGCCCCGATGCGGAAGGCTTCGCCTTTGTCGTCGAGACCTTTGAACGCGTGCGCAAGCTCTACCGCTTCCGCCGCGCGGAAATGCCGGTGTTCGAAAAAACCGAAGTCTTCGCCCGATCATTGGGCGAAACCACCGATGTGGTGTCGAAAGAAATGTATTCTTTCGATGATCGCGGCGGCGAATCGCTGACCTTGCGGCCCGAATTTACCGCCGGGATTGCGCGCGCTTTCCTGACCAATGGCTGGCAGCAGCACGCGCCGCTCAAACTCGCCACGCACGGCCCGCTGTTTCGATATGAACGCCCGCAAAAGGGCCGTTACCGGCAATTCCACCAGATCGATGCAGAGATTATCGGCGCGGGCGAACCGCAGGCCGATGTCGAATTGCTGGCCATGGCCGATCAGCTTTTGAAAGAGCTGGGGATCGAGGATGTGACGCTGCATCTCAACACGCTGGGCGACGGGGAAAGCCGCGAAGCGTGGCGCGCGGCGCTGGTCGATTACTTTAGTGCAGTGAAGGGCGATCTGAGCGAGGATTCGCAGGAGCGGCTGGAAAAGAACCCGCTGCGCATTCTCGACAGCAAGGATCGCCGCGACCGGCCGTTTCTTGCCGATGCGCCCAAGATTGATGATTTTCTGTCGGATGAAGCGGCCGCATTTTTCGACGCGGTGACCAGCGGGCTCGATGCAGCTGGCGTAAAATGGAAACGCGCCGAAGCGCTCGTGCGCGGGCTCGACTATTATCGCCACACCGCGTTCGAATTTATTCCCGATGAAGGCAGCGCCTCTGCCGACGCGCTGGGCAGCCAGAGCACGGTGCTGGGCGGCGGGCGCTATGACGGGCTGATCGAAAATCTGGGCGGCCCGGCGACACCTGCGGTCGGCTGGGCTGCGGGGATCGAGCGGCTGGCGATGTTGGTGGGGGAGAGAGTAGAACCTCCAGCGGTTGTCATAATTGTGGTTGAAGACGACGGGCGCACCTCCGAGGCGACTGCAGCACTACGCCGCCTTCGGGAAGCCGGTTTGTCTAGTGAAATGATTGCGAGTGGTTCACTGCGCAAACGATATGACAAAGCTGTTAAGCGATCACCCGGCACGATCATCTCTCTGCAAACCGAGATGGGACACAGTATTAGCGGTGATGACAGTTCGGACCCACGTGTGTTTGAGACGCTCCCTGAATACAAATGAACCAACTCCATATCCCGTCATCCCCGCGAAAGCGGGGATCCACGGCGGAGCCACCGCCGTCCATTCTGGATTCCCGCTTTCGCGGGAATGACGATTAGAGAAGAAGTAATGCAAATACCCGCCGAACGTCTGCTGCAAATCACCAACCGCTTCGCCGAGCTCGAAGCGCGGATGGCGTCGGGCACGCTTGAGGGGGAGGCGTTTGTCCAGGCCAGCCGCGACTATGCGGAGCTGGAACCGGTGGCCAAAATCGCCAGCGAAGTCGCCGCGATCCGCGAGGAAATTTCCGGGCTGGAAGACATGCTGTCCGATCCCGAAATGAAAGCGATGGCGGAGGAAGAGCTGGATGAATTGCGCGCCAGCCTGCCGGGCAAAGAGCGCACTCTGGCGATTGCGATGTTGCCGCGTGACAGCGCCGATAGCCGCCCCGCTATGCTGGAAATCCGCGCGGGAACCGGCGGCGATGAAGCGGCTCTGTTCGCGGGTGATCTTTACCGCATGTACGAAAAATTCGCCGCCGAGCAGGGCTGGAAAGTCGAGCCGGTCAGCATGAGCGCGTCCGAAGTTGGCGGTTTCAAGGAAGTGGTCGCCAACGTCACGGGCACCGGCGTGTTCGCCAAGATGAAATTCGAAAGCGGTGTCCACCGCGTGCAGCGCGTGCCGGTGACCGAAAGCGGCGGGCGCATCCACACATCTGCGGCCACCGTGGCGGTGCTGCCCGAACCCGATGAAGTCGATGTGCAGATCGATCCGAACGATCTGAAAGTGGATATTTATCGCGCCTCGGGCGCTGGCGGGCAGCACGTCAACACCACCGATTCCGCGGTACGCTTGACGCATATCCCCACCGGCCTTGTTGTGATCCAGCAGGACCAGCGCAGCCAGCACAAGAACCGCGATAAAGCGATGCAGGTGCTGCGCACGCGGCTTTATGATCTGAAGCGCGCCGAAGCGCATGGGGCAGAGGCAGAGGCGCGCAAGGCGATGGTCGGCAGCGGCGATCGCAGCGAACGCATCCGTACCTATAATTTCCCTCAAGGCCGCGTGACCGATCACCGGATCGGGCTGACTCTGCACAAGCTGCCCGAAGTGCTGGAGGGGGCGGGGCTGACCGAACTGGTCGATGCGCTGATTGCTGAAGACGAGGCGAAGCGGCTCGCCGCGCTCGATTCATGAGCAGCGTGGCAGCCGCCCTGCGCGATGCTGCGAAAGAGCTGGCGAGCATATCCGACACCGCAAGGCTCGATGCCGAATTGTTGATGGCAGAGGCGCTGGAAATATCCCGCTCCGACATGCTGCTGCGCGCGGGCGATTTGCAGGTTCCGGCCTGTTTCAGTCGTCTGCTGCAGCGCCGTCTGCATCACGAACCGATTGCCTATATTCTGGGACGGCAGGAATTTTACGGGCGCGATTTTCTGGTGACGCCCGATGTCCTGATACCGCGCGGCGATAGCGAGACGATCATCGACGTGGCGCTGGCCCATAGTCCGCCCGCTGCGCGCGTGCTCGATCTGGGCACCGGTTCGGGGGCGCTGCTGCTGACATTGCTGGCCGAAATGCCCGCGGCGCAAGGTGTCGGGATCGATGCTTCGCTGGGGGCAATCGCGATTGCCGCGGCGAATGCGGCGCGGCTCGGCACGGCGGACCGCGCGCATATTCTCCACCAAAGCTGGCATGACGCGGACTGGACCGACGGGCTTGGCCTGTTCGATGTGATTGTCGCCAACCCGCCCTATGTGGAAGTGGATGCCGATCTCGACCGGTCGGTGCGCGAATTTGAACCGGCGCAGGCGCTGTTCGCGGGCGAGGATGGATTGCGCGATTACCAGATTATCTTACCGCAATTGCGCCAATTGCTGACCGATGGCGGGATTGCGATCCTCGAAATTGGCCACACGCAGGATGGCCAGGTGAGCGAAATTGCGCGCGAAGCAGGATTTTCTGCCGAATTGCACCGCGATCTTGCCCACAGGCCACGCGCGCTCTTGCTAAGATAGGGCTTGGCAAAGGACGAATCAGGCATTACCCCGTTCATCAGACCGGCGGTTGAAGGCGATTTCGCTTCTACTCCGGGCTAGCTCCACCATTTGCGAACGGCCTGCGCTTTGGCGCATATGCGACCGGAAACAGGTAAAATGCAATTGGGGCGCCGTGCATCGTGATACAGCGCGCGCGGTAAGCTTATTTGGCCGGGTAGACGGTTAATCGTCACCAAGGGTCGTTACCGGGAAGAGATTTCCTTGAATAACAATCGTAATAATAATCGTCGCCGTGGCGGTCGCCACAACAACCGCAATCAGGGCGGCAATCCGAACCAGCATAACCGGGTCGATAACCGGGCACGGGGCAACGCCCCGCAATTGCTTGATAAATACAAGAAGCTTGCGCAGGACGCGGCGCATAATGATGACCGCGTGCAGGCCGAATATTATCTCCAGTTTGCCGACCATTATTTCCGCGTGATCGCCGACAACAAGGCGCGCCAGGAAGAAGCGCGGGCGAAGCGTCAGGAAGAACGCGGGGATTCGGATGATGATTCGGATGATGAAGAGGGCGGACGCAAGAACAACCGGCGCTCGCGCTCTCGCCGCGATGACCAGTCCGATGAGGATGCCAATGATCGGGCCAATGATCGCGCCAATGATCGGGGCAAGGCCAATGGCCGTGGCCGCAAGCCGAAATCGGGCAACGATGATGACGATTCCGGCGAAGACGACGCGCCGGAACGCGAGACCAAACGGGCGCGCAAGCCGCGTGCTGCCAAGAAACCCGCCTTTGACGAAGGCGAATTCGATGTTTCCGCGCTTCCGCCAGCAATCGGTGCGGACAGCGGGGGCGAGGATGCACCCAAGCCGAAGCGCGTATTGCGCCGCCGCAAAGCGGCCGAAGGCGACGCAGACGGAGCCGCTGAAGCCGTCAGCTAAAAGCTGATGAGCGGAGCACACAAGCGGGAGAGCAAGGCAATGGACGCTCTCGCGAAACTGGCCGGGGTCATTTCCCAACACCCGCGCTGGTCGGCCTTGGCGTTCGGATTGCTCGCCGCGACCGGCTTTCCGCCGCTGGCCTTATGGCCGCCCGCTTTGCTGGCAATCGCTGGATTGGTGTGGCTGGTCCACAGCGCCGATACGCTGCGCGAATCCGCGATGCGCGGGTGGATTTTCGGCATCGCCCATTTCACTCTCGCCAATAACTGGATCGCCACCGCCTTCACCTATCAGGCGGAAATGCCCACGGCCTTGGGGTGGGCAGCGGTGCCGCTGCTCTCGCTCTATCTGGCGGTCTATCCCGCCTTGGCATGCCTGCTGACCAAGTTTGTAACGCGCAAGGCCGGTTTGCTGACGGTTTCGCTTGTGCTCGCGGGAAGCTGGACGATTACCGAATGGCTCAGGGGCTGGGTGTTCACCGGCTATGCGTGGGATCCGCTCGGTCTGATCCTGCTCGGTCCGTTTTCCTCCCCCGGCGCCGCGATTCTTCTCCCATGGCTGGGCACCTATGCGCTGTCGGGCCTTGTCGTCGCGATGGCGGGCGCGCTGCTCGCACTGGTGATGGCACGAAAGCTGGCACTGGCTGCTTCCGGCGGCGTGGCATTGGCGGCTTTGATGTATTTACCGGCACCGGCGCAGGTTGAAGGCACCATCGCCTTTACTCTGGTGCAGCCCGATATTCGCCAGGAAGAGCTCAACGATCCCGGCATGTTCGAAGGGCATTTTGTCCGCGCGGCGTTGCTGTCGCGCAAGCGGCGCGAAGTGGACAAGCGCTTGCTGCTATGGCCCGAATCGGGCGTTCCCGATTATATTCGCGATGGCTATCCGCAGCGATATTATGAGCAGATGACGGTCAGAGGAGACCCCGCCTTTGCCCGTTACCGGCTGGGCCGCGTTGCCGGCGAAGGCGGTTTGCTGCTGACCGGAGCGGTCGATCTGGAAATCGAGAACGGCCGCGCCGCGGGCGCGCGCAACGCAGTTACCGCGATCAACGAACAGGGCGAGATTGTTGCCGGTTACGACAAGGCGCATCTGGTTCCTTACGGCGAATATCTTGCGCTGCGCTGGCTGCTCGAACCGCTCGGCGCGACGCGGCTGGTGGCAGGAAGCATCGATTTCTGGCCGGGGCCCGGCCCGCAAACGCTCCAGCTGGGCGATTGGGGCAAGGCCGGGGTGCAGATCTGTTACGAAATCGTGTTCTCGGGCGAAGTTGTCGACCGCGAAAGCCGTCCGGATTACATCTTCAATCCTTCGAATGACGGTTGGTTCGGGGCGTGGGGGCCGCCGCAGCATCTCGGGCAGGCGCGGATGCGCGCGATTGAAGAAGGGCTGCCGGTGCTGCGCTCCACAACAACCGGAATCAGCGCGGTGATCGATGCCAACGGTATCGTGCGCAGCCATATCGGAATGCGCCGCGATGCGCGTATCGACGGATTTGTGCCGCCAGCGAAAGCGCCCACCCTGTTTGCCCGGCTGGGCAATTGGCTGCCATTGGGCTGGGCAATTCTGACAATTGCCCTTTCGCTGGTTGCCACTCGGTTGCGTCGCCGCTACTACGCGTCGCAGACATAAAGATTTCTTTATATGAGGCATTATGCGTAGCGATTATCTGTTCACTTCGGAAAGCGTTTCCGAAGGCCATCCCGACAAGGTTTCGGACCAAATTTCTGATGCGATTGTCGATCTGTTTCTGTCGAAAGATCCCGAAGCACGCGTTGCGTGTGAAACCTTGACGACAACGCAGCGGGTTGTTTTGGCTGGCGAAATTCGCGGCCAGGGGATCATGGATAAAGATGGCAACTGGGCGCAGGGTGTCGAACAGGAAATCGAAGAAACCGTTCGCAACACGGTTCGCGAAATCGGTTATGAACAAGACGGCTTCCATTGGAAAACGCTGACATTCGAGAATCATCTGCACGGCCAGTCTGCGCATATCGCGCAGGGCGTTGATGCCAGCGGCAACAAGGATGAAGGCGCTGGCGATCAGGGCATCATGTTCGGCTATGCCTGCGATGAAACGCCCGACTCGATGCCCGCGCCGATTGATTACAGCCACAAGATTCTCGAACAGATGGCGGCAGACCGCAAGGATGGCACAGCGCCTTTCCTCGAACCCGATGCCAAGAGCCAGGTCACGCTGCGTTATAAGGATGGCAAACCGGTCGCCTGTACCGCGGTTGTGGTTTCGACCCAGCATGCCGAAGGCTATGACAATGGCGAGAAAGAAGCCGAACTCAAAGCCTATGTGAAATCGGTTGTCGGCGGCGTTCTGCCCGACGGTTTCCTATCGGGCGATACCGCATGGCACATCAACCCGACCGGGTCTTTTGTCATTGGCGGCCCTGATGGCGATGCGGGCCTGACCGGCCGCAAGATCATCGTTGATACCTATGGCGGTGCGGCTCCGCATGGCGGCGGCGCATTCAGCGGCAAGGACCCGACCAAAGTGGATCGGTCGGCAGCCTATATCACCCGCTATCTGGCCAAGAATATCGTTGCCGCCGGCCTCGCAACGCGCTGCACGATCCAGCTCGCTTATGCGATTGGCGTGTCCGAACCGCTGTCGCTCTATGTCGATACGCATGGCACCGGCAGCCACGACGATGCCGATCTGGAAAAGGCGATTGGCTCGATCGAAAAGCTCGGCGGCCTTACCCCGCGCGCGATCCGCACCCATCTGGGTCTCAACAAGCCGATTTATAGGGTCAGCGCCGCTTACGGGCATTTCGGGCGGACGCCTGACGGCGATTGCTTCCCGTGGGAACGGACCGATTTGATTGACGATTTGAAAGCCGCATTCGCTTAAAGCTGCGCGGCTTACAGACAACAGAAATCGGGCGGCGCGTTTTGGCGGGCCGCCCGTTTTTCTTTATGCGCGGCGCTTAGCCGGCTTTTTCAGCGCTCATAGCGCCTTGTTGCCATTGGCCTTCGCGGAACCATGTTCCCACTTTCCGGCCGAATTTTGCAATCGCGTTCATGTTGAAGAAGTGCATGACGCCCAGCACCACAACCGCCAATCCGATCTTGCTGGACAGGAACCGGATCGCCCCGATCATGTCTGCCGGTGGCTCTCCAAAGCGCAGCGCTAACAGGATAAAGCCGAGATTGACGAGATAGAAACCGACAACCAACAGATGGTTGGTTGACCGCGCTAGTACTTCGTCATGGCCGAAACAGTCGGTCAGGAACACTTCGCCATTCTTTGACAAAGTCCGCGCGACCCAGATGGTCAGGCCGATGCTGATCGCCAGATAAAGCGCGTAGCTTACAGTTTGAATAGCCATCTTTAACTCCTGTTATTTCTGTAAATTGTGAAATTGTTGGATGTGATTGGTGTATGGCCGGATGCGCCTCCTTTCAGTCAGGGGTTCAGGTGGATTTCTTGCCCGGCAGCAAGCGGGCAACTTTGGATCCCAGCTTCATCAGCGTGACCAAAGTGGATTTGGGCAATGCGCGAACATCATCATACCAATGCGCCAACGTGCCGATGAAATCATGCATCCGCGCGATCTTCTCGCGCACATGGGCGGGCACATCGGATCGCCCGTCCATCTGCTCGGTCAGCTCGCCCAGCATCTGGATGGTCGGATCGATCTCGCGCTTCTTCCGTTCGGCGGTGATTTTCATCAGCATATCCCACAGATCGGTCTCGGCGATGAAATGATCGCGCCGGTCGCCTTCGACATGGACGCGGCGGACGATTGCGTAGGATTGCAACTCTTTCAGAGCATTGGAAATATTCGACCGCGCCAGGTTCAAACCCAAAGTGATTTCTTCGGCATGCATCGGGCGATCTGACAGATAGAGCAGCGCATGAACCTGCGCGACCGAACGGTTGACGCCCCACTGGCTGCCCATTTCCCCCCAATGGAGAATGAAGGACTTCACTTCGGGTATTTCGAGCAGAGGACTCATCTGTCACCTATTTCTGTAAAAACAGAAATGACTGTTCGGGAGTTGAATGTCAAGCGCATTGTCTGTGCGTTCTAGATCAAGCGGGCGTGGATGCGGGCGATTGTACTGCGGCGCTCAACTGCTCAGCTGCTGAAGTCCCATTTGTCCTGATGCTGCCCGATACGGGGCGATGGCTTGCCCACATCCATTTCGGCATCGGAAAAGCGGAACGGGCTGCGCAGGCCGGATAGTCCGCCCGGCAGATCCAGCTTCATTCCGCGCGCCTGTATTTGCGGATCAGCGAACACTTCATCCAGATTGTTGATCGGCCCGGCGGGGACACCGGCCTGCTGGCAATGGCGCAGCAAAGCGTCCTTGGTCCATTCCTTGACCTCGCGCGCAATCTCGGCCTCGAGCCAGTCGCGATGTTCGATCCGGCCTTCATTAGCCGCCAGACGCGCATCCTCGGCGAGATCGTGCCGCTCGAGGACCCGCATTAATGCTTTGAACAGCTTGTCATTGGCGGGGGCGAGGACCACTGCCCCATCGGATACTTCGAACACACCATAGGGCACCACCTGCGCATGGGCGTTGCCTTTGCGTGCTGGGTTCTCTCCGCTTGCAAAATAGCTCGCTGCCTGATTGGCCAGCAGCGACACCGAACAGTCGAGCAGCGACATATCGATATGCTGGCCGCGCCCCGTGCGCTCGCGCATCAGCAACGCTGACTGGACCGCGATGGTCGAATAGAGGCCGCAAGTGAGATCGGAGATGGAAATGCCCATTTTCATCGGTTCGCCATCCGGTTCGCCGGTGATCGACATCATTCCGCTCATCGCTTGCACGACAAAATCATAGCCCGGCTCGTTCCTGCGCGGGCCATCCTGGCCAAAGCCGGTGATCGAACAATAGATGACGCCCGGATTGGAATAGGACACGCTGTCATAATCGAGCATCCACTGCGCCAGCGTGCCGGGCTTGAAATTCTCGATAATAACATCGGCCTGTTCGCACAAATGGTGCACGCCGGCGCAGTCTCCCGCGTCGTTAAAATCGGCAACGATAGACCGCTTTCCGCGATTGCAGGCATGGTAATAGGCTGCCTCGCGAGCGCCGTCTTCACGCTCGACCCAGGGCGGACCCCATTGACGGGTTCCATCGCCTTCGGGGCTTTCGATCTTGATCACTTCGGCGCCCAGATCGGCCAGCGTCTGGCCAACCCACGGGCCCGCCAAGACGCGCGCCAGCTCGAGCACGCGGAGCCCCGCCAGAGGCGTGTTGCGAGCGGCGGGATCGGGCTTCGCAGTGGGCCGCCTTTTTTGCAGCCACTTCACCGGCCGCTCCCGCCAGACATGGCAGGCCATGCTTTCCAAGTCCCCACGCCATAAGCAATGCCATAGGCCAGAACCACGAGTGAGGACCAAAATGTGAAAGCATCGGTGAGCTCTGGCTTCCACAGATGCAGCGGGACCAGGGCCAAGCCGCGCAGCAGGTAGATCGCGGATATCAGGACCAGCGCAGTCCGCAGAAGCGGAAGGCGCGCAAATTTTCCCGCGCCGGAAAAGGCGAACAGCGCCCAGATCGCCAGTACAGCCGCGATGCCGAGCGTCATTATATGCGGCCAGATTTCGCCGCGCGCTGCGGCCATGGCGATTTCCTCGCCCGCGCCGAAGAAGCGATACCACTTCTCTCCGCCGAAGATGCAAAGGATATGGAGAAGCGATGCTGCGAGTGACAGCCACGCTCCGCCAATGAGCCAGGGCGTTCCCTCATTGGCTGGAACGCGCCCCATGCTTACAGCGCCACCTCGTATTTCGCGGTGGTCTTTGCGGCCACTTCATCGGCGGTCACTCCCGGCGCCAGTTCGATCAGTTTGAACGGGCTGTCGTGATCGGGCCTGTGAAACACACAAAGATCGGTGATGATCATATCGATCACATTCTGGCCGGTCAGCGGCAAAGTGCATTGGGGAATGAATTTGGGATCGCCCGCTTTGCTGACGTGATCCATCACCACGATGATCTTCTTCACCCCCGCGACAAGATCCATCGCGCCGCCCATCCCTTTGATCATTTTGCCGGGGATCATCCAGTTTGCGATGTCGCCATTTTCCGCGACTTCCATCGCGCCCAGCACGGTCAGATCGATATGCCCGCCGCGGATCATCGCGAAGCTGGCTGCGCTATCGAAATAGGCCGAATGAGGAAGCTCGCTGATCGTCTGCTTTCCGGCATTGATCAGATCGGCATCCACCTCGTCATCGTAAGGGAAGGGGCCGATGCCCAGCATCCCGTTTTCCGATTGCAGCGTTACCTGCATGCCGCCGGGAATATGGTTGGCGACCAGCGTGGGGATGCCGATGCCGAGATTGACATAATATCCATCCTGCAATTCCTGCGCAGCGCGTGCTGCCATTTGATCGCGGGTCCAGCCTGCGGCTTCATTGGCCATGTCTTAGGGTCCTTCGGTCAGAGGTAATGGAGTTATAAACCACCCGGCACCGATCAGCTCTTCCAGCGGTTGGGCGGTATTTTCATCTTTGAGATAAAGGTACAATTCGTCAAAATCCGCGCGCCGGTCGCCCCCGATGGCGAGCAGGCAATGCGTTTCGGAAAGTTCGCGGCGGCGCGATTGCTTGCGATCATCCGAACGGCGCATCAGCAGCAATCCGTCGCGGCCCTGCGTGTCGAGCCCGCTGGCAACCAACGCTTTGCGAATGGAGCCCGCGGCAATCGCGGATTGCTCCGAAATCCAGAATATCTCGATCTCCTGCAGGCGCATCGCGGCCAGAATCCCCGCCAGAGCGGGATTGGCGCGCGGCGTTTTCGATGTGTCGAAAGGCTGGTCGCCATAGTCGAGATCGAACAGAACTGCGGGCGGACGAATGCTGCAATCGGTGCGCTGCGGGCTGAGCGATCCGGGCGATGCCAGAATGGCCGATTGCCGCGAACTTTCCACCGGATCGCGCCGCGCCTGCGATTCGACATAGGAATAGAGCGCATCATAGGCGCGCAAATCGGTCGGGCCAGGCGGGGGCGAAGGCCTTGTCACCTCGGGGGCAGTAGGTTCTGCCGTTGCAACCGGCGCTTGCGAAGTAGGGGGCTCTATGGTCGGGGTAGAAGCGGGTATGTCAGCGAAAGCGGTTGCCACCGTTGGCGCATCTTCGCTCGATGCATCTTCGGTTGGCGCGTCCTGCGCGGCCATTTCGGATGAAGGCGCTTCGCCCTCCGCCGGTGGCAGCTCGCCTGCTGCGGTTTCGACCGGGTCCGCGGGCGGTTCTGGCGCAGCCGGTGTTGCCGCCGCAACCGGTGCCGGTTCGGGCATTTGCTCCGGCTCTACCGCCGCGATTTCTTCTGCAGCGATTTCGCCATCTTCTTCCTTGTCATCCAGCTGCTGCTTGCCGATCAATGTGCCGCTGGCCACCACCGGCACCAGCGCCGCCACGCAGCCGCCAAGCAAGGGCAGGCTTGCCGCGATCAGCGCAAATCGGAAGAGTGACCGGCCCATGTCGCGCATCGTCCGTCAGGCGGCCTCGCGCTCGCGCACAGTGCGGAATTCGATTTTCTTGTCATATGGCGCACCCACGATCATCCGCTGGACATAGACGCCGGGCAAATGGATCGAATCGGGATCGAGCGTTCCGTTGGGGACCACCTCTTCGACTTCGACTACGCAGATTTTGCCGCATGTCGCCGCGGGGAGATTGAAATTGCGCGCGGTTTTGCGGAACACGAGATTGCCGGTTTCATCGGCTTTCCACGCTTTGACGATCGCCAGATCCGCGAACAGTCCGTGTTCGAGAATATAATCCTCGCCATTGAAGCTTTTGACTTCTTTGCCCTCTGCCACCTGCGTGCCGACGCCGGTCTTGGTGTAGAAGCCGGGAATGCCTGCGCCGCCCGCGCGCATCCGTTCGGCCAGCGTCCCTTGCGGGCAAAATTCGACTTCGAGCTCGCCGGCAAGATATTGGCGTTCAAACTCCTTGTTCTCGCCAACATAGGACGCGATCATCTTCTTGACCTGCTTGGTGCGCAACAGCTTGCCGATACCTTCATTGTCGATCCCGGCATTGTTGCTGGCGAATGTCAGCCCGGTAATCCCGCTGTCGCGAATGGCATCGAGCAGCCGTTCGGGAATTCCGCACAGGCCGAAACCGCCAGACGCAATCAGCATGTTATCGTGCAGAATACCGTCGAGCGCGGATTTGGCGTCGGGAAAGATTTTTTGCATAAATCACCTTGGGTTTCGGCAAGCCTGCGCAAGCGGGCTACCGGTCTGGAATTGCAGTATTTGCGCATAGCGATTGGCCGCGCGCCTGTCATCAAGCGATGGGCCCGATGGATCACGCGCTGTGCCCTTTCGCCCGGCAAGCTGATCGTTAGCCATAGGGCCTAAAGCATTTGAGCCGGATTGCTTTGTGCGCCAGACCAGTTGCATCTTTTGCAACAATCAATGCTCTTTTCGCACTTGCAGCATAAATCAATTTGCCCCATTTAGGACGGGCCTTTTAGGCATCCTCTCCCAAACTTTTTCAGGCCCGGTCGGCGACGACCGGGCCTTTTTTTGTCCGCGTTGCGGGCAGGGGCGTCAAATCGCCATTTGCATCGGACGCGCGCTGTTCCTAGCTAGAGGCTTGCAAACACATAATATGATTCACGGAACGGGTGCTTGATGGCGAAAAAAGACGCGGCGGCAAAGGAAAAGACGGCTCGATTGCAAGTGGCAGCCGCGCGGCAGGAAGAAAGCGGACAGGGCATAGCCCGGATGCCGCGCTCTGCCTTTCAGGCGCTGGGAATCACCGAAGGCGATGTGGTCGAAATCACCGGCAAACGCAGCACTGTGGCGGTGGCAATGGGCGCTTATGATGAAGACCAGTCGCTTGATGTCATCCGGCTCGACGGTCTGCAGCGCGGCAATGCCGAAGCGGCATCGGGCGAACATGTCCAGATTGTTGCGGCCAAATCGAAGCCCGCAAAGCGCGTCGTCTTCGCACCTGCACAACGCGAGATGCGGCTGCAGGGCCCGTCGCAAGCGCTCAAGCGCAATTTCTTCCGCAAGCCCGTTGTCGCGGGCGACCTTGTGGCAACGACCGGACAGCAGCCGGTGCAGAACATGCCCGCGGATGTGCAGCGCATGTTCAACGCGCCTGCCTATGCGCTGACCCAGATCCGCCTCAGCGTGGTTTCGACCGTGCCCAAGGGTATCGTCCATATCGACGAAGAAACCGAAGTCGAATTGCGCGCCGAATTTGAAGAGCCGCGCGATGCGCGTGCGGGCGTGAATTATGACGATGTTGGCGGCATTGGCGATACGATCAAGCAATTGCGCGAAATGGTCGAATTGCCGCTGCGCTATCCCGAATTGTTCACCCGGCTTGGTGTCGATCCGCCAAAGGGCGTTCTCCTCCACGGTCCGCCGGGAACGGGCAAAACCCGGCTGGCGCAAGCGGTGGCCAATGAAAGCGATGCAGAGTTCTTCACCATTAACGGCCCCGAGATCATGGGATCGGGCTATGGCGAAAGCGAAAAGAAACTGCGCGAAGTCTTCGAAGAGGCAACCCGCGTTGCCCCTGCAATAATCTTTATCGACGAGATCGACTCGATCGCGCCCAAACGCACGCAGACCCCCGGCGAAGCGGAAAAGCGGCTGGTCGCGCAATTGCTGACTTTGATGGACGGGCTGGAAGCGCGTTCGAACCTTGTCGTGATCGCAGCCACCAATCGCCCCGATGCGATGGACGAGGCGCTGCGCCGCCCCGGCCGCTTCGATCGCGAGATCGTGATCGGTGTGCCCGACGAGAAGGGCCGCCGCGAAATTCTGGCCATCCATACGCGCGGCATGCCTTTGGGTGATAAAGTCAATCTGACCGAACTGGCCAAGACCACGCATGGATTTGTCGGGGCCGATATTGCCGCTCTGGCGCGCGAAGCCGCGATAGAGGCGGTTCGCCGGATCATGCCCAAGCTTGATCTGGATGCGCGCACCGTTCCGCAAGATGTGCTCGACGAATTATGTGTCACCCGCGAAGATTTCTTCGAAGCGCTCAAACGCGTGCAGCCTTCGGCGATGCGTGAAGTTATGGTGCAAGTGCCCAATGTCGGGTGGGACAATATTGGCGGCGTCGATGACGCAATCGAGAAGCTGCAAGAGGGTATCGAGCTGCCGCTCAAGAACCCCGATGCATTCGAACGCCTGGGCATCCGCGCGGCCAAGGGCTTTCTGCTCTATGGCCCGCCCGGTACCGGCAAGACCTTGCTCGCCAAAGCGGTTGCCAAGGAAGGCGAAGCCAATTTCATTTCGATGAAAAGCTCTGACCTTTTGAGCAAGTGGTACGGCGAAAGCGAACAGCAAATCGCCCGCATGTTCCAGCGTGCCCGCTCCGTCGCGCCCTGCGTCGTGTTCATTGACGAGATTGACAGTCTCGTCCCCGCGCGCGGCAGCGGGCAGGGCGAACCGCAAGTCACAGGGCGCGTGGTCAATACGATCCTTGCCGAAATGGACGGGCTGGAAGAACTGCAATCGGTGATTGTCATCGGTGCAACCAATCGTCCGACTCTGGTCGATCCGGCACTTCTGCGCCCGGGAAGGTTCGACGAACTGGTCTATGTCGGCACGCCCGACAAGCCGGGCCGCGAGCAGATATTGGGCATCCATGCGCAGGATATGCCGCTTGCCGATGATGTGAGCCTGGCGGACATCGCCGCGAAAACCGATCGCTTCACCGGCGCCGATCTGGAAGATGTGGTTCGCCGCGCCGGCCTCAACGCCCTGCGCCGGGCCGGGAGCGACGTGAAAGAAGTGAATGCCGGCGATTTCGCCGAAGCTCTCAAGGATTCACGCGCGACCGTGACCAACCAGATGGAAACGGAATACAAGAAGATGCGCGGCGAGCTGAAAAAGCGCGCGGCGCAGGTCAATCCGATTGGCTTTGTCCATGACGGGATGATCGAACCGACGCGCGATAAAAAACACGGCGGGGTGGAGTAGCCAGCGGCGTGATGCTCTGGCCCTAGGGCTCGCCCGCCTTGGGATGGCCGTTGGGCACTTCAAGCCGGTGACGGATCAGCGCGTCGGGCAATTCCTCGCGCAGCCACTCGATCATATGTTCGCGCACGGCGCAGCGCAACGCGAACAGATCGGCGATGGTCCGCGCGCTCATTGAAAGGCGCAGTTCGATGCTTTCGGGATAGGCTTCGGTCATCAGCAGGGCCGCAGTGCGCTGGTCCCATTCCTCTTGCGTGTCGATGAAGCGCAGGAACTCCTTGCGGATCGGTTCGATCTGCGTGGCCGGGTCCAGATGCAGCATGACCGGGCCGGTCAGCTTCTCGCTTTTGCGCGACCAGTTTTCAAAGGTGGAATCGAGCACGCTGCCGGTGGGGACGATGATCGCGCGTTCATCCCATGTCCGCACTGTCAGAAAGCTCATGCGGATTTCTTCGACGCGGCCGGTATGGCCATCGATCACCACCAGATCTCCGATCCGCAGCGGCTCTGTCAGCGCAATCTGCAAACCGCCGATCAGCGATTTGAGCGTGGGCTGCGCTGCTGCGCCCACTGCCAATGCGGCGAGACCGGCAGAGGCGAGAAGAGTGGTCCCGATGCTTTGCACGCTGGGAATACTGAACAGCATCAGGCCGACGGTGATGAAGACAATCGCGAAAGTCGCGGTGCGCGACAGGATCGAAATGCGCGTGCGGCGGCTGCGCACGGCAACCGGATCGTCCGATGCCTCCAACCTGATTTCCATCGCCGCGGTGAACGCTTTGACCAGCGTATAGACGATCCACCCGAGCAGAGCGGGGCGGACGAACCGCGCCACCGGCTCCCACACAAAGGCGAGCGAGTCATTGCCTTGCGCCACCACGGTAATTGCAATGGCGATCAGCGACCATTTGATCGGCCGCCGGATGCGTTCCAACACCAGCTCGTCCGATGTTGTTTCGGACATTCTGGTTACGCGGCCCAAAATCGTGAAAACCACCCGGTACAACAGATAGGCGACGATCACCGCAATGGTCAGGGCAATCGCGGCTATCGTGACCTCGTCCCATGCGATGGTCCAGTTGGAAGGGTGGAATCGATCAAACATAAATGCGCTCGTTTCGGTGTCAGCGGTTAAAGGGGGTTATCAAACGGGCACGTCAGCGTGCGCGTTGGTGGGGGCATACTATCCTAATGCGCGGCGCCCCAACTGTTTCCCGAACCGATGTCGATACCCAGCGGAACGGACAGTTTCACCGCGGGTTCGGCCGCCTCTGCCATCACTTTCTCGATCACCGTGCTGGCGGCTTCGACATCGCCTTCGGGCAATTCGAAGACCAGTTCGTCATGCACTTGCAGCAGCATTTTCACATGGCCCAAACCGGCATCGTCCAGCGTGGGCATCATCCGGGCCATGGCGCGCTTGATGATATCGGCGCTGGTGCCCTGGATCGGCGCATTGATCGCCGCGCGTTCGCTGCCCTGGCGTTCGGCCTGGTTCTTTGAATTGATCCGCGGGAACCATGTTTTGCGCCCGAACAGCGTTTCCGAATAGCCGCGTTCCTTTACCGCCATCAGCGTTTCGGAAATGTAATTCTGGATACCGGGAAAGCGCGCGAAATAGGTGTCGATCACTTCCTGCGCCTCGTCCGGTTCAACGCCCAGCCGCCCCGCAAGGCCCCAGCGCGAAATGCCATAGAGGATCGCGAAATTGATGGTCTTGGCTTTGGCGCGCGTGTCACGGTCAACTTCGCCATACATTTCCTTGGCGGTGCGCGCGTGAATGTCCTCCCCCTCTTTGAACGCTTCTTTGAGCGAGGGGACATCGGCCATATGCGCGGCCAGACGCAATTCGATCTGCGAATAGTCGGCAGCCAGCAGGACATTGCCCGGCTCGGCCACAAACGCTTCGCGGATTTGCCGCCCGATCTCTGTGCGGATCGGGATATTCTGCAAGTTCGGGTCGGTCGATGACAGCCGCCCGGTTTGCGCACCGACCAGGCTGTAACTGGTGTGCACGCGGCCCGTTTCGGGATTGATCGCGGCTTGCAGCGCATCGGTATAGGTGGATTTGAGCTTGCTCAGCTGGCGCCATTCGAGCACCCGCGTGGCAATTTCCGCGCCGTCACCGGCGAGCTTTTCCAGCACCGACTGGTCGGTCGAATATTGCCCGCTCTTGCCCTTGCGCCCGCCCTTATGGCCGAGCTTTTCGAACAGGATCGTGCCCAGCTGTTTGGGGCTGCCAATGGTAAACTCTTCGCCCGCATCCTGATGGATCTGCGTTTCCAGCTTGCCTATTTCGGTGGCGAAATCGCCGGACAATTTGGCCAGCTGCGCGTGATCAACTTTGATCCCGTGCCGCTCCATCTGCGCAACAACGGGGATCAACGGGCGATCAACGCGCTCATAGACTTTGCTCCCGCCTTCAATCGCCAGACGCGGTTTCAAATGTTTGTGCAGGCGCCAGGTAACGTCGGCATCTTCGGCGGCATATTCGGTTGCGCGGTCCAGCGCGACTTCGCCAAACGGGATCGCTTTCTTGCCGGTGCCGCAAATCTCCTTGAACGATAGCGGCGTGTGGCCGAGATGGCGGACGGACAATTCATCCATCCCGTGGCCGCCCCCGATGCCGGCTTCGCCGCGCCCGGCATCGAGCGCGAAGCTGATAATCATCGTGTCATCGATGGGCGTGACCTCGACACCATAGCGCGCCAGAACATTGAGATCATATTTGATGTTCTGCCCGATCTTGATCACCGAATCGCTCGCCAGCATCGCTCGCAATGCCTCCAGCGCTTCATCGCGATCGATCTGCTTTGGTTTCTCGGCAAACATATCGCTGCCGCCGCCGCCTTCATTGTGATGTGCGAGCGGGATATAGCATGCTTCATTCGGCCCGGTGGCCAGACTGATCCCCACCAATTCCGCCTGCATCGCATCGAGCCCGCTGGTTTCGGTGTCGACCGCAACGATCCGCGCGGCGAGGCATTTTTCGATCCAGCGATCGAGCGCGGCGCGATCCTGCACGCATTCATAGGCTGAACGATCAACCGCAGGCATTTCGGGCACATCCTGCCGGTTGCCATGTTCGTCGCCAGCAACCCCGGCGGTTACCGGCTTGGCCGGATTCAGATTTGTCGGGCGTTCGGGGCTGCCGCTGCCCGCATCAAGACGGCGCAGCAGGCTGGTAAACCCGTGCTTCTGGAGAAACGCCGCGAGCGGTTCTGGCGGCACGCCGTCCAGTTTGAAATCCTCCAGCGCGACCGGCAAATCGCAATCTTCCTTGAGCGTCACCAGCACGCGGCTGAGTTCGGCATCGGCGCGATGTTCAAGCAGCCTCTCTTTGAGCTTGGACTTTTTCATGTCGGGCGCCGAATCGAGCGCCGCGGTCAGGTTGCCGTGTTCCTGGATCAGCTTGGTTGCCGTCTTCGGCCCGACACCGAAAATGCCCGGAATATTGTCCGCCGTATCGCCCATCAGCGCCAGAACATCGCCCACCAGTTCGGGACCGACGCCGAATTTTTCCTCCACTTCGGGAATCGAAATGCGCTGGTTCTTCATCGTATCGAGCATGTCGATACGGCCGGTGCTATCGTCGCCTTCGCTGACCAGCTGCATCAGATCCTTGTCGGAAGAGACAATGGTCACATCCCACCCATCGGCAGCGGCCTTGCGCGCATAGGAGGCGATCAGATCATCGGCCTCCAGCCCTTCTTCCTCGATACATTCGAGGCTGAAAGCGCGAGTCGCATCGCGAATCAGCGGAAATTGGGGAACCAGATCCTCGGGGGCAGGGGGACGATTCGCCTTATATTCCGGATAGATATCATTGCGGAAAGAGCGCCCCGACTTGTCGAGAATCACTGCAAGGTGAGTCGGACCCTCCGCCGCGTCGAGATCGTCCGCCAGTTTCCAAAGCATTGTTGTATAACCATAAACCGCGCCCACCGGGGTCCCTTCGGGATCGGTTAGCGGCGGCAACCGATGATAGGCGCGGAAGATATAGGCGGAGCCATCGACGAGATAGAGGTGGTTTTTGTCGGCCATAGGGCGCATTTAGCAGCGCCAAGCGGTCCGGTCAGCTTAGATATTGGTCGCCATCCCCCGCTCTATTCACACCCCGAAATGGCGGAATTCTGCGATTCATGGCCAAATATGGCGAAAAAAAGGCAAATATTTCACAAATCCTCTTGCGCGGTCACATTTCCGCCATTATTTAGGCATCACGAAGTCTGTCCTAGGGGGGAGATTTCGCGCAGGAACCTCTCGGGACTTGCGACATTCACTCGCTGTTTAAGGAATTAATATTATGCGTAAGATCGTACTTGCTGCCGCAGCTGCCGGCGCCGCTCTGACTCTGGCTGCTTGCTCGGAAACTGCTGAAACTGTTGACGAAACTGCAGACGCAGTAGCTGCAGACGCTGAAGCAAACATGGAAGCTGTTGCTGAAACTGCTGAAGAAGGCACCGAAGCTGTTGCTGAAACTGCTGAAGAAGGCGTTGAAGCTGTTGAAGAAGCTGCTGAAGAAGCAACTGCAGAAGCTGAAGAAGCTGCTGAATAAGCTCTTCGCGCTTAGCGAATTAAAGAAGGGCGGTACCGCAAGGTGCCGCCCTTTCTTTTTGTCCGGATGAAATGGCCAAGGGCCAGCGCGCGCAAATGGGCCGCGCTTGTTGCCGGATTAGATTAGCCACCCGTTCCGTATTGCGAATTGGTCCAGTTCTGGCCGCGGCGGGAAAAGGCGTTGTAGACCTCACGCGCAATCGTCGAAATCCGGTCATCGCGAAGCCGCCGCGACTGGCGCTTATTGGCCGACTCGTCGGCGAGATTCTTGCTCTGGCCGGTCACATAAATCGCAATGGCTATCGCCCGGCCATCGGGTGTGTGGAAGATCCCGATATCGCTCGCAGTGCGGGTCAGAGTGCCCGTTTTATGCGCGAGATTGGCGGAAGATGGCAGCGACGAACGCATCCGGTATTTCCCGGTGGTCGTACCGCGCATCGCATCCATCAAAATCGCGCGGCTTTGCGGGCTCAGCAAGCGGCCCTGATAAATATCGGCCAGCAGTTTCACCATCGCGTTCGGGCTGGCGCTATCGCGCGTATCGATTGTGACCACTGGATCAAATTCGCCGTCATCGCGCACCAGCGTGGCAATATCGCGGGTCAGCTGGAAATCGTGGATTCCGGCATTGCGCATGAATGCGTTGACCGCGCTGGGCCCGCCAACGACTTTCAGCAGCGCATCGGTGCAGGCGTTGCAGCTTTTGCTGATCATCAATTCCAGATGGTTTTGCGCGGTGATGTAATTCCCGTGGCGGACCGGTGCCACGCGGGTGGAATATTTGGCAGAGCGAACCGGGATGAGCAGCGGATATTCGCTGGTCAAGCTCCACCGCCCCTGATCGACCCCTGCAAGAAATGTTGCGGCAATGGCGACTTTGCTCGTGCTTGCCATCGGAAAACGCTGGTCACCCAGCACCGAAATCCGGTCGCCGGTGGAAAGGTCAATCGCGGCAACACCGATGCGGCCCATATCGCCATCGGCCGCCATCGCAATCCGGCGCTCGCTGCCGGTTTCGTAAACCGCATCAAAATCGTCGGGCGCCCGCGCTTGGGTGCCAAATGTAGCATCGAAGGATGCTTCGAATTCCGATGTTTGCGCATGGACGGGCTGGGCCGCTGCCAAGCCGATAGCCATTGCGGGTGCCAAGGCGGCACCAAGCCGCGCCAAATGTCTGAATCTCAATCGCATATGCGCTGCAATACCCCGATTATGGTTTGGATAACCTTAACGGGCTGCGATTCGCGCGCGCAAGCACAATAACGATGAAAAGTGTCGCTGGGGCGACCAAATCTTGCGTTAGGCGTCCATAATCACACTTTCGATGCGATTGGTTGTTTCGCCGGTCATGGTTTTGGCGATCTCTCCGACCACGCATTTTTCCAGTTCGGAGTGATAGTGGCGGCGCATTTCACCAAGCGTTTTGGGGTCTGCGATCACCAGCAATTCATCGATTGAGCCTGCGATCGCTTTGCTGTTGAGCCATTCGGTTGCGGCAGCGGCATGGGCCAGTTCGCCCAGATCGGTCGCGCCTTTCCTTTGCCCGACATCATCCTGATGCTTTACCCCCGCGCTGAAATTGGTGGCGGTCAATTCCGGCTTGGCCACCTGTTTCAGCTGCGGCTCGAAGGGCTTTCCTTCATTCCGCATCAGGACAAAATTTGCGCCGTCTACCACGGCAATATGCGCCTTGTGGGGCAATCTCATAGCATTCTCCCGAGTTACATGCAGACCAACGCATGAGCGCGCAATTCGTTGCACGGCCAAAGTGATTTCCACTCCATCCAACTGATGTTAGAACCGCTTCATGACGGAAAAATGGATTCTCGGAATTATCGGCGGCTCGGGCCTGTACCAGATCGATGCGTTGGAAGACGCGCAATGGATCAGGGTGAACTCTCCCTTTGGCGAAGCCTCTGACGAGATTTTATGCGGCCGGATTGGCGATGTGCAGGTCCGCTTCCTTCCTCGCCATGGCCGCGGCCATGCCATCCCGCCCAGCGAGGTGAATGCGCGCGCCAATATCGATGCGCTCAAACGCGCTGGATGTACCGATTTGCTCGCCATATCGTCGGTCGGCAGCTTGCAGGAAGAATTGCCTCCGGGGCATTTTGTCGCCGTCGACCAGTTTATCGACCGCACCAAAACGCGCGCTTCCAGCTTTTTCGGCACCGGCATGGTCGCGCATGTCTCCATGGCAGAGCCGGTGTGCGATCGCATGTCCGAAATGGCGGCGAAAGCGGTGAAGAAAGCCGGCGGTAAAGTGACCAAGGGGGGGACTTATCTGGCGATGGAAGGCCCGCAATTCTCGACCCGCGCGGAAAGCCATCTCTATCGCCAATGGGGCGCGAATGTGATCGGGATGACCGCAATGCCCGAGGCAAAATTGGCGCGCGAGGCAGAGCTGCCCTACGCGCTGGTCGGCATGGTTACAGATTATGATTGCTGGCGCGAAGACGCCGCCTTCGTCGAAGTGAGCGAAGTGATTGCGCAGATGAATGCCAATGGCGAAATTGCGCGCAAAACGGTCGAAGAATTTGTCAAAGCGCTGCCGAAAACGCGCAAAGCGTCACCGCTCGACACGGTGCTCGACTATGCCTTGATCACCAGCGAGGATGCGCGCGACCCGGCGATGCTTGCCAGGCTCGATGCCGTGGCGGGGCGGGTTTTGTGAGCAGGCCGGCAAATGAAGCTTTCTAAGGAGCTCTTGTGCAACTTCCTGTTTTGATACCGGTAGTAATCATGGCTGTCTGCTTCTTTGGTGTGATGTGGTTTCAAGGGAGCTTAAATGCGAGACTAATGCACCATCACCCGGATACGTTTTACGAGATTGAAGGCAACCTCGACAACCATTGGCTTTTCCTGTTCGGCAACAATTACAAGCTATTGGACGACCCCGAAGTTTCGCGGAATGTGCGCATAATCAGGTTTCTAAGTGTAACTTCCTTGCTTGCCAGCCTCTTGCTCGTCATCGCTGTTGCAGGGGCCGAATGATAGCAGTTGCTAAGCCGAACAGCTCGCCCCGCCGAGCACGCAGAACCGCGCGCAATGCGGGTGATTGAGCGCCACGTCGCGTGACGCCTCTTCCAGCGTCGCGCCCATATCGAAACCGTCATCATAGGGGATTAGCGTACAGGCCGCGACGCGCGGGCTTTCTTCGCCTTTGCGATGCACCACCATGCGGCTGGTGGCGCACATGATATCGGCAGGGTTCTTGTCCAGAATGCCCCAGCATTCGGTGGTAATTTCGGCGATGTCTTTGTGCTCGTCCATTTCGGGAAAAAGCACCAGCTGCATCGGATCGCTTGCATCGATCCGGATATTCATCGCGGCAAACAGTCCGGCATAGCCCGCGCGGGCCTGTTCCATGGTTTCGCCCGGCAGCATCCGCCCGGCCACCGCAATTGAGAAATTGTTGTCGGACAGCCATTTCAGCCCGTCTGTGCCCGGCCCCCAGCTGCGCGCGCCGCGTTCCGCCTCATGCGCTTTTTCGGTGTAGTGATCGAGGCTGACGCGAATGGTCAGCTTGTTCCCGAAACGCTCCTTCAATTCGAGCAGCGCCGCCTCGTGCCGCCGCATCGGCTTCATCGCATTGCTCAGCACCAATGCCTCGAAACCGCGTTCCAGAGTGTCGGTGAGCATGGGCACGAATTCGGGATTCATAAAGGGCTCGCCGCCGGTAAAGCCGATCTCCCGTGTGGCGATGGCTTTGTCCGCGATCTCGCTTAGATAGCGCAGCACATGATCGCGGCTGATATAGACCAGCGCATCATTGGTCGGGCTGCTTTCAATATAACAATTGACGCAGGCAAGATTGCACAGCGTGCCGGTGTTGAACCACAATGTTTCAAGCCGCGCCAGCGGCACCGAGGCGCGGCGTTCGCCCTTGGCTGTCCATAGCGGATCGGAGAATTTCTCCTGCGGAAGCGCATCGGCCTCCACTTGAAAGGGGGACGCGCCGGTGGGCGCATTGCGCGATGCGCTGCGGTTCCTGGTGGTGCTCAATTGAATGTCCTGCGCATTTTGGCGACGAAAGCGGCATATTTCTTGGGCAGCGATCCGAACACGGTCGGCTCCCACGCAGAAAATGCCGCCGCTTTCAAAATCTCGCTTCGGGTCGGGTAGGATATGACCGCCGACCCCAGGGCAAAGCTGCTGCTTTTGCCGGTGATCGATTGGGTGAAGGGCAGCAGCAACTCGCCCGCATTCTTGCCGCAAATGCTCGCGCCGATGATCTTTTTGCCTTTCAGGATAACCTTCAGATGCCCCTTGGTTGATCCTTCTGCAATGGCGCGTTCATTGTGGTCGAACCCTTCCTTGATCACGGTAATCCTGTCGCCGAATTTTTCCTTCGCGTCCTGTTCGGTCATCCCGATCTGCGCGACTTCGGGCTCGGTATAGGTGCACCACGGCAAGGCCTTCCAATCGACTTTGGTGGGGATACCGGTGACGATTTCGAGCGCGACGTTAGACCCTTCATAGCCAGAAACATGGGTGAGGCGCGGCCCTTCGCGGCAATCGCCGATCGCATAGATGCTTTTTACCGACGTGCGGCGCCGCGCATCGACAGCAATACCGTTCTTACCCAGCGCAACGCCCAGCTCTTCCAGCCCATAGCCTGACACACGCGCCTTGCGCCCGACCGCGATCAACAAATGCGATCCGCTGATCGCTTCGCCGCTGTCGGTATGGACGGTGATCTTGCCCGCGCTGCCTTCAACCCGTTCGGCTTTGCCGGTGACGAAACGGACGCCTTCCTCTTTCATCACCTCGACGACCACCTGAACCGACTCGCGATCATCGCGCGCCATCGGTTCGCCCGGTTCGATCACGGTCACGTCGCTGCCCAAGCGGCGGAAACTTTGCGCCATTTCCATCCCGATCACCCCGCCGCCAATGATCACCAGATGTTGAGGCTGCTCGGTCAGGTCGAACAGGTTCTCGTTGGTCAGGTAGGGCACGCTGTCCAGCCCGTCGATCGGGGGGACAAAGGGCTGCGATCCGGTGGCGATGACAATGCGCGGCGCCTTCAGCGTTCGCCCGCCGACTTCGACCGTATGTTTGCCCGTGATCCGCGCATAAGCGAGAATCACTTCGCAGCCCATTTCTTCGAATGTCTCTTTCGAATCGTGCGGTTCGATATGCGCGATGGCATCGTGAATATGTTTGTGAACGCCGCCCCAATCGACTTTGGGCGCGGCCAGTTGGACGCCGTAACGTTTTTCCTCGCGCGCTTCCTGCGCCCGTTTGGCCGCGGTGATGATCGCCTTAGACGGGACGCAGCCATTGTTGAGGCATTCGCCGCCCATCTTGTGACCTTCGATCAGCGCGACTTTCAGCCCGAACAGCGCGCAGCCACCCGCAGCGGTCAGGCCGGCCGCCCCACCGCCAATCACGATGGCATCATGTGTGAATTTCATCGAAGTCCCCGGTTTTTTCCGACTGTAACGAATTGATGCTGCAAGGCGAACTCATTTATGCCAAGCACTTAAGGCCTGGATTGATAGCCTGGCCTGCCATTCGGCCAAAGGGGACGCGAAGTTACATGAATATCGAAAACAGCCGCGATTATTACGGCAAAGTGCTCAGCGGGTCGGACGATCTCAAAACCGATGCCTGCTGCACCACAGAAGCCCCGCCCGCTGCGGTTCTCGAAGCCATGCGCAATGTGCATGAGGAAGTGCGCGCGCGCTATTACGGATGCGGTCTGGTCTCGCCGCAGGCCATCGAAGGCGCGCATATTCTGGATCTGGGATCGGGTAGCGGTCAGGATGCCTATATTCTGGCGCAGATTGTCGGTGAGCAGGGTAGCGTCACCGGCGTCGATACCACGCCCGAACAGCTGGCAGTGGCGAACGATCATCTCGAATGGCACCGCGCAAAATTCGGCTACGCCAAATCGAATGTGATGTTTGTCGAAGGCGATATCGAGAAGCTCGATGCGCTTGATCTGCCCGAAAACCACTTTGACGTGATCGTATCGAATTGCGTGATCAATCTGGTGGCGGACAAGCAGGCGGTGTTCTCTGCCGCTTATCGCCTGCTCAAGCCGGGCGGGGAGCTCTATTTTTCCGACGTCTATTCGGACCGCAGAGTACCTGCCGCGCTGCACAATGATCCGGTGCTGCACGGTGAATGCCTATCGGGCGCGCTCTATTGGGGCGACTTTATCGACCATGCCAAGAAGGCGGGCTTTCTTGATCCGCGGCTGGTTTCCAGCCGTCCGCTGGGCATTGGCGATGCAGAAGTCGCGGCAAAGCTCGACGGGATCAGTTTCTTCTCCGCCACTTTCCGCCTGTTCAAACTGCCCGATCTGGAAATGCAGTGCGAAGATTATGGCCAGGCGGTGATCTACAAAGGCACCGTGAAGGGCCAGGAACGCGTGTTCGAGCTCGACGATCACCACCATATCGAAGCGGGGCGGATATTCCCGATTTGCGGCAATAGCTGGAAGATGCTCGCTGATACGCGTTTTGCCGAACATTTCGATTTCTTCGGCGATTTCAGCACGCATTACGGCGTGTTTCCCGATTGCGGTGTGGCGATCCCGTTTGCGGATAGCGCCGACGGCACGCCCGAAGCCCCGGCCGCCTGCTGTTGAATATATTCCTGACCGGAGCCGCCGGTTTGATCGGCGGCGAAGTCGCTGCGCGCCTGATTGCGGCGGGGCACAGCGTGACCGCGCTGGTCCATAATAACCGCGATATCCTCGCCAATGATGGCTCACCAGTGGCACCGGCAGCGATTGTGGCGGGCGATGTTTCAAAGCCGCTATTTGGCTGGGAGAAGGCTGAGTGGGACCGGCTGACCGCCAGCCATGATCTTTTGATCCATTGTGCCGCGACCGTCCGTTTTGATCTTGATGATGAAACCTATCGCGCGGTCAATACCGGCGGGGCAGCCAACGCAGTGGAATTTGCGCGATCGGGCGATATGCCCATTCTGCATGTCAGCACCGCCTATGTTTGCGGAACCCGCAACGGACCAATTCTGGAGGCTGACCGTGTGCCCGACAGCGGTTTTGCCAATGGATATGAAGCGAGCAAGGCGGCCGCTGAAAAACTGGTCAGGTCCAGCGACGTACCCTTCGCAATCGCGCGGCCCAGCATTGTCGTGGGCGAAAGCGAGGGCGGCAGAATCCGCCAGTTCGACACCACCTATGCCGCGTTCAAACTGATCGCGGAGGGCCGCGTGCGGCATATGCCCGCGCGCCGCGATGCAACGCTGGATTTTGTCCCGCTTGACCATGTTGCGGCGGGAATTGTGGCGCTCGCCGGGAATATGCGGCGGGCCAATGGCGGCGCATATCACCTCGTTTCAGCGCGTCCGGTTCCGGTCGGGCTGTTTACCGATGCGATCGCCAGCTTCGCGCAGTTCCACCGGCCCCAGCTGGTCGAACCCGATGATTTCGACCCGGCGGTTTTGCCCGCTCTGGAGCGGCGGCTCTACAAGCGCGTGGCCGGGCTTTACGCCAGCTATTTCCAGCGCAATCCCGAATTCGATGACCGCGCGGCGCAGGAAATGACCGGGCTGGTGTGCCCACCGACGGGTCTGGAATATCTCCAGCGTTTGATCGGGCATTGCATCGAAACCGGGTTCTTGAAGGGTGAAGAAGTTCCGGCGGAGTAGCGCTTACCGCACATCCGGATAATCCTTCGCCATCCGGCTGCGCGCGCCGACGGCCCATAGAATGCCGACTTTGAAATAGATCCAGTTGGCTTTGATCGGACCCCATGCGGCGATCCGCCGGTCCGATGTTTCGACCCAGCGGCGGACCAGCCTGATCTTGCCCAGCCGCGCAAATTTCACGCAGAGATCGGCTTCTTCCATCACTGCATCGCTGGGCGTGCAGCCGCCGATTTCAAGGAATTGCGCGCGGCGGAAAAACATCGCGTGGTCGCCGAACAGCAGCCGCACTCCGCGCACAAACAGATGCGGGCGGGTGATGATCGGCGCGTACCAGGTCTTGATCCAATTATGGAAAGTGGTGAACCAGCGGGTCTTTTCCGGCCCCTTGATCAGCGGGGTAAAGCTGGCCAGCGCGATCTTCGGGTCGGCGAGTGTTTCGGTGATCACCGAAACCATATCGGCTGGCGGAATGGTATCGGCATGGAGAACGCAGACGTACTCGGTCCCAACCGCTTCCACCCCCGCATTGATCTGGATAGCGCGGCCCTTTGCGGTTTCGAGCAGCCGGTAGCCCGCATCGCGGATCAATTCGCAGCTCGCATCATCGCTGCCGCCATCGACAAACAGGATATCGGCGGGCTTGGGATCGAGCCGCGAAAGCACTTCGAACATTGCCGCAAGCGCGCGCTCTTCATTGAGAACGGGCAGCACGATGCCAACGCTGCTTGCCTTTGGGCTCACGGGAGAAATTCCGGCCAATCGTCAAGGTCAGCGGCGGTGTCCACATCGCTCAATTCGGGCAGGACCGCCGGGTGGATGCCGCGCGCTGCAAACCGTTTCAGCGTTTCGGCAAACACGCTGTCGGTGCTCCATTCCATATCGGCGAAAGCAAAATCTGCAGGCTCGTTATAGCCAAGCAGGTAATAGCCGCCATCGCTGGCCGGGCCGATCACTGCCGGTTTTGTGGAGAGCGTATCGCGCGCGTCTTTCAAGACTTGCGGGGTCAGGCCGGGGCAGTCGCTGCCGATCACGATTGCGGGGGCGGGGACGCGTGACAGTTTGTCGGTGAGATCGCCACCGCCTTGCTCGACTACCTGCAAATCCGCGCCGAACCTGGCTTTGAAGCGATCCACCGGTGCTCCGGTAACGCGCAATTCGAAAGCAATCCCGCTTGCCCGGCAAACCTCCATTGTATGCGCCAGCAGTTTGGCATAGATCGCGGCCGCGCCTTCGGGGCCGAAGCCGGGTATCAGCCGTGTCTTGGCCTCGCCGGGTTCGGGCCAGCGGCAGAATATCGAGATCATCGGTTCGCTCACATGCGCTGCTCTAACCGCTCGACTGCGGCTGCGCCATGGGGCATTGATGCGGCATGAAGCTTGGCAAGATTGCAATGATGGCGGCAGCGGGCGCAGTGGTCGGCGGCATCTTGCTGGCCGAGCGGAAAAGGCCGCTGCGCGAAGCCAAGAGCCCCGCCATCCCGCGGAATGTCCGCAATGCGGCGTTGGGGGCAGGGTGCGTGGTGATTGTGGCGGCGGTGGAAGAGCCGCTGACCCAGGCGATTGCCAAGAACAACCTCCAGCACAGGCGCGGATTTGCGCAGAAATTGCCCCGTCCCTTGCGCCTGCTCGGCGGGATCGCGGCGATGGATTACGGGTTTTACTGGTGGCACGTGGCGACGCACAAGGTCCCCCTCCTGTGGCGTTTCCACCGCGTGCATCATGTCGATCCCGATATGGATGCGAGCACCGCCGTGCGTTTTCACCCGCTCGATATGCTGGTTTCCTTGCCGTGGCGCTTGGTGCAGGTCCGCCTGTCAGGCGTTAGCCCCAAATCGCTGCGCTGGTGGCGGCGCTTCTTCAATTTCTCGATCCTGTTTCACCATGCGAATCTGAAGCTACCCGGGCAAGTCGATGATCTGCTCGCGCGCGGTGTCACCACACCGAAAATGCACGGCATCCATCATTCGAGCATCAAATCAGAACGCGACAGCAATTTTACCAGCGGCCTCAGTTTCTGGGACAGGCTGCACGGCACCTATCGTGACGATGTGCCGCAGGATGAGCTGGATATCGGCGTGTATGATCCGCTGGCGGGCGATGATGTGCCGCTGGACCGCGCGCTAGGCGCACCCTTCCGCGACACACCCGCGCAGCAGGGCTAGGCAGCTTTCTGCGCAGCCACCCATTGATCGACGCGCTTCTCCAGCAAGTCGAGCGGCACCGATCCGCCGCCCAGAACGGTGTCGTGGAAACCGCGAATATCGAATTTGTCGCCCAGCTCTTTTTCCGCCTTGGCGCGCAGTTCCTGAATGCGGATCATCCCGATCTTGTACGCTGTGGCCTGCCCCGGCATCACGATATAGCGGCGGACTTCCGATTTCACCGCGGCTTCGGGAATGGGCGAATTGGCAAGGAAGTAATCAACCGCCTGCTGCTCGCTCCATCCTTTCGAATGAATTCCGGTATCGACCACCAGCCGGATCGCGCGCCACATCTCGGTGGTTAGGCGGCCAAAGTCCGAATAGGGATCCTGATAGGCGCCCATTTCCTTCGCCAGTTTCTCCGAATAAAGCGCCCAGCCTTCGCCGAATGCAGAGAGGTAAAATCCCTGCGAGCGGAATTTGGGAATGCCGGTCAATTCCTGCGCGATCGACAGTTGCATGTGATGCCCGGGATTGCCTTCGTGATAGGCAATCACTTCCAGCGACGGGATCGGCATGGCCCGCATGTCGGACAAATGCGCGTAGTAAATTCCCGGGCGCGAACCATCGGGCGTGCCGGTGCGGTAATGCTGCGCCGCGCCATCCTGTTCGCGGAACGGCTCGACCCGGCGGACTTCGAGCGGGGCCTTGGGCAGTATGCCGAAATATTCGGGCAGCTTGGTATCGATGAACGCCAGATGTTTCTTCGCCGCGTCGATATACATTTGCGCGCCGGCATCATTGTCGGGGAAATAGAATTGGTCATCCTCGCGCATGAACGCGAAGAAGGCTTGCAGATCGCCGTCAAATTCGACCTGATCCTTGATCTCTTCCATCTCGCTGCGAATCCGCGCGACTTCGGACAGCCCGATATCGTGGATCTCGTCGGCGGTCAGATCGGTCGTGGTCATCGCCCCCAGCCGGTATTTGTAGAAATCCCCGCCATCGCTCAGCGCGCTGACCCCCCGCGCTTCCTTGTCCGCATTGGGCTGGTCTTGGGTGAACCAGTCGATCACCCGGCCATAGGCGGGCGCCATTTTCTGGGTGAGCGCGAGGCGCGCTTCCTCGCGCAGTTCCCCGGCGCGATCTTCTGTGATCACTTCATCCTCAACCAGCTTGGCGAGATGGCCTTCGCTTGCGGTCCACAATGCAGAAGGTTCGGCGTCCTCCGCATCATCGAAGGGCGCGCCGCTGGTGATCTTCTTCGATTCCGCGATCACCGCGTCATAGGACCAGCTTGGCGGGCGGGTTCCCGCTTCGGCATTGGCTTGCGCACGGACCAGCAATTGATCCATCGCCGTGCCAATCCCGCCGATGCGCGCGATGAAGGCGGTCATATCGCTTTCGCTTTCGACCTTGTGCTGGCTGATCAGAAAGCTCGGCAGCGCGGAATGCGTGCCATTCATCTGGTGCAGGATATATTGCTGGTTGCGGAAACCGGCGGCGTTTTGCGCCTGATCCTTGCGGAACTGCCACATATCCCAAGACAGTTTCGCATCATCGGACAATTCGTCGTAATCGAAATTGGCTTCCATTTCGGCGGTGGTGTTCTGCCACCATTCGAGCTGCGCTTGCTCGGCTTCGACGCTCAGATCGTCGATCTTGTCGTAATCCGTTTTCAGGCCCAGCGCGGTTTGCTGCATCGGGCTGAAAGCCAGCAATTCTTCGAATTTCTCGTCAAACCACGCATTGATGCATTCGGTTTGGGTTTGATTGCACTCGACGCTCGCCACCACGGGTTCGGTCAATCCGCCGCAGCTCGCAACAGCTGTCGAAGCCAGCAAAAGCGCGGCGAGATTCCGGGTCGGCAAACGGTGCATAATGGGTGATCCTCTCTCAATGCGTGTGATGGCATGCTTCATGCGCCAGCTTCGCCGGAAAGGGAAGGGCGGCTAGCTTTTGCTCGCGCCGATGGCGGCTTTCACGTCATCGACGAAGCTGGAATTGCGCACGCCGTGATAAATCCCGCGGGTAATCAATCGCCCCGGCCACCGCATCCGCCGCTGCACTTGCAGCAACAGCATCACGCGCGGCTGGTCGGATTCGTTCCAAACTTCGTGCGGAAAGGTTTCGTCAAACACCAGCCATTCGCCATATCGCCATTGATGGATCTCTCCATTGATCGCGATTTCGCAGCGCTTCCCGTCATCGGGGATCATCAGCGGCAAATGGCAATTGAGCCATGATTTGGTCAGACCGCGGTGCAGCGGAACATGCGTTCCCGGCTCCATAATCGATAGAAATGCCACCACCACGCCGGGTATCGAATTGATCGCCTCTACCAGTTTCGGGCAGCGCGCCTGATTGGCTTTCGCCTCATAGCCATAGCCGGCGAAGAAAAAGCTCTTCCACGCAGGCGTGGATGCAATCCGGCGATGATCGGGGGAAATTTCGCCCAGCGGCGGAATATTTTCCCGCTCGCGCATCAGCGGCTGGATTTCGTCGCGAAACTCCTCCCATCGCCCAGCCACCACATTGAGCCCGGGGACATCGGCGGGATCGAGTATCGGCGTGTCGCCGATCAAGGATTGTTTTGCGAGGAAACCGTTGACCGGATCGCGCAGTTTTTTGCCCAGGCGAACAGCGCAGGTTTGTTTGGGCTTTGAGTAAACAGGGGGCCCTTCCGCTTTATCGGGCGGGGAAGGTGATTGTGCCGTTTCGCGGGTATGAGGCGCGTCGTTCATGGGCAGAATGTAACATAGATTGCGTGCGCGCCTTTGTATAATTCCGACGAATTGAACGGAGCCTTCGACAGGCTGCTGTCACCGCATGCGGTCGGGATTCCGCTCAATCGCCTGCCGTGTCATCGCTTCCGCCCGGCCTGTTGGCGATCAGCCACGCGAGCAAAGTCACGGCAATGGCAAGCAGCGATTCTGCCAGAATCAGCCACAGGTTCAGCGAGAATACCTGCCCCGAGTTTTCGCTGCGCACCATGCTTCTGACTTTGACTTTTTCTTCCTCGCACCAGGCGGTTTCCAGCCCGCCCCCATCGTCGATCAGCGTGGCCAGCCTTTCGCTCGGTTCATTCGGGCGGAGAATTGTCGTCCTGGGAAAATCGACGCATTGCACTTCGACCGTCTGGCTTCTGATGTCGGATGCAAAGTTGGAAGCCAGATAAACCCCTGCAGCCGCCATCACCGCCACGCCCAAACCGATCAGCATGGGCTTCTGATCCAGAATATTCTCAGACCAGTAAACGATCAGCAGAATGGCAATGATCACCACCGCTGTTGCCAGATGCGGGCCCACACCATCGACGCCGTCGGGCAAATCCAGAAGGTTTGAAACCGCGGTATATTTTGCCACAACCGCGACAAGGCTGACAATCGCAGCGATGATCGCTTCGGTGGATTTGAGCTTGGCGATTACTGACATGCGATTGCGGCCTCGGCGATGATTTCGTCATGCATCACGATTTTCTCGCGAGTCTGCCAGCTGGCTTTGAAGACTTCTCTCCCGTCAATTTCGCGCGCGCACCAGGGAATGATCCAGTAATCTTTGCCCAGCTGGCCCAGCTGCTGGATATGCGCCCCTGATCGCGGCATCCGTTCAAAATTGCTCCCGATCGAAATCATCCGATCAATGCCGCGCCCGGCGTCAAAGCTCAACCGGCCGCCGCGCGTTGCCCAATGCCTGAACCGGTCCCGATTGACGATGTAGAATGACAGGCCGGGAAGCCCGCTGATCTGCACGCATGGGCGCGGCGAAGGGCGGCAATCGGCGGCTGGTTCGACCAGCGCCAAGCTTGCAGAGGCAGATGTTATGACCGAGGTGACCGGCGGGGCCAAAACAGGTTCAACCGGCAGTGTCGGGGCGGGCGCGGGAACCGGGATGGGTGCCGCCGGTGCCGGATCAGGCGCGGGCGGCTCGATAACCTGTTCGGGGGCATCGGGCGTGTCCGGTTCTACGATAATGGGTTCCGGCGCAGGTTCCGGTTCGGCTTCAATGGTGGGGAAAGAGTCCGCTGAAATTTCGGCGGCCGGTTCACCGGCTGTTTGCCCCTGTGCCTGTGCCTGCACCTGTGCTGGCAGCGCGAGCAGACAGCCCGCAACGGGTATGAGATACATTCCGAGCGCCGGTTTCACTGGTCAATTCCCTCCTGATTTTCCCCCTGCGCGATACCGGATAAACAGCGCTGTTCGCGTGATTTTTGTCACAGCCGGTATCGCCCGCGCATCCTGACTAGCAGAGACAATTGGTTTGTTACAAATCCAATAATTGGCAAGATAGCGCGAAGATTTTCGCCGCTACTCTTGCGCGCTGCTGACAAGAGGTGCGAGCGGCAATGAACAGCCATAGAAAAGGCCCGGGGAATTACTCCCCCGGGCCTTTCTTTTTTGCTTGGCTTGACCAAGCGGCACGTGCCCTGGATTGTGCCCGGGGCAATGGCGAATACGGGTTCGTTAGAAGCCCATTCCGCCGCCCATGCCGCCCATGCCGCCCATATCGGGCATGCCGCCAGCGCCGCCGGCGCCTTCTTTTTCTGGCGCGTCAGCAATGGCTGCTTCGGTCGTGATCAGCAGACCAGCGACCGATGCCGCATCCTGCAGCGCAACGCGAACAACCTTGGTCGGGTCGATCACACCGGCCTTTACGAGGTTTTCGTAAGTGTCGGTTGCGGCGTTGAAACCTTGCGTTTCGTCATCTTCGCGCAGCAAATTGCCAGAGATTACCGCACCGTCATGGCCGGCATTCTCTGCAATCTGGCGAACCGGTGCAACAATGGCGCGGCGCACGATATCGATACCGCGCGTTTGGTCATCATTGTCACCCTTCAGGCCAGCAAGTGCTTTGGTACCGTAGAGAAGCGCGGTACCGCCGCCAGGGACGATGCCTTCTTCAACCGCAGCGCGGGTTGCGTGCAGCGCGTCATCAACGCGGTCTTTGCGTTCTTTCACTTCAACTTCCGAAGCGCCGCCGACTTTGATCACCGCAACACCGCCAGCGAGTTTGGCCAGGCGTTCTTGCAGTTTTTCTTTGTCGTAATCGCTGGTTGTTGTTTCGATCTGCGCGTGGATTTCACCAACGCGGGCCTTGATGTCAGCTTCGCTGCCGGCACCGTCGACGATGGTGGTGTTGTCCTTGTCGATGGTAACGCGCTTGGCTTCACCAAGCATGTTCAGCGTTACGCTGTCCAGCTTGATGCCCAGCTCGTCGCTGACCATTTCGCCCTTTGTCAGGATCGAAATGTCCTGCAGCATCGCTTTGCGGCGATCGCCGAAGCCAGGTGCCTTGACCGCAGCCACTTTCAGGCCGCCGCGCAGCTTGTTGACCACCAGAGTGGCCAGCGCTTCGCCTTCGATGTCTTCTGCGATAATCAGCAGAGGACGGCCCGATTGCATTGCCGCTTCGAGGATCGGCAGCATGTCTTTGAGGTTGGACAGCTTGCCTTCGTTGATCAGGATGTATGGATTTTCGAGTTCCACGGTCATCTTGTCAGGATTGGTAATGAAGTAAGGCGACAGGTAACCACGGTCGAACTGCATGCCTTCGACAACGTCCAGCTCGAATTCGAGGCCTTTGGCTTCCTCGACAGTGATGACGCCTTCTTTGCCGACTTTTTCCATCGCTTCTGCGATCTTCTCGCCGACTTCCTTGTCGCCATTGGCAGAGATTACGCCAACCTGAGCGATTTCCTCTGTGCCGGCCACGTCCTTCGAACGTTTCACAAGATCAGCAACAACCGCCGCAACAGCAGTATCGATGCCGCGTTTCAGATCCATCGGGTTCATGCCCGCAGCAACCGATTTCATGCCTTCGCGAACAATCGCCTGGCCCAGAACGGTCGCAGTGGTTGTGCCGTCACCGGCAAGGTCGTTGGTCTTCGACGCAACTTCCTTGAGCATTTGCGCGCCCATATTTTCGAACTTGTCTGCTAGTTCGATTTCCTTGGCGACAGAAACGCCGTCCTTGGTGATGCGCGGTGCGCCAAAGCTCTTGTCGATTACGACATTGCGGCCTTTCGGGCCGAGCGTCACTTTGACTGCGTTTGCGAGCGTATCGACGCCCTTCAGGATGCCTTCGCGGGCTTCGCGGCCGAACTTTACGTCCTTAGCTGCCATGATAAAATTCCTTTAATTGAGTTCGTTGAAGAAAATGCGGTGGTCGCCCGGCTATCAGCCGATCACGCCCATAATGTCGCTTTCCTTCATGATCAGCAGGTCTTCGCCGTCGATCTTGACTTCGGTGCCGCCCCATTTGCCGAACAGCACGCGGTCGCCGGCTTTGACGTCGAGCGGAGTGACGGTGCCGTCATCGGCTTTGGCGCCATTGCCAACCGAAACAACTTCGCCTTCGCTGGGCTTTTCCTGAGCGCTGTCAGGGATGATGATCCCGCCAGCAGTTTTTTGATCGGCTTCGATGCGGCGAACGAGCACGCGGTCGTGAAGCGGACGAAATGCCATGATGATGACCTCTTCGTTAGAGTGAATGAAACTGAGCTTGGCACTCTCTGGTGGAGAGTGCCAGCGGGGCGCATATGTGTATCCGGCGGGGAAGAGTCAACGGCTGCGCACGGAAAAAATTTCGTGGCGGCTGCGGGGAAATCGGGCTCATCGATCGGGCGCCCGGACCACCTTGATCAATCGCGCACGGTCAGGCCCAAATTCTCGCGCCGGACCCAGCGCCATGACAGCAGCAGAGCGGCGACCGCCAATCCGGTTGCGAGCCCGATCCACACACCGACACCGGCGAGCGGAGTGCCAAAGCCAAGCCACATGGCAACGCCAAAACCGGGCACCCAATAGGCGAAAATCGCGATCCACATCGGGACGCGTGTGTCCTGCAATCCGCGCAGCGCGCCCGCGGCCACGGCTTGCAGGCCGTCGACCAATTGGAACGCGGCGGCGATCACCAGATATTGCAAAGCAAAGCCGACCAGAACCGCATTCTTCGCCGCATCGGGGTCGAGATATATTTGCAGCAGCGTGCGCGGCATCAGCACCATCGCCGAACAGGAAATGGCCATGAACCCGGTGCCCACCATCACCGCAGACCAGCCTGCGCGCTTCATCCCGTCCTTGTCCCTCGCGCCATAGAAATAGCCCACGCGGATCGTTGCCGCCTGGCTGACACCGAAGGGAACCTGAAACGCCAATGCGGCGATTTGCAGCGCCACCGTATGCGCGGCGAGCTGCGGTGTGCCGATATTGCCCATCAGGAACGCCGCTGCGCCGAAAATTCCGGCCTCAGCAGAAACCGTCAGGGCAATCGGCGTTCCGATTTTCACGATCGACCAGAAGCGCGGCCAGTCGGGCGACCACCAGCGTCCGAAAATGTGATAGCGGTGCATATTCCGGTCGAGCCGGATCGCGATGACATAGCTACCCAGCGTAACCAGCGAGGTGATGATGGTCGCGATGGCCGCGCCTTTCAATCCCAGTTCGGGGGCGCCGAAATTGCCGAAGATAAATGCGTAATTGGCCAGCGAGTTGACCACGATCCCAAGCGCCGAAATTGCGGTTGCGAAGATCGGCCGCCCCAATGTCGACACGAAATTGCGCAGCACGGCGGCCAGCAGCATCGGAACCATCGACCATATGATGACGGTCATATACTCGCCTGCGAGCGCGATAATCTCCGGCTGCTGGCCGGTGGCGCGGGCAATGGGAACAATCGCCATGCAGGCCGCCATTGCCGCGACACCCACGATGACCGCCAGCCACAGCGCCATGCGTGTGGCGCGGCGCACCGGACGAAGCGCAGGCCCGCGCTCGCCCAGCTCTGCGGCGATTATCGGCGCAACCGCCCCGATGAGCGAGGACAGCGCCCACAGCAGCAGGCCGAACCACGAAACCGCCAATGCCGATGCCGCCAGCGGCGCTTCGCCCAGACGCGCGATGAAGATTACATCGACGGCATAAGTCAGCATCTGCAGAAGATTGGCGAGCGCCAGCGGCCAGGACAGCTTGAGAGTAGCTGCCAGCTCGGTGCGCCAAGGCGATTGCCCGGCGGGAAGGGCCCGTGTCTGCGACATAAAGCCGTCCCGGATAGGCGCGCGGTCCGGTTCGGCAAAGGGGAAACTCGCGATGCTGCGCGATTTCAAACCGCGCCGCGTCTATCGCGCCACAGATCGGGCGATAGAACAAGCTTGCCCTGAATGATCTGCGGCGTCACAAGGCCGCGACCATTCAGGAGGTTGTGTAGTGCGGCGTGTTTTTCTTCCCATCCCGCTGATGGCGCTTGTGCTGTCGGCTTGCGGCCAGTCCGGCACTGTAGCCGGTTCCGAAGTCGGCCAAAGCGAAACATCCGCGCCCGCCGCGGACGGGGGAATGGCCAATGGCGGACCACCGGCGAGCTTCGCCCAATGTTCCGCCTGCCACAGCCCCCAACCGGGCAAGAGCATTATCGGGCCGACATTGGCGGGTGTTTACGGCGCGAATGCGGGGCATATTGACGATTTCGCCTACAGCACGGCCATGCGCGAATCCGGCCTGACATGGGACGATGAAACGCTCAGCCGCTATCTTGAGAACCCGGCCGCAACCGTGCCGGGCACCAAGATGAGCTATTCGGGCATGCGCGACGCGGCAAAGCGCGCCGAACTGATCGAGTATCTCAAAACGCTTTAGGGTGAGGCAACATTTTCCGGCCATGTTACCGGAAACTGAGTCTGCGGATTGAAGACTTCACCCATATTGGCAGCTTCGGCGGCGGCAATCTCTTCGGCCGTCAGGAACTCGCTCGGCTCCAGCGCGAAGACATCCAGACCGCGCGTAATTTCGGTCCCGTAGATCCGGCCCTTGTACCAATAGGCTGACCAGTAACCGCCGGTGGTAAGCTGGTCCTTGTCCACCGGCCCACGGTCGAAATAGGCGATTTCAAAAGGGTTCGCCGCATCGGTGAAATCGATCACCGAGATACCGCCCTGATACCATGCCTGCACAAAGATATCGCGCCCGGGGACGGGGATGATCGAGCCGTTATGCGCGACGCAATTTTCCTTGTCGCCTTGCGGTGCGGGCAATTTATACGTGCTGCGGAATTCAAGCTTGCCGTCGACAATCTCGTAAATCGCATTGGCGCCCCAATTGCGCGGATCGGATGCCTGGCAGCGCGGACGTCCGCCGCCGCCCCATTCGTCGGTAAACAGTACTTTTGTGCCGTCATTGTTGAATGTTGCCGAATGCCAATAGGCAAAGCCCTTGTCGACCACTTCGTCGATCCGTTTGGGTGCGCGCGGATCGGTGATGTCGAAGATAATCCCGTTGCCCGAACAGGCCCCCGCTGCGAGATTGAGCGAGGGGAAAACGGTGATGTCGTGGCAATGATTTGTGGAGTTGGTATCCTGCGTATCTTCGCCATGATCGCCCCCTTGCCACAGGCCCGCGAGACGCCCGGTCTCAGGATCGGCAAAGACTGCGGGGCTATCGACGATCTTCGATTGCGAAGGGTCGGCCAGCGGAATTTCGATCACATCGATACGGAACAATGCGGTCCGGTCATCGCCCGGAACATCGCCGATACATCCGGCAAGCTCTTCCTCCTCGCGAATGCGCGAAGTGCCCGAATTATAGACGATCAGTGACGTATCAGTTTCCGCCACAACCGAATGGGTGTGCGACCCGCGGCAGGTCTGGACCTGCCCGACCTGCACCGGGTTGCTCCAATCGGAAACGTCAAAAATCCGCAGGCCGCGGAAACGTTCGGCGCTGACTTTGCCGCTGACACCCTGAAGGCCGCAATCGACGCGGGCGCGGGTGTCCTGCACGCTCATCAGCAGCAAGTCGCCGACGATCGAGACATCGCCCTGACCGCCCGGGCAAACGGTGGAACTGACCAGTTCGGGCATTCCGTCATCGCCAAGCCGGTAGGCGTTGAAACCGTGATAATTGCCCGCGACCAGAATATCGCCGCTGAACGCCATATCGGTATTGGCAAAGCTCAGCAGCGGGCTGCGCTTGGCGAATTTGGGCTTTTCGGGTTCGGCTGCCTGTTCGCCATCGATCATCGCGGCCAGAACTTCGCCGGTTTCTTCCTCTTCGCTTTTTACTTCGCCGTCCTTGCCGGGAAGCCGCGGGCGCAATCCGCCGGGATTGGCCGGATCGAAAAAGCCGGTGGGTTTGGGCAGCGCAGTAACCAGCCGCAAATTGCTGATCGCTTGTCCGGCATCGGTCAGGCCGGCCCGCAGTGAAGTTCGCGGATCGCTCGACAGGCTGGCGAGCACGGCGTTCATCCGCTCGATTTCGCTTTCCTGATCATTCTTCACTTCATCGGTAAATTCAAGGAAGGCGGGATCGGATGCGGTGCCGGGCTGATCGATCAGATCTTCGACCATTTCGACCGCGCCCCGATGGTGGCGGATCATCAACTCCAGAAACAGCCGGTCGAAATTGGTCCCGCGTGCACCCGCAAGCTGTTCCATCTGGGCGGGGGTGGCCATCCCCATCATGCCCATATGCGCCGCGTGGCCCATCCCTTCCATTTTCAGCGGTTCACCCTTTTCGGTGAGCCAATCGGTCATGAATTTGATCTCGTCTTCCTGACTCGCATCAATCCGGCCCGCCAGCGCAACAATTTCGTCGGTATTGGTGCGCTCTGCGACCAGAGCCGCCATGTCGACCGCTTGCTGGTGGTGGACGATCATCCCCTGCATGAACATCACATCGGCATGGGCATAGGAATTGTCGGCCAGCGCCACGGCCTGATCGGCGGTCAGCTGCTTGGTCGGCTGGCCCGGCGCGCCGGGTTGGACAATGCGCGCATCCTGCGCGTTGGCGAGCGTGGCGGCGAATAGAAGCGGAGCTGATGCTGCTGTGGCCAGCAGGCGGTTCTTGATAATCATGCGGCGAATCCCCGTTTTGTTATTGGGGAAGTGGTGCCGCAGAATTGGGGCGATGTGAAGCCCAAGCCGGAACGGGCCGGTGGGGCGCGATCTTTGTGTGGACCGCATCAACATGGGCGGCGGGCAAAGAAAAAGGGCGGCACCTTGCGGTACCACCCTTTCTTGTGATCTCTCGGGAGAGATCGAAGGATAAGCTGATCCCCGCAATTGCGGGGACGGGGCTTATTTGAGCTCGACGGTACCGCCAGCTGCTTCGATCTTGCCTTTGATTTCTTCGGCTTCTGCTTTCGAAGCGCCTTCCTTGAGCGGCTTTGGCGCGCTTTCGACGAGGCCTTTGGCTTCGGTCAGGCCCAGGCCGGTGATGGCGCGGACTTCTTTGATGACCTGGATTTTCTTGCCGCCGTCGCCGGTAAGAATGACGTCGAATTCGTCTTTCTCTTCTGCAGCGCCACCAGCGTCGCCACCACCGGCACCCGGTGCAGCAACAGCAACTGCAGCAGCGGCGCTAACGCCCCACTCTTCTTCCAGTGCTTTGGCCAGTTCAGCTGCCTCGAGGACAGTCAGTTTCGAAAGTTCTTCAACAAGTTTGGCTACATCTGCCATGACTCAATACTCCAAATAAATGACTTGGCAGGACGTCCCGTGATTGGGCCCCGGATTGGGCCCCGGATTGGGTTCCGTCCCGAAAAATTCGTGCAATTAACCGTTTATGCCGCTTCCTTGGCGCCTTGGGCACCGAAGACACGGGCAAGCTTGTTGGCAGGCGCATTAACAACCTGGGCGATTTTCGTCGCAGGCGCGTTAAGCAGACCAACAAGGGTGCCGCGAAGCTCGTCGAGGCTTGGCATGGAGGCAAGTGCCTTTACGCCAGCAACATCGAGCATCTGTCCACCCATCGATCCGCCAACGATTTCGAGCTTGTCGTTCGATTTGGCGAATTCCACGGCAGCCTTGGCAGCAGCGACAGGGTCGCTTGATGTTGCCAGAGCAGTCGGGCCGGTGAGCAATTCACCAAGGCCGTCATAATCCGTGTCTTTCAGGGCGAGTTTGGCAAGACGGTTTTTCGCAACCTTGTACGATGCACCCGCTTCCCGCATCTTTCCGCGCAATTCGGTGGAATCAGCCACCGAAAGGCCGAGATTGCGGGTCACAACGACCACGCCGCTCTCGTTGAAAGTTGCGTTCAGACTGGCGACCGAGTCGGCTTTTTGCGAACGATCCATGTCTTACTCCTTCACTATGGCCGCAGGGCAATCTGCCCGGCGACCGGCTCACATTCATTCCTGCCGCAAACCGGCAAGGAATCTGTCCATTGATGGGGAAGGAGGATGCGGAGCCGCAGGGGCATTCCGCGATACGCATGCCGCCCGATAGGATCGGGCCCGCATGGTGAAATCTCTAATCCCCGTCTAGGCTGGAAATTAAGACCGGCAAATTCCGGTCACCAACTGTCTCGGACGGATGTTCACTGGACCCGTCAGCCCAGCGAACGAGCGGCCTACTAGCGCAAAGTCGTCAGGAGTCAACCGGAATTGGCAGGCGTGGGCGGGCCGCAGGCGCACGGCTCCTCTGTAATTAGCCACCCGGAAAAACAAAGGGCCCGCCACTTTCGTGGCAGGCCCCTCGCTGTAACAAATGCGCGGGAATTACATTCCGTCGGCTTTGTCCTCTAGCGCGTCGGCTTTTTCTTCCAGCTCTTCAGCTTTTTGTTCAAGCTCTGCCTTTTCGACACTGCCGGTGGCCGCGTCGGCCTGTTCCTCGACCATGTCGGCTTGCGCTTCGGCCACGTCAGCCTGTTCGTCAATCATGTCGCCTTCGGCTTCCATGATATCGTCCTGCTGCTCCCCGGCTTCTTCCGCAGGTCCGCCGCAAGCGGTCAGTGCAAATGCGGCAGGAAGGGCAATAAGTGTCAGCTTTTTCATTAGATTTTCCTCTTCGTGATCTGCCTAGACAATGGGCTACCCGGCGGATGGTTCCGAAAAATCTTCATAGGCGAGCAAATCGCCCGGCTGGCACTCCAGCTCGCGGCAAATCGCCTCCAATGTGCTGAACCGGATCGCTTTGGCTTTGCCCGTCTTGAGGATCGACAGGTTGGCGAGAGTAAGGCCCACGCGCTCTGCCAGTTCGGTCAAAGTCATCCGGCGCTCGTGGAGAAGGTCGTCAAGTTTCACGGTAATGCTCCCGTTGGCGGTTTCACTGTTTTGGGCTGGAGGCATCAGACGGTTCCTTCCAGATCTTCGCGCATCGCGGTGCCGTGGCGGAATACGCGGGCGAGGATGAAGAGGACAATCACCATCAGGATGCCGGTTCCGTCCACTCCGCCATCAATGTTGATGTTGGCGGTTTCAATCTCGTCCGCCCATTGCGCCAGATAGAAGCCAAGCGCGCCTGCAGGAATCATCAGGATTTGCACCCCGAGCATCAGCCACGCCATGTTATTCAGTCGTTTAGCGTTGGCCGGTGCGAATGGATCACCCTCTCCAACAGTGCCGATGATTCTGCGCAGCTTACCGAAAAACATAAAAGCCAGAGCAAGTATGGTGAGCCCGATCAAGAACACGCCGGCGAATGCCAAGCCCGGAAATGCGCCTGCCGCCTCGCCATATTTTGCGGCAACTTCAGCAGAGATCGTATCCTGCATAAACAGCATGACGGGAATGAGGGCGGCGAGCACGAGCCCGCCGAGGACGCAAGCACCCTGAGCGATAAGAGTAATGATCTTGCCCGCCAGCAGAAGCGGATCGTTTGCGCGGAAGTTTGACATCTATTGGTCCCTTTCTGTGTAAAGTGCCGCTTAAGCCAGAGCCGGAACGATCACGGTCGCAGCTTGTGCCGCGGGGACGGTCACAACCGGGACGATGGTAAGAGTTGCGATGGTGATAGCGGCCACCGCAGCTGCGAAATGTTGGGCAAAATTTGTCATTTGTTGATCTCCAATATGGTTGATATCGAAAATCAATAAGGATGATTCGATTTACTGTCAATCAATAATATTGAAAAACGATATGTGCCGCATCGTTTTTCGTTATGTGCCGAGGGCGAGTGCAGGCTTTGCGGCTAGCTATCCTCCCAGATCACCAGCTCTCCATTGGCCTGCATACATCCGACATTGATCCGATCGCCTTGGCTGGTTTCGCGTGGTTCGTCGAAAGGCTCGAAACGGATACCCCAATGGCAGAGCGGGTCGCCGCCCGGGGGGTTTTCGTAGATGATGTCGTCGGCAAAGTGGATCCGCAGCCATTGCATCACCCCGTTTACTGTGCCGCCATCGGAAACAAGCTGGGTGAATGCCTTGTCCTTCACAGGCGCGGGCTTGTCCGGTTCGAACACGCAATCATACAGCGATTGTGCCGGTCCGCGCTGGAACTTGTCGCCGCGCGGCACGCTGACCATCGTGTCTTTCTTCAGCCGTTCGTTGAGCAGCGAAAGATCAAACCCTTCGACATCGGTCACTTCGGGGCGCGCCTTGCATTCGGCCAGCGCGCCCATGATCGCGCATCGTTCGGGGACAAAGGTCGCGCCCGGATTGGTCAATTCTTCCGCCGCGTGAGCCAGCGCCTGCATCAGTGTTTCGCCCACGACATTGGCAGAGAACAGTTCTGAAATGACCATGTCGACACCGCCCCCCAGATCCGCCTCGCGGTCCAGATCGAGCGACATTTTGGTGATCACGGTGATCTTGTCCGACATGCCGTTGGCGGAGATGATATCGCGCGCCAGATCGGCTTTGGTCGCATTGCGGTCCACCGCATAGACGTGCTTAGCCCCGGCGCGCACCGCCATCATCGCCAGCAATCCGGTGCCGGTGCCGATATCCAGGATGGTCTTGCCTTTGGCAAACCGGTCAATCGCGCGGCGATAGGCAACATTGCGCGGGATATCGGCCAGCATGACCTGATGATAGGTGTGCACGCCATCGGACAGGATCGCCCGCGCAACGGCGCGCAATTCGGGATCGTCGGGGCGCTCGGCCAGTGCGGCCTTTGCCATCTTGACCGCTTGGTCAGCGGCCCCGCTTTCCTTCAGCGACATTGCCATGCCGAGAAAGTCGGCCGGTGCGTCGAAGATAGACTTGCCCGATTGCGCCATTTTCCGTGTTTCTCCCCCTTGTAAGACAACGCGCGCTATCGCCTATGGCGGGACGGGTCAATCGCTCGGACAACCGGTTCGCCGCTGGCCACTCGCGAACTTGTTTGACACGCGCGGACGGCGTTCTTATATGGCCGTCAACCGCCACTTCGAGCGAGAGATGCCATTGCGCGGTGGCATGTCCAGGAACGGAAGTGGCTTTCCATAGCCCGCGACGCTTTTGAAGCTGCAGCAGCACCCGGATCGGGTGGCATTTGCTGTGGCCTTTTTTGCGTTTGGCCTCATGCCTCGGGCTTTGGACGTGTTCCCGCGCAGACACATTGATGATGCTGGCTCACGCGTAAGGGCCGGCGCAATATGAAGAGGCAAAACCCTCCATGGCGACCAAGACCAAAGCTACTCGTAAAGCCGGTGCCAACACCGGTACCGCGAAGAAGCGTATCCGCAAGATTTTCGGTGACGTTCACGAAGTCACCCAGATGCCCAATCTGATCGAAGTCCAGCGTGAGAGCTACGAACAGTTCCTCCGCTCTGACCCTTCGATCGATTATGTGTCCGGTCTGGAAAAGACGCTGCGCAGCGTTTTCCCGATCCGCGATTTTGCGGGCACTGCCGAACTCGACTTCGTCCATTACGAGCTTGAGCCGCCAAAATACGACACCACCGAATGCCGCCAGCGCGGCATTACCTACGCAGCACCGATGAAGGTGACTCTGCGTTTGATCGTATTCGAAGTCGATCAGGAAACCGAAACCCGCTCTGTTCTCGATATCAAGGAGCAGGACGTTTACATGGGCGACATGCCGCTGATGACCGGGAACGGCACGTTCATCATCAACGGTACAGAGCGCGTTATCGTCAGCCAGATGCACCGTTCGCCGGGTGTTTTGTTTGACCATGACCGCGGCAAAACCCACTCTTCGGGCAAGCTGCTGTTCGCTGCACGCGTCATTCCTTATCGCGGTTCGTGGCTCGATTTCGAATTCGACGCCAAAGACATCGTCAATGTCCGTATCGACCGCAAGCGCAAGCTGCCGGTAACCAGCCTGCTGTTCGCGCTGGGTCTCGATCACGAAGGCATTCTCGATCACTTCTATGACACTGTCACCTGGGAACGCGTTTCCGGTAAGAAGGGCGATGGCTGGAAAATGCCATTCGACCCCAATGCTTGGCGTAATGCCAAGCCTGCCTTCGCGCTGGTCGACGCCAAAACCGGCGAGGAAATTTTCCCCGCCAACCAGAAAATCAGCCCACGCGCTGCCAACAAAGCCGCAAAAGACGGCCTCAAGGATCTGCTGATCCCGACAGAGGAAGTCTTCGCACGCTATTCGGCGCGCGATCTGATCGACGAGAAAACCGGCCGCATCTATATCGAAGCGGGCGACGAAGTCTCTGCCGAAAACCTCGAAGTGCTCGACGCTGCCGGTGTCGACAAGCTCGAGCTGCTCGACATTGACGAAATCAACACCGGCCCATGGATCCGCAACACGCTGGCGGTCGACAAGGCTGAAAATCGCGACGAAGGCCTCGAAGCGATTTACAAAGTCATGCGCCCGGGTGAACCGCCAACCAAGGAAACCGCAGAAGCGCTGTTCGAAGGCCTGTTCTTCGATGGCGAGCGCTATGACCTGTCGGCTGTTGGCCGCGTGAAGCTCAACATGCGTCTCGATCTCGACGCGGAAGACACCGTCACGACTTTGCGCAAGGAAGATATCCTCGCGGTGGTGAAGGAAATGGTCGATCTGAAAGACGGTAAGGGCGAGGTCGATGATATCGATAACCTCGGCAACCGCCGTGTCCGTTCGGTCGGCGAATTGCTGGAAAACCAGTACCGCGTCGGCCTGCTGCGCATGGAACGCGCGGTCAAAGAACGCATGAGCAGTGTCGATGTTTCGGTGGTGATGCCGAACGACCTGATCAATGCGAAGCCAGCGGTTGCTGCGGTTCGCGAATTCTTCGGCTCAAGCCAACTTTCGCAGTTCATGGACCAGACCAACCCGCTGTCCGAAGTGACGCATAAGCGCCGCGTTTCGGCGCTTGGCCCCGGCGGTCTGACGCGTGAACGCGCTGGCTTCGAAGTTCGCGACGTTCACCCGACCCACTATGGCCGTATCTGCCCGATTGAAACGCCCGAAGGCCCGAACATCGGTCTGATCAACAGCCTCGCTTCGTTCAGCCGCGTCAACAAATACGGCTTTATCGAAACGCCATATCGTGCGGTCAAAGACGGCAAGGTAACCGGCGAGGTTGCCTATCTTTCAGCAATGGAAGAACAAAAGCACGCGGTTGCGCAAGCATCGGCGGAGCTCAACGATGACGGCACTTTCGTGGAAGAGCTTGTCTCTGCCCGTCAGGCTGGCGAGTTCGTGATGCTCCCGCGCGAGCAGATCACGCTGATGGACGTTTCGCCCAAACAGCTGGTTTCGGTCGCTGCTTCGCTCATTCCGTTCCTCGAAAACGATGACGCGAACCGCGCATTGATGGGTTCGAACATGCAACGTCAGGCTGTGCCTTTGGTGAAAGCCGAAGCACCGTTTGTCGGAACCGGCATGGAAGAAACCGTGGCCCGCGATTCGGGCGCGGCGATTTCCGCCACGCGCGGCGGCATCGTCGACCAGGTTGACGCAACCCGAATCGTGATCCGCGCTATCGGTGATGTCGAACCCGGCCAATCGGGCGTCGACATCTATACGCTGCAGAAATTCCAACGTTCCAACCAGAACACCTGCATCAACCAGCGTCCGCTGGTGAAAGTGGGTGAAACGATTGAAGCGGGCGATATTATCGCTGACGGCCCTTCGACCGATCTGGGCGAATTGGCGCTGGGCAAAAACAGCCTCGTCGCCTTCATGCCGTGGAATGGTTATAACTATGAGGACTCGATCCTCATCAGCGAACGCATCGTGAAGGATGACGTCTTCACCTCGATCCATATCGAGGAATTCGAAGTCATGGCCCGCGATACCAAGCTTGGCCCCGAAGACATCACCCGCGATATACCGAATGTCGGCGAGGAAGCTCTGCGCAACCTCGACGAAGCGGGCATTGTCTATATCGGTGCGGAAGTTCACCCCGGTGACATTCTCGCCGGTAAGATCACGCCAAAGGGCGAAAGCCCGATGACGCCGGAAGAGAAACTCCTCCGCGCGATCTTTGGCGAGAAAGCTTCTGACGTTCGCGACACCTCGCTGCGTCTGCCGCCCGGTGTGGCTGGGACCGTGGTCGAAGTGCGTGTGTTCAACCGCCACGGTATCGAAGTCGATGACCGTACGCGTGCGATCCAGCAGGAAGAGATCGAGCGTCTGCGCAAAGACAGCGCCGACGAACGCAGCATTCTCAACCGGGCGACCTATAACCGCCTGCGCGACATGCTGACCGGTCAAACCGCTTCTGCTGCGCCGAAAGGTGTGAAGAAGGGATCGAAGATCGACGAAGCTCTGCTCGAAGGTGTCGAGAAGCACGAATGGTTCAAATTCGCGGTTGCCGACGACAATCGTCAGCAGCAGCTCGAAGCGATCAAGAGCCAGTATGACGAAGCGATCAAGGGCATCGACGACAAGTTCGAAGACCGCAAAGAGAAGCTGGAGCGCGGCGACGAATTGATGCCGGGCGTTCTCAAGATGGTCAAAGTCTTCGTTGCGGTGAAAAGAAAACTGCAACCGGGTGACAAGATGGCCGGCCGTCACGGGAACAAGGGTGTTATCTCGCGGATTCTTCCCGAAGAAGACATGCCGTTCCTCGAAGACGGTTCGCCGGTTGATATCGTCCTCAACCCGCTGGGCGTGCCGTCGCGTATGAATGTCGGGCAAATCTTTGAAACCCATCTCGGCATGGCCGCACGCGGTCTGGGGCATCAGGTGACTGCTGCTCTGGAAGAGTGGAAACGCGCCAATCCGAATGCGGCAGAAGATTACGCAAAGGCCAAACCGCCGGAAGCTGTGATCGACCGCCTGAAGAACGCTTACGGTGAAGATTACCACGGCGAGATCGACGCGCGTTCAACCGCGGAAATCGTCGAATTGGCGGGCAATCTGACCAATGGTGTGCCGATGGGTACGCCAGTGTTCGATGGCGCGGTTGAAGGCGATGTGACCACGATGCTGGAACGGGCCAATCTGCCCGGTTCGGGTCAGGTGACATTGTATGATGGCCGCACCGGTGACGCGTTCGACCGGCAGGTGACCGTGGGCTATATCTACATGCTCAAACTGCACCACCTGGTCGATGACAAGATCCACGCCCGTTCGATTGGCCCCTACAGCCTCGTCACGCAGCAGCCGCTGGGTGGTAAGGCGCAGTTCGGTGGCCAGCGCTTCGGTGAGATGGAGGTCTGGGCGCTCCAGGCCTACGGTGCGGCGTATACGCTGCAGGAAATGCTCACTGTGAAGTCGGACGATGTGATCGGACGGACCAAGGTTTACGAAGCGATCGTCAAAGGCGACGATACTTTCGAAGCGGGCATTCCGGAGAGCTTCAACGTTCTCGTCAAGGAAATGCGCAGCCTGGGTCTCAATGTCGAATTGTCCTCGCTCTCCGATGGAGAAGAGGGTGACGACGATATGCAGATCGCCGCCGAATAAGCCGACCGAAGGATTGACCCTGACCCTCCCGAGCGAGGGAAACGGAGCTAGATTATGAATGACCTAACCAAATTCACCAACCAGCTGGCTAAGCCGGAAACCTTCGACCAGATCCAGATCGGTCTGGCCTCGCCAGAGCGTATCCGCAGCTGGTCTTTCGGCGAAATCAAGAAGCCGGAAACGATCAATTACCGCACCTTCAAGCCAGAGCGTGACGGCTTGTTCTGCGCGCGCATCTTCGGTCCTGTGAAGGATTACGAGTGCCTGTGCGGCAAGTACAAGCGCATGAAGTACAAGGGCGTCGTCTGCGAGAAGTGCGGCGTTGAAGTAACCGTGACCAAAGTCCGCCGCGAGCGGATGGGCCATATCGAACTGGCCGCACCGGTTGCGCATATCTGGTTCCTCAAATCGTTGCCATCGCGCATCGGTTTGCTTCTGGACATGCAGCTCAAACAGCTTGAGCGTGTGCTGTATTTCGAAAGCTACATCGTCACCGAGCCGGGCCTGACCCCGCTGGAGAAATTCCAGCTGCTGACCGAGGACGAGCTTCTCGAAGCGCAAGACGAATATGGCGAAGACGCTTTCTCTGCCGGTATCGGCGCGGAAGCGGTCAAGTTCATGCTCATGGATCTCGATCTTGAGCAAGAGCGTGACGATCTGATGGAAGAGCTGCGGACCACCAAGTCCAAGCTTAAGCCAGCCAAGATCATCAAGCGTCTGAAAGTCGTCGAAAGCTTCATCGATTCGGGCAACCGTCCGGAATGGATGATCCTCGAAGTCGTGCCGGTTATTCCGCCCGAACTGCGCCCGCTGGTGCCGCTCGATGGTGGCCGTTTCGCGACCTCGGATCTGAACGATCTCTATCGCCGCGTGATCAACCGCAACAACCGTTTGAAGCGTCTGATCGAACTGCGCGCGCCGGACATCATCGTGCGCAACGAGAAGCGCATGCTGCAAGAAGCGGTTGACGCATTGTTCGACAATGGCCGCCGTGGCCGCGTGATCACCGGCGCCAACAAGCGTCCGCTGAAATCGCTGTCCGACATGCTCAAAGGCAAGCAGGGCCGCTTCCGCCAGAACCTTCTGGGTAAGCGCGTCGACTATTCGGGCCGCTCGGTCATCGTGACCGGTCCTGAGCTCAAACTGCACCAATGCGGTCTGCCGAAGAAGATGGCGCTCGAGCTGTTCAAGCCGTTCATCTATGCCCGTCTCGATGCGAAGGGTCTGTCGATGACTCTGAAGCAGGCGAAGAAATGGGTCGAGAAAGAGCGCAAGGAAGTGTGGGATATCCTCGACGAGGTTATCCGCGAACACCCTGTCATGCTCAACCGCGCGCCGACGCTCCACCGTCTGGGTATCCAGGCGTTCGAACCGGTTCTGATCGAAGGTAAGGCGATCCAGCTTCACCCGCTGGTCTGCTCGGCATTTAACGCCGACTTTGACGGTGACCAAATGGCCGTTCACGTGCCGCTTTCGCTGGAAGCCCAGCTCGAAGCACGCGTGCTGATGATGTCGACCAACAACATCCTCTCACCCGCCAATGGTAAGCCGATCATCGTTCCTTCGCAGGATATGGTGCTGGGTCTCTATTACCTTTCGATGGACCGTCAGGAGAAAACGCCTGAATTCGTCGAAGAGAACGGAGAGAAGATCGAGAAGCTGCCGCGCTTTGCCGATATGGCCGAAGTGCACCAGGCGCTTGAAGTGGGCGCGGTGACCTATCACTCGCGCATCATTGCCCGCGTTCCGCAGGCCGATGAAGACGGCAAGATTGTCCAGCAGCGTTTCATCACGACGCCGGGCCGCATGCTGATTGGTGAATGTCTGCCGAAGAACCACAAGGTTCCTTTCGACATCATCAACCGCCTTCTGACCAAGAAGGAAATCGGCGACGTGATCGACCAAGTCTATCGCCACACCGGCCAGAAAGACACCGTGCTGTTTGCCGACGCGATCATGTCGCTCGGTTTCCGCCACGCGTTCAAGGCCGGTATCTCCTTCGGTAAGGACGATATGATCATTCCGGACAGCAAGGACGGCATGATCGAAGAAGCGAAAGCTCTGGTTGCTGACTATGAACAGCAATATCAGGACGGTCTGATCACCCAGCAAGAGAAGTACAACAAAGTCATCGACGCATGGTCGCGTTGCGGTGACACCGTTGCTGACGCGATGATGGACGAGATTAAGGCGCAGCCGATCGACAAGGATGGTCGCCAGGCTGACATTAACTCGATCTACATGATGGCTCACTCCGGTGCGCGTGGCTCGCCAGCGCAGATGAAGCAGCTCGCGGGTATGCGCGGTCTGATGGCCAAGCCGTCGGGCGAGATTATCGAAACACCGATCATCTCGAACTTCAAAGAAGGCCTGACCGTTCTTGAATACTTCAACTCGACCCACGGTGCCCGCAAAGGTCTCGCGGATACGGCGCTCAAAACGGCGAACTCGGGTTATTTGACTCGCCGTCTGGTCGACGTGTCGCAAGACTGCGTCATCGTTGAGGAAGATTGTAAGACCTCGAACGCGCTGGAAATGCGCGCCATCGTCCAGGGCGGTAGCGTTATCGCCTCGCTCGGTGAGCGTATTCTGGGCCGGACCACTGCCGAAGACCTCGTCAATGCGAAAACCGACGAAGTGATCGTGAAAGAGGGCACTCTGCTCGACGAAGCGATGGTCAAGGAAATCGAGGCTGCTGAAGTCCAGTCTGCCAAGATCCGTTCGCCGCTGGTTTGCGAAGCCGAACAGGGCGTTTGCGCCAAATGTTATGGCCGTGACCTTGCCCGCGGCACTCCGGTGAATATCGGTGAAGCTGTCGGCGTTATCGCCGCGCAGTCGATCGGTGAGCCGGGCACGCAGCTGACGATGCGGACATTCCACATCGGCGGTGCGGCGCAGGTTAACGAAACCAGCCATCTCGAAGCGATCTCTGACGGTAAAGTCGAATATCGCGATATGCCGACCATTACCGACAAGCAGGGCCGCATGCTCTCGCTCGCGCGTTCTGGCGAAATCGTGGTGATCGACTCCGAAGGCCGCGAGCGTGAGATGCACAAGGTTCCTTACGGTACGGTGCTGCTCAACAAGGATGGCGCGAAGATCAAGGAAGGCGACCGTCTGGCAGAATGGGATCCGTTCACTCTGCCGATTATCACCGAAACGTCGGGTACGGTTAAGTTCCAGGACCTCGTCGATGGTACGACCATGGAAGAACGTGTCGATGACGCAACCGGCATTGCCCAGCGTGTTGTCACCGAAAACCGTGCGACCGGCCGGAAGAAGAAGGAAGATCTTCGCCCGCGTCTGACGCTGCTTGGCGAAGGCCAATCGCTCGAAGACGATGAAACCGAAGCACAGCGTTATATGCTGGCACCGGGCACATCGCTTTCGGTCGATGACGGTCAGGAAGTGCAGGCGGGTGACATTCTTGCCCGTGCATCGCGCGAAGCCTCGAAAACGCGCGACATCACCGGCGGTCTGCCGCGTGTTGCCGAACTGTTCGAAGCCCGCGTGCCCAAAGACAATGCGATCATCGCCAAGATTTCGGGTAAAATCGAATTCGTCCGCGAATATAAAGCCAAGCGCAAGATCGCGATTGTTCCGGACGCAGAGGCGGAGAATCAGGATCGCGTCGAATATCTGATCGCGAAGACGAAAGTCCTCGACGTTCAGGAAGGCGACCACGTGAAGAAGGGTGACACCCTGATTTCGGGCAGCCCGAACCCGCATGACATCCTTGATGTTCTGGGTGTCGAGCCGCTGGCCGAATATCTCGTTGACGAGATTCAGGAAGTGTACCGACTGCAAGGCGTGAAAATCAACGATAAGCACATCGAAACGATTGTTCGCCAGATGCTGCAAAAAGTTGAGATCACCTATGGCGGTGACACCACTCTGCTGGTTGGCGAACAGGTTGACCGTGCAGAAATGGACGAAATCAATGCGAAGCTGACCAAGAAGCAGGAGAAGGCCGAAGGCAAGCCGATCCTGCTGGGGATCACCAAAGCCTCGCTGCAGACACGCTCGTTCATTTCGGCGGCGTCGTTCCAGGAAACCACCCGCGTGCTGACGCAGGCGGCGGTTGAAGGGAAGAAAGACACGCTGATCGGTCTGAAGGAAAACGTGATCGTGGGCCGTCTCATCCCCGCCGGTACCGGCGCGGGCATGAACCGGATGCGCGTGACCGCTTCCAGCCGCGATGCCGCTCTGCGCGCCGCGTGGAAGAAGCAGCAGGAAAAACTTGCGGCTGAATCCGACAGCGAAGAGGAAACCGATGCTCCGGTGGATGCGCCGATGGACGAAGCCGCGATGGCTGCTGCCATGGCCGCTGCAAATCCGGAAGCGCCAGAAGCCGAATAAGCTCTGCCGCGAAACAGAATTGACCCCGCCGGAGCATCCCTCCGGCGGGGTTTTTTCTTGCCAGTGCGCGGTGGCAGCGACAGACTTGTCCCACTTTGGAAATCAAGGAGGGACTTATGAAATTTGCCAAATTCCTTTTGGGCGGCGCCGCGATTGCTATGGCCCTGCCGATGCCCGCATTCGCGCAGGACGAAAATGTCGTAGTGGTAACGGGATCGCGTTCCGACCGGTCGAGCAATTTCCAATATTATGATGACAGCCAATCGGCGATCGGCTTCACCCGCAAGGCGGATTATTTCGTCAAGCCGATCTATGTAAATTCGGATTCGCGCGGGGCCGATCTGCGCCGCGACGAATTGTTTTCGATGCTCCGCGCGACCATCGAACAGGCCGGCCGCGAGGGCATTTCCCTGATCGCGGGCGATTACGGTCTGCGCAAACTGACCGTCGACAATATGGAAAAACTGACCGTTCGTTCGGGGGGAAGGCCCGACACCAGCCAGGTTACGATCTATGCACGGCTGCCAGTTGCGGGCGATGATGCGCGGGCCAGCTTGGCCAATGAACGGATAGAGACCTTTGCCAAAAGTATACCCGTCACCGGCCGCTCTTTCATCCAGACCGGATCGATCAGCTTGGCGATTGATGATCCGGATCAATACCGGATCGATGTCGTCCGGTCAGTCGCCACCGAATCGCGCCGCTATGCCTCGCTGTTCGGTTCCGATTACGGGGTTGAGATACGCGGCCTCGATTCCGAGCTGTTCTGGCAGCAGGCGAGCGAGACCGAAGTGTTCCTCTATATCAAACACAGCTTCGTGGTCAGTCCGAAATAGGATTGCCGGCAGGCAACGTTGATCATGTTCGCCATTTGGTACTTGTAAAATCTCAGGCTGGTCACTTGACCTAGCCGATTGATTCACGCAGGTTTTTTGCGAGTCGCAGCAACATCACGTAAATATTGCGGATGTTCGCAAAAAACAGGTTCCACCTTGTGAGGTTTGGGGCCTGAAGCGTTCTGCAGCGGGCCTGCAACATATGCGATGGGGACTATCTGAGATCGATGAAAGTCGAAAATGCGATTGCGGCTTGTGCGTCACTTGGCGCCGCGTTGCCATGCAGCAAGCAGATATTTCTCCAAGCCGTGACGCAGATCACATACCCGGGATGCAAAACGCGCCAAACCGGTCTCCGGATCTAGAGGGGGTCCCACGCAACACTCGTTTCAGGGAACGAATTATGAAAAAACTACTGACATTCTCCGCAACTCTCGCAGCTATGATAGTTTCGACGCAGGCCCATGCCGGTGCCGCCGCCGTCTGTATCCAGCGCGAAAAGAACGTCGCGGGCAACACCTATGATTCAGAATATTTCACGCGGCACGGGAAAAGTCCCAATGTGGACGGATTTACCGCATTGCGGGCCGCGCAGCGTGACCACAAAAACAGCTATCCCAACGGCACGGCCCATTGCGAACATACGGGTACCGAAAAATTCAAGGATGGCGGGTTCTTCGTCCTGATCAAATCGGGCCGGGTGAAGGATGTTAACGGTGCGCATATGAACAAATGGGCATTCGGTTTCGGAATCGACCGGACGCAGGCAATCATCCATGCGAAGAAGCAGCTCAGCCGCCGTGATCCGAACTGGAACGAGCGCACCCATGGTTACGAAATGGCCGAGGAACACGAAATCTAGGCGGCCCTGAACCGACTGGAGGCCCGCCGGGCATTCGACCCGTCCGGCGGGCCATTTAGCCGCAAGCGTTCTGCGCGATTGGCTTGCGTTTAGTCGCGGTGCAGACCAGCAACTTGTCTATCTGCAGCGACCAACTTAATTTTGAACGCGCAAAGAAGGGACGTTTGCATGAAAAAATTGATCTTCGCAGTTACGGTGGTGGGCGCGTTGTCGCTTTCAGCACCAGCCTATGCCGGTGCAGCTGCTGTGTGCATAGAGCGAGACACCAACAGCGCCGGCAACGGCTATGATGTGGAATATTTTGCTCGCTGGGGCAAAAGCCCGAACGTAGATGGCGCCACTGCGTTGCGCGCAGCCAAAGACGATCACAAAAAGACGTATCCCAATTCGACGCCCTATTGCTACGATTCGGGCTCAGACCGCTATCCGGGTGGCGGGCACATGGTGTTGATCAAAAGCGGCCGCACAAAAGACGGCAGTGGCGGCCACTATAATCGCTGGACGCTGGGTGTCGGAAAGACGAAACAAGCTGCGATCAATGACGCCATCTACCAAATGCGTCAGCGCGATGGAGTCTGGTTACGCTCTACGCATGGATACACAATTATCGAAGATCACGAGATCTGATCGCTGCGGCCTACGCTCTTGAACAGCTTGTTGGCGATCGGTGTTCAGGCGTAGGCCATCCGTTCCAATGTCTCGAAACAATCCAGCGCGCCCGGATCACCAAAGGGCGACAGCTGGCTGACAAACACGCCCGCCACGCCTTCGCTCGGATCGATCCAGTAGTAAGAATTGAAGATCCCCGCCCAGGCGAGGCTGTTTGCAGAACGGCGACCTTCGATGGCGTCCGGATTGATCAGGAAGCCCAATCCCCATCCGGTATGTTGATCGGGGAATGTGTCGAAAGGCTGCGCCAGTTCGGGCATCGATGTGCCCATGTATCCGGCCCTTATATCGCCGATCTGGTTGCGCGACATTTCGGCGATGGTCTCTGCGCTGACAATCCGTTGTCCGTCCAATTCGCCTTCGCGCAAAATCATCCGCAGGAAACGCGCATAATCGGGCGCGGTTGACGACAATCCGCCTCCGCCGCTTTGGACCTCGCCTGCGCCAAGATTGACCGGCAGCACATCCAAAGCGCCATCCTGACCGCGTATATGCACCGCGGCGGCATCTGCCGGTAAGGTCTGGCGGAACGCGGAATCGGTCATTCCCAGAGGCGCGAAGATATGGTGCTGTAAATAGTCGCCAAGCGTCATTCCGCTGGCGGCGGCAACGGCAAATCCGACCCAATCGGTGCCGACCCCATATTCCCACCTTTCGCCCGGATCGAACAGCAAGGGCAGCGTATAATTGCCCATCGATCCGGGGGCAGGCATTCCCGTGGCCTGCAGATATTTCAGGATCTCGATCTGGACAAAATGATAGCCGAAGCCGGCGGTATGGGTCAGCAAGTGACGTAGCGTGATCGGCCGTTTGGCCGCGCGCAATTGCGGTGTGCCGTCATCGGCAAAACCGTCCAGAACCTGCGCATCCGCAAGTTCGGGCAGAACATCGCTGATCGGTCCATCGAGCGTCAGTTTGCCCTGTTCGACCAATTGCATCGCCGCGACCGAAACCACTGCCTTGGTCATCGACGCGATCTGGCAAATGGTATCCAGCTTCATCGGTGCGCCGGTTGCGGCATTGGCTTTTCCCCAAGCGCCTTCGAAGCGGGTGCCGTCCTTGTCGACGATCATGGCGGAGGCACCGGCAAGGCCGGCTTTTTCGATAGCTTTGGCGAGCGTGCTGTCATTCATCATGGGCCGGACGCTAACCACAGCAGAGCCGTTTGGGAAGTATGTTGCTTGTCCGCCGTTCCCACACAGGCTAACCGCTGGCGCATGACCACGATTACACGTTTCGCCCCGTCTCCCACGGGCCGCCTCCATGTCGGCAACATCCGCACTGCGCTGCACAATTGGATGGTCGCGCAGAAGAATGGCGGCAAATTCATGCTGCGGATCGACGATACCGATCCCGAGCGGAGCAAAGAGGAATATGTCGAGGCGATTCGCGCGGATCTGGCGTGGTTGGGTCTGCACCCTGATGGAGAGGAACGGCAATCGCAGCGGCTGGCGTATTACGAGGCAGCATTTGACCGGCTGGTCGAAGCCGGGCGGCTCTATCGCTGCTATGAAACCGCGCAGGAACTCGATCTCAAGCGCAAGGTCTTGCTCGGGCGCGGCAAGCCGCCGATCTATGACCGTGCCGGGCTGGACCTGACCGATGCGGACCATGCCGCGAAAGAGGCAGAAGGCATCCGCCCGCACTGGCGCTTCAAACTCGATCATGCGGAGATGATCGACTGGAACGACGGCGTGCGCGGGCCGCAGAAATTCGATCCCGCGATGCTGTCCGATCCGGTGGTCCGGCGCGAAGACGGTTCATGGCTCTATATGCTGCCCAGCGCGGTCGACGATATCGAGATGGGCATCACCGACGTGCTGCGCGGGGAGGACCACGTGTCCAACACGGCGGTGCAGGTCCAGATGTTCCGCGCGCTCCAGGCTGCTGACGATGACGACTGCACCATTGCGAGCGCGTGCCCGCATTTCGCGCATGAAGCCCTTTTGGTTGGCAAGGAAGGCAAGCTGTCCAAACGGCTCGGCTCGCTTGGCTGCGACGCCTTTCGCGAACGCGACATTGAACCGCAGGCGATCATTGCCTTGCTCGCGCGGCTGGGCACATCGCAGCCGGTCGAACCGATTGCCGATATGCAGGTTCTGCTCGACACATTCGCTCTCGAAAGTTTCAGCCGCGCTCCGGCCAAATTCGACGATGCCGAATTGGACCGGATCAACACCGCTTTGGTCCACCAGATGGAGTATGAGCAGGTCAAGCACCGCCTTCCCGAAGGGATGGGCGAGGAGGCATGGCACGCGGTCCGGCCCAATCTGGAAACGGTCAGCGGCGCGCATGATTATTGGAAAATTGTCACCGGCCCGATTGATCTGCCCGACTTTTCAGAAGACGATCGCGCCTATCTCAAACTGGCGGCAGAAACACTGGCATGGGGCGACAATCCGTGGGGTGATCTGACGGGTGCTCTCAAGCAAGAGACCGGCCGCAACGGCAAGGCGCTGTTCCTTCCTTTGCGGCAGGCGCTGACCGGGCAACATTCCGGCCCCGATATGGGAGAACTTCTCCCCGTTCTGGGTGAAGACACCGCGCGGCGCCGCTTGGAAAGAGCAGCCGGATAAGCGGCGCCGAGGCCACCTGAAAGTTGCCGGCCGTCTCAGCAAGCAGGCGCGGGCATCGTTTCGTTATCGACATCGGGTAAGACAACGCATTCGGGATCAAGCTTTCCCGTGCTTCTCCAACTCGTCACCTGCCAGAGTGACAATATGCAGCAGGTTGGTGCTGCCCGGAGTGCCAAAGGGAACGCCCGCGAGCGCGATCAGCTTGCTGCCCGCTACGCCGAAACGGTGGCGCAAGGCCATGCGTTTTCCCTTGGCGATCATCTCTTCAAAGCTGCCGATATCGCGGGTCATCACCGCATGCGCGCCCCATAGCAGCGCGAGACGGCGCGCGGTGTTGAGCCGCGGGGTCAGCACCAGCATCGGCACCGATGGCCGTTCGCGGGCCACGCGCCTCGCGGTGGAGCCCGATCCGGTGAACACGGTGATGGCCGCGATATTCACCGTATCGGCAATGGTCATGCAGCTATGCGCCAATGCGTCGGCGGTGGTTCTGTCGGGCGGCGTATCGAGGAAGCGGACGCGGTCGAGATAGGCGTCATCCCCTTCCACTTGCGCGCTGATCCGGTCCATGATCCGCACCGCTTCTTCGGGCCATTCGCCCGCAGCGGTTTCGGCGCTGAGCATGACGGCATCGGCCCCGTCATAAACCGCATTGGCAACGTCGGAGACTTCGGCGCGGGTCGGGGCAGGGCTTTCGATCATGCTTTCGAGCATCTGTGTCGCGACGATCACCGGCTTGCCCGCAATGCGCGATTTGTTGACGATTTTCTTCTGCAGCGGGGGGACTTCTTCCGGGTGCAATTCGACACCCAGATCACCGCGCGCAACCATGATCCCGTCGGACATCTCGATAATTTCGTCGAGACGGCTGACCGCCATCGGCTTTTCAATCTTGGCACACAGCGCACCATAGCCGCCCATCAATTTGCGCGCTTCGGCAAGGTCTTCGGGGCGCTGGACAAAGCTCAGCCCGATCCAGTCCGCGCCCTTGTCGATGGCAAAGGCCAAATCCTTGCGGTCCTTCTGCGTCAGCGCCGGGATTGGCACTTCGGCATCGGGGATATTCACGCCCTTGCGGTCCGAAATCACTCCGCCGACAACGGCAGAGCAGAGAATTTCGTTTTCGTCGGCGCGGATCACTTTCAGCTGGATCTTGCCGTCATTGATCAGCAGCCTTTGGCCCTTTTCGAGCAAGCCGAACAATTCGGGGTGCGGCAATTCGACGCGAGTCTCGTCGCCCGGTTCGGGATTGCGATCGAGCGTGAAATGGCCCGAATGGCGGATCACCGCCTTGCCATCCTTGAACTTGCCGACGCGCAGTTTTGGCCCCTGCAAATCGCAGAAAATCGCGATCGGGCGGTTCAGATCCTTCTCGATCGCGCGGATCCGGTCGATCGTTTCGCTATGCGTGGCGTGATCACCATGGCTCATATTGACGCGGAAGGCATCTGCGCCCGCTTTGATCAGCTTGAGCAGCATGTCCGGTTCGCGGCTTGACGGGCCGACCGTGGCAAGAATTTTGACCTTGCGGCCGCGTGGGTCCAGAAATTTGGGATCGCGCTTTTCCATAGACAACGCCTATGGCAGAGCCTTGTTGCAACTCAAGGACGAAAAACGATGGATATGAATGCCGAGAGCGCATTGAACGAACTGCCCGATGCCGTTGCGGCCGCGGCTTTCCGCCGGTTGGTGCGCCATTTGCAGCACCGCCATGATGCGCAGAATATTGATCTGATGGGCCTATCGGGATTTTGCCGCAATTGCCTGGCCGACTGGATCCGCGATGCCGGGTTCGAAGGCGACAAAGCGGCTGCGCGCGAAGTCATTCACGGCATGCCGCAAGACCAATGGAAAGCAACGCGGCAAACCCCCGCGAGCGAGGAACAGCTCCAACGCATGCAGGAAAGCGTCGCAAAAAATGCAATCTAAGCCCCCTCTTCTTTAGAGGAGGGGGTTGGGGGTGGTGGTGGCGCGTCAGCGTCGTTCTGGTCCAGAAACCACCCCACTGCGACTAAGCTTTGCTGCTCAAAGCAAAGTCTCGTTGCCCCTCCTCTAAAGAAGAGGGGATAGTCCTTCTTCTTGCTTCACCGCCATCGGCCATCCCGCTATCAGGCGTTCAACTGATTCTCATATATTGGAGCTTTAACCGATGGCCGAAGCCACTGACGACCGCCTGCGCCTTTTGATCGAACGTATCGAGCGTCTCGAAGAGGAAAAGAAAGGCATCGCCGACGACATTCGCGATGTTTATGCAGAGGCGAAAGCGGTCGGTTATGATCCCAAGATCATGCGCCAATGCGTCCGCTTGCGGAAGATGGACACCAATGATCGCGTCGAGATGGAAACGATCCTCGACACTTACCGGAACGCTCTTGGTATTGAATAAGCCTCCTCTGCGTATTATATATATAATACACCAAAATTGACGGAGGATTGAATGGCTGGACCCTGGAAAGACGCGCGCGGAATTATTGTATCGACAACCCCGACTTTGGAAGGGCAGCCGATCCAGCAATATCTCGGCATCGTCACCGGCGAAGTGATCGTGGGCGCCAATCTGTTCCGCGACATGTTCGCCAATATTCGCGATATCGTGGGCGGCCGTTCGGGCAGCTACGAGCGCATCCTTGCCGATGCGCGCAAGCAGGCGATCGAGGAATTGCAAGCCGAATGCGGCGCGTTGGGCGGCAATGCGGTGGTTGGTGTTGACCTTGATTACGAAGTCATCGGCGACACCGGCTCAATGCTCATGGTCTCGGCGAGCGGGACCGCGGTGAAAGTCTGAGCGACCAGCTGAGCCATGCGTTTTCAATTGGATAACAGGCGTCTGCGGGATTCGACCGGCGAATACGCGCTATGGGATGCTGGCGGGCCCGACCACGAGATCCGGCTGATTATCGGTCGGGCGGACGGGACCAAATTGTTCGAGTTCTATACCGTGATCGAATCAATTACCGCAGCCTACAAAATCCAGATTACGCAGGGATTTAGCGCCCATTCGTTTGATGAAGCGTTACTTGGGAAAACTAAGAAACTGGTGACGGCCTCGCTCCCGGTCTTTCTCGACTTGCCAGTATTTGACGGGTGGCAAGGCAGGCATCAGTCTCTGGTTCTGACCGGCCCGTCAGACCTGATCGACAATACGGTCTATGGGCGGCGCGAGATGCCTTCGGGCCTCATCGAAGAGATTGCCCGGCGTGATGCTTGAGCTTGCTGGGTCACTCGACTAAACGGAAGAAAATTTCCCCTAATCAGAGCGAACCCATGGCAGGCCATTCCAAATTCAAGAACATCATGCACCGCAAGGGTGCGCAGGACAAAAAGCGTTCCAACCTGTTTTCCAAGCTGAGCCGCGAGATTACCGTTGCGGCGAAAATGGGTACGCCCGATCCGGATATGAACCCGCGCCTGCGGCTGGCGGTCAACACCGCCAAGGCGCAGTCGATGCCCAAGGACAATATCCAGCGGGCGATCGACAAGGCGACAGCCGGCGATGACGAGAATTACGAAGAAGTCCGCTATGAAGGCTATGGCCCCGGCGGCAGCGCGATCATTGTCGAGGCGCTGACCGACAACCGCAACCGCACCGCCACCGCCGTGCGCACCGCCTTTGCCAAGAATGGCGGCAATCTGGGGACCGAAGGTTCGGTCGCGCACGGGTTTGAACGGCTTGGCTATGTCGAATATCCCGCAGAAGCGGGCGGCGAAGACAAGGTTCTCGAAGCCGCATTGGAAGCGGGCGCTGAAGATATCCAGTCCTCCGAAGACGGGCACGAAATCTGGACCGCTCCGGAAGATTTGCACGAAGTGGCCGGAAATCTTGAAAAAGCTCTGGGTGAAGCCAAGGAAGTCAAACTGGCGTGGAAGCCCAATCTGACTGTCGATCTGGACGAGAAAGATGCCGGTGTTCTGCTCAAACTGATCGATACGCTTGACGATGACGATGATGTCCAGACCGTATGGGGGAATTACGAAATCTCCGACGAGGTCATGGAGAAGTTGGACTCAGCCGCTTGATATCGGGCTGCGAAGGGCACTCATTTCCGCTTCCGGTGCTCACGGACCAAATGTCCGCTGCGCGCCGGTTCTCAATGAGTACCATTCTCGCTCCGATCTCAAACGCCTGGAAGTTAGCTCTTTAGATGATCATCCTCGGCCTTGATCCTTCGCTTAGCTGCACGGGCTGGGGCGTGATCCGGGCGGAGGGTTCGCGCATTGCGCATGTTGCGAACGGCCAGATCAAAACCGATCCCAAGGCCCCTATGGCCGATCGGTTGGCGGCGCAGCAATCCGGCCTCGCCGCGGTGATTGCGGAGTATGCACCTAATCGCGCGGCGGCGGAGGAAGTGTTCGTCAACAAGAACCCGCAATCGACCCTGAAGCTGGCGCAGGCGCGCGGGGCGGTTTTGGCCGCGTGCGGTGCTGCCGGGCTGCACGTCAACGAACATGCGGCGCGCAAGGTCAAGAAAGCAGTTGTCGGCACCGGCGGAGCAGACAAGACGCAGGTTCAGGCGATGCTCAAAGTGCTGCTGCCCGGCGTGAAAGTAGCAGGCGCCGATGCAGCCGATGCGCTGGCGGTGGCGATTGCTGATGCGCATTTGGCTCCAAGATTGTAAGGAAAGACAATGACCACCCATTTCTACGGCATCCCCAATTGCGACACGGTCAAGAAAGCGCGCAAATGGCTCGACGCGAACGGCGTCGATTACACCTTCCATGACTACAAAAAGGAAGGTGCGGATGCGGACAAGCTGACCGCATGGGTTGCGGACAAGGGATGGGAAGTGCTGCTCAACAAGCGCGGGACCACATTCCGCAAGCTCGACGATTCAGACAAGGAAAACATCGATGCGGCCAAGGCTGTCACACTGATGACGCAGAACCCCAGCATGATCAAACGTCCGGTCGTCGAACATGCTGGCGGCCTTCTGGTTGGATTTAAGGAAGACGAATGGTCCGCAGCTTTCTCTTAGGTGCATTGGTTTCGATGGGGGCCGCAATGACCACTCCCGCTATTGCTCAAAATGTCGATAGTGAATTGCTGATTATCGCGCATCGCGGCGCGAGCGGTGAGCGGCCCGAACACACGCTGGCCGCCTATGAACGCGCGATCGATCAGGGCGCGGATTATATCGAACCCGATCTGGTGGTGACCAAGGACGGCGTGCTCGTCTCGCGCCATGAAAACGAGATTTCGGGCACTACCGATGTTGAAAGCCGGGAGGAGTTTGCCGACCGCCGCCGTAGCAAGACCATCGACGGGACTCTCGTTTCCGGCTGGTTCGCCGAAGATTTCACTCTGGAAGAGCTGCAAACGCTGCGCGCGAAGGAACGGCTCCCTTATATCCGGCCCGAGAACGCGCAGTTTGACGGCCTCTACCAAGTGCCGACATTCGAAGAGATCGTTGCGCTGGTGAAAGCCAAAGAGGCGGAACTGGGCAAGCGGATCGGGATCTATCCCGAGCTTAAGCATCCCAATTTCCTGCTGCAGGATGAAGGGATCGACAGCGTCGATCTGCTGGTGCTGGCTCTGAAGAAAGCGGGATACACCAAAGCCAGCGATCCGATTTTCGTCCAATGTTTCGAAGTCGGCCCGTTGCAGCGTTTGAACCAGCTAAGTGATGTGCGCTTGGTGCAATTGATCGCACCCGAAGGCGGCCCGGCGGACGAGCCGGCCATGCGCTATGCCGAAATGGCGACTCCATCGGGCCTTGCAGAGATTGCCAAATATGCTGACGGGATCGGCCCGCATTTCGGCTTTATCCTGAACGATGATGGCAGCGCGAAAAGCTTTGTCGGCGATGCGCATGAAGTTGGGCTGAAAGTGCACCCGTGGACTTTGCGCCGCGAAAACACTTTTATGCCGCCGCCGCTTCGCACAAACGACAACCCGCGCGGTGTTGGTGCGCTGCCAATCCTGATGGGCTTGCTGGTCGCGGCAAAAGTCGATGGTATTTTTACCGATCACCCGGGCGCCGCGGTGATCCTGCGCGAAAGCGGCAATTACGAACCGTAGGCTGTGACGATATAGTTGAGCGCGAGCTCGCCCGACAAATGCAGCCCCTTGGCAGGGCTGAAGGCAATTCCCACGGGCTCTCCCATGGTCAGGCCGACGTCCTCCAGCAGCGATGCCAATTCATCGGGCGTGATAAAGTCATCCCAGTGATGCGTGCCGCGCGGGATCATGCCCAGCGTTTCGGCCCCTTCAACCAACAACAGTTTCGACGCCGCTGTGCGGTTGGGAGTGGAAAGGATCATCAAGCCGCCCGGTGCGAGTTTCGCAGCAAGATCGGCGAGAAAAGCTTGTTTGTCGGCAACGTGTTCGATCACTTCGAGGCATGTGACCAGATCGAACCGGCCAATATCCTGCTGCCCAATTTCGCCAGCGATGTAGCGGATATCGAGGCCCGACCCTTCGGCATGGAGCGCGGCGGCTTGCGCATTTTCCGGCGCGGCATCGACGCCGGTTACTTCCGCCCCCATCCGCGCCAGCGGCTCGCACAGCAACCCCGCGCCGCAGCCGACATCAAGCGCGGTCTTGCCCGATAGCGGTTTCACGCTTTGGGCATCGCCGCCCCAATGTTCGTCCACCGCATCGCGGACAAAGCGCAGCCGCACCGGATTGAGCCTGTGCAGCATCGCCGAAGAGCCCTTCGGATCCCACCAATCCTTCGCCAGAGTGCCGAAATGCGCCGCCTCTTCGGGACGAATGGTTGCTCCAGAAGTTGAGGCAGCCGAAGAAGATGTTTCGCGGCTAAATGTTGCATCGCTCATGCAGGCTTCGTAACAGCGCGGGGAAGCTCGCACCAGTATCCGTATGTTTTGGGAGTCCCCGCGCTTGGCACGCATTGTGATGAAATTTGGCGGCACATCGATGGCCGGGACCGAGCGCATTCGCCGCGTCGCGAATATCGTGCGCCGCCAGCAGGCCGCCGGGCATGAAGTTGCGGTGGTCGTTTCGGCGATGGCGGGTGAGACCGACCGGCTGGTCAATTTCTGCCGCGAAGCCAATGCCATGTATGATCCGGCGGAATATGACGTGGTGGTGGCAAGCGGAGAGCAGGTCACTTCCGGCCTGCTCGCGCTGACGCTGCAATCGCTGGGCTGCAAAGCGCGCAGCTGGCTTGGCTGGCAAATGCCGATGAAGACGGTGGAGGCGCACTCCAAGGCGCGCGTCGAATCGATCGATGCGCCCGAAATGATCGCGGCGCTCGAACGCGGAGAAATCGCGGTCATTCCCGGTTTTCAAGGCGTGTCGGCAGAAGGCCGGATCGCGACGCTGGGGCGCGGTGGATCGGATACGTCGGCAGTGGCAGTGGCGGCGGCGATCGGCGCAGATCGCTGCGATATCTACACCGATGTTGACGGGGTTTATACCACCGACCCGCGGATTGTTGCCAAGGCGCGCAAGCAAAAGGCGGTGACGTACGAAGAGATGCTGGAGCTTGCATCGGTCGGGGCAAAGGTTCTGCAGACCCGTTCGGTCGGTCTGGCGATGAAAGAGGGCGTGCGCGTGCAGGTCCTTTCCAGCTTTATCGATGATGACGCCACGCCTGCGGACGAATTTCCCGGCACATTGATTGTCTCCGACGAGGAGATGGACCAGATATTGAAGGACAGTGATATGGAACGCCAACACGTCACCGGCATCGCGCATGACAAGAATGAAGCGAAAATCATCCTGACCCGCGTGCCCGACAAACCGGGCGCGGTGGCGCATATTTTCGAACCGCTCGCGGGCGCCTCAATCAATGTCGATATGATCATCCAGAATGTGGGCCGCGACAAGGGCGAGACCGACGTGACATTCACCGTGCCGCAGGCCGATCTGGCGCGCGCGCAAGCGCTGCTGGAGGACAAGCGCAGCGAAATCGGTTTCAACCGGATCATCACCGATGATCATATCGCCAAGATCAGCGTTGTCGGCGTGGGCATGAAAAGCCATGCGGGTGTCGCGAGCACGATGTTCAAGGCGCTGGCCGATCGCGGGATCAATATCCAGGCGATTACCACCTCGGAAATCAAGGTCAGCGTGATCATCGACGAAGACGAAACCGAACTGGCCGTGCGCGTGCTGCACACAGCCTACGGATTGGACGCAAGTGACGAGGCGGCGTGATCGAATGAAGCGAAGCAGCTTTTGAGCACACTATCCTCCATCGGCCTCTTGCTGATGGCGGTCTTGTGCTTTGCCGCGATGTCCAAGCGGCTCGAGATGTCGGTTGTCACAATGCCGATCATCTTCACCACCATTGGCTATCTGGGGTTTCTTGCCGGCGCAGAGCTTTTTCCCGGCGAGGCCGAGTTTGAGATCCTGCATTTGCTGGCCGAAGTCACGCTGGTGCTTCTGCTATTCTCCGACGCGTCGCAGGTGCGCTTTGCCAATTTGCGAATGAGCGGCGGCATTCCTGCGCGGATGTTGCTTGTCGCAATGCCGCTGGCGATTACTTTCGGAACGCTGGTTGCGCATTGGGTTTCGCCCGATCAACCTTGGGCTGTGGCCTTGCTGGTCGCCGCGATCCTGACGCCCACCGATGCCGCGCTGGGTCAGGCCGTGGTGACCGACAAGGCGATTCCGGAAAATCTTCGCGAAGGAATTGCGGTCGAAAGCGGGCTTAATGACGGGTTGGCTGTGCCGGTCGTTATCATGGCTGCTCTTGCGGCCGTGGAAGCGGGTGGCGCAATGGCGGAGGGGCCCGACAATCTGCTGCTGTTCGGCTTGGCCCAGATCACCTTGGGTCCGATCGCAGGGATACTGGTTGGTGCGCTAGCGGCGAAGTTCATGGACATTGCGGTAGAGCGGGATTTCGTGACCGAGGCCTATCGCGGCATCTATTTTCTGAGCACGGCCTTTCTTTGCTATGTTGCTGCCGAACTTGCCGGCGGAAACGGGTTGATCGCTGCATTTGTGGGCGGCTTGACCTTTGGCAATCTGCGCAAGTCGCCGAGCCATTTTGTCTCCGAATTTATGGAAAGCGAGGGGCAGTTGCTGACAATGGCGACGTTCCTTGTCTTCGGACTGGTGCTCGCGCCGGCCGGCCTTGCCCATGCCAGCTGGCAGACGGCGGTGCTTGCGATTGCGTTCCTGACCGCGGTGCGGATCATACCGGTGGTCCTCTCGCTAACCGGCACCGGATTGCGCTGGCGTGACAAGCTGTTTCTCGGCTGGTTCGGCCCGCGCGGCCTTGCCTCGATCCTGTTTGGCCTGCTGGTGATGGAGAGCTACGATATTCCCGGCATGGATGAAGTGCTGGCCTGCGTGGTGCTGACCGTGCTGATCAGCATCGTCCTTCATGGCGCAAGCGCCTTTCCGATTGTTCGCGCCTACGGCGCAGGGGCCGCCGGGAAGTAAAGGAAAACGGGCCGGAACGCCTCCCGCCTTCATATTGAACAATCATTTCAGCTCGTTAAGCTGCGCGCAGAGGGGGGCTTATGATTCGGTTTGTCTTATGCGCTATCGGCGCGCTTTTTCTGACGGTTGATGCACATGCCAATGAAATCAGCGCGGACCGCTGTATGTCGCGCGATCAGGTGCTCGAACTGGGAACGCTGTTCGCCGAACTCGAATATGATCATATAGTCGGCGGCACGGGGCCGCTTCCTCGCCGCTATCTCTATGTGGGCGATCCCCAGAAGCGCAGCTTTGTCGGCTATGGTACGGCCGATGCCGCGCAGACCTGTTACCGGCTGCGTCATCAGGGTTTTGGCTGGCACAGCACCGATGTCCGCAAACGCGGCAAGCGTCTGGGGCTTGAAGGCATTGCGCTGGCTTCGAGCGATGACGGTGCCTGCGCGGCCTATAATTCCCAGAACGGGGAACAAGCTTGCACAACGTCGAGCGCGCTGGTCCGCAGCCAGTTGGAAGCCAAAAAGCGCCCCGTTGCGATGGCCGTTTTCAACCGGTCCTGGAGCGCCGAGGGCCGCGAACAATTCACCCAGCCGTTTATCTGGATGTTCTTCGCCGAAAAACGCGGAGAGGCGATGTCGGTGGTCACCAAGCCGATGAAAGGCAATTATGCGATCACTATCGGGCGGGGCACGCTGGTATCGACTGCGGCGGTCGATGGCGATGCAGCGATTTTCGCCAAATGGAAAGAACAACGTCCGCCTCTGCCCGGCGATTCGATCATGCGGACCATTGCCGCGCGAACGTTGAATGCCAATCCCGACGCGACCTGTATGAAGCGTTCGGAATTCACCCAATACGGGACCGAAGTTTTGCTCGCCAATAATCGCCGCGGGCAGCGTTACCGCGTCTTTGCCAATGGCAATGACGAATGGGTTTTGGCCAGCGAGCTGACCCAGGGCCGCTTGGCCGGGTGTTACGCACCCTTGCTGTTCGGCACAGATTTTGAAACCGCAGACTATGTGCGCGACCGATTCCAGCAGCCCAGCGCGATCACATTGCCGCGCTTTGCCAATTCCTCTGCGGCTTCGCGCTGCAATGAATATAAGCGGATCCATGCCGACGCAGCCAATGTGAATTTGCCCTGTAACACGTTCGCCAATCTTGTCAGCAATGTGCGATCCAAGAATGGTGACGTGGCGTTTCAGGGAAAAGTCATCGGCACATCGCGGACCACCTGGTTGACCGGACTCGTCGCGAAAGACGGGACATTATACGGCGTTGAAACCGATGCTGACGGGGTGTCGCAAGTGGCGTTCTCGGGATCGGATTTCACCTATACGGCGCCCTATAAGCAGTACCATTTTGCCGATCGCCGCGCGGGCATTGCGCGCGAAACGGCGGAGCGCGAGCGTGCCCAACGGCTGGCACGCGAAAAGCGCGAGCGGGATCGCAGGAATGCAATAGCAGCGCGGCTCCAGAAAGACCGGACGGCTTCCGCGATCGAACAGGTACGCGCATCGCCCGAACGCGCGGCCGCTTTGCGCGCGATCGATACGATGATCCTGCAAGACAGCCAGAGCTGGTGGATTAACCGCTACAACCCGGGCACGGTGCGCAATATGCGCAGCGGCTATGTGATCGGCGGAATCGCCAACCGCTATTACGAAGTCGATTACACCTATAACAACGGATCAACCGGATCGGTCAAAGTCTACATGTCCGGCGATTACATCCATTGCATCAAATATTGGGATATGTGGGGCAATGATTGCCGCCCGCCGCGCAAGGGTGCGAATATGGGGAAAGTCGCCTTGGCGCTGGGGGCATTGGCGATAATTGCCGCGAACAGTTCCAGCAGGTAAACGGGCGACCATGCCGCACACAGCAAAAATCCTTCTCCTTGGTTCGGGCGAATTGGCGCGCGAATTTGTGATCTCGGCCAAACGGCTGGGCGCCTATGTCATCGCCTGCGATGCCTATGACAATGCGCCCGCAATGCAGCTTGCCGACGCGCGCGAAGTTTTCTCCATGCTCGATGGCGCGAAACTGCGCGAGGCGGTGGCAAAGCATGCGCCCGATTATGTCGTGCCGGAAATTGAAGCGATCCGGACCGAAGTGCTGGCCGAATTGGAGCAGGACGGCGTCAATATCGTGCCTTCCGCGCGGGCGACCCAGCTGACCATGAACCGCGATGCGATCCGCGATATGGCGGCGCAGGAATTGGGCCTGAGGACTTCGACCTACCGCTATGCGGAAAATTTCGAGGAAGTCTGCGCGGCGGCGGAAATCACCGGCTTCCCCTGCGTGATCAAGCCGGTGATGTCCTCTTCGGGCAAGGGCCAAAGCAAAGTGGACGATGCGGCGGCGCTGCAAGAGGCGTGGGACTATGCCGTTGCCAATATGCGCGGTGACCGCCAGCGAGTGATCGTCGAGCAATTTATCGACTTCGATTACGAGATCACCCTGCTCACGATCCGGCACAGGGACGGGACAAGTTTCTGCCCGCCTATCGGCCACCGGCAGGAACGCGGCGATTACCAGGAAAGCTGGCAGCCGACCGAAATGTCCGATGCCGCGATTGGTGAAGCGCAGGATATGGCGCGCAAAGTGGTCGAGGCGCTGCAAGGCAATGGCAAAGGCTGGGGCCTGTTCGGAGTGGAATTCTTCGTGAAGGGTGAAGAGGTGATTTTTTCCGAACTCAGCCCGCGGCCGCATGATACGGGCATGGTTACTTCGGTATCGCAAAATCTCAGCGAGTTCGATTTGCATGCGCGCGCGATCATGGGGCTGCAAGTTCCGGCAATGATCCGCGCGCGTCCATCGGCATCGGCGGTTATCCTCGCCGACCGCGATAGCGATGATTTGACCTATTCGGGCCTTGCAGAGGCTATGGAGCAAGGCGCGGATATACGCATATTCGGCAAGCCTACGTCGCGGCCCTATCGCCGGATGGGCGTGGCGCTGGCCTGCGCGGGATCAACCGACGACGCCCGCCGCATCGCCAAAGATGCAGCGGGCAAAGTGCGGATCGGTTACGGCGAGTAGCCGGGCCTCCTAACCAAACAGCAGCGCCCACATGAAGCGCCCCGGCATGAACGAGAAAATGCCGGGGATCATCAGCGCGCCCATATACATTCCGACAATGTGTTTCTTATGCGCCTGAATGTCGCGCGCGCGGGCGGTAGAGATTGCCTTGTAGGAACCCAGCAGCGTCATCGGGACAAAGATGTGGATCCACGAAAAGTCGGTGCCGCCGCGGATAAAGACAATCGCAATGGCCGTGACCACCATCAGGCCAAGCCAGACCTTGCCCAGCATCTTGTGCAATTTGGTGCCCTTGCGGGTCAGCAGCAAATAGCCGCCCAGCGGCACTGCCGGAATGACCGTTGCGACATGGATCATTACCGACCAGTTACGCCAGCCATAGTGGTCTGGCGCAGCGCCCATGATGCCGCGGGTCAGGGCAAAAAGACAAATGGCCGACATTGCGACCGATGCTGCGCCAATGATCGCGCGGTTCAGCGGGCCAAGATCGAAACCGCCCTTGGGGCTGAGGCCGGGGGTGATTGCTGCGTGCACGGTGTTCTCCTGTAATCGTGTCTTGCTGGCGATCATGCCGCATGCCCGTTCACCCGCAATCGCATCTGCGCCAACGGACCATCGGCTTCGTGAAAGCGGCGGATTTCAGGGGGATTGCCACTTTACGAAGCGCGAATGGGCGTTAGTTTCGCGCGCAGATGAGCGAAACGGACAAGCCCCCACGCGACAAACTGGCGCGCAAGTTGATCGTCGATCTGTCGATCATGACAGTGATCGGCGTGGTGCTGGCTTTGATCGGTCCGTTCGGAAGTTTCGAACAGCCTCTAGCCTACCGGCTGGTCGCATGGCTGGGCTTTTCCTATCTCGGCTATGCGATTTACAGCCCGATGAGCCATTTCGTTGACCGGCTTGGCGGAGCGCTCGATTTGCCGCGGCCCGGCCTATGGACCGCAGCGGTGCTGCTTGCGACCATTCCGATGACTGTCGCGGTCATCGCTATCGGCCGTTTGCCTGGCGGAGCAATATTCCCCTCGCTGCAAGCCGCGGTGATCACTTATCTCTACGTGCTGGTGATCGGCGGCGGCGTGACAGCCTTGTTCTACATGCTGGAAAACCGGGTGCATGAAACCGATGGCGGGACAGGGGTGGCCGGGCAGGGCGCAGTAGCGGGTGACGATGCCGCGCGCGGGCCGGAAGCCAACCGCTTTCTTGAACGTTTGTCGCCGGCCTTGGGCACCAATCTGATCGCGCTGGAAATGGAAGACCATTATGTCCGCGCGCATACCGATCTGGGGTCTGACCTGATCCTGTTGAGAATGCGCGATGCGGTGGCGGAACTGGAAGGGCTGGAAGGCGCGCAGGTGCATCGCAGCTGGTGGGTCGCGCGAAGCGCCGTACAGGGCTCGCGGCGCGAAGGCCGCAACATCCGTTTGCAACTGGATGGCGGGTTGGAAGCCCCCGTTTCGCGCGGCGCCGCGCCCGGATTGAAAGAGGCCGGCTGGTTCCAGGCTTGACGATTCCAGATCGAAGGGCGTTCTTCTTTCAGTCAGAGCGCCGTTCCCGAGCGCGTGCGATAGGCAAAGAAAAACCCCTCCGAAGCCGAAACGACGGAGGGGTTCTTGCGACCCTCGGGGGGAGAGGGTGTCGGGTTTAGAAGCGGCCTGCTTCCATCACCTTGGTCCAGGCCGAAACGAATGTGTCGACGAACTTCTGCTCGTTGCCATTCTCGGCGAAGACTTCAGCCACAGCGCGAAGCTGCGAGTTTGAACCGAAGACGAGGTCAACGCGGGTTGCGCGCCATTTCTCTTCGCCGCTTGCACGGTCGCTGCCGACAAATTCTTCATCCTGGCTGCCATCGACCGGTTTCCATTCGTTCGCCATATCGAGCAGGTTGACGAAGAAGTCGTTGGTCAGCTGGCCGGGACGGTCGGTGAAGACGCCGTGGCCGGTGTTGCCGGAAACCGCGCCCAATGCGCGCATGCCGCCGACCAATGCGGTCATTTCCGGTGTCGAAAGACCCAGCAAATGCGCTCTGTCGACCAGCATTTCTTCGGTCTTTACCGTTGCCTTGGTCCGCAGATAGTTGCGGAAACCATCGGCAAACGGTTCCAGCGGTTCGAAGCTTTCAGCATCGGTTTGCTCGTCGCTCGCGTCGCCGCGGCCGCCGGTTACCGGTACGCTGACATTGAAGCCTGCATCGCTCGCTGCCTTCTCGACCGCTGCCGCACCGGCAAATACGATCGCGTCGGCCATCGAAATATCGCCGCGCAATTCGTCGATCTTGCCCAGAACTTTGGACAGTTCTTCGGGATCGTTTGCGGCCCAGTCCTTCTGCGGAGCGAGACGGACGCGCGCGCCATTCGAGCCGCCACGATGGTCCGAATTGCGGTATGTACCGGCAGAAGCCCATGCAGCTTTGACCAGTTCGCTCACCGACAGACCGCTTTCGAGGATTGCCGATTTGAAATCCGCGACCGCACCGTTGGCAGGTGTCGAACCTTCCGGAACGGGATCCTGCCAGATCAGATCTTCGCTTGGAACTTCCGGCCCCTGATAGCGGGCTTTGGGGCCCATATCGCGGTGGCACAGTTTGAACCATGCACGGGCAAAGGCGTCATCCAATGCCGCCTGGTCATTGCGGAAGCGTTCGGAAATCTTGCGATATTCCGGATCGCGCTTCAGCGCCATATCGGCGGTGGTCATCATGGTCGGAACCTTCTTCGAAGGGTCACGGGCGTCGGGCGCCATGTCCTCTTCCTTCTGGTCGATAGGCTGCCATTGGTTGGCGCCCGCGGGGCTTTGCACCAGCTCGTAATCATAATCGAGCAACAGGCGGAAATAGTCGCCGGTCCACTGTGTCGGGGTGTTGGTCCAAGCGCCTTCGATGCCCGAGGTGGTGATGTTACCGCGGCCGATTTCGTCCTTGTCGTTGAGCCAGCCGAAGCCCTGCAAAGCAAGCGCTTCGGATTCGGGCGAACCGCCGAATGTATCGGATGGTTTCGCACCATGCGCTTTACCGAATGCGTGGCCACCGGCTGTCAGAGCAACGGTTTCCTCGTCATTCATTGCCATCCGGCTGAATGTTTCGCGCATGTCACGCGCCATGCCTTCGGCGTCGTGCGGATCACCGCCGGGACCTTCCGGATTGACGTAAATCAGGCCCATCTGGATGGCTGCGAGCGGATTATCGAGCGCTTTGCCTTCGTCAGGGATGATGCGCGTTGCAACACCTTCATCGACCCATTTGTCTTCGGTTCCCCAATAGACAGTTTCGGGTTCATAGACGTCGGCACGTCCGCCGCCGAAGCCGAAGACGGGGCCGCCCATGCTTTCGATCGCGACATTGCCGGCAAGGATGAACAGGTCAGCCCAGCTGATATTCTTCCCGTATTTCTGTTTGACGGGCCACAGCAGGCGGCGCGCCTTGTCGAGATTGCCGTTATCCGGCCAGCTGTTGAGCGGCGCAAAGCGTTGCTGGCCGCTGCTCGACCCGCCGCGCCCGTCACCGGTTCGGTATGTGCCGGCTGCGTGCCATGCCATGCGAATGAAGAACGGGCCGTAATGACCATAATCGGCCGGCCACCAAGGCTGGCTGTCGGTCATCAGCGCAGTCAGATCGGCTTTCAGCGCATCATAGTCGAGCGCGTTGAAAGCTTCGGCATAGTTGAAATCGTCGCCCAATGGATCGGGCGACTTGCCGCCTTGGCCGAGAATATCGAGCTGCAGCGCATCGGGCCACCAGTCTCTGTTGGTACGGCCGTGCAGGCTGCGCACGCTGTCTGCGCCGCTAAAGGGGCAGCCGCCGCTAAGTTCGCCAGTTTTCATGTCCATGGAAAAATTCCTCTCGTTTTGGTGATTCTATGATGCCTGACTACGCCTCCGGATCAATCGAGGGAAGCAATTAACTCCTGTCACCCTTATCGACAAAACCGATTAATAGCCGGCGGTCAGGCAAGCTGCTTGTTATACTTGTCCAATGGGCGGCAGGGCGGTTGGTTCCGGCCCGGCATAGCTATGCCTCTTGCCGCGTTGCGCGCTGCCTTCTAAGCGCGACGGTATGAGCAATTTTCCGAAAACAAGCGCGCTGATGCAGCGCGGAACCGAATTTCTTGGCAGCGAATATGCGATCCTGTGCGGCGCGATGAGCTGGGTCAGCGAACGCAATCTGGTCTCGGCAATTTCCAATGCCGGCGGCTTTGGTGTGATCGCTTGCGGCGCAATGACGCCCGACTTGCTTGACGCAGAGATCGCCGCGACCAAAGCGATGACCGATAAACCGTTCGGCGTAAACCTGATCACCATGCATCCGCAATTGTTCGACCTGATCGATGTCTGCGCGAAACATGGTGTGGGCCACGTGGTTCTGGCGGGCGGCATCCCTCCCAAGGGCAGCGTCGAAGCGATCAAGGCGTTCGGCGCCAAAGTGATCGTTTTCGCGCCGACTTTGGCACTGGCGAAAAAGCTGCTGCGCAGCGGCGGCGATGCGCTGGTGATCGAAGGGATGGAAGCGGGCGGCCATATCGGCCCGGTTTCGACTTCGGTTCTGGCACAGGAATTCCTTCCCGAACTGGCGGAGGACCATCTGGTCTTCGTCGCAGGCGGGATCGGGCGCGGTCAGGCGATTGCCGGTTATCTGGAAATGGGCGCGGTCGGGGTGCAGCTGGGCACGCGTTTTGCCTGCGCCGCAGAAAGCATTGCGCATGAGAATTTCAAGAAGGCGTTCTTCCGCGCCAATGCCCGCGATGCCATTACCAGCGTGCAGGTCGATCCGCGCCTGCCGGTGATTCCGGTGCGCGCGCTCAAGAACAAGGGCACCGAAGAATTTACCGCAAAACAGATCGAAGTCGCCAAGCTGCTCGATGCAGGCGAAATCGAGATGGGCGAGGCGCAATTGCAAATCGAACATTTCTGGGCCGGTGCATTGCGCCGCGCGGTGATCGATGGCGATGTCGAGAACGGTTCGATAATGGCGGGCCAATCGGTCGGGATGCTCAAGGCCGAAGAGTCCGTTGCCGACATCATCCAGAAGCTGATGACGCAAAGCGAAGAGGCATTGGGACGGCGGTAAGGGTGCACGGCACGCCGCCCTACCTCATCCATACTAACCGCGAGCTGGGCTTGATGCGGTTGGGGAAGAAGCCACTGGCTTACTTCGTGGATGCTGACGGACATTTCCCGCCGGTTGTGCAAAGATACTTTCAATGGTTTGCCCGAGATGTGAGCAATGGCAAGATCGTTAGAAGCGACCACCACGTGACCGATGAATCACAGGGTGTAGACGTCCGCCGATGGCATCATGTGCTATTCGTGCTTCCTGGCGAGGAATGGCGGATAGATGCAATGATGCAGCTGAAATCAATAGCTGAGCGCTGGACGGAGGCCCATGAGCGTGAAGAGGGTCGGTTGCTTGGATACTCGGAACAAGAGAATGACTGGTGGATAGCGTATTGCAAACGTAATGGTACACGGTTTGAATATGATTGACCCGCTCATCCTCACTTTGTCCTGCCCGGACAAGCCCGGGATCACTGCCAACGTCACGGGTTTTCTGTTTGAACAAGGCTGCAATGTGCTGGAGGCGCAGCAATTCAACGATCGGGCAAGCAATGCGTTTTTCATGCGCGTCGCGTTTGATCCGGCGGGGGCTTCTTCAGACAAATTGCGCGAAGGGTTTGGCCTCTTCGCCGCGCGGCAGGATATGGATTGGAAAATAGTCAGCCGCGATCGTCCGCGCCGCGTGCTGCTGATGGTCAGCAAATTCGATCATTGTCTGGCGAGCCTGCTCTATCGCTGGCGGATCGGCGAATTGCCGATGGAACCGGTCGCGATTGTTTCAAACCATCCGGCAGAGGCGATCACCCATATCGACCTGTCGGACCTGCCGTTCCATCACTTGCCGATCACCAAAGAAACCAAGCCCGAACAAGAGGCACAGGTCCGCGCCATTGCCGAAGAAGTTGACGCCGAACTGGTCATTCTGGCGCGCTATATGCAGATATTATCGGACGAGCAGGCGGCGCATTTCGCGGGGCGGTGCATAAACATCCACCACAGCTTCCTTCCGGGCTTCAAAGGCGCCAAACCCTATCACCAGGCGCATGCGCGCGGGGTGAAGATGATCGGCGCGACGGCGCATTATGTCACGACCGATCTCGATGAAGGGCCGATCATCCATCAGGATGTCGAAGCGATCACACATGCCGACAGCCCCGACGATCTGGTCCGCAAGGGCCGCGATATCGAAAGCCGCGTTTTGGCAGAAGCCGTGCGGCTCCATCTGGAAGAACGCGTTTTGCTGAACGGTCAACGCACCGTGGTATTCAGGGGGTAATCATGATTGTCGAAAAGCTGGACCATGTGAATATCATCGCCGCCGATCTGCAAGCGACAGCGCGTTTCTACGCTGCGCTACTTGATCTGGAAGAACGCGACGGGCCTGCGCATATGCGCCCAGATCAGGTGCGGTGGATGTATGACAGCGCCGGAAATGCCATCCTGCATCTCAATTCGGAAGATTTCGCGCGCCGTTATGACCGCGATGTAGAAGTTGGTGCGCCAACCGGGGCAATCCATCACGTTGCTTTCCGGTGCAAGGGGTTCGATGCGATGCGCGAACGGCTGGACGCGCGCGGCGCGGATTACCGGGTGAGCGATCACTCGGCATCCGGCATCAAACAGATATTTACTGCCGACCCGAACAATGTGCTGCTGGAACTCAATTTCTTTGATGGCTGAACAAGGCGCAATCGGGTGCAAGACAGTTTGCAGTTTTTGGAGAGAAGAGCATGGCTGAATTCCCGATTCCCAATACAAACCACGATCTGACCGGGCGCGTTGCGTTGGTTACCGGCGCGTCTTCCGGTTTGGGTGAGCGTTTCGCCCGGGTGCTCGCAAACCAAGGCGCGGCGGTTGCCTTATGCGCGCGACGGATGGACCGGCTCGAAGCGTTGGCGCAAGAGATTACCTCTGTCGGTGGCAAAGCGCTGCCGGTGGCGATGGACGCGCGCGACGCGGATGCCTTGTCGGCAGCGGTCGATGCGGCAGAGGCGGCATTCGGCACGGTCGATATTCTGGTCAACAATGCCGGCGTTCCCGATGCGCAGCGTGCGCACAAGATGTCGGTCGATCTGGTCGATCACGTGCTGGGCGTGAATCTGCGCGCGCCATGGCTGCTTGCGACCGATGTTGCGCGGCGGCTGATTGCGGCGAAGAAGCCGGGCAATATCGTCAATATCAGCTCGACCGCGCATTTCCGCTATGATGGCGGCGGGGCGGCGCTCTACGCGGTGACCAAGACCGCGGTTGCGCGCATGACCGAAACGCTCAGCACCGAATGGGCCTTCGCCAATATCAACGTCAACGCGATTGCACCGGGTATGTTCGTCAGCGAGATGACCGACGGCATGTTCGAACGGATCGGCGATCCCCGCGAATGGGTCGCGCGCAAACGCGTCCCCGTGGCAGCGCAGCTCGATTCCACGCTGCTTTACCTGTGCAGCCCGGCCAGCGAATGCGTGACCGGCGCTGTAATCAAGGTCGATGACGGCCAAAGCGCGCGGATGCGGATGTAAGCAGGCTTGTTCGACAGAGCGCAACAACCACTGCGCGCTTTGCAGCAGCAAATCGAAAGAATTCGCGCTAACCCGATTTGACGCGTTGTCGAAGGGATAAAGCCATGCCGCGCACATGTGCCATCATCGGCGGAGGAATTGCGGGCCTAGCGGCCGGAATTGCAATGCGTAAGGCCGGCTTTGCTGTGACAGTTTATGAGCGGGCACCCGCGATTGTGCCAATGGGCGCGGCCCTGTCGATCTGGGGCAATGCGATGGCGGGGCTCGACGGGCTGGGATGCGGCGATGCCGTGCGCGCACGAGCAGCGCAAATCAGGAAAGTATCCCTAGGCCGTAAAGATGGCCGGATGCTGATGGGTCCCATGGATGTATCGACAAGCGACTCTTTTCTACCGACGCGGGCCCTGTTGCAGCAAATTCTGCTCGATCACCTTGGACCCGAGAATGTCAGGCTCGATGCGGCAGTTGCCGATGCAAACCTCCACGATGGCAAAGCCGCGGTTGAACTGGAAGACGGAACGATCGCTTCGGCCGATATCCTGATTGCAGCCGATGGAATTCATTCGCGGATCGGCAAAGTTCTGTCAGGCATCGAACCGCAATTTGCTGGCTATGTCGGTGCGTTGGGTCTCTGCAACACGCCGCAGCAACCTTTGCCGTCCGGTTTTGCGCGGGAATTTTGGGGCGACGATGACCGCTTTGGCGTTTTCGATGCAGGGCAGGGCATGCGGTACTGGTTCTATATGCGAAGCGCCGGAAGAGCAGCCGATGTTGCGGAAATGACTTTGCCGAAAATCACAGAATGCGCAGCACAGTGGCCCGATCCCGTCGCGAGCACCTTGGCCGCCGCACAGGAATGTATACCTGTCGCGATCCACGCCAAACCGCCACCCAAGGTCCTGGGCAATGGCCGCATCATCTGCATTGGGGATGCGGCGCATCCGATGCAGCCGAACCAAGGTCAGGGCGCGTGCCAGAGCATCGAGGATGCTTGGGCGCTTGCTGTGCTGGCACAGCGCTTGCCACCGGAACAAATCCTTCCGGCGCTGGAACATCAGCGCCTCAAACGGGTGCGTAGCTATGTCCGGGAATCGGCCTTGATGGGCCAGGCGGCGCATATGCCGAACCGCTTTGTCCGCGCTGCGGTCCTCGGCAGTTTCGCGCTGACACCGCGATGGGCGCAAGAGCGGCAATTGCTAAGCAGATTGGTGGTACCGGTCTATCACTGAGCGGTGAGTAATTTCGCCCATGGTTTTGCTGCGGGATGATCTGAGCCCAGCGGGTCCCATTGCTGCGCCATAATTGCCCGCGCTTCGCTTTCTTCCATTCCTCCCTCGCGGTGGAGCAGGTAGAAAAGCGCCGAGACGCGGTAATTCATGATGCAATGGACGTGAACCGGGCCGGTGGACGCAGCCATTGCCTCGCGAAACCGCGCGTAATGTTCTGCCGAGGGGGCATCGAACGGTATCGGGATATGGGTGTAGCGGATGCCAATCGCGGCGAGCAGTTCCGCTTCGCCTGCCAAGGCCTCTTCATGATCATCCAGCGCGAGATTGATGACGTGATGCACGCCCAGCTTTGCCAGGCGGGCGGGATCGCCGGGATCAAGTTTGCCCGATGTCGTGATGGAGCCCGAAAGGCGCTGCCAACCCCGAATATCGTCAGGGTCGCCAGCGCCTGCGGACATTAAACCAGCGCGTCTTTCTTCACCGTGATCACTTGCGGATAGGTGAATTCGAGCAGGCCTTCCTTGCCATATTCGGCGCCGAAGCCTGATTGCTTGTGGCCGCCAAACGGGGCGAAGGGGCTCAGGTGGAGGAATTCGTTGATCCACACGGTGCCGGTTTCAAGCTGTTCGGCAATCGCCACGCCTTTGTCGGTGTCTTTGGTCCAGACCGCGCCTGCAAGCCCGTATTCGGAATTGTTTGCGCGCGCGATCACTTCTTCTTCAGTGCTGAATTTCATCAGCGGCATGACCGGACCGAATTGTTCCTCTGCCACGATCCGCGCGTCTTCGGGCGGATTGTCCATGATGGTGATCGGCACGTAATAGCCCGTGCCCGAAGGATCGACATCGCCGCCTGTCAGGAATTTGTAGCCATTGTCCTTGGCATCCTGGATCAGTTCGCACACGCGGTCGAACTGCTTCTTGTTCTGGATCGGGCCGACGCCGGTGCCTTGCTGCGATCCGTCGCCCACGGTCACGCCTTCGGCGACTTTGGCGATGGCGGCGGAAAGATCGTCATAAATGTCTTCGTGGATATAGATGCGCTTGGCCGCGACGCAGATCTGCCCCGCATTGGAGAAGCTGGACCAGAACAATTGTTCGGCGACTTTTTCTACATCGGCATCGGGCAGTACGATCGAGGCGTCATTGCCGCCCAGTTCGAGCGTGATCCGCTTGAGATCCTTTGATGCGCCTTCCATGATTTTCTTGCCGGTCGCGGTGGAGCCGGTGAAGGTGATTTTGTCGATATCTTCGTGGCCGGTGATCAACGGGCCGAGCGAGTCTTCGCCGGTGATGATATTGACCACGCCTGCAGGTACGATGTCTTTCACCAATTCGGCCACGCGCAAAGTCGCCAGCGGCGTAAAAGGCGAAGGCTTGAGCACGATTGTGCAGCCGCTCAGCAGAGCGGGCGCGATTTTCTGCATCGCCATCATCACGGGGAAATTCCACGGCACAATGCCGCCGACCACGCCCACCGGCACGCGGCGGGTGCGGCTGAGGCGCTGGTCGCTATCTTCATTGATTTCGTCTTCGAGCGTCAGCGTCGATTGCGCCGCCATCATTCCGGCCGCGCCGAAAATTTCGCCCTTGGCTTGTTCGTGCGGCTTGCCTTGTTCGCTGGTCAGCAGGCGGAACAGTTCGTCGGCGTTTTCCTTGATCGCACCGGACATGGCCTGAATTACCGCGCGGCGTTCCTCGATCGAGGTCTTGGACCATGACTTGAAGGCTTTGCGCGCTGCCGCAACCGCGCGGTCCAGTTCTTCCTTGCCGCAAGAGGGGACCAGGCCGATCACTTCCTCGTTTGCGGGGTTGAGAACTTCCATCGTCGCATCAGTGCTGACGAGTTCGCCGTCGATCAGATTTTGATAATTCTTGCTCATAGAAGTCTCTCCGTATTTTCATGAAGAATCCGCCTCGCGGCGAATCGCATTAGTCTTTGCTCGCAACCTATCACGTGTCGGTTGCCGTCGTCAGGGGTATTTTGCCGTCAGCTATTGCCCTTTAACCAATCGAGCAGGATCGCATTGCATGCATCTGGTTTCTCCTGATGAAGAAAATGTCCGGCGCCCTGGACGCGTTCGAAGCGGAGACCGGCGCAGTGATCTTCGTCATGAAGCAGCTTCTCGAAAATTGCGGTGTCGACGCAGCCGTCTCGCGCGCCGGTCATCGCCAAGATCGGAACATGCAGTTTGAAATGCTGCTGCGCGGCTCCGGAAGCAGGCGGTTTCTTGCCGCCCAGTGCAGCGCGGTAATAGCCGAGCGACGCCTCAAGCACACCGGGTTGGCGCAGCGTTGCGATGACGCTGCCCATTTCCGCATGCGATGGTGTCCAGCCGGGGCTCCATTTGCGCCATAACCATTTGATGAAAGCGAAATCGCGCGCGCGGACTATACGTTCGGACAGGCCGCGCAGCTGGAAAAACAGCATATACCATGACAGCATCGCTTGCTTTGGATAGCGGCGCGCCTCCACGCCAAAGCGCGTGGGATGCGGAACCGCCATTGCCGCGGCGCTGCGGAATTTGTCGGGCGCAAAGGCGGCGGCGGAATAGGCGATGGCCGCGCCCCAATCATGGCCGACAATATGAACAGGATCACCGCCCAATTCCTCGACCCAGGCGACAACATCGGACACCAGCTCCTGCATCGAATAATCGCCGTCAGCGGGGATCGAGCCGGGCTCATAACCGCGCAATGTTACCGCGACCGCGCGATATCCGTTCTCTGCCAGAAACGGCAATTGCTGGCGGAACGATGTGGCATTGTCGGGAAAGCCGTGAAGGCACAGCACGGTTGGCCCGCTGCCCATAGCGGTTGCGCTAAAAGACAGCGGACCGTTGTGAAGCGTCAGCCGGACCGCATCCATAGGAGTGCGGGCAACCTTACCGTTCGCCTTCCAGCGCCTTGTCCTGATTGGCGCGGAAGATCACCCATTCGCGGATCGCGTCGATCTGTTCCTTGGAAAGCGATTCTGAAAAGCTCGCCATGCCGTTATCTTCCAGCGCGCCGTCATGGACGATGCTCTGCCAGGCTGCCGCATTGACTAATGCCCCGCTGCGGCGAAGATCGGGCAGAACGGTGGAGCCGACCGCACCCGGTGCGTGGCACACCGCGCAATAGCGGGCATAGCTTTTCCCGCCTGCGGCAATAACATCCGCCGATGCGCGGCTGGGTGGCGGATCGAGCGGAGTTTGCACCATCTCGGCCGCTGCCGGCAGCTGCGCTTTGCCGCCCAGTTTGAACACCAGCAAGCGGCTGACATTGCGAACGGGCGCTTTGCGTTTGAGCAGATCACCATCGACGGTAATCGCATAGGCGCCGCCCCAACCGGCCAGCACCGCGACATACTGTTCCCCATCGACTGTATAAGTGATCGGGGGGGCAACCACGCCGGTCTGTGCAGCGAAGCTCCACAGCTTGTCGCCCGTTGCCGCGTTATAGGCGTTGAATTCGCTGCCCGCAGTTCCCTGGAAAACCAGATTACCACCGGTCGCGAGCAAGCCGCCATTCCACGGGCCGGGATGTTCGACCGTCCAGCGCGGTTTCTTGGCCACCGGATCCCATGCGATCAATGTGCCTTTCAGAGTTCCGGCGATTTCGCGGCGCATACCCTCGTCCGGGGGAAGGTCGCCCGCCGCCAGATCAAAGCCAACGTTAAAGCCGCGCTTGGGATCGGGCTTCCAGTTCTCTTCGGGGGCATAGGCCATCGCCGCTTCGAATGCAGGGATATAGACCAGCCCTTCGCCAGGGTGGAACGCCATAGGATGCCAGTTATGACCGCCCAGCGCGCCGGGCGCGACAATTGCGGGTTTGCCGGTCACGTCGATCCGCGTTTCGGGATTTTCGATCGGGCGGCCATTCTCGTCAATGCCGGTCGCCCAATTGACCGGAACATAGGCATCGCCGCTGATGAACTCGCCCGTTTCGCGGTCGAGCACATAGAAGAATCCGTTCTTCGGCGCCTGCATCAGCACTTTGCGCTGCGCCCCGTCGATTTCCAGATCGGCCAGCATGATGTGCTGCGTCGCGGTGAAATCCCATGTTTCGCCCGGGGTCGTCTGGTAATGCCAGACATATTCGCCCGTTTCCGGCTTCACCGCGATAATGCTGGAGAGGTAGAGATTGTCACCTTCGCCGGTGCCATCTTCGCCCGGGCTGCGATAGGCGCGGTTCCACGGGCTGCCATTGCCGACACCGATATAGAGCATGTCGAGCCCGGCATCATAGGCCATTGCGTCCCACACGGTGCCGCCGCCGCCAATGCCGCTTTCGCTGCCCAGCACACCGCCGGACCATGTCTTCGCTGCTGCTTGCAGATATTCGGCAGAATTTTCATCCTCGTCACCCGCAGGCACGGTGTAGAAGCGCCACAGCTCTTCGCCGCTGCCCGCATCGAAGGCCGCGAAATTGCCGCGCACGCCGAATTCCGCGCCGCCGCTGCCGATAAAGACCTTGCCATCAACAATGCGCGGCGCGCCGGTGATGGTGTAGCTTTTCTCCTGATCGACGGTGACTTTCTCCCACTCGACGGCGCCCGTCTCGCGGTCCAGCTTCACCAGCCGCCCGTCCAGCGTGCCCAGGAACAGATGATCGCCCCATGCCGCAACCCCGCGATTGACCACATCGCAGCATGCCTTCACGCCGGTTTCGCCGGGAACTTCGGGGTCATATTCCCACAGCAGTTCGCCCGTCGCTGCGTTGTATGCCTTCACCTTGCTCCACGCAGTGGTGACATAGAGCTTGCCATCCATCACCAGCGGGGTCGCTTCCTGCCCGCGCGCGGTGTCCATATCGGCAAACCATGTCAGCCCCAGATCGCCGACCGTTTCGGCGTTGACCTGATCAAGGGGGCTATAGCGTTGCTCCTCATAATTGCGGCCATAGGTGATCCAGTTTGCATCGTCGGACTGCGCCGCCAGCAGGCGTTCGGCGCTGATGCCGGTTTCGCTCATGTCATCGGCTGACTGGCCACAAGCGGACAATGCCAAAGTCGCCGCCGCTGCAAATATGAGTTTGTTCATCAATGCCCTCTCCCAAGGATTGTCTGCGCCGAACGCTTTTCGGTCGCTGTTTGAAACTGTGTTGCCGCAACTTTGCGCGCGAGTCCATTCCCTTGCACAAACCGCCGCCGCGCCGCATGATATGCACAAAGGAGACGATGCATGTGCGATGATTTCACTCTGGAACAAGAAGAGGCCGCGCTAAAGCGGATGCAGCTAAGCCGCCGCGAATTTGCCGCGCGGGCAGGGGCGTTGGGCGGGGTCGCTGCGGTTGCTGCCTGCGCGCCCACCGATGGCAGTCTCGCCGCCCCGCCAGAGGGAACAACCGTGGGCAAGATGGTCGAATTCTCGGCCGAAGATGGCACGGTTGACGCGTTTTTCGTCCATCCGGCATCGGGCAAGCATCCCGGTGTGATCCTGTGGCCCGATATTGCCGGGCTGCGCGAAGCCTATGAAATCATGGCCACCCGGCTGGCAGAGGCGGGTTATGCCGTGCTCGCGATGAACCAATATTACCGCAGCGCCAAAGCGCCCGTGCTCGGCAGTTTCATGGAATGGCGCACCGATGAAGGCCGCGCAAAACTGCGCCCGATGATCGATCAATTGGGCTCGCGCGCGGTGATGCGCGATGCGAAGGCCGCGGTGGCGTTTCTCGATGCGCAGGAAGTGGTCGATACATCGCGCGGGATCGGCAGCAACGGTTACTGCATGGGGGGCCCGTTCACCGTCTATTCGACCGCGGCTGTTCCAGACCGCGTCAAAGCCGCCGCCAGCTTCCACGGAGGCGGTTTGGTGCGCGAAGACGAGGACAGCCCGCACAAGCTGATGCAGAAAACGCAGGCGAGCTACCTGTTCGCTGTCGCCGAAAATGATGACGAACGCAGCCCCGACGACAAGGTGGAACTGCGCAAAGCATCCGATGCCTCAGGCCGCCCGGCAGAAATCGAAGTCTACCCCGCCGCGCATGGCTGGTGCACGATAGACTCGCCGGTTTATGACAAAGCCGAGGCAGATCGGGCGTGGGAGCGGATGCTGGTGTTGTTTTGGGGGCTTTAACCACCCCCTTCGTCATTCCCGCGAAAGCGGGAATCTAGGGTAACGAAGCATGGATTTCGCGCTCAGCATTTCGGTCTAGCTCAAGAGTTGTGGTTCAATATCTGAACTGCCTGAGCATTTCTGCCGCGCAGTACGTTCCCCTTCCGCTTTCGGTTACCGCCCGGTTTAGAGAAATCCGATTTTGCGTGAGCAAGCTTTTGGTGTTGGCGGTTTGGTAAACGCAGGCCTTGATTGGTCACTATGACGCCAGTGACGTCCGCAGGCTTATCGATGATCCGACGGCTTTTCGATTCTTTGATCTGCAACCCGTGCTTGTGAATCTGTTGCCTTATTCGCCATAACGTATTGCCTAGGACCCTATCTCCGGAGATTGTTAAATCATCGAGGTAAAGCGTGAAATTGTTACCGGCGTTTGATGTAATCGTATAGATGGCGTCCCACATCTCCGCGTAAGCCCAATAGGATAGAATTGGACTGGAGGACGATCCTTGTGGAAGAGAGCCATTGTCGCAGCAAAGCCGCGCTAGCAAGGTGGAAACGTCAATAGAGCATTTCATTCTGTGCCTGAAGAACGCGAGCACTTTCTCTTCTTTACAAGAAGGATAGAAGCTCTCGATATCCAATAGGGAGAACGCTCGAGCTCCTTGGTGGGAGGCCGCATTCGTGACATAGGTCTTGGCAGGCACCGGTGCATGAACATAGTCAGGTGTTTGAACACATGCGAGCAAGTAAGCAATTCGGCTCTGCGTTTTGTCTAAGCCTTCGTGCGGACGGCAGAGGGGACGCATTGAGCCATCTGCTTTTTGCTCTTCCCAATACTCGTAATGCGGCACGGATTTGTCGGCCATCCCTCTCAGCGCGGTCAGAGAAGTAAAGAGAAGGGAGGCAAGCCTTTTCTTACTTTGGAGTTTGTAGAATGGACTGGCTTCGAGAGGATAGAATTTCTTGGCTTTTCGTCGCCAGGGTTTCTTAGTTTTGCTCACCTTCTAGCTCCTCTTCTCCGTCAACATCGAGCAGCATGAGGAGCGCTATGATCTTTTTAGCTATAACGCCTTTTGCTCGGTCAAGGTGACCGGAGACGTTTCTTCTATCGTCTAGCGCTTCGGCGAAAAATACCAGCGAGCTGACTGGTACGTCGAACGCATTAGCGTACCTGCTTAGCAAATCCAGAGAGGGTGTACGGTTTCCGCCTTCCAATTCTGACACGTAGGAGCGAGATACACCCAGCTTCGTTGCCAAAGCAGACTGGTTTAATCCTTGATGGCGCCGAAGCAGTCTTAGTGCCTGTCCAAACATAACTTTCTCCGGTGTAATTGAGAACGGCGCCCTACAGAGGTGGTCTGAAACTAGAGCCCAAGAGGATATCTAGAACCTTCCACAGCCGCGGCATCCATATAAGGATGCCCCGAAACACCGCTCCCAGAAATTTTGACCACTTGGGTTTCTTCTCTGGAGGTGGATGCTTCTTCGGACGCCGCTCCGGCAGGTTGGTATTTAGATTCGAATGTTTCATCGAAAATTCCTTTCAAAAGACGCAGTTGGCGGAATTGCCAAAAGCGTGTCTTTCCTTTCGAAAGGAAACGGATGCCGGTAATTTCACTCGCATACACAGGACCACAAAAGTCTTTGTTGTGGTCCTGGCTCGCCGCGCTTCTCGTCTTCGCTGTAGTCGCGATGACCTTGAGCCGGTCAAAGGTTAAAAGCACTACTGCTTTCACGGGTGAGACGTTAAATCTCCTCCAATCTGTAAAGACCTTCTTCTCGCCACTCACCATGAGTGCCAACCAATAAACAAAATAGTGAAGGTCAGGCTACATGTCAACACAATGTCACTAAAAGTGAACAAATTTTTTGGCAGACGTAGGTCGTGAAGTTCAATCTCTGAGGGCTGGCTGAGCCGGATCACCGCAAGGCCGACGTCCTCAAGCACCAAGTTGAAAGGTTGGCTTCAACTCTGGTCTCTGTGCCAACGCTTTCCTACACCACCAAAATCTGCCTTAACCTGCTCAATGGCAGACCACCTCCAACCACACCGCCGCCCCGCACGACCACCCGCATTCCATCCGGTCCCTTTGCGTGATCGCAAGGACGGTTGGGCACCCATCAAGCAGGCCGAATTTATCGGATATCTCGCCGAGACGCGTTCGGTTGCGAAGGCCGCGCGTTTGGTGGGGCGCTCGCGCGAGAGTGCCTATCGCCTGCGCCGCAAGCCGGGGGCGGAGGGGTTTGCGGCGGCGTGGGATATTGTCATGGGGCGGCGCTTTGCCAGCGATATGACGGCGGTTGTGCGCGCCGCACGGAAAGTCACACCCGGGCTGCTGTGGGAGCATGCTTTGTCGGGCAAGGTAAAGCCAGTCATGCGCAGCGGCACCTTTCGCACTGTCACCAAAAAACCGGATAATTCAGCGCTTTTGCAGCATCTCGCGCAGCTGGACCGCACCTGCGCGCGGATCGAAGAGGAGGAGCGGGGGCGCGAAAGGTCACACTATTAAAATGGCGGTTTGGTGTAACGGGTTGCTTGTTGAGTCCCTCAGTCGCCGGAGTCCCTTGTTTGGCCTCAAGAGCCGGCGTTCGCGTCCGCTCACTTGGCTTTCCTCGCTCCCGCTCCCTATCGGTCGCTTCGCTGCGGGCGGGCCGCTTGGCCCTATGGCTACCGCGACCAAGAACCGGTGCAATACTGATGGCTTGGAATGGTCCGGTCTGCCAACGGACGGACCGCAAGCGCGACCGCGCGCCGCCGTTAGGCGTAGCCAAGCGACGCGGACGCGTCGCGCCCGGCGTCTGAGGCCCCCCAAACAAGAGCACCTTCCCCCTCTTCCCACCGCACTACCTAACCGCTACTCTGCCTGCCAAGAGCCAATACAGGGGAATGTCACATGATCGAGTCCATCTTACTCTTATTGCTGGTTGTGCTGATTGTTGCGGTGCTGTTTTCCACCGTGCGCGTGGTCAAGCAGGGCTATGTCTATACGATCGAACGGCTGGGTAAGTTTACCAAAGCGGCCGAGCCGGGGCTGCACATCCTGATCCCCTTCATCGACCGGATCGGTCACAAGATTAACGTGATGGAGCAGGTGCTCGACATTCCCGGCCAGGAAATCATCACCAAGGATAACGCCATGGTCGGCGTCGATGCGGTGGTGTTCTTCCAGGTGCTTGAGGCGGACAAAGCGGCTTACGAGGTTTCCAATCTCTATGGCGCGATCATGGCGCTGACCACAACCAACCTCAGGACGGTGATGGGCTCGATGGATTTGGATGAAACATTGTCCAAACGCGACGAGATCAACGCCCGCCTGCTGAGCGTGGTCGATCATGCGACTTCGCCTTGGGGTGTCAAAATCACCCGCGTGGAGATCAAGGATATCCGCCCGCCAATCGATATTTCCGAAGCAATGGCGCGGCAGATGAAGGCCGAACGTCTCAAGCGTGCAGAAATCCTCGAGGCCGAAGGCGATCGCGCATCCAACATTCTGCGTGCAGAAGGTGACAAACAAAGCGCCATCCTGACGGCGGAAGGTAAGAAAGAGGCTGCATTCCGCGACGCAGAAGCACGCGAACGTCTCGCCGAAGCCGAAGCCAAAGCGACACAGATGGTTTCCGACGCGATTGCCGAAAGCGGTAATGCGGCGATCAATTACTTCGTGGCGCAGGAATATACCAAAGCAGTGGGCAAATTCGCGACCAGCCCCAACGCCAAGACAATCCTGTTCCCCGTAGAAGCAACGCAGCTGATCGGCTCGCTCGGCGGGATCGGCGAATTGGTCAAAGATGCGGTCACCGGTGACCATCCCGGCAGCGCGCCACCGCCGGCGAGCGGCAAAGCTGCACGGTCGAGCGTTCCGCGTTCCACCCCGCGGAGCAGCAGCTGATGGAATGGTTCCAGGGACTCGATGCGGCGTGGGCCTGGCTGGCCATCGGGATAGCGCTGGCCGCGCTGGAGCTGGTCTTGCCGGGCATCTATCTGATCTGGCTCGCGCTGGCCGCGCTGATCACCGGCGCGCTCACCGCGGTTCTCGATCTGGGCACGGCAGTGCAAGTGCTCAACTTCTTCTTCCTGTCGCTGATCATCGCATTTTCGGCCAAGCGTTTCCTGCGCGACCGGCCGATTGAAAGCGAGAATCCTACGCTCAACCATCGCGGCATCCAGATGATCGGGCAAACGGTCAAAGTCGCGCAGGCGATCAAGGATGGCGAAGGCCGCGTAACCGTGGGCGACAGCGAATGGATCGCGCATGGTCCCGATGCAAAGGTTGGTGAGCGCGTGCGGATTGTTGACGCCAAAGGCGCGATGGTGACGGTCGAACCGGTCTAAGCCTGCGTAGTTTTAGTGTGACGTTTTCGCTTCGCTGTTGAAGCGGCCATATTTGCGGTATTGGACCATCCACCGGTCGAGAAACAGGCCCAGCGGTTTGGGCTCGATGCCAAGCTGTTTGAGGCCCGGATAGTCGCCCGATGGAACATTGCCCGCTTTGAGCAGGATCCACTGGTCTCGGCCCATCGGCGTCAGCGGCAATGCGGCGAAAATCGCAGAGGCAAAGTCGGGAGTTTCGATCAGCAAAGGATCGCGGCCCTGCGCTTTGGCGATGCGTCGATGCAAATCGAGCATGGTGATCGCTTCCGGCCCGCCAATTTCAAAGATCTTGCCGCCATGTTTTGCAGGGTTTGCCAGCGCAGCAATCACCGCATCTGCTGCATCATCGACCCACAGCATCTGCAGCGGCGATTGCGGCGCGAAAACGGGCAGGGCGGGGAAGGTAGAGATCAAGCCGGCGAGCATGTTGATGAACTGGTCATCATCGCCAAACAGCATCGAAGGACGAATGATGCTGGCCTTGGGGAATGCGGCCAGCACTTCATTTTCCGATAGCGCCTTTGCCCGCGCATACTCTGCGTCCGATTCTGCATCTGCGCCAATCGCGCTGATATGCACCATCGCCGCAGCGCCCGCATCTTTGGCCGCCCGCGCCACATTGCCCGCGCCTTCGCCGATCAGCTCAACCAGATCGCCTTTGAACCCGCCGACAAGATTGATCACGAGATCGGCGCCCTGCATCACAGCCGCAACATCCCGCTCATTGCGGATATCGCAGCGCGCGAATTGCAATTGGCCCAGATCGGCCAGGGGTTTCAAAGTAAAGGCCCGCTCCGGGTTGCGGCTGGCAATCCGCAGCCGCGCGCCGCGTTCGAGCAATGCCTGCGCAATACGCGATCCCAGAAAGCCGCTGCCTCCTGTCATCACTACCAATTTGCCTTCAATGATGTCGGTCTTTGCCATGGTTGGGGCCTATTTCGAAGCGAGGTTGGAAATCGCGATCGCCATGCCCCAATGCGCGTTGCGCTGCAACTGCTTCGGTGCAGCCGCAGAAATTGCGCAGCGCCAAGGCGCAATTCCGTTGACAGAGCCACCACCGCCCCGCTATCGGCCCGCTCCTACCGCAAGCGATGGCACGTCCACGCTTGCCGATGTGCCCAGATGGCGAAATTGGTAGACGCGCATGCTTCAGGTGCATGTACTCGCAAGGGTGTGGAGGTTCGAGTCCTCTTCTGGGCACCATTTGTTCTTCTCTTGTTCTCCCAGATAATCTATAAAACCCGCAGAAACCCTAGGGATTCCGCCCTTCGGTAGTTCCGGATCGTCCTGTTTGTTCTCGGGGGTTCCAGACATTTTTGCGGGCCTTTTGCGGGCCTTTGCGAAAACCACATTGGGAAAAGGCCCGCAAATGCCTCTGACCGAAACACGGCTCCGCGCCCTCAAGACGAAAGACAAGCCTTACAAGGTCGCTGACCAGCGAGGCCTTTACATCGAAGTAACGCCGGCAGGCAGTAAGCTGTGGCGTTTCCGATACCGGCTCGGCAAAGTTGAGAAGAAGCTTGCGATCGGCAGCTATCCCGAAGTCAGCCTGAAGGAGGCGCGAGACGTGACCTTCGAGGCGCGCCAGGCTGTCGCTTCAGGGGGCGACCCGGCTTTCGAGAAGCGCAAGCGGAGGATCCGCGAGGAGTTTCTCTCCGCTCAGACATTCGAGGCAGTTGCTCGCGAATATATCGAACAGATGATGGTGCAGAATGGCCGCGCTGAAGGCACGATCATCAAAGCCAACTATTTTCTCGATCAGCTCGCACCGGCCATCGGAAACCGGCCTATCCATGAGATCGAGCCGTTTGAAGTGCTGGCTCCTCTCAAGCGGCTTGAAGCCACTGGTAAGCACGAGACTGCCAAGAAGTGCCGGTCGTTTGCGGGTCGGGTATTTCGATATGGTGTTGCGACAACTCGCTGCAAATCCGATCCAACCAGCATGCTGAAAGGCGCACTCATAACGCCGAAAGCCACTCACTATGCTGCCATCCTGGAGCCCAAGGAGCTGGGCGGCCTGCTTCGGGCAATCGATGATTACACCGGCTACATGGTGACCAAGTTCGCGTTGCAGATCGCACCACATGTATTTGTGCGACCTGGCGAGCTCAGGCATGCCGAGTGGCGCGAGATCGACCTCGTCGATGGCGTCTGGAAGATCCCTGCTGGAAAAATGAAGGCACGCCGTGCGCATGCGGTGCCACTCTCAAGGCAGGTAGTTGGCTACCTCACTGACCTTGCCGAATTGCTCGGCTATGAAGGATACGTGTTCCCTTCGGCTCGCAGTTCAAAGCGTCCTATGAGCGAGAACACACTCAATGCCGCTTTTCGTCGCATGGGGTATTCCAAGGATGAAGTCACCGCTCACGGTTTGCGGGCGACGGCCTCGACGTTCCTGAACGAGTCAGGATTGTGGAACCCGGATGCCATCGAGCGCGCATTGGCCCACGGCGACAGCAATGCTGTGCGCGGCATCTATCACCGCGGCAAGCACTGGGATGAGCGGGTACGCATGGCGCAATGGTGGAGCGATTACCTTGATGAACTTCGTTCAGGAGGAAAGATCACAAAGGCCAAGTTTGCCCGGGGCTGAGATGAGAGAGCCTCTTCTAGTCAGCCAAAACAAGAACGGAGGCTCAATAGCAGCCCCAGCAAAGACACTGAAGCGAGGACGGCGAACTCAATCCTGAGACCCAGATTTCGAAGCCACCGCCGCACCGCTATGGAACCTCAGTTCGCGGTACTTTTGCGCATAAGCTGATCGAAGCGGTCGCCGATCGCCTTCCAGGTTTCTACACCTGCTTCATCGCCCTCAAAGGTCAGCCGTTCCACTTGCTTTGCGATGTAGGCAGGCCCAGCTTCGCCATGATTCTTTTCTACCCATAATGCGGCAGCCCACCGTTCCTGATCGCGGTTCAGCACCATGGCTCACGTCTTCCGGTCCACGTCCTGGCCAACCCTTCGCTGACCAGTTGATCGCCTAGTGACCGGCCATTTCGCGTCACGACACGCAATTTGCGACCGTACTGGTCCTCATCCCGATTTCCGATGGTGCGAAGCTCAAACGGCCCGGCATTAAGCAAGTCGACCAATCGGCGTGTCGCCCGCATTCCGAGCTCGTACTCGTAGTCACACCGAGGCTGGCCGATTTCTGGAGTGTCGATATCGGCGATACGGATCTTGGTTCCATCGAGCCAGAAGGTATCCCCATCGACGACACATGTCCTTCTGACCCTGCCACAGATAGCAAACTGCGGAGAGCTCGCTTGTTGGAACAGGCCTTGGGGCTGCTGTCCAACGCTTGCGGGTCTCGCGTCTCCTGCCGGCCAGTTGAGCGCGAGCATCCCGGCCGCAAACACTATCGAGAATGCCCCTAAGCCCAACATGATCTCCTTACCCAGATTCCTGCGCTTCTTTGCCTTCAGCGCTTTGTGAAAGTCGAGCGGCTTTCTCGTTTCATCACGCATTGGCGTAGTCCGATTTCATTACGGTATGCACCAGCAGATAATAGTCAGAAATCATACGATTTCATCAATGGTATGACCCGATTGCAGACCATCTGGATAGCACCGTCCGGACGTATTGCGGTGTCTCACCATTTCTTGGGATGCCGCGGGCGCGGGAAACCGCACCAGGACCAGCATTATAGGCGGCCAATGCGAGATGGACCGCTTCGAAGCGTTTCAACATATCGCGCAGGTAGCGCGCGCCGCCGTCGATGGAGGCGATAGGGTCATGCCTATTCTTAACTCCCAGTTCGCGCGCAGTGGCTGGCATCAGTTGGGCAAGTCCGGCGGCGCCGGCCGGACTTACCGCCATGGGATTGAAGCGGGACTCGGCCCAGATCAGCGCGCGAAGCAAGTTTGGTGGAAGGCCATACCGGCGCTCAGCTTTGGCGATAGCTCCCATATAAAGTCCTTCCCTGTAGGAGATACTCGTCTTTTTTCGGGTATGCACCGCCGGAAAGTACTGCCTGACGGTCTCAGCCTGGCTCTCGATTTCCGGTTGGTGGATCGCGTGTTCGAAGAGGGCGAACTCCTGGGCACTGACAGGTTGAAAGGACGCCACGATCAAGCCCGCAAAGGCGATAGTTGTTCTCACAAAACGATTGGGGGCGGTCATCTCGTTCTTTGCTCCATTGCTTCGAATCGAAAAAGAACATAAAAAGAACCCACACCTGTAGGAAAGCGGTATTTGCTGGCCTTCGGGAGAGGAGAGGAAGCCTGTCGAGGGGGCCACTTCGCAAGCTGAGGAGCTCGCATGTCCCTGTCTGCCAACACTCTTCCCAACCCGTCCCTTGCCGAAACTGCTCGCCGCATTTGCGAATCCCGGGGTGGCAAATGGTCAGGAACAAAAGGGATGGCTTGCTGCCCCGCACACGAAGACCGCACACCTTCGCTTGGCGTGACGCTCGGCCGGAAGGCTATCCTCTTCCATTGTTTTGCGGGCTGCGATCAGCAGAGCGTGCTTTCCGCTCTGGCCCGCGAAGGTTTCGAGGTGGCCAGATTTTTCTCGGGTTCTTCGGCCGAGGATCAGCTAGAGCCAACAAGGGTATGCAAACCCTCGGCAGCAGCGTTGAGGATTTGGTGCGAAGCGCAACCATTGGGTGGCAGTCCGGCGAAGGCCTACCTTGAGAACCGCGGCATCCTCGCCGCATCTCCGGCGCTCCGCTTTCATCCGCGAACGCCGCTTGGTCCGAAAGGACGCACCCGCTTCTTGCCGGCTATGATTGCGGCGGTCAGCCTCGACGAGGGGCCGATCGCGATCCACCGCACATTTTTGTCCACCGAGGCTGCAACCAAGGCCACCTTCGACAAGCCAAAGCGCGCGCTCGGAGCACTCGGTGAAGCTGCTGTACGCCTCTTCGCTCCGGCCTCTGGCAAGCTCGGCCTTGCCGAGGGCATCGAGAGCGCGATGTCGGCTTATGCTCTCACCGGTGTCCCCGTCTGGGCGACCCTCGGGAATGAGCGCTTCGGCCTCGTCAGTGTGCCCGAGAGCGTGACCGAGCTTCATCTCTTCGTCGATCACGATGCTGGCGGCGAGCTGGCCGCGTCGCGTGGCCTGACCGCTTATGCCTGCGAAGGGCGGACGATCCACGTTCGCAAACCATCCTCACGCGACACCGACTGGAACGACGAACTCACGACATGGCTGCGCCGCAAGGCGGCGACATAGAGGAGAGAGGGCTTCTCGAATTCCTGATCCGGCAGAAGGCGTGTCCCGATGCCTTCATCAGGAGGACGAATTGCCATGTTTCAATCAGACCTGTTTCCCGCCGGCGAGCAGATGCCGTCGAAGTCTCTCGCCTTCGCTATCGGCACCAAGATTGCCGAGCTTCTCGCTTCGGGACGTCATCTTGCCCGCGCCGACATTTCCGGGCTGTTCGCCGACAAGACCGGCGCCCTGGACTGGGGAAGCGCCTGGACCATCAATGACTACAACAACGCGGTCGAGATCGGCGCACTGCTCTGGCTTCGGGAGTCCTCATGCATCGATCTGGCAACAAGCGTGCACGAAGCCGACGCGCGGTTCGACTGGCTCGAAGCAGCCTTGCCGCCCAGGCATGTACGCAGCGAGGCGCAGGTCGAGCTCCAGCAGTTCTCGACCCCGCCAATGCTGACTTGGCTAATGGCAAAGGCCGCAGCTGTCTGCGCGCAAGACACACTCCTCGAACCATCCGCCGGCAATGGTGCGCTTGCCCTATGGGGCAGCATCCGGAAGGCCTCATTGGTCCTCAACGAGATCGATCCGGCAAGACGAGACGCCCTCGGCCACATCTTCCCCGCAGCCACGATCACTGCGCATGACGGGGAACTGATTGCCGACCTGCTCCGCAGTCCTGTTCCGTCGGTCATGCTGATGAACCCACCATTCGCCCGCAGCCAGGAACGCGGCAAGGACGGCGAGACGGCGCAGCGCCACCTGCGCAGCGCGATCCGGGCCGCTGCTGCTGGAGCGAGGATTGTCGCAATCATGCCCGAAGGCTTCGACGCCTCCACCTTCGCCAAGGAACAGGACGAAGCATCGCTGCTCCTCGATGTTCGCCTAAAGCAGATGTTTCGCCGGACAGGCACGGGAATTGCCGTTCGCCTGGTTGTGTTCGACAAGACGCCGACTGCGTCCTCGCCTGTGATCACCGGAGATACTGCCGACCTCATCTCGCTCCACGAACTTGTCACTGAGCTACCGCCACGAGCGCGAATCTCCGTCAGCCTCCATCGCCTGCCAGTCGGAAAGCCAGTGCGCCTCGTTGGCAAGACTTCGACCCAACGCACGCCGGTCCGGCCGTTGGCGCCTTTCGCAGCGACATCAACAGCCACAGCGAATGCGATCGACCTTGCCTATTCGGTCCTCGCCGAACCCGCGCCGGTGCCGGAACAGACAGGCATCTATCTCCCTTATCGGCCCAGCCGCATCGCTTTCGAAGGCGCGCCGGTTCATCCCACCCCACTCGTGGAATCGGTCGCCATGGGGTCGGTTGCGGCTCCGCAACCGAACGTTAGCCTGGGTCTCCCCGCAAATTGGCAGGCCAATGGCCTCTTGTCCGAAGCACAATGCGAGACATTGGTCTACTCTGCCCAGGCATTCGCACGCGACCTCCCGGGTCAATTCAAGGTCAGCCAGGAAGGCACCTCGCTTGAGCTTGCCAACGACGGCAACGCCTACCGCCAAGGCTTCTTCCTCGGCGACGGGACCGGAGCGGGCAAGGGACGGCAGATCGCAGCGGTTATCATGGATCGCTGGCTCGCCGGCGAGCGTCGCCATATCTGGATCACCAAGAATGAGGCGCTGCTCGAAGATGCACGCCGGGACTGGGAAGCACTCGGCGGTCTGCCGCTCGATCTCCAGCCGCTCTCGCGCTGGAAACTCGACCAGCCCGTAGCGATGTCCGAAGGCATTCTCTTCGTAACCTATCCGACTCTGCGCTCGGGACGCGCCGAGGATACGCGGCTCAACCAGATCCTTGCCTGGGCGGGTGAGGATTACGATGGCGTGATCGCCTGCGACGAAGCCCACGCCATGGCCAATGCGCTTGGGGGCTCATCAACCCGCGGCAAGGTCAAGGGCTCTGAACAGGGGATGGCGGGCCTCAGGCTGCAAAACCATCTCCCGCGCGCCCGCGTGCTCTACGCGTCTGCCACTGGCGCTTCGGATATCGCCAACCTCGGTTACACCTCACGGCTTGGCCTGTGGGGACCCGAGACCGCCTTTCCGACCCACGAGGCTTTTATGACCGAGATCCGCGCCGGCGGCGTCGCGGCGATGGAGCTTGTCGCCCGCGACCTAAAGGCTCAGGGACTCTACCTTGCCCGTGCGCTGTCCTTCGCCGGGGTCGAGTACGACATCCTGGAACATAGCCTGACCGAAGCACAGGTACGGATCTACGATGCCTATGCCGATGCCTGGGCGATCATTCACCGCAACCTCGAAGCTGCTCTCGAAGCAACCCGCGTGGTCGACGAGGACAGCGGCGATACGCTCAATCGCAACGCCAAGGCGGCAGCGCACTCGATCTTCGAAGGCACCAAGCAACGCTTCTTTGCCCAGCTCCTGCTTTCGATGAAACTGCCGAGCCTGATCCCCGCGATGGAAGCAGCGCTTGTCGAGGAGCACTCGGTTGTCGTTCAGCTGGTCTCGACTGCCGAGGCCATGCTCGACCGGCGCCTTGCCGACCTCTCTGACGAAGAACGCGAAGCGCTCGATATCGATCTGTCCCCGCGTGAATACGTCATCGACTACCTTACGAAGAGCTTCCCGGTACGCCTGATGCAGGTCTTCGCCGACGAGGACGGCAATCTTCGTTCCGAGGCGATGAGCGACGAGGAGGGCAATCCCGTTTTCTGCCCGCGCGCCATTGCCGCGCGCGATGCGCTGATCGAGCAGCTCTGCGCGCTGCCGCCCATCGCCACTGCACTCGACGCGATCATCGAGCACTTCGGGACCGAGGCCGTGTCCGAGGTCACGGGTCGGACCCGCAGGCTGGTCCTTGGCCGCGATGGTCAGCAGCGCCTCGAACGGCGCAGCCCAAGCGCTAATGTCGCCGAAGCGCAAAGCTTCATGGAAGGGACCAAGCGCATCCTGGTCTTCTCGGATGCGGGCGGGACAGGGCGTTCCTACCATGCCGACCTCGGCTGTCGGAACCAGCAACGCCGGGTCCATTTCCTGCTCGAGCCGGGCTGGCGCGCCGACAACGCGATCCAGGGTCTCGGTCGTACCAACCGCACCAACCAGGCCTCGGCACCGCTATTTCGGCCGGTAACCACCGACGTGAAGGGCGAGCGCCGGTTTATATCGACCATTGCGCGAAGGCTCGACGCATTGGGCGCGCTTACGCGCGGCCAGCGCCAGACCGGCGGACAGAACCTGTTCGACCCGGCAGACAATCTCGAAAGCGACTATGCGCGCGACGCGCTCAGCCGATGGTTCCAGCTGCTCTATGACGGCAAGCTCGAAGCCACGAGCTTCGGCAACTTCGTCGAGCGCACCGGCCTCCGGCTTGAAAACCCCGATGGGGGGCTGACCGACAATCTCCCCACCATCCAGCGCTGGCTGAACCGCATTCTTGCGTTGCCGATCGCGCTCCAGAACGCCATATTTGAGGAATATCTCGGCCTTGTCGAAGCGCGGATCGAAGCCGCGTGTGAAGCCGGGACGCTCGACCAGGGACTGGAAACCGTGAGGGTCGATCGCTTCACGGTCCTTGCCGATGAACTCCTACGCACCGACCCTGTCACCGGAGCCGAAACCCGCCTCGTCTCGCTCGAAGTGACGAGGCACCTTCGACCTCTGCGATTGCAGCGCCTGGTGCGGATGCACGAGATTGGAAGCACGCACGCGATCCCGATGCGCAATGCGCGCTCGGGCAAGGTCGCACTGTCGGTTCCAGCTCGGCGTCTGATCGCCGACGACGGGGCCGTGATAGAACGCCGGCGCCTGCTGCGCCCGCTCAAGTCTGCAAACTGGACGCTTGAGGCACTCGCTGAAAGCCATTGGGAAGAAATTGGCGTTACCGCATTCACGACGGCCTGGCGTGCCGAGGAAGAGGAAGCGGCCAAGTCACCGGTGACCGAGCGCGTCCATCTTGCCACCGGATTGCTGCTCCCGGTCTGGAAGCGCCTGCCCGGCGATCATGTCCGCGTCACCCGGCTCGTTGCCGAGGACGGCCAGTCGATCATCGGCCGCGAAGTGCTCGATGTCGATCTCGCCGCAATCGCCGAGACCTTTGGCCTTTCCGGAGTTGCCGGACCATCGGCTGAGCAGATCGGCGAGCTCGTCATCGCCAGCGGCAAGCCGCTGGGCCTCGCAAGCCACGATGCCTTGACCGTCAAGCGATCACTGGTCGGCGGCGAGCAGCGCCTTGAACTGACCGGTTTCTCGCCGGATCGCCTCGACTGGTACAAGGGCAAGGGCTGCTTCACCGAGATCATCCGTTACCGCACGCGGCTGTTCGTGCCAGTCTCCGCAGCCTCGTCCGTTCTTCCCACGCTTGCCGCCTGATCGCTCGGGCCGACCCCAACTCAGAATGAGAGTGGAGGGAGCCCTTTGGGCTTGTGGGCCTCGTGATCCTCACCTGCGCCTTCATTCCATCAGGAGAACACCCATGATCCAGTCAATTCCCTTGAAGAAGCTCGTCCCGAGCCCGCGAAACGTTCGCAAGTCTAGCGACGTGCTGGCCGACCTCCAGCTACGGGCAGACATCGCTGCGCGCGGACTGCTGCAGAATCTCGTCGTGCGCAAAGGAAAGCGCGGCAAGTTCGAGGTCGAGGCCGGAGGTCGCCGTCTCGCCGCGCTGCAGGCGCTGGCCGAAGAGGGCACTTTACCCGAAAGCCATGAGGTCACCTGCCTCGTCATCGAAGGCGACGAAAGCGAAGTGCGAGAAGCCAGCCTTGCCGAGAACTTCCAGCGTCTCGCAATGAACCCGGCCGACGAGGCACAGGCCTTCGCCTCCATCATCGAGGCAGGGGCTACCACGGAAGACGTGGCGCGCCGCTTCGGCCTCACCGTCCGGTTCGTCGAAGGGCGCCTGCGTTTGGCAAGTCTCGCACCCTGCGTCTTCGAAGCACTCGCCGAGGGCACGATCACGCTCGACATGGCCAAGGCCTATGGCGCGATTTCCGACGTGGAGCGCCAGGCGCATGTCTATGCCGAGCTGCAGGACGCCTGGTACCAGATCACGCCTGATACGATTCGCCGTATGGTGCTCGATGCAACTGTTCGTGGCTCCGATCCGCGAGCGGTTCTCGTCGGACGCGATGCCTATCTGGCGGCAGGCGGCCGGATCGAGCGCGAACTGTTCGACGACGATGCCAGCGAGAGCTGGATCGATATCGCCCTGCTCGAAGACCTGGCGCACAAGGCCATGGAAGAAGCCGCAGAAAAGGCCGTGCTCGAATATGGCCTTGCCTGGGTGCGCCCGACGCTTGGCAACTACGTCAGCCATGACCTCGTCGAAGGTCTCGGCCGTCTGCCATGCGAGCCTGCGCCTATGACCGAACAGGAAGCAAAGGAACTTGGCGAGCTCGAGGCCGACTACGACCGCGTCGCCGCCGTGCTCGAAGACGAAGACAGCGACGAGGACGAAGTCGCCAAGGCCGAACAGGAACTCGTGGTGATCGACCGCGCCATGCGCGCGCTCAATGACCGGCCGCCGGTTCTAGCCGACGAGCTGAGAGGCGAAGCTGGCGCCTTCCTCGTCCTCTCGCGCAATGGTGAACCGACATTGGTCCCGCAGTTCTTTACCGAGACCGAAGTCATCGCTGAGGAAGGTGTCGTCGAAGCAGTCGAGGAGAGTGGAACGGCGAAGCCCAAGGGGAGCTCGCTGTCCCAGCGCCTGCTCGACGAACTGGCCATGCAGCGCCGCGACATCCTGGCAATCCATCTCGCCAGCGACCCGGAACTGGCGCTCGACTTCATGGTCTTCACGCTCGCCGATGCCGATGGCCATGACTGGCGCGCCAGGAAAGCGTCGACTCTTGTCGGATCGGTGGCGTCTGGACCGGTTACCGGCTTCGAAGCCAAGGATGCACCGGCAAGCGCTGCACTGGCCGAGTTCGCGGGGGCGCTCGATGAAAGCTGGCGTGCTGGCGAGAGCGATGTCGAGCGGTTTGCCAAGTTCCGGGCACTCTCAGACGAGGCGCGCTCGGCATGGCTTGGCCATGTCGTCTCGCGCACACTTGTCGCCAGCCTGGCCTGTGAAGGCGAGCGCTCGGTGCCTTTGCACGAGGCGCTAGGCTCATTGCTCGAAATCGAGACCGCTCATTGGTGGCGTCCCACGGCGGCCAACTACTTCGACCGCGTGCCCAAGGCCCGCACGCTCGAGGCACTCGATGCCGCTGGTGGTCCGGAACTGGTCAGTCGCTATGCCGCATCGAAGAAGGCTGAGCTTGCGAGCGCTGCCGAACGCATCTTCTCGGGCAACTTCATTGGCGAGCCCGAGGTCAAGGAACGGGCGCAGGCTTGGGTTCCGCCGATCATGCGTTTCGCCGGTGCCGAGCAGTTCGCACCCGTTGCCGTTGAAGGTGGCGAGCCGGTCAGCGATGCCGCGACTGACGAAATTGCCGAGCAGGCTGCCTGACCCCTCCTGACAGGTCCAGGTCACTCGGCGGGCGGTCCGTCCCAATCGGGACGGGCCGCCTTTTTCAAGTCAAATTTTGGGGCGATAGCTGAATGTCTGGTTCTTAGCCGCGTCTTGGGTTAGTGGATCATGATGCGCGCAAGCCTTCAATGAACTCCACAACACCAGAAGGAAGTCCAAGCCGGTTTGCAGCCGCGTAAGCCCGTTGCGGGTCATAGTCGAAGTCTGTGATTGGAATGGCCTGCCTCCCCATTTCCTCTGTTAGGTCACCGAAACGCCTGATCCACAAAGTCTTTTCATCCTGCGAAAGCTCAAGCGGAGTGTTCTTCAAAAACATCAGCGACGTTACCAAAGTCACCTCGTCGAAACGATCTCGTAGGTCAGCTTTGCTCAGTTCAGCGAGATAAGGGTTTCGCTTGTACTCAGTACGCCAACGCTCGTGGCGCGGTGCAGATTCCGGGATGTGATCGATCGTAGTATAGTCCGGCGGATGATCACCAGCTTCGAAATAGTGACCGGAACTCCACAGGCCCCAACGATGCTGAATGATCGACAGAACATCAGACTTCCATTGGTCTGTATAAACCGATGGACCTTCAACTAGCGTGATGGGGAATGTCACTTTGTCCTCTATCACCGTCGCATGGCGCTCAGTGAAATAGATGACTCCGTCCACGCCTGAGAAGCTCGGTTTGCCCCCACGCTTGCTGCGCACTGCATGCCAAAGAACGTAAGCGACAGTTTCCGGATCGTATATCTCATGGTCTTCGTTGACCAAGATCAAAACTCGAACTTGGCTTTTGCGCGGGAATGCTTTTGCATGCGCCTTCAGTTGTCGATTGGCTTTTTTGAGAGGGTTTAAGATACCTCTTCCCACACGCTCCATGACTTGTTGGCCAACTGTTTCTGGATCATGCGTATTGTCGATGAATGATTGCATTGGAGCCGACCCCAAGAATATCGGCCAATCGGGCTTGGACCTTAGCTCCTCAAGAAGATTATCGATCCGCTCACTCCCATCATCTTCTAATGATTTGATCTCAATTGCTAAAAGCCCCCGGAGACAAACGTAGTCTGCTTTCCGCTCTTCTGAGCCTTGAATATCGTCAAGTGGCACACCAGCAAGGCGCTCGATAATGAACTTCTCGATCCGTGGTGACAATGGTTCGACAGGACCAGTTCGCTCAATTCGCATCCTCTACTTATGAGGGAAGTACAAGAGCGTTCAAGTTCACTTCTATTGGTCCCATAATCTGAACTTGCTGTCTGCTTTCGGGGTCACAGGTTTTCCTGGCAAATGTCTGGGTCTGGATCGCATAACTGTCATCATTGAAGGAGAGAGGAGGCAGCTTTGCCCTTCCTGAGCCGGGACATGTCCGTCCCGGTCATCAGGAGAACTCCCATGACCAAGTCCCGTGGCACTGCTTCGACTTCGCCAGCGCAGCGCATCACCGCTGCTATCATCGAAAAACTCGAGCAAGGCACAAAACCTTGGGTCAAGCCGTGGCGCGGTGTGCCGGTTTCACGTCCGTTGCGTTCCTGCGGAACGCCCTATCGCGGCATGAACACCTTCTGGTTGTGGATGGTGGCCGATAGCTGTGGCTATGCATCGCCGTACTGGATGACATACCGCCAGTGTCAGGCGCTCGGCGGACAGGTCCGCAAGGGCGAAAAGTCGACCATCGCAATCTTCTACAAGAGCTACACCAAGGAGGTCGAGAACGCCGAAGGCGAGGCCGACACCGAGAACCGGCGCGTGCTCAAGGCCTATGCCGTGTTCAATGCCGACCAGTGCGACGGCCTTCCCGACTTCTACCATCCGGAGCCACTGGTTACCGCGCTGGAGCCCGATGGACGAGAAGATCGCCTTGATACCTTCTTTGCTCATGTCGGCGCTGACCTGCGCCACCATGGCGCGCAGGCATACTATGAGCCGTTGCGCGACCGGGTCACCATGCCGCCAGCCGAACTCTTCGAAGCCTACGACCACTATTACGCGACGCTTGCACACGAGCTTTCGCACTGGACGGGGCATTCCTCGCGCCTCGATCGCGATCTCAAGAACCGGTTTGGCAGCGAGGCCTATGCTGCCGAAGAACTGATCGCCGAACTGTCCTCGGCCATTCTCGGGGCCGAGCTGGGCCTTCCAGTCACCCACCTCGACCATCACGCCAGCTACATCGCGTCCTGGCTCAAGATCCTAAAATCAGACGAGCGCGCGATCCTGACGGCTGCAGCAAAGGCCGAGGAAGCGGCAAGCCTGTTGCTCGAACTGGGTGGCCAACAATCTAGCGAAGGCGAGACCGACATCGATCTTGCCGATGCAGCCTGAGGATTTGTGAGATGGGACGTTCCGTCAGCTATCCGACAGGCTCTGTGGTGACCTTTCGCCTGCTTGATGAAGGCGAAGACGAAGATATCGACTGGGCCTACGAGTGCCTCGTCGACGAGATCATCGATACCGCGAAAGCCGCCTTTCCCTCTTTCGAGCGCTTCGACGGATGGCGCGACCGCGAAGATCGTATCCTCCTGCGCAACGCCTTCGCCGATTGCGGCATATCGACCTATTGCGGCCTTGCCGCGATCTGGCTCGCCGAACGCGACGATGCCCGGTACTGGGAGGCCGATTTCTACAACCCTCGAACGGCGAGGGCACGGCACTGGCTTGGCCAGGTGTCGGATAGGTTTATCGAGTTGTTCGGTGAGCTGCGCATGGTCGGTCGGTTCTCAAATGGCGAAGCGATCTTCGAGCGCTCCCGATCCACCCGTGACACCGAGTCGTGATCCTGCCTGATCCCTGACCGCTGGCAGAGGCCCTTGGGCCGGTCGGGGCGACCCGCAACCTGCGGCCCGTCGGCCCGTGTTACCCGCGCCAGCCTAGGGCCGCAGGTTTCCCGCTGCGCGGTGCGTCTAGCCCCTTTTCCCGGCCCTGATCGGGCTCCGGCGGACAGGGCCGAGGCAATGGTGCCTCCTCTCCTTGTCCCCGCGATCAGGAGACACCCCATGTACGACAGCTTCATCGCCCAATTGAGCGGCCTCGACCTTTCAGGCCTCAACATCAGGCCAGCCCCGTTCAACGAGACCGACTTTCCCTGCGAGGATGCGATCGACCAGACGCTTTGCGCCGTATGGTCCGACCTCTTCGCGATGTTTTCCGACACGGCCCTGGAAGCTGATGCCGAGGATATTGCCTGGGGCATGGTCAATCTCTTCCACCGTGCGGCCAGCCGGAAATCCGCACAGCTTGATCGGGCCAGCGACGAGATCAGGGTCCTTCTAGCATCAGCCGATGGCTCCGAAGTGCATTCGAGCAATCTGGAAGAGCAGGTCGAGCGCGCGCAGGCTGCCGAAGCCAGCATGCTGGCCTTCGAGCAGATGCGCGAGGCTGCCGCAGCACTCTATCGCGACGAGACCGGTTCCTCGTGGAAGCCCGTTTCCGGCTCGCGCGCGAGCCATTCGCGAAACCTCACATCGGCCGTGATCGATGCTCGCGATTTCCTTCGCGCACGCGCGGAGAACCGGCGTCATGCCCTGATCCCAGAGGGCACTCCGGTAGTCTTTGCCGGTGGTCGCAAAAGCTTCGAGAGCGCCGAGGATGCGAAGCGTTATGCCGCCAATATTTGGGCGACGCTCGACAAGGTTCGTGATGTGGTTCCCGATCTCTTCTTGGTTCATGGTGGCGACGGCAAGGGTGCTGATCGCCTGGCCGCGAGCTGGGCTGAACGCTGCGAAGTGCAGCAGCTTACCTATTCGCTCGATCGTCGGCTTGGTGCTCGTGCCGGCTTCAAGCGCAACGAGCAGATGCTTTCCCTCAATCCTCGTTATGTCGTCGCCTTTCCGGGCAATGGCGTGACTGAAAGGCTGGTGATCGATGCCAAGAAACGTCGGATCACCGTGGTCGATCGTCGCGGCCCGTTGGGTACCTCTCCCGGGTCCTGAGGGGCCCTTCATCATCTGCATCTGAGTTGCCTGGATGTGCATTCGGCGCCGACCCGACTATGGACCGGTCATGCAACTTGACGATCTGCTACAGCGCTACTTTGCCACCACCGACCTCTCCGGGGTTTCTCCCGACACCTTTGCAGCCGGCATTGAGCACTGCCGGGTCGATCTCGGCCTTGAGGAGGACCGGGGCAAGCGCTTTGCGCTGTGGTCATTCCTCCACATGTTCGGATCCGCCCCCGATCTTGATGTGGCGTTCAAGAACGAGGAAGACCGGGAAGCAGCCCGCAACTTCATGGATCTCTTAGCAGCATCGGAAGACGATGGGTAAGCTGATTGCATTGGGGACACGCGAGCCTTCAGACCCACACCCGATACCCATCCGGCTTTCTTCGCGAACAGTCCTGAATCAGGTCAGCTGAGGAGCCGCAACCCGTTCCTTTGACGGCCGTGTTGGCAGCTGCGCTGCCTGCCCGCACCACCCGTCATGAACAGGTTTCCCTTGGAGCCTTGCTCCTGCGGTGCAGCCCTCCCATGCCCTGCTTCTTCTGGATGTTCGCAAGCCGGAGATGGTCTCCGGTTTGAGGAACTGAAGGAATACAACCATGACCAATATCGCAATCCTCACCGGCCGCATCGCCCGCGATCCGGAATCCCGCGAGACGAAGGGCGGCACCAATGTCACCGGGATCACCGTCGTCACCGATCGCCCCGCACGCGACAAGGATGGCAAGACCTACAAAGACGAGAACGGCTACACTGCCAAGGAAAGCGAGTTCCACCGGGTGACCTGCTTCAACGGCCTCGCCAAGACCGTCGGGCAGTACTGCACCAAGGGCCAGCTGGTCAGCGTCCAGGGCCGCATCCACTACACCCAGTGGGAGGACAAGGACGGGGTCACCCGCTACGGCACCGAGATCCTCGCCGACAAGGTCGATTTTCTCTCACGCGGCAACGGGTCGAGCGACGACAACGACAACACCGACGCTCCCGAGATCGACTGACATCGGTCCCGATCGTGCCCCTTACAAAGAGGCTCTGCCGCTTGCGGCAGGGCCTCTTCTTCTCTGGTTACTGGGTTCCCGGCGCTGCATTCGAAGCACGGGTTGAACCGCGCCCAGTCAGTTTATCGATCGCGGCGTCCTCGCCGAGTTTTCCGAGCTCTTCGGCAACCTTCCTCAGGCCCTTCTTCGAGAAGCTTTCGAGGCCGCTTCCCAGGATGATTTGGCCAAGTTCTCTGGCCGCTTGCACTTCAAGTTCTCGCTGTTTGACGTCAAGCGCCTCGCGGTCCGCTTCGAGCTTTTGCAGGGCTGCAATCGCGCTTCTGTTTCGGGGCATGTTAACTGTCCTTTTGTCCCCCTCGGATCTGCTCCCCGGCCAGTTCCATGCCCGCGTCATTGGGGTGTAGGAAAGGCAATTCGCACCCAGCAGGCGTTTGATATTGGGGCGGAGGTGGTGGGTCCTGGCTCACGGTTCTCCCAGCATGATGGCCTTGCGCCTCCCGCCTCAAGGACGGCGGGGCCCCACCATTTTGCCCGCCACCGGATTGCATCCGGCAGCAAACAAAATCGTTACCCCCACCGCCGCTATCGCGGTCGCCCGTGCGGGCGATCCCTGACCCGGGATGCACAAGACCATCGCGCGCACCTCCTGTCGTCTCACGACAGAAATCAGGAGGATTATCATGGCTTATTCAATGCATTGCGCCCTTCCGTCACGGAGCTATTTCGAGGCTCTGGAAACAGCCGAGAAGAGAGCGCTGCACAGCTTCTTCGATCAGCACGTTATCGAGGATGACGAACTCGGGTACTTTGCCCTCGACGAGGGTGACTACAACATCTTGCCAGCACATCTTGCAGCGCGGGTGGTCCACACGGTCCACGGTGGCATGCTCGACGAATTCTGACGCCAAAGGCAGGGCGGGAACCGGTATCGGTTCCTGCCCTTTTTTCATGTTCACTGGTGTGGGAAACAACGGAGCGCTGGCAGACATTATCCCTCGCTGACGGGCGCCGCGTGCTTAGCAGCGACGCCCGAAAAAGGAGCAGGGCTATGGACGCACTCTGTCCCGCGCATCATGCGATGCGCTCCTGAGGGTGCGGCTTTCTAGGTATCTGGGCCCTGCATGCACTTGCGAACCGGCAACGGGTCGGGCGGCGGGAAGCCAGGCACGCGACATGCCCCGCCTGCCTTGCTTCCCACGCGCCCTTGGCCGCTGCCTCTTTCGCAGGTGCAGCTTTCTGTTTGGGGTCACCCAAGAGCTTCTCATTTGCTCTTGATGACCTGCCGGCAACCGTTGCTCGCGCTCCATCCTCAGGGACAGGAAAAGACACCCTTGGTCAAAACCTCAGATCGTTTGGATAACCAGCGCGCATATGGGAACAAGGGAGCACACCGTACCCCGCGAATTCGGGGATTATCATTCTGATTTTATTGCGAAATCGCGTTTTGGGCGGAATCAACTCGTCTGCGAGTAGAGCGGGTTTGCACTGATCCGTGCACAACTCACTGCGTCTTAGTACATTGTAATCATGTGATAAACTTTCGATTGACTGCGAGTTGTTCACGATTTATTCTTTTTGTCACCTTCCGCAAGGTGAGCCAGGTTCCGTCGGCCCGACAAGGAACCTGTTTCATGACCCGACAAGATCGGCTCCAGACATTTGTATCGCTTCCCGTGAGCAACTGGGTTCGCCAGTCTGCTGCGGACCAGGGCGAAAGCGTCAGCGTCTTCATTCGTGACCTCATTGTTGCAGCCTGGCATCTCGATAACGAGACAAAAGACAGGCCCGCTGGTCTCGATCCGGCGCGGCAGAACATCTTCATTTCGGTCGCGCTTGATGCGCTGCTGGCTGGCCATCCGGATGTTACATTGCGGGACCGGACGCACGAGGCTTATCGCCGCCGTCTCGAGCGGCTAGGCCTTCCACTAGGCACCAACATGGGAGGCCAATCCCATGAAGCATAACCTCCTCAACTTCACCCGCGGAAGCCAGTTGCTGGGACACTTCGCTTTCATGTTTGCAGCCGGCCTCAAAGGCCCTGTGATCCTCACGACGCTTGTGGTTCTAGGCACCTGTTACTGGGAGGTGCGAACGAGCCTGACCGATCACCAGTTTTACCTGGTCTGGATGCATTTCTATGCCAGCCTCTATGCCTTCATGGAGTTCGATCCGGCAAAGCTGGTCAACCTCACGCTGGCCGATGGAGACAAGGTTGGCCTCCCTTTCGCGGTGGTCCGCGAGTTCCCTCCCATGCGCGACGCGATGGACGCATTCCGAACGGCAGCAAAGCAGGGTTTGCTCACGTCGGCTGTCTTTCTTGGTCCGGCTTTCGTGTTCTTCTGGTGGTTCGCCGAGCGCTTCGGAGGGAGGTCGAAAGAGCGTAAGCATGAGCGCGGAGCCATGCTGGTTTCGCTCGATGAACTCGAGGACGAAATCGGGCGCTATAACGGCAAGTGTCGCGCTGAGGAGCTGAGCCGGAAGTTCGGTTGGAAATGGCGGCTCGCAAGCTCTTCTGCGCTGGCGGAAGCCGGGCATTACACGCCCGCCCACCTCGCCGGAGTTAGCTGGCCATGGCGGCTTGAGCAAAGCCACACCATGCTGATTGGAACAACCGGGACCGGTAAGACCGTCGCGCTTACACAGCTCGTGACCGAGGCTCGTGAGCGCGGTCAACGCGCGGTGATTTTCGATCTCACCGGCGCCTTTATCGAAGCCTATTACGATCCTGCCCGCGACATTATTCTAAACCCGATCGATGCGCGTTGTCCGGTGTGGAGCGTCTTTAATGATTGCTCGAGCGAAGCAGAATTCCATGCCGCAGCCGAGGCGCTGGTGCCCCATGATGGTGGCGGATCGGAACAGTTCTGGGTGCTTGCGGCTCGCATGCTGTTTGTCGAAATGTGCCTCCACCTCTCTCGCAAGGGAACGGTGACCAACGAGGCCCTGGCACAGAAATTGATGACCGCAGATCTGTCCGAGGTGCACAAGCTGATGCGCGGGACAATGGCTGATCCGCTCACCGCTCCGGAGGCTGCCCGCATGGCTGAATCGATTCGAGCGGTATTCAACGCAAACGCCAAGGTGTTGAAGCTCTTGCCCTCGGATGGCCCCCGCTTCTCGGTCCGCGACTGGGTTAAAGGAGACTGCGAACCGGGTTCGATCCTGTTCCTTTCAGCGCGTTATGTCGACATGAGCATCTCCTCGCAATTGCTCACTCTATGGCTCGATACGGCGATGAACACGCTAATGACGCTCGAGCGCACGCAGGACCTCAGGATGTGGTTCCTGATCGACGAGCTCGGAGCTCTCCATCGTCTCCCTGCCCTCGAAAAGGGCCTGCAGACCGCGCGCAATTTCGGTGGTGTGATCGTCACCGGCGTCCATGCCTTTGCCAAGCTCAAGGAAGTCTACGGCGAGAACATGGCCATGACACTCTCGTCGCTTGCGCGGACCAAACTGATCCTGGCAACAGCTGACCGCGAGACAGCAACATGGTGCTCTGATTTCATCGGCCATCGGCAGGTGCGCGATATGGAGGAAGGTTTCAGCTACGGGTATAACAATGCCCGCGACGCAGTGAGCCTGACACCAAGGCGGCAGGTGGAGCCTTTGCTCCTCCCCGACCAGTTCATGAACCTTCCAAGGCTATCAGCTTACATCAAGTTTCCTGACGGTTTCCCTGCCGCCCCGGTTTCGCTGATACCCCGTTCGCGCGAGCGTATTGCCGAAGGTTTCATTCCTCGCGAGAAACCGTCCTCGAAGAGCACAAAGGGTTCGGGCAGCACTTCGGCGAAGAAGCGAAAGACCAGGCATAAAACGGACGGTGAGCATCCTGCGTCCAATGATGACGGTGCTGTAAAGCCTGTCGATCCAAAGCAGCTCAAACTCAATCTGGCAGGACGTGATAGTCCCCTTGATGAGGCGCGAGATCATCAGCAAGCGGATTCCCGCGAGCAGTTGGAGGCATGGCGTCAGGAAGGTGCGACCAGGTCCCGAGCCGGCGGTAATGCAGTCGTTGACGCGTCTGCGACGCTGCCACCATCTGCCGTGCAAACGGGCGATAGTTCTTTGGTCGAGGCTGGCGAAAAGGACCCGGCTGAGACCGGGTCCGCCAACGCCAAAACCTCCGACAGACCTCTTTCTCCTACTCAGAGACCATCACGCGAGGGTGAGCGCCAGCCACTCAGACCAGCCGAAAAGGATCTGCGAGAAGGCGCTGTAAGCGATCCGCCTGCGAAGGATTTGGGAGAGTTTGAGCCCGATATGTGACGTGAACAAGGGAAGGGATTTTTCGGTCTGGAGGGGAGCCGTGACGAGGATCAGAGACGATGCTTTCCGTTGCCAATGTGCGCTCCCCTTCGGCCGCAGCGGCGTACTTTGCCGCCGACAATTACTACACCGGCGCTGATGGGGATCGCTCGGGAATCTGGACCGGTAAGGGCGCAGAGCGACTTGGTCTTCAGGGCAGGGTCAGCGCTGAGCATTTCGACGCCTTGCTGCGCGGAGAACTGCCCGGAGGTATCCAGGTTGGTAACGCTGGCCAGTCCCATCGGCCTGGAACCGACCTCACATTCTCGCTCCCCAAAAGCTGGTCGCTCCTTGCGCTTGTCGGCGGGGACAAGCGGATAATCGAAGCCTATCGCAAAGCCGTGGTCGAAACATTGCGCTGGGCCGAGGTCAATGCGGCGCAGACCCGGATGGGCAGCAAGGAGGGTTACGGGAAAGTCGCGACCGATAACCTCACCATTGGTCTCTTCCAGCACGATAGCAATCGCAACCAAGAGCCCAACCTGCATTTTCACGCGGTTGTAGCCAATGTCACTCAAGGCCCCGACGGCAAGTGGCGGGCGCTGCGCAATGACAAGCTCTGGTCTTTCAACACGCTGCTCAATTCGATGACCATGGCCCGCTTTCGCATGTCAGTCGAGAAGATGGGTTACGAAGTAGGCCCGGTCGGCAAGCACGGCAATTTTGAAGCCGCCGGGATCACACGCGCGCAAGTCATGGCGTTCTCTTCGCGACGTGAGGAAGTTCTCGCAGCGAGGCGCGGAAGCGGGCTCGAAGCGGGCATTGTTGCAACGCTCGAAACCCGCAAGGGCAAGGAGCCCGTTCGCGATCGCGACGGTCTGCTCGCGTCATGGAGGCAACGAGCGGAGGAGGCCGGTCTTGATCTCGCCAGCCTGATTGAAGGGTCAGTGACACGGGCCGACATGCAGAATGTTATCAGGTCGAAAGAGGAAACCTTGCTCCAGCGCGGGCTCAAAAAGCTGCGAGAGTTTGCCCAGCGGATCAAAGGCGATCCCGCAGACCCGCTGATCTCCGCCCATGTACTTAAGAAAGACGCGCCTTCCATCGCCGCTGCGCAGGCTGTCGCTTCCGCGGTGCGCCACCTCTCGCAGCGCGAGGCCGCTTTTCCCCGCGAAGGCTTGCTCAAAGCAGCACTGGACTTCGGGCTGCCAACGACAGTGGACCGTGTCGAAAGACAGGTGAATGCGTTGGTCCGGGAGGGCGCGCTCATACGCGGCAAAGGGACGCAATCCGGCTGGCTTGCGAGCAAAGATGCCTTGCAGCTCGAAGGCGTGATCCTTGCAGGTATTGATGAGGGGCGCAGCGCCGTAGCGCCAGTCCTTGAACGCAAAGACGCTGCTGCACGCGTTCAGGCGGTATCCGCGATCAATCACGGCATCACGCTCAATCCCGGCCAGGAAGAGGCGGCCAGCCTGGTCCTTTCATCGCGCGACCGGATCGTCGCAATCCAGGGTGTTGCCGGAGCCGGGAAGAGCAGCGTGATGAAACCGGTCGCCCAGCTTGTGCGCGAGGAAGGCAAGCAAGTGATGGGTCTCGCCGTGCAGAACACACTCGTCCAGATGCTCGAACGCGACACCGGCATTGATTCGATGACCATTGCCCGCTTCCTGTCGCAATGGGGTCGCTTGCTCGGTGAGCCGGGCAATGCCGCTTTGCTGAAGGAAGCGAAGAGCGCGCTCGGCGACCATGTGATTGTGCTCGACGAAGCCTCGATGGTCTCGAACGAGGACAAGGCCAAGTTGGTTCGTCTCGCCAACCTTGCTGAGGTTCAGCGACTGGTACTTGTTGGGGATCGCAAGCAGCTGGGGGCGGTTGATGCCGGCAAACCCTTCGACCTCGTCCAGCAGGCCGGGATCGAGCGCGCCAATATGGAGGTCAATCTGCGCGGACGTGACCCGGTGCTCCGGCGCGCTCAGGCCGCTGCGCAGGAAGGTCGGATTGACGATGCGCTGAAAGCGCTTGCGCCAACGACCATCGAAGCGAAGGGAGACAGCGCGATCGTAGCCGCCGAGCGTTGGCTTTCGCTTAGTCCAACTGAGCGTGCGAGGACTTCGATTTATGCTTCCGGTCGCGCCCTGCGCTCAGCCGTCAACGATGCCGTGCAGCAGGGGCTCAAAGCCAATGGCGAGCTTGGACCGCGTGCCGCACGACTGACTGTTCACTCCCGGGTAAACGCGACACGGGAGGAGCTTCGGTATCCCGGCACTTACCGCGCCGGCATGGTCCTGAATGTCCGCTCGCGCGACAGTTCCCAGAAGCTGTCGAAGGGCGACTACACCGTGCAATCCATCGACCACGCCCGAAAGCGCGTCATGCTCGAAGACAGGAAGGGCCGAAAGCACACTTTCAGCCCCTCGCGCCTCAGACCAGGTGGGAGCGAAGACCGTTTTTCGCTTTTCGAGCGCAAGTCGCTCAGGCTCTTTGAAGGCGACAAGATCCGTTGGACCGACAACGATCACAAGCGCGCACTGTTCAATGCCGATCAAGCGAGGATTGTCGCGGTGGATACCAAGGGTGTTACAGTCGAAACGTCAGCGGGCAAGGAGCTTCGCTTGTCGCGCGGCGATCCGATGCTCAATCGGCTTGATCTGGCTTATGCCTTAAACGCACATATGGCGCAGGGGCTGACCTCGGATCGCGGCATAGCGGTGATGGACAGCCGCGAGCGCAATCTTGCTAACCGGCAAACCTTCCTCGTCACGGTGACCAGGTTGCGCGATGGTCTCACGCTTGTTGCCGACAGCGCAGAGAAACTGGGCCGCGCAATCAAAGCAAACAGCGGCGAGAAGAGCTCGGCACTCGAAGTGACACAGCGTCTCAAGTCAGCAGCCGAAAAAGGTATTGCTCAAGGTAAGGCCAATGAAAGCGCTGCGCCTGTGAAGGAGCCGCCGGAACTGACAAAAGAGCGAGTAAAGCCATTTGAAATAGGGATTTGATGTTTGATGGCCTGGACGGACTTGGTCTTACCAGGCACGATGCATTCAAATGGGAAATGCGGAGTGTCGTCAGTGAAGGGCGTGTTCGAAATCAGCGGCAATTCGAGCTACGACGACCTCATCACCGAGCGGTATCATTTCCCCTCGCAATATCTGTCCGAAGCAAAGCAGCTCGAGAACGATTGGATACTCTACCGTGAGACCCGCGTTTCCGGTGGCCGCATGGCCTATATTGCGACAGCCTTTGTTGAGCGGATCGATCCCGATGAGGCTGATCCAACCCACTATTATGCGCGCGTCAGAGATTATCTGCCGTTCGATCATGCGGTTGCCTATCGCGACACGGACGGACGTTTTGCCGAGCGCTTCTTGCGCGAGATGGCCCGTCCGGGTGATGCCGGAAGGACGCTGCGGGGCAAATCGGTGCGCACGCTCGATAGCGACGATTTTGTTGCCATCGTCAACAAGGGTTTGCGTGAGACGCTGGATCCGGACAACCGGATCAGGCTTGAGCTCGACGAGCGGTACATTGATGATGCAACTGCGGGACTGCTGGCCGAGGAATTTGGCGAGCGCCGGATCGAACAGATCCTTGTGAACAAGAAGATCCGATCGGCCGCTTTCCGCAACCATGTTCTCGACGCCTACGACAGCACCTGTGCCGTCACGGGTTTGCGGATCGTCAACGGTGGCGGGAAAGCCGAAGCGCAGGCGGCTCACATCTGGTCCGTCGCTGATGGCGGCCCTGACATTGTGCCCAATGGTGTGGCGCTCTCGGCAACAGCGCATTGGCTGTTTGATCGTCACCTTATCAGCTTCGACGACAATTTGTGCCTGCTCGTCTCGCACAACAAGGTGCCATCCGAATTGCTGACGCTGTTTCCCCCGTCAGGCCAGCAGATCAGACTGCCAGCCGACCCAAGAGATCATCCTCGCCCTGATTTTGTTGCAAAGCATCGCGCGCGTTTTGCTGGTTTCTGAATGTTCGAGGGTTAGACCGCCCGACCAAACCAGATCACCCGGCCAACCACCTGAATCTCGGCCCGGTCGACATCGTCCCAGCTTGGATAGGCCGCGTTGTCGCTGCTGATAGTAATCTTGCGTCCACCCGGCTTGAGCGTCACGCGTTTGACCACCAAAGCGTCATCGGCGCGCAGAACATAAATACCATCACGCAGCCGGGAGCCCTCGTCCGATGCATCGACCAGCACTTCGTCGCCATCATTAAGTGTCGGCTCCATGGAGTCGCCCAAAACATGGATGATCGAGAGGCTGGCGCTCTTTGCCCGCGTCAGAGCGGCGAGCCAGCGCTCATCGAACCCGAAACGGGTATGGGCAGTCTCGCTTTCGGCAATCGCTCCAAAGCCTGCCGACGCATCGACGCTGAGCACCGGGATCTCGATCAGCCCGTCGCGTATCGGTGCGGGCGGGCCACCAAGGACTTGTTCGTCAACACCAAAGAAGCTCGCGAGGACGCGTCTGTCATCGTCATCGAGTTTGCGCGGTGAGCCGCGCTTAATGAATTGCTGGATGTAGGACGAATTGCGTCCGATCAACCGCGAAATAGCCGAATAGCCGAGCCGTCGCTGCTGGATCAGCCGGTCAAGCTCCTCTCTGACATGTTCCATCGTCTAATCCCTTCTTACGGCCTGAGGAGTGAAGGAAATCTCCTAGACTCGATGCAACCTTCCTACTAAGAACAAACCAAGAACACAAGTGTTGAGTGAGTCGAGAAAGCCCATGAAGTTGTTGGATAGGATAGAGCGTCATCTCAAGGAATCGCACATGTCGGCGACGCGGTTCGGTCGGCGTGCGGTGGGCGACCCTCGGTTCGTTCTTGATCTAAGAGCTGGCCGCAGGCCTCGCAGAAGGACTGTAGAGAAGGTGGAGAATTACCTGCAGAGACAGTCTCTTCAAGAATAACGCCATAATCCAGGCAATTTTCTCTTCGAATTGCAGGAACTTGTCTTGGCGATGTTTGGTGGAACCGTTATCGTCGAGGCCGAACAGGGTTCTGCATTCCATCTACCGTCCGCACGCCATGCTTGCTTCAGGATCGGAGCGCAGGAACCCTGTACCATTCGGGACTTAGGGGAATTTGCGTGGAAATTACGGAATGGCTTGGTCGGGGGCTGATCTACTTCTTCACGGACATCCCTCTCATAGGCGATGCCATGGCGGCGTTTCTCGCAATCGTACTGGTTGGTACAGCATTCGCGATCTCATACAGATACCGGCGCCGATATCACTCACCGCTGGCTGAGGCGATCGAGGCGCGGGTTCGGTTGCTTGATGAGGTGACCGGCGGAAATACCGCTGATGTCGATCAGGCGCGCCTCGAGTTCTCTCGTCGCTTTAATGACATTGACGCGCAGATGATGGAGGCGGACGATCCCGAAGTGCTGCCTTTACGCCGGACGTGGGAAGAATATCGCGAGACGATCGTCGATCCGTCAGCTGAAGTCCTTCAGAATTCCGCTCGTCCCGAACACTTCTTCGTCAATCTTGGTGACCGTCACCGCGGGCTGAACTGGTTTGCGAATATCTTCATCGCCATCGGTCTGTTGATCACTTTCCTCGGGATCATCGCAGCCCTCTCGACGCTGGACTTCAGCGGCGGTGTCGATGCGATGCAGGAACGCCTCAATGATCTCATGAAGGTAGCGGGGGCGAAGTTCTGGGCCTCGGTAGGCGGTATCGTGGCTTCTATCGTCCTTCGATCCTATGACTACCGCTTCGGCAAACGCATCAATGATGGGCTGTCCATGTTGTGCGACAAGCTCGAGCACGGAATGGCCTACCTACCGCCGCAACGGATCGCGAGCGAGCAGCTGGCGCAGCTGAAAGAGCAAACACCGGCACTCCGCACCTTTTCCGAACAGCTTGCTGCTGCCTTGGACGGAGCTTTGGAAAAGCAGATGGCGCCCATGATCACGCACCTCGGGTCAATCCAGCAGGGCATCGACAAGATCAGCGGTGGCGGGGGTGAAGCCGTCCGCGACGCGATCGCTTCAAGTGCCGGTGCCGAGATGGCAGGCCTCGCAGATGCCATTGGCGCAATGACCGTCTCGATGGCCACGATGTCCGAACGTATCGAGAAACAGACAGGCGAAGCTGATCGCCAGATCGAAGAGGCTGTCAGGCGCTTTGGCCAGGCGTCGGAAGAGATGCGGTCGGCCTTTGGCGAGCTCAACCGCAATTTTAGCGTCGTAGCGGACCGCATGCGCGAAGAAAACGAGCAGGCAAGCGAGCTTGCCAGACAGCGGATGGACGAGTTGCTGAGCAATCTCGGAAACACGCTCGACGACATGAAATCCGGCCTCGCCTCGGCGGCCAGCCAGATGGGCGAAGCCTCAGCACGGGCGGCGAATGACGCGGCCCGGATAGGTCAGGAGGCAATGGAAAAGTCCTTTTCGGAGTTTGTCGAACGGTTCAACCAGACCGGCGGCCCGTTGGTAGGCAGCATGAAAGACGCGGGCGATGCCATTTCCACTTCTGCAGACCGTCTCTCGACTGCACAGAGCGCTATCGGAGATCACGCGCGAGCGATCGAGCAAGTCGCTGCTCGCTCGAGAGATCTGGCGACGGCGTTCGGAACGGTTGCCAACGACGTCGAGGCGGCAACCGCGCCTGTCCGACAGTCGGCAGTCTCAATCGCCGAAGCAGTCAAATCGGTCGAAACCATCGTTTCCCGAAATGCGCAGTCATCCGAAAGCGCTCGTGACGAAATGCGCCAGCTTGCGGCCGCGCTCAACGAGACAGCGAGTGCAGCCTCCTCCGCATGGTCGGAGTATCGGGCTCGATTCGAAGAGGTAGACCGCGCTCTTGGAGATGCGCTCGACAAGATTTCGGATGCTGCCGGCAACCATGCGTCAAACCTCAACGAACGGGTCGGCCAGATCGACCAGGCTCTTGGCGATGGTGTGGCGCAGCTCGCCGGCGCGCTCGAACCTCTCACGACCTTGCGGGATACGGTCGAAGAACTTGCCGGCATCCTTGCTAACCAGAACAGGGAAGTCGCTGAATAATGGAAGGCGTGGTTCGCCGGAAGCCGCCTGAGGAAGGCGAAAGCTATTTCATGTCCATGACTGACATGATGGTCGGCCTGCTTCTCATTTTCATCATCCTGTTAGCCTACTTTGCCCTCAATCTGCAGACCAAAACCGAGGAGCTGACAGGAGCAAACAGGACCCGCGCTGAAATCCTCAACGATCTGCAGCAGTCCTTGAAAGACCGAGGGCTCCAAGTGGAAATCGACACCAAAACGGGAGTTCTGAGACTTCCAGACGATGTCCTGTTTGACAAAGGCCAATGGGAACTGACTGAGAGAGGCCAGGGAGCGATCAGCAAAGTTGCCAACGCAATGGTTGAAGTCCTGCCTTGCTATACTGCTTCTGATCTTTGCGAAGGGGAGCGCTCACCGCATTTGATCGACGCTGTTTTTGTTGAGGGGCACACGGATTCAGACGTCATGTCGGGCGGCATGAACAACTATGGACTTTCTGTCCGTCGGGCAGAAACAACTTTCACCATGCTCCAGCGTAATCAGCCCGCACTGCAGGGATTCCTCAATAGACCGGAAGGAGAGGAGGGCTCGGCGCCGATCCTCAGTCTGAGTGGTTACGGCCCTGATCGTCCCGTCGATCGCGGAGACACCGAAGAAGCCAAGAAGCTGAATCGTCGGATCGACTTGCGTTTCCTCATGACGACGCCAAGCGCTGGCCTCGACCGCGACATTTTGAGGCAGGAGTAATGAGTTCGCTTCGATCCGCGATCGCAAAAATGGAGGCCCTGGCATCCGCTGGACTGGCGAAACCTCCGACGACACAGCCTGAATTGCAGCGGCAATTGGCAAAGCTCGATGCATGTGTCGGCGAAGCAGAGCCCGTCGTTGAACTCAAGCCATTCCTCCGAGGTGCGGTCGATACGGGCGCAAACAGGTTACCGCGGTTTCAGCTCAACCGGGTCTTGCGCGGCGCATGGTGCGACCCGGAATTCGATGAGCTGGGCGTGGCGGCGCTCGAACGGGCCGACGTCGATCAGCGGCGCAGTTCTGACCAGGCCGTGATCGATGGCTACCTTGCCTATTTCCCGACAGGCCGCTCAATCATGCCGATGCTGGCCGAAGCTGCATCCCGCGCTGCCGTTCGCCATGACTGGGCGTGGCGCGAGCGCGGAGCACGGTGGGATCTGTTCGACCCACAGATGGGACCAGAGAAAGTCGCACGCGATTTTGTTGCGCGCGATGCGGATGGCATGTCCTTGCTGATGCGCGAGACAGGCCTTGGTGCGAATCTTGCGGCGAGCGGGTTTGGTCAGGCAACCTTCGCCGAGACCTGCAAAGCAACCTCAGAGCTTCAACCTGCCGAAGCAGTCGGCCCGCAGCGCAGTATTCTACGAATGTTCGATACAGAAACGCAGGCGGGGCAGTTGGAACTGGTTGTCCGCGCTCTGCTCGAGCCCTGGGTGAGCACGAAACCGGAACCCGAGCATCGAAAGGCGATTTCCGAATTTCTGCTCGATCAGGTGGGTGATCCGCGTCTCCAGCGTACCCGATGGGACCGGATCGTGCGATCGCTCTCCGAGTCGATCGGCGAAGAGCGTGCGCGCGAGGTCACCCAGGTGTTCAAGCGCTGGCTTACCGAAGTCGCCATGCGCGAGTTCTTCCGCGCCATTGCGAAGACCACGGATCGGCCTGATCAGTGGAAGCAACGTGAAGCGTTTTGGATTGCATACCTCGATGAAGGATTGGTCACCGACGCATGGCCTGCGTTGGGATCACGCGCGAAATATCAAATCGATTCTCTTATCCGACAAAGTGGCGAACGACCGGAATACGGTCAAATTCAAGGAGGTCCCTCCCAATCTTCATCCATCATCATGCAGATAGGCGATCTGCGCATATCGGAATGGAGCGATAACGGATCCTGCCGCTTCTGGAGTGACACCGATCCAGCAGCACCGAAACTCTACGCAAAGGTCTACGACGGCGGGAAGCTGCGGACCACCAGCGGACGGTCGGATTTCGAGTATGAGTCCCATGTCCCTGCGAGCCCTGGGTGGGAGGGCAAGTTCGCCGGTATCATCCATCGCCGGACATCAATCGCGCATCCCCGTTTCGGGAGAGGCCGGGGCCGCAACTGGAATGATCGATGGTAACGACCAAGTTCATTGCCACACAGAACGAGGACGGCGGTGAGACGATTGCGCTCCTCCGCGAGCAGCCAGGCGGGCTTTTTCGGCGAGCATCAAGCGAAATCGTGCCGGTCTCGGATTGGCCGAGAGTCGCGCCCGAAGGTGGCCAAGCGGCTCTGGCGCTGGCTCGAGCTCTCGATGATGATGGCCAGATCAGCGAAGAGGCGGAGGGCATAGTCCTTCCACCGCAGATCGTTGCACGGCTCGATGAGGCCGATGCCTTCGCCCTCGGTCTTCCTCCGGCCACGTCGATGACGCTTCAGCTCAACTCGGGAGGTTCACTCGCTGAAGGAACAATCAAAGTCGATACGAAATGGGTGCGCCGAGGAGGTCTGCCAGTTCGAGCCGACATCGCTGGTGCGCGTCTGCGAGAGGGTGGGCGTGTCGGACGAATTCCCGAGCCGATCTATTCGGCCTTCCAGGCCGCACTTGCAGTCAATGCGGCTGATGATCCCGATCAGCGCCGCGCTGCTTTCGCCGAGCTTCGCTCGACGCTCGGAGACGACATCGGCAACGGGATTGAGGCGGATGGCTTTCTTGAGCGTGTGCGGATTGCTTATGCCGCCAATTTTTCACTCAACGCAAAGACCGACCACGGACGTTTCGACTTCGACCCCGTCCTCTTCTCGAGAAACGTAAGCGAAAGCGCTGAGGGTGACCTGGTCGACGAGGAAGAAGCGTCGCTGCTTACCGCGCAGGACAATCAGCATTTTCAGCGCAGGTTCCGCGGCCAGGACGGCGGGCGACGAAGCTATCTCCTCTCAGACGGGACGCTCCTTTTTCTCGACCCGATGCTGGGCAAAGCCCTCGACATAGTGCGCGCAAAGCAGGTGGGCACCTCCCAGGAGAAGCGCGAATTTCTGCGTTCGCCGCAACGTATCCTGCGTGAAGAGCTCAAGCTGGATGCAGGAGGCGATGACGAGGCAGCTGATCGCCTCTTCATCGAGACACAACAATTTTCCGAGCGGGTCAGCGGGATCGAGGTCTGGCAAAAGCCCGTCTTACCCTGGATCAAACCCAAGCCGAACAGCTGGCTGCCCGAAGGGTTTGGATTGCGGATCGGGGATCCGCCCGATGCGCGTCATGTCGAGTTGGCTCCAGGTGAAGCTCAAACGATCGCAAGCGAAGTCGAGACAGCGATTGACGCAGGCAAGGAGACGATCGCTTGGCGCGACGAAAGCATCCCTGCGACGCCTGCAACCTTGCAGGCCGCGCGAGCAATTGCAGACCTTGAACGTGAGATCGCTGATGAGGTCGAGGGTCGCGCCTCGGACAGAACCGAACGCGAAAGTATCGATATCTTCTTCCTTCAGGTCGGAGAGAATTTTGAGCAGCTGGACTATGCGCGGCTCCCTCGTCCCGACGCCGAAGTGCAGGATTTCGCTGTTCCCGAGCTCCCCAAGGGACTGAGGTCGCAACCCAAACCTCACCAGGTGCAGGCGTTCGCATGGTTTGCCGAGGCCTGGGAGCGCCGCATGCCGGGCGTCTTGCTCGCCGACGATATGGGGCTCGGAAAGACCTTCCAGGCGCTCATGTTCCTGCTGTGGCTGCGCAGCAAAACGCCTCACCCGAAGCCCGTCTTGATTGTCGCGCCCACAGGTCTTCTGCGGAATTGGCAAGCCGAGCTCTCGCAGCACATCGAGGCAGAGCTCATGGGGCCTGTTGTCGAGGCGTTCGGCGCCAACCTGGGCAATTTCCGTCTCGAGGCTGGGAGCGACATTCGCGGGGGAACTTCGCGTCTCGACGTGTCCGAATGGAATGACGCCGGAATTGTTCTGACGACCTATGAAACAATGCGCGATTATCACATGAGCTTCGCGCGCATTCCGTTCGCTGCAATCGTCTACGATGAAATCCAGAAGCTGAAGAATCCTGCCAGCCAGATGACGCGCGCCGCAAAGGCGCTGAACGGCACAATCCAGATCGCTATGACGGGCACACCAGTTGAGAACCGGTTGCAAGACCTGTGGTCGATTGCCGATACGGTCTATCCCGGTTTCCTTGGCTCGAGCCGGGAATTTGAGAACAGTTTTCCTGCAAACGATCTCGAGCGCCTTGGCGATCTCCAGAACCGTCTGATCGAGCGGGACAAGGAACTTCCGCCTTTCATGCTGCGTCGGATGAAGGATGAAATCCTGACCGGGCTGCCGGAGAAGAAGGCCCGCAAATATCCGGTCGAGATGCCGAGCGCACAAGCACAGGCCTACGACCTCGTGCTGGCCAGAGCGCGAGCGCTACGGGAAAGCGGCGAACAGGGTGCGATGCTCAAAGTGCTGCATATGCTGCGCGGTACATCGCTCCACCCGTCACCGCCGCGCGGAATCTCGAACATCGACGAGTATATCGGGCAATCTGCACGGCTGAAGAAGACCTTCGAAATTCTCGAGGAGGTCAGGCAGCGCGGCGAAAAGGCTCTGCTATTCTGCGAAGATCTCGAGATGCAGACCTTCCTCGCGATGGCAATTCAGGAGCGCTTCTCGCTCGAGCGTCGCCCGATGTGCATCAGCGGGAAGGTGGCGGGCCATAAGCGCCAGGAGATGGTGACTGCCTTTCAGAGTTCGCCGGCCGCGTTCGACGTTCTCATCCTCTCTCCCAAGGCTGGCGGCGTGGGACTCACGATCACCGCTGCAAACAATGTGATCCATTTGTCCCGCTGGTGGAATCCGGCTGTGGAAGATCAGGCGACGGACCGCGCCTACCGCATTGGTCAGACCAGGCCGGTGACCATTCACATCCCGATGGCTATCCACCCGGACGAAGCGATCGGACCTTCAAGTTTCGACCAGCGTCTCGACGCCCTCATGGAGCGCAAGCGCTCGCTGAGTCGGGGCTTGCTCATGCCGCCGGAGAGCGATCGCGATGTAGAAGACCTGCTATCCGATGTGCTCGACGGGCGCCCGGTAGAGGACCGCGACCGAAGTAGTGCGCATGCCGCCGCAGGGCAGGTGGCCAAGGATATTCAGGACACCGATAACAGCGCCGGTATTAGACAAGCAGAACCGCCTGCCCCGCCAGTCGCACAGCCGGAGATCGAAGAACCGGCGGGAGACGAGGAGAGTGCTCGTTCCCGCGGACCCGCGAGCGACAACACAGGGAGTTCCGCAAACCCTGATCCGGCGGCGGAGCACGCGGCAGAACCAGGATTAGAAGAAACGGCGCACTCGCCGTCTCGCTCTGACCCTGACGAGGCAGCATCGAGCAGGTCCGAACGCAATAATGGGCGGCCCATTCTCTCCGTGCGTACTCCCGTCGAGGCGGCCGAAGCGCGCGTTCCCTTCGTTCAACGGGTCGTGTTCGAACAATATGGACAACGCGACTGGACGATTTTCGAGCAGTATGCGCGCGACGCTCGAATTGAGCGGCTTGAAATCCAGGACCCCTATTGTTGCGCTGACGAGCAGGCTCGCGGGCGCCTCATCAATTTCATCGGTCGCTTTGAACAGCTAGCTTCGGAAATCGCCGCCGTGCAAATTGTGACATTCGACGCCGATTCCGTGCAGACTCGTGACCCTGAAAGCACGCGTGACCAGCGCCAGGATCTTGAAGATCGGTGGAACCGTATGCTGGCCTCCGTCCCCCTCCACCTCGCACAGAAGTCACGGCGCTCGGGCGGCGACCTTCACGATCGTTTCGTGAGGGCTAAACTGGATAATGGCGATACGGTCATCTGGGATCTTGGACGGGGTATCGACGGTGTCATGAACGCGCGTTGGTCTTGCGTCGTGAATGCTTTTTACGAGGGATCGATTCCGAACTCTCGGGCAATGCACTGAAAAACCTGCCCTTCATCATTGATTATGAAGTAATGTTCAGAGATGTTGAGGTAAGTGAGGGTGTTGTCTGGCATCCGTGATTTTGAAAGGTGCCGGGGGTGAGTTCGGGGATGGAAGGACGCGATTTCAAATCTGAAATCGATGCGGCGCAAAACGACCCGGCTGCGCTGCGCAAGATTGCCGATGACATTCACGCTAGCGGCGGCTCGCGCATTTTGATGATCCGCGCGATCCAACTGGCGAGAGCAGCAGATAGCGGACCGCATCCTTTGGGCAAGATCTGCGGGGATCTTGGTTTACCGCGCCCGAGTGGCCTGCCGCTTTACCGCTACAAGCTCGCACCGGGAGTTTTCCAGCGGATCGAAGCGAAGCTTTCTGCCAATCTCGCATCGGATTTACTGCGACCGCCACTAGCTCCAGCTTTCGTCATGTGGGCGGCAGACTGGTTTCGGCGCTCTTACCAGGGCGGCATGCAGCGTTGGGCCGATATTGAAGCGGTGCTGGGGCTCCAACTCTCACAGTCGCAATGGCGGGAACTTGCCGATCGCGGTTTCGATGCCTGGGGCGTTGAACCACTTATCACCGCACACGGAAACCAGCGTCTCTCCAATCTCGCGCGGCATGGAGGATTTCCTGCGGCGGCAATCGCAGGCGGTGCGAGCTGGCCGCGTCGCTTCCTGGAGCGGGCAATCGGTGAGCTGCTCGGGGCAGACGTTCAGGACATCAACACCGCTGTCTTGATCTGCGAACGCAACGAATATTTGCTCCCCTCAATTTGGCGCAGCCCGGAAATGCACGCAATTTGCGGGGAACTTGCCCTCAAGATCGTCGAGCTTCGTGCATTCATCGACAAGGAAGAGCCAACTGATGGTCGCCCTTATTCGGCCCGGCTGGACCACGCTTATGAAGACTGGCGCGATGAACTGCCGATGACGCTCGACGGGGCTGCTGCGGGCCTCATCGATACGCTCCTTGAAGCCAGAAAGCTGACTGGAACAGGAAGCATCCGGGTGGGACGATTGATGCGTTCTCAGGACGGTGAATGGCGCGAAAGTCTGGATTTCCATCTCGAAGGTCGCTGGGACGACAAGGATCGTGTGCTGTCTGCCGGTGATTATGTGCGCGTTTTTCTTCAGCCTTCGGATGCCTTGGCGGACCGTATCTCCAGTCGGCTGGCTTACCTGGAGTTTGAGTCGGGCAATAGCTGGATCGCGCGCGCTATGCGCAGCGAAGCTGCGATCGATTTTCCGTTGGATCTCCCTGTCACCGCCGAATTCCATGCGCGCGGAGACAGGCTCACACAAAGCTTTGTCCTTCCGGGCGGCAAAGCTGTCGGGGATGGACTGCGGTTATTCGATCGGCGAACCGGAGACACGGAGCAAGGCACGTTCTCCCTTATCGGTCAGGGTTCGGGGGCATATCGCGCTGAACCGGTTTTCATCGATGTGCCGCAGGAGTGGGTGCTACGCGGCAAGGATAGCAATACCGAGATCGAAACCGAGGACTTCGCCTTTGCACCTGGTCGTTCGCTCTATCGCTGCGCTGGCCAGATCATTGCCGAGAAGCCCAACGGCGACGCATTTCTGGTGCGGACCGGGCAAAGTGCGGACCGTAGGTACCGACTGAAAATAGTGGCCCAAGAGGTGTACGGCGTGCAGGCACCCGGCGACGAACGCTTGTTCAAACATCCATTGCATGCAGAAGTCGAAGATGGGGTTTCCCGGCGCACTGCAGCGCGCGGCGAGGTTGCCTGGCGATTTGCAGGCGAGAACACTTGGCGCGAAGATCTCGCCAATGCAGGCCCTGGACTCTGTGAGTTCGCCTGGCTCGATGGAGCGACCAAACATGTTCGTGACCGGACGAGTGCACTGGTTTTGCCGGCTGAATTTGCCCTGAGCCAGCGGACAAATGCTGCCAATGCGGAAATCATATTGGAGGGTTGGACCGGAGAGGCAGTCCTTACCGATGAAATGCCACATGCTGACTACCGCTGGCGGGTGCGGATCGATCCGCCCCGTCGCGCGCTGCTCGGCTTGCGCCTAACCCCCGAACACGGCTCCACTTTCGACCTCAATGTGCCGTTGAGATCGAAAGAGTGGCTGACCACCTGGGATGGCGAACTCCTTAAGCGTGATGCCGTGCTTGGCCTGGCCGACCTACGCGATACTGTCGCGCGGGCACCGGCGAATGCTGTCCTCATGGGCGAGGTCGCCCATCACAACGGTGCATCGCTCGAAGCCAGCTGGAAAGTGGACGGCGAGATGGGCCTTTCGGCTCTGCGCAATGATATTGCCGCCTTGATGCGCCCGCTCGGTATTGATGCGCAGGTCAGGCTCGATTTTCACAACGGCAGCAACGACCACTGGTATGTGACCGAGTTCGGCAATGTTCTGGAGTGGGAGCCTTCGGGAGGGCTGCGTCCGAAGACGGCGATTGTCGGAGAGGATGTCCGCGTTGGCGGCCGCTTTCTTGGAGCTCCCGAGAAAGAGGTGGATTTTGGTCCGTTTGACGGATTGCTTGGCGGCCTCGGCGGGCAATTGATTCAACTGCCACGATTGCGCGGTCCATGGCTCGTCTATCTGCGGGAAGGCGCTCGCGTCCTCACGCGGCCAAAGTTTATCGACGGCGATCCGCTTCAAGACGTTCCGCAACACAGGCTCGGCCGGGCAATGGCGCAACCTTATGAGCAAGCCTACGTGGACTTGGTGCGGCTGGCGGAGGAACTTGCGGCTGAGCCGATGGCTCCCGAAGCGACCCAGACTATTCGTGCTGTCATGGACCTGGCACTGTCGCTGAATGGCTTGCCTCCGCAGACCTTCGAAATCTTCAGCAAGTTTGAGATTGCCGGTCCGCTTGCGCCGCTCCTTCTTTATCGCTGCGAGGAGCAACACCTCTCGACGATCCTCGAGCTGTTTGATGGGCTATGCTCAAGCTGGTCTCTTTTGCCAATCAAGGCCTGGGACGCTGCCTTTCAGGCTCAAGGCAATTATCTGGTCAGCCGGCTCGATGACCCTCAGTGGGCGTTGGCAAACATCACGGAACGTCAGAACGAAATCGCGGCGCGTGCGCCGCAGCTTGCGCCCCTCATTTGCCGGGACTTCTCGCCGTTGAGCTGGGAAGAGCTGCGCAACCACTTCACGAGCCATACAAGCGAGGGCATCAATATGGATGCCGGCGGCTTCAACCCTTTTCGGCCTGCTTTCAGCGAGCTACTGCCAAGAGAGAATTTCGTCGAAGCGCTGATGCGGGTCTTCGATGCTCCTTTCGCCGCTGCTCTTTCCGCTACCGGACGTGCTTCTCTCGAGAAGGAGCAGGTCCTCACCGTCAAAGACGTCGAACGACGCCACCCCGACTACTTTGCCAAAGCCTTTGGCTACGCCCTTTCGGAGCTCAAGAATGGCCGCCAGTGATCCCCTCCCTACATCCCGATTGTCGCCGATGGAGGTGCACCAACGGCTGAGGACCGGCCTCGCCGAAGCGGTCGTCTCGCGCGCGGGCATCCGGCACGAAGGGCTCAACGCGTTTCTCCGGAGCACCCTTGCCGGCACGGACCCAGCAAAAGGCAGCCTCCTTTCCGAACAGCTTTTTCAGGCTGCTCCCGGCTATGTATCGTCAGAAAAAAGTCCCGACCAACTTCAATCCCTGCTGCACCAGCGCACAATCGACGCGATCACTCAAACGTCGGATACTGATCTACGCTTCGATTACCCCGCCTACGCGCACCAGCTGGCGACGTGGGAACTGCTGAGCACGCAAGAGCCGCAATCGGTTCTGGTTTCGAGCGGTACAGGGTCGGGCAAGACCGAATGCTTCCTGGTCCCGATGCTCGATGATTTGGTCCGGGAGTCCGCAGAGCAAGGTCCTCTGACAGGCGTTCGGGCGCTGATGCTCTACCCTCTGAACGCTCTTATCGCGAGCCAGGAGAAGCGTCTTACAGCCTGGACCAAGCCGCTTCGTGGCGATGTTCGGTTTGCCCTCTACAACGGCTTGATGGGAACGGCGCGAAAGTCCAATCGCGATAAGGCCGAACACGAGATCCCGCACCAGGTCCTCTACCGCGAAACTCTACGCGCCAACCCTCCGCCGATCCTTGTTACCAATCAGACGATGCTCGAATACATGACGATCCGTCGTGATGATCGCCAAATCCTCGAGAAGTCTCAAGGCAAGCTGCGCTGGATCGTCATCGACGAGGCGCACAGTTACATCGGCTCGGCAGCGGCTGAGCTCTCGCTCTTGCTACGCCGGGTGATGAATGCATTCGACGTGACGCCTGATCAGGTCCGCTTCGTTGCGACGTCGGCCACCATCGGCTCTGCTGACGACCAGAAGGCTCGCGAAGACCTCCAGAGATTCCTTGCCGACATTGCCGGCGTTCCGCTTGAGCGGGCGCATGTCGTTGTGGGAAAGCCTCAGCCTGTGGATCTCTCGAAAGTCCTGACAGCGTCAGATGATCCGGCAGCATCGTCGGTTGCCGAGAGACTGGAAGGCGAGCCCCAGACCCTGGCTTCGCTCAAAGCCCTCTCGCCGGAGGCGGAAAGGATTTTGCTCGATCTGTCGGCTCATAATGCAAGCGAAGCGAAGCCCGTCCTGCCGATGCGAGCGCACAGCTTCACGCGGGCAATTGCCGGGCTCTGGACCTGCATCAATTCCGATTGCCCGGGCGAGATGCGACCCAAGGATTGGCCATTTGGCGCCGTGCTTTTCGACCATCGGGATCAATGTCCGCACTGCCAGTCGATGGTGTTCGAAATTCAGAACTGCCTCGACTGTGGCGAGCCCTTCCTCCCGGCCGACGACATGGGCGACAGGATCGTACCGCGCCGCAGTGATCATGATGCAGATGAGTTTCGCGAAGATAGCTATCGTGACCGCGATCATGATGATGACGACGACGAAGATGAGCACGAAGGGATCGGCCATCCGCGGCTGATTGCCATCAACCCGAAATCAGAAGCGACCGCGACCGCTTTCGATGTATCCAGCGGCGAGTTCACCGGCGAGGCGGGGCATTTTCATCTGACCCAGCTCGATGAGGGACGTTGTCCGGCCTGTCTCGGAAACAAGCGGCGCGGGCGACCGGCGGTCTTTCCTTTTCGCTTTGGCACACCGTTCCTCACCCAGAATGCGGCACCGATCCTCCTTGAGGGTGTGTCGCCACATCAGGCGGAGCACGCCCTGCCGTTCGATGGCCGTCAGCTGATCAGCTTTTCGGACAGCAGGCAGGGAACGGCTCGCTTCGCTGCCAATATTGAAACCAACGGTGAGCGTGGCTTCGTTCGCGGCTTCATCTATCATGCCGTTCAGAAGGCTGCCCAGGGTAGCGACCTGACCGATGAGCGCAGGGAAGAGCTGCTCAAAAAGAAGGCTGCTCTAGCGAACCTTGCGGCAGACATGCCTGCGTTCAAGGATGATATCGCCAAGATAGACGCGGAGCTCGCGGGCGGCGCGGCAACCGGAATATCCTGGAAGGAGCTCGTATCCGGGCTCGCTTCTGAGCCGGCGATTGGCATGATGGCCAAGGTCTGGGACCTCGATCGCAGCGAACGTTTTCACGATAACCGGGAAGCGCTGGCACGCTTCATGCTCTTGCGCGAACTCGCCCGCCGTCCGCGCAATGCCAATGCGATGGAGACGCTTGGTCTGGCCCGGCTCCGTTTCCCGGATATCGAGCGGATTGGTCCGGATAAGCTACCCGAGCTTGTTGGCCAGAAGGGCTATTCGATCGAAGATTGGCGCGGCTTCCTCTACTACATGGTCGACTATCTTCGCGGCCAGTTTGCCCTTGAAGTGGACGATGGTGATGCGCGCTGGATGCCTGGGCGCGCGCGGCCTCGCAATGTGATCGGGCCCAACCAGCCCCCTGGCGCCAAGCGTGATGTCTCCTGGCCTTTGGTCAATACCAAAGGACGTCAGCCCGACTCCATTCTTCTCTTGGCGTCAGCCCTGAACCTTGACCTTACGTCTCAGCGCGATCGCCATGAAATCAATCAGGTCATGCATGCCGCCTGGAATCAGCTCGCTCCCCTTCTGTCGGGTGTTGGCGGGACATTCAGCCTGCGATTGGAGAAATCCGCTCAGGTCGAAGCGGTGGGCAAAGCTTGGCAATGCCCCTTGACCCGGCGTGTCCTGCCTCGCCTGGTCTTTGGTAGGTCACCCAACGCGGTGAGTGCAGGCAAGATGTTCGCTAACAAGCCGGCGAGTGAAGTTGAATTCCCGCGTCTACCAAGGACAAGGCCTTTGGCGGTGGATGGCCAAAAGGAAATCGCAGCCTGGCTCAAGACCAATGAAGAAGTCGCGGCGCTTCGCGAGCGTGGCATCTGGATGAACTGGCACGATCAGGCCGCGTTCGCCACGCCCTACCTTCGAGCCGAGGAGCACAGTGCCCAGCAGCCCCCGCACCGGCTGCGGGAGTTCGAGGAGCAGTTCAAGGAAGGCGATATCAACCTGCTCGCCTGCTCGACCACCATGGAAATGGGTGTCGACATCGGCTCGATCGAAGCCGTGCTGATGACCAATGTTCCACCCTCGATCGCCAACTACAATCAGCGGGCCGGTCGGGCGGGCCGCCGCGGACAGGGCTTTTCGACAAGTCTTACAATTGCCCGCAACACGCCTCTAGATCTTGAGACGTTTGCCGATCCAGCGGGCTATTTGCGCCGCAAACTCGCATCGCCACGCGTATCGCTTGATTCAGATCGGATCGCGCAACGTCACGCGAACGCCTATCTTCTCGCTCAATGGTTTCGCGAGGTTGAGGGGGAGTTTGCCCGGACCAAGACCGGGGATTTCTTCGGCTGTCGCGCTGACCTTCGTCCGTTCGAAGGTCTCGCTCCCGTGGACGCCTTTTGCGAATGGCTCGATCGACCATCGACGGCATCCGCTACCGAGGAAGGTCTGCTGCGGCTCCTCAGAGGAACTGGTCTCGAATACGACACCGAAGTCCGGGGGCATACGGCGGAGATGTTTGGGCGGGAAGCTGTGAATTTCCGTCGTACATGGCAGCGCCTAAAGGAAGACTCGGACGCGCTCGAAGGACCGGCAAAGAAGGCGATCGAGTTTCAGGCACGGCGCTTGTGCAAGGAGTTCCTCTTGAAGGAGCTCGCCAATCGCTCGCTTATCCCTGGAAGCGGTTTTCCGACATCAGTTGTCCCGTTTGATACCCTGTGTGCCGAGACGCAGAAGGCGCAGGAGCGCAATCGTTCGGAAGAGGAAGGTGCGCGTGATCGGCGCTATGAATGCCCGACGCGCAACGCCGATATCGCCATTCGGGAGTATGCGCCGGGGGCAGAGGTCGTCGTTGACGGGCTGGTTTGGAAATCGGACGGGGTCACCCTCAACTGGCTTAGCCCGATCGACAGTGGCCAGCGTGAGCCGCAGAACCTTCGTTGGGCCTGGTGGTGCGACCATTGTGGTGGGGCGGGCAGCGATCATCAGATGCCAGACCAGTGTGCCCATTGCGGCGAACGAAGCATTACCATTGAGCAGTTTCTTGAACCGGCCGGGTTCCGTGTCGACTGGAACGCACAGCCGCATGCCGACACCGATCAGGCTGTCTACATCGAACCCAAGTCACCGAAGGTCAGTGTCGGTGATGCCCTGTGGCAACCCATGCTGCAGCCCGAAACCGGCCGGATCCGTGCTTCGCATGAAGGCTACATCTACCATCATTCGCGTGGACCCAACGACCAGGGTTACGAGATTTGCCTGGAATGCGGGCGCGCTGGGGATGCCGGGACAGACGCTCTCAAAGATCATCGGCCACTCACGCCCAGGAACCGAAAGGCGGTAGACCGCTGTCCGGGCAATGACGAAGGTTTTGCGATCACGAGCGCTCTCGCGCTGGGCCATGAAGTTCTCACCGATGTGGTTGAGCTGCAATTGCCTGGGCTGGAAAGTGACGGCGCGGCCTGGGCGCTTGGCGCAGCCTTGCGCGAGAGTCTTGCGCGCTGGCTTGGAATCGAGCCGCGCGAGCTTGGAATTTCCGTGGCAGCTCGAGACGGCAAGCTCGGTCGCAGAGTGCCATCGGTCTATATCTTCGATGAGGCATCTGGAGGTGCCGGATACGCTCCGAGACTTCTCGATGACATCTATCATGTCTTCGAACGGGCGGCCCGTGTTCTCGATTGTCCCAAGGAATGCGAGATGGGGTGTTCGGCCTGCGTCCTGGCTGCCGATCTCTACAAGCAGCAGGGACGCCTCGACCGGCGGTCTGCTCTCATCGCGGTCCAGGCGTTTCTTGAGACGAATGCTGAACTGCCGCAGGAAGATCGTGCGTTCCCCGACGCCAGGGCAATCAATGACGCGGCAAACACACTCCTTTTGAGAGCGCGAAACGGAGACAGCATTTCGGTCCTGTTGCCCACCGTGTTCGATCTGGCAGAGCTGACTTCGACCAAGATGCGCACCTTCTTTTCTGCCGCCTCAGCGCGCGGCGTTCCGGTGACGCTCGTGCTTGATCCAAGTTCCTTTGATAAGTTCGAAGAGGTCGAACGGCGCTTCTTGCGCGATGCCTCGGTGCGGTTCGAATTCTCTCTGGCCTTGGGTAAAGGAGAAGAAGCGCCCTCCGAGAGCAAACGCTTGGCTGAATTGATCTCGCCTGATCGTACCACAGGGTTCTTCTCACGCGATGCGAACGCGGCGCAGCCGGGAGAGCGATGGGGCCTGGGTGAGACGCATGCTGTCGTTGCCGGCACTCTCAGCGGCCCCACCGCCTACAAGCCGGTCAACCCTGAAGACTTGGAACGACAAATTGCGGCTGGAGACCAGGTCGAGCTGATGCAAGGTTTTGGGCAATGCCAAGTTGGCCAGTTTGGCAAACGCTTTGGCTCGAAACTGAAGCAGCAAATGGAAGCGGCTGGAGTTTGGAAGCCCGGCAGTCTTGTGCGGATCACCTACACCGACCGGTATCTCAATGCGCCTCTACCCATGCTCCTCTTCCTGCGCACCTGCGAAGCTCTGGCCGCTGACCTTAGAGCCAGTAGCCCGGTTGAAGTCGATATCCTGGTCCAGCGACTGAGGAATGATCGGTCACCCCACCGGATATTCCATGACTGGGAATATGAAGACGACCGGGCGGAGGTCGCCGAGCTATTGGGCGAAAAGCTTGGTCTCGATGTCGATCTTCAAGTCACGGAAAATTCTGACCATGGCCGCAAGCTCGAGCTTGAATACGCCGATTGTCAAAAGGTCCTCGTGCTGCTCGACCAAGGGTTTGGATATTGGCGCATAGCCGGCAGCCCGCCGCGCCATGACTTTCGTTCGGCACCCGCTGCACAGGCGAGTGAGCTTTTGCGCTCAAGGGCTGCTGTTTCTGGCGTGGGAGAGAGCTACTTTGCCGTGAAGAGAGACGCGAATTGAGCGTCGATCTTTTCTCAAATCTCTCGACGATGAAGCTTCGAGCAGTCCGCCCGATCGATTGGATTAGGCACAACGCCGTCCTTGAAGAAGCGGAGCAGACCAGATTGTTTGGCCGTGCAGAAGCAGGCAAAACCCGGCTAAAGAACTTCAGTCACTCCTCGAGCATCTACGTTTGACGCTCAATCGGAAAGAAACCCAAGCATTGAATACCAAGACGACTACAACCGCTAAGGCCAACAACACTCACACATCTCTCGCCGATTTCATTTGGAAAAATGCGGATGATCTTTGGGGCAATTTCAAACATGTCGATTTCGGCAAAATCATTTTGCCTTTCACGCTTCTACGTCGTCTGGAGTGTGTTCTTGAGCCCACTCGAGAAGAGACCGCCAAGATGCACAAAATGGCCGTCGAAAACGGGCTCGATGTCGATGTCATTCTTCGTCAGGCAACCGGTTATCCGTTCTACAACACTTCCAGCTACAGTCTGGTATCGCTGGGCTCTGGCCGAACACGTCAGAACCTTGAAGACTATATCGCAAAGTTCTCTGGCAATGCGCGTATCATCTTCGAGCAGTTCGATTTCATCAACACAATCAGCCAGATGGACAAGAAGGGCGTTCTTTACAAAATCTGCCAGAACTTCGCTGCCATCGATCTGCATCCCGACGCCGTTCCAGAGCGGACCATGTCCAACGTCTATGAACACCTGATCCGCCGGTTCGGGGCGGAGGTTAACGAAGCAGCCGAGGATTTTATGACGCCTCGTGATGTGGTCCATCTGGGCATAGAGCTGTTGCTCGAACCTGATGACCAGATGTTCATCGACAACCCTGGCATCATTCGGACCCTCTATGACCCCACGATCGGCACAGGCGGCTTCATCTCGGACGGGATGGAGCACGTTCAGTCACTGCAGGATCGTTATGGCACCGCCCCGACCCTTGTGCCTTACGGCCAGGAATTGGAATCAGAAACTCACGCTGTCTGTCTTGCGAGTATGCTTCTGAAGACGCTCAAGTCCGACCCCGGCCGCGACCTGTCCCAGAACATCAAGCTTGGTAGTACTCTCTCAGCCGACAAATTCCGCCACGACAAATTCCACTACTGCGTTTCAAACCCGCCGTTCGGCAAAAAGTGGGAGTTGGACCAGGCCGAAGTAGTACGCGAACACCGAGACCAAAAATTCGAGGGGCGCTTCGGCCCCAAACTGCCGCGCGTCAGCGACGGCTCGATGCTGTTCCTCTTACACCTTCTCAGCAAGCTTGAAGATCCGGAAAAAGGTGGCGGGCGCGCGGCGATCGTGCTGTCTGGCTCCCCGCTTTTCAACGGCAATGCCGGCCAGGGTGAATCCGAAATCCGCCGGCATCTGCTTGAGCAAGACGTAGTTGAAGCCATCATAGCCCTGCCGACCGAGATCTTCTTCCGTACAGGGATCGGCACCTACATCTGGGTTTTGTCGAACCGCAAGCCGGAAGCCCGGCGTGGCAAGGTTCAGCTAATCGATGCGACCGAGATGTTTGAGCCGCTCCGCAAAAGCGAGGGCAACAAGCGGCGCAAGATCGGTGAAGATCAAATCCGCGATATCGTTCAGCTCTATGCCGATTTCGAACCCACCAAGAAAAGCCTCATCCTCGACGCGCAGGAATTCGGCTATCGCCGCATCAAGGTGCTGCGTCCACTGCGCCACAAGATCGTTGTGTCAGACGCCGGGTTTGAAACGCTGGCCGAACACAAGGCTTGGGAAAAGCGCACCGATGACCAGCAGCAAGGCTGGCAAGAGGTGTTGGCGAAGCATGCAGGCACCGATCATGACTGGCACTGGATCGACAGCTTTGCCAAGGCGGCGGCGAAGAAGGACGCGAGCCTCGGCAAAGCCGATGCGGGGCTGATCAAAGCTTTTCAAAAGGCCTTTGGCGTGCGGGATGAAGATCTGGACCCGGTGAAGGACAAGAAGGGCAACCTGATCCCCGACGATGATCTGACGGATTATGAAAACGTGCCCATGGGCACCGATATCTATAACTACCTCGCAACCGAGGTAACGCCCCATGCCCATGACGCCTATATCGACGAGACCTACGTGGATGAGACCGATGGGTACATCGGGATCGTCGGCTATGAGATCAACTTCAACCGCTATTTCTATGAATACGTGCCGCCGCGCGATCTGGACGAGATCGATGCGGAGCTGAAGGCCATCGAGGCCTCGATTGCTGAAGTCTTGGCTGAGGTGACGGAATGAAGACGTCGAGACAAACCAAACCGGCTTCGCATTTGTGGCTTGATGCCATTCCAAAGAACTGGACCGAAACGCGGCTACGCTTTGTGGCGAATGTTTCAAACAGCAACGTCGACAAGAAGTCATACGAGGGTCAGGTCCCTGTCCGGCTCTGCAATTATACGGATGTCTATTACAATGAGCGCATCGAGCCTGAGCTCGAGTTTATGGAAGCCACGGCAACACCAGAAGAAATCAAGAAATTCCAGCTTCGTGAAGGCGATGTCATCATTACCAAGGACTCAGAAGATCCTGCCGACATAGGCGTCCCCTCACTTGTGATGGAAGACATGCCGGGCGTGGTATGCGGCTACCATTTGTCAGTGATCCGAGCATCTGACCCGATCACCGCCGCATACTTGCAGTACTCGATCATGTCGCAGATCAATAAAGCTCAGCTCTATGTCGATACTCCGGGTGTCACTCGCTTCGGTCTAGATCAAGATACGATCAAGAGCATTGTTGTCTTGCTTCCTCCGTTCGGAGAACGTCGCCAAATTGTCGAGATGCTCAGGAGCGAGACCGGGCAGATTGATGGGTTGATTGAGAAGAAGACGCGCTTCATCGCGCTGCTGAATGACAAAGAAAAATCCATGATCGCACACTTCGTGCGGCGGGGTATCGATGCCACTGCACCTACGAAGGACAGCGGCGTCGAATGGCGGGGCGTCGTGCCTGCCCATTGGCAACGTGCGCGCATGAAAAACCATTTCAAACAGGTCAAACGCCAAGGGTTTGACGACCTGACCGTTCTGTCAGTCTATCGTGAGTTTGGCGTCATCGAGAAAGCTTCGCGGAGCGACAACATCAACAAGACGCCAGAGGACCTGTCCAAATATCAGCTGGTCGAACCAAACGACCTAGCGATCAACAAGATGAAGGCATGGCAGGGCTCAATGGGGATTTCTCCCTTCTTGGGCATCACCTCTCCTGACTATCTGGTGATGAAGCCTATTGGCGAGCACAACCCACGATATATGCACCATTACCTTCGCGCGAAGCCGATGCCGTGGGTTTATCGCTTGATTTCCAACGGTATTCGGACCGATCAATGGCGTCTGGAACCAGAGAAATTTTTGGAGTTGCCGGTCTTTCTGCCACCTATGGATGAACAAGAAGCTATTGCGAACCGGATTGACCGCGAATTGGATCGAATTCGAGATTTGATTGAAAAAACCGAGCGCTCCATCGCGCTTTTGAAAGAGAAACGCGCGGCGCTCATCACGGCGGCGGTGACCGGCAAGATTGATGTGAGGGCCGCAGCATGAGCGATCTGCACCACGAAAAACACCTTGAGGCCTACATTGTCAAAAAGCTGACGGAACAGGGCTGGCTGCTCGGCGACACAAAAGGCTTTGACCAGGACACTGCCGTCTACACCGAGGATCTGGAGGCCTGGATCAAACAAACCCAAGGCCCGAAATGGGACAAACTCGTTGCCTTGAACGGTGACCGCGCCCGCGAAACCTTGCTCTCACGTCTCGACGGAGCCCTAGAGAAGCACGGCACTATCCAGGTTTTGCGCCGAGGCTTTTCCATCGCAGGCTGCGGACAAATCGAAATGTCCGAGGCCGCACCCGAGGACCAGCGCAACGAGACAATCCTCGAACGCTATGCCGCCAACCGACTGCGTGTGGTGCCGCAGCTGAAGTACCATCCCGGTCGCGAGCTTGCGATCGATCTAGGGCTATTCATCAACGGGCTGCCCGTTGCGACCGTCGAACTCAAAACTGATTTCACCCAATCCGCCGAAAGCGCGCGCGAACAATACAAGCGCGACCGCCTGCCCGAAGACCCAGCCACTGGGCGCAAGCACCCGCTGCTGACTTTCAAACGCGGTGCAATCGTGCACTTCGCGATGTCCGACAGCGAAATCTGGATGTCGACGAAATTGGCAGGAGAGAACACCTACTTTCTGCCCTTCAATCGTGGCCATGACGGCAAAGGTGGCAATCCGCCTAGAGAGGACGGCGAATACCCTGTCGCCTATTTCTGGGAAGAGATTTGCCAGCCAGATGCTTTCCTCCGGATCTTCCATAGTTTCGTCTATGTCGAGAAGAAGGATGTGGTGGACCTGAAGGGCAATTGGTCCGTCAAGGAGACACTGATCTTTCCGCGTTTCCACCAGCACGACGCGGTCAACAAGATGATTGCAGACGCCAAGGAGAAAGGCCCTGGGCATGCTTACCTCTGCGAGCATAGTGCGGGATCGGGCAAGACATCGACGATTGCCTGGACTGCCCACGACTTAACCAAACTGCGCCATAACGACGGCAAAGCAGTCTTTGACACGGTGATCATCGTGACAGACCGGACTGTGCTGGATGGCCAGCTACAAGACGCCGTCCAGCAGATCGACCACCGCAAGGGCATGATCGCTGCAATTGACCGCGAGACAAGCTCCAAGACGAAAACGGCTCAGCTCACGGAAGCGATGCTTAAGGGCGTTCCGATCATCGTGGTGACGCTTCAGACGTTCCCGCATGCAATGGAAGCGATCCTGACGGAAACCTCATTGAAAGACCGAAGCTTTGCCGTGATCATCGATGAGGCGCATACATCGCAGACCGGGAGCACGGCTTCAAAGCTGCAGGCGACCCTCGCGCTTTCGTCGGCGAACGACACCGCGAACATGACGGTCGAAGAGCTTTTGACCGAGATCCAGAAAAGCCGCTCCCGGCCTAAGAACCTGTCTCACTTCGCGTTCACTGCGACGCCGAAACACTCGACCTTGATGTTGTTCGGACGGCCACAGGACCCGTCCCGTCCGGCAGGCCCGGATAATCTGCCGCGCGCGTTCCACAAATACGAGATGCGCCAGGCCATCGACGAGGGCTTCATCCTCGACGTGCTCCGAGGCTATGTGTCGTACAAGACTGCGTTCAACTTAGGAAAGGAGCTGGAGGACAAGAAGCGCGTAGACGGCAAAGCAGCCAAACGCGCATTGGCCAAATGGATGAGCCTGCACCCTACGAACGTCACTCAGAAGGTGCAGTTCATCATGGAGCACTTCCGGTACAATGTGTCGTCTCTCCTTGATGGAAAGGCGAAGGCAATGGTGGTAACGAGCTCGCGCGCAGCGGCAGTTCGCTACAAGAAGGCCTTCGATGCTTTTGTCATCGCGAACCCTCAATACAAAGGCGTTCGCGCGCTGGTCGCATTCTCGGGAAAGCTCAGTGGCACCGATGTGATGCATTCTGACGACGCGCAGATTTCAGGCGATCTCTTCGTTTGTGATGACGATGCTGAATTTACTGAAAGCAGCATGAACTCCGGCGTTGAGGTCAAAGACCTCAGGATTGCATTTGATCGTCCAGAATTCAGGGTCATGTTGGTGGCCAACAAATTTCAGACGGGTTTCGATCAGCCGAAGCTTGTCGCCATGTATGTCGACAAGAAGATCGCGAACGAAGTCGAGATCGTTCAAACGCTGTCGCGCCTCAATCGCACCTTTCCAGGCAAGGAAGAGACTTTCGTCGTAGATTTTGTCAACGACCCGGAGACGATCCGCGCGGCCTTCAAGAAGTATGACTCCGGCGCACAAATCACCGAGGTTCAGGACCCGAACGTTGTCTACGACATTAAGGACACCCTCGATCAGCAGGGTATCTACTCGGACGAAGACATCGAGGCTTTCAAAGTGGCGCGGTTCGAAACCGCCAAGACTTTCGACACGGCGAAGGAAGACCACCACAAGGCGATGTTCGCGGCGACCCAAAGGCCAACAGACCTCTTCAATGCCCGCCTTAAAACCCTGCGCGAGGAAGCTCTTCGTTGTGAAACTGAATTCCTAAAAGCAACCGAGGCAGGCGATGAAGGCAGTGCGAAAAAGGCCGAGCATGAGAGGTTGCAGGTAGAAGAGAACATCGGCCGCATGCTCGAGTTCAAATCGGGACTGGCAAGGTTTTCAAGAACATACACGTACATTGCTCAGCTGCTGGACCTCGGGGACCCCAGTTTGGAGAATTTTGCCGCTTTCACGAAACTTCTGGCCAACCGCCTCAACGGTGTTCCGCCCGAGCATGTAGACCTCATGGGTATTTCCTTGACGGGATACGACATCAAAAAGAACGATGATCAAGGCAACAACGGAGATGAGCCCGATCCGAATCTGAAGCCCACGGGAGCCGGCGGTTCGAACGCGCCAGGAAAGCTTCCTGTCTACCTGCAGGAGCTTATCGAACGATTGAACGGGATCTTTGGTGAAGCAGCCCCAATCAAGGATCAAGCGAGTTTCGTAAACCAGATCGTTTCGATTACCCGCGAGAACACTACCGTGAGGGCTCAGGTCGAAGAGAACTCAAAGGAGCAGGCCCTGAAGGGAAGCCTTCCCGGGGCAGTTCAAGGCGCGGTGGTGCGTGCGATGAAATCAAACAGTGCTCTGGCGACACATCTACTCAAAGAAGACAAGCAAGGCCTCGGCATCCTTACGAACCTTATCTACGATCTAATCAAAGCAGGAAAAGACATCGACCTTGGAGAGCTCGATGGCGCGTGAACTGCACACAATGCTCTGAATAAAACGTCCGGATGGTCAGGCAGCTTGAGCCTGATAAGCAATACAGTTCGTTAGGAATTTAGGAACACTAGATGAAGATTTCTCAGGCCCTAGACAAAATCGACGAGAAGCAGCTCTTTGTGCCGGCCTTCCAACGCGAGTACGTTTGGAAGCGCGACGATGCGAAGCAGTTGGTGGACTCCCTTATCAAGGAGTATCCAACGGGGACGATGCTGACCTGGGAGACCAACAACCCTCCCGAATTGAAAGGGCCTCACAAATACGATGAGAAGCAGGGTGCTGTAAGGATTCTACTCGACGGGCAACAACGGCTGACAACCTTATACATGCTCATTCGCGGTGGTTTGCCGCCGTACTATACTGCTCCGGAAATTCTCAACGACACACGCGGCCTTCATGTGAATGTCGAGACTAGAGAACTGGAGTACTACAAGAAGCTCAAGATGGAGAACGATCCGCGGTGGCAGAATCTGACCGATATCTTTCAGCGCAAAATCAGAGCTAAGGATGTCGTCCGCGCATTGGAGGACAAGGGGGAAGAGGTGACTCGCGAACGCGACGATCTGATCGACGACAACGTCAAGTCCATCGAGAACATCCTCGACCGGGAGTTTCCCGAGCAAACGATACCGGTGAAGGCGACAATTCGCGAAGCGATCGACATCTTCTATAAGGTCAATGCGAGCGGCGTCTCATTGACCGAGGCCGAATTGGCTCTAGCCCAGATTTCAGGTTATTGGCCTCAGGCGCGTGATACGTTCAAGGCAAAATTGACCGAACTCGAAAGCAGGGGTTACGTCTTCAAACTCGATTTTGTCGTCTACGCCCTGCTCGCCTGCTTGCACCATTCCGGTTCGAATATGCGCCTTCTGCATGACCAGGCCAATGATGCGCCCATCCGGGCGGCTTGGAAGAAGCTCGAAGAGCAGACCCTCGATTACGTTGCCAATATCATGCAGTCCCACGCATTCGTCGATCACACGGACGAAATCAACTCGGTGTATGCACTGATACCGATTATAGCTTATTGCTATCAACAGGATAGCCATCTCTCAGAGATGCAGATTAAGAAGCTGGTCAAGTGGTTCTACTACTCCCAAATCCGCTATCGCTACATCTCTCAGCTGCCCCAGAAGCTCGATCGAGACCTCCGCGTGATCGAGGAATCCGATCAACCATTCGATGAACTGCTGCAGGTCATAAAGGACGAACGTCCCCTTGAGATTGTCGCCGACGAGTTCGTGGGGCGCGCGATATCGCATCCCCTATTTCCGATGATGCGATGGTACTTCAAGAGCCAGGGCGCCACTTGTCTGACGACAGGCGTCAAATTGGCTCAACCGATGGGAAAGAAATATCAGCTCGAGAACGACCACATTTTCCCGTTCTCTAAGCTGCGCGATGCAGGATACGGCAAAGAGAACCGTTTGAAGTATTCCCTCGCGCAAGAGATCACCAATCGCGCCATTCTCACACAGATCGCCAACCGGGCGAAGAGCGCGACGAACGCTGAAGATTATCTTGCAGAAATCGACGATATGAATCCGGATGCGCTAGCCAAGCAATGCATCCCTTCAGATCCAGAGCTCTGGAAAATTGAGAATTACGAGGGCTTTCTCCACGCTAGGCGAACGATGCTGGCGAATGCGTTGAATGGGTTCTTGAGCTCGATCACCGAAACCAAAGAGGCGGAGGCACCCATCACGCTGGAAGAGATGATTGCCGAGGGCGAAAGCGAAGAGCTTGAGTTCAAGCAAACTTTGCGCTGGGACATCAAGGAAGCCAAGGTCAACAAGGGTCTCGAGCAGGTCGTTGTCAAAACTATTGCCGCATTTGCGAATAGTTATGGTGGCGGCACTCTGCTCATAGGCGTTTCTGATGTCGGTGAAGCAGTCGGTCTGGATAATGATTATGCGTCGCTGGGCGATGCTGACAAAGACCGGTTTGAAATTCACCTGCGCAACCTTTTTGCCGATGCATTCGGGCAAAATTTCACCGCTTCGAAATTGAAGATCGCATTTCCTGAAGTGGAGGGCAGCGAAATTTGTCAGATCGACGTGAGGCCCGCCGATGCTGCGGTGGTCATCAGCGTTGCAGACAAGAACGGATTAAAATCCGAAAAGCTGTACGTTCGGAGTGGCAATTCTTCACCGGAAATGCCCATGAGCGAAGTGCAGGCCTTCCTTGGAAAGCGCTTTGGTTCAACCGCTTTGCTTTAGGCGCGCAAACCATTCTGGGCAGGATCAGCTCACCTCAGAGGAATGTCGCGGAAGCCGTTCTGAGCCTTGAGTGCCATTTTTGGGGGAACACCGGCAGTTCGCGTCAACTCGTTCCACTTCGCGAGAGCTGAACGAATGTCTGAGGCAATGGATTTGATTTCGGCTGTCTTGAGATCGGCAAATTTTCCGAATTCTAGAAGATCGTCGAACTCGAAACCGTCCGTTTTGCCGGCCAGAGACATCTGGTGCTCGTTGGTCCAGTCCCCATCCGGATTGTACGCGTACACGACATCGAATGCTGGCGAGAGGCTCCAGCGGCCAGAGCTATCCATGAGGAACGCGATGTTCTTGGTGTGGTCGTCTTGGTTGCGGATCAAGATGTTGAAGAACGCTCGTCGCACCTGCTCCTTGATCGCATCGCGGCCGAGACCGAGCATGCGGATGGTCTCGATGGCCTGCTCGTAGCTATAGGCTCGAGCGAGGTTGAAATCGAAGTGACGCATCGCGCAAAGCGACTGCATGTGGAGCTTCTTGCCATCGGGCGTACGGTCGAAGCGCTGGGTCATGAAATGTGCCCGCCCGCCTTCTTCGTGCAGGCGGGAGCGAGCCATGTTGATACCGGCCTCTCTCGCTAGCAGATAGCAAGCATATTCAAGTCGCCCGAAGCCCATTGGGTCAGCGAGCTCCTTATCGGAATTGCCCGACACGCCATCGAATTTGACCAGCCATTGCGTATAGCCTGGACCCGCCGTCAGCTGGCCAGAGTGGAATTCGCCCGTCTCTTCGTTCCAGGCAAGAACGGCCTTGGCGCGCGCGCCACCAGCGGAGGTGCCGACGCGCAGGATTTCCTGAAGAGCATGATGATCATCGTCGCCTTTGAGGACGCCAGAGAGCTCTTCTCTCGCGGCAAGCACTCGGTTGGCCAGATCGACAAGCGGAGCAATGTCAACGGGGCCGCCTTGTTCGCGTCGCTCGCCTGTCGAAGGCTCGAACTCAAGCGCGCCCATGCCTCTGCGACCGGTGTAGCAGAGCCGTTCAACCGGATCGAAGCTGTCAGTTGCTCGGCCCTGTTCAGCGAGCCATCGGTTGATGAGGGCGTTGCCGAATTTATCGGGTAGACTGTCAGCGAGCATTCCCGGCAGTCCCTTGAATGTCTCGTAGTTCAATGCAGGAAAGTCATACACGCCGCTTCGCAGCGGCATTGTCAGCGGTGCCACCTCAATACCGCTGCGGGTGAACTCCGGAGTGTATTCGAAAACCCCGACATCGCGGTCCTCATCCCACAGAATTGCACCGATCTGACGGCCCCAGAGATTTACGACTGCGCGGCTCATGGGGCTTCGTCACCCCAACTCCAGTCTTCACTTGGCTCGTTTGCCGAGGGTTTCCGCACTCGCTGCCGGGCTCTGCCCGTATCCGATAGCGGGTCAAGCGGGCTCAGCTTAGCGTCGGGTACGATATCCAGAAGGCGATCTTCGACATCGAGCGCTCGCATGATCCTGGCAAGGCTATCGATTGTCCCGCCATTGCCTGATTCCAAGCGGGAAAGAGTCGAACGCGAGATGCCTGCTAACTCTGCAAGCTCGGCCTGTTTGAGATTGCGTGATATACGATAGGCTTCGAGCTGCTGCCCTAAGTCGGACAACAGCACCGAGAGTGGACGCAAGTCTGATGAGCTGTAATGCGTCATTATCGAGACGTTACCTCAAGAACGGATCTTTGTGTAGCGATTTTGCGTCTTTACACGACGAGCTATAATGTGTCAATATCGATGCGTAATGGCGAGATACGCAGATAATGCATCAATATCGATGCGTTATGACTGAATTATGGAGCACGGATATGCCCGATGAGAAAAATCATGAGGATAAGGGCTGGGAGGGCTTCCGGGAGGTCGACCGCGCCATCGCTGAGGATCGACTGACATCTTACACCTGGAAGAAGACTTGGGCTGATCCTTGGGGCAAGGCCGGTCTGGTTCTCTTTGGAGTTCTGTTCACGGCCTTTGTCATATTCGTCATCATCTATGATGGATTGATCTGACCTACCATTCCTTCACATCGTCGGCTGCCTCGGCGGAAGCTCCTCGCGCATCCCGTGTAGTCCGATCAAGCCTTCCTCTTCGTTGCTCGACACTTCGAGAGCCCTCTCTCTGCCTCTGGCTGACATCGCGCGCGATCTCATCTCTACCATCTGACGGATCTCCGAGCGAGCTTGGAACGCCGCCAAGCTGAACCTCGCCACGTACACTGCTTGCGCTTCCAACATTGGGCCGTGTCACTGGCGCTGCATCAGGCAAGACAAGTTCGCTCGCGATCTCATCATTGAGCCCGTCAGCGTAGCTTTCCACAAACCGCGCTTGCAGCTGCTGTCCTTGCGCGCTCATCTGGAAATCGATGTCATCAAAACGCGTCTGGCCGTAATAATCGCGATTGGCTTCGATCTCCGCCATGCCCCATTCTCGGTAGGTCTGGCTCAGATTCAAAGTTCCCGCTGCATTGGAACTTTCATACCAGCTGGCCTGGCTCTCGAGCCGATTGGCTATCTCTTCGGCGCGGCGCGCTTCAAGCGTATAGCTCTGCGCTTCAGTGAGTGAAGTTGTGACACCGGCTGCGCTACTCGAGACAAGCGCTTCTGAGCTTGAACTGGTCTCACGGAAGAAGCCTTCTCTCGAGCTTGACCAGTTCTGGCTATCGGAGATTTGGCTGAGCGCACTTTCGATACGCGAACGATCTTCAGAGGCGATACCGATATCGCTGTCGGTCCAGCTCTGATTGCGACCGCCTTTGAGCCCCAAGTTCCCAGCGACAGACCCACGTTCTCCTTTTACTCCCAAGCCTCCGTCACCATTCAAGAACCAGGAGACCGTGATGTCATCCGATGCCCGGCGCGACAGGCCGAACTGCTGCTGCAGGGTGTTGGACGCATTGTCGAGCTCGCTGAAGGTTCGGCCAATGCTGTCATTGGTTGACGTTCCGCTGACCGTCTCATTGGACCGCGACCGGGTGTAGGCATCGCGCAGCTCGCTAAAGCGAGTGACCGCCGAGCTTGTCGATTGCTGTGCGAGGTTGGAGAAGGTTTCGCTCTGGCTGCGGCTCTCGCTCGCCATGGTCGACAACCTGCTTGAGAATTCCTGACCAAGCGTCGGGGTGAACGGGTAACTCGAATTCGGGACTGCAGCGAACTCGCCATCGGGAAAGCTGGTCGTCTGAGTGCCGTTGTCGCTGATGCTGCGCGTCTGCGTCGCACCATAGGCGATATTGGGTGCGAGGTTTCCTTGAGCGAACTGCCGCGAGAACACGTTTGAATTGTCGATGTTCGAGTTGCCCAGAGAGACATTGCCCGTGCTGGCGTCGCGTGCAGCTTCTTCGGCTGCGTTCTGGCTTGGGTTCAGATAGCTCGTCGCTTGCCCTGAGATCGCCAGCGCTCCGCGCGCCACCCCACCAGCGAGAAACGGAATTGAGGCCACAAGATAACCAGCGAGAATGCCGATATCGCTGTTGACATCGCTCATTCCGGCAAAGGTCGCAAGACTGAGACCTGAACTGCCGCCGGCAGCAGCGACATCGCCGGCACCCTTGAACATAAGGATCATGTGCAGGATCACGAAGAGCGGCCCCCAGGCGGCGAGATAGAAGAAACCAGTGACGTAGCCTCTGAGCGCAATCGGACCTGTCTTGGGCATCAGGAAAAGTGGGAAGAGGACCGGGAACAGAGCGTAGAACACCACGGTCAGCACGACATTAAGGATCGGCACCCATTTCATGGCGTTATGCGCAATCGAGGAATAGGTGCGCTCTGTCTGGATATCGGCCCGCGTCTGCGCAAACACATCCACACTGCTCGTCCCGCTCGATCCGGCAAAGCCGTGCATTGCCTGGTTCATGGCGTTGATGGTCAGGACCTGGCGGAAGATGTCGCTCGCGCTGCGAGAGATGCCGGTGAGATATTGGTAAGCGACCGGCAGGTCCGCCATCAGCTTGGCCTTGGCAAGCGCTTCGCTCTGGCGCGGATAGAGCTGGCGTCCTGCCACCAGCGTCATCTCATCGATCATGTTCGCCCATTGACCGGAAAGCGCGGTGTAGGCTTCGCGGCAGGTGATAATCGAAGCCGTGACGCTATCGTCGGCTTGCCGGGTGAGGAATTGCTGCGCTCGTGCCGCACTTCCCGGCGCAATGCTTGCCCAGATGTCGTCGCTCTCAGAAAGCTCCTTCATCGAGTAGCGGCCGAGCAATAGGTCATAGAACACGCATTGCTGGACGTGTTCGTCGAAGTTGGTGGCGAACTCAGGATCGGCAATGCGTAGCGATTTCGTCGCCTCAAAGAGGCGCGCGCCGTAGATCATGCCGTTCTTCGAATAATTGAGGTCGTCGGGCAGGCCAAAGACGAGCTCGGCCGAGCGGGTCAGATAATCACCCGCCTGACTGGTGAAACTCGCCATCAGGGCGAGCCCGAGAGGGACATTGGCGACCGTTGCCGGTGCCAGGCTGGGATTGACGCGGTCGGTCACCTGCACGTCCATCCGCGGCACCATCAGGCACATATAGATCAACGTCGCGCCGAGGAACCAATTGAGCCATGCGCGCCAATCCTGGTTAAACGCCACCACGATGACGGCCAGTGCCATGCCCATTACGAGCGCGACCTGGATCAGGCTCTTATAGCCGCCAGCGCCGGTCCATGCGGCGACAGCGTTGAGGACATTGACGATGTATTCGCCGCCGCCAATCGTGAAGATCTCGACCATTCCGTCTTCTCCCTATGGAATGATCGAGCGGGACTGCATCCCGCGTGACCAGTCGAGGGCAGCGGCCATCGACGGCGACATCGACGCTGCAAGCATGTTCTCGATCATCGCCGTCTTCTCGATGATCTGCAGGATGGCCGAGACCCGCGCTTGGCCGGTTGCCTGTCGCTGTGAGAGGCTGGACCGTACTTCGGCGACCTGAGCGCGCCAGATGGCGAGCTTGGCTTCATCGGCCGCGATGAAGCTTGCCATCGACCGGCCAGCCTCGGCCGTTATCCTTTCGAGTATGGCATAGAGAAGATCGATGCTGGCTATCTCGGCAAGCGTGTCGCGATCATCAGTGGGCATGCCGCGTCCGTAGGCGGCCTGAACTGTCAGGATCTTGTAGAGCGGGACCGAGGCTACCTGCAGTAGCTCCTTCTCTTCGTTCCCAATCGCGGTATCGCTGCGGATCGCCTCGACCATGCTACCAATCAGCCGCGCCACACGAGGTCGGATAGCTTTCGCGCTCGTCAGGCTCATCTGCTGGAAGGTCGGATCGAGGCACTGGTCGGGCTCATCGCATCGGAACACCCGCACTGACTGAGCCTGTGTCCCGTCAAGTAGCGCAGTTACCAGAGTTGATGAGGCATCGCCTGCGAACGGCACGAACTTGCCCGCCTCGTCATCGCTTGGTGGAACATAGATCACCGTGCCGATAAGCGTCATCGCATATTCGGCGAGGTCTCGGTCGAAAGTCCCGCCGGGGTTAAAGAAGGCGCTCTTTTTGAGGACGTGCCAGGTGTAGTTGCGCGCGACGCCGGGATTGACGTCTGTGTAGTCGGAGCCTGCGCTTTCATTGGTCGAAGCGCGCTGTCCGCGGGTTCCGCAGCCATGCTTGGCTGCGGCGTAATCGGTGAAGATCCCTTCCGAATTTCCGATCGCCTCGCAGATCGCCTTGTCGGCCAGATCGCCCTTGGGCCAGATGCCGCCGACTAACCCTTGCGCCATCTCGCAGGAGTTGATCGAGAGATTGTTCATCAGCTGCGCTTTCTGACTGAACTCCTGCATGATCTTGTTGCACTCGGGGCAGACGGTATCGATCGCCAGGCTGAAGGCGAACCCGACCGCGTTGTTCGCGACCGCCTTCATGAGCGCGACCATCTCGCTTGCATTGATGAAGGAAAAGGACCCGGCGAAAATGTCGATCCCGCCGCAGCCGGCCCGCGCTCTCGGGAGTTGCAAATTGGCGATGTTGGTCGTCTTTTGCGGAAAGCGCGTCCAGACATTGCCGAGGCTGTAATAGCCTGCTGACTGGCCTTCGAAGGCAGTTGGACCGGTGACGTTCGCTGCCGCGCCCATATCGTCCATGAACCGGTCCATGCTGTCGCCTACATTTGCGGCGACCGGTGATGCGGCCATGCTGGCTGCGGCTAGGGTGAGCGCCGCGTTGCGAATGCTAGTAATCATGTCCGGCTTCCTTGGCAGTGAGGAGGTAGATGCGGTCCTGAAGTTCGTCGGCGGAGAGAACGCCGTAACCGATTGGGATCGGGCGCTTGGCGAGGCTGTCCCACAGCACCAGCGCTGGGGTGATCCCGGGCTCGAGACCCATGCGCGGACGCTGGCCGCTTTCGACCTTGTAATCGGGGAAATGCCGCGAGGGTCCGCCGTCGGTTGAGATCGCCCGCACCGTGATACGCCAGCGATCCGCGACCGATCTGACGATTGGGCTCATGACCTCGCAAGCCCCGCAGGTCTGGGCAAAGAAATAGAACAGGCCGTAGCGCTCGGAGAGCCGCGCCATCACCGCATCGCGGTCGGCAGCGCGCGCATCCTGCCATTGCTTTTTGGCAAGCGCGCCGACCGGGCGCTCAAGCGTGTAGTCGAGTTCGGGATCCTGCCAGATGGCGCGCTGCCAGACATCGGAGAACAGCGAAGCCCGGTCGAGTTGCGCCCGCTGAAAACGGATGTAGGCGGTGACGTTCTCCGGTGTCGGATAAAGGATCGCGCGGGCTTTCAACTCGCGCAATTCTTCGGTGATCGCGTCGAGCTGCTGCGTAGCCGCAACCTCTGTCGCAGGCTGATCCTTTTCGGGTTCGGCTGCCGGGACCGACTTGACGCAATAGAACCAGTAACCAAGCCGGCGCTGCTCGCAGTAGAGGCTGTCAGCTGTCGTGGCCGCCTCTGCCGTCTGGCTTTGCTGCGCGGCTGCCGGGGCGGGTGTTAGAGTGGCGAGCCACAAGGTCAGGGCGACGATCAATTGGCGGCGCGTCATTGGCCACTCCTTGCGTAATAGTCTTCGATCTTTTGTTGGATGAGGACGCTGGTCTCGAGCTCGTCGGGAAGCCGCGCCGCCTCGGTAAATTCCGCATAGACTTCGCTGAAATCCATTTGGCTGAGATCAAGCTGCGCGAACTCGTCGAGGGTGAAGCCCTCGCATTGCTCTTCCTTGGGTTTGTCCCAGGGCTTGGGGAGCTGTTTGCGGCCTTGTTCCTGGAGAATGCGCGATAGCTTGCTCTCAAAGCAGCAATAGGCCTTTCTCTTGGTTAGGCAGACGCCGAGGAATTTCTTCGAGCAATAGGTCCCAACATAGGCGCACAGGCCTTGGGCATCGCGTTCGTGGAGCAAAACTTCTTCGCGGTCGCAGCCAAGCGCGACCAGCAGGCTGATGCCGGGGATCAGTGGAAAGCCTTTCCCCTTGCAACAGTTGAGAACGCCAAAGACCTTGGACGAGCAGGTGTTTCGGGTGCCGCGGAACAGCGTCAGCGTGTCCGGATCGAATGCCCCTCGCGCTTCGTCCATTGCATGGAGAGCGGTGACCGCATCCTTGAATTCGTCATTGGCGGTGCGCTCGATCGTCTCGCACGACCCGTCGATGCAATAGACATCGCCGTCGCAAACAAATTGCTGCGAGTTCTCCGTCTCTGGCAGCGGGCATTCGTAGACGCGCTCCCATGTCTCACATGGCGTCTCGTCGGTGATGCATTCTTCGCGAACAAAGCGGCAGGTGCCCAGCTGCTCAATGTCCGAGCAATCGCTTGCTGCTTCGCGCGATGTGCAGCTGTATTGGCGTTCCCATTCCCAGCAACTTTGTGTGACCGCCACCCCATCGATGATACGGGTTTGGGGGCTATCATCACTGCAGATTTCGGCCTCGAGCGTGCAATCGCCGTCGTCAGCAAAGGGACGGCATTGGGTTTCATCGCGAGCGGTGTCGACCGTGTTTTGAGTGGTGATCGCATAGGGGGAGTAGCGCGAGTCTGGAGCATCACAGGCAATTTCAGCGATCGGATCACCGGGCTCGGTGCAAAAGCGGCGATATCCGACATCGCGCCATTGCAGGCAGGGTCCCGGTCGATAACCTGTGATCCGGCACTGTCCTTGATCAAAACTGGTGCAGAGCGGCACGTTCGCAGCAAAGCCGGTCTCATTGCAGAAATAATGCCATTGCTGGCGCTGGGTCACGCTGGCGACGAGCGGTACAGAGCATTGCCCCTGGGATTGCTCGATCCTTGTGCCTGTGTTGCATGTCGCGGTGTAAGTGCCAGCTGACCCGGAACCAGGCGGCAGAGGCACGCATTCGCCTTGGCTGCCCGAAATCGACATACCACTGGTATAATCGAGCGGAGCTTCATTGATTGCCAGACTGCGGGCGATAACCGCTTCAATGTCGTCGCTTTCAAAGCGGGCGCGATTGGCCAGGCTGTCGCGCATCAGGCGATGGCCTTGATGGTTGCGCGATGCGGACCCGGAAGCGGCCTCGATCTGATCCGGATTGTCGGCAAGCCGTTCGAGGTCTCGCACCGCTTGTCGGTCGTAATTGGGGAGGTCGACCGCTTCTGGCTGGCCCTGCGCGGCTTGCTGGGCAGCACCGCGCAGGCTCTCTGCGAAGGTCTTGCCATCGGCTCTCGCGTCTTGCTGTTGTGCTGCTGTAGGCAAGGCCAGCAGGCAGGCGAGCAATGCCGCTCCGGTTGCGAATGCGCGGAGCCTCATCGCTGATCTCCTTCCAGGCGGTTCTGATGAAGGCGGGCGAGCTCTGCGCCCGGCCCACGGCCAGAGGCGAATGTCTCAAGCACCTCTCCAACGCTGATATTGCCTGCGATGCGGTCGTGCGGCGGCACGTTGCTGGTGCAGTCGAACCCATCGCACGGCGCAAAATCGGTGCTCAGCATGACGAAGCTAGGCGCAGCTTTGATCTGAAAGGCCCGAAACAGTCTCGGATCGATGCCGAGCGAACCGGCATCGTTGCTATCGCTCCAGATCGCAGCCAAGCGCTTCTTGAAGGCTTCGCTGTTTCCTTGCGGGAAGCCGCGCAGGACGGTGACCCCGCCGGCCCGCGTCATGTCATGGACAAGCGCCTTCAACGCTGCCGGCGGCATTGACAGGCTGGCAAAGGCAATGAAGCGCGGAGTCCCTTCAAGCACTGCTTTCTCGGCCGCGGCCTGATTTGCGATCATCGCGTCCAGGTCGAGGACGGCGTCCGTCTCGGTGACAGCTGTACTGTCGGCATAGGATGCGCGGTTGGCCTGCGCCTGAACTTGTACGGCCTGCGCATCCCTGGTCAGGGCTTCGGCACGTTCGCGGACATTGGTGGCGAGCGCTTGCGCTTCTTCGGTATGCTGCGCTGCGCGCTCGCGGATCGTGTCGAGGTCGATGCCGTCGGGAACGCTCTGGGCGAGCGCTAGGCCGCCCAGCGAAAGTGTGAGGCCAACGGGCAAAATGATGAGATGCTTGTTCATAGTGCGCAGCAATTCCTTTTGCGCCAGACGAGGTATCCCATGTCTTCGCCGATGGCGGGGATCATCTGTCCGGGTTCCTGAAGGGTGGTGGAGGTGCCGATTGGCGGGCAGGCGTAGCGTCCGCTTGTCGCCGGATTGGGATTGGTCGCCTGGAAGCGGTATTGCTGCTTCCTCATCACCGGCATCAGATATTTGCCGCACAGGCCTTTGGAGCCCATCGTTCCCCACGAGACGAGTTCGCGGTGGAGCTTGTAAGCAAAGCGCGAGAGCACGAGCCGCGAGGCCTGAACATGCCCGATCGATGCCGAGACATTGCCGTTCATCGGGTACATCGATCCCTGGCAGCCCGCGCACCAGAACATCTCGTCGAGCGGCAAGTTGGCGGTCGATGCGGCGCAATCCGCAGCGCAAGCGGCAAGCGCCAGCGGGTTGGCGAAGAGCACGGCCTCTGGGTTGATGATCGCGGTTAGCTCGCTGTCCTGCCACAGCGGATCGATCTCCGAGATATAGAGAATGTCGATCGAACCGGGCTCGAGGCACAGGAAATCGGCGACGATCTCCATCCAGTAGATCAGCGGATAGGCGTACCAATGGACGTGCCAGCTCGAATAATACTGGCTCGCGCCGCCCACAGCCGAGGGACCAGAGATCGAGCGAAACCCGATATCGAAGCCGGGATCGAGCTTTATCCCGCCGAGATTCACGAAACACCACGGCTTCATGCTGACATCGGCAAGCCGCACAGGTTCCCAGAAGCCCATCGCGATGCCGGGCCGAAGCCCGCACAGGCACACGGGCAGGTCGGGGTTGTCGGGATCGGGACGATTGCTGGGCCAGATATCGAGCCCGCCAATCGAGATCGGGAAGAGGCAAGACCAGCAGATGTCGGTGATCGGATTGACGAAGCTGCCTGTGCATTTGCCCGGCCCGGCATCGGCAGAAGCTGGCGAAGCAAAGGCGAGCGACAATGACGCTGTGACAAGGATGAGAAAGGCTCGGATACTGCTCATGGCCGGGCCTCTCGGGGTGGCAGCGCGATCTCGCTGATCTCGAGCAACCGACCGTCCTGGCGCACGCGCGCCGGCACAGATTTAATGCCAAATTTGGCCGTTAGCTTGCCGCCCTGGTCGAAATAGAAGCGGCGCTGGCGGGCCTTCATCAGCTCGAGCGGGGCTCCTTTTACGAGGATCAGCTTGGCACTGGCATCCTGCTTCAGCGCCCAGGCAAGCTGGTCGGGATCGTCGCCGTCGAGAAACAGAAGGGTGCTGCGCAGCTGCACGCTGTCCAGCGGATTGACCTTTGTTCCCGCGGCATGGATCAGCTCGCCCTTCGCACCTGTTATATCGGCAGCGAGCGTGATCGTTGGATCGAAACTCCAGCGTCGGGCTTCGCTGGCCCGGACAAGTCCGGCGACGGGATCAGGCCGGTTCACTCGCGCAATTGTGCGACGCTTCAGTTCGTTGTTGAGCCGCGCGGTCTCTCCCGATTGTTCCATCTGGGTGAGGCGGGAATGGATCTGTTCGAGCAGGTCGCGTTCGATCACCGGAAACACTGTCCCGCGTTGGCCATAGTCCCGGGCCAGAGCCTGAGACGGGCAAAGCAGGACCGCGAGCAGGATCGATGGGGCCAGAAGCTTTCTCACAGGATTGTCCTCCCGCTGCCGAGAATCTGGCCGCGGCAGACAAAACCGATCTCGGCGTAGCGGCTGTCGAGCCCGCGCGGATGGCTGGTCCCGGTGTAGAAGCAGCCTTCGGGGATCGGACCTTCAGGGCCTTTGTGAAGCCCGATGCCGAGGCTGGTCTCTTCGAGGCGGGTGGCGACTTGCTTGCCGTTGACGAACACTACTTGGCCCTTGTGGCTCACGACATCACCAGGCACTCCGAGCACACGCTTGCCGAAGAGCTGCGCGCCTTCTCCGAAGTGCGCTTCGACGAGCTCGCTTTGCGGTGGTGCAAAAAAGATCAGGCTGCCGCGCTCGATTGGTGCATGCTTATCGAGCCAGAAGGCCCAGTTGGGCAGACTCGGGCTCGCATTGATCAGAAAGGCGTGATCTTTGCTGAAAGCATCAACAGCGCTCCATCCGAGGGGAAGCAGGACCAGCGCGGTCAGCACGAGCGGACGTTTGAGTGTCTGGACGATCCGTTTGGAGAGGCTTGTCATTGCTCGCCTCCTTGTCCGAGCTGGCGGGCAATCCGCATGCGGAGTTCATCGGTTGCGTCGGGAACACCGCCGGCGAGCACCGCTTCACCGACCAGCACCACGCGGCCATTTGTTCCCATCTCTGTCACCGCGCGTTCGGAGGCTTTCAGGAAGGCGAGCACGCGCGCCTGGCTCGCTTCGGGATCCTGTGCCCCGCGCGCCTCGGCATCGACGAAAGCGGCAATGGTCTCGGCGAGCCGGACGGTGACGATTTCCTGGCGCGGCTCGCTCAGCTCGCGGCTGACCCACGCTGCCCAAAGAAGTGCTGCAGCGATCGCTAGCACCGCTACAATCCGCACCAGCAGGGCGCGCTTGAAAGATGGCGATTGACTCGTATCAGTCATGGCGCCGCTCCTTTTCGGATTTGATCTCGAGATCGTCGATCAGCCGCTGCAGAAAGCGCGGCATGCGAAACAGCGTCACCGCGCCGCCCGTGATCAGGAAGCAAATCTGGAGGTCCGAGCTGAACAGGCTGCGGCGCAGGGCGTCCGCTTCAAGGTAACGGTCCGAGAGATTGCCCAGCTGCGCGAAAAGCGTGTGCAAGTCCCAGCCCGCGACAAACAGGAACAGAGCGAGCGGCAGACCAAGCGCGATGCAAAGCGACGTTGCAGCAAAGCGCGTCGTTTCGATCAGAACGAAGCATGTCCCCTGCATGATGGGCAGGAGCGCTCTGGCATTTGGCGGTTCGACCCGGTCGGTCAGATGAGAGACCATCATTGCCCACCTCCTGCGACCATGCGGATCGCATCGGAGAGAGAGTGCCCGCGCCGCTCATAATCCTGGATCGCGGCATAGGTGTCGGGATCGGAAGAATAGATCGTCGCGGAAAAGGGATCGAGCACGAGCCGGCCGACGGCCTCGGTCTCGGGCCCCTTGATGAAGATCTCGCTGTATTCGGTGCCCGAACGCTTCAATGAGCGGATCAGCGTCTCGGTGCGGTCGTCCATGTCGAGCCGAGCGTTCGCCCGGAAATCCGCAATCGTCTCGGCCTTCTGCTGGAGCACCAGCATCCAGTCGCTGTTCTCCAGCGCAGCGCGCGCGCCATCGGACTTGTAATAGTCGTTCAAGGACTGGGTCGCGGTCGCGAGCGCGCCGCCATATTTGCGCGCGGTCCGGGCATAGCTTTCAACGAACTCGCCCATCGAGCCGCCTTTGAGCATCGCCCAGGCCTCGTCGATCAGCAGCAGCTTCTTCGTAGCACGCGATGTGCGCGTCATCGCCTGGCCCGTCATGAACATGATCGCCGAGAGAACCACGCTTCTGAGTTCCTCGCGGCTTGCAAGATCGCTCATCTCGAAGACGGTGAAATCATCGTCGAGCGCGAAGCTCGCCTTGCCGGAGAAGAACCCGCCATAGCTGCCGCCGCGGCAGAAGGGCGCGATCGCGGTGGCAAGATCGCGGCCCGCTTCGCTTTCCGAGCCTTGCAGCGCGCGCGCGACATCATCGACCGAGGCGCCGCTGCCGAGCGCCTCCCAAGTTGCGGTGACGGCCTGATCGATCAGGCCGCGCTCGGTATCACTGGGCGCAGAGCTTGGCCGCGCCATCTGGCCGACCATGGCCTTGATCATCGCGAAACAGTCGAGCCGGTAATCCTCGTCTTCGTGCGCGCGCGCATCATCGACCATCGAGAACGGATTGAGCGAGAAACCCGAGGCGAGCGTGAACTCAACAAAGCGCCCGCCCTGGAGCTTGACCGAATGCTCGAAACTGCGCCCGTCATCGATCACGACGACCTTGGCGCCCGCTCCGCGCAAAGCCGCGCAAAGCTCCTGCAAGAGCACGGACTTGCCTGAACCCGACTTGCCACAAATCGCGATATTGTGGTTGCCTGCATCGTTCTCGAAGGGCGACCACCAGAAGGGCTGGCCGCGCCGGCCGACGAGCAGCAAATGCGGGATGGCACCACCCAGATACTCGCCTTGCATGGGCGCGATATGCGCCGCCGTGGTCGAGAGCATGGTCTTGAGGCGCTTAAGGCGCGCCATGTCGTGGTCAAGCCCGTCCGCAAGGCTTAGTGGAAAGGCAGCAACGAGGCCTTGCAGCTGGAGGAAGCGTTCATCGGAGAGGTCCCATCCGGCTGCCTTGTATATCGCCTTGATCACGCGCTCATGCGCATCGCCATCACCGAGTGGCGAAATGCTGGTGAGCCCGTAGAAGAGTTTGACGAGCTTCTTGCCCGCCTGGAGCTCGGCCTGGACATGGCGCCATTCGGCCGACTGTTCGGCAAGTTTGGGCAGGAAGCTCGCGCTCTTGGTCTGGCTGAGGCTGGTTGTTCGCATGAACTTGAACCCGGCCCGCGCCGAGGCGGCTTCCTGGTCTGGATAGACGAGGCACAGCATCGTTGCCGTAGGACAGGGGAACCGAAGCTTATCGGCGAACATGTCGCCGATAAGCCGAGCGCATTCCCAGGGCGCCCAGCGTTCGGGGGTCGAGCGAACGGCATAATGGCGCACATCGAAATGGTCGGGATAGCATTCGCCCACTTCGGGATTGCCGTGCGCATCGCGCCCGGTCTCGCGGAACCGCTCGGTCCTGAGGATCATCCGATCATCTTCGACTTCGAGTTCGACATCGCGCCGGATCGCTTGGGTATCGAGCGTATCGTGCGGATTCCAGCTATGCGTGTCCGGCTCGTGCGCCGTGGTGGGCGAGGTCAGTTCGTCGATCAGCGCCAGCAACCCGTTCGGGCGCAGCTCCTGTGCTTGTAGTCCGAGCGAATGGAGCATGCCCATCAGCCCTTCGCGGCATTCGGAAAGCTCGGCATCGCTCACGCTGCCGGGCACCGGCACGCCGAGCGAGACGATCACCCGGACATTGCGGGCATGGAAGGGAGCATGCGCCGAACCCGAATTCCAGACGAGATCATAGAGGCGGTTGGTGCGGGCCCTGGCGATGGCCTCGTAGATCCCGCCCTGCTCGTAGCGCGGGGCGAACCAGGGAGATACGACATTACCGATCCGCGGGGATGCGAAGTTTAGAACCTGGAGGCAGGCACCCTGCGGCAGCCCTTCGGAGAAGAACTGCCCGAGGATCTCACCGGTCTGTTCGTCGGCCCCGATCAGCGGAGTGACTTCGAGGACAAAGCCTTTTGAGCGCGCGTTGCGGTAGAGCTTCGCAGCTTCGTCATAGACCCTGTAAGGGAGCCAGTCGGAAAGCATATCGAGCCCGAAATGCGCCCGCTCTCTTTCTGGTCGCGATGTGTCGGAAAAAAGCTTGCGCGATAGCGCATCGCGCGCAGCAGCAAGGGATAGCGTCACTGGCTCTCTCCTTCATTTGTGTCAGGGTGGGGGACCGGCTCGCGGGGAGGGGAAAACGAGCCAGGTCCCCCGGGTTCCGGCGCGTTGGCGCCGGGCATCGCCGGAACGGGCTGCAGGGGGATAAACAGCTGTTCCGGCAATTCTTCGTTGTGCTTGTCTTGAGGTGCGCGGTTTGCCTCGCGCATTGATGCAATAGTCGCGCCCAATGAGCGCAGAATGTCCCGCCGCCCTTGCGGTGCGCGCCAACCCGCTCCGACAGCTTCGGGCAGGGTCAGGTGCACGACCCGCGCTTCATGGTCGCGGCCCGCTTCATCGCGGTACGCAGCGATGACGACCTGCAGACGCCGCACTGCTTCGCCAGTTCTGGGCACAGGGCGGTACGCTTCTTTGGCGTCAGCCCGGTCGATACCGGTCGCCCCGGCATCGATCGCCGAGGTGGGCGCGCAGGTTCCATCAGGCGCACGGCAGGCAAAACTGCCGCTCACATTGCTTCCAAAGCTGGTGCATGCGCTGGCGAGGACCAGCGGCGCTGCCAGCGCGGCTGCCCGCGGGATCGAAAGCCGGCTCATTGTCCGCTTCCCTTCGCTCCGGCCGCGAAGCGGCGGATTGTTGCAGCATCGCGGTAGCCATGGATCACCGCTCCATCGCGGGCGCGCACGATCACCGGCGTACCGTTGAAACCGTTGGCCTTGGCAAAGGCCTCGTTGGCATCGAGCGCCTTGGCTTGACTGCAGCTCTTGCCGCTCGCAGGAGCCTGTTCGGCATAGGCCGCATGCAGAGCCTTTACCGGATCCTTCGCGCAGATCACGGCTTCGGAGAGCTTGCGGCTCGCTACACCGAAGATTGAAATCGGTCGCTCTTCGACATGGACCTTGGCCTTGGCGAGTTCGCCGGCGAGGCGTTGGCAATAGCCGCATTGAAAGTCCGAGAAGACCACGAGCTTTTCGCCCCTGGGGTTGCCCCAATGGATCGCGCCAACTGCGGGCAGCGTCGAGAGATCGACATGGGCGGCCGCCGTTCTTGTTGGCCCGTCACGGCCCGACCGGGCTTCGCCTCCGGCCCGCGGCGCACTGGCGGCAAGCAGGTCGGGGTTGAGTTCGAGCAGCCGCGCAGCGGTCACGTCGCGCCGCTCTTCCATGTCATAGAGCCGGCCGACGAACAGGTAGCGGGCGGTCTCGTCGATATAGAAGAGCGTGTCGTTCGAGACGACTTCACACCATGGTCCGAGCCTGTCGCAGTCGATTGCATCGATGGGCGTTTTGGGCAGGCGCAGCTTCAGGGCCTGCGCAACATCGCTCGCCAGCGCCGCAGCCGATGCCGGCATGGCCGTGACGGCCGAGACCCCGAGGGTAAGCACGGCGGCGGCACCTGAGCAGGCCAGGGCGAGGTGGGCGGCGCGGGCCTTGAGGCCCGGCCGGTAATCATGGTAGTTCATTGGGAAGAGCTCCTGACATGGACGCCGTCGAGAAAGACGATCTCGACCTCGATGCCGGTCGGCATCTCGACGACTGGTTGATATTGTTCTGCGCGTTCAATGAGGTAGCGGCTGACCGTATCAGCAGCGTCGCCCGCGCCCTGGCCGAACCCGCCAGCAAGAATGTCGGTCGGCGAGAGCGCTTCGCGCTGTCCGTCACTGCCAACTTGTCCTGCGAAGATGCCGTTGGCGTTGGCGGAAAACCCACGTCCGAAACCGCCGACGATCCCGGCCAGCAGCGCCTGGCTGACAAGGCTGCCTTCGCGGCTGACCACGCGGCCGCGCACTCCGGACTTGCCGGCAAAGGAGATGAACCCTTTGACTTCGCTCACCGCGAAGCGCCCGCCGGGCTGCGCGCAGGTCATGCGCACTAGTTTGACGTAGACCTTCTCGGCCGAGAGATCGCCGCGCGCGGCGCCGTTGACGAGGCAACCGGTAATGTCGGTGGTGAGCAGCTTATTGCCGCGCATCACCGAGCGGGCCGGGCCGGTGATCCTGAGGACCACGGGAAGCGGATCGCTCTGGCTCGCAACGCCGGTCGATGCATCGACCCCGACGATGACCGTTGCAGGTGCATAGCTGTTGGGCGGCAGGTAATCGCGGCTCGCTTCGAGCAGCAGGGCCGGCGCACTTTCGGTGCCTTTCGGCTTTGCGTCCTTGCCTGCATTGTCGGTGAAACTCATCAGGCTGAGTTCGCCGGCTTGTGCCGGTGCCCCGGCCCGCGGCGACTGCACTGCCGCACCGGCTCCGACCCCGGGTCCATAGGCCGGCTGTGGCGGCACGGGTAAAGGTTCTGGCGCGGGTCGCGACGCCTGGCTCAGCTGCGAGCGCAATGCTGCGTTCTCGGCCGAGATCGCATCGATGGCGGCCTGGCCGTCGGAGCGCATCTGCGCGTTCTCGCTGCGCAGCGCTTCGAGTTCCTCCTGGACTTGCGCGCGCGGCAGCTGGGCTTCTTCCAGATCCTTGATCGCCTTGCCCTGCGCATCGAGCCGGTTGCCGTAGCTGGCCACGAACTCGCGCTGTGACAGGTTGCGGTTAACGAGGCTGCCGGTGTCGATCGTCGTAGCGCCATTCGCATCTGCGCCAGCGTCGTCACCGTCATCGCTGAAGATGAACATGCCGCCGCCGATAAGCGCGATGGCTCCGATCCCGGCGAGCAGCAGTTTCTGGCGCTGCGCTATCTGCGAATTGAGATTGCGACGTCCGCTCTCGCGGGCTTGCGGCGAGCCTGGCACAGGCTTTGCCTTGGGGCTTTCGGGTTTGGCTGGTGCGTCTGCCATCACTTGAGCCCTCCCTTCGCGAAGACGAGGAAGGCGCTGGTGGCTTCGCCTGGGGCGAGACTCTCGCGGCCATAAGCAAAGGCGAGTGCGCCTGCAGGCGCTTCGCGCTCATCAGCAAGAGCAAGGCGTTCCTTGCCGAGGTTGCGCACGAGAAAGCGCTGTCCGGTGAGCTCGTCGCCTTGGTATTCGGCGACGAGCTGAACCTCGATCCCGCCAGTGCGGCGCGGCGCGGAGATTTCGACGCGTGCGGTGAAACCGGGCAGGACGGCATCTTTTGCCATCGCTTCGATCAGGCGTATCGCGGCGTCTTCGGGGCCGGTTTCGGCCTCCCAATCTGCCGCCTCGCTTTTGGCAAGCGCGGGATTGGTAATAAAGAGCTGGGCCGCCTCCTGACCGCCGAGGCGGCAGGCGAACTTGTAGACATAGCCCGCTTTACTGGTGGCGAAGAAGTTGACGCGGGCAGCGGCAAATTGCGGAGGCACGGAGATATAGATGTCTCCGCGCACCGGCTCGTGCGTCACCTGGAAGTCGTTGTAGGGAAAACCGCTTGCGATCTTCGAGACATTGGCAAAGCCGTCATCGATGAGCGCGATCCGCGTGAGCTCACCGCGGGCCAGCTCGCAGTCGATCGTTGCGTTGTCGGCCGCCTCGACGAACTGGTCGGCATGCGCCGGAACCGGCGCAAGTGCGAAAGCAAGCACCACAAGACCGCTAAGCTTGAGCCCGGGATCGGGGCGTCGTGTGGCGCCAACCGCGAAACAGGCAAGGCCGGTACCGGCAAGCGCAGCAGCGAGGTGAGATGGGAGAAGGCTCATTGGCCAGGTTCCTCTTTGTCAGTGGGAAGTTGTTCGAAGCCGGCGAGCGCGAGGCTGAGACCGCGCTGCGACCAGCGGAAACGGAAGGAGCGGCGCTGGCTCGCGATCACTTGCGCGCCGACGAAGGTCTTGAGTGTGCCTTCGACCGTGGATGTGAGGCCCTTGGGATCGACGTGTATCTGAGCGATCACGAAGGCCTGGGAGATATCCGAGCCGCGCTGTTCTTCGATGATCTGCACGAGCTCAGCTTTGAGCGCACCGTGCGAAGCGGGATCGGCAAGCTTCAGGATGTTGGCCATCCAGTAGTCGAGGCTTTCGGGTGCCCGGTTAAGGAGCATCAGCGCCGTGTCGCGGGTGACAAGCTCGAGATAGGGCGCGTCGACCCCGCCGCTCGAGACGGTGATCCGCTCGGCAGTGATCGGCACCAGCACGACCTTTTCGTCGCGGGTCGCGGCAGCGCCGAAGCTGACCAGCGTGGTCAGGCCCAGAACGCCTGCCAGCACGGCGAAGCGGTTGCGCTGCCGCAGGAAACCCTGCGCCTGCTCGTGTGCGAATTCTGCTTGCATGATTGCTCCTCCCTCAGCCCGCCAGCAGGCGGCAGTGGGAGGGCGGCGTGGCTTTCAGCCCCAGGAAGCTCCCGGGCAGGTACCAGTACGCAGCATGCACTAGTGCCGAACCGGCACCGCGAGCCTTTGCCTTCCGCAAGGCAAACCAGGTTCCGGCGGCCAGGCCGATACCGATGAAAATGTGCTGCGCCAGAATGCCCCAGGCGAAGGGAATGAGAATCCCTGCAAACTCGTCGATGGTCCAGAAGCCGATAAGCTCCGGATCGTCGAGCCGCCGTGGAACAAGGTACCTGTCGGCCATGATGCCGCCCTCCTGTTGTGACCGGGTCCGGGGTCAGATGACCGCGGTCACGACCGAAGTGACGATCGGCACGCCGGTGCCGACGCCGATACCAACGCCCACCGGCACGGCGATCTGGCCGAGCGAAAAGCGTCCCGAGGCAAGCCCGATCAGGCCAGCAGCGAGGCTGAGCACGGTGATGATCTTGCCGCCCGAGCCTTCGAGAAAGTCGGTGAATTGGTTCAAAGCAGGATCGAAAGTGGTGTCTGCGCCGGCAAAAGCGGCGCCGGCACAGGCCAGCGCAACGCAGGTCGGAAGGATATAATCGCGTCCCGGGATACGGCTTGGGATGCGGCGCTGGGCCGGAAGAGCAGTCTTGGTGGTCATGGGTGGAAACTCCGAAAAGATTGAACATCAGCCAGCGAAGGGTTCGCTGTATGTTCTTTCCTCTCCCCGGTGCCGGGCTGTAGGAAATCGGGAAATGCGTTTCGGTCCGATCAACCAAGCAAAAACCGACATTGGGAAGGCTTTGGGCCGGTGTGTGCGCAGACGGACTGCCTGGTAGCGCCGACTGTGCCGTGATCTGCGCCAAGCCTGCCGGAATACGCGCCGAAGCGATCACTATCGGCGCGAATCATCGAAGGAGGCCGATTCGCTCCTTCCTTTATGTTCCCTAATTGTTCTTTTTGTTTTCCTACAGCTTTCCTTTCGGGATAGCCGGTGAGTCATCACCACTACGCGAAAGGAATCGTCGATGACTGACATGGCGCTTTTTGCCGAACAACAGGTTCGCGCCGATCTTGCCCGGCTGCTATTCGCCGCTGTCGAAGCCAGCGGACGCGCACGCTGCGAAATCGCGCGCGATGCGCAAATCCATAAAGATGCCCTGCGGCGGGTCCTTCTTGGCGAGCGTTCGGCAAGTATGGGCGAAGCCCTACGGATTCTGGCTGCGAGCGGCGTCGCACCGCATGCTCACTTGCTGCTGTTCCTAGTCAGCGGCGGCGATCACGCGATAGCTTGGCTCCAATCCGACCTCGCCCTTTTCTTTGAGGACTTCACTGGTGAGCTGCCTTCCGCGCTCGAGCGTGTTCTCGGCAACCAGGTGCACGATGTGAAGCCACGCTGGGCCAAGGGCACCGCACACCGTGTCGCGCGCCTTCTTTCCGATCACATCGATGAACTTGAGCGCAAAGATGCACTTCTCGGTGATATCTTCGCGGACACCCAGGGAGGCCATCATGGGTGAGAAGGTCGAAAAAGGAGTGACCGCGCCTCGCCGGGTCACGCGGCTTATCCGCTTGCCGGAGGTTCAGCACCGGGTCGGGCTAGGCCGTTCGACGATCTATCGCTGGATGGCCGACGGGAAGTTTCCGAAGCCGGTGCAGCTTGGCAGCTACGCAGTTGCTTGGGCTGAGGATGACGTTGATACTTGGGTGGAATGCCGTTTGAGCAAAAAGACATGATGCGAGCCAACGCAGTCACGCACAGTGCTTGATTGGTAGATCATTCCATTATCTGGCCAATGGTCTAAGCCATAGGGCATGAGGAATTCCGCTACCGTTCCCCCTTTGGGGTCCGTCCTGAAAAGATTAAGTCATCAATACCCAATGCTGTCTGCCAAGCGGGCAGGTTCTGAGCTATTTGGTGCTCCCCGATTAAACGCGTTTTCCCTTTTCCAACCCAACGAAGTACGCCTTAGTCGAATTATAGCCGATCTGTTCGATCCCAAGGGTACGCACGGTCAGGACATCCTTTTTCTGAATTCACTACTCGGCGCACTTAGTCTGCCTCGTGTGAGCATCATCGAACCAATATCGGTGCGAAGAGAAATGGTTACGAGAGCCGGGAGACAGATCGATCTGGTGATAGAAACACCTCGCATGATAGTAGGGATAGAGAACAAACCTTGGGCCTCTCAGCAGCCTGATCAGCTCACAGATTATCTGGCAGCAATAAAGGGATGGTGCCGAGGTCGCACGCCCGCCCTGATTTTCCTTTCGAATAAAGAACCTGAAACTGCGCAAGACGACGTCCGCGTTCTTCGATTGCATTCAAATGAAGAGCCATCGCTGACAAAAATTCTAAGGGAGTGCAGGGACCAAATTCGCGCCGTAAGAACGCAAACCCATATCGCGGAAATGATCGCCTATTTGGCGTTTGAATTTGGAGATGAGCCGATGAAGGCTGATGAAGACTCAGCTTACGTTGAGGCGGTCGAAGCAGAGTATGAACGGGACACTGAATCCAAACGTGCGCTAGCGATGACGATGATTTCCCAAACTAGATTGCATGAAATCCTGATTGAAGAGATCGCCGAACGGATCTTGGATCAAGCTCGCGGTCTGTTCGAGGATCTCGAAGAAGAATATGACGACTGTCGATTAAGTGAAGCACTCGGCGACAAAGATAATTGGTGGGGATTTCGACGTCCGGCATGGCCGGACAATTGCTCCATTGCGATCTCCCCTGGCAGAACAAATTTCGCTGATGTCTATTTCGGTGTTCGAGCACCTGATCCGAGCAACAAATCAGTCGATAAAGGGGACAGTTGTGCTTCACGGCAAACCATCAATCGCTCGGTTGAAGCCGTAGAGGGCGGGTCTTCAAGTGGTTGGTGGCCGTGGTGGAAGTGGGCTGAGCCATTATCGTGGAATGCGGAATCGATGGCTTCCTTACTTCTTGAGTCTCCGACTGGGCTAATTGCAGATCATCCGCGGGTTCAAGAGCTCATCGCACGTATGTTAGCATTGGCGAGTGCGCTCGATGAAGGCCTAGGAAAAGAATGAAGTCTGTTTTAGCTTTGCCACCCCACACAGCAAATTAGGTGCCCGAAAAAGCTACATCGACGCCCACCTAAATGTTTGGAATGAAATCGAACGAGAGGTCGCGTCTTGTATCGAGGCCCGCAGAAAGGCCCGCAAAAATTCGCAGGCTATCGGTCTCGTGACTTGCTTTGGGCCTTTTCCGGCTGTCCGGCTTTGACAGGCAATCTGCGTTAGCTGCCGTTCAAAGCCGACTTTCCTTAGTCGGTCTCCTACAATTCAAGCGACTATATTAGCGATAAAATTCGACCTTGAACTCTACCTCGCCAATCGGTGTTACGAAGTGCACCTGCTCTGGCTCGATGATCGCGTAGCCGCCTGCCTCGATAATCTGTGGGTCGTTAGACTTAGCAGGAAGACTGTATTTGAGCGTGCCCGACACAACGCAGACCTTGCCCCAGACTCCTGGCTTGAGATCGTGATTTGATGTCAGTTTGGCAGGCACTGTCTGCTCGTTGAACAGTGGCGACTCAGCGTATTTTTGAACGCAGGAAGGAAGGGTTTTTTCCATAATTAGCCAGATACTGGGATTGCCAGTGTGATGAAAAGAATGGCGATGCCAAACAGGGCGACTGCGACCGGGACGATCAGGACCTGAGAATACACGGCATTTTTGTCCATCATGCCGGTCCAGGTGCTGAGTTTCTTGCCCTCATCGAGCGGCGACCGGCCTTCAGGTCCAGCCTGACAAGCACCAATTCTCGCCAGTCCAAAATACATGGCTGTATAAAGCACCGAAACGATGATGGCGAAACGCGCTGCGCCGCTGCCGCCAGTCGCCAACGCAATTGCTGCAAAGAATGTTGCATAGCATCCGAGCATTGCGATCCAAAGTTTACGCGGAAGCTGGAAACCCGCATTGCTCGGTGCCACTGGCGCTGTTGCCAAAGGCTGTAGCAAACTCTCCAGCGAATGGACTTCTGCCTCGACATCGGTCTCGCGTTCGGCGACAATTGATTGCTGTTCAAACATGGGGGAGGTTCCTTCCTGCTTTTGATCCGGCGAGACCGTCTCGTCGAATAGAGATGCCGGTGAAGAGGCTGTCGGCGATGGCTCGGGCGCGCTGCGCGACAAGCGCGGTGCCATCCGGCTGCGCCTCAAGGCTCTGCAATGTTGCATAGAAAAGCTCGAGCCAGCGCGCGAAGTGCCGTTCCTCGAGGTCCGGAATGGCCATGTGCTTGGCCATCGGGTTTCCGGAAAACTCACCGCTGTTAAACAGTATCGAGCGCCAGAAGGTCTTCATTCGCTCCAGGTGTTCAGGCCAGTCGGAGATACGGTGTGCGAAGATCGAAGCGAGCAGATCATCCTTGCGGATGCTGGCATAAAAACTCTCGACCATGATCGAGACGAATTGCTCATCGACGCCGCAGGCCACAGCATGAGCGCGCTTTTCGGCTCGTGCATTGCGCACTTCTTGGCGGGTTTTTTCGATCGGTGCGTGCATTGCAGATACTCGTTAAGAGGTATTTGATATACTCATTAAATGGGCTTTGCGCTAAAAGCAACATTTGATATACCTTTTTTATGCAGTTAAACCTCCGAACCGATTATGCGCTCCGAATGCTCATGGCTCTCGCGGCCAAGGATGAAGTCTTGTCGATTGACTGGATTGCCGATCACTACGCCATCTCGCGCAACCATCTGGCTAAGGTCGCTCAGGATCTGGCTGCCGCCGGGTTTGTCGAGACGCAGCGCGGCAGAGGAGGAGGACTGCGCCTGGCTCGCCCTCCCTCGCAAATCAATGTCGGTGACGTGGTGCGGAAGCTGGAGAACACGACAGGCTTTGTCGCCTGCATGGGCGGCAAGGAAGACTGTGTTATTGACGGCGCTTGCGGCCTCAAGCCCGCATTATCGGGCGCCCTGAACGCTTTTCTGGCGCATCTCGACCAATTCGATCTTGCGCAGATTACCGGATCACGGTCTCGCTTTCTCCAGCAGTTGGCCACTGAGAATGTTTGAAATCCGGGCCATTCAAAGTCCACCGTACGTTGGCTGTCCGAAAGGCTTCACAAGGAGCCCTAGGATCGCGCGGTCCGAACCCAGGGCGCATGCCAAAGTCATTTAATGCCCGCAAGAATCAAAGTGCGAAATTGCGAGATAAACCGCGATAGCTGGGCCTTTGTGGCGATCCCCTTTATCGAAAGCGGCTCGCGTTGGAATGCTACTATTGTTCCGTTGTACGATCAATATTGGTGCAGATAAAATCTAGGTTTGACCCCGTGAGTAATAGGCGCGCACTCCGATCAAAGAACAGCAATTCTTACGGTGTGAGCGACCGATTTTTGACTACAAGATCCCTACAGTCCGTGATCCATACTGCGATTTGTGTCAAATGATCTGACGACCGACAGTCAAAAAGCGCTGGTCTTGGTTTACGAATCCAAACGTTGTGAATGACGACGGCATTACCAATGCGCCGCACCTATTCTTCGTCACCTTGGTGGCTTTAATTCGCTGCCTTTTTATCTGGCGAGGACTGGAGAAGCTGCCAGTAATCGTGCGCCCAGGCGAGATGGGCCGAGTGGGCCTGCGGTAAACGTGTATCCGAAAGCCGAGCATGACCTGCTATCCCCTCTATCAGGAACGTCGCGGTTGCCTTGGGATCGGGGATGTGGGTTTCTCCGAGGGCATTGGCCTCGATGATGTGCTGCTCGAGGATCGAAATCGTGGTCTGGGCCGTCCAGCCACGAAGGGAATGACTCTGCTTATCGGCCTCATAATCGATCCAGTCGATCAGCCGATCAATCAGGCGGACTTCCGCCGATTGGAAGACGGACACTGCTTCTGCCGCCAAAACAGGAATCGCTGCGGAGAGAGAAGACGGGTCGATGGACGAGAATATCGATTCCTGTTGCCACTCTATTCGCTTTACCAGGATTTTCCGAAGCAGGTCTTCCTTGTTCTCGAAGCGGGCATAAATGGTCGGCTTGCCGACCCGGGCAAATCTGGCAAGGCGGTCAATAGAGAACTTCTCGAACCCTTTGCTGAGTAGCAAGTCCCAGCCCGCATCGAGGATGAGATCGTACAAGACTTCAGACTCCTCCGCTGAAGGGCGCCCGGTCTTCGTCGGAGCGGCCTGCGCACTGGTTGCGCACGTTGAGTGTGCATGCCGTCTTCTGTTTTTGGAGCTTTGCTTCATGCGGTCGGGTTTTGTCATCGTGCTACTGTATGCCTTTCAAATCCGCCCAAGCCGGGTGCGTGGAACTGGCAAGGCCGTGCCGGGACGTGTGCTGTGAGCGATGCATTCATCATTCGCCCGTTTCCACGGTCCAACCCAAGCCCAGCGCCTTGTGCACTGCCGCAAATTCGATGGTCACTTCCGCTCTGGCCTGCGCGCTCGCCGATGCGAACTGGATCGCCTCCCGCCTAGCGACAAGAACACTCTCTTCGGAAAGCCGTCCGCCATCTGCCCGCATACGCTGGAGAGCCACAATGGTGTCAGCGCTCGTTTCCGCTTGGTCAGCTGCGCCCAGCTTCGTTCTTGCCGCTCCGAAACGGGTGAGCGCCCCTTCCGCGTCAGCCAAGGCGGTAAGCACGACCGAACGATAAGCGGCTACTTGTTCGGTGTAAGCGGCCTCGCTCGCCGTGATCCGCGCCTCTGAGCGGCCACCGTCAAAAACAGACCAGCTGATTCTGGGAAGGGCCAGCCCAATGATGTCGGTCGGAGCCAGAAGGTCTGCCGGGGTTGTGCCGCCTAGCCCCAATAGCCCGAAGAAACTGACTTTCGGGAATTGCTCCGCCATTGCCGCCCCGATGTCAGCATTGGCTGCGGCCAGCGCTCGTTCCGCACCGCGGATATCAGGGCGCTGTCGCAGCATCATGGCCGGATCGCCCAACGCTATTGCTGCCGGGGGCAAAGGGACTTCCCCTGTGGAGGCCAGTACCGCGTCCAATGTGCCCGGCTCTTGCCCGGTAAGCATTGCCAACTGGTCCGCCAGTAGCACAATTTGCGCTTGCGTGGCTGCAACGGCACCACTGGTTCTCGCGGCCTGCAAGCGGGCTTGCTCGGCCGGCTGGCGCGGTGCGCTACCCTGATCGTAGCGCATCTGCGCAAATTGGATCAACTGACCATCAATTGCAGCCTGCTCGTGTTGCAGCTTCAGCAGCGCTTGCTGCGCTCGGTAGAGGCAATAGAGGCGGACAATTTCGGCAGAGAGCGAGACCTGCGCATCGCCTAGCTCCGCTTCAGCCGCCTCGGCAAGGGCGGAGGCAGCCTCAACCTTGCGTTTTGTGCCGCCGAACAAGTCGATCTCCCAGCTTGCGTCGAAGCCTTGGGAATAACGCTGGAAATCGATCCGGTCGGTACCGGGATTGGTGTCGATGATGTCGGCTGGCAGATTGGCGTATGGGGCCGAGGCAGAGCTGCGCAGGGTAGGCAGGACCGCCGTCCGATTGGCCGAAAGGCCAGCGCGAGCCTGTGTGATTTTTGCCCGTGCCATGGCAAGATTGGGCGATCCTTCAAGGCCATGCTGCACAAGTTGGGTGAGCACTGGATCAGCTAGACTGACCCACCACTCCGCTACGGGCGCACCTTCTTGCGCCCTGGCCGGTTCGCGCAGGAAATGACCACGCTCCATGGCTACCGGCGCGGCGATTGGCGGACCGCGATAGTCCGGGCCCACGGTGGTGCATGCTGGCAGCGCCAAGATCACTGCCGCAGCCGGAAGAAGGTGCCAGAGGGCAGAAGAAAACCGGCGATAGGTCATCAGTGGATTGCCATATTGACCTGCCCTTTTGGCAGGGGTTTGAGCAGGAAAACAAGCGGAATGGCCAGCACTGTTCCCGCAGTCAGCAGCAGGAACTCGTCGTTGAAAGCCATGACCAAGGCATCGAGGCTGATGCTGGCATCAATAATCCGATAAGCGGCGGCAAGACCTTCGGGCCCACCCCCCAATTGCTGCGCAAGCGACTGCAGCCAGCTTTGCGCATTGGGATCATTGGCGGGAATTGCAGAGTGGATGGTCGCGTGGTGATAGGACCAGCGGGTTTCCTGCGCTGTTGCCAGCAGCGCCAAGCCGATCGACCCGCCCAGGTTGCGCGCTACATTGAAGAGACCCGAGGCGTCGCTTGCTTCTTCAATTCCGACCGCGCTGATGGCCGCCTGATTGAGGAACATGAGTGCCATGACTTGACCGAAACCGCGCAGCAATTGGGACGTGGTGAAGGCTTCGCCTGCACTCTGGGCGGTCAGCGTCGTATCGACATAGCAGCCCAGCGCCATTGCTCCGAAGCCGGCTGCAACTGCGAGCCGTAGGTCGATCGTCCGGATCAGCATCGGGATCAGCGGCATCATCATGAGCGCCGGCACCCCTGCGAGAAAAACGATCTGGCCCGCCTGAAGCGCGTTGTATCCGGCAATGGCTGCCAAGAATTGTGGGATCACGTAGCTCGTCCCGTAAATCACTGAGCCGGTCACCAGAGACAATCCGAAGACCGCTGCAAACTCGCGTTTCTTGAGCAGAGCCAGTTTGATGACCGGTTTTCGGGCCGCGACCTGACCGATAGCCAGCAGCCCGAAGCCGACGATGGTCACGGCGGTCAGTTGCAGGATCAGCGTGGAATCGAACCATCCTTCACGCTGGCCATCCTCCAACACAACCGTCAGCCCGCCCAACCCGAGAGACATTCCGATGATGCCCAACCAATCAGCTGAGGCAAGCTCGTTTAGTTTCATCTTCTCGTTTGGGAGACCGAGGATTAGCAGAGCGCACAGCAGTGCGCCGACCGGGACATTGATGAAGAACGCGTAGTGCCAGCTGAAGTTCTCGGTCAGCCAGCCACCCGCCAATGGGCCGATAACTGGGCCGAGAATGATCGTCGCGCCAAAGATTGCCGTCCCCACAGGCTGCTGTGAACGTGGGAGGCGTGTTGCGATGATCGTCAGGGCGGTCGGGATCATTGCCCCGCCGGTGAAGCCTTGGCCCACTCGCCCGGCAATCATCGTCGGCAGATCGCTGGCAAGACCGCAAAGAACCGAGAAGCCGGTGAACAACACTGCCGCACCCAGCAAGAAACGGCGCAGCCCAAACACACGTTCGAGCCATCCCGTCAGTGGTATGACGATGATCTCGGCGACCAGATAAGCAGTGGCGACCCAAGTGGCTTCACTGGCGGACGCACCGATCTCCCCCTGGATCGTTGGCAGAGAAGCGTTGACGATCGAGATGTCGAGGGTCGCCATCAAGGACCCGATGGAGCCCGCAGCGACACCGAGCCACGCCTTAGCATTGGCCCGGCCCACCGGTTGCTGCTGCCGAGTCGGGAATGCCTTAAGCGGTAATGAGGCCGCTCCGCTCATGTGCGAGCATCCTGTTCGCGGCGGATCGCCTCAATGGAGCCACGCGCAGATCGGGTATCGATAGATACTTCGAGCGAGAGACCTGCAACCAGAACCTTGCGCGCTTCAGGGCCCGCCTTGATGCGAATGCGCACCGGAACCCGCTGGACAATCTTGGTAAAATTGCCCGTCGCGTTCTCTGGCGGCACCAGCGAGAAAGTCGCGCCCGTCCCTGGAGAGATGCTCTCAACCACGCCGTCAAAGCGGACCCCAGGCAGGGCGTCCACTTCGATCGTGGCGGGTTGACCCGGACGCATCAGCCCGATCTGGTTCTCCTTGAAGTTGGCGGTGACGAACAAGTCGCCGACCGGGATGATGCTCATCAGTCGTTGGCCCGGCTGCACAAATTGCCCGGGCCGCACTGAAAGGTTCCCAACGCGCCCGCCAAGAGGGGCGGTAAGGGCGGTCGCTTCCAGATCGTTGCGCGCTGCCATCCGCTGGACATTCGCCGCCATCATTTGCGCGCGTGTGGCACCCGCCTGCGCTCTGATCGATCCGACGCGCTCGCGTGCCGCGACTACTCCAGCCTGACGGGCGCGCAGATCGGCCGCTGCTTTGGCGCGGTTGGCGGCAAGTTGATCCAAAGCGCTGTGAGGTTCCGCCCCTGCGGCGACCAGCGGATTAAGCCTTGCGAGCTCAGCGTCGAGATAGGCTAGTTCGGCGCTCGCGCCCATCACCGCCGCTTGCGCTTGCCGGATCGCGGCCTCAGCCTCACCAAGACCGGAAAGCGTCGCGATTTCATTCGCACGGGCCAATCCGATTTGGGCGTTCGCTTGGTCCAGCCGGTTAGTGTAATCGGTTGTGTCGAGAAGCAGCAGCGTCTGGCCAGAGCGCACCGCAGCATGGTCATGGACCGCAAGAGTATCGACATATCCGGCGAGCTTCGCGGCAACCGGGACCTCCTCCACACTAACAAAGGCATCGTTGGTGGATTGCATGTACTGACCGACGATCTGGTATTTCCACAAAGCGTGACCGCCGACGGCAAGCACCAAAGTAAGCAGGACCCAGAGGGCGGGCTTGAGCCATCGCCGCCTGACCGCGCTCGCCTTGTCGAGACCCGTTTCATGAGCCTCATCGATGGAACATACCTCTTTGTTATCCGTCTCCTCGGCAGCAAGGCTGCCATGCGTCTCAATCGCAATAGCTTCGGCAGAAGAGGCCGCCTGTCCTGCTGCGTGGCCGACTTGTTCAAACATATTCTCGTCCTTGAAACGAAACGGTTTCGTTTAGTTCTTTGTCGACATGTGTCCTTGCTCGCATCGGTTTCACACAATGGAGGAAGGATTGCAGCCGCGTGAGAGGTCATAGTCTCGGCGATTCGTACTGCGATATGATATGAATCAATGTCTCGCGTTTCTTTTGGCGATACCCGCACAATAACTTCTCAGGAGATATGCGTTGTATACTCAGATCGTTATTGTCGGTGCGGGTCCTGCGGGCCTTAGTTTGGCGCGCGCGTTGTCCTCGTCTGGCGCGCGCATCATCCTCGTCGATACGCAGCAGCTCACGGCGCTCAGTGATCCGTCCTTCGATGGGCGCGAGATTGCCCTGACGCATCAATCGATCTCAGATCTTGAGCAGCTAGGTGTCTGGGACAGGATTGATGCGAAAGAAGTGTTCACGTTGAGAGAAGCGCAGATATACGATGGCAAATCGCCTTATGCGCTGCGTTATGGACCAGGCGAGATAGATGGCCAGCTAGGGTGCATGGTATCGAACTGCACGATCCGCAAGGCGGCCTATGAAGCCGTAAAAGTGCTCGAGAATGTCGAAGTGTTGGCGGGGGCCAAGGTTGTTTCGCTTGAAGTGGGTAAAAGGTCGGTCAGAATTACCTTGTCTGATGGGAAAGATATCTCTGCAGCCCTTCTGATTGGTGCAGACAGCCGGTTCTCCTTTGTTCGTGACCAGCTCGGGATCGGTGCGGAGATGAACCGTTTGGGCAAGGCCATGTTGGTGGGCCGCGTCAAGATTGGCAGCTGGCACGACGATATCGCAACTGAATGGTTCGATCACGGCCAGACTCTGGCCCTCCTACCTCTCGGGGATGGCGTGGCTTCAGCTGTACTGACCCTACCGGAGAGCGAGGCCGCCACACTCCAGAAATTGAAAGCGGAAGCGCTAGGGCAAGAGCTTCAGCGGCGCTATCGTGGCCGGTTCGGGACGATGACACCGCTAAGCCCGCTTCATTCTTATCCCCTGACAACCACCTATTCTAAGCGGTTTGTCGCCCACAGAGCTGCACTTATCGGAGACGCGGCGGTCGGCATGCATCCGGTGACTGCGCACGGCTTCAACCTAGGTCTCGCCAGCGTGCGGCATCTCTCCGAGGAGATACTGCCTATTCTGGAGCGCGGAGGAGATCCTGCGAACCCAGCGGCGCTTGCTCGCTACGAACGACGCCATCGGCGCGAAAGCCGCCCGATTTACCTGGCCACCAATTCCATCGTAGGCCTCTATACTGACGACCGGCCACCGGCACGCATTGCGCGCCGCGTGTCTCTGCGCTTGGCCCAGTTGCTTCCAGCACGTAAGGCCGTGCAGCGCATGCTGATGAAACCGGCGCGAGAGCGGACCCGCCTGCGTCGGTCCGTAATCAGCAGTAAGCTGCGCTTGGGTCGCTAGCGAATAGCCCGTGCCGCTTCATCTTCGCGGGCGACGCCCGCATTCACAAGCTTTGGACACTTTAGCGAAACTCGAGTTGCAGCGGACTTCCATTACGCAGCCGCTCCATATCAAGCGGGCGGGACTGCGCGGCTAAGCCGTCGAGAGTGGGGCGATCAGGGTCGATCACCGCAGACTGGATGGCATAGACTCCGCGATATCCGCGCTGGAAAAGATCGTTTGCCATCGCGACGATGGCTTCCTCGTCCAGCAGATCGGTGTGCACCGTGGTCCGCACGTCAAAAAGTATTTTCCCTTGCGTGCAAAGCAGGTCGAGCGTCGCCGAGAAGCGCGAATAGGCTGTTACCCCGGTGACCTTGTGAAAATGCGACTGAGGCGCCTTGTAATCGAGCGCGATACGGTCGACCAATTGTTCATCGAGCAGGCATTGAACAACGTCCGGCCTAAGGCCGTTAGTGTCGAGCTTGATCGCAAATCCCATCGATTTCACCTGAGCGGCGAAGCGCGCAAGATGCTTCCAACTTGTTGCCTCACCACCGGAGAACACTACACCGTCCAGTAATCCCTTACGGCGGGTCAGAAACTCGATCACCCGGTCTTCGTCGATGCTTCCCCTGCCCAGTACGATTTGCGGATTGTGGCAATATCCGCAGCGCATATTGCATCCTGCGATCCACAGGATGCAGGCAATACGATCTGGGAAATCGAGCATGGTGAAAGGCGTTACGGCATAAAAGGGCGTGGCGACACGGGTCGTCCCGTGCCGCGCATTCCTCTCCACTGGCGCAACAGCTCCCATTTCAGCGTTGTGGTGCGAACAAATCGCCGACCATGGCAGCATCTTCGGTAAAGTGGCGGCGCTGCCGGTGTTCACCCTGCTTACCCTTGTTGAAGCTGTCCACGGGCCGGAAATAACCCATCACCCGGGTCCAGACTTTGGTCCGTTCTCCGCATTCGGGACATTCAGGCTGTTCGCCATCGAGATAGCCATGCGTGTCACAGACTGAAAATACCGGCGTGAGCGTGACATAGGGCAGACGGTAATTGCTCAGTACCTTTTTCAGGAAATTACGGGCCGCGTCCGCGCTCGAGAGCTTCTCGTTCATATAGAGATGGAGCACCGTTCCGCCGGTATATTTGCATTGCAAATCATTCTGCAGTTCCAATGCCTCGAACGGGTCATCAGTGTGTTCGACGGGGATCTGCGAGGAATTCGTGTAGTAGATGTTTTCATCGCTGCCCGCCTGAAGAATGTCGGGAAACCGTTTCGCATCTTCCTTGGCAAACCGGTAGGTAGTGCCTTCCGCCGGGGTTGCTTCCAGATTGTAGAGGTTGCCGGTTTGCTCCTGAAAGCCGACCAGCCGTTCGCGCATATGGTCAAGGATCGCCAGTGCCATATCGATACCGCCCTGCTGTGTCAGGTCAGACGCGTCCTCAGTGAAGTTGCGCACCATTTCGTTCATTCCGTTGACCCCGATGGTCGAGAAATGGTTCCGCAGGAATGGCAAATAGCGCGCCGTGAATGGATAAAGCCCGCGATCATACATCTGTTGCACGAAGGCGCGCTTTTTCTCCAGCGTGGACTGCGCGATATCCATCAGCCGGTCGAGCTCCGCCATCAGTCCGGGCAGGTCTCCTCTGAAACGGTATCCGAGCGCCGCCATGTTGATGGTGACAACCCCCAGCGAACCGGTCATCTCGGCTGATCCAAACAGACCATTTCCGCGTTTCAGCAATTCGCGCAGATCCAGCTGGAGGCGGCAGCACATCGAGCGAACAGCGCCGGGCGAATACGCCTCGGGATTGGGGCGTCGTTCGCCCGTGTCGGGGTCGCGCAGATATTGGCTCCCGATGAAATTCTGGAAATATGAAGAACCAACTTTGGCAGCATTTTCAAAGATCGCAGTTGCAACCTTGCTGTCCCATTGGAAATCCTCGGTGATGTTTACCGTCGGGATCGGAAAGGTGAACGGTTGTCCCGTGGCGTCGCCTTCTGTCATCACCTCATAGTAAGCGAGATTGATCAGCTCCATTTCCGGTCCGAAATGAGCAAAGGACATGTCTTCCAGATTGCGTAGCCCCATGTCGCGCGTTTGTGCCTGCGCGAGCAGCTCTTCGTTCTTGATCCCTTTGAACAAATGCTCGTCTCTATATGTCGGATATAGCTCACGCAAATCGTCTGGCACCACGATATCGAGCGTGATGTTGGTGAAGGGGGACTGCCCCCACCGTGCCGGTACATTGAGATTGTAGACGAATTGCCGGATCGCCTTTTTGACCTCGGCGAAGCTCAGATTGTCATAGAAGACGTAGGGCGCAAGATAGGTGTCGAAGCTTGAAAAAGCCTGAGCACCAGCCCACTCGGATTGAAGGATGCCGAGGAAATTGCTCATCTGCCCCAGCGCTTCTCGGAAATGCCGCGGCGGGCGTGAGGATACGCGGCCAGCTACCCCGTTAAACCCATCGTTGAGGAGCGCGCGCAAGGACCAGCCCGCGCAATAGCCGGTCAGGCAGTCGAGATCATGGATATGGATGTCGCCCTGGCGATGGGCCAGACCTTCTTCAGGGGCGTAGATTTCGTCGAGCCAGTAATTGGCGATCACCTTACCTGCCACATTGCTTATCAATCCGGCATGCGAGTAACCGACATTGGCATTTGCCTTGATCCGCCAATCGGCACCAGAGATATATTCGCCGACAGTATCCGAACAATCGATCTTGCTCCCCGACCAGACTGGGCCTGGCATTGGGTCGCCAAAACCCAATTGATCATTAGCCGCAATTGCATCGCCGAAGTTCTTCTCTTGCAGTTCAAGTGTCATAATCGCTTTTCCTCCCGACAGTGGCGCGACAGCGGATTGCGCCGCCAAACCACAAGATGTTGTGTTGCGCACGCATGCCTAAGCACAAAATTCCGAGTCTCATTTGATAAATGTCAAACCGAGAAGGTTTTTGGGAGAAGTTCAGGGCGATGACCTCCTGCCTTTGATTTCGGTCAAGGAGAGCCCGGCAGTTGGCCACCATAGCTGCGCCAGAGATGCTCTCCCGAGCACGCCGTTTGGAAGGAAATCTCATTGTCAGAAACGCTCGGAACTGTCCTTCTGAACGCGATGAAAGAACGCGGAGCAGACCGCATCTTCGGGCTCCCCGGCGATTTCGTCCTGCCATTTTTCCGCACTATTGCCGAAAGCGGCATCCTTCCCTTGCACACGCTCAGCCATGAGCCCTCTGTTGGCTATGCGGCAGATGCGGCCGGACGGATTGGTAGTTCGCTGGGCGTAGCGGTGGTGACCTATGGCGCGGGCGCTCTTAACATGGTTAATGCCGTGGCGCAGGCCTATGCGGAGAAGTCTCCACTGGTGGTCATATCGGGGGGACCGGGCGCCGACGAGGGCAAACTCGGGCTCAGTCTCCACCACCAGGTGAAGACGTTGAGCTCGCAATTCGAGATCTTTCGCGAACTGACCTGTGCGCAATGCATTTTGAACGATCTCGAAACCGCTCCAATCGAAATTGCCAGAGTGCTCGATACGGCGCTGAGCCTCTCACGCCCTGTCTACATCGAGATCCCCCGTGATCTGGTCGATCAGCCTTGCGCGTCAGCACCGGCCATAGCGTTGCCGGCTGCCAATCACGATGCAGCGCGTGCCTGTGCCAAGGAAGTCCTCGACAGACTGCGCTCGGCCAAGTCGCCCGCAATTCTGGTGGGCGTCGAGGCGCGCCGATATGGTCTCGAAGACAAGATCGCGAGCCTTTGCCGAAAACTGGGGGTGCCAGTCGCAACCAGCTTCATGGGGCGCGGGCTGTTTGCCGACTTCACACTTCCATTGCTGGGACCATATCTCGGATCCGCAGGTGACACCAATATTGCGAGCGCAATTGAAGGTGCAGACTGCTTGCTGATGCTAGGTGTTATTACATGCGACACCAATTTCGGTGTCTCCGGTCGTGCCATAGATATGCGAGCTTCTATCCGTGCCCTGGATCGTACGGTTGTACTCGGCCATCACCTCTATCCGGACGTTTCTCTTGAGGCACTGGTTGATGCCCTGCTCGAGATTGCTGAGACAATCGGCGTTCCGGAGCCGCAACCGGAACCTGTCTACGCGACCGGATTGCCCGACGACGAAACGCCCTTGGAACCATCGCATATCGCGATTGCCGTCAATGATCTCTTTAATAGCAAAGGATCGTCTCCGATCGCAGCCGATGTTGGCGATAGTCTGTTCATCGGGTTGGAGATTGCGGACACGGCGCTGGTCGCGCCGGGTTATTATGCCTCAATGGGAATGGGAGTTCCGGCAGGCCTCGCGATCAATGCCGTTACCGGGCGTCGCCCGATCGTTCTCGTCGGTGATGGCGCATTTCAGATGACTGGCTGGGAGTTGGGAAACTGCCAGAAATATGGCTGGTCTCCAATCGTCATCGTCCTGAACAACCAGAGCTGGGAAATGCTCCGCGGGTTTCAGCCCAATCAGACTTATCACGATCTGGATGACTGGCACTTTGCCGACATCGCTCCGTTGCTAGGCGGCCGCGGGATCAGGGTAGAGACCTGCGCTGAACTGAAGCGTGCGCTGGATCTGGCCGTAGACGATGAGAGTAGCTTCTATCTGATCGAAGCGATGTTGCCTCGCAGTAGAACATCCATGTCTCTGCATAAATTCACGCGGGCGATGCGCAACCTCTCAGCGATGAAGAATGAATGACGGTGTTCAGCCTCATTTGAGTAGCGGTTTCCGCGATTGCCGGCGTCATCCCTCTATGGGCATCGCTCGCTCGACGATTGCGCGCGTGTCGATCACGGCGTCCGATCCACCATAGGCAAGAGATGGCCGGGCAAGACGCAATCGGCAAAACGCTTCGGCGAGCGGACTATTCGCATTGATGAGAGCCGCGCCTTGGGCCGCTAGAGCCAGCCGTTCGACGGTGTTACGCGCATGGTGCTCGCTAGCATCATCGAACCGGAGGGTGTCGGCCCATTTGTCATAGGCTGCATAGCTTCCGCGTGCTTTGGCGAGAAACGTCTGCAAGGCGTCCAGCGCATCTGGCTCGCGGCCTAACGCTCGCATGACATCAAGCGCGATGACATTGCCTGAGCCTTCCCAGATTGCGTTCAAAGGCGATTGCCGGAACAGGCGCGGCATCGGCCCGTCCTCGACGTAACCGCCGCCGCCCAGACATTCCATCGCCTCGTAAACCATTCCCGGCGCGCGCTTGCAGACCCAGTATTTTGCGATTGGCGTCAGCAGACGTGCGAGCGGTTCCTTCTGGTCGAACGCAGCCGCCAGTCGAAAAGCAAGCGCGGTTGCCGCCTCGCTCTCAACCGCCAGATCAGCCAGCACCGCTGCCATCGCCGGCTGATCTGCGAGCATACGCTGAAAGGCAGAGCGATGATGGGTGTGCCATAGCGCCTCGGCAAGTGCCGCGCGCATTGTAGCAGCAGAGCCAACAATGCAGTCAAGCCGGGTGTGCTGAACCATTTGGAGGATAGTAGAGACGCCGCGGCCCTCTTCCCCGATACGCTCAGCGTAGGCACCACGATATTCGACCTCCGACGACGCGTTGGAACGATCACCAAGCTTGTTCTTGAGCCGCATGATCTGGAAGCCAGCATTGCGTTCGCCGTCTGGCGTCCAGCGGGGCACGAGGAAGCAGGTAAGGCCAGATGGGGTGTAGGCCAGCGTCAGGAATGCATCGCACATCGGTGCTGAACAGAACCATTTGTGCCCGGTTAACCGGTAGGCGCCATCAGCAGTCTCGGCTTTCGTTGTGTTTGCCCGAACATCAGAACCGCCCTGCTTTTCGGTCATCGCCATACCGACGGTCACACCGGTCTTCTTCGACGCCGAACGATTGGAGGGATCATACCGCGACGCTGTAATCTTGGGCACCCAATTCGTCCCGACTTCAGGATCGAGGTTCAGCGCCGCAACAGCCGCATACGTCATCGTCATCGGGCAACTTGTCCCGGCATCTGTCTGGCCCGACAGAAAGCTCAGCGTGGCATGGAGGGTATGCCCAGCCTCGGTCCCGTCCCATGCGACTGATGCCACGCCTGCGTCCAGTCCAAGAGCCATCAGGTGATGATAATCCGGATGAAACCGCACTTCGTCGATGCGATGCCCGAAACGGTCATGGGTCTCAAGCACTGGCGGTGATCGGTTCGCTTCAATGCCCCAGTCGATGACTTCAGCCGAGCCTGTGCGGTCTCCAAACCTCTCTAACTTGTCGAGATGACGGCCAGCACCGGCCATAACGACAGCTTCGTGCAGCGCCCGATCCGATCGAAACCGGTTGAAATTCTTCAATGGGGGAGGCTGGTTAGTGACCTCGTGTGTGCCGAGTGTTTCGATCGGGCGGACGGGTGCCATACCTGTTATACTCCTTCGGGAAACATACTTCGCTTTCCCCCAAGACTAAGAACCGTCACTTGTCCGGCTCGAGGAAATCCACCTTGCCGCTATCGAGATGATAGAATGCTCCCACCACTTTGAGCATCCCGCTCTGCTGGGGCTCGAGCAGGGCAGGAGAGGCTTCTTCGCGCAATTCGTGTACCACGCGGCGAACATTTGAAAGCGCTGCGGAATCGACGATGTTGTCGGCCCAGGGATCGGTCTCGAGCACGGCAGGCAGCAGTGACTGAAGCACTTTTGCAATGTTGCCGGAGAAACTGGCCTGACCGCGCGCAAGCGAGACGGCGGCGTTCAGCGCTCCGCAAGCCTCGTGGCCCATCACGACGATCAGCGGAACTTGAAGATGGGCCACCGCGAACTCCAGGCTACCGAGGGCTGTGGCGCAGAGCGTATTGCCTGCATTGCGGATAATGAAGAGTTCGCCCAGCCCCCGCTCGAACAGCAGCTCTGGCGGGACGCGCGAATCCGAGCAGCTCAAGTAGGCAGCAAAAGGACGCTGAGCGGCTGCAATCTCGAGACGCCGCATTCGGTCCATTGCAGGTTCATAGGATGTATCCTCCAGAAAACGTCGATTGCCCTCTTTTAGCAGGTCAAGCGCTTGATCCGGGGTGAGTGCGGGCTCATAAGGCATAAGTCGTCGCTATCCTTGCTTGCCATCAATCCGGGGAGACAGATAAATTGCGCCGTTGCGTATCACCCACGGCAATAGGCTGACGGCAAATGCCGCAGCTCCAAGCATAAGCCAGCTGCCGCTTTCACTCTGCAAAGCGGCCGCTGCCCGGCTGATGGCCGCGATCTGTATGCCGTAAAAGGCAACCCATGATACCATCGGCATGACCAGCGGCCGACCCGAATGTCCTTGCGTGACGCGGGTCACCATCGCGACCAACAGGCTGCTGCAGAAACCAATCATCAGCGCGTGGTCCGGCCCGCGCCCAAACAAGCCAAATGCTGCGTCAACCGCAGCGAAAGCGAAGCCCGCCGGCGCCCAGGCGAAACCCCAAATCAGGACGTTTAACAAGCCAGGCGCGCTTGCTTTTGGCCACCATCTCCAGCACATCACGGCGGTGGTAACAGCCAAGCCGGCATTAGCGCCTGTCTGCATGTGCCCAAGGTTCAGCACTTCCCCCACAAGGCGAGCAAGAAGCAAAGCCCAGAGCAGCGCGAGCAGCCAGTCTGGTCGCCAGCTAACGTAATCCTTCACGACATTCCCGGCGAAGAACGGCACCATTCTATGGGCAACCGTCAGGAACACCGGCAGCAGAAAGCCCGATATGCCGATGCGGTTGGCAATGGGCAGCCAGGCCGGGTCTCTCAGCGCAATGAAGGCAGCCGCGCACAATATCCCGGCCAGCCCGAAAAGAATGCCCGCCATGGCCGACCAGCCATGAGTGCAGCGCGGTCCGCTTTGCGCCCGGTTGCGGTAAAGGACAATGGCCAGCATGATCGATGCCAAAGCCCACCCGGCGCCCGCAAGCCCGAAGCCAGTCAGAACCAATCTGTCTGACCCGGTCCACAGCCCAAGTTGGGCCGTCACGACCCCGGCAAACAGTGCGCATGCGGCTGGACCAACCTGCTTGGCAGAGAGATCGGGCAGACTCATCCAGCGCGGAAATACCGTGAGCAGGAAGCCGAAGATGAACGGTGCCAATCCGAGGTAGATCATGGCGGGGCCATGAAGCAGGGACGCGGGCAGCTCGGTCTGGGGCGGCAGTGGCCCGTCCCCATACAGCCCCAGCACCTGGATCAGCCACCACGAAGCCAGTCCGCCAATGCCGATCGCGCCGCCAAGGAAGGGAAGGCGGTGCGGTGCGGCCAGCAAGATCGAGGGTGACATCATATCTCGCGCTTGCCCCCTACATAAGCCCGTGCGCGCCCGCCATCGCACCCAGCACAGTGACGAGAGCGATGACCGAAAGCACGCGATGCACCCATACCATCAGGTTGAAGTCGCGTTCCGGTGACGGCGATTCTGCCATGCGCCGGTGGAGTACGAGCGGTTCCGCGATGAAAAGCATAGCAGCGAAAACGAGCCAGAGTCCGAGCATGGCGTGCATCCACCAGTAAGACGTTTCCGCAAATCGCGACCACATATCAGCGCGCCAGGTCATCCAGAAACCAGATGCTCCGGCAAGAATTACCCAGAACTTTGCTTGCACAGAAAATCCCTGCTCGATCCGGTGAAAGGCATGGAGCCTGTCCGCCGGCGAAGCAGTCCTCGCGATCGAAGGCATTACGACGAATGTTACGAACCAGACGCCTCCTATCCAGCCGACAATGGATACGATGTGGAGCACGCGGGCCAGAGTGAAATCATCAAATATCATATCGCCCTTTTGGTGGAATTGGATGCGCGCGACTTTGACACGGATCAAATACTTTGGCTGCCTGCCCTCTATCTGAGCGGCCATGAACAAGACTCTTCTCACGCTCGGTGCCACCTCATTGGCGATCACGATGTCCACGCCAGTGTTGGCGCAAGACGGTGATGCTCTGCCATTCGATCCGTATTTGGACCTGCGCTACCGGCTGGAAGTGGTCGACCAAGAAAACCTGCCCGAAGATGCTACCGCGTCGACGCTCAGGATAAGAGGCGGCGTCGAAACCGATGAGTGGAACGGCCTCAGCGCGCTCGTCGAAGGAGAGGCAGTGGTTCGTCTGGGACCGCAAGATTTCAACGATACCGTCAACGGCCAAGTACAGTTCCCGGTTATTGCGGATCCCTCGACCCTTTTGCTCAACCGGGCATTTGTTCGCTGGCGACCGGACCCTGCTGTCGAAGTGCTCGCCGGACGCCAGAAAATCAACCTCGACAATCAGCGCTGGATTGGTTCGGTCGACTGGCGCCAGAACGATCAGACTTTCGACTTGGCGCAGGTCACGGTGAACCCGGTGGAAGGCGCATCCGTGGATTATTTCCATGCTTGGCGGGTCAATCGCATCTTCGGGCCGGATTCGCCGCAAGGGATATGGCGCGATACAGACATCCACAATGTCCATGCGACTTATGCGATACCATCGGTAGGCACGGTGTCCGCCTATGGCTATTTCCTCGACATTCCGGTGTCGCCAGCCAACAGTTCGCAGACGCTTGGAGTGCGGCTTTCTGGCGCGCAGCCCATTGGCGGATCGACAAAGATCCTCTACGCAGCCGAATACGCAAACCAGCGCGATTTAGGGCTGAATCCGGCTGAGTTCTCACTCGACTATCTGTTGCTTGAGCCGGGAATCTCCTTCGGAGGCTTCACGATCAAGACAGGTTACGAGCGACTTGAGGGTAATGGTGCATTCGCCCTGCAAACCCCGCTCGCAACATTGCATGCCTTCAACGGCTGGGCAGACAAGTTTCTTGTGACGCCGCCCGGTGGCTTGCGCGACCTTTATGGAGACATCAGCTACCGCTTTGGCGATGGCTCACCGCTCAACGGATTGCTGCTCCGCGGTATCGTCCACGATTTTGATGCGACATCGACGGATCAGTCCTATGGGCAGGAGATTAATCTGCTCGCCGATTATCCCATCCAGGCCAACCTCAAGGTCTTGCTGAAATTTGCGCACTACGAAGCGGATGAGTTCGCGGTCGATACGACCAAAGGGTGGCTATCCTTGCAAATGAATTTTTGATGCTGATTGAGGATTCGACTTAATGGAGGAGCAAGACAACATCGCTACCTTGCGCGAGTTCATAGCCGCCTGGTCGCGGCACGATCCCGAGGAACTGGTGGGCTATTTCGCCAAGGATGGCATTTACCACAACATGCCGATAGACCCCATTCAGGGCCACCATGCGTTGCGGCAATTTATCGCTGCATTCCTGCACGGCTGGTCCAGGACACAATGGGACATTTTGTCGATTGCTGCCTCTGGAAACACCGTATTCGTAGAGCGGTTGGATCGTACGATCGTGAATGGAAAGCCGGTTAGTTTGCCGTGCTGCGGGGTCTTTGAGATGAAGGATGAAAAAATCGCGGTCTGGCGCGATTATTTTGATATGGCGACCTATCGTCAGGCCGTTGGCGACTAAGCTGCTAGTGACCTTGTGCTTTTAGCTTTTGCCAATCCTTGCGCATCATCTCCCAGTAGAGCGATTGGCGCGTCGAACCATCTGGCCGGACACTGTCGCGCTCGCCGAAAAACGTGAATCCAGCAGCTTCGATCACCTTTGCTGAGCGCACATTATCTATCGCAGCTGTGACGCCGATGAGTCGCACTCCCAAGTGCTCAAACATCCAGTCAAAGCTGCACGCAGCGCCCGCCTTGCCGGCACCCATGCTTTGCGCGTCACCGCGATAGGCACCTGCGATTTCGGCTGAGGAGCGCTCCGGCCATACCGTGAAGTAGGAGTAGCTCACGATCTCGTCAGTGCTATCGATCATAATCGCAAAGGCGGCTTCACCCTGACGCTGTCTCGCCTGTGCATCGAGAACCCAACTTCGAATGCTTTCATGCGTCAACGGTCGCGGAAGATCGTAGATCGGATACGACACTTCAGGATCAGCGAGAAGCTCAAGCAGGCCTTCGGCGTCTTGAGCAGTGGCTAGACGATAGCCGGGACCCAGCAAAGCTACATCCGCGCCTTTTACAGCTGATCGTATCCGCCTCTCTTCTTCTGGAGTAACGAACAATCGTGTCTGCGGCGGCGAGCTCACACGGGTGGTTCCTCAATTTGGATCGGCGGGTACTGAATCGGGACGGGCAAATGCAGTCAGAGCTTCCCTGTCCTCGATCCGCACTCTTGCTCCGACTACGTTTACCCCGTGCTGCTTCAAGGTCCCGAAGGCGCGCGACAGATTTTCCGGTGTCATACCGAGCAGAGATGCCAGAACCCGCTTTTCTCCACTAAGTTCGAATTGCCACGCATCGCCGTGCTTCGCACTGTATCCAAGCAGATAATTGCCCAGCCGCTCGGCAGATTGTCTGATCTTCATATCGACAAGCGCTCTGACCATGTCCCGGTACCCAAGCGCAAGCTCAGTCATAGTCGCCTGCATCAAGGCAGCATCTTCCTTGATCGCACCGCGGATACGTGCAGCTGGAACGAGCAGAACTCTTGATGACGTAAGCGTGCGCGCCGACATCAGATAGGGCATATCGTTGACCGCTGCAGCGAGGATAAAGCTCTTCACCGGCTCAATCAGCTGGATCGTCGTATCGCGCGCTGTCCCGGGAACATAGAGCTCGATCAAGCCATCGACGAGCACATGCAAAAAATCCACCTGCTGGCCTGCTTCGAAAAGCGTAAGCTGCGCAGGGAATACCTGCAGGAATGAACCGGAGAAGATGTCCTCGCGTCTGGTATCATCCATGTCGCGAAACAGGGGAAGTCGCGCGATTTCCGGCTTTTCTTCGATTCGCACCCGAATTCGCTTCCCTTACAACTTGATCTGCTTTGGCTAGCCCAGCGATTGATATTCATCAACCAAAGACTTGATATCTAAAACTCGCGCTTCCCGAAAATAGCAAGCGACCGCGAGTTTTGCGGTCTTTCCACGCGCTCTTTGATCTTGGTCAAATAGTATCCCGTTTTCTTGGCTCAGCGAAAGACCACTGATCGCTGATCCATGAGGAAGCCGAGCATGCCAAAACAGCAAGCGCTAAACGCCGCCGACCAGAACCGAGCTCTCGGCTTGAGTACGTTTGCGTTTACAATCTGTTTCGCCGTCTGGACGATCTTCGCCATCGTCGGGATCGAAATCAAAGCCGAGTTGGGGCTTAATGATACGCAATTTGGATTGTTGGTCGGCACTCCGATCCTGACCGGTTCGCTGACCCGGCTCATGCTGGGCATCTGGACCGACCAGCGTGGCGGCAGGATCGTGTTCCCGCTCACCATGCTGGCGTCAGCCGCATCAACCTTTTTGCTGTCTTACGCCGAGAATTACTACGTCATGCTCCTTGCAGCGCTGGGCCTCGGCCTGGCCGGAGGCGGCTTTGCCGTCGGCGTTGCCTATGTTTCAAAATTCTATCCGCAAGAGCGACAGGGTGCGGCTTTAGGCTTTTTCGGCATGGGCAATGTGGGGGCGGCGGTAACCAAATTCCTGGCCCCGTGGGTCATGGTCGCGATCGGCTGGCAAGGCGTCGCCCAGGTGTGGGCAGGTGCGCTCGCACTTATCGCCGTATTGTTCTACCTGTTTGCCAAGGATGATCCGGAATTTGCCGCGCGCAAAGCGGATGGGACCAAAGCGCGGAGTCTGAAGGAGCAGCTCGAACCGCTCAAGAGCGAGCAGGTCTGGCGTTTCTCGCTCTATTACTTCTTTGTCTTTGGCGCGTTCGTCGCGCTGGCGCTGTGGCTGCCGCAATACATGGTCAGCCTCTATGGCGTCGACGTTAAAACGGCCGGGATGCTGGCGGCGACCTTCTCGCTCTCGGCCAGCCTGTTTCGCGCATATGGCGGGATGCTGTCGGACAAGTACGGCGCGCGGCGGATCATGTATGCGACCTTCGGCGTGTCGTTGGTGTGCCTGTTCATGCTGTCTTACCCGGCAACCGACTATGTCATTCATGGCATCCGCGGCGACATCGTATTTTCGACTTCGATGAGCCTGGTTCCCTTCGTCATCACGGTGTTCGTGCTGGGCTTCTTCATGTCGCTTGGGAAAGCAGCGGTCTACAAGCATATCCCGGTCTACTACCCCGACCACGTGGGTTCGGTTGGCGGCATGGTGGGCATGGTTGGCGGCCTGGGTGGCTTCATCCTGCCGATCGTCTTTGGCGCCGTTAGCGATCTCACCGGAATCTGGACCAGCTGCTTCATGGTGCTGTTTGCCCTCGTCGGCATTGCCCTCGCATGGATGCATATAGCCATTCGGCAGATGGAGCAGAAGGCAGCAGGGATGGATAACCGCTCGCTGCCTGAATTCCCAGAAATGGCCGATCTGCACGAAGAGAAGAAGCATGCAGCAGCGAAGCCGAGCAAGGTGCTCGCGGAGTGGAGACCGGAGGACTCCGAGTTCTGGGAACAAACCGGCGAGAGAATTGCCCGGCGCAATCTTTTCATATCAATCCCGGCCCTGCTCTTGGCCTTTGCAGTCTGGATGGTGTGGTCGGTCGTGGTCGCAAAGTTGCCTTCCATCGGCTTCGACTACAGCACTGACCAGTTGTTTTGGCTGGCAGCCTTGCCTGGACTTTCTGGGGCGACACTGCGGATCTTCTACAGTTTCATGGTCCCGATTTTCGGGGGTCGACTGTGGACCACTTTGTCCACCGCATCGCTACTGATCCCGGCCTTCGGGATTGGGTATGCAGTCCAGAACCCGGAGACGCCTTACGTCATTTTCCTGGTGCTGGCGCTGCTGTGCGGGTTTGGCGGAGGCAATTTCGCCTCGTCGATGTCCAACATCAGTTTCTTCTTTCCGAAGGCACAGAAGGGCAACGCGCTCGCCCTCAATGCCGGGCTTGGCAACCTTGGCGTTTCGGTGATGCAGTTTGCCGTACCGCTTGTCATTGTCGCTGGAGTGTTCGGCATCTTGGGCGGCGAACCGCAGCAGACCGCGGAAGGCGGCGAGTTGTGGCTGCAGAATGCCGGCTTCATCTGGGTGCCGTTCATTATCGTTGCGACCATGCTGGCATGGTTCGGGATGAACGACATTGCCGATGCCAAGGCCAGCTTCGCCGAGCAGTCCGTGATTTTCCAGCGCAAGCACAATTGGCTCATGTGCTGGCTCTACACAGGGACCTTTGGCAGCTTTATCGGCTTTTCGGCCGGTCTGCCTTTGCTTGCCAAACACCAGTTCCCTCAAATTGATGTGCTCCAGTTCGTTTTCTTGGGGCCTTTGGTCGGTGCTCTCAGTCGTGCCGCGACCGGATGGGTTTCGGATCGCTGGGGCGGGGCGCGGGTGACCTTCTGGGTTTTCGTCCTCATGATGCTCGGTGTGCTCGCAGTGGCGTACTTCATCGAAGCGGGCAGCTGGTGGGGCTTCCTCGCAGCGTTCATCTTCATGTTCTTCATGACCGGGGTGGGCAATGCCTCCACTTTCCAGATGATCCCCAACATCATGCGTCAGGAAGTGCCGCGGTTGATGCCGCAGCTGACTCGGGAAGCAAGCCTGCGCCAATCGGAGAAGGAATCGGCAGCGATTGTCGGCTTCACCTCCGCCATCGCCGCCTACGGGGCCTTCTTCATCCCGAAAAGCTTTGGCAGCGCGATCTCGGCGACCGGCTCTCCAATGGCGGCGCTCTGGGGCTTCTTCATCTTCTACGCCAGTTGCGCATCGCTGACCTGGTGGGCTTATTCCCGTCGCGGCGGCCTGCTGCACGATATCGAACGTGGCCGGGCGCTTGTCCCCGCTGAACCAACCAACCAGCTCAAGGGAGCAACCGCATGAGCAAGCTTCTCGACCGCCTGACCTTTTTCAACCAGAAGAAAGTCGCCTTTTCCGAAGGCCACGGCGTCACCACCAATGAGAACCGCGACTGGGAGGATAGCTATCGCAGGCGTTGGCAGCACGATAAGATCGTGCGCAGCACCCACGGAGTGAACTGCACCGGCTCGTGTTCCTGGAAAATCTACGTCAAGGGCGGGATCATTACGTGGGAAACGCAGCAGACCGATTATCCGCGAACAAGGCCCGATCTGCCCAACCATGAGCCGCGCGGTTGTCCGCGCGGGGCGAGCTATAGCTGGTACATCTATTCGGCCCAGCGGCTGAAATATCCGATGATACGCTCGCGCTTGCTCAAGCTGTGGCGTGAGGCGCGGGTGGTTCGCACCCCGGTTGCAGCCTGGGCGTCGATCGTCGAGGATCCGGTCAAGCGCAAGAGCTATACGGCCATTCGCGGCCATGGCGGATTTGTTCGCTCGACATGGGATGAAGTCAACGAGATCATCGCTGCGGCGAACGCCTACACTGCCAAGACTTATGGCCCTGACCGGGTCATTGGTTTCTCGCCGATCCCGGCGATGTCGATGGTCTCCTACGCCGCTGGTTCGCGCTATCTCTCGCTGCTCGGTGGTACCTGCATGAGCTTCTACGATTGGTATTGCGACCTTCCTCCCTCATCCCCGCAAACCTGGGGCGAACAGACCGATGTTCCCGAAAGCGCCGACTGGTACAACGCTGGATTCCTGATGATGTGGGGTTCGAACGTTCCGCAGACGAGAACTCCTGATGCGCACTTCATGACCGAAGCCCGCTATCGCGGCACCAAGGTGGCGGTTGTCTCACCTGACTATGCCGAAGCCACCAAGTTTGCTGACCTTTGGCTTAATCCCAAGCAAGGCACCGATGCGGCCCTGGCGATGGCCATGGGCCATGTCATCCTGCGCGAATATCACCTCGATCGTCAGGCGGAATATTTCGAGGATTACTGTCGCAAATATTCCGACATGCCGATGCTGGTGCGACTGGTCGAGAAAGATGGCGCCTACGTACCCGAGAACCTGCTGCGTGCGGCTGACTTCCTTGACGGTTTAGAAGAGGAGAACAACCCCGACTGGAAGACAGTCGCAATCGATGAAAACACCGATGAAGTCGTTGCGCCCAATGGTTCGGCAGGCTTTCGCTGGGGCGAACAGGGCAAATGGAATCTCGAGGAAAAAGATGGCCGCGGAAACGACACGGTGCTCCGCCTTACCAACATCCTCGATGCCCATCACGACGAAACGATCGAAGTAGCCTTTCCGTATTTCGGCAACCGCGAGCATGATCATTTCCAGGGCACAGACCATCCCAGCGTGCTCAAGCGACGCGTGCCAGTACGCCAGCTGCAGCTGAAAGAAGGCAAAGCCTTTGTCGCAACTGTGTTCGACCTCTTTTGCGCCAATTATGGCCTCGACCGGGGCCTCGGCGGCGAGCATGTCGCCCGTGATTACAGTGAAATGGTGCCCTACACTCCCGCCTGGGCCGAGAAGATTACCGGCGTGCCGGCAGACCAGATCATTACGATTGCGCGCGAGTTCGCGGGTAATGCCGAGACGACCAACGGCAAATCGATGGTCATTCTCGGAGCCGGGCTCAACCACTGGTATCACATGGACATGAATTATCGCGGCATTATCAACCTGTTGGTGATGTGCGGCTGCGTCGGCCAGTCTGGCGGCGGCTGGTCGCATTATGTCGGACAGGAGAAGCTGCGTCCGCAGACAGGATGGCTTCCTCTGGCATTCGCCTTGGACTGGAACCGTCCGCCGCGGCAGATGAACTCCACGAGCTTTTTCTACGCACACACCGACCAATGGCGATACGAAACCCTCGATGTGGAGGAGATCCTGTCGCCAACCGCGCCCGAGGGTGATTGGGATGCAAGCCTGATCGATTACAATGTGCGGGCCGAACGGATGGGTTGGTTGCCGTCAGCGCCGCAATTGAAGACGAACCCGCTCGAAGTGGGCAAGGCCGCCAAGGCGTCAGGCAAGGAGGCCAAAGACTACGTTGCCGATGCGCTCAAATCCGGCGAGCTTGAAATGTCTTGCTTCGATCCGGATGATCCAGCCAATTGGCCGCGCAACATGTTTGTGTGGCGCTCCAACCTGCTGGGGTCGTCTGGCAAGGGCCACGAATACTTCCTCAAACACCTGCTTGGCACAGCCCACGGCGTGCAGGGCAAGGACCTGGGTGAAACCGGCGCGCAGAAACCGAAGGAAGTAAAGTGGCATGACGATGCGCCGAAAGGCAAACTTGACCTGCTGGTAACGCTCGATTTCCGCATGTCGACGACCTGCGTCTACTCCGACATCGTGCTGCCGACCGCGAGCTGGTATGAGAAAGACGATCTCAACACGTCCGATATGCACCCGTTCATCCACCCGCTGTCGGCTGCAGTCGATCCGGTCTGGGAATCGCGCAGCGACTGGGACATCTACAAGGGGATAGCGAAGAAATTCTCCGAAGTGGCGCCCGAAGTGCTTGGCGTCGAACAGGACGTGGTGTTGACCCCGATCCAGCACGATACTCCGAACGAGATCGCGCAGCCCTATGATGTGGCCGATTGGGGCAATGGAGATGTCGAGCCGATACCCGGCAAGACGATGGCGACGGTTGCCGTAGTAGAGCGCGATTATCCGGGGCTCTACGAGCGATTTTCTTCGCTTGGGCCGCTGATGGACAAGCTCGGTAATGGCGGCAAGGGGATCGCCTGGAACACTGAAACCGAGGTCGAGAACCTTCGCAAGCTCAACGGAGCCAGAAGCGAGGAGGGCTCGGCCAAGGGTGCGCCCCGTATCGATTCCGCTATCGATGCTGCTGAAGTGATCCTGATGCTGGCGCCGGAGACCAATGGCGAGGTCGCAGTCAAAGCATGGGAAGCGATTTCGAAGAACACCGGCCGCGATCACACTCATCTTGCATTGCCCAAGGAAGAGGAGAAGATCCGCTTCCGCGACATCCAGGCCCAACCGAGGAAGATCATCTCCTCGCCGACATGGTCGGGGCTTGAGAGCGAGCATGTCTGCTACAACGCAGGCTATACCAACGTGCACGAGTTGATCCCTTGGCGCACGCTGACCGGGAGGCAGCAGCTCTATCAGGATCACAAATGGATGCGCGCCTTTGGCGAAGGGTTCTGCGTTTATCGCCCGCCGATCGATACGAAGGCGGTCAAGCCGATGCTCGATGAAGCCAAGGATGCGCCGCACGTAATCCTGAACTTCATCACTCCGCACCAGAAGTGGGGCATCCACTCGACCTACACCGACAACCTCTTGATGCTGACTTTGTCACGTGGTGGGCCGATCGTGTGGATGAGCGAGGTCGATGCCGCCAAGGCAGGACTGGTTGATAATGACTGGGTGGAAACCTTCAACAGCAATGGCGCACTGGTAGCCCGGGTGGTGGTCTCGCAGCGCATGAAGGAAGGCACCCTGTTCATGTATCATGCGCAGGAGAAGCTCACCAATATGCCCGGCTCGCCGCTGACCGGCCAGCGCGGCGGCATTCATAATTCAGTGACGCGCGCTGTACTGAAACCCACCCATATGATCGGCGGTTATGTCCAGCTTGCCTACGGCTTCAACTATTACGGCACGGTGGGCTCAAACCGCGATGAATATGTCATCGTCCGCAAACTCAGCAAGGTCGACTGGCTCGAAGAAGCTCTGCCTGAAGGGGAGACCGTAGCATGAAAATTCGCGCGCAAATCGGCAAGGTTCTGAACCTCGACAAATGCATTGGCTGTCACACCTGCTCGGTCACCTGCAAGAATGTATGGACCAGCCGTGAAGGGATGGAATACGCTTGGTTCAACAATGTCGAAACCAAGCCCGGCATTGGCTACCCCAAGGACTGGGAGAACCAGAAACGCTGGAAAGGGGGCTGGGAGCGGGTTCCAGGAGGATCAATCCGGCCCAGGATGGGCGGCAAGTGGCGGGTGCTGGCGAAGATTTTTGCCAATCCCGATCTGCCAGAGATCGACGATTATTATGAACCCTTCACTTTCGACTACGCCCATCTTCAGCAGGCGGGTGAGAGTAAGGCCTTTCCGACCGCACGCGCGCGCAGCCTGATATCGGGCAAGCGGATGGAGAAGATCGAATGGGGTCCGAACTGGGAAGAAATTCTTGGCGGCGAGTTCTCCAAACGTTCGGAGGACTACAACTTCGAAGGTGTTCAGAAGGAGATTTACGGCCAGTTCGAAAACACCTTCATGATGTATCTGCCAAGGCTGTGCGAGCACTGCCTCAACCCGACTTGCGTCGCGGCCTGTCCCTCAGGCGCGATCTACAAGCGCGAGGAAGACGGCATCGTTCTGATCGATCAGGAGGCCTGTCGTGGCTGGCGCATGTGCGTATCGGGATGTCCTTACAAGAAGATCTACTACAACTGGAAAAGCGGCAAATCGGAAAAGTGCACGTTCTGTTATCCGCGTATCGAGGCTGGTCAACCGACCGTTTGTTCTGAAACCTGCGTTGGCCGCATCCGCTACCTAGGCGTGATGCTTTATGATGCTGATCGTATCGAAGAAGCTGCATCGGCGGAAAATGTCGAAGATCTGTATCAGGCCCAGCTCGATATCTTCCTCGATCCCAATGATCCCGAGGTAATTGAACAGGCCCGCAAGGACGGAGTGCCCGAAGCCTGGCTTGAGGCTGCGCGGCATTCGCCGGTGTGGAAGATGGCCATGGAATGGAAGGTCGCCTTCCCGCTGCACCCCGAATACCGGACCCTGCCGATGGTCTGGTACGTACCGCCGCTGTCGCCGATCAACGCTGCGGCAAACGCCGGGCAGATTTCCGTGAACAACAATATGCCCGACATCCGGTCTTTGCGCATTCCGCTCAAGTATCTCGCCAATCTTCTCACAGCGGGCGACGAGGAACCGATTGCGGTCTGCCTCGAGCGCATGCTCGCCATGCGCGGCTACATGCGGGCCAAATCGATCGACGGCGTCCATAACGAAAGCATTGCCACCGATGTCGGGCTGACCGGCGCGCAGATCGAGGAAATGTACAAAATTATGGCGCTGGCCGATTACGAGGATCGCTTTGTGATCCCGACCGGACACCGCGAGGATGCCGAGGACATGTTCGAAGAACGCGGTTCGTGCGGCTTCTCCTTCGGCAACGGGTGCTCGGGTGGGTCAAGCAAGACCAATCTGTTCGCAACCCAAACCCGCAAAAAACTCCAGACCCCAACGGAGGTGTTATGATGCAATCGCTTCACCTGATGTCACTGCTGCTGCAATATCCGACCAAGGACCTGCAATCTGTTATCGGCGAAATCCGCCAGCGGCTGGAGGCCGATACCTCGCTTACGCCCGCGTCGGTGAAGTCGCTTGCTCCGCTACTCACGCGGCTGGCGACCAGCGACATCTATGATGCGCAGGAGACCTATGTGGAACTGTTCGACCGGGGCCGGGCGCACAGCCTGCACCTGTTCGAACACGTCCATGGTGAAAGCCGCGACCGTGGCCAGGCAATGGTCGACCTGCGCGAACGTTATCTTGCGGCGGGACTGGAACCCAGCGGCAATGAGCTGCCCGACTACCTGCCGTTGTTCCTCGACTATTGCTCAACCCTGCCGGAGCAGGCTGCCCGCGAAGCGCTCGCAGAGCCGGGCGTGGTTATGGTGGCCATAGCCGCGCGTCTGGCCGAGCGGGAATCGGACTATGCGCCGCTGTTCGAAGCGCTCTGCGCCATTGCCGGAGTGGAAATGGACGAAGAGGCGCAGCAGGCGCTCTCTCCGGTTGACGACCCGCAGGATCTCGAGGCGCTCGATGCGCAGTGGGAAGAAGAAGAAATCCGGTTTGGAGCCGAAGCCGCTCCCAACCCTAATGCTGCATGCCCCGTCGCTGCCAGCCAGCTTGCCGCGATGCGTGGCGAACAAGGAGCCTGATCATGTCCAATCCACCCGCCGCCGTTCCTGCTGGCCATGAAGCCTTGCCATCCATTCCGATCGACCTGTGGATCAACACATTCCTGTTTGGCGCGCTGCCCTATATTGCGCTGGCGGTAATGATCATCGGCAGCATTTTCCGTTATGATCGAGAGCCCTACACATGGCGTGCCGGATCGAGCCAACTGCTCCGGCGAAAGCAGCTCATGTGGGGCTCAAACATGTTCCATATCGGCATTCTTTTCCTCTTCATGGGCCATTTTGTCGGCCTTCTGACGCCGCACAGCATTTATAAGCACTTTATTTCGGCAGAGGCGAAGCAACTGGTGGCCATTTATGCCGGATCGGTTGCCGGCCTCATTTGCTTTGCAGGTCTGGTGCTGCTGATGCACCGTCGTTTTTTCGATGCACGCATTCGCAGAAATTCGGCATTTGCCGATAATGCCATCCTGGTCATCCTGTTCGTGCAGCTATTATTGGGACTCGCTACCGTCCCGTTTTCATTGGCGCACCATGATGCTGAAGTGATGTTGCGGCTGTCTGCCTGGGCGCAGGGCATTTTTACCTTCGAACCAGGCGTCGGTCGCTATGTCGCCGGACTCGATTGGCCTTATCAAGCACATCTTGTGCTTGGTATGCTGATTTTCCTGCTGCTGCCGTTTACCCGCCTCGTCCATATCTTCTCGGCACCTGTCCGCTATATCTGGCGCGGTGGCTATCAGATCGTCCGTTCACGCAAGGATCTGAGACATGGATGATGTGATGGAACGCGTACAGGTCAGTGTTGGCGGTGTGAAGATCGCCGAAGCCGCAATCGCAGCCGAAGCGCAAAATCATCCGGCTCCCGACGCCGAGGCCGCTTGGACAGCTGCGGCCGAAGCGCTGGCGATCCGTCAGCTTCTGCTTGCCGAAGCTGACCGGCTAGAAATCTCTGCCGACGAGCGCTTCGATGATGAGGGTCGCAAGCTCGCAGACGAAGATGCCCGGATCGATGCCCTGCTTAGCCAGGAAGTCGACGTTCCTGTGGCAAACGAAGAGGAAGCAAAACGCTTCTACGACCAGCACCGAGATCGCTTCGCCAGCGAACCGCTGGTCGAAGCGGAACATATCCTGTTTTCTGCCAGCCCAGACGATACTCTTAATTACAGTTTGGCCGTCGGTGATGCGCGGATGGCGATCCGCGAGTTGGAAAAGGACCCGTCGCGCTTTGACGAACTGGCCAAGGCCAAATCTGCCTGTCCATCGAAAGAGCAAGGCGGCAATCTCGGCCAGATCGGAAAAGGACAAACGGTCGCCGAGTTCGAAACAGCATTGTTTGCCTTATCCGAGGGCGAGCTGTGCTTGTCTCCGGTAAAATCGCCATTCGGCGTTCACGTGATCCGTGCTGGGCGGCGGGCGGAAGGCAAGCAACTGCCGTTCGAAGCGGTCGAGCAATCGATCCGCAATTATCTCGAAGAAGCCAGCTATCGGAAAGCCGTTGCGCAATATCTGTCGATTCTGGCGAGCCAGACGGAGATCGAGGGCGTGGACCTGGTTGCAGCAGAAGGACCATTGGTTCAGTGACAGATAATCGCGACTTCGGTGCCCCTGCCAGTGACCGGCGTGTTGACCAGTTGTTCGACGGGATCGGACGGCGGTTCGAGTATCTGCGCCTGTCCTTGACCGATGTCTGCAATTTTCGCTGCACCTATTGCCTGCCCGACGGCTACAAGAAGCCCTGCAGTCGCCCGACTGAGCTTTCCGCCGACGAAGTGCGCCGTATTGTGACAGCCTTTGCCAGACTCGGGCTGTGGAAGGTGCGCCTGACAGGCGGCGAGCCAACTTTGCGCCGCGACTTCGACGAGATCGCCCGGACAGTTGCAAATGTACCGGGCATCCGGCGCGTGGCGATGACGACCAACGGGTATCGGCTGGCAGAAAAGGCAGCCGCCTGGCGGGCGGCAGGGATCAGCGCGATCAATGTAAGCGTGGACTCGCTCGATCCGGCCCGGTTCGCCGAAATCACCGGGCATGACAGGTTGCGGCAAGTCCTCGCTGGTATCGACGCGGCACAAGCAGCGGGTTTTGACAGCATTAAGCTCAACGCGGTGCTGATGCGCGGTATCAACGACCGGGAACTCGAGGCAATGGTCGATTTCGTTTCGTCGCGCGATCTTTCACTCCGGTTTATCGAAGTCATGCGTACCAACGACAATGCCGAGTTCTTTGCCGAGCGGCACGTCACGGGTCAGTCTGTCATCGACCGCCTGCAGGCTCTGGGGTGGTCGCGCCTTCCGCGACAGGCTGGCGCCGGTCCGGCAGTCGAGTTCGGGCATGAGCACGCGAAAGGACGGATCGGCATAATCGCGCCTTATTCGAAGGATTTCTGTTCCAGTTGCAATCGCCTGCGCGTCTCTTCGCTTGGAAAACTGCATCTGTGCTTGTTTGGCGATGCTGGCATCAATCTGCGCCCTCTGCTCCAGAACGATGGCGCAGGGGACGAACTGATCGAACGCATCCGCAAGCTTACAGCGACCAAGGCTCCGGCGCATCGGCTTCATCAAGGAAATAGCGGTGCCACGCCGCACCTGGCATCCATCGGAGGTTGAATTGAACCAGTCGCTTAATGTTGAACTTTGCGGCAAGCTGGCAGACAGCTACGGGGGCTCTGTCACGCTCGACATTTCACCTAGCGGCTTGCCGGTCAGGGAGCTCTTCGAGGCGGTAAGCAGTGCGTATCCCTTGCTCGCACCGATCCTCGCTGGCGGTCGCATTCGGGCTTGCGTCAACGAGACGATCGTACCCGATGATGCGATCATTCGCCAAGGCGATACAGCGGCGCTTTTTCCTCCGGTTTCGGGCGGATGACGGCGTTTGTCGAAGTAAAGCAGGAGGTGTTCGATCCGTCTGTATGCCTTTCGCAGTTTACAGGGCGGATCGGTGATGAAGGGGCCGTCGTAAGCTTCACCGGAAGAGCCAGAGGGCAGACCAAGGACGGTTTGCCGATCAACGCGCTGGTCCTTGAAAGCTACCGGGGCGTCACTTTGGCCTCTATGCAGCAAATCGCAGCAGACGCGCACGCAAAGTTCGCAATAACCGCAAGCCATGTCATTCATCGCGCGGGCCGGATCAAACCGCTGGAGGCGATAGTGTTTGTGGCAACGGCCTCACCCCACCGCAGAGCGGCGTTCGAAGCGGCCGACTATCTGATGGACAGGCTCAAGACAGAAGCAGTTTTTTGGAAGCGCGAGGAGCATGCAAACGGCTCGGCCTGGATCGAGCCGACCGATGCGGACAGGAGCGATGTTGCGCGCTGGTGAAGCACGTCATCCGGATCAGCTGCGATGCAGCCTGCGACAAAACGCGCTGCAATATGCCTTTGCTTTGTTTGGTTCAGCCCCAGAATGCTTGAGTGATTGCGCGGTGATCATCGACCGCTTTGACAAATGGGATCGCCGCTACAGCCTCGCGCGAAGGCAGCAGTGCGTCCTCGTCCTGCACGGTTCCTGTCAGGGTAACGACGCCCTCTGAAACGGCCACGTCAGTCAGCCACGCGCTTGCACCCTTAATGGTCAGAAGCTTCTCGATCACCCGTGCACGAATGATGTCGTCATCATTGGTCATCGGTCCATGCGAGCCTACTGGTCGCACGATCAGCGCTCGCACGATATCAGCACGACTGACGATACCGACGAGATTGTCGTCGCGCAGGACCGGCAGGTGCTTGATCCGATGTTCATCCATGAGGTTCGCGATTTCGGACAGGGTGGTGGTCTCTTCGACGCTGACGACGACCGGTGTCATGACCTCGCCAACCGTGTGTCCGAATGCCTTCACGCATTCAGGTTCCGGGGAATCAGCGTCGCAGGTGTCGGGCGGGTTGCCCAACTCCTCCCGGTGGAGCAAATCGGTTTCGCTTAGAATGCCGACAACCTTGCGACCGGAAACGACGGGCAGCGCGCTGACTCCGTGATCGATCAGCATTTCTGCAGCGTCATGGATCGATACATCCGTGTGTATCGAGATCACCGATCCGCTCATGATGTTGCAGGCTTTGAGTTCTGCAGGGGTAGGGGGGCCTGTTCCCTGGCCATTATCATCACTGCGTCTTGTGGCAGGCTTCGTATTGGTTGCTTTGGTCATAATAACCTCCTTGATGGCGGAGGCATCACTTCATTCTCAGTGGGTCGCGAGACGGCTGGCTGCAAAGCCTCGAAGCCCAGTTGGAGTATGTGAGGTCACCTCCATTTGATTATCATGCCATAAAGCCACCAGTCAGTCATTGATCCGCGTCAAATACGCGTGAGCAAATCCCGGACAAAGAAAACACCAGTCAATCAAAGGAAGTATGTCGTGCCCGGAATAGACGATAGCCTGGAGTTTCATCCACTTAAGGTTGCAGTTCTTACCGTATCGGATACGCGGACACCGGAGACCGACACGTCGGGCGCGCTCTTCGCCACACGCCTCCAGGAGGCTGGGCATCATCTCGCAGGCCGCGCTATCGTGCCTGATGAGGTCGACTCAATCCGCAAGCAGGTATCTGCCTGGGTCGCAAATCCGGACGTGGACGTTATTGTCAGCACCGGAGGAACCGGATTCACGCCCCGCGATGTCACGCCTGAAGCCGTAGGTCCGTTGCTGCGCAGAGTGATGGACGGCTTCAGCGTCGTCTTCCATCAGGTAAGCATGGACACGATCGGCGTTTCCACGCTGCAATCCCGCGCATTCGCAGGCCAGGCCGATGACACGTTCATATTCTGTGTTCCCGGCTCCACAGGAGCCTGCCGCGATGCTTGGGATCGCATTCTCGCGCTCGAGTTCGATAGCCGTTATCGTCCTTGCTCGATCGCAGGCCAGGTACCCCGCCTGAGACACCTTTGCGCATGACCGACCTTACTCATCTCGATCGAGAAGGTCGCGCAAGAATGGTTGATGTCGGCGAGAAATTGCCGACGAGGAGGAGCGCCGAGGCCTTAGGTCGCCTTCGGTGCGCACCGGCAACGCTTGTCGCGGTATCGGAAGGCCGGACGCCCAAGGGCAGCGTGATTTCGACTGCCGAATTGGCAGGGGTCATGGGTGCGAAGCGCACGGCGGACTTGATCCCGCTATGTCATCCCCTTCCTCTTTCCAGCGTCGTGGTTGAGGTGACGCTCGACGAGAGCCTGCCGGGCTTCGTTGTAAAAGGCGTCGCGCGCTGCGATGGGAAAACCGGTGTTGAAATGGAAGCGCTTACGGCAGTCTCAATCGCTGCGCTCACGCTCTTCGACATGCTCAAGGCGATTGATCAAACAATGCAGATCGAAGCGGTCCAGGTTACTTCGAAGACAGGTGGCAAATCGAGCTCATGGGGGACGTGATGATTCCTTTCGACGAGGCGATTGGACTGATAAACGACCAAGCAACTACGCTTGGTGAAGAGGTCGTACCTTTCGAAAGAGCAGCCGGCCGTGTTCTCACAAGAGCTCTGGACGCCAGACGGGATGCTCCATTCAGCGCAGTTGCCGCGATGGATGGCTATGCCGTCATCGATAGTGCCACACGTCCCGGCGAGGCATTGCGGGTTATTGGGCAATCTGCAGCCGGAACGGGCTTTACTGATGCTTTAAAGCCCGGCGACGCTGTGCGGATTTTTACCGGGGCTCCCATGCCCCAGGGTAGTGACCGCTGCATCATGCAGGAATATGCCGAGCGGAATGGCGATTTGGTGGTTTTCAAGGAGGATTATGGGCCAGGCTGGCACGTTCGTCCGCCGGGCAGCGACTTCCGCAAAGGTGACCGGCTCGTATCGCCGGGCACCCGTCTGGGAGCCCGGGCAATGGTTGCTGCGGCCGCAGCCGACCTTGCCACCGTTAGCGTGAGCGTGCAGCCGCGTGTGGCCATCATCGGCACGGGCGACGAGTTGATGGTGCCAGGAACTGCATACACGCGCGCTGACGCCATTGCCGAGAGCGTAACCTACGGGGTCGCCGCCATGGCTGCCGCATCAGGGGCTGAGGTGATCGAACGAGCATTGGCCTCCGACGATCTTCCCGCGCTTGAGGATCTGGCCGGTACAATGCTCAGCTGTGCTGACGTGGTTATAGTAACGGGCGGCGCATCTGTCGGCGAACGCGATTTCGCCAAGCCGATGTTTGCCCCGCATGGACTGGAATTGGTGTTCGCGAAAGCTGCGATCAAGCCTGGAAAACCGGTCTGGCTCGGACGCGCCAAAGGCAAGTGGGTCTTGGGGCTTCCCGGCAATCCAACCTCCGCCATGGTTACTGCGCGTCTGTTCCTGATGCCACTGCTCGCGCGGCTGCAGGGACAATCGATTGCCGAAGTCAATTGCTGGCGAAAAATGGTTCTGGCGGAGGAACTACCGACGACAGGGGGGCGGGAAACCTTCATTCGCGCCAGCTGGGAGAAAGACGGCCTTGTCCCGGTCACCAACCAGGATAGCGGTGCGCAGCGTGCATTGATGCAGGCGGACTGGCTTATTCGTCGTCTGCCCAACGCGCCAGTCTGCCGCGCAGGAGAGCATGTTAGCGCGCTTGCCTTTTGAGCCGATGCCTCGCTTCTGTGAGCGCTCTCTCGTCATTGATGTTGGCAAAGGGGTCTTGCTTGGGCTCGGATTCCCACGAAACCCGCACCGCACCTGACGCTTCGGCAAAGCTCCAGAGCGATCGTCCTCCATTGGCGATATAATCTTTCAATACTGGCCGATCGACGCGCCACATGGCCGCCATCGGATGATCCTTTCCAGCGCTGACTGGCATTGCGCAACCGCCTTCCCCGATTGCCTCCTTGAGCCGAAGCAGGAGATCATCGGGCAGGAATGGCATATCGCACCCGATGACAAGCACACGGAGATGATTGTGCGTCGCCGCGAACGCAAATGCGCTGCTCAACGCGCTGATGGGACCGATATCGACTTGCTCGTCGGTCAAGAGCGGTATGCCCGGGATCACGATTTGATCGACGCTGCGCACCGCAATTGCAATTTTATTGGCATGTGTGTTGGCCCAGTCGATCGCCCGATCAAGAAGCGATTGGCCTGCCAGCAGCCGCGCATGTTTAGAGCCACCGATACGCGAACCGTTGCCCCCGGCGGCGATCACGATCGGAACAGTTGAATCAACCTTGCTGGCGACTGACTTTTCCAAATTTGTATGCGCCATGGTTTCAAGAGGTCCTCGGCATGCCTAAAATCATGGATAGAGCAGGAATTGCTGCCATGCGCCATCGCAGGTGCGTTGATAGCAAATGCGATCATGCAGCCTGAACCTGGCATTGCTCCAGAATTCGATCCGCTCGGCACGAACCCGGAAACCTGACCAGAATGGCGGACGAGGAACATCCCAAGACTTGAACCTGGCGACTACGCTGGTCAGCCGCCCGGCCAGCTCGCGCCGGTTCTTGAGCTGCGATGATTGTTGGGATGCCCATGCGCCATAGCGGCTGGCCAGCGGGCGGGTCGCGAAGTAGCGATCTGCTTCAACATCGCTCACTGACATGGCGCGACCTTCGATCCGCACTTGCTTGCCAAGGTCTGACCAGTGGAAGCACATCGCCACGGCCGAATTCTCGGCCAGCTCGGTGGCTTTGCGGCTCTTGAGATTGGTATAGAATACGAAGCCTCGCTCATCGTGCTCCTTGAGTAAGACCATTCGGCTGGATGGCTTCCCTTCGCCCGATACGGTCGCCAGATTGACTGCCGAGGCTTGCTCAGCCCCTAGCTCGCGCGTGGCCTGAGAAAACCAGTCGGTGAATTTGGCGAAAGGATCTGCAGCTTGCCTGGTCATGGTTCGATCCCATCTGACGCGTCAGCGATCTCGCCATTCCGCCAAGCGCGATCCAACCTGTGCCAGCTCAATACGGGCGATCGATCGCAAGTGAACCTCGTCAGGTCCATCGGCAATCCGCAGCGCGCGCATACCGGCATAGACTTCAGCCAGGCCGAAATCATCTGAGAGCCCACCCGCGCCATGCGCCTGCATTGCGTGATCGAGAACCCGTAGAGCCGTTCTGGGTGCAGCGACTTTGATCAGAGCGATCTCGAGCTTGGCAGCCTTATTGCCTGCTTTGTCCATCATGTCGGCGGCCTTAAGACACAGCAGTCTTGTCATCTCGATATCGAGGCGTGCTTCTCCCAGCCTTTGTTCCCATACCGACTGCTCGGACAGTCTCTTCCCAAATGCGATGCGCGACTGAAGACGTTCGGCCATCTTCTCTAGTGCGCGCTCGGCGGCACCGATTGCGCGCATGCAGTGATGAATGCGACCGGGTCCAAGCCTTCCTTGAGCGATCTCGAAACCGCGTCCTTCACCCAGTATAATGTTGGCCGCAGGAACCCGCACGTTGCGCAGCACCACTTCGCCATGGCCGTGTGGAGCCCCGTCATACCCGAATACTGGTAGCATGCGCACAATCTCCACGCCCGGCGAGTCGAGCGGAACGAGGATCTGAGATTGCTGCTGGTGCGTGTTCGCGTCCGGGTCAGTCTTGCCCATGACGATGGCGAGCTTGCAGCGTGGATCACCAACTCCGGAAGACCACCATTTGCGCCCGTTGATGACGTATTCGTCACCTTCGCGGCGGATCGAGGTCTGGATATTGGTTGCATCGGAGGAAGCGACATCGGGCTCGGTCATCAGGAATGCTGACCGAATTTCCCCGTCGAGCAGAGGCCGTAGCCATTGTGTCTTTTGCTCTGTCGTTCCGTAGCGGTGTAGCACCTCCATGTTTCCGGTGTCGGGGGCCGAGCAGTTGAACGCTTCCGAAGCGAAGCCGACCCTGCCCATTTCCTCCGCGCACAGCGCATAGTCGAGATTGCTGAGCCCTGCTCCGCGATAGTCTCCGTCATCATGGTCCGACGGCGGCAGGAACAGGTTCCACAATCCCGCAGAATAGGCCCGTGCCTTCAATTCTTCAACAACCGGCGGCACTTGCCAACGCTCGTGTTCATGCTTGCCCAGTTGGTCTCGGTATACTTCTTCTGCGCGATAAATATGCGCGTGCATGAAGTCGCGTACGCGGTCCCGCCAATGGGATTGATCGTTTGAAAGGCTGAAGTCCATCGAGAGAGCGCTTTGCTGTAGAAGGGTTTGGACGCTTAGAGATAGACGCAAAGCTCCGATTTCAATTGATCTTGGTCAAAGCCCGGCGAGGTAAGTGTGGGGCTAGGTACCAGCGAGAATTTGGGCAAGTTGCGGCCTCGAGGACTGGTCTCGCCTCGAACTCGTGCTGCAAGGCTTCAGATCAGGAGAGTTAAGCGAATGCGGAGCAACGCGGAGCGCCTCGCATTGCGGCGGCGCCGTATGGAAAGCGGACCAACGATTTTCCGAGGGGCCTTTCGCCCGTTCTTTCTCGGCGCTGCGTTTTGGGCTGTCTTCGCCATGAGCCTGTGGCTGGGATATCTACTTGGACAAATCCCTGGCGGTTTCGTGTCTGACGCACTGGCGTGGCATCGCCACGAGATGCTGTTCGGATTTGTCGGAGCGGCAATCGCTGGCTTTGCGCTAACGTCCGCGCCCAACTGGACCGGACGCTTGCCCATCGCCGGATGGCCGCTTGCAACGCTATTTTTCTTTTGGTGTGTAGGGCGGGTTCTCCCGTTTGGCCTGGCGGATACGAGTGCGGCCCTTATTGCCCTCGATGGAGGGTTCTACCTTTTTCTCTCTTTTCTGATCGGGCGCGAAGAGACCCACGGTCGCAAACGAAGTCTCACCATTTGCATGGTTATTGCGGCGTTTGGTTTTGCCGACATTCTTGATCGGATGGAGATGGCAAAATGGATCGATAGCGCGGGCCTGGGGTGGCGAGCGGGAATAGCTCTCGTCACTGCTCTTGTCATGCTGATCGGAGGGCGGCTTATTCCCAGCTTCACGCACAATTGGTTGCTGAAGCAAGTCAGGCTGGACCCCACCCCGACCCAGCCGGACCTGACAGACGCCATTGTCATGGCTGTCACGATTGGCGGCTTGCTCGTCTGGATTCTTGCTCGCGCAAGCGGCGCATCCGGAACCCTGCTGATGCTCGCGGGCCTTGCCAACTTCGCGCGGTTGGCCAGGTGGCAGGGCTGGCGCTGTTTGCCTTGCCTACCGGTATTTGTTCTTCACCTGGGATATTTTTGGCTCGCACTCGGCCTGCTCCTCCTCGGAGCCGCGCAATTCGGATGGATCAGCGAGAGCCCTGCAATTCATGCGCTTTCGACAGGGGCGATGGCGACGATGATACTTGGCGTGATGAGCCGCACGTCGCTTGCAATGACAGCGCGCGAACCGAGTTTTAATTTGGCCATCGCATCGGCATGCGTTTTGATTACCCTAGCTGCTATTGCTCGCGTCGTGGCCGGGCTGCAAATTGGGCAGTCCTTTGTTCTTCTTGTTGTTGCGGGCTTTGGGTGGCTAGGAGCATTCGGGCTCTTCCTGGTTGTCTTTGGCCCGATACTCAGTTCGCCGAGAAAAGGGGCTCTGGGGAAATAGCTGTCCAGTCACGAATGCATGGCTCACAGGCTGCTACCCTCTTTTGGTGAGCGGTGGGTGACAGTTCTCAGAGTTTCTCTTGGTTGTTTCCGGGCCAAAAACCTCTTTGGCTTGGCGAGCCTAATTAAAGGCGCTATTCCAACAATATGGATTCTCTCGAAATCGAGCCTTCATTAAACTTCTGCCAGGCTTGTGCTGTTCGCAACCGTGCGATCTGTGCTGACCTCGACGAGGATGAATTAGGATTGCTGAACGCAATCGGTCGGCGAAAACGGCTTCAAGCAGGTGAACAGTTACTTTGGGAAGGCGATGACGCGATCATCGTCGCCAATGTGGTGGAAGGTGTCCTCAAGCTTTCGACGCAGACGGCGGATGGAAGAGAACAAATCCTTGGGATGGTCTATCCGTCGGACTTCCTAGGTCGACCCTTCGGTGAGACCACACCCTATGGCGTCGAGGCGATTACCGATGCGCAGGTCTGTGTATTTCGGCGCACCGATTTCGACAGGTTTGCCCGAGAGCACCCCCGGCTTGAGCACAAGCTCCTTGAGCGGACGCTGGCCGAATTGGATCGCACGCGGCGCTGGATGGTGCTGCTGGGGCGGATGAATGCCGAGCAGAAATTGGCCACCTATCTTGTCGAGACGGCAGAAAGACTAATTCCTGCAAACTGCAAAGAGTCGGAACTGGGTGATGAGCGATCGCTGACTTTACCTCTTTCCCGCCAGCAAATGGCTGACGTTCTTGGCCTCACGATTGAAACGGTTAGTCGGCACATGACCAAGCTGAAGAATGATGGGTTGATCGGTCTTCCAGGCCGACGCGAACTGACAATCAATTCGTTGAAGGCTCTCGCAGAACGAGGGGGTTAGTCCGCTCCAAGCTAGCGGAGAAGCAGCTGGTTGTGTTCTCAGTTTCGGACCCTCGCACCAACCGGTGCTTCCACGAGACCGAATACGAAACGTTCGGTTTGACCGAAATCAATGACGTCGCCTCGTTGATCATCCAGATTTCGCTGATGCATGCAAAGCAATCAGCTGCGGCCTCGCCGACTTCGATCGTTTTCACGGGAGCGACAGCACCTGTGGCTTCTCTTGGCGCTAACAAAGCAACGCATCTTCGTCTGCAGGCGCTTACCAGATATGTCGGCGCTCGCTCCGGAGACTCTCGAGTAACAGATAACAGCGCCAGCCAGGTGGTTCTTGTCGTCGACGGTGCGGTCAAGCTAATAGCCAGTGCGTCAGCCGGACGCACGCAGGTGATGGGGTTCTATTTCAAGGACGACTTCATCTACGTGCCCGCACGAGAAACGCATGCCTATAATCTCTGCGCTTTGAAGGACTGCGAGCTTGTCGCCTTTCCGGCCACGGAATTTATTCGTCTGGCTCAAAGCGATAAGACGCTCAACAACAATTTCCTGAGTCACCTGCTGCGCGCCCTCAGTCGTTGTCGCGAAAAATCTCTTGCTCTTGGGCAAAAGACTGCGCGGGAGCGGGTCGCGACGTTCCTGGTCAGTATGGCGGAGCGTATCGGAGCTCCGTTCTCAAATGGAGCCCTGCTCGACCTTCCCATGTCTCGTCGTGATATCGGCGACAATATTGGTCTTACGATCGAAACCGTAAGCCGCCAAATGACGGAACTGCGAAATGCGGGCCTCGTCTCCACTTCTGGGAGATCGCAGGTCAAAATCCTTGATCTTGCCGCGCTCAAGCAAGAGGCAGGTCATCTCTCCGGCTTGAGCTGAGAGCGACGCCGACCCGGCACGTGGAAATGCTCTGCATTGCCTTGGTGTTTGGAAGTTGCGACCGGCGCGTCGTATGATTTGATACAGATCAAGGACTTCCGAAAAGGGAGAGCGCATCCGTTGGCCATGTGGCCTTACCATCCCGAATTGCTCGAACAGCCTGTCCCGCGCTACACCAGCTTTCCGACTGCAGCCGAGTTCGAGGCGATCGACGCAGGCGATTACAGCACTGCGATTGAGAGCACGTCCGGAGACGTCTCGCTCTACGTGCATATCCCTTTTTGTGAAAAGATCTGCCATTACTGTGGTTGTAACACGGGTGCTGCAGGACGCCGACACAGACTGGAATCATATCTCGAAGCGCTGCATCGTGAGATCGAGACGGTCTCGCGCTTGCTCCCTTCGAACTCGCAGGTGCGCCGAATTGCATTTGGCGGCGGTAGTCCCAATGCGCTCGCACCCACGGATTTCGTCCGCCTCGTCGATGGTCTGATCATCCGCTTCGGAATCTCTGATCCGGTTTTCTCCATCGAACTTGATCCACGCACAATGTCTCGTGAATGGGCCGAGGTCATAAGAGTGCTTGAGATCGATCGCGCAAGCCTTGGCGTTCAGACCTTCGCGCCGCATTGCCAGGAAGCGATAGGGCGTGTCCAATCTGAGACATTGATAGCCGAAACGACCGATCTTTTGCGTAACGCTGGCGTGACATCGCTCAACTTCGACTTGATGTACGGGTTGCCGCAGCAATCCAACGATGATCTGTCCGAAAGCTTGCAGCGGGCAGTGGCGTTCGGTGCCGACCGCATTGCCCTGTTTGGTTATGCGCACATGCCGCATGTGGTGCCGCGGCAACGCGCGGTCGATGCCCGCTTCATGCCTGACCGGGCCGCGCGTTTCGGAATGGCGCAAATCGGGTTCAGTTTTCTTTGCTCCAACGGCTTTAGTGCCATCGGGTTTGACCATTTCGCACGCTCGGAAAACGATCCGCTTGCAATCGCTGCTCAAGCGGGAACTCTCCGGCGTAATTTCCAAGGCTTCACCGATGACAATGCGCGCGCCTTGATAGGCTTGGGTGCATCGGCCATCAGTTCATTCGAGACCCTCCTCGCCCAGAACGAGAAGAATAGCGGCCGATACCGTATGCTAGCATCGGATGGCCGTCTAGCCACCGTGCGAGGTAGGTCCAGATCAACGGATGACCGCACTCGGGGCCAGGTGATCGAGCAACTCCTGTGTTCGGGGAAGGCTCAGATATCCTCGGAAACTGAAGCCCAGGTAATGCCGTTTTTGATGCCATTTCTTGAGCGAGGTCTCGCGTGCTGTGAAGAGGGTGTCATCTCAATAACACCTCAGGGGCTTCCATACTCACGGGCGATTGCAGCCTTGTTCGATCCCTATCGCGATCACCCGCCCGGCCGTTTTAGTTCAGCGGTTTAATCGACCCGTCAATAATCAGCACTACCGCCATGAAAAGCACGAGGGTTGCGATGTAAGACAGGTCTCACCTGGCTCATGCCCTATTTGTGGTATGGCGCTTGTGCCTCAGAGCGCAGCGCTGGCGCTTGATGAGCACAAAGCGGTTTTCGGGTGTTCACACTCCAGCTAATTAGTGCGCAAAAAAATTACCTCGAATTATCAATTGGTTGTGATGATAAAACGGGCCGAGTGGGCCTTTTTGCGGGCCGTCTTCATCCGTCCCAAAGAATATCAATGTAATATCAGTTGCTTATGCCAACTATGCGAGTCCTCTTCTGGGCACCATTTCTAACACAATTCGGTCAATCCGGCGGCTTGGCGCTGTTCGCTTGCGACTGTGGCATTGGCCGGTGGCGGGCGTGCCGTGCAACCGCATGTTTTCGCGGCCATCCGTGCCGGTTTTACGGTTCTGGTAATCATCTGATTCCCTGCTACGCTTTGCGACGAGCAAAGGCAGGGGGGTTGCTTTGGCCGAACAGAATATCCCGCAAGTGCGGACGGGGAGCCGGTTCAAGGCTTTCGTGAGTTACAGCCATGCCGACAAGGCAGCGGCGCAGAAGCTGCATCGCAAACTGGAAACCTATCGGCTTCCCAAGCATCTGCGCGAAAAGGCGGGTGAGGCGAAAGATGATGGGCGCGTGGGCGCTATTTTCCGGGACCGTGAGGACTTGCCCGCCGCCGAGGATCTGACCGAAAGCGTCAAGCAGGCATTGGCTGTGTCGGAAGCTTTGGTTGTGCTGTGTTCGCCTGATGCGCGCAAATCACCCTGGGTCGCGCGCGAAATTGAATTGTTCCGCGAGTTGCATCCGGACCGGCCGATACTCGCGGCGATTCTGCGCGGGGAGCCGAATGAGGCATTTCCGGAACCGCTGCAACAAGGGCGCGAGCCGCTTGCCGCCGATCTGCGCAAGGAAGGCGATGGCCCGCGGTTGGGCTTCCTGAAAATTGTCGCCGGGATCGCCGGTGTCCCGCTCGACTCGCTGGTCAATCGCGACGCCCAACGCCAGATCAAACGCGTGACCGCGATCACAGTCGCTGCCCTTGCCGCGATGGTAGTGATGGCGCTGATGACGACATTCGCAATCCAGCAGCGCAACGAAGCGCAAACCCAAAGGGCCGAGGCTGAAGGTTTGATTGAATACATGCTGACCGATTTGCGGACCGAACTCAAAGGAGTCGGACGGTTGGATGTGATGAACGGCGTCAATGAACGAGCGATGGCATTCTTCGAAGCGCAAACCGACTTGGATGACTTGCCCGCTGAGAGTTTAGAGCGACGGGCACGTATTCTTCACGCAATGGGAGAGGACGAAATTACCCGAGGAGATTTCGGTTCCGCTCTGGAAAAATTTGAGGAAGCGAGCCGCGTTACAAGGGCATTGCTCGCTCAAAACCCGAACGTGCCCGACCGAATATTCGGGCATGCACAAAGCGAGTATTGGGTTGGAAGAGTGTATGAGCTGCAAGGAAATGCTCAAGGCGCGCTCGTCCAATATGAAGCCTACAATGAACTGGCGATGCGACTATCAGAAATCGAACCAGCCAAGACTCGCAGCAAGATGGAAGTCGGCTACGCACAAAACAATCTGGGAATCGTACAGCTGCGCTTGCTCCGCAAACCAGAATCGGCCGAGAAGCATTTCAAACATGCGGTTGCGATGTTTCAAGAAGCTGTGTCGCAGACCAACACATCGGCCACACCCTTGATAGAGCTTGGCAATGCACAGGCGTGGGAATCAGACAGCCATTTTTTTCAGCGGGAATGGCAGCAAGCACGCGTTGTAAGAGAGCAAGAGCGCACAATAATTGATGAACTGCTTGGCAGACAGCCCCAGAACCGGAATTTCAAATACCGTGAGCTGGTCAATAGAAATGCGTTGCTCGAAATTCGAAGAGCCCAATGCAAATGCAAAATTCTTCGAACTTGGGATCCGACATTGCTGACAGAAATTACGCAGCTGACCGAGTCTGACCCTAACAACAATGAGTGGGCGGAGTTGCTCAATATTGTTCAGGCCAACCTTAAATGACAGGAGTCAAAAAAATGACACTGATACCAAAACTGCTTCCAATCGATGACGGAACCTCGGAAATCCTGACGCTCACGAATAAGATATCTGGAAAAGATCTGAGCCAGAACCGCCCTAACCACACGAATGGTCGATATAAGAAACAACCGAACTGCGCATACTTCCTGCGATTCTCGCTGAACGATAGCGGCACAATTTCGGTCGCCCACCACTGGTATCGGCAGGAAGGAAACACTTCTTGGGAGCATCATAAGATGCAAAGCATGCCGACGAATGCACAAAAACCCCGCGCAATCCCGCCCGGTAATCTGAACCAGCTGACCGAAGACTATCTGGATGGGAATCTCGATAGAGATTCTCTGGTGGAACTTTCGTCAGTGGGTGCGAATTTTTCCTGGAACTGGATATCTTGGATTGTGGTCATTTTTGATCATCCCAATTGGGAATTTGATCGGGGTCGCGATCCCGTTCTCATCACGACGACCGGAAATCCAAACCACTCCTATTTCGAAGGCCGCCATGTCGGTACTGGGGGGCGGCGCAACGCGTTCGCATTTGTTAATCTGATGAGCGCTGACAGCGATGGAAATGAGCTCGGCGCAAATGATAAGGTTTCACATAAATTTGATCTGGTTATGGAAGTGAAGCTAGCAGACGGTACTTCTTTGCGGGTACTTGTCGATCCGACCGGAACCAATAACGGGCCGGGAGGTGGCGGAACGCCATAAGTCGATAAAAGTGTAATGGTTTCTCCCTACCCCCATATAATCCGTCTGGCCCGCTCGGGTTCTCTCGAGCGGGCTTGGTCTGTGATGGAGCAAAACGGATTGCTCGATTCAGACACCGACCAGCGCGCGCTTACATTGCAGGCGCGGCTGGTGAAGGATCGGGCGAAGCTGGCTGAAGGCGCGGAGCGGGCGGGGCTATTCGCGGAATCTGCGGCGATTTATGCGAAGGCGGGCGCGATCGACAATGGCAGCTATCCGTTGATCAACGCCGCCTCGCTTTACTTGTTGGCAGGGCAAAAGGCGCAGTCAGAGAAATTGGCCCGCGATGTTCTGAAGGCGCTCGACGAAAATCCTGACGAGGCGGAAACGCCTTATTGGCTTGGGGCAACGCGGGCGGAGGCATTGCTTCTACTTGGCGAGCAAGCGCAAGCGCGCGCGGCATTGCGTGGCGCGGTCACCAAACAGCCCGCGGCTTGGGAAGATCATGCGGCCACGATCGGCCAATTTGAATTGCTGTGCGCTGAGCTCGGCTGCGATGCCGCATGGCTTGATCAACTGCGGCCGCCATCGGCGGTGCATTTTTCCGGGATCATGAATGTCGCGCAAAGCGATGAGGCGGCCCCACGCCAGATTTCCGAATGGCTGGAGCGGGAGAATATCGGCTTCGGATTCGGCGCGCTTGCCGCGGGATCGGATATCTGGATTGGCGAGGCATTGCTGGCGCGCGGCGCGCAATTGCATGTTATTTTGCCCTGCGATCGGGCGACCTTCCGCGCTGCCTCGGTGACTATTGTCGATGATGCGTGGGGGCCCCGCTTCGATCGGCTGATGGACCAGGCCGAGAGTATTTGCTGCCTTGATCACGCCGATGCGCCCGATGCGGCAGCGGTGGAAAGAGGGGACGCGGTGGCCGCGGGCATGGCCCAACATTCGGCCACCCAGCTGCGGGCAAATGCGCGGCGACTGCGGATCGTGGGCAGCAATGATGCGATCTCTGATCCGGGCGAGGCTGCCATCCTGAAGGCACGCCGCAAAGGGGATCGTGCACCTTCCCGACCTGCCACAGCTTCCGGATCGCTGCGGGCTGCGGTGCTGTCCGCTTCCGGGCTGGAAATTTTTGGAAGTCTGGCGGATGCTTGGGCAGCGATGGGCGCGCGCGCCGAATCATGCGCGGTGGATTGGATCGTGTCGCATTCGGATGAGATCCCGGCCCCGGTGCCCGAGCGCCTTTCTGCGATGCTCGAATGCGCAGTTCCCGGGCAATGCGTGGCGACGCATGCGGCGGGGTATGGCTTGCTTGGCAGCGGGTTCGATCTGCGCGTGGAAAGCGCGGGCGATATGCGCTGGGCAGGCGGTTTGATGCCGCTCTATGCGCTGTTTTGAGAGCTAGAAGGCAAGCTCTTCCAGCATCCGCAGCGATGTCACCTGCCAATGCGATGCGGCCCGTTCGATCACCCCGCGACGTTCCAACTGGCTGATTGCCCGCGACGCCGTTTCGCGCGATGTCTGCGCTTGCACCGCAAGAGCCGACACCACCGGCACGGGGGCTATCCGGCCGTCACCATCCGCCAGATCGCGCAATTCGCTATAGACGCGGCCCTTGGCGCTGAGCGTAACGCGCGCGGCCAACCGGCCCAGCACATTGGCAAGCTGGCCCGCATATAATGCGGCCAGACCGCTGGCGATGGCGGCGTGGCTGCGCGCCAATTCGCGAAGCTGCGCGGTGCCGATAACCAACATTTCGACCGCCTCTTGCGCCACTGCTTCTACGCTGTGCGTTCCGGCATCAGGGAAGGAACCGAAGATTTCGCCCGGTTCGACAGTAGCGACTTGCGTATATTGCCCCTCGCTGCCGAGGGCGCGCAGACCCACCGATCCGGCAATAACGAATTGGCAATCGCGGCTTTCGTCGCCTTGCAATGCAATTGTCCGCGATGGTTCGGCTGTGGTGAAACGCAGGCTCGCATTGAGCGCCTCTGCCTCGGCGGTATCGCAGCCGAAGATTGCCTGGACAACAGAGATGCGCTCCGCCTGATCCATCAGGGAGCTTTCCATTGATTGTGTTTGACCATGATCTGCTTGAACAACCCGCTTTCAAGATGTTCGCCCAGCCAGCGTTGCAGATGCGGCAAGGGCTGCGCATCGAACCATTCGCGGTCGGTATTGGCGAATTGCCGGATAAAGGGAAAAGTCGCGATATCCGCCATGCTGCGCGATGTACCGCATAGGTAGCGGCTTTGGGCCAGCCGTTCCTCCAGCTGCTCCAGAATGGCATAGGCACCCGCGCGATGCTCTGCCGGGTCACTGTCATGCCGGGTGGAATATTTGTACCGGTCTAGATGGTGTTTGAAGGGGCCGTCAATCATCGCAATAAATTCACGATCATCGCCCGAAAGCCAATCTTCGGGATCGCTTTGCCCCAGCGACCAGCGCATCACATCGATACTCTCGTCGATTACCGTGCCATCATCCAGCACCACTACCGGAACGGTGCCCTTGGGCGAGGCTTCGAGCATCGCCTCGGGCTTGTCGCGCAGCACAACCTCGCGGTGCTCAACCGCAGTCTCGCTGATCGCCAGCGCCATTCTTGCGCGCATCGCATAGGGGCAGCGGCGGAAACTGTAGAGAATGGGTTCAGCCACTGGCGGCCTCCTGCGCATCATCGCCAATATGCGCCTCGCCGCGCTGCTTTGCGAGCTCGGCCTGCTTCTGCCGCTCGGCATATCGGGCGCGCTGTTCGTCGCTCTTGGTGTGGTAACAATTGGGGCAGCTGATGCCGTCTTCGAACAGATCGGATTTCAGATCCTCCGGCCCCATCGGATTGCGGCAGGCGCGACATAAAGTGTGCGTGCCGACTTCCAGCCCGTGCTTCACGCTCACCCGCTCGTCAAACACGAAACATTCGCCTTCCCAACGGCTTTCTTCCTCGGGCACGGTTTCGAGATATTTGAGGATCCCGCCTTTGAGGTGATAGACATCTTCCATGCCTTCGCTCTTGAGGAAGGCAGTAGATTTTTCGCAGCGGATTCCCCCGGTGCAGAACATCGCGATTTTGGGCTGTTTGCCTTTTGCCTCAAACTCGGCGCGTTTGGCACGGAACCATTTGGGAAACTCGCGGAAGCTGGTGGTTTCGGGATCGATTGCACCGGTGAAAGTGCCGATCCCGACCTCGTAATCATTGCGCGTGTCGATCACGATGGTGTCGGGATCATCGATCAGATCGTTCCAGTCTTGCGGCGAAACATAGGTCCCGACATCGCCCACCGGATCGAGATCGGGCTGACCCATCGTCACGATCTCTTTCTTGATCCGCACTTTCATCCGCAAGAACGGCATTTTCGGCGCGCGCGAGAATTTGACTTCGATATTCTCGCATCCGGGGATCGCACGAATGTGGTCCAGCACGGCATTTATTGCATCATCCGAGCCGGCGATGGTTCCGTTCAGCCCTTCATGCGCGACCAGAATAGTGCCACGCACGCCCTGTTCCTCGCATAATGTGGCGAGCGGCGTGCGGACAGCTTCGCGATCCTCGAATGGCGTGAACTGATACAGCGCGGCAACACAGATCGGGTCGATTGCGGAATCGGATTGGCTAGCAGGCTGCGTCATGCCCGCCATATAGGCGGAATTGCGCGAATTGGTAGAATCTATGCCCGCTTGCCCGGCCCCATAAAGCCGAACAGATGCCCGGCCACTTTGCGCATTTGTATTTCCTCGGACCCTTCGGTGATGCGATAGCGGCGGTGATGGCGGTAAATATGCTCGAAGGGCTTATGCCGCGAATAGCCGATTCCGCCGTGCACTTGCATCGCCGTGTCGGCTGCTTCGCAGACAAGCCGGTTGGCTTTGTAGTTGCACATGGAGACCTTGTCGGAGAGATATTTGGCGACATCGGGCTTGGGCATCGAATCCATTTCCGCCGCCGTCTTCCAGATCAGCAGGCGCAGCATTTCCGCATCGGTTTGCAGCTCGACCAGCGGGAACTGGATCGCCTGATTGACCGACAATGGCTTGCCGAAAGGCTTGCGCTCGCCCGCATATTTCACCGCCTCGTCGATGCAATATTGCGCCGCGCCGAGCGAGGAAGCGGCCTGGCGGATGCGGTTTTCGTGGACGAAGCCTTGCGCGCAGGCGAGCCCGTAATCGAGATCACCAAGAATGGAGTCTGCCGGAATCCAGACATTGTTGAGCGCGATCTTGGGGTGATCGGTGGGCATGTTGAAAGTCCACAGATACTCGCCAATGGTGAAGCCTTCGGTGCCGTAAGGGACGATGAAACAGCCGATGCCCTTGGGGCTGCCATCCTCTCCCGAATGGCGGGCGAAGACCATGCAATGCGTCGCGACATGGCTGCCGGTGGTCCACATTTTCTCGCCATTGATCAGCCAGCCATCTACGCCGTCACGCGTTTCGCGCACCGCGCGGGTTTCCATCCATGTGGCATCGCTGCCATGCGCCTCTTCGGTCAGGCCAAAGCTCCAGCGGATTGTGCCATCGAGCATACCGGGGATCAGGTCGCGCTTTTGCTCTTCGGTCCCGAAATCGCGCACCAGCAGCGGCTGGACCAGATTGCCGACTATGCTGCTTTCATTCTGCAGATCGTTGTGCAGGCCCAGCCCCTTATGCGCCAGATGATGCCGGATCGCGGCCATCGCCAGATTGCTGCCATCCTTGCCGCCGAATTCTTTGGGGAGGGCAAAGCGATAATGCCCCGCCGCGTCCGCCACGCGCCGCATTTCGCGCAGCAGATCTTCCCATTCTTCGGTCGGCAAGCCGCCATTGTCCCAATCGGTCCGGCTGTTTTCGCGCCGGTGATCGAAGAAACGGATATTGTCGTCGCGCTGCTCAATGGGTTTGATCTCGGCCTCGATAAAGCTGTCGAGTTCGGCGAGGTAATCGGTGATTTCAGCGGGCAGTTCGAACATCATGGGCTTAATCTTCTCCGGTCCATTTCTTTCGCGCGACGGTAAGGGCGGGGTATTTGGGGGAGTCCACTTTGACTTTCGCCATGGCCCGCATGCGTAGAGTCTTGAGTGCCTCTGTGCTTATTCTACCAATCCCATCTTCAGCACGGTCTATTGCTCTTTCATGAAAGTGGAGATCCCAGCCTCCGTCCATCTCTTCGCGCTTCAGAATGCCAAGGGCGTTGCGTGCGACAGCGGCCTGGAACTGATCATGTGGCTGCAACTGTTCTTTGATTGTACCAATCCACTCAGCCACAGCCGTAAGAACCTCCGGCATTGTTGCTTCGCCAGATTCAGTATCTTCTAAATCGTCGAACCAATGTGAGTATTCGGACTGCGCTTCCTCCGGCGCGTCTTCCTCCAGCAGCATCAGCAGGTCCAGCTCTTGCTCGCTGGTGCGGCGCGAGATCACGACGCGTTCGAGCATCCGGTCTTCGCCGCTGCGCCAGATTTGCGCCATGCGTAGGCAGCCAAGCGCCCACCACACGGTGCGGTAGATCGTCCAGAAGCGGAAACGCTCGCGGTCGACTTTCCGCCCGCTTTCGGCCTCGTAAGCAGCGAAATAGTCTTCCAGCGAACCCAGCCCCAGCGCGGGCCGGTCATATCGTGCAAAGCGCCATACGGCCATGCAGCCAAACGCCAAGTCTTCATGCGGATCGCCAAAATGTGCCAGTTCCCAATCGAGCACGCCGGTCAGACGCGAGCCTTCTGCGAGCAGATTACCCAGCCGATAGTCGCCGTGATTGAGCACCGGTTCGACCGTCTCGGGCACATTGTCGGCAAGCCATTTGAGCCCCAGCGCGATGATCGGCCGGTCCCCGCCGGCTTCCTCGAATTGCTGACGCAGCCCCGCGATTCCCTCGGCATAGTCGAGCTCGGGCACATTATCGGGCAAAGCATCGCGCTTTATCGCGTGGATGCGCGCCAGATCACGTGCCGCTTCCTTCAGCAAGCCGCTGGCATCCTCCATCGCCAAAATGGCGCGCGGATCGGGCGTTCCAGGGAGCGCGCGCATGATAAAGCCGCTGCCGAGGCTGTCTTCAGGCTCCAGGTCGGCCACAACTTCGGGCGCGGTCACGCCTGCTGCATGGGCCGCGCGGACAATCGCCGCTTCGCTATCGTGGCCGAAGGGCCGCTCGGCCATGAATTCCAGACTTGGCGCGCGGCGCAAGACATAGGGTTCGCCAGCGAATACGAACCGCCAGCTTTCCATTGTCGCCCCGCCGGTCAGGCGCATGCAATCGGTCACCTCGCCTTCGCCAATCGCGCGGCGCATTATCTCTTGCAGAAGGGGCTGGATGGAATCGCTCAAATTACGCCGCCCTCCAATAGAGCAGACCGTCTTCGCCTCGTTCGCCCAATCCTTTGGTCCCCACCGGTTCGCTGGCGCCATTGGTTAGAAAAGCGATCATGGCTTCGTTATCGCCTGCAACCTTGGCGAGGAAGCGTGCGCCCTGTCCATTGCGCGCAGCGACAACTCCATCGCGCGGCGATCCGTCGCGGTTGTAGAACATGGTATAGCTCTCGACCGTGCCTTCGCCTTCATGGGCTTCGTCGACCACAGGTGCCGGTTCGCGCTTGGCATCGGCTTGCGCCTGATAGTCAAAGCTGCGCGGGAAGATCGCACCGGCAACCGGCTGATTGGACAGCACAATTGTGTGATTATGCGTTGCATAGCCGCCATTGGCGAACAGCAAGCCGCTGGTTCCTTCGCGCCGCAATTTCTCCGCCAAAGCGACCACTGCGTGGCTCATATAATTGCCAATGGGGCCTCCGCCAAAAGTCAGGCCGCCAAACAGCGTGGCCTCGCGATCCTTGGGCCAACCGATCACCCGCCGCGCCATTTTGGGGACGCAGGGGAAGCACGAATAAAGCTCCGCAAAGTCGATGTCGCCGACTTCCATTTGGTTGAGCCGCAAAGTCTCGGTCAGCGAGACTTCCATCCCCGCGGAATAGTCATAGCGGTCGCGCAGCAGGATATCGTCATCCTCATGCGCCGCCGCGCCGTTGCCGATATAGATGATACGGTCCTCTGCCACGCCATTTTCGCGCGCCAGTTCGAGGCTGGTAACGATGAAACCCGCGCCCTGATTGACCGATGAATTGGCAACCATGAATTTGGTATAGGGGAAAGCGATTGGCCTGTTGTCCATCGACGCTTCGCAAATTTCCCCTGGCGATTTTTCCGCTTTGATCCAGGCGCCATCGCTGTGCGCAGCGACCTTGGAGAATAGCGACCAAATTGCGCCGCTTTCCGCCTGTCCTTCGGCCAAAGATTGGCCCCATGCCGCGCGTGTGGCGTTTTCATAGAGCGGGTAAATATCGACCGGTGCGACCAGGCCATATTGCGCATGATAGCCGGGGGCAGAGCGGTTCTTTCGCGAGCGCATTCTGTTGTGATCGGACGCGCTGCCGCCTTTGGCCAGCGCTGCCAGCTGCGCGGCTGTCCGCAAAGCTTCTGCGCCGACTACTGCCGCGACTTCTATCTCGCCCGCACCGATCGCATTGGCGGCTTCGTTGAGCAGCTTTATCGGGCTGTCACCCATTGGCATTGGTGTTTGCACGCGATGTTCGGGCGCTATTCCCAGCGCCTCTGCAACAGCATCGACCACCGGATTGAGATGGGGGTGCGAAATCGGGCACACCACCGCCAGCGAATTTGCCTTGTCGATCCACCCGCCGCCGGCATCCTTGTCGGCCCGCTGCAGCGCCGCGGCCATCAAACCTATCGGGTCAAGGCCGTCTTTAGGATCATCAGGCCGGTCATTGATCTGGCCGACACCAATGATGACAGGCGTATGGGCAGGGTCATTGGGCATGCAGATCAGCTCGCTTTCGTGGGAACGGGTTTGCCAAGGATTACATCGGATATGATCCGCTGCTGGATTTCGCTGCTGCCTTCGAAAATCTTGGTCAGCCGCGCATCGCGCCAATGCCGTTCAACCGCGTGCAAAGTGGTGTAACCTGCCCCGCCAAGAATTTGCAGCGCTTCGCTGGTCACGCGCTCTGCCATTTCGGCAGCGTAATATTTGACCATCGATGCTTCCTTGTCGCAGCGGCGACCGGAATCGAGTTCGTTGCACACGAAATACATCAGTTGCCGCGCGGCTTCGACTTCGGTTGCCATGGTCGCGATTTTGAACCGGATGGCCTGGAAATTGGCAATCGGTTCGCCGAATTGTTCGCGTTCCTTGGCAAAGGCAATCGCATCTTCCAGCGCACCGCGGGCAAGCCCGATGGAACGCGCGGCGGTGTGCGCCCTTGCGCCTTCCAGACCGGACACGATGGCTTTGAACGCATTGCCCTCTGCATCGCTTTTCGGGCCGGCCGGGGTCCGTGCGCCGTCGAAGGCCAGTTCAAATGTCTTCCATCCGTGATAGCCGATTTTCGGAATGGCATTGCCCGAGACGCCTTGCGGGAACTCTCCGCGCGGTTTCTCGAATGTTAGCGATGTCAGCCCGGCCCAGCGCGGTGCGTCGGGATCATTCTCGGTCCGGCAGACGACCTGCATGAAATCGGCCCGGTCGGCAAAGGTACACCAATATTTGCTGCCGGTAACGACCCATTCGTCGCCATCGCGCACGGCCTTGCATTGGACAGCGGCAACATCCGAACCCGCGCTTGGTTCGGACATGGAGAATGCGCCCAGATATTGCCCCTTGGCCATCCGGCGGATCCGCTCATCGCGTTCTTCCTCGGTCAGGCCGGGGACCGATTTGTAGAACAGATTGCCCCGCGCAATCAGCGATCCCACGCTCATCCACGCGCGCGATAATTCTTCTGCCACCAGACAATATTCAAAGAACCCCAGGCCCAATCCGCCATAGCTTTCGGGAATGAGGATTCCGAAAAACCCCAGCTCCCCCATCCGGTCGACCAGATCCTGCGGAATTTCGCCCTTTTCGGGGTCCAGTGCATTGGCAATCGGCAGCACTTCATTGACAGCAAAATCGCGCGCCATTTGCTGAATCATCACGCGCTCTTCGGTCATATAGCCTTGGCTCGGGCGCGGATCGGGTTTGTCCATCATCGGCAGTGATGCTCTTGTTTTCTTTTGCGGTTGTTTGGGTGAACCTGCCTGAAGCAAGCGCCAATGTCGATTTCAAATCGAAATTGTTTTCACTTCACCAGATCATGTGCGCCTGCGGCGATCCCGCCATTTTCGTGCGCCACGCCGGGAATGACCCGCAAAGACCAGTTGAACTCGGTGCCCAGCTCTTCGGCCAGCTTTTTACCCGCTTCGTAGAAGCTTTTGCCGCGCGCGAAGCGGTGCGGGCCTTGCGCCATTGCCGGTTTGGTTCGCCGCAGACTTTCGTGATGCCTGTCGGTGTCGGCATCACCCAGCAATATCACGACATCCTGCGCCAACGCCTCTTTCATCATCGCTTCCGACACGCCCAGACCTTTGAGGCCATAGGGGAACGCAATGTCCGGATCGGGGGCAGTGTACCAACCTGCATTGGCGGGAAGATAGCGGGTGACGCGCGCTTCGGGCGTTATGAACAGGAACCGGTGCACGAATTGCGAGCCGGCCGAGTGACCATAGAGCGTGTATTGCTGCTGTTTTCCTTCCAGCTTGGCCACCGCGAAATCGAACAAAGGTTCAATGGCGGCGAAGGACCATTCGCCTTGCGGATTGATCTGCTTGCCGCCCCGCGCCCACATATTGCCGAGATTGTAGCTCCGCGAGCCGGGAAAGTCGTTTCGGGAAAATTCGGGGGCGATCACGATAAATCCATCCTGATCGGCAAAAGGTACCCATTCTTCCAGATAACGGCGCGGGTCGCGTTTGGCGCCGTGCATGACAATCAGAACCGGCGCGGTTTTCCGGTCTATTCCTGCGGGGACATAGGCCCAAACGGGTAGATCGGGCCCGGCCCAGCCGGTGAATTCGAACTTACTTCGTCCATCCGCCATCGGCTCGGCAGACCACGCGGGTTTTTCGGGCGTGCTGGCCGATGATCGGGGCTGTTGGTCCACATCGCGCGCAGATGGCTGGCCAACCAGTAGCAACGCCGAAACTGCCAAAATCACGGTGGGAATTGTGCGAAGTAAGCTGGTCAATGAAAGCCCCCGTTTCAGGCAGATGGTAGGGTGTTTAGGCGGAAGGTCAAAGCGCGAAACCGCGTTGGACAGAGTTATTTCCTCTCATTAGGGCTTAAGTCATGAAATCGGCCTATGCTGGGCCGATGGAACAGATATTTGGCAAATGGGGGGCAAATGTGACCGACGCAGCACGCGCGCCGGCTCTTGCTGCCGAACTCGCGGCACGTGCCGAGCGCTGGATGCTCGGTTCCGCATTTCCCTTTTGGGCCAAACAGGCTCCCAGTCCCGATGGCGGCTTCTTCGAAAGGCTCAGCCTTGATGGCCGACCTGTCACAGGGGAAGACAGCCGTGTGCGCGTGCAAGCACGGATGGGATATTCCTTTGCGCTCGCCGCCGAACTTGGGTGGGATCGAGAGCAATCGCGTCAATTGGCAGAGCGCGCCGTTGCGGTACTCGCAAAGGAGTGCCGGCGTGATGATGGCCTTTATGGCCGTATGGTTCGCCCCGGTCGCGGCCTGACTGATGATACTGCGCAGGCCTATGATACGGCCTTTGCATTGCTTGCATTTGCCACGGCCTATCGCACATTGGGGCTCGAAAGTGCGAGACAAGCCGGGGAAGAGCTATCGCAAGCAATCGATAGTGAATTGATCCGTCCGGCAGAGGAAGGCGGCTATAAAGAGCAGTTGCCCGCGCCCGCAATCCGCGCGCAGAATCCGCATATGCATCTGACCGAAGCATCGATCGCTTGGTTCGAGGCGAGCGGTGATCCGGCCTCGCTGAAACGCGCAGAAACAATTGTAGGCTTCCTCCGGCAACGCTTTTTCCGCGATGATCTGGGTTTGCTGGTTGAATTTGATGGCGTCGAAGATGCCGAGAATCGCACGGAAGCCGGACATATGTTCGAATGGGTCTGGATTCTGGGCCGTTTGCGCGCGCTCGGCGGTGCGGTTCCGGAAGGTTTTGCAGACGCCATGCATACGGGCGGTCTGAAACTGATCGATGGTCTTGGCTATCTGCCGCTGTCGCAGAATTTGCACAGAGCGGTAGTCGCGCCGCAGCAGCGGACATGGGGGCCGACCGAAATGCTCAAAGCGCATATTGCGCAGTGGCGCGCGCAGCCGTCGGACGAACGCGCCGTGATGGTTGTCACCACGGCGCAAAACCTGTTCGCCGACCATATTGACGGTGCGTTACCGGGGGCATGGATCGACACGATTTCACCCGCGCGCGACCCGCTGATCACCGATATTACCCCCGCGACCGGGTACCATGTTTTCCTGGCATTCAAGGAATTGATGGATTTTGCGCGCGAGCTCGCTACGCACCAGTAACCGGCCTGTGCGGGGCGACTGACTAGAGCTGGCCGAGCAGCTCCAGATGATGGTCCACCGATGATGAAATCGAGTAGCGCTCTGCGATTGCGCGGCCTTGTGCCGGGCGGGTCGAGCGTTCAAGCGCCGCTTTGATACCGGCAGCCAGCGCTGCGTCGTCGCCAATTGGTGCGATGTCGCGGCCAAGCGGTGCAAGCACATCGGTTAGCCCTTCCGCGCAAGCGGTTGTCACCACATCGCAGCCGCAGGCCAATGCTTCGAGCGGCACTGCCGGCAGGCCCTCCCAGCGCGAAGACAGCACGAGAATATCGCTCTGCGCATAGATCGCGGTCGGATCGGGCTGGAACCCTTCGAAACTGACGCGATCAGCAATGCCAAGCTGCACGGCCTGTTCGCGCAGCTCCCCCTCCAGCGATCCATTGCCGAGCAATCGCATATGCCATGGAATGTCGCGGATCCGCGCCAGCGCTCTCAGCAAAGTCGCGTGGTCTTTTTGATATTCAAACCGCCCGACCGAAAGAAGCATATTGCCCGTTTCTTTTGTCCGTCCGGCACCCGTTTCCAGCATGCGCTCGGTCACATAGGGATTACGCACCGCGCGAAACCGGTCCGCGACAGTGGGCATCATCCGCGCATAGGCGCGCTGGTCGGCCTCACTCAATGTCAGGCAAAGATCACCCAAGGCTGCGGTCAGGCGGAAACGCTGCGCACGCAGCGCACCGCGCAACCTTCCCATTGTCGGGCGAACCACCGGATTGGTGATCTTCTGGATAATTTTGGTGCTTTGTGCCCCGGCCAATTTGCGCGCGCAAGCAATCGACAAATTGCTTTGATTCCCCGCGGAAAAGATCGCTTGTGGCCGATATTTGCGGATCATCCGGGCAAGCGCGGGTGTTTGGGCGAACAGTTTAAAGCCGCGGCTGCCAAATCCGATTGTCGGCACCATGCGCACCGTTACCTTGTCCGAAATCAGATCGGCTAGCAGACCTTCGCGTTTGGATAGCCACAATTCGGCAGGCAAGCCGCGCGCGGCCATTTCATTGGCTAGCAAAATCGCCACCCGGTCGAGCCCGCCATTCGCCGGTTCGAACAGGAAATGCACAATCGGGCGCTGATTATCGGACATTGGCGCCTTGGGCATCCGCTTTCCGGGCATTGGCCAGAATAGATTTAACCAGTTCGAGATCGGCGGGCTTGTCAACGTCGATTACGGCCTCGGCCTGCGACATCACAACGGGCTTCGCTTCCACACCCAGGCGCCCACCGGCTTTGCGCACGGCATTGGCGAAGGAAATTGTTCGCGTCAGCGCGCGGAAGAGCAGCACCGGGCCGAAGCGCGACAGGATCGACAGGCTCTTCTTGCGGTCCTGCTCGACGGTGGACCACAGGTTCAGTGCCCGCATGACCTTGTCATTGCGCAGCGCGAACAAATTGGCTCCTGAAAAATGGCCGTCGGAAAATTTCAGCCATGTACGTCTGGTCGCCGGATAGGATTTCTCGACAACCGATCTTTCGCCGACACCGATTGAGAGATCAGCCCCGCCCGAATTGTCCAGAAATTCTTCCACCATTCCGGTGGTCAGCAAGGCGTGATCCGCAGTGGTCACCAGCACCGGCCAGGGGGCAGTATCGCTGCCGGCAATCTTGGCAATGCTTGCCGCTATGCCTGCGCCGCTGGCGGCCAATCGCACTTTGGGATTATTGGCCAGCGCGGCAGTATCCCCGACCAGCAGTTTCTCCGGATCCTGCGCCAGAATAACCAGATTTGCGATCTTTTCGCTGGCCAGCAAAGCTGCACAAACCCGCGCGAGCATGGATTGGCCGTCAATCGCAATCAGCGCCTTGAATGTCTCGCCGCTCGCCTGCGCCAACGGATCGACCCCGGGGCGCTGCCCCGCCAGGACAATCGCTGTCCAGCCGCTCTCAGACATTTGACGCCTCTTTGCGGACAGCGCGATCAGGAAATTCGCGATTCAGAAAATCCGCAATGGCATCCGCCGCGCGGTGTGAAGATCTTGCATCAGCTTTAATGTCGATCGCATCGGCGAATATTTCGGCCTGCCTCTTTGCATAGGCTGCCTGCTCGGCAGCGGGAAGGTTCAGCGCGGCTTCGAAATCAGCGAAATCATCAACAACCGGGCCGAAATTCCAGAAGAAATAACTCTCGTCATTCCGCCAATCTGCATCATGTGAATTGAGAAAGATCGCCGGGCGGGGCCGCTCGATAAATTCATACACCTGGCTGCTGACATCGCCGACATAGACATCGGCCATGCGGGTATAGGTCATGTCGACGCTGTTCAGGCTGCCCTCGTCGATATGGATATGATCCAGCGACTTGAAACGGTCGGGTATTGCTTTGCGGATTTTCATCACCCGATGTTCGACCGAAGCCAGAACCTTGCGCCGGAACAGCATCACATGCGGCGCGACGATCAGATTATATCTGTCCTGATTGGCAAAATATTCGAGCATCGGAATGCCGAATTTGAACCATGATGACAGTTTCGGATCGAAATGTGGATTGTAGAAAACCGTGGGACGATCATTGTCGAAAATCGGCGTTTCACCGGTCGCGGTGCGGGAATCGAATTTGGGATAGCCCACCACGGCGGAGGCGCCTTCCCTCACGACCCGTGATTCGAGCATGCGCGCGCGGGTTTTCTCCCCGGGCAGCATAACGAAATCGAAATGCGCGATATCGGGCGACACGCAGATACTGCGATCTCCTGCGCCATGAGGGATATGGATCAGGCGGGTATCTGTCAGTCCTAGCTTGGTCTTGAGCAAGGTGGTGGTGGTTTCGGGCACGACCAAAGCGTCATAGCTGCCCAGCAAGTCGCGATTGGCCGTGAGAAATCCGATGCGGCCAAGCGGGGCGGCGGAACCAATCAGCTTTTCGGCAAAACTCAGTGCCTTGCTGCGTTTTAACGCGTGGATTTTCGGTTCGGGTAGCGCCGGATCGAGATGGCGCTTCACTGCCTCTGTCTGCGCCTCGCTGGAAGAGAGGATTTCGACCGTGATCGAGGGATATTGGCGTTGAAGCGCGGAAATAATCGGCGCGGTATGCGCGACCTGATGCAATTCATCGTGATTGTAAAGAAAGCCGACTTTTAACGGCGCAGATGCGTCCGCCGAACCCGGTGTATCGATTGGACGAGGAGAGTTCATTTCAGGTCGATACCGCCAAGGTCAAAAAACTGGATACGCATTGTGAATTTTTCCTAGCTCGCTTAGTGACGCTTCATACCCGTATCAAGGGTATCGACCGCAACTTCGCACTCGCTGCAAAACTCTGAAAGCCCCGAAATGACTGCCGACCAACCGCCGATAGCAGGCGAACGCAGAGATTTGCGGCGTGGGGCCTTGCAATTGCTCGGAGGCTCGGGCGTGCGGATCTTCGCGCGCGTTTTGCTGATCACATTCGTCGCGCGAATGTACGGAATCGAAGATTTCGGGCGGATGGGCGAAACCGTCGCGATGATAGAGCTGCTCGCGACATTGGCGACTTTCGGCCTGTCCAAAACCTTGCTTGGCAAATTGGGCGGAGAAAACGGCGACGACGACGATGTGGGCCGGCATATCGTTAATGCGGCGGTGCTTGCTGGCACTTTATCGACCGTGCTGGTGGTTGTCCTGTGGATTTCATGGCCGCTCTTTGCCTCGGCAGATCTGGCCGGTTTCCAGTTCGTTTTGCTGGGCATCCCGCTGATCGCATTGGCTGAAGTTGCAACCACCGCAACCCGGCATTTCCGCACGGCGTTTTGGGACATGTTTGTTAAGGCGTTCGTGCGGCCGTGGAGTTTCCTGCTGCTGAGCGTGGCAGCTTATTTCGGCCTTATCGGTGCAAGCTTGCCTTCGGGTCAGATCGTCACGTCCCAAATGGCGTTGCTGTCATCCTATGTCCTATCGCTGCTGCTCACCGCGGGCGCGGCGATATTCGCGCTCAAGCGGGCCTTTGGCGCGCATTTTTTCAAACGGTCGGGCAAACCTATCGGCAAGAGCGTTATCGATTTGGCGAAGCTGAGCTGGCCAACCGCGCTCAATGATACCGGCCTGTTCGCTTTCCGGCGGATCGATGTCATCATTCTGGCTGTTGTTGCGGGGCCTGCGGAAACGGCGGTCTATTACATGGCCCGGCAGATCAGCACGGTAATCGAGAAAGTCCGGCATTTGTACGAACCCGTACTCGCGCCGATCATCGCGCAGAGCAAATCGCTTGAGACGATCGGTTCGCATTTGGCGCGGCTGGGGCTGCTGATTTTCGCGGTGCAGCTGCTGGCCTTGTGCTTGCTCGCGGTGTTTGGCGGAACACTGCTGAGCTGGCTGGGGGCCGGTTTTGCGACCGGATTACTGGTCTTGCTGGTGATCCTGATCGGCGAATTGTTCGATGGCGGTTTTGGCCTATGCGAACTGCCGATGGTTTACCGCAACCCTGCTTGGCCGCCGCGCCTCGTATTGGCATCGCTGGCGCTAGAGATCGGTCTGGTCTGGATACTCGCGCAGAAATTCGGCGCGCTGGGTGCGGCAATCGGCTTTGCGATTTCGATGTTCGCGCTGGCTGCCATGCGGCTGTGGATGGTCCGATCGCTCTATGGGTTCAAAGTACTGAGCATCAAACATGTCGCACTTGTGGTTATTGCTGTTGTGGCACTGTTCCTGATCAATCTTGTCTGGCCGCTGTCATTCTTGTGAAGCGTGAGCCAAGCGGAAATTTGTAACCCCTTGTAAATTCCCGGCGCTTTTTTGGATTTTTCGCTGCTTTTTCGTGTAGTATCCCGCGAAGAGCGTATCGCATCGCGATTTTTGGGAGCCATTATGACCGCTTTTGCCAGAGCCTTTATTGCCGCTTGCCTATGCATGGTCGTTGCATTCGCGCCCGCACAGGCTGACGCGAATGATGGCGAAACGATAAGCTACAGAGTCAAGCGCGGGGATACGCTGTTCTCGCTTGCGGACCGTTATTTTGTCGGGCGCCATGTCGTCAGTCAGGTCGCACGGCAGAACAACATTCGCAATTCCAATCTGATCGCCACCGGGCGGTTGATCCGTATCCCGCGTTCGCTCCTCAAATATCGCGATGTCGAATTGAAAGTTCGCAGCTTCAGCGGTCCCTCTCGGGTTTCGGACAAAGCTCCGGTTATCGGCGCGAGTTTGAAAGAAGGCGATCGTGTGGTGACGGGCGCCAACGGATTTATCAGGTTTCAGGGTGATCGCGGTGCGGTTGTCTCGATCCCCTCTAACACCTCTGCGCAGCTTGTTCGCGCGCGGCAGTATATTCTGGGCGACACGCTGGATGTCGATTTCCGGATTTCCAAGGGTCGCGGAGAAGTGGTTGCTCCAAAGCTGCGCGGGCAAGAACGGTTTCGGGTAAGAACGCCGATGGCGGTCACCGCTGTTCGCGGTACCCAATTCCGCGTGGCGCATGATGACGATGCGCGGACCAGCATCGCTGAAGTCACCGAAGGCGCAGTGGCGGTTGATGCCGGCGGGCAAAGCGGCTTGGCCGAAAGCGGTTTTGGCGTTCCCCTGACAGAAGCTGGTGTCGGTGATCCCGAAGCCCTGCTGCCCGAACCCGCGATTACCGATCCCGGATCGGTGCAAACGCGCGAGAATGTCAGTTTCGAGATTGTCCCGCTCAGCGGCGCTTCACAGTACCGTACGCAGATTGCAAACGATGCGGGTTTCACCGAGATCATCGAAGAGAATGTTGACGCGGGCACAGAAGCGGAATTCTCCAGCTTGCCCAACGGTACATTTTTTGTCCGCACACGCGGCGTCTCGCCAACAGGTGTGGAAGGTTTCTCTTCCGAGGCATATTCTTTCAAACGCAAGCGGCTGGGCGTGTCAGCAGAGGCATCGCCTTCAGTGCTCGCTGACGGTTTCAAATTCGCTTGGCTGGGGGAAGGCGAAGGCGACAGCAGTTACGCATTCCAACTGTGGAATGAACAGGCTCCCGGTCATCCCATAGTCGACGAGGTTGGGGTTCAGGACGGTGGGCTGATCGTGACGGGGCTTGAACCCGGCAAATATGTGTGGCGTGTTGCTGCCATACAGGTAGATGCGGACGGACTGTTGAAAGTCTGGTCGCCGGAGCAAAAGCTAACCGTCTCGAACTAGCAGGCGGGTTCCGCAATCCTGTTCGGAGGGTGAGTGCTGCGCAATCGCTTGTTTCTGGAATGGCTGGCCCTCTGTCTGGGCGCGTGTTTGCTTGCCATATGGTCTCTGCACGCGGGTGTCACCGACCGGATCGACACGCGAATCCTCGATTCCTCGACCGCACTGGCTGGTCCCTCGGCGTCTGAAGACATTGTAATCGTTGCGATTGATGACCGCAGTCTGGCGGCGCTCGGGCCCTGGCCTTGGTCAAGGGATGTTCATGCGCGGCTGGTCGAAGCGATGAGCGAGGATGGTGCAAGACAGATCATTTATGATGTGCTGTTTCTCGAGCCGACCGATCCCGAAGCCGACCGGCGTTTCGCGGACTCTATAGAGCGGGCGGGGAATGTCATCCTGCCGCATACATTCGGGGTAACCTCCGACAGCGGGGATATCGGGCCGGTCTATCCGCTCGCTGAACTGGTCGGCGGAGCGCGCGGGGTGGGGCATGTCTCGACCGAACCTGACCCCGATGGCGTGTTGAGGCGCTTTGCCCTGTATATCGGCGATGGCGACAAAGCTTACCCGCAATTGACCGTCGCTGCAGTGCAATCGCTGTCCGGCCCAGCCGGGCAGGACGCAGTGGCCGTGCCCGAAGCCGCAGAAAAATGGCCGGTTATTCCGATGAGCCCAGCAGGGAGTTTTTCGACCGCATCGGCGTCCAGTGTCGTCGATGGATCGCTGCCGCCCGGCTTCCTGTCCGATAAGATTGTCATAATCGGCGCCACCGCACAGGGGATGGGAGACCGGTACTCGGTCGCCGCAGGGCAGATCACGCTGATGCCGGGTGTGGAAACGCAGGCCAATCTGCTCAACACCCTGCGCGGCGGCGGTTTTATTTCAGAGACGGGAATCTGGTGGGCGGCTGCGCTGGCATGTCTGCTGATTGTCCTTCAGTTTCTGGCTTTCTGGAAGCTCCCGCCGCGGACCAACCTGATCGCCACTCTGGTTCTGATCGCGGTGACATTGCTGGGTTCGGTCGCCGCTGTGCATCTGGCGAAAAGCTGGATCCCGCCCGGCCCGATTGTGCTGGCGATGATCCTTGCCTATCCGCTGTGGAGTTGGCGACGCTTGACCTCTGTCAGCAATTTTCTGGAAACCGAGGCGCTTGCGCTGACCGGTCATGCTGACAATCAAGCCGGTTCCGGCGGGTTCGATGTGGTCGCGCGGCAAGTCGGCCGGATGAAGAGCCTGGTTCGCAATGTGAACAGCAGTTTCGAATTTCTGCACCAGATTATTGAAGCAGCGCCCGATCCCATTTTCGTGCTCAACCGTGATGGCAAAGTGGATATGTGGAATGACAAGGCGGCGAAGCTGTTTCCCGAATGGGATCTGTCACAAGAGCCTGTCTTTGCCGAATTCTTCATGGGCGGCGCGGCGTCGATTGATCATAAGGCCGGTGAAGTCAGCAGCGCTGACGGGCGAACATTCCTGATGGCAAGTGGCGCGCTGTCGGACATTTCAAAGTCAGCTGCCGAGGGTGAATTTGCCGATGGTGATGTTGTTGTCCTCAGGGATATATCGCAGCAGAGGCGGCAGGAAACCGACCGGCGCGAGATGCTGGAGTTTCTGTCGCACGATATGCGGACGCCGCAGGTGGCTATTGTTGGTCTGACGCAGAAATCTGCAGAGCAAATTAAAGGGGACGAACGGCTCGAAAGAATCCGGCTGCAAGCGCAGCGTACTTTGAAACTGGCAGATGATTTCGTCCAGCTTGCACGGCTGGAAGAAACCGAGCTGATTTTCGAAGACACCGATCTGGTGTCTTTGGCGCAGGAGTCCTGCGACCGGGCATTTACGGCGACCCGCAAGCACGGTGTCACGCTGGAGCAGCCCGACCAGGACGAACCGGTTTACGCCCAGGTGGAAGCATCGCTCATCGCGAGAATGCTGGACAATTTGATCGGCAATGCGATCAAGTTTTCCCCCTCGGGCGCGGTCGTTGTCATCCGCGTCGCTCAAGATCAGGATGACAAAGTTGTGCTGGAAGTGTCTGATGAAGGCCCCGGCCTTCCGCCCGAACGGCAAGCCGATCCCTTTGCGAGATTCGGCGCGCACAATACCAAGGCGGGGCCCAGTGTGGGCTTGGGTCTAACTTTTGTGCAGCGCGCGGTCATGAAACATGGCGGAGAGATAAAGGTTCGTTCCGGACCCGATACGGGTACGTGCTTCCGTATCAGCCTTCCGGTGAAGCAATCTTAGGCAAACCCCTGACGGCGTTCAGCCGATTGCATCGGAGACGAGCTGGTCCGCCATTGCCTGAAAAGCGTCAGCACCAAAATCGCAATCATCCGACTCGCTTTCGCCGCGATAGACAATCGCCCCGTCGCTGCGGCGATAGATCACCAGCGTACCACGCATCCGCTGCGCCTTGCATCGGTCAAACAGCCGGTTTGACCGCGGCGAGGATCGCCAGTCGATCTCAGGGGTGTTCTGTTCGGTGCTGGCAAGGCCGGTCTCCGCGTCCCTCACCGACAGAGCAAGTTCTGCGACGAAAGGGGCATCGGCCTGCTGCATTACCGAATGCGCTGCGAATGCGGTTTTTAGCGCTTCTTGCCACTGTGCACGCAACCCGCCGCGATCATCCGCTTCGGGAAATTTGATCGCGCTGGCGGATTGCAGGGTCGAAACGCTGGAATTGATTGCTGGCGGTGAATGGACCGCGCACGCCGAAAGCAGCAAAGCCATCGCCGGAAGAACCGTAAATTGCCGAATTGCTGAGTGGCCCGGCTCCAAGGCGATCCCCTATTGACTGTTTTCGAACGCATCCATTCTATAGCCGAAACCAAATACGGTTTGAATAGCGAATCCGTTTTCCGGACGAAGCGCCAATTTGGACCGGATGCGCGAGACATGCATATCCAGAGTGCGCGTTTCCAGATCTACATTGCCGCCCCAAACCTGCAGGAAGATATAGTTGCGCGATAGCGGGCGGTTCAGATTGTCGAAGAACAGCGCGGCCACTTTGAATTCTCGCGCAGTAAGCTTTGGCGTTTCGCCATTGACCTCGATAGTCTCTTTGAGACGGTCGATCTTGTAATTGCCAAAATCGTTATGGCGCGGCTTCTGGTTGGTTTCCAGCCTGCGCCCCGCGGCTTCTATCCGGGCGATAACAACTTCGGCGGTCTCGGGCTTGATAATATAGTCGCTGGCGCCTTGCTTGAGGCCGCGGACCACGTCCGACTTTCCCGACCGGCTGGTCATCAGGATGAAAGCGGGCGGGCTTTTCAGCGCCTCGCCGGCCCACTCAATGACATCGATGCCGGTGGCTTGCGGCATGTTCCAATCGAGCAGCACGACATCGTATGTCTCGCGCTTCAGCGCGACGATCAAATCCTGCCCGTTCTGGAACTTGTCACATTGGTGCTCGGATCCCTCCAACATGCCGGTGATCTGATCCAAAATTTCTGGATCATCATCTGCAACAGCAACGCGCATCTTATACCCTCCAATTAGTTTTTCGGGCTTATGATGATTTTACACAATCAATCCAGCAAATGTGCGGGCATTTTACAAATGTTTACGCAGACAGTTCAATCGCTTGGCAATTCTTGCACAACCGATTCCCATGTTCCGCTGGCCTTAACAGTGCCGCTTTCCAGAACGATTAGCTGGTCAGCATTTTCTAGTGCCGGCAAGCGGTGGCCGATTATAACAACTGTTAATTCGGCATGGAGCGTTTCGATCATTTCCCGAATGCGCGCTTCGTTGGCTAGATCCAGAGCGCTGGTTGCTTCGTCGAGGATCAGAAGCTGGGGCTTTTGCAGCAATGCACGCGCGAGGGCGATCCGCTGCTTTTCGCCCCCCGACAAACGCTGTCCCGCATCGCCGACAATTGTTTCGATGCCTTCTGGCAGGGCATAGACAAATTCCGCCGACGCTTTCTTGAGGGCCGCTTCCAGATCATCCTCGCTCGCGCTTTGGTCGGCCCACAGCAGATTGTTGCGGATTGTGTCGTGGAACAGGAAAACATCCTGCGGCATATAGGCGACTGACTTGCGCCAGTTCAGGCGGCTTTCCGCGTCCAGCGCGTGCCCGTCGACCGATACGGTTCCGGTTTCCGGCGCGAGGAGCCCCATCAGGATATCTGCCAATGTCGATTTGCCCGCGCCGGACGTCCCCATAATCGCTGTCGTCTTTCGGAACGGAATTTCCAGACTGACATCGTTTAGAGAACGCGCGTCGCGCGTCTTGTAGCTGTAGGACACATTGGACAGTTTTATGGACTTGCCCAGGGTGATGGGTTCGCAATCGTTGCCTTGCAAAACCGGCTCGCTGACCTTGCCCGCCTCTCGGGTGAGATCGTGGTAGTTGTCCATCACCGCTTCGGTATGTTGGAGACCGTTTATTTGCGTTTGCACCAATCGGATTTGCGGAGAGAGGCGCGCAAAAATCACGATCAGGATCAGCAGAACCGGCAATTCGAGCTCGAGCACTTCGATTCCGGTATAGAGCATGGCAACCAGAACCAGCGCGATTGCGATCTGGAAGATCAGCCCCATTGCCGCGTTGAGTTTTGCAAATTGCAAAGTTCGCCCGCGCAGCTTTGCGCGGATCGCCTTCATCATCGCGCTGGACCGGTTTTCGCTGCGCAGGATTTTGACCAGCTTGAGACCTGACAGCCCCTCCTCAACGGTTTGCTGGACGTTCTTGTTTGCCTGGCTCAGCAACATGCCATGCCGATGCGCAACCTGGTGTTGGTGGCGCATCAGAAAGAAAATCAGGCCGCCCAACACTGTCGCAATGGCTGCCATCACCGGCGACAATGTAAAGGCCACGACCACGTAAACGCCAATCGAGATGAGCGAGATGATCAGGCGTACAGACTGGACCAATGCCCCGCCAATGCGATTGACTTCGGTAATCAGCAAGCTCGACAGATCGGACCGCTTTTGCGCGACCACCCAATCCCATCGCGATTCCAGAATGGCGTCGAAACTGCGCGTCCGCAGCCCGTCCAGCACTTCGAGCCGGAACCGTTCTGACACCAGCGTTTGAAAGTAGACAATGACCGCGCGCAGCAGGTTGAGCGCGAGAAACGCGCCGAGCAATCCGGTTAGCGTGATCGGGACGCCGACAAAGGTCAGGCCTTCGATGATATAAGCGACGATGCCCGTGGGCTGGGATTGGACTTCCTGCAGCGTGCCGAGCAACGGAACCAGCAGTACCAACCCGATGCCTTCTGTAAGGCTGGAGAGAACCAGAAGAGCAAAAAACAGCAACGACCGCTGGCGCGATGCGTGCCACATGATGCCCAAATATCTGAAAATCACCATAGGGCTTGTTACCGCAAGGTTCCCCCAAAGCAATCCATATGCTTTGGAGGATTGCAGCCCGCGGCTTTATCCCGAAGCGAGCGCTACGTGTCGCTTCATATGGTGGTCGACATTGCCGAACTCGGAATCGAAAATCGTCAACCGTTTGAAATAGCTTCCGATTGCGAGCTCGTCGGTCATCCCCATACCGCCATGGATCTGGATGCTTTCCTGTCCGATATGATGCGCGGCCTGGCCAATGCGAACTTTCGCCGAAGCCACGGCTTTCTTCCGTTCGGCTTCCTCTTCGCCCAGCTTAAGCGTCGCCAGATAGGTCATCGAAACCGACTGCTCATATTCGGTGTACATATCGACCATGCGGTGCTGCAGCACCTGGAACTTGCCAATTGGCGTACCGAACTGCTTGCGTTGCCGCGAATATTCGACGGTCATTTCATGCGCGACTTTCATCGCCCCGCAGGCTTCGGCGCAATGTGCGGCAATCGCTTCGTCAGTGACCAGTTCGATCAGCGGCAAACCATTGCCTTCTTCACCGATCAGCGCATCGGCAGGGATCTGGACATTCTCGAAATAAACCTCAGAAGCGCGGCGGCCATCGACCGTGGGATAATCGCGGGTAACAATGCCATCGGCGTTCTTATCGACCACGAATACCGACACACCTTCGCGATCGCGCCGTTCGCCCGAAGTGCGTGCGGTGACAATCAGATGCGATGCCCAAGGCGCTGCGATCACAACCGCCTTGTGGCCGTTCAAGACATAGCCGTCGCCGTCTTTCTTGGCGGTGGTTTCCAGATCGGCATAGTCATACCGGCCGCGCGGTTCGGCATAGGCGAAGGCAAACACTTTGCTGCCATCGATAATGCCGCCGAGATATTCCTCTTTCTGCGCAGCGTTGCCCGCATGTTTGAGGAAGCCGCCCGCGCAGACCACGGTGGGAACGTAAGGCTCAACCACAAGACCGCGCCCGAACTCTTCCATCACCACCAGAGAATCGATGGGGCCGCCGCCAAAGCCGCCGTCTTCTTCTGAAAAGGGCATGCCCAACAGACCCATTTCGGCGATCTGCGCCCACAATTCGGGGCGCCAACCACTATCGCCTTCGATGACTTTGCGGCGTGCTTCGAATTCATAGCTCTCGCGCACAAGCCGGGTCAGGCCGTCGCGCACCATGCTTTGTTCTTCGGTGAAATTGAAATCCACGATAGTTCTCCGGGTGGTGTCTGTTGCTTCGGGCTTAAAGGCCGAGGATCATTTTGGTGATGATATTGCGCTGGATCTCGTTCGATCCGCCATAGATCGATGTCTTGCGCATGTTGAAATAGGATGCGGCTGCATGCTGCGCATAGTCAGGACCGATCGGATATTCATTCGATCCGGCGTCTGGAACATCGCGGTAATAAGGCGTGCCGTAATGGCCGACCGCTTCCAATGTCAGTTCGGTAAGGCGTTGCTGGATCTCGGTGCCCTTGATCTTAAGGATCGAGCTTTCCGGCCCCGGACCGCGTCCGGCTTCTTCGCCGGCCAGCGTGCGCAATTCGGTGATTTCCAGCGCAGCCAGATCGATCTCCAGCTGGCTGACTTTGCGCGCGAAATCGAAATCTTCGATCAGCGGTTTGTCGTCGAGCTGCTCGTTCGCCGCGATGCTGCGCAATTGCTCTACCGCGCGTTTTGAACGCGCGACGCCGGCAATGCCCGAACGCTCATGCGCGAGCAGGAATTTGGCATAGGTCCAGCCGCGGTTTTCCTCTCCGATCAGATTTTCAACCGGAACGCGGACATCGGTCAGCCATGTCTCGTTGACCTCGTACCCGCCGTCGATCAGCTTGATCGGGCGCACTTCGATGCCGGGCGTTTTCATATCTACCAGAATGAAGCTGATGCCTTGCTGCGGTTTTTCCGCATCGGGATCGGTGCGGCACAGGAAGAAACCCCAATCGGCGTGTTGCGCCAGCGTGGTCCAGGTCTTCTGGCCGTTGATTACATAGTGGTCGCCATCGCGCACAGCGGTGGTCTGGAGCGAGGCAAGGTCCGAACCGGCGCCCGGTTCGCTGTAACCTTGGCACCACCACACATCGCCGCTGCGGATGCCGGGGAGATGCTGCGCCTTTTGTTCTTCATTGCCGAATGCATAGATCACCGGGCCGACCATCGACACGCCGAAGGGAAGCGGCATGATCGCATTGACCCGGGCATTTTCCTCAGACCAGATATAACGCTGCGTCGGTGTCCAACCGGTGCCGCCATATTCTTCGGGCCACGCCGGAACCGACCAGCCTTTCTTGCCAAGAATCTTGTGCCATGCGGTCAAATCCTCGGGCGCCATATCGTCGCGAAGCCCGCTGCCTTCCTGATTTTTCGGGTAATTCTCTGCGATAAAGCTGCGCACTTCATCGCGGAATGCGATCTCTTCTGGGCTGAATTCCAAATTCATCGGACGACTCTCCTGAGATGTGTTTGCAAGCTGCTTACACGACTGTCAGCATCAGAAAAGAGGGCTTCCGTTACGTCAATTTGCCTAAATCTCGACAAAACATGGCCGCTATGGTCAGATGTGCGGGATGAGCATCAAGGAACTGCAGCAAGCCATTGAAGACATGACCACCGGCATTGCTGCCCGGTCAGCAGAAATTGAGGAAGCGCGCCGGTTGCCCGCCGACATCGCCGAGGATCTGGCGAGGGCAGGGCTCTTCAATATCTTGAAGCCAAAGGAGTTCGGCGGCCTCGAATGCACTCCGCGCGAAATGATGGACCTCATCGCAAGCCTCGCGCAAATCAATGCCAGTGTCGGATGGTGCGTGATGATCGGCGCCACATCGACCTTGGCGGGGGCCTATATGGAGAAATCCGCCGCGCAGGAGATCTACGGCAATCCCGGCAATATCCATGGCGGTGTGTTTGCCCCGATGGGCAAGGCCGAAGACATGGGCGATCACTATATGCTGAACGGCCAGTGGCAATGGGGGTCGGGATCGGCCAATTGCGCATGGCTGAGCGGCGGCGCAATGATCTTCAAGGATGGCGAGTTGCAGCGGTTGGAGAATGGTGCGCCGTTGCACCGAATGCTGTTTTTCCCGGCGAGCGAAGCGGAGTTCATCGATACGTGGCATGTCGCGGGGCTGAAAGGCACCGGCTCGGGCGATTTCAAAGTCTCCGGACTGCGCGTTCCCAAGCAGCGCAGTGTTGGCTTTACGACCGACCAGCCGAGGCTCGCGGACCCGCTGTACAAATTTCCGCTGTTTGGATTGCTGGCGCTGGGCGTTGCTTCGGTGACCTTGGGCAATGCGCGCGGGGCGCTGTCAGAAATCACCGAAGTGCTGCAATCCAAACGCACCGCGGGCGGCGCACGCAGTCAGGCGCAGCGCGCCACCGTGCAAGCAGATATTGCGCGCGCAAGCGCTGCACTGCGCGGCGCACAGGCGCTGCTGGAGAAAGAAGTCGAAACGGCCTGGCAAGAAGCATCTGGAGAGGATGCCATTTCGGTTGCAGCGCGCGGCGATCTGCGGCTGGCCTGTGCGCATATGGCCGAAGTTGCAGCCGATATTTGCAAGACTGCCTATACGCTTGCGGGCGGAAGCTCGGTTTATTTGAGCAGCGATCTGCAGCGGCGATTCCGCGATGCCCATGTCGCCACGCAGCATCTTGTGGTCGCGCCAGCGACGTTTGAGCTGGCGGGACGGATTTTGCTTGGTGAACCGGTCGATACAGCAACGCTCTAGCCGGCGAATGTGCGAGCATTGCCTGCCGCACAGGTGACAGTTTTCGTCATCTGACATCCAAAACTCTGTTTTGTAATATGCGTGTCACGCAATTGAGGCACGACTCCGCATCGAGACGGAGTGAGTGACCCATGCGCATCATCAGCATTCTTACTACTGGCGTAGTTGACGAGGAATGCGAGGATTTCGTCCATGGAGACGAGACCTACAAGTTTGACCGGATTATCCCGGGCGACCCTCCAAAACTTATCGAAGGGTCTGTCTGGATTTTCGTTGATTGGCTGTTGCCGGAGCTGTCCGGTCTGGAGATGTGCCGCCGTCTGCGTGCCGATCCGCGCACGAGCGATGCCCACATCACCATTCTGCTGGAACAGGACAGTTTGGAAGACCGGCGCCGGGCACTCAGCGCAGGCGCAGACGATTATTTTGTCGGAAGGCCGAGCCGCAACCAAATCCTCGACCGGGTCATGACGGCCAAGGCGCAGGGGGGCAGCTACGCAACGAGGCAGGTCGAAACAGGCGATTGGAGCATTGATCTCGGGGCGTTGAGAGCGAAATGGCAGGGTACGCCAATCGATCTGGGCCCTACCGAGTTCAAGCTGCTTCGCTTCTTTATCGAAAACCCGAACCACTTGCTGGAACGGCGGGACATCATCAATGCCATCGGCAAAGGGGAAGCGATCATCCAGGATCGTACGGTTGATGTGTGGATCGGCAGGCTACGCCGCGCCCTGATTGCGGCGGGCGCTCGCAATCCGCTGTCTACGGTCCGCGGCCGGGGATATGTTTTCGAAGTCTAGCGAGAGCTAAGGGTTTGGAGTTTGGCGTGGAGCTTCACCAATCGGCCCCACACCATCCTTTGCTTCTACCAAAGATACTCGTCAGAACTCGGCTGAGATCGAAAAGCTGAAGCTCTGCCCCACTTCAAAGCTGTTGACTTCGATCCGATCGGTTCCGTTCGACAGAAATTCGAAATTGTCGCGGCCGAATATGTTCCGCGCTTCGAATTTCAGTTCCAATGGAACTTTGAACAGTTCGACACCCTGACGCGCGACGAAGTCGATGCTCAGTCCAGGATCCTCGACAATGTCGGGAAGCCCGGCGGTGCCGCGCCGCGTAACACGCTTGCTCGCATAGTTGGCGAGGATGGTGAACTGCTGCAGGATCGCTTCATCTTCCAGGCTGAACTGCACGTTCAGCAGATGATCGGACTGACCCGTCAGCGGATCGCCATCATTGAAGAACAGCGATGCATCATTTTCCAGCGCGCCGACACCGGCTGTGAAGATCCGGGTTGTGTCGCCGGTTGCAACATTCAGCTGGGACTGGGTGTAAGTATAGTTGGTGACCAGAATGAGTTGCTTGTCGTCGAACCAGCCACCCCAATCATAAAGGCCCTTGGTCAGTTGGAGCTCGACCTCGCCGCCATACAGCGTTGCGCCCGGGGCATTGGCGAAGCGGGTGGTAAAGCTGGTGTCGGCACCAATCGAGACATAGGGCTCGATCGGATTATCCAGATCCTTGTAGAATCCGGCAACCGACAGCCGGTTTCCGCGGTCAAAATAATATTCGATGCGGGCTTCGGCGTTGAGCAGCTCTGTGTCGGTCAGCGCCGGATTGCCGATATACTGCCGCTGGTTATCCGGGTCTGTGTAAGGCTGGAAAATCAACTCGCGAAATTGCGGGCGGGCGATAGTCTTGGAGATACTCGCGCGCGCCTGAAGATCGTCGATGATCTCCCAAGTGATTGTCGCACCCGGCAGGAAATAGTCATTATTGAGCGATGTGTTGGCGAGCGAGACGAAGGGAACATCGAAACGCTGCACTGTCGCAACCGACTGTTTGGCATCCTCGTAACGAACGCCAGCATCGATATTCAGGCCGAATGCGGGTGTGATCGTCGTTTTTACGTAACCGGCCTGAATTTCCAGATCGGCTTGAAAAGCGGGGTCGGTTTGTGTGGGTTCGGTCAACCCGATGCCGTAAAAATCGATTATGGCATCCCCCAGCAAAAGGTCGGGCCGCAATGCACCAACGCCCGGCGGAATATTATCGCCATCGATCAGAAACTGGCGGCGCTCGGAAAAGCGGCTGGTGTCGGTATAGGCATAGCCAGCGGTAACCGTGAGCCAGTCCGCCAGCGGATAGCTGAGATCAATACCGCCGTAATACAGATCCTCTTTGAGCTGCGAGAATGCAACAGAGGCGCTTCCCCGCTGGCGATCGAGGACGTTGATGAAAATGTCGCCAGTGTCCTGGTTCGTCTGATTGGTCCGGACATACACGAATTCATATTCGTAAGGCGCTTCGCGCTGCGTCTGCGCATAGCCGCCGCGCAGATCGACGCCGAGATCGCCAAATTCCAGCTCCGCCACCAGCTGGCTGTCGAGCAATTGGCGTTCGTACCAGCCTGTGTTTTGCGTGATGGTGCTGTCGCCATCGATGATCAGCTCGCCGAAACCCAGCCCGGTTTGTTTCAGCGTGTCGCGAATGAACAGGTTGGTCCAGCGGAATTTATGATCGCCAGCTTCCAAGCCGAAGCCGAGCATCGCATTGCTCAATATCCGGTTGTCAGTGATGAAATTGCGCGAATCGCGGTCCAGTTGCAAATCGAGCGACCGCGGGTTTTGTGACGATACAACCTTGGTCCGCAGCTTGTTGCTGACCGATGCGGTCGCGATGATGCCAAGCCTGCTGTCGCTTCCGATATCGAAAGCGGTCCCGCCGGTGATGCCTCCGGAGAAGTTCGGGCGCACCTCGCCAACTTTCTGCACCACAACGAGGTTCGGATTGCCGAGTTGGCGGACGATCGCTTGTTGATCAACGGCCTGGTCCGAAATTCTCAAGCCGCTGTCGAAAAAGGCCTGAAGAGCCGGCGGTACATCGCGGGTTCCGTCGTCAAAGCCGAAATAATCGTAATCGGACCCATAATAGTCGAGGCCGTTTCCGAAGGTGGTTTCGGTATCCCCGCTGATCCCTGCGCTAATTTTCAGGAAGCTTTCTTCGGGAATGGCGCGGGTGGTCAAATTGATGACACCGCCGCCAAATTCGCCCGGGAAATTGGCCGAGTAAGTCTTCTGGACCAAGGACGAGGCAATCACGTTGGTCGGGAAAATGTCCAAAGGCACGACGCGGCTGAGCGGCTGCGGAGAGGGCAAGGGCAAACCGTTGAGCAATGCCAGCGAGTAACGGTCTCCCAAACCGCGGACATAGACATTGCCGTTACCAACGACCGACAGTCCGGTCACGCGGCCCAATGCGCCCGCAATGTCGCCTTCGCCGGTGCGCGCAATCTCTTCGCTTGAAAGCACCGATACAACTTGCGGGGAGGCCCGCATAACGTCGCGGTTGCGGCGCCCGGTAACAACGATTTCACCGCCCGGTATAGAGATATCCGGATCCTCGAATCCTTCGTCTTCGGGCTCAGCAGCTTGTTCCTGATCGGGAAGCGTTGCTGCACCGCTTTCGGGTGTCTCGGTATCTTGTGCCAAGGCAGCGCCCGGGAAGGTCAGCGCGCTTGTGAGCAGGAGCAGTCCCGTCAACCGCTTGCTTTTGGTCATGTCGAAGAGCCCTTCATCGTAAAGGTCCAGTTTTTGCGGGGCGTTGCGTGCGCCCGAATGTGAAAAAGGAGGCCGAGTCCGGTGGCAGACCCGACCTCCCGGGAGGTAACTGTTTACGACGTGTAGACAGGCAGAGAGGTACACGCCCCGCTATTGTTGCCGAAAGAAATGCTGGAAGAGTCGCAAGTCCAGCCTTCGAAACGGGTGTCGCCAGAGCGCGCCGCGCCAACAAAGCCGGCATTCTCGAAGAAGCTAGAGAGGCCGGTCGGGTCGAATGCGGTCAGTGCATCCTCATTGGCACCATTGATATAAGTCATGCTCAGCGTGTTGGTCAGCGAAGCATTGTTATTTGCACCGGCATCGAAGCGGGCCTGAACGCCTGCGGCGGTGGTTCCGCTGCCGTCGCGGAAGTCCGTCGCACAATCGAGAGCGAGCGACTGGAAATTGACCGGTCCGGACTCGTCGATCCCTGCACTCGCTGCACGGTTCAGCGCTTCATCCCCATCGACACGGATACAAGCCGTACCGTTCGATGAAGCGTCAACGATGATGGTGTTGAGCAGTGCGTAATCTGCGCGTCCGCGAATACGGACCACCTGATCGTCATTCTTGCGCTGGATGAAGGTTGCGTTCGATATTTGCGTGTTTTGACGCGGGGTGTTTTCTTCCAATGTGTTAGAAGAGTCCGCCTCGATGATTGTGTCGCCGGTGTCAGCGCGCTGCACTGCGACGACATATTGCAGATTGGCCTTCACACCGGTGTCGGTGTCAATCGAGTCATCCTCGGCGCCGACAACAACAAGGCCCCTGATGTTGACCAGCCCGCCGAAGAATTCGACCCCGTCATCCGCGCTGTTGAACGACATGATGTTTTCAAATGTGGTGCCCGAACCAACGCCGCCTGTGGTCAGCGCTTGCAATTCGTCGCCATTGGCGAGGACCGTGCCGGAATAGCGAAGCTGGACAAAACGGACGCTGCCCGAATTGTCACCCGGCACGTTGCCACCGTAACGTGGTGGTGTTGTCGTGCCTTCAACTTCGCGTTCGCAGTTGACCGAACCAGGCGTCGCTGTGTTCGAAAGACAGTCGGTTACCGGCGCGCGACCGTTGATGATCAGACCGCCCCAATCGCCGGACGATGTGTCGCTGTTTTGACCGAGCACGTTTTGCTGGCTGGTAAAGATGATCGGGCGCGCGGCGGTTCCGTTTGCTTGGATTGTGTTGCCGCGGTTGACGTTCAGATAAGAAGCACCGAGCCCCACCAGCGTTACGCCGGGGTCAATGGTCAGCTCTACATTGGTATCGCTCAAACCATCCGACGCGTCAGCCGCTGGTCCGCCATCGGTGCCGACATCAACTTGACCGTCGATCAAGTATAGAACGGCGGCTGTGGAAGGGGTGAACTGGAGCGCCGAGCTGCGGTTGAAACGCGCAGGCAACTGGCACAGCAGATAGGACCCTGTCGGGCCGGTGATGACACCGCGATTGGTCAGGCCTTGCGGGTCCGCGATGAACGGGCAAGCGGTTGCTGCCGTCGCCATCGCTGTCCCTGTTGGGGTGGGCGTTGGCGTGGGTGTCGGTGTTGGATTGTTGATGATCACATTGCCGCCAGTTCCTGGCGAGGCGATTTCCTCGGCACCACAACCAGCAAGAGCCAGCGCGCTGCAGCCAAGGATAAGAGTACGATGCAAATTGGTCACGGGTTAGCCCCCTAAAAGCCGAAAACTGATGGATGCGAACGAAAGATCGCGACTCGCCAGCTAGGAGGGGAACATGACTCTTTTTTTGCAGTTTCCACCGATTCCAAAAAGCGACTGATTTAAGTCATCAAGCTGACTTTTGTGACGGATTTGCTGGTCTGGTTTCAAACGCCGGCGAGTTACCATTGGCGGACCATCGCTCAATGTTTCAGTTTTATGACAATGTTACATTTTTATTGCAGATTGCGGGTTCGGGAGGCAGTTTGACATCGGATTTTGGGAGAATGTCTATGCCTTTTGGTACTCTGATTACGGCGGTTGCAATGCTGCAAGCCTCTGCTGGGAACGCGGAAGCTGTGGATGTCGCCTTTGAAGAAATGGTCGCGCAAGAGAACACTGCGGCGATCGAAAGGATCGAGGCGAGCAATGCGCTCGATGCCGACGATCCGGCGCAGCTCATCAATCTGGGCATTGCCTATGCGCGAGAGGGCCGGATCGTTGAAGCACGTGCTGCTTTGCAAGCAGCGGCCAAAGCTGAAACGCGATATCGCTTGGAAACGGCATCGGGCGACTGGGTCGACTCGCGCTGGTTGGCCAAGAAGGCGCTGGCTATGCTCGACCAGGGCCAATTGACCGAAGGGCGGCGTTTCGCGTCGCGCTGAGCTGAGAGATCAAGTCACGCCTTCTGTGCGTTGGACACTTTGAAATCGCCCGGTAAGTAATCCGCTTGCCGGGCGTTTCGCTTTTTCCTGTAGAAGACTGTCACTATCTGCGCCGTTCTGCGGCGTTGTTGTCACCGTAATGTCACGAAGAAAGCCCAATGGGCGCGCATGCGGTTGATGACGATTCTTTCAAAAAAGTGCCTTTGCGTGCTGGGCGGAGCCTTGGCTCTTTCGGCAAGTCCGGCATCTGCTGATGTGATGGAAATCGGCGATTCCGGCGCGCACTGGGTGGCGGGCGGTCCGGCTGCGACGCCCGCAGCGCCGACCTTTGCGCAAGCCGCGCCGCCCGTTCAAATCACTGCCGACTTTACCGTGCCGCAGGCTGCCATAGCCGATGCGGCCAAGCAGGCGGGATTGGTGCCCGCCGCCTATATGGCGAAAGTCCAGGAGCTATCCGCCCGGTTTGATCTCAGCCCGGCTTTGATCGAGGCACTGGTGTGGCAAGAGAGCCGTTGGCGCGCGAATGCCGTTTCACCCAAGGGTGCGCGCGGTCTTGCGCAATTGATGCCCGGCACTGCGCGAGAGCTCGGGGTGAACCCGAACGATCCCTTTGCCAATCTGGAAGGCGGCGCTCGCTATCTGCGTCAGCAGCTCGACCGGTTTGACGGAAATCTGGAGCATGCGCTGGCCGCCTATAATGCCGGGCCAGGCCGTGTTGCCAAGGCAGGCGGGATCCCCCGCATCCGCGAAACACAGAAATATGTAGCGGCCATTATGGGCCGTTTGTCCAACCATTCACGGGGTACACAATAAATGCGAGTTTTTACGCGGATCGGTGCGCTGATTGCACTACTGTCGCCAACAGCGGCTTTGGCCCAACAGGCCGCCGATCCACAAGGGTCTGGCCCGATCGTAAATGCGCTTGGTTGGATGCAATCGACCTTGCTGGGCACGGTGGCCACTACCATAGCGGTAATGGCTGTTGCCGCGGTCGGCTTCATGATGCTGACAGGCCGGATGAACTGGCGCTTTGGCGCGACCGTGATTATCGGGCTGTTTATCCTGTTCGGCGCGAGCACAATCGTCGCCGG
>NZ_WTYX01000001.1:997721-1911832 GCF_009827395.1 Pontixanthobacter aquaemixtae | reverse complement strand
CGCAATGCGCTGGTCGGTTTTGCGACGCAGTCTGCGCGCGACGCGCTCGATAGCCGGATTTCAACCGCGCTGGTCGAACAGACAGCGACGATGGTGTTCATGCCCAATGCGCGCGCCAAAGCAGAGGATTATTGCGACGGGTTCGGCCTTACCGAGCAGGAGCTGGCGGTGATCCGCTCGCTCCCTGCGCATAGCCGATGCTTCCTGGTGCGGCAGCCCGATGCATCGGTGGTGGTGCGGCTTGATCTGTCGACCGCACCCGAAGTTCTCACCATCCTGTCCGGACGCGAGGCCTCGGTACGCAAGCTCGATTTGCTGCGCCAATCTCTGGGCGATGACCCGGCAGAATGGTACCCTGCGCTGACCGGCAAAGGCTGGCCCGGCGCACAAGGAGAGGGCGATTTCTCTGTGTGGCAGGCAGCGGAATGAGTGTGCGGGGATGAGCGCGAATTGCGATGCCTTGATGCAGGATGTCGGCTCTGGCGTGGCCGCGGCGCTGCGCGCGGTTGATTGCACCGCATCTGAAGTCAGCGCGGCGGCGTTCGGACGGCTGTTCGCGCCCGGCGGTACATTGGCTCCGGTGCTGACGACATTGCTGGTGCTGTTTGTAGCATTCTTTGCGATTGCCTTGCTGCTAGGGCGGACCAATCTCAGCGTCCGGTCGCTGATCCCGCGTATGCTGACGCTGGGGCTGGTGGTGACTTTCGCCACCACATGGGGCGCGTATCAGGCTGTGGTGTGGAACCTCGCCATTGGTACTCCCGATTATCTGGCTGGCGTACTGACCGGGGTGCAGGGATCGGCCACCACCACTTTTGCTGACAAGATCGACGTGGTGTTGCTGGCGGTGCAGCAGGCAACGGAGACCACCGGCACACAAACCGGCGGTCAGGCGGCGGAGGCGCAGCAAGCGAGCGAGATCACCGCCTTTTCTCCGCGCGGCATATTATGGTTCGGGGCAATGCTGCTGTTGCTGGGCACTGTGGGCATAATGGTGACCGCGCGGATCGGCCTTGCTCTGCTGGTTGCATTGGGCCCGATCTTTGTGGTTCTCGCCCTGTTCAATGGCACGCGCGCGCTGTTTGTCGGGTGGCTCAAAGGCGTGGTTATGCTGGCGCTGACGCCGCTCTTTGCCGTGCTTGGCGGCGGCGTGATGCTGGAACTGGCGGTGCCGATTATTTCCTCGCTCAGTCAGGCGCCGGGGCAGATCGATCCGCGCTCTGCAATGGCGTTTTTCCTGTTTGGCGCTGTACATATGGCGCTGATGATCATGGTGCTCAAAGTCTCGGCAACGATGGTTTCGGGCTGGCGCGTTTTCGGGCTGATCCCTGACAAAAATGCAGATCGCGACGATGCACCATTCGCCGGTCAGGCAAAGGCACTGGTGCAGAGCATCAACCGGCCGCTTTCCACCGCCGAAGCAGCGGCGCTGTCTCCGCCGCCGCGCCGAAGTATTCCGGTGTCGGGCGTCGCCCCGACACCTGCGGCGAATGACACTGCGCGCGGGGGCCGCGAACAGGTGACCAAGCGCGAAACACGCGTATTCGCAACATCGTCCGGCGGTGGTAAAACCAGAACGCTGGCGCCCGCCGCATCGCGTACGCATGGCATCGGGAACCGTTTCCGCCCGGCCGCAAAAACATCGGAGAAGTTCAAATGATCCGTGGGCTTAAATCCATGCCGCTTGCGGTTCTCGCGCTGGTGGCCAACGCCGCGCCCGCGATGGCGGATGATCCGCGACTGGTCGAACGCCTTTATGACCCTGCCCAAGTGGTCCGGATTGAGGGCAAGACCAAAGTCGCAGCGACCATCGCTTTCGCACCTGACGAGAGAATTGAAAATGTCGTCGTGGGCGATTCTGCTGCGTGGCAGGTCACGCCAAACAAACGGGCCAACCATTTGTTTGTGAAACCGCTCAGCCCCACGGCGCGGACCAATATGACGGTGATAACCGACCGGCATACTTACCTGTTTGATCTGGTGGCGAACCCTAAGGCCAAGCCGCTTTATGTGCTGCGCTTTACCTATCCCGATGCTCCTGAAGAGGAAGCACCGCCGCAAATGGCGGAAACGGCGAGCGAGCTGGAACTGGCGGCGGCGAACGATCCCTATGCTGTGGTCGATCCGGCAGCGCTCAATTTTGAATGGACGCGCGAAGGCGACAGGAATCTGCTCCCCGCGCGCGCCTATGACGACGGCAATGCGACTTTCCTCTCGTGGGAGCCGGGCAAAGCCGTACCTGCCATTCTGATCAAGGACGCCAAGGGAACAGAAGGCCCGGTCAATTTTGCGGTGCGCGGCGATACGATTGTGGTCGACGGCGTGCCCCGCGAAATTATTTTGCGCTCAGGCAAGGACAGCGCCACGCTGGTCAATGTCGGTCCGGTCCGCACAGCGCGGGCAGATACGCCCGCCATTTCTACCATGGGGGAGAATAGATAATGCGCCTCGCCAGCAAATTGGGCGGCAACACAGCCGCCAATGATGTCGATCCCCGCGAGGATGAATCGGCTGAAATTATCGATCTTGCGAGCCGCAACTCCTTTCCGGCGGTAACCCAGCGCAAGGGCAAATCGGATGCGATCAGCCTGGCGGCAGGCATTGCGCTGGTATCCGCAATCGGCGCGGTTACGTGGTGGGGGATGAATTCCGCACGCGTGGCAGAGCCCGAGAGTGTGGGCGGTCAGCAGCCTGCGCAGCAAGCGACAGCGCCGCAGTCGGCGGTTGTTCCTGCGCCGGTCACTCCCGCAGCTGCGCCCGCAGTGACGCCCAACCGGATCGATCCTGCCCCGTCACCGGTCTATGCAAACACGCCTGCGGTCAATCCGGTCCCCGCTGCGAACCCCTATGCCACGCCATCGCTGGTGTTTGACAGCATCGGAACTCCGATTGGCAGCGTCGCGGTGCCGCCCGCTGCGATCGGTGCAGCGCCCGAGCAAGTGGTCCCGGGTGGCGGATCGGCGAATGATTTTGCCAGCCGCGTCGGCGGTGTTGGCGGCGGCCCTGCTCAGGCCACGGCGATGGTCAATCCGGCGACCACAGTAACGCAGGGGACATTGATCCCGGCGATCTTGGAAACCGCGATTGATACCAATGTGCCCGGCTTCGTCCGCGCGGTGGTGAGCCAGGACGTGCGCAGCTTTGATGGCAAGAATGTGCTGGTCCCGCGCAGTTCGCGCCTGATCGGGCAATATCAATCGGGCCTGCAGAACGGGCAAAAGAGAGCCTATGTCATCTGGACCCGGTTGATCAGGCCCGATGGCGTTTCGGTAAACCTGCAATCGCCCGCAGTGGGCTTTGACGGGACTACCGGGCTCGCAGGCAAAGTCAGCAGCAACTTCTTCCAGCGTTTCGGATCGGCGATGCTGCTATCGGTAATTGGCGGTTTGTCGGCGATCGGCACTGGTGGTGCTTCGGTTATCCTTGGCGGCGGAGGGCAGGCAGCGGCCGCGGCGGCGCAGCAAGACAGCCAGATCGGCCCGACAATCCGCGTGCGCATGGGCGAACCGATCCGCGTATTCACCGCGCGCGATTTGGATTTTTCGACCGTAACCGGCAGCTAAGCCCGAAGAAATGAGCGCGGACATCCATTCTCTTCAGGCCGATGACGGATTGGCACAGCTGGATGCGGAGCGCAGCGTCTATCTCGACGCCTATCTGGAACCTTTTCGGGACTGGCTGGATCGCGACAGCATTACGGAGATTCTGGTCAATAGGCCGGGTGAAGTCTGGATCGAAGATGCCAATGCACCCGGGATGCAGCGGATCGAAGTGCCGCAAGTTGACGACCGTCTGGTGCAAAGGCTTGCCGAACAGGTCGCGCGGGTCAGCCATCAAGGGATCAATCGCGAGCATCCCTTGCTCGGCGCGACCTTGCCTGCGCAAGGCGAACAGAGCGGGGCGCGGATCCAGTTCTGCGGCCCGCCTGCATCGCGCAAACATTGGGTCATGGCAATCCGTCGCCATCGCCGTCTCGACCTGCCGCTGGACGCCTATGATGCCGGTCCGCTTTCGGCGCCCGCTGCGCCCCGAATGCCCGATCCGCAGAAGGAACCGATTGCCTTTTTGCGTAGCGCGATCTGCCAGAAACGGACGGTGCTGATTTCCGGGGGGACATCGACGGGCAAAACGACTTTCCTCAACGCGATGCTGAGCGAAATACCCGGCCATGAGCGGGTCGTGCTGGTCGAAGATACGCCCGAACTCAAGCTGCCCGGCGCGAACGGTGTCGGTCTGGTCGCGGTGAAGGGCGAACTTGGTGAAGCGAAGGTCACTGCCAACGAGTTGCTTCAAGCGGCGCTGCGCCTACGGCCAGACCGGATTGTGCTGGGGGAATTGCGCGGCGAGGAAAGCGTCAGTTTCCTGCGCGCGATCAACACCGGCCATCCGGGCAGTTTCTCCACCATTCACGCCAACAGCTTGCGCGGCGCGCTGGAGCAATTGGCGCTAATGGTCATGCAAACGGGCATCGGTCTCACCCGGCCCGATACGATTGCCTATGCCGCATCGGTTATTGATGTGATCGTCCAACTCGGCCGTGATGAGAACGGCAAGCGCGGGATCACCCAAATCGCGGAAACCAAATCGCTGATCTAGCTGGGGAATTGGAATAGTGTCTGGATTCTCGTCACCATTCATGACACGAAACCGTCATATGCTGCGTGGTAATCTGGGCAGAACCCGACCGTGGGCAAGCCACAACCCCATTTGACACCGGCAACAGGCCGGAAGAGATTTATGACCAAACACTCCCCCTCAATTGCGGCACAAGGTGAAGTCGTTCCGCCCGCGGGGATCGAGAGCCCGGAGCAGCGGTACATCAATCGCGAGCTGAGCTGGCTTGCCTTTAACGAGCGCGTTCTGGCGGAGGCGGTGAACCAGAATTATCCGCTGCTCGAACGGCTCCGATTCCTGTCAATTTCGGGCAGCAATCTCGATGAGTTCATGATGATCCGCGTTGCCGGACTGGTCGGGCAGGCGCAGCGCGGAATTGAACGGCTGTCGATCGATGGCAAAAGCCCATCGCAACAGCTTGCCGCAATTAGCGAAGCGGTGCGCGGGATCAATCACAAGCAGCAGGAAATCTGGCGGTCCCTGCGCCAAGAGCTTGCCGAGGCGGGCATTTCGATTGCCGATGACCAACGCGTTCCGGCCCAGACCTATCACGCGCTCAAAAGCTATTTCCTCGAAGAGATCGCCCCTGTTGTAACGCCGCAGGCGCTGGACCCGGCGCATCCCTTCCCCTTCGTGTCCAATGAAGGTGTCGGTGTGCTGTTCTCGCTCACGCGAGAGAATGATGACGAGCCTTTGACCGAGATGATCCTGATCCCTGCCGCATTGCCGCGCTTTGTCCGCGTGCCGGGTGAAGAGGCGGTCTATATCAGCATCGAAAGCCTGATCGCGCGTTTTGCGCGCTATTTGTTCCCCGGCTTTACGATCAAAGGCGATGGCGCATTCCGCGTGCTGCGCGACAGCGATATCGAGATTGAGGAAGAAGCCGAAGATCTGGTCCGGACCTTCCGCAGCGCGATCCAGCGCCGCCGCCGTGGGCAGGTCATCCAGCTTGAAGTGGAAGAGAATTTCGATCCGGTGGCCGAAGAAATCCTGCTCGATCAGTTGGGCCTGCGCGGCGGCACGGTTATCAAGACCGACGGAATGATCGGCATAGCGGGGCTATCGGATATTCTCGCCGAGGACCGGCCAGAACTGAAATTTACCAGCTATAGCCCGCGTTATCCCGAAAGAGTGATGGAACATGATGGCGATTGCTTCTCCGCCATTCGCGAGAAGGATATCGTCATCCACCACCCTTATGAAAGCTTCGAAGTGGTGGTCGACTTTTTGCGGCAAGCGGCCGCCGATCCCGATGTCGTCGCAATCAAGCAGACGCTGTATCGCGCGGGCAACCAGTCCTCGGTTATTGCCGCGCTGATTGCCGCCGCCGAAGACGGAAAATCGGTCACCGCCGTGGTCGAGTTGAAAGCACGGTTTGATGAGGAACAGAATTTGCTCTGGGCCTCGCAGCTTGAGCGAGCCGGTGTGCAAGTCATCTATGGCTTCGTCGATTGGAAAACCCATGCGAAAGTATCGATGGTGGTGCGCCGCGAAGAGCAAGGGATGCGAACCTATTGTCACTTCGGGACGGGCAACTATCACCCGATCAATGCCAAGGTTTACACCGACCTCAGCTTCTTCACCGCCGATCCGAAATTCGGCCGCGATGCGGCCAAGCTGTTCAATTTCGTCAGCGGCTATGTCGAACCAAGAACTTTGGAAACGCTGGCGATTTCGCCCATTGATTTGCGCGAATCTCTCTATGGCTTGATCGACAAGGAGATCGAGAATGCAGGTAAGGGGCGGCCCGCGGCGATTTGGGCCAAGCTGAATTCGCTGACCGATATCGGCGTGATTGACCGGCTGTATGCCGCCAGCCAGGCCGGTGTCGAAATTCAATTGGTCGTTCGCGGGATCAGTTGTCTGCGCGCCGGTGTGCCGGGGCTTTCGGACAATATAAGGGTGAAATCGATCATTGGCCGGTTTCTCGAACATAGCCGTATCTGGGCCTTTGCCGGCGGGTACAAACTGCCCAGCGAACGGGCCAAAGTGTTCATATCTTCCGCCGATGCCATGTCGCGCAATCTCAATCGCCGGGTGGAAGTCCTCGTTCCTATCCGCAATCGCACTGTGCATGATCAGGTTCTTCAACAGGTGCTACTGGCCAATTTGCTCGATTCAGAGCAAAGCTGGGAACAGCAAGCTGATGGGAGTTATGCACGTATGGAACCGGGCGAGAAGCCGTTTAACTGTCACCGCTATTTCATGACCAATCCTTCGCTTTCGGGGCGCGGCGGTGCGCTTGAATCGGGCGGTGTCCCGGAATTGGCTCTGCGGCGGGGCAATGCTTGATGGCAGTTGCGGGGAGGACGCCCGACCGTCAGGGAACTTTCTCTGGAAATAGAGTAGAACGTGCCATCATCGACATCGGATCGAATACGGTCCGGTTGGTCGTTTATGGTGGCTCTCCGCGCGCGCCGATGACCTTGTTCAACGAGAAAGTCGCCGCGCAGCTGGGGCGCGAGATTGCCCAGACCGGGCGCTTGGCGGACGAGGCGGTGGATCTGGCGATGCGCGGGCTGGAACGCTACGCCTTGCTGCTGCGCGAATTGAAAGTGCAAACAGTTGATGTGGTCGCAACCGCCGCGGTTCGCGACGCGTCCAATGGTCCAGACTTCGTCAAGGCGGTTGATGCGCTTGGGTTTGCCGTGCGGATATTGCCTGGAGAAGACGAAGCGCGGATCAGTGCGATGGGCATATTGGGCGCTTTTCCGGGGGCACAGGGCGTGGTGGCCGACCTTGGCGGCGGCAGTCTGGAACTGGTGCTGGTTGGCGAGGAGGAGGTTGGAAAGGGAACCAGCCTTCCGCTGGGTACTTTGCGCCTGCCCGAACATTGCGGCGCGACACCTGCTGAAACAATCGACAAGCTCACAGCGCTGCTTTCGCCCGCCGGTTGGGTCGAACATGTCGACGGAGCGCTCTATCTGGTTGGCGGGACGTGGCGGGCGATGGCTGTAGTTGCGATGGAGGCCCGCAATTATCCGCTTACCGATCCGCACGGCTTTGAATTGCCGTTGGACGAGGCGCATTCGCTTGCGCAGATGGTGGCTCAAGCGGATCCGGCAAAGCTCAATGCATCACCGCGTATATCGTCGATGCGGTCGGAAAACCTGCCGATCGCAGGTCTTTTGCTTTCCAGCCTGTTGTCGCTTTCGCAGCCGGAAAAGGTCGTCTTTTCGTCATGGGGTTTGCGCGAAGGGGTGCTGTTTGACGAACTTGAGCCCTATGCGCGGGAACGCGATCCGTTGCTGGCCGGTGTCGGCGAATTTGCCCATTCGCGGGGTTGCCCGCCCACGCTGGCAACGCGCGTAGCCGGTTGGACCGTCGGGGCTGTGCCTGCCTCGTCGCAAGGGTCAGAGCGGCTGCGCCTTTCCGCGACGATGCTTGCGCTGTCTTCGATGCAGATCGAGCCCAATCTGCGTATGGAAATCGCGATGGACTGGGCGCTGCACAAGCGCTGGATTGCGGTCGATGCCGCGGGCAGGGCGATGATGGCAGCGGCGGTTTCTGCCAACGGCAATCATTGCGAAATGCCCGACTCGCTCTACCGGCTCGCCAGCGAAGAAAAGATCGAAGAAGCCATTTCCTGGGGCCTTGCGATCCGTCTGTGCCGCCGCCTGGGCGCGCGCTCCAATGCTACATTCAATGTCAGCGATCTCAGGGTTGATGAAAGCCGCTTGGTGCTGTCGATCGAGAAGAGCCATCGGGCATTGTTCGGCATCCCGAGCGAGAAAGACATGACCTTACTGGCAGACCGGCTGGGCCTTGAACCCGTCATGCGCGCGCTGGACGCCGAGGAGATGGAACTGCTCCGGCATCCGGACTGATCCGCGTGTTTTTACGCCGACTTCGCGAAAGGCGAAAAATCGGTGTCCGTGTCAAATATTTCGACCTGTTCACGTTTTTTCAGCCAGCCCACCGCAGCATAGGTGACCGGGGTTAGCAGCGCTTCCCACAAGACTTTGAGCGCCCAGTTGGTCACCATCACCAATATCACATCGCGCGTATCCCAGATGCCTAGGAACGCTATCGGATAGAACAGCAGACTATCCACCCCTTGCCCGACAAAGGTTGATCCGATGGTCCGGCTCCACAGCGCTTTGCCCTGCGTCCATATCTTCATCCGCGCCATCACGAAGGAATTGACGAATTCCCCAGCCCAGAAGGCAATAATCGAAGCAAGGACGATCCGCGGGACCAGTCCGAACACTTGTTCATAGGCCGATTGCCCGTTCCAGCTATCCGCTGGCGGCATCGCCACCACGGCCCAGCTCATGAAGGCCATGAACACCATCGCCGCAAAGCCTACCCAGATCACCCGCCGCGCCCGTGCATAGCCGTACACTTCAGTCAGAACGTCGCCGATTACGTAGCTGAGCGGAAAAAACAGAATGCCCGCACCGAAGATAAACATCCCATCCGGTGCAGGCCACCATCCCTCGGGCCAGAACGGCATGGGCAGCGCGGAAAGTTTGGCGGCACCGATAATGTTCGACAGCAGCAGAACGGTGACGAAAGCCGCCATCACCAGATCGAAATGGCGGAAGGATAGTTGCGGCTTCGCGGCGGCTTCGGGTTTGTTGGTTTCGCTCATGGCAAATCAACCTATCCGCATTTGCACGCCGCGAAAAGCAGGCTATGCGGCCCCTGCGCGCGCCCGTAGCTCATCTGGATAGAGCGCGAGACTTCTAATCTTGAGGCAGCAGGTTCGAGTCCTGCCGGGCGCGCCAACAATTCACTGAATTTGTTATTGAACCTTCCGCGTGATAGGCGTCACACAAGGGGTCGTAAGATTGCGCTAGCAAACCGTAGTCGCGCTAGCGGGACAGCCAAACTTGCGGAGGACACAGATGAAGAAAGCAATGCTCGCGATAGCGGCGTTTACACTACCCACAGCAGCCAACGCGTCGCTCGATATCCAGACAGCCTGGGATAAAAATTGTTCGAAACCGGGTAGTATGGCGATCAAGGCTACCAACAATTACAAATATGCCATCGATATGCGGCTGTGCCTCAAGCGGACTACGGGCAAATGGACCTGCTACGTTTCGCCCAATGTAAAGCCGGGTGAAACCGCCCCGAAATCATGGGGTTACTATGTTTGCAACGCCACTGGCGATTACTTCTGGTCGACCCGCCGCGCGGGCGCATGGTCGGTGAAGTTTGACGATCCTCCGGGCTACCAGCGGCCGTCAAGCAATTCGTCACCGTCGAAGCAACCGGCCAAGAAGACCGGGCTCGATATCAAAACGGCTTGGGACAAGGTGGGCCGCAACACATTGTCGATTAAAGCGACGAACAATTATGGCTATGCCGTCGACCTGCGACTTTGCGTGCAAAGGAAGACAAAGAAATGGCTGTGCTATGTTTCGCTCGATGTGAAAAATGGCCAAACTGCGCCAGAGACTTGGGGCTATTATGCGGATAACGCCTCTGGCGAATATTTCTGGTCAGTTCGCCGGGCAGGATCTTCGGCAAAGTTTGACGATCCACCGGGCTACAAGAACAACTAAGCCCAAAGCTTGAGCAGGATCGATTGCCTCCGGCCCAACAGGTGCCGGGGGCAATCACCCCCGCTGCGCCTGATCCAATCGCTCGGCAGCAACCGGATAGCCCGCATCGTCAGGGATACACAGCCACCGGACCCCGTCGCGTTCTTCAAGGAATGGCGTGATCGTCTTGACCGGTATGTTCGCCGAATGCTCTGCCGTTTCGTCAAAGCTGGAAAACTGCGCGAGCCGTTCAAGGTTACGGCGGGTCGGGTAAATGATCGACAGTTCGCCCTTTTCGGCCGCATCAAGCGCGCCTTGCGCTGAAATCCAGTAAAGCTTGGTATTTTCGGTCTCGTCGACCGCAATATCGACCGCGCCGGTGCCGAGATTGGCAAGGTAGAAGCGAGTGTCGAATACGCGCGATAGCTTCTCATTCTTCGGAAACCACCGCGAAAAGGGCAGCACCTGCGCAAAATCGAGCGACCAGTTGAATGCTTCCAGCACCGGTTCAAGCGCGTTTGTTTCGAGCAGCATGGCGCGGGCATCGCGCGCAGTTTCGGCGGTGACGGTGCCGGAAATTCCTATGGCCAGCCCCGTTTCTTCCAGCGTTTCGCGGATCGCGGCTATGCGGTGGGCGGCTTCATCTTCGGGCATTGCCGATGCGGCCTTGCGCGCCAGATCATAATCGGCAGGATCAACGCGCCCCCCGGGGAACACCGCCATACCGCCGGCAAATGACATCGAGCGGGATCGTGTCACCATCAACAATTCGGGGGCAGCATCGCCCGAAGATTGGCGGAAAACGACGACGGTGGCGGCAGGAATTCCTTGGGGATCCTGTTGGTCGGTTTGATCGGTCATCGCGATATCTGTGCCGGACTCGCCCTCTATTGCCAAGGCCAATCTCGTGCCGGTCCGTGTCGGGAAAATTTACATCGGGTGACAGCGGTTAAAATCGGTTTACCATCGGATGGCGCAGAATTGCGCCGATCGGCAAAACTGGCACGCCGCCTGCATAGTGGATGATGTCTAACTGGTCTTCGATGTGAAGGCGGGACCTCCTGGTCTCCCGGTCCCGCCTCCCCGACATCAAAAACCCCGCCGCTGCGAAACGGCGGGGTTTTTTGTTTTTTGTTATGTTTTTTCCCTCAGGTGCCGGGCGCGGCACATCCGTGCCGCTTGGCTATCCTCGCTTTCGCTCCCTGACGGTCGCTGCGCTGCGGGCGTGCAGTCGCACTTGCGGTCCGTCCGTTGGCGGACCGGATCATCGCTATACTGACATGCCTGGAAAGAGTCCGGTCAGCGACTAGCTGACCGCTAGGGCGACCACCCGCCCGAGCTAATGCGAGGAAGCCAAGCGAGCCGGATGGCTCGCGCCCGGCGACTGAGGCTAAACAAAACTAAAGAAAATTACGCCTTGGCGACGTCTTTATCGTCCATCAGCTGTTTCAGCTCGCCGGCTTCGAACATTTCCATCATGATGTCGCTGCCGCCCAGGAATTCGCCTTTGACGTAGAGCTGGGGAATGGTCGGCCAATCCGAATAGGTCTTGATGCCCTGCCGGATTTCCATGTCCTGCAGCACATCGACGCTTTCATAAGCGACGCCGCAATGATCCAGAATGGCCACTGCGCGGCTGGAAAACCCGCATTGCGGAAACAGCGGCGTGCCTTTCATGAACAGCACCACGTCATTGGTGGTGACAATATCGGCAATACGGGTTTGGGTGTCAGACATAGGTTGCTTCCGGGTGTTTCTATCTGATCAAGAGGTGGGAACGGCTGTGGTCAGTTGCAAGGCATGGAGCACTCCGCCCATACGGCCGCCGAGCGCTTCATAGACCATCTTGTGCTGCTGAATGCGGGTTTTGCCCACGAAATCGGGCGCGGTGACTTTCGCCGCCCAATGATCTCCGTCGCCTGCAAGATCGGTCATTTCAACCTCTGCATCAGGCATTGCGGCCTTGATCATGCTTTCGATTTCCGGACCTGTCATTGGCATGGGATTGCTCCGCAAGACATCCGGGCGATCAGGATTCGCTCATCAACTGGCGGCGGGCCTCGACAGCTTTTTCTTCCAGCATTGACCGGATGCCCGCTTCGTCCACATCAACTTCTGCGGTGGTCAGATCGCCCAAAAGCTTGCGGATCACATCTTCATCACCGGCTTCTTCGAAATCGGCCTGCACCACCGACGTTGCATAGGCATTGGTTTCTTCGTCATCGAGCCCCATCAATTCGGCAGCCCATTGGCCCAGCAACCGGTTGCGGCGCGCGGCGATCTTGAAGGCGTTTTCTTCGTCGAATGCGAATTTGGCCTCTTCGCCTTTTTCCCGGTCTTTGAAATCTGACATTGTCACCTCGTGTTTGTATCTACACCCGAAATAGGCACGAGCGGGACAAGCCGCAAGCGGGTTCGCCAGTTTCTAAGCCTGTTTCTAGTCGTCCATTGTGACAACAAGTTTGCCGATCGCGCCGCGCGATTCCAGCTTGGCGATGGCTTCATGCGCGCGCTCCAGCGGATAGGTTTCGCTGATCAGCGGGTTGATCTTGCCATCTTTCCAAAGGCGGAAAAGCTCGGCGATATTGGCCTCGTTCTTGCGCGGTTCGCGGGCGGTGAAGGCCCCCCAGAACACGCCGCGAATATCGCAGCTTTTGAGCAAGGTGAGATTGAGCGGCATCTTCGCAATACCGGCGGGGAAACCGATTACCAGAAAGCGCCCTTCCCATGCGATCGAACGCAGGGCCGGCTCCGAATAGTCACCGCCGACAATGTCATAAACGATATCCGCACCATCCGGCCCAACGGCTTCCTTGAAGGCTGCGGCAAGCGCTTTGGAGGCATCTTTGTCGAATGGAGCACGCGGATAGATGACAACTTCATCTGCCCCCGCTTGGCGTGCAACTTCGCCTTTTTCCTCGCTGGAAACGGCGGCGACCACGCGCGCGCCATAGGCTTTGCCCAGCTCGACAGCCGACAAACCAACGCCGCCCGCCGCGCCGAGCACAAGCATGGTGTCACCTGCTTTGATATCGCCGCGGTCTTTCAGGCCGTGGATGGTTGTTCCGTATGTCATCAGCAAAGCCGATGCTTCAGGCAATTTGACAAAATCGGGAACTCTGAACAATCGCGCGGCGGCGACCACCATTTTCTCTTGCAAGCCGCCATTGCCAACACCCGCAAGAACGCGGTCACCCACTTTCCAGCCGTCAACGCCTTCGCCCAGAGCCTCGATCGTGCCCGAAATTTCGCCGCCTGGAGCAAACGGACGGGGCGGTTTGAACTGGTACATGTCACGGATGATCAGCGTGTCGGGAAAGTTGATCGCGCAAGCGGCAATTTTGACCAGCACTTCGCCTTTGCCCGGGGTGGGTTCGGCGATGTCTTCCACCACCAGAGTTTCCGGTCCGCCGACTTCTTTGGACAATAGGGCTTTCATGCAGTTCTCTCCGTCGTGATATGTGTGTTGGGTTGCAGCCAGGGCATATTTGCCGCCCGCCGGGTTTCATAATCCGTGATCGCGCTGTCGCGCTCCAGCGTCAGGCCGACTTCGTCCAGCCCTTCGCTAAGGCAATGCTTGCGAAAGGGGTCTACTTCGAATGTGAAGCGGTCCTGAAAGGGTGTGGTTACCGTCTGCGTGTCGAGATCAACCGTAACCGGATCGGTCTCGGAAACTTCCATCAGCCGGTCGATCTGTTCTTGCGGCAATGCAACCGTAAGAATGCCGTTCTTGAACGCATTGCCTGCAAAAATGTCGGAGAAACTCGGCGCGATCACGACGGTGATCCCCAGATCGAGCAGCGCCCATGCGGCATGTTCGCGGCTTGAGCCGCAGCCAAAATTGTCTCCGGCGATCAGGATCGGCGCACCCGCGAAATCGGGATTGTCGAAGATATTTCCGTCCTGCGCGCGAACCGTTTCAAACGCGCCTTTGCCAAGGCCTTCGCGGCTGATGGTCTTGAGCCACGCCGCAGGAATGATCACGTCGGTATCGACGTTCTTGGCGCCGAACGGAATAGCGCGGCCTTCGACGGAAGAAACGGGCTTCATCAATCGGTTTCGGGCGGTTCGCCGCTGGGTGTCTTGGGGGTTTCGGCCTTCTTCTCTTTGCGTTTGGATGCATAGAGAAGCGCAGCAGCAATCGCCGCTGATCCGATGGCCGCCGCGCCAAGCGCAGCTTTGCCAGAGAAGGAGGAGGGGGTTTTCTTAGTCATAATCTATCAATGGTGCCCCGCGCGAATGGTGGCAAGAGGGCAGTGTGAACTTTGCCGCACAAATGACCTCACTTGGCCATCTCGCGGATATCGGTAAGCCGTCCTGTCACCGCCGCAGCGGCGGCCATCGCGGGGCTCATCAGATGGGTGCGCGAACCGGGGCCTTGGCGGCCGACAAAATTGCGATTGCTGGTCGAGGCGCAGCGTTCACCGGAAGGCACTTTGTCAGGGTTCATCCCGAGGCAAGCGGAGCAGCCCGGTTCGCGCCATTCAAGACCCGCTTCGATGAAGACCTTATCGAGGCCCTCCTCTTCTGCCATTTGTTTGACCAGACCAGACCCCGGGACAACGATCGCCCATTTGACATTATCTGCCTTGCGCTTGCCACGCAGCACATCGGCGGCGGCGCGCAAATCTTCGATCCGGCTGTTGGTGCAGCTGCCGATGAAGATGTTTTGCACCTCGACATCGGTCATCTTCTGCCCCGGGGTCAGCCCCATATAATCAAGGCTCTTTTGCGCGGCGTCTTGCTTCGACGGGTCGGTGAAACTTGACGGTGCAGGAACTTTGCCGCCGATTGGCACGACATCTTCGGGGCTTGTCCCCCATGTCACCGTCGGCTGGACATCGGCGGCATCGATTTGCACCGATGTATCGAAGCGGGCGCCCGGATCGGTGTGCAAGCTGCGCCAATATTCAACTGCCTTGTCCCAATCGCTGCCTTGCGGAGCCATGGGGCGGTTTTTCAGATAGGCAAAAGTCGTTTCGTCGGGTGCAATCAGGCCGGCGCGCGCGCCAGCTTCGATCGACATGTTGCACACGGTGAGACGGCTTTCGACGCTCATCTGCTCGAACACCTCGCCGCGATATTCGATGACATGGCCGGTGCCCCCGGCGGTTCCCAGAACACCGATAATATGAAGCACGAGATCTTTTGAAGTGACGCCCGGGCCCAGCGCGCCGGTGACGGCAATTTCCATTGATTTCGACTGTTTGAGCAGCAGCGTTTGCGTGGCGAGGACATGTTCGACTTCGCTGGTGCCAATTCCGAAAGCGAGCGCGCCTACTCCGCCATGCGCGGCGGTGTGTGAGTCGCCGCAGACAATGGTTGTGCCGGGCAGTGAAAATCCCTGTTCGGGGCCAACCACATGCACAATGCCCTGTTCGGCGGCGGTCGCATCGATATAACGAATGCCAAAAGCGGGGGCGTTGGCCTCCAGCGCTTCGAGCTGCGCGGCGCTTTCAGGGTCGGTGATCGGGATTTTGTTGCCCGCCGCATCGATCCTTGGTGTCGTTGGCAAATTGTGATCGGGAACCGCCAGCGTCAGATCGGGGCGGCGGACTTTGCGGCCCGCCAATCGCAGCGCTTCGAATGCCTGCGGGCTGGTAACTTCATGGACCAAATGCCGGTCGATAAAGATCAGCGATGTACCGTCATCGCGCGTTTCGACCACATGCGCGTTCCAGATTTTTTCATACAGCGTTTGGGGGGAGGTATCGGGGCGGCTGGTCATGGCTTTCGCCTAGGCCAGCCGCCCCTGCGTCTCAAGTTAGGAAAACTTGCGCGCTCCCAATAATCGGAAGCGTCCCGATTGGGCATCAATACACATTGCGGGCATAGCGGCCATTGCCGCGGCGGTCGCCGCGATTATGGGCGTAACGCCGGTTGTCCAGCCGGACCTGAACGCGTGCCAGCTGTTGGTTGGTATTGCGAATGTCCTGCCGCGACAGGCCATTCCGAGCAAGCGCGCGGTAGCTGCGTTCGGCCGCGTTCAGCTGCGTGCGGATATTTTGGGCCTGTTGGCGCGTCAGAATGCCCGCGCGCCTCGCTTGCCTGATCTCTTGCGACAGGCTGTCAATCCGGCGCTCAATGCCCGGATTGGTGTAGGCTTGTTTGTAATAGCGCTGGTTGCGCGCCGCCACCGTATGACGATCCGCGGACCATCCGTCTCGCGTCTGCGCCGTGGCGGGCAGGGCCATGCTCAAAGCGAGGGGAAGCGCCAGAGCTGAGGCGATAAGCTTGGTGGATGTCTGCATTGTTCGATCCTTTCTGTGTCGAGGCTGCAGGAGGGGCGTTCAGAAATGCGCCTATTTTTATGAACGGCGTTGGAATGGCCTGTTGTGAAAGGGGGCTATTTGGTAACAAAATGTCGCAGGCAGATGATCGGGTGCAGTCTCAATTGCGCCAAATTGGCAACGGGACCGGCAAAATCTGGGGGATCCCGGCGAATTGTCATGGAATCGTAAGCTTCCTGCGCCTAACTGACACTCATGTCAGCAAAGCCTTATTCCTTTCCCATCAAAATTCTTCCGACGGACATCGATTTCATGGGGCATGTGAACAACGCCCGCTATCTCGGCTGGGTTCAGGACGCGGTTCTGTCGCATTGGCGCAGCATCGCGCCCGCTGATGCGGTGGCCAGCCGCGCGTGGGTCGCGCTGAAGCACGAGATCACCTATCGCAAACCGGCATTCCTTGACGATGATGTGATTGCCCGGACCGTGCTCGAAAGCACCAAGGGTGCGCGCGCGTTCTACAGCACGGTGATCCAACGCGGTGAGGAAGTGCTCGCCGAAATCCAGTCGAGCTGGTGTTGCATCGATGCCGAAACGCTGCGCCCCGCGCGCATCGGCGAAGAGATCGCACGGTTCTTCTTTCCCAAGGGCGATTAGTCTATAGCGACCACGCTATGGCTGTTGTCGTTCCGATCCTGATTGTCCTTGCCACCATTGCGGCGATGGAATGGGTCGCATGGGCAAGCCATAAATATATCATGCATGGCATCGGCTGGGGTTGGCACCGCGACCATCACGAACCGCATGACAATGCGCTGGAGAAGAACGATCTTTTCGGCCTTTTCGGCGCGGCGATGAGCATTGCGATGTTCGTCTGGGGCAGCGAATGGGTTCTGGGCGATGCGGCTTGGGTCCCGGCGACATGGATTGGTTTGGGCATTTTGGGATATGGCATCATCTACACGCTGGTGCATGACGGGCTGGTTCATCAGCGCTATTTCAAATGGGTTCCCAAACGTGGCTATGCCAAGCGGCTGGTGCAGGCGCACAAGCTGCATCACGCGACAATCGGCAAGGAAGGCGGGGTGAGCTTCGGCTTTCTATGGGCGCGCGATCCGGCAAATTTGAAAGCCGAATTGAAAGCGCAGCGCGATTCAGGGATTGCCGAAATTCGTGAGAGCGCCGGCGCCTGATCATTCGTTGCGCGTCGCGATCCAAGTTCCGCTGATGCCCAAGATCGCCAGCGAGATATACACATAGGGCGCGCCGAGCGAGAACCAAGTAAACACCGCGCCTACCGCCATCGCGCTGATCGCAATGATCTTTGACTTGCGCGAAATCGCGCGCCGTTCGCGCCAATCGCGCAATTGTGGGCCCCATTTGGGATGATCGAGCAGTTTCTGCTCCCACACCGGATTGCTCCGCGCAAAGCAGAACGCCGCCAATATCAGGAAGGGCACGGTGGGCATGATCGGCAAGGCAGCGCCGATTATCCCGAGAATGACCGAGACTATCCCGATTGTGAGATAGACCGGGCGCATATCAGGCCGCAGAAATCCGCGCTGCGTGCTCTTTCACCAGAGCAATCATATTGGGCACACCCTGGGTGCGGTTGGAACTGAGCTGGTTCTTGAGATCAAACGGTTCGAGCGCCGCTGCGACATCCATTTGCGCGACTTCATCCGCTGGCCTGTCTTGCACCGCGGAGATTACCAGCGCGACAATGCCTTTGGTGATCGCGGCGTTGCTATCGGCCAGAAAATGCAGCGTGCCCGCTTCGTCTGTCGGATACACCCAGACGCTGGCGGAACAGCCGCGCACCAAGGTTGCATCGGTTTTAAGGGCATCGGGCATGGCGTCCAATTCGCGGCCCAGCTCGATCAGCAGGCGATAGCGTTCATCGCCTTCGAGAAATTCATATTCTTCGCGGATGTCATCCAGGGTTCTCATGGCGTGGCCATTAGCCAATTCGTCATGCGGGCGAAAGCAGCGATCGCTTCCAGGTTAAAGATCGACCCCGCTGGCAATGGCTTCCAGCTTGCGGATGCGTTCCTTGAGATCGGCAATTTCGATACGAGCAGCGCCCGAAGCGGATCCGGTATCAATTTCATGCCGCGGCGAACCGGACCGTTCGAGCTCCTGTTCCTTCAAAGCAAGCCATCCCTGCCAGCCGCGAAGGCCGATCAGCGCGACAATCGTCATCCCGATAATCGTGGCGCTGGATATGATGATCTGTTCGGTCATTTCACAAATCCTCTTTCGGGGCAGGGGGGCATCGTATGATCCACCAACATCCTCTGCTTACTTGTCTCTCAAACTTTCGATCTCGTCCGAAATCGCGGCAATTTTTCTGGCTTCCGATGTGTTTGCATCGGTTGCGATGCGTTCAAGCACCTTGATCCGCTCGCGCAGTTCCTCGACCTCGCGTTGTGCATTCGCGTCAGAACGCTCGATATACCGCTCATTGCCGTCCTCGTCGGCAATAATCCCGGCCTGCGCCCGATACCGCGCCCTGAATACGCCCACGATGGCGCCGATGGCGACGATAAGAACGATAGCGGTCGCCCAGTTCATTGAAGCTTCTCCTTCGGCGCGGTCATTTCATCGATCTGGTCGAGATCGCGCAGATGTTCGATTTGCTGGGCCAGATCGGTGCCGCGATCCGTGGCAATACGCTCCAGTACGCGCACCCGCTCTTCGAGCTTGCGATAGGCTTCGCTTGCGGCGCCGCGACCGGCCTTGGCTTCTTCGGTGCGCGCGAGCAGTTCCAGCTTGCGCTCTTCATGGTCGTTGCTGCGGCGATGGATCGAACTGCCCACGCCAAGCGCGATCGATGCGATGATCAGGATAAATCCGAAAATCAGTACAAGGTCGGCGTCCATCAGTTGGGTTCCTTTTGCTTGTCGGTTGTGCGCAATGCTTCGATTTCGTCGGCAAGATCGGTCGAACGATCGGTTGCGATCCGTTCGAGCACGCGCACGCGTTGCTCGATGCTGCTGCTTCCGGTCGATGGCTGCACTCTCTTGCGGCGGCGCATGGCGAACCATACGGCCGCTCCGCCGGCTACTCCCGCCAGACCGACCATTTGCAGCGCATCGAAAACCAAAGAAGTATCGGCACCAAACATCAGTTGACCTCCTGCTGGTCGCGCAGCCGGTCGATTTCGTTGGTAAGCTGGAAGCCGCTATCGGTGACAATGCGTTCGACATTGGCCAGCCGGTCTTTCATCGAACCCAGTTCAGCCCGAAGTTCTGCGTTTTCTTGCGTTAGCAAGGTAACCCGTTCTGCGGTCTGGCCGTCGGAAGACGGTTTGAGCGATTGCCCCCACATGCCCTCCAGCGGATAGCCATGCTTGATCCGCAGCCTGGTCGTGTGGATCCAGCCAAACACGCCCGCAGCACCCAGTGCCAGCGCGGCTGCGATAATCCACGGGAGATGGGGGATAAGGTCTTCGCCTTGCATCAGATGTGTTCTTTCTTCGAAATGTTGAGCGGAACCCCGCTGTCGTCATGCGCCTTCTTGTCGGGAACATCGCGCAGAGCCTCGATCTCTTCATTGAGCCGGTAGCCTTTGTCGGTCACGATGCGCTCTAGCGTTTCCATGCGCTTGCCCTGGTCTTTGAGCAGCTGCACCAGTTCGGCATTTTCAGCGCGAAGCTCGGCAACTTCTTTCGATTTTTTCGGAGCAGTCTTGCCGCCCCATTCATCTTCCAGATCGTAACCGTGCTTGGCGCGGATCCAGTTGTTGATCAGCCAGCCCCCGGTCGAGAGCATGATGATCGCGAGAACAAATCCCGGTCCACCCCAGTCCATTATGCTTTCTCCTTTTTCGCGATCTCGAGCGGCACGCCGCTGTCGCTTCCTTCCACTTCGCGAGTGTCGCGAAGCGCTTCGATCTGTGTTGCCACATCATATCCGCGGTCGGTCACGATTCGCTCGAGCACGCGGACGCGTTGCTCAAGTTCGGCCGTATGTGCGGCATATTGCGCTGCCTTTTCCGAACTCATCTCTGCGGTTGCTTCGATGCGTTTCTCTTCGAGCTTTTTCTGGCTGCCTATCCAAACGATCCCGAAGACCATCAGGAACGGCGCGGCTACCGCGACCAGTCCGATCAATTCACCCATGTTTAGTCCTCCCTCGTATGGCTTAGCGCAGGCGTTCAATTTCGGCGGTCAGGCGTGGATTGCTGGTGACATAATAGGTTTCAATGTCGGCCAGGCGGCGGTCGATATCGCGCATCCGGCTGCGGATTTCGCGAGCGCTGCGGCGCGGGCTCTGGCGCACGCCCTGCCAGTATTTCTGCTCTTCGCGTTCGACGTAGAGATGCGGCGGCTTCTTGTTCAGCAGCAGCCCGGCGAGGAAATAGAACGGCAACGCTCCACCTCCGCTCATGAACAGCAAGACCAGGAAACCCAGCCGGACCCACAGGGCGTTGACGCCGGTGTAGTCCGCAATTCCCGAGCAGACGCCCATCAATTTCGCGTTCTGTTTGTCGCGATACAGGGTTGTGCGTTCGCTGGTCATTTGTGGGCTTCCTTCTTCTCTGCGAGCATCCGGTCGAGCTCGCGCAATTGTTGATTGTCTGTCTCGCGGTCATGCATGATGCGGGCTGGCTGATAATCAGGATTGTCGCTCGCAACGAGGCGTTCGACAGTGTCCATCCGTTCGTCCAGGCGCTTGGCCAGCTGGTACAATTCGCCAAGCAGATCCTCGTCATCGGTGGTGATCGTTGCGGCGGTTTTCCATTTGGTAACATAGTGCATGATGAGCCATGGGAGACCGAGGACAACAATGGGTACAATTATGATCTCGCTGGGGAACATGGGGGATTAATCCTTTTTCTCGTCTTTGCCGCCCTTCATCGCGGCTTTCATGGCTTCTAATTCTTCATCGACTTTATCGGCGCCTTCGAGAGCAGCGATTTCATCGGACAGGCTTGGCTTGCCGCTATTATCGGCAATCGACAGCGCTTCGGCGCGGCCTTCTGCGTAGTCGACGCGGCGTTCGAGCTGGTCGAAACGGGCAAGTGCCTCGTCGGTCCGCTCGGTGCTCATCAGCGTGCGCAGCTTGGCGCGGTTTTCGGCGCTTTCCAGACGCGCAGCGATGGCTGTCTGGCGGCTGCGGGCTTCGCGAAGGCGGTTTTGCAGCTTGGCGATATCCTGTTCGTAAGCGCGAAGGGCGTCGTCCAGCACAGCGATCTCTGCTTTCAGCTGATCGGACATGTCCGACGCCTTCTTCTTCTCAACCAAAGCAGCCCGGGCAAGATCTTCGCGATCCTTGCTCAGTGCCAATTGTGCTTTCTCGCCCCAATCGGCCTGCAGACGGTCCAGCTTCACCGTGTGCCGGTGCATTTCCTTCTGGTCGGCGATCGTTCGTGCCGCGCTAGCGCGCACTTCGACCAGAGTTTCCTCCATTTCGAGGATGATCATGCGGATCATTTTTGCCGGATCGTCGGCATTATCCAGCATATCGTTGAAATTGGCGGCGATGATGTCACGGGTTCGGCTGAATATTCCCATCAAGGGTGCTCCACTGTTGAACAGGTTAAACGTTTGCGCCTGCATAGAGGCAGTTTGGGTTGGTGTCGGGCTCTGGCGAAGGCGTTCTACCTCGGCTTCGAACCGCGATATCACATTTTGAGGACGGGCACCCGCCCCGGATGCAGCGTTGCTATCGCGCTCCGGTGTCAACGGGTCCCGATCCTCGGGGGTATTGTTGGAAGGGTTGATCATGCCAGCTCAACAACATCAACCGGCGATACGGTTGCCAATGTCGGGCTCATTTGCATTTGCGAGCTGAGCACAACGAACAGGCACATTGCAGCGATGCTTGCCATTGCGGCCTGACCCAGTTTGGTCTGGAAAAAGCTGCGGTCGTACATTGCGTGGTTCCTTCCTGAATAGGTGCCGAAGTAAGTTTCGCCACCGTTTGGTGTTGTTCATCACTCAGCAAGAGGTGTGCCAAACCCGAATTATCGATTTATTACAGATAGATAAACCATAGCGCCCAATTTCGAGTTTGGGGGCTATTGCCAACCATTGGGAATTTTCACTATAGGTTGGGCAAATGGAGCAAAAGAATCAATTTATCGGTCAATCGGGCGCATTTCTCGACGCGGTCGAACGTGCCAGCCGCGCGGCTCCGATGCGGCGTCCGGTGCTCGTCGTGGGCGAGCGCGGGACGGGGAAAGAGCTCATTGCAGAACGTCTCCACCGTCTGTCCGAACGCTGGGGAGAACCGCTGGTCACGATGAACTGTGCGGCGCTGCCCGAAACGCTGATCGAAGCCGAATTGTTCGGCCACGAAGCCGGAGCATTCACCGGTGCTACCAAAGCGCGCGCGGGAAGGTTTGAAGAAGCCGACAAAGGCACGCTATTTCTCGACGAACTGGGCACTTTGTCGATGGCTGCACAAGAACGGCTGCTGAGGGCGGTGGAATATGGCGAGGTCACCCGCATCGGATCCTCCCGCCCGGTCAATGTGGATGTGCGGATCGTCGCCGCGACCAACGAAAATTTGCCCAAAGCGGCAGAGGAGGGGACATTCCGGTCGGACTTGCTCGACCGGCTGAGCTTTGAGGTCATCACGCTGCCGCCCTTGCGGGTACGCGAAGGCGATATCGATATGTTGACCGACTATTTCGGCCGCCGGATGGCTGCTGAAATCGGTTGGGAAGGGTGGCCGGGCTTTGCCGACCATGTTCGCAAACAGCTCGACAGCCATCCTTGGCCTGGCAATGTTCGTGAGCTGCGCAATGTGGTGGAGCGGGCGATCTATCGCTGGGATGACTGGAACGAGCCGATTGCGCATGTCCAGTTCGATCCATTCGAGTCGCCGTGGAAGCCCGTGGGCGAGCCGTCGAGCAAATCGGCACCTGCTGTTGCCGCTCAGGTACCAGCTGTACCGGCGGCTTCTCTGGCCTCCGATCTGGAAGGCGTCGATGATCTGCGCGCTGCGGTGGACGAGCATGAGCGCAACATTGTCGAACACGCCCTGGGCAAACATCGCTGGAACCAGCGCCAGACAGCAAAGGCTCTTGGCCTCAGCTATGACCAGCTGCGCCATTGCATAAAGAAGCACGGTTTGATGGAAGAACCGGCCCAATAGTCACCGTTTGGGTGAAACGGGGACCGGAAGTGCAGCGGCCTGCTGCGGCATTGCATCAGCAAACGCGCGCTGCCACAAGGCTTCTTGAAACCGCTATTTTGGGTTTGAGGATTATATGAAACGCTTGCTCTTGCTTCCCGTGATGATCGGCCTTGCCGTTTCCGCGCCTGCCCTGTCGGCATCGCCCGAAGGCGCCGGTGCGGAGCAGATCGCGGCCAATGCGAAAGCAAAACGTTTGGGCGAACAGATATTCCGCCACGATCAGGCGGCGTGGAAAGCCAGCGACGAACTCAACGCGCAACTGCGCGCGGAAAATCGCCCCGAATTTCTGACTTATATGACCGAGGAACTCGATAACGGGAACGTCCGCGTCGTTTTCTACACCAAGATAGACGAAAAACTGTTCGAATTCGTGGTGTTTGAAATCGACGGCGGCAATGTTGTCTACGCCAAGATGCACGACGATCCTAAACAGCATCCGCTGTCCGATTTCCTGCTCGGGCAAGTCGCCGCTAGGGACGCGGCCATGCAGGAAGGCGCGCGGCAGCAATTGCCGCTTTGCCGCTCCGGATCTGCCAATTTTGTAACTTTACCGCCAGATGAGGACGGCATGGTGTCGGTCTATATTCTGTCCCCACCGGTCACGCCCGGACGCTTCCCGATCGGGGGGCATTATCTTTTCCGGGTCAATGCCGAGGGGAAGCCGGTTAGCGGACGCGCGTTTGAAAATTCCTGTCTCGATGGGCCCCGGTTGGAGCGGTATGTCCCTAACGGCCCCACAAGCTTCCCGTTTGTCCACCAGCTCGACAATCACCCGACCGAAATCCACCATTTCGCCGCGCGCCATATGAATGTGCCGCTTAGCATTACCGCGGCCGAGCTGACCTGGGAGATTGACTATACCAGCTGGACTGCGGAGGAAATCGCCGCTGGAGAGTCATTGATGATCGGTGCAGCGCCAACGCAGCCATAGGATGACGCAGTCTCGGCTGCGTCCCCGGGCGCGCTACGGGCAGCGCTTTAACAGAGTGCGCCTAGTTTAGAGTTGCAATCGCGCGAATCCGCGCCTATCTGCATCTCATCCCGACATTGTGATTGCAAAGTGGGGCTGGCGCCGAGAGGGGCCGGCACGAAATGCTATTGTCATAATATCGAGCAATGGAGACCGAATGGCCGATCTGGCACGCTTGACCGAGATTATCGAACCCGAAGCGAATGCTCTGGGTTTCGATCTTGTGCGCGTGAAGATGATGCCCTCGGAAGCCGGCGACGGGACGCAGGCGCTGCAGATCATGGCGGAAGATCCGGCGACGGGTCAGCTGGTGATCGAACAATGCGCTGCGCTTTCGCGCGCTGTGTCAGAACAGATCGATGCTCTGGAAGAGCAAGGCGATGTGCTGATCGAGGGTGCTTACCACCTCGAGGTTAGTTCGCCCGGCATCGACCGCCCGCTGACGCGGCCCAAGGACTTTTCTGATTGGGCTGGGCATGAGGCGAAGGTTTCGATGGCCAAAGGCTATGACGGTCCGCGTAATGTGCGCGGCACGCTGGCCGGGATAGATGGTGAGACCGTCACAATTGAAGATAACAGGGCCGGGACGGTATCTTTTCCGCTCGGTTCGATCCATTCGGCAAAGCTCGTCCTTACCGATGCGCTGATTGCCGCAACCCAACCATTGGACACCGCCGGTGCCGATGAAATATCAGAAGACGAAGAAGAGAAGGCTGACAACTGATGGCCAGTGCTATTTCCGCCAATAAGGCAGAGCTGCTTGCAATTGCGAATGCTGTCGCAACCGAGAAGATGATCGACAAAGAGATCGTCATCGAAGCGATGGAAGAAGCGATCCAGAAAAGCGCGCGCAACCGCTATGGTGCGGAGAACGATATCCGCGCGAAGCTGGACCCGCAAACCGGCGATCTGCGTCTGTGGCGCGTGGTCGAAGTGGTTGAAGAAGTCGAAGACTATTTCAAACAAGTCGATCTGAAAGCGGCGCAGAAGCTGGAAGAAGATGCCAAGCTGGGCGACTTCATCGTCGATCCGCTGCCTCCGGTTGATCTGGGCCGCATCGATGCGCAAAGCGCCAAGCAAGTGATTTTCCAGAAGGTTCGCGATGCCGAGCGCGAGCGTCAGTATGAAGAATTCAAGGACCGCGCTGACGAGGTTATCACCGGCGTTATCAAATCGGTCGAATTCGGCCATGTGATTGTCAATCTCGGCCGCGCCGAAGGTGTTATTCGCCGTGACCAGCAAATTCCGCGCGAAGCCGCGCGTGTTGGCGAGCGTGTCCGCGCGATCATCACCAAGGTGGAACGCAACAATCGCGGTCCGCAGATTTTCCTCAGCCGCGCGCATCCCGATTTCATGCGCAAGCTGTTCGCGCAGGAAGTGCCCGAGATTTACGACGGCATTATCCAGATCAAGGCTGCGGCCCGCGATCCCGGCTCGCGCGCCAAGATTGGCGTGATCAGCAATGACAGCAGCATCGACCCTGTCGGCGCTTGTGTGGGTATGAAAGGTAGCCGCGTTCAGGCTGTCGTGCAGGAGCTGCAGGGCGAGAAGATCGACATTATTCCGTGGTCGGAAGACACCGCAACTTTTGTGGTCAATGCGCTCCAGCCCGCCACTGTCGCCCGCGTTGTTCTTGATGAAGACGAAGGGCGGATCGAAGTTGTCGTTCCTGACGATCAGCTGAGCCTGGCGATCGGTCGCCGCGGCCAGAATGTCCGTCTCGCCAGTCAGCTGACCGGCCACCAGATCGACATCATGACCGAAGAAGAAGCGAGCGAGAAGCGCCAGAAAGAATTCGCCGAACGTTCGAAGATGTTCGAAGAGGAACTTGATGTCGACGAAACGCTGTCGCAGCTTCTGGTTGCCGAAGGTTTCGCCGAACTCGAAGAAGTTGCCTATGTCCAGCTGGAAGAGCTGGGCGCAATCGAAGGCTTCGACGACGAACTTGCCGAAGAACTGCAGAGCCGTGCTCTCGAAGCCATCGAGCGTCATGAATCGGCTGCTCGCGAGGAACGCCGCGAATTGGGTGTTGACGATGCGATTGCCGAAATCCCGCATCTGACCGAAGTTATGCTGGTTACGCTGGGCAAAGCGGGGATCAAAACGCTCGACGATTTGGCCGATCTTGCGACAGACGAACTGATCGCGAAGAAGCGCGAAGCGCCGAAACGCCGTCAGAACCCTGCCGAAGGGCCGCGTCTGCGTGCCGATGTCCAGCCAAAGCGGACCGAAGACAAAGGCGGTGTGCTGGGCGAATACGGGCTCACTGAAGAGCAGGGCAACGAAATCATCATGGCAGCCCGCGCACACTGGTTCGAAGACGAGCCCGACACACAGGAGGCCGCCGATGCGGACTCCACCACATGAGCCTGTAGCGTCCGACATCTCTGAAGCTGCATCGGGGCGGGGGCACAAGGCTTCCGCACCCGAAAGGCGCTGTATTCTGTCCGGCGAAACCGCGCCGAAAGACGGGCTGATCCGGCTGGCTATTTCGCCAGAGGGTGATGTGCTTCCCGATCCGCTGGCCCGTGCGCCGGGGCGCGGTGCATGGCTGGGTGTGAGCCGGACACAACTGGATGAAGCGATTGCGGCAGGAAAGCTGCGCGGCGCCTTGGCGCGGGCATTCAAAGGCGCACAGCTGAGTGTGCCCGATAATCTGCCGCAGCTGGTCGAAACCGCGCTGGTAAAGCTGCTGGCCGACCGGCTCGGCCTCGAAATGCGCGCGGGAAAGCTTATCTTGGGTTCAGACCGGATTGCAGAGCATGCGCGATCCGGGCGGGTTTCACTGCTTCTTCATGCATCCGATGCGGGCGAGGATGGCAGCAAGAAACTGGATCAGGCGTGGCGGGTGGGCCGTGACGCCGAAGGCACAGGTCAGCGCGGAACGGTGTTGCCACTGGACCGTGCGGCATTGTCTGTGGCATTGGGCCGCGACAATGTCGTTCATATGGCGCTGGCCGATGAAAATGCGGCGGAGCGGGTCCAAGCGGTCCTGATGCGCCTTTTGCATTTCTTGAGGGCGGATGCGCCCGTTATGAATGGCGGCGAGGCACGTAACGCTTCTGCCGTGACGAATTGAGTTTTGAAGGATAGAGACGAGCTATATGTCTGATGAAGATAAAAAACCTGCACGGACCCGCAAGCCCCTGGGCTTGAAGCGGCCGGTTGATGGCGGTGAAGTCAAACAGACTTTCAGCCATGGCCGGACCAATAAGGTCGCGGTTGAGGTGAAGCGTAAGCGCAAGCTCGTTAGGCCGGGTGAGACACCTCCACCGCCCCCTCCGCCACCCCCACCACCGCCTCCGCCACCAGCGGAAGAACCTGTGGCCAAGAAGCCCGCTGCGGCGCCCGGCGAGACGCCGCAAGAACGCGTTGCCCGCCTCCAGCGCGAGGCCGAGGAAGAGCGCCTGCGCCTCGCAGAAGATGCCAACCGCCGCGATGCGGAGCAGAAGAAAGAGGCTGTAGAAAAAGAAAAACAGGCGCAGGAAGACAACAAGAAAGCCGAAGCCGAGGCTGAAGCAGCCGCCAAGAAAGCGGCCGAAGAAGAGGCGCAGCAAGCCGCCACAGCGGCTGATGCAGAGGCCAATCCCTCTTCCGCGCCGGCGACGCCGACACCGGCTGCGCGCAAGTTTACGCCGGTTGCCCGGCCAGAGCCCAAACGTCCGCCCAAGAAGGAAGAGAAGCGTCCGGCAAAGGGTGGCGGCAAAGACAAGCGTCGCAGCGGCAAGCTGACCGTTACCAAGGCGCTCAACGAGGATGAGGGCCGCCGCGCGCGCAGCCTCGCCGCGCTCAAACGCGCGCGTGAAAAAGAACGCCGCGAACAGGGTGGCGGATCGTCCAAACCGCGCGAGAAGCAAGTGCGCGACGTTATCGTTCCAGAAGCGATCACCGTCGGCGAACTGGCCAAACGCATGGGTGAAAAGGGTGCTGACCTGGTCAAAGCCCTGTTCAACATGGATATGATGGTCACCGTCAACCAGACGATTGATCAGGATACCGCCGAACTGCTGGTCGAAGAATTCGGCCACACCATCCAGCGTGTTTCCGAGGATGATGTGGACATCAAGGTAGAGGAAGATCTCGATCCCGAAGAAACTCTGAAACCGCGCCCGCCTGTGGTGACGATCATGGGCCATGTCGATCACGGCAAAACCAGTCTGCTCGACGCACTGCGCGGCACCAATGTGACCAAAGGCGAGGCCGGCGGCATTACCCAGCACATCGGCAGCTACCAGATCACCACCAAGGACAAGTCGAAGATCACTTTCCTCGACACGCCGGGCCACGCCGCATTTACCGAAATGCGTCAGCGCGGTGCCAATGTGACCGATATTGTGGTGCTGGTTGTCGCCGCGGATGATGGCATTATGCCGCAGACGATCGAAGCGATTAAGCACACCAAGGCGGCGGACGTTCCGATGATCGTCGCGATCAACAAGATCGACAAGCCCGAAGCCAACGCACAAAAAGTGCGCGAACGTTTGCTTGAACATGAAGTGATCGTGGAAGCGCTGTCGGGTGAAGTGCAGGATGTCGAAATCTCTGCCACCAAGGGCACCGGTCTTGACGAACTGATCGAGAAAATCTCGCTTCAGGCGGAATTGCTTGAATTGAAAGCGCGTCCTGATCGCCCGGCGGATGCAACCGTTATCGAGGCGCAGCTCGACAAGGGCCGCGGCCCCGTGGCGACCGTGCTGGTAACGCGCGGCACGCTGAAACGCGGCGATGTGTTTGTGGTCGGCACCGAAAGCGGCAAAGTCCGTGCGGTGGTCGATGATCAAGGCAAGCAGATCAAGGAAGCGGGCCCATCAATGCCGGTCGAAGTTCTCGGCCTTAGCGGCGTTCCCGGCGCTGGCGACCAATTGACCGTGGTCGAAAACGAAGCGCGCGCGCGCGAAGTGGCCGATTTCCGCAAGGAACGCGCCACCGCCAAGCGCACCGCGCTCGCCCCGACCAGCTTCGACACCATGTTCAACAATCTGAAGAGCGACGTTGTCGAATTCCCCGTTCTGGTGAAAGCCGATGTGCAGGGCAGCGTGGAAGCGATCACCACCGCGCTGCACAATCTCGGCAATGACGATATCAAGGTCCGCGTGCTCCATGCAGGCGTGGGTGCGATTACCGAGAGCGACGTGACGCTGGCGGCGGCTTCCAACGCGCCGATTATCGGCTTTAACGTGCGCCCCAATCCGAAAGCGCGCGAACTGGTGAAACGCGACAATGTCGAAATGAAATATTTCGATGTGATCTATCACCTGACCGACGAAATCGGCAAGGAAATGGCCGGCGAGCTTGGCCCCGAAAAGATCGAACATGTTGTTGGCCGCGCAGAGGTCAAAGAAGTGTTCAAATCGGGCAAGCGCGACAAGGCTGCGGGCCTCATCGTCAACGAAGGCGCGATCCGCAAAGGGCTCCATGCCCGCCTTACGCGCGACGATGTCATCGTTTCGGCGACCACCATCGCCTCGCTGCGGCGCTTCAAGGACGATGTCGACGAAGTCCGCACCGGCCTCGAATGCGGCGTGGTTCTGGAAGACACCAACGATGTCCAACCGGGCGATCAGCTTGAGGTCTTCGAGATCGAGGAGAAAGAGCGGGTATTGTGATTGTGGGTCCTGACTCGGTCGGCGAGGGCAGTCGGTCCTGATCGATTGTTTGGCGGGTTCAAGGCCCGTCTATGGACTCGCCACCACGCAGGATCAGGCCATCATGTCGAGCAACCCGCCCATCTTCACCAAACGCCGCTCCCCCTCCGCAGAGCTAATGGGGTCGGAGTTCGTGTCCTTTGACGAGGAAACCGCGACGGCCACCGTCCGCTACACCCCGCCGCCTTCCTTCGCATCGCCACGCGGTGCGGTGCAGGGCGGGTTGATTGGCGGGTTTCTCGACGAGGTGATGGGCACGGCGCTGCTCGCCGCAACCGATGGCAAATTGCTGCCGCTCAATCTCGATCTCAATATGAGCTTTGTCGGGATGGTACCGCTGGAAACCATCACGGCCACCGGCCGCGTGGTGCGTTTGGGCCGGAGGATCGCATTCCTCGAAGGCGAATTGCGCGATAAGGATGGCAAATTGCTTGCCCGGGCAACCTCCACCGCGATGCCCACAGAGGTTCCGGGCGCGCCGGAATCGGGAGAGGGTTCGTGAGCGGTTTCAAAACGAAAGCATGGCCGCATGCGCAACTTATGGGCGCCGAATTTGTGTCTTTCGATCAGGACACGCAGACCATCACGATGAATTTCACCGCGCCGGAAAGTTTCATCACGCCGCGCGGCAGCGTTCAGGGCGGGCTGGTCGCCGGGTTTCTCGATGAAGCGATGGGCTGGGCCTATACCCACTCCACCGGCGGCAGCCATTCGCCGCTGATGCTCGATGTCAATTTCTCGCTGCTCCGGCCAGTCCGGCAGGGGCCGCTTGTCGCAACCGGCAGCGTGATCAAGGCGGGCAAGCGTGTGGTATTCCTTGCCGCCGAATTGAAAGACTGCGACGGCACCGTTCTGGCGCGCGCCACGTCCACCTGTATCCCCACGCCAAATCCCGGCCTGGATCCGGAATGAACGCGCGCTTCGTCGCTTTGCTCGGCAGCATCAATGTCGGCAGCAACCGGTTGAAAATGGTCGATCTGCGCTATGCATTGGAGCGCGAAGAGTTCGAAGATATAGAGACCGTTGCAGCCAGCAGGAACGTGCTGTTCTTGCATGAAGACATGCCGTCGGAAGGGCTGGCGGAAAAGATTGCGTGGATCGTCCGCGAAGAATTCGACATCGATAGCGAAGTTGTGGTGATGACGCGTAGCGAGCTCGCCGCGGCGATTGCCGAAAACCCCTTTGCCCACGGCCCCGACGCTGGCGAGGAGAAGTTCGTCCATACGATGTTCTTCCTGGATCAGCCCGGTCCGACCCAGATCAAAGCGCTGCAAATCGATCATGAGGGGCGCGGCCCTGAACGTATTGCGGGCGGCACGAAGGCGCTGCACATCGATTATGTCGAAGGGGCGGGGCCTTCCAAGCTGACCGGCGATTTTATTACACGCCGCCTTGGAATCCGCGGCACCGCGCGCAATATAAGGAGCATGAAGCGCATCCTTGCAAAGATGGACGAGCTCGATAGCCAGGAATCATGAGTAGAAACCAGTCGACCAAAGAGCAGCAATCGGTCCGCGTCCTGAAAGTGGGGGAGCGGGTGCGCCATATCCTGTCCGAATTGCTGGCGCGCGGGGAAGCGCATGATGACGTGCTGCGCGCAACCAGCGTTAGCGTGACCGAAGTGCGCATGACGCCCGACCTGCGCAATGCCAAAGTCTATGTGAAACCGCTGATGGGAGAGGATGAGGAGGTGGTGCTCAAGGCGCTGCGCACCAACACCGCATTCTTTCAACGCGAAGTGGCAAAACGGCTGGGGCTGAAATTTGCGCCGAAGCTGAATTTTCAGCCGGATGAAAGCTTTGATGAAGCCAGCCGGATCGACCAATTGCTGAACGATCCCAAAGTGGTCCGCGATCTGGACAGCTAAAATGTCAGGCCGGTTTCAGCCGGGCTTTCAATTTGATCGTGACATGTTTGCCAACGACGACCGAATGCGCGGTCATCCCGAAATGGCGGCGATTGATCTTCGTTTGACCGTCAATGGTCAGCGTTTCGCCCGGCTTGAGCGAAGCGGGCGGTTTGTCAAATGTCACCGTTAGCTTGACGGGTTTGGTGACGCCTCGCGCGGTCAGCCTGCCCGAAATTATCCCGCTTCGTGCTCCTGACAGCGTCAGGCTGGTGCTGGTGAAACGAATGGTGGGATATTTCTCCACCCAGAAATATTGCTGACCTTTGAGCCGTTTGCGGATCGATTCATCCGCCGCGGTCAGTGTCCGCGCGTCGATGGCTACATCAAGCGACATCCGGTCCGCTTGTCCGCCCGGCAGCCGCACCGTGCCCGAAATGTGCGGGAAGCGCGCGGTCCTGCTCGATACGCCCATCACCGCAACGCGTGCGGTGACATCGCTATGCGCGGTATCGATTGTGTAAGTCGATGCTGCCGGCGCTGCGGCAGCCAGCATCAGCGGCATTATAGCTGCTGCAACGGCTCGCATCATAAATCCCCCCTGTCCCGGCTCACCCGGATTGCGAGTGGGGAGCTACGCTTGCCGCTCGGTCCCCACCTCGCGGCGCGTTAAGCTCCCTTGAGCCGAATTCAGATTCTACACCGGGCGGGCGGGTGCTGGCAAATCGCCTGCGAGCAGACCTCTAACCGGCAGATCCGGGCAGCGTGTAACCAACCGGCGCATCGGGCCCCAGCGGAATGCCGAGATAGAACCAGACCACGATCAGCACCGTGCCAGAGATCAGCAGCCATACCGAATAGGGCAGCATCATCGCGGTCAGGCTTCCCAGCCCGAAATCCTTTTTCCAGCGCTGCGCGAAAATCAGGATCAGCGGGAAATATACCATCAGCGGGGTGATGATATTGGTCGCGCTGTCACCCACGCGATAGGCCGCGGTTGCGCCTTCGGGGCTGATTCCCAGCAGCATCAGCATGGGCACAAGGATCGGTGCCAGCAAAGCCCATTTCGCACTGGCGGAGCCAACGAACAGGTTGAGCAGTGCAGCGAACAGAACCATCAGGCCAAGAACCAGCGGCAATGGCAATCCGGTTGACTGGATCCCCGCCGCGCCGTGCACCGCCGAAATCAGACCGAGGTTCGACCAGTTGAACATTGCCACGAAATGCGCGGCGGCAAAGGCGAGCACCAGATAGTAGCCCATATCCTTCATCGATTCGGTCATCATGGCGACCAGATCGCGATGGTTCTTGATCGCGCCGGTCGCGCGGCCATAGGCCCAGCCCGCGAGGAGGAACAGCAGGAAGAATGCCGCCACCAGCGATTGGTAAAGCGGGCGCAATTCGCTGTGGATCGAACAATCCACGATCGGGGCGCCTTCCTCGGTCAGACAGGCGGCTTCATCGATCAGCGGTGTACCCGGCGCAAACACCATCAGCACCCACAGCGCGACCACGAACAAGGCCGCAAGACCGGCGTGGCGCAGACCCTTGGTGGCAAGTTCGCCGGTTTCGGCGGTTGGATCGGGGCTTGTCCCGTCATCGCTCGCACCGGCAGAGGCGCCGCCCGTCCATTCGCCCAGGCGCGGTTCGATGACTTTGTCGGTCACGTACCAGATGATCGGCAAGAACAGGAATGTCATGGCGCTGATAAAGTACCAATTGCCTGCAATATTGGCGGTCCATGCAGGGTCAAGCGAACTGGCGCTGACTGCCTCTTCGGTAATCCCGAACAGCAATGCATCGAGCTGCCCGGGGGAAATATTCGCAGAAAATCCGCCCGAAACGCCCGCGAAAGCTGCAGCAATCCCGGCAAGCGGATGGCGTCCGGCGGCTGCGAAGAGAATGCCCGCAAGCGGGATCAGCACCACGTAGCCCGCATCTGCTGCGTGGTTGCCAAGCATGGCGACCAGCGCGACAACCGGCGTCAGCAGCGCTTTTGGAGCAGCTTTGACCGCTTTGGCCATACCCGCAGCAAAGAAGCCCGATCGCTCCGCCACGCCCGCGCCGAGCATCACAACCAGAACATAGCCAAGCGGATGGAAGTGCGTGAAAGTCTTGGGCATTTCGACCCAGAGCCGTTGGATATTCTCCGCAGCGAGCAAGCTGACCGCCTCGATCCGCAATGCGCCGCCGGTTGCTTCGTCGGTCTCTGTCGGGTGGAGCGCCGACACACCAAGCAGCGATGCAACAACCGATATCGCGACCAGCGCGATGATAAGATAGAAAAACAGGAAAACCGGATCAGGCAGCTTGTTGCCCGTTCTCTCAACCCAGCCCAGAATACCCTGTTGCGTTTCGCTCGCGGCGGCTGCTTCGCTCATTTACACACCCTCTTGGCTTACCGCTCTTTCATCTGGCGGCTTTATGCGTTTAGACACGCGCTATGGCTAAGCTGTATTTCTATTACGCGTCAATGAACGCGGGCAAATCAACCACGCTTTTGCAGGCCGATTTCAACTATCGAGAGCGCGGAATGCACACCATGTTGTGGACCGCAAAGCTCGATGATCGATCGGAAGACAAGGCGATTGAAAGCCGGATCGGACTGGGCGCAGAGGCGCATCGATACGAGGAAGGCACCGATTTGTGGGAACAGGTTGGCGCCTCGCATGCGGTGGAACCGATCGATTGCGTGCTGATAGACGAGGCGCAATTTCTCTCCAAGCAGCAGGTTTGGCAATGCGCGCGGCTGGCTGATGAGGCGGGCATTCCGGTGCTGTGCTACGGCCTCAGAACCGATTTTCAGGGAGAGCTGTTTCCTGGCTCTGCCGCATTGCTGGGCATTGCGGACTCGCTGGTGGAACTCAAGGCGGTGTGCCACTGCGGCAAGAAAGCGAGCATGAATTTGCGCGTCGATGAAAGCGGCGCAGCGGTCAAAGCGGGCGAACAGACCGAAATCGGCGGGAACGACCGCTATGTCGCGCTGTGCCGCAAGCATTTCAGCGAGGCACTGGCGCAGTAACGGCGCGATACCTATCTTGAGCTGATGGACACGCTCACACTCATTCTGCTGCTCGCGCCGGCATTGGTCATCGCCATTGTCTTTCACGAGGTCGCACACGGGCGCGTTGCGCTGATGCTGGGCGATCCGACCGCAAAAGAACGCAACCGGCTCAGCTTCAACCCGATCCGCCATGTCGATCCTGTGGGAACACTGCTGGTGCCGGGGATGCTGGCGGTGATGGGCGCGCCGGTGTTCGGCTGGGCGAAGCCCGTTCCGGTGATCAAGCAGCGGCTCAACAATCCGCGCTTCGGGATGATGGCGGTCGCCGCTGCAGGGCCGGGGATGAACATTGCACTGGCGCTCTTTGGTGCCTTGGCGCTGGGATTTGCCTTGCCGGTCGGGGCGCAGATGATTGTTGGCGACACGGGAATGCCGATGATTGCCGACGCGGCCAATGCGTTCGCGCCGATTGCATCGGCCCTGTATTACTTCGTCCTGATCAATGTCTTTCTGGCGGTTTTCAATATGCTGCCGATTCCGCCCTTTGACGGATCGCATATTGTAGAGGGGGCATTGCCGCGCTGCTGGGTTGGCTATTACGCCAAGCTGCGCCCTTACGGGATGCTGCTGTTTTTCGGACTGGTTGCGATCACCTGGTTCGCGCCCAATCTGCGCGTTCTTGAGCGGACGATTGGTGTTCCGGCATTCTGGCTGTTGGAGAAATATCTCGCGATAGCCGAGTGGACCGCCACTCTTCTCTAAATAGCCGGAAGGGTACTCTGCCGACCGCCTATGCGGGCGGTTATTGGGTTGGGACAGCTTCGCGCTTTGCGAACCAGCGTTGCAATCCCTCGCGCTCTTTGCCCGACATATGCAGGCCCAACTTACTCCGCCGCCACAATATGTCTTCGGCGGATTGGGCGAATTCATGCGCGATCAGATATTCGGCTTCGCGTTCGGTCAGACCGCCGCCAAAGTCCTGTCCCATGTCCGCCCATGACCGGGCATCGCCAGTCACCAGCGGGACGCGCGATCCGTATGCACGGCAAAGCCGCCGCAATACGCCGCTGTCCATCCATGCGTATTGTTCTTCCATCGCGGCGAGGAACCGTGCGAAATTGGCCCCGGGCAAATCGCCGCCGGGCAGAGCTTTGCTCGCAGTCCACGTCTGCTGCGGATCGAGCCACGGCATCGCTAGTTTTTGAAGCGCATGTTCCGCCAGCTTGCGGTACGTGGTGATCTTGCCGCCAAAGATTGACAAAATCGGCGGTGCATCGCCGGGACTGTCCAGCTCGAACACATAGTCACGCGTAACGGTCGAATTGTTGCGCGAATTGTCATCATACAGCGGGCGGACGCCGGCATAGCTCCACACCGCGTCGGACGGGGTGACATCCTTGTCCAGATATTCGTTGATCGCGTCGCAGATATAGGCGGATTCTTCGTCAGAGATTTCAATCACATTGGCATCGCCATCGAAAGCCTGATCGGTTGTGCCGACTAGAGTGAATGCGCCCTCATAGGGGATTGCGAAAACGATCCGGTTGTCCTTGTTCTGGAAAATATAGGCCTGATCGTGATCGAACAATTTGGGGAAGACCAGATGGCTGCCTTTCACGAGGCGAAGGTTCTGGTGCTCTTTGCCCGGGATCGCGCGGCCCAGCACATTGTCGACCCACGGACCTGCGGCGTTGACGACTGCGCGTGCGGTGATGTGTTCGGTTTGGTTATTCGCATTGCGCAGCGTCGCGGTCCAAACCTTGTCCCCTCTTTCAAGGGCAACGCATTCGGTGCGGGTTCTGATATCCGCGCCATGCGCATCCGCATCCATCGCATTGAGTGCGACCAAGCGCGCATCATCGACCCAGCAATCCGAATATTCGAAGCCTTTGACCAATCGGCGCTCTAACACGTCAGCGTGCGGGCTGGCCCGCAGATCAACTGTTCTGGTCGCCGGCAATTCTTTGCGCCCGCCAATATGGTCGTAGAGAAACAGCCCCAGCCGCAGCAGCCAGGCCGGGCGCAGGCCCTTGTCATGCGGCAGTACAAAGCGCAGCGGCCAGATGATGTGCGGCGCGATGTTGAGCAGCCGTTCTCGCTCGATCAGGCTTTCGCGCACCAGACGGAATTCGTAATGTTCCAGATAGCGCAGCCCGCCATGGACCAGCTTGGTGCTGGCGGAAGAGGTATGGCTGGCAAGATCGTCTTTCTCGCACAGCAGCACCTTCGCTCCGCGCCCCGCAGCATCGCGGGCAATGCCTGCGCCATTGATACCGCCGCCGATAACCAACAGATCGAATGTTCCGGTTTCCTGCACGCTGGGTATCAACTTTCTTCTTTGGATTGTTCGTTGGGACATTGGTCCGGCATGGATAGCGGTAGCCGAATTCCGTGTTCCTTCAATGCCGCGCCGGAAAATAGTTTGCCGCACTTACGCGTGCCCGCAGCTTCGGCTTGAGAGTGCGCCCAATACAGCCTAGCGCGGCGCGATGAGCGAAACCAAGCTGCCCGCCCCCAATGGCTGGATCATTCTCGACAAGCCGCGCGAGCTGGGATCGACACAAGCCGTCGCGGCGGTGAAGCGCAATCTGCGTGAAGGTGGCTATGCCAAGACCAAAGTCGGCCATGGCGGAACGCTGGATCCGCTGGCGGAGGGCGTGCTGCCGATCGCCTTGGGTGAGGCAACCAAGCTGGCGGGGCGCATGCTCGATGCGAGCAAGATTTACGAGTTCACAATCCAGTTTGGCGAAGAAACCGACACGCTCGACAGCGAGGGGGCGGTTGTCCAATCCAGCAACCAACGCCGGCCTATGGCTGCGATCGCGGCGATACTCGAACATTTTACCGGGGAAATTGATCAGGTTCCGCCAAAATATTCGGCGCTGAAAGTGGATGGCAAGCGGTCATATGATCTGGCGCGCGCCGGTGAGGAAGTGGAACTGAAGACGCGGCGGGTGACCATCCATAGCCTGTTCCTCCCCGGAACGGGGAGGGGGACCAGCGAAGCTGGTGGAGGGGCACCTTCGGACCAGCGGACCGTGCCCCTCCACCATCCTGCGGATGGTCCCCCTCCCCCGGTGGGGGAGGAATTGGTGAGCACCTTCCAAACCACTACGGGCCGCCCTGATCCATATGACCCCGGCGCACCTCTCGAACTCGCCGACGCGATCACGCTCACGGCGCATGTCAGCAAGGGCACCTATATCCGCTCTCTGGCGCGGGATATTGCGCGGGCACTTGGAACGGTCGGGCATGTTACCTATCTAAGGCGGACAAAGGCCGGGCCCTTCCTCGAAAAACAGGCGATTCCGCTGGACAAATTGAACGAAGTCGGTAAGGGCGCGCCACTTGAAGACGTAATACTGCCTTTGGAGGCAGGGCTGGACGACATCCCGGCTCTTGATCTCACGTCCGAACAGGCAGCAGCGGTCCGCCAGGGCCGCGTCTTGACAGGGCAGCCCCAAGCAGACGGGCTCTATTGTGCCATGCTCCGGAATATTCCGGTTGCATTGGTGGAGCTTGTAGGTGGTTCGGCGAAAGTCGTCCGGGGGTTCAATCTTCACGATGTCGCGGAGTAAAAGACTATGACTATCAGTGCGAAAGAAAAGCAGGACGTAATCAAGGAATATGCAACTGCTGAAGGCGACACAGGTTCGCCGGAAGTGCAGGTTGCCATCCTGACGACCCGCATTCGCAATCTGACCGACCACTTCAAGGCCAACCACAAGGATAACCATTCGCGTCGCGGCCTGCTTACTATGGTCAACAAACGCCGTAGCCTGCTCGCCTATCTCAAGAAGATCGACGTGGCGCGCTATAACGAGCTGATCCAGAAACTGGGTCTGCGTAAATAAGAGTTTTCGGGGCGGCTCTGCGAGGGGCCGCCCTTTCACTATCAGGCAACTGTCACAATTCGGTGGCAGAGCCTCTCGGAGCCAAAGATGCTCCACACCGGCCCGGGCCGGTTCTCCCGGAAATAGAAGGCCCCGCGCAGCAATGTGGCTGGCGGGATCATAAGGAAAATACATGTTCGACAAGAAAACCGTATCGATTGAATGGGGCGGAAAAACCCTCACTCTCGAAACCGGTCAGATTGCCCGTCAGGCAGACGGCGCCGTTCTGGCCACCTATGGCGAAACCGTGGTGCTGTGCGCCGTGACCGCCGCCAAATCGGTCAAGGAAGGCCAGGACTTCTTCCCGCTGACTGTCCATTATCAGGAAAAATTCTCGGCTGCTGGCCGCATTCCGGGTGGCTTCTTCAAACGTGAAGGCCGCGCGACGGAAAAAGAAACGCTGACCAGCCGCCTGATCGACCGTCCGTGTCGCCCGCTGTTCCCGGAGGGGTTCTACAACGAGATCAACGTTATCGCTCAGGTTCTGTCGTACGACGGTGAAACCGAGCCCGATATCGTTGCGATGATCGCGGCTTCGGCTGCTCTGACCATCAGCGGTCTGCCCTTCATGGGTCCAATCGGCGCAGCACGCGTCGGCTTCAGCAATGATGGCGAATACATCCTCAACCCGACCGTCGCAGACGCGCTGGGCGACGATGGCCGTCTCGATCTCGTGGTCGCTGCAACGCAAGACGCCGTGATGATGGTCGAATCCGAAGCGAAGGAACTGTCCGAGGAAGAAATGCTTGGCGCAGTGATGTTCGCTCACGAGGAAAGCCGTAAAGTTATCGGCGCGATCATCGATCTGGCCGAACAGGCTGCGAAAGATCCTTGGGAGCTCGACAAGGTTGAAGACAAGTCAGCCACTCTCGAAGAACTGCGCGGCGTTATCGGTGACGATATCGCAGCAGCCTACAAGATCACCGACAAATCGGCCCGTCAGGACGCTGTGAACGCTGCCCGTGAAAAGGCCCGCGATCACTATGCCGATCTGGCTGAAAGCGACCCGGCTGAATATATGGGCCGCCTGAAACTGGTGAAAAAGCTGGAAAGCGACATCGTTCGCGGCTCGATCATCAAAGACGGCACACGTATCGACGGGCGTAAGCTCGACGAAGTTCGCCCGATCGAAGCTATGGTCGGCTTGCTGCCACGTACACACGGTTCGGCGCTGTTCACTCGCGGTGAAACGCAGGCGATCTGCACCACCACGCTGGGCACCAAAGATGCCGAGCAAATGATCGATGGCTTGGAAGGGCTGAGCTACAGCAACTTCATGCTGCACTATAACTTCCCGCCATACTCGGTCGGCGAAGTGGGCCGTTTCGGCTTCACCAGCCGCCGGGAAACCGGCCACGGCAAGCTCGCATTCCGCGCGCTCCGCCCGGTTCTGCCAACGGTAGAAGACTTCCCATACACCATTCGCGTTCTGTCCGACATCACTGAGTCCAATGGCTCGTCTTCGATGGCGACTGTCTGCGGCGGTGCGCTGTCGATGATGGATGCGGGCGTTCCGCTCAAGCGTCCGGTTTCGGGCATCGCGATGGGTCTGATCCTTGAGGGTGAAGAGTTCGCGGTTCTGTCCGACATTCTGGGTGATGAAGATCACCTCGGCGACATGGACTTCAAGGTTGCCGGTTCGGAAGAAGGCATCACCAGCCTCCAGATGGACATCAAGGTTGCCGGCATCACGCAGGAAATCATGACCAAGGCGCTCGAGCAGGCGAAAGCCGGCCGTACGCATATCCTTGGCAAGATGGGCGAAGCCCTCGGCTCCTCGCGCGGAGAAGTCAGCAAGCACGCTCCGCGTATCGAAACGATGCAGATCGACAAATCGAAGATCCGCGACGTTATCGGTACCGGCGGTAAAGTAATCCGCGAAATCGTTGCTGAGACTGGCGCCAAAGTTGATATCGACGATGAAGGCACGATCAAAATCTCGTCTTCGAATGCAGACGAGATCGCGGCTGCCAAGGCGTGGATCGAAGGCATTGTGGAAGAAGCCGAAGTCGGCAAAATCTACAACGGTAAGGTCGTCAACCTCGTCGATTTCGGTGCGTTCGTGAACTTCATGGGCGGCAAGGACGGCTTGGTTCACGTTTCCGAGATCAAGAACGAGCGTGTCGAGAAAGTCTCTGACGAACTGAGCGAAGGCCAGGAAGTCAAAGTCAAAGTCCTCGAAATCGACCAGCGCGGCAAAGTCCGCCTGTCGATGCGCGTTGTTGACCAGGAAACCGGTGAAGAGCTGGAAGACACACGTCCTCCACGCGAGAACAAACCACGCGGTGGCGGAGATCGTCGTCCACGTGGCGGCGGCGGTGGCCGTGGTCGCGGTGGTGATCGCGGACCACGCCGCGACGGTGGCGGTGACAAAGGCGGCTCTGGGGGCGGTTCTGACGGTGGCGAAGCCCACGTTCCGGACTTCCTGAAGGACTAATCGTCACTTCAAAATAACGGAAAGGGGCTGCGAGCAATCGTGGCCCCTTTTCTTTTGCGCGTCCGACAGGCAGAGGCTGTCCATGCTTGAACGCAAATTGATCGATACTGCCGAAGTCCCGGACGGCGCGACGCTGGAACTGATTGCGCATGGCCGCGATCATATGATCACGCTTGAGCGCAACGAGTTGATGTCCACCCGGATGCAATATTCCGAAGAGCAGCTGGCCGAGCTGACCATCGACCGCTTGAGTGCCGAGGCGGTTAGCACAGGCCCCAATATGCTGATCGGCGGATACGGGATGGGCTTTACCCTGCGTGCAGCGCTTGCGCGTTTGGGCCCCGATGCGCGGATTGTGGTGGCAGAACTGGTGCCTAAGATTATCGAATGGGCAAAAGGGCCGATGGCGCATCACACGGGTGATTGTCTGTCCGACCCGCGCCTTATGCTGGAAATCACCGATGTTGCCGATCCGATCGGTGAGGCAGCCGACGGTATGCGTGCGCAATTCGATGCTATTCTGCTCGATGTCGATAATGGCCCCGATGGCTTGGTCCGGGCGGAGAATGACAAGCTCTATTCGCCGCGCGGTTTGCGCCAAAATCGCGAGGCTCTGGCTCCGGGCGGAGTGTTGTCGATTTGGTCCGCCGCCAAGGATCCGCGCTTCACCCGGCGGCTGGAGAAAAACGGCTTCGATGTCGAAGTCCGCGAAGTCCGCGCGCGCCCCAACAATAAGGGCCCGCGCCATACTATTTGGTTTGCGAGAGCGTGACCGCGTTCCGTTCTTGCCAAATTCAGCTTTGATATGACACAACCCTGCCGAGGGTCATTGCGGGAGGGAATACGACATGAAGAAATCGGTATTGGTATTTGGTGCAATGGTCAGCGCTCTTTGGGCGAGCCCGACCGTTGCTGGCGGCGCATATTGTTCGCCGGAATACCGCCCCGATAACCCGCATCCCAATTGCGGCAGCCAGATTGCCATTGGTCCGGGCAATGACACGCGCGTAAACCTGTTCCTGCTGCTCCAGGACAAGGTCGGTGGAAATGGTGCGGGGCGTGCCTATCCGAGCGATGGATACGCCGCTGTCGAGGGCCGTAATTTCTTCAAATGGCCAGAACTGCGGCAGGCCTGGCTACCGGCCCCTGTCGAGGAGCGCTGGGCAGATATGTTCGGCACACGCTGCCAGACTGTCGAAAGCGGGGCGGAGCAATTCCGCGCGGCGATCGGCCGGGATAGTTCAATCGGATCGGAGCGCCGCGGCTTTCTGCAGAATGCACGAAAGCGGCTTTCCGGCGCATGTGAGGGCCGCGCCCCGCAATTGCCGCAAGTTGCGACTGGCGAGTACTTTCCGTGGGACAGCGAATTGGGCCGCGCATCGCGCAGCGAGCGTGCCTTCCTGTCCTATCTGGAAGGTTCGGGCAGCTTTTACCTCGACCAATGGGATCGCGCTTCGGGCATTTACCAAGACCTGGCTGACAATGCGGCCAATGATTGGGTCAAGGAAACGGCGCGCTATATGGTCGCGCGGACCGCGCTTAATGAAGCGATCGATGGCAGTGTCGGGCGCTGGGGCAGTATCGACCTATCCAAAGCCCCGACAGATGTGGCGGCTCGCGCGGAACAGGGCTTTCGCGACTATCTGTCGCAATATCCGCTGGGGCGCTACGCCGGTTCTGCGAAAGGACTGATCCGCAAGGCGCTGTGGCTGCAAGGCGACCGGAAACGGCTCGGCCAAACCTATGCCGGCATGATCGCTGCAACCGATGAAGTCACCAATGGCACCGCCGATTTGGTGCAAGAGCTGGATGACAAATATCTGATCACTTACGAGGAAACCGAACCGGCGGTTGATCAATCCAATGCTTTGCTGCTCGCGACGCACAATCTGATGCGGATGCGCAAATGGCCAAACGCGGAAATGAGCAACGATGATGTGTTGAAAGCCGAAGAGCTGGAGGCCCAGGCAGATGCCTTTGCCGGCCATCCCGATCTTTATTCGTTCCTCAAGGCTTCGCATGCATTCTATATTGCCGACAATCCTCGCGCGGTTTTGCAGCTGGTTCCCGATGCCGCCCGTGCGAAAAGCTACACGCCGCTTGATTTCAGCAGGCAATATTTACGCGGCTTGGCGTTGCACGCGCTCAAAGACCGCAATGAAGAAGGCTTTTGGCTCGATCTGATCAAGGGCGCAGATGGCATGTACCAGCGCCCGTCGATCGAACTAGCATTGGCGCGGGTCTATGAAACCAACGGCACTTTGGGCAAAGCCTTTGCAGCCAATTCGCCGATAACCGATCCCTATATACGCCGGATCTTGCTCGGCTCTTCGGCGGGCCCCGATATTCTAAAAGCGCAAGTGCGCGCTGACGATCAACCGGCTTCGGTGCGCAGCTTTGCGCTGTTCACCGTCTTGCTCAAGCAGCTCCAGCATGGCGAATATGCAGGATATCTCGATGACTTGCAGTTCGCCTCCCAGTTCGATCCGGATGATCAGGACGATAGTTTGTGGAGCATCTACGAGACCGAAACTCCGCCGCTGAAATTGTTCACGCAAGGGCCGGTTAGCGACGGTTACGCGTGCCCTGCGCTTGGGCAAACTGTGCGGACATTGGCGCGCAATGGGCGGTCGGTTCAGGCACGCATTTGCCTGGGCGAGTTTTACCGGCTGAACGGCTTTGATGATTTCAACTTTGGGCAAAACGCGTATCGCGCGGAAGGCGACACGCGATATTATCTTGGCAGCAGCGATGCCTATCCGGGCGATCCGACCGCGCGGCATGATATCTATATCTCGATCATTGGAGACCGGGGTGCGTCGCGCGATGATCGTGCCTATGCCTTGTACCGCGCGATCCGCTGTTACGCGCCCAGCCAGAACAATTCGTGTGGCGGCAAGTCGGTCAATGTCGATCAGCGCAAGGCCTGGTTCCAACGGCTCAAACGCGATTACAGCAGCACCAAATGGGCGCAGGAGCTCGAATATTATTGGTAGGGCGGCGCTGCTGCTGGCGGCTTTGCTGATTGCATCATGCTCGCAGCCGTCAGACGGCCCGCCGCAACGCGTGGCAGCCAGCGACTATTCGGCATTCTATCTTTGGACCGGTGTTAAACCGCCGCCCGCAATGGACCGGGCAAAGGCAGTGTATCTGTTGTGGGGCGAATTGCGGCGCAACGATCCATCGCAGATCATCCCCCTTAGGCGCAGCGTACCAACCGGAGAGGCGGAAGAGATATGGCTGGTGGTCCGCGCGGAACGGCTCGATTGGGGTGATGGCGCTTATGAGCAGCTGCTCGATCAGGCGCAGCGCTGGAATGCGCAGGGGACATTGACCGGCGTTCAGGTGGATTTCGATTCAAGCACTGGGGGGCTGAGCGGCTATGCCGGATTTCTCAGCAACATCCGCGCACGGCTGCCCCGCGATCTCAAACTCTCCGCGACGGGCCTGATGGACTGGCCCGCCAATGCGTCAGAGGCGGATCTGGCGGCAATGCGTGCGGCGCTGGATGAGATTGTTATCCAGACCTACCAGGTCACCACCACTATTCCCGATTATGCCGATTACCTCGCCCATACGCAGCGGCTGCGTATGCCGTATCGCGTGGCACTGGTCGAAGGGGGCGATTGGACACCGCCATCATCGCTCGCGCGCGATCCGGATTTCAAGGGCTATGTTGTCTTTCTGCTGCGTGGCGGCGCGGCAGAGGCCGGTTAAAAGCCGTAGATCAACGTAAAGCGCGACAACGTATCGGTTTGCACCGCACCGGCAGGCGGATTGGTGTCATGCTCAACCGCATAAGATATCCGCGCAGAGAGACCTCCACCCAAACCTGCCTCTAGGCCGGTGGTCGACAGATAAGTGCTGTTGCCCGACTGGATGAATGCGCTGGCATCCTGGGTCAGCTTGATCCGTTCGGCCACACGCCAATCGAAATCAAGCGCGGCAAGTGCTGCGATGTTGCTGGTTTTACCACCGTTGATGAAACTGGTTCTGCGATAGGCCGGGCCGGCCTTGACTGACAGTTGGGTGTTGTCGGTATCGATCACGCGATATCCGATGCCTCCCGATGTCGATATCCGCGAGGAGAAGCCCTGAAAACGGTCGCGCTCATACTGGCCGAGCCCGTAGACAAACAGACGATCATTGAGCTGGAAATTCGGTTCATAGGCAAGCAGGAATTGCTCGCGGGTGGTCACCCCATTGGTGCGCTGGAAATCGGCGAGCGCGGTAAATTTGTGCCGCCAATCGATGCCCTTACGCTCCAGCTTCAGACCGGCGGTGACGCCGGTGTTGCTGCTGTTTCCGGTCGACCGGAAAGCGCCGATCTGCCCTTCGCCCGACCAATTGTCGAACAAGCCGGCGCTGCGGATCTTGGCTTCTTTGGCAGCTTCCTCTGCCGCGGCGGCTGCTTGCTGTTCGGCATCGAAAGAGGCGGCCATTCCATCGAGCTCCTCTGCATCGTCGGGGTTGGTGGCTTTGGCGAGTTCAATAACCGTCGCGACCTTGCCCGGATCACCGGTTTCGATCGCGGCATCGATCATGGCGCGAACTGGTTCGGGTAGTTCGGCCAAGGCAGGCGTCGCCGAAAACAATGTGACAAGTGCGGCTGCTGCGCCGCTGCGTTTTACGAAAGATTTGGTCATGCAGCGTCACCTAAACGCCGGTGAGAGCCAAGGCTATAGTGTGCGTGTAAACTGTTTCATCCGCCGGTCGAAACGACGAAATCGGTGAGGCGCGCAACCTCGGCCGCGTCATGGCTGACATAGATTATCGGAATCGCATGGCGATCGCGCAGCGCTTCGATAGCGCTGATAATTTGCTCTGCGCGCTCTGGATCCAGCGATGAAGCCGGCTCGTCCAACAGCAGGAAGCGCGGGCCGGACAAGAGCGCGCGGCCAATGGCCACACGCCGTATTTCTCCTCCCGAAAGCGTGTCGGGCTTTCGCTCGAGAAGATGCGCCAGACCCAGCAATGACACGGCTTCCTCAAGCGAAAGTGGCGCAGTCTGCGTTCCAGCGCGCCCAGCGCCATAATTCAGGTTCGCAAGCACGGTCTTGTGCGGGAACAAGCGGCTGTCCTGAAACACATAGCCGCAGCCGCGTGATTCCGGCGGCAAATCGATCTTTTCTTCACTATCAAACAGGCAGCGCCCGCCGATGGTGATGTGCCCGCTATCGGGCCGGATCAAACCGGCGATACAGTTAAGCGCGGTGGTTTTTCCCGCACCGGAAGGGCCGGTGATGGCAACAAGCTTGCTGTCTGACCGGATCGTCACATCGATCTGGCAGTCGCCCTGACGTTTGTTGATCGCGATATCAAAGGACATGCGCACGTCCACCGGTTGATCGCTGGACCAGCCATTCGCTCATCATCAGCGCACCGAGCGAGAGTATAACCGCGATCACGGCCAGCCGCGTCACGGCGATGTCAGTGCCGGGAATTTGCAGTTCGGAATAGATCGCCAGCGGGAGAGTGCGCGTCTGGCCCGGAATGTTGGACGCGAAAGTAATTGTCGCGCCGAATTCTCCGATCGAGCGGGCAAATCCAAGAACCGCGCCCGCCAGAATGCCCGGCAAGCTGAGCGGGAGTGTGATCGACAGGAAGGCCCTCCATTTGTTGGCCCCTAGCGTTCGCGCGGCATCGACCAGTTTCCGGTCGACCGCTTCGATCGACAGCCGCATTGCACGAACCATCAGAGGCAATGCCATCACCGCGGCGGCGAGCGCGGCGCCGGTCCATTGGAACACCAATGTGATGCCGAATGTCTGCTCCAGCCATCCGCCGATGGCTCCGTTTCTTCCGAAAGTAAGCAGCAGCAGCCAGCCCGTTACAACCGGTGGCAGGACCAAGGGCAAGTGTACCAGCGCATCCACAAAAATGATGCCCGGAAACCGCCTGCGAGCGAGCAGCCAAGCGAGGCTGTAAGCGACAGGCAGAGTGCAGATGATCGCGGCGAAACTGACTTTGAGTGACAGGGCGACAATTGCCCATTCCGATGCGGTCATCATAGTTCGGGCAAGCGGGTAAATTTGTGGCGGAGGAAAATTGCCTCGGCTTCTGCGCTGGCAAGGAAATCCGCGAATGATTGCGCATCGGGATGCTGGGCAGAGGCAACCACGGCCAAGGGATAGCGTATCGGCGGTTGCACCGCGTCTGCAAAGCGGCCGATCTGGGTGATCTTTCCGGTACCGACCAGATCGCTTTCATAGACGATGCCCAGCGTTGCCTCGCCAATTTCAACAAGCCGCGCTGCGCTGCGGACATTGTCGGTTGGCACGACCTGCTGTTCCACAGTCGCCCACAGATCGAGATTGTCCAGCACCTGCTTTGCATATCGCCCGGCTGGAACAGAGGCCGGATCGGCTATCGCCAGTTTGCTCGTGCCAATGGCGCGCAGGATAGTTTCCGCCTGGTCGGTAACCTGAATGCGGCTGCCATCGGATATACTGATCAGCACCAGGCGGTTGCCGTATAGCGAGCGGCGCGTATCGGGCCGGATCAGTTGTTTCTGCTCCAGCACATCCATCCACTGCTCGTCAGCGGCAAAGAGGATGTCGGCTGGCGCCCCCGCTTCGATCTGGCGGGCCAGAACCGGCGTACCGGCATAGGCAATAACCGGCCGTGCATGACCCTGTGCCGCCCACGAATCCGCGGCCTCGTCGAGCGCGCCTTGCAAGCTTGCCGCAGCCAGAACAATCGGCCCGGGCTTTGTGTCCGCCGCTGTGCCGCATGCGGCCAGCAGAATTGTCACTAGCAGAAAGGGCAGGGATCGCAGCAGAGGCATAGACGCTACGATTGCGGCATTGGCCTGTCTCGCACAAGGCCTATCATAGCCCGAAAGCAAAACGGCCCGCCATCGCTGACGAGCCGTTTCGTTATCTTCAAGGATTGGCCCCGCTTAGCGAACCCGCGGCCCGCCAAAGGGCAAGGGTGGGGGCGGTCTGCGTGCACCGCGCGGCAGCTGTGCCTGAAACGCGCGTCCGCAATGCTCTACGCAATATGGGAAACCGGGGTTTACGTCGGCCCCGCAGAAATGGAAATCGGGCTCGCCCGGATGGCCCATGGGCCAGCGGCAAACTTTGTCCGAAAGATCGAGCAGGCTGGTCTTGTCGGCAATTTCGGGGCTGGGCTTTGCAGGCACCAACCGGCGCGGAGGGGCCGGCGGGATGGGTGGCTGCTGGTCGCCCGGCCCTTGGCGTTGGAACCCTCCGGGGCCGATCGAAACGATCTTGGGGATTTCGGCGCTTTTGTTCGGAATCGGCTGCGAGGGTATGTTTGCCCCTGCGGCACGCGCGGCTTGCTCTACCGCATTGCTCGGCGGACGCGGCGGAGAATTCGCCGCCGTTTTCGGCGTCATAATTGCCTTTGGCTTGCGGATTGGCGCCGGCTTCGGTGCGGCTTTCTTTTTGACCGCAGCTTTCTTCTTGGCGTTCGCCTTTACCGGAGACGGGCGTGACTTCAGACCAAGACGGTGCGCCTTGCCGATTACCGCATTGCGGCTTACCCCGCCGAGTTCTTCGGCAATCTGGCTGGCGGTCGATCCGCCTTCCCACAGCTTCTTAAGTGTGGCGATCCGTTCATCAGTCCAACTCATTCGTGTATTTCCAATTACTATCTGTCCAACCGGCGCTCGCGCGGCCGGTGCTTGCCAGTTTCAATCAATCGCACTAGGCGCGAGCCTATGGCCAATCAAGACCAGAAACATGCCGGCAGCGATGCATTTCCTTTGCGTGGAGAGCCGATCATCACCGGTATCAACCGCATTGGACTGTGGAGCCTCTATATAAAGGAGGTTCGCCGGTTTTTAAAGGTCCAGACGCAGACGATTTGGGCGCCTGCCGTCACCACGCTGCTTTTTCTGGTCATTTTCTCCGTCGCCTTGGGGCGTTCCGGGCGCGAAGTGCTGGGCGTGCCCTTTGCCACATTCGTTGCCCCCGGCCTGATTGTGATGGCGATGATGCAAAATGCCTTCGCCAATTCCAGCTTTTCGCTGCTGGCGGGCAAGATCCAGGGGACGATTATCGACTTGCTGATGCCGCCATTGTCAGAAGGCGAACTGATGGGCGGGATCGTTGCAGCGGCGGTGACGCGCGGCATATTGGTCGGCGGTGCTGTTGGCTTGGCTATGGTCGCTTGGCCCGGCGTATCCTTGTCCATCGCACATCTTTGGGCGATAATCTGGTTCGGTCTGATGGGCTCGATCATGCTGGCATTGCTTGGCCTTCTGACCTCAATCTGGGCAGAGAAATTTGATCACAACGCTGCCATCAGCAACTTCATCGTTGCGCCGCTATCGCTGCTGTCGGGTACGTTCTATGTGATCGACAATCTGGCGCCTGCATTCCAGACGATCAGCCGCCTCAATCCGTTCTTCTATGTGATTTCCGGCTTCCGCTTCGGCTTCCTCGGGCAGAGCGATATTGGCGATACCAACGCGGCGGTGGTGCAAAGCGCCATCGGTTTGGGCGTATTCAACCTGGTGCTCGCGATAATAACTTACCGCGTGCTCAAATCAGGATGGAAACTCAAAGACTGACTTAATGCGTCAGCGCGCGCCGCATTTTGTAGCGGCCATCGGTGAACTGTTCGAACAATTCATCGATATTGGGATGGCCCACAGGGCCGCCTTCGGCATCGGACAGCAAGTTTTGCTGGCTGACATAGGCGACGTAAGACGATTCATCGTTCTCTGCCAGCAAATGGTAATAGGGTTGTTCGCGATCCGGGCGAATATGTTCGGGGATTGACTGGTACCATTCCTCGCTATTGGCGAAGACCGGATCGACATCGAAAATCACACCGCGAAAATCGAACATCCGGTGGCGCACAACATCGCCAATGCCGAACCGCGCCTCTGCATGGCGCGGGACATCGATTGTGCGACCGGCGGTCTCGGAAAAGAACTGCGTGCGTTCCATAATATCAAGAATATAGCCCTTCGCACCCGCAAAACAAGCGCTGCCGCCGATGCGTCCACCGCGCAGCAATGGCGCGCGTGCGCATATCGGGGGTTGGCAAGTGAAAACCCATCCGCTAACCGCGCCTTCCCAGACCAAGCCATCGGTGGCTTTTTCACCTGATGCAATGCGGAGAGATGCCGGAGTGGTCGAACGGGGTAGTCTCGAAAACTACTGTGCGGGCAACCGTACCCAGGGTTCGAATCCCTGTCTCTCCGCCACCCACCCCCAGCATTAGTCTTTTGTTGCAGGGCTTCGGCACAAGTCCGCACAGCAGGCGGCTGTGAAGTTTCGGAGCATGGCGCTTCGGCTTAGCGTTCAAACCTACAGGTCCGCTGCTTTGACGCCTGACTGGGCGGTAAGTTCCTTGCCGACGGATTGCGGCCCGACTTAGCTATTGCATCGCCAATTGGAGGTGAGTTCGCGTTCAACTGACGGGCAACTGACGGGACCACTTTTCCAAAGCCAGTTACTCCGGTGGTGTCGATCCGCTCAAGACAATCCGGGAGAACGTCGCTTGGGCGTAGTTTCCGTCAGCCTTGTCTGTTTCCCAATCGCCGGTACCCGGGCAGCCGGCGTACCACATCGAATCTCCGGTTCGGGTGCTGCACTGGTTATAGACCCCGGATTTGAAGTAGAGCGAATCCCCGCCATAGGAGTAAGGGTTGTCAAGCTCATCGGCACCACGCACCAGGCTTCTTGTGTGGTTGACCGTGCCCAAGCGATCATTGTGGAATGTCACATACATCGTATTGCGATGGACATTGATCGTGTAGCTGAACTCTTCGCCCAGCGCGATTCCGCTTTCGCCAGGGTCCTCTGTGTTATCCCAGCCATAGCCGAACACCGGAACTGCAAGATCGGTTCGGTTGGGATCGTCCTTTGCGAGATTGCGTTCGTAAGTCCAAAAAACCGAGCCGGCTTTGTGGCCGGGAAATTTCTTGTAATAGATCTTGATCGGTTCGTTGCCAAAGCCGAAACCGCTTCTTGTGTTGTCGTATTTTACCGCGTGGATCTGGCCGACAACTACTGAAAATGCCGGGCGCTTGGTCGGGTCACCGGCGTTGAGCGAGACTTGATCGACTTTGAGCGTAGCTTCCAGCTTTCCGCCCACAGCACCAAACTTGTCCGAACCTTTGCGCGCTTCAACGGCAAAATTGTTGCCGGGATCATGTGTCCCGATCCGGGTGTTTGTTCCGCGAAGCATCTGGCGCAATTCGCTGCGAGTGTTGGTTGAATTCGCCGTCGTTGGCGCTTTGTTGGGCGCTGCGAATACCAGGTGCCCGTCGTCGTTGACGAAGAAGAAGTCTGGATGGGTATAGGATTGCAGATCGCGGACCCCGATCTCGTCTGGTTTGCCATCACCATTGTCGTCGGAGGGAAGAGTGATTTTCCAATGGCTCAGATCAAAGACACTTCCCGGCAATGGAGCAGCCTCTTCATGGCCATGCGCAATCGCTGGCGTCGCGATGCTAAACGCCAAACCAAGAATTAGGGCCTGGTTCCGGTGCTTGCGTTTAGTCATAAGTCCTGTCCTTTGAAATCGCTCTTGATTGCCTAAACTTGCAGGGGTCAACGCGAAATGAACCGCGCTTCGCACTATTGAATTCCCGTTACCGACATCGCTTTGATTACGCCGCGGATTTCAGCCAGCCCCTTCATCCGGCCTATGGCTGAATAGCCGGGGTTGGTATTCTTCCCGATATCACTCATCATTAGATGACCGTGGTCGGGACGGATGTGAATTTCACGTCCGGTGGCATCCTCGTTCACTAGCAAGTTCCGGATCACGCTGACCATGTCGACATCGCTTTCCAGATGACTCGCCTCATAAAACGAGCGCTGTTCCTCCGGATCGCGCGTCACGCCGCGCAAATGCGCAAAATGAATTCGTTCCGCATAGCTGCGGGCCATTTGCGGCAAATCATTGTCAGGGCGGCTGCCATAGGTTCCAACACAAAGCGTAATGCCATTGGCGGGGCTGGGAAGGGCAGTAAACAACTTGTCGAGATCGCTGGGCGTACAAACAATTCGGGGCAAGCCGAACATATCCCAAGGCGGGTCGTCCGGATGGATTGCCAATTTAACATCCAACTTTTCAGCGTGGGGCAAAACTTTGGTCAGAAACGCGACCAGGTTTTGTCGCAACACGGTGTGGGTCACACCTTCATATCGGGCCAAGGCTTTCCGGAAATCAGCAAGTGAATATGCGTCGGTCATTTTCCCGGGGAGCCCGGCAATTATTGTTCGAGTGAGGTTGGCTTCCTCTTCAGGATCCATCGCCTCGAAGATACCGCGCGCGCGTGCGACTTTCGATTCAGAATAGTCCGCGGCCGCGTTTTTGCGTTTCAGAACAAACAGATCGAACGCCGCAAACCTGTCTTGATCGAACCGCAGGGCAAACGCACCCGTTGGCATTTGATATTTCAGGTCGGTCCGCGTCCAATCGATCACCGGCATGAAATTGTAGCAAACCGTTCTGACTCCCTCAGCGGCAAGATTGCGCAGAGTTTCGATCCAATTGTTGACGTATCGCTCGTGGCCTGGTGCGGCGAGTTTGATGTCGTCGTGAACCGGAATGCTCTCAACCACGGTCCAATGAAGGGGTGACTTCTCGGCATTTTCCTGTTCGATCAGCGCTTTGCGTTCAGCGATCGCTTCTCTCGGCCAAACCTCACCGATTGCAATGTCATGGAGCGCGCTCACAATACCAGTTGCGCCCGTCTGCCGGATATCGGCCAATGTGACGGGGTCGTTTGGGCCAAACCATCTCCAGGATTCGCGCATCGTTTGTCCTTCCTTCAGCCTGCAAGCATCGCGACCAGCCCTTGCCACGCCATATATCCGGTGAAGAGGGCAAACAGGAACAATAGGATGAGGCCAATATTGTCCGTCAGGCTATTCTTGTGTTTGCCCATCAGGTCTGCGCGATTGCCGAGATACAATATACAGCCCACGGTTACCGGCAGCAGCACTACATTGAATGCCTGACTCAAGATCATCACAAAAACTGGTCTGGCATCAAATAGCGGCACGATCAGTGCCAGAAGTGAAAGCAGAAAGGCAAGCGACCGATACTGCCAAATTGTCATATCGCGTTGGGTGCCGCGATAATCGCAAAGCAGCCACGGAATCATCAATAGATTTGGAATCTGCGAAGATACCCCCGCCGCAATGATGCCAATTGCGAAAATCGAAACCGCCAGAACTCCGGCCAGGGGTTCAAGCAAACCGATCATTTGAGAAGCGCGCTCCAGGCCTATACCTTCGGCGAATAGGCTGCCAGCTGCGGCTGCCATAATCGAAGCGCTGATAATGAACATCATGATCGCTGCAAAAGCCGCATCGCGGCGCTGCTGCTTTTCGTGATCAATCGTCCAGCCGGCTTCCTTGACCAGCGTGGTGCGCATAATGAACAGGCCGGAAAAAATCGTTGTGCCAACCATCGATGCGATTAGCAGCAATGGACCGGTCTCGCTCTTGGAAACGGCCGGAACAGACGGAACTAGCCCCGCGGCAATGCTGCTAACGGGTGGCATTAGAATGAAAAAGTTGAGGACGAAGGCGCCAGCCATAACGGCCACAATTACAGCTAGTGCTCTTTCGAAGAGCTGCGTCGTTCCGCTCCAGAAAATGAAATAGGCGATGGCCGCAAAGAATGCGGCGCAATAGAGCGGATCAATTCCACCCGCTATAAATGTCTTGGACCATTCATAGGCAATTTCTGCCACGATCCCCATCACACCCATCACGCTGGCGCACACGCCAATTCCCAGCGCAACGATGAAAAAGGCACCGATCGCTGGGTGAATGTGGCTCCGGAAGGCCTGCAGCGCGGTTTCTCCGGTCACGAGTGTGTAGCGTCCGTATGTCGCAATCATCCGGTAAGTAGCGGCACAGGAAATCAGCACCGTCCAAAGCAAGGCCATGCCGTAGTTGGCGCCAGCTGTGGCCATGGTCGTGACGCTGCCCGTTCCGATATTGAACCCCAGCAGGAAAATACCCGGGAGGAAAAGCGCCAGCCTGTTCTTCATACTTTCGCTTCCTCGCTTATGCCTTCCCAACAGCGTAATACCAAATTGGTATGACAGAAATATTCACAAAGGTATAGCTCAATGGTTGACATATCTGGGCTGCACGTTATCCAGCCCAAAAACTAATGTCAAAAATAGTCTCGTTGGAGGGGTAAAAATGTCTCAAACTGCTTTTGGCGCTAATTCGCGCCGTCTCTTGAAACTTATGGCGGGCGCTTCTGTGGTGGCGCTTGCGGTCCCGGGAACTGCTTTCGCGCAGGATCAGGGCGAAGCGGTCGAATCGTCGGACGATGATGTTATTGTCATCACCGGTATCCGTAGCTCACTGGAAAGCGCGCTCAATGAGAAGCGCGACGCCGATAGTCTTGTTGAGGTCATTCAGGCTGAAGATATTGGTAAGCTGCCTGACCAAAACCTCGCGGAAGTTCTTGAAAACGTAACCGGCGTTCAAATCACCCGCCGTGCGGGTGTGGGTTCCGGCGTTCAAATTCGTGGTACGAACGAAAACCGCGTTGAGATCAACGGTGTTGGTACAGTGGGTTCGGGTACGGGCCGTGGTGGTATCAGTTTTGAAGACATCAACGCCGCCATTATTGCGTCGGTTGAAGTCACCAAGGCGCCAACTGCCGCAACAACCGAGGGGTCCGTTGGTGGTACAGTGAACCTGCGCACGATTCGCCCGCTCGATCTGCGCGATCGCGTGCTCTCGTTACGCGCGCAGGGTGAATATAGCGAGCTTTCCGACAGCATCAGCCCAAGGTATTCAGCCAGCTTTGGTGACAATTGGGATGTTGGCGCGGGCCGGATCGGTCTTGTGCTCGCAGCAAGCTACGCCGAACAAGAGGCGACTTCATTCCGCCCTCGCGTAGACCGTGACACGCTGATCGAAGCGACCGATGGCGGTGTCACTGCGGCTGGCGCTCCCGGACCGAACTATGACTATCTCGGCATTCAGTTCCTCAATCAGGAACTTGAGAACTTCGAATATGAAACGATCAACTTCTCGGGGACCCTGGAATTCGCACCAACCGATGATCTGAACTTCTTTTTCGACATGATCTACAACGATCAGGAACGTCGTCAGGATAGTACACGGATCCAGGCTTCCGGCGTTAGCGCGCTGCGCTTCAACAACGTTCCTGACTCGTTCGAAACGGTCAACTTTGGTTCGCTGGGCGGTGTGAACCTGGGCAGCATTGAAGCGGCTCTTACCGGCACGATCCAGCCGAATCTGGCGCGCGATGACGACGATCCGAACCTTCGTTTCTCGAGCGATACGGGCGCGCGTGTGACAACCACTCAGGTCTATCGCTTGGGAACAGAATGGAAAACCGGCAATTTGACGGTCCGTGTGGAAGGGTCGGTCACAGAATCGGACACGGTCAATCCTAACCTCAGCACAACGCTGAACTTCATCAATCCGAACCCGCTCACACCACTCGATGGTACTAGCAACGACAATGCGGTTCCGTTTATCTACGATCTTCGCAATGGCGCGCTGACCTTTGGTGTCGATTTCGCATCGCCATTCGCGCCAACCGTCGCTGATCTGCTCGATCCAGCGAACACGGTGCTGGATGCGATTACCGCAAGCCGCAATGAAACCGAAAACCGCGAAGATGCGTTCCGCGTGGACCTGTCCTACGACACGTTCGACAGCCTTGGTTTCATCACTTCGGTCGATGCCGGTTATCGCTACACCCGGGCGTCCACGCGTTTTGACCAGATCCGGTCGACATTCGGTACCGGCGCGATCGCAAACAGCCCAAGTGGGACCTTGTTCTCGCAATTGCTGGTTCCCGGGCCCAGCAATTTTGATGCGGCTGACGGCCGGGCGCTCGCATTCCGCAACTTTCTTATCGTAAATCCGGACTTGGCATTCGACGATCCGGATGGAACGCTCGATATTCTGCAGGCTGCGCTTGCGACCACCAATGGTTCAATCGGCGACCCGGTTTCTGATCCGGCTGCGTTCTTCGAAATCACGGAGAAGACGCACGCGCTTTACGGCCAGCTGAACTTCGAATTTGGCCGGGTTCGCGGCAATGTCGGCGCGCGTTGGTTGGATACTTCGATCAACTCGCTGGGCAATAATGTTGCAGCGGGTGTGGTGACGCCGGTGACTGCCGGCGGTAGCTATACGCAGTTCCTGCCTCGCGTGAACGTGATCGCGGACCTGACCGATGATCTGGTGTTCCGCGCTAGCTTTGGTGAAGATATCAACCGACCGGATTTTGACGATCTGTCTCTTTCGGTAAACTTCCCCACCGGGCCAAACAACGCCGTCAACATCGGCAATCCAAACCTGGCACCAGAGACAGTGCGCTCATATGACGCCTCGCTCAGCTGGTACTTTGCGCCAGCAGCGGTGTTCAGCGTTGGCGTCTTCCACAAAGAACGCACCAACCTGTTCGTAACGCAAGAAGAGGCCGCTGCATTGGATGCAAACGGCTTCCGGGACATCACGCCTCCGTGCGAAGGCGGCGGTATCTTCAACCCGCTTCCGGACCGCAACGTGTTGTCGAATGTTCCCGGCAACGGCCTGTGCGTGCCCATCCAGACCATCGTAAACGATCCTGGAACCACCAAACAGTCGGGTATCGAAGTTGCATTCCAGTATGACCTCTCTGGCTTCGAAGACACGCTGGGCTTCGCATCAGGCTTTGGTGTGATTGCTAACTACACTTATCAGGAATTCAGTGGCGGTACGCTTACCAACACATCGGATGCTGATAGCCGCGGTACAGAGATCCTTGAATCGAGCAGCGGCCTGACAGGACCATTTACCGCCGTTCAAGGCCTGCTGGATTTCTCACCGCATGCGTACAACGTAACGCTGTTCTATGAAAAATACGGTCTGTCGGCTCGGGCGCGTTACACGTGGCGCGATGAATTCCGGACGCTTGATACAGCCGGCGGCGCCAGCCTTGGCAGCACTATCGGCTTCCCGGTAGTCACCGAGGCACGCGGCCAGCTCAATGCCAGCATCAATTATGACGTGACCGATTTCCTGAACATCGGTGTTGAAGGTGTGAATCTGACCAAATCCAAGATCACACAATCGTGCATCAACTCAGGAGCGCTGCTTTGCTTCCAAGGGCTGCCCGACCGGCGCCTAACGTTTGGAGCCTCGTTGAGCTTCTAACTTTTTTGCTTGGTTGACCTTCAGGTGAAAACCTGCCGGTCGTTTCAAGTCAGGCCCGTCTGCTTATTCTCCCATAAAGCAGACGGGCCTATTTTTTGCGCGATTGAAGGCTCGGGAATGGCAACGGATAGCCGACCGCTCTATTGGTATGACCAATAACTCAAAATAGGTATAGCCAAACGGTTGACTTAATCGGCCTGTTCTATATGCCGGACTCAAACACAAACCCGTTGGGAGGGATTTATGTCCAAGAATTTTCGTCAGTTTGACTCAATGAATCGCCGTGCGGCTTTTGGCCGGGCGCTGTTGGTGGGGGCCGCAATTTCTGCTTTGGCTGTGCCGTCAATGGCGGCTGCGCAAGATGCAGAATCGGAAGAGCCAGCAGCAGGCGGTGATGATGTTATCGTTGTAAGCGGTATTCGCCAGACAATTCAGGGCTCGATTGCCGAGAAGCGCGAATCGACCGAGGTTTTCGACGCGCTGTCGGCCGAAGAAATTGGCGACATCCCCGCATTGTCGATCGGCGAAGCGCTTGAAACTCTGACAGGCGCAGGTTCGCACCGCGAGCAAGGCGGCGCGACTGAAATCTCGATTCGCGGCCTCGGGCCATTCCTTGGATCGACAGTAATTAACGGCCGTATTGCTTCCAACGGCAGCGGTGATCGCTCGGTCAATTTCAGCCAGTTTCCGTCGGAACTGTTCAACAAGATCGGTATCTATAAGACGCAGGCGGCGAGCTACATTGAGGGCGGTGTTGCCGGGCAAATTGTGCTCGAAACGCTTCGCCCGCTCGACTATGGCAAGCGCCGTCTGCAAGGCCAGATCAAAGCTGAAATCAATCCCGACAATCTCGATATCGCGGCGGATCAGCGCTTCAACAAATTCGGTTATCGCGGTTCGCTCAGCTATGTTGATCAGTTCAATCTCGGCGATGGCGAGCTGGGTATTTCGCTTGGCTATGAGCGCCGTGATTCGAACAATCCAGAACAAGAGGTTCAGGTTTCGAATACTATCAGGGCTTGCTCGCTCAATCCGGCTCTTGTGGCTGAGAATGACGGTGTTGCGGATGAGGACAACTGTGACACTGACACCAGCGGTATTAATGCGCTAGGCTCTATTTTTGCCGGACAAGAGCCGTTTGTGATTGCGCGCAACGGCTATGCCTTTAGAAACAACATCACTAGCGACAATCGCGACGCCTTCTTTGGTGCGGTCCAGTATAAACCGTCGCCCGATGTCGATATCAATGCGGATTTTCAATATTCAAAGCGCAAGTTTGCCGAGCAGCGCAGCGATCTAAACTTTTCTGAAGGTCGCCGGATTACGCCAGAGGGCGATCAGAACAACATTGCGGCGCTCCTTGGCTTGCCGCAAACCTTGGTGGCTACCGACTCCGGTGCGCTTCGTCTGTTTACCAACGAAACCCGGATTGAAGCGGTCAGCGAATATCTGGAGCGCGATGAAGAGTATTACGGCGGTGGTTTGTCGCTTGACGCGCAAGTTTCGGACCGTGTGAAAATCTCGCTCGACGCATCCTATTCACGCACTCAGCGTATCGAGGAGGCCGTACAGGTCCGTTTCCGTACAGAAGATGGGGAATCAATTTTTGGCAACACTGATGCCAACGGCGATGACTTTTTCCCCAATGTTGTCGAAGATGACGGAAACACATCTAACGATGACCGGGTTGAGACCCTGACTCAGATATTTCAGAACGGTTCGGGCGGGCTCAATTTCATTGTCCAGAATTTTGACGTAACTGACCATTCGCTCTTCGCGAACGATCCACGTGTTCGTGCCGATTTGGAGCAAGACCGTTTCAATGAAGTCTGGGCTCTTCGCGGTGATGTCGAATACGACCTCGGCGATGGCTTCTTCAACACGTTGCTGGCTGGTGCACGCTACCAGCAGCTCACCTACCGGGATGTCCCGGGGGCTGTGAACGGATCAAGCCGGTTCGAGGTGAATTTCAACGATACTGATGGCACTGGCGCGCTTGCCGTTGCAAACCAGGAGTGTCGCACTGCGTTCCCGCAGACCGGGTTCCTGGACGCAATTTCCAACGGGAACCCGCTCGTCACCAACATTGACGAGAACGGCAATGTGATTGGAACTACCAACACCTATGCTACTTTCGATGCTCGATGCATCGTTCGTGTGCTTGATCGTGAAGATCCATCGGATTTGATCAATTTTGATGAAGACGGCAATGTCATTTTTCCGACAGGCGACTTTGACTCAATCCAGAATTCGCAAGTTGAGGAGCGCTCTTGGGCGCTCTACGGACAGGCCAATTTTGCTACTGATCTCGGCAGCATGCCTCTACGGGGCAACGTCGGGCTAAGAGTGGTAGGAACTAAGGTTATCTCCGATGGCTTCCGCGGCTCTCTGTCTTCGGTAACGGCGCCAGATGGAACGGTTTCGATCGTTGAGGATAACGGCACCCTTTTGCCTGTCACGTCAAAGAACTCGTATACGGAGTTCCTGCCAAGCTTGAACTTGGTTGCTGACTTCCAGCCTGATCTACTGGGCCGTTTCGCGGTCTATCGTGCACTCTCGCGACCCGATCCATCGGATCTGAGTTCGGGGCGGACGTTTACTGGGTCTACGGACGACAGTGATGGTGCAACCAGCATCAGTGAAATCGTGGGAACAGCAAATGCAACGGGCAATCCGTTTACAGATCCGTTGCTGTCTTGGAATGTCGATTTTGGTCTAGAGTGGTATCCTAACGATGACACTATTCTCGCTTTCAATGCATACTACAAAAGCTTTGACGGTGGGTTTGAGACGGTCGGCCAGTTCGAGACTTTCCAGGTCGATGGCCAGGATCTCAATGTTCTAGTCACAACAGCGAATGTGAGTGAAGAGACCAGCACGATCTACGGTCTGGAGGTTACCGCTGCGCACCGTCTAAGCTATCTGCCCGCTCCGCTTGATGGTCTGGGATTCAAGCTGAGCTACAACTACGCCGACTCTAACTTCGAGTTTGAAGACGACACTCTGGGGGCGATCCGAACGGTTAATGATGACGGTTCAATTACAACGACGCCCGGCATTATTCCGCCCGCAAACTTGTTCGGCTTCTCCAAGCATGTTTTGTCTGCGCAGGTGTACTACCAGCTTGGCCCCCTCGATCTTCAGGGGGTTTACAAATACCGTAGCAACTACTTCCAGCAATTTGTCGGAACGCCCGGTCGTATTCGCTACACTGATGATGTGAATGTGTTTGAAGCGCGCGCGTCTTTAGCGGTTACAGACAATATCAAGGTAACGGTCGAGGGCTTGAACCTGTTCAACGAGCCGCGGACAGACTTCCGCGGTGCGCCGGACGATCTCGGCCAGGTGCTGGTCTACGGGCCGCGTTACTTTGCCGGCGTTCGCTTCAAATTTTAAGTTTTGGCCGGCGGCAAATCCACCGATTGCCGCCGGTCAGCCTCACGGCTGGCTAAATCGGGCCTCTTCAACTAGGATATTGGTATAGACCACATAGTAACTTTTCTTACGGGGTAGAGTGCAGAATGAGCACCAAGCGACTTTTCCAATCTGTAGCAGAGCAAATTGCAACGCTTATCGACGATGGGGCTTACCCTCCTGGTACAAGGCTGCCCGGGGAAAGAGAGCTTGCGGAGAAACTGGGCGTCAGCCGTGTGACGATCCGCGAAGCCGAGATTGCCTTGCAAGCCGTTGGCCGGCTGGAAATCAAGACCGGTTCTGGTGTTTACGTAAGTGAGAACAAGCCCGAGCTCGCCGAGGCTTTGCCGGGTGCAAGTGCATTCGAAGTGACCGAAGCGCGATTGCTGGTGGAATCCGAAGCTGCGGCACTGGCGGCGCATAATATCACCGACGAAGGCATCCTTCGCTTGGGGCAGTTGATCAACCAGATGCGGACGGGGGACGAAGGTGCGGCGAATGAAGCAGATCAGGAATTCCATCTGACCATTGCAGAAGCCTCCAACAACCTAGCGATGGTGCATACGATCAAAACTCTCTGGCGGATGCGTGAAGAGCTTCCCGAAGTTAAGGCGACCTATGAAGCTGTCTGTGTGCACGATGCGGATTCGCGAACAGAGGAACACAAGGCAGTCTACGACGCCCTGAAAGAGCGTGACCCTGCAGGCGCAAGAGCTGCCATGCGAGAACATTTCCATCGGTTGATCGAAGCAATGCTGGACGCAACCGAAAGGCAGGCGCTTGAGGAGCTGCAGCAACGTTCCTCCGCCAGCCGTGAGCGCTTTGCAGCTGCCTCAAAAATTGCCTGACCAAACTGGCATTACAAACATATAAAAAATATAAGTCCAAAGTGATTGACAGACGATAATATCGTCCGTTATCCCCTTCGCGGCGCGATAAGACGCAAAGGAGAGGGAAATGGTCAGATTGATTGCCTGTTTGGCGCTCCTTCTCGCATTGGGGGCGCCTGCCGCTGCCGAACAATTTCTGGTCCACAATCAAAGCGAATTTTCCGCGGCTGCCAAGCATGTGAAGGCGGGTGATGAAATCGTTCTGGCTAATGGCGAATGGCGCGATTTCGAAATGGTCATTACCGGAAAGGGTGCTGCTGGCGATCCGATCACAGTCCGATCCGAAACCCCCGGCAGTGTTCTGCTCACCGGCCAGTCCAGCCTGCGGATCGGCGGTGAGTATATCGTCGTGTCGGGACTGGTCTTTAAGGATGGTTTCAGCCCGCGCGGCGAAGTGATTTCCTTCCGCCGCAACAAACAGGATTTGGCGCGGCATAGCCGGGTCACCCAGACGGTAATCGATCATTTCAGCAAGCCTGATCGGTATGAATCCGACTATTGGGTCGGAGTTTACGGAAAAAACAATAGGTTCGATCACAATCATCTGGTCGGGAAGACCAACAAGGGTGTTACATTTGCGGTAAGGCTCGATAGCGAAGAAAGCCGCGAAAACGGACACCGGATCGATCACAATTATTTCGGTCCGCGCCCGGTTCTGGGTTCCAATGGCGGGGAGACCTTGCGCCTCGGAACCAGCCACTATTCGATGTTCGATTCCAACACGCTGGTTGAAAACAACGTGTTTGACCGGACCGATGGAGAGGTCGAGATCATTTCATCGAAATCCGGCGGAAACATTTTTCGCGGGAATCTCTTCCTGCGCTCGCGGGGCACGCTGACCCTGCGCCATGGTGATGGGAATCTGGTCGAACGCAATGTCTTCCTTGGTGGCGGCAAAGATTATACCGGCGGCGTCCGGATCATAAACCGCGATCAGACCATCCGCGGCAATTACATGGAGGGGCTGCGAGGCAAGGCTTTCTCAAGCGCGATTGCGGTCATGAATGGCGTGCCCAATTCGCCGGTTAACCGCTATGTTGAAGTCGAGAATGCCACTATCGAGCGAAACACGGTTGTCGACAGCGCGCGTATCACGCTTGGCCTTGGGGCAGATGCCGAACGATCCGCGATTCCGACCAACACCACATTTGCTGACAACCTGCTTAGCGGGACGTCGGACGAGCCATTCATCGAGGTGGATGCCGACATTTCGGGGATCAGCTTTAGTGGCAATCGGGTGATTGCAGGCGAACTGGACAGCGCTTTGCCTGCGATCGAAATTGCGCCGGTTGAACTGGTGCGTGCCGACAACGGATTGCTCTATCCGGCGGAAGCATCGCTAGCCGGGGTCGGTGCCCCGCGCGATCTTGCCCCGGTAACGCTCGATCAGGTTGGCGTTTCCTGGTACCCTAAGCCGTCGGATGACGGGCCATTTGGAACCAGCGGCACGGTCACACAGGTTGGTCCGGGTGACGACACGCTCGTTCTGGCAATCGCTTCGGCGCAGCCGGGCGATGTGCTTATGCTCTCGGGCGGCGAATACATTGTGGAACGCACAATCCTGCTGGACAAGCCGCTAACGATCAAAGGGATGGCCGCGCCCGGTAAACCTGCACCGGTCATCAAATTTGCGCGGCCTTCCCTGATCGAACTGCGCGAGGGTGCGGACTTGCAGCTATTCGACCTGGTGGTTGATGGCGAGCTCGCGCCGGACTCGGTTGGGAATTCGGTAATTCGCACCACCACTTTCCCGATCCAGTCAAATATGCAGATCGAGTTTGACGGCGTTGCGGTTCGCAACCTGACCGTGAACAAGTCCTTCAACGTCCTGACGCTGGGTAAAAGCTCGATGGCAGATCGCGTTTCGATCAGGAACAGCGCTTTCGCCGATATTTCGGGAGCCGTGGTGTCTGCAGCTGCCGAGACGGAGGATTACGGGCAGTATAATGTAGAGTATCTCGATATCGTCGATAGCAGCTTCGCCAATGTCGGAGGCCCGATCGCAGACATCTATCGCGGCGGCCGTGATGAAAGCACTTTCGGCCCCTATGTGAACATCAGCCAAAATGCTCTGTCTGATGTGGGCAGGGCCGCAACAAACGGTTCTGGCGCAGCGATCAACCTGCATGGTGTCCAAACCGCCATGATTGCACGCAATGCGCTCTCAAGTTCGGCCCCACTCAAAATTGTCCATACTGTTGGTACACCCAAGACCACCGTTGCCGACAACAGCTTCGCAGCAACGCCAGCGCCGGTATTTGAAGAATTGGTTTTTGATGGTGAACCGCGGGTTGCCGCCTCCGGGAATTCCTTTGATGGGGAGCCGGCAAAATGAGGCATCTGCTCTTAGTGTTCTCGGCATTGATGCTTGCCGCGTGTGGACTGGTTTTTCCGGTGCAGGCTGCGGAAGATACCAGCGATCTTCCGCCTTTGTTCGCAGCCGAAGTGGAGCGTGCCGACGCGTTTGTTGCGGGCATGATGGAGCAAGGTATCACTGTCCCGGTTCCGAAGGATCCCGGCGGCGGATACACGCATGAACAGCACAAACGGAATTTCCGCGCCATGTATCTGGCGGGCGATTTGTACCGTATCACAGGTGACCTGAAGTATCGTGACTTCGTGCGCGATATGTTGCTCGAATATGCAGAGCTGTATCCAACGCTGGGTGATCACCCGGCAAAGGCAAACCAGAATGTTGGGCGGCTGTTCTGGCAGGTTCTGAATGACGCAATGTGGCTGGTCCATTCGGTGCAGGGCTACGCAAATATTCGCGATACTCTGACCGATGAAGAGCGCGAAATAATCGACAATAACGTCTTTCGTCCCGCGGCACGGTTCCTGTCGGTTGATTCGGAGCGGACATTCAATCTGATCCATAACCACGCGACCTGGGCAACTGCCGGCGTTGGCATGACAGGGTATCTTCTCGGCGATCGGGACATGGTGGATCGGGCGCTGCTTGGTTCGGACAAGAGCGGAGAGACGGGATTCTTGCGCCAGACCGAGCTGTTGTTTTCGCCTGACGGTTACTACACCGAAGGGCCATATTATCAGCGCTTTGCTTTGCTTCCTTTCATGGTTTTTGCCGATGCGATCGCCAAGAATGAACCCGAACGCCGCATTTTCGAGCACCGCGACGGTATTCTGAAAAAGGCGCTGACCACGACAATCCAGCTCACCTATGGCGGTTATTTCTTCCCGTTTAACGATGCCATCCGCGACAAAAGCCTCAACACGGCCGAGCTGTATGAGGGTGTGGCGATCGCATATGCAGAAACTGGTGATCCCGGGCTGCTGTCCATTGCCAAATTTCAAGGCCGCACTGTTTTGAGCGAAAACGGATTGAAAGTTTCGCGCGATCTGGAGGCGGGAAAGCCATCGCCGTTCAATTTCAAATCGATTTTGCTGAGTGACGGACCAGACGGCGATGAGGGCGCAGTTGCGGTTTTTCGCCACGGCACGGGCCCGCGCCATACCGCGCTCGTTGCAAAAAACAGCTCTCAGGGAATGGGGCATGGCCATTTCGACAAGCTCAGCTGGCAGCTGTACGACAATGGCAACGAGATCGTCCGCGACTATGGCGCGGCGCGTTTCCTCAATATCGAGGCGAAAGAAGGGGGGCGTTATCTCCCCGAGAACGAAAGCTGGGCCAAGCAAAGCATCGCACACAACGCATTGGTGGTGAACGAAACCACTCATTTTGGCGGCGATGTAAAAGTTGCGGACACATTTGCACCTGAGCAGCTTTATTTTTCGGCGCAACCGGAGTTGCAGGTCAGCACTGCAACCATCGATTCAGCCTATCCCGAAGTCAACGTCACCATGACGCGGACATTGGCGCTGATGGATGTTGCGGGCCTGAATGCGCCTGTGACGGTCGACGTCATGCGTGCAACCGGCAAAGGCCAACTGCAGTTCGATCTGCCGCTGCATTATTCCGGCCATATCATGGAAACCGGATTTGAACCCGATCGCAACGTCGGTCCGCGTCCTGTATTGGGCGAAAGTGATGGCTATCAGCACATCTGGGTTGATGGAATTGGATCGCCAAAAGCCGACGACGCTTTCATGACATGGATACTGGACGGAAGGTTTTACACCTACCGCTTTGTGCCGCGTGACAAGATGCAGGTGATCCTGGCGGAGAGCGGCGCGAATGATCCGGATTTTAATCTGCGCCGCGAGCCCATCGTTATCCAGCGTGCCAGTGACACAGATAGCATGACGTTTGTCAGCATGATCGAAACGCACGGTCTGTATGACGGCGCTACAGAGCAGACCATCGGCAGCAGAAGTCTGGTTGCGTCGCTGCGGCACGTTGAGCACCCGAAATACGACGTCGTGATCGTCGAGACAAAAGGCGGCGCAAGAACCGCATTGGCAATCTCTTACAATGACGACCCGGATGCGGTGCACAAAGTCGAAATCGACGGGCGTGAAGTCTCGTGGGCCGGCTTTGCGGGGCGGATCGAAATGGGCGGAGAAGGAAACTAAGGATGGCAACCAAGGTGCAAGATCAAAGCGCTGCATTTCTGTCAGCGCAGTCGGTTCCCAAGGAGGACCTTGGCGGCGGCATCTCGCGGCAGATACTGGGTTACGGTCCCGATCTGATGATCGTTCGTGTTTGGTTTGAAGAAGGTGCTGTGGGCGAAGTCCATTCGCATCATCACAGCCAATCAACTTTGGTTGAAAGCGGGAAATTCGAAGTCTTCGTCGATGGAGAAAAGCAAGTGCTCGGTGCAGGCGACAGTTTCTATATCGCTCCGCATCTCGATCACGGTGCTGTTTGTCTCGAGCCCGGAGTGCTGATCGATACGTTCAGCCCTGCTCGCGAAGACTTTCTGAGTGAGGGGAACTGATCATGAAAATGCAGGGACTACGCTGGTGGGTGGTTGGACTTGTCGCGATTGCGACGATCATCAATTATATCGATCGCCAGACAATCAACGTCCTCTGGCCAGAGCATATTGCGCCGGACTTGTTTCCGGACATGGATGCTGACGGCCACAAATACATTCTGGGTATCATCAGCACTGTATTCATTTTCGCTTACGCCGCTGGCCAAGCGATCTTCGGGAAGATCTTCGATTGGATCGGGACGCGCTTGGGCTTCGTGCTGTCAATCGGGGTATGGTCGCTCGCAACCGCGGCGCATGCCTTTGCGCAAGGTGTGCTTAGCTTCAGTTTCTTCCGCGCGGTGCTTGGTGTGGCCGAAGCGGGCAACTGGCCAGGCGCGACGAAAGCGAATGCAGAGTGGTTTCCAACCAAAGAGCGCGCGCTGGCGCAAGGCATCTTCAACTCCGGCGCGGCTATCGGCGGAATCATCTCGATCCCGCTAATCGGTTTTATGGCCGTGCTTCTGGATTGGAAACTGATCTTCATACTCGTCGGCTTGGTTGGCCTGGTCTGGCTGGTGCCGTGGTGGTTCATCGTCAAAGGACCGCCAAAAAGCCATGATTGGCTGAGCGACGATGAACGCGAGTACATTCTAACCGGCCAGAAGGTCGAGAGTACAGATGGCGCTGGCGACGAAGGTTATAACCCGACCACGGGCGAGCTTTTGGCACGCAAGGAAAGCTGGGGCGTGATTATCGCCACGGCTGTGATCGATCCCATCTGGTGGTTGTTTATCATCTGGATCCCGACTTACTTCTTCGAAGTCCATAATTTTGCGATCAAGGATGTGGCCGCGTCAGCGTGGTTGCCATTTGTCGGCGCGATGCTTGGCGCCTGGGCAGGAGGCTTGCTGGCCGGCAACCGGATCAATGCGGGTTGGAGTGTAAACAGGACTCGCAAATTCGTTATCACACTCGGCTGTCTTATCATGTTGCCAGCGCTGCTGGCCCTGTCGGCGGCATCGTCGCCTTGGGTTGCGCTGTGGCTGATGTTCGCGATCCTTTTCGGATTTCAGGTTGCGATCGGCAATGTCCAGACTTTGCCAAGTGACCTCTACGGCAAGGATACTGTCGGAACATTGTCCGGGATAGCCGGCATGGCGGCGAAATTAAGCGCCGCAGGGCTAACATTCGTGGTTCCGATCATGACTGCCGGCGCCAATTACTATTCCGTTTTCGTCCTGGGCGCAGTTCTGGCGCTGACAGCCATTGCCAGTGTCTGGGTGCTGTGCGGCGAAATCAAACCACTCAAACCAAAATCCGCATGATGGGCGGGATTCCAAAGCAACCTCTTAAATCAACAGGGACTACACAATGAAATTTGCAGGCAAAACAGCGATTGTAACCGGTGGCAGCCGGGATATTGGCCGGGCGATCTCGGTCAAACTCGCGAGCGAGGGCGCAAATGTGGTGGTCAACTACTTCAGCAATGAAGGGGACGCCGATGCGACACTTGAAGCGATTGCCGCTGCCGGCGGTGGCAAGGCTGTAAAGGTCAAAGCCGATGTCACCAAAGCGGGCGAAGTCGCGGCACTTGTCGCTGCAGCTCGGGATGCCTTTGGCGATGCGATCCATATCCTTGTCAACAATGCCGGTGGATTGGTCGCGCGCAAGACTTTGAGCGAGATGGATGAAGAGTTCTTCAACTATGTCATGCAGCTCAACGTTACTTCTACTTTCCTCGCAACGCAGGCCGTCGCTCCGCATATGGGTGAAGGCAGCGCTATCGTGAACCTCGCTTCGCTTGCAGGCCGCGATGGTGGCGGGGGCGGGGCCTCTGCATACGCAACCTCAAAAGGTGCAGTGAGCACATTTACCCGTGCCATGGCCAAGGAACTTGGCCCCAAGGGCATCCGTGTAAACGCTCTTTGCCCGGGAATGATCGCAACGGCGTTTCATGACAAGTTTACGCCCGATGCGGCGCGCGAGAATGTGGCAAATTCCACTCCGCTCAAACGACAAGGGCGAGCAGAGGAGGCTGCTGATCTTGTGGCCTATCTGGCATCGGACGAAGCTTCGTTCGTCACCGGCGCCAATATTGATATCAATGGCGGGCTTGCGTTTTCTTGATCCGGCTTTCGGCCTGAATACGTCTTCGGGCAGAAGCGCAAGGTTGACACCGGTGTCTTTTTTCCGCTCTTGTCTGATTTCGACGAGCCAATTGGAGCGATATAATGTCTGAGTTTCTTTCTTTCGGCGAGATCATGCTGCGTTTGAAAACGCCGGGCCATGAACGCTTTTTCCAGTCCCCGCAGTTTGAAGCGACCTTTGGCGGCGGCGAGGCCAATGTCGCGGTTGCGCTGAGCAATTACGGGCTCGACGCGGGCTTTGTCAGCGCGCTGCCCGACAATGACATTGGCGAAAATGCGATTATGGAGCTTCGCAAATTCGGGGTCGATACCGCGCATATCAGCCGTTCGGGTGACAGAGTCGGTATCTATTTTCTGGAAACCGGATCGAACCAGCGCCCGTCAAAAGTTGTCTATGACCGGGCAAACTCCTCGATCTGCAATGCCAGCGCGGACGAGTTCGATTGGCCTACCATTTTCAGGGGCGCGAAGTGGTTGCACATAACTGGTATCACTCCGGCGCTTAGCCAGTCGGCTGCGGATCTTTCCATGGCCTGCGTCAAAGCAGCGAAGGAAGCTGGCGTGACAGTGTCTTGCGATTTCAATTTCCGCGGCAAGCTGTGGAAATACGGCAAGACAGCGCCCGAAGTGATGCGCGAGCTGGTCAAATATGTCGATGTCGGCATAGCCAATGAGGAAGACTGCCAGAAGTCGCTCGACATCACCGTCGATGTGGACGTGGAAAGTGGCGAGCTCGATACCGCCAAGTATGAAGCGCTGGGCCAGAAAGTGCTCGATATCTATCCCGATATGCACACCATCGCGATTACTTTGCGCGAAAGCCTGAGCGCGGATCGCAACAATTGGTCAGCCTGCCTTCGCACGCGCGAAGACGGGTTTATGCTGTCGAAGAAATACGAGCTAACCGATATTGTCGACCGCGTTGGCGGCGGTGACAGCTTTGCCTCTGCATTGATCTATGGCCTCAACGCCTATGAAGATCGCCAGCAGAGCCTCGAATTCGCGGTTGCTGCGAGCGCGCTCAAACACACGATCATGGGCGACTTCAATCGTGTCACTGTGCCCGAGGTGGAGAAGCTGATGTCTGGCGACGGTTCCGGCCGCGTGCAGAGGTAGGGCGGCCATTGGGCGGTGCCGGACACGAGCTGGTGTTGATCGGACAGCGCCCCGCCTAGTTCAGCTTGATCGACTGGTGGCAAAATTCCCACGAGTAGTTGAACCTGCCAAAATTCTGCGAGACGTCGCGGCCGGCCCAAACAATCGTCGCTCCGTCGTTCTCCTCGTGGATTACGACGCTTCCTGCCCAGCGGAATGACGGCCTGATGGTGGTCACTTCGCCCCGCTGGGTAACGCCAACGCTCTTCGAACTGATTATGGTTTTGGCAGGAATCGAAAATCCACCGGATGGAGCCTGTGCATCCTGCGATGGCAATTCAACTTCGGCCAAATTTATGTAATCGTACAAGGTAGTGCCGGCGAAGGTCGACAAAACGAACAGCTTGCCGGTTCGGTCGAACAGCAGGTTTGTGCCCATGGAGGAAATCTTGGTGTTTTTGATTTTACCGTAGAATTCAAAGCCGCGTGCTTCCTCTAGCTTTGCCGAAACGACCGGTTCGGTCCGCCAAAGCCATATATCGCCATCAGCATGTTCTTCCACCTGAACGACGCCGACATAGAAGCGTCCGTCCTTTGGATTCCAACCGATGCCCGCTGCGTCGAGACCATTATATGCGCCCGATTGGGAAAACCACAGCCGGTCCAGACTTCGCGGGGGCGCATTGGGTGTGAGATGGTAGAAGGCGGCATAATCACCGTTTGGCACGACCACGTAATCGCGGATTGCCTGCATCGCACTGGGATGCCGCCAGCCGGGAATGTTCGCTTTCAAAGCATTTGTGATCTTACGCGAATGCCAGGTGCGGTTGCTCCCGGAACCCGAGTGAGAAACGAAAATTCCCGGAGAATTGTCAGAACCGACGACATCGTGATTGAAAGCGAGCAGTCCTCTGTAGGTTTGGGCAACCCCCTGAACATGTTTGGCGACGGCTCTTTGCGAGGCGGTATCAAATGGCGGTATCACCACCTCATGGATGTTACATTCTCTTCCTGAGATCTGATCTGCGAATGCTTTGACGTTCCCAAGTGCTGTCCCGCCTGCCAATTCTATGCGGGGCTCGGGTCGACTATGGGTGGGCAGTGGCTGCGGAGGCGAGGCGGCAACAGTCGTACCGGCAAGGTTGCTGCAGATCACGGTGTTTCGTCCCGTGGCAAGATCCCGAATACTCACGGTTCGAGAGCCAATTTGCACAAAGTGAAACTTGGATGAAGATCCGTCGAACAGATGCAGCATTTGTTCGTTGCGACCTTGCAATAGCAGCGTAGCAATCGCCCGGCCGTTCGCACCCAGTTGCTGCCAAGTGCCATCGGTGGTTTCCTGGATCCGGTACCCGGGGTTGCCCGGGCAAGCGAAGCCTGCGTAGTCCATCGGGCCGATTGGGTTGGGTTCCTCTCCGGCGGGCGAAGGCGGCGAGGTGGGGGTTGGCGCGGTTGCGGGCGCTGTAGGAGGCACGTTTACCGTCCTTGGGGGCGCGGTGGGCCGGCTGGCGGGCAGTTGCGGCGTTGTCGGGCGAGCCGCGATCTGCGGCCGTGGCGCTGGCGTCTGCCGGGCCACTGGCTGGGGGCCAAGCCCGGTGCAGGTGATCTTCCATTGGTGTTGCGCCGGCCCGCCATTCTGACCGAGCAGAATCTCTGCGCTGGCCGGTCTGAAATAGATCTGAACATTGCGCGACCGGTCATTCAGACTGATCATCTCGCCCGTGCGTGCGGTTTCTTCAAAGGTGAAAGTCGTCTGCCCGCCGGAATTCCTTTCGACCCATGTCGTCGGGCCGGTCTGTACGAATGTGCCGCCGTCGAAACAAATCCGGCGCAAATTCTGCGCGCCGCCAGAGCCAGCAAGTGCGACAGGTCGACGGGAATATGCCGAAAGCGTCCCGAGAGTGCGCTGTCCGCTTTGCGGCTCGATCACACGCAGCTCCTTAACGGCGGAGCCTAGCGGGGCGTAGAGGATGAAGATGCGCTTGTCAGGATGCTCCAGATAAACCGCCGTAGCGCTACGGCTTAGCTGGCGGAGATCGACCCAGTCAGAGGCACTCGCGCGCCGCATGCGCCAGCTCTTTGCGTCTGTTGGCGTTTTCTCGAAATAATAGTCCTCGCTCCACGCTTGCGTGATGTTTTCGCCGGAAACGTTCAGTTCATAGCGGGTCTCCGCCCCGGAAGACTGCGCATAGGCTTGGAGGCCCGCAACCGCGATTGCCACCGCAACCACTCCTGCACCGAGTTTTATGTTCGCAAGCGAGATGGCCATATTCTGAGTCCCCCTAGGCCGTGAATGCACCTTGAAGATTGGTCGGTCAAATCAGGGGAGTGAGTTTGAAGTTCTGGCGCTCGAGCGCTGCCCAGATTTCGATAATGCTGCAATAGCTATCGGCGCCCTAGAGCGTGCTTTAGGGGATCGAGCCATGGTTCGAAGGGTAGCCATGCGTTCTGGCCGCTGCGGTTGATCGGCTGGCGCACTTGCTCGGAACTGGCGGAGCGAACAGCCTCTTGCGAAACCGGCTCTATTGCGCCCCGGATTATGTCGGGATTGTTTGCGAAATGGGACAGCGGTTCACCCGTTGAGTAGGTGAGCATTCCGATCCCGATGCCTGCGCCGAACAGCATAGCGAACCACGAAAACCGTGAAAACTCAGGGCTCTCCTCATGAGCGCCAAGTCTCAGCTTTCCCGACATCGGAATCACCGCAAGGGCAAATGCAACCACGCTCAAAAATGCAACGAGGTATATGTACCAACCGGAAAATTGGCTGATGATTGTAGTCTTGGCAAAATTCAGCGTTTCACCAGCCTCAATCGGCAAAACAACCGCCCAAATGATAAGCAACGAAACTATGATTTTGGAAGGGACGGTTACCGCCCGGCTCAATCCGTCGTAAAAACCCTGATCATGTGTGTTGATGGGCAGTTCGACTAAAGGTGGCGCGATGGATGCGTCGCTGTCGTTAGTCATTGGGAGGAATACGCTTCTCTGCTGGTAGCCCGGCGATTGTTGTGAATCTTATTAATATGCCGGCACGCAGCCCGCGATGGGCGAACTAGCATAGAGAGCGGCGCTCACATTGCAATCTTGGGAGCTGACCGAGTGATCGCGCCCGGGTTTATTCAGCCCCGCCAGTCCATTGCCTAGCGGATATGTGCTATGACCTGCGCTGAAGGCAGTATTTGTACAGCAAAATCTGCGTGAGGCTAAAAACGCCAGCCGAGCACGATTGACCCAGTAACAGCGCGTTCGTCGCCCCCGAAGAGGCCGCGCAAGTCTCCGCCGATCGCCCAGCCGTTCCCAAGGTCATATCGACCCCCCGCGGAAATCAACGCCGCTGATCCATTGGTACGCGGACTGCGCACCGGGAACAGTTCGGCCGGGGCGCCCTCCAGGGCCATCGAAACCTGGCTGAATCTCGAACGGCGGTCGACATACTGTGCGCTCACGTCGAAATTGCCACCTGCAGCTTGCCAGTTGGCAAAAACGCCTGCGCCATAGCGGGTGATGCTATCAGCATCGCCGCTGCCGGACAGGTTCAGGCTTTCGGCGCCTGTTTCAGAATATCGACCGAGGTCAGCATCGACATAGCTTATCGATGCCACCGGCCCGGCCGCCCAATTGGAACCGACTGGAAAGCCATAGCGGATCTCGCCTGCCAGCCCGATAGTTTCGATATCGACAGTCGCCCGCGCAACGCGTGCAATTGTGCCGAAAGCTACCTCACGGACGACATCGGCCTCGCCGTCACCATAGCTGACAGCGCCGGTCACCGTTGGCCCGGTATTGCCGCTGCCGTATCGGCCATATCCGCCAATGCTCCAACCATTATACATAAGGTTGGAATTGCGGTGGTCGATCTCCAGCCCGCCCCGGAAATAGCCTACAGCTGCGCCAAAGGCCCACTTATTGTCCGGGCCTCTATAGTCCATTCCCAGATCGAAACGGAGCGAGTCATTATTGACGTCCGCGGCATTGCCGTCTTCGTCAACAGTGCCCGCGCGGCCGCCCACTCCGCCCCAAATTCCCCAGCCCGTTCCGCTTTGTTCATGCGCTCGCGCGGTCAATCTGCCGGTCGCCATCATCGCGCGTTCGGCACCATCGGCTTGCAGCGTTGCGTAGACTTCGCCCGACGCCTGATCAAAAGCGTCGCGTGCCGATACCGCATCCATAAACAGGATCTGCGTGTAAATGTCCGCGGCATCGGTTCCCGCTGTCTGATCGAGACGGTCCAACCGATTTGCTGAGTTCAATTGGTTAAATGTCAGCGCTGCGGTCTGGAACAATCCGCCAGGAATCGGGTCTGGTCCTGTGCCACCGGTTGGTGGGGGAGGCGGTGGTGGTGTCGGGGGCGGCGGCGGAGGAGGCGGGGGCGGCGTGACATTGTTGGGAGTCAATGTCAGCACCACATCGTTGCCGTCGCCTCCACTATAGCTGACAGTTGGCGTCAGAAACGCCAGTTCATTGGTTATCGCACCGAATGTGCCATTGATCGCATCCGCCGCATCATTGCCGATAATGATATAGTTGAACGGGTCGGTTCCATCGAAATTGCCGCCTGCCATATCGCGTACGTTCAACGTCGCTCCGCCGAGCGTGACCGTGCCGGTGACATTGATCCGATCGGCTTCTCCCTGATCATTGGCGTCGACAACGAACACCGCCTGATCGGTCAGCGTCAGATCGCCGATTTCAAACAGGCCTGGTCCACCATTGGCACCGGTTGGAGAGATTGTGGCTTGCCCCTGAACGTCGAGGGAGCCGAACGTGCCGAAGCCTTCCAGAAAGGCACCGGGGCGGATGGTGACGGCAACCGTGTCGAGATCGATATCGTCGAAGATCATTGTGCCTTCGCGAATATCGAAGACTGGATTGTTCTCCAGCGCGATGACATTGATGATCGGGCCATCATCGCGATCTTCTGTGAAACTATCTGCAGCTAGCGATGTTCCGCGGATAGTCCATGTACCTTCACCCTCTTTGATCAGTTCCTCGAAAAGGGCAATTGGCGAGACACCTAGGTCAAGAAGTCCATTGGTGCCAGCTACGCCGTTGAAGAAAATCTGATCGGTATCTTCCGACCGTTCCCCGACAAAGAAGCTTCCGGCCAAAGTGCCGGAAATCTGCGCGGTCGGGAGCAGGACAATAATATCGTTGCCACTTGACCCCCTAAAAGCGAAGCCGTTTTCTCTTTCGCTCCGCACCTCGCCAGCGATTGTCACTGTCAGTTCCATCCACGGGTTGATCGCCGGATCGCGGAAGTCTTCGCTATCATTGCCTTGGCTATGCTGGATCGCGTGGAAATCACTCGATATGACGCGCGCGCCCTCAGCGACGTTGATAAAGCCGAAGCGATCACCAGTGACGGCACCGTCAAAATAATTGTCGCTTATAAGGATCGCATTGTCTTGTGCGACAATAGAACCACTGACATCGATATTAACGGTCCCCGCCTCCAACTGGCGTACCGAAACGCCTGATCTAGCCTCGATTTCGCCGTCGATGGTGATGTCCGCATTCGAAGCCGCATCGATTGCGAAGCCAACGCCAGATTGTTCGATGCGTGCGCCTTCTTCCAAAATGAAGGAGAGCCCGCGCGATAGGCGGCCGCCCCGATCATCATTTACGCTCCGGGCATTGGCAAAGGCGGACGTTCCAACAACGCGCACCAGAGAACCGGACTGCATTGTTATGTTCGCATTGTCGAGAAATTCGATGAAACCTTGTCCACCCACCGGATTTTCCGCAGAAATCACGGTGCCGTCGCCGATATCAAGCGTGAGATTGTCGATCGCGCTGATCGCGATCTGGTCAAATGTCGTGATTGTAGCGTCTGTCAGGCTGATCGTCGCGTCGTCGCGAACCTGTATCCCGCCCAGAATTCCGTTCCTTGAGCCGAGGCCGGTGAAATCCTGCACAATATCGATAGCTCCGCCATCGATCGTGATCATCGCATCGTCACCAAGGAACATCGCGCCGCCGCCATTGCCTTGCACGCTGATTAGCGAGCCCAGTCGCATATCGACGGTGACCCCATCGGCCGGGAACCTGCCACCATCGATTGCGACGCCGCGCTCGCCAGTAAGATCTGCTCCGCCAGTGGTGATGATCTGCGAATTCTCGCCCACAAGAACCGACGAATTGTCGCCCAGCTCTATTGCGTTGTTGAAAGCCGTCACCACCGATCCATTGCGCAACCGGATATCGGCGTTCTCGCCAACCGTTAAGGCAGAGGGGATCGCAGCACTTCCGCTTCGTCCGAAACCGCCTTCCGCAGTTACGGATGCATTGTCGAGATCGACAATTGCATTGTTGCCAACACGGATGCCGTAACTGCCATCGGCGGTCGTCAGAATACTAGAGCCGGCGCCCATATTGATCCGCGCGCCATCGCCCAGCCGAATTCCGTCCTGCAACAGGCCATCGGTGCGAATATCCGCATCGGTGAGGATATTGACCGCTACGTCAGCCGCAGTGCCATTGCGCACACCATCAGGGTCAGGATTGTCGCCATTCGCATCACAAGTGACTGTCACCCCGCTATTGGGCGTGTTGTCGTCGCACTCTGCCCTGGCTGGAGAGGCAGAAAAAATAGCCAGACCGATCACGGTAATCGAAGTCCCGTGGCGAAGCGCGCGTTGGTAATATTTCGTGAAACCGGTGCTCATGCAATCCCTCCTGATGCAGCACCGCATGACGCAGTGCTTCAATCAAAGAAGCGCAAGAATAGGAAAATAGAGATCAGATAAATTTGGCTGTTGCTGTCACGGGACTTGTTGCGACTTTATTTTCACGTGTGCGGAGCTGTTCGAAAAGAGGGCGATTTTACAGCGTCATAGCTTCTGGCATTTTGACTAAATACGCGCGAGAGAAACAGCAAGATTGAGCTCCAATAGCTAGAGCCTGTCAGCCGTCCATAGAGCACCAACAATCATTTCAAAAAATTGCCAACAACCTTCTTGCGAATGATAATTAGTCGCATTAATGGGCTGTTGTCTGCGAATGATTCGCAATTAAGGAGCCGTATCTTGTCCATCCGTACCCAGTGTCTTGCCTCCGTTTCGATCCTCTGTGCCTCAATGTTCGCGGTCTCCGCTGCGCATGCGCAAGAAAGCGAACCCAGTGGAGACGACGCGATCGTGGTTTGGGGAACGCAGGTAGTAGCCGATGGCCTGGCTCTCGGAGAGGAAGATATCTCAATCCGCCAGGCTGATCACCTTAGCGATCTTTTGCGCCCCATTCCGGGTGTGGACGTTGGTGGCACCCACTCAGTCAACACCCGCATAAACTTCCGCGGCCTCGATGACCGCGATCTCAATGTCTACATCGATGGCGCGCTTCAGACGAACTATATCTACCACCACATTGGCAATCTGCTGATCAACCCCGACATCTTGCGATCGGCAGAGATCCAGCTCGGAACCAATAGCGTGACCCATGGCGGTCTTGGGGGAGCGATCCGTTTCGACACGCTGGATGCGGCCGACGTACTCCGCGAAGGCCGCAATATTGGCGGGCGTATCGCGGGTGGCTGGGCGAGCAACGAATTGTGGTCAGGATCGGCGACGCTTTACGGGCAAGCCGGAGGCCTTGATCTGCTCGCCTATTACAACCGTGTCGATCGTGGCAATTTTGAAGATGGTTCGGGTCGCGCAACTATTGGCAGCGATGGGGTGACCCAAAACGCATTGGTAAAGGCGCGCTACAACTTCTCCGATGAGCATTCGATCCGCGCAAGTTATGACCGCTATTGGGACAAGGGCGACTACACCCAGCGCCCCGATATGGGCGTATTGACCAACGCCGCGATCACCGGCGACATTTTGCTACCGACCGAATATACACGCGAAACGCTGAATTTCGGATATGATGGCGACTTCGGTGATGCGCTGGACGTCTCGCTGACAGTCTATACCAACGATCTAAAGCTGTATCGCGACGAGAGCAATCCGGGCATCCCCCGCGGAATTCTTACCGATCGTCAGGTGACCGCCGACAATTGGGGCGCCAACCTACTTGCGCAGTCGCGGCTATCCACTGGCGGGCTCGATCATAGTTTCAACTATGGGTTCGAATATTTCGATCAAACTTTCGACTATGTCTCTGACGTAACCGGTGGTGCGCCGTCGCAGGGGCAGGAGTCGGAAAGCCTCGCCTTCTTTGTCGAGGACGATATCTGGCTAGCTGACGGTGTCGTCAACATCCGCCCGGGCATTCGGTATAATACCCACAGCGTCGATTATCTCACCTCTGGCCAGGGCGATAAATGGGACAAGCTGACATGGGGCCTTGCAGGGGGCGTGGAACCGGTGGACGGCCTGCGCATTTTTGCCAGCTACACAACATTGTTCCGGGGCCCCGAACTGGCTGAACCATTTGGAGGGAACGCAGTCGTCAAGATCATCAATCCGGATTTGCAACCAGAGACCGGCGACAATTTCGAAGCGGGTGCAGAGCTGCGTCAGCCCTTCGATGGCGGGGCGTTTGGGCTGACTGCGCGCTTCTTCGAGACGACGATCGACGACTATATTGGCGAGGTGCCAAGCGGCACGGTGGCCGGTGCGGTTTGGGATGCCAATCTTGGTACAGCCAAGATCGACGGATTTGAACTTGGCGCCAATCTGCGGACCTCGAATTTCGATGCCTTCGCCGGGTTCTCTTCGTCGGAACTGGATGCCTCGCGGCTCACCAATGCTGATCTTACCGAGAGCTTGCGCGAAATCGGTGACAAACTATCGGGTGAACTGGTGTGGAACAGCGATAACAGCGCGATCCAGATCGGCACCAACATCCAGCACACTTTTGATCAGACCACGGCCGCCGGCGACAACAAGCCTGCCTATACTGTGGTAAATCTTTCGGGCCGCTGGGAAAACGCCCTTGCGATCGAAGGCATGTCACTCACCGCTGGCGTCGACAATCTGTTCGACGAGACTTACACCAGTCACGCCTCGCGTAGCGGGAACACTTTCCACCCTGTATTCGGGCCATTGGTACTGAACGATGTCGAGCCGGGGCGCAATTTCAAGCTCACCGCGGCATTCCGCTTCTAGGAATTGCAAAAAATGGCGACCGTTAAGGCTGGTGCGAACCCCTACCTTTCTCCCAAGGCCAAGGTGCAGCAGGTATGGTTGTTCGTCCATCGGTGGCTGGGAATAGCGCTCTTGATCCCGATGGCATTGCTGGGCCTGACGGGATCAGCGTTGGTCTGGCCTGCTGAAACCGAGCTGCTTGTTAACCCGCAAAGGTCGGTTGCCGCCAGCGCAGATCCGGCGAACATCACGGCGGCCCATATTGATGCCGCGAGCGAAGCAATGGAGGCGCACGGCCCGATCACCGCGGCGCTTATTGGTGAGCCCGGCTATCCCTTGATGCTGGGAACCAATCCGGTCGCGGGACCATTTATGGGTTTGGGGCCGCCAACCCGGATGGCGGCCTATATTGACCCTGACAACGCTGAATTTCTCGATTCGAAGCGCAGCACCGGCGACTTCATGTGGTATATGCATGCCATTCACGGCCACTTGCTGCTGAGCGGGGTAGGGCGCCCGGTGGTTGGTTTCATGGGCCTGTTTCTGATCATTTCGGCGGTAACCGGGTTGGTGGTGTGGTGGCCGGGGCGCAAGAAAATCATCGCTGCAATGCGATGGAGGCGGTGGGAAGGAAAAATGCTCAACATTCACCGCCAGTCAGGCGTGCTATTGTCGCTCGTCCTGATCGTGGAAGCATTTACGGGCGCATGGATATCCTTTCCCGCCTTCTTTACGATGATAGTCGAGCCCGGTGCCGAAGCGGCCGAAGGACACAGCCATGGACCGCGACCGGCTGGGGAACAGAAGGGCGCGGCTGCACCTCCTGTGTCTTTCTCCGGGGCAGAATGGGAGCGTACCCTGGATCAGGCACAATCGGCCTATCCCGGCCGCCCCGCTTCCATTCAGGCGCCGGCGACGGCCGATGGCGAATGGACGTTTATGATGATCGGAGCCAAAGGACCGGCTGAAATGCACGTCCCTGCCGTCCCCGGCACCGGCGAAATCGAGATTGGCTACCGTGCCCAATCCGCTGGCCGCGCGACCAAGGTCGCTCATGTCATGGACGGAATTCATGCTGCCTCGATCGGTGGCCCGATCTGGCAGTGGCTGACATTTCTGAGCGGCATTTTTCTCGCGTTCTTGAGCGTGAGCGGACTCTATGTTTGGAGCAAGCGCAAGCTGAAGCGCTCGCGGCACGGAACCTAGCCTTACGTTGCAACTGGTTTGCAAGTCGCAAGCTGTTTGTCGCCGGTCTGGCAGGCTCGACCCAGAGGCGGACGACCGGTCATTCTGGCCCAGCTATGTCAGGCCCATCATTGCCGCAGCGATCACGGGTGCGCCCAGCAACAGGAAGCACCCCAGCACCACGCGCAATCCTTCGCGTACGGCCAAGCGCCCGGTCAGCAGAAGCAGCCCGACATATGCTACCCCAAGCACGCACAGGCCGATGGCTATGCTGCCAAGCAATGTCCCGGTTATCCAATCTATCGCGTTCTGAAGCGCATTTCCGCCTGCCGGTTCGAACAGTGAAGCCGATTGTGCTGCCAGCATTGCTTACTCTGCCACCAGAATCTCTGACACGCGGCGCTTGCCCGCGCGGCGTTCCAGCTGGACAAACACATCAATGCTCTCGCGGACGTAATGCCTTACATCGTCGCGTGAAAGCCGTGACCCGGTCTGCAGGACCAGCAGCGCCAGCTGCTCGATCGCGCGTTGCGGGGTGTCGGCGTGGATCGTTGTTATCGAACCTGGATGGCCGGTGTTCACGGCGCGCAGGAAGGTAAATGCCTCGCTTCCGCGCAGCTCCCCCAAAATTATCCGGTCGGGGCGCATCCGCAGCGCGGCGATGAGCAAATCCTCCGCGCTGACATCAGCTTCTCCCATCTCTCCGCGTGCGGCCAACAGCCCGACCGCGTTTTGGTGAGTCAGCCTGAGTTCTTCGGTGTCCTCAATCAGGATCAATCGTTCATCCTGGGGGATTTCGGCGAGCAGTCCGTTGAGGAATGTTGTTTTGCCGGTCGAGGTTCCGCCGGAAATGAGGATGTTGCGCCTGTCCGCAACCGCTTTGCGAAGAAACTCAACCGCCTGACTGCCGTCGAGCCTGCGGTATTTCCGGCTCTGGTCAATTGCTGCATCGCCGCCCTGCATTCGCGAGAAAGCATCGCCATCCTGCCAGTCAGAAAGCGACATGGTGGAGGCGACATGCCGGCGAATGGCGATCACATGACCGGCGCGCGTGGCCGGCGGAGCAACCACTTGCACGCGCGATCCATCGGGCAATGAGGCCGCGAGCAGCGGCTGTCTGCGATTGATGCCTTGCGAATTGGCAGCCGCAATCTGTCTCGATAACCGGCCGAGCATTTCTTCATCAAGCGCCTCGATCCGTTCAGTCGTGATCCCCCCGCCGAGCGATTCCACCCAAACCTCGCCCGGCCGATTGACGAAAATGTCGGTAACGTCATCGCGCGCCAAGATCGGCGCAAGCGGCGCGAGAAAGCTATCGAGATAATAGCCGGTTTGCATGGTCAGGAATCGACGGTCGAGAAATCGAGATCGCGTGCAACAAACACCGAAACGCTGGTGCCGTGCTTGATCTTGAGCGTCCTTTGAACACGGTTGCCGTCGCGGATTTGCACATTCTGGGTGCTCCCCGGAAGCGCGACCACAACACCGTTACCAACTTCCTGCGTTGCGAGGCCCACACCGATATCAAGCACCGACTGCAGGATCGCGCCGCCAAAACGCTGGAGGAATTTGCTGTCGACGCTGCCCCTAATCCCCGCGCGGCCAAGCGGATCGGAAGAGGGCGAATCCAAAGCGATTGTCACCCCATCCGGCCGGATCAGCCGGGTCCATTGGACGAGCGCACGGTTTTGCCCTGCTTCGAGCCCGGAATCATATTCACCGTAAAGCCGGCTACCGCGCGGGACGAGTATGCGCGTTCCGTCAAATCCGTACACATTGCGCTGGACCAGTGCCCGTGCGGCACCCGGGCGGGTCGAGTCGAGCGCGGTTTCGAGCACCGCCGGGATCACCGTTCCCTGAGGAACGGTGTAGGAAGGCCTGACAAATCGCTTTGCTGTTACCCGGCTTCCAGCGGCAGCAACTTCAGCCGCCGCAGTCGAAGTGCCGGTATTGGCATTGTTGTCAAATATGATTGCCGGTTGAGCAGGCAGCGGCGGCTCCGGGTAGACCGGTGGCGGGGCTGGCAGCCGATTGTCGGGCAGAGTCGGTGCTTGACGGACAGCCGCCGGTGGTGGGGCGGCCCTTGCCAAGGAAACCGGGGCAGGTGTCAAAGTGCGCGATTGCGGGAGCAGGTCACGCGTATCCCGCAGATCCGGTGAGGGCCCAGAGATCACCAAAGGCGGGGCGGCTGCAATGCGTTGTCCGGTTGCGACAGGATTGATTGCATCGGCTTTGCCTTGCATTTCCAATCTGCCGGCATTCATCATCGAAAACAGCCAAGCGCCACCGGCGATCAGGGCAAGCCCGAATAACCATGGCCCGATACTGCTGATTTTTTTGGGAGCAACGACGGGATAGATGTCATCGGCTTCTTCAGCGTGCGCCGTCATCGCTTGCCTCCCTGTTGCGTTTGGCGGTGGCCTTCTTCTTGTCGATCCGGAAGACCAGTTCGCGGTGCACACGGTCGATTACAAAGACATTCCCGCGCATATAGCCGTTGATTACTTGCTCATCGCCGGTGGGGCCGATGGCAAAGACAGCCGGAAGCGCTTGCTCTGCCCCGTATGTAATGCGCGTTCTGACACCATCATCTTCGATGGTTTGGGGGCGCACCTCGCGGTCCCCCTTTAGGCGATAATGCCAGACTTCACCGGTTGGCTCTGCAAGCACCGGAAGCGCGGGCTCTGGAACCGCGCCGCCATAGATGAATTTGACCAGATAGGCGGCAGTGAGACTGCGCGCCGATTGCACGGTGAAGTTATAGTCACGGCGGTCCGATTGGACAGCCAAGTTTGCAGCAACATCTGCGACGCGCGGCATGATCAACAAACTGTCACCCTCTGCCGAAACACGCACATCCAACTGGTCCTGCCGGTCCAGCGAAACACGGCGGATTTGTTCGCCCGGTTCAAGCAGAACGGTGAGAGCCGTATTGGGCAAAGAGGTCAGGATCACTTCCTGCCCTGGAGCCCATTCGATGGATTGGATACGCGGGTTCTCCGCGCTTGGCTGGGGCAAAATCTGTGCGGTCGTTGCGCCCGCCAAGCCCACACCGGTAAACAGTCCCACGATGACCGCAAAGGCGCGCCAGCTGATCATGGAGCGGTGTTCTCTTCCGAAGTAACCGGCATTGCATCTTCGCGTGCGGCTTCGACTTCGGGCAATGTTTCCGCGCTGCGGCGGTAACGCAAAACCTGAAAGCCGAGCGGATTGATGAACCGGTCTGCCTCGCTCATTTCCGCGGTCGAGAACTGGTAGTCAATGACTGCGGCCCAATATTCAGGAGCCAGAGCGCGGCCCGTTTGATCGGTTTGCGTCGTGGTAAAGCGGACCAGAGAACGATTGGCGGCGAGCGACGAAATGCTGCGGACATCCGCTTTGATCGTTCCCCCACGCGGCACAAAGGAAAGCGGGTTTTGCGGATTTCCGTCTTCCATCAGATCGATATATCGCTGACGCTCGTTTCCGCCCGTCCACAGTGTGACCTTGCGGTAATCATCCTGAACCGAGTCGTAATCGAAGTGTTCTCTTGTGCTGACATATTGCACCAGAAACGCCTTGGTCAGCGCAGCGTCGGGGGCGACGGTTTGCGGGTCCAGCGAAGACAGGGTCTCTACATTGCCCGTCTGCCGGTCCACCAGAATTGTATAGGGCTCTACCGTCTTGAGCGGGGTCAGGATTACCAATGCGATGGCTTCGAGTATCGCGATAATGCCGAACGCCGCTGCGACCCACCATGCTCTGCGCGTCGAGCGCTCCAGATCACCGGTTACGCTTTGCGTCCAGCTATCGGACATCTCTGACGCTGGATCAAAATCATCCAGTTCGCTCACGATGGTCGATCCTTTCGCATTATATCAAATCTGTTGCGCTTTACTGTGCGCCTGAAGGAGCTGCCGAGACGAGGGGCCTGTTGTTCGGCAGCGTTTTGCGCCGCCGGTTTTGCGCTGTCTTGCCTGTTGGGACCATCGCCAGTGATTGATCGGATGGAGGTGCGCGAGGCGTCTCTGTATTCTTCGCGGCGCATGATTGTCTCGACATTGTCAGCAATAAGTTGCGCACGCGAAGGGCGGATCTGGACGTCCACATTCGGGCTGGGCATTCTATACGAATCGAAAGGATTGGTCTGCCAGCCGCGCGGCCGAGCGGGGAGCGAAATCCAGCCGCGCGCGAAAGCGACTTTGGCGAGCAGCCAGATCATGGCGAGCTGGGCAACCGCAAAAGCAGCTGAAATTGCAAATAATTCGATGGGCGCTGACGGTATGGCATAACCCAGTTCGCGGACTCGCGTTGCGTCCGCCAGCCACGGCTCCAATATCGATAGCTCTATCAGCAACACGACCGAAATAGCAATCGATCCCAGCATCGAGAGAGTCAGCCCTTTAATCCATCCCGCAAAGAGCCCGCGCGTGGCTTCAAACAGCAACATGCCCGCGGCCAGCGGTGCCAGCGCAAGCAGCAAGGCAGCAATGATCCGGATTATGACAAGGGAACCCATTATTCCCGAAAGGTAGAACATCCTTCCATAGCCAAACGCCGTGTCGTCTTGAAGCGAAGTTCCGGCAAAGGACGCTCCCGTAGTGCTGCCTTCGAGAGCAGCTCCGGTATTTCGCCCGGTTCCCATCTCGGTCAATTGAACAATGGCGGCGTCTGCCTGCTGCAAGCGGACCGCCAGCCGCCCATTTTCCTGATTGAGCGATGGAGAAACGACTGCTGTAACCACTTCAGCCGGGCCATCCACCACCACGTCATGCACAACCGTGCGAAAAGCAGGCCATGAGAATGCCAGAGTAAGAACGATCCCGACTTTGAGCAGATCGTAGATAACATCGCGCGCACCGGGTGTGGGGCCGAACAATAGCCGCAGCGCAAACAGGGCCACGAACAGAGTCAGCAGCCCGGTCATGATGTTGGATGCGAGCGATCCCGGCTGGCTCAACGCCTGATAGCCGTAACTGCCCAGAAATTGGGCCTGACAATCGATATGCTCGATTACGCGCAACAGAAAACGGTCGCCGGTCAGGATCGCGGGGCAGGCCATCAAGCAGCGCGCTCCAACAGCAGATGCATCCAGTTTTGCGGGTCGGCCCCGGTCTTGCCAACGAGCTCGTCAAAGATGCGGACCGTGCTTTCGCGGCCCGACAGAATTGTCAGCAACTCTTGTTCGTTGGACAGGTTCAGCCGTGCAACTACGCTTTCCTTGCCGTGCTTGATCAGGAAGCAGTGCGAATTGTCGGGTAGTGAACGGACAAGTTCGAATTCGTGCGGGCTAAGGCCAAAGCCCTGAATGTAATCCTCGGCCCGGGCCTTTGGATTAATCATGAAGATTTGTGTGGCCGCCTGTTCGATGATGGCGCTGGCGATCTGGCTCTCCAACGCGTCCTGCGCACTCTGCGTTGCGAAACCGACGATCCCGTTGCGTTTGCGGATGGTCTTTTCCCAATCCTTGATCTTGCGCACGAAGACCGGATCATCGAGCGCTTTCCACCCTTCATCGACGACCAGGATGGTTGGGTTGCCATCCAGTCGCTGTTCCACGCGGTGGAAGAAATACAACATTGCAGGCGTCCGCGCGACCGGATGATCGAGGATCGCGGTCATATCGAAACCAACGGTCTGCGATGTCAGATCGGTCGTGTCTTTCTCGTTGTCGAATAGCCATGCATGCTCGCCGTTACCGAACCAGGGCTGCAAGCGGGAATAAAGATCGCCGGGTTGCGGACGATCATGACCCCGGCACAATTCGGCAAAATGCCGCAGGCGGCGCATCTCTTTAGGCTGCTCAAAATTGGCTGCCAGAGCGTCCCTTAGCTGTTCGCGTTCTTCGCTGCTCACTTCGCCAACCAGAAGCGTCAGCCAATCCTGCAAGAACGCCGCATTGATCGGTGTATTGCTGAGCTGGAGCGGGTTCAGCCCGGACGCCATCGAGGGATCGAGCCGGTCATACTGTCCGCCAATCGCGCGGATAAACAGCTCTGCCCCGCGATCCTTGTCAAAGAAGATCGTGCGCGGTTTGAACTTCTGTGCCTGCGCCAGCAGGAAATTGAGCACCACGGTTTTGCCCGAACCGGACGGACCGATCACGGTAAAATTGCCCAGGTCCTTTTGATGGAAATTGAAGAAATACGGGCCCGCAGCGGTGGTTTCGAACAGCGTAACCGCTTCGCCCCAATGGTTGCCATGCACTTGCCCGACGGGGAAATTGTGCAGGCTGGCAAGGCCGGCAAAATTGGTCGTGGAAACCAATCCGCGGCGCGGGAGATAGCGGAAATTGGCGGGGAACTGCGCCCAGAATGTCGGTTCCAGCGCAATATCTTCGCGGACTGCATTGATGCCAAGGTCTGCCAGCAACGCAATGATTTCGGCAACTTGCAGATTGAGCGTTTTCAGATCGCCCGCATGGATGGCGATGGTGGTGTGATGCTCTCCAAAACCCGCTCTGCCGGCGGCGACTTCGTCCTTCGCCTCGGTCAGTTCTTCGCGAAGGGACAAGGCCTCGTCTTCGGCGGAGCGCATCCGCCGCAATGCCAGATTCATTCGCCCAAGCGCTTGCTGACGTTCGACGAATGCGAAGCTCTGGCTGACATTGAGTTCGAAAGGCAACCGGTACAGCTCATCGAACATCCCCGGCATTGTCTGGCCCGGATAGTCCTTGATAGAAACAAGTGCGATGAACTTGCGGTCATTCGGCCCGTTAGGGGCGAGTTCGACCGTATCTTGCCCAAAGCTGATCCGGCGCGCCGGAATGTGATGCCCCAGTTCCCCATGCGGCAGCGCCATGGGACGCATTTCGGCGTTGAACAGATAGGAAAGAAATTCCAACGGTTCGGATCGCTCACCCGTATCGCTTTCATAACGCGACAGCACATGCGGATCGTATACGCCAAGCGATGCGACCAGTGCCTCGCGCGCATTGTCCAGCGCGTGCTTTTCTGCGGCCATCAGTGCGGCATTGTTTTGCGTCGACCGGGCAAACCAGCCGCGCAGCCGATCAGCCAGGCCGATCTGTCCTTGCAAGGGGCGCCTGACGATCGTCACGAACAGCTCGTTCACGTAAAGATGTTTGGCGCCAAGCCGTTTCTTCCAACGTTGATCGAGGCGCTGGGAAAAATCGTTAATATATTCGCCGTCCAACGCCACATCGGCCCGGCGCCGGACAACGTGGTGATACAGGGCAAAGCGTGACGTACCCAAAGTGCGCAGCATCGCATCGCGCAATTCGGCACGATAATTTAGCTCGTCACTGTCGGCAGTTTCAAAAAGCAATCCGCCCAGCCGGATCGTTTGCATCAACAAACCATCGCGCGTTTCGATGGTTATGTCATCTATATGGCGGGCATAGGGCAAATGGACGCCGGCTGGCGTTTCGCGCGCAATCACATTCGGGTCGCGCGTAACCGGTGGTTTGATCAGGGACGATAGGAATTGCATCGCCACATCCGGAAGTTTTTGACTCTGGGGCAATTGCGTACGCGGGTGATCCACAGGTCAAAGAAGCGCGGTTCGTGCAAGCAGAACAGCATTCCGACACCGTGCAGAACCAACGCAGCAAGAAGCACCCAAAGGCTTCTGAATATGAGGAACAGTTCGGCCGAGACAATCAGATTGATTACAAAAAACGTGAATGTCACGCCCGCAAACATTTGCGGCCGTGTTAGTGCTACGAACAGCGTATCGCGTCGCAGCCCATCACTCATCGATTCGAAAACCCCTCATCACGACCACCCTGCAATAGAATCGCGTGTGCTGGCAAGGGATTAACCAAGACGAATTCCGGCCCGGCGGGTGAGCTATACATTCAATAGGGCGTCAGACTATGTCGAATTGGCGCTGCTGAAATAGTTGCGCAGCGTCTTTAGAGATCCGCGAACAGTAACCGCCGCGCCAATAATGCGGCGCTCTTGGCGGTGACATTTTGTGGATCATGCGGGGGCGATAGTTCGACGATATCCGCCAGAGGGCAAGGGCAGTCCAACTCCCGGCAAGTTACCAAGACATGATCAACCAGATGTTCGATTGTTGAGAGATCGACCCCTCGGGCTGCGGGCGCGCTGACGCCGGGCGCCTGATAGTGCGGCAGAACATCAATATCGATGGTTAGATAGACGATCTCGGACCGCGAGATGATCTCACGAATTGCGCCGTCGGCAGCGTGTTTGTCTGCAATCAGCGCGTGATCGCTGACCATTGCCACGCCCCATTCTTGCGCGCGATTCATCAAAGCTTGGGTGTTCGATTCTTCCGCGACGCCCAAACATAGATAATCGAAATGCTCAGGGCGCAGCGCGCGAATTTGCGCGAAGGGCGTTCCGGATGATGGCCCGTTGTCACCGACAAGGCGCAGGTCGAGATGCGCATCGAGATTGATGATCCCGATTCTTTTGCTGACAAACTGCGCGGCAATTCCGCAATAGCTGCCAAATGCAGTCTCGTGCCCGCCGCCCAAAACAACCAGCCGGTCATGTCTCTCCAAAGCGTCGGATATGCGGGCGCTCAGTGCAGCCTGGCCCTCTTCCAGATCATCGTCGGTGATGACGATATTGCCAAGGTCGCTGAAGGGCTCTGCACCGCTTGGCGCGGCCATATTCGCCAGCGCATTTCGTAGTGATGCCGGGCCGGCAGCTGCGCCTTTTCGTCCCTTGTTGCGGATGACACCGGCTTCGCTCGCAAAGCCCAACACCGCGCGGCTTGCATCGTCAGCGATCAGGTGGTGCAAGCGAACGGCATCGGCCCCGTCTTCGGGGTCGGAGCGGCCATTCCAAGGCGCAGCAGGAATGAACTCAACAGCCATTTCGCGGCTCTATCGCATCCCCGCAATTCCGGGCAAATCGAGCCCGTGATCGCGCGCGCAGGCAAGGGCGTCTTCATATCCCGCATCGGCATGGCGCATCACACCGGTTGCTGGATCATTCCACAAAACATTGGCAATGCGCCGGTCGGCATCCTCTGTGCCGTCGCAGCAAATGACCATCCCGCTGTGCTGCGAAAATCCCATGCCGACGCCGCCGCCATGGTGCAGGCTGACCCATGTCGCGCCGCTTGCGGTGTTGAGCAGCGCGTTGAGCAGAGGCCAGTCGGAAACTGCGTCGCTACCGTCCTTCATTGCCTCTGTTTCGCGGTTTGGTGATGCGACCGATCCGCTGTCCAGATGATCGCGGCCGATAACCACCGGCGCGCTCAATTCGCCGTTACGAACCATTTCGTTAAACGCGAGACCGAGTTTGTGACGCTGGCCCAGACCGACCCAGCAAATCCGCGCCGGCAGACCCTGAAAACTGATCCGCTCGCGGGCCATATCCAGCCAATTATGCAGGTGCGGGTCATCGGCGATAATCTCTTTCACCTTGGCGTCGGTTTTGTAGATATCTTCCGGGTCGCCCGACAACGCGCACCAGCGAAACGGGCCAATTCCGCGGCAAAAAAGCGGGCGGATATAGGCGGGCACAAATCCCGGGAAGGCAAACGCATCTTCAAGCCCCTCATCCAGCGCGACTTGCCGGATATTGTTGCCGTAATCGACGGTCGGAACGCCGGCATTGTGATAGTCCACCATCGCGCGGACATGCGTTTTCATCGCAGCTCTCGCAGCCTTTTCGACCGCCTTGGGATCGCTTTCCTGTTTTGCGCGCCATTCGGCCACGCTCCAGCCAATCGGAAGATAGCCGTGCACCGGATCATGCGCGCTGGTCTGATCGGTGAGAATGTCGGGCCTGACGCCGCGTTTGAGCAATTCGGGCACGATTTCCGCGGCATTGCCGATCAAGGCGACTGACTTGGCTTCACCCGCCTTTGTCCAGCGATCGATCATCGCCAATGCTTCATCCAGATCGCGTGTTTTCTCATCGACATATCGGGTGCGGAGCCGGAAATCCGCGCGGGTTTCGTCGCATTCGATCGCGAGGCAGCACGCGCCCGCCATGACTGCCGCCAGCGGCTGCGCACCGCCCATTCCGCCAAGCCCTGCGGTCAAAATCCATTTGCCGCGCAGATTGCCGCCATAATGTTGGCGGCCTGCCTCGACAAAAGTCTCGTAGGTGCCCTGAACGATCCCCTGCGTGCCGATATAGATCCACGATCCAGCCGTCATCTGGCCGTACATTGCCAAGCCCTTTTTATCGAGCTCGTTGAAGTGATCCCAATTCGCCCAATGCGGCACCAGGTTCGAATTGGCGATCAGCACGCGCGGTGCGTCGCTATGCGTCCTGAAAACGCCCACAGGCTTGCCCGACTGGACAAGAAGCGTTTGATCCTCTTCCAGTGTTTTCAAACTCTCTACAATCGCGTCAAATGCAGCCCAGTTGCGCGCCGCCCGGCCAATTCCGCCATAGACAACCAGCTCGTCCGGATTTTCCGCAACGTCCGGGTGCAGATTGTTCATCAGCATGCGCAGCGGCGCTTCGGTCAGCCAGCTTTTGGTATTGAGCTCGCTGCCGGTCGGGGGGAACACGGCACGGCTGTTATGCGTGCGATCAGTCATGGAGCAATTCCTCGATCTCTGGGAATGGTATTGCTGCCGTTTCCAGCAAGGCGGGGCCAGTGGACAGCTCAGCGGCGGCTTCAAGGTCCGCGCTCAGGAAGCGATCCTGCGTCAGCGGTGGTACATGCTTGTGAAAACGATCAGCCACTGCGGACAGGGCGGGGCTGGTCTTTAGCGGCGCGCGGAACCGGATTCCTTCCGCGGCGCTGAAGATTTCGATGCCCAATATACGGAACAGATTAGCGGCCATCACCTCCAGACGGCGCGCGCCATGCGCTGCCATGCTGACATGGTCTTCCTGATTGGCGCTGGTCGGGGTTGAATCGGTCGAGCACGGATTGGCCAGATGCTTGTTCTCGCTCATCAAAGCCGCGCTTGTGACCTCGGCGATCATCAGCCCGGAATTGAGCCCCGGGTCGGCTGCCAAAAAGGGCGGGAGATCAAAGCTGAGTGTAGGGTCCACCAGCAGGGCTATACGGCGCTGCGCAATCGCCCCGATTTCGGCGAGCGCTATGGCAATCATATCCGCCGCGAATGAAACGGGTTCTGCGTGGAAATTGCCGCCTGAGACAATGCGGTTTTCCGATGTCAGGACCAACGGATTGTCCGTCACTGCATTGGCTTCGCGCTGCAACGTGACAGCGGCATGCGCCAACATATCCATTGCCGCGCCGACGACTTGCGGCTGGCAGCGCATGCAATAGGGGTCTTGCACGCGCGGATCATCATCGCGGTGAGCCTCGCGAATTTCGCTACCTTCAAGCAGCGCGCGCATGGTCGCGGCGGCTTTGATTTGGCCGGGGTGGCCGCGCAAAGTGTGGATCTCTTCAATCAGCGGCGCGGTCGATGCCATTGCGGCGTCGATCGACATGGAAGAGGAGAGCAAAGAGATATGCGCCGCGTGCCAGCCGCTGAACAATCCGGCCAGCGCATAGGCAGTCGAAAACTGCGTGCCGTTTATCAGCGCGAGACCTTCTTTGGGGCCCAAAGTCACCGGCGACAGACCGGCCTTGGCCAATGCGTCTTTGCCCGGCATGGTCTGGCCCTGCCATTCGGCTTGTCCTTCGCCCATCAGCACCGCCGCCATGTGGGCAAGCGGCGCAAGATCGCCCGAGGCGCCGACCGATCCTTGCGCAGGAATGATCGGATGGACATTGTGCTTGAGCATTGCCTCAAGCAGTTCCACCGTTTCCAGCCTGATCCCCGACGCGCCGCGGCCAAGCGAAATCAGCTTCAGCACCATCATCAGGCGCTTGATAGGGCGCGGCGTGTCTGGCCCGACGCCGGAACAATGCGACAGGATCAAATTCCGTTGAAGCGTTGCCGTGTCCTCTGGCGCGATCCGGATCGAAGCGAGTTTTCCGAAACCGGTATTGACGCCATATACCGCTTCCGATCCGGCGGCGGCCCTTCCGACTTGTTCGGCCGATGCGGCAATGCGGGGTTTCGCCGCGCCGTCTAGCGAAACGGACAGCTCTTCGCGCCAGATGCGTTCCAGGTCGTTCAGACTGACCGAGCCAGGGGACAAAGTCAGCATGCTACGCCTCCGAAAATGCGTTCGTGGAGCGGGGCGTCGCCGATGCGGTAAGTCAGCTCGGCCGGATCATCGACATCCCAGATCGCGAGGTCGGCCCGCATCCCGGCTTTGATCTGGCCGGCATCGGGCAATCCCAACGCTTTGGCTGCGTTTGAGGTTACACCTTCCAGACATTCCTGCGGTGACAGGCCAAACAAGGTTGCCCCCATATTCATGGCTAGAAGTATCGACGTCATGGGCGAAGAGCCGGGATTGCAATCGGTGGCGAGCGCCATTGGTACGCCTGCAGCACGCAGTCTTTCAACTGGCGGTTTGCGCGTTTCTTTCAGCATATAAAAGGCACCGGGCAAAAGAACCGCGACGGTTCCCGCCTCAGCCATTGCGGACACACCTTCATCGCTAAGAAACTCCAGATGATCGGCGGAGAGCCCTTGAAAACGCGCTGCCAATTTCGCCCCGCCCTGATCGGATAATTGCTCGGCATGGAGCTTGACCGGCAGACCGCGCTTTGCCGCGTGTTCGAAGACCCGCTCGATCTGCGCGGCGGAAAAGGCGATGTTTTCGCAAAAGCCGTCGACAGCATCGACCAGCCCCTCATCCGCCGCAGCATCCAGCGCGGGCAGGCAGATTTGGGTCAGATACTCATCCGCGCTCATCTGTTTGGGAAACGCATGGGCCCCCAAAAACGTCGTGCGGATTCGAACCGGGCGGTGAGTCTCAATCGCGCGCGCGGTTCGCAGCATCCGCAATTCGGTTTCGACATCCAGCCCATATCCCGATTTGATCTCGATCGTGGTCACACCTTCGCCGATCATCCGATCAACACGCGACAATGCGCCCGATAGCAGAGCTTCGTTCGACGCGGCGCGTGTAGCCTCGACCGTGGAAAATATCCCGCCGCCGGCGCGCATGATTTCTTCGTAAGTTGCCCCGGTCAGGCGCATTTCAAACTCGCGCGCACGCGACCCGTGATAGACGAGATGCGTGTGGCAATCGATCAGGCCGGGCGTGACCACGCGACCGCCAAGCGATCGGCGGGGCGCGCCCTGATACTGCTGGGGAGTTTCGTCGTCTGGCCCGGCAAAGGCGATCATGCCGCTGTCCACCACGATCGCTCCCGGCATTGAATAACCAGCCTCGTGCTCAACCGGGGCCAGTCGGGCATTTGTCAGAACATAGCTTTCGGCCATTGCGAATCTCGACCTCTTGCGGTGTTGAGCGAATGCATAATATGTCTATACATAATAGAGGTTGTCAATCACCAAGGCAGCCCAATGTGAGGCAAAGGATGCACGCATACGAAAAGATCAGAACCGAGATGTTGCAGCGTATATCGCAACAGGTCTGGCCGGCGGGCAGCAGCCTTCCACATGAAGAACAATTGGCTGAAGAATTCGGAGTTGCTCGCGGCACTGTCCGCCGCGCAATGGAGCAGCTGGTCGACCAAGGGTTGCTCGAACGGAAACGAAAAGCGGGTACCAAAGTCGCCGCTCGCAACGCGCATTCCTCTACGCTGACAATTCCCGTTGTCCGGCGCGAAGTGACCGATAGCGGCGCGGAGTATGGTTATTCGTTATTGTCTGCGCGCAAGGGGGGCAGGCCGCTCGACAGGTCCGGCTATTTTGCAGGCGCACCGTTGCTTCACATTTGCTGCCTGCATTTGTCGGACGGGCGCCCGTACCAGCTTGAAGACAGGTTGATAAATCTGGCCGTTGTACCCGAGGCAGAGGTGCAGGACTTTAGCGAGATCAGCCCCAATGAATGGTTGCTGCAGAAAGTGCCCTATTCATCGGTATGCACCACTTTGAAAGCCGAAGCCGCCGATGCAAAACAATCGCGCCATCTGCAAATTGCCCAGCATAGCCCGGTGTTTGTGATCGAAAGGCAAACGCGGCTTGATAAGCAGCAGGTCACGCTCGTCAGAATGAGCCATCCGGCAGCTGGTTTTTCGATCATTACGCAGACGAATTGGATCGATATCCCCGACCCGGAATAAACGGCCATATTTGCCAGCGGTGAAATTTGTCTCTCCGCGCAAATGTCAATTTGCCAGGGGATCGGCGGGGCAGTAATTTTTCAAATAGGCTTCATGAGTTGGGATCTTGCCGACGAGGAAGCGAACCGATTTCTCGATTTCGTCGAGTTCTTGTATGGTTTTTTCGAACGGCAACGCATCGGCCATCACACTGTGGCCCTCCATCTGTATTCCCTGGCCCATCATAACCGCAGCCCAGCTAGTCTCCGTGAAAAGCTCGTCTTCTTCGCGGAATATCTGGCCGTTGAGCCGGAACAATTCGACCTTTTCGGTCAGACTATCGGGCACTTCCATCGTCCGGCAATAATTCCAGAACTCGCTGTCATCGCGCGAGGTCGCATTATAGTGGAGGACCAGAAAGTCGCGTATCCGCTCGTACTCTTTGGTCGTGAACCGGTTGAAGGCATCTTCTTGCGCCTGCGTTACACCGTCTAGCGACAAAAGCGCGATCAGTTTGTTGATCCCGGTGTTGATCAGGTGGATCGATGTCGATTCGAGAGGTTCCATAAAGCCGGCGGCAAGGCCCAAAGCGACGACATTCTTGTTCCAGAATTTCTTGCGGCGACCGGTAACAAAGCGGAGGAAATTCGGCTCAGCAGTCGGCTTGCCGGCAAGGTTTGCAACAAGAATATCATGCGCCTCGTCGTCTTCCATAAACTGGCTGCAATAGACATGGCCGTTGCCATTGCGATGCTGCAGCGGAACCCGCCACTGCCAACCGGCGGAATGGGCTGTGGCCTTGGTGTAGGGATGCGGCGGGCTGCCATCGTCTCGGTTGCATGGCAGTGCCACGGCACGATCGCACGGCAGGAAACGTGTCCAGTCATCATAGCCGGTTTCAAGAGCCTGCTCGATCAGCAGGCCCCGGAAGCCGGAGCAGTCGACGAACAGGTCACCGGCGACAGTCTCTCCATCATTCATCGTCACCGTTTCGACGAAACCGCTTTCATTGTTGAGCGTGACGTCTGCCACCCGGCCTTCGCGCCTGACCACGCCGCGCGCTTCGGCATAGGCGCGCAAGAATCCGGCATAGCGCGTGGCGTCAATGTGATAGGCATAGTTCATCGGCGGAAGATCTTCGCGCTGATAATCGGCGGTGCGGGCGAACTTGCCGAAATGAGCGGCCATGGTCTCTATATTGAAAACCTGGATAGGCCGTTTGTCACCTCTCTGCTGGCAGCTGTGCCAGATACTGTGAAACGACAAGCCATCGATCTCGTAGCCATAATTGCCGAACGGATGGAGGTAGCTTTCCCCGATCTTCCCCCAATTGGCGAATTGGATGCCAAGCTTGAAAGTGCCTTGCACGGCCGCCAGCATCTCACGCTCGTCGATCTCGAGCAATTGGTTGAAATCGACGAAAGGCGGAATTGTCGCTTCGCCAACGCCGACCGTCCCGATCTGTTCGGATTCGATCAGGGTGATCTCGACATTATGGCCCGATTTGAGCTTTGACAGTGCGGCGGCGGTCATCCAGCCCGCTGTCCCACCACCTACAATCACGATCTTGCTGATAGCCATTGGATTGTCACCCTGTTTCTCGAGAGGCGGTTTTTCCGCCAATCCCGGTCATTGTGTCTTTCTTGCAACGTTCTCGGGCAAACCCCGAATGTTGATTATTCGAAACGCTACGAATGTGAACTGCTCTCTTACTTTCGTCCCTTCGCGATTGACGAATGAATATGCGAGAAAAGTCTTTCCCCACAATATCTAACGTCCAGTTCCGCTTGTGGTAGCCATCCTTTCTGACTGCCGATAATGCCCTTAGGCTAGCACCAAAGACGAAAATTGTGAACGTTCATTTTTGCTATTGTGAACGCTCACAATTTGAACTAGTGAGGGGTGAAGTCGAGCATATTTTAAGCAGACTCGACCATTTGGGAGGCTAATTTGTCTGAAGAAAACCGTTTTGATGATCGGCGTCTGACCGTGTGGGGTGTCTCGGGCCGCATGAAGGCTTTGGGTACCGCATCGAGCCTCGCGCTCTGCATGGCAATGGTGACTCCGGCATGGGCGCAGGATGCCGGCGCTCCGGACTCTTCTGAAACTGAAGTCGATACGACCGAAGACGAGGACGTGATCGTCGTCAGCGGCTTTAAGGCTGCTCTGGATACGGCGCAGGACATCAAGCAGAATGCAGATACGTTCGTTGACGTTATCTCTGCTGAGGACATCGGCGCGCTTCCAGACCGCTCGGTTGCGGAGGCATTGCAGCGTGTCCCGGGCGTGAATATCGGTCGCTTTGAAAAGACCACCGATCCCGACCGCTTCTCGGTCGAGGGGACCGGGGTGATCGTTCGCGGCTTGCCATTCGTACGGTCTGAATTGAACGGCCGAGATATCTTTTCGGCGACCGGCGGCCGGGTGCTGAGTTTCAACGATGTGTCTCCCGAGCTTCTGGGCCGGGTTGAGGTCTTCAAGAACGTCACATCCGACATGGTCGAGGGTGGAATCGCTGGCACGGTGAATCTTGTCACGCGCAAGCCGCTGGATAATCCGGGCACGCGCATCGCCGGCACAATCGAAGGCAATGTTGGTGATCTGGCTGAGGAGTGGTCGCCTGGTTTCTCGATCCTTGGTTCGACTACCTATGAAGGCGACGGAGGCTCCATCGGTTTTCAGTTGGGTTATGCGAATTCTGAACTTGTCAGCCGTACCGATGCATCGCAGCTGACCGACCCTTGTTATCGTGCCAGCATGCTCGATGCACCTTGCATCCGTGTACAATCGGTTGGTTCCGGCGGTTTCGGCGGGGCGCCGGCATTCGATGCTTCGAATTTCCCGCCTGCGGGTACGGTGGTTGCGCCTAAAGGTGCAGGTGTCCGCACGACCGAGTTGACGCGCGATCGTGAAGCGATGTCGGCGGTTCTTCAATATGAGAGCCCGAACCGCGATTTTCTGTTTACGTTCGAGTGGCTGCGCGCAGAAACGCAATTCTTCACAGACGAGAATGCAATTCTTGCTCTTGTGAACGATGACGCTCTTTTCCCGACGCCGCGGCCCGGTGAAAGTTGGCAGTTTGACAGCAATGGTGTTTTCCAAAGCGGCATTCTAACCCAGCGTGTCGGCGATGCTTATGCCAACCCGTTTGGTTGGGGCGGTATTCCGATGGAATCGCTCCGGTTCCAGCGCGGGACCGATGCCACGACCGAAGATTTCTCGTTCGACATTGACTATCAGGTCACTGACCGACTGCGGGTTAATCTCGAATATCAGACGATCAAATCCGATCTAACTCGCGACTCAGTAATCGGGACCATGAACACATGGGCTGACGTGGCGATTGATGCGACTGGCGATACGCCGCAGATCCAGTTCCTTGCGCCGCAAGGCGCCCCAGCGGATTATTTCTCCAGCGGATTCTACACCTATTACTGGTTCCTGCTCGACAGCATTGAAGAAAATGATGGCGAGCTTGAGAGCCTGCGCTTCGATGCCGAGTATGACATCAGCGATGACGGGTTTTTCAAAAGCGCACGTTTCGGCGCTCGCTGGTCGGACCGCGAGCGCACGACCCGAAACACCAACTTTAGCACTTGGGGCAACTTGTCAGCGCCATGGGCCGGCCGCGCGGGCTGTGCCCCATGGAATGCAGGTCCGGGTTGCGCCGCCACTGGCGGGTTCCAGCCCGGTCGCTTCTTCACCGGCCTGCCTGGTCAAGAATTCGCGATTGCTGGTGGTGCCTTTGTCGATGAGTTCCCCGGCTATTCAAATTACCGCAACCCGTTTGGCGACAGGTTCCAACGCGGCAATGCCCCGACACCGATCGAAGGCGGCGCGGCATGGTTCTTTGGCGCAGATGACTTCCTGGGCGAATATCTGTCGGGCGAGTCAGCCCGTCAGGCGAGAGAGATCAATGTGTTCTCTCAAACGCCAAACCCGTTCTTTGGCGTACAGGGCCGTTCGTTCACTCAGATCGACGGGACCGTTGTCGCATGTGATCCGTTCTGCCCGTCCGAAATTTCGGACGTCGGCGAGGTCACCAAGGCAGCTTACGGCCGCATCGATTTCGGCAGTGATTTCGACAATGGCATGACTCTGGAAGGCAATTTCGGTGTCCGTTACGTTCGCACGAAAGTGCGCACAGGCGGCCTGATCGGTTTCCCGAGCCCGTTCTTCTTTGACGATCCCGGCAGGGGCGGCAACGGAGATGGAACAGTGCAGGTCGCAGAGATTGACAATGCTTGCGGCCTGACGCCACCCGGACAGACATTGCCCGGCTATTGTAGTCTGTCCGCAGCACGCAAGGCTGACTTTGCTGCCGGTCATACGGGTGACTTCCTGATCGATGACCGGGAAATCGAATTCGACCACTGGCTTCCCAGCTTCAACGCAAAACTAGATGTTGGTGGCGGTTTGTTGTTCCGAGCGGCGGTATCCAAAGGGATATCCCGTCCCGATCTGCAGCTTTTCACTTCGGGCGGACAAATCGGTGACAATACAAACGACCTGAGGCAAGAAGGTACGCTTGAAACCGGGCCGCTGTTCCAGCTCGGAACCGGTAACCGCAATATCAGGCCGGTTGAATCCTGGAATTATGACCTTTCCGCTGAATGGTACTTTGATGATGTGGGCTCGCTAACGGCTTCGTTGTTCCTCAAAGATATTGAAGGGATCGTGAATAGCGGTGTGGACGTTGTCAATTTCGTAGACAGCACCGGCGCTGCGATCGATGTTGAAGTCAACGGCCCGGTCAACGCCAATGGCGGAACGCTGAAAGGCTTTGAAGTTGCCTACCAGCAAACTTACGACTTCTTGCCGGGGCTATTGAGCGGACTTGGTTCGCAATTCACATATACCTATGTTGATGGCGGATCCTTCTTCAACTCCGATCTCGCCGGAAATGGCAGCCTGTTCGCTGGCTCGCAGCCATTGGCGGGAATTTCCGAGCATACCGTCAACGCGACGGTCTTCTACGAGAAAGGGCCTGTATCGGCTCGTGCTGCCTATAACTGGCGGTCGGATTTCCTGATCACCGCGCGGGATGATATCTTCCCGTTCTCTCCCATCTGGCAGGAGGCTTCGGGGCAGTTGGACGCGTCGATCTTCTTCAGCTTGACCGACCAGGTGAAATTGGGCGTGCAGGGCGTGAACTTGCTCGACACGGTTACCGAGACGACGCAAGTTTTCGACTTCCAAGGCAATCGTGTGACCCGATCGGCGTTCCGCAATGACCGCCGCTTCACATTCCTGGCTCGCTTCGACTTCTAAAGCAGCCAAGACTTTGCGTTAGGAAACAGCGGGTTCTTGTCGAATGGCAAGGACCCGCTTTTCTTTTGCGTTTTGTCAGACAGACCCAAGATCACTAGGGAATCCACAATGATGCAAATTGTCCGCCGTGCCGCTCTAATTGGGGGAACGTTCGCCTTGGCTGCCTGTACTGGTGGAGTAAGCGGCGATGACAATGCCATCATCAAGGAAAACGGTATCATCAATAAGGGCTCGGTCGGTTCGGTTGAATACAAGCCGAAGCCGGCTGATGGCTGGGCTTTGGTCTGGTCTGATGAATTTGAAGGGGCAGGGATCGATCCGGACAAATGGGGTTATGATATTGATTGTTGGGGTGGCGGCAATGACGAACGCCAATGTTATACCGATAGTCCAGCCAACGCATCGATCCACGATGGAAAGCTGGTAATCACCGCGCGCCGTGAAGAATCCACCGGTCCAGCATTTCCCCCGCATATGCGCAGCAGTGAACAGCGGCAAAATGCCGAAGCGACCAAGCCCTATTCTTCCGCGCGTATGGTGACCAAAGGCAAGGCTGCGTGGAAATATGGTTGGATCGAAGTGCGCGCGAAACTTCCCCAAGGGCAGGGCACCTGGCCCGCGATCTGGATGCTTCCGGAAGAAAATGCCTATGGCACCTGGGCTGCGTCGGGCGAGATCGACATTCTCGAAGCGGTAAATCTCGGCGTGCCCTGCGCCGAATGCGCCGGCGGCAAAGAGAACACAATTCTGGGCACTTTGCATTTTGGCGGGCTTTGGCCGGATAACAAATTTGCGAGCACCGAAATTGCGCAACCGGGCTCGCTCGATGATTTTCATACCTATGCAGTTGTCTGGAGCGAAGGGAAGTTTACCTGGCTCGTTGACGGAAAAATCTATGCGGAGCGCAGTGCCGAAGAATGGTCCAGCAGCGGATCGTCAGGTGTGAATGCTCCGTTTGACAAGCCCTTCCACTTGATCCTTAATTTCGCAGTGGGTGGTAAATTGCCCGAAGAACGCGGGTTGGGCGGAGTCTCCCCGGCAGGCTTCCCCAAAGAAATGGAAATTGATTGGGTTCGGGTTTGGCAATGCGAGGCTGACACTGCTACGGGTAAGGCCTGTCCGGTTGAGGGAGCCAAATGACGCAATGGCGCGTATTCGTCAGGCAGTAACGATTAAACATGTGGCGGCTGATGCGGGGGTGTCCCTGCAAACTGTCAGCCGTGTGATCAACAAGGAACCCAATGTCCGCCCTCAAATGCAGGAGCGGGTTCAGGCGTCTATCGACAAGCTAGGCTATGTTCCCTCGCTTGCCGCACAGCGGATGAGCGGCTCGCGATCCTATCTCATCCTTGCACTGAATGACCGCGAACGGACGATTGCCGAATGGCGCGCCCGGCAGGGAAGCGACTGGGTCGATCAGATGTTGCTGGGCGGTATGCTAAAATGCGCCGAATTTGGCTATCGGATGATGTTTGAACTCGTCGATACCCATAACGATCATGTCGAGCGGGAACTGACCGCGGCGATCACTGCCTTGCAGCCCGATGGTGTGATTCTAACGCCGCCGCACTCGGACAATATGTTGATCGTCAACTTGCTGGAAAAGCACAATATCCCCTTTGCGCGGATTGGTTCGGCGGGATCCAATGCGGGAATTGCGCTGACAATGGGTGATGAAAAGGCGGGCGAGGATTCGACGCGCCATTTGATCGAACTGGGGCACAAGAGAATCGGGTTTATTAGTGGGCCGGGCGAGTATGTCCTGAGTGGTTGGCGGCAGTCGGGCTGGGAAAGAGCAATGCAGGATGCCGGCTTGCCGACAGATGGATTGCTGGCGGCCGGTGATTTCAGTTTTGAATCGGGTCTCGCGGCAACGGAAAAGCTGCTTGGATTACAGGATCGGCCTACCGCAATTGTTGCGAGCAATGATCATATGGCAATGGCGTGCCTGCAGGTTGCAAAGGGGCTCGGCCTTACAGTGCCGGATGATCTCTCGATCATCAGCTTCGATAATACCCCCATTGCGGCTTTGGCCGACCCGCCGCTCTCCGCTGTCGATCAGCCTGTCGCTGAAACGACATCGCAAGCGGTCGAGCTGATAATCTCGGCCAAGAACGGCAATGCTGTGCCAGAGGGGCTGATCAATGTCCCGGCGGGATTTGTCGACCGGGCATCGACAGCGCCCCCGCCAAGCGCATAGCCCCAGCAGCCAAATTGAGAGAAGAACAGCCCGCAACCCGCCAATCCGCACGGTTCCTCTTGCTCTACGCGCTTGCCGTGGCAGGCGGAGCGGTGGCTTATGTCCCCTTTCTGACAATCGTCATGCCATCGCGAGTCAGCGAATTGGCAGGGGCGGTCGATGTTGAATGGGTCGCCTACACTACCTTCTTCGGTGCGATTGTGGCCAGCCTGGCAAACATCCTGTTTGGATGGCTTAGCGATCGCATACAGAACAGGCGGATCTGGGTATGGGGAGGTTTGATTGCCTCCAGCGCGATGTTGGTCTGCTTTCCCTACGTGACCACTCTGGCGATGCTCATCGGGTTTATCATTCTGTGGCAAATGGCGCTGAATATGATGCTGGGCCCGCTGGCGGCATGGGCGGGCGATTCGGTTCCGGATCAGCAAAAGGGCATGCTCGGCGGTCTGCTAGCCTTCGCTCCCGCAGTCGGGGCGTTGTCAGCTGCAATTGTCACCATACCCGGGCTTGCAAACTTCCAGGAACGCTTGTGGATCGTGGCAACGATCGTCGCTCTATGTGTGTTGCCCGTGTTGTTGCTGGGCAAGCCAAGGCGATTTGCGGAACTAGAAGCCGCAGCGGGGCCGGAGTCTGATGTTCCCGGACCAGCGTTGCGATCGCGCAAAGTGGTGATCCGCATGTGGTTTGCCAGACTGCTTGTTCAAATCTGTGAAGCGGCATTGTTTGCCAATGTGCTTTTCTGGTTTCGCTCTATCGACAAGACCTTGGGAGACGATGATACCGCGCAAATCCTCTCAATCGTTGTAGTTGTGGCGATCCCCATTGCGATGGTGGTCGGGCGTTGGGCGGACCGACACGACCGGCCGATAACCCCGCTATCGGTCAGTGCCGCTTTCGCCAGCATTGGGCTGCTTCTGATGGCATTTTCCTCTACATCCCTGACCGCAATCGCGAGCTATGCGGTGTTCGGAATCGCCGGAACCGTGTTCCTCTCGCTTCACACCAGCCAAACGCTTCGCGTTTTGCCGAAACCACGAAACCGTGGACGCGATCTTGGGATTTTCAACCTGACAAACACCGCGCCATCGCTGGTCATGCCATGGCTGGTTCTATCGTTGGTACCGCTTTTTGGTTTCCCGGCCCTGCTGGCTACATTGGCAGTACTCGCGGCACTGGCGGCGGGCCTTTTGTGGCGGTTGGGTAAGCTGGTCTAGCAGCAGAACCAGGTAATCATCGCATCAATACTTGCAATTGAGCACACACTCTGCAATTCCGTTGAGAACGTTCACAATGGGATGGGGTACGGTTGATCATGCGGTCTGTTCTTGGGATATTGGTTGGGGCAACTATCCTTGCGGGCTGTAGCTATACAGAAGGCTCAGTGCAAAGTGCGCCTACGCCGATGACGGCGGTCGGAACAGGGCCGACAGTTACCCCCGCGCACGGGGAAGAGCAGATAGCCAACCTTCTTGCCGCAATGAGCTTTGAGCGTAAGGTGGCGCAGCTTATCCAGCCGCAAATCAATTCGTTCACTGCGGAAGACATGCGCCGTTATCGCTTCGGAAGTTATCTCAACGGCGGCAATGGCGGCCCCTACGGTGACGAATTTGCCCCCGCTTCCGAATGGCTGAAGCTGGCCGATGAAATGTGGGATGCTTCAACAGCGCCGCTGCCCAAGGGTGAGCCGGCGATCCCGACCATGTGGGGAACCGACGCTGTGCATGGCCACACCAATGTAAAACGCGCGACGATCTTCCCGCACAACATCGCGCTTGGTGCAACGCGCGATCCTGATCTGGTGCGCCGCATCGGCGCTGCGACGGCAACCGAAATTGAAGTTACGGGAATCGATTGGAATTTTTCGCCAACAGTGGCGGTCGCGCGCGATGATCGCTGGGGGCGGACCTATGAAAGCTATTCCGAACAGCCCGGACTGGTTGCAGAGCTGGGCGCTGCGCTGGTCGAAGGGCTTCAAGGTCAGCGCGACGCACAAGACTATTTGGGCAAAGGCCGCGTCATTGCGACGGCCAAGCACTTCTTCGGTGACGGGGGCACCGATCAGGGTGTCGATCAAGGTGATGTGAATGGCGATCTGGAAGAGCTGAAAGCGATCCACGTTGCCCCCTATCCGGCAACGATATCAGCCGGTGTCGAAACGATCATGGCCAGCTTCAATTCGATCAACGGCACAAAAATGCACGGTCGCAAGGACTTGTTGACCGGCGTGCTTCGCGAGGAGCTTGGCTTTGAGGGATTGGTTGTGGGTGACTGGAACGCCCACGGGCAGATCAAGGGTTGCACCACTTCCAACTGTCCGCAAGCGCTCTTGGCAGGCCTCGACATCTATATGGTCCCCGACGATTGGAAGGCGCTGCACGCCAGTCTGGTCGCACAAGTAAAGAATGGCTCGATCCCGATGGCGCGGATCGACGAGGCTGTGGCGCGTGTCTTGCGCGTGAAGCAGAACGCTGGAATGCTTGACCCCAATGCAGCCAAGCCATCTGCCCGACCCAATGCAGGCGACTATGACCTGCTTGGTTCGGCTGAGCATCGCGCGATTGCTCGCGAAGCGGTGGCCAAATCGCAGGTCATTCTGAAGAATGACGGGGTGCTTCCGATCAAGGATGGTGCTTCGATACTCGTTGCGGGCAAAGCGGCCGATAGTATCGCCCAAGCAGCAGGCGGCTGGACCCTGACATGGCAAGGCGGCAATGAGCTGACCAACGACTATTTTCCCGGGGCGACATCGATTTGGGCGGGTCTGTCACAGGCAGCCGAAGAAGCGGGCGGTTCTGCAACTCTATCCGAAGATGGCTCCTTTTCCGCCAAGCCGGACATCGCGATCGTCGTATTCGGCGAACAACCCTACGCTGAATTTGTCGGTGACCAAAAGACGATGGTCTTTCCCGATGAGGAAGGTCTGGGTCTGCTCAAGAAGTTCGATGCAGAGGGTGTTCCTACCGTCGCGCTGTTCCTTTCGGGCCGGCCGCTATGGATGAACAGGGAAATAAACGCGGCAGATGCGTTTGTTGCCTCTTGGCTTCCGGGCAGCGAAGGCGCGGGTATTGCGGATGTTCTTTACGGCAAAAACAATGCGAGCGGGCGCCTGTCATTTAGTTGGCCCGCCGATTGCGGCGGCGCTCCTGTTAATGGCGAAGGTGCGCTGTTTGCTGTGGGATATGGGCGTTCGCTGACGGACAAATCACCGCTTGCAAAGCTGGACGAGAACTGCGGCTATCTGTCGGAGAGCAAATCGGCGATGTGGTATGATCTTGGCCGCCTCACACCGGGCATAAGCGCAACTGCCGGCGAAACGCAGCTGGCGAATCTGCGAGGTGAAGCCGGCGGTATTGCGGCGCGCGGTTTTGACTATCAGCGGCAAGAAGATGCGCGTGAGATTACCTTTGGCCCGAATGCCAAATTGACATTGTCGCAAGCCGGTGCGGGCACTGGCGATTATCTGGTGCTGTACAATCTTGAAGATCAACCCGCCGGAACGGTGACGTTGACACTGGGCGAAACGGCAATCGATATCACCCCGCAACTGCGGCTCAGCGCGGGCAAGGGGTGGCGCGAAATGGTGATAACCGAAAACTGCGCGCCTGGTCTTGGAGAGTCGTTCTCCATCAGCAGCGACGCGCCAATGCAGATGAAGATCGCGCGGATAAAGAGGCAGAGCATGCCCGAGGGTGCGCAATGCTCGTTTTAAAGCGGGCGTAAACAGATAAACGTGGACCGGGCAGAAAATAAGAAACACTGTTCGGCAGGGAGGAAAAATCGTGACACTCGAAACGATCGATATCGTCATCATTATTGGCTACGCTCTGGCTTTGCTGGGTATTGCCTTGGCGGTGAGCCGCGAGCCCAAAGGGCATGACAAGAATACCGAGGACTACTTTCTTGCCGGTCGCGCATTGCCGTGGTGGGCAATCGGTGCCTCGCTTATCGCGTCCAATATCTCTGCCGAACAAATTATCGGCCAATCGGGCCAAGGGTTTGTCGTGGGTATCGCGATTGCGGCCTATGAATGGCAGGCAGCGATCGTCCTCATTATCGTGGCAAAATACTTCCTGCCGATCTTTCTCAAGCGCCGCATCTATACGATGCCGCAATTCCTTGAACAGCGTTACGGCGAGGGCGTAAAGACCTTGATGAGCGTGTTCTGGGTTGCGTTGTACACGGCAGTGAACCTGACCACGGTGCTATGGCTAGGCGGTCTGGCAGTAACATCATTAACCGGTTGGAGCGTTATGACTGCGATGATGGCGCTCGCCGGATTTGCGGCGCTCTATTCGCTATATGGCGGATTGAAAGCCGTGGCGCTGACCGACATTATCCAGGTTGTGATCCTGATTATCGGTGGTTTGGCGATAACCTACATCGCACTGAACGCACTTCCAGCTGATGGAGCGTTCGGGGGGCTTGGCTATCTGATGCAAGAGATGCCGGGTCACTTCGAAATGATCTTGGACGAAAGCAATCCGGCCTATGGCGATCTCCCGGGAATTTGGACCTTGCTGGGCGGATTGTGGGTGCTGCATTTCAGCTATTGGGGTTTCAATCAGTATATCATTCAAAGAGCGTTGGGCGCTGAAAATCTGGGAGAGGCGCAAAAGGGATTGGCCTTTGCCGCGTTCCTCAAGATCCTTGTGCCCTTTATCGTCGTGATCCCCGGGATCGCGGCCGTCGTACTGGCTCAGCAGGGAATGCTGGATGGCGCAGCGCTGGCTGAAAAATCGGATCGCACTTACGGCGAATTGATGAGCTTCGCGCCCGCGGGCCTGCGCGGATTGGTTTTCGCGGCATTGATCGCAGCAGTCGTCAGCTCGCTCGCGTCAATGATGAATTCGATCTCGACAATCTTTACGATGGATCTCTATCGCGCATGGAAGCCCGAGCAGCCCGAGCGGCATTATGTCACGGTTGGCCGAGTAGCGGCCTTCGCTGCAATGTTGATCGCATTGCTGCTGGCGCGACCCTTTATCGGTGGGTTCGAAAGCGGGTTCCAGACGGTTCAGGAATATACCGGTTTCATCGCGCCGGGCATCGTCGTCGTATTCCTGCTGGGCTTCTTTGACAAACGGGCCAACACGGCAGGCGCGCTGGTTGCGCTGCTGGGGTCGCTGGCGATCAATATCACACTCAAATTCGTGGCTCCCGATGTTCCGTTTATTATCCGCATCTGGATCGTCTTCCTCGTTTCGCTTGTGGCAGCAGCCGTTGTCTCGCGATTGACCGCGCCGCCTTCGGAAGATCAGACTGTCGAGCTCAAAGATATCGGCTTTGCCACCACCATGCTGTTCAACACTTTGTCGGTGATTGTCATCGCGATGTTGGTCGGTCTCTATCTTTGGCTTTGGTAGGCACCCGGTTGTACTTTGGCGCGGCAATGCGTTAGCGTTGCCGACCGGAGATTGATTTACGACTAGGTGACAATGGCGGACCCCGTAGAGCGCAGACGCGCGACTTCCTTCGATGTGGCAGAGCGTGCAGGCGTTAGCCAATCGACTGTTTCCAGAGCGCTTGCGGGCTCAACAGCCATTACGGTTGCAACCCGCGACCGTGTGTTGGCGGCCGCCAAGGAGCTCGATTACATGGTCGACACGCGGGCCGCCCGGTTGCGCAAGGGATCGACCGGAACGCTCGCGGTTGTGGTCATTTGTCGCCCTGGCGAAATGGCCAGCGATATCAACCCGTTCTATTTTTCCCTGTTGGGCAGTGTGTGCGCGGCGGCTTCCAAACAGGATATCGAAACGATTGTGTCGTTCCAGTCGAAGGAAGAGGAATTCTTTGGTCGATATGAGGATCGCGGCCAGGCCGACGGATTGATCGTCATCGGTACGACATCCAATCATGCGGCGTGGGAACATTTTCGCGCGCTAAGCGATGATCACGCCACCGCGTTCTGGGGGTCACCTTATGAGGATCTCGATTGGATCCGTTCAGACAATTACGAAGGCGGAATATTGGCCACGCGCAGGCTGATTGATGCCGGTTGCCGCGATATCGTTCATATCGGCGCCACCGGCTCTCCGCAGTTGCAATTCCATGAACGCTACGAAGGATTTCTCGCGGCAATGGACGAAGCGGGGCTGGAGCCACATTTCGTCGAAATTGACGGGGCGCTGGACCGCGATGCGCAAGGGCGCAAAGCGGTTTCGGACTTGCTCGATCGCAAACAACCGTTCGACGGCATATTTGCCGTGTGTGATTCGATTGCCTTGGGGGCGTTGAACGAACTGCGCAATCGCAATGTTGACGTTCCATCCCAATGCTCCCTTATCGGATTTGACGGGATCATGGCTGGTAATCACACCCGCCCGCCGCTCAGCACGATCGAACCTGATTTCGATGTAGCAGGCGCTATGCTGGTTCAAACTGTCCTTGAGAAACAGGATGAGGCGAACATAAAGCGCAGGGTTCCGGTTCGGCTGCTCGACCGCGGAAGTGCGCGAAGCCTTTGACACCTAAGCCGAGGGCCGCCCGGAAGGGGTCATCCGTTCCATCGGCTGATAAAGAGCGCAGGCGTTTGCCGCCACAATACTTTGGCGCTCTGGAATTCATCGATTTTCGCTGGCAATGTCTCGCTTGATACGAAATCGGGGTAAGAATGGCAGACCAAAGCGTTGCAGTTGAGAAAGTGATCGATGGTGAAGGGCCGCTTGCGGACGGTCGCCGCGAACGCAGCAGGTCGAGCCGCAAGAAGATCATTCAGGCGATGATGGATCTGATCGTACAGGGCGATATTGACCCGAGCGCAGCCAAAGTGGCTGAGCAAGCAGGCGTTGGCCTGCGCTCCGTATTCCGGCATTTCGATGACAAGGAATCGATCTATCGCGAGATGGATGAGATTCTCTGGAACGCATATCAGCCGAGAATCACCGCTCCCTTCCGGTCGGACGATTGGCGTGAACAGCTGGTTGAGCTGATCGAACGGCGCTCGAAGATTTACGAGCATACTGCGCCATACAGGCTTTCGACCAGTATCCGGAGATTCCAGTCACCGATGCTGAAAAAGAACTACGATCGTTTGCTCAAGGGAGAACGCAACCTGCTGCGTGGTATCTTGCCTCCAACAATCGAGCGGGACAGCGAACGCGGCCGGGCCATCGTTCTTGCCACAAGCTTTGATTGCTGGCGCCATTTCCGGCAGGACGAGGGACTATCAAAAACCAAAACAGTGGAAGTGATCACCCAATTGCTCCGCGACATTCTGGACCAGATCGAGAGCTGACAATGCGAGGGGTGATTGGTCTGGCGCTGTTGCTGGCGAGCTGTACCGCAGCAGACGATGAGCCGGATGCCGTATCATGCAGAGGGATTTCCGATGGCGGGATGATTTGGGTTGATGGCGGGACTTTCCCGATGGGGGAAAATCCGAATTATCCCGAGGAAGGACCAATGCGTTTGGTCGAAGTTGATGGTTTCTGGATCGGTACGACAGAAGTCACCAATTCGCAATTTGCGCGATTTGTCGAAGAAACCGGATATGTAACCGCTGCGGAAATGGACCCTCCGCCTATGCCCGGCGCGCCGCCAGACATGTTGGTGCCCGGATCCGCGGTTTTTCGCGTCCCCACTCCGGACGATCGAAACTGGTGGGTATGGGTGCCGGGGGCGATGTGGCGAACCCCCTCTGGTCCAGAAAGCGCGATAGATGGTCGTGGCAACGACCCGGTTGTCCAGATCGCATACCAGGATGCGCAGGCCTATGCCGAATGGGCAGGGATGAGTTTGCCCAGCGAAGAGCAATGGGAATATGCAGCCCGTGCAGGGGAAACGGCTTTGCCCGAGCCGGTCGATTCCTCCGGCAAAGCGTTAGCGAATACCTATCAAGGCGCTTTTCCTGCCCAGGATATGGGCGAAGACGGATTTACATCACGCGCGCCGGTTGGCTGCTTTGAGGCGAACGGTTTTGGTTTGCATGATATGATTGGCAATGTCTGGGAATGGACCACAACAAATGCGGGACGCGCGGACGCTGTTGAGCCGGTGAAAGTCATCAAGGGTGGTTCGTTTTTATGCGCTGCCAATTACTGCGCGCGCTACCGCCCTGCGGCTCGCCAGTTTCAGGAACGTGGTTTGGGGACAGATCACATCGGTTTCCGTCTGGTCGACAATGAACGCTCCGCGCCGGACTAAGCCTTTACGGCCGCGTTTTGCTCGCGTGTCCGCTTTGAGCATGGCATAGCGTTGCCGCATTCGTTGAACGATGCGTCCATTGCCAACTTGATTGTTGCCTCCGTCTATGGCGGTGTAATGCTCGCACTTTCATCGAGCAGGAAGAGCCCACCGCGCCGTGAATAGTGTACATCGCGGTTTGTCCCTACATCAGTCGGGATTGTTCAATCGCGTTACTATCAGCGGGCAAGCTAAAGAGCATGCCGTCTTCCCCTACGATCAATGGTCCGTCAAAGCGACTTGCCGCATCACCCAAAAATGCCGGATAGAGATAGGATAGCGGCAAGGGCGGAACGAGGTGCGACAGGACCAGCATTTCGGCCCCCGCAGTTTGCGCGCTTTCAGCGGCCTCTTCGGGAGAGGCGTGGTAATCCTGAATATCGAACATGATCTTGGCCGCCGATGCATTTCCGCGCGCTTCCAGCACGCTCTGCATTTCCTTCACCAAGGCTGGCTGCAATGCTTCGTGGACCAGCACATCGACATTCTTGCAAACCCGCTCGAGACTGGGTGATTTTGCGGTGTCGCCGCTGATGCAAAACGAACGGCCCTTATAGTCGAAACGATATCCGACAGCGGGGTCCGCAGGATTGTGTGGCACCTTGAATGCGGTGATTTTCAATTCGCCGCGTTCCAGCACAACGGCGCTTTGGCCTTCCATCTCAAAGGGCATGGCCTGCGCTCCGCCACCGCTGAGCGGCGCGACAGCTTCACCATGATGTGCGGTGCGATAGGTGTTGTCGGTTGAGTAAGCGGCATTGAACCCGTCAGTGATGGCTTCAACGCCGGTCGGGCCATAGACCGGGAGAGGAGAAGTTCTGGCCCCACGCACCCAATGATTGAGCATCAAAGGCCCCATTCCGTCGATGTGGTCGGAATGAAAATGGGTCAGCAGCAATGCGGAGATCCGCGATGCATCAAAGCCCATCAGCGCCATATTGCGCGCGCCGCCTTCACCGATATCGACGACAAAAACCTGATTTCCGGCGATCACAATGTTGCAAGGGCCAGCGCGCTGCGGATTGGGCATGGGCGATCCGGTACCGCATAGTCCGACATGCAATCCATCCGGCAAGCCGGCCACCGTGTTATTGTCGATATTCTGCTCGAATCCCCGTTTGAACAAGGCGGTTCCAATTTGCGTCTGCAATAGAATGCCAGACGCAATCAGCACTCCAGCCAGCACGACAGTTCCGATTAGGATTTTCCTCACCAAACGATCCCCTTGAATGCGAGCCAAAAATGGCACTATTGATGCCACAAGGCAATCGTCAATCCGGTGGTGCAGAGGCAGTGTTTGTCTGTGCCAATGTCCAGCAAAGCACCACGAACCATCCGCTTGCAATCGTCGCGAAGGCGAACAGCAAATAGGTTGCCCCTCCGGCCAGAATGGCCAGAAAAGCCGCAAAAGCGTAGAAATCGCGCATGGTGATATAGGTCAGCCACTGCTTCAACGGTGATGGCTTCTCGCGGAAACGGGTTTTTAGGGCATCGAAGGTGAACGGCCCGCCGTCGCGTCTGGACTGGATGGCCAGAAGGGCACTGCCAAAGGTCAGGAGCGCGAAACCGATTGCGCCGGCAATTCCCGCGTGTTGCTGCCCGGCCATATAAAGATTGAAACTCACCCCGCCAACAAACCCCAGATTGGTGGCTGCATCGGTTACACTATCCATCATGGCGCCGCGCGCTGAGGTGCGAAAGGTGGCACGGGCGATTTCGCCGTCTGCGCCATCGACAATCGAGGCAGTCTGGAACAAAATTGCCCCAACGATCAATCCTGCAGAGCCACCAAAAACCAAGGCGGCAAACATACCCAGCCCGATGATCGCTGCGGCCATAGTTGCATGCCAAGGCCGGATACCGGGCCAATGGAGCAGCGAGCGCGATATTGTCTGCGAGATGGGCCGGTTGATGTGGCGCGAGATAACCCCGTCACCCGGCTTTCCCGTTGACGAAATTATACGGCGCGCCTGAATCTTCAGATTGGCGATGTCGTCCGCGCCGGACGAGCCAGGGTGCTTGGATGGCTCCAGACAATTGCCTTCTGTTTCGCACTGCAGGTCCACTCCGGGAATCCACTCCGCATTGTCCGAGGCCGCGGCATCGACGGCTTTCCATTGCAATCCCGCCGTAAGGCGCTCGACCTCTCGCTCGCAAAGCGCGCTTGGTACCCATCCGCCGCGAACGCCGATATGGATGGAAGCGGATTCTTCTGCCCGGTCTTTTAGCGAACTGGCATGCCTAGCTGCGCGCGCTGCGGCGGGAATGCCTGCCACCAAGGAGTTGGCTGCGGCTTCGCTCTCAAACAGGATGGGAATAGGTGATGAAGCGGGCATTGCTTTCAAGCGGCTTGCAAAAAAGGGCTGGTGATCACAGTGAGGTCTATAGGGATGAGGGATGATTACAAGATGGCGGGCCAGCCTGCGCTGGGCCTTCCGCAAAAGTGAGCGACCAAGTGACCACTCGAATTCCCGGCCAATCCTCCCGCGCCAAGAATGCACCGGATGCGGGGCGAGTGATGTCGATGCAGTCGCCATTGGACCGCGTCATTTTCCATCCCATAGCGGCGCGGCTGGCGCGGGTTTTGGCGCAAACGCGGGCAACACCCAACATGGTATCGGTTGCGGGCGGATTGATGGTGGTGTTTGCGGGCATCGCTTACCTCCAGCCGGGATGGCCCGGCTCCGTGCTGTTGGGCCTTGCCTTACATATGGCCTGGCATGTGTTCGATGGGGCAGATGGCGATTTGGCGCGGCTGACGGGTCAATCAAGCCCTAAAGGGGAGATTGTCGACGGGCTGTGTGACTATTTCTCGCACTTCATCCTATACTGCCTATTAGCCGGCGCAGCCTTTGCCGCCTTCGGTCCATTGGCGTGGCTCCTTGCCGCGGCGGCGGCAGTAAGCCGCATCGCGCAGGCAAGCTTTCATGAAGCACAGCGTAGGCAATATCTCGATTGGGTGCATGGTGTTTCGTGGCTTCGATCGGCGGGTATTTCCAGCCCCGCTTGGGCGCGATCCATCGGCAGTTTCTATATTGGCATAGCCGATAAACTCGCGCCGGGTGATGCAGAGCTTGAAGGTGCCGCTGTCGACCCGCTGAAACGCGAACAGCTCCGCTCTCGACTGCTTGAATTGGGCCCTTCTCCATTGGCAGGAAGTGGGCTTCTTGGTGCCACCTATCGGACAGTAGCATTGGGATTATCGATGTTGGCCGGATCGCCGGTTTGGTATTTCCTGTACGAAATAACCGTGCTAAATCTCGCTTTGGCCCATGCAATTTGGCGATCACGCAAAACGATGCGGTCCCTGCGCGCCGCGCTTTAGTTTTGTCCAAGGACATGCTTGTACACTTCGAGATTGCCAACCGCAAAATCGTGCCAATCGAGTTGTTTGGCTCTGGCGAGACCATCGTTCCGGAGCTTGTCCGCCAGACCCGGTTCGTCTGCGACGCGTTTCAAAGCAAACGCAATCGAAGAAGAATCTTCGGGATCAACCAACAATGCTGCCCCACCCGTTACTTCGGGCATGGCAGAACATTTGCTGGTGATCACAGGAAGGCCGCTCGCCATAGCTTCGGCCAGTGGCATCCCGAATCCCTCTTGGAAGGAAGGATGCAGCAAGGCCATTGCGCCACTGTATAATGTCGCCAGATCACGTTCTTCAAGAGAAGGCAGAAAGTGGACTCTGCCCGACAGGTTCAATGTGTTTGCTAGCCGCCGCACTGGCCCCGAAGATCCGCTGCGGCGCTGCACAAATACCAGATCAATATCCGGCTCATTTGCAAAGGCGCGGGCAAACCCGCGAAGGGCGCCTTCGTGGTTCTTATAGGGGGCATTTTGTCCCACCACGAGCACATATCGCGCTGCGCCGATGCTAAGGTGTTGGAGCATGGCTTGGCTCACATCCTGCGGCTGAAAACCGGCTGAAACGCCGGGCAAAATTGCGCGGGTTTTTCCTGCTAGCCCCGCGCTCCTCTCAACAATCGAATCCCGCGTGGATTGGCTAACCGTTACGATTGCGTCGGACTGTTCCAATGCGCGATTGATCCCATGGCGGTAGAAAAACCGCTCAACCCGTCCCCACGGCCCCGCATTGCAAAGATTGGGATGTGTCAGCCACATCAAATCGTGAATGGTCGTAACGCACGGCATATCAAGCCCGCGCGGCAAAATATTGGCGGGAGCGTGGAACAAATCGATCCCTCGCAGATCGACAAGCTGCGGCAAAAACCACATTCCGGCGGGCCCGTTGACCTCAGCCGCAAGTTCGATCTCGGTCACATTCGGCGCGTCGGAAAGCGCGCGCCTAAGCGATGCGTGTCGCAGGAAAAGGAAACGCCAGTCCGGTGCCAGCGCCGGCAAATGGTCCACCAATGCGCTGACCACTCCAGCAATCCCGCTGGGCCTGGGCTTGATATAACGGCAATCGAGACACACGGTTGGCATATTGGGTGCCTCTCAGCGCTTTGCTTCACTTTGGCGGCCCCTGTTCATGGCCTGGTCAACTCGTATCTCCGACAGAGTGCAAAAACCAGCTTCATGGGGAAAGTCACCTTTGACGGAGCAAACGGCAGCCATGAACCCGAAATCTGTAATATAGTTTCCAGCTTCCTCCAATTGAAAGCATGTTTGTTCTGATTGGCCGCTAGGTATCTGTATAATTTGTAGATTGGCCGCTTGGCTCTTCCAATGGCGGGGCAGAGGATATATCCTGTGACCCGCCATTTGCAGCGGCGTTTATTGACCAGGCATTCCCGTAACCTGCGGGCTGAACAAGATTGAGGCTTACGAATATATGACTCCTGTCCGCGTAGCCATTCTGGGCATCGGGAACTGCGCAAGCTCGCTTGTTCAAGGCGCTGCGCACTACTCGCAGAATGATACGGTCCAGGGACTGATCCATCACCGGATTGCCGGATATGCGCCCGGGGATGTGCGATTTGTACTCGGCATTGATGTTGATGCGCGCAAGGTGGGCAAGGACCTGAGCGAAGCAATCTTTGCGGCTCCTAATAACACTAAGGTCTTTTGTGATAATGTACCCGCTTGTGGTGCGCGAGTGATCCGCGGGCGGGTGCTTGACGGTGTAGCAGAGCACATGACCGTGGCAGGGGAACGCGGGTTTCAGATCGCCAATGGTCCGGACGCGACAAAGGAAGATATTGTTGCCGCACTGCAGGCGTCAAAAGCGCAGATTCTGGTCAATTTCCTGCCGGTAGGATCGCAGCAGGCGACCGAGTTTTACATGGAGTGTGCGCTCGAAGCCGGTGTCGCGGTCGTCAATTGCATTCCTGTCTTTATTGCGAGCGATCCGGAGTGGGAAGCGCGCTTTCGCGAGCGCGGCCTGCCCATTGTCGGCGACGATATCAAAGCGCAAATCGGCGCGACAATCATACACCGCGCTCTGTCCAGCTTGTTCACGACGCGCGGAGTGGATGTTGAACGGACATACCAGCTCAACACCGGCGGCAATACCGACTTCATGAATATGCTCGATCAGCAGCGTTTGGCGGACAAGAAAACATCCAAGACCGAGGCTGTACAGGCAGCGTTGGCGGCACGGCTGGACGACGAAAATATCCAGATTGGCCCGTCCGAATATGTTCCATGGCAGAAGGACAACAAGGTCTGCTTCATGCGGATCGAGGGTAGCCAATGGGGCGGCGTTCCGGTTGAAATGGAACTGCGGCTTTCAGTTGAGGACAGCCCCAATGCCGCAGCTTGCGTGATGGATGCCATCCGCTTTTGCAAATATGCGCTCGACAATGGTGACAGCGGCGCTTTGATCGCGCCGAGTGCCTATTATTGCAAACACCCGCCTCAGCAAATTGGTGAAGATGCCGCTTTGCGAATGCTGGACGAATATGTCTCGCGCCATATTGAGGCTGCCGAATAAGGATGCTCGCGCTCACTCAAACAGGCGAAATGCAATGGAGGCGCTGATCCTGGCGGCTGGTCTGGGAAGCCGGATTCGCGATGTCGCGCCATGCAAGCCTTTGACCGAGCTGGATGGTTTGTCGTTGCTGGAAATTTCCGTTCGGCAATTGGCAAGCGTGGGTGCGACGCGGATCGTCGTGTCAGTCGGTTATCAGGCAGAAGAGATCGAAACTGCCTTGCCGGCGATTTCGGCCCGCGCAGCAATCCCCGTCGAGCCCCGCCGGGTGGACGATTTCCACCAGCCCAACGGTCGTTCCGTGATAACGGGATCGGAAGAATTTGACGGCGATTTCCTGCTGGTTATGGCCGACCATATCTTTTCACGCGATGTGCTGGCGGCCTTGGTCTCCGGCCCGGACGCAAAGGACGGCGCAGTGCTGGCGATTGATCGCCACACCAACTCTCCGCTGGTCGACCCGGAAGATGCGACCTGGGTGATGACGTCCGATGATGGCAAGATTCGGCATATTGGCAAATCTTTGACCGAATACAGCGCCGTTGATTGCGGCGCTTTTCGTGTATCTCCCGCGCTTCCAGCGGCCATTCGCGCCGCCATTCGCGATGGCAAGCCCGGGTCACTATCGGACGGCATGCAATATCTGGCCGATGCGGGACGGGCTTCTACAGTCGATATTGGCGATGCGTGGTGGATCGATGTCGACGATGCGAGCGCGCTTGCGCTGGCGCGTGAACAAATTGGCGAGCATCTCCCCGAATTGTTCGGAACATTGGAGAGTGCCTGATGGGCGCCCCGCTGCTCCTTGATATGACCCGCTGCGTGGCGCGACGTCTGAAAGGACAAACGCCGAGTGGTATCGATCGCGTGGCCGATGCATATGCAGCCAGATTTGCCGAAAGCGCACGCGCCGTGCTGCAAATTCGCGGGCGCATGATTGTGTTGAACGAAGAGGCATCGCGCAATCTATTTGCGGCATTGGAACTGCCTGCACAGCGGTTTCGAATCAGATTGGCAGCGCTGATTGTCAGGCTACCGTGGTCCACCGCGAAACCCGGGGAATTATGCGGAGCTCACTATTTCAATGTCAGCCATACTGATTTTGACCTGGCGTTGCATTGGCAAGAGATCGCCCGGCACAAGCTAAAGCCGGTGTACTTTCTCCACGACCTGATTCCCGTCACCCATCCGCATCTCACGACGCCGCATAAGACGGAAAGGCATCGCGGCCGGGTGCTTGGCGCCTTGAAGCAGGGCGCTGGGATTGTCGTCAATTCACAGGCGACGGCTGAGGAGTTGAGGAAGTTCGCAACGGATCATGCTCTCGATATCCCGCCAATGTTGGTTGCCCCAATCGCCGGAGCCAAACTGCCGCGCCGTGTGGAATGCGATCTGCGACGTGACACCTATTTCGTTTCGGTTGGCACCATTGAAACGCGGAAGAATCATGCATTGTTGCTTGATGTTTGGGCGCAGTTGGTTGACCGGCTTGGCGGAAAAACGCCGCGCTTGATCCTTGCGGGAAATTGGGGGTTGGGCGCCGGATCGATCCGAAAGGCTATGAAGAGCGATCCGCGCTTGCGCCAATTGATCGAAGTCCGGTCCGGCATGGAAGATGCGGAAATTGCGCGGCTGGTGGCGGGAGCGCGTGCTGTGCTGCTGCCTACGCTCGCGGAAGGATACGGCTTGCCAATGATCGAAGCATTACAGCTGCGTGTCCCTGTGATTACTAGCGATCTGCCAAGCTTGCGCGAGATTGGCCAGACAATCCCGACTTTTATCGACCCAACCGACATCAACGCATGGGCAGCCGTTATCGCGGAGTTCCACGTTGGCGGTGGGGAATGGCGGCGGCAAATGGCAGCTATAGACGCGTTCCGTGCTCCCAATTGGGCTGAACATTTTGCGGCGCTTGATGGCTGGCTTGCCCGTCTTGACCATTACGGGGGCGGTACCGCAACTTGCGTTGGTAGCGATTATCACCTTTACAATGCCCCGACAGAGCAAAAGCGTCGGAGTTGACAAGCCCAGTGTTGAGCAAGATCAGGTCTATCAGCCCGCTTTTTTGGGCGGTCGTGGTGCTGCCGACAATCCTGGCAACGGTCTATTTCGCCTTCTTGGCGGAGGACATATATACTTCGGAATCGCGGATCATTGTTCGCAGCCCTAGCAAGCCCGACGTTTCCCCGCTCGGCGCGGTGCTCGGCTCTGGCTCAATCGCTGCGGCGAGCGAGGAGAGCGAGGCTGTGCGCGAATTTCTTCAGTCCCGCGAAGCGCTCGCGCAGATCGACAAGGACGATTTCGTCCGAAATGCTTATGGAAGCCCCGCTCTTTCCATCTTTGATCGGTTCGGCGGGCTGAGCGGCGACAGTTCCGAACAGCTATACGAATATTTCAGCGAGAAACTGGCAATCGAAGATGGTACAAGCGCGCAAGTTATGCGCCTGCGCGTGGAGGCTTTCGATCCTGCACACGCGCAGACCATCAACAAGCGCCTGCTCGAACGTGCCGAAGTGTTGGTGAATACGCTATCCGCGCGCGCGCGTGCAGACGCGATCAGCTTTTCGAACGAGGAAGTAAGCGAGGCGCGGGATAATGCGCGCAGCGCGTCGCTGGCATTGGCGCGCTTTCGCGATCAGGCGGGTGTTATCGATCCCGAAATGCAGGCCAAGGTGGCATTGCAAAACATTTCGCAATTGCAGGAAGAACTGATCGCGACACGCACGCAGCTTTTGCAAATGCGGACCTATACTCCGCGCGCTTCGCAGATCCCGTTTCTCAGAACACAAGTGCGTGAACTTGAAAGCGAAATTGCCAAACAGACGCGCAGTATCGCCGGCGGATCGCGCTCGCTGTCTGCCGACGCCGCGCGCTATCAGGAATTGAACCTCGCGTCCCAATTTGCCGAAAAGCAATTGGCAGTCGCCTTGGCTTCGCAGCAGGACGCGCAAGCAGAGGCGCGGCGCAAGCAGGCCTATGTGGACCGCATTTCCGATGCCTCTCTTCCTGACTATGCGGCCTACCCCAGGCGTCTTCGGGGAGTTCTGGCGACATTGCTGCTGGGATTGCTGGCATGGGGGATTTTATCGATGCTGCTGGTCGGCATCAGGGAGCACCGCGACTGAATGGCAAGCGTACCTGCCAAACCAGAGCCGGCCAACGGTTCGCTGATTGCCAGCCTGCAAGTCAACCGGCGGATCATCGGTGCGCTGCTCATTCGCGAGATGCTCACGCGGTATGGGCGGCACAATATTGGCTTCCTATGGCTTTTCGTCGAGCCAATGCTGTTCACTTTGGGGGTGACTGTGCTGTGGACGGCAACCAAATCTGTCCATGGCAGCGACTTGCCGATCGTGGCCTTTGCCCTGACCGGATATTCCAGTGTCCTTTTGTGGCGCAACATGCCTGGGCGCTGCGTGGGGGCTTTGTGGGCCAATTTGTCATTGATTTATCACCGCAACATCAAGGTTCTCGACGTATATCTGGCGCGCTTGCTGTTGGAATTTGGCGGGGCAACGATTTCCTTTGCTACTCTGGCTTTGGCGTTCACGGCGCTGGGCATTCTGGAACTGCCTGAGGATTTTCTGAAAGTCGCTGGCGGTTGGATGCTGCTGGCGTGGTTCGGTGCGGCTCTGGCAGTGTTCCTTGGTGCGCTTTCGCATCAGAGCGAGGTGGTCGACAAATTGTGGCACCCGACTTCGTATTTGTTGTTTCCGCTATCCGGGGCAGCATTTCTGGTCGATGCGCTGCCCCGTGTTGCGCAGGAAGCTGTGCTGTATTTTCCAATGGTCCACGGGGTGGAGCTGGTTCGGGAAGGGTGGTTCGGATCGCTCGCACGTGCGCATTACAGCATAGCCTATCTGACGAGCTTTAATCTGATTCTCACGGCGATTGCGCTGATGATGGTCCGTTGGACAGCCAATCGCGTGGTTCCGGAATGATTCACGTTCGCGATCTCCACAAATCCTACGCCACCCGCTTTGGCCGCAATGTCGTGTTGGAAGGGATCGATTTCGATCTGGCAATGGGAGAGCGGTTAGGGATTCTTGGCCGCAATGGCGCCGGAAAGTCGACCATGATCCGCTTGGTCAGCGGCGCAGAAAAGCCGACATCGGGTATGATCGAGCGGTCCATGTCGGTGTCGTGGCCACTGGCCTTTGGCGGTGCGTTTCAGCCGCAATTGACCGGGATCGACAATATCCGCTTTATCACGTCGATCTACGATCAGGATTTTGAGAAGAATCTGGCTTTCGTGGAGGATTTTGCCGAACTCGGGCCCTATCTGCGCGAGCCGGTGCGAACCTATTCTTCGGGAATGCGCGCGCGGCTTGCATTCGCGATCTCGATGATCATCGAATTTGACTGTTTTCTGATCGATGAAATCGGTGCGGTTGGCGATGCCCGGTTCCATGATCGCTGCAACTATGAACTGTTTGACGTGCGCAGCGACCGCGCCATGATGATAATCTCGCACGACGCCGGCTATGTCCGCGAACATTGCAACAGATGGGCTATCCTGCATGATGGCAGGCTGTCCCAGTTCGACGATTTTGAAGTCGCCTATTCGACCTATAAGGAACTAATCGGTGTGGATATGCATACGCAGCCGGTCGCAGTGAATTATAGCAACCGCGCTCGGATGGTGGATTCCTCGCAGCACGCCGCTCTGACCGACGAGCGGTTCCGCGTGCATGTCCAGCAGGGCGATTGGGCGCGCGATGAAAGCGATTGGAAGCGGGCGGCGGCCGAATATAGCAAGGCACTGGCGCTCTATCCGTACCAACGCAGCTATTGGACGCAGCTTGGCCATGTCGAGAAAGTGCTAGGCAATTTTGCCAATGCCGAGATTGCTTATCGCACAGCGGTTGCCCTGGGTGAGCCCATGGCTGACGTAGAAGTTCATGCGGGTTTTGTCGTCGAGCAGCAAGGCGACTCGATCGACGGATTGCCCCTTCGCGCTCCAACGGCAAGAGCCAGTGCTTGGCAACCGCCGTCAAAGCCCGACTTTGATGCTTTGAACTGGTTGCTTCGGGCAGGAGCGGAATGCGAGCCCGAAGACATGCTGGATCAGGTCAGGCAGCACGAAACGCTTGATGCGCTCGCGGCGGCGATGGTCTTGGACGCTGGTAACCCCCTTGCGCCGCCCCCGGATAATCACGCGTTGTTTGAACGGGCGAAATGCCTTGTCGGCGGCAGTCCGGGGGAAGCATCAAGCGCGGATCAGTTGCTTCCCACGGGCGCATTCGCGGATTGGCCGCAAACGCGTGCAGCTATCCAGGCTCGCCAACTAGAGAACCGGATTAATTGAGCGATGTCGGATAATCAGAAAACCATCCTAATCGACGGGTATAATCTGGGGCTCGAAAAAGGCACCGGAGTTGCGACCTATGCGCGCAATCTCAGCTATGAGCTTCGCGATCTGGGCCACAAAGTGTCGGTTCTTTATGGCAATCGCGGCTCGCTGAACCGAGATGATCTGCTACGGGAAATTGCGTTCTTTGACGGCAATGTAGAGCAGCCGCGAATCCTCGAAATGATCGAGCGTGCGCGGGCTGCGATGCGCCTGCCGTTCAGATATCGCGCCAAGCAGATTCCGATGTCTGGCCGTGTAATTTCACGGACTTTTGCCGCGCGTTTACCCTATTACGACGCCATTTATAACTCGACCGATTTGTTCAAGAACGCGCAAAGTGCGTTTTGGCTTTGGAAGCGGCTGATGAATATCAAGCTGCCCGAAGCACCCGATCTGGCGCATTGGACCTATCCTTTGCCTGTCCGCATCAAGGACGCACCCAACATCTATACAATGCATGATCTGGTGCCATTGCGGCTGCCCTATACCACACTCGACAACAAGAGACGCTACCTGCGGCTAATGCGATTGATTGGCGATCGGGCCGATCACATTGTGACGGTTTCTGAAAATTCCAAACAGGATTTGATCGATCTGCTCGGCATTCCCGAGCAGAAGATCACCAATACATATCAATCGGTCCAGATTCCCGCGAAATTTCGCGAAAAGCCCGATGATCAGGTCGCTCGCGAAGTCGAGGGTGTAACCGGCTTTGGCTATAAAGAGTATTTTCTGTTCTGGGGATCGTTGGAGCCGAAGAAGAATATTGGAAAGATGATCGAAGCCTATATGGCGAGCGAAGTTTCCACCCCGTTGGTGATCATCGGTGCGCAGGCGTGGAAAGCGGAAAAAGAACTCGCATTGCTCAACGAAGATGCGATGGAAAAGAGCGCATTTGGCAGCATCGAGCGTACGCGCGGTGCGCGCAAACGGATTATCCGGTTGGACTATGTGCCATTCGGAATGCTGGTCAGCTTGATCAGGGGCGCCAAAGCCGCACTTTTCCCGTCGCTCTATGAAGGATTCGGGCTTCCGGCATTGGAGGCAATGCTGCTCAAAACCCCGGTCATTTGTTCGAACACATCGTCGCTTCCCGAAGTTGTCGGGGATGCAGCACGCATGGTCGACCCTTACGACTCGCAGGCAATTTCTACCGCAATCCGCGAACTCGATGCCGACGTTGATTTGCGCGCTGATCTGACCGCGCGTGGTATCAAGCAGGCCGCGCGTTATAGCCAGGAAAATTACCGCGACCGCCTGCAATCAGTCTATGCTAGGTACCTATGATGGCTCCGTTTCTCGCACGTCCTTTTGCTTCAACCGTCATGGCGGCGGTATGTGCGATAATGCTCGCAGGTTGCTCCTCTTTCGGGGCAGCAGGACCCAGTTCGCGTGCAATCAATGACGCTGGCGGCCAGACCTATGCCGCAGCGGATATCGCGATCATCAATCTGGACAACAACACGACGCGGCGGATCGCGGACTATGCGCAAAGCAAGAACTTTTCTGAAGTGTTTGGCGAAAGGGCTGTTGCGGCGTCGCTAATCGAACGCGGCGATATTGTTGGCGTAACCTTATGGGAAGCACCGCCGGCAGTGTTATTCGGAGTAGGCGGCCCTTCTCGCGCAGCAGAGGGAGCCGCGCTCGCGCAAAGCGCAGCTATCCCGGAACAGCGTGTTGAGGAAGACGGCACGATCGCCATTCCATTTGTCGGCAATGTAAGAGCAGCCGGGCGCACCACTTCTCAACTGCAACGCGACATTGTGGCGCGGCTGCGCGGCCGCGCTCACGATCCGCAAGCTTTGGTCCGTTTGATCGACAACCAGGCAAGCAATGTCACGATCTTGGGTGAAGTTGCGAATACGCGCCGCGTGCCTTTGACTGCACGAGGGGAACGTTTGCTCGATATTCTCGCTGCGGCAGGTGGGCCAACCGAAGACGTGGACAAAACTACCATCCGCCTAACCCGCGGTGATCAGGCCGCGACCATGCCGCTCGATGCGATCATTCTTGACCCCGCTCAGAACATAACATTGCGCTCCAACGATGTACTGACGGTGCTGCATCAACCTTACAGTTTTATCGCTCTGGGTGCGGTTACACGGAACGCGGAAGTTCCCTTTGAAGGGGCAGGGCTGACATTGGCGCAAGCCTTGGGGCGGATCGGCGGCTTGCGCGATGATCGGGCGGATATTCGCGGAGTTTTCGTTTTCAGGTTGGAAGATCCTGCTGCACTTGACCCGGCGCTTACCGCCAACGCACGCCAAACCTTGGAAGGCAAAGTGCCGGTGATTTACCGTGTCGACCTGTCGCAGGGGGCGGGCTTCTTTGCGGCACAAGATTTCGCCATAAGGGATGGCGATTTGCTCTATGTTTCCAGCGCTCCTGGTGCGGATTTGCAGAAGTTTTTGTCGACGCTGTCCAATGTCGGACTTTCGACCATCGCAATCGGAAATTCTCTTTAGTTAGCAGCCGACTATCCTTTATCGGTCAAATGGCACCTCCACGTCATTTTTCTGTTCTTGTTTAAAAAATTGGTTGGTAAAAGCGCTGCGCCTGCGAATGCGAGCTAACCAGTTTTTCAGGATGCTTAAATGCCAGAATTGCTAACACCACCAATCGCCCGCCCAAGCGTTGTGACGATTGACGAGACACGCGTACTCGAAACCGAAACAGTAATCGATGAAGGTGTGATCCTATTTTCCAATGGGCTGGGATTATCCGAATATGAGTCGAGCAGTCTCAACGGATCGATGGCGGTCTATATCGACTATGATGTCTATTCCGGCCGGGATCCTCATGGTCTGATCAATCACGGTGTGATCTGGAATTATCAGCCAAGCACAGAGACCCGGACAGGCTTGGCCGATTTTGGCGTGGCATCCGGCTGGGGCGCAGTAACCAATAACGGCGTCATCGCGGTCGAGAATGAGAACAAAAGTGTCTTCGTGGTTTTTGCTGCCGGTCACTCGTTAAATTCGGGATGGCTTTATGGTTACAGTGCAGCAGCCAATGTGCACGGCTATACATCCGAAGATCCGTTCGGATCGTTGACCAACGAAGGTGTAATTGCGGTCCATTCCCCCAATGCGGGCGCCACCGGCGTGATCATGGACAATGGCGGCACATTCATCAACGAAACCAACGGCATCATCCAAGCCGCTGGTGCCAATGCAACGGGCGTGGTGTTCAACCGCGGCGCCTATACCGGAGCAGGCGCGACCTATGACCCGCAGATCGTCAACCGTGGGTTGATTGAGGCGATTTCGCTCGACGTGGATTTTGCCTCCATCGGAATATTCATCCAGCATCTGGAATTTGAATGGATGGAGGTCGTCAACGAAGGGACGATCCGGGCTGACATTGCTATCTTCGCATCGGGTGCGTCCTATTCGCCGCAGCAAGAATCGACCGACCGTGTAACGAATAGCGCGACCGGCGTCATCGAAGGCGCGATCATGCTCGCCGAAGGAGACGATATCCTCGTCAATCACGGCGCAATCCGGGGCGATGTTTTGCTCGGCAATGGCGATGATCTGTTCGACACGCGCGGGGGTAGCTTTGAAGGCTTCGCCAATGGCGGTTTTGGAAACGATGTTTTCCTTGGTTCTGCTTTTTCGGATTATGTTCGGGGTGAAACCGGGGATGACCGGCTAGAAGGCAATGGCGGAAACGATCTGCTGATTGGCGATTGGGGCGCAGACACTCTGATCGGCGGCCTTGGCAATGACGGGCTATACGGCGAATTTGGTGACGATCTGATCGTTACTCTTGGCGGAGACGTTGTTCTTGCAGGCGCAGGAACCGACAGGGTCGAATTGGGTGACTACACCTTCGCTTTCATAAACGGTGAAGACGGCCACGACACGCTTGCTCTGGCGGGCACTGGCCGACTGCTTGATCTTTCCGCGGTTGTGGCCAGTGGCAGACTGCTCAATTTCGAACAGATCGAACTTGGCGCGTCGGATGGGCTGGTGGTGCGTGCCAGCGATGTTTCAGGGCTCAATAATGACAATCAGCTGATTGTCAGCGGCACGAATACGGGTACGTTACACCTGGTTGGGGCATGGGCTGCCGACGGCGCCGAGACTGTCGACGGCGTTTCATACTCTGCCTTTCGCATCAATGGTGAACGCGTGCTGGTGGCAGCGGGTATCGCAGTCACTATTTCTGCTTCGGCACCGGCGGGCGCAGTCGGGCTTGATGCGATTGCCACAGGCGATGCCGCGCCCGAACCCGGCGTGATCGCGGGTAGCGAACGCTATAGCGGCTTGTCATTTGCCAATTTCTTTGTGGTTAGAGACGATCTGCAGATATCCGAATCCGAAACCTGGTATTCGGAGCAGGGCAATACAGTTCTCGCGATCAACGATTTCAGCGTTCTCGACAATGACGGCACAATCATCAGCGTGTCCGACACAGTGCCTTCGAACAATAATGGCATTATCGGCTATGTTCAGGGCGATCTTTCGATGCTGGGCTGGTTCGACGGGATCAGTGACAGGTTGGGCGCGATGGCCGTCTATTCCAATCATGGCGGTCTGATCGATAATTCTGGCCTGATTTACTCGGAATCGACCAAAAGCGGCATCAGTGTTGCGATCTCTGTCGCTGCGAACGGGCCTATTCTGAATTCCGGCACCATCAGCAGCTTCGCGGTCAACGGGGCCGCATTGGGCATTCACACATACGATGCTTCGTTCGGCCCCGAGCTCGATGAGCCCTATGCCGTCGATAATCGAGGAGAATTAATCGTTTCGTCCGAGACTGATCGCGCGATCGGCATTTTCAACTTCAATGGCGCTACGGTGCATAACTCAGGGCGGATTGATGTTTCAGGCGGAGCTGGAGCTTACGGCGTTGTAACGGGCGGTGGGCATTTCAGCATCATCAACGAAGGTGAAATTACCGCAACGACCACCAATGAAAGCGGCGATAGATCGGCGGCGTTCTATTTGTGGTTGCAGGGCGCCAATATCGTGAATAGCGGCACAATTTCGGCCGATGATCTCCTCGTTGATTATTCGGATTACCAACTGAACGTGCAGATCAACAATTCCGGCACGATCAATGCAGACATCACAACTTATCGCCCGGGGGACGAGCTGCGCAATTCCGGCCTAATCAATGGCCAAGTCAATCTGGGTGCCGGAAACGACGTATATTATAATTTAGGTGGAACGACGACCGGACTGATATCGGGTGGTGAAGGCGAAGACATAGCTCACTATCAGGGCGTATTTGGTGACTACACGATTGTAGAAAATGTCCCGGGGCAATTCACGATAACGGGTGCATTCGGCAGCGAAACCCTGACTGGTTTTGAAACTCTGCAGTTCGCCGATATCTCCGTGCTGCTCGATACAGGCACAGGTGTCGCTGTCGATCCGGCCACAGCGGATCCGGATACATTTATGCTCAATATCCGCGATTTTGACGGAAATGATCTGGGCGGTGCATCGAATTGGGAGCTAATCGGTCAGGCCGATGCGAATGGCGATGGAAGCGCCGACTATATTTTCGTCAATCACCAAATCGGTCGTTTCGCCGAAGTCGGATTGGGTGCTGATGGACGGGTCTATTTCGACAATCACAGCTGGGGCGGAGACACGCGTGTGGTCGGCATTTACATCGATCCGCTGGTTCTATCAGGCGAGGTTGAAGCAGGCGGTGACCACGACAGCCAGAGGCGTTTCCAACACGACCTGTTCATAAACAACATCTCTGATGTTCTGGGAAGTGACGACTATGACGGAGATGGATTGCAGGAAGTCTATTTCGCGTTGACCGACGGTACGGCTTTTCTCCACGCCTATATGCACGCAGACGGCAATATCCGGTACGCCAACTACCAGTCACAGCAACAGGTGATCGATTTCCTGACCGCCAATGGCTATGATCAAAGCACATGGGCGGACTGGTTCCCAAGCAGAGCAGAAGAAAGCAGTGCCAAGGATACTACGCCTGTTCAGGATGTCGAAGACGGCGGTAAGCAAGGCGTTGAGGCGGTGACCTATGGTCTTTCAGTCCAATATGATCCGATCGAACTGCGCTATGACGTGTCAAACCTGATGGTTGAAACGATGGTGTAAGGGTGCCCGCGACCCTAGCTCGCGAGCAACCGTTTACCCCGGGCAAACCCCTCAGGCGGATCTTACAGACTCCCTTCGCGGCAATTCTCGTTGAAGGGGAAGATAACGATCTTTCATCAGGGCGGCCCTTGTCTTCGGAATATTGCCGATATCGGATTGAAGCGTGCAATTTCATGAATTTGCCATGCATTTACTTGTACGGGCCAGCATGGACTGATAGTTCTATTGAAGAGGGGTTCAGATGGTGAGATTCACCGATGTCAAGAATTGCGAAAATTTCGGTCTTTTCGGCCTTTGTTCTAACTACGCAGGCTGCCTGCGTGGCTAAGGACGTATCCGCAAATTGCACTGTTGAGGGTGCAAAATACCTGTCAGGCGCTTATTCTGACAGCGAAATTTGCCGCGGTTTTGAAGATCGTCTGAGCAAGGCTATAGCGGCAGATGGAACATCAGCCAAAGCAGGTGCACTGACTGTAGCGATACAATTGCACGAGCGCGGCTCTGCTGAAGCGCAGGTTTCCCGACAAGATGGTGGCGAAGTGACGGACTATCCCGTGGTCGCTGTCGATGTCATGGATCGGCCTCTCGCCAAGGACGATTTGGACAAATTGGCTGACTCCGTGGCCCAGATGCTGAAAACAAATTAAGGCAAAGCCGGTAGCAGTTGCACAGAATAAAATAGGTGGACGAGAAGATGACAGTAATGGTCAATGAATTTGTGCGGGACACAATCTTTCCCGGTTTGGACCCCTATGGTCTGGGTTTGGTTGCAGGGGGTGATCGGCTTGGCGAAACGCTGAGCCAGACCAAGAACACATCGCATATCGATGGTTGCAGCTGCGCATCTTGCCATGAACATGACGACGATGGGAAAATCCACCAGCCCGGCGACGGTTCGGTCGGCTCCGAGGACAATATTTCGAGCGACACCAGCACAACCGGCGTGATGGCGCCGGGCGGCGCTGTGACGAGTTCAATCGACACCGCCGGTGACAGCGACTGGTTTCGGATCACGCTTCAAGCGGGGGAAACATACCAGTTTTCAACTTACTTGCCGGGCGGCGGTCTGCGCGACAGTATTCTGACGCTGCGCGATTCCAACGGCGTCGAGATCGCCACCAATGACGACATGAATACCGGGGCGCAGCTCTATCAGTCAGAGATCATTTTTACCGCGACAACTTCTGGAACTTATTATCTCGACGTATCGGGATGGGGGACGTCGACTGGCCAATATTATATTTCCAGCTCTTTCCCGCTTGACGATTCTGTCGCGGGCGATGCGTCAACTGGCGCGACGATTACAATTGGTGATCCGGCCACAGTTGGCACGCTCGAACAAACCGGCGATCGTGACTGGTACGCGGTGACGCTTGAAGCTGGCACGCTCTACGAATTTACAACAAGCGCGACCGGCCCCAGCGGGGATGCCGACACCACGCTTACGATCCGCGATGCAGACGGCAATGTCTTGGCGTTTAACGACGACAGTTCGGGAACCTATTCGCGCGTGCGTTTCGAAACGGAAACAAGCGGCACTTTCTACATCGACGTGGGTGGGTGGGCGAATTCTTCGTCTGGTGCATATCAGCTGGAAGCCGTGGTCGCTCCGCCGCTTCAGGAATTCACCAATGACCAGATCGCCGACCAGCTGATCAATGGATATTGGGGCGGGGCAGGCTCTGCCCGCAGTTTCAATGTTGCACCGGGCGGTTCGATCGACGTCAACATCACCGCCTTGACTGCTGATGGCCAATACCTCGCCCGCGAAGCGCTCAATTTATGGAGCGATGTGCTGGGCGTTACCTTTAACGAGGTCGCCTCCGGTGGGCAGATCATCTTTGACGATGATGAAAGCGGTGCATTCGCTACTTCGACGCGGACGGGCAACACGATCACCGTGTCCAATGTAAACGTGTCGACCGACTGGCTGGCCAATTCGGGAACTACGCTCGATAGCTATTCGTTCCAGACCTATATCCACGAAATCGGGCATGCCTTGGGTCTTGGCCATGGCGGCAATTACAACTCGACTGCCGATTACGTGCAGGATGCGAGCTATCTGAACGATTCCTGGGCGACCACGGTCATGTCCTATTTCAGCCAGACGGAAAATTCGTTCTTCAGCAGTCAGGGTTTCAGCCGTGTCTTCACGCTTTCCCCCATGAGCGCTGACATCGTTGCCATCCAGCAGATTTATGGTGTCGTCACCACCACACGCACCGGCGATGACACTTATGGCTTCGGCAACACTACCGGACGCGATATCTATGGCATTGGCGCCAACGTGACCAACAGTGCTGGTAATTTGCTGGCCTTCACTATCATCGACAATGGCGGTGAAGATACGCTCGATTACTCGCCATATTCTGCCGCGCAGTTGATCAATTTGAACGCTGAGACATTCTCGAATGTCGGCGGCAGTGTCGGCAATATGAGCATTGCCCGCGGCACCGTTATTGAAAATGCGGTTGGCGGTTCGGGCAACGACACGCTGATCGGCAATGATGTGGGCAACTCCCTCACCGGCGGCCTGGGTAATGACAGTCTCGATGGCGGTTCGAACATCGACACGGCGGTGGTGCGAGGCAACCGCGCCGATTACACGGTGACGCAGACTGCGACGGGCGTGTTCCAGGTTGTGGGCGCCGATGGCACCGATACGCTGACCGCAATCGAGTATCTGCAATTCGATGACCAGACGATCCGCTTGCTGCCTGGCACGGGCGTATCGGTGAACTTCGAGTCTACCGATCCGTCGGTCTATCAAGGTGCGATGAACGCCATTCAAGACTTCGACGGCAACGCCTTGGGCGGCAATGGCGGCTGGTTGCGGATCGGCAGCGCCGATGTGGACGGCGATGGCGATATTGACCAGATTCTCGTTAACTCGCTGATTGGCCGCTTTGCCACGGTCGGGACCGCCGAAGACGGTTTGGTTTATTTCGATGATCATGGCTGGGCCGGTGAGACGCGCGTCGTGGGGATCTATATCGATCCGCTGGTGGCCAATGGCACCGTTGAAGCCGGTAGCGATACTGATAGCCAGCGCCGCTTCCAGAACGATTTGTTGATCGAGAACATCAACCGCGTTCTCGGCGCGGACGACTATGATGGCGATGGCCTTCAGGAAGTCTATTTCGCGCTGACCGATGGTACGGCCTATCTCCATGCCTACATGCATGCAGACGGCAACATCCAGTACGCCAACTATCAGTCAGAGCAGCAGGTAATCGATTTCCTGACCGCAAACGGGTTTGGGCCGGAGACATGGGCCGGTTGGTTCCCGAGCGGACAAGAAAGCGACGACGCCAGCGACAAAGACAGCACGCCCGTTCAGGATGTCGAGGATGGGGGCAAACAGGGCGCCGAAGCTGTGACTCACGGCCTGTCGGTCCAGCACGATCCGATGGAGCTGCGCTATGATGTCTCCAACCTGATGGTTGAAACCATAGGGTAAGCTTGATTTCACCGCGAAATTTGCGCGCCGCTGGCTACGCAAGGTCACTACGCAATTGATCTTGTGTCGCAGCGGCGCGTTGGCGTAGCGGCAATCACATTGCCAAAAATGTGCCGGACGCCTAGGTTCCAACGTTCTCAATGGCATAATGCTGAGGGCATGAGCCGGTTTGGCAATTCAGGTCGAAATTTGATGTCGGTCTCCAACAGTCTCCGCAACAAGCATCGCTGGCGATTGACCGCCAGTTTTCTTGTTGCTGGTTTGACACTTGCTACGCCGGCCATTCCCCAGACGATTGATGAAACGCCGGCCGAACCCGTTGCCAAGGAAGCGGCAACCTATGGACCGCCAGCGGATGAGACAGCGGCCATCGTTCCGATCACCCCGATAGCCATTCCCAAACCGCTCGATCGCGCGGCAGCGCTTGCATCCCAAACGCATCCACTGGTGGAAAGCGCAGAGGCGGAGGCCGATGCGCTTGCGGCTGAATATCGCGGCGCGAAGTGGCAGCGATACCCAAACATCTCGGTTGAAGCGCTTGCTGCCACGTCAGGATCGGCTCTGGCAGATGAGGACGGGCTCGCTCTCAACCTTGCGCTGGAACAACCGATCTGGAGCGGCGGGCGGATTAGCGGAGAGATTGCGCGTGCGCGGGCGACTATGCGCTCCGGAGAGGATCGGGTCGACGAGGCGCAGCGGCAAATCGTGCTCGACGTTATCAGCGCCTATTACGGCTATGTGCAGGCGGATGAACGGTTCGCGGTACTGCAAGAGAGCTTGCGACAACACCAAGAGCTGCTTGCCGCGATCGGACGGCGTGTCGATCAAGAGGTCTCTCCACTGGCCGATTTGACGCTTGGCCGGTCCCGTACCGCGCAAGTCGAGATCGATCTCGCTCTCAATGAGGAAACTCGCGAAAGCGCGCGTATCCGGCTTTACGAGCTGACCGGCGGTGTCGCGATCGATCCGGCAATACCTCCGCCGGGAGTGGAGGAGTTGCTCCCCTCCGAAGAGGTCGCCTTGATCGAAGCAATGGCGTGTGACCCAACTCTGGCAGCCTTGACCAGCCAAATCACCGCAGCAGAAGCGCAGCGCGATATTGCCAAAGCACAATTGCTTCCGCAATTGCTCCTGCAATTGTCGCAGAACGAGATTACTGGCGCGAGAGCGGCTTTCGTGCTTCGGATGCAATTGGGCAATGGGGGTGCGCAGTTGGCGGCTATCGATTCTACTGACGCGCGGGTGACGCGCGCTTTGGCCGAATTTGGCCAGGCCCATCGGCGCGTTCGCGAGGAATTGCGGCGCGACTATGTCTTGCTCAAAGCTGCCAAGGCGCGGCTTGCTGCAGGTACGCAGGCGACGGGCGCCGCAGATGATATTGTCGGCAGCTACCGACGCCAGTTTATCGCCGGTCGGCGCAGCTGGCTCGACGTGATGAACGCGGTTCGCGAAGCGGCCAGCGCGCGCTTGTCGGAGAGCGATGCGCGGGTTCTAGCGGCAACGGCGACAGCGCGGATTTACGCCCGGACCTGCCGCTGGCAGCCTAGCGGCGCGGATACGGGCCAATGAGCGATACTTTTATTGAACGCGCAATAGAGCGCTATGCCAAGGCCACCGGCAAGCCCTTGTCGCCGCATTGGAATGAAGAGCTGCGCGAAGTGTCGATGCCCGAAGGTGTTGACGCGCTGGCCGCGCTGGTTGGAGTGCTTGGTTGGGCACCGGCGAAGCGCATCGAAGATCGTCCGCGTCCGGATCAGTTTCCTCTGATCCTCCACGATCCCGACACAGGTTGGGCGGTGGTCCAGCAGTGGGATGGCGAAGAGATGATGGCCCTGGTCGGCTCCCGCACGTCACTACCGTACAATCCGGACCAGATATTCTTCACATTGAGCCTTCCCGATCCGCTCGCGGCGGGTGACGAAAGTGCCGTAGGCGTCTTCTGGCGCGCGATCAAGCGGCGCAAGCAACCGCTGATCATGGCGGGATTGGCCACCGTTTTTGCAAATCTGCTTACGCTGGCGACATCGCTCTATTCAATGCAGCTTTACGACCGGGTGATCCCGCTGGCGAGTTTTGACACCTTGTTTGTGCTGACCGCCGGTGTCGCTTTCGCGCTGCTGCTCGATCTGTGCCTGAGGTCATTGAGAGCCCTTCTGATCGAGCGCGAAGCACAGGAAATCGATGCCGAAGTAAGCGAGTTCTTTTTTGCTCGCGCTCAGGCGATCCGGCTTGATGCACGTCCCCCTGGTATCGGCACCATGGCGGCGCAGCTTCGCGGCCAGGAGCAGGTCCGCCAAGTCATGTCGTCCAGCTCTCTATTCCTGCTCGCCGATTTGCCATTCGCACTGTTCTTTATTGCAGTGATCGCAATGATCGGAGGTAAGCTGGCGCTGGTCCCGATTATCAGTCTGCCCATTGCTCTGCTGTTCGCGCTGTTCCTGTCGCGGATCATCCGCAAGGGCACAGATCGCGCTCAGGTCAGCGGCAATCGCAAGAACGGGATGCTGGTTGAATCGCTCGACGCGACGGAGACGGTGAAGGCCAATCGCGGCGGCTGGTTCATGATGGGGCGCTGGAACCGGTTGGTGCGCGAGATCAACCATTACGAGCTGCCGGTGAAGAAGGCGTCTGCAGTCGCGGGTTCGCTTTTCTCTACGCTCCAGCAAACTGCCTATGTCGGGATCATGGGGTGGGGCGCCTATCTGGCTGCCACTGGCCAGATTACCACCGGCGCATTGCTTGCCTGCTCGATTATTTCCGGGCGGATCAACGGCCCGCTCGTGGCGCAGATGCCCAATTTGATTGTGCAGTGGGGCTATGCGAAATCTTCGCTCAACGCGCTCGACGGGATCATGAGGCTGCCGCTCGATACCGCGAGCGGAGCGGGGGCCTTGCGGCCCGATCACATTGAAGGCGGCTACGACATCAATAGTGCAGTCTTTGCCTATGTCGGTGCGCAGCGGCCATCTTTGGAAATTGACAGGTTTGCAATCCGGCCCGGTGAACGCGTGGCGGTGATTGGCGGCATTGGTTCGGGCAAATCGACCCTGCTCAAGCTGCTATCGGGCCTTTATTCACCAACGCAGGGAAGTGTGCTTCTGGGGCGTTTGGACCTGTCGCAAGTGGCGGAGGATATTGCCCGCCGCCATGTTGGTTATGTCGCGCAAGATGCGCGGCTGATCAACGGCACTTTGCGCGACAATCTGGTTATGGGGCTGGGTGACGTAACCGATCCGGAAATCATGGAAGTCGCGCGGACGACGAAGCTCGACAATCTGATCGCTGCGCGTGAAGACGGGCTTGCGTTGCAAATTCAGGAGGGCGGCATCGGCCTGTCGGGCGGACAGCGCAGTCTTGTGGGGATCAACCGACTGCTTTTGTCGAGCCCCAAAGTGTGGTTGCTGGATGAGCCCACCGCATCCCTGGACCAGCTAACCGAAACGGCTGCTTTGGATGCCATCGACAGCGTGCTGGAAGACGATTCAATCCTGATTATGGTGACACACAAGATCCAGCTGCTCACCCGTTTCTCGCGGATCGTCGTGATGGCCAATGGCAAAATCATCCGCGATGGTCCAACGCAGGATGTGCTGCGTGACATGATGCCCAAGTCAATTTCTGGTAAGGGCGTAAAGGCGAGGCCGCCCGTTGAAGGCACGGTGACCAGCTCGCTTTCGGCGAAGAAGGGCACGACATGAAGATGCTGCGCACTGCCCACTGGATTATCATTGCAATCAGCGTGACGTTGGTCGGCTTTATCGCCTGGGCCAATTGGGCTGAGCTGGATCAAGTTACGCGTGCGCCGGGAACGGTCATACCTTTTGCCCGGGTTCAAGTTGTCCAAAGCGAAGAAGGCGGATCGATCAGCAGAATTGCGGTGCGCGAAGGCGACCGGGTAAAGGCCGGTCAGCTCTTGGTCGAACTGGATACGGTTCAACTTGCGGCATCGGTCCGCGAAGCCCGTGCAAGAGTAGCTGCTTTGCGCAGCCGGATGGCGCGGATCGACGCGGAATTGTTCAGTAAACCGCTTACTTTCCCGGCTGGCCTTTCTGACTATCCGGAGTTTACGTCCAATCAGAGGCAGCTGTTCCGCCGCCGCCAATCCGCGCTCGCAGCAGAAATACAAAGTCTGCAGGAGATCGCGGAATTGCAACAGCAAGAGCTCAATCTCAACAAACCTCTGCTTGAAACCGGCGATGTCGCCCGATCCGAAATCATCCGGATGGAGCGCACGATTGTCGAGACGCGCGGGCGTATTTCCAACATTCGCTCGCAATATGTGCGCGACTTACAGACCGAATTTGCCGAGACCGAAGAACAGCTCGTTGCCGCGGAGCAAGTTCTCACGCAGCGCGAAGACAGTTTGCGCGGCGCGGAGCTGGTCGCCCCGACCGACGGGATCGTGAAGAATGTCAGGCTCACCACAATTGGCGGCGTGCTGCGTCCCGGGGACGAAGTTCTTCAGATCGTCCCGACAGGAGAGAAGCTGATCGTCACCGCACGCGTGTCCCCGCGTGACATTGCCTTTGTCCAGCTCGATCAGAAAGCACGCGTCAATTTCGATGCCTATGACAATGCGGTTTATGGATCGGGCAGCGGGAAAGTAGTGTTTATCGGACCCGACACTTTGTCCGAAGAACGCGAAGATGGATCGGTGAACACCTATTACCGGGTCAATCTGGAAGTCGATACGGCGACAATGCGACCGCGTGAGGATGAAGGAGCGATAGACTTGCAACCCGGGATGACGGCGACTGCGGAGATTCTGACTGGATCGCAAACTGTGTGGGAGTACATCGCCAAGCCCATCCTGAAATCAACCGGGCAATCTTTGCAAGAGCGATGATTGTTAAAATAAAACTGCGAGCAAATCGCGAGAACGGTTGAAGAGTAATTCTACATTTTCACTGTATCAAACAAGGTTGTTATAGTTCAATTTTGCATATAGGCTGAATCCTGGAGATTGAGAGATTCTGTTACGCGCAGTACTCTTACTTTGCGTAACGTTATTTCTTTCGATGTTACTTGCCCGTATTCGGGCAATGTTTCCGAGGGAGGAAACCTATGATCAAGCGCCTGCTATTATGCGTGAGCTTGGCTCTGGCCGGATGCCAGACCGCACCCGTCCAACCCGCAATCGGCGATTTTTCCGCTGCTGTCCGCGCCACTGCCAACACAGTCGAAAGGCGCTACGCCCGCGATGATATCGAAGGGCTGCTGGCCAATGAATATGACGAAGCAGTGGTCGATCAACAGGCATTTTATGAGCTGGAAAATTGCGCTGCACCGATAGGCTTGTCTGTTCCGATCGGAGACCCGGGACTGACCGATTTCTCCGAGCATTGCGGCTATCGGACTTTGAAAATCGAAAACGGCGATATCGTTCCAGCCTTTATTGAACTGGAAGACGGCCTTCCGGGTATCACTGGTGAAAATGCGATGCGTCTGTCGAGCAGCCTTGGTGCCTATGCGGAAGCGTTGGATACTCTGGCACGAAGCAACGCGCCTGCCGAACTGGGGCGCAATTTCGATAGTGCGGCTGCAGCTGTGCTCAATTTGGTAGATGATGCAAAAAGGCTGGGGCCGGAAGGCGAAGGACTGTCCCGTCCGACTGCCAATTTGGCCGATGCGGGTGCCGGGCTAGGCTCCACCCTGCTGCGCGAATATTTTGAAACGAAGCGCTACCGGTTGTTGCAGAAACTGGTCGAGCAATCCGACCCTGCGGTGCAACTGTCGTCGCGAGCAATCGCGGGTTGGTATCGCTCGCAAACCAGCGAAGAAATCCTTGCCGCTTACAATGCTCTTGATGCTGCAAACGGGGCGCAACAGCGCGCGATTGTGGCCTTGAGAAATGGTGGATCGCGCGAGGAAGCAATTGCCGCCACGCGCGATCTGCGGCTTGCCTATGATCAGCTGGCGCAGATGGAAAACAACGCCCCGTGGCGCGTTCATTTGGCCATCGCAGAGGCGCATGTCGCGATGGTCGAGGCGTTTCGGCAGCCGCAAAGCATCGATGCATTGGCGCGGGCGAATGAGCGCATCGACAATCTTGTGATCAAAACCAAGGCTTTCGTCGATGCGATAGGCGATCTGGAGCAGGAGAATGCGCGATGACAGACAAGGCTGAGCGGGCGCTCAAGGCCCAACAAAAAGCGCAAGATCTGTTCACGCAGTATGTAACCAAAGTTCGCCGCCAGATTACCAGAGCCCGAATGATCGAGGGCGACGAGGTTAGAGCCGCCATGCTTGAAGCAGGTCTGGCCGTCGCGCGGCGCGATATGGAAGATCTGGAGCTGGAATTGGGCGCGTTGCTGCTCAGTCAGGATGTCACCGATGACATCATCGCGCAGCTCACCGATGCTGCGGATCGGGCCAATGATCTGCTCGACCAGATGGAAGACATTGCGAACATTCTCGACAAGGTCGAGCAAGGCGCAAAGCTGATCAGCGGCGTTCTAAAGACAGTCACGCGCGTGCTGTGAACCGACTGCCGCCGAGGCAATTTGACGTTGGAGACAGCTGGTCCCACGCAGCGCAAGCGAGTGGTGCGGGGCCGGATAAAAGCAACCGGCCCGCTTTGGTCATGGCTATTGCATCGGAACGATCATCACCCGGTCGGTGCTGCTGCCCGCTGCCAGCTCTGACGCAACACCCAACTGGTCGTATCCCGTCACCTTGAAATCATAGGTTTTGAACCGGCCAGATGGCTGGACCAACGCTGCAAGCTGTTTCTGAGTCTGGCTCGGGGTGAATATGACAGAGGTTGTGTCTGGCACATCACCGCGACCTGTCAAATCCACCTTGAGTGCTTGGAACGACCCCAGCGAGTCCTGCGGCAAGCGCACTTCGACACGCTGAACAACCCCGGTCCCTTCGCTGAGGAGTATGATCCCGCTTTCGGTTTCCTGATCGCGTTCGGTGATCACTTGTCCGTCGAGCTTGAGGATGGTCGTCGAATAGACGATTGGCGGCGGGTCTTCCGCCAGCGTCGGAATTTCGAAACTCTGCGGGACCAACACATCGCCGCCCATAAATTCCTGGCGCATCGCAACCGTGTATCCGGTGTCCGGCTCTCTGTATTCGATATCGACGATGGCCTGCAGCAGGTTTGCGGAATCGAGCAGGAGAGGATTGACCATCACCCGATGCTTGCTGCGGAAGGGAACATTCACGATGATCGAAGGCTGATCGCGTTCTTCCCAAGGCGTTTCGATCATCGTGTTGCCTTGCGCGAAGAAATAGCGAACGCGATATTCATATCCGCGCGGCGCATTGTCAGCCAGGCGGAGCCGCCAGTTGTGGCTTTCCCCGCCCGGTTCAAGAACGAATGTACGGTTGTCCTTGAAGCCGGTTGCGGGATTCTCGTAGCGCACCTCGACTTCAACTTGGGTGACGCTTTCGGAGTGCTGGTTGCTTAGCGCAATCTCGACGTCGAGCCGTTCAACCGCATCGATTGGTGCAAGCGTCAATTGCGTTTCGGCAGAGACCAACCAAGGAGTGACCACCTGGCTGTCTTTCCCGCGCCATTCGGTTGTCGGATCGAATGTGATTGTCATACGGTAGCGATATTCACGCGTTCCATCGTCATCGAGGAATGTGGTGAACAGCTTGTTCTCGCTGTCGCCGGGGCGGAATTCAAATCCGTCGATATGCTCGGCATTTTCGCCGGCTTCTCGTTCGCCGGGATATTCCATATTCACCGCGACCGAAGAGACCCCAATTGCGGCCAGATCCTGCCCCATCGTGACAGTGGTCCGCAGGCGATCGAAGAACGGATCGTCCATATCAACCTCGAAAATGAGATCGTCCATATTGAATCCGTCAACGAGGCCGGAGAACATACCGTTAGGATTCGCCTCCGCCTGGATCGCGCTTTGCAAATTGTAATCGAAGCGGCGTGTGCGCAGCTCGTCCTGATGCATGATCTTGAGCGAAAACCCGACGCGGAAGGGTGAAAGTTCGGATGCGAGATTTCCCGCACCAGAGCCGCCCCCGCCACCACGCGCTGCGGCTTCGCGGCGATTGGTTTCGGTTGTGGGTGTAACCTGGTCAGACGGCCCGGTTGCAGCTGGGGCTGTATTGGGCGGAGTGGTGGCAGCTGCGCCGCGCCCGGGTGATAGCGACCCTGTCGCGGGAGCGCGCGGGATTGCACCGAACATATCTTGCAACCTGCCAAGAATTCCCCCGCCTGAATCGGGCTGCATGATTGCTGGCACGGGCATCGTGCTCTGGAAAAAGTCGGCAGTCAGCTGGCCCTTGAACCAGTCCCATGCGGCGTGGCCTTTGGCCTTCAGGTCGGCATCGTCGGTGAATTCGGTAATTTCCACCTTGATCACACCGTCTTCACGCAGCTTCTGATATGCTGCCTCGATATCCGCAGCAATGCTGACAGCCTGTATCTGGCCCTGGACACCGAGTTCAGTCTCGAGCGAGGTATAGACCCGCTTGTAGTCAGCTTCGACCTTCACGCTCATCGCCGGTGTCATTCCGAGGAAGAACAGCTGGTAATTCACGCCGAACATGCTCACTCCGCCGCGCAGAGTCTGCTCCATCGCCGTTGCCATCTCGCGGTTGAGCATCACGGTAAAAGTCGCCCGTTGGTCACCGATCAGCGAGGGTTTTGTTGAACCATGCACTTCCTCGAACAGCCGCAATCCGCGCGGAGCATCGGGTGATGCCTCCGGATCGTCGGCGGCGTCGCGCATTACCGAAAGGCGTACCGATCCATCGCGCACCGAAACCGGGGCCAGTTTGATGTTTTCTGGCACATTCTCGAACGCGCGCTTGATTTCCCGTTTGATCTGGTCCTGCTCGCGTTCTGTCACGGCAAGATCGACGGTGAAGTTGAGAATGCCGCCGCCAAGTGAATCGCCTTCCTCGAAATCGACATTGTCGGTGATGTCGCGGCGAAACTTCACAAAGCTTAACGCGGGCACACCATTGTTGCGTGCGATGCGCGGGCGTTCGGAAATGAAGTAGAATTGCCCGGGGTCTTGATGATCACGATATACGATTACGCCGGGAATGGCCTGAGTTTTGTCATAAAGTGCGAGCATTGGAATTTCTCCTGCAATCTAGCCGCGATCAAGCGGAGTAATAGGCGCGAACCCAACCGGACAGGTCGTCATCGCCCATCGATTCAAGGGCTTGTGTGGGATCATCGAGCAACCTGGGCGGGTTTTCCTGGCTTGAATTGGGTTGCCAATCAGCTGGGGCCGTCTCGCCCGTATATTGCGGGTTCTTGAACATCAGCCGCCCGCTTTCGTGGCGCAATGACAGCACCGCATGCAGGCCCGGCGAGGTCGATGGACCCCATTTCAGGACAGTCAGCAGAGGCTCGCTCGTGCTGCCCATTGCGGTCACCAACTGGTTGCGCAATGCGGCGGTGGGCTGCGACGAATGAGTGCGGGTGAATGGTTTGTTGAACAGCCCTTCCAGCAGGGTCTCGATCTCCTCAAAAGTCAGGCCGCCGGCAATCGTCGTTTGGAATACCGTGTTTATTCCGTTGGGATCATTCGGCGGCGCGGAAGGATCATATTGAGGGAAACCGGATCCTTTCGCATATTTGAGCATGGTGGCCTGGAAACCGAGCTCAGAATTCGTGCGCGCGTAGAAGCCGATTGATTGGGCTCCTGCATATAGCGCCACGCGGTAAATTCCCGGCGGTGGCTCAATCACATCTCCATTCGCGAGAGTAGCTTGCTTGCCGACCGACAACAGACCGCGCATCAGCCGCACATATTCTGCCGCGTTTTCATTGATCAGCAGCGTCTGGATCCCTGTTGGGGCGCAGGTGCCGGCCAGTCCCTGATTCATCTGGCCATTGGGATCGCGAATTTCGGTCAGCACATCGTCGAGCAATTGTTCAGACACGCGAACCCCGGCAATGTCAGGGTGGGGGACGATGTTCGGTAGCTCGAGCAAATGATCGATCAGCATGATATTTTCGCGGATGCATGGTTGTTTCAGAACGGTCATTTCCAATCCGGCATCGGTCCGGAATTGGCGATCCAGCATGGTGTAAAGCCACAAGCGTGCGGGCCCCGCCTGAACCCACAGGGTCAGCAGCTTTCCGCGAAGCTCAACTTCCATCTGGTTGGTGAAGAAGCGGTGGCTGAAGATATTCGCAAGGGAAATCCGGTCGGGATTGTCCTCCGGCAAGTTCTGCCATAGCCATTCGAGCTCGCTGGCGTGTCGCGGCATGGCCAACATTGCCGCCCGATCGGGGACCACCTGGGTAATCGGATCAACGTTCAGCGCGATGATATTCATCCGGTTGTTGAACGGTGATGCGTTGAAGGATGAATCGTCCGGCCAGATTATTGCCGATGCTGCCCCGGTCGGTTCAAATCGGACCCGATAATAGAGCATTTGCCCCATCTGGCTTTGCGGCGGGGTTTGGCGCGCCTTGTTTAATTCCTCCCGATAGGCGTCCCACAGATCTTGCGGCATGGTCCATGTGGCCTTGTTACCGGTCAGCACGATCTGCTGTTCGGGAATGTCGAGAGCCATGGTCGAACCATCAGCCTTGTTAATGTTCGCCGTCAGATGCTCGGCTGTGGTGTAGTAGCGTATCGGCTCTGCAGGGGTTCGCGCAGGGCGTTGGGGAATATCGGTTGAACCCCATGCGAGCTCGACAACAGCGCGGCCGTTTTCATTGGACATGATTTCGAAACTGGGAGGGGTGTCCCCCTCGGTCCAATTGTAAAGGCTGGACCGGATGCGTACCCAATTGCGCGTTTCGGATGCAGGGAATTCATATTCCAACAATGCGCGCGCATCGAGTTTGCCGTAGCCCCATGTATTGTTGGGGACTTGGCTACCTGTTCCTGTTCGCGCATCGGTTCTGCAGGTGGTCTGCAGTCCCTTGCGTATTTGCTCCTGCGTAAGGGTAGGTTGTTTCTCCAGCAACAGCGCGATTGCACCGGTAACGTGCGGGGCCGCCATCGAAGTTCCTCCCATAAACACATGACCAGCGGCCGTGCCTGCTTGGGCTGCTTCGATGATTTCGCCGGGTGCGCACAGGTCGGGCTTGATACGTCCATCGCGGGTTTTCCCGCGGCTTGAAAAGCTCGATATTTCGCCAACTGGCGTGTTGAGCGAGCTGATCCTGGTAACATAACTACCCACAGCGATTGCTTCGTGCGCAGTGCCAGGTATCGATATGCTTTGGGCGGCGTTGCGAGCGAGCCTGGCGGCCCGGTCACTCGCTGATTCCCCGACCGGAGCGGGTGCCCGAACAAATCCGTAACCCCCTCGGTTCGGATGAAGATACGCATCGATTTCAACAGGACTGCCGGTCGGATTGGTCAGCGTAATTGTCCAATTGCCCCCATCGATTTGCCCGGGGAAAACATTGGTTTTTCGGATCACAATCTGGTTGTGATGATTGGGAGTGAAGTCTGTTTCGAATGCAAACTCCACGGATGTACCGCCTGCAGTTATTGTTGGAACAGGAAGCGGTAATTCACCCCCATCCGGCGGTTGCACATGGGGGCCATGATCCGTGCCCGCAGGATCGGTGATCTTCACGCTGAGATTGGTTCCTGTGGGATACCAAATATCCAGATCGGTCTTGCCTTGATTGGGCCTGACCTGCACCTGAAATGTCACACTTCCATTCGCGGGCACGACATCTGAATGGTGCACATCGTTATCACCATCATTGCCTGCCGACTTCACGTATGCGCGGCCGGGTCGACCAAGAAGTTTGTTGATATGGCGTTCGTAAAGAGAGGTGCCATCATGTGCGGCCCCCCGATGATGACCTTGGCTTTGATTGACCACGCATGGGCGATTTAACGATGATGCGGTGTCATAGATAAAGCTAAGGGCATGCAGAGCGTGGATTGAGGTAGGACTGGATCGGACGACAATGAGATCAGCGCCCGTTGCGATACCAGGGTGGGTCGCTGAATTGCCGGCCGCGATTGAGGCAACATGCGTTCCATGATCGCCACCGACATGGCGTACTCTGGATAGAGGATTGGCAGACGCCAACGCGGCATTGATTTCTGTACGGTCGTAGACGACCCCCGCACCGCCGTACCCATTGGGTGGTGTTTCGGCTCCTTGCGGAGTGAGCCCTTGATCCCAGATGTTCAAGATTCGGGAATCGTTTCCATTTCTGAATGCGCTGTGTTGGTAGTCGGTGCCTGAATCGATAATGCCGACAATGACGCCGTTGCCAGTATAGTTGGTAGGCGGAGTACCTATCCCGGCTCCAGAATTCACCTGGTCGGCCCGCACGTCCGCAACGGATAGCTGAACTTCTGGCTCAAGTGGTGAATCGCCTTCAATCCTTTGCACTGACTCAATTGCAGCGAGCGCCTCGACGTTCTCAGGCGCGATCGATCCGGTAACCAGATCATCATTACGGGTAATAATGGTGAGACCAGCCTCAACAAGCGGGGCGGATTCGCCTGAAAATTGCACCATCACCAATATCTGGTCGGTGCCATCTTCATTGACGCCAACACCCAGGGCCTCTCGCGCCTCGTCGCTCAAATCTTCGTTGAGGAGTGAACGAAGTGTGAGCTGGAGGTCAGGATTAATCTTGGACATCAGGTGTCTCCTCGGTTGTCAGGTTTGGATTGGGAATTCGGGGCGTTGAAATTGGGGGTTTGGGTTCTCAGGGTCAGCAGCAGGCCCTGTGCCCCATTCGGGCTCACATCGACTTCGGCCGCAGAGCCTATGGCGTTGGCGAAGTTGAGTGGGCCGGTGTGCAATGCGGCGATTGCGGCATAGTCATCGGCAGCACCGGAGCCGTCGCCGCCCGTTTCATCGAGTGCTGCGGCCATATGCGCACGCTTGCCCGCGTCTTCGGGGAGGCGGCCCCATGCGGCGGTGCCGAGACGGAAGGTCCGGCTTTCCAGAGCTTCGCCGGAAAGCGGGAGTGCGATACTCCATGGCCGGGTGCGTTCGGTGACTGTCCGGCCAAAAACGCGCGACAACATGCCTTGCGCTGCCGGCCATCCGCCTATGCATCCCAAATTCGTCAGCGCCTGACGCGGCGAAACGCGGCGGTCGAGAGCGAATGAAAGCCAGCTTTCGCCGGTCTCGGGCTCCGCCTTTGTCGCCATGTAGATGCGCCCGCATGACCGGAGGAAGCCGAGCCGCTCAGCGAACAGATCAGGAGCGCCTGGTTTGGGTAGGAATTCCAGAACCTCGCCCAAACTCCCGCCGCGCGAGTCCATCCAAATGATAGTTTCGCCCGGTGGTTTGCCTTGTGCCGCGCGATCCCAGTGCCGTGCGCCCGGGCCGCAGGGCTTGCTTGTGCTGGTGGCGGTCCCACGAGTAACCGGTCCGGGAGCGTGAAAGGTCACCATCAGATCACCCCCGCCCTCGATACAGCTCCGTGTGGGGACAGGGGCCGCCACATCCGCACTTTCCGCCGGTGCTTCCACAGGCGAAAATTTGCTTCCTTCAGAAGCGTCGAGGCGGGCGGTTAGGCTCACTCGGGCAGCGCCGTTGAAAAGATCGGGAAATTATCGCTTTGCGTGCGTATTCCGGTCGATTGGGTAAAGCCTGTATTGAGCACATAGGTCAGCTCGTAACTATATTCGCGCAGCGATGCGTCTTTCAGCATCACCGTCCAACTGGGAACGTCCCCGGGTGCGGATATCTCATGCATGCGCTCGCTCAGCACACCGTTGGCCGCATCTTCATATTTCAGCCGAAGCATGATCTTGTCGATGTTTTGGGGGCCAAGCTCCGGCCCGATCATCTTGGGCTGGACGGTCATTGTCTTGGCAAAAGTTGTCCCGACAATCTGGGTATTTCCCTCTGTCTCGACAAAGCCCGTATTGGTGACATTGCCTTCGGAATCGATGATCAGCTGGCTCATCTTGTACCGGCGCTTCGTCGGGTCCTTCCACGGAACTTTCCAGGTTTGCGGCAGGCGGACATTGTCGGCAGTGAACATCATGCTGACAGTCTCGGAAACGTTGTTGTCCACATCCTCGTAGTTCATGTCGACAATGACAAAGCCGTGATCGCCAATGCGGGTTGCCGGGCTCACGATGACCCGCACTTCCATCTGCTGCGGGTCCGGACTGAGGATCAGCTCGATATCGCCTTTAACAGGCTCCCAAGCGGTCGTGATCGACTCGCCATCATTACGCAGATATTGCAGCTGATATTCTGGCTCGATCCCGTCCTTCGCGCGTTGGCGGAAAGCGGTGGTGAATATCGCATCATTTTGCGAAAGGAGCTTGGCATCTTCGTGCCGCCATTCGGACACTGTGTCGTCATAACGCAGCCGCACGAAAACTTGCGGATAGCGATCCCAAGGGAAACTATTGACGGCCTGGATTTGCACGTCTTGCCGTTCGAACAACTCGGCCGTGTCGGCCATGATCACATTGCTGTCGATCCGTCGCCATTCGCTGGCGGCGGAGCTGGCCGGGCCGGGCAGGCCGCTGCCGTTGAAGAATACCCGGTACCGGTAGAAAAAATTGGTTCCTACATCGTCGCTGTACCAGCTTGAGCGGTTGAAGCGTTCTTCGCCGGTTTCGAACACGAAGCTCCATTGCGCGTCAGGGTCGGCTTCCAGATCCGGTTCCAGATCAAGCGTCTTGGTATATTGAACATCGACCACGACCTGGTTGATGTCGTTGCGTTCAAAATCGCCATTCACGCCAACCTGCATGTCGACTTCGCGCCAGATGGAATCGTTGCCATCCACAACGGTCACAAGATCGTCGCGCGTGACATTCAGATCTTCGAAGAAGACATGCATATGCGCTTGCGGCGCAATCCGCCGTTTGACAGCGCGGCGGACAGTATAATCGACCGAAATCGAACGCAGCTCGGTGACAGAAAGCTCGCGGCGGGAATAGCCGACCGGGGCCCAGCTTGTTTTGAGGCCGTGAAGCCGGGACAGCGTGTTTATAGAATCGGGATCTTCATTGGGGTTGGTGGTTGGTTCGAAGAAGGTCTGCAAGACCATGTCCTGCAGATCGCTTTTCACAGTCTCGAAATCGTCCATTTGCTGTTCGACGGCGATGTCGGTTTCGGTGGCATCAACCTCGGCTTCGATATTGATGATCTTGTTCTCGATCATCTCCGTGGTGGTTTTCTCGACATCTGCAGAGAAGAAACCGAGATTGACCCCATGACGCTTTTGGATGAAGTCGTAGACTTGCTCCCAGTCGGCTGACACGCTCACATTGTAGCCCTGCATTTGCCCGACATATTGCAAATCGTAATAGACGGAGGCCGGGATCAAACCGGAGAACGCACCATATAGTAGCTTGACGGCCTTTCGGCTAAGCTTTGCCTGAAATACGGCACGGTTCTCGCCATAGAGCGACGGAACTCCGGGGGTATGGGCGAAGGGCACCCACGCAGAGACAGTTTCGGTCTCCGGTTCGGTGAGCGGTTCGCCATCGGGGCCGAGTTCGGGCTCGATCTGGATTTCGCGCGTTGTCTTGTCCAGCATCGTCAATCGCACAGAGCCCTTGCGGTAAGGCAAGGGAGCGAGCTGTACTTCAATCTCGATGCGCTCTCCGGTCTCTTCCTCGTGCGCATCTTCCAGACGTTTGGATAGCTCCTTGCGGACTTTGTTGAGCGTTTCGTCCGGCCAACTCAGAACGGTGTCAAAGAACAGGAAACCGCTGATATCTTCACTATCTTCGCCAGCGGGCAAGCTCTCGGTATCGTCGGAATTGCCGATGATCGCATCGTGCGCATCCTTCAGCACGATGAACCGGATGGCCGGACGTCCCTGGTCATCAACCGCAATGTGCGGGGCGTTGGGGACATAGTAGAATTGCCGGTCATCATGGGCGTCGCTCATCACGGCAACGCCTTCTATGTCGAAGTAGGGAGGGCCCAGTTTCAGCATGGCTCATTCTCCTGCAGATGCAGCTTTCGTTTTCGGGAAAAGTGGTTCGCCATCATTCGGGGGTGTCCGGTTCTTCAACCACCACCGGGTCGGGCATGTGCCGCGGAATGACGTAGCGCTTGCGGTTGATGACCTGCGGATCGTCCTGATGAACTTGGCCGTCAGCCAAGTGGTAGATCCGCGTCAGCGTGAATTCGCGCGGGCTGTCTTCCTGCACCATGTGCTGGAACACCGGATTGTCAGCGACGCTGCTGACGATCAGCGTGTCGCTCATATCATTGCCGTTGACCGGATCGGTATATTCGATCTGGAGTTCAACAACGGGGGTGTCGGTGAAATTGATCTGGGTGCAGGTGAATATGCACTTCACTTCGGGCACGATCGCCCGCTTGATCACCAGCACACCGTCGTCGGTTTCGATCTCTTCGCGGTCAATCGTCCCCGACAGGGCATGGTAATCAACATCGTAGCTATATGTCTGTCGTGAGGAATCCGAAATTGGCAATGTCCACGGAACCGGCGCCTTGTTATTGGTGTCGAAGAACAGCGTCTTGCGCGCATCGATCGCATTGTCGGGATCGCGGTACCGCAAATCGCAGGTCACCAGCGGCGTGGTCCCGAAATCGATAACGCTGGGCATCACCGTGACATTCAGACGCGGAGGGGCATTCCCCTTGATCGGGATGGTTTGGTCACCTTCCATCTCGATGAAGCCGGTGTCGGTCATCGTGCCGTCATTGAAAGTGATAACGGCTTTGTAGCGGAAATTGCGATTGTCGCGGTCCTGAAGCACCACCGACCAGCTCTTGAACTCGTTGGCGTCTTTCAGGCGAAGGACTTCATCGACGTGATAGTCATTCGCATCGTCATCATATCGCACATCGATCAAGACCTGCGCGATATCGGCGGCCTGCGATGCCACGAGAACAAAATTGACATCCAGCTTGTCAAACAGGGGTGCATTGATGAGCAGCGAGCGTTCATCGGTCGATTGCTCGTCGCCCTCGATCACTTGCCCGTCTTTCAGTATGAAAGTCGGCTTGTAGGTGATTTCCTTGTCCCAATCGGTGAACAGATCACGGCTGTAGGTCTGTTCCAACTGCCCGGCCATCAGGACGAAGTTTTCGGTTTGCGAAGCCACATCGTCGCTGCGGTCTTCGTAGCTGACAGCGATCTGGACCTGTTGCACGGTTTGCTGGAAATCGACATTGCCGGCGATGATCGGCAGATTGATCCGACCGCTGGACGGAACCGTAATGTTGAGCATCGGGCTGCGCTCTTTTTCCCAGCGCGAGAATTCGCCTGCTTCCTGACCGGTATAGGCCAGGCGCCAACGGTATTTGTATCCGCGCTGTTTGCCGATCAGGCTCGGGTCCCATTCGCCAGACGTAGTGTCTTTGTCGAACGTGAAGGTTTCCTGCTTTTGCTCGATCTGGCCTTGCTCGTTGCGGCCGTCATATTGGATTTGCACTTCGACAAAGGCGATTGGATCGTTTTCCCAATCGGCAAAGCAATTGACCGTCAGGCCGAGCGTTTTGAAGAAATCATCGTCCAGATTTACCACCCGGACAAACTGGTTCATTTTGGATTTCGGAACGCCGGCAAAGAATGCCTGCATGGTCCCTTGCGGGTGCTTTTCAGCTTCGATGATCGAATTGATCTCGATCTTGGTATTCATCGTTTTGAAGGATATCCGCTCCTCTTGCTTCATGATGTAATAGTCGGTCTTCTCTTTCAGCAGGTCGTCATCAACATCGTCTGGCGGATCGGTCTCCTCGAACAGTTCTTCTGACAGAAGATCGCGGATCAGCTCCATCGAGATGCCCATCAGCTCTTCCACCAGATCGCTTTCGAGATCGAGCTCGCCGGTATCGAGTGTGACATCGATCAATTTGGACTCGATGGCGGCTTCCATCATCGTTTCGTAATGCGCGATGTCATCTTCGCGGCATGCGTAGTCGTCATAGTCGTGATCGATGGATTCCATCGCTTTGTAGACCGATCGGGTGTCTGCTTTCACATGCAGCGAAGCGGGCGGGATGCGGGCTTTGAATTTGAGGTCCATTCGCGCGCCCAGCGGAACCAGATTGGTCGCCCCGACACCGCTGGTTTCGACCAGAGTTTGCTGCATGAAAGTGGCACCCGCTTCGGTAAGCTCGATCATCACGGCCGCTGTGTTGGGGCCGGTCAGCGAAAGCGGGCCTTCGGTAATCGAATGGGTGACCAACCCGTCAGATTGCGGCGCAAGGACGGTGAATGTCCCCTCGGTAAATTCGGGGTAGGACAGCTGGATCTGCGGCGGGGCGTCACCCGGGGGCGCAGTGGGCCGATCCGGGTTGAGGCCAAGCGAAACGTCATCGATCGTCAGGCTGGGCGGGGTGGTCGGGTCACCCGCTGGTCGCGGCACACCATTGGTGCGGTTGTGCCAGCTGTTCAGTGTCAGGCTTTCAATGTCGTGGTTCGCGGCATCGGCAAAGCTTTTCAGCCGGTTCCATTCGCGGTCGACATAACTTTGCAAGCGATCCCGCAAATCGGGTTCATCGGATTCCTGAACGGTCAGTTCGATGTCAAAGGCCATCAATCCGCCGCCGCGCGGTAAATCTTCGTTTTCTTCCCGGTCCTGATCGCCAAAGGCGTATTTCACCAAAAGGAACACCGGATCGCCATTGATGTCTTTGCGGATCGAGACATAGTCGGGCAGCAGGTAGAATTTCCACCACTCGGTATCGTCCTGATAGACGGTGACGCGAAGGTCTTCGTAATATTGGAAGGCTGGGACTTTCAGCATGGTGTTTCTCCTGGCGGGTGGGTTCTCAAATTTCGGGCGCGACGAAGGGCTTCAGGACCAGCAGGTTGCTGGTCTGGAATGCGGGTTCGGCTTCGTGCGGAATGTTGTCGGGAGCGACGAAATGGCGCGTTACTTGGCGCAGCAATCTGCGGTTTTTGTCCTCGACATGGATTTCCCAGTCCATGTTCTGCGTCGACGCCGAAAACGCAAAGCTGTTCTCGTGCCGGACGCCGTTGGCTTCATCTTCGTAGAGTAGCTCGACCACGACCAGCGGAGTCTTCGCGAAATCGATCAGCGTCGGCATGATCTGATAGTGGATGGTTCCTGGTTCCGGCGGATTGTAGCGCGGCAAAACCAGAGCGTTGTCTTCGCCATGGATTGGATCGAAAACAATGTCTTCGCCATCGGGCGTATGGAAGGTGACAACCGCGCTGTACGACAGCGGATCGCTCGGCCTCACGGGAACCGTCCATTCTCTGGTTTTAGAACTATCGATAAAGAAGGATTCAACCGTCCCGGACGCTTCGTGGGTCACCACAACTTCGCAGCTCGGCGTAGCTTCGAAATTGATGCGGCTGGGCACAATGACAACTTTGGTCGTGCGCGGTTCGCGCACTTCGATCGGCAAAATTCCCGACCCGCTGCTGGTCAGTTCGCCGCTGCTGTCGTGATCACCATCTTTGTAGCTGGTGATCACTTCGTACCGGTAGGTGGTCATTTCCGGATCGCGCAGACGCACCAGCCATTCGCGCGTATCCTGGTTTGTCTTCAGAGTGACCACGTCATGCGCGTGGAAATTGCTGTCTTCATCATCATATGACAGCGCGACCTGTGTCTGTACGACTTCGCTCCACCCCACTCCTACCGGCAGAAGCTGCACCGCCAGAGTGGATTCGAAGGGATGATCAATCAGGATCAGGTTCGATGTGCTCTCGCGAAACGCCTCGTCTTCGATGATGTCATTGTTTTTGAACTTATATTTCGTCCGGTACAGAACCGGTTTGCGTGCCTCCACGCCGATCTGGTGATCGAAAGTGGCGGTTGGTGTGGCGGGATTGAGCACGACCACCTCTTCCACCGGATCAACGCCCAGCTCCCCGTCTTGATAGCGCAGGGTGACTTCGGCCGCCGAGAGGTCGAGCGATTCAAAATCGAGCAGGCCCTGCGCAATCGAGCGTTGCACCCGCCCCGGTTTTGCCACCGAAATATTGATCGCGTTGGCCTTTGTCCGTTCCCACGAGGAAAACGGGCCGAACTCTCTGCCAGCGGTCTTGATCCTACGGCGATATTGGACCTCGCGTTCAGCGCCGATCAGGTCGGGGTTCCACGTTTGCGAGCTATTGTCGGTGAAGGTCAGCACCTTCTCCTTGCTCAAATTCTCCCCGTTGAAGTCGAAGCCTGTATAGCGCAGCTGGACTTCGACGGCCTCGAGATCGCTGTCATCAAATTCGCCAAATACACGGACGCCGAGATTGAGCGACTGGAAGAACGGGCTGCCCGTCCGCACCTGCCGGACGAAACGTTCGATTTGGGCTGGCGGCATTCCGGCAAAGAATGTCTGCAATGTGGATTGCGGATTGATCTTCCACTCGACGACCGAGTGCTGCTGCAGGTTCAAGGTCAGATCGATGGTCGATGTATCGCTGACTTTCTTGAGATACTTCTTCGAATTCTTGTTGTTGCGATTGCGGTTTGATTCTTCCTCCAAAAATTCAGGAGGCGCGCCATCGGGGAATTGCGAAAAGTAGGCATCTTGCGGATCGTCGGTGAAGAAGCTGCTCTCGATCTGGGATTGCATCATGTCGAGCGCATATTGGCGTAGCTCCTCCATCACCTCGTCAGTGACATGGCTGGAGCCGGGATCGATCTTAACCTCGATCATGCCGCTCAATTCGGCTGTACTTGTGTTGATGTCGGAGTTCTTGAAATCGTATGTCGAACAGGCATCGCGCCCTTCGCCGTCCATATATTTGCGCGTTTGTTCGTAAATGCGCTGGGTGTTGGCGAGAACCACGATATCGACAGGCGGCAATCGGGCCATGAAGTTCAAATGATACGCGACCTGGATCGGGGTCAGGTCCGACCCATCGCCTCCAGTCAGCGTTTCGCTCATGAACTGGGAGCCGGCAGCGCTCAGATCGATGCTGAACACCGCAGTATTGCCGGCCAGAAGATCGGGTTCGCCTTGCGCCACTTGCGCATCGACAAGCAGATCGGATTGCGGCGCGAACATTTCGACTGTCCCCTGCGTGTAGGTCGGGCTCGCAAATTCGACTTGTGGGGCTTCGGATGTGCCTTTGACGCCGCGCTTGTTCTTTTCCTCGGCCGTGCCGTTGCGCAGCCTTTCCCACTCGGCATCAACGCGCGGCTGCATCAGGTCGCGTGCTGCGGTTTCCTCTTCGTCCGTGATCGAAAAGGTCACATCGAAATTCATGAACCCGCCGCCGCTTGGCAAGGTCGGGTCGGCCGCGCGATCTTCTTCCGACATGTCATATTGGACCAGCAGGAAGACTGGATCGCCATTGTCATCGAGCCTGACGCGCGGATTGGCGCTGGTCAGATAAAAGCGGAAGAAGTCGGTATCGTCCGCCCAAATGGTTACACCATCCACTTCGGCAACTGCTGGTGCGGTCAACATTTGGCTCTTCTCCTTTGGCCCATGGCGGGCTGGTTCAATTGATGGTCAGGACCGGCGCGGTGCCTGGGGTCCATTCTTCGGTCTCGATCGGTTTGGTGCGGCCCTCGGCGTCTCGGCGAACCACCGAAAGTCGGTGTTCGTAGGCAAGCGGGGCAAACAGGCTGGGCCAGCGGGCGATGCGCGCTGGTTGGCCCGGGCGAACTATGCGTGTGGTGATGCGCGCGCCTTCGGAGCTGCGAATTTCGATCACGGCATAGGGGATTTCAGGATCTGCAATTTGCGCCTCGACCCACAGCGGTTCCCGGCGCTGCGCTTCGAGCGGCGAAATGAGCACCTGGCCGCCTTCGGGCGGCCCGTCATGCACGATGACGTCAGAATGGGATGGGTCGATCGGGTGCGCGACAATTGTCACATTGGGCACCGGCCCGCCCGCCGGATACATCACAAAGCCGCGCATCCGCGAAGGATCCAGAGTGCCCTCAAATTCTCTAGGGCCGAAATTCAGCCGGTATGTGCATGACGCGCAGAGATCGAATAGGCCGTCGAGCGCGCGAATTTCGGTCATCGCCAAGCCTAGCCGGCTGGAACTGAGATCAATTGCCAGTGGATCGGCAGCGTCGGAGAATTGCGCTGGATCTGGCCAGGCGAAGGCGGGGCCTCGAAACCCGACGGGCTGCGTCACGAATGCAGTCAGCTTGCTGCGCATCTCGAAGCGATGGGTCAGAGATGGCCAGGTGGCAGAAATCCGCTTGATCAACGGATCTCCCGGACGAAATTCGATCGTTTCGTGAACCGGCGTTCCCGTTCGCCCGGTAAATTCTAGATCGACGCGCAACCTTTGCACGTGACTGCTATCAAGCGGGACCTGATTGAGTGCAGATATTTCTACCGTGTCAAACGGCCTGATATCATCGCGTTGGGGGAAATGACGCGCGATGGCATCGTCATTTTCCAAGCTGGCCACGAATTCGCGGAAAGACCATGAAACGCGGGTTATGTGCTGGTCACGGCGGGGTAAGTCGAGCCGGATCGACAAAGGGCTTTGCGGTGGAAGCTCACCAAAGGTGTATTGTCCGGGAACTTCGCTAGACGGTTCAAACATGGCGTAGATTGCGCGCTGCGCCAGCTCATTCCTGAGGGCGTCATCGCCCGGATTGCGACCCGACCCGTTGCGACGGAAGCTGAGCATGGCTTTGGGTATGGATTGGAATGCTGCCTTGATCTCATTCTCATCGGCAGGGTTTGCCCCAAACTGCGCCGACAGCAGGCCGTGCACCGCTTCCGTTTGCAGTTCAGCGATGAAAGGCAGCCCGCCCACGATACCGGGCATTGCAAGTTCCAGCTCAATCTGAAGCGGGTTGCTGTCCCCCAGCGCAAGGTCGCGCATGATTTCGGCCTCGTGCTGCGACAAACGGATGGTCGCGATCGCACCGCCTTCTCCATCGAGCACAATGTCACGCCATGCGGCGAGTTCCGCGAGCGCGGTCACTGGCGTGCGCGCAATTATCCTAAGTCGAGCCGAACTCGCTGTCGCTAACTGCCAACCGATCTGCGCCGGCGCTGTTGCGGGTTTGCGCACCGGCGTCCATCGTGCCTGAAATACACCGCCCCCGCGGCCTGCTCCGCGATGAAGCGACAGGCTGAGCTCAGCCTGCCCCGCAGGATCTGAAGCGACTTCCAAGCCGTCAGGCAGCGCATGAACCAATCCGGGTTGATCGCTATCTGCGAAAACGCCTTGAGACTGTCCAAGAGGCATATCCAGCACCATCACCCGAAGCCTCCTCCAAACGGGTTGGCACCTGCGACCGGAGTGACTTCCAGATTGCCGCTGCCAGCGGTGTAGGCGGTTGCCTCGCCGCGTTCGCCGCCATGAATGTCGGTGATTTGATAGCTGTAATGCTGCGCGTCGCTGGCATTGGTGATGAACAGCAACAGCGGCATCGGCAGGGTTACCGTCTGGCTCGGCTGCGCCGCGGTGAGCAGAACGGGCTCTTCCAGGGTCCGAAACGCGATCTCTATCGCGGTCAGCGGGCCCAGATCGGATGCGGCGGAGGCAAAGAAGGCGGGGTCAATGCTGACATCAATCGAGAAGTCACGATCAGAGTAGCCTTGCGTGATGGTCGTTTGGCTGAGGATCGCAAGAAAGTCGGGCAGGACAGACGCATCGAATTGCGGATCAAGCGATGCTGATGGCGTGCCCGGCGGGTTCAGCGCAAAGTCGACATTGGTCGTTGCGCCGGGTTCGATCGGGTCGGCAGAGGCCAATTGGGTTGGCGCGGCAGATGCGCCGTCGGGCAAAGCAACATCGTGGATATGATCGATGCGCACCGGGCTTTCGATCCGGTTACGCAATGTCACGCGGGCCGTGTTCGCGTCCACGCTGTCCACCGCATGATCGAATGCAAACTCGGCACTGTCCCGCAGGCCGACCCTGACGGGTACGCTTGCAATCGTGCCGTCCATCAGGACCGCCTCGACATGGCCTTCCAGTCCGATGCCCGAAGCAGTTTGCAGCGCGCGTGTGAACTGCAAATACTGATCTTCGGTCAGGTTGATCATGTCGCTGATGCCGTTGCTGAAATCGACCTCGGCTTCGTCGCGAAGGACGATGTCAGCCGCTCCGCTTTCGCCGGGCAGGCTGATGGTTAGCGAATTGATCGTTGGCGAAATCGGGGCGAAGCGCGCATCCGGACCGAATTCGGCGCGCGCCTGTGTGAGTAAAGACGGATTGATATAGGGAACCGCGCGATAGGTCAGGGTGACTTCGAAAGCGATTCCCTCGCCCTCATCTGCCTCTGGGTCTACCACTTCGCTAAGGTGGAACAGCATCGATGGCGCAAATGGCGCATTGTCATCGCGGGCGAGGCGGAACTCCTCGGGTTCGTAATAATAGAGTTTGCTGTCCAGACCCTCCTGGAAGAAGCTGGCGGTTCGTCCGCCGGTGCTCACTTCGTGCCGCAGCAAGACCAGCCCCTGTGCGTTTTCCGGGGGCATATCGAACATATATGCATGACGCTGTAGATCGAAGGTGAAGGGGGCAACGATCTGGACCGCGCTGTCACCGCGCCGGGTCAAAACCGGTTCGCCGGTCGGCTCCACAAGCGTGTGGCGCGGCAGCTTGCGATCTATCAGCGATTCCTTTGCGACTTGCTCGATCTTCAAGGTTGCTGCTGCATTGGTCGCGGGAAGGGCGGCCCGTGCCGCGTTCCCGGTCCCCGCGGCATCGCGTGCCATTCTGAATCGCTCGGCAGCGTCCACGCGCGCGCGATTGCGCGACGAAATGGCCTCTCTGCTCGCTGAGGACATATGCGAGGAGCGCGCGGAAACTTCGGACCGCGAGCTACTGCGGAAATCGCTCGTCGTACCGGAAGAGTTTCCGCGCAAGAGGCCGGATACAAGCCCGCCAATTAGAATGCTCCCCAGATCGCCACGGTGCGGCGGCGGTGGAGGCGGTGTAGGAGGGGGCAGAGTTGCAGGTTTGTGGACTTCGAAGATAGTACTGAAGCTGTTGAGATCCGCGGGATTGTTCAGGACAGCAGCAGCCAATTGGTTTCGGATCGTTGCCGCAACTATCTGATCCATTTCGAAGGATTTTTTGCCAGTCTCCGCCACAAAATCGGCTGTCCGGAGATTTCCGACAAAGACCTGGCGCATGATGCGCTGCCCCACCGTCGCCGAACAGGTAAGCTCCAGCCGCGCAGCATGCACAGGATCGGTCATGACTGACAGGATGCGCGCATATGTCTGGTGATCGGGTATCTGGGTGACGGACCGGCGCACATTGCCGGTGACCGGATCGGGAGTGCCAAGATCCATCCAGATGATAGGCAGATCGCGGATCGCCCGTTTGAGCATGAATATATGCGTCGTCAGATAGTCGCCGGGAGACTGCGGATCGTGAATGTCGACATGTTCGGAGACGACCAGATGATCGCCTTCCCGGCTCAAGTGCAATGAAACCGTTTTGGCTTCACTGCGGAAGGAAACCATCGCTTTGCCATCGACGAATTGCGCCAGCTCCTTTCCGACTATGCAGCGCTTTGGCGGACAATTCTCGTGAGCGACGACGATGAGATCGTCGGGCCCGTTTGGGGCGATTTCCAGTTTGACAATGCCGATTGTATCGGGATCTAGATTCTCCCAGTCACCGGCGAATTCTGCGGCGCCTTCTGGGCGCGGGGCAGGGCTGTCGGTGGCCGGGTCGCCGACCACCGGCACGTGGAAGCCCAGGCGGAGCGCCAATGTGTGCGGAATCGCGCGGCTTGTCGCATGCCCGGCAGGCGGAGGCAGCGATTGCAGATCAATCGACAGACTACCTATTGGCGCGCCCGGATCAGAAGTCGCGCGATTAAGCGTGAGGTTGGTCGACCAGCGGTCATTTTGCCGGTGCAAGATGTAATGGGGTAGATGCCATTCGGGTTTACCTTCTTTGGCAGAAGGGTAGGTGACGCCAGTGGTAAATTGCCCCGGTGGCACCAAAGGGATATCGGTATTGGTGATTTTCTCTTTGGCGGCGAGAAAGGCTTCTCGCTCGGAAAAGGTTTGGCGGATAAGGGCAAGCGGATCGAGCGCTTGCAACTGCTTATTTATAAAGAATGCTTCCGCCTCTGGCATCCGGTGAACAATCCCTCGCAACAAGTTTCAGGCGCACAAACCCATTGCAGAAAGCGGTTGCCACCGCCTACTGCAGTATAGATGCATAAAAATGAAGTAATGCATCGGACAAATTGTATTGTTGGAGCCAGTTTTGACTCAAAAATCTTGCAACCACGAAAAAAGTCACAGTTCATCGCGATTCTCTCAAACCAATAACTGCCATCTGTGCATTTTTTGCGATGAATAGAAAAATCAATATTTGAGAAATAAGTTAAGCCCAAAGGCTTAGTTGTTAACCACCAAAACTATCTGACTGAAGTCAAGTTAATCAAGTCTTTCGCTAAATAAACGAGAAATAATACTTGGATATTCTCGACATTTTATTGAACGCTTAAGTCGGTGGGTGAAGCTGGTCTCTTGGCTCTGTGGTCTAGCTGAAATTGCCAGGTGTGAAGCTGTCAAATTGACATTTAGGTGCGCGATTCAGGCCGAAATCGGGTCTCATTTTTGGGCATGTGGCGGGCAGGTTTTGCTTTTTGCTCGCCGGCCGCCAAATTTTGGTTCTGGCGATAATTCTGACCGAATCGCTTGAGCGCCACTTGTTTGGAAATCCTTGGCCCGAGCGGGCAGACCATTCATCTGCAGAGCGAATTGCAGGCAAATCTGTCCCAAAAAAGCCGGTTTGGAACCGTGACTGAACCCTGACTGTGTGATTAACGCAACATGAAGATGAAAAGCGTTGAGGCGCTTTGACAAGGTTGCGCCCCTGCGGCACTACGCTGCGGTCAAGGGGAAGAGGCACCAGAAAAACTGTGCGATTCGCCGATGGCTTGCAATCTTATTTGTGAGCTTGGCTGAATTGAAGGTTAAGCAAGCTGAACTCCCTGTCTGTCGCAATCGGAGTACTTATGAAAAAGTTTCAAGAAGACACATTGAAGGGCCTGGCCTATTCGGTCTCGGCCATGGCGCTCGTCCTATCGGCACCGGCTTACGCTCAGGATGCCCCTGACGAGGATGAAGAAGAGCAGGTAGACGTAACCGACGACTCCGCCAGCCAAGGCGACGGAACTCCGATCGTTGTTACCGGCTCGCGTATTAAGCGCGACACGTTCTCGAGCGTTTCGCCGCTTCAGGTCCTGACGACTGACGAAGAGCAGGCAGCAGGCCTTTTCGATCCAACATCGATCCTGCAGCGTTCTGAAAGTGCTGCTGGCGTTCAGATCGACGCGACATTCCAAGGTTTTGTTCTTAACAACGGCCCAGGCTCGACAACGCTTGACCTTCGCGGCCTTGGTGCTGACCGCACCCTGCTTCTGATCAACGGTCGTCGCCTCGCGCCAGCTGGTGTGGAAGGCGCTCCTACCGCTCCATCGCTGAACCTGCTGCCAAGCACCCTGATCGAACGCTATGACCTGCTGCTCGACGGTGCGTCGTCGGTTTATGGTTCTGACGCTGTTGCCGGTGTGGGTAACGTAATCCTGAAGAAGGACTTCGACGGTCTCGAACTGACCGCGTTCGGCAACATCAACCCAGAGGGCGGCGGCGATGATTACACCATCGGTGGTGCTTGGGGCTTCAACACCGACCGTGGCTTCTTCGGCATCGGCGCGGAATATGACTTCCGCGATAGCATCCGCCTGAGCGACCGCGAGTTCTTCCGCGGTTGTACGACCCAGCTTGATATCACCAACACTGGTGAAATCCGCCGCTTGGGCATCGATGATCAGGCGCTCACACTCGCTGACTCTGGTGGTGCGATCACCACCTCAACCAGCGAATGTATCCAGAACGGTTTCAACGGCCGTATCATTATCCCGTTCACAAACGTTGGTTCGGTCTATTTTGACGAAACCACTTTTGGTGGGCAGGCCGGTAACTCGGGCATTCCGGGTTACAGTGAGTCATTCTTCGGCGGTCCAATCGACTTTGACGGCGATGGCGTTCGCGATATTGACTTCCTGAACGACTACAACCTCAACGGTGCAAACCCGGAGCAGACGTTCCTGAGCCAGCAAAAGCGTTACAACGTTCTTGCTTATGGTGAGTATACCTTCCCTGGCGAAGCGAATATCACACCATATTTCGAAGCGATGTACACGCGCGCAGAAATCTTCGGCGAAAACGAATTCTTCGCCCAGATCTTCCCGCATGTTCCGGACAACAACCCATTCAACCCCTGTAACACCAACGTTTCTGGCGTCGATTGCCGTTCGGACACGAACTTTGGTGCCATTGCCGGCTTCGGCCCAATCTCGGTTCGCCCAGTCTTCGCGATTGAAGGTGACCGGAACAACACCGACGTAACGCAAGAGCAATATCGCGGTGTCTTCGGTATCAAGGGCGACCTTCCGTTCATTTCGCCAAGCTGGTCGTTTGACACCTCATTCGTCTACTCGTTCGCTGACGGTCGTTCGAATGTCCGCGGTATCCGTGAAGACAAACTTGCTTTCGCGCTTGGTATCGACCCTACCCAGGACTTCGATGGTGACGGCATCTTCGACAACAACGGTGACGGAATTGCCGACGACTACATCTCGGGTGCAACAGTCGGTAACTCGTTCATTGCCCAGGTAACCGGCGGTCTGCCAGCAATCACTCCTTGTGATGCTTCTGCTCTTGCTAACCCAAGTGCAGCGCTTGCTGATCTGACGCAGGGCTGTGTGCCGATTAACCTGTTTGCACCGAGCGTCCTGAACTCTGCTCAAGGTGATTTTGCGACTGCAGCAGAACGTGCCTATGCGTTCGGTGACCGGTCGTTCAAAACCACTTACGAGCAAATCGTCTGGAACGCATTTGCAACCGGTGATCTGTTCGATCTGCCTGCCGGTCCGGTCGGCGCCGTGCTTGGTGTCGAATATCGCCGTGACAAAATCAATTCGATCGCCAGCGACGTGGCATCGAACGGTTTGTTCTTTGGCTTCTTTGCCGATAGCGGTGCTGTCGGTTCGAAGGAAATCAAAGAGGTCTTTGGTGAGATCGACATTCCGCTTCAAGCGGGCAAGCCTTGGGTTGAAGAGCTCAATCTGAACCTTTCCGGTCGTCTGACAGATGAAGAGTTCTACGGAACCAACTTCACATATTCGATCAAAGCCGGTTGGCGCCCGATTGAACCGCTGCTGCTCAAGTTCAGTTACGGTACGTCGTTCCGTGCACCGAACCTGCGCGAAAACTTCCTTGGTTCGCAAACGGGCTTCAACACTCTGTTTGACCCATGCGCTGTTCCGGACAACGCCTTCGACGCTACGACCGGAACTTACGATCCAACCAACGAAACCCGCGACCAACGTATTTTGGACGCATGTATTCGTGAAGGTCGTGATCCGACAACCGCTGGTCTTCAAATCGACCCGACAACGGGCAACGCATTGCCACCAATCCAAACCGCAAGCGTCGAAATCGCTCGCGGTGGTGCGCTGGATATCGATCCGGAAACATCGCGTTCGCTCACTGCCGGTTTCGCATTCGAAGAAACCTTTGGTGACGGATGGGACGTTGCGCTGGGCGCGAACTACTACGACATCAAGTTGAAAGACTCGATCATCTCGCCAAATCCGCAGTTCATTATCAATGACTGCTACACACGCGAAGATGCACAGCGGAGCACCTTCTGTGACCGTATTACGGTAGCATCTACCGGTTCAATGCTGGTCTCGGACATTTTTGCTGGCTTCATCAACCTGAACCAGGAAAGCGTCCGCGGCATGGACTTCAATGCCCGCTTCGGCAAAGAAGTTGCTATCGGCAACACGCTGGTTGATCTTGGTCTGACACTTCGTGCGAACCACCTGATCGAGCGGAGCTCGCTGTTCATCAACGACAATGGCGATCAGACATTCGACGATGATGCGGGTGAAGTTGGTCTGCAAAAGTGGACCGGCCGTGCAACCTTCTCGGCGGATATCGACAAGTTCCGTTTCTCTTGGACAACCCGCTATATCGGCGGCTTTGATCAGGATCCGGACGTCATTGACGAATTCTCCGACGTATTCGGTTATAACGAAGCTGGTCAGTTCATCGGCCAGACCGGCAGCACCTGTCTTGGTGGCGGTTCGCGCGACGCGTTCGGCGTTCAAGACGGCGTTGTCGCCGGTGACGGGGTGTTCTGTCGCCCGGTTGGCTTCGCGGATGAGCAGTTCCTGCACACGGCATCGCTTCGCTATCGTGCAACGAACTTCGAAATCCTGCTCGGCGTGAGCAATATTTTCGACACAGCACCACCACAGGTCAGCCCGTTTGCAGGCGGTATCACCGACATTGCAAACACTGCCCTGGGCGCAGGTTACGATTATAACGGTCGTGAGTTCTTCGCTTCGGTCAATGTTGAGTTCTAAGTCCATTCATCTTTGATGATGTAACGCGAAGCGGCTCCATACCTTTGAGTATGGGGCCGCTTTGTGTATTGGTGCTATAGAAACCGTAACCCCCAAATCTTGAGAGTCGCATCATGAAAACGTTGAAGTCTACTTTGCTCGCCGCTGCTGCCGGTGCACTTGCACTGACGGCCCCGGCCGCATCTGTTCAAGCCGCTGGTGAACCAACCGTTCCGATTTCCGATTGGGCGCTGCGTGACGTGGTAAATGCAGTTGAAGTCTCCCCAGACGGCAAACACGTCCTGGTACATGTGCTCGGCAGCCAGAAAGGCACCTATCTTCTGCAGATTTTCAAAACCGATGATATGACCAAGCCGTTCCGGACGCTTGATGCAGATCCGATGGAAATTACCGGCGCGCAATGGGTCAGCGACAACTACATTTTCGGCAATGCATGGCAGCAGCGCCGCAAGTCGGTTCCCGGACCGGAACAAGGAACTTACGACCAAACCGTTTTTGCTTATAGCTTGAAAGATAACAAGTTTCAGCAGATCAAGGGTGAATTTGGCATCGCAAGCTTGCTTCCCGACGAACCGGAAAGCATTATTCTAGAGGAAGGAACGACTGTTGATGGCGGTATTGGCGGGGTTGATCCTTTCGCTGCTTTCCGTCCGCGTTCCTATTACAAGTTCAACCTGCGCAAAGGCACCAAGGAACTGGTTCTAAAGGGCAGCGAGAAATATCCCGATGCCGTCTTCGACAATCAGGGTAACCCACGCTGGACACGCGGATACGATCGCACAACGAAGGAAGCGATCACATACTACCGTGGCATTGGCGACAGCTCGTGGAAAGAGTTTGAGCGTTACGACCAAGACAAACATGAAAATTTGTACCGGACACTGAGCGGCTTCATGGGCCTCAAGGCCTTTGACCCCAACAATCCGAATATCGGTTATGTCATTGACAACCGCGGAGAGGACAAAGCTGCGCTTTGGGAATTCAATTTCGAAACCGGCCAGTATGGAGAGAAGCTCGCCGCCACCGACCAGGCCGATATCATGTGGATCCAACGCCACTCGATCCCTGGCAATGATACACTTGTTGCCGCGCGGTACCCCTGGGCCAAGCGCGAGCGCGTGTGGTTTGATGAGGAAGAAAAGGTTCTTCACGAAGCGCTAGAAGCGCAGATTCCAAATTCCCACGCGGTTAGCATCTCCAGCCGTTCGCGCGATGGCAATACGATGATTGTTTACAACAGCGGTCCTCGCGATCCGGGTTCATACTGGATGGTGAAAGACAGCAAGATGGTCAAACTGGGCAGCCGCAATCCGCTGCTCAAACCCAGCGATCTGTCTGATGTTGAATTCATCCGCTACCCCGCGCGCGACGGGAAAACGATTGCCGGATATGTCACCAAGCCAAAAGGCGAAGGGCCGTTTCCGCTGGTTGTGTTGCCGCATGGCGGACCGCATGTGAACGAAGTCATCGGCTATGATGAATGGGGCCAATTCCTCGCCAATGCCGGTTATATGGTGCTGCAGCCGCAATACCGTATGTCGGTTGGTTGGGGGCAGGAACTGTTCGACTCGGCCTATGGTGAGCACGGCGGCAAAATGCAGGACGATAAGGACGACGGCGCGCTTTATCTCGTCAAAGAGGGGCTGGTCGATCCGGATCGTATGGCGATGTTCGGTTGGTCTTACGGCGGATATGCAGCGCTGGTCGCAGCATCGCGTGACCCGCAGATATATCAGTGTGTCATTGCCGGCGCAGCTGTTGCTGACCCTGAAAAGGTCTATCTCAAGCGTAGCAACCCCTACACGCCGAAAGCGATCGATGATTGGGCGAAGCGTCGCGGTATGATTGGCGTTAACCCAATCAACGAAGTCGATAAGGTCAACGTGCCGGTATTCATGGTTCACGGCGATGTCGATGCACGCGTGCTGTATTTCAATTTTGAGGACTATAAGTCCGAGTTTGAAAAGGCTGGCATGCTGAACCCAAGAGTGCTCGTCGAGAATTCGGACGGTACGGTTGATGCCCCTGACGACGCAGCTGTGGGGTCCACAAACGGAGTCACAGGAGCAGCAACTGCGACGCAAAAGGCGAATTTCCAGCCCAAGCACCGCTTTGTGACGCTTGAAGGGGCTGACCACTTCTACGTCACGCTGATGTATAACCATCAGGAGAAGCTCTACACTGAAATGCTCGACTTCCTGAAGAACGACTGTGGACCGGGTGGCCTCTAAGGCCGTCGATCGACAGTCACTTCGGGTGGGCTGGGCTAGCCCGCTAGAGACAAAAGAGGAGCGGCAACATAACTGTGTTGCCGCTCCTTTTGTTTTTCGCCAGCGCTCCCATTTGCCGCAGCGCTGCGCTCTCCAACCAAATTTGCGGGGTCTATTCGACTTCTTTGGGCTCGACAGACTCACCGGTCAGATTGACATCGATGAAGGTTACTTCGCCCACTCTCTCGCCGCGCTTAATGATCTTCTCGATCTTGCGGTGGCGTTCGACCATCAATCGGGCGATGGCTGTCGGGACGCGGATTCCCAAGCTTTCGGCATCTTGCAGGTAATTGTAATTGGGGTCGCGTTCGCCATTTGACAGATCGGCAATGTCAAACTCGTACAATTTGGGCTCAACTGTCGATGTCTCGGACATGATTTTGATCACATCCTCTTCGGCATAGGTCGAATAGTGGCTGCGCAGCGCATTCGGCCAATCGCTAAAGTAAAAGGGCTGCGCTTCGGCATAGATCCTGGACACATTCATCGTGCTGCCCGTTTTTTCGGTTCCACGCAGAGAATTGATGAATTCCCGCGCCGAGCTGTCGAGAGTGTCGTTCAGGTTCGCCGCGGTAAACGCCTTGCGCTGGATCGATGGTCCGCCGATATCGCCGCGGAAGAAGCCGTAGATCACCTTGGGATTGCTCCAGTTAGGATAGACGATCTTGGTCCTGATATCCTTGGGGCTCATCTTGACGTTTCTGATGGTGATGACGGGGGCGTCATCGACGGGCAACTTGGCTTCACCAATCGACATTCGCGAAGGCTGGCTGACCGGATATTCGAGCGCAATCTGTTCGACGACCGCGACATTGTGCAGGTTCATCCAGAAGGCCAGCTGCTCATTCCGGCTCAAGGTCGAAACATCTATCGAATTGGCGACCTCTTCCAGATCCTTGCGGTATTCTGTCAGAGACTGCGTTACTTCCTCGGTGAAGAACGAGAAACCGACGCGGTTGCCTTCCAGCCGATAGCGCGAGTCATGCCCGTAAATACGGCGCGTCGCCATGCCGGGCTCCACTCTGGGGGCGCCTTCGCGGATTGATTTGCCCATACGAATGACGAGCGCCTTCAGCGCTTCATCCCAAATCGTATAATCAATCTGTGTTTTGACCGCATTCGCCTTCGGTTGGAATTGGGCAAAGGCAGGATCGCTCTGATTGCGCGCGAAGGAATTGTCGGAAGTTTGAGCGGTCAAGGCCGTCGAAGTGCAAAGAAGCACAGCCAGCCCGGCGGTTTTGATGAAGTTCGTTTTCATAATGCTCTTCTCAAATTTCCTGTCGCTTGATTTGCAACCGCGACGACTAAATTGTCTTTTCTGAACTATAGCTGATGCCGATTTTGGGACGAGTTCGCCTGCGACGAGCCGCAACGCTTGATATCCCAAATCCAACGTCCCCAGCCATTGTCTACATAGTGGCGATGGCCCGCCAGTCTAGCGCACCAGTCGGACGTCATCAGACGTTGGTCGAATTGACCCGATTGGCCGTGCTGCGGCCCTTGCCCAGGCCGGGTATTTCCAACCAAACGCGTGGCCGCGCGCCGGCCTAGATGTCGTCGTCCGAGACATATTCCTCGACGTCGATCTCGCCCGCCATCCGGCCAACGGCCACCGCAACAGTAGCATCGCCGGTAACGTTGTTCATCGTGCGCATCATATCCATGATGTGATTGATCCCGGCCACAAATGCGATGGTTTCAAGCGGCACTCCGATCGTGCCCAAAACAAGCCCGAGCATAATCAGTCCTGATCCAGGAATGCCTGCTGCGCCTATTGACCCCAGTGTCGCGGTTAGACCGATCAAGATGTAGCTCGTGACCGTCAGATCAATTCCGTAAATTTGTGCGCCGAATACAGCTACAAGGCCCAGATACATGGCTGTGCCATTCATGTTGATCGTCGCGCCGAGCGCCACCACAAAGCTTGAAACCGACCGGGAGACGCCAAGGTTGCGTTGCACGCAGCGCAGGGTCACGGGTAGGGCAGCATTGGACGACGCCGTGGAGAAAGCGACCACCTGAGCGTCCACGATTCCGCGGAAGAAATCGATGATCGGCAATTTCGCAATGAACTTGATGATAGCCGGATAGACCAGCAAAATAATGATGAAGCACCCAGCGTAGTTCAGCGCGACTACTTTCGCCAACGGGATCAAAGACGCCCATCCAAAGGTGCCCGCAACCCACGCCATAAGAGCAAAGACCCCGAATGGAGCGAGTTCCATAACGATCAATGTCATGCGCTGCATGACCACAGCGCCAGCATCTACCCCACGAACAATCGGGGCAGCTTCTTCGCCGGCCATCAGTACTGAAATACCGACAAGCATGGCGAACACGATGAGCGGCAATACATTGCCCTCAGCCATTGTCATGATCGGGTTGTCAGGAATCATGCGCAAGACCATCGCGATCCAGTCAACCGGTGGTGGCTTGTCTGTTAAGCCCTCCGGCATGGCAACTTCGAGACCAATACCAGGCTGGAAGATATTCCCAAGGGTCACACCGAGAGTGACGGATATAAGCGCTGTTGCAGCGAACAGCAGCAACGCCTTGCCACCGACACTGCCGAGCTTTTTGAGATCACCCAATGCGGCGATGCCCGAGATCAATGAGAAGAAGATCAGCGGCACGATCAGCATTTTGATCGCTTTGATGAACAGATCGCCAATCCATTTTATGTTTTCAGCCCCAGGGCCCCACCAAAGCCCTAGCGCCGTACCCAGCACCAGCGCCCCGATGACGCGTTGCCACAATGGAATTGAGAACCAGTACTTAAACATCGCAGATCCCTGTCAAACGGGCGGCCTGACCGCCTCTGTATGCGGGGACCATCTGCTAAAGCGCGGCATCAGTCAAACTGCTTGTGGGTCTGGAACCATAGATTGCAGTTCTGGGTGATCAGGCCTGCACAACTTCCTGCTTGATCGCTCCGAAGATGGTGTGGCCGTCCTTGTCCTTCATTTCGATTTTCACCGTGTCACCCGGCTGCATGAAGCGCGTTTTCGGACCGCCGTCATAGATCGTCTCGATCATGCGGATTTCGGCAATGCAGCTATATCCTGCGCCGCCTTCGCTCACCGGCTTGCCGGGGCCGCCATCTTCGCCTTTGTTGGAAACGGTACCCGATCCTACGATCGTGCCGGCGGCCAGATTGCGCGTCTTCGCCGCATGTGCGACCAATTGCGCGAGATTGAATGTGGCATCGACGCCAGCCTCGGCGCGGCCAAAGGGTTCGCGGTTGTAATCGACCAGCAATGGCAAGTGGATCAGGCTGTCCTGCCATGCATCGCCCAGCTCGTCAGGCGTGACCGCGACGGGGGAGAATGCGCTGGACGGTTTTGACTGGAAGAAGCCGAAACCCTTGGCCAGTTCACCGGGTATCAGGCCGCGCAGCGACACGTCGTTCACCAGCATCACCAGCTTGATGTGACCGGCTGCATCCTCTGCGGATACACCCATCGGCACATCGCCGGTGATCACGGCGACTTCGCCTTCCATGTCACAACCCCATGCGGTGTCGCCCAGCGGGATGTCCTGCCGCGGGGCGAGGAAAGTATCGCTACCGCCCTGATACATCAGCGGGTCGGAATAGAAGCTCTCCGGAACTTCCGAATTGCGCGCTTTGCGCACCAGTTCGACATGGTTGATATAGGCGCTGCCATCGGCCCATTGATAGGCGCGGGGCAGGGGCGAATGCGCCTCGCCCTCGTGGAAACGCTCGCACGGCACAGCCTGATGTTCGACATCGCGATAAAGCGCTTCCAGCCGCGGCGCGACGTCGTCCCAATTGTCGAGCGCATCTTGCATGGTCGCCGCGATATTGTCGGCCGCGCAATAGCGGGTGATGTCTTTCGACACGACGACCAGCTTGCCGTCGCGAGTACCATCTTTTAGCGTTGCGAGTTTCATGGGTCAGATGTTCTCCGGATTGTCATTCTGGTTGTCAGGGTGCGCGCGCTGGAAGGGTTCAAGCGCAAGGCAAGCCGCCTCGATGCGCATCATCTGCGGCGCATCGGACAGATCATATTCGAACCGCCGCGCATTATAGATCTGCGGCAACAGCACGGTTTCAAAGATGCCCGGCGCATCGAACAGGAAGTCTCCCGTCCCGAGCTGTGCGAGCCGTGCCTCAACCGGAACCAGCGTCTTGGCAAGCCAGTGGCGATACCATTCGACCACCTCTTCCTGCGACTTGCCATATTCCGCCGCCAGGAATTTGAGCACCGGCAGGTTGAGCGGCGCATGCAGCTCGGTCGCTATGGCATAGGCCAGTTCACGCGCGGTATAGCGATCTTCGGCGGAGGAAGGCAGCAAAGGCCGTTCGGGATATGCCTCGTCGAGCCACTCGATCATCGCCATGCTTTGCGCGCGGTCACGGCCATCGGCTTCCAGCATGGGAACCCCGGCGAAGGGATTGCGGCTAGTGAAAGCATCGCCCTTCTGTTCGTCCTTCAGCAGATTGACCGGAACGTTCTCGTAAGCGAGCCCTTTCAGCTCCAGCGCTATGCGCAGCCGGTAGCTGGTGGAGCTGCGATAATAGCCAAACAGTTTCACAATGCGGCCCCCTGTTGGTGGAGACATGGACCACATGGACCACTGTTCAAAAGGAAAAAAGCCGGGGCTGTATCCTCCGCGCAATTCAGCAGATTAAACAGGGGGTTGTGGGCGGTCATGCCACCCTCTTTGGCACCAAATACGCTTGTAGGACAGGCCGCAATCAAAACGCCGCCAGTCCTGTAATCGCGCGGCCCAGAATCAGCGCGTGGACATCATGCGTGCCTTCATAGGTGTTCACCGTTTCGAGGTTCACCATATGGCGGATCACCTGATATTCGTCGCTGATGCCGTTGCCGCCATGCATATCGCGCGCATGGCGGGCGATATCGAGCGCTTTGCCAACATTGTTTCGTTTGACGATGCTGATCATTTCGGGCGCAAATTCGCCTTTATCCATCAGCCGCCCGACTTGCAGCGAGCCTTGTAGGCCCAGCGCAATGTCGGTCATCATATCGGCCAGTTTCTTCTGGAACAGCTGCGTGTTCGCCAGCGGACGCCCGAATTGTTTGCGATCGAGCCCGTATTGACGCGCGGCATGGAGGCAGAATTCCGCTGCGCCCATGCTGCCCCAGCTGATCCCGTAGCGCGCGCGGTTGAGGCAGCCGAACGGACCTTTCAACCCCTGGACTTCGGGCAACAGCGCATCGGCGGGCAGTTTTACATCATCCATCATGATCATGCCGGTGGTCGATGCGCGCAGGCTAACCTTGCCTTCGATTTTGGGCGCCGAGAGCCCTTCCATTCCTTTTTCCAGGACAAATCCGCGAATGCCATCACCATGCGCCTCGCTCTTGGCCCAAACCACGAAGACATCGGCGAATGGCGAATTGGAAATCCATGTTTTGGAACCGGAAAGCGAGTAACCGTCGCCGTCCTTCTTGGCATAGGTCTTCATTGAACCGGGGTCGGAGCCGGCATCGGGCTCGGTCAGACCGAAGCAGCCGATCAACTCGCCGCTGGCAAGCCCGGGCAGATATTTGCGGCGCTGTTCTTCGGATCCGTAAGCGTAGATCGGATACATGACGAGGCTGGACTGGACGGAGGCCATCGACCGGTATCCGCTGTCAACGCGCTCAATCTCGCGCGCGATCAATCCGTAAGAGACATAGCCTGCGCCGGCGCCGCCATATTCTTCGGGAACGGTCGCGCCCAGCAGGCCGGCCTGGCCAAACAGCGGGAACAGTTCCGGCGCATCCACTTCGCCGCGGAAGGCTTCCTGCACGCGCGGCTGCAATTCGCTTTGCGCAAATCCATGCGCCGCATCGCGGATCATCCGTTCGTCTTCGGTCAGTTGGGATTCCAGATTGAAGGGATCTTCCCAGCTGAAAGGCACCATTCCGGCCATAGTTACTCCTGAAACTAATTTACTGTGCTTTTGCAGGGATCGCTGTGGGCCGCAAGCGCAGCGATTTCAAGTGCCGAGCCGCTGCGTGGCCTGATGCAGCGCCAGCGTGCGTTCCGCTTCGCGCAAATGCAGGATTTCGGTCATCCTGCCGTCCACTTTGATGACACCTTTCCCCGCATTTTCGGGCAGATCAAAGGCGGCGACAATCGCTTTGGCGCGGTCAACTTCCTGTTCGGACGGGTTGAAGGCCGCGTTGCAAATCGAAAGCTGTTTGGGGTGGATCAAGGTTTTGCCGTCAAAACCCATATCCGCACCTTGCCGGCATTGCTGCTCCAATCCGCCCTCGTCAGCGATATCGTTGAATACCCCGTCGAGCACTGACAGGCCGTGGGCTCTCGCGCTGATTACAGCTTGGGTGAGCAAAGGCAGGAAAGGCGCGCGGGCCGTATCCAGCTTGGCGCGCATCTCCAGCGCCAGGTCGTTGGTTCCCAGAACGAAGGTCGTCAGCTTGGAACCGGCCGCCTTGGCGGAGATAGCGCCAAGCTGCGTAAATGCGATGCAGGTTTCCAGCATAGCCCATAGTTCCGGCCCTTCCCCGAGCTCTTGGCGATAGGCGTTTGCTTCGTCAGCATGGCAGAGCTTGGGAACAAGCACTGCGTCGGGGCGGCATTGCGACAGCGCGGCAATGTCTTTCGCCCCCCATTCGCTATCAATCGCATTGACGCGCACAACCAGCATGCGGTGCCCGAACCCGCCTTCGCGGACGGCGGCAATTGCTGCCTCGCGCGCTTCGCCCTTGGCTTCCGGGGCGACCGCATCTTCCAGATCTAGGATCACCGCATCGCAATCTGCCTGCCGCGCCTTGGCAACCGCGCTGGCGCGATTGGCGGGTAGGTATAATGCGCTGCGTAGCGGGCGGATTTGTCCGGTCACGATTGTTTGTTCTGGGCCCGGTTGGCGACCAGATCATCGACCACGCTCGGGTCGGCCAAGGTCGATGTGTCGCCCAGATTGCCGGTGTCGTCCTCAGCGATTTTGCGCAGGATACGCCGCATGATCTTGCCGCTTCGCGTCTTGGGCAGACCGGGGGCAAATTGCAGCACATCGGGCGTTGCAATCGGCCCGATTTCCTTGCGCACCCATTTGACCAGTTCGGCGCGCAGATCCTCGCTGTCCTCCACGCCCGCATTGGTGGTGACATAGGCATAGATGCCTTGCCCCTTGATTTCGTGCGGCATGCCGACAACGGCGGCTTCGGAGACCAGTTCATGCGCGACCAGCGCGCTTTCGACTTCGGCGGTGCCCATCCGGTGGCCAGAGACATTGATCACATCGTCAATCCGCCCTGTGATCCAGTAATATCCGTCTTCGTCCCGGCGGCATCCGTCACCGGTGAAGTAGTATCCCGGATATTGGCTGAAATAGGTGTCGAAGAAGCGCTGGTGATCGCCATACACAGTGCGCATCTGGCCGGGCCAGCTGTCGGTGATGACAAGCGCGCCTTGGGCAGCGCCTTCCAGAATTGTGCCCTTTTCGGCATCGAGAAGGGCGGGCTTCACGCCGAACATCGGCCTGCTCGCGCTGCCCGGTTTCAGGTCGGTCGCGCCGGGCATCGGGGTAATCATCGCCGCGCCGGTTTCCGTCTGCCACCACGTATCGACAATCGGGCAGCGCCGGTCGCCGACCACGCGGTGATACCAGTCCCAAGCTTCGGGATTGATCGGCTCGCCCACAGAGCCGAGCAGACGCAGCGATTTGCGGCTGGTCCTGGTGACATATTCGTCACCCTCGCGCATTAATGCGCGCAGCGCAGTTGGCGCCGCATAGAATATCTCGACCTGGTGTTTGTCGATGACATTCCAGAATCGCGAATGGTCGGGATAATTGGGCACGCCTTCGAACATGACTTGGGTCGCGCCATTAATCAGCGGGGCATAGACGACATAGCTGTGTCCGGTGACCCAGCCGACATCCGCCGCGCACCAATATACTGGCATCGAACCGTCGGCTTTGGGCTGGTAATCGAACACATATTCCTGCGTCATACTGGTCCACACGGCATAGCCGCCGGTGGTGTGCAGAACGCCCTTCGGTTTGCCGGTTGATCCCGAAGTATAGAGGATGAAAAGCGGGTCTTCGGCGTCCATTGTTTCGGCAGCACATTCGGCTGAGGCTGCTGCCACCGCTTCGGCCCAGTCCACATCGCGGCCTTCGACAATTGGAACATTGGCCCCGGTACGTTTGAGCATAATGACTGTGTCGACCGGTACTTTCTCACACGCCGCATCGACATTGGCTTTGAGTGGAATCGGCTTGCCGCCGCGCAGCCCCTCGTCAGCGGTCAGGATAATATTGGATTGGCAGTCCTCGACCCGCCCGGCCAGCGCATCGGGGCTGAAACCGGCGAAGACCACCGAATGGACAGCGCCGATCCGAGCACAGGCGAGCATCGCGATCGCCGCTTCGGGTACCATTGGCAGATAGACGGTAACACGGTCGCCCTTTTCAACCCCGTTGGCTTTCAGGACATTGGCAAAGCGGCACACTTCCGCATGCAATTCGCGGTAAGAAAGCGTGCGTCCGTCTTCGGACGGATCGTCGGGCTCCCAGATGATTGCGGTCTGTTCACCGCGCGTTTCCAGATGCCGGTCCAGCGCATTGGCGGCGATGTTGAGCTTGCCGCCTTCGAACCATTTGATGTGAAAATCGTCCTTGTCGTATGACGTGTCTTTGACTGTGCCGAACGGCTCGATCCAGTCGATCCGCTGCGCTTCCTCGCGCCAGAAGCCATCGGGATCATCGACTGATCGCTGGTATTTTTCCAGATAGGTCGCGTTGTCGATCAGCGCTTCTTTTGCCCACTCTTCGGGCACCGGAAAAACTGCGTCAGTCACTCATATTCTCCTGAAAATGTTCAGAGTTTGCCAAACTTGCCTTCATATCCCGAGGTGTCATCGGCGGCGAGGAGCTTTGCCTGTTCCACCCAGCTGTCGCGCCGGATACGCCCTTCGAAACGGCCCAGCTTGGCGTCGATTGCGTCGATTTCGGCATCGGTCCAATTTGCGATCTGACCGAAACTGGTAACGCCCAGCGAATTGAGCAGGCTTTTCAGCTTGGGCCCAACGCCTTTGATCCGCGACAGATCATCGCCGCCACTGGCGCTTGTGGGCATTTTCGCCGGTTCGGCGGCTTCGACCGCGGGTTCCGGTGCAGCCGCCCGGTCAGCTGCCGCGTGCGGCGCATCGATCAGTGCCTGATTGCGGTTCGCCGGGCCTTTGCCTTCGTCCAGCACATCGGATGTGTCGGTCTGCACTTTGGTCCGCCGCATGGCGACGAAAATCCACCATGCAACCAGAATTCCGATTACCAGCGCGATTACAAAAAGCGGCCAGTTGGCCTCAATCAATTCGATCATCAAAACGTCTCTTCTTCATTGTCGTCGGCGGGGCTTTTGCTGCCGATCATGGCGGTAATTTCGCGTCCCCAGAACGCCCAACCAATCACAATACCAAGAGCATAGGTGGCGAGCAGCAACATTATCAGTTCAAACCAAATCGGCATCAGCGCGGCCCCGGCGTATCAATGGGTGTTGGCACCAGCGGTTGCTTGGCAATCACTGAAAATTCGATGCGGCGATTTGCCGGATCGGCCTTGTCCAGGCCTGCCACCGGCTTGCTCGATCCCACGCCAATTGCGCGCAGCCCATCGCGCGGGATGCCCCGCCGGACCAATGCATCGCGCACGGCGGTGGCGCGTTCGCGCGACAAAGCCAGATTGCCCGGCTCCGGCCCCGAATTGTCCGTATGGCCGACAATGGCGATTATACTGCCAAGGCAGGGCCGCAATGCCGCCTCGACTTCGTTGAGCAGTTCCTTGCTGGCGGCATCCATCGCGCTGGATGATTCTTCGAAACGGATTGTCCGCGCGCGCAAAAGAGCATCGACGTCGTCCTGGCAATGCATAGACGTAAGCGGCGTTTCCCCGCGATCTGCGGCCATCGTTCCGTCGGACCAGCGGATGCCGCCGACGCCGGGAATCGCAGCCACAGCCCGGGCCACCTGTGCGCGCGTCTTTTCGTCAAAATCCTCTCCGCCGCTTAGCAGCGGGTGCCGCGTGGGCTGGCCTGAATCGGTCGCAAAATCCGCTGAAATGCCATCGCCGCCTGCATCGGATATTGCCTGCTGCGACGCGGCAGAAAGATCGCGCGCCATATCATTGGCTGTCGTGGCCGCACCGGCAAACCCGATAGCTACGGTAACAAGCGCGCCTGCAAGCAGCGCTATAGCGGGCCGGATTTTAGGGGGCTGCAATGGCATGGCCGTATCTTAGCCATGCCCGCCGCCTGCGAAAAGGGACTAAACGCTGTTATCCGCCCGATCGGGTCGAAACGCTGTCCGCAACGCCCGCGAGCCGCCCGAATTCCTGCCGCCAATAGTCGCTTTGCTTGCCTGACAGGCGCTGGATATCGTCGAAACCGAACTCACCCAGCAGGGGATCGCCGCGCAGCCGCTGACCGAATGCCGCGACCGAAGTGGCAAAGGCAAAGTCGCCTTGCGGTGCGCTTGCATTGCGCAGCGCGATGGAGGGAACCACGGTGTCGATCAGACGCGACGTGTCGCCATCGGGCAGCTTGTAGCGCAGCTTGATATAGGCAGCTTCGGCCATCAGACTCTCGCCTGCACCCGCGCCTGTGGCAGTCCGCTCATATCGGCGCGGGCCAACCCAGCCTTTCGCCCCGGCGGGAACAACTTCATAAATCGCGGTGACTTGGTGCCCGGCACCGATATCGCCTGCATCGACACGGTCATTGTCGAAATCTTCGTTGCGCAAGGCGCGGTTTTCATATCCGATCAGCCGGTACTGCTTGATCACAGCAGGGTTGAATTCAACCTGGATTTTGACGTCCTTGGCGATGGTGAACAGCGTTGATGACATTTCGTCACCCAGCACTTTCTTCGCTTCCAAAGCGCTGTCGATATAGAAGTAATTGCCGTTCCCGTGATTGGCGACCTGTTCCATCAGCGCTTCGTTGTAATTGCCGGTGCCAAAGCCCAGCGTGGTCAGGGTAATGCCGCTATCGCGCTTTTCCTCGATCATTTCGATCAGTTTGTCGCGGTCGGAAACGCCGACGTTGAAATCGCCATCGGTGGCCAGGATTACGCGGTTCACACCGCCTTCGATCATGTTGTCTTCGGCGATCTGATAGGCGAGCTGGATACCCGCTCCGCCAGCGGTGGAACCACCCGCGCTCAGGCGGTCGAGCGCCTGCTTGATTTTGCGTTCGTCATTGGTCGGCTGCAGCACCAGCCCGGCGGCGCCCGCATAAACAACGATCGAAACCTTGTCGCGCGGGGATAGCTCACCCGCCAGACCAGCCAGCGCGGTTTTGACCAGCGGGAGCTTGTCGGGCCTGCCCATCGATCCCGATACGTCCATCAGGAATACCAGATTGGCGGCCGGCCTTTCGGATCGGGGCAAATCATATCCGCGCAGGCCGACGCGCAGCAGCCGCGTGTTCGCATTCCACGGCGTCACCGCGACATCGGTATTGACGCTAAACGGTGTCGATCGGCTTGCAGGTTTCGCATAGTCATAGCGGAAATAATTGATCATTTCCTCGGTCCGCACTGCATCGCGCGGGGGCAATTGGCCTTGCGCCAGGAACCGCCTTGTATTGGCATAGGCGCCGGTATCGACATCAACCGAAAAGGTCGAAAGCGGATCGGTTGAGACCAGTTTGACCGGGGAGACTTCTTCACCGTCATACCGTTCGCGATCGGGTTCCTCGGGAACGACGACCGGGCGAATATAGCGCAGCCCCTCTGTCGCAGAGGTAGCTGGCCCGGCACTTGCATCGTCAATTGGTGGAGCGGCTTCGCGGGCTTCGTAGAAACCAAACTGGTTGGCCGGGGCGCCCTGCGCACGCGACCCAGTGACAACAATCCGTGACGGAGCAGGCGGCGGTGGCGGAGACGCAACCACTGGCGGTGGGGGTGTAGAGACCGTTCCTGCCTTGTCGGCTTCTGCGCTGGTGTACCCGCCATCCGGGCTGGTTGCACAACCGGACAAGAAAGCAATTCCGGACAATGTGATGACAGTAGCCGCAAAACGCATGCGTGATCTCCCCTTCGATCCCTAATCAGTCACGTGTAACATCATCTCATGGCGTGAATGATTTCTGAATGGCCTGATTTGCTTCTGAAAGGTTCGCGCAGATTGGCGGATCGCCATGTGACAGACTGATGTGTTCAAACTGCAAGAAGACGCGCGGTCAGCTTGCCTGGCCGCCCTCTGATCCACCTTCGGAACTGCCGAGGTTCTTGCGGAACAAGACCCGATCCTCTTCGCCGAAGCCCTTGTTCCAGATCACCCAGCAATAGGTGGCCAGAATGGCCGGAATACCGATGAGCAGCTCTGCCCATTCGGGAAGGAATGTCGCCGCAAAGCCGACCACGACGGCTGGCCCCGCGGCCCACACCAACGCCCAGCGCCAATTGCTGACCGGAGCTTTGAGCAGTTTCTTGAGCAGCAGCGCCTTGATCAGGCTGGACACGCCGAGCGCGATAAACAGCGCCATCGCAGCCCCTGCTGCCTTAAACGGCTCGCCAAGTTCGAGCTTGCTCGCGAGCATTATCAGCCCGACGGTAAGCACGCCCTGAAGCGCCAGAATCCCGACCGAGATCGCCAGATTTCGCTTACGCGCGATATAGACCAATACGCTTTCCGAAACGACCGCCATGGCCGCGATTACCTCGGCTGCAAGCAGTATCGCCAGCGCGCCGGTGCCGCCGACATATTCCGGGCCCCACAGGCCCATCACCGCTTCACCCGGCACTGCGAGTATCAGCGCGATGCCAAGCTGCACCGCGATAATCCAGAAGCCGACCTGGCGGACTTGTGAGGCGATTGCGGTGAGATTGCCGATTTTCAAATTCTTGGTGATCACCGGGCTCAGGACCGGCTCGAAGCTCTGCTTTAGCTTTTGCGGCAAAGTGGCGATTTGCTGTGCGACATAATAGATTGCGACTGCGGCGGGAGAGGCGTAGAAACCCAAGATAAAGATATCGAGCAATCGCGTGCCCCGCTCAATCCCGTCAGCCCCGACCAGCGGAAGCGCTCTTGCGATCATCTTGGCCATATAGACAGGATGCGGGCGCCAGCCTTGGGGTAGACCATAGGTGCGGAAGAACGCCCAGGCCGCGGTGAAAAGCGCCGCGAAGATCGAGCAGATATAGGCCAGCGCAAGCCCCGCCTCCTGCGTTGCAGGAATGTAGAAAAACACGCCCGCCATGATCGAGATTGTCCAAGGCTCTACCACCGCGCGTGCGCGCACGGTTGTGGCGATGTCAAAGCGATAGGCCTGCGCAGCCAGCAATATCTCTGTCAGCGCGAAGGCGGGGATCGTGACGACCATCCAGATATCGAGATCGCTGCTCATCCCGTTGGGGAACATTGGTGCGGGGAACAACCACAAGACCAATGCCGCAAGCGAAGATACGATCAGCGCCAACAACAAGCCGTCAAATACCAGATTGACCGGCGGGTCATCACCCTCTGTCAAACGCTGGGCCAACCCGCGTTTCTCACCCAGCGAACACACCAGTGCGAGAATTTCGATCAATACGAAGGCAGAGGCAAAGATTCCCAATGCGTCCGGCCCGTAGAGCCGCGTTGCGATCAGCAGGAACGGAATTCGCGCGGCAAGGCGCAGGACAAAGCCGAATGTATTGGTGCGCCCGCCCTTGGCAAGCGCCTGCAAATCCTCGGCGTTGGAGTCGGGTTGCGCAGGCGCGGCGGAAGATTGCGTCGGAGTGTCCACCACTATTGGCTATCCGCATTCTCTGCGCGCAGCGGCCGGGCGAGCAGGTTCGCGACCACATCCGGCGCCGGCGCCCCGCCAAGCAGAGCGTTGACCGCTTCGACGATGGGCATGGCGATTGCGTGTTGGCGGGCAAGCTGGTGGAGGACAGGCGCGGTATGCGCGCCTTCTGCCACGGTCCGGCGATCGGCCATCAGGCTCTCGGGCGACTGCCCTTCGCCCAGCGCTTTGCCGAGCGAGAAATTGCGGCTGGACGTCGAAGAGCAGGTGAGCACCAGATCGCCCAAACCGCAAAGTCCGGCCAGCGTATCGCGCTGTGCCCCCAAGGCTTCGCCAAATCGCAGCATCTCGGCATATCCGCGCGCGATCAGCGCCGCCCGCGCGTTTTGGCCCAGACCCAAACCGTCGACCACGCCGCAAGCGATGGCGAGTACATTCTTCACCGCCCCGCCTATCTCCGCACCCACAACATCGTCCGAGTAGTAAGGCCGGAAATGCGGGCGGGCGATGATCGGCTTGATCCGTTGCCATTGCGCCTCGCCGCCGCTGCACGCGATTGTGACAGCGGTTGGCATGCCATCGGCAACTTCATGCGCGAAAGTGGGGCCGGAAAGAATCGCGATGTCGCTTTCGGGCGCGGCGTCTTTGGCGACATCGTTCATCAGGCGGCCGGTCGATGCTTCGATGCCCTTGCTGCACAGGATCAGATCCTGCGGGGCGAAGGGCATTGCTTCGATGACAGCGGAAAGATGCTGCGCCGGGGTTACGGCAAGGATCGTGCTGCACTCGGCCAAATCTGCCAGATCGCCGGTTGCGCGAATGGTCGGTGCCAATGTCGCGCTTGGCAGGAACAAGCTGTTGCTATGTTTCGCATTGATCTCGTCGACCAATTCGGGCTCGCGCGCCCACAGCAGAACCTCTCTGCCATCCGACGCCAGCATTTGCGCCAGCGCAGTACCCCATGCGCCGCCGCCCAAGACTGCGACCTGTCCGCCGCGATCCTGCTGCCCGGTCATGCTTTTGCTCCTGCACCGCGAACCGGCTCTGCTTCGGGATCGAGCGGCCATCGCGGCCGTGCGACAAAATCGAGTGGGTCATTCTGGCCAGAGGCCAAACGTTCGGCACCCGCCCAAGCTATCATCGCGGCATTATCGGTGCACAGCGCCAGCGGCGGCGCGACAAAGCGCATCGCATTGGCAGAGGCAAAGTCTTCCAAAGCACTGCGGATCGTCTGGTTCGCGGCCACGCCACCCGCCACGACAAGTGCGGGAATGTCATTATGCGGGCCAAGAGCGACGCGGAGCCGGTCGAGCAAGCAATCAACGGCCGCCTGCTGGAAGCTCGCAGCAATATCGGCGTCGCAATATTCTGCGCTTTCCTTTGCCCGCAGGACTGCGCTCTTGAGGCCGGCAAAAGAGAAATGCGGTTCGCCGCTTCCGACCAAAGGGCGGGGCAGGGGGACTTTGCCGGGATCGCCTCGCTTGGCTAGTTTCTCAACCGCCGGGCCGCCGGGATAACCCAGCCCCAATATTTTTGCTGTCTTGTCGAATGCTTCGCCCAATGCGTCGTCAATCGTGGTGGCCAGCCGGCGATACTCGCCCACGCCTTCAACAATCAAAATCTGGCAATGCCCGCCCGAGACCAGCAGCAATGCATAGGGGAATTCCAGGCTGCTATCAGCCAGCCGGGGCGACAGCGCATGGCCTTCCAGATGGTTGATGGCGATCAGCGGAACATCGCTTGCCATCGCCAGTGCCTTCGCGCTCACCAAACCGACCATAACGCCGCCGATCAGCCCGGGGCCTGCTGTCGCCGCGATGGCATCAAGATCGGATAGCTCCAGCCCCGCTTCTGCCATCACATCGCTGATCATCGGGGCAAGCTTTTCTGCATGGGCGCGCGCCGCAATCTCGGGGACTACGCCGCCATAGGGCGCGTGTTCTTCTGTCTGTGACGCGATACGTTGGGCAATGATCTGGCGGTCGGTGCTGACCAGCGCCGCCGCAGTCTCGTCACAGCTCGATTCAATGCCAAGAACGATACCCATGGCGCTTCCCCTGAACCAGATGAATGGCTAGGGCAAGCAACCTTATGACTGACCATCCACATCTGCGCCTTGGAACGCGGCAATCACCGCTTGCCGTAATCCAGGCAGAAGAAACGCGTCGCCGCCTGTGTGATGCGCATGGGTGGGGTCTGGATCAGGTGGAACTGGTCAAAGTCCGCGCCAGCGGAGACAAAATTCAGGACCGCCCGCTCGCCGATATTGGCGGCAAAGCGCTGTGGACTCGAGAGCTTGATCTGTGGCTCGCCGAAGGCAAGATCGATGCCGCGGTGCATTCGATGAAAGATGTCGAGACTTTGCGGCCCGAAAGCCTGACGATTGCGGCGATTCTTCCGCGCGCCGATGTGCGCGACGTGCTGATCGGTGCGTCGTCGGTACGGGAGATACCCAGGGATGCCGTGGTCGGCACCAGCGCGCCGCGACGGGCCGCGCAGATGCTCTACCACCGCCCGGACTGCCGCATCGTGACCTTCCGCGGAAATGTCGCGACGCGGCTGGCCAAGCTGGCAGCGGGAGAGGCAGATGTAACCTTGCTGGCGGCTGCCGGTTTGCAGCGGCTGGATCAGGCAGGAACGGGAACGCCGCTTGATTCAAAGGATTGGATTCCGGCGCCAGCGCAAGGTGCAATCGGGATTGAATGCAACACCAATGATGCGAAAACGCGTGAATTGATCGGGGCAATCAACCACCAGCAAAGCTTCGCGGCGGTGATGGCGGAACGCGCTCTTCTGGAAGCATTGGGCGGAACCTGTCACAGCCCGATAGCTGCGCTCAGCTTTATTGACGGCGATATGATCGATCTGACCGCTTCTCTGTTCAGCGCGGATGGCGCAGAGCGCGTGGATGGTTCTGTCCGCTGCAAGGCAAGCGCGCTCGATGAAATACGCGCATTCGGCCGCGATTTGTTGGCAAGGGCCACGCCCGGGATCGCGGCCTTGTTTCAGGGCGGATGATGGCAAAGAATATTATTGCCATCAGACCGGAGCCGGGGTTGTCTCAAACCATTGCCCGCGCGCACGGGGCAGGACTGGAAATCAAAGGTTTTCCGCTGTTTGAAGTGCGCCCGGCCGAATGGAGCGCGCCGGACGATCTGGCCTTCGATGGCATTCTGATCGGCAGCGCAAACGCGATCCGTCACGGCGGTCCGCAGCTTGCTTTGCTGCTCGATCTGCCCGTTTATGCGGTTGGCGAAACGACCGCAGAAACCGCCCAGGACGCGGGCTTTACGATTGCGGATATTGGGCAAGGCGGTTTGCAATCGCTGCTGGACAAGCATTCGGGAAAAGCGATCCGTTTCCTGCGGCTTGCGGGCCGCGATCATGTCGAGCTGTCTCCGCCCCGCTCGCACACAATCGTGGACAGGGTGGTCTATCAATCCGATGCCACGGAAATGTCTCCGCAGCTTGGCGAGGCACTGCTTGATCACGCTGTGGTCCTCCTCCATTCGGCGGGTGCCGCTGCCCATTTTGCCAATGAATGCAGCCGGGTGGGCGTAGACAGAGGTGCAATTCGTATTGCCGCGCTTGGTCCGCGGGTTGCCGCTGCATGCGGTGAGGGTTGGGGCGAACTGCAATGCGCGGACCAGCCAAGCGACGCCGCCTTGCTGGCCTTGACCAAAAACATGTGTAAATGATGTGGCAAGAAACCCCAATGTACCGGTGATACGGATACTGAACGGATATTGATGGATACCACGCAACCCCAATCCCGCCCGCAACCCCGCAAGGGCGGACGAATGATTGCCATTTTTGGCCTGGTGCTTTGCGCCTTGCTGCTCGCGGGTATCGTGGCAGGGTATCAATATTGGGGTGGGGGCTCTTGGGGCGGCGATGATGCTGCAGAAGATACTGCAGCGGAGATCACCGGTGCGGCAGCCGCGCTTGAGCTGCGTGAAGGTCTGCTGACCCAGTCGGGAGACGCGAAAGAGATTGTCGAGCAGGCAGAACAGGCGACCGAAGCTGTCGAGCGGGTCGTGGACAAGCAAGGCGGTTTGGATCAGCGATTGGCAGCGGCCGAACAGCGGCTGGACCGGTTGGTACTGCAAGCAGAAGCGGCATCGGGCAATGCGGGCAGGGCGGAAGGTCTGCTGATTGCCTTTGCTGCGCGGCGCACCTTGGAGAAGGGAGAGCCACTGGGCTATCTCGTCGATCAGCTGCGGCTTCGTTTTGGCGCTGCACAGCCGGATGCGGTGGCAACGATTATCGATGCATCCAGCGATCCGATCCGTTTGGACCAGTTGATTGCGCAGCTCGAAGGGCTGAAGCCCAAACTGGTGCAGGCGGACGAGGGGCCATCCTTAGAGCGTCTGCGCAAAGAGTTCAGTCAGTTGTTCGTGATCCGCCGCGAGGGGACCGCATCGCCGCGCCCCGACCGCACATTGGATCGAGCGCGTTATGCTCTCGAGGCCGGTCGTATCCGCGTCGCGATCGAGGAAGTGGAGACCATGCCCGGCGTGAAAAATGCCGAAGGGTGGATCCGGCAGGCAAGACGCTATGCCGAGATCCAGGACGCGCTCGATATTCTCGAAATCTCTGCGGTAAAAGAACGCAGCCAATTGCGCGATCGCGCCGGGCGCAGGATCGATCAGGCAAGCCCTGCTGAAGACACCGGGAACTGAGTAGGGCGGTAAGCTCTACGCCCTGAGTAATTCGGGCAAATCGCCTCTCACCCCGCGCGCTTCATCCATGAACCAATTCTTGAGCAGCGGCGTGCGCTGGATACCTGACATTCCCAGACGCCGTACTGCAGAGGCGGCTTTGCCCGGTACCCCGAATATCCGCGTCAGTCCGTCGGTAGCCAATGCCACGGAAAACGCATCCAGACCGCGCCAGTTTTCATATTTGGAAAGCAATTGCGCATCGCCGGGTTCGAGGCCAAGCCGCATTCCTTCGGCAAGAACATCGACCAGCGCGCCAACATCGCGCAGGCCCAGATTGAGCCCCTGTCCCGCGATCGGGTGAATTCCGTGCGCCGCATCGCCGACAAGCGCCAAGCGGTCGTCCACGATCTTGGCTGTATGATGAAATCCCAGCGGGAATGATGAACGCGGGCCAACCGAACGGATTTCGCCAAACATCGGGCCCATCCGCTTGGCCACTTCGGCCAGAAACGCACGGTCGGATAGTTTGAGCGTTCCCGCCGCATCGCTTTCATCAACGGTCCAGACCAGCGCGCTGCGATGCGCCCCGTCTTCAGCGTCAAGCATCGGGAGCAGCGCGAAAGGCCCCGACGGGTAGAAGATTTCCCAAGCAACGTTCCCGTGCGGGATTTCGTGCACCAGTCCGGCCACGATCGCCCGGTGGCTATAGCTCCATTTGGCGATGACGATGCCGGCTTCGTCGCGCGTTGGCGAGCCGCGCCCTTCGGCAGCGACCATCAGGCTGCCGTGCAATTCGTCCCCATCCGCAAGCGTCACCGATACGCCATGCTCGCCCCGGTGGCGCGCGGTGATCTCGCTCTTTGCATGCCAATCGATCAACGGTTCTTCGCTGGCCGCTTCGAACAAGGCGAGGCGCAATTCGCGATTGGCGAACATCCGTCCCAAGGTGCCTTCATGCGCTTCCGGCGTGAAATCGAGCCCACCGGGCTTCATCTGGTCAGTCACCGCGATCGAAGCGATGGCGCACCCATGCGGTTCCAGCCTGTCAGCCAGACCGATATTGGTGAACAGGTTCCAGCTCGCGGTTGAAATTGCCGAAGCGCGGCCGTCAAAGCCTTCTGCCGTCAGATCTGCCGGATCTGCTCGATCGACAACATGGCTGGAAATCCCTTTGCGCGCCGCGGTCAGCGCCAGAGTCATTCCAACCAGGCCGCCGCCCAAAATCAACAGGTCACGCTTGTTGTTCATCGTGTTTCTTTCCGCGGGGTATTGGTCCCGATCAAATGATCAGAGTGTCGGCTTTGTACTAGAAGGACATAAACGCAGGAGGCAAGGGTTTCAGGGCTTGCGGCGCTGATTTTGGCCGCTAGGACAACGGCATCGGCAAGCGAATGTGTTTCGTGCCGAGATTGAGGGACCATGAACACTATTCAACCGCATGCCGGACAGGGCGCGATTGCGCGCTTTCTGGCCGACCGCCGACTGATTTTGGCAATCGCGCTCACGGCCTTTATCGCGCTCTATTTCTGGACCCAGTCGCGCTATCCGGCGCTCGACGAGAAAGCGATGATGGGCGGCGACACCAATATGGGTGGGATCGCGTTCGACCAGATCGTGGAATGGCTGCCCAATAGCGGTGTCTTATGGGAAATCGCCGTCAATTCGGTGAACTGGATGTACACCAATTGGAAAGGCATGACCTTTGGCGTGCTGTTCGCAGCCTGTGCGCTGACACTGTTCGGGCTGATCGAACGGCGCGGATTTGAAAACCCCTTCGCAAACGCGGCTTTGGGCGCTGCAATCGGCACACCTTTGGGGGTCTGCGTGAATTGCGCCGCGCCAATCGCGCGCGGGTTTCACAGCGCGGGAATGCGGTTGGAGACCACGCTGAGCGCGCTTGTTGCGTCCCCGACATTGAACGTGATCGTGGTGAGCATGAGCTTCGCGCTGCTTCCGTTTCATGTTGCTTCGATAAAGCTGATCGCAGCGTTGTCCTTTGTGCTGGTCGGCGTGCCGCTGCTGACGCGGATTCTTGGCAAATCCGGCTACCGCGAAGAGGCGCTCGACCTGGCGCATGAGAAACTGGATGACAATCGCGATTGGCTTTCGCGGAAATTGGAAGCGTTGCGCCCGCTCCCTGTCCCGGCTTCGGATATTGATAGCTGGTCCAAAGCTTTCGCGTGGCTGGCCAAGACTTTCGGCCGTAATCTGTTGTTTATCGTTGCGGTAACGGTGCCGCTGATGATTCTGGCAGGCGTGCTCGGCTCGATCCTGGTGACCTTGTTCGACTGGGATGAATTCCGCCGGACCGTCGGCGTTCCCAAATCGGAGATCATGATTTTGCTGGCAATGATCGGGATTGCCTGTCTCGCGATCGTTCTGCCGGTCCCCATCGCGTTCGACGTTATTTTGGCCGTCATTCTGATCAATGCGGGTTGGCCGATCAAATTCGTAATGCCGCTGCTGTTCGCGCTTGGCTGCTACAGCATCTATTCCTTCATGATCGTGGGGAGGGCCGTATCGTGGAAGATTGCCGGCGGAATGATGGCGGCTTTGGCTGGTCTCGCCGTAGTCGCGGGCGTGGCCGCCAGCTACGCGGACAAATATGTTGTCCTTCAAGCGCATGAGGCCAACATGGCCTATCTTGAAGGTTCTACTCTGGACCGCCCCGTCGCGCCCTTGATTACCGTCGCTGCCGAAGGACCAGCCGCAAAATCTGTCACCTATCAGCCGGTTGGTCCGGCGATTGACCATACCGGGAAGGGCACCGTTTCCGCACTTTCCTCGCAAAAGATGGTCAATGCAGGGGCAGATGCTGAAACCGGTTTTCACCGGTTGCTCGGCCCGGAAATCGGGTTGGATGTCCAGCCCTATCCCGTCGGAATCGATGTGCTGGAGCCCTATTTGATGTTCTGGGCCATGGCATCCGGCGACATAGAGCAAGACGGCTGGGTTGATCTGGCAATTGCCCGCAACCCGTCGGTCGGCGGCCTCCAGCTCTTTTCCAACAGGGAAGGAACCTTTGTCGAAGTACCAATCGATCTTGGACCGTTGGCGGATCAATATGTCGGATCGATGGCCTTTACTGACCTCAACGGAGACTCGCTGCCCGATCTGATGCTTTCGAATTTCCTGTATGAAACGAGCATCTTGTGGAATCGCGATGGGGCATTCAGCCACAAGGATCGCACCATCTTGCCCAATGGCAATGCCGGACTGGTGGGCGCGCCGGCATTTGCCGATCTCGACGATGATGGCGATCTCGATTTCATTGCGGCCAATTGGACAATGGGAACGGTGGGCAACAATGCCGATCCCTATCTGCTTGCCTCGCAAGACCGGATTTTCTGGAACGAGGGCGGCGAGCGTTTTGAAGCGCAGGAGCTAACCGGTATTCCCGGTGAGTCGCTAAGCTCGCTGGTGGCGGATATTGATCTGGACGGTCGGCCCGACATTATTATCGGCGACGATGTTTCCACGGCAGACAAGATTTACCTCAACAAAGGAGGCCGGAATTTTGTGCTGGCGCGGAAGTCAGACGGCCTGGTGCCCTACCTGACCACCACGACGATGAGCTTCGATATGGGCGACATCGACAATGATCTGCGCGAGGAATTCTATTCTGCGCAAATCGCGATGCCCAGAGGAATCGCCCAAATCGGTGACCGGATACAGGATGTACCATCGATCGGATATTGCGAGGATAAGGACTTCAATCAAGCGCCCGTTTCCGAGTGCTTCGTTGAAGCGCGCAACCGTTCTCTGCCCATGGATTTGGGGCATTCGCGCTATTCCAAATGCGGTGAAATTACCGATCCGACATATCGCGGAATGTGTGCCGCTGTCGCCGCCATCCGCCGGTCCGGGTATTATTACGACACCCAATATTGCGGAAAACTGGCCGATTTTGGCGAGATTTTCGTGAGGCATTGCGAACGCGCCGCAACCGAACGCTTTCCCGATGCCAAAAAGGCCATCGAAGAATTGGACTATGTTGGCGGCATTCGCCGCCGCAATGTCCTGCTGCAGCGCAACGAGGCGGGCACATTCGAAGACCGGACGGAGGATTTGGCCGTCGATGTCCCCGGATGGAGCTGGAATTCGCGCTTTGTCGATCTTGATCAGGACGGATGGCAGGATCTGTTTGTCGGATCAGGAATGATTTATCACCGCGGGACGGTGCCCAATGCTTACTACCGCAATCAGGAGGGCAAGGTCTTCCTGCGCGAAGAAGCGCGCTTCGGGCTCGAAGACGGTATGCCGACAACAAGCTATGCCTTGATCGATTATGACCGGGACGGCGACATGGATGTGATCCGCCCATCTGTTGTGACGCAGCCGATCATCCACCGCAACGATGCGCCTTCGGGCGCGGCGTTTTGGGTGCGGCTTGAGGACAGTATCGGAAACCGTGCAGGGGTCGGCGCTCGGATAATCATCCGGACGCCAGCGGGAACCAAACAGCTGCGTGAAGTTCGCCAAAGCGGCGGGTTTTCCAGTGGGATCTATCCGCAGGCGCATTTCGGGATTGGCGATGCAAACTCGGTTAGCGAAATCGAAGTCTTGTGGCGCGATGGCAGCAAGAGCGTGCTGACCGGGCCGTTCGCAGCAAATACCGAGCTGGTTATCCGCCGTCGCTAGGCTGAGCTATCGGCAGCGCTGACGTTGAAATGATGCGCGGTCAGAAACCGGCGATATGCATCATTCCAATGGCCCAAGGCGGCAATGAAGCTGGCATCGCTGGCGGTTGCGGGCAGATGTTGGTGAAACAGCCAGGGCTTAACATGGCCATTAAAGTGCAGCACCTTGGCACTTTTTAGAGTTACATCGGCGGATCCGCGCAGCTGGCCTGCATGCCCGATCAGATAATTAAATCGGGGATCGGCCAGAACCACCCGATCGCCGAATACACGGTTGTAAACGGCCTGATCTGTATGGTCGGTGGTCACGTCTTTCCAGGCTTCGGGAGTAAGATGGGCCAGCAGTTCTTGCCAGACCGATTGGGTCCTCACGTCTTGTCGCAAGATCATCAGCCCTGCATTGAAGCTGGAAAATCCCTGCGATGACGGAGTGTCCGTTTCCTCCATCGAAACCGGATCGCGGTGCGTTCCGACCAATTGCGATCTATCCCCGCAAGCGATGATCGGGCCATCCATCGCGGCCATGTCTGCGATGTCTGCGATGTCTTCCAAAAACAAAAGGTCGCTGTCCAGAAACAGAGCAGTATCGCCGCTTTCCGGCTGGAACGCGTCCAGCGACAGGAAACGCGTGCGGCGTCCGGCCAGTTTCGGGAATTCTGCCACCAGCCTGTCGATTGCCTGGTCCAGTTCGGTCGAAACCCCGGGAAACGTTACCGACGGAAAGTTCGCTTGCAGCGCAGCCTTGTCGCCTCGGCGAAGATCATTCTCAAGAACGATTATGGAACCGTCGAACCATTGATTGGTTCGCAGGAAGGAATGCAGCATGACCTGCGTTCCCGGCAAATAATCACGCGAAGTGACAGTAACCAGTTTGGTCGGAAGGGAAGACGGGTTCTGCATGTCTATGCCTAGAATAGCAGAAATTGCAGCGCTCTGCGCTTGTGCGAGAAATTCTTGGGAAAGCCTTCCTCTGGCCCACGCAAATCATTGATTAATTTGGGGATGTCCACGAAATCGGCGCGCGGCCCCAGATCGCTGCTGCTTTCCAACAGATCGGCGCAGGTCATCATGGCAGGCCGGACAATCTTAAAAAGCGAGTTCACGCGGGCAGTTTCCAGCTTGCTCGAATTGTGGCGCACCAGATCGGGCAGTTTCGGATCGAGCATCTGCCGCATGATCCATCGCCGGACACCCGGGCGCATAAACATATGGCCGGGCAGCGACAGAGCAAATTCCATTATCCGCCTGTCTAGCAGCGGATATGCGTATTTAATTCCGTGCGCGCGGCCGCTGATTGCCCAGTCCTCCATCCGCTCCGCGGTTCCGCCGATACCGATCAGACTGACCATCGCACTTTTCGGATTCTTGAAAGACAATGCCGGCAATCCCGCCAGCGCAACAGATCCGGCCAGATCCGGCGCGAGGTAGGTGTTGGCGATTGATTTTGGCTCGATCCTGCTCAGCGGGTCTGCCTTCCATTCGCCGAAACCGCGCTTCAGCCCGCGCGCGAGCCCAACCGGGCCGCCGCCGCCCAAGGCGGCCAATTCTGCCCAGCGCAGCGATGTGAACAATTGCGCCTGATAGCCCCGGCCATTGAAGGATAGCCCCTCATCGCCGCCCCAGCCGGACAGGATCGTATCGACTCCTGCCTCGCTCGCATGTTTTTGGATGCTGTTTTCGTGAAGCAGATTCAGCGCGGCAGGCACCTTGCACCCATCGGCCCGCAGCACAGCAACGATTGCGCTTTCTTCGGCCGGTGGCGCAACAACTTTCAGTCCCAGCGCGGCCTGTGCGGCTGCAATCCATCTTGTTTCATCGTCGGCGGCCTCGTCCGTGGCGTGCAAATACCACGCATAGGCGGCGGGTTCTGAGGCGCCATGCGCGGCCTGATATTTTGCAACTTCGGCTGCAATCGCAGTTGAATCCAGCCCGCCACTCAAATGCACCGCAGGGCGGCTTGCCCCGCGAAGCCGGTCAGCCACGGCCGTTTCAAATAGCGATCTTGCAGCATCGACATATTCAGCGTCGCTAGAGAGCCGAAGCGGCGCAACGGTTTCATTCTGCCAATATCGGGTAAGGCGCTGCGAACCGTTTTCGAGTGTTAGCGAATGCCCTGCGGGCAATTTATGGATGTTTTTGTAGAATGTCCGGCTTGCCGAGGAAAAGCGATTGCTGGCGAGGAAAGCCGCCGCAAATTCCGGATCAAGCTCATCCAACTCCGGAAAAGCATCGATAAGCGGTGCAATCTCGCTGCAAACGCGCAGAGACTTGCCGTCCAACGCATAGAAAAATGGCCGCGCCCCTACATGGTCGCGCGCGCAAAAAATCCTTCCGCGTTCGGCATCAGCAATAACGAAAGCATAATCGCCCAGCAGGTGGTCGGTGCAGGCTTCACCCCAGCGCAAATAGGCTTCAAGGGCAAGTTCCGGATCGCCAATCGAAGCGCTTAGTCCAAGCGCTGCTACGATGTTTGTGCGGTCATCTATGCGTGCATCTGCCCAGATGCGATACGGGCCGCGCGCAAACGGGATTGATGCGCGATCCAGCGGGGTTGGCGCAGCCGCTTCTGGCGCACCGTGGCGAAAGCATCGGTCAAGCTCAAGAAATAGCATAGCAGCCTGGGATTCGTTGCCAGTTATAACCACCGGCAGAACGCAGTTTCAGAACGCTAATCGCACGCCTTGTCTGGCAAGAGCGACCGTTTCGCGCATCAACAAGCCAGGCATATAGAAACCGGGCATCAGTCAATTGACCATGCCCGGGATCCAATTTGGTTTTCCTGAAAACGGCCCATAGAGAGCCGGCTTTCACCACAGACGTGGTTACGACGTCGAGTAGAAAGCATTCTCGGTCGGGCGGACATTACCGGGGCCGCCGCGTGTCGCCTTGACCGGCGTGATAGTTATCACAGCGGGTTTCGACCAGGACTTACGCGTCTGAGCGGACTCAATTTTATCTGATTGATTCATTGTATCTATTTCCCTCTTAGGCAACACCTCATCTGCTGCCTCCAGCCCCTATTTCAAAGGATAGGCGCGCGATTGCAAGCACAAATGTAAATTTACGTTACCCATCTTAGCTGGCCCAGGATTGTACAAATCCGACTATTGCTGAATGACAAGCATATCCAAACCGCTCAATTCGTTGAGGAACTCCAGCGTGTCGGCGCGGCAGGTTTCGGCATCCACGTCAAATTCCTTTTGCAAGCCGTCGCACAGCGCGCTGACAGCCATCGCGCCGTCGATCTGTTTCCAGATACGTGCCCCGGTTTGATCGAAGTGATAATATTTACCGCTTTCGATATCCATAAGCGACATACCGTCAGCGACTTCGCTGAACAGCACATCTTCATTGCGGGAAACTACGGTCTCCAGCGAAATCGCGGTGTCTGCCATCTGTCTATTTGCCCTCTTCCTGTTTCAAAATATAATCATCCAGATCTGCGGAATATCCCAACGCTTCCATAGTTGATCGGTGGGTTTCCAAAATCCGTAACTTCTGTTTGTCCGACATGGCACGTGCGCCGTCGCCTGTCTTGCCGGATCTGAAAAAAGTTCGCCTCGCCGATGGCCGTTCGTTAAATCCGCCGCTCTTTTCGTCTTCGCGCAACCGGTCAATCCGGCAGCGATCCACCGCTTTGGCTACCTTGTCTGCCTCTACATCGATTGCACAAAACCGAAGCACCGCCGCCAGCGAGCCTTCCGGATCGCGGTGCATATCTTCATAGCGTAGGACATGCGTGGGAATGGCCGTTTGATCCAGCCAACTGCGCACATTCGCGGACCAATCCGACATGGTTTGCGGCAACATCATGCTGCTTCGCGTTGGCCATTTGTTGAGGCCAGCGTCCAGATTTTCCATTTCGTCAATTGCCCAGTCGAGATCACTATTCTGGTGGTGGGCAAAGGACGGGACGATATCGATCGGATTGCGCACGACAATGATTGCCCCGGCGCTCGCCTGATCGGGGAATAGGGCAACCCCGTCAGCTGACCTGATATAGGCGCTGTGCGTCTTGATGAACCGCCGGTTCTCGTTGGCTCGCCCCATCTCGAGGTGCAACTGCGCCTGGTAGTAAATCAGCTCTTCCGGCGCATAATCGGCAGAGCTAATTCCGGCGTGATCGTCCAGCAATTGGCGATCAAACGGGTCCTGCTCGCCGATCATCGCATTGAGGCTAAATTCTTCGTCAGGAAAGAGATAGGCCGTCAGCAAGCTGCGCAGCCATGTGTTGCCCGATTTGGGATAGGATGCCAGCCAGACAAGCGTTCGCTCCGGCCCGAAGGCGGCTTGGGTCAGGATGCCGTTTCCGCCTTGCCAATTTCATCGAGCATTTGCTGCGCCAGATTCCTCGGCTTTACCGCATGGGCGGGCCGTGTGATGCTCAACATCGTGACTTTGTCCACCGTTGCTGCAACCCGCCCGAACGCGAGCGGACGCAGGCCCATCCCGTCAATGAAGCTTTTGCGGAAGATATAGCGTGATAGCATTTCGACCTTGTTTGCCGGAGCGATCGGTTCAATCTCTACAGCGGCTTTGTTGCTCCCCGTGATATGTATGATGGCGCGAATTGGCTCTTCGTGATTGTGAAATGCGGGAACCGGCAGATAATATTTTGCCATATCGCTGCGCACCTGAGCCAGCCCTTCGGACGAGCGGCCCAGCCTTTCGAGCGAATCCTGCCACAAACGCATCGCCGGAAAGCCCGGGATGGCAATGGGGGTTCCGTCATCAGCAATGTCGAGACCGGTAACGTCATCTGCAATCATTGGCAGACCCAGCTCAAGCAGTCCGCCTAGCATGGTCGATTTTCCCGCGCCGGACCGTCCCATGACAAGAACCGCACCCTTGTCGGTCATAACCGAGCAGGAATGGATCGGCACCAATTCGCGCTGCATCAGCGCTGCAGCCAAGCTGGTGCCCAGCAAAATTGAAACGATCTGCGTATCATCGGCGCCGGCTTCGCGGTCGTAAAGGATCGTATCACCGCCGGTCACCAATATCCGTCCGACATTGTGAAAATGGCTCAGGAAACGGCCGGACTCAGCCTCCCAATTGCGGAACTTCGTCTTTCCACCGGCATCCTCGGGAATTGTCTCGCCGCGAATTTCGATATCGATAGTGTCGGCATCAATTTCTGTGAGAGCCGGCAAGTCGATATCTGACCGGATGGCGAGGCCATAGGCGCTGTAAATGGGCATTCGCTCTTCTGTCCTATTGCTGTGCTGCGGTGGCCGCTGCGTAATCGCCTTCATAGGCTTCGAAGATGAAATGAATGCGGTCTTCTGCACCGTCATTCTTGGCACCATGCGCGACAATATTGTTCACTTCGTAGGCCGAGCCCACTTCAAGGTTGAAGAATTCCCCATTTACAAACAGTTTGGCATCCTTGCTGGTGACAAGCGGGACGTGGATTTTGTGGACGTGTTGGTTCGATCCTGCCCCGTCTTTGTGCGAATCAATCCGGTGACCGGCAGCCAGTTTTGCCAGCATCGCCTTGGGAAATTTCGGATCGCGAAACTTATAAGGAGCTATCGCCGCTTCCATCACCGGCATCAGCACAGGTTCCCAGATGTCCCAGGATGGATTGGCGTAGAAATCTTCGGGATCGCGATTGTCCCTGATAAAGCGAAACACGACGTGCTGCGTGTGGTGGAACACTTCAAAGTCGTTTTCCTTGCGCGAATCCTCCTCACCCCAGGTCTGCGGCGAAATTCGTTGCGCAAGGCGTATCAAAGCGGTCGCGTCAACCGGCCCCAAATTGCGTATGTTTGCTGGCTTTTTTACCCTTGGCGGCACAGATTGAATTCCCCCCTCGCGATCGCAACAATCAAGCTGCACCGCATCGTTATGCCTATGTCTCGATTAGTCGATAGTCAAAATGCGACAAGAGTTCCGCATTGGGGCGAAAAATTTCGTTCGCCATCGCAATTTGTTCCGGTTTCAGTCGCGAAATCGCATCGTCATTCATATTACGAAGCGGTTCGTTATAGGTGCCCTTGACCGCGATCTTCTGGGTCAGGTCAAGATCGTCCAGCTCCGGAACCAATCCGGTAATCCTCTTCGCGACGTCGTCAGGCTGAGCGCAAAGGGTTTCATAGGTGAACGCGATCGAATTGGCCGTGTATTCCCGGATATTGGCACGCTGGGCGGTCAGGCACGTGACAATATGTTTCGCCGCAATGCGCGGAAGTTTCTGACGGATGGTTTCTGATCCGGACCGCCCCCAGCGCCGGACAATTCCTTCAAGCATGGCGTAGGGATTGCGCACCATGAACAGAAAACTGACATCCATGAAATTGGCTGCGAGCTGGTCCGGGATCAGCAGGAAAGGCGGGGACTTGGTCAGAAAAACGGGCGCATTCTCGCGTTTCGCCGATGCGTGAAAATACCATGCTCGTTTGGTTCGGTCCCAGTCATATTCCGGTGAATCGCGAAAGTGCCGCAGGCTCTTGTCGGCGGCGCCCCAAATCAGCGGCCAAGGTGTTTCCACGGTCGATGGCCCGGCAAAACCGACAACATGTTGGCCTTCCCGATCCAGACTCCAGACCGATCGCGAAGTACCGATCGCGCGCGACAAATAGGTAGAGCCGCTGTTATTCGGGCATAACAGGAACAGGTGTTTCTTGATCACCTGACGGCGCTTTTCGATCAGTTCTTTGCTCATGAGGGCGTTGCGGGATCTTTGTGTTTACAAATTGCGGTGTGCTGGCCCTTGCCAGATGGAGCGAAAAGCAACAAGCAGCTTACCGAAGAGGGGGGCGTGTTTGCGCAATCTATTGGATCAGGAACAGAAATTGCTGACTCTTCTGATCGCGGAAGAGCCTGAGGCTTCGCCTTTTCTGGACGATATTTTAAATTCCACCGAACCGGTTGACTGGAACAATTTCGATGCGCTGATTGAACGGCACCGCGTCGGCGCTCTTATTCACGCGGGGTTCGCGAAATTCGCAAGTTTAAAGCCACCAGCGGCCATCGCTGAAAAGATCGCGTCGGCCACTTCTGCCAATGCAATCACCTATATGAAATCGGTAAAGGTAGCGCGGGAACTTACCGACTTGCTTGCTGATGCAGGAATCGACTGCGTGACGCTGAAAGGCGCGAGTGTCGCGGCCAAATATTATCGCGAACCATCCGAACGAGAGATGATCGATATCGACTTGCTTGTTGCGCCCGAAAGATTCCAAGATGCCGAGGCGATTGTTCGTGAACAGGGTTTTGAACGCTATTATCCGAAGTTCACTTTGAATGAGACAATGCGGCGCAGCTTCATGGTGCTGCATAATGCATTTGCCTTTGTGAGAAAGAGCGACGGGGTCCAGCTCGATCTGCATTGGTCGATGGTGCAAAATTGCGCGATGCTGCCCGTGCTTGACCGGACGTGGCCGGACGATGTGGTAGAGGACAACGCCTGCGGACTCGCACTGCCGGTGCTGCCGCCCGCGCTGCACTTTGTCTATATCTGTGTGCATGGTGCCAAGTCGGGCTGGGTCCGGCTGAAATGGCTGGCGGATGTTGACCGGGTCGTTCGCGGGCTGTCCGAAGAGGAAGCAAAGCGCGCCGCCGAACTGTTTGCGCGGCACAAACTCGAACGGTTGGGGTCTGCGAGCCTGCGTCTGGCGCGCGATCTACTGGGGGCGCCAATGCCGCCCGATTTCGCCAAGCTCATTGATCAGCGTGACAGCCGCCATTTGACGAAGCTCCAAATGGCGATGATTTATGGGCAATTGCCTGGCAAGGGGCACAAGCTGAAAGACTGGAGGCATTTTCGCGATCGGTTCCGGCACACGCTGATGCTGCATCGGGGGAAGGGCTATCGCCGCCACGCCCTGCTGCAAGAACTGGCAAGGCCGCGTGATCTGGAAACTGTCCCGCTTGTGCCGGGGGCCTTGTGGTTTTTGCTGATTTTGTCACCGCTGCTCGGGATTGGCCGCGCTGTGCGGCGCTTTTTCGGACCGTAGTTGACTTTTGCAGGGCGCCTAGGGGCGGCGCTGGGTTCCGAAAACCGCATATTCGGCTTCGTCGCAATGACCGGTGACAACCACTTCGCCCGATTTCAGCCATGCGTGGAATTCGCGATCTTCTTCGGCTGCCAGTTTCGTGCCGATGAACAATTCGCTGGGAAGACCCCGGCGTGTTAGCATTGACCGCGCCGCCAAGGCTTGCGGCAGGCAGACGAACTCTACCGGCACATTGCGCCCCGCCTGTTTGATCGCCCGCATCACCAGCCGCGCGATCTGCTTTTGCGACTTGTCGAGCTGTACAGCATCGCCGGAGGCATCTTTGGACACTGCTATCTGGTTGCGCCATCGCTTGCTCGGTACGAAATTGACCAGGATCCGCGTGTAAGTCAGCAGCAGGACTGCCTCGGCAAATGCAAATTGCTCTGCCGGCGGTTGGGCTGCAAATGTCCGTAGTTTGCGAAAAATGGGCATGTTGCGGCCTTTGGATAGGGGCGGCTTGCATTGCGGGATCGGTCAACACCCCCTAAATGCGCGAGCGGGGATTACGCAAGGAGTTTACCCGCAATGCCTGCCATTCGCCATCTGGCGCACCGGATTGCGGCTTTGTGCCTTTTGCTGGCTTTCCTTGCGAGCGGCCAGTTCGCACCGGCGCAGAATATTCCCGGCCATGGCAACAATATCGAAGCCGCTTTGCTTGCCGAAGGGCCTGCGCAGCCGGGTGAAGAGATCGTTCTTGCGCTGCATTTCACACCAATTTCCGGCGAATGGCACGGCTACTGGCAGAACCCCGGAGATGCCGGTTATGGAATGACACTGGAGTGGGACCTTCCCGACGGCTGGAAAGCGGGCGAGCCGCAATATCCGGTGCCGCAACGGCTTCTCATCGGCGATCTGATGAACCACATCTACGAGGGCCCCTATGCGGTTCTTGTGCCCGTGAAGGTTCCCGAATCCGCCGCATCCGGCACGCTCACCAATATCGCGCTTGATGCGCAGTGGCTGGCCTGCACCGACAAGATTTGCGTGCCTGAACAGGGGAGGCTGGAACTTGCGATACCCATCGGCGGGGATGCTGCTGCGGATGAGCGCGTCATGCGCTGGCGTGCCGCAGTCCCTCCAGAACTGGATAGCACAGGCTTGTTCGAAATTGCGGGCGAAACGCTGCGTATCAGCTTGCCGATCCCGGCTGATTTTGCAGTCGATGATCCACATATTTTCATCGCGGAAAGGGATTTGGGCGATGGCCTGGCACCAGCCTATGCCGCGGAGCAAGAATACTCGCGAGAAGGCGACAGGTTGATCGCCGAAGTGTCTCTGAATTTGCTCGAGCTGCCCGAGGGGAGCGAAATCGAATTTGCGCCAAGGCCGGAAACAATATCGGGCATCCTCGCGCTGGGCGATGGGTCTGGGCTACAATTCTCCGCGCAAGCCGGTGCAGTTCCCGCGATCGAAACCATTTCCCTGATTTCCTTGTTGCTCGCGGCCATTGCGGGCGGACTGATTCTCAACATCATGCCCTGCGTGTTCCCGATATTGAGCCTGAAAGCGCTCAGTCTGGCGCGCTCCGGTGCCAGCGAAGATACAGCGCGCAAAGAAGGAGTAGCCTATAGTATTGGCGTGATCCTGGCTTGTGTTGCGCTGGGCGGGATCATGCTCGCGCTGCGTGCGGCGGGTCAGCAAGTCGGCTGGGCTTTCCAGTTGCAAGAGCCCGCCGTGGTGGTTGCGCTGCTGGTGCTGGCGCTTGCGATCACCGCCAATCTGGCGGGCGTATTCGAACTTCCCGCCGTTTCGATCACGCGCAAGGGTGAACCGGCGAGCGCATTTGCAACCGGGCTGCTCGCCGCCGTCGCGGCAACACCGTGTACCAGCCCCTTCATGGCAGCGGCGCTCGGGGCAGCTCTGTTGCTACCCACCGTGCAGGCATTGACGCTGTTCGCTGCATTGGGGTTTGGTTTGGCGCTGCCGTTCCTGTTGATCGGCTTTTTTCCACCCCTTCGGCGCATCCTGCCCAAGCCCGGCGCATGGATGGAGCGTTTTCGCAAACTGATGGCGATCCCTATGGGGCTGACGGCCTTGGCCCTGATCTGGCTTGTTTCTCGTCTGGGCGGGCAGGGATTTGCGCTCGTTACCATGGTGCTGCTGATCGGGCTGTTCATTGCGCTGGCAGTCGTTGGCCGGTTGCAAAAAGCAGGAAAAATGGCGTGGCCTGCATTCGGGCTCATCGCCGCGCCGTTCCTTATCTTTGCGGCATTTGCGCTGCCGGCCAGCTATTCGACGGCTGCAGTGCGAAGCGCCCCGTCCATCCTCAATCCGATAGATTTTAGCGCCGACGCGCTTTCCAATGCCCGGAAATCAGGGCGCCCCGTATTTGTGTGGATGACCGCCGATTGGTGCGTAAGTTGTAAACTCAACGAAAGCGTTGCGATCGAGCGCGAAGCGACACGCGCTGCATTCGAAAAGGCGGGGGTCATCGCAATCCGCGGCGATTGGACAATACGCGAAAATCCGGTGATCTCCTCCTACCTAACGCAGCAGGGGGTTGCGGGTATTCCGCTATATGTCTGGTATGCGCCCGGGAAGGAGGGCGAGCATTTGCCGCAGATCCTGACGCCGGACAGTCTGGTTACTTTGGCCCAGCAGTATCAGCTGGAGACTGCCGGCACGCCTCAATCAGCTCCGCCGGACGCTGGCTCGCATTCAGAATAACGCTACCCGCGCCCGGCAATGTCGCCTCTACACGGCGAGGGCCGGTGAGAACTTCCAGTGCGGGCGATTGCGCAAAGTAATATCCTTCCCACAGCCACACACGCTCGTTCCACTCGGCCTTGATCGGAAGATGTGCTGCATGCCCGTTTCCGACCAAAGCAATCAATGCGGTGGCCTGCGGATCGGCAATTGCAAATCTGGTCAGGTGGACCATTCGCTGTCCTTCCACCGTTTCACAGGCGAGGGCGAAGAGCGGGGTTGCTCCCGGCTTGCCATAGATCAGGCGGTCCGGCCGGTCGCTATCGACCCAGACAGCGCCTTCGGTATCCGGTGATTCGATAGGCGCACTGGCAAATTCTCCGGCTTCGACCCTTTGCGCGCGATCAACATAGTCATCCGTCGCCGCCGGCTTGCATGCGGAGAGTGCTATTGCTGAAGAGACAAGGATTATCGTGTTTCTCAACGCCCAAACTTCCGTTGTGTCTTCCCGTATCGCATCTTGCGTGTGCCCGGCTTGCCTTCCGTCGCGCGCCCGACAAGCGGCGCCTTCTTGTCCTCATCAGGGATGCCCAGTTCGTCAGCCTCAAGCCGCCGGATCTCATCGCGCAGCCTGCCCGCCTCTTCGAATTCCAGATCGGCAGCCGCGTCACGCATGCGTTTTTCGAGGTCTTCGATGTAAGCGCGCAAATTGTGGCCGACTAGGTTGTTGACCTCGTCATCGCCCGTTTCAACCACCACGCCATCTTTGCTCGCTGTATCGGCCACGATATCGGCGATGTTGCGCTTGATCGTTTGTGGGGTGATGCCGTGTTCTTCGTTATAGGCGCGCTGTTTCTCGCGGCGGCGGTCGGTTTCGGCCATCGCCCGCTCCATGCTGCCGGTAATCCGGTCGGCGTAGAGAATAACCTTGCCATCGACATTGCGCGCCGCGCGGCCGATGGTTTGGACGAGGCTGGTTTCGCTGCGCAGGAACCCTTCCTTGTCGGCATCGAGAATACACACCAGCCCGCATTCGGGAATATCGAGCCCCTCGCGCAGCAGGTTGATCCCCACCAACACATCATAAACGCCGAGCCGCAGATCGCGGATCAGCTCGATCCGCTCCAGCGTCTCGACGTCGGAATGCATATAGCGGACCTTCAGACCTGCCTCGTGCATAAATTCGGTCAGATCTTCGGCCATCCGCTTGGTCAGCGTGGTGACCAGCGTGCGATAGCCTTTCTCGGCCGTCTGGCGGCATTGATCGATGCAATCCTGAACCTGATCCTCTACCGGGCGGATTTCAACCGGCGGATCGATCAAGCCTGTCGGCCTGATGACTTGCTCTGCAAACACACCGCCTGTCTGGTCCAGTTCCCACGATCCGGGTGTGGCCGAGACTGCCACCGTCTGCGGTCGCATCGCGTCCCATTCGTTGAAGCGCAGCGGGCGGTTGTCGATACAGCTGGGCAAACGGAAGCCATATTGCGCCAGCGTGATCTTGCGGCGGTGGTCGCCTTTCGACATCGCACCGATCTGCGGCACCGTCTGGTGGCTTTCATCGACGAAGAGCAGCGCGTTTTCGGGAAGATACTCGAACAATGTCGGTGGTGGCTCTCCGGGAAGTCGCCCGGTCAGAAAGCGCGAATAATTTTCAATACCCGCACAGCTTCCGGTGGCCGCGATCATCTCGAGGTCAAAATTGGTACGCTGTTCGAGGCGCTGTGCTTCGAGAAGCAAGCCTTCTTCGTTCAATTCTTTCAAACGTTCCTGCAGCTCGAACTTAATCGCCTCGGTCGCTTGCTTCATCGTAGGGCCGGGCGTGACATAGTGCGAATTGGCATAAACGCGCACCGTATCGAGGCTCGCGCCCTTTGTGCCGGTCAGCGGGTCGAATTCGTTGATCTCCTCGATCTCGTCGCCGAAAAAGCTGATCCGCCAGGCCATGTCTTCATAGTGGCTTGGATAAAGCTCCAGATTGTCGCCCCGCACGCGGAATGTGCCGCGTACAAAGGCCGCATCGTTGCGCTTATATTGCAGCGCGACGAGCTTGCGGATCAACTCGCGCTGATCGACCACCTGACCCTTCTTGATGTCGAAGATCATCGCCGAATATGTTTCCACCGAGCCGATACCATAAAGGCATGAAACAGAGGCGACGATCACCACATCATCGCGTTCCAACAAAGCGCGCGTGGCCGAGTGACGCATCCGGTCGATGGCCTCGTTTACCGAGGATTCTTTCTCGATATACGTGTCGCTGCGCGGGACGTAGGCTTCGGGTTGGTAGTAATCGTAATAGGATACGAAATACTCGACAGCATTGTTGGGAAAAAAGCTTTTGAACTCGCCATAGAGCTGCGCGGCGAGAATTTTGTTGGGCGCAAGGATCAGCGCGGGGCGTTGCGTTTCCTCGATTACCTTGGCCATGGTGAATGTCTTGCCCGATCCGGTGACGCCAAGCAGCGTCTGCGTTGCTTCGCCGTCCTTTGCGCCTTGAACTAGCTCTGCGATGGCCGTCGGTTGATCGCCCGCCGGTTCATAGTCCGAGACAATCTCGAACTTCTTGCCCGGCATTGACTTTTCCGGACGCGTGGGTTTGTGCGGCACGAAATCTTCGGACGTGTCGGGCTCTTCCAAACCGCGGCGAATAACAAGCTGGGACATGCGGAACATATGGGGCACAATGCCGCGGCGGGCAAGGCCGCATTCCGCTTATCGGATATGCCCTACGCAACGATCCTTAATCACATGTCCGTAAGTACAAATGGCTGCGCATTTGTGCGTATTTTACCTCCAGAATGGTTCCGCTTTCCGCCTGTAGTGGTGTTCAAACAGCCGTAAAGTAACTCCAAATCAGACCGATCTGCACGTGCCAATAGGTATTCACTTCGGCAATGTTTTGGGCATGGAAGGATCGCTTACTCTGCATATCGTTGATCCGGGCAGTCGGGGCCGGGCAGAGCTATCGCGCATCGCCTTTGATCTTGGCTATCATGCAGAAGTCTACGCGAACTTGGCTGAAATTGTTGACCGTCCGCCGGTTGATGGATTGATCATTGCCCGCGATGTCGAGGAGGATGGCGGTATTGACCGGTTGATGCGCATGCTTGCCAATGCGGGTGTGTGGTTGCCGCTGGTGGCGGTTGCACAAGCGCCCTCTCCAGATCGCATTGTCGCGGCGATGAAGGCGGGGGCATTGCACTATCTCACGCTTCCGCTCGATGTAGCCGCCTTTGACGAGACGCTATCGAAACTGGGCACCGAAGCGGCGAATTTCAGCCTCGCCCGGCGCCGATTGATCGATGCGCGCGCTCTGTTGTCGACATTGTCGCGGAGGGAACGCCAGGTGCTCGAATGGCTGACCAAAGGCATGAGCAACAAGGCGATTGCCCGCGAACTGGATATCAGCCCGAGAACGGTGGAAATTCATCGGGCAAACATGATGCACAAAATGGGTGCGGATCATGCGGCGGAGGCGGTTCGCTTGCGGCTCGAGGCGCAGGTTGAAAACTGTATCGAATTCGGGCCCTGGAAACTTTAACGACAGAAGCTGCCATCGCCCTTTTCCAGATGGAAATGGTCGCGATGTGCGGCATTGTATTCCGGGCCCAAAACCGTCCCGAACCGTTTGCAGGCGCTGCGGTGGACGATCCGCAAAAACTCGCGCTCTTGCGATGTCCCGTCTGACCAATCGCCGATCACGCTGATGCGCCGCCCGTCGGCGAGGACAAAAGCAGCGATATCGATCGCTTCTGCCCGCGAATGGGCGGAGCGGCGGCTGGATCCGGCGACATTGCGGCAGGCATAGCTGCCCATTGTCTCGATGCGCTGCAGCGGGCTTCCCAAAATCTGCCGCGCAGCCCGGTCAACACCGTATCGCGCCCATCCGGCAAAGGCATTGGCCGTCGGGCACGTCACCGGCCCCAGATTGGACAAGGCAAAACTCGCATTGTCGCCTCTCAAATCGGATAGCCGCACCGCGTTGAATGCGGTGCATCCCGCGCCGTAAGATTTGTCGGGCAGGGCTTCGAACCGGGCGCCGCTATAGTCCAGTTTCGCCAGACATTGCTGAGCCGAGGCAGACACCGGAAAGCTCGCCGAACCGGTACTGCGAGGGGCGTCCTGGCTTTTGCCGCTTGGCAGCAAGCTACACGCACCAAGCGCGGTGCATAGCGCAATCAGGATCACAGGGCGAAGCATGGGGAGTATTTTTGCGTAGTATAGTTAACACTCGCCTAATATCCGCCAACCCCGATCTCTGTGACCAGCCACAGGCCGCATTACTCGGGCGCTTCGGCTTGTTCCCACAATTCGATCTTCACCCCATTGGGGTCGAGCACCCAGGCGAATTTGCCGTATCCCTCGTCCACACTGTCGAGCACATCGACATCGCGGCTTTTGAGCAGCGCGACAAACCCGTCCAGATCATCAACCCGCAGATTGATCATGAAGCCGCCTTTGCCCGGCTTGATATATTGATCATCCTTGAAATGGCTGATCAGCGAATAGGGCTTGTCGCCGGTTTCTTCCGACCAGTTCAGCTGCGGCCCGTATTCGCCATCAATCCCCAATTTCTCGCGATACCACGCCCGCGTCGCCTCGGGGTCTGCCGCGACATAGAACACACCGCCCAATCCAGTAATCTTGGCCATAGCTTCTTCTCCGTTTTCACCCCGATTCGCAGCGTGACGATCGCGGAATCGGGGGGTTAGTTGACAAAGTACATCCGGAAAGGGGGATGAACAGGCGTATTTTGCCCCTTCCGGCCGAAATCCGGTGCGAAGAAGGACAAGGCGAAGCTAGCAGCGAATGCGCGTGTAGGAAAATCACCACCTTGGCAGGCGTGTCAGGGGCGTTAGAACGGGCATCCGTTTCATCGGTAGGGGGAATGTTCGTTGGATATCGCCGGTTACCTTGCCGAGATCACCCGGATTTACAAAAGCGGCGATGCGACCGAGCATAGCTACCGCGCGCCTTTGCAGCGCCTGTTTGAAAGCGTGGATGACAGCGCCCAAGTCATCAACGAACCCAAACGCAGCGAAGGCGGTATGCCCGACTTCCTGTTCCACCGCGATGGCGTTGCGTTTGGCTGGGCAGAGGCAAAAGACCTGCCGAAGGATGTCATCAAGCTGAAAGGATATTCGGTCGAGCAGCGCAAAAGATACGAAAACGCATACCCCAATCTGATCTACACCAACGGCGTCGATTTCGAATTTATCCGCGACAAGGAAGTGATCCACCACGTTTCCATCGCGGATTTTATGGGCGATCTGGGCGGATTGCAGCCGCTGCCCGACAATTTCGAACAGCTTGAGCGGCAACTGAAAAGCTTTGCCGCGCAGCAACCGGTCAGCATCCGCAGCGCGCAAAAACTGGCGGAGATGATGGCGGGCAAGGCTGCGATTATGAAAGACGAGGTCGGGATTGCGCTGGGCGAAGATCCCGAATTCCGCAGCGGGCTGGGCCGCCAGTTCAACACCTTCAAAGACAATCTGCTGCCCAATCTGACCCCGGGCGAATTCGCCGATATATACGCGGAAACGATCACTTACGGCATGTTTGCCGCGCGGCTGCATGACGATACGCTGGATACGTTCAGCCGTCAGGAAGCGCTTGAAAAACTGCCCAAATCCAACCCGTTTCTGCGCGGGCTGTTCCAATATATTGCGGGCTATGACATTCCCGACCGGCTGAAATATGTGGTCGATGATCTGGCGGAGGTGCTGCGCGCCAGCGATCCGCATGCGCTGTTTGAAGATTTCGGCAAATTTACTGCGCGCAACGATCCCTTTATCCATTTTTACGAGACGTTTCTGGCGGCATACAACCCCAAGAAACGTAAAGCGCGCGGTGTGTGGTACACGCCCGAGCCGGTGGTCGATTTTATCGTGCGCGCGGTCGATGATGTGCTGAAAAGCGAATTCGGGATTGCAGACGGGCTGGCCGATACCGGCAAAGTGACCGTCGATTGGGATACCGGACAGACGGATAACAAGGGCAAGCCGGTGACGATCAAGAAGGACGTGCACCGCGTGCAAGTGCTCGATCCGGCAACGGGTACAGGTACGTTTCTTGCCAAGACGGTGCAGACGATTGCCGACCGGGTGAAAGCGCGCGCGCCGGGCAAATGGAGTTCCTATGTAGAGGAAGATTTGCTGCCGCGCCTGCACGGGTTTGAGCTGCTGATGGCCAGCTATGCCATGTGCCATATGAAGCTGGATATGCAGCTGACCGAGAGTGGCTATAATCCGAGCAAGGCCCCGCCGCGCCTGTCCGTGTGGCTCACCAATGCGCTCGAACCCGCCGAGCGCGAGGTGAAGGATTTGTTCTTCCAGCAATTGGCCGATGAAGCGCGCGGGGCGAGCGAGGTGAAGCGGCAGACGCCGATCATGTGCGTGATTGGCAATCCGCCTTATTCGGGAATCTCTCAGAACAACGGAGACTGGATCACTATTCTGATCGAGGACTACAAGAAAGAGCCTGGGGGAACCAAAAGACTTCAGGAACGCAAGCACATGCTTGACGATGACTATGTAAAATTCATCCGAATGGCGGAAGCATTGATTGAACAAAATGGCGAAGGCGTGCTCGCATTCGTTACAAACCATGCATATTTGGACAACATAACCTTTCGCGGAATGCGCTGGCATTTGCTAAGGTCTTTCGAGAAGATTTGGGTCTTGGATCTTCACGGGAACTCAAAACGAAAAGAGAGTAGTCCCGATGGTTCTAGTGATTCCAACGTTTTCGATATTCAGCAAGGCGTGGCGATAATTGTCGCAACGAGGCGCAAGGGCTTCAATGGAGAAAAAGAGAAAAACGCAAAGGTATTTCATGGTGATTTATGGGGTAGTCGCTCGGCCAAATCAGCAAGCCTTGGTGCGACTGACTTGCAGGCGCCAAATTTTTCAGAGATCGATCTATTCGGGCCCCAATATGCATTCATCCGGAAAAATTATGAGAATTTAGTTCTATATGAGAAGGGCTTCTCTCTTGTAGACATTTTCACGGTAAGCAACGTCGGAATGAAGACGGCGCGCGACGCAGCCACATTAGATTTCGAACAAAAAACTCTACGTCGCCGTCTCGAAGATTTTCGCGATTTGCCAGTGGAAGAACTTAGGCAAAAATACAATCTGCGAAAGGATGTCCAAGGTTGGTCAGTGGCTGAAGCCAAAAAAGACGTTACTGACAATCTCGCACACAACGATTTAGAGAAGGCCTTATATCGACCGTTTGATACTCGCTGGACATTCTACACTGGAAACTCGAATGGCTTCATTTCTCGCCCGATTGATGGCGTCATGCGTCACTATCGCGGCGCAAGAAATCTGGGCCTTCTCACTTGTCGACAGCAAAGTACCTTTGATTTTCAACATGCGCTTGCGACTGAATTCATCGCTGACATGTGTTCAGTTTCGTTGCAAACAAAAGAAACCACTTACTCTTTCCCCCTCTACCTCTACCCCGACGAGAGCGCCAAGCAGGTCGATGCGCTCGCGCCCACAGAGCGCACACTCAATCTCGATCCAAAGCTCTACAACGCAATCTGCAAAGCCGCCGGAATTGATCCCGCCGACACCGATATGGCGAGACTACACGCCCTCTCCCTTGAGGGAGAGGGAGGAGCGCCGACAGGCGCGGAGGGTGTGGGTGTGCGGCGTCAATCGGGCGTCGAACCCCCACCCCCAACCCCTCCCCAGGGGGAGGGGAGCAAGGCCACCTTCCGCGCCGCCACCGGCGATGACCGGCCGTCCGAAGTCAAAGTTTTCGACTATATTTACGGCGTGCTGCACAGCCCCGATTACCGCGAAACCTTTGCCGAATTTCTCAAGATCGACTTCCCGCGCATCCCCTATCCGGCGTCTCCGCAAATCTTTGCCCATGTCAGCGAAAAGGGGGAGGCGCTGCGCCGTCTGCATCTGATGGAGCCCGCCGCGATTGGCGAGGCGCCTTTTCCCTTTATGGGCGAGGTTGGGGAAGAAGAGGACGATAGCGTCGTCGCCCCGGGCTATCCGAAATGGAGTTCCTCCCCTTCGGGGGAGGGGGACCATCCGCAGGATGGTGGAGGGGCACCGTCAGATGGCCCTGAAAATGGTTCCGCGAATGGCGGGGGTGCCCCTCCACCGTCTGCGACGGTCCCCCTCCCCGAAGCGGGGAGGATCGGGAAGGTGCACATTAATAAGCACCAATATTTCGCGAATGTGCCCGAGGCTGCGTGGGATTTCTACATCGGTGGATACCAGCCCGCGCAGAAATGGCTGAAAGATCGCAAGGGCCGGGCATTGTCTTATGCCGATATCGGGCATTACCAGAATATCGTGAAAATCCTGCTCGAAACCGGGCGGATTATGGGCGAAATCAAGCTTCCGCTGGAAGCCTGATCGATGCACAGATACGGCCCCTCTTCTTTAGAGGAGGGGCAACGAGACTTGCTGAATGTAGTGAAGTTAGTCGCAGTGGGGTGGTGCCGCTTGGCAAATCGATTCTGCCGAGTCGCAGCCACCCCGGGCCCCCTGCTTTGAAAAGGAAGGGGCTCAGAGTTGGCATTATTGCGCCACCCCGCGCTCCCCCGTTGTCCCACTCAAACCCCCAAACTACCGCAAAGCGGCACGCCCTGCCGCGCCGCACCCGCGCCGCACTGAGGCCGCCCCACGCCCAGCAGCCACCCATTTCCCCACAATCACCAAAACCCCCTGTTGACATAATCACGCAGCCTTCTAATTGCTAATGCAACTGACTCGCAATAGCAGTGAGTCGCAGAAGGAAATCGACATTGAAAAACTCTCCGATCGGGCGGTCTTCCGCTTTTGCTGCCAGCGTTCTTGCTTTGGTTATCTCCCAATCCGCCTTTGCGGCGGAGGAGGCCGAGGGGGCTGGTGACCAGACCAATGACAAGGATACAATCACCGTCACCGCCACGCGCGCGCCGGTAACCATCGCCGATGCGCCTGCCACGGTTACGGTGATCGATTCCGAACAGATCGCGGATGAGCTTGCCACTGATATTCGCGATCTGGTCCGTTTCGAGCCGGGGGTGACGGTTCGCCGCGCCCCGGCTCGTTTTGGCGCGGCGCTGGGCACCACCGGCCGCGCGGGTAACGAGGATTTCAACATTCGCGGGATCGGCGGCAACCGGGTGCTGATCCAGGTGGACGGCATCCGTTCGCCCCAAGGTTACAGCTTTGGCGCGCAGGATGTGGGCCGCGGCAATGCGACCGATATCGGCCTGATCAAATCGGTCGAGATCCTGCGCGGTCCGGCCTCTGCCTTCTATGGCAGCGACGGCCTGTCGGGCGCGATCAGCTTCACCACTTCCGATCCCGAAGACCTTGTCCAGCTGGGCGCGAATTTCGGCGGCTTTGCCCGCGCGCAATATTCATCGGCGGATAATGAATTTGCCGAGACCGTGGCGATTGCGGGGATGTCGGGCAACATATCGGGCATGCTCGCATATTCGCGGCGCGATTTTGAGGAGCTGGACAACCAGGGCACGGTCGATGTCGAAGGGCCGGCGCGGACAACGCCCAACCCGCAAGACGGGCATTCCGATGCGTTTCTGGGCAAGCTGGTGTGGAATGACGGCAATCACCGGATCCGCCTGACCGGCGAATATCTGGAGCGCGAAACCTTCTCCAACATCCTGTCGGGCGTGGGGCCGGTGTTCCTGTTTGGGCCGACGCCCAGCTGGATTGTCGACAATCTGACCGCGACCGACACGACAGAGCGCAAACGCGCCTCTCTCGACTGGACATGGACCGCCGACAGCGCGGGGGCGGGCTTGCTCGATTACGCGCATGTGGCGGCCTATTGGCAGGACGGCAATGATGTGCAGTTCGCCGATGAAGACCGCACCGCAACATCGGCCACCCCGCGTCCCGACCGCGAACGTTTGAACACGTTCGACAATGAAGTGTACGGGGCGACGGCGGATTTCCGGTCCAGCTTCACCACCGGCAGCATCGCACACACCTTGTCGCTTGGCGGCGATGTCAGCTGGACCACGCAAGAAGGATTGCGCGACGGGGTCGAGCCGCCAACTTTGGAAGTGTTCCCATCGCGCGCCTTCCCGGTCACCGATTTCACGCTGGGCGGGGTGTTTATCGGCGATGCTATCGAGATCGGCGACGGAGCTTTCACGCTCTATCCGGCGATCCGGTACGATTTTTACGATCTCAACCCCGCGAATGACCCGCTTTTGCCAACCTTTACCCCCTCGGCGCAAAGCGGATCGCGCTGGTCGCCCAAAGTCGGCGCGGTGGCGAAACTGGGCGAGAATGTCCGCCTGTTCGGCAATTATGCGCAAGGCTTCCGCGCGCCCACGCCGAGCCAGGTAAACAATTTCTTCGAAAATCTGGCCTTCGGTTACACCTCTGCGCCGAACCCCGATCTGGGGCCGGAAACCAGCGAGACATTCGAACTGGGCGTGCGCTTTGCCAATGACACGTTCAATGTCACGCTGACCGGCTTTGCTGCGGATTATGACAATTTCATCAGCCAGGAAGCGGTCAGCGGATCGGGCACCCCTTTCGATCCGACGGTGTTCCAATTCGTCAATCTCGACAGCGTGAAAGTGGAGGGCGTAGAGGCCAAGGCATCGTATCAGGCAGACAGCGGTTTCCGCGCGCGCTTTGCGCTGGCTCTGGCCGATGGTGAAGTGCGATCGCCCGGGCTTCCGGCGGCGTCACTGTCGACCATCGATCCGCTCAATGTGGTGTTTGGCATTGGCTATCGCGATCCGGGCGACGATTTCGGCGGTGAACTGATCACCACGTACAACGCGCGCAAGCCGGCCAGTGAAACGAATGGCGTTTGCACCGGCGGTGACTGCTTCCGCCCCAGCGAATTTGCGATCTTTGATGCAACCGCATTTTTCCGGATCGCAGAGATGGTCACGCTGCGCGCGGGAATCTTCAACATCACCGACAAGAAATACGCATATTGGAGCGATGTTCGCGGGCTGACCACGGCATCGACCATCACCGATGCCTATACCCAGCCTGGCCGCAACGCCAGCGCCTCGGTCAGCATCCAGTTCTAACCAAGAGGAAACCGACAATGAGACATCTCAAAGCATCGCTGGCCGGAACGGTCTGCGCAATCGGCCTGCTGTGTTCGCCCGCAATAGCACAGGATGCGGCCGCCCCAACGCAAAGCGCCCAATCGGGCGATCCGCAATCGGCAGAGCAAATCAAATTTGCGCGCGATCGCGAAGCCATTCTGGCCATGGCAGGCGATTACAAGGTGCAGTTCAAATTCACCGAAACCGTGGCTTTCACCGAAGGTTACCAGCCCAAGGATCCCTATTTGTCGGGCGGGTACGAAATTGTCCGCGTGATCGAGGATCGCGGGGATTTCATCAGCTTGCAGCACATTCTGGTTGTGGGCGGTGAGAAAAAATTCCCGATCAAACACTGGCGGCAGGATTGGCAATATCAACCAGCAAAAGTGCTCAACTTCATCGGCGGCAATGCATGGCAAATGCGCGATGTCGATGAAGATGACCGCGCGGGCAATTGGTCGCAGGCGGTTTACCAGGTAGACGATTCCCCGCGTTACGGCGCGGTCGGGGCATGGAGCCACGATAATGGCGTGTCCGAATGGGTTCCGCCCGCCGAATGGCGCCCGTTGCCCCGGCGCGACATGACCAAGCGCGATGATTATCACGCGGTGGTGGCGATGAACCGGCACGCGATCACGCCCGATGGATGGGTGCACGAACAGGACAATTCCAAGCTCGCGCTGGATGGCAAGGCGCGCGTTCTGGTGCGCGAAATTGGCGTGAACACCTATGTCAAAGATGGCGAATTTCCGACCGAAGTTGCTGACGATTACTGGGCCAAGACAGCGCAATATTGGGCCGGTGTGCGCGATATCTGGACCGGCATGGAGCAAGCGGGCAAGCCTTTCGCGCTGACCCAGAAGGGAGAGCCGGACCAGCTCTATATGCCGCTGCTCAATCTCGCAGGCGAAGTGGAAGCGGGCGAAAAGACCGCTGATGCCGCGATAGCAGAGGCAAAAGCTGTCATCGCCGAAAAGACAACAACCGATCTTCCGCCGCTGGCCGCGCGTTTGCGCGAACCGGCGGAAAAGACAGGTTACTGAGGTAGGGCACGTGGCAATGAGCAATGTGAAAGCCAGAAACTGGCTCGTTCTCGCGCACCTACTCATGGCGTCTGCACTCGCTCCAGCTTTCCTCTTGGTGGCGGTTACAGGCGCGATGAAGCTCGCCGGGGTCGAAGCGGAGCTTGCTGAAAGCGACCTTTCAATCCCGGCGGGCATAGTGATTGACCCGGACAGTCCCGATGTCGATCAGACCGTCATCGAAGTTCTTGCGGCCAATGACCTGCCGACACATTTCGAAAGCCTGCGGGTTACGCCCGATCTGATCACCACGCGGCCAACCTCGCGCAGCTTTGTCCGCTTGCGCAATACCGATGGCGAGTGGGGCGCGACGCTGAACCAGCCCGATCTACAATACAGCCTGATGGAATTGCATAAGGGCCATGGCCCCGCATGGTTCAAACTCTATCAGATCATTGCCGGTATCGCGCTGTTTCTGGTCATTACCGGCGGCTTGGCAGTGGGCTTGATGGCCAAGCCTTACCGCCGCAAAACCGCCGGTGCCTTTATCTTTGGCACCGCCATATTTGCCGCGCTGGCATGGCTGGTGTGACGCGTTTGATCGGTTAGGGGCGATGCAACAGGAATTGGCGGGGCGGGGCGGTTCAGGCCGCCGATGCCTCGCCTTTTCCAGTCAGGTTGCTGACCAGTACAATCGCAATCCACGCGGCAACGAAGCCCGGGATGATCTCGTAAAGGCCCGGCCCGCCCATAAATTGCGCGTTCCAGCCCATCGCGATCCATCCGGCAACCACCGCTGCGCCGGTGACCAGACCGGCCACCGCGCCCGCGCCGGTCATCTTCTTCCATGTCAGCGAGAGGATGATCAGCGGGCCAAAGGCCGCGCCAAAGCCAGCCCAGGCATTGCTGACCAGGCCGAGAACCTGGCTATCGGGATCGCTGGCAATCGCAATCGCCAGCAGCGCGACCAGCAAAACGCTGATCCGTCCGACATTGACCGTTTCACGCTCGCTCGCCTGTTTGCGCAGAAACAGGCGGTAGAAATCTTCGGTCAGGCTGCTCGATGCGACCAATAGCTGCGAACTGATCGTGCTCATCACCGCAGCGAGCAGCGCGGCCAGAAGGAAACCGGTGATCAGCGGATGGAACAGCGTGTTGGCCAGAATGATAAAGATCGTTTCGGGGTCTTCCACCACGATGCCGTTCTGTTCGGCATAGGCGCGCCCGGCAATCGCCACGCCCACTGCGCCGATCAGCGCCACGCCCATCCAGCTCATGCCGATAGTGCGCGCGGTTCTGACATCCGCGACGCTGCGGACCGCCATGAAACGCACGATGATATGCGGCTGGCCGAAATAGCCGAGCCCCCATGCGACGGTGCTGAGAAAGCCGACCACGGTGAGCCCGCCAAACAGGCTGAGATAATTGGCATTCCCCGCTGCCGCTGCCGCATTGGCGGCTGCGTCCAGATCGGTGCCGCCCGTCAGGATCACGATCGGCATCAGTACCAGCGCGACCACCATGATGCAGCCTTGGACAAAGTCGGTCAGGCTGACTGCCAGAAATCCGCCCACCATGGTATAGGCCAGCACCACACCCGCGGTGATCCAGATGCCGATCATGTAATCGGACATCCCTGCCGCGCCGAACAGACCCGCAAAGCTTGTCTCGAACAGCTTGCCGCCCGCGGTCAGGCCCGATGCGGTGTAGACCGCGAAGAACGCGACGATGATCACCGCCGATACCACGCGCAGCGCCACCGCCTTGTCGGGGAAACGGTTGGCGAGGAATTGCGGTATGGTCAGCGCGTTGCCCAGTTCCTCGGTCTGTTGCCTCAGGCGCGGGGCAACCACGATCCAGTTGACCAGCGCGCCGAAAAACAGCCCGATCCCGATCCATGCCTCAACCAGACCGGCTGCGTAAAGTGCGCCCGGTAACCCCAGCAGCAACCAGCCCGACATGTCCGATGCGCCGGCAGACAGCGCCGCCACCGCCGGGTGGAGATTGCGCCCGCCGAGCAGATACCCCTCGCTGTCCGAAGTGGATTTGCGCCACGCGTAAAACCCGATGGCGAGCATCAGGATGAAATAGGCGGCGAGCGAGATGTAAGTTCCGGTTTGCATGGCGCGCGCCGTACCAAATGCGCGCCGCGCTGGCCACCGCTGCCTCTGGCCTATGATGGCGCCTTCGGGTCAAGTACCGCCGCGACCTTTAACTAAAATTATTATCGTATTCGGAGAAGGCTATTTATAAAATGCGGGATTGAGAATCGTATTATAATAGAAATTATGTAATGATATCGAATCTACACGACTGGATTCGTATTGATATGAAATTTATTAGGAGGAACTATGGCTGATATTCGGATAGACAACCTTGCGGGCAAGCCCTTGCTCTATGATCGTTCGGTGACCGGCCATTATGGCGTTGCCGGTGTTCCCTTCAGCCCCTTCATCGAATCCGGTTTTGCGGCCGAATGCGAAGCCTGTTTCACCGAAGTGGTGGACAAGCTGAAGCAATTTGCGGGGCTGAAAGTCGACAAGATTTTGAGCGGCGGGGTCAGCCGCGCGGGCAGCGGGTCGAGCCTGCATCACCAGAACCGCGCTTTCGATCTCGATGCGTTTCTATTCGACGACGGCAGCAATTGGGTGACCGACACATTCCCCCAGCGCCCGCAGCTTTATCTGGGCATAGAGGCAATCCTGCGCCGCCATTTCGGCACCGTGCTGTCTTATGATTACAACCGCGCGCATCAGGACCATTTCCATTTCGACAACGGGACTTCGGTCAAATTCAAATCGGCGGCGAAAAGCCATGTGATCTTTCTGCAGAATGTGATTTCGCTGATCTATCAGACGCCGATTGGCCGCGACGGGGTTTGGGGCCCGCAAACCGATGGCGAAGTGCGCGCGCTGCGCAGCCGGTTGGGCATCGGTCCGATCTCGGACACCAGCAATTGGAAAGCGCTGCTCGAAGCGATTGCCAAGGATGCGCTTGAAAATGAAAAAGCCACGACGGGCGATCTCGAAGTGCTGGAGCCCGAGTTCTGCCTGACCTGCGGACAGCTTATCGAATAGGCATGTTGTCGGATAGGAGAGGGGCCACGCCCCACCATTCGCGAAACTATTCGTCGACCTTGTGAAACCCGGTGATCAGAATGTTGAGATCGCCGGTGGGTTCAAAGTCTTTCTTGACCACTTCAAATTGGGTGGGGGAGATCTTGCGCACGCCGTTCATACAGAAACTGACTAGGTTGTCGGGTGATCCCTTGTCGACCACCAGCCGGAAATTCTTGATCGGCCCGCGCCAATTTGCCCCGCTCGACAGGACATAGCCGAGCCAGGTTTCCGAATAATAGACTGTCTCGTCAGCGCCATGCGCGGTGAGCCGTCTATCAACGCCGGACAGGAAGCTGTCGTCGATGCACCAGCGTGTCCGGTATTCGGCCATTGCCTCGGGCATATCCTCGCGCGCCGAAGGGTAGAGCATCCCGCCCACGCTGCCGCCGGCAATCGGTGTGTAACGGTGCCCCACGCGCACGCTTTTGCCCGCCGGAAAAGTCTGCACACGCAGCATATATCGCTGTCCCTTCCATGCGGGGATAACCAGCTCGGCATCGGGCAATGTGGTGAGCAGCCCCAGCGCGTGGGCCGCATCGCGTTCTGCCGGGGGAAGCGCATTCAGCCGGTCGACGAAGCTTTCATCGCGATACCAGTGGATTGGCCAGCCGCGCGCGACAACGAAATCGGTAACATCGCGCGCGCCCACCACCGCACGGTCAATCTGATCGAAACCGACCAGATCACCATCCACCGTTGTCGCAAAGCCGAATTCATCCCAGTCGGGATAGGCGTAGGGATCGGCATAGCCATTATCCGCAATCGGCAGCGCGGGAAGCGGGAAGGCGATAACCACATCCTGATCGCGATCGGCGTGGTTGGTATAGATGTAATCGACGCGGACTTCCTCGGCCGAAATGAACAGATCCTCGCTATCCATGCTGATCTGGTCGTTCGATTTCAGCACCAGGCCGCCAACCGCCCATTCCGCCTCGCTATCATTGGCGAAGGCGGGGGCGGAAAGCAGCAAGAGCGCAGCGGCGAGAGTGCGAAGGAAGGTCATTGGGGGATGGTATTGCGTTGGTCGGGGCGGGGCAAGGGGTGGTGTTAGGGCACAGCCGCTGCTTTTGGAGGAGACCTGTTGCGCCAAAGCGGATGGTTTCACCAGTCTTGCCAAGAACTTGCAGGCCGGTATGTTCCGCTTCCTCGGTGAATTGGGAGTAATCGTGGATGCGACTTGTTCATTCTGTCTTGGTTTTTCTGGCTTCATGTCTAGCGTTCACCTCGGCGGCGTTTGGCAGTGCACCTCCCTCAACGCCATCCGGCCTGAGCCTTCACGCGTCGGGGCAGTTGCAACAAGCTGACATGCCAGTGACAGCCCGGGCCAGAGCACAATGGGGCGAAGGCACGTATCACTTTGCGCGCTTTGTTGATGAAGCCACACCAGTTTTGAGCGCCGAGCGGGATCAGTCGATACGCTTCGGCATTTATCACCTCGATGCCCAAGGCAGCGCTCGCTGGATAATTCCGCCCGAATATTCGGGCCTGTTCGCGGTCAATTCCGATCTCGCGCTGGTGCGCAAGCCGGGCAAGGACACATGGTACGCGCTGTCCCTGCCGCGCGGGAAGCTGCAGAAGCTCGGCGAGGGGTATATTCGGGTGAAGGAGATGGCCGATCGCGATCATCTGGTGATGCGGCCCTATTTCAACCTCTACCGCTATTATCTGGCCAGCGACGATGACGGCTCAACGCAGACCGTACGCCTGCTGCGCTGGGATACGTTCAAGAACAACGTCCGGGTCAATCCGCCGATACCGAACGTCATCAGCCCCGGACGCGATGGAGAGCGGGCGCCGGTGATCGTCCTGCCGAAGCACGACAATCTGGTGCGCGTCGCGCTGGCCGACGGCACGGTCGAGGCGCGGCTCTATGACGGTTTTCTGTTCTGGAAGAAAAAGTCCTATCCATCGGTAGATTGGGCACGAACGACAGCGCTTAAGGGGAATTTCGCGGTATCCTATCCGTCGGGCGAGATATTCAAAGTGATCGACGCTGAACGTCAGCTGTTCATGCCCTATTCCGATGCGGTCGTCGCCAAGACGGTCTATGGCGAATGGGGATTGAATGCGGATAAAGACCGGCAATCGCGCGAGCAATATCAAAACCTGCTGGGCATGAAACCGATCGGCCTCGGGGTTACTGTCGAGAGCAAAGACGAGCCGTTGCTCCATTTTCCGGAAAGCGTTCTTGCCGCCGTGTGGCAGACCCCGCAAGGTATCAGGCTCGCTCCGTATTTTCGAAACTACTATACGACGCAAAAATGTGATGGGCAGGATCCATATCGCAAGATGGGAGAATGCCAGTTTCCGCTTGCGACGATGCACCAGCTCGAGGCGCGCTATCATTATGATCTTCTCGGCGGGACGAAGCAGTTGGCGCAATATATTGCGCTCGACCCGATTGCCGTGCCGGAGGCGCTGCAGCGAGCTGGCGGAAATGCGCAGAGTATCGTTCGCGCAGCGGTCCGGGCGACGCGGCCCGATGGCACGATCGACATTATTGCTTATACAGAAGGGATGGCGGCGCGCGGAGGCTATGGTCTGGATGTCACCAATCGCCCGATCCTGTTTCGTAACCCGGTGATCCTCAACCCGAAACCGCTTTCAGGTGCGACCGCCGCCGATAGCTTCACGCAGGAAGCTTTTGGTCCCGAAGGCCGGGCGTTTTTCGCCCGGAACATGAGAGCGGCGGTGATCGCGCAGCACAACCGCTCGCTTACTCCCGAACAGCTCGCCGCAGGTCTCGCGCGGCGCGAACGCGAGCGGCAGGCTTTTGCCGAACGGCAGCGCGTCTTGAGCGAGACTCGCGCTGCCCTTGCGCGCCGCGATTGGGCATTGGCACGTGCACTGGTCCAGCAGCGCACAGGGTATTCGGAGGAGAAATTCAATCTCGCGGTCGATGTCTACAGCAGCATAATCGAAGCCGGCCGGGCCGACCTACTCGACGATGGCGAGGTTACGACGGCCTATGAAGGCAGGATCAACAGCGGCGGCACCACCAGCGCTGCCGTAACAGCCGAGTACCGTTATCGTTTCCCGCCGCAGCCGGTGCAGCGTCGCTACAACCCGTGGGCAGCATCCTCGACGATCTACGCCTCGCGCTCCTCGGCCCGCCCGCCTTCCGGACCGACGGCGGGCGATGTGATCCAGGGCTATATGGACCGCTCGCAGATGCGATATCTTGCAGGAAAATCCTCCAGCTATATGTGCGGATCGTCCAGCTTTTGTCGGTGACAGAGCTGCAACTCAATCCTCTTCGCGGCGCTTTTCTTTCTTGCGTTCGTGCGGGTCGAGAGTGGCTTTGCGCAGGCGGATGTTTTCCGGTGTCACTTCGACCATTTCATCATTGTCGATATAGGCGATGGCCTGTTCCAGCGTCATGATCTTGGGCGGGGTCAGGCGGATTGCGTCATCCTTGCCGCTTGAACGGAAATTGGTCAGCTGTTTGGATTTCAGCGGATTGACTTCCATGTCTTCGGGCTTGGCATTCTCGCCGATGATCATGCCTTCATAGAGCTTCTCTTTGGGCTGCACGAACAGCTCGCCGCGCTCTTCTAAGGCATTGAGAGCATAGGCCACCGCTTCGCCATTTTCGCGGCTGATCAGCACGCCGTTCTGGCGGCCTTCGATCTTGCCTTTGTAGGGTCCGTATTTCTCGAACAGGCGGTTCATAATGCCGGTGCCACGCGTGTCGGTCAGGAATTCACCGTGATAGCCGATCAGCCCGCGCGATGGCGCGCTGAAGGTAATGCGGGTCTTGCCGCCGCCGCTGGGGCGCATATCGACCATTTCGCCTTTGCGCAGCGCGAGCTTTTCCACGACGGTTCCGGAAAATTCATCGTCCACGTCGATCACCACGGTTTCGTAAGGCTCCGTGCGATTGCCGTTTTCGTCTTCGCGGAACAGCACGCGCGGGCGGCTGATGCCGAGCTCGAATCCTTCGCGGCGCATGGTTTCGATCAACACTCCCAGCTGCAATTCGCCGCGCCCGGCGACTTCGAAGCTGTCCTTGTCAGCAGATTCGGTGACCTTGATCGCGACGTTGCTTTCTGCCTCGCGCTCCAACCGGTCGCGGATCATCCGGCTGGTAACTTTGCTGCCTTCGCGGCCCGCCAGCGGGCTGTCATTGACGGCAAAGCGCATTGACAATGTCGGCGGATCAATCGGCTGTGCTTGCAGCGGCTCGGTGACGCTGGGGTCGCAGATGGTGTTCGATACGGTTGCCACCGCCAGACCGGCGAGCGAGATAATATCGCCCGCTTTGGCTTCCTCCACCGGAACGCGTTCCAGACCTTCGAATGACATCAGCTTGGATGCACGGCCTGCCTCGATCACTTTGCCCGCTGCATCGAGCGCGTGAATCGGCGAGTTGACCTTGATCGTGCCCGATTCAACTTTCCCGGTCAGCACGCGGCCGAGGAAATTGTCGCGGTCGAGCAGGGTCACGAGGAATTTGAACGGCGCATCAGCGTCTGCATCGGGTGCAGGGACGTGATTGACGATGGTTTCGAACAGCGGCGTCAGATCGCCGTCGCGGGCATCGATGTCTTCGCTGGCGTATCCATCGCGGCCTGATGCGTAGAGCACGGGGAAATCGAGCTGTTCGTCATTGGCGTCGAGCGAGACGAACAAATCGAACACTTCGTCCAGCACTTCGGAAGCGCGGCCATCGGGACGGTCAATCTTGTTGACCACGACGATAGGTTTGAGGCCCAGCGCCAGCGCCTTGCCGGTGACGAATTTGGTTTGCGGCATCGCGCCTTCGCTGGAATCGACCAGCAGGATAACGCCATCAACCATCGACAGGATGCGTTCCACTTCGCCGCCGAAATCGGCGTGTCCGGGCGTATCGACAATATTGATCCGGCGCGCATCGTCGCCTTCACCATATTCGACCGAGGTACATTTCGCGAGAATCGTGATCCCGCGCTCTTTTTCCAGATCGTTCGAATCCATCGCGCGCTCTTCCACGCGCTGGTTGTCGCGGAATGTGCCTGACTGGCGGAAAAGCTGGTCGACAAGCGTGGTTTTGCCGTGGTCGACGTGGGCGATAATCGCCACGTTGCGCTGGTTAGCGGACATCGGATTGTGCTTTCATTGGAGTGCAGGCAATTGTGCGGTGCAACATCGGGGAGATAATATGGCGCGCGCCCTAGCTGAGGGGCTGCATTTCGGCAAGCTTTGTCATGCAGTATGCTTTGTGGCGAATTTACAACAAAATCAGGCGGCCGGGCGGATTTGGTGGTGGGCTTACGTAACGTAATGCTTCCACTTTCAGTGTTTTGCACGCATAGCCGCCGCCAGAGTAATCGAACACTGGCGAGACAACGTTCAAGATGAACGGCTCGACCATCTTACTGTATGGGAGATACCATGAAAATCACTTCTCGTAATTTTGGCGTGGCAACGCGTGCTACGCTTTTCGCAGGTGTCGCAGCAATCGGTCTGGCGATGCCAGCTTCTGCCATGGCGCAGGACGCTGACGAGGCCGCCGAAGAAGGCGACGCCGAATTCGACGACAACATTATCGTTGTGACCGCATCCAAGCGTGAAACCACGCTGCAGGAAACCCCCATTTCTGTTTCGGTGACTTCGGGCGAAACGCTTGAGCGCGCGCAAATCCGCGACGTTCTCGATCTGCAAACTGTTACCCCCTCGCTGCGCGTCAGCCAGTTGCAGAACTCTTCGTCTTCGACTTTCATCATTCGCGGTTTCGGTAACGGCGATAACAACTTCGGCATCGAGCCATCGGTTGGCGTATTCATCGATGGCGTTTTCCGTTCGCGCTCGGCCTCGTCGCTTAACGACCTTGCCAATGTGCAGCGGATCGAAGTTCTCAACGGCCCCCAATCGACGCTGTTCGGCAAGAACGCTTCGGCTGGTGTGATTTCGGTCATCACCCGCGAACCGCAATATGAATTCGGCGGTTCGATCGAAGCCAGCTACGGCAATTACAACAACATCTTTGTCAAAGGTGATGTGACCGGCCCGATCGGTGAAAGCGCCGCATTCTCTCTCGACGCGAGCTACAACAAGCGCGACGGCTACGGCACGATCGTCAATCTGGGCGAGGACATCAGCAACCGTGATCGCTGGACCGCACGCGGCCAGTTGCTGGTTGAGCCGACGTCCAACCTCAAAATCCGCGCGATTGCCGATTATTCGCAGATCGACGAAAATTGCTGCGTAGTCAGCACGCTGGTCGCTGGCCCAACCGCGGCAGCCGTATTCGGTGTGGGCGGGGCGCTCAGCACCGACTTCTTCAGCTATGACACTTTCCTCAACCAGGTGCCGGTCAACAAGGTCGACAATTATGGCGGCTCGGTTCAGGTTGATTGGGACAACGGCCCGATTTCGGTGACTTCGATCACAGCTTATCGCGAACTGAAGAACTTCGTCGATCAGGACGTCGATTTCACCAGCGCCGACATCGTCAGCGAAGTGCGCGACCAGCAGGTCGAAACTTTCACCCAGGAATTCCGGATTGCTTCGGACTTCGACGGTCCGATCAACTTCCTTCTTGGTGGCTTCTACTTCGATGAAGGCGTGGCCCAGGAAAGCGCGCTGACCACGGGTACCGCTTCGCGCAATTTCTTCACCTTGCTGGCGCGCGCTGCCACAGGTGATCCGACCTTTACTTTCAACCAGGTCGAAGCAGGTCTTGCTCCGCTTGGGGTCCAGCAGAACAGCATCTTTGCCGCTGGTCCGCTGACCAGAGAGAGTTATTCGATGGATAACCAGGCCTGGTCGATCTTCGGCACGGTCGATTTCGAACCATTCGATGGTCTGACGCTGACCGGCGGGTTCAACTACACCGACGACAAGAAGGACTTCGCATTGGCAGGGCAGGCATTTGACCCGCTTGCCAACATCAACGTGGTCGATGCGTTCATCACTCTTGCTTCTGCTGGTGCGGTGACCAACCGGGCGCAGTTCCAGGCGCTTCCGGCTGCGAACCAGGCTGCTCTGCTGAACCTGGCGACCGGCCCGGGCAACCCGTTCCTGGGTCTCACCCCGTTCCAGTTCCAGCCGCCTTTCCTGACGATCCCGAATGCGGTCGAAGACGGCAAGACACGCGATGACGACTGGAGCTATTTGCTGCGGGCGGCCTATGAATTCTCGCCAAACCTGAACGCCTATTTCAGCTATGCAACGGGCTTCAAGGCGAGTTCGGTCAACCTGTCGCGCGATTCGCGTCCGGCCTTCGGTGACTTCATCCCCGGTCCGGTCCGCTCGACCTTTGCGGCACCTTCTTCGCCTATAACCGATGCGGGCCTTGCCGTGACCAACCTCACCACGGGTTCGCGTTTCGCCGGGCCGGAAGAAGCAGAGGTGTATGAAATCGGTCTGAAAGGTAACTTCCCCGGAGTGACCTTCAACCTTGCTCTGTTCGACCAGACGATCAAAGGTTTCCAGAGCTTCCTGTTCACCGGCACGGGCTTCCAGCTCAACAATGCCGGTCAGCAGTCGGTAACCGGTTTCGAATTCAACTCGACCATTACTCCGGTACGCAATCTGGTGTTTACCTTCGCCACGACCTATCTCGATGCGGTTTATGACAGCTTCACCGAGAGCCCGGTTGGCGATCTTTCTGGCCAGCGTCCGGGCGGCATTCCCGAATGGGCGATTTCGACTTCGGCGACTTACACGCACGAATTCGGCGCCAGCGGCAATCGTCTGATCAGCCGTGTGGACTACAGCCACGAAAGCAACACCGCGATCAATAACGGGTTGCCTACATTTGGCCCGAACAACTTCAATCGCGAAGTGAACCTGGTCAACGCGTCAATGACGCTGGCATTGGACAACGGGCTGGAAATCGGCGCTTGGGCACGTAACCTGCTCAACAATGATTACATCCTGACCGTGTTCGACGGTGTCGCACAGGCCGGAACAGTATCCGGCTATCCAAGCGCACCGCGCACTTACGGCGGCACAATCCGCTTCAAGTTCTAAGCCGAACACACATACAATAAAGAAGGGGGCTGCCGCGAGGCGGCCCCTTTTTTCTTGGGAGCCGCTATTGCGAATTACCGTAAAGTATGGTGGTTTGCCCGTTCAACCAAGAAAGAGGGGATGATAATGTTGGATTGGGCAATGTTGCCGCTGAAGCGGTATGCAGAATTTGAAGGCCGGTCGCGGCGGATGGAGTATTGGAGCTTCGCACTCGCGACGACCATTATCTATCTTATCTTTATCGGCCTGATGTTCGCTGGCGGTTTCAGCGCATCGTCAATGGGCGCGAGCGGCGAACTGGGCGCGATCTTCTGGCTGGGCGCAGGCCTGCTGGGTATTTTTGCGCTGGCCATCCTTATTCCGTCAATCGCTGTCGGTGTGCGCAGGCTGCATGACCGCGATATGTCCGGCTGGTGGTATCTCGGCTTTATCGTTCTGGGCATGATCCCCTATATCGGTTTCATCGCCTCGATCGCGTTCATCGTGATCATGTTCCTGCCCGGCACTCCGGGGCCGAACCGGTTTGGCGAAGATCCGAAGGATCCGGCGAATACGCAAGTGTTCGAATAAGAACCAAAAGCATTGGTAAAATGATCGGGGGAGGTAGCGGGCGCTGCCTCCCCCGATTGCTTTTACAGCTCGCGCAGCGCTTGGGCGGGTTTGGCCCGTAGCAGCGGCAATGATCCGGCAAGCGCGAAGACCAGTACGAAACCCAGCCCGCCGGCGAGAACGGCGAGCACTTCGTACCAGTTGGGCAGCCAGTCAAATTCGAACAATTGGGTGATCACCAGCCACGCAAGCCCGCTGCCCAGACCCAGCGCAACCACCGCGAGGATTGCGGCCAGAATGCCATATTCGGCCAGCTGCATGACCAGCACCTGGCGCCTGCTCGCGCCCAGCACGCGCATCACAACCGTGTCATATGTTCGTGCAGCCCGCGCGGCGGCTATCGCGCCGATCAGCACAGCGAGCCCCGCCAAAACCGCGACCGAAGCAGCGGCGAAGGTGGCAACGCCAACCTGGCTCAATATCACCCGCGCTTCGGACAGGACCTGCCCGATTTCGATCACCGAGCTGGAGGGAAATTCGCGGATCAGCTGGCGCAGCAACGGCCCGGTGGGCGCGCCGTCGGGCAAGTCGATTGTCGCGGCGATATTATGCGGCGCATCGGCAATCGCATTGGGCGAGAAAACCAGCACATAGTTGAAGCCCATATTCTCCCAATCGAGCCTTCTGAAATTGGCGACTTGGGCGGATTTCTCCACCCCCAATATGCCAACGGTGATCTTGTCACCGATTTTCAGATCGATTGCGGCGGCAAATTCCTCGTCGACCGAGACCAGCGGCGCGCCGCTATGGTCCGCGTCCCACCATTCGCCTTCGGTCAGTACATTGCCCACCGGCACGTCGTCCGAATAGGTCAGCCCGCGTTCGCCGCGCAGCGGCCATGCACCATCGGGAAGCTCCTCCAGATCGGAGACGCGGGTCATATTATCCGCCGGACCATAGGCCAGAATCGCACCGCGCAGCGCGGGCACGGTCTGGATCTCGCTCTCCGGCTGATCAGCCTTCACCAGCTCTTCAAACCGGCTGACCCCGTCGAGCGGCACATCGAGCGCGATATAATCGGGGGCCTGCTGCGGAACGCGCTGGTCGATATTGCCATTGATGCTGCTCTGGATTGCGGCGAGGAGGACAAAGGCGCTGAGGCCAAAGCCGAGCGCGGTCACCAGCGCCCCGGTTGAGGATCCGGGCCGGTGCAGATTGGCCAGCGCGTTGCGGATCAGCGGGTTCGACGGCCGCGGTGCTTTTTCCGCCAATTTGCGGATACCCCAACCGAGCAGCGCGAGCAGGCCCAGCACCACCATCGCGCCCAGTAGAAACAGGCCCGACAGGATCGGCTGCCGCGCGGTTAGCAGCGCGAGCGCAATGATGCCCAGCATCCCGCCGATCACCCAACTCAGTGCGCGTCCGTCGCGCGACAGCGGCACAACCCGCGCGCGCATCAGCGCCATTGCGGGAAAGCGTCTGGCGCGCAGAATGGGTGTCGCGGCAAATACCAGCGCGACCAGCAAGCCATAGGCCGCAGCGATTAGCAGCGCGCCGGGTTTGAATACGAACCCTGTATCAACCGGCAGAAGTCCTTCCAGCGCGGCACCAAGCATCGGCGTGACCAGCACGCCGGCGGCCAGGCCGACCACGCTGCCGGCCAGCGCCGCCGCGCCGATTTGCAGGGCATAGATACGCGCGATATCGCTGCTCGACGCGCCCAGAACCTTCAGCGTAGCAATGCTGCGCCGCCGCGCCTCGAGATAGGATGACACGCCGCCGCCAATGCCGATCCCCGCGATCACCAATGCAGCGAGCCCGACGAGTGTCAGAAATTCACCCATGCGCGAAACAAACCGGTCCGCGCTGGGCGCGGCGCGGTCGCGCGTGCGGAAATCGAACCCGGCATCGGGGAATTGCTCTTCAAGCTCTTCCTGAACATCCTCGGGTGACCGGTTGCTGTCAAACGCAACGCGGTATTTGCTCTGATACATCGCGCCGGGGGCCAGCAATCCGGCCCTTGCCGGTGTGTCTTCGGAAACAAGGATTGTCGGGCCAAGCTGGAAGCCCTCGCTTAGTTTGTCCGGCTCTGTCCCGATAACGCCCGTGGCCACCAGCTCAGCGTCACCGATGCGGAAAGTGTCGCCCACCGCGATATCGAGCCGGTCCATCGCGCCCTGTGCCAGTAAGGCATCGCCAGGGCCGGGTGCCGCAGCCTCGCTGCCATCGGCCAGCGTCAATGTACCATAGAGCGGCCATTTGCCATCGACCGCTTTGAGCCCGACCGGCGCGGCATTGTCGCCCGCTGACGCCATGGCCTGCAGCCGTGTTCCGCCGGATACTTCGCCCAATTCGGCCAAGGCGGCCTTTTCAGTATCGAGCAGATCGCGCTGCCAGACTTCGACTTCCAGATCGCCGCCGAGCAGTTCCTGCCCGCGGTTTTCCAGTTCATTCTCGATCGCGCCGGTCAGCGTGCCGATCGCGGCCAATGCGCCGGTGCCCAGGAACAGGCACACCAGCAGTAGCCGCAAGCCCTTGAAACGGGCGTTCAGATCGCGCCGTGCAATCCGCCAAGCGGTGCCCCATGGAATGGTTTGGCTCACGCTGCTTTTGTGTCGGTGGCAATCAGACCGTCGCCGATGGTGACGACGCGGTCGCAGCGTTCGGCCAGTTCGACATCATGCGTGATAACCACCAGCGTGGCCCCGGTGTCAGCGCGGCGTTTGAACAGCAAATCGACAATGTCATGCCCCGTCGCCAGATCGAGATTGCCGGTCGGTTCGTCAGCGAAAATCAGTTCGGGGCCGGGTGCAATCGCGCGGGCAATGGCCACACGTTGTTGCTCACCGCCCGACAACTGCGTGGGATAATGGTCGAGCCGGTGGCCCAGACCAACCGCTTCCAGTTCGGCTTGGGCTTTGCTGGTGGCATCGGGATCGCCCGCCAGTTCCATCGGCGTTGCGACATTTTCCAGCGCAGTCATCGTCGGCAGCAAGTGAAACGCCTGCAGCACGATACCGATATGGCCGCGCCGCGCCTTTGCCAGCTGGTCTTCATCCATCGTGGTGAAATCTTGTCCGGCAACGGTCAGTTCGCCGCCCGATGCGCGCTCCAGACCCGATAGCACCGCCATCAGCGAGCTCTTGCCCGAGCCAGAGGGGCCGAGCAGCGCGAGCACTTCGCCGGTGGCAACGTTGAGATCGATCCCGCGCAGCACCTCGACCGGATTTTTGTCCGGATCATAGGTCAGCGTGAGATTTTTGGCGGAGATGGAGTTAGGACTTGTCACGGCCGCCCAATTGCATAGGTGATAGGGACGAGCAAGGAGGCTCACCGATGCAACTACGCCGTTTGTCGATTGTTCCCCGCGGATTTTGGGTGCTTTTATCCGCCGCGCTGCTTGCCGCATGCGGCAGCGAAGCCCCCGCGCCTGCCGGGCAGGAAACGGCCAGCGCGCAGGCCGATGCTGCTTCCGATCTGCCGGTCATGGGGCCGGAGCGGCGCATCCTTGCCTTTGGTGACAGCCTTTTCGCCGGATATGGCGTTGCCCAAAGCGATAGCTACCCGGCAAAGCTGGAAGCAGCTTTGCGGGCGGGCGGTATCAATGCGCGCGTCCTCAATGCCGGCGTGTCGGGCGATACAACCGCCGCAGGGCTGCAGAGGCTGGCTTTCACACTCGATGCGCAGGAAGAAAAGCCGGAGCTGTTTATTCTGGAGCTGGGCGGCAATGATCTGCTGCGCGGCCTCCCGCCCAAGGAAACCCGCGCCAATATCGAAGCCATGCTGGCTGAATTGCAAAAGCGCGAGATTCCCGTCTTGCTGATGGGGATGCGCGCGCCGCCCAATTTTGGCGATTTGCAGGATGATTTCGACAATCTCTATCCCGAACTGGCCGCGCAATATGATGCCGATCTGGTGCCGTTCTTTATGGAACCGATGGTCGCCAATCCCGAACTGATCCAGAGCGATCGGGTGCACCCGACCGAAGAAGGGATCGATGCGCTGGTCGATGCGACCAAGGCCGCGGTCAAGGATGCTCTGCCTGATCTATAATTGAATCGATCATTCCGATAATTCTATTGCAAAAATCATAAATACAGCAATCGAATTGGTGCGAGTTCAGGCGAATATTTGTTTTATATTTGAAAGGTGATAGGCTTTTTGGATAGAGGTCGCGTTCTGTTTTATTTCGGAGGGTAAGAAAGAATGCCGTTTTATCATGGGCTCAAATCCTACGGGCATACCCCCGAAGCGGGAATTTATCCGAATTACCCGGGCAAGAAACGCTGGATTGCCAGCCGACTGCTCAATCTTCGCAAAGACCTTGCGGAAACGATCGTCAATGACCGGCGGCCGAATTCGCTGATTATCGGCAGCTGGAACATCCGCGCCTTTGATGACGGGGCGGAACGGCTTGACGAAAGCTATCACTATATTGCCGAGATCATCAGCGCTTTCGATATTTGTGCGGTGCAGGAAGTGAAAGGCGACCTGAAACCGCTGGAGCGTTTGCGCGAGCTGCTAGGCCCGAGTTGGGAATATTTCGTTTCCGACGTGTCGACCCACAAGGGCGGCAACAATGAACGCATGGCGTTTCTGTATAACACCGATCGGGTGTTCTTCCGCCGCCTGATCGGCGAATTGGTGATCGACAAGGATGATCTGGAGAATAGCGACCAGTTTGCCCGTTCTCCCTTCTTCGCCGCATTCCAGGCCGATTGGTTCCGTTTCTGCCTGTGTTCCACTCACGTGATCTTTGGCGGCGCGTCGGCCGATGCCAAGAAAATGCGCGCGGATGAAATCCGGGCGATCACCAAGATGTTGGTCAGCCGCGCGAAAAAGGAAGACCAGGTCTATGTTCTGCTGGGGGATATGAACATCGAATCCACCAATGGCGAAATCATGCAGGCGCTGCGCGACAGCAAAATGATCGTCCCGGAATTTCCCGCGACCAATATGAAGGGCGACAGGCTTTATGACCAGATGGCGTTCACCAATAAGGGTGCGGCCACTCTGAAGACGAAACTGATCCGTCACGGCCTGTTTGACTGGCGCAAATCCATTTTCGGACCATACCCGCAGGACGAATTCGATCTGCTGCCCGATGCGGAAAAGACCGGTTCCTGCCCGCGCATTTCGCATGCCGATATGCTCGCCCATTACCGGCCCATCTGCGATGCCCAACGCCGGTCCAACGGCAAGCAGCCCTATACCGATTTCGAACGCAGCTATGCGCAGTGGTGCACCTTCGAAATGTCCGACCATTTGCCGATCTGGATCGAGCTGGAGGTTGATTATTCGGATGAATATATCGCGCGTTTCCTGGAGGAAGAGGAAGCGTAATTTCCGGCGCGTGCTTGCCCCTATAGCGGCGTGAGCTTTCCGTCCTCGACCCGCCAAACTGCAGCTTCATCGCGAATTGCCGCAAACGGACCAATCTCGGTCCCCGTCATCCACACTTGCGCGCCGCTATCGCGCAGGCGTTCGAACAGCGCTTCGCGGCGGATCGGGTCGAGATGCGCGGCGACTTCATCGAGCAAGAGCAGGTTGGGGCGGCCGCGCGCGGCGAGCCCTGCATGGGCGAGGACGATGGCGATCAGCATCGCCTTTTGCTCTCCGGTAGAGCAGCTGGCGGCGGGGGCCTGCTTGCCTTCCATCGCGACGCCCAATTCGTCGCGATGCGGGCCGGTCAGCGTGCGCGAGGCGGCGCGGTCTTTGGCGCGGTTGCTGCGCAATGCGGCGGCAAGATCTTCGCGGATGATCGGTCCGCCAGCGAGATAAGACAGGGCAGGGCGGGCGAAGGGTTGCGGGGGCAGCGTTGCCAGTTCCTCCATCAGCCGCGAGATCAGGCCTGCGCGGCCCGCCGCCAGCGCAGCGCCATGTTCGGCCAATTGCGCCTCGACACCATCGAGCCACGCGGCTTCGGGTTCCCTCTCATCGCCCAGCAGGCGGTTGCGTTCGCGCAATGCCGCTTCGTAGCGCGTCGCGTGGCGCGCATGCAGCGGATCAAGCGCCAGCGCCATACGGTCGATGAAGCGCCGCCTTGCGCCCGCGCTGTCGGTGAACAGGCGGTCCATTGCCGGGGTCAGCCAGCCGATGGAGAGCCATTCGCCCAACGCGATCGCGCTTGTCTCGCTGCCGTTGATGCGCACCAGCCGGCGGCCAGGATTGGCCGCTTTGGAATAGCTGCCCAAACGCACCGGTTCCTGGTCGGCTTCCGCGCGGAGCGAGGATCCTATCGCCATTCCCCCATCGCCGCTGCTGCCGGCCATTTCCGCCAAGGCGGCGCGCCGCAGGCCGCGGCCCGGGGCGAATAAAGATATCGCTTCCAGCACATTGGTTTTTCCGGCCCCGTTTTCACCCACCAGCAGATTGAACTGGCGCGTTCCCTCGATCCGCGTTTCGGCGTGATTGCGGAAATGGGAAAGGGTGATTTGGTCGAGCGCCATGACTGCAATCGCCCTAACCAGCCATGCGTTTCAACGCCACCGCAAACCGCAATTCCAACAGTTGGTGAAAAATCCCAACATTCAGTATCCGTTAATATTCGCAAATGGGCGTAAAACCGGAAAAACCGCAGAATTCCGCCATTTTTCAAAACTGGCACGGTCTCTGCAGAGTGGTTGGCATCGGCGGGAATGGCCCATCGAACCAAATTATGAGGGAATAAAATGCTTAACTTTGACCAAATCAGCAGCCGGGTTTTTGCCGCAGTATCTTCGCTGACCGCAACCGCTTTCGTGCTCGCCGTCGCCATTGCACCGGCAACACCGAATGCAACCATGACCGGCATGATCGCCTGATCCAATCCAACCACACCAACCAAAGGAAAGAAAAATGACTTCGTTTGAATATTTCACCAACCGCATGGTGGCAGCCGCCGGTTCGCTGGTTTTCTCGGCCGTCCTGCTCGCAACCGCCATCGCACCCGCAACGCAGAACGCTGCACTCACAGGAGCAATCGCATGAGCAATCTGGAACGCAAAACCGCCGGCGGCCCGCCATCCAGCGGCTTCCGTCTCGACAAGCGCAATGCCAAATTGTGGGGCGTGTGCTCTGGTATCGCCAATTACTTCAATGTTGACAGTACATTGGTCCGCATCGGCTTTGTTGCTGGCACATTGATCGGCTTCGGTTCGCTGCTTCTGGTTTACGCAGCAATCGCCTTGATCGCAGACTGACGGTCTCCCGAAAGGGGGCCGTCATCCCTGCGGAGGCAGGGATCGCTGGCGGAATGGCGCGCCAGTCTGGAAAAGACCCCAGCGTTGGCCTTCGGCCTACTCCGTAACCGCTGGGGCGACGACAGAGTTCACATTGCCGAAATGCCGCCATCCAGTTTCATTTCGGCCCCGGTCATAAAGCGGCTTTCGTCGCTGGCCAGATACAGCACAGCATTGGCGATATCGTTGGGCTCACCAACGAATTTGAGCGGAATTTGCCGCGCCAGCTTGTCCATCAAAACACTCTTTTCGATATTATGATGCTTCGCCGTCCCGTCGAGGATAGGCGTGTCGACAAATGTTGGATGCACCGAATTGCAGCGGATCTGCATATTGTTCTTCGCACAATGCAGCGCGATGGATTTGCTCAGCATCCACACCGACGCTTTTGACGCATTATAGGCTGGCATTGTGTCGCTGGCGATCAGTCCGGCGATCGAACTGATATTCACAATCGAACCCGGCGCATGTTCGCGCATCAGCGGCAACGCCTTCTGGCAGCCGTGAAAGATTGAATCGACATTGATCGCGAAGCAGCGCTGCCAGTCTTCGAATTTGCATGTCTCGATATTGCCCGCGACACCGATGCCGGCATTGTTCACCAGCACGTTGAGCCCGCCCATATTGTCGCGCGCATGGTCCACCGCGGCTTCCCATGCGTCGGGATCGGTCACGTCATGCTGGATCGAAAATGCGGTCCCGGCGCCCAGCGCATCATTGATGCCTTTGGCCGTTTCCGCCGCGCCTTCGCCATTGATATCGGTACAAAGAACGCGCGCGCCTTCCTGCGCCAGCAGCATCGAATGCGCTGCGCCCAGTCCCTGCGCCGCGCCCGTAACCAATGCCAATTTGCCTTTGACGCGATCCACCATAAGTCACTTATCCTTCAGAAATTCCCCGGCCAGCAGAATTGCCAGCCGCACGTCGACTGCATGGCCCGCTGCGCGCCAATCTGCAATGAATTGCTGGATTTCATCCAGTCTGACGCGGTGAACGATGATATCTTCGCTGTCGGTCCCGCCGCCTTCGCTGACTTTCTTGAGGCCATGCGCGCGAAACAGAGTGAAACTCTCGCTGACCATGCCGGGGCTGGAGAAGAACTCACCGAGATTTTCCATCCGCCCGGCAATATAGCCGGTTTCCTCCTCCAGCTCGCGCGCGGCAGCAACCTCGTCGGGCTCGCCCGCGACATCGTCATGATCGCCGATCAGGCCGGCGGGCAGTTCCAGGCAGCGCTTGCCCAAGGGAACGCGGTATTGTTCGACCAGAATGACGTGCCTGTCCTGCGCGTCGCCGGATGGCCCGTCTTCAACCGCCAGAATAACCGCGGCGCGAATATTGCGCGGGCGGCCAACATATTCCCAGCGGCCGCGTTTCTTGGCAGAGATATAGCGGCCTTCCCAGACGATCTGTTCGGGTTGGTCGGCATCGGGTGTGGACGTGCTCATGGAAAGCGGGGTCTGGCCCTAAACCTCGATCAGCCGGTCGGGGAGTTCATTTTCATCGACATCCGAACGCGGGAAATGCTCGGCAAGAACCTTGCCCACATCGCGCACGCCAGCGGCCATCCCTTCGGCAATGCGGCCCTGTTTGATTTCGGCCAGCATGTCCGCCATCGCTTCGCCCCAAACTTCGGCATCGACCAGTTCGGCAATCGGTTCATCGGCGACGATTTCGGCGCGATGTTCGCGCATCGACAGATAAATCAGGATGCCGGTGCGGCCATGCGTGCGGCGTTCGGCGCCCACTTTGAAATGGGCAACCGCGCGTTCGTGAACGCGGCTGGTTCTAACCGGACCGGGGATCAGGACAAAGCGCATCGGATCCCACATCAGGAACAGCCACACGCCCAAGAATTTGAGCAATCCGAAGCCGACCGCAATCGACAGCACTTCGGCCATCGTCCATTCGGAACCCCAGCCGCCAAAAAGCCAGTCGATCTTGTCGAGGAACAGGTCGGGGAACACCGCGAACAGAGTCATTGCGGTGAATGCCGCAACTGCCGCCCACGCCATCACCACGTCGCTATATCCGTCCGACCGGTCGGCCAGCACGGTCAGGATTTCGCCAGAGGTGTTGAGCTCTGCCTCGGCCACCGCCTCGGTCACGATCCTATGCTGGTCAGCGTTCAGATATTTCATGATTCACCAGCCCCCCGATGCACCGCCGCCGCCGGACATGCCGCCGCCAAAGCCGCCAAATCCGCCGCCACCGCCGGAGAAGCCGCCTCCGCCGCTAAAGCCGCCAAACCCGCCAGAGCGGCCTCCGCTGGCGCCGCGCGCGATTGCCTTGCCCGCTTCCCACAGGATGATGTCGCCAACCGCGCCGCCCACGCCTCTGCCATAACGGCGGCGCCTTCCGCCGCGGAACATCGGCAAGATAAAGAACAGGAATATAAATCCGCCCCAGATCAGCAAGCCGATCGGGAAACCGCCATCCCTGCTGCTGTTTCCCCGCGCGGCTTGCGCCGCTTCCTCGATTGCGACCGCATCTTCTGGGCTGCGGTTGAGATGGGTGATGATCCGGTCCATGCCCGCGGTTACACCGCCGTCGAAATCACCCGCTTTGAAACGCGGCGTAATCGTATCGCGAATGACGCGGCCGGCCATGATCCCGCCGAAATAGGGATGCAGACCATAGCCGATTTCGATCCGCATTTCGCGATCTTCCTTGGCGATCAGCAGCAGCAACCCCTGATCGCGCTTCTCCCCGCCAATGCCCCATGTCTCGAACAGCCCGGTTGCGTAAGGCTCTATGCTTTCCCCTTCGAGCGAGGGGATGGTCGCAACGATTAGCGCCCGCCCTGTCTGCCGGTTATATTCACGCAGCCGTGCGTCCAGTTCTGCCTCTGTCGCGGGAGAAAGGATCTCCGCGCCATCATAGATCGGGCCTTCCGGACGCGGGGGGAAATCCTGCGCCGCAGCCACGCCCGCCGCCAGCAGCAAGGCCAGCACAGTAATCAGCGCGGCCGCCAAACGGCGCATGGAAAAGGGGAGAATGGTCATCAGCGGGGGATCGTTCCTGTTCACCCGTCCTTATTCGCCCGTGATCTTGCTCATATCCACTTCGGGATTTTCCGATGCGCCCTCAGCCGCTTCGAAATATTCGAGCGCTTCGGAACCGTGAATGACATTCGCGCCGATGGATGACGGGAATGTGCGGATCTCTGTGTTGAAATCGCGTGCTGCATCGTTGTAGCGGCCGATTTCGGTGTTGATCATGTTGTTCGACTGTTCGATCTCGGTCATCAGATCGGCGAAGCGTGCGTTTGATTGCAGCTGCGGATAGGCCTCTACCACCGTGCGGAATTGCCCCAGCGCCTGGGTGAATTGGTTTTCCGCGGCCTGGATCTTCTGGAATTCTTCAGGGTCGGAAAGATCGTCCGTCGTGATATTGACGCCCATCGCTTTGGAACGCGCCTCGATCACGCCGGTCAGGATATTCTCTTCCGAAATTGCAGCGGCTTGGACCACGCTGACCAGATTGGGGATGACATCATGGCGGCGCTGCAAAGCAGCCTCCACATTGGCCCATTGCGCCTTGGCCGCTTCTTCCTTGGTCGGGACGGAGTTAATGCCGCACGCGGCAAGCGTAAGCGAAATAACTGCCACCACGGTCAGGCGGCCAAAACTGCGTAGATTCATGATCGGGTCCCCAATTTGAATGCGCGCAACAGTCGCGCGCTATCTGTCTTATGGATATAGCACACCTTGGTATGTTTTCAAGGCGAAGTGCGGCTGTGTCGGGGCGCAGACTTGGCATGATCGCCGCTTGGTGGCAAAGGCGAAAGCGGTCTAAAAAAAGGGAAAAATAATGCTCGCAGAATTTAAGGACTTCATTGCCAAGGGTAATGTGATGGAACTGGCGGTTGCGGTGATTATCGCAGGCGCATTCGGTGTGATCGTGGCGTCGCTGACCGCCGACATTATCATGCCGATCGTCGGAATGGTTTTCGGCGATGTCGATTTCAGCAGCAAATATACCGTGCTGAGCGGCCACGAGTTGGTCAAAGACGGAATGAGCCTGGAGGCTGCCCGCGAAGCCGGCGCCAATGTCCTCGCCTGGGGTGCCTTTATCACCACGATCATCAACTTCCTGATCCTGGCATTCGTGATCTTCATGCTGGTGCGTTACGCCAACAAGGTGCAGGCCAAGTTTGAAGGCGAAAAGGAAGAGGAAGAAGCAGGTCCAAGCGAAATCGATCTGCTGACCGAAATCCGCGATTCGCTTAAAAAATAGTGGGTTAGATGCTGTTGTGCGGCTTTGGCCGCGCAATACACTTCACATTAAGCCGGTATCGACTATATCAGTCGGTGCCGGCTTTTTGCTGGCTATGGCGATAAATTGCGGTGTGCAATAGACATAACGGACCCGGGGGCAGTACCCGGCGGCTCCACCAAAAACCGCAGAATTCTGCGGTTCCTGACGGGGCCGAACCAGGATCGACGTGTGTTGAAAAGCATTGTTTTTGCCCGGGTTGAGAAACCCCGTAAAAGGCTCATTTTTATAAGTGCAAACGATAACGAAGCACTCGCTCTCGCAGCGTAACCTGACGGCCTAACGGCCTGATCTTACAAAGCTAAAGCGCGGTTGGACCCACCGGGCAACAGAAGCGGATTCCGGGCGTCCGGAGAGAACGTAGCAACAGAATCTCTCCACTTTCATTTCAGAAGTCGTCATCGCAGCCTTCGCCGGGATGGCGTTAGTTTTCAGCTTTGGCGGAGACTGCCTCAGCCGCCTCGCGCGCTTGGCGTTCATAGGCGAGCGCATCGAAGATCTTGGCACCCGCAAGAAAAACCGCGCCTGTGGTTGCGAGGAACATCAGCTTCCCGAACCAGCCGGGATAGTCGACGATATATTGTGAGCCGCGTGCGGTGCAGCCAAGCGCGAGGGCATAGATGATGATATAGGCTTCCCACTTTGTCTTGATGACAAATAATCTGCCTATTTTCTTCAACATGCGCACCCTTTCATCGTTAACCTTTTACAGAGCAAATCGCGTGCCAATGGCGGAAATACGCGGGTCTTGCTGGTTAACAGGAATGCGAGTGTAATGCGTCCCGACAATCAGTCCAGAGCGTTAACTTAGTTCGGGCAGCTCCAAAGCGGTCAAAAGCGCATGGCGTGCCGCGATGACACGCTTTGCCAGCGCTTCGTCACCAACCTTGGCGGTCTCGATTGTCTCGGGCCAATGTTCGGAAATAACATTGCCGATCATTTCGGCCTTGGCATCATCGAGAAGGAATCGCGGGTCGACTGTGGCCGGGTCCGCGACCACGCGCAGGCGCAGACAAGCGGGGCCGCCGCCATTGGCCATGCTTTGCCGCACATCGACAAAATTGATCGCGCGGATCGGCTGGTTTCCGCCGATATTTGCCGCAGCCCAGCTTTGCACCGCATCGGTCTTTGCCTCCAGTGGGGCGATCAGTTCCATCGCGCCATCGGGCAAGGTCAGCAGCTGCGAGTTGAACAGATAGGTCGTGATCGCTTCGGACAGGCTGACCGCGCTTGCGGGCACTTCGACGACTTGCAATTGGGGGAATTTCGCACGGATCGCGTCATAGGCGCCTTGCTGGTCGGCAAAGGCCTGATCGTGTGTGAACAGCACCTTCTCATTGGCCACCGCGACAACATCATTGTGGAATGCGCCTGCTGCGATTGCCTCCGGGTTTTGTTCGATAAAGACGGTGCGATCCGGTTCCAGCCCATGCATCCGGGCAACTGCGCGGCTGGCTTGTTCGTGTTGGCGCGCGGGGAATTTTCCGCCGGTTCTGCCATAGACAAACGCCTCGACCCCGGGCGCGTCGTGGCCGCTGCAAAAGCGCATATGATTGGCCGCCCCTTCGTCACCGAAACTGGCGGGTATGGCATCATGCACGGCAAAGTGATCACCATTTGCGAAGGCCACTTTGAGCTGCGCCTGTGTATCGGTCCATTCCTGCCCGCGATGCGGCATGGTAACGAGATTGGCAGGGGTCAGATGACATTTGCCATCCGCTGTATCGGCAGCGGGGCTGACCGTGGCCGCGTTGGCGGTCCACATCGAACTGGCCGACCACGCCGCAGCAATCAGCGCCTTGTCGGTGGTGTCATCGGCAGCGATGGCGGATAGGAATTTGGAATTGGGGCGGGGCAGGGGCAGCAAGAATCCCTGCTGCAAACCGCGCGCGCGATTGGCCTGCACCTTTTCGAGCCCCTGCAATGCCGCTGCGCGCGGATAGGATGTGTTGCCCGCGCTTTTGGTCGCGGCAAGATTGCCCAGGCTCAGCCCTGCGTAATTATGCGAAGGGCCGACCAGGCCATCGAAATTGATTTCTACAATTGCCACTATTTCGCCACGCTCCAAACGGTATCACCGGCCTTCACGCCAAGCGCCTCGGCACAGGCAGCATCAATAGCGATAGTTCCATCATCGCCCAGTTTGCGCTTGCCGTAAGCGGAGCGGAACGTCGTCAGATGACCTGCCGCCACCAGCGCCCTCTCTCCGTCTTCGAGATCGGTCGTGGCAACCTGGCTTTGCACCGAGGCGGCAATGCTTTTCACCGCATCGGTGCGCGCGGTCATGGTCGGGCCGCCGTCGAAAATATCGACATAGCCTTCTGCTGCAAATCCTTCATTCTCAAGCATCCGCATCGCCGCGCGCCCGGTCGGGTGCGGCATGCCGATGACTTTGCGCGCTTCGTCGGACAGCATTTCGACATAGACCGGATGTTTGGGCATCAAATCGGCGATAAACTGGTTGCCGTTGATCGAGTTGAAGTAATCGGCTTCCTGAAAGCTCATGCCGAAGAAACGCCCAGCGACATTGTCCCAGAAGGGCGACCCGCCGCGATCATCGATAATCCCGCGCAGCTCGGCCAGAATCCGGTCAGCAAAGCGTTTGCGGTGCATCGCGATAAACAGATAGCGGCTGCGCGCCAGCAGCAGACCAAGCCCCCCGGCGCGTTCATTGGGGTGGAGGAACAGCCCGCCCACCTCGCTCGATCCTTCCAGATCGGTAACCAGGCTGAGCATTTCCGCGCGTACCGTACGGTCCAGCTCTTTCGAATATTGGGTCAGCGTGTTGAGCCGATAGGAATAGAACGGCCATTGCTGCCCAACCTGCGTGAAAAGCTGGCAGGTTCCGCGCACATCGCCGGTCTCGGTATTTTCCAGCACCAGCACAAACTGGTCGTCGCCCAGCCTATCATCATCGCGGCCAAAGGCATCGGCAGCGCGCGCCAGCTTCGCGCCCAAAGCATCGCGGTCGGGCGGCAGATTGGTGAATCCGCCGCCGGTCAGTTTGGCCATTTCATATAGCGGTTCAAGATCATCGGAATGCGCGGCGCGCAGGCGGAAACTCAAAGCTCTTCTCCCGAAGCAAGGCGGTGGATGACAAGCGCGGACAAGGCGGCGCGCTCGCGCAAAGAGGAAACGATCATATATTCATCGGGGCTGTGAATCGCGCCGCCCCGCACACCCATCGTATCGACCACGGGCACGCCGCAGGATGCGATATTGTTGCCATCGCACACCCCGCCGGTCGATTGCCAGCCGATGGTCTGGCCCAGCGAGGCACCGCAGTCGCGAACCAGATCGAACAGGCGCTGCGCCTTGCGATCAACCGGCTTGGGCGGACGCGAAATACCGCCATGCCGGTGGACGCTGACCTCATGCGCTTGCTGCGTGTCGCCGATCAGGCTGGCGAGCGCGGCTTCGAACTGGCTGGCGGCATCGGGGCTTTTGGGGCGGATATTGAAACGCAGCACCGCATGATCGGGCACGACATTATTCGCTGCGCCGCCTTCAATCTTCGCCGGATTGATCGGGCATTCTTCGCTCTGCAATTGCTTGAGGCCGAGAACAATCGCCGCAGCGGCAACAATCGCATTGCGCCCGTCCTGCGGATTGCGGCCCGCATGCGCGGATTTGCCGGTGATCGTCAGCGAATAATTGCCGCTGCCGCCACGCGCATGCGCCAACGTGCCATCGGGCAGGGCGGATGGTTCATAGGTCAGCGCCGCATATTTGCCTTGCGCCATCTGCTCGATCAGCGGGGCGGAAGCGAGCGAGCCGGTTTCCTCATCCGAATTGATCAGCACATCATAGCCGATTTTGCCCGCCGCATCGCTTTGTTCGATGGCTTTCAGCGCGTGCAGGAACACCGCAATACCGCCTTTCATATCGGCAAGTCCGGGGCCGTTCAGCGTGTCATCATCGATCCAGCTTTGCTCTTGAAAGCTGTGATCCTTGGGGAAAACCGTGTCCATATGGCCGGTGAAAAGCAGGCGGCGCTCCGCATCGGGCCGGATCCGCGCAACCAGATGCTGGCCATGCGGCTTTTCGAATTCGGTGCCATCGGCGGCGATCGCAGATACCGGCGCCGGATCGACCAGCTCGACATCGCCCGGCAGCGCAGAGAATGCATCCGCCAGCGTCGCCGCCATGCGCGCCAAGCCGTCCAGATTTGCGGTGCCGGTGTTGATCGCGCTCCAAGCCTGCGCATCGGCCAGCATCGCGGCTTGATCGATCGGGGCGATCAGCGCTTCGGATTGGGCATCAAGTTGTTTCATCTGTAACTGCATTAGCTTGACGTGGAGCGGCTTCCAACCCCGTCAATCAAACATCCACCACCGTCATTCGCGCTTTGGCAGGGGCGACGAAAGCTATGTTGCAATTCGCGGCGCACCCCGCCATATCGCGCACGTCCTCCCCAGACAGATTTGACCTATTTTTCTATGCGTTGGGCCTGTCGCCCTGCGCGAATGAGTGTGAGGAATTATGAGCAATATTTCGACCCGTGCCGGACTGGCGATAGACACAAATCTGGCCAAGTTTCTGGAGAGCAAGGTTCTTGCCCCGCTTGGCCGTGATGTGGACGCATTCTGGACGGGTTTTGCCGATCTGCTGGCGACATATGCCCCGCGCAACAAGCAGCTGCTGGAAAAACGCGAAAGCCTGCAGGCGCAGATCGACAGCTGGCACCGGCAGCATCGCGGCAAACCGCACGATCAGGCCGATTACCGGCAATTCCTCGAAGAAATCGGATATCTTGTGCCGGAGCCGGGCGATTTCACCATCGGTACCCGCAATGTCGATCCTGAAATAGCGACGATGGCCGGCCCGCAACTGGTGGTGCCGATCCTCAATGCGCGGTTCCTGCTCAACGCCGCCAATGCGCGCTGGGGCAGTCTGTATGATGCGTTTTACGGCACCGACGCATTGCCCAATGCACCCGAGGCTGAGCAGGCCGGATATTGCCCGGTGCGCGGCGCGGCGGTGATCGCGGCGGGGCGAGAGTTCCTCGATAAAGCGGTGCCGCTCAAATCGGGCAGCTGGGCCGATCTTGGCGACCCGTCGGGCGGAATCGCGATTGCCGATGAAAGCCAATATGTCGGGCAGACCGGCAAAGGCCGCCTGTTCAAATCGAACGGCTTGCATATCGAAGTTATTTTTGACGCGGACAGCCCGATCGGTTCGACCGACAAGGCGGGCATTGCCGATATCATCCTGGAAAGCGCGCTGACCACCATTGCCGATTGCGAGGATTCGGTCGCGGCGGTGGATGCGGAAGACAAGCTACTCGCTTACACCAACTGGCTGGGCGTGATCCGCGGCGATCTGGAAGAGAGTTTCGAAAAAGGCGGCGCGACGCTGACTCGTAAGCTCGCGGGTAACAAGGATTACACCGGGGCCGATGGCTCCGCGCACAGCCTGCCCGGCCGCAGCCTGATGTTCGTCCGTAATGTTGGCCATCTGATGACCAATCCGGCGATCCATTTGCCCGATGGCAGCGAAATTCCCGAAGGCATTATGGATGCGGTGTTCACCAGCGCGATCAGCACGTTCGATGTCGAAGGCAAGACGCGCTACGGCAATTCCGCAAATGGCAGCATCTATATCGTGAAGCCCAAAATGCACGGGCCCGAAGAATGCGCCTTCACCAATGATCTGTTCGATGCGGTGGAAGATTTGCTCGGCCTGCCCCGGCACACGATCAAAGTCGGCGTGATGGATGAAGAACGGCGGACTTCGGCCAATCTGGGCGCGTGTATCCATGCGGTGAAAGACCGCATTGTGTTCATCAATACCGGCTTCCTCGACCGCACCGGCGATGAAATTCACACATCGATGCAAGCAGGCCCGATGATCCGCAAGGCGGAAATGAAGAACAGCGCCTGGCTGTCCGCCTATGAAGCGCGCAATGTCGGGATCGGCCTGCGTCACGGCCTTTCGGGCAAAGCGCAGATCGGCAAAGGCATGTGGGCCGCGCCCGATCTGATGGGGCAAATGATGGTCGAGAAAATCGGCCATCTGAACGCCGGTGCAAACACCGCGTGGGTCCCGTCGCCCACCGCCGCGACTTTGCACGCGCTGCACTATCATCAGAAGGATGTGTTCGAAGTGCAGAAGGGGCTTGGCGATGTGCCGGGTCTCGAACCGCTGCTCTCCATCCCGCTGGCCGATGGCGTCAACTGGTCCGAGGAGGAAGTGCGCGAGGAACTTGATAACAATGCGCAGGGTCTGCTCGGCTATGTCGTGCGCTGGATCGATGCGGGTGTCGGCTGCTCCAAAGTGCCCGACATCAACGATGTGGGCCTGATGGAAGACCGCGCGACATTGCGTATTTCCAGCCAGCACATGGCCAACTGGCTGCTCCACGGCGTGTGCAGCGAAGATCAGGTGATGGACAGCCTCAAACGCATGGCGGCCAAGGTCGATGCGCAAAATGCCGGCGATCCGACCTATGAGAAGATGGAAGATAATTGGGACGGCGTCGCATTCAAAGCGGCCTGCGACCTGGTGTTCAAAGGCGTCGAGCAGCCAAGCGGTTATACCGAACCTTTGCTCCACCAATGGCGGCTGGTGAAGAAGGCGGGTTAATTCTACAACGCTCGGATGTTTCGGCGCGTTGGACCCGCAATACTCATTCTTCTGTGCGCCATCGCCATTGGCGTTGCGTTGGTGCCAAGAGTTGCGCCGGAATTTGTGGACCAGCCGTTCAAGCCAGCCGATCCTGATGGCGAAGCAGCGTTCGAGCGTTGGCTGGTTGCAGGGCCGGATCGCGCATCCGAGTTTCAGAAATTCGAAACATACCTCCGATCGGTTGGCGTTGGCGATGTAGTGCCCGCTTGGCAGTTGACGCGGATTGATGGCTATCATGCGGCGGAGTGCGTGCTTGATCCTTTCGCCGTTCCTCCCGATGATCTCTGGCCGAATATCGTTCCTGCGCTGCGATTGGTGCGCGACGAGGTGATTCCGACCGTGGGTGAAGTCGAGGTGCGATCATCGTATCGCACGCCCGAGGGCAATTCCTGCTTGCGCGGCGTAAGCCGCAGTAGGCACCTGACATTTTCCGCGCTCGATCTGGTCACCGCAGACCGGCAGCGCGGAGAGCAGCTGTACCGCAAACTATGTGCGATGCATGCTCAAGCAGGCTCGCGAAGCCGGATGGGACTCGGCGCCTATTTTGATCCGCAAAGACCGAAACTTGGTACGGGGCGGTTTCATATCGACGGAACCGGATATCGAAGCTGGGGCCACAGTTACTCGGCAGCCAGCAGCCCGTGTCCGAATTTCAGCTGAGCTTTCTTGCCAGCTGCACAAATTCGTCAACTTGCAGCGTCTCCGCGCGGCGGGTTTCGTCTATGCCCAGTTCCGCCAATGCGTCCAGCGCGCCGCGAACGCTTTTCAGGCTTTGGCGCAGCATTTTGCGGCGTTGCCCGAATGCGGCGGCGGTGATCTGCTCAAGAACTTTTGCGGACACGCCATCGGGCATGTCTTTGGGCGTCACATGAACTATCGCGCTCATCACTTTGGGCGGCGGGGTGAAAGCGCTGCGGTGGACTTTCATCGCCAGCTTTGCAGTGCTGCGCCATTGGGCGAGCACGGCCAAGCGGCCATAGGCGCTGCCGCCCGGCTGCGAGACGATGCGCTTGGCGACTTCCTGCTGGAACATCAGCGTCAGCGATGACCATTGCGGCGGCCATGCTTCGCCGCCCAGCCAATTGGTGAACAGCGCAGTGCCGACATTATACGGCAAATTGGCGACCACTGCGAAAGGCCCCCCGATCAATTCGCCATGATCGATTTTCATCGCATCGCCGTGGATGACCTTTAGCTGACCGGGAAATGCCGCTTCCAATTCGGACAAGGCCGGCAGGCATCGTTCGTCCATTTCGATCGCGGTGACGCGCGCCCCGGCGCGGAGCAATGCGCGGGTCAGGCCGCCCGGGCCGGGACCGATTTCGAGCACGGATTTGTCATCGAGATCGCCCGGAATGGCCGCGATCCTGCCCAGCAATTGTTCGTCGAACAGGAAATTCTGCCCCAGCGCCTTGGACGCGCTGAGGCCGTGTTTGGCGATCACTTCGCGCAAAGGCGGGAGCGGCGGGAGGTCAGCCATTGGCGCGGGCGGCGGCGCATTCACCCGCCATTGCGATTGCGGCCATCATCGCGCCGCTATCGGCCACGCCTTTGCCCGCAATGTCGAATGCAGTGCCGTGATCGGGCGAGGTGCGAATGATCGGCAGGCCCAGTGTGACATTGACGCCCTGATCGAAATCGAGAGCCTTTACCGGGATTAGCCCCTGATCGTGATACATGCATAGCGCCGCGTCATAACCCCCGCGCGCATGCGGCGCGAACAGGGCGTCGGCGGGATGCGGGCCGGTTGCGATCAGCCCTTCTTCGCGCAGCCTCTCTATTGCCGGGGCAATGATATCGCGTTCCTCGCTGCCGAATTTCCCATCTTCGCTGGCATGCGGGTTGAGGCCGGCGATGGCGATGCGCGGCCGTTCAATCCCGAAATCGCGGCGTAGCGCGGTGGCGGTGATCCGCGCCTTGTGCACGATCAGCTCGCTGCTGAGCAGGCCGGGCACTTCGGCGATGGAAACATGCACGGTCAGCGGGACCGCTTTCAGGCTGGGGCCGGCCAGCATCATCACCGCATCTTCCGGCTCCAACCCGCATACTTGCGCCAGAAATTCGGTCTGCCCGGGAAATTCGAAACCGACTTTGGCAAGCTGCGCTTTGGACACAGGCGCGGTGACCACCGCGCTTGCTGCGCCGAGCAAGGCATGGCGCGTTGCTTCGGCGAGCGAATGGAGCGACAGCGCCGCGCCTTCCTCGTCCGGATTGCCGGGGCGATAGGCCATCGTATCGCGCCCCAATACGGGCAGATACTCGCCGAAAACCTCCGCGGCTTCGGACGGGTCATCAATGATCGCAACGGTGCCGCCAGCGCCCAGAACATCATCCAGCACGCGCCCGCCGCCATTCACGAAGAAAGGGGTAAGCAGCTGCGCTGCGTCATGGCGTGCTGACCAGATGCGCGCGATCAGTTCCGGCCCGATCCCCGCAGGATCGCCCAAAGAGACTGCCAGCGGGAGCGGGGCAGAGCTCAATTGTACTCGATATAGGCGTCGTTGCGCAGGTCACGGAGATAGCGTTGGGCGCGTTTCTGGATCCGCTCCTCTTCCTTCTCTTGCATGACCGTATCGAAATCGGCGTCCTGCACGTCCTGCGGATCATCGCGTCCGCACAGCATCAGCACGCGCACGCCATCGGCCAGCGAACCGAATGGCTCGGTAGCCTGGCCGACTTGCAAAGTTAGCAGCGAGGCCTGCAATTGTTCGGGCACATCGCGCGCGGTGATCTCGTTTCCGACCACTTGCGCGCCGATTGTCGCGGCCACTGCTTCGGCATCGCCGCAGCCGCGCATCGAAGCGACAGCATTGGTGAAGGATTCCAGCCGGACGCGCGCCTGATCTTCGGTCGTACCCGGGGCAAAACCGATCGAGATTTGCTTCAGATCGAGCATCGCATCGCGCGGATCAGCCATGCCGATCCGTTTCTTGTCGATCAGCACCATGATCATCAATCCGCCGGGAATTTCGAACGGGCCGACCAGCTGGCCCGGCTGCATCGTGCGGGCTTGCTCGGCCATTGCCACCGGCAGCGTGTTCAGCTTCAAAAAGCCCAAATCGCCGCCTTGCGCAGCGCTGGATGATTCGGAGAATTGACGGGCATAGGCCTGAAAATTCCCGCCTTGCTGCAATTGCGCGATCATCTGCTGCGCGTTGTTGGCGACAGCTTGCGCATTCTCCGGCGTGGCACTCAGATAGATTTCACCGATACGATATTCCTCGGTCCCTCTTTGCGAAGCGCGGCGGGCCAGTTCTTCGCGGACTTCCTCTTCGGAAACATTCACGAACGGGGTGATGTTGCGGCGCACGACATTGGTCCAAGCGATCTCACCGCGAATCTGCCGCTTGAGCGATGCCGGAGAGGATCCGATGCCCAGAAGGTACCGGTCCATTTGCTGAGGGTCGGTGCTGAAATTCTGGGCCGCAACGCGGTTGTAACGCTGGTTCACCTCTTCATCCGAAACAGGCATTTCCTGCACTGCGGATTCCTGGATCTGCAGGGTTTCGTCGATCAGGTTGCGCAAAACCTGAGCGCGCACACGCGCCAGTTCTTCTGGTGGCAGTTCACCCTGAGATGCCGCCACCAGCAAAGCCACGCGGTGATCGACATCGGTTCCGGTAATGATGGTGCCGTTCACCACTGCGGTTGCCGAGCGATTATTGGGGTCGTTCTGCGCCAACGACGGCCCATCGGTTGGAATGTTGAGCGCATTCGACGGGGTCGCACCCGGGGCAGCTTGTGCCTGGACAGCAATCGGGCTGGCCGCAAAGGTCAGCGCAGCAAATGCAGAGAAAGCCTTGGAAAAATTCGAATAAATCACATGTAAAATCCGTTTGCAGCGCAATCAGTCACGCCTTGGGTTGCCGCCAGATTTACTATTTTTGGCTGAACCAAAGCTGAGTGAAATGCCGGATAGCCGGTTTGCCTCGCGATGCCAATGCGATTGCTCATAATCTCACCGGTTCTCCGGCCCAGTGATTTTCGCGCCGGATGGATCAGCGGAAACCGAGATTGCGCAACGAGAAATAGAACTGGAAGGTGTTGCCGCGCTGGGCATCGCCCGAGGTGACATAATCGCGCCGCCAGGTGACGCCCAGCTCGAGGCAGTCATCGCGATAGGCGACACCAAGCCGCGTGCGCACAGGCTCGAAACCGTCGGACGTGAAAGACGGGTCTTCCTCGAAATCGGTCAGGTTGAGCACGGCAGAGCCGAACAATGACCAATATTTGGCAAAGGCGACGCGGGAGGCGACACGCAATTCTTCGCGGTCTTGCAAATCTTCGATCCCGGCGGCGATATCGCGGTTGAGGCGGAGATAGCCGATTTCGGCATAGGTTTGCCGCGATCCGATTGTTGCATCAAATTCGTTGCGGCGGAAAGCGAGATTGTCCTTGTCCAGCCGGTAGCGATGCGTGACTTTGAGGAAATCGCGATATCGCACCTCCGTCCGTCCGACAAAGTCGGACACCCGCTCGCTCAAACCCGTGCCGTCGATCAGCACGTTCTGGTCCTTGCCGAGCCGGTACGATTGACCGAACGTTGCTTTGACGCGCCAGCTTGGTCGCTGCAATTCCCAATCGAATCCGTAAGTTACGCGCACGCCGTCTTCGATCCGGTCATATCCCGGGAAGCGGTTGAGCGCGAACAGGTTGGAATCTTCCAGATCGACCGCCCGCGCATCCTCGTTCGGGACCGCGAGATTGCGAATGGGCGGGCTGGCAACGATCTGGACGCGCGGTGTTAGCACCTGCGTTCCGCCCAGCGCTTCACCGACAAATGGCCATTCGAAATCGAGTGCGGCCAGCGCGATGCCGCGCGTTTCCCAGCCCGGATTGCCGCGATAGATGGCGGTGTTGGTCAGCGCGTTGTCGCTGCTGTGATAGACATCGCCGCGAACCATCCCGGTCAGCGTGACGACTTGCCCCAGATTGGTAAGGCGGCGCAAATCCCATCGCGCACCGGCAAAGGCGCGCTGTGTGTCCTGCCCTTCATCGCGGGTTATCGCCAGAGTGTTGAGCTGCAATTCGAGATTGCCGCCGAGGCCCGCCGGATCGGCAAAACGCTTGCGGTAATCGACCACAGGCAGCGCCACCGGCACTTGGCCCTGCGGCGCATTCACGCGCAATGTTTGCGTGGCCCACCCGGCGATGGAGAGATAGGAGGTCTCCGAAATACGCTCGACATTGACGGTCGAGCGCAGCCGGTCATCGCGGCTAATATCGTAGCGGCGCAAGAAAGTGCGGTCGCTGGCCACGCGGATGGAGCTGGTCAGGCTCCATTTCGGAGTGAACTGGAACTTGCCATTGGCGAACAGATAGCCGCGCGGGTCGTTTTGCGCGGTGGGGGCCGTACCCAAAATGCCGATGCGGCTGCTCGCCGTGGCGTAACCGGTGATCTGATAAGCGCCCTCGCTCGCCAGATGGCGCCACTGCGCGGAAACCATCGGCGGCGCTTCGGTGAAGACATAGGCCTGCGCAGACAGGTCCTTGTTTTCCGCAAGGCGCCAGTAATAGCCGCCCTGGACTTCGATCCCGTTGGATTCGGACACCCGGAAATTCGGGACCGTTATGCCCGAAACCGCGCGGCCATCGGTCCGGATCGAAAGCCCGGGAAGCGGCAACAAGCGCTGGCCGAACAATTCCAGATAGGCGCCGCGAAAGCGGACTTTCTTGTCTTGCGGAGTGTAGGTTACCCGGTCCGCGGTGATCCGCCAGCTCGGGTCCTTGCTGCAATTTTCCGGGTCAATCACCGCGCAGGCGCTGTAGGCTGCGTCGGTGAGAATGATCGATCCGTCTTCCTGCCGTGCGCCGCCGCGCGCCGCCAGCCGCCCGCCCTCACGCAGGGCAAGCAGTAATTCTTCCATCGCACCGGCTTCAAATTCGTCGGTCAGTTCGATCCGGCTGGTATAAACCTGATTGCCGTCTTCATCGACAAAGCGGACATCGCCCGATCCAACGATAATACCAGTTCTGCGGTTCCACGTAACCTGCTCTGCCCGGACAGAGCGGTCTTCGCTGCGCAGAATCACATTGCCCGAAGCGGTGACAATGTCGGCCACGGAATCATAGGCGAGATCATCAGCTTCAAAATCGATCTGCTGCGTTGCAGGTGATTGTGCAGGGGGAGCAGCGGTTTCGCCGGTGTCTTGTTCCGCCGGTTCAACCATGGCCGGATCAACGCCGACGTCCGGTGCAGCTTCATTCTGCGCATGCGCCGCGCCCGCGAATCCTGCCGACAGGGCAATCGCCGCTGCGCCCGTGGAAATGCCCTTGTGCAGCCGCGCACGGATGCCCGAACCGATGGCAAAACCGATACCAGAAAAAATGGAATCCGCGATTCTCGCGGTCACAGGCAGTTCAGACAGGTCAATCCGGTGCGGGGGCATGGCTTGCCTATCGCACCGCCCGCGCGTAATCGCAATTCCAATCCTTGGCGACATAGTTTGCCGGGCCCTTTTTTGCGCGACATGCGCATCGAAATTGCATTGTGGAGATCCCATGAAGATCACTTTTTCAGACACTGTTCCATCAAACGCGCGCCTCGTCGCGCATATTGCCGATAAGGGCAAGACACCAGATGGATTGGAAAAAGCGCTGGTCGAAGGGGCCGATGCTGCGCGCTTCAAAGGTAATCCCGGCCAATGTTTCGAAGGCTTTGTTGAACGCGGTGGCGCGGTTGTTCGCGTGGCGATCGCGGGTGCCGGCAAGAAGGATGTCGATGCGCGCGGCGCCAATCTGGAAAAAGCCGGTGCTGCGCTGACCGCAAAATATCTGACATCGGGCGAAAAATCGCTGGTTCTCGACCTGAATGGGAGCGGGTTGGACGCGGCTGAAACGGCTTCGCTTCTGCTGGGACTGCGGCTTCGCGGCTGGCGGCATGATGCCTATCGCACGCGGTTGAAGGAAGAACAGAAGGTCTCGCTCGATCAAGTCACCGTGGTCGGTGCGCCCGACGGGACCGATGCGGCATGGGAAGATGCCTGCGCGGTTGCAGAAGGCGTCGAGTTCACTCGCGATCTGGTTGCAGAGCCCGCCAATGTGCTTTTCCCGGTCAGCTTTGTCGAAAAGTGCCAGGAGAAATTTGCTGGCACCGGTGCGGAATTGATCGTGCTCGACGATGCGCAAATGGAAGAGCTGGGCATGGGCGCGCTGCTCGGCGTTGGTCTGGGCTCGGAACAACCGTCGCGCATGCTCGCGATCCGTTGGAACGGCGGCGCAGAAGGTGAAAAGCCGACCGCTTTTGTCGGCAAAGGCGTGTGTTTCGATACGGGCGGTATTTCGCTGAAGCCCGGGCCCGGCATGGGCGATATGAAATTCGATATGGGCGGCTCGGGCGCGGTTGTCGGCGCGATGCTGGCCATGGTGAAACGCAAGGCCAAGGCCAATGTGGTCGGCGTGGTCGGGCTGGTTGAAAACATGCCCGATGGCCGCGCGATGCGTCCGGGCGATGTGGTTACGTCGATGTCGGGGCAGACGATCGAAGTTCTCAACACAGATGCAGAGGGCCGGCTGGTGCTATGCGATGCGTTGCATTGGACGCAGAAAGAATTCGCGCCCAAACAGATTGTCGACTTTGCAACGCTGACCGGCGCGATCATAATCTCGCTTGGCAATGAACATGCGGGCCTGTTTTCCAACAATGATGATTTGTCGGAGAAACTCCTCGCTTCGGGCAAGAGCAGCGGCGACAAGTTGTGGCGTCTGCCGCTGAGCCCCGCTTATGATAAGCAGATCAACAGCCCGATTGCGGATATGCAGAATATCGGCGGCAAAGGCGCGGGTTCGATCACCGCTGCGCAATTCCTCCAGCGCTTCATCATGGACGACACGCCGTGGGCGCATTGCGATATTGCGGGAACCGTATGGGCAGACAAACCCGGCCCGACTTACGATAAGGGCGCAACCGGATATGGTGTCCGCCTGATCGACAATTTCGTGCGCGAAAACTGCGAAGGATAGGCAATCCGGGCTGATGCGCGTCGATTTCTATCAGCTGAGCCGCGATCCGGCGGAACTGGTCGTCCCCTTGCTGGCGCGTGCGACCAAGCAGGCGGGCGAAAGATTGCTGGTGGTTTCGGACGATGCGGAACAACTGGACCGGATCGACAAGCAATTGTGGGAGACCGCGCCCGAGGCTTTTCTGGCGCATGGCAAGGCTGGCGAAGCGTATGAGGCGCGCCAGCCGGTCTTGCTGTCGGACCAGATGACCGCGCCCAATGAGGCAAAATTTGTCGTGCTGGCCGACGGCGTTTGGCGCGATGATACATCCGGATTTGAACGCGCATTCCTGCTGTTCGGCGATGACCGTCTGCAAGAAGCGCGCGCCTGTTGGTCCTCGCTTGGCAAGGGCGACGCGATGGAGCGGCATTTCTGGAAACAGGAAGGCGGCAAATGGCGCGAAATGGGCTGACCGGGCGCGCAGCTGGCCTTGGCTCGCGCGGGCAGAGCGTTTAGACTGCCTAGCGGAGGCGCCTTTCCGGACAGACGGAGAGGACAATGGAGGGAAACTTATGAAGCGCATTATTTTTGCTGCGGCCAGCATGGCACTCGTTTCGGCATGCGGTTCCGAACGCTCGGGCAGCTACGAAACCGACAATGGCGAAAAGGTCGAATATTCGGTCGATACGTCGAGCGGAGAAACCAACGCCACGATTGAAACCGAGGATGGAACGGCAAAAATTCGCTCCGGCGCGGATGTCGAAGTGGATCTGCCCGATGGATTTTCGCTCTATCCCGGCGCGAAAGTCGTGACCAATACGACCTTCAATCAGGCCGATGGCAAGGGCTCGATGATCATCTTTACCTCGGGCGATAAAGCCGCCGATATTGTCAGCTATTATCGCAAGCAAGCCGAAGCGGCTGGCGTGAAAATCGAAATGGAAATGAAAACCGCGCAGGGCACGATGCTTGCCGGCAAGGGCGAGGGCGACAAGGTCTTCTCGGTCAACGCCAACGAGAAAGATGGCGAAACCACCGCGCAAATGATGGTTGGCGAAGGGATCAATTAGCGCGCAACTCGCGCCTGCCGCTTTAGCGCCTGAAACAGGAATACTTGCGGTTGCGCGCCGGCGCGGCTAGGGGCGCGCGCAACAATATTATCCCCTATCCAAATGCAAGGAATTTCACATGGCGGGCACCCGCACATTTTCGATCATCAAACCCGATGCCACACGTCGTAATCTGACCGGTAAAGTCACCGCGATGCTGGAAGAAGCCGGCCTGCGCGTTGTCGCTTCGAAGCGCATTCACATGACTCGCGAACAAGCCGAAGGCTTCTACGCGGTTCACAAGGAACGCCCCTTCTTTGGTGAACTGGTCGATTTCATGATCAGCGGCCCGGTTGTGGTGCAGGTTCTCGAAGGCGAAAACGCCATGCAGCGCAACCGCGACATCATGGGCGCGACCAATCCGGCTGACGCGGCCCCCGGCACCATCCGCAAGGAATTGGCCGAGAGCCTCGAAGCCAATACGGTCCACGGCAGCGACAGCGACGAAAACGCCGCAATCGAAATCGCATTCTTCTTCAACGAAGACGAAATCGTCGGCTAAGCCGCCATCTCTTTGACGATGCACAAAGGGGGCTGTCCGGTCGGGCAGCCCCTTTTTTGTGCCATCAACAATTGCCGGGAACGGGATGAACTTTCTCGATCCGGCTTACGCATTGGCCGAATTTGACCGGATCTGTGAATGACACCGCACAGACCGCGTTTTGCCAATTGCATCGTGCGCCTTCCTGCCCCTTACCCGAATATTGGGTGCGATAGATCGTGCGCATGCCCGTGCTGTCATTGGTTAATTGCAGATTATTCGCGATTTTCTGCACCTCAGCAGGGGAGAAATCCGGGGCACCATATGACGCCGAATATTTCGCTTCGGCCTGCCAGGCATCTGTTCCGCTTTTGCTGTCATAGCGCAGCGTGTAGACCTGATAATCAGTCATCGCGCCCGTTGCTGTGTCATAATCGGCCACCGTGAATGACGGCGCATTGCCGTTGTAAGTGGTAACCGAAGGGGCAACGCGGACGGACAGATAGGGGCCGGAACTGTTCGAAAACACTCTGATCTCGTTCATATGCGTGTGACCGGCAAAGGCCCCCAAAACCGGGCGTTTTGATTTGCTCAGGATCGCTTCAAACGCCGTCTGAAAGCCGCTTTGCCACTGCGCTGTGCCGCCATATCCATCGATGCCGGGCGGAATATGCATCAGCAGAATTGCGTTGCCTGAACCAGTGCTCAGCTGGTTTGAAAGCCATGTTTTCTGGGCATCGCCCGGATTGTCTGACGGCATCCCGCAGCCACGCCCGATATCGGGATAGGCGTGCGACCAGAAGGTTCCGAGCACCAGAAATTCTGTGCCCGCCACGGTGGGATGGTCGATGGTGTAAAAGCCCGAATTGACGAAGTCCTTCTTCGCTGGTTGCGGCAGGGTCGGCATCTCGGGCCCGATATCTTTTAGGAATTCGCCCCCTACGCGCAGATTGTAATCGCCGCATCCCGCATCATTGTTGCCCAAGGCGGAGACGATCGGCTTTCCCGGGAAAGCCTGTTCAATCATCAAGTTGACGAACTCGACCGTTTTTGCCGCGAATGCGATCGGGTCTTTAACCCCTTTGGACACGGGGTGGCGCACCCACCGCTTGGCCTCCGCATGCTCGCGGAAATCATGCGACAGATAATCACCGGTATAGAGAACAAAATCATAGCCCGGCGTTTTTGCCGCCTCGGTCAGCGCCGACTTCATCAGGGCAAAATTGCTGTCATTATGTCTACCAGAACTGGGCGATGCCGATCCGTCGAAATGCTGTTCCCACTGATCGACGGGCAAGTCCTGAACCACCAGATGCTTGTCATTGTGAAACGGGTCAAAATGGATGTCGCTGATGTGAAGGAATTTGCCATGCGTCGCCGGGGATAGGGTGGCCAACCTTTCAACTTTCGCGGTGTCATCGCTGCCGGTCGGATCGCCGCTCGTATCTGCGCATGCCGCGGCCAGACTTGCTGCCGCCAATGCGATGCCGCCGAAAAATTTGCCTATGCCTGCCATTGTCCTGTTCCCTCTCCAGTCGCGGTTTCCGGCTGCAAAATAAGGCGGCTGCGCGGCGGGTATTGGACAAATCGGCAGCTTTTAGTGACGGGTGATCTGGGCGAGCTGGCTTTGATGGGCGTGATGCGCGCCTTTGCTGGCTTGATCCTGCTCGCGGCGCATCGCGGCTATGGCCTGATCGGACAAAGGCAGACCCAGCGCGTCATAGATCCGCTCGGTCTCGGCCAGCCAATCCGCGCCTAGTGCCTCAAAATCGACTTCGGCCACCGCCCCCGCGAAACCCGCCAGCGCTTTCTCCATACGGTCGGCCCGCAAGGCGATCTTGCGCCGGCATTCCTGTGTGATCCGCTCCAGATCCGCGTGATCCGATTGCATGGCCATCTGGTTGGCCACCAGCGAGACCGCGCTGCGCAGCGTATCCGCGTCACTCCGGCGGGAAACCACCAATCGCGCATCGGGAAACTGCGCGAGCAGCGTTGCAAGATCCTCTGAGAATTGCGGGACTTTCATGATACGGGGGCGGCCGGCATTGCCCCGATGTGCGGCATCGGCGCACAGGATTCGCGCGAATTCGCGGTATAAGGGCGCAGGATCGCGCGCTTCGCTGAATGCGACGAAGGCGGGAATGTGCCACTGCACTTCATAAGCGCAATGATCGAAAGCGGCGGCGAGCCAGCCCAATTCCTCGTCAGGCCGCGCCGCGCCGAAGGGATGGATCGTCTCAAGCCAGGGATTGAGCCTGCGCCCCACAAACAGCGCCGCCATGCTGCGCAGCGGCCTCAGGTCGAAGGTCTCTGGAAGGGGATTCCAGCTGTCGCAAAAACGCGTTGCCGAATGGGCGGGATCGGCTGCCAGCAGCCGGTGAATGCGCGTGGTACCCGATCGCATCTGGCCGACGACCAGAATGGGCGGGGCGATCTCTGTCGTCAGCAATTCGGGCTTTTCGCGCCAGAGCTTACCGAGTGCCAAACGCTGACCGATGGCGCGGGTGAGCAATCCATGAGCTGCCGCGCGGCCCAGCGGGGTAAGCTGTGCTTCCCGATTGAGCGATGCACAAAGCGCATCCAACCGCTCGCGAAAATCGGCGGCATCTTTCTCGCTTCGCCCGGAAGATTCGTCGCGCGAATTATGCCCCTTGGCAGCGCGCGCCCACAGAATATCGGGCTCCAGCACAATCGGCGGCAACCACCCGCGATCCCACGCTTTCTGCAATCCCCGCGACAGAGTATCGACGATGGCCGCGCGGGCGAGCAGGCTGGTGCGCGGCGGGGCCACCGCTAGAATTCGTCAGCAGCGTCGAGCAGTTTGGTCAGCCGCTTTGGGGCAACCGATTGCCAGCTGCGCTTCAGCCAGTGCCCGACCTGATCCCAATCGCAATCGGGGCGGTTCAGAATTATCCCGACCCAGCCGCTTGCGCCGTAATAGGCCGGTTTGAAGAAAGTCTGCGGATCGCGGCCGATCAGCGCCATCATCTCGTCAATTCCGCTGGTCTTGGCGAGCAGCGCGATATGCTCGTTGCCGTGATGCCGGTCGCTGAAATGGGCGAAATATTTGCCGCTCTTCCCGCCTGTGCACCAGCCGGGCGCGCCGTGGCTGGGGCGTTCTTCTGCCTCCGGCAATTGCAGCGCCAGATCGCGCAGCTGGCCGAGCAGCCATTCGCCGTCAAAAATGCGGCCGACATATTCGTTCACCACGCGCGGATAGAGCTGATGTTCGGCCAGTTTGACCCGTTCGGCGAGTGTTTCGGCGGTATCATCCGCGCGGATCGCCACCTCTGTTTGGCCGAGAACTTCGCCTGCATCGAGCTCGCTCGACACCAGATGGACCGATGCGCCGGCAACCGGATCGCCCGCTTCGATTGCGCGTTTATGCGTTTCCAATCCGCGATATTTGGGCAGCAGCGAAGGATGGATGTTGAGCATGCGTCCATGCCAACGTTCGGTAAACTCGGGTGAGAGAATGCGCATATAGCCCGCAAGAACGATATAATCGGCACCCGCATCGAGCACCGCCTGTTCCATCAGCGCATCATGGTCTGCACGCTCCATCCCCTTATGCGGGCGGGCGAATGTGGCAATGCCTTCCGCTTCGGCCAATGCCAGCCCCGCGGCTTCGGCCCGGTTGCTGGCGACCAGAACAATCTCATAGGCAGAACCTGGTTGCCGGCTGGCATAGAGCAGTGCGGCCATATTTGTGCCGGTCCCCGAAATCAGGACCGCGACCTTGGCCTTCATGGACGCCTTTTCAGGCAAGGTGCTCGGCGCTCCACGCTTCGCTGGAAGACCAGACGCCGGCTTCACCTTTGACGGTGCAACCGCGTGGTCCTGCTGCAATGGTCCCGACGCGCAGAACCGTCTCGCCTGCGGCTTCCAATTCCGCCGTCAGCGCCTCCGCCTCGGCGGGATCGACCGCCAGAACCATGCCGACACCGCAATTGAACGTGCGCGCCATTTCTGCCGGTTCGATATTTCCCTGTTTTTGCAGGAAGGCCATCAGGCCCGGCTGTTCCCACGCCCCGACATCGACCGTGGCATGCGCGCCTTCGGGCAGTACGCGCGGGATATTCTCCAGCAATCCGCCGCCGGTAATATGCGCGAGCGCGTCAATCTTGCCGCTGCGAATCGATGGAAGCAGGCTCTTCACATAAAGCCGCGTCGGTTCGATCAACGTGTCGATCAGCAGCCTGTCACTGTCGAATGGCGCGGGCGCATCGAGTTTCCAGCCTTTGTCGGCAGCGAGTCTGCGAACCAGCGAAAAGCCGTTGGAGTGGACGCCCGAGCTTGCAAGGCCGAGCAGGATCTGCCCCGGTGCGACCTTGTCACCGGTCAATTGTTCGCCGCGCTCGACCGCGCCCACACAAAAACCGGCGAGGTCATAATCGCCATCGCCATACATGCCGGGCATTTCCGCGGTTTCCCCGCCGATCAGCGCGCAACCGGAATCGGTGCAGCCTTTGGCAATGCCCGCCACCACGCGCTCTGCGACGCCGTTTTCCAGCTTGCCGGTGGCGAAATAATCGAGAAAAAACAGGGGCTCAGCGCCTTGTACGATCAAATCATTGACGCACATCGCGACCAGATCGATGCCCACGCTATCATGCCGGTCGAAATCGATCGCGAGTTTCAGCTTTGTCCCGACACCGTCATTGGCGGCAACCAGAAGCGGGTCTTTGTAACCGGCGGCCTTGGGATCGAAGAAACCGCCGAATCCGCCGATTTCCGAATCCGCACCGGGCCGCGCGGTTGCCTTGACCAGCGGGCCGATGGCTTTGACCAACGCGTTGCCCGCATCGATGGATACGCCGGCTTTGGCGTAGGTATAGCTCTCTGCAGACTCATTTTTTGACGACATGACCACAGGCTTTAGTCATTCGTGCTTGGATTTCCATGTGTGTTTGGGCAAAAGGGCCCGAGTTTTCCCCGATGGCCCATATGATTGCCTCTTTGCCCCCTGCGCGCATCACCTTTAGCCGCGCGATAGTCCGCATCGGATTGGTGCTGGCAGCGCTTTTGCTGGCGATTCTGGCTGCGCGCGCATTGTTCGCTCAGGTCGAGGGCGAACGCGGCATTGCGGCGGTGGTCAGCAGCAGCGATATCGATGTCGGCGGGATCGAAGTGAACGAAACCGGCGATTCTATCGAAGACGCGCGGCAGGCTGGCTATCGCAAGGCCCAGCGCGAAGCATGGGCCAAGCTGGGCGGGCCATCGATGCCCGATGCCCAGTTGCAGGGAATGGTTTCTGCGGTGGTGATCGAGCAGGAAAGACTCGGCGCGAACCGCTATGTCGCGACGCTGGGGGTCATTTTCGATCGCGCGCGGGCAGGGCGGTTCCTCGGCGGAAACACGCGCCGGACGCAATCGGCGCCAATGATGCTGGTTCCGGTCACGATCAGTGGCGGATCAGAGCTCGTTTACGAGAAACGCAATCCGTGGCAGCGCGCATGGGCCGAATATCAGGCGGGTTCCAGCCGGATCAACTATGTCCGCCCCTCGGGCGCGGGCAGCGATTCGCTGTTGATCAATTACGGCCAGACCGGACGGCGGAGCCGGTTGTGGTGGCGCAATATTCTCGATCAATTCGAAGCCGCCGATGTTCTGGTTCCGATTGCCAAGTTGGAACATCAATATCCCGGTGGGCCGGTGACCGGCACTTTCACCGCCAGGTACGGGCCGGACAACACCTATCTCGACAGCTTCAAACTGTCGGTCGAAAGCGACACCGCTGTGCCGCAGATGCTGACAGCGGCGGTGAAGCGTTTCGACACGATTTTTGAACAAGCGCTGGCCGACGGCAAATTGAAGCCGGATTCCTCGCTCAATTATGGCGGCGCTTCGGCAGCACCTGCATTGCAGCGGCTGATCGAGCTGGGCCGCGCGGCAAAGGCGCGTGAAGACGCTGCGGCGGCAGCGGCGCGCGCGGGTGAAGCGGGCGAAGCCCCGTCCAGCGAAGTGCCCACTGCGCCCACGCCGACACCAACCGTTGCCGCGGTGGTTTCCAATTTTGTCGTCCAGTTCGCCAGCCCCGATGCGGGTACAATCGATGCCACGCTTGCTGCGGTTCGCGCCACTCCCGGCGTGCGCGGTGCAGCGACCAGCAGTTTGGCGATTGGCGGCACTTCGGTGATGAATGTCAGCTATAACGGCGATATCGGCGCGCTGGCGGCGGCGCTGAGGGCGCGTGGCTTCACCGTCAACCAGGGTGCAAACGCGCTCGCCATTCGCCGCTAAAAACCGCTATATCATCGCTGATATGTCGCAAATTGCTCTGCCATTGTCGCATAAACGCGCCGTTGATCCGGACCGGATCGTGGTGGGCAATGCCAATCAAGCCGCGATAGAGGCGCTGCGCAATCCCGCCTCGTGGCCTTTCAAAACCGCCATTCTGACCGGCGAAGCGCGTTCGGGAAAATCGATCCTGGGCCGGTGGTTTGCTGCGCAGGGTGGCGGCGAGGTAATCGACGGGGCCGACACGCTCGACGAAACCGATCTGTTCCATCGCTGGAACCGCGCGCAGGAGCAAGCGAGCCCGTTGCTGCTAATTAGTGGCGCTGAACAATGGGATATCACGCTGCCCGACCTGCGTTCGCGATTGGGTGCGGCGCTGCATCTCACCATTGACACTCCCGATGACGATATGGTCGCTTCCCTGATTGAAAGCATTGCTATGCAGCGCGGCCTTGCGTTGGGCGAAGGCGCGCTTACCTATCTGGTACCGCGTATCGAACGGAGCTTTGCTGCGATTGAACGGTTGGTCGTGACGATTGACCGGTTAAGTCTGGAGCGAAAAGCCCCCGCGACACAAGGCATCTGGCGCGACGCGCTGGAGGCCGTGCAAGGACCGGAGCAGGCGCGCTTGCTTTAGGCCGGAAATGATGGGAGAATCGGAGCATGTTCCGAAGCTTGACCAGTTATTTGGACTCTATCCGCCAGCGGGATCCGGCACCCCGTTCACGCTGGGAAGTGCTGTTTTACCCCGGCGTGCTGGCGCTCGGTTTTCACCGGATTGCCCACTGGCTGTTTCAGGCGCGGCTGTTTTTCCTCGCGCGGTTTGTGAACCATTTTTCCCGCTTTCTGACCGCAATCGATATCCATCCCGGTGCCACAATCGGGAAGAATTTCTTCATTGATCACGGTTTTACTGTTGTCGGCGAGACGGCTGAAATCGGCGATAATGTGACGATCTACCAATGCGTTACGCTGGGCGGAACCAATCCGACCAATGGCGTGGGCGGCAAACGCCACCCGACGATTGGCAACAATGTGATCATCGGTTCCGGCGCGCAGGTGATCGGCCCGATTACCGTTGGTGATCGCGCGCGGGTCGGGGCCAATGCGGTGGTAACCGATGATGTGCCCGAAGGCGCGACGATGATCGGCTTGAAAGCGCGTTCAACGCTGGTTCCGGCGGAAGAATGGGTCAAAGACTTCATCCCCTATGGCACCCCATGCGACGAGCCTTGCGAAGAAGCCATCGAAAGCGGGACGGGCCGGATTGGCGAGCTGGAGAAACAAGTCGCCGCGATGCGGGCGGAACTGGCAGCCTTGCGGTCCGATGCCGATGATGCGCAGCAGCCGGCGCCGCGCAGCGGGACCGGTGATTGATGGCATCGACACCCGATATTCCGGGCCAGATTATAGCATTTCCGGGACGCCAGCCCTCGCAGGTTGGCTTTACCCGTAACGAGCTGCAGCGGATAATGGACGTGTACGGCCGGATGGTCGCCGCGGGCGAATGGCGCGATTACGCGATGGGCTTCACCAAGGATTGCGCGATGTTCGATGCCTTCCGCCGGACTGCCGAGAAACCGCAGACCCGGGTTGAAAAACGCCCCGCGCTGCGCGGAAAACAGGGCATGTGGACGCTGTTCGGGGAGCATGGCCAAGTGCTCAAACGCGGGCACGAGCTGGCCGGCGTGCTGGCACCGATAGAGCGGCGTCTGGTTAAAGCGGTCGAAAGCTAAGACGCGCAAAAGAAAACCCCGCGCAGCGACTGCGCGGGGCCTTCCTTAAAGCTGAATGATTGCCTAGCTCGCGGAGAGTTGGCCTGCGACGGGCAGCCTTTGCTGTAAATCGCCGGGCAGCTTGGCCACGATCGCATTGCGTATCGGGGACCAGAATGCCGACAGCATCAGCAATGCGGAACCGATCACCAGCGCGGTCAGCGCGACATTGAGCTCCACCGCGCCGAAGCGGTCGAACAGCCATGTCAGCGTTGCCAGCACATAGGCGAGAGCCGAAACCAGCAGCGCGCGGCGATCAATGGCGAGGGCAACCAGGCCCATCGATACATAGACCACCAGCACCGCGATTGCTGCGCCAACGCCTATATTCTCGCCCGTGGTCACGCCGATCCAATGGAAAATCGGATGCGCGATCATCGGGGCGGCGAGCAGATGCAGCCAGAAGGCGACATCGCTGCGGCGTGTCTGACGTTCGCGGTCGCTCATGTCCCAGCGCATCGCGAATGCGAAAATCGCAAGGCCAACGATGAATACCAGCGGGAGCAGGACATTCTCGGGATTGTCGAGATTGTCGGGGCCGATACCCGTTACAATCAGGGCAATCACCGTGACTGACAGGGCCGCAGCGCCCGCAGCAACCGTAATCGGCACCATAAAGCGCCGCCAATGCATCCACGCCGCGCCCGCGGTCAGCAGGCCCGATCCGGCGATCAGCAATCCTGCCAGAACCTGGTTTTCATTGCCGAAATTGTCGCCGCCAAATGCCATCACGACAAATCCCAGCAACATGGCAAAGGTTCCGCCGACAAAGGCCAGCAACAAAATGATGCTGGGCAGCGCCATCCGGCGTTTGCGCGTGAAAAATTCCGCCATGCCCCATGCCGCGCCCGCAATCAGCAGGCCGGAAAAGGGCGGCGGTCCGTCCACATTGGGGGTGAACGCCTGACCGATGCCAGCCATCGCCACCAGCACCATAATCGCGGCGATGGTCACGAAAATATCGTTGAAACTGTTGATCAGCCGGAAGTGTTCTTCATCACCGGCCGGGGCATCGCGCGATGCCTTTACGGAACTGCGTAGCGCGGCTGCCGCTTCCGCTGAAATTGCGCCGGTCGCTACTGCCGTGCGCAGATCGTCTTCTGTGTACATGGGCCTACCTCCCCCTGTTGATCAGGAGAAGGTAGGCCCAGTGTGTTAGTGTGTCAATACAGTAGAGAGATTAGCCGCGTGCGCTCGATGGCGCAGCGTCCGCGCCTAGCACGCCCTGCATTGCTTTGAGGATGGCCGCGCTCTGCTCCGCGCCCGATTGCGGGGCGGTGAGATTGGTCATTTCGTTGATCTTGTCCCAATTCTCGGCAAAGCCTTCGACAGTGCGCTCACCATCTTTGAGCCACACAGCTTCATTCATGGTCACCCATGCGCTGTGGAAGCCGCCAGCACCCGCGCCAACGATCTGGTTGGTCGGCGCATCTTCGCTGACCAGATAGAGCGCGGCAGGTGCCACATTCTCGGGCGAGAACAGCTTGAACGCTTCTTCGGGGAAGAGGTCTTCGGTCATCCGTGTGCCGGCAACGGGCGACAGCGAGTTACAACGGATATTGTATTTCGCGCCTTCGAGATTGAGCGTTTTGGTAAGACCCGCAAGGCCCAGCTTCGCCGCGCCATAATTGGCCTGGCCGAAATTGCCGAACAGGCCGGTAGAGCTGCTGGTCATCAGGATCCGGCCATAGGCCTGCTCGCGGAAAGTTTCCCAGCAGGCTTTGGTGGCATAGGCCGAACCGAGCAGGTGGACTTTGACCACAAGTTCGAAATCATCAGGGGTCATTTTGGCGAAGCTTTTGTCGCGCAGGATGCCGGCATTGTTGATCAGCACATGCACGCCGCCCCATTTTTGCTTGGCGTGGGCGACCATCTTTTCCATCTGGTCATATTCGGTGACCGAAGAGCCATTGGCGATGGCTTCGCCGCCAGCCTTTTCGATCTCTTCCACGACTTGCGCGGCTGCATCCGATGTGCCGGTGCCATCGCGCGAACCGCCCAGATCGTTGACAACAACTTTGGCTCCGCGCCGGGCCAGTTCCAACGCATATTCGCGGCCCAGACCGCCGCCAGCGCCGGTTACAATTGCGACACGATCTTTGAATGAAATGGTCATTAAACTCTCTCCAAAATAGAAACTGGTGCTTTACGTTCCCGTAAACGTGAGCCTGTGGTGGCACTTTCCGCAGCATGTTGCAACTGCGAACAATCTGCGCCGCGATTCCGTAGCGTTATGCGCGCTGATCGTGGCGAATCAGTGGCGCGAAAGGCTCTCGAATGCGGCCACCAACTCTGACGCTGATTGAACCACCGCATCGGCGCCGAGCGCGTCTGCAGGCTTGTCGCAATAGCCGTAAGCGCAGGCGACAACCGGCACATCGGCGGCTCTCGCCGCATTGATGTCGTAGGAACTGTCACCCACGAAAACCATCGGTCCGCCGCCGCATCGTTTCTGCGCTTCGAAAATCGGATCGGGCGCGGGTTTGGCGCGCTGTTTCCCGTCAGCATCCTTGCCCATAGTGTCGCCGCCAATGATGGTCACAAACCGGTCAGCGAGGCCCAATTGCGTGAGGATGCTGGTCGCAAAACTTTCAAACTTGTTGGTCACCACGGCCATTTTCACGCCGCGTTCCTCCAGCGCATCGAGCGTGTCGATGATCCCGGGATAGGGGCGCGAATGGACCGCGTTGTTTTCCGCGTAATAGGCCAGCATTTTCTTGTAGAGCGCGTGGAAAGCATCGCGTTCCATCCCGCCTTGCGCCTCAACCGCTCTTGAAAGCATGATTTTCGCGCCGCCGCCGATCAAATCTTTGGAACTGCCGACCGGCACCGCTTTGAAGCCGCCCAGTTCCAATGCGTGGTTTACCGCCGCGCCCAGATCCTGATGCGTGTCGAGAAGTGTACCGTCGAGGTCGAAGCCCACGGCGCTGAAAGGAAAATCGCTCATAGCGCAGCTGACTGAAGGAACGTTCTTCATTCTGCAAGCAAATGGTGGCATTGGGGCGGCTATGACGAAATTCGCAGCCGTTATTCTCGCCGCGGGCAAAGGCACCCGCATGAAATCCGATTTGCACAAGGTGCTCCACCCTATCGGTGGCAAGCCGATGCTGTTCCACCTGCTCGACAGTTTCGAAGAGCTGTCGCCTGCGCATACGGTGGTGGTGGCCGGCGACCGGCACGAACAATTGCGCGATGCGGTGACCGACCGCAATGTGACGGTGGCTTTGCAGGAACCGCAGCTGGGGACCGCGCATGCCGCGCTGATGGCCAAAGATGCGCTGTCGGGCTTTGACGGCCTGGTGATGGTCTGTTTCGGCGATTGCCCGATGGTCAAAGCCGAAACCGTGCGTAAATTGTGCGAAGCGGTGGACGAGGCAACCAAAGTGGCGGTGCTGGGCTTCCGGCCCGATGATACGCTTGCTTATGGCCGGATTATCGCCAGCGGGGACGGCACGGTTTCCAAAATGGTCGAACACAAGGATGCGAGCGAGGAAGAGCGCGCCTGCAACCTGTGCAATTCGGGCGTCATCATTGCGCATAGCAAGGACATCTGGCGGCTGCTCGACGGTGTCGGCAATGACAATGCGCAGGGCGAATATTACCTGCCCGATGTCGCGACCAATGCAATCGCAGAGGGCAGCCGCGTTGTTGCGGTGGAAACCAGCCCCGATGAAGTGGCCGGGATCAATTCGCGCGCCGAACTGGCGCAGGCCGAGGCGCAGTGGCAGCAATTCAAGCGCGAAGAGGCGATGGCCAACGGGGCAACGCTGAAAGCACCGGAAACGGTGTTTTTCAGCTGGGACACGCAGCTTGGCCGCGATGTCACGATCGAACCCAATGTTGTGTTCGGCCCCGGCGTCAAAGTGGCCGATCACGCGCTGGTCCGCGCGTTCAGCCATTTGGAAGGCGCGACCTTGGGTGAACATAGCAGCGTCGGTCCCTATGCCCGCCTGCGCCCCGGTGCGGTGCTGGAAGAAGGCGCGTTTATCGGCAATTTCGTCGAGATGAAGAAAGCGACTTTGGGCAAAGGCGCGAAGGCTAGCCATCTGACCTATCTCGGCGATGCGACGGTTGGCGCGAATGCCAATATCGGCGCGGGGACGATTACCTGCAATTATGACGGCTATTTCAAGCACCAGACCACAATCGGCGAGCGCGCCTTTATCGGCAGCAACAGTGCGCTGATCGCTCCGGTCAATATCGGCGCGGACGCGATTGTTGCGGCGGGAAGTGCGGTCAGCCGCGATGTTGCGGCGGGGGAACTGCGCATGGTCCGCGCCGAACAGATGGTCAAACCCGGCTGGGCCGACCGTTTTCACGACGCGATGAAAAAGAAGAAAGCGGCGGAGAAGAAGTAGTCACTTGGCCGGGGAAGGGCTCACCTGCTGGCTGTGCAGCCGCCCTTTCGAGACGCGCATCCAGTGGCATCACACGGTTCCCAAATCGAAAAAGGGCAAGGACACTGTTCCCGTCCACCCGATCTGCCACAAAACGATCCACGCCAATTTCACCAATGCGCAGCTGGCGCGGATCGGGAATGATCGCGAGCGTTTGCTGGAGAACGAGGCGCTGGCCAAATTCGTTCAGTGGGTCCGCAATAAAGCGCCCGATTTTCACGCGCGCGTGTATCGCGCGAATTAGCGGGGGCGACCGGATGGCCGCCCCTGCACCTATTCGCCCGCGTCTTCGGTTGCTGCCGCTGCTTCACCCTTAAGCCGCTGCATCAGATAGACATATTGCAGAGCAGACAGCTTCGCGCGTTGTTCGTTGTCGACGCCGCCCGAATGGCCGCCGGTCATATCCTCATAGTAATAATAAGGCTGGCCCAGTTCCTTCATCCGCGCTGCGCCTTTGCGGGCGTGGGCGGGATGGGTGCGGTCATCGGCGGTCGATGCCCAGAAGAACGGGGCGGGGTAATCCACGCCCTCGACCAGCTTCTGATAGGGCGAATACCCTTCGATCCATGCGCGCTGTTCGGGAATGCGCGGATCGCCATATTCGCCGATCCACGAGGCACCGCGGCCGATTTCGTGATAGCGCAGCATGTCGAAAAGCGGGATCGCGACGATCGCCGCGCCGTAGAGGTCGGGGCGCTTGGTGAAGGCGGTTCCGACCAGCAGGCCGCCTTGCGAACCACCCTGGATACCGAGATGTCGCGGCGCGGTGACTTTGCGCGCCACCAGATCGTCAGCCACGGCGATGAAATCGTCCCACGTGCGCTGCTTGTTCTCGCGGATTGCGGTCTGGTGCCAACCGGGGCCAAACTCGCCCCCGCCGCGCAAATTGGCGAGGACATAGGCCCCGCCATTTTCGACCCACAGCTTGCCCGCGGTACCCAGATAGCCGGGCAGGCGCGAGACCTGGAAGCCCCCATAGCCGGTGAGCAAAGTCGGTGTGGTTCCATCCAGCTTCATTCCCGCAGGTTTGACCACGAAATAGGGGATCATCGTCCCGTCAGCCGATTTCGCTTCGAATTGTTCGACTTCCATTCCAGTCGCATCGAAGCGGGCAGGGCTGTTTTTCAGCGCCTCGGGCGCGGCGCTGCCATCGGAATAATACAGTGTCGTCGGATTGAGGAAATCGGTGACCGTGTACATGATCTGGTCGGTTTCGTTGGAGCTTGCAGCGATGCCCACCGTGGCATTGTCGGGCAGATCGACTTGTTCGCTGACCCATTCACCATCTTCAAAGTCGAATTTGACCACTTTGCCCACGACATTGTCGAGCATCCCGACAAACAGGCTGTTCGCGGTGATCGCGCCGCCGCGTTTCGTCTGGCGATCCTCTGGTGCCCAGACCAGAACTTTGGACGCGCCATTGGGATCGGCTTTCCATTCCTCTAGCTCCATCGCGATCAGGCTGTCGGCGGGGAAAGTCGTGCCGTCGACTTCCCAATCGACATCGGTGGAATAAAGGATGTGCCCATCGACGATGCCATAGGGGCTGGCCTTGCTGGGAATGTCGAGCTTGACCCATTCATCTGCGACAGAGACGAAATATTCGCGCTCGTGAAAGCTCACCCCGCGATAGGCCATCATCGCATGGACCGTCGCTTCGCTGTCGCGCAGCAGATAGGCGCCGGCCGATACGTCGCTCGATTCTCCGCGGAAAATTTCGGGCGCTGCGGCCAGATCGGTGCCGCGCCGCCAGATGCGTGCGGTGAAGGGGTATTCGCTGTCGGTCAGCGTGCCTTCGCCGAAATCGCGCCCGACGATCAGCGTGTCATCATCGATCCAGCTGACCCCGCCCTGGCTCTTTTCCTCGATCGCGAAACCGCCTTCGATGAATTGCTTGGTGGTATAGTCAAATTCGCGCAGGATCGTCGCATCTTCGCCGCCATCGGACAGCGCGATCATGCATTTGTTATAATCGGGCGCGAGGCAGGAAGAGCCCTTATAAACCCATTCCTTGCCCTCGGCCGCGGCCAGCGCGTCGATATCCAGAACGGTTTCCCATTGGGGATTGTCGGTCTTGTAGCTTTCCAGCGTGGTCCGGCGCAGCAGCCCTTTGGGGTTCGCCTTGTCCTGCCAGAAATTATACAGCCCGTCGGGGCGGAAATTGACATAGGGAACGCGGTCTTCGCTATCGAGAATGGCCAGCGCATCGCCTTTTAGTTTTTCAAAACGCGGATCGGTGGCGAGCATGGCATTGGTGCGCTCGTTCTCTGCGCGGACCCATGCCAGCGCTTCTTCGCTGCGGGCTTCTTCGAGCCAGATGTACGGATCGACATCTGCTTCTGCGACGGTTTCGGGCACGGGATCTTCCACTTCATGCGCGGCCAATGGGGCGGCGAGGGTTGTTGCAATTGCGATCGAAGCCGCGACCGACATCAGCCGGGCTTTGTTTGTGGTGAATGTCATTGGCGAGGACCCTTTGTAAGATTCATGCCCTGATCATGGCGACCTGCAAGAGAAAGGCAACCCGTTTGGCGATCGATGGTTTGATAGGATATTGGTTTATTTGACAAATCTTTACCTTCAACGGTCTGGCGTCGTTAATAGGTTGTGCCTAATTTGTGTCCAAGTCGAATTGAGGACACTTCGCAATGACACAGGTAACCAAGCCACCGGGCTCGCCCCGGTCCATTGCCGTGCACCTGAGCGGAGACCGACATGATGCATTGCTGCTCGCGCTGTCGGAAAATGGCGCGAGACTGCAATTGATGGAGCGGCATACGCTATGGATCGGACGCTCGATCGCGCTTTCGATTCTGGATTTGCCCGCGCTGATCGGTAATATCCGCGAAATTGACCGCGAAAAGATCGGCGTTGAATTTAGGAACAAGCTCGACCCTTCGGTAGTGAAGTTCATTCATGACGGCACCGGCATCCCTGCCGCCCCACCGCCAAGCTTTCCCTGAATCAAAAAGGGCGACCGTTGGGGCCGCCCTTCTTAATTCTGATCAGGATGGAAGAGTTTCAGCTCTCTACCTTCTCCGCGAGTACGGTCAGCCCGTTATCGCCAACTTCCGCAAAACCGCCTTCGATAGCGATTTCCTCGGGCGCGCCGCCTTCGGTCTTGAAGACCTGGACCACGCCATCACGAATGGTGGACATGAAAGGCGCGTGGCCTTCCAGCACGCCGAACTCGCCTTCCGCACCGGGTACGACGACCATATGGACGTCTTCCGAGCGGACCAGCTTTGCCGGCGTTACGAGTTCGAAGTGAAGTGCCATCTCGCTTAGGCGTCCTCAGCCATTTTCTTGGCTTTTTCGACCACGTCGTCGATGCCGCCAACCATGTAGAAGGCCTGTTCTGGAAGGTGATCGTATTCGCCTTCAACAACTGCCTTGAACGAAGCCACGGTGTCTTCGAGCTGGACGAATACGCCGCTGATGCCGGTGAAGACTTCCGCAACGTGGAATGGCTGCGAGAGGAATTTCTGGATCTTGCGCGCACGGGCAACGGTCAGCTTATCTTCTTCAGACAGCTCGTCCATGCCGAGAATGGCGATGATGTCCTGCAGCGATTTGTACTTCTGCAGAGTTTCCTGAACCTTACGTGCGGTTTCATAGTGCTCTTGGCCGACAACGCGCGGCTCGAGGACGCGTGATGTGGAGTCGAGCGGGTCAACCGCCGGGTAAATGCCCAGTTCCGAAATTGCGCGGTTCAGCGTGGTCGTCGCGTCCAAGTGAGCGAAGGATGTTGCTGGCGCAGGGTCGGTAAGGTCGTCGGCAGGAACGTAAATCGCCTGAACCGAGGTAATCGAACCCTTGGTGGTCGAGGTAATACGCTCTTGCAAGTTACCCATGTCGGTCGACAGCGTTGGCTGATAGCCCACCGCCGAAGGAATACGGCCAAGAAGCGCGGACACTTCCGAACCCGCTTGGGTAAAGCGGAAGATGTTGTCGACGAAGAACAGAACGTCCTGGCCTTCCTGATCGCGGAAATATTCCGCCATTGTCAGACCCGACAGAGCAACACGGGCACGCGCGCCTGGAGGCTCGTTCATCTGACCGAAGACAAGCGCCACTTTCGATCCTTCGGACACGGCGTTGCCGTCCGCGTCCTTGGCAATAACGCCTGCGTCGAGGAATTCGTGATAAAGGTCGTTACCTTCGCGGGTACGCTCACCCACGCCGGCGAACACGGACACGCCGCCGTGACCTTTTGCGATGTTGTTGATCAGTTCCTGAATAAGAACCGTCTTGCCCACGCCGGCACCGCCGAACAGGCCGATCTTACCGCCTTTCGCGTAAGGCGCGAGAAGGTCGATAACTTTAATACCGGTAACCAGAATGGCCGCGTCGGTCGACTGGTCCACAAATGGAGGGGCTTCTGCGTGGATCGGGGCGGATTGTTCCGCGCCAACCGGGCCGCGCTCGTCAATCGCTTCGCCAACCACGTTCATGATCCGGCCGAGCGTTTTCGGGCCGACCGGCACAGAAATCTGCGCGCCGGTGTTGATCACTTCCTGACCGCGGGTGAGGCCCTCGGTCGCGTCCATCGCGATAGTACGCACGGTGTTCTCACCAAGGTGCTGTGCGACTTCGAGAACGAGCGTCTTGCCGTCATTCTGCGTTTCAAGCGCGGTCAAAATTGCGGGCAGTTCCCCGGGGAACGCCACGTCGACAACAGCGCCGATGACCTGGGCGATTGTGCCGTTGGTCGACTGATTGAGTACAGGTGCGGTAGCCATGGTTTCTTCCTTAGCCTTCGAGTCTTAGAGCGCTTCCGCGCCGGCAATAATTTCAATAAGTTCAGTGGTAATCGCGGCCTGACGGCTGCGGTTATACTGGATGGTAAGCTTGTTAATCAGATCGCCCGCATTGCGCGTGGCGTTATCCATTGCGGTCATCGATGCGCCCTGTTCGGAAGCAGCGATTTCGAGCAATGCTCCGAAGATTTGCGTCTTCACATAACGTGGCAGCAATTCTTCGAGGATTTCTTCTTCGCCCGGCTCATATTCCACCACCGCCCCAGGAGTATTTGGGCTATCCGCAGCGCTTTCGGGCGCGGGGACGGGGATGATCTGGTCGATGGTCGGGTCCTGCGCGAGCGCGGATTTGAATGTCGGATAGACGAGATGGGCAACATCGAATTTGCCCGCTTCGTACATTTCCACCAGCTCGTCTGCGATGCTGGCGGCTTCTTCAAAGCCGGGATCGCGAACATGGCTGGTGTCGAAATGGGTGCCGATCTGGCCGGGGAAATTGCGCTTCAGCGGCGCACGGCCTTTCTTGCCGACGAGATAGAATTCGACGTCTTTACCGGCGGCAGCAAGTTCCTGTGCCTTTGCCGATGCCGCGCGAACGAGGTTCGAGTTGAGGCCGCCGCACAGACCCTTGTCGGTGTTCACAACCACCAGCAGGTGGCGCTTGTCCGAACCGGTGCCCGCCAGAAGCTTCGGCGCATCATCGCCCGAAACTTTCGAAGCGAGCGCAGCCATAACCGACGCGAGACGTTCCGCATAGGGACGCGCCGCTTCGGCCGCGGCTTGCGCTTTGCGAAGCTTGGCAGCTGCGACCATTTGCTTGGCCTTGGTGATCTTCTGGGTCGATTTAACCGACCCGATCCGATCCTTGAGTTCCTTGAGTGATGCCACTCTAGTTTCCTCGTCGTCATCCCAGCGAAGGCTGGGATCTGGTTGTTCTAGGTCGTCCCTAGATGGTTAGCGATCCCGGCCTGCGCCGGAATGACGCATGATTAAGCGAATTGCTTGGCGAACGCGTCGAGCGCTTTGACGGTGTCGTCTTTGACATCGTCAAATTTGGTGCTCGTGCGGATGGTTTCGAGAATGTCGGCGTGCTCGCTGCGCATATAGCTCAGCATCGCTGCTTCATATTCATTTACGCGGTCTACCGGGATATCATCGAGATAGCCATTGGTACCGGCGAAGATCGACACGGTTTGCTCCTCGAACGGCAGCGGGCTGAATTGCGGCTGCTTGAGCAGCTCGGTCAGGCGCGCACCGCGGTTGAGCAGTTTCTGCGTCGAAGCGTCGAGGTCCGAACCGAACTGGGCGAAGGCCGCCATTTCGCGGTACTGCGCGAGTTCCAGTTTGATCGAGCCCGAAACCTTTTTCATCGCTTTCGTCTGCGCGGCGCCGCCAACACGGCTAACCGACAGACCCACGTTAATCGCGGGGCGGATACCCTGATAGAACAGGTCGGTTTCAAGGAAGATCTGGCCGTCGGTGATCGAAATCACGTTGGTTGGAATATAGGCCGATACGTCGCCAGCTTGCGTTTCGATGATCGGCAGCGCGGTCAGCGAACCGCCGCCATTGTCGTCGTTCATCTTCGCCGCACGCTCAAGCAGGCGTGAGTGGAGATAGAAAACGTCACCAGGATAGGCTTCGCGGCCAGGAGGACGACGCAGCAGCAGCGACATCTGGCGATAGGCGACGGCTTGCTTGGAAAGATCGTCATACACGATCACGGCGTGCATGCCATTGTCGCGGAAATACTCGCCCATCGCGCAGCCGGTATACGGTGCGAGGAACTGAAGCGGTGCAGGCTCAGAAGCGGTCGCGGCCACAACGATGGAATATTCCATCGCGCCGTTTTCTTCGAGGCTCTTCACGATCTGGGCAACGGTCGAACGCTTCTGGCCGACAGCAACATAGATGCAGTAAAGCTTCTGCTTTTCGTCTTTACCCTGATGCGCTTCCTTCTGGTTGATGAAGGTATCGATGGCGACAGCGGTTTTACCGGTCTGACGGTCACCAATGATCAATTCGCGCTGGCCGCGACCAACAGGGACGAGAGCGTCAATCGCTTTGAGGCCCGACTGCACAGGCTCATCAACCGATTTACGCGGGATAATGCCGGGGGCTTTGACTTCGACGCGGCTACGCTCGGTCGCTTCGATCGGGCCTTTGCCGTCAATCGGATTACCCAGCGCGTCAACCACGCGGCCCAGCAGGCCTTTGCCAACCGGAACGTCCACAATCGTGCCGGTCCGCTTAACAACGTCGCCTTCTTTGATTTCCGCGTCCGAACCGAAAATCACCACACCGACATTGTCGGCTTCGAGGTTCAGCGCCATGCCTTGAACGCCGTTGGAAAATTCGACCATCTCACCGGCCTGCACTTTGTCGAGGCCGTGGATGCGGGCGATACCGTCACCAACCGAGAGAACCGAACCGACTTCGCTGACTTCAGCTTCGGTGCCGAAATTGGCGATTTGGTCTTTGATGACCTTTGAAATTTCTGCTGCGCGGATTTCCATGGAAATTACCTTCTACCAGACGAGCGTTGCCGCTCTTAGGCCTTCATAGCCTGAGCAAGTGAGTTGAGACGGGTGCGGATCGAGCCATCAATACGCTTCGATCCAATTGTTACAACGAGGCCGCCCAGAAGTTCCGGATCGACATCGGCTGAAAGTTTGACGGTGCGGCCTTCGCGCGCGGTCAGCTTGGTCTTGAGCGTTTCAAGCTGGCTGTCCGACAAGGCATGCGCGCTGGTGACATTGGCTGTCACTTCGCCGCGCTGCGCCGCTGCAATGGTACCGAAGGCGCGGATCATGCCGGGCAAATCGCCAAGGCGGCGATTCCCGGCGAGAACGCCCAGGAAATTGTTGGTCAGCTCTGAAATTTTGAGCTTTTTGCCAACCGCGGCAACAGCATCGCCAGCTTGGCTGCGGCTGATTTGCGGGTTGGTGATTAGATTTGTTAGTTCGTCCGATTCGCCAAGCGCTGCATGCAGCTTTTCGAGATCGGTTTCGACTGCGCTAACCGTGCCGGCCTCTGAAGCGAGGTCGAACAAAGCAGACGCATAGCGCCCTGCTAGGCTAGCCTTGATACCGCCGGAAATATCCACGCGTTTGGTCCTTTTGGATCCGAAGAAAAATCTGTCTTAGCCGCGTCTTATTCAGGCGTGTAAAACACTGCCTCTGCGAAGCTGGCGCGCCCCTATCATCGGGTATGCTGCATTGCAAGAAGGACTCTTGGGTTTTTCGGAGTCTTCTTTTTGGGCCTCAAGCGCCGGCGTTCGTGTCCGCTCACTTGGCTACGCCTAACGGCGGCGCGCGGTCGCGCTTGCGGTCCGTCCGTTGGCGGACCGGACTATTCCAGGCCATAGATGTTTCGCGCTGATCCGGTCGGCGACTAGCCGACCGCAAGGCCAACCGGCCGCCCGAGCTTATGCGAGGAAGCCAAGCATCGCGGATGCGATGCGCCCAGCGACTGAGGGGCTCAGAAAACGACTCTCCGGCGACTGAGGGTCCAAACAAAAAGACTCCCCGCAGTAAACATCCGCGCCTAGACAGTTTCGATGCAAATCGACATCAATCTACCCGATACCATCCGTCTCGCCGGCCCGGGCGATTGGCGCCAACTTGCCGACATCACCGCTCAGGCGTTCCGCGATGATCCGGTGAACCGATGGATTTTCGGCAATCCGCGTTCGATCCGCTCTGCTTTCCGGGTGCTCACACGCGATATTTATAGCAAGCGCGGAATTTGCCATTTGGCAGGGGCGGCCGATAATTTCGGCGGCGCGACCATGTGGATGGACTATCTGTCTGGCGATCCGGGAAGCGATCTGAGCGTATTGGCGCAATTGCATCTGGCCATCGGACAGTTGCTCCATGGCGGCAAGGGTTCGATGAAGCGCGCGATTGCGGCGGGCGAATTGATGGCGAAGCATCACCCGCAAGAGCCGCATTTCTATTTGTTCACCATCGGCACGCTCCCGTCCGCGCGCGGAACCGGGCTGGGGAAGGCTCTGCTGGCCCCGGTTCTGGAGGCTTGCGATCGAGCGGGGGCGGCGTGTTATCTGGAAAATTCCAACCCCGATAATCACAGCTATTATGCGATGCACGGCTTCGAAACGCGTGAGAAATTTGCTTGCGGTGAAGGCGGGCCGCCGCTCGAGGCGATGTGGCGCAATCCGCGCCCGAACGGCGGCGCTTGAGGCGAATCGACAATTTCTGCATAATCCGGGGCAAGCGGACACCAATCGATCCGCGCGAGGAGAGAACAATGCAGACCACACCCATGGCCCCGAAATGCGGCGTAGAAGTTTCCGGCGTGCAGCTGGCTCAGGCTGACGATGCGACGATGGAAGCGATCAAGCAGACCATTTACGAACATGGCGTGGCGGTGTTTCGCGATCAGGACTTTTCCCCCGAAGATCACATCAATTTCGGCCGCCGTTGGGGCGGGATCGATGTGAACAATTATTTCCCGCTAAACGAAGAATTTCCGGAAATCGCGCTGGTCAAAAAAGAAGCGCACGAATCGACCAATATCGGCGGCGCGTGGCATACCGACCATTCCTATGATCAAATTCCGGCGATGGGCTCCGTGCTGGTCGCCCGCGATCTGCCGCCCAGCGGCGGCGACACAGAATGGGCGCATATGGGTGCGGCCTATGATGCTCTGCCGGATGATATCAAGCAAGAGATCGAAGGGCTGGAGGCATTCCACACCGCGGATCACGTTTACAAGGCCGATGGCCTCTATGCGCAGACCGATATGGGCAAGAATTTGCGCGGCCAGGATCTGAAAACCGGCGCGATCCATCCGGTGGTGATCCGCCACCCGCAAACGGGCCGCAAGCTGCTCTATGTCAATGGCGGTTTTACCATCCATTTCGTAGGCCAGACGCGCGAGGAGAGCTTGCCGCTGCTACAAAAGCTGCTCGATGCGGCGGTGATGGATGACAATCGCTGCCGCCTTCAATGGGAGCCGGGCACGGTGGCGATCTGGGACAACCGGACCAGCTGGCACAATGCGATCAACGACTACGCCGGCCACCGCCGCGAAATGCACCGCATCACGCTAAGCGGGGAAGCGCTGGCGGCTTAACTGCCTTTCACCTCACAGCTATACACCAGCCGTTCGTTCGGATTTTCGGGCAGCAGCGCTGTTACCGCGCCTTGCATATCGCCGAGCTTGCCCGCTGCGCCGTCGCTTCCGCATTTGGGCGGTGAGTACTGGCCGCGTGCGGCGCGGGCTTTGGCCATGGCGCTGCGGCTGAGCAGATAGCGGTCGGTGCGGAAGGTCTTGCTGTCCGGATCGTAGCGATTGACCGAGACCGCATCTTCTTCATTGGGCACGAACAGCCGCGACCATGTGCCGCCTTTAAAGCCATATTGGGTGCGCTGGTTCACGCAGCCATCTTCGCCCCAGGCAAATTCGACCGTTTGGTTGGGCGTTCCGGTGATCCGGCTGCGGTCGAGTTCGAGCGTGCACACCATCGCGCCGGTGCCGCTGGCGCTGCCGGTCATCGCGGGATCATCTTCTTCGCCATTGCCCTCGGCCATTTCCGCATTCACCCGCCGGTCGATCGCATCGAGCCCGGGCCGCGTGAACCACGCCGCCAAGCCGCCGACCAGCGCGAGGACCGCAAGCGTTCCGCCAATGATCACTTTCGGCTCTGCACCCGATCGGGCGCTAGAATAGTTTTCATCGCCGTCCGCATCGCCATCTTCGTCATACTCATATTCCGCGGAAGAGGAGCGTGCGCTCCATGCAAAGGCGCCGCAGCCGGCAGCGAGCAGGAACAGCACCGCTGCGATTGCCATCGCATTCTCGCGCTCTTCCTGAACCGCAAGTTCTGCTTCCAGCTGCACACGAGCGCGCTTGCTGCGTTGTTCCTCTGCACGCGCGGCCATTTCGGTGCGCGCGGCGGTTTGTTCGGCTTCGAGCCTTTCGCGCTCTGCCTCGTCCAGATCGGCCAGGCTACGGCACGGCAGCGCGTTGACCCGTGCGGAAACGTCATTGGCCTTGAGGAAGGGCAGCAATTCCTTGGTCGAGACCGCGAAGAAAAACTCAGCATCGGACCCGCCCGATTCCGCGCCAAAGCTGTTCACGCCAAGCACCCGGCCGCATCCGTCGAGCAGGGGACCGCCCGAATTGCCCCGTGCAATCGAAGCGGTGTGGAGGATCGTATCGAACTGGCGCGAAGGGCGCGCGCCCGACAGGAACCCGCGGCTTTTCACCGGCGGCTGCGAATTGAGAATGTCATTGAGATCGAGCCCCTGCGCCCGGTCGACATTCATCGGATAGCCGACTGCGGATACTTCGCCGCTATCCCTGTCGGTGTCACCCGAAATGGTCAGCGATGGTAGGCGCAGATCGCCGACAATCTCGATCAAGGCCAGATCGTTTCGCGGGCTGATCGCAACCAGCCGCGCGAACGAAGAATCGTTGCCTTCGGAAGGGACCACGCCGATGCGCAGCGTGCTGTTGGTTGCTGCATCATCAACCACATGGGCATTGGTCACGATCCGCGTCGGGGTCACCGCAAAGCCGGTTCCGTGGCTGACGGGGAAAACCTTGCTGCCATCGCTGCCGATGATCACCACGCGCACCACCCCGCGCGCCGCGGCATTGATGTCCGCCGGGTCTGCACCTGCTTGTGTTGGAAGAACCAGCCCCAATAGAGCGACGAGCGAGAGAATAATGCGCATCATTACTTGCGTCTTTTGGCGAGCATTTACATTGACCGCAAGCTTCGGGACGCATGGCTGCACAATTGCTCCTATTTGCATGTCTCGCCCCGGCAGTGGCATAGGAACCAGAACATGACCGACCCCCAACTCACCGATGACCAAAGATGGCAAATCGCGATGGCGAAAGATCGCGCATTTGATGGCGTGTTTGTGACCGGTGTGCATTCAACCGGCATATATTGCCGACCCAGCTGCCCGGCGCGCGCGCCAAAGCGGGAGAATGTGAAATTCTATGCCACCTGCGAAGCCGCAGAGGCAGCGGGATTGCGGGCATGCAAAAGGTGCAAACCCGAAGCCTTGTCGCGCGACGAGCAGGCGGTGCTCCGCACGCTGGAGATTCTGCGCAAGAGCGAAGCGCCGGTTTCGTTGGAGAAACTGGGCGCGGCGACGGATTATTCGCCGACCCATTTGCAAAGGGTGTTTAGCGGCTCTGTCGGCATGTCGCCTGCCGCCTATCACCGCGCTTTGCGCCGCGAGCGCGCCGGCGATGCGTTAAGCGCGGGTGAGCGGGTGAGTGACGCGGTATATGATGCGGGCTATTCGGCCCCGTCGCGGTTTTATGACGAGAACAAGGAACGGTTGGGCATGTCAGCATCAGCATGGAAAGATGGCGGCCGCGGAGTGCATATTTCCTATGCGGTCACCTCGACGAGCCTTGGCCCGATGCTGGTCGCCGCGACCGCGAAGGGCGTGTGCCGGCTGTCTTTCAACGAAGATTGCGCAGAGCTGGAGCGGCGCTTCCCCAATGCCCAACTGGCCGAAGGCGGGGACGACTTTCGCGCTTTGCTCGAACAGGTGGTGGCTGCGGTCGAAAAACCGGGCGATGCGCAGCATATCCCGCTCGATGTCAAAGGAACCGCGTTTCAGGAGGCGGTGTGGCAGGAACTGCGCAAGATACCGCCGGGTGAAACGCGTTCCTATGCCGAAATAGCGGCGGCGGCGGGCAATCCCAAAGCCGTCCGCGCAGCCGGATCGGCCAATGGCGCAAACAGCGTTGCGGTGCTGATCCCGTGTCACCGCGTGGTTCGCTCTGACGGATCGCTGGGCGGCTATGCCTATGGCACCGAAATCAAACGAACCTTGCTCGAAAGGGAAGCGAAGTGACGAACACAGTCGAAATTTTCAAAAACCTGCATGTGCCGGGCGATCCGTTGGTGTTATTCAACATCTGGGATGCAGGCAGCGCCAAGGCGGTTGCTTCCGCCGGGGCAAAGGCGCTTGCAACCGGCAGTTACGGTGTGGCTGAGGCAATGGGCTTTACCGATGGCGAAACCGTGCCGCTCGATACGGTTCTGGCGAATCTGAAACGGATTGTGGCGGGCACCGATTTGCCCGTCTCGCTCGACATTGAATCGGGATATGGCGAAACCGCGGAACAGGTCGGCGCTTCGGTCGCGTTGGTGAAGGAAGCGGGGGCTGCCGGTATCAATCTGGAAGACCGGATGCCCGGTCTCGATGAATTGACCGCGATCGATGTGCAAGCCCGACGGATCGAAGAAGCCGCCAAAGCGGGGCTGTTCGTCAATGCGCGCTGCGACGTGTTTCGCGGCGTTTCGGCGGAGGATCACGGGCCGGCGCTTGTCGAAAAGGTGCTCGACCGTGCGAAGGCCTATGCCGACGCAGGGGCCAGCGGATTGTTCGTGCCCTTTACCGCGCATCGGGCAAGCATCGCGGCCATCTGCGAGGCATCGCCGATCCCGGTCAATATCATCTGGCGGGCAAAAGCCGATGGCGGGTTTGATGCCCCCGCTGAACTGGCCGATTTCGGCGTGGCGCGTATCAGCCACGGCCACCAACCTTGGGCGGCGGCGATGAACCGGCTGGCGGACGAGGCGCGGCGTGTGTTCGCGGGCGGCGTTCCGTCCTGACCATCGAACGCGGCGCTGTGTGATTCACAGTCGCGCGCGAATTTGACCGAAAGCGGGACGTGGGGCCTGTTTGCGGATTGACTTGCGCGAACAATTCGGCTCCCACCCCTCATCGATCGAATGGAGTGATTGATGAGCGAAGTCGAAACCGTCTCCGGCAAGCCGTTATGGCTGAAAGTCTGGCAATTCCCGCTGGTGGCGATGGCGGTTGCGCTCGCGCTGATGGTGGCGACACTGGCCGGAACGCAGCAACTGTTCACGGTTTTGCCAGAGATCGAGAACGCTGCGCTGGATATGATCGTGCGTACGGTTGTGGGCGTTGGACTAGTCTTTGTCGTCTATAAACTGTTCGTAACCCGATTGGGCGCGCGCAAAAAGGATGATCTTCCGGCGCGCGGCTCTATCACCGATACATTGCTTGGCCTTTTGGTTGGTGCGGCGATCTTCACGGCTGTTGTTGGCGTCGCTGCGATTGTCGGCGCTTATCGGATACTTGGTTGGGGATCGACGCAGGATTTGCTGCAAATTGTTCTGCTTACCGGGGTTGTTGCGGGCTTTGTCGAGGAGGTGATCATCCGCGGTATCGTGTTCCGCTGGCTCGAGGAGTTTGGCGGGAGCTTGCTAGCGCTGGCGATCAGCGCTGCGTTGTTCGGTTTTCTTCATATCCAAAATGACAACGCTACCGTTTGGTCCTCCGTTGCAATTGCATTGGAGGCAGGCATCCTGCTCGGCGGCGCCTATATGCTGACGCGTAATTTGTGGCTCGCGATAGGGATTCACGCCGGTTGGAATGTAACTCAGGGCTTCGTCTGGGGCGTGCCCGTTTCGGGGAACCCCTTCATGGGCATGGTCGAGTCAGGCCTTTATGGCCCTGATTGGCTATCAGGCGGTGCGTTCGGCCTAGAGGCATCGGTTATCGCGCTGGTGATTGCGACAGGCGCGGGTATCTGGATGGTGTGGCAAGCTCGCAAAGAAGGGCATTGGATTAGCTCCATGTGGTCGCGCAAATAGCGCTATCCTTCGCTGCGCGCCCAGCCTTTCTTGGCTGGCGTTAGCGTGTCCAGAAAAGCCTCTGCGCTGTCGAGGTAATCCTGCCGTTTGTCCTCGTCCATTCGGTCCCAATTGGAGTAGATGCGCCCGATCCGGTGGTTGCTTTCCAGCCGGTCGCGGTGACGGTCCATAAAATGCCAATAAAGCGTATTGAACGGGCACGCGCCTTCGCCGAATTTCTTGCTCGCTGAATAGCGGCAATCTTTGCAATAATCGGACATTTTGTTGATGTAGTTTGCGCTGGCCGCATAGGGCTTGCTCGCTAATTTTCCGCCATCGGCATAGAGCACCATCGCCGCGACATTGGGCAGTTCGACCCAATCATAGGCATCGGCATAGACCACCAGATACCAATCCTGCACATCGCGGGGCCGGATCCCCGCGAGCAAGGCGAAATTGCCCAGCACCATCAGCCGCTGGATATGATGCGCATGCGCGTTTTGTTTAGTCGAACGGATGCAGTCCGCCATGCAGCGCATATCGGTTTCGCCGGTCCAGTAAAAATCGGGTAGCGCGCGCTGCGCGTTGAGCGCATTGGCGCTTTCCAGCTCTGGCATGTGATACCTGTAAAACCCGCGCACATATTCGCGCCAGCCGATGATCTGCCGGATAAAGCCTTCGACTGCGTTGAGCGGCGCGGTGCTGTCTTCGTAAGCAAGCTGCGCGCGCTTGCACAGCTCCATCGGATCGAGCAGCCCGAGATTGATCGATGTGCTGAGCATGGAGTGGAACAAATCATCCTCCCCATGGACCATCGCATCCTGATAGGTTCCGAATTCAGGTAGCCGCTCGGCAAAGAAAATGTCGGCGGCGTCCTCAGCCTGTTCGCGGGTAACCGGCCAGTGAAACTTGTCGAGATCGCCGAAATGATCACCAAATTTTTCCTCGACCAGTGCGATCACTTCGCGCGTGATCGCGTCCGGTTCAGGCTTGGGCCGCTCGGGCGCATCCATCCCGTCTTTGGGCGGTTCGCGGTTGTCCTTGTCATAATTCCATTTGCCGCCAACCGGTTTGCCGTCCTCCATCAGCAGGCCGGTTTTCTTGCGCATTTCCTGATAGAAATTTTCCATCCGCAGCGTCTTGCGCCCGTCCGCCCACTCGCGGAATTCGGCGATCGAGCTGATGAAGCGGTCATCGGACAGGATCTCGACTTCGCAATCGAACTTGTCCGGCCATTCCTCGATTGCCTGCTGCACCCGCCATTCGCCGGCTTCGACCACGCGGATCAATCGCGGGTCGTGCCGTTCGATGGCGCGCGCGACTTCGCCGGTGAAGCTGTGCGCGTTTTCCTCATCGGTCAGCTTGGTATAATCGACCGTCCAGCCGGCATCGCGCAGCTCCTGCGCAAAGTGCCGCATGGCAGAGAGAACTAGCGTGATTTTCTGCTTGTGATGCCGGACATAGGTCGCCTCGTCCCACAGCTCCATCATCAGGATGACGGTATCGTCCTTGGCGCGGCCGCGCAGCGACGCAAGATCGCGCGTCAATTGATCGCCAAGGATCGGGACGAGGACAGGTTGGGAAGTTCCGGAAGCCATACCCGCTTAATGCGTCAGGCGGGCAAAGGCTCCCGGGATTTCAGAGTCAGCTTACAGCGGGGTAGCGTTTCTCGCACTGCGCGACATAGCCTTCAATATCGCCCTGCGCGAAACCGTCTTTCAGCGCAGCGTTCATGATTTCCGCGGGATCTTCCTGAATCAACATGACCAGCAGATCGGGATTTTGCTGCATCGCTGCTTCGAGCCGATCCAGAAGCGCGCTGGTGCCGTTGCCCTCTTTGCCGAATTCGGCGCTCTCATTCTCGACCGCGCCGGACAGGAAGCCCGCCATGGCGGTGCAGGAAATGATCGCGTCCTTATCCGCTTCGGGCAGCTTTAACGGGGCGGGCTTGAACCGGGCATCGCAACCTTCGATTGCCCCGGCATAATCCTTGCTCGCGACATCGTCTGCGATGGCTTCTGCACCATCGAGAATGCCGGTCAGCGCATTGATATCGAACGGGTCTGTGCGGCTCGCGGCGATCATCGGATATTTGATTGCGCCGGTAAATTCTTCGAAGGTGACCGCGTCGCCTTCGCTTTTCCCTTCGCGCAGCACCATGCCTTTCGCGGTGAAGCAAATTTTGGCGGCTTCCAGATCATCCTCGGGAAGTTCAATCGGCACGCCCGGGCCGCAACTCGCGGTTGTGAGGCTCGCTGTAGCCAAAATCGCTGTCGCAAATTTACGCATTATCAATTCCCCCAAAAGCTGATCGACACTCTTTCGATCGAGATCAGGCTCACGCTAGATTGGGTTCGATTCCCGGTTCGCATTTCGCCCAGGCCCGCTGATAGGCCTCGCGCTGACCAATACGTTGTAAATACGCGACGGTATTGGGTTTATCATCCAGCGGGACCTGCCGCATCATACGGCCCGTGGTGATGCAATAGACCATCATGATGTCGGCCAGCGTCAGCTGCGATCCGCCGAAAAACTCCGCTTCGCCCAGCCGTTTTTCCACCATATCCCAGGCCTTCGCGGTACGGTCCGCTACAAATCCGGTGGGCATGTCGTTCTGCGGATCCGCCATCGCCAGCATCAGCTGCATCATGCCGTTGGTCATGAATGTGCCGTTGGTGAAATGGAACCAGAACAGGTGGTCGGCAAAATCCGGGTGATCGACATCGAGGCAGTGCTTCGCCCCGCCATATTTGCGGTCGATATATTCGCAGATCGCCCCGCTTTCGGCGAGCACTAGGTCGCCGTCTTCAACCACTGGCGCCATTCCCGCCGGGTGCAGGGCCTTATACTCGTCTGGCGCCAGCCGGTTATCGGCGCGCCGGTCATAGCGTTTGAATTTGTAATCGAGCCCCAATTCCTCGCACAGCCAAACGGCGCGTTCGGATTGCGAAATTCCAAGATGGTGGACGGTCAGCATAGTTGGCTCCCAGAGATTTAAGTCCATTCTAGCTAAGCGGTCATGCGCCACAATGTCGAGCATGAACCGAAGAAAGCGTCCGCCTTAAAGGCTGGCGCGCGAAAAACACGGCAGACAGACTTGTAATGCAAATGATTATCATTAGCTGTTACCTATGGCCAAACCTGCTCCTCGCTCGCTTTCCGTCCTCGATTCGCAACGGGTCTCTCCCTCTATGCTCCAGATTACTTTGGGAGGCCCAGGGCTGGCCGGTTTTCCGCAAGATCAGACTGGCGGATATATCAAGCTGATGCTGCCCGATCCCGCAGGCGGGCCAAAGCCTGTGCTGCGGACCTACACAATCCGCGCGCAGCGGCAGGCGGAGATCGATGTGCACTTCGCCTTGCATGGCGGAAATGCCAATGGCCTCGCGACCGGCTGGGCGCTGGCGGCAGAGCGGGGCGACACCATCGCGATTGGCGGCCCCGGCCCGGCCAAGCCGCTTCCCGATGGCTTTGACTTTTACGCGGTGGCAGGCGACATGTCGGCGCTTCCGGCGATATCCGCCAATCTCGAACGGCTAGGCCGCGATGCCAAGGGAGTGGCGGTTCTCGAAATTCAGCATAGGGACGATGCCATCCCTATCGATGCCCCGGCCGGGATCGAGATTTGCTGGATCGTCAATCCCAAGCCGGGGACCGAGCCCGGCCTGCTTGCCGGTGAATTGCGTCGGCAGATGAAGCCCGACGGGAAAGTCGCTGGCTGGGCAGCGTGCGAATTTTCCGCAATGCGCGAACTGCGCGCGCTACTGCGCGGCGAGTGGGGGCTGGGACCGCGAGAATTGTACATTTCCAGCTATTGGAAGCACGGCCTCGACGAAATCGCGCACAAGAAAATCAAGCGGCAGGATGCAGAGGAGGCGGGCGAATGATCGCCTCTGCCGCGCCTAGACAAAGCTGTAGGGGTCGATATCGACATTGACGCGCACGCCCCTGGGAAGGTCGAGACCGCCGGAATATTGCCGGAATGGCGGCTATTGCGGTGCGCTTTCGAGCGCTCTTCGGGCAGCATCCTGATATTCAGGGTCGTTGAGCATCGTCGACAGCAACAGGCGGGCAAGATCCATCTGGCCGCGCCGCGACAGCGCAACCGCATAGGCGTATCGCAGTTCCTCTATGCTGGGATTGCGCAAAAATGCGGTTTCCAGCTGCTCGAATGCCACGTCAGGCGGTGTTTGATACTGTTCGAGGTAGGATTCGAAATAGAGTGCGGCCGCCAGCGGATATTGCTCCGGTTTCGAAGCTGTGTCCTGTAACAGGGCCCGGATGGCGTCGAATGTCTCCGCATCTCCCTCCTCGTCCCCATTGTTCTGCCGGTGCAGCATGATTTCCGCTTTAAGCTGCTTTGCAGGCTGAAACTCGGGGTCGAGTTCGAGCGCTTTGTTTACGGCCCGCCAAGCACTCGCATCAGAATAAGTGCGCCCCGTGACCACAATTTCGCCATCGACAAAGCCGAATCCCCGAAACCGGTTTGCACTATCGGGAATTCCGCCGCGCACTCTGGCAAATTCCGCAGCAGCATATTCGTACCAAATATCGGCATTTCCCGGCAGCTTTTGGGTCAGGCGTTCAAGTTTCTCCGATGTCTGCTCTCTGCGCTTGTCGACAAGCCGGACGAAGCGAAGCTCGACGAGAGCGATCTCGCTCTCGCTCATTTGGCGCAGGTTGATTTCGACGGGGGTGGCCGCTGGCAAGCCCACCTGGCGGAGGTTCGGTTTGCCGCGAAGCGCTTCCCGCATTCCGCCTGCAAGATCGCCGAGATCGCCAAACGCTTTGGCCGCATCCTCTACAGAGTCTCCGGCAGTGTAGGATTTGAGATAGTTCTCTACCATCCCGTCATATGCGGGGTCGGTAAGCAGCAGGAGCATGAACGTGCTGCTCAACCGGAAGAATTCCTGCCGCTCTCGCTCGCTGGTTTGCTCGACCTGGGCGGTCAGCATTTTTCTCAGGCGGACTTCGGATATGTCCGAGTCTACCGGGCGCCGGATATCCGGGACACCCAGAATGAACTGTCCTTCCTCTGTTACGAAACTCGTGGCGAAAAAGGTGGGAAGGCCCGCTTTTAGCCAAGGCGGGCTGGTGCGATAAAACGCATTGTCGAAATAGTGGCTCGCATAGGCGTAGAAAATCGGAAAATAGCGATATCGCGGATCATCGGCTGGATCATATTGCGCGAAACTGCCCGACATCTCTGCCCAGGAACGCGTGGCACTCAAATGCTTTTGGCCCCAAGCGCGGGACATCCGGTTTATATCACGGTCGAGGTAAATCTGGAGCTTTCGACCCGGCTGGTTCTGTTTCGGCAGCTGTCTTTGGATCATCTGGTCAAAAGCATTTACCTGAGCCGCCAGCTCACGAATTTCATCTTCGTCGAGCTTTGCATGAATTACAAAACTGGATGTTTCGGCGCGAAGCCATTCGGCAGCCAACAGCTGTTGGGGCAAACAAAGGACCAAAAGGCCAACCAAAAATCTTGTTATCATGACCATGGCCTATCACGCTGTTTCTATGCAGGAAAGCGGCAACTAGACAAAGCTGTAGGGATCGATATCGACATTGACGCGCACGCCCCGGGGGAAGTCGAGACCGTCGAGCCAGCCGCGGATAACATCCTGGATCTGCGCGCTGCGGCGGGCGTTAATGAGCAGGCGGTAGCGATAGCGGCCGCGCAGCATGGCCATCGGGGCAGGGGCGGGGCCAAGGATCATGACGTCTTTGACATTGGGCCGCGTGCCGCCGATCGCATTGGCTGCCTCGCGCGCTTCGGCTTCATCTTCTGAGGAGATTATGATCGCGGCCCAGCGGCCGAATGGCGGGGCGCCCGCACCGCGGCGTGCCTCAGTTTCGGCAGCGTAGAAAGCATCGCGGTCGCCGGCCTCCAGCGCGGCGATCACGGGTTCTTCGGGGTGGCGCGTCTGGATAAAGACTTCGCCCGGTTTGCTGCCTCTTCCCGCACGCCCCGCGACTTGCGCGACTTGCTGGTAAGTGCGCTCTGCCGCGCGCAGATCGCCGCCTTCCAATCCCAGATCGGCATCAATGACCCCGACCAGAGTCAGCTCGGGGAAGTGGAAACCCTTGGTGACCAGCTGCGTGCCGACGATCACATCGATGGCCCCGCCTTCTGCCTGCGCGACAAAATCGGCGACTTTCTCCCGCGTGTTGAGCGTGTCTGACGTGGCGATGGCAATGCGCGCATCGGGCAAAATCTCTGCAACTTCATCGGCGATCCGTTCAACCCCGGGGCCGCACGCGACCATGCAATCCTTCTCGCCGCAATCGGGACAAGCCGCAGGCGGTTCTTCCTCATGCCCGCAATGGTGGCAGGCCAGGCGGCGGCTGAAGCGGTGTTCGACCAGCCACGCACTGCAATTGCTGCACTGGAAGCGATAACCGCAATTGCGACACAGGGTCAGCGGCGCATAGCCGCGGCGGTTGAGAAACAGCAGCGATTGTTCACCCTTGGCCAGCCGGTCTTCCAGCGCTTCGACCAATTCGGGCGCGATCCAGCGTCCGCGTTCGGGCGGGTTTTCGGTCAGATTGATTGTCGCAATATCGGGCAGTGTTGCTCCGCCAAAACGGCTGGGCAATTCGACACGCTGATACACCCCGCTCTCGGCCATTTGCAGGCTTTCCAGCGCCGGGGTCGCGCTGGCCAGAATGATCGGAAACTTTTCAAAGCGCGCGCGCATCACCGCCACATCGCGCGCATTGTAGCGCACGCCATCATCCTGCTTGAAGCTGATCTCATGCGCTTCATCGACCACGATCAGCCCGAGATTGGCATAGGGCAGGAACAAGGCAGAGCGCGCGCCGACCACGACTTGCGCTTCCCCGCTGGCAATGGCGCGCCATGCGCGGCGGCGTTCGGTGGCTTTCTGGCCCGAATGCCACACAACCGGCGCTGCGCCGAAGCGGTCTTCGAACCGGCCCAGAAAGGCCTCGGTCAGCGCGATCTCGGGTAGCAAAACCAGCACCTGCCGATTGTCGCGAATGGCCGCGGCGATGGGTTCGAAATAAACCTCTGTCTTGCCCGATCCAGTCACCCCATCGAGCAGGAACGGGGCGAATTCGCGCGCCTTTACGGCTTCGACAAATTGATCGGCGACTTTGCGTTGGTCATCGGACAAATCGGGCTGCTCGTGGTCGGCCCGTGCGCGAGGATAGGGGCGGTCAATATCGACTTCGACCGGCTCCAATGCCCCTTGGTTGACCAGTCCGCGCAGCACCCCGTCGCTAACGCTGGCCAAATCCGCCAGCTCGCGAATGGTTGCTTGCTCGTTCTGCAGCGCGTCCAGCGCAACCGCGCGTTGCGGGGTCATCCGTTCCGGCTCGACGCCGGTCAGGCGGTATTCGGTCATCGTTGTGGGTCCGCGCAGCGCGCCGCCCGATGACACGACCATCCGCGCCACCGACATCAGCCGCGCGCAGTAATAGTCGGCGGTCCATTCGATCAGTCGTCGTAGCTCCGCACGAAGCGGGGGCACGGGCAGCACCTCGATGATGTTGCGCAGCTTGGAATCGGACACGCTTTCACCCGGCAGCCGGTCCTCTTCCCACACGATACCGATGATCTGGCGCGGGCCGAGCGGAGCGACTACAACAGACCCGTGCTCGACTGTCATGCCATCGGGCACCTTATAGTCGAGCGGGCCGAGAGCGGCGTTAAAAATAATGAGTCGGACGCGGTTCATGAGCTGGGTTTCATATGGGACCAGTAACGGCTTCGCGACAAGGTAAAGGGGATTGAAATGACCGATTTGTTGGATCAGCACACCGGACGCCGCGCATTTCTGGCGGGCGGCGTGGCGACGGGCGCATTGGCTTTGGCCGGGTGTACATCGCTTCCCGGTTTTGGATTCACTGATGCGATACGGCGCTTGCTGGTGTTGTCCAGCGAGCGCGCATTTGCCCGGATGACGGCCGATGGCGGTTTTTGGGACCAGCAAGTCGGACGCATAGGTCTCGCCAATATCATGGGGACGCGCGGCAATATTCTTGCGGGCATTCTGACCTCCGCCGTGTTCAAAGACCAGCTGGAAGATGCCTTTGCCGATGTCGCCGTGCGCGGGGCAGAGCGGGCCGCACCGGTTGTCGCGGACGCGGTGCGCATTGTCGGCATCGAAGCCGCCGAACAGCTTGTGCGCGGCGGCCCGACCGCGGCGACAGCTTTCCTGCGCGGAGAGATGGGCAACACACTGGTAGAAGCGATGGTGCCAGAATTGGGCGATGCGATCCGGCTGGCCAATGATCCGGTTATAGGCCGTGCGATTGCGCAGCTCAGCGGTGTCGATGTAGCGGGCGTATCCAACCGTTTCAGCGCCGATATTAACGACGCGATCTGGAATGAAATGGGCATAGAAGAAGCCGCCATAAGGCGCGATCCGCAAAGCACCAATGATCCGCTTCTGATCGGTGTGTTCGGGCTGGGCTCGCTTCGCTAGATCGCAACCAAGTTTCCCCACCCACCGTCTTGCTATAGCCGGGCGGAATAACTAGGCATCACGGTGGTTTATAGATTTACTGGGGGGATTTGGGGTGATCGATAAACGCTTGCTTGCAGCAGTTTCGGGTGTTGGTTTGTTGGTGACGGGGCTTGCCGCACCTGCCGCTCAGGCGCGTGAGCCGCGGGACATTTATGCGCCGATTTTTGCCCAGTACAAATCGATAACCGACGCGCGCAAAAAGCTTCGCCGGAAAGAGAAAAAGGGCCAACCGATGTCGGGCGATGAATATTTCGCCATGGCCCATGCTTGCCAGTATGAAGAACCGGCAAGTGCATCCAAAATCCTGACCGCGCTCAGCCGATCAGGCTGCAAGGACAAGGCTGTCGACTATTTCATCGAAGCGGGCATGCGCGGAACGCCGGAGGGTTTTCTCGGCGCAGCGCAGAAAATCGGCACGGGACAGGCCACCTATATGTATGCGCAGATGGCTTACCAATTGGCGGATACAGACACGGCATTGCGCAACGATGCGGCAGCGGAAATGGCCAAGCTGCGCCCGACTGCGGGCGATATTATCCGCGTGAATGCGCAGGCGCAGAGCACTGTTCAGCAGCTCTTGGCGGCAAACCGTTATCAAACCGCCACTCCCGGCGCGACTGAGGGACAATTGGCCAGCGTCGCCCCGCAGCTCAAATGGCTGGATTTCAAAAACCCCAAGCGGTGCACGTGGAGCGATGCCGCGCAAAAGGTGCTGCAGAATTCCTACGCTTTTGACGACAGGCGCAACCTGCCGACAATTCCGGCCAAAGTGCGGGTTCCCGGAGTCAAAAACTGGGTAACCAGCCGTATCATCCGGCCGGGCGGCAATTCATCAAACGAAATTGATATCTACACCGATTTCAAAGGGAACTGGAACGGATTGACCGTGCTCGGCCTGAGATATTCCTTCCTCGAAGAATCCGATGGATACCAAGCCACGGGCATTCGCTTTGCCGAACCGGTCAAGACCGTAGCCGCGCGGCTGGCCGCATCGGGCTTTGTCGTGAACGCAGATGGCAGTTACCGGGAACAGGTCGACAAGGTAGACACCTTCAAATACCGCGATGAACGGGGCCGCCAGCAGACGTCTCGCAATATCGACGGGGTTATCACCTCGGTCGCGCGCAAGAACGGAGAGACTCTGTTTCTGTGCGACGAGGTATTCTACGCGAGCTACGGCGCCTAGACCTTCGGGCAGAAAGCTGAAGGCCAAGGTGACGACGCAGTGGTCTAGAGATTGCGAGCCTGTTATCGCATTCGCGAATCGCCAAGCGGAGCATCCCTATGAAATTCTTTGCCGACACTGCCGAAATCGATGACATCAAGGAACTGGCTGCGACCGGATTGCTGGACGGGGTCACCACAAACCCAAGCCTGATCGCCAAATCGGGCCGCGATTTCATGGAAGTGACCAAGGAAATTTGCGGGATCACCGATGGTCCGGTGAGCGCGGAAGTGGTCGCTCTCGACCATGAAACGATGATGAAAGAGGCAGAGGTACTGCGCAAGATCGCGGACAATGTCTGCATCAAGGTTCCGCTCACGATTGACGGGCTCAAGACTTGTAAGGCGCTGACCGATGACGGAACGATGGTCAATGTCACGCTGTGCTTCAGCGCGAACCAGGCGCTGCTGGCGGCAAAAGCGGGCGCGACCTTCGTTTCCCCTTTTGTCGGGCGGCACGATGATAATGGCGTGAACGGAATGGACCTGATCCGCGACATCAGCCAGATCTATGACAATTACGCGTTCGAAACTGAAATTCTGGTCGCATCGGTGCGGCATGTTACCCATGTGCTGGAAAGCGCGCTGATCGGGGCCGATGTGATGACCGCGCCGCCCAAAGTGATCAAAGCGCTGTTCAATCATGTGCTGACCGAAAAGGGGATCGAAGGGTTCCTGAAAGACTGGGAATCGACCGGACAGTCGATTACCTGATTTACTTTGGCTGACGACACTCCTCTCGACCTGTTCAAACAGGCGCTGACCGGCGCCAGCCGTGCGGTTGCGCGCGAAGCGGAAGTGGAAGTCGCGTGGAGCGCGGATGCGCCGTCTTCCACCGGCAAGAATTTCCGCGTGCCCTTGCCGGGCCGCAATTTACCCGCCGATCAGGCGCAGGAAGCACGCGGATTTGCTGACAGTTTCGCGTTGAAATTGCGCCACCATAACGAGGCCGTCCATGCACGCGGCGCGCCGTCAGAACCGATAGCCCGGGCCTGCTATGATGCGGTGGAAATGGTGCGCTACGAAGCGCTCGGCTCCAACAATTTCAGCGGGATACGCGGCAATCTTGATGCGGCATTGGCAGTCCGCATGGGCGCCGATCCGATTGTCCGTGCGCAGAATGAAAGCGAAGTTCCGGTGCAGGGCGCGCTGGCGCTGATGCTGCGCGAAAAGCTGACCGGGCAGGCGATACCCGATGCCGCTTTGCCCGCTGTTGATATGGTGCGCGAACGGATCGAAGAAGCGGTCGGCGGTGATTTTGAATCGCTCGCGCTTTCGCTCGATGACCAAAAGGCATTCCAGTCGCTCACGCTCGATATGCTGCGCAATCTCGACCTTATCAAAGAGGAAACCGAGCAGGGTTCCGATGACGAGGATGGAGAGGACGAAGAGGGTCAGGACGAAGAAGAGCAGGACGGCGATGAGGACAGCGCCGACGGCGATCCGCAAACCGCCGAAATGGCGGGCGAGGCTGCCGAAGGCGAAGACACCGGTGAAAGCGAAACCGAGCAAAGTTCCGAAGAGGAAATGAACGACGGTGAGCTGGGCGACGAGGGCGAAGAAGGTATGATGCCGGTTCGCCCCAATCGCCCGTGGACCGACATTCCCGGCGATTTCGATTACAAGCATTTCACCGACAAGTTCGACGAAGAAATCGAAGCGCCCGAGCTGTGCGACACCGAAGAGCTCGACCGGCTGCGGCAATATCTCGACAGCCAGCTGACCGGCCTGCAAAGCATCGTCACCAAGCTGGCCAACCGCTTGCAACGTCGCCTGATGGCGCAGCAAAACCGCGCTTGGGATTTCGATCAGGAAGAAGGCCTGCTGGATGCGGCGCGGCTGGCGCGTGTGGTAACGCAGCCGGGGCACGCGCTCAGTTACAAGGTCGAACGCGATCAGGAATTCAAGGACACGGTGGTCACGCTGCTGATCGACAATTCGGGTTCGATGCGCGGTCGCCCGATTTCGATTGCCGCGATCAGCGCGGATATCATGGCGCGCACGCTGGAACGGTGCGGCGTGAAAGTGGAAATTCTCGGCTTCACCACGCGCGCCTGGAAAGGCGGGCAGAGCCGCGAGGCATGGCTCGCCGATGGCAAGCCGGGCCATCCGGGCCGGCTCAACGATCTGCGCCACATCATCTATAAAAAGGCCGACGAACCATGGCGCCGCGCGCGCCGCAATCTCGGCCTGATGATGCGCGAAGGATTGCTCAAAGAGAACATCGATGGCGAGGCCCTGATGTGGGCGCATCAGCGCTTGCTCGCACGCGCCGAAGACCGCCGTATCCTGATGGTGATTTCAGATGGCGCGCCGGTCGATGATTCGACTTTGAGCGTGAACACCGCGGGCTATCTTGAACAGCATTTGCGCCGCGTGATCGACTGGATCGAGAAAAGTTCGCCGGTCGAACTGGCCGCGATCGGGATCGGCCATGATGTAACCCGCTATTACAGCCGCGCGGTCACGATCATGGATGTCGAACAGCTGGGCGGGACGATTATCGAACAGCTTGCCGGATTGTTTGACACCAAGGGGTAGCATGCTCCGGCCCGCCATTCCCGCGCTTGCGGGAAAGAATGAGGAAGACAAATGAACGTAACCGAAGCCGTTTCCACCCGCCGTTCGATCCGCCAGTTTCTCGACAAGCCGGTCGATCTGGAAACGCTGCGCCGGATTATGGACACTGCGCGCTGGACGGCATCGGGTTGCAATTACCAGCCATGGGAAGCGACCCTTGTAACGGGGCAGCCGCTGAAGGATTTGCAGGCCAAACTCACATCCTCGCAGCCGCAGCAGGCAGAATATGACTGGACCGCACCCGGTCAGGAAGAGGCGTATAAGGAACGCCTGAACGCGGTTTCGAGAGGCATGTTCGGATCGATGAACATCGCCCGCGATGATGGCGAAGGGCGGATGAAAGCGATGATGCGCAACACCACCAGCTTCGATGCGCCAGTGGTCATGTTCATCTATTTCCCGCGCCTGATGAAGGAGGCGCAATGGTCTGACACCGGCATGTGGCTGCAATCGGTGGCGCTGCTGCTGCGCGAAGAAGGGCTGGATAGCTGCTTTCAGGAATATATGGCGCTTTATGCCGATGTGATCCGCGACCATCTGGGGCTCGACCATGATCGCTATATGCTCTTTTGCGGAATGGCGATCGGCTATCGCGATGAAGATGCGCCGCTCAACAATTTTGAGCGCGAGCGGGTGGCGCTCGACGATCAGGTGAAGTTTCTCGGTTGGGATTGACCGCGCGCGCCAAGCGCAGCAAAGCGCCAAGCGCAATGACCGACCTGAAGCTCTTCAACTCGCTAACCCGCGAAATCGAACCGTTCGTTCCCGTCCATCCCGGCGAGGCGCGCGTTTATAGCTGCGGTCCGACGGTCTATAATTACCCGCATATCGGCAATATGCGCGCCTATGTCTTTGCCGATATTCTGGGGCGGACGCTGAGCTGGAAGGGGTATAAACTCACCCATGTCATCAACATCACCGATGTCGGCCATCTGACCGATGATGCCGATGATGGAGAGGACAAGCTGGAGAAAATGGCCGCCGAAAAGGCGCAGGATATCTGGCAGATCGCCAAGCATTATACCGAGGCCTATTGGGAAGATGTGAAAGCGCTCAATATCAGGCAGCCGGCGCATTGGTCTGTGGCGACCGATTACATCGACGAAATGCTCGATTTCGCGAAAAGCATCGCTGACAAGCATTGCTACGAACTCGACAGCGGGCTCTATTTCGATGTCTCGACAATTGCCGATTACGGCCGCTTGGCGCGCGCTGTGACAGAGGATGGAGAGGGCCGGATCGAAACGGTCGAGGGTAAGCGCAACGCCGCCGACTTCGCGATCTGGCGCAAGACTCCGCCCGGCGAAAAGCGCCAAATGGAATGGGACAGCCCGTGGGGCAAAGGCGCGCCCGGCTGGCATCTGGAATGTTCGGTGATGGGGGAAAAGCTGCTCGGCTTCCCGTTTGATATCCACACAGGGGGGATCGATCACCGCGAAATCCATCATCCCAACGAAATCGCGCAGAACCAGGCTTTCTGCGGCTGCGGCGGCCTTTCCGAAGCGACCAATTCGGGCGCGCGGTTCTGGATGCACAACAACTTCCTGGTCGAACGTAGCGGCAAGATGAGCAAGTCGTCGGGTGAATTCCTGCGGCTGCAATTGCTGGTGGACAAGGGATACCACCCGCTCGCTTACCGGATGATGTGCCTGCAGGCGCATTACCGCAGCGAGCTGGAATTTTCGTGGGAAGGGCTGGACGCGGCGCTGACGCGGCTAAAGCGGATTGTTGCAGCATATGAAAAAATTAAGGCGACGCCTGTTCCTTCTGAACTTCAAACGACGTCATTGGATGCATTCTTCGAAGAAGAGGAAGGTCGATTTGACGGGGCAATTTCTGACGACTTGAACACCCCTGTTGCATTGACCGCTTTCGAAAGTGTGCTCTTCGCAAAGAAGCGGAAGCCGCACGAGAAGGAGGTTCCGCTTCTCCAAATGGATGAAGTACTGGGATTGTGCATCTCAAGCCTGTCTCGCAAGGATCTTCGGGTTCGTCCTAACACTGCGACCATCACCGAGGCCGAAATCGAAGACGCGCTCGCCCGGCGCAAGGCTGCGCGGGCTCAAAAGGACTTCGCCACCTCTGACGCTATCCGTGACGAGCTTACCGCCAAGGGCGTAGAGGTGATGGACGGCGATCCTCTTGGTTGGGAGTGGAAATTATGACCATCGCAGTTCTTTCCGCATTGATCCGCCCGGCCATCGAGCCGCATTTGCCCGATTGGCTCGAACCGCGCTGGTTCGCCTCGACCGACGAGTTGATGGAACATGCGGGCGAAGCGGAAATCGGTTGGTTCGATCTCAACGACAAGAAACCGATGGCCGAAGCGGTGCGCCGCGCCGAGAAGATGAAATGGTATAATTCGATCTATGCGGGGCTGGATTTCCTGCCGCTGGATGTTCTGGCCGAGCGCGGGGTGACAGTGACCAATGGCGCCGGCATCAACGCCATCACGATTGCCGAATATACCGTCATGATGATGCTCAACCACGCGAAGGGGTATCGCGAGGTCGTGCGCGCGCAGGACCGGCACGAATGGTTGCTGGATTCACCCGGCAAGATGGAGCTGGCGGGCAGCAAGGCGTTGTTGCTGGGCTATGGCGCGATTGGCAAATTGATCGAGACCCGCCTCAATGCATTCGATGTCGATGTCACGATTGTCAGGCGCTCGGGCGGATCGGATGGTGTGCTTGGGCCCGATGAATGGCGCGGCAAGCTGGGCGAGTTTGATTGGGTTATCCTCGCTGTGCCTGCGACACCCGAAACCGACGGAATGATTGGCGAAAGCGAAATTGCGGCGATGAAGGATAGCGCCGTGCTGGTAAACATCGCGCGCGGAACGGTGGTCGATCAGGATGCGCTGGTCACCGCATTACAGGCCGGTACAATCGGCGCGGCGCTGCTCGATGTGACCGATCCCGAACCGCTGCCCGAAGACCACGTGCTGTGGACGCTCCCCAATGCGGATATCACGATGCATCTGTCAGGCCGCGCGCAAGACAAGATGTTCATGCGCTCGGCGCAGCGCTTTCTCGAAAATCTGGGCAAGTATCATCGCGGCGAACCGCTCAGCCCGATTTTTGACCCGGCGAGGGGATATTAGCGCGGGCCCGGCCGCGTTTACGCGTCGATCAGCAGCAACAGCTCGCACTCTACGACCATTTGCGGTTCGGGCAGCAATCTGTGCCGGACATTGGTGATCGTTGCGTCCGCGACCAATTGTCCGGGAATCGTGAATTCATGCTCGGGCAGGATCGAAACAAAGGATTCGCCTGCCTCAACCGCTTCCGCGCCCGAAAACGTCAGACGCAGGCTGTGCCGCGCGCCGGAAAAGGTGATGCTGGCCCATGCTTTTTCATCATGCTGTTCGATTGTCGCCAATCCCGAACACAGCGCGTCCAGCGCCAAACGCAATCGCTCTGCCGCGGTCCGGCGCGGTTTTCGGGAGGGGCGGATTTTCGCAGTGGGACTAGCCGACATTCTGCCCTCCCAGATATTCACTGATAAAGCTCTCGACGCGGCGCTCGGTCTTGCTGCGCGGCATTCGGCCATTGCGCAGATCGAGCACAAAGCGCGGATCCTGCGTGGCAAGTCGGCCAAACTTGGTCGGGGGCATTCCCGTTTGGCGAAGGAACTTTTCAATGGTCCTGATAAGCATGGGCTCTCCTGCGGTGCGGGTTTTTGTGGCGACCGGGCGCTCCTGCGAATCGCCCGATGACCGATTCGTCGCGCGTGAAATCCTACTTGTCTAGGAAAAATACATCGTGTAGGTAGGAAAAATACATCGACAACGAGGACAAATAATGTCGAACCCGCGTGAGAGACTTCTCGAACTTGCCCAATCGCAAAGCTGTTCGCTGAGCAGCCTTTCCGAGATGATTGGGAAAAATAAGACGTATTTGCAGCAGTTTACGTCAAAAGGTAGCCCGAGGCGCTTGAGCGAGCATGATCGCCGGATGCTCGCGGAGTTTTTCGACGTGCCCGAATCGGAACTGGGCGGACCGGCGGAAAAATCCTATATGCCGACGAAGAGATTGCCTCTGGAGAAAGGCTGGGTCGATGTGCCGCGCCTCGCGCTCAGCGCCTCCGCCGGCCCCGGGGCAACGGTGGGAGAGGAAATTCCCTTCGACAATTTCCGTTTCTCGCAGCGGTGGCTGCGCGAACAGGGGCTAGAGGGGGCCGATCTCTCAGCAATTGTGGTGGAGGGGGACTCGATGGAGCCGCTGCTTCGTGCGGGCGACGAAGTGCTGGTCGACCGGTCGCAGCGCCCCTTCCGCGATGGTATCCATGTGGTGCGGCTGGAAGACACGCTGCTGGTCAAACGCGTCGCATCGCAAGGGGGAGGGCGTGTGTCACTGCTCAGCCAGAACCTCGCCTATCCGCCGATTGAAGTGTCGGCAGATGAGGTAGAGATTATCGGCCGCGTGGTGTGGAAGAGCGGGAGGTTGTAGTTCGTGGCCAAGTTTGACCGAACTTTCGTCCGTTTCGTTTGCTATCGTCGAGTAGAGTCGCAGAAGCAGAGGCTTGGGTTATTCCAAGCATTTGATGAGGCAAGAGATTGCGATTTTGCGCCTTCATGGGCTCTTAAGCAGATTGGCGAGCTTTCTGACTGGTTCCAGCAACACCTCACTGTTCCCAGCCAATTTTCTAGAGGCGGTTGGAAAGGGCGCGGACAACCGGGCCTATCTTGGTTCAAACCCGCAGCCGCCGATCATATCCGCCAAATGCATCAGCTAAAGTTAGCCTTGGAGGCATGCGGCGTGCATGTTGACATTCTGACTACTCGCGATCCAGGCCATATTATCTGGCAAGACGAGTACCAGGTCGTTGCAGAACCCGGAGCACGGAAGTTTTAGCCCCAATGATATTGAGCTGAAAGCTTGGGCTTGCTCACTGTCCTTGCATTCACTCGCAAGTGGCTCCAAATCGCCAGCATGACCGAAACCAAACCCCAACCACCCATGCGCGCCGCGATTATGCCGGTGACACCGCTGCAGCAGAATTGCAGCCTGATCTGGTGCACCAAAACGATGAAAGGCGCGCTGATCGATCCGGGGGGTGATCTCGACAAACTTAAAGCCGGTCTGAAAAAATCCGGCGTCGAGCTGGAGAAAATCCTCATAACCCATGGCCATATCGACCATTGCGGCGAAAGCGGAATTCTCGCCAAGGAAATGGGCGTGCAAATCGAAGGCCCGCATGAGGCGGACCGTTTCTGGATTTCGCGGCTCGACGAAGACGGCGCGAAATACGGCATTCGCGGCGAAGTGTTCGAGCCGGATCGCTGGCTGGAGGATGGCGATACGGTGACGGTGGGTGAGCTCACGCTCAACGTCATCCATTGCCCCGGCCATACGCCAGGACATTTGGTGTTTTTCCACGGGCCGAGCAAATTCGCGATTGTCGGCGACGTGCTGTTTCAAGGGTCAATCGGGCGCACCGATTTCCCGATGGGCAACCATCAGGATCTGATCGATGCGATCACGCAAAAGCTATGGCCGCTGGGCGGGGACGTGACTTTCATTCCAGGCCACGGCCCGACCAGCACTTTTGGCCAAGAGCGCAAGACCAACCAGTTCGTGAGCGATTACGCGCTCAGCTGATTGCAGGCGACTTACATCACACCTGCGGCGATCAGCACGGCAACAATTGCCAGGCCGAGCAATGTCAGCAAAGTGATCACCACACCAGCGACGCGGGTTTTGGCTGCTGTTTCGGCGTCCATCCCGATGGCATGCGCAACCCGGCCGAGAATATAGATGCCGGCCACATAAGCGAGCCATTGGCCGCCTTTGCCGGTGATCTCGATTCCTGCGGCCAATGCCAGCACAAAGGGCGCGCTTTCCACGAAATTGAGCTGCGCGCGCATCCGCCGGATCAATCCGGGATTGCCGCCATCGCCGTGCAGGATTTTCTCTTGCCCGCGCAATTTGCCGATCCGGACCATCAGCCAGATGGTGAGAACGGCCATTGCCGCAGCGGTGCAAAGCGTTACTGGTAAAATCATCGGGAATCCCTCCGTTTAAGTTTCGCTTTGCTACTCATTCTTGCAGCGAATAGCAATGTCGCGGGTTGCGTTGCGGCGAATTTCCTCTATAGCGCGCCCCTTCCCGTGAGAGCCGGGCTTTGATTCCCATGCGCGAGTATTGCTTGTGCAGGGCAGGGCCTTCGCTTAAAGCGGCCCTAACAATCTGCAGTTTAATTCAAGGAACAGGTGCCGCTATGGCTGTCCCTAAGAGAAAAGTTTCGCCGCACCGTCGCGGTATCCGTCGTTCGCATGATTCGCTGAAGCCCGAAGCATTCCATGAATGCAGCAATTGTGGCGAGCTGAAGCGTCCGCACAATATGTGCAACGCTTGCGGCCACTATAATGGACGCGAAATTGTCGCAGTAGGTCTCTAAGACCACACATTGTCCCGGAGTAAACGCCCATGAGCCTCCCGCGTATCGCCGTTGATGCGATGGGCGGCGATGAAGGCGTGCGCGTTATGATCGACGGCGCTGCCGAAGCGCGCCGCCGGCATGACCAGTTCCAGTTCCTGCTGGTTGGCGATGAAGCGCGGATCAAAGCCGCGCTGCAAGATCATCCCAATATGCGCGGTGCATCCGAAATTCTTCATTGCGATGATGTTGTCAGCGGGGACGAGCTGCCGACCAAGGCGCTGCGCCGCGCGAAGACGACATCGATGGGGCTTGCCGTCAATGCGGTAAAAAAAGGCGATGCCGGCGCTGCGGTCAGCGGCGGGAATACCGGCGCGCTGATGGCGATGAGCAAGCTTGCGCTGCGGACAATGCCGGGGATCGATCGCCCTGCGCTTGCGGCGCTTATGCCAACGCTGGGCGATAATGATGTCATCATGCTCGATCTGGGCGCAAATACAGAGGCCGATGCGCGCAATCTGGTCCAGTTCGCGATTATGGGCGCTGCCTATTCGAAAATTCTCACCGGGCGCGATATGCCGCGCGTCCGCCTGCTGAATATCGGGACAGAGGAAAACAAGGGTTTTGACCGGCTGCGCGAAGCGGCGGAGCAGCTTCAGGAAGCGCCCGGCCTCGATATGAGCTTCGAAGGCTATGTCGAATCGGACAAGATCAATCGCGGCGAAGTGGACGTTGTGGTGACCGACGGTTTCTCCGGCAATATCGCTTTGAAAGCGATCGAAGGAACCGCGCGATTTGTGACCGATCTGTTGCGCAATGCCTTCACCAGCTCGCTGCGGTCAAAGATCGGATTTCTGGTGTCGCGCCCGGCAACCGAATTGCTCAAGCATCATCTCGATCCCAACAATCACAATGGCGCGGTGTTCCTTGGCCTCAACGGGGTTGTGGTGAAAAGCCATGGCAGCGCGAGCGCGGGCGGGGTGGCCAATGCCGTCACGGTTGCTGCGCGCTTGCTCGAAGAAAATCTGACGCAGCGTATCAGCGCCGGCCTTGCCGAATTGCAAGCCCGCGACGACGCCGCTTTTGATAATAGCGCGGCCAAGTGATCCGTTCGGTCATCCGTGGCAGTGGTTCTGCCTTGCCTGGCAAGGCTGTCTCCAACGAAGAGCTTTCGCAGCGCGTCGATACGACGGACGAATGGATTGTCGAGCGTACCGGCATCCGCCAGCGCTATATTGCCGATGACGGGGAAACCACATCGTCGCTGGCAACGCAGGCAGCGCAGCGTGCGCTTGAGGCGGCGGGCATGGATGGCAAGGATGTCGATCTGATCGTGCTGGCCACCGCCACTCCGGATCAGACATTTCCTGCCACCGCAACGCAGGTCCAACACAATCTCGGCTGCAATGGCGGCATTGCATTCGATGTCGCGGCGGTCTGTTCGGGCTTTCTCTATGCATTGGGCACGGCCGATTCGATGCTGCGCACCGGCATGGCAAAACGCGCATTGGTGATCGGGGCAGAGACATTCAGCCGCATTCTCGACTGGGAAGACCGGACCACTTGCGTGCTGTTTGGTGATGGCGCGGGCGCGATGGTGCTGGAAGCGCAAGAGGTTGCCGAAGACGGTCCCAAAGACGGCCCAGGCGTTCTGTCCACCAAGCTGCATGCGGACGGCAAGCATAACGAATTGCTCTATGTCGATGGCGGGCCTTCGACCACCGGGACGGTCGGCAAATTGCGCATGAAGGGCCGCGAGGTTTTCCGCCATGCGGTGGTTAATCTGTCCGATGTTCTCAAGGAAACGCTCGCCGCGTCAGGGCATGCTGCGGCTGACATCGACTGGGTGGTACCGCATCAGGCCAATGCCCGCATTCTTGACGCAACCGCGCGCAAGCTGGGGCTGCCGGCGGAGAAGGTGATTGTCACCGTGGACCAGCATGCCAATACCTCTGCCGCTTCGGTGCCATTGGCGTTCGATGTTGGCATCCGGGATGGCCGGATCAAGAAAGGCGATCTGGTCATGTTTGAAGCGATGGGCGGCGGATTCACCTGGGGTGCATCGCTGGTGAGAATGTAATCCGCAATATTGTTGCGTTTTTTGCACCAAATTATTTGCCCAAAAGGGCGAAAGCAGCTACGTACATACCTTAATTCCGAAAAACCTGGGTCGCGCCGGTAAGGGAGAGAGCGAATGTCTCGTTCAGTAAACACACTGACAAGAGCCGATCTGGCAGAGACGATTAATCGCAAAATGGGATTCTCGCGGGCCGAGTCGCTGGACCTGGTGGAAGCGATCCTTGCGCATATGTGTGATGCCATGTCTGACGGGCAGAATGTGAAGATTTCCGGCTTTGGAAGCTTCATCCTGCGCGACAAGAAAGAACGTATCGGCCGCAACCCGAAAACCGGCGTTGAAGTGCCAATCACCCCGCGCCGGGTCATGACTTTTCGCGCCAGCCAGCTGCTGAAAGAGCGTATTGCCAAGGGATAAATGGATGAGCGCCCAATTCGAAGACGGAAAAGACGAAGGCGCGCTCCGCACGATTGGTGAAGTCAGCAAAGCGCTGGATATCAAAACCCATGTATTGCGTTATTGGGAACAGCAATTCCCGATGCTCGAACCGCTCAAGCGGAGCGGCGGGCGCCGTTATTACCGGCCCGAAGATGTCGAGCTGATCGAAAAAATCGACAAGCTGGTGAACCGTGACGGCTATACTTTGAAAGGCGCTCAACAAGCGCTGGAAGACGGCAAGGGAGAGGATGCTCCGCCACCCGCTCCTGCTGCGGAAACGGAACATTCACCCGCTGCGGCACCTGCTGCGGCCCCCGCAATTGACCCCGCACCCATTGCGCCACCAGCGGAGCCGGTCGTTCCGGCAGAGGTGATTGCCCAACTCAAAGGAATTCGCGCCCGCCTGGTGGCGGCGCTGGACGCTTAAATCCGCATCCCGGCAAGGGCGCCCGAACTTTCTGCTACTGCGCCGCGACCAGTTCCTCGGCCACATCCAGATCGACACTGACGAGGCGGGAGACGCCCTGTTCGACCATTGTCACGCCGAACAGGCGATGCATCCGGCTCATCGTTACCGCATTGTGCGTGACGATCAGATAGCGCGTCTTGGTTTCCTTGCTCATCGCGTCGAGCAGGTCGCAGAACCGGTCAATATTGGCGTCGTCGAGCGGCGCGTCGACTTCGTCCAGCACGCAGATCGGCGCGGGATTGGTCAGGAACAGCGCAAAGATCAGCGCGATGGCGGTCAGCGCCTGTTCTCCGCCCGAAAGCAATGTCAGAGATTGCAATTTCTTGCCCGGCGGCTGCGCAAATATCTCCAGACCCGCCTCCAGCGGATCATCGCTGTCGATCAGTGCCAGATGGGCCTGGCCGCCATTGAACAGCCGCGTGAACAGTCGGCGGAAATGCGTGTCGACTTGCTCGAACGCGGTTTTCAGACGCTCGCGCCCCTCGCGGTTCAAACTGCCGATTGATCCGCGCAGCCGGTTGACCGCCTCGTGCAATTCTTCCTGTTCGGCTGCGCTTGATCCGTGCTCTTCTTCGAGTTTGGTCAGTTCTTCGGACGCCACCAGATTGACCGGTCCGATGCGCTCACGGCTCGCGGTAAGACGCTCCAGCTCCTCGCTTTCGAGCCCCGAATTCTTGACCTCGTCGGCGTCGAATTCAAACTTGTTGGCGAGCATCGGCGGCGGGCATTGGAAGCGTTCGCCAGAGACGCGCGCCATTTCCGTCCGGCGCGCTTCTTCGCTTTCCGCGCGGGCGGACAGGCCGGCACGCGATTCGCGTGCGGTGGCGAGTGCTTCAGTGGCTTCGGCGAATGTCCGGTCGATTTGCTGCGCCGTTTCCTGCGCGGCGGCAACCACGGCTTCGGCAGCGGCGAGATCCTTGGTCAGCCGTTCGCGCACCGCATCGCCTTGCTCGATCTCGCGCATCAGCCCTTCAGGCTTTGCCGCGAACACCGCGCGTTCCTCTTCGATTTCTTCGAACCGGCGCGCCATATCGGACAGCCGCTGCGCCGCCTCGCCCGATCGCGTTTGCCAGTTGGCCATGTCGCTGCGCTGCGCCGCAGTCCGCTCGCGCGCGACCGCAAGCGCTTGATCATGCGCGGCCAAAGTCGCGGTGGCGGCCTGAAGCGCCGATCGCGCGACATCGTGTTTGGAGCCCGCGGCTTCCAATGCGGCCCGGCCGGTATCGGGCGCGGGAAGCTCTCTGCGCTTTGCCTTTGCCTGTTCAAGATCGGCCTGGGCAAGCTTTGTCTGCTCGGCCAGATCGGCCTCTGCGGTGTCGAGTTCCTGCAATCGTGAAGCGAGCCGTTCGCGCGCCACTTCTGCCTGATCGAGCGCGCGCAAAGCGTGCCGCTCGGCCTCCGCCGCTTCGCCAACCTCGCGTTCGCGCGCTACCAATGCCGTCTGCAAAGCCGCCAATTGGCCCTGCGCCTCTGCCTGCGCTGCCTCTGCATGTTCGGATGCGGTGCGTTTTGCGGGCAGCTCCGCCTCAAGCTCGGCAAGACGGTTTTCGGCTTCCAGCCGGGCCGCTTCGGCTGCGCCTTCACCGCGCGCGACGAAGCCGTCCCAGCGGCGCAGATGCCCGCCGATGGTGACGAGCCATTCGCCTGGGCCCAGCTTGCGGCCATCATCGCTTTCGGCGACATGGACCAGCGCCAGACGGGCTTTCAGCTGCGCGGGGCAGGATGTGACATAGGCGGCAAGACTATCGGCGACAGCTTTGGGGGCATCGCTGCCCGTCCAGAAACGTCCTTCGCCTTCGTCGGATGGAGTGCCCAATGGCGACTTCGCATCGCGGCCCAGCGCGGCAGCCAATGCGCGTTCATAGCCGGGCTTGGCGCGCACTTCATCGAGAGCGGCAGGCAGGCCCTTGCGCTGCGTGCGTTGCCTCTCGCGCGCATCGCGATCGCGCACCAGCGCATTATATTCGCGTTCGATCCCGGCCAGTTCGGCCTTCGCCGCGGCAAGCGCGGTTCCGGCTTCATCGCGCGCGGTTTGCAAAGCCTGCTTGCTTTCGCGTTGCTGCTCCAGATCGGCGCGCAGTTTGGACAGCGTGTCGGCGGCCTGCTCGGCATCGCTTTTGGCTTGCGCAACCGCTTGCGCGGGATCGCCCGCTTGCGACAGCGACGCGCGCGTTTGCGCCTGCCGCTCGCTTTCGGCATTCAACCGGTCGAGACGCGATTGGGCCTGCGCAACTTCTGCTTCGGCAACGCGCCATTCGGCTTCGACGCCTGCCTGATCGGCGGTCGCCTTGGCCAGCGCCAGTTCCGCAGCGCGTCCGGCGCGTTCTGCTTCTTCGAGCGCTTCTGCCAGCGCAGGGCGGCGCTCTTCATCGGCGCTGAGCGATTTTTCGCTTTGGGCCAGATCCTTCTCAAGCCGTGCCAGCGCTTCGGCGGCGTCTTTGGTCAGCCGGTCCGCCTCGCCGCGATCTTCCTCCAGCCGGGATTTCTGCCGGTCGAGATCGGCCAGCCGCTGCTCTGCGGCTTCCAGTTGCGATGTGAGCGCGGCCATCCGGTGGCCATGCGCGCTGGCATCATCGCGCCGGTCGGCCTGTTCCTCGCGCGCTTCGGACAGCGTTTTCGCCGCGTCATGCTGGGCCTTTTGCGCTGCGTCGGTGGCTTCCTTGGCGGCGGTAACGCGTGCCTCTGCCGCCTGCGCCTGCTCGCGCGCAGCATCGGCCGCTGCTGCCGCATCGCGCCACCGTGCAAACAGCACGCGGGCCCCAGCAATCGTAATCTGGTCGGTCAGCTTGGTATAGCGTTCAGCCTGTTTGGCCTGCCTGCGCAGCGACGCCATCTGCGTGTCGAGGCCCGCCATCAGGTCCTCCAACCGCTCGAGATTTTTCTCGGTCGAACGCAGCTTGCTCTCGGCATCGCGGCGGCGCACGTGAAGCCCGGCAATGCCAGCGGCCTCTTCGAGCATTTGCCGGCGTTCGGTCGGCTTGGCGGCAATGACTTGCGCGATCTTGCCCTGGCTGACCAGAGCGGGGCTATGCGCACCGGTTGCGGCATCGGCGAAGGTCAGCGAGACATCCTTCGCCCGCACATCATTGCCGTTGACGCGGTACGCACTACCTGCACCGCGTTCGATCCGGCGCATCACGTCCAGGTCTTCGCCGTCATCGTCTTCGGCGTGGAGAACAACCTCTGCGAAATCGCGCGGCGGGCGTTGCTCGGTGCCGGCAAAAATAACGTCGTCCATTCCGCCCGAGCGCATCGATTTGGGCGAGTTTTCGCCCATCACCCAGCGGATCGCTTCGAGCAGATTGGATTTGCCGCAGCCATTGGGCCCGACAACGCCGGTCAGTCCCTTTTCGATGCGCAATTCGGCTGGCTCGACGAAGCTTTTAAAGCCGCTGAGCTTGAGCCGTTTTATTTGCATCGCTGCTGCCGTTCCCCCCGTCAGTCGCCGCTTTAGCGTGCGCCCGCGCGTTGCAGGATCGGTTCAAGACCGGGCCACTGGTTCACGTCCAGCTTGCGGCCATTGAGGAAGAATGTCGGCGTCGCATTGACGCCCAATTCGTTCGATTGCGCGGCGGAGCGTTCGGCAATTGCTTTCACATTGTCGACATCGGCGAGACAAGTCTGCGCCTGATCACGCGGAAGGCCGCGGGCCTGGAAGAAGCCGAACAGGCCGGCGGCCTCGGCAATCGCGACGTAGCGTTGCTCTTCGGGCATTTCCATCGCCTGCTGCAAGGCTTGGCCATTGCTCTGCGCGCCGCCCATCACTTCATTGAAGCTCGCCCATGCCTGATCGGCGCGCGGGATAAAGGCGGCGGGTTCACCGCAGCGGGCCATTGTCGAAATGACCAGATCGATCGGATCGCGCACCAGATTGCGCAATTCGTAGCTGACCCGGCCGCTGTTCACATATTCTTCCTGCAGCGGCGGCCCACCTTGGACGCTGAACTGTGCGCAAGCGCCGCATGTGTGCGAGGCATATTCAACCACTTTCAGCGGCGCATCGGGATTGCCCAGAACATAGCCGCCTTCTTCCGAAACATTGACCACTTCGGTCCATGCAGTGCCTTCAGGCGCTGCAATCGGGGCGATCTGCGCGCCTTCTTCCACGCCAACATCGTCGGCTTCGGAATTGCATGCGGCCAAACCCAATGCGAGCGGCGCAGCGAAAGTGGCGAGGGCGATTTTGCGAAGAATGGTCATATCGGGTCTATATCCGTAAAAATGTTGGTGGAGGCTATACGAAGGGGCGGGCGGGTAAAGCACTCGATAGCGCTATCCACAGTTTGTCCCAAGACTTGTGCCTTAAAAATTCGCGTTGAGGACAGGCTCCAGCGCCTGCCATGAATGGACGTGATCCAGCAATTCGCCGTTGATCGCAAAGCTGGGAGTGCCCCGGACCTTATATTCGGCAAAATCGGCGAGTGTGTTGGCTTCCAGTCTTTCGGCTTCCTTGTCGTCCGACAGGCATCGGTCAATCTCGGTGCGGGTGTACCCGCGCGTTTCCATCATCTGGTAATATCCGGCATCGCTGGCAATCGCGCGTCTGGCGGTCGGACCGTCGGCGGAGGACCAGCGAAGCCTTTGCCCCAAAGTCGAATTCTCGAACACTTTCAGCCATTTGTCCTGGGTGCTCATGAAATAGGTGTGATTGCGCATGAACTTGTCAGTATCGCCGCAGCCGACCAGCAGCGAGATGGTCAGATCAACATCATTGCGGATTATGCTGCGGATTTCGAGCTGGACGGTTCCCTGGCCGATATAGGCCAATTGCAAAACCGGTTCGCCCTTTGCGGCAAAGCTGGCGCAATGCGGGCAGGTATAGCTGACAAATTCGGTCAGCTTCACTTTCGCCTCCGGATTGCCGATCTGGTGGCTGCGATCTGTCTTCACCACCGCGGCATGCCAATTCTGGTTGGCCCCGATGGTTAGCAAGGCAGCGCCGACAAGAAAGACCGGGCGAAGCAGATTTTTCAAAGCCTTGGGTTCCTATTCGATAGCGTCGATGTCGTCATCGCTCTGGTTTCCCAGACTGCGCGCGAGCGATTCGAGCACTGTACGCAATTCCGGATCGCCGACATCGCGCAGGCTGTCCCCCAATTCCATCGGGATCGGCTTGAGCGAAGGCGGTGCCTTCGCGCGGCTGTTATCGCTCGGCGGGTTAACCGCACCTTGCCGGATTTTGGCCTTGATCACCGCCTGATAGCCGAAGAAGCGGTTCACCCGCTCGATAATCTCCGGAATGACGTGCTGGATCAGCGGCGCATGGGCGGGAACCACGACCAGTTGGAGAATGCCGTTTTCCTTGTCGCCCGGCGGAAAGCGGATCGATTCGGGGGCGCAGACCTTGGCATGGGTTTCGCCGACGATTTCCGGCCAGCGGGTGACAACAGAAGACTGGACGAAGCCGAAGCGGCGGAATGCGGTGCGTCCGATTTGCGGCATCAATTCGGAAATGGGTTTGGCCGGTCCGCCGCGCGCGCGCTGCCATTGCTTGGGCTTGGCGCGCCGCTTCGCAGGCACTTTCTGTGCAGGTTTGTCTCCGTCGCGTTCCATCGTGCTGCGCGCCATGCCATAGGCGCGGCGTGACCGCCAGTATGGAAACAATCAGCGACAAACTGCTCGCATGGTACGATGTGCATGCGCGCAGTCTGCCCTGGCGCGCGCGGCCCGGGTCGCCCCTGACCGATCCCTATCGTGTGTGGCTGTCCGAAGTGATGCTGCAGCAGACCACCGTTGCCGCGGTAAAGCCCTATTTCGCCAAATTCACCGAACGCTGGCCTTCGGTGGAAGCGCTTGCGCAAGCGCCGGAGGAAGATGTGATGGCTGCGTGGGCGGGGCTGGGATATTATTCGCGGGCGCGCAATCTGGTGAAATGCGCGCGCGCAGCGGCCCGGATGGGCGGTTTTCCCGAAACCGAAGTGGAGCTTGTGAAACTGCCCGGTGTGGGGGCCTATACCGCCGCCGCGATTGCCGCGATTGCCTTCGGACAGCGCGCGGTTGTGGTCGATGCCAATGTAGAGCGGGTGGTGTCGCGGCTGTTTGCAATCGCGCAGCCATTGCCCGCGTCGCGAAAGACAATCCGCGAAAAAGCTGGCGCTATCACTCCCGATGATCGCGCGGGTGACTTTGCGCAGGCGATGATGGATCTGGGCGCAGGCATCTGTGCCGCGCGCGATCCCGATTGCGCCTTGTGTCCGCTAGCGGCGGATTGTCAGGGCTATGCTTCTGCTGACCCCGCCCGCTTCCCGATCAAAGCCGCGAAGAAGGCCAAGCCGGTGAGGCAAGGCACCGCCTATTGGATCGCGCAAGGCGGCAAAGTCTGGCTGGTAAGAAGGGCCGATAAGGGCATGCTGGGCGGGATGCGCGCCTTTCCCGATGACGGCTGGCGCGCTGGTGCCGATGGCAGTGGAACGGCGCCGCTCGCGGGGGAAGGCGAAACTCTGGGCATCGTGCGCCACAGCTTTACCCATTTCTCGCTGGAAATGGCGGTGGTGAAACTGGACAGTGACCATTCACCCGGCGAGCAAGCGGGCGAATGGTGGCCCATCGATGATCTGGAAAGCGCCGGCTTACCGACCCTGTTTGCCAAAGCCGCCAGTCTGGCAGCCGCGCAGGATTAGAGTATCCCGCCGCCCAGACTAAGGCGCACGACCGCAATCAGGCCGACAATCAGGCAGAAATTCCTGCCTCCATCGCGCGATGACAAGGCGCCAAGAACCACGCCGATCACGATCACCGGCAGTGCCAGCCAGTTTGCCCAGCCAAGCAATGGGATGGTCGCCGGAATGACCACGATGAGCGAGATGATACCGAGGAGGTAAGAGAGTATATTCAGCATGTGTATTACATAGGTATGACACCGAGCGGTTTCAAGAGCGAGCTGTCCTGTAATTGACCGTTCAGTCTGCTTCCCCCAATAGGGCAATCAAATTTCAAAAGAGGACCTGTCTATGGCTTACGGTATGTTTGAAGCAGATCAGCTGTCGCGTCGATCGCTGCTGCGTGGCGGCGCGATGCTGGGTGTGGGTTCGGCGCTTGCGGGTTTCCCGATGGGAACCGCCGCTTTCGCGCAGGTGGACAGCACCACATGGCCGATCATCCGCGGCAAGATCAGTGAATATGTCGGCGGGGGCAAAGTCGCCAATATGGTTGCCGCTTTGGGGTGGGGGCAGGATCCCTTTGAACTTATCAGTCAGGGAACTTTGCAGATTGACGGATTGACCCCTGCAAATGCCGACTCGCTTTATCGCATCTATTCTATGACGAAGCCGATTACCGGCATTGCCACGATGATGCTGGTCGAAGATGGCGAGCTCACGCTCGACACGCCGCTGGCGGAAATCCTTCCCGCTTTCGCCAATATGCAAGTGCAGAAGGAATATGATGGCGCGATTACAGAGGACAATCTGGAACCGGCAAATGGCCCCATCACAATCCGCCAATTGCTGACTCATACGGCGGGTCTGGGATACGGCATTGTCCAGACCGGCCCGATCAAACAGGCCTATGAAAGCAACGGCGTCAGCCCCGGCCAGGTCAGCCGGATACCGATCCCCGGAATTGGCCGCGCGGAGCCAGCCGAAAGCCTGGAAAAATTTGCCGACGAACTGGCAAAGCTCCCGCTGGTCTATCAGCCGGGGACCAAATGGAGCTATTCGGTCGGCCTCGACCTTCTGGGCCGGGTGATCGAAGTTGTGTCGGGAATGTCTTTCGATGCGTTTCTGTCGCAGCGGCTGTTCCAGCCTTGCGGGATGGACAGCACATGGTTCAAAGTCCCTGCAAGCGAAGTCAGTCGCTTCACCACCAATTACGCCATTTTCAACGGCATACCATTGCCGATCGATCCGGCGGCGGGTTCGATCTATCTCGATGATCCGGCATTCCCCTTCGGCGGTGCAGGGCTGGTCAGCAGCCCCAGCGATTATGACCGATTCCTGCGGATGCTGGTCGGCAAGGGCGAGATTGACGGGACGCGCGTGATGGAAGCGAGCACGGTCGAAATCGCCACCAGCGATATTCTGCCAAGCACGGCCGATGTTACCGGCACCTGGGTAGAGGGGCAGAGATTCGGCGCTGGCGGGCGTGTCACCGGAACCGCATTCGGTTGGGGCGGCGCGGCTGGTACGGCTGCCTTTGCCGATATGGAAAGCGGGCTGCGTGCGGCGATGTTCACCCAATATATGCCTTCCAACGCTTATCCCATCCAGCAAGACTTCCCCAGATGGGTGTTGCAGGATCTGGCGAAGATGCAGAGTGATGCCGCCGCTGCTGAGGCCGCCGAGGCCGTCGATCCAGCCGACGGTGCTGCACAGCCGGCCGAAGCCAACAACTCGTAAACCGTCATGCTCGCATTTACCGGATCGCGGCTTGACCGCGCTGACAATATCCGCGCCAATCCGGATGAACTTGCCGGGTTGATGAACTGGAAGGCGCGGTTGCTCAAATTGAGCGGCCTGATGCCCGAGATGGACGATGCCGGCTCGCTCGCCTGGGGCACGCTGGCCGATGCAGCCGAGGATGCGGAACTGGTGTTTCTCGGGCTGGATGAGGGGAAGGCCTGTTTTGCCGCGGTCCCGCCAGAGGGCGATTCCAGCCCGCGCATGGCCAATCCGCAGCTTTGGTCGCTGATGGCGACGCTCAGGGCGGATGACCTTGCGCTTTATGGCGGCGCGCGGAGCATTGTCGATTGGCATGCGCGGCACCGCTTCTGCGCGGCGTGCGGCGGTGCAACCAAAATTGCCAAGGGCGGCTGGCAGCGGACCTGCACAAGTTGTTCGACCGAACATTTTCCGCGCACCGATCCGGTAACGATCATGCTGGTGGAGCATGAGGGCAGATTGCTGCTGGGCCGCGGTCTGGGATGGCCGGAGCGTGCCTATTCCGCGCTGGCAGGCTTTGTCGAGCCGGGTGAAAGCATCGAAGAAGCGGTGGCGCGCGAAGTGTTGGAGGAATCGGGCATTGTCGCCAAGGAAGTGGGCTATATTGCCAGCCAGCCTTGGCCGTTCCCCTCACAATTGATGATGGGGTGCTATGCCATCGCGGAAAATGATGAAATCACGCTCGACACCACCGAACTTGCCGATGCCCGCTGGTTCACCCGCGATGAAGTCGCCGCTTCGATGAACGGCGATGCCGATGCCCCGATGAACACGCCGCCCAAACAGGCCATCGCGCATCATCTGCTCAATTGGTGGCTGGAGAAGCACGCATAATGCCCCAAGAAACCGCTGGCGCACTCCGCAAAATGACGATCGACATCTATTCGGATGTCATGTGCCCGTGGTGCATCATCGGATATGGGCAATTGCAGAAAGGGCTCGCCGAACTTGCAGGCGAGATCGAAGCGGAGATCCGCTGGCGGCCGTTCGAACTCAATCCTGACATGGCGGCGGAGGGCGAGGAACGCTCCGAACATATCGCGCGCAAATATCGCCGCTCTGCCGAGGAAACCAAAGGCATCCAGAACCAGATGCGCGAAGTGGCCGAACAAGCCGGAGTGTCGCTCGATTACGAAGCAGCCCAAGGAGATGAGGGCGAGGCCCCTCCGGCGATGATGTGGAACACATTCGATGCGCATAAAGTGCTCAGCTGGGCGCTTGCGGCGGTAGGTCCGGCGCAGCAGACCAAGCTGAAGCTCGCTCTGTTCGAGGCGCATTTTAACCGGCGCCGCAATATCGGGCAGCGCGATGTGCTGCTCGATGTAGTGGAGGAAACGGGGCTGGATCGAAACGCCGCCGAGGCCTCGCTCGATGATCCGCGCATGGCGCAGCATGTCCGCGCCGAACAGGCGCAGGCATTTGATCTCAATATCACCGGTGTTCCGGCGATGATTGTCGATGGCAAGATGATGATCCCCGGTGCGCAAGTGCCCGAAGTCTATGTCAACGCGCTACGCCGGGTGGCGGAGAAGTTTCCGCAATGATGCCGCGTTCCGCATAGCGGCGCGAAAAATTTTCCTATCAAACCCGTTTGACTGGCAGAGCCGCGCAGCTAAACCATTGGCAAAACAATGCAAAAAGGAAAATCCATGCGTGCTGCTCTGATCCCGTTCGTTGCTATGCTCCTGCTTGCCGGCGGGGCCGCGCACGCACAGCCGGCAGGCGGCTCTGATCAAGAAACCGCGCAGCAAGAGCAGGTGAACAGAATTCACAGCGCGGCAGCCATTCACGAATACAATGAGAAGTGCGGCGGCCTGACGCTTGAGGGCAGAAACTATCTCTACAATATTTTTGGACGCTTCCGGTACAACGACGAAATCAAGAATAGGATTGCCTCCGCAGCAGATGACGTTGATCGTCTGGGCTGCGCGAAAATTCGCAAGGACTATGAAGGCACTTTTTCGAACATCAACGGCTCTGGCGACAATAAGTTGATCCAATTGTCGTTCTTCCCGGCTTCTTGTTGGAAGGATGGCCCAGTTCCTGCGACACGATTGGAGCAGGCCATAAAACGTCAAATTCCCGAAGCGGATAGATCTGCCGAATTGAACGCAATTCGCCAATCTGTCGAAAAGCTGGTTGCGCCCCTTGTTGATCCGCAAGATCCCCAGCGCTGCAGCAGCGAGCTGACCAGAAACACTAGCATCTACGATCTGCGTCGTTCCTACAAAATGCTGGCCGTAATTGGTCAGCCATTGGTGAAGGATATTCGGGATTTCACCGCCGCGAAGGGGCTGCGGCTTGGCCAGAATTCGGGATATATCGTACAAAGTACCAAATACAGGACCCGCGCAGGAACAAGCTTTGTTATGAAAATGCGTAAGGGGGGCGGTTTAGAGTTTCACACGGTCAAATTGGGTTCAAGAGCAGCGATCACAAGTGTCGTAGCGGAGGTCGTGAGGAGTGATCCTGAGCCTGGCTCTCTTGGTCGAATGGTATGGGGCGTGGAACCTTCATCCGATCTTCGCTTCACCCGAACCGCGCCGGGTGTGTGGGCCTTGTCGCCCAGCCAGACAAAAATTTTGTTGAGCACGGACAAACCATACGAATTGAAGATTGTACGGCCCGATGGCCATATCGACCGCCGATCACCGCTATCGGTCGGGCAATCCCGAAAGGGGCTGTTTCAGATCAGCAGTCTTGCCGATGCGCATGAATGGGCGACCGCGACAAGCCGGTAAGGACAACGGGCCGTGTTGCGCGTCGGCCGCAAGCGATCGCCACTACCTAGGTGCGAGTAAGGTCAGGCGTCACCACCATGCGATTGCGGACCGTTATGTGCCCGCAATCGCCTCGCTGTAAGGGTGGTGATGAATGTGACGCGCGCATGATCGTTGCAGTTATGCGCGCGTCACCATCCGGTTAGTCCGGCTTAGTATCCGTCAACGCTTTTGCTGACCAGAATGTTGACCGCCACGCGGCGGTTCTGTGCCTTGCCCGCTGCGGTGGCATTGCTCGCCGCCGGGTCGGCTTCGGCCATGCCCGTCGGGGTCAGCATCCGGTAGGGTTTCCAACCGCATTGCTGCTGCAGATAATTTACCACGCGCCCGGCGCGGCGCTCGCTCAGCGCTTGGTTGACCTCGTAGCTGCCGGTTGAATCGGTATACCCGACCACCAGCAGCAGCGCGTTGTCCATGCTGCCAGCCTGCGCCGCTGCAGAGCAAAGCTCGTTGCGCGCCCGGGCAGAAAGGCTGTGCTTGCCGGTGTCAAAATAGACATTGGTCGTGCCTTTGACATTGTACTGGTCAATATCGCCGAAACGCCCGCGCAGTGCTTCGGTGGCTGCCGCATTCTGGCTGATCGCCGCGCCCTGTTCGCCAAAGCGTTGTTCGGTGCCGTTGCGGATCATCGAAGCGGTTTTGAGATCCTTGCTTTTCAATTCCACTTCGCTGGCGACCAGATTGCCGCCCCACTGCACCGTTTCGATCGAAACCGGCAGGCCGTTGAGCAGCGCATCGGATTCAAGCCGGTTGCGGCTGAGGCCTAGGAAGCCACCTGTGGATTTGATTGTGGTGCCTTCGCTGATCAAAATCGAAGTGTTTGATCCATCGACCGTCGTGATCTGTAATTTTTCACCGCGACGCGCGGAGATAAATCCGTCCACATCGGGGCCCTGATCCATTCCTGAAAGATCTGCGGGAGGTAGGCCGGTGACCACCAATTGGGCGTCTGCCATCGCGGAGTCGGGTTGATAGGAAACAAGTTCCTGCGCCGATGCAGCACCCGCCAGAGGCATGGCAAGCGCGGCGGACAACAGCAGAAGTTTGGGCTGGGTTGGGGTAATTCTCATTGGGCGATTCCTTGAATAAACTTTGCCCGGGATGCGTTTACGCGGCCATTGATCCGATCCTGCCGCATTCACTCCCTGGCATTCAAAATCCGTCCATTGCGGAAGCTTGCATTTCTGCGGGTGCGCACAAATGTAAAATTCCGATGCCGCTGCCTGTTGGTTCCACCCTGTCGCTGCGATGAACGCATGGGCCGCCAAGGGCCATTCCGCGGTTCATTCGAGCATGAGCTGCGGCGAACCGTTCTTTTGCAACAGGAATTTGTCGGGGCTGGGGGCGGTGAAGGGCGCGTTAGATCAGGCCCAACCGCTGCAATTTGCCCATCATCTTGCCGGGCATCACATCGTCCACACGCTCGTTCTCGTCGAGATCGCGCGGGGCGTCTTCATCGCTCAGATAGCGCCAGCCCTGATGCGCGCGTTTGGGGCGCGCTTCGACAGGGATCAGCACCGGATCGAGCTGGATATGCCAACGCCCGTCTTTCGCGCGGAGAAAGCCAAGAATGGGCGAACGCGCGACCAGCGCGTGGTTGAGTATCCAATAGAGTGATCCGCCGACCATTTCTTCATGCCGTTTGGGCAGATAGCGGGTGGTCATCAGAAATTCGTCACGCTCGACAAACCAGCTGGCCAGATCATCCCAGCTTTTCGCGCCGAATGCGATTTTGGTCATGTGGAGGGGCATCTTGCGGTTAAACCCTCACGATCCGTTTGCTTCGCAAAATGCTTCCATCTCGGCGTCGATGGCCGTGGCAAGGTCTGGATTGTAAACAATGAAATAGAGATCGGGCGCATCGATATCGTCGATATAGGCAGAGAATTTCAAATTCTCGTCCTGCCCTTGAAAGCGGACGGTCAGATCGCAGCCATAGGCGGAATCGTGCTCGGTCGCTTCGATCCGGCTTACCAGATGGTCGATTGCCAAACCCAGCGAGAGCTTGGCATTGAGCTGTTCGAGAAACGGCCGGACATGCTCCATGTCGAAATTCATCGAGGCTTCGTGCGCTGCCACTTTGTCGCTCTCCCTTGCTTACGCGGCCAGTCCTGCTGCCACCGCGAGGCCGAGGAAGGCGAAGAAGCCCATCGAATCGGTGATCATCGTGACAAACACCGAACTGGCCACCGCAGGGTCCTGTTTCAGCCGTTCGAACATCACCGGCACCAGCACACCGGCAAGGCCGGCCACAACAATGTTGATGATCATCGCCACCGCAATCACTGCGCCGAGCATGGGGGTGAACAGAACCGCTGTAGCGGCCCCGATCAATGTCGCAATGGTCGCCCCGTTGAGCAAGGCCACGCGCATTTCGCGCCACAGGATGCGGCCGGTATTCGCCTCGGTCAGCTGGTTCATCGCAATTGCGCGGATTGACACCGCCATCGTCTGCGTGCCCGCATTGCCGCCGATGCTGGCGACAATCGGCATCAGCACCGCCAGCGCAACCAGCTTTTCAATAGCCGCGCCGAAATACCAGATGATCACACTGGCGACGAGCGCGGTGCCGAGATTGGCGATCAGCCACAGCACGCGCGCTTCATAGGCTTCGCGAATTGGCTCGTTAATGTCGCCATCACCCGCACCCGACATCAGCAGCGCGTCTTCGCTTGCCTCTTCGGAAATGATGTGGACCACGTCATCGACGGTCATTTGCCCGACCAGCCGGCCGTTTTCATCGACCACCGCCGCCGAAATCAGCGCGTATTTCTGGAACATCAGCGCGACTTCTTCCTGATCGATCATGTCGGGGATCAGCGTCTGGTCGCGCTTCATCACATCGGCCAGCGCGATATGGCGCGGGGTCCGCAAGATCCAGCTTAGCTGGCAGGTGCCGACCGGATGATGTTTGTGGTCAACCACGAAGACTTCGTAGAAATCATTGGTCAGATCGACACCCGAATTGGCTTCATCGCGAAGAAAATCGATCAGGCTGCCCACGGTCATATGTTCGGGAACCGCCACGAATTCGCGGCTCATCAGACGACCGGCGGTTTCTTCCGGATAGGCGAGCGCGCTTTCGATCGCGACCCGGTCATCATCGTCCATTTCGGCGAGGACAGCCTGTTGGTCTTCCTCGTCGAGATCTTCGATCATCTGGACCGCGTCATCGGTTTCCAGCTGTTCGGCGATGGATGCAACCGCCTCTGCGGGCAGCGCTTCCATCATGTCTTCGCGCACGTGATCGTTGAGTTCGGCGATCACATCGCTCGACATCAGATCGGTAATCGCCTCGGCCAGCGCGCGCCGTTCATCGGCATCGCACAATTCGACAAGGTCGGCGATGTCGGCGGGGTGAAGCGGCTCGACCAGGTCATAGACCTGCGACTTGTCGCCTTCTTCCAGCGCATCGCGCACCGCGCGCACATAATCGGCTTTCAGCGTGTTTTCTTCGTCCAGCCGTTCGTCATCGATCCGGTCATCGGGGCGCACTTCGTCATCTGCCGGATTGTCCGCCAGCATCAGATCGCCATCCTGATCGTGATTTTGCGCCATGTGGCTCGTCTAAGCGGTGGAGGCTGAAAAGCAAGGTGACAAACGGCGCCGGCGGGTGACACTTGCTGGTGACTTTGCCGCGTCAGCCCCTATATCGGGCACCAAATTAAAGGAGATTACAGAATATGGCGGACCAAAAACTTACCCTCTCGCTCGACTCGGGCGGCGTTGTCGTGATCAAACTGCGCCCCGATCTGGCCCCCGGCCATGTCGAACGGATTACCGAACTGGCCAGCGAAGGTTTCTATGACGGTGTCGTGTTCCACCGCGTGATTGATGGGTTCATGGCGCAAGGCGGCGACCCGACAGGTACCGGTATGAGCGGCAGCGACAAGCCCGATTTGAAGGCCGAATTCAATTCCGAACCCCACGTTCGCGGCACCTGTTCGATGGCGCGCACCCAGGTTCCTGACAGCGCGAACAGCCAGTTCTTCATCTGCTTCGATGATGCGCATTTCCTTGACGGCCAATACACCGTCTGGGGCCAGGTCGAGAGCGGCATGGAACATGTCGATGCGCTGCCCAAAGGCGAACCGCCAGCGACGCCGGGCAAGATCGTCAAAGCGACGGTTTCCTAAATCAATGTGGTCGGGTTAGGGCGCAGCGCAATGGCTGTCCGCATATTTGCGGCGCTGCTCGGCGCGCTGGCGCTCTCCGGCTGCATTACGCCGCTTCCCGACCTCACCCAATCGCGTAGTCCGTGCCGGAGCGATCCGGGCGGCTGGTGCGATTTTGTCCGCGAGGCTGCGGCGCAGAGTTACGTCTATGCGATGCTCAGCTCCAACGCCTATGACGACGAAGACAGCTACGATCTGCCCGTCTGGCTGGCCGAGCGGCAGGCGGCGGATAATGACGGTAGCGGCCTCGCCTATTCGGTGTTTAACCGTTTTGCGGCCCAGGGCGGCAAACGCGGCGCGTTGAAAGCGCGCATCATTGCCTTTCGCGGAACCGAATTCGGATCTGCATCGGATATTTTCTCCGGTTCTTTCGGAAGCAGCCAGAAAGAGGGCGCCCGTTCTATCTACGCCGCCGAAAGGGCGCTGCTCGATTTAGAGGGGAACGGCGATATCCCGATCGTGGTGACCGGCCATTCGCTGGGCGGGGCGCTGGCCACGCAGATCTCGATCGAACATCCCGATGTGCGTGCCTATGTGTTCAACACATCGCCCTTTTTCAGCGGCGATCCGGCGGCGAATGACATGAACCGGCTCGCCGTGTCCGAACGCGGCGAATTTCTGCGCGTGCTGCGCAAATACAAATCCGCCCCTGCGGCCGATATGCTGGTGATCAATTGCAACCCGTCGCAAAGCGCAAGCTCGAAACATTCGATCCGCAAACTGGCAGATTGCCTGACATGGATCGCGGCCTATAGCGATCCGGCGGCATGGGATCTGCTGGAACCCAATGCCATCCGCAAGCCAGAGGTCGAATGCGGCGATGCGGACAAGGTGCATCCCGGGGCGGAAAAGTCTGACGGCGCTGGCCGCTGTGTCCACCAACTTGCGCCGGAAGTGGACTAGCCAATCATCCCGCAGCGCGGGTCAGCATCAGGCTCGATTCGTCGCCAGCCCCCTCGGGCCCCCAATATGTTTCTGACCGGATCAGCGAACCGTCTTCCTTCACCGACAAATGCAGATCGTGTTGATATGATTCCTTCGAATCGAGATCGGTCGCGTCCTGAAAAGTTAAGCGGATCCCGCCATCCAGCGATAATCCGGCGGCCAGCCTGGGTTGATTGCCTTGCGGGCAATAATGCGTGGCCAGAAGCCTGTCCCCGTCCATGTGATAGATGGTTAGCGAATGCATGCGGTCACCGGCCATCCATTTTTCGACGATCACCGATCCGCCGGCGGTGGCCTCGAAATGGATTTTGAGCACGTCATTGCCTTCGACATCCCACTTGCCGACAAGCGAAGTGATCGCGGAGAATTGCTGTGCCGGGGTGGCTGCTGTCGGGGTTTCTTCGGCGGAATTTGCGCTGACGGGAAGTGCACACAGGCCCATTGCGAGAGCGAAACTGATTTTGTGAAACATTGCGGTCAATCCCCTATAGCCCGGTCTGTGATAGCCCAGCCTTTTAAAGCCCCGTCTGCACCAGCCAATCGTGGAACAGTCTGACGGGGCGCGACTGGAGAGCCTGAGGCTTGCAGATAAACCAATAGCTGTACGGGCTTTCGACTTCCGTATCCCACAAATGCGCGAGACGGCTGTCGGCGGCGCGCTTCATGTGGTCATCATGCATGATCGCGATGCCCAGACCCTGCGCGGCAGCTTCCAACATCAGCTGGCCCGAATCGTAATGGTCAATCGCGGCCGGTTCCATCAATTCCAGCCCCAGCGCTTGTTTCCATGCCTCGAAACTGACCGGGAGTTCGTTGTGGATCAGGAAAGTCTGCTTGGACAGCTTTTCAATATCGGGGGTGGGGCCCATCGACTGCGCGGTTTCGACGCTGCAGATCGCGTGGACCATATTGTGATCGAGCCGCACCGCGTGAAAACCGGTATCCGGCCCGCGCGACAGGATGATCGCCGCGTCGAGCGTGTCGCCCACGCGGTCGTCCAGATGCGGGCCGGTATCGATATCGATATGCAGCAGCGGATGGCGTTTGCGCAATTCGCCCAGATGCGGGAACAGGCGCTGGCTGCCGAATAGCGGCAAAACACCCAGCCTGAGGCGCAGGAGAGACAGATTTTCCGACTGGTTTTCGATTGCCATGGCCAGCGCATCGAGCGGTTCGGCAACGGCATCGTGGAAAGCCTGCCCTTCATCGGTCAGCTGCATCGCCTGCTTGGCGCGGGTGAACAGTTTGCGACCGGTAAATTCTTCAAGATTGGTGATCCGGCGCGAAAGCGCGGACGGGCTGAGGCCCAGTTCCTCGGCTGCCGCGCGCGCGGAACCAAGGCGCACGGTGCGCATAAAGGCTTCGAGAGCGCGGAGAGGAGGCAATCTGCGAGTCGGCATGTGAATCCTATTCACTACACCTACGCATAATCGTCAATTTAGTTGCAGAAAATCGAACCTTTTTCTGCACTTCTACCCGTTTTCCGCCTGATCTGTGTCGGTCGGGGGGTGCAGCCTTATGCGTTTGACATGCGTTTCATCGGCAGCCGTAATCTCTATCTGCCACCCGCTTGGATGTCGCACGATGGCGCCCACTTGCGGGACTTGTTCGGCCAGTACGAAGGCCAATCCGCCCAGCGTATCGACGGCCTCTTCCACTTCGGCGAGGCGGCTGTCGACCTGCTCGGCGACATCGTCCAGCTCTGCACGCGCATCGCAATCCCACATGCCTTCGCCGATGGGTGTGATGAGATCGGCGGCAAGCTCGTCATGCTCGTCTTCGATTTCGCCGACGATTTCTTCGACCAGATCTTCGATAGTGATGATCCCGTCAGTGCCGGAAAATTCGTCGAGAACGATGGCCAGATGCATCCGCGCGGCGCGCATATCAGCCAGTACGTCGATCGCGCTGCGCGTTTGCGGGACATAAAGCGGCTGCCGCATCAGCGTGGTCCAGTCCGCCGGCGGTTTCTTGCCATTGGCCAGAAACGGGAACACGTCCTTGATATGGACCATGCCGATCACATGATCGAGCTGCCCGCGATAGACGGGCATGCGCGAATGGCCGTTTTCGGAAAAATGTTCGACCAGCTCATCCCAGCTCGCATCGGCGGAGACCGCAATTATTTCGCCACGCGGGACAGAAACATCGTCCGCGTCATGCTCGCTGAAATGGAGGAGGTTGCGCAGCATTTGCCGTTCGACACCCGACAAATCGCCATTGCTGGGCGTTTCCTCGTCGTCGTTGGGATTCTCGCCCTCGTGCTCGTCAATCTTCTCTTCCAGCTGCGCGCGCAGGGAACGATCGCCATTGTCGGCACCAAATAATTTCCGGATCGCGGGCCACAGCCCGCCGCTACTGTCCGCCTCTCCGGCGGAATTGTCGATGTCGGGCATGGCCCTTCGTGGGTACTCCTAAAGTTCTCGATCCCCAAACGAGTCGGCATATGGGTCCGCAATACCTATACGCGCAAGTGCTTCGATCTCCAATCCCTCCATATGCTCGGCATCCTCGGTGGATATCTCGTGGTCATAGCTCGCGAGATGGAGCATTCCGTGAATGATAAGATGCGCAGCGTGGTGCTCTAGCGCGACGCCCTTTTCATCCGCTTCGCGCGCGCAGGTTTCATAGGCGAGCGCGAGATCGCCAAGCAGCACCGGCGGTCCTTCCGGTTCGAGTGCAAGAAGCTCTTCCCGCGAAAGCATCGGGAATGACAAGACATTGGTTGGCTTGTCGCGCTCTCTCCATTCGCGGTTGAGAGTGTGGACTTCGGCATCGGTGGTGAAGAGGAGGCTGGCAGACAGGCGCGCGTTAGCTAGTTCGGGCGCGCTTTCGGCCACCGCATGAGAAGCGCGTTCTGCCAACGCTTCCCAATCGGCTCCTGGCCAACCTTCGATGTCGATTTCTAAATCCATCGTCATTGCGAGCGTAGCGAAGCAATCCAGAACGGAGCCCTTAACTCCTCTGGATTGCCGCGTCGCTGTGCTCCTCGCAAAGACAGTGAATTAAGCATCCGGCCCTTCATAGGCCTCGACGATCCGCCCAACGATCGGGTGGCGGACCACATCGGCGCGGGTGAAGCGGGTCACGCCAATGCCTTCGACATCTTCCAGACGGGCCACCGCATCGGCCAGTCCGCTCATCCGGTCGCCGCCGGGAATATCGACCTGCTTGGGGTCGCCGCACACCACCATCCGGCTGTTCTGGCCGAAACGGGTGAGGAACATTTTCATCTGTTCGCGCGTGGTGTTTTGCGCTTCGTCCAGAATAACGAAAGCATCGGACAAAGTGCGCCCGCGCATAAAGGCAATCGGGGCGATTTCGATTTCGCCGCTTTCGATCCGGCGCTCAACTTGCTCGGGCGGCATGCAATCATACAGCGCATCGTAAAGCGGGCGCAGATAGGGATCGACCTTGTCTTTCATATCACCGGGCAGAAAGCCGAGCCGTTCGCCCGCCTCGACCGCCGGACGCGACAGGATCAGGCGCTGCACGCTGCCGGTGATAAGCTGGCTGACCGCCTGCGCCACCGCGACATAGGTTTTGCCCGTGCCCGCCGGACCAAGCGCGAAAATCACATCATCATGCGCAAGCTGCTGCATATAGCTGGCCTGCATGTGAGAGCGCGGAACAATCGTCTTGCGCCGCGTGCGGATCATGATTGGCGGGACGTCTTTTTCGCCATTCACAATCCCGTCCAGCGTGGGCTCGTTCGACATTGCGATGACCGATTCGATTGCACCCGCATCGAGATCCTGCCCCTGTGACAGCCTGTCATAGAGCGCCTGCAACACGTCGCGTGCGCGCGCCACGCTGTCTTCGGGCCCCTCGATATGCAGCGTATCGCCGCGCGCAGAGATGAACACGCCGAGGCGGTTTTCTATCTGCACCAGATTGGCATCGAATTGTCCGAAGAGCGGAACCAGCAGCGATTGGTTCTCGAAATTCATATCCACCTGTGCGCGGCGAATTTCGCGCTGGGGGACGGGAGGTTTTGACACCGCCGGTTCGGCGGCCGAAGATTTGCGAGCCATGCGTTCCTATGGTTGGCCTTTGATTGGCGTTTCCTAACTAACGCAGAAGATACGCCGAAAGGCGGCGGAGGCAAGCTAGGCGCATCGCGATGGTGGTGGAAAGTCACAAGACTGTAACTTCCAGGAGACTCGCGATCAGTCGATCAGCCGCCCGCCCAGCGATTGCTGGCCCGCCTGGATCAGCTCGACTTTCACCAGATCGCCCATCTGGACATCGCCGGTGAAGTGGACCGATTGCAGCCACGGCGACTTGCCCAGCCATTGGCCCTCGCGCTTGCCTTTGCGTTCGATCAACACTTCGCAGACCTTGCCGACGCTGGCATCGTTGAAGGCCTGTTGGTCGCGGCGGAGAGAGGCTTGCAGGCGCTGCAGGCGTTCATCCATCACTTCCAAGGGAACCTGATCCTCCATCGTCGCGGCGGGGGTGCCGGGGCGGGGCGAATATTTGAAACTGAATGCCTGCGCATAGCGGACTTCATCGACCACTTTCAGCGTGTCTTCGAACTCTGCGTCGGTTTCGCCGGGGAAACCGACAATGAAATCGCCCGACAAGGCCAGATCGGGCCGCGCAGCGCGGAACCGGTCGAGCAGTTTGAGATAGCTGTCCGCAGTGTGGCTGCGGTTCATCGCCTTGAGCACGCGGTCATTGCCGCTTTGCACGGGTAGATGGAGATAGGGCATCAGCTTGTCGATCTCGCCATGCGTATCGATCAGCTCGTCATCCATATCGGCCGGGTGGCTGGTGGTGTAGCGGATGCGCTTGAGATCGGGGTCTTTCGCCAATTCGCGGATCAGACCGGCCATGCCCAGTCTGCGGCCCTTTTCATCTTCTCCGGTCCACGCGCTGACATTCTGGCCGAGCAACGTGATTTCCTTTGCGCCGGCTGCAACCAGTTTCTTCGCTTCGTCCACCAAAGCGCTGTAAGGGCGCGAGATTTCCGCGCCGCGTGTATAGGGTACAACGCAATAGGTGCAGAATTTGTCGCACCCTTCCTGGATCGTCAGGAAGCTGCTCGGCGACACCCGGCGGCGGCTGGGCAGTTCTGCAAATTTTGCGTCCGCAGGCATATCGGTGTCGGTCGACCGTTCACCGCTGACCGCAGCGTCAATCATGCCGGGGAGCCGGTGATAGGCTTGCGGGCCGACCACCATCGACACCGCTGGCGCGCGGGCCATGATCTCTTCGCCCTCTGCCTGCGCGACGCAGCCTGCAACCGCGATCATCGGCGCTTTCTTCTGCGTTTTGCCTTTAGTCAGCCGGCCAATATCCGAATAGACTTTCTCGGCTGCTTTCTCGCGGATGTGGCAGGTGTTGAGCACCACCAGATCGGCGTCCTCACCCTCTGGCGCTTCGGTGATGCCCTTTTTGGCCAGCATTTCCGCCATTCGCTCGCCATCATAGACGTTCATCTGGCAGCCGAAGCTTTTGACCCGATAGGTCTTAGGGGGCGCAGTCTTTTGCATGGGCGCGGCCTTTAGGGGCAAACGGGATTGGCCGCAATGGTCAGCCGCCGCTGCCAATATCCCCATCAGCTGCATCCCCTTCGCCAGTATCTTCGCCGCGAGTGTCCTTCGAGGCGGCATAGCGGATTGGCACCACATCATGCTTGAATTCGCGAAGGGGTTTGCCGAGGCTGGTCAGCAAGGCGGCTTCGATCGCCGCTCTGGCCCTTGCGCCGACGGCCTTGCGCCCTCTGAAATCCTCGGGGCTGAACGGTTCGAGGAAATGCAGCTTTAATTCAAAGCTGCCCTTGCGTGAGAGGATGCGCTTGGCGTTGTTGATGCCGCTTTCCTCGCCAACCCAGCCGATTTCTTCGGCCACCGGCCCGTAATCGACAAGCACCGGCTGGACCAGCACCTCTTTGGGTGGCGGCTCCAGCACGCTGAGCATCGAGGTCTTGAACGGCAGCAGCGATTGCCCGTCGGTGGTGGTGCCTTCGGGGAATACGGTCACAGACCAATTGTCCTCCAGCGCTTCGCGCAACAGATTGATCTGCTGCGCCACCCCAAGGCGGTTTTCGCGTTTGACGAAAACGGTCCGGTTGAGACGGCTGAGCCAGCCCACCACGGGCACTTCGCTCAATTCCCATTTGGCCACGAAAGCGGTTCCGCTTGCGCCTGCGAGCGAGAGAATATCGAGCCATGAAACATGGTTGGCGATGAAGAACACATCGCGCCGCAGCGGGGTCCCGATCTTGCGCACGCGCGCGCCGCATGTCCAACCTGCATAGCGCAGGAACAGCATCGGAAAGGGCGATCCGTATTTGAAGATACGGTAGAGGTAATGGAGCGGTACGAAGACGATCAGCAGCGCGATCAGCCCCAACACTCTCAATGAAAACCGGGTCCAACCGGTGAAGGAAAGCGGTGTTGCTTCGCCTTCCTCTGCGGCTTTGCGCCGTTCAGGGCTGATCAAGCCTCTTGATCCTTCGCGCGGCCCAGCTTCACGCCGTATAATTCCATCCGGTGATCAACCAGGCGATAGCCCAGCTTTTCCGCGATGGTTTTTTGCAAGGCTTCCAGCTCGGGGTCGACAAATTCGACCACGTCGCCGCTTTCGACATCGATCAGATGGTCGTGATGCGCCTCGGGCGCGGCTTCGTAACGGGCGCGCCCGTCACCGAAATCATGCCGGTCGAGAATGCCCGCCTCTTCGAACAGGCGGACCGTACGATATACCGTTGCAATCGAGATCTTTGGATCGATCGCAGAGGCGCGCTCGTGGAGCAGCTCGACGTCGGGATGATCGTCGCTTTCCGACAGAACGCGCGCGATGACGCGGCGCTGCTCGGTAATGCGAAGGCCGCGTTCAGCACAGAGCTGTTCGAGATCAATTCGTTGCTGCACTCAACTATCCTTGCACGAGGCCGGAAAACCGGCCGAAAAATGAAACGCCCCGTAGCCTTAGAGGCACGGGGCGTTCATCTCAAGCTGGCAATCCCAAGCAATTGAGCCTGCGATGCCGCATCTGGAATTGGTTTTTCCGGATAGAGCGGTGGTTATGCCGCCTTCTTGCGGCGACCACGCTTCTGGCCGGGCTTACGGCCAAGGCCGATTTTCTTAGCCAGATCGCGGCGCGTTTCGGCGTAGTTTGGGGCGACCATTGGATAGTCTGCACCCAGGCCCCAACGCGCTTTATACTCGTCGATGGTCATGCCGTGCTCTGTCATCAGATGACGCTTGAGCATTTTCATCTTCTTGCCGCAATCGAGGCAAACGATGTGGTCTTTCTTGACCGATGCGCGAATTGACACGGCCGGATCTGGCAGGATTTCGGCAGGGTCCTCGTCCTGACCGAGCGCAGCCAGAGCGCCAAATACACTGGTAATCAGCGACGGGAGCTCGGCCCCGTCAACTTGGTTGTTGCTTACGTGAGCAGCAACGACATCTGACGTGAGCGTGATTAACGTCTCCGTCATATCGTCTTCAAAACGTTCCATGATTGTCCTCATCTTAGTGTGCGACCACTTTAACTTCACCACTCTTGTTAAGGAGTAGTTCCACCATTTTTGGCGGGTGCCATCGTCCATGGCCTAACTACCGATATGTAGCAAGTGTTCCGTATAGGCTTTCGGTTAATAAAAGCATCCGAATTGGTTGAAATGATACTAAAGCGTTAGACGAAACGTAATTGCATCAATTCTATTTCCATCGGCCATCAAGTAGTAATTTTCACGCCTGCCAACGGGTTCGAAACCAACCGACCGATAGAGCGTTTCCGCCGGGTTATTTGCCCGCATTTCAAGAAAAACCGTGTCGGCTTTTCGTTCACGGGCTTTGTCGGTAAAAATTTGTAACAGCTTTTTACCTAAGCCTGTTCCCCTGAATTCCGGCCGTACTGCCACCAGCAAAAGCTCTTCTTCGCCCGGAGCGGCCTTGGTCAGGGTAAATCCTGCCGCGGGCGACGATTCGGTGGGGATGCGGCCGTCGGCACCGATCAATTGATAATGGGTGTGCGGCATTGCCAGCGAGTCGGTCAGCTGGCGGCGGTTCCATGCTTCGCCCCATTGGGGATCGAAGGCGGCGTCCATCACATCCATGATCTTGTCGATATCGTCGGTCATCTGTCGTTCGTACGGATCAGGCCGGGAGTTTGGCATCGGGTGCGCGCCCGTAAATGGGCGAAGTGTTGGCAGACAGCACCGCCTCTGGAAGCGCGAGAACATGCTGCGCATCGGGCAAGATTTGCAGCGCGGTTCCGCCGCCGCGCTCTTCCACAAATGCCTCGGCTTGCGACCCCGCGACCAGCGTGGTGCCAAAGCGCTGCGCAGCGGCTTGGGGGGCGAGCGATGCATGTTCGGCTTCGGGCATTCCGTCCGCGCCGAATGGCTGGACGAACCATTCGCCGTGCCCGCCGGTCATACAGGCCAGAACCGGCACATCGCCATGCTGCGCGCGGGCCATGGCAGCTATCAACGCCAGCGTTGGATAGCCGGCAATCTGCGCGCCCCAGGCATAGGCAAGCGCTCTGGCCGCGGCGATACCAATGCGGACCCCGGTGAAACTGCCGGGGCCGAGTGACACCAGAATACGCTCTGCTTTGCCTTTGCCGGGCAAGTCGGCGATTGTCGGGATCAAGCGTTCGGCATGGCCGCGTCCCAGCACCGCATGCGAATTGGCGAGCGGCTCACCGCCTTCGAACAGCGCCACCGAACAGGCTTCTGTCGCACAATCTATTGCCAGTGTTCGCATATCCAGCCCGATGCCACGCGTTGCTGCCCAAGGTCAAACAACGCGGTCAAACGCCATTCAAAACCTCCAGGCGTCAGGTTCAGACGATCGTGTTGAATGTGCCGAAATCGGGGCGCGGGCTGCGATCGAAAATCGATTCCGTATCGCCATATCCGATCGAGCATATGAAGTTGCTCTTGTGCCGCGAATTGTCGCCAAAAAATTCGGCATCGACCGCTTCATTGTCGAAACCGGACATGGGCCCGACATCGAGCCCAACCGCGCGCGCGGCCAGCATCAGATAAGCGCCCTGAAGCGACGAATTGCGGAATGCGCCTTCCTTGCGGCCTTCCTCGTCTCCTTCGAACCAGCTTTTCGCGTCGGTATGCGGGAACAGCCAGGGCAGTTCTTCGTGAAAATCGATGTCATAACCGATGATCGCGGTGACCGGCGCGGACAGCACTTTTTCGGTGTTTCCTTCCATCACCAGCTTGGCAAGGCGCGCTTTGGCATCAGCGGATTTGACCCAGACGATCCGCACCGGCTGCATATTAGCCGATGTCGGGGCCATTTTCAGAAGGTCGTAAATAGCCGCGATCTGTTCATCCGACACATCTTTGTCGAGCCAGCCATTATAGCTGCGCGCTTCGTTGAATAGCTGGTCGAGTGTGTCTGGCGACAGAACGCTGTCGTGGAATTGTTTGGTCATGAATACCTCGGCAAATCAGGCTGCGCGAACTTCGGTCACTTCGGGAACATAATGCTTGAGCAAACCTTCGATCCCGTGTTTCAAGGTTGCGGTTGAGGACGGGCAGCCGGCGCAGGCGCCTTGCAGCGTCAGATAGACGATACCGTCCTTGAAACCGCGATAGGCGATATCGCCGCCATCGCCGGCAACGGCAGGCCGCACCCGCGTTTCGAGAAGCTCGTTGATCTGCGCAACGATATCGGCATTTTCCGGATCGTCTTCGACAATCAATTCGGCATCTTCGGCGGGTACCGAAATCCCGCTCGCGTCGCCGCCAACAAATAGCGGCGCTTCGGACACAAAGTGATCCAGCAGGATAGAGACGACTTGCGGTTTGAGAGCGGACCAATCGGCGCCGGGTGCAGCAGTGACCGACACGAAATCGCCCCCGAAGAACACCAGAACCACTTCGCCCGTGTCGAAAATCGCCTGCGCGAGCGGTGACACTTCCGCCGCCTCTGGCGAGGCAAATTCGCGCGTGCCGCTGGGCATGACTTGCTGCCCGGGCAGGAATTTCAGGCTGGCGGGGTTGGGGGTGGTTTCGGTTTCTATAAACATGCCGCTGATGTAGGAGCGCGCGCCGCCGGTCACAAGGCACGAATACTTCGGACCTATTCACTTTCGCTTCATAGCTTGGCATCCTATATGCCGCGTATGATCAAAATATCGCGTGCGCTTTCGCACACTTCGCTTCTTCTTCCCCTGTTTTTGTTGGCCCCTCAAGCGGTTGCGCAAACTGCCGAACCGCAAGAACACGCCGCGCCAGAGGCGCTGCAAACCGGCGATGAAACGCCGTGGATTTATGAAGGCAGCGATGTTCCGCAGGACAAGGAATGGCTGTGGGGCGCGATGGATAACGGGCTGCGTTATGCGGTGCGCGAAAACGGTGTGCCGCCGGGACAAGTCTCCATCCGGATCAGGATTGATGCCGGTTCGATGCATGAACGGGAAGACGAACTGGGCTTTGCCCATTTGCTGGAACATCTCAGCTTTCGCGAAAGCACCTATCTGAAACAGGGCGAAGCAATCCCGACATGGCAGCGCCTGGGTGCATCCTTCGGCAGCGATACCAATGCAGAAACTTCGCCAACGCACACCGCTTACAAGCTGGACCTGCCCAACGCGACACCGGCCAAAATCGAAGAAAGTATCAAACTGCTTTCGGGAATGATGCGCGCGCCGGTTCTGTCGAAGGAAAATCTGGCTGCGGAAGTTCCGATCGTGCTGGCCGAAAAGCGCGAACGTGGCGGTCCGGGATACCGCGTGGCTGAGGCCACCCGATCGACCCTGTTCAAAGGGCAATTGCTGGGCAGCCGCCTGCCCATCGGGACCGAAGAGACTCTGCTGGGCGCAACGCCCGAGGCGATGCAGGCATTCCAGGAACGCTGGTACCGGCCCGAAAATGCGGTTGTGGTGATCGCGGGCGATGCCGACCCGATGTTCTTTGCCGCGATGATCGAGAAATATTTTGGCGATTGGCAAGGGAAGGGGCCGCTTACGCCCGCCCCCGCATTCGGTGATCCGGTTGCTCCGGAAGGGGTGGACCCTGACAATCCGGTTGGCGAAGTGGCGGTTCTGGTCGAACCCGATCTGCCGCGCACTTTCGCCTATGCCTATTTGCGCCCTTGGCGCAAGGTCGATGACACGGTTGAGTATAATGAAGGCCGGCTTGCCGATCTTCTGGCAACCGCGATTATCCAGCGCCGGTTGGAAGCGCGCGCGCGTGTCGGCGGTTCGTTCCTCTACGCCTCTGTCGAACAGGACAAGATCAGCCGCTCTACCGATGCGACTTTTGTCTCCTTTGCGCCGCTGACCGAAGATTGGGGCGCGGCGCTGACCGATGTTCGTGCGATCATCGCCGATGCGGTCACAACACCGCCGACGCAGGAAGAGATTGATCGCGAAGCCGCGCAATATGACGCGGTATTTGTCAATCTGGTCGAACAGCGTTCGGTGATGGCGGGCTCCAGCCTTGCGGACGAGGTGGTCGATGCGGTGGATATTCGCGAAGCGGTCGCCGCGCCCGAGACATTCCTGCAGGTTTTCCGCGGGATGAAGAACAAGGTCACACCGCAAGAGATTCTCCAGCGCACGCAGCAGCTGTTCAAAGGTGACGTGATCCGCGCAACCTATGTCACCCCTGCGATTGGCGAGGCTTCTGACAATGCGGTGCAAACCGCGCTGCGTTCTGAAGTGACGGCCAATACCGGCGCACGGCTGGCGGCAAAGTCGATCTCTTTTGACGAGCTGGAACCGGTTGGTGAGCCGGGGACGATTGTATCGCAGAGGCCGCTCGGCGTGCTGGGTGTAGAGCGCATCGAATTTGCCAATGGCACGCGCGCATTGCTGGCATCCAATGACTATGAGCCGGGCCGGGTTGCGGTGCGGATGCATTTCGGCGCGGGCAAACGCGCGTTCGAGCAGGACGAAGCGGCCTATATCGCGCTGGGCGAAATGGCGCTGGTCGGATCGGGGCAGGGTGTCCTGGGCCAGGAGGAATTGGACCGGATCACCACCGGGAGAGTCATCGGTTTCAATTTCGAAATCAACGATGCCACTTTCGTTTTTTCCTCGCAGACGCGCGGACCCGATCTGGATGACCAACTTTATCTGTTTGCCAACAAATTGTCCGATCCCGCGTGGGACCCGAACCCCGTCATTCGATCCAAAGCCGCGCAGCTTTTGGCCTATGACGGGATGGCGACGAGCCCGGGCGGAGTGTTGCAGCGCGATCTGGAATTCTTGATCACGGCGATGGACGGCCGCTTCAAAACCCCTTCGGTTGAGGATCTCAACGCCGCGACGCCCGAAGGCTTCCGCGAGGTCTGGGCGCCGATTTTGGAGCAGGGCGATGTCGAGATCCTGATCTTCGGCGATTTTGACCAGCAGAAAACGGTTGAGACATTGCGCCGGACGATCGGCGCAATCCCGACGCGCAAACCGATTGCGCCAGAAGCTTTGGCGCGCGTTCCAGCCTTTCCTGAGTCTGGGAACGAAACGGTGGTCCGCACCCATCGCGGCGATGCCAATCAGGCGGCAGCGGTTATCGCCTGGCCAACCGGCGGCGGCGTTGCCGAATTGCGCCAGTCGCGCCAGCTGGAAATTCTCGCCTCGATATTCGATAACCGCTTGGTCGAGGCAATGCGCGAGCGCGCCGGTGCCAGCTATTCCCCGCAGGTCGGCACGCATTGGCCGATTGACCTGAGCAGCGGCGGCCGGATTACCGCAATCGCGCAGCTGAAACCGGAAGATGTGCCGGTATTCTTCACCGAAGCCGATGCGATTGCCAAGGATCTCGCCGCCAATCCGCCAACCGCGGAAGAGCTGGAGCGGGCGACCGAGCCGCTCAAGCAATTGATCCGCCGCGCGATGAGCGGAAACCTGTTCTGGCTGTACCAGATAGAGGGATCGAGCACCGATCCCCGCCGTCTGCTCTATTTGCAAACGCTTCAGGCCGATTACAGCGAAACCACGCCCGAACGCATGCAGGCACTGGCGCAGCGTTATTTCGGCGCGCGCGAAGGATGGCAAATGGCGATCATTCCCGAAGGGCAGGAATTGGCCAAGAGCACCGGCGAGCGTGTGGTTCCCGCAGTAAGGGCCGCCCCCGCGTTGACCACCGGCCGGTAATCAATTGCCAAAAGCGCCAAGCATTGCTTGGCTGGCGACAGCATTTACTGCGCTTGCGCAGCTGATTGCTTTGCTATTGAGTGGCGCAAGGCGTATTTGCGCGCCCGCAACAGATGAAAGACAGGTACAAAGTGGCAAAGAACTGGACCCCCGATAGCTGGAAAGCGCACGAAGCACGGCATTTGCCGCGCTATGACGATGCGCAGGCGCTGGCCGACGCGGAGCAGACCCTTTCCACCTATCCGCCTTTGGTGTTCGCCGGTGAAGCGCGCAATCTGAAAGCCGATCTGGCGCAAGTTGCCCAAGGCAAGGCATTCCTGCTGCAAGGCGGCGATTGCGCGGAAAGCTTCGCCGAATTTCACCCGAATAATATCCGCGATACGTTCCGCGTTTTGCTGCAGATGGCAGTCGTGCTGACCTATGCGGGCAAGGTTCCGGTGGTGAAAGTGGGCCGGATGGCGGGCCAGTTTGCCAAACCGCGCAGCAGCGACACCGAAACAAAAGACGGCGTCACTCTGCCCAGCTATTTCGGCGACAATGTCAACGGGATCGAATTTGATCCGGCCAAGCGGACCAACGATCCGGAACGTATGGTGCGCGCCTATTCGCAAGCGGCCGCCACGCTCAATCTGCTGCGCGCATTTGCCAGCGGCGGTTACGCCAATCTGCGTCAGGTCCATAAATGGACGCTCGATTTCATGGGCCGCAGCCCGTGGGCAGACAAATTCGCGCAAACCGCCGACCGGATTGGTGAAGCGCTCGATTTCATGGAAGCTTGCGGGGTCGATCCCGACACTGTGCCGCAATTGCAACGCACCAGCTTCTACACCAGTCACGAGGCGCTGCTGCTCCCTTACGAACAGAACCTGACGCGTCAGGATTCGCTCACCGGCGATTGGTACGACACCAGCGCGCATATGGTGTGGATCGGCGATCGCACCCGCTTTGAAGGCAGCGCGCATGTCGAATTCGCGCGCGGAATCGGCAATCCGCTGGGCATGAAATGCGGCCCGTCGATGGAACCCGATGTGCTGCTCAAACTGCTCGATACGCTTAACCCCGAACGCGAAGCGGGCCGGATCACGCTGATCAGCCGGTTCGGCCATGACAAGGTAGAGGCCGGGCTGCCCGCATTGGTGCGCGCCGTTAAGGCGGAAGGCCATCCTGTCGTTTGGTCATGCGATCCGATGCATGGCAACGTCATCAAATCGGATAGCGGCTACAAAACGCGGCCCTTCGACCGGATCTTGCGCGAGGTTAAAGGCTTCTTCGCGGTGCACCGAGCCGAAGGCACGCATGCGGGCGGCATCCATATCGAGATGACCGGACAGGACGTGACCGAATGCGTCGGCGGCGCTGTGGGCATCGCCGATGAACGCCTCGGCGACCGTTATCACACCCATTGCGACCCGCGCCTCAACGCCGCGCAATCGCTGGAACTGGCATTCCTGCTGGCGGAAATGATGACAATGGAAGCGGGACATGCTCAGGCCGACGCAGCCTGAACCCGACTAGCTTCGTCCGCATCCACCCCGCAGCCGCCTCGCGGCGCGCGGGCGTGAGCGGGTGATTGGGGGTCGCGTTGCCGCAATCTTTGCGTTAGGCACACCATCGCAATGGAAATTTGCCTTACCACTCCGATACGGATGTCCAGTTCCGCCGCGGGTCTGCACGGGAAAGTTGCTTCGCCGGAGTTTCTTGCAAATCTGCTTGAGGATGTGATCGCCGGACTGCCCACCGGATCAGCCGCAGAATTCCAGCCGCAAAGTATCAGGACAACCGGCGCGAATTTGCGCTTTGAAACGCTCGACAAGGATCTCGAACGCGGGCCTGGCTTCCCAGAGCTGGTGGTCGACATTTTTCCCGCCGAGGGCGCGGCAACCGCGCCGGTCGCCGATCTGGAAATACGCCAGGTGAGGCTGGCCATGTTCCGCAGCGAAATTGCGATCCAGACCACCATTCTGTCACTTGCGAAGTCGCATTCGATCGCTTCAGCGACCGAGCTGGAAGCGGTGCTGAACGATGTCGCATCGAAAGTTCTGTCCGAATTCACAAGGCCAACCATCGATGCCGCGCTGACAAGCATTGATGCAGAGGCCGAAGCTGACACGGATCAGGGCGGGGAGAAGGGCTATGGGGAGCCGAAGATTTTGTGGACCAACCGGACCTACGCGCTCGACCCCGATTTGGTTGAGGACAAGGTTTTGGGCGGTTTGGTCAGGCTCGATGAAACGGCCCGGGCAAGCGAAACCGTCGAAGATGTGATCCGTCTGCGCGAAGGGAACAATATTCTGCTGAACGCGCAATTCCGTGACGATGCTTTGCGCGGGTTGGTGATTGCGCAGCACCTCTATGCCGTTTTCGATACCGTGTTCCACCGCCTTGGCCGCTTGCTCGAAGACCTTGACCGTTCGGGCCGGAGGCGGAGCCTGACCGGCGATATTCGCAAGGCAACCGCGCTCGGCGCAGAAACCGCCAGGTTCGAGGTGGAACTGCATCGCCTGCCGACTTCGCTGCAAGGCACGCGGCGGCTGGTGTTTGATGCAGCATGCCGCGGATACCAGCTCGATTCGCTGGTCACGGCCGTCAGGCTGCGCAATGAAGCGGCCAATGATGTTATCGAAGGCCGGCTGCATGAAAGCGATCAGCGCGCGAGCCGGTTTGTGCAGGGCGGAATCGTGTTCTTGTCATTCCTCCAGATATTGTCGACACTGATGGACGTCTATTCGCTCGACTACGCTTCGCTGGGTGGGATGAAGGAAGGATCCACATCGTTTATGTCGCTTATTCCCCGGCTTGTTTCCTTTGACGGCGCGATCAACGTCGCCTTGCTGGGGACATTGCTGTTTGTCCTCGTCGTAATTTACCAGCGGCGGTCATGATGGAGCGGCTTGAACAATTCCTGGCGGCGGCCGGATCGGGCAAGGTTCCCGAAGCGGTGGCCGCGCGGCAGGGCCAGATTGGCGCATATCGTGACGCCTATCTGGCTGCGGCTGCGATCAGCAAGGCCGACGGAACACCGGTTTACGGGCTGGATGTGCTGCCCGGCCATCTTTCCGGCCAAGCGCCCGACGGGAAAGACATCGCCGATATTGAGACCGCGATCATGCAGTCGCACAAGATCGGATCGCCGCCTGACTTCAGCGCGTTTTCCGCGCGCGCCATACACCTTGCAAAACTATATGCGATTGCTGCGGGCGGAACGCCGGTGTCGCAGCGCAGTTTCGACATGCTGTCGGCCTGTTTTGAAGATGCCGATTTCGCCGCGGCAATACCCGCGCGCGCATCCTATTCCTGCGGTGATGTGATACCGGCCACGCATTGGCTTTCGGACTTCCTCGAATGGGCACGGGCGCGCGACGCGGATTTCCGTCTGCAATCGGGCGAAGCGATGGCGCTGATCAATGGCGGATTTGTGCAGGTCGGCTCGGCGATAGAGCCATTGATGGCGGCGGGTCGTTTGTGGAAACATTTGCTTGTGGTGCAGAAAGCATCGGCGGCGGCAATCGGCGCATTGCGCCCCGGATTTCAAGCGGCAGGTGATCGGGCGGATGGCTGGATGGAAGAAGCCATGCGCTTCGTTTCCGGCGAATTGCCATTGTCGGCCAGCGGCCACCGCGTGCAGCCACCCGTTTCGGTTCGCGCAATGCCGCAAGTGACCGAATCTCTCGGCCTTGCGATTCGCGGCTTTGCGCAGGAAATCGATCGCGCTCTGGGCCGGCCATCATCCAATCCTCTGCTGGTTCAGGATGAGGCAGGAGAAGCGCGCATCGCGGAAAGCGGGGCATTCCTGATGCCGGAACTTGCGCGTCTGGCTAGAAGCCTGACCGAGGCACTGCTGCTTTGCGCATCGGCATCGGTGCGGCGGATGCAGGCTTTGACCCACCCGGAAATTCTCGAGCGGGCATGGGGTGGCAAGCTGGTAAAAGTGCAAATGCAGACAATCCAGATTCCCAAGCTGGGCATGAGCCGGTTTGAACTGGCGAACCGGCGATATGGCGCATCAGGCGGCTTTTCGGCCGCATCCACTTCGCTTGGGGTGGAGGATTTGTGGACCAACGGGACGGATGCCAATCTGGACCTTGGCACGTGTATTGAACGGGTGGAGGAGATTCACGCGCTCGAATTCCTGCTGGCGCGCATATGCGCACATGCAGATGCGGAAGGGCTTGATGAAGCAATTCAGCCCGACTTGATGGGGCGCAGCCGGAAACTGCTCGCCAGCGAATGCGAACAGGCCGAAATCCCCGCCTGTTTGCCGTTCCTCGATCTTTGATTGATCCGGCCGGGCAAAAGCGGCGCCCGGTCTGCAGAAATGGCATTCATGGACCTGTAGGAATGCTGTCCCTATATAGTGATCATGGATAATCCGGGCGCACTTGCAGAGATTTGGGATTCCGTTGCCGCGGTGATCCGCGAAGTGCCGCGTTCGGGCCTGCTGATTGCGACTCTGGTGGCACTGGTGTGCGGCTGGATCGGCTCGATAATGGTGCGCCGCGATGTTCCGATGGGCGGCACCATCCGGTTGACCAGCACTTTGGTGCTGACCGGCATTCTCGTCACCATCGTATTGCAATTGGCGCGGTTCGACCCGCGTATCGATCTGGCGCTTCCCACTGTCGGATTGCCCGAACAAGTCGTGGAAGGCGGCGAAACGCGTATCCCGCTCGCGCCTGACGGGCATTTCTGGCTGGTGGCGCAAGTCAATGGAGAGCCGGTCGAATTTATGATCGATACCGGTGCGACGCTGACTGCGGTTTCGACTGACGTTGCCCAGCGCACGGGGCTGGAGCCGCGCCGGGGCGGGCTGCCGGTCCAGCTTAGCACCGCCAACGGGACCATTTCCGCGCAATTGGCGACGGTCGACGAAATCCGTTTCGGCAATGTCGCTGCGCGCGGTCTGGATGCGGTGATTGCGCCCAATCTTGGCGATACCAGCGTGATCGGGATGAACCTGCTGTCGCGCCTCAAAGGCTGGCGGGTGGAGGACAACACGCTGATCCTGACGCCCAACAATCCGCAGCCGGTTCTGGAAGAAAGCGGAGCCGAATCTGGATACTGACATGCGGGCGCACTTGCCGCGGCGCGCGGCGTGGTGCATCTAGCGCAGCATGAACATCGTTAGAAAACTGCCGCGTATCGCGCTGCTCCTCGCCATTCTCCTGATCGTGTGGTTCGCCATTGCCATGTTTGGTGCAAAGTTTGGCGTGATCGACAAGCTGTTTGCTTTCGGCACCATGACCGCGGCCATCGGATCAATGGCGGCAATGGTGATCGCGGGGATTGCGCTGATCGCATTGCTGGTCGCGCTGCTGGTCAAACCGCGGCAGGGAATTTTGGCGGCGCTTGTGGCGCTGCTGATTCCCGCCGCTGTGCTGCTGGGTTTCAACCAGTTGCGCGCCACCGCCGGATCGGTCCCGTTTATCTATGACATCACCACCAACACCGCTGACGCCCCGCAATTTAGCGACGCAATGGTAAAGGCCCGCGCGAATGACGGGGCAAACGATTTGCTCGATTTCAACCGTCCGCTGGGCGAATATGAGAAATGGGCGGATCAAGAGGGCCTGACCGGTATCACCGCCGCGCAATTGATTGCCGATGGCTATCCCGATTTGAAAACGCTGAACACTTCAGACTCGGTAGAGGATGCTATGTCGGCGGTGCAAAGCGCCATGGAAATGCGCGGCTTCGACAATGTCAAAACCTATAAGGATGAAGGCATTGTCGAAGGCACTGACGAAGTGTTCTGGTACGGCTTTCTCGATGATGTGGTCGTTCGTGTGCGCGAGACAGAAGAGGGGACCGCAATCGATTTCCGTTCGACCTCACGCCTCGGCACAAGCGATCTGGGCGTCAATGCGAAGCGGATTGCCGATCTGCGCAAAGCGGTTGAAGACCGTCTGACCGCCATGGAGCGGAAACCCGAAGCGGTTCTGGAAGAAACGCCGGATACAGAGGAAAGCGCAGAGGATGGCGCAGAAGATAGTGACGGCGAACCCGCCGCTGCGCCTGCGCAAAACTGATCAGGGAAAAATGGCTGGGGTGGCAGGGATCGAACCTGCGAATGCCGATACCAAAAACCGGTGCCTTACCACTTGGCCACACCCCAGCAGCTTTTCGCGGGACTAATCCCGCATCAAGCGCGCCCCATATAACGCGGTGTTTGCGGAATGGAAGGGCTGATTGTCGTTCAAATTGCGGAAATTGCAGATTGCGGCCGGGTGCTAGCTTTCGGGCGACTCGACTTCGCCGCGTTCGATACGTTTGGCGAGCGTGTTGGTTTCAAAATCCTGCGGTGAATGCCGTTCGTGCAATTGATCGGCCGGATCGCCAAAGGACCGGTTGACCATTCTGGCGCGTTTTACCGCAGGGCGCGTCATCACCTCTTTGGCCCAGCGGCCAACGGCTTCATATTCGTGGATCGAAAGGAATGTCTTGGCCTCGTTATAGATATCGCCGGTGGTGAAGGGGGCGAGCCACGGCGCGGCGGCCATATCGGCGATGGTGTATTCATCCCCCGCCAGAAATTGCGTTTCCTTCAGGCGGTTATTGGCGACATCGAACAGCCGCTTGGTTTCCATCGCATAGCGGTTGATCGGATATTCGTATTTCTCCGGCGCATAGGCGTAGAAATGGCCAAAGCCGCCGCCAATGAAAGGCGCGCTGCCGACTTGCCAGAACAGCCAGCTGAGCGTTTCGGCCCGGGCCGCACGGTCAGTCGGCAGGAACTTTCCGAATTTTTCCGCCATATGCATCAGGATCGCACCGCTTTCGAACACGCGCACCGGGGTATCTCCCGAATGATCGACCATCGCGGGGATTTTCGAATTGGGATTGATATCGACAAAGCCGCTGGTGAATTGCGCGCCCTCGCTGATATTGATCAGCCAGGCATCATACTCGGCGTCACTATGCCCGGCTTCGAGCAGTTCTTCAAAGATGACATTGGCTTTCACACCGTTGGGAGTGGCGAGCGAGTAAAGCTGGTGCGGATGCTCGCCCTTCGGCAACTCCTTCTCGCTCTGCGCGCCCGCGGTCGGGCGATTGATATTGGCGAAGCGACCTCCGCTTTCGCTGTCAAAAGTCCAGACTTCGGGCGGGGTATAAGTCGGGTCAGCCATGGGGGAGGAATTCCTTTCGCGATTGTCTTGCCTTGTTCGTAAGGTGGGATGAAGGCGTTACAAGGGCAAGCAAATAACCGGTTTCAAGCTTGGAAGTGATGCTTGCATTGCGGTATCCTTTTGGGATACTTAGTGCCCATGCATCTGGCAGGCATCAAAATCCGCGACTGGCGTGAAGCGCATGATCCGCCGCTTAACGCTGCCGAATTTGGCGAGCTTTATGGCGCGCCGAAGCCGTGGCCCAGCCGCACGGTCTATGGCTGGGAAACCAAGGGCAAGATCGCCCGGGCCGCGGTCCAAAGACGGTTGGCGGAATTGGGCATTTGCACGTTCGAAGACTGGCTGGAACCGGCCGCTGACATTCAATCCGATACGAAAGATACTGCGATGAGCAGCCCCAAGAAAAGCGGCGCGCACCCGTTCTATTGCGCGCATACACACGGTTTTGTCCGCGTGGCGACCAGCACCCCGCAGGTTCGCACCGCCGATGTGGCGTTCAACCGCGAGGCGATTTTGACCGAAGCGAAACGCGCGCATGACGCGCATGTCGATCTGGTGGTCTATCCCGAACTGTGCGTGTCATCCTATGCGATTGATGATCTGCATTTGCAGTCGGCATTGCTTGATGCGGTGGAAGAGGCGGTTGGCGATATTGTCGCGGCGTCGGCCAAGCTGGCGCCCGTGTTGTTGGTGGGTGCGCCGCTGCGGCGGGGCGGCAAGATCTACAATTGCGCTTTGGTGATCGCGGGCGGGAGATTGCTCGGCGTGGTGCCCAAGAGCTTCCTCCCCAATTACCGCGAATATTATGAAAAGCGCTGGTTCGCGCACGGGCGCAGCGTGCAGGGGCAGGAGATTTCCGTTGCCGGTCATACCGCCCCGTTCGGCACCGATCTGATTTTTGCCGCATCGAACCTGCCGGGCTTCACGCTCAATGTCGAAATTTGCGAAGACTACTGGGCGCCCAATCCGCCCTCCACGCTGGGCGCGCTGGCGGGGGCGACCATTCTGGCCAATCTTTCCGCATCCAACGTGACCATCGGCAAGTCGGACGAGCGCCACATGTTGGCCCGCGCGCAATCGAGCCGCGCGATTGCTGCCTATGCCTATTCCGCCAGCGGGCATGGCGAAAGCACCACCGATCTGGCGTGGGACGGGCAGGGCATGATTTACGAGCTCGGCGATCTGATGGCGGAGAGCGAGCGTTTCAGCCTCGACGCCGAACTCAGCATTGCCGATATCGATACCGAGCGCCTGCTTGCCGAGCGGATGCGCAACCAGACATTCAACGATGCCGCCGAGGCGCAGCAATGCCCCGAACAATGGTTCCGCACCATATCGTTCGAACACAAATCAGTCGGCGGAGACATCGGCCTATACCGCCCGATCCGGCGTTTTCCCTTCGTGCCCAATCGCGCGAACAAGCTGGACGAGGATTGCTACGAGGCGTTCAATATCCAGGTCGACGGCCTGATGCGGCGGATGAGTGCGACCAAGGCCAAGAGCATCGTGATCGGCATTTCGGGCGGGCTCGACAGCACCCATGCGCTGATCGTCGCAGCGAAGGCGTGCGACCGGCTGGGGCTGGATCGGACCATGATCAAGGGCTTCACCATGCCCGGCTTCGGCACTTCGGATCACACCAAGAGCAACGCGTGGAAGCTGATGGAGGCGATGGGGATTTCCACAGAGGAAATCGATATCGTTCCCGCCGCCACGCGCATGCTGGAGGATATCGGCCATCCCTTTGCCGATGGTGAGCCGGTCTATGATGTGACATTCGAGAATGTGCAGGCTGGGCTGCGCACCGATTATCTTTTCCGCCTGTCCGGCCAGCATAAGGGCTTTGTGCTTGGCACCGGCGATCTCAGCGAATTGGCGCTGGGCTGGTGCACCTATGGCGTGGGCGACCAGATGAGCCATTACGGCGTCAACGCAGGCGTGCCCAAAACGCTGATCCAATATCTGATCCGCTGGTCCATCCAGACCGGCCAATTCGATGCTGCGACCGACGAGGTCCTGCAGGCAATTCTCGACACCGAAATTTCACCCGAGCTGGTCCCGGCAGACGAGCAAGGCGGGATGCAAAGCACCGAAGAGAAGATCGGCCCTTACGAACTCAACGACTTCTTCCTCCACCACATTATCCGCTGGGGGCAGAAGCCGAGCAAAGTCGCGTTTCTGGCCTATCATGCGTGGAAGGATGCGGGGGAAGGGCTGTGGCCCGCCGATTTCCCCGAGGCGAAGAAGAACCAGTATGATCTGGAGGCGATCCGGATATGGCTGGAAAAATTCCTCTGGCGCTTCTTCCAATTCAGCCAGTTCAAACGCAGCGCATTGCCCAACGGGCCCAAGGTTTCATCGGGCGGCGCGCTCAGCCCGCGCGGTGACTGGCGCGCACCGAGCGATGCAGTGGCCGATCTGTGGCTCGCGGAATTGAAGAGTGGAATGCCGGAGAGCTAGGCTCCCCGGCATCCGGCCTTTGGCTGGTCAGCCCTTGTCGATTGCATAGCGGCCCGGCCCGAAAGCGAAGACCATCAGCATTCCGCCGCCAATGGCGAGGTTCTTGAGGAACATCGTCATCTGCATCTGGTCGGCGAAGTCGTTGTGGAAGATCAGCGCCGCGACGATGCTGAACAGGCCCAGCGCCAATCCGGCCAAGCGCGCCTTGAAGCCAAACAGCAGCGCCAGCCCGCCGAGCAATTCGACAGCAACCGTTCCGGCGTACACCAGCTGCGGCAAGGGCAAACCGACGGAGCTGATATAACCGATGGTCCCTGCTGGATCGGTTGCCTTGTTGAAGCCTGCAAGAATAAACAGGATCGCCAGCAATATGCGTGCGACCAGCGCGACGCGGTCCTGTGTGGCTGAAGTTTCCATGATATTCGTCCTTCCCTGTTGCGGCTCTATGCGGCCAGTTTTTCGACGCGGTTATGCGCGTTCGCGATCTTTTCGTCACCATCGACGCCCATAATTCCGTCTGCGGCGACCATTTCGACATCCGTGATGCCAAGGAAACCGAGGAAGAATTTGAGCCACGGTGTCATGAAATCCAGATCGCTGCCCACCGGCGTTCCGCCTGATGCTGCGGCGATATAGGCTTTCTTGCCGGTCAGCAGACCCTTCGGGCCTTCGGGCGTATATTCGAAAGTCGTGCCCGCGCGCGCCACCAGATCGGCCCATGCCTTGACCGTGGCGGGTACAGAGAAATTGTAGATCGGCACGCCAAGCACGATGGTGTCGGCGGCTTTCAGTTCCTCGATCAATTCATCGGCGATGGCGGCGAGCTGGTGCTGCGCATCGGTGCGGTCCGCATAGGGCGCGAGATTGGCAGCAAACCGGTCTGCGTCCACATAAGGTATGTCATTGGCGCTCAGATCGCGGGTGGTGACCGTGGCTCCGCTCTTTTGGGCGAGGCGTTCGACCAGTCCGGTGCTGAGGCTGCGCGAAATGGATTCGTCGCCGCGAATGCTGGCGGTGATGTGAAGGATATTGGACATTCGGGTTCTCCTTAAAGAGGGGGTGGCCCTGCCCCGAGAGGGAGGGGGGAGGAATGGAGCAGGGCCTAGGGGGTTAGTTTGCGTCGACGAGAACGAGTTCGCTGTCCTCGAGCGCGGTGATGGTGACGCTGTCTTTCTGCGTGATCGCGACACCATCGCGGGCGTTTGCTTCCACGTCCTCTATCCGGACCTTGCCCGTTGCAGGCACGAGATAGAGGTGGCGGTCCGCCGACGTGTCGTAAGTGACGCTTTCACCGGCTTTGACAGTCGCGCCCAGCACGCGGGCATTGGCGCGGATGGGCAATGCGTTGTCGTTCGCATGGCCCGATGCCAGCGCGACGAACTTGCCGCTGCGGTCATCCTTGGGGAACTTGGCAGCACCCCAATTGGGTTCACCGCCGCGTTCGTCGGGAATGATCCAGATCTGGAACAGGGTCGTGTCTTCATCCTCGCGGTTATATTCGGAATGACGCACGCCGGTGCCGGCGCTCATCACCTGCACATCGCCGGCTTCGGTGCGGCCTTCATTGCCCATACTGTCGGTATGGGTGATCGCGCCTTTGCGGACGTAAGTGATGATTTCCATGTCGTTATGCGGGTGAGTGGGGAAACCGGTTCCAGCTTCGATCGTGTCATCATTCCACACGCGCAGCGCGCCCCAATTGACTCGCGAGGGATCGTGATATCCGCCGAACGAGAAATGGTGATGCGCATCAAGCCAGCCATGGTCGACCGAGCCGAGCGAGTTAAAAGGGCGGAGTTCAATCATGGGAATTCTCCCGTTCGAGTTGCTGTTGAATGCGGAGATAGTCGTTCTTGCTATTTCGGATAAGTGGGATAAAATCCGTTATAATGTACGAATTATTTGAATATACGGGCGCAGCATGAGGATCGGCGAGCCAAGTCTCGATCAATTGCGCATTTTCCTGGCGGTGGTGGAGCAGGGCAGTTTCGGCGGCGCGGCGCGGCAGATGGGGCGGGCGGTATCCGCAATCAGTTACGGCATCGCGCAGATGGAAGCGCAGCTGGGTGTCACGCTGTTCGCCCGCGAGGGATCGCGCAAACCCGAACTGACCGAAGCGGGCAAGGGGTTGCTGGTCGAAGCGCGCAATGTCGCGGACGAGGTCGATGCATTGCTCGCCAAAACGCGCAGCCTCCATTCAGGGCTCGAAAGCGATGTTTCGCTGGTGGTTGATGTGATGCTGCCGGGCGAAGTGACCGCCAATGTCCTGCGCGAATTCCGCACCATGTTCCCGACCGTGGCGCTGCGCCTGCATGTCGAGGCGTTGGGAGCGGTTGTGTCTTGCCTGCTTGGCGGCGAGGCGCAGATCGGGATTGGCGGGCCGGTGATCGGCGATCATGACGAGCTGGAGCGGCAAGCCATCGGCAAAGTCGAATTGGTCCCCGTTGCCGCGCCCGATCACCCGCTTGCCGGGGCGGGCATCGCGCCGGGCGAAAGCCGCAAGCATTTGCAGCTGGTGCTGACCGATCGTTCGCCGTTGACCGAAGGCCGGGAGTTTTCCGTGCTCAGCCCGCAAAGCTGGCGGCTGGCGGATCTCGGCGCAAAGCACTCGCTGCTCAAAGAGGGGATCGGCTGGGGCAATATGCCGCGCCACATGGTCCGCGATGATCTGGCAAGCGGCGCGCTGGTGGAACTTGATCTGCCCGAGAAGCCCGGCGATGCCTACACGCTCAGCGCGCTATGGCGCAGGGATGCCCGGCCGGGCCCGGCGACAAGCTGGCTGATCGATGCAATACGGGACAGGTTGGCGGATTGTCCGGCTTAAATCAGCGGCCTTCGCGCAGCCAGTTCAGCGCTTGGCCTTTGGTGTCGAAGAATTCGACATTCACATCCGGGGCAAATCTTTTGTACTGCATCCGCATCAGGATCGGTGCGCCATAGATGGCCATACGTTCGAGCCCGAATTCTTTTGCATTGCGCAGATGGGCGCCAATTTTCTCCGCAGTCGCGCGGACCTGCGGCATCGCTGTTGTAAAGTCACCAAGCGCATAGATCGGCTTTCGCGCTCTCACCAGCGGTTCGGAAGCACGGTTGAGGCAATCGAACAATTCGTCGATAGAATGCTCATCCCACAGACCGCCGCAGCGATAATGGAGTTCGCCATGCTCTTCGTTCAATCGAGCGGACACGATGCGATCTGTAATAGCCATTCCATAAGACTACCGGATCGTGGTTAAAAACGGGTAAATTTGCGGCCCGCTTAGTGCAGGATCAAAGCTTCACTATCCAGCCGTGCTCATCCGCAACCTTGCCCCGCTGGATGCCGACCAGCTTCTCGCGCAATTTGCTGGTGAGCTGGCCGGGGCCTCCGCTGCCAATGGTGAACTCGCCATCATGGCTGGCAACGGTGCCAACGGGCGTGACCACCGCCGCGGTTCCGCAGGCCATGGTTTCGAGCAACTTGCCGCTTTCCGCATCCACTTTCCATTGGTCGATGCTGTAGAGTTCTTCGCGCACGGTCAGCCCTTCTTCGCGAAGGAGCTGGATCAGGCTGTTGCGCGTGATGCCGGGCAGGATCGTGCCGGTCAGCGGCGGTGTGATCACGCTGCCGTCTTCCATCACGAAGAACAGGTTCATTCCGCCCAGTTCTTCGATCCATTTGCGCTCGACCGCATCGAGGAACACGACCTGATCGCAGCCCTTTTCGATCGCTTCGGCTTGCGGGACCAGGCTGGCCGCGTAATTGCCGCCGGTCTTTGCCGCGCCGGTTCCGCCTTTGGCCGCGCGGACATAATCCTGCGCCACCCAGATTTTCACCGCCGGAACACCCGATTTGAAATAATTGCCAGCCGGGCTGGCGATCACGATAAATTTGTATTCCTTGGCCGGGCGCACACCCAGAAAGGCTTCGCTGGCGAACATGAAGGGCCGCAGATAGAGCGAGCCGCCTTCGACCGAGGGGAACCAATCGCGATCCACCGCAACCAATTGGCGGATCGCTTCGATAAACACATCCTCGGGAATGCGCGGCATTGCCATGCGGTCGGCACTGTCATTGAACCGGCGCGCATTTGCCTCGGGACGGAACAGCGCGATGCCGCCGTCCTCCTGCTTGTAAGCTTTCATCCCTTCGAAGATTTCCTGCGCATAATGCAGCACCGAAGCGGCGGGATCGAGGCTGAGCGCCTCGCGCGGGCCGACGGTGGCATTGTGCCAGCCTTTACCCTCGACATAGTCGATCACCACCATGTGGTCGGAAAACAGCTGTCCGAAACCGGGATCGGCCAGCGCCGCATCGCGCGTGTCGGCTGGCATAGGCGAGGGGTGGGGAAGTGTCGTAAACTGCATGCGCGCCGGATAAAGGGAGTCTTTGTGTTCCGCAAGCGCGTCCGCGCTCGCGATTTCCTCGCTTTCGCTCCCTGGCGGTCGCTTCGCTGTGGGCGGGCCGCGTGGCCCTATGGCTGCCGCGACCAAGAGTTAGAACAATGATTGATGGCTTGGAAAGGTCCGGTCCGCCAACGGACGGACCGCAAGGCCGACCGGCCGCCCGAGCTTATGCGAGGTAGCCAAGGAATGCGGATGCATTCCGCCCGGCGATTGAGGGGCTAACAAAAGACTCTCCGGCGATTGAGGGGCCAAAAACCAAAAGACTCTCCGGCGCTTGAGGCCAATCAAAAAACCAAGAAGGGCGACCCTCGCCCGTGGGAGGATCGCCCTGTCATGGTCAACGGCCAGAAGTGCCGTCCACGAAAACTCTATATGGCGTTAGACCAGAGTATTTCCCGTGTGGAACTTAACCGACCCCTTAATTGAACCATGAGACATCGGATCACCTCCTTTCGCGCTTGAAAGCCAGAACCTGCCTATCACCGGCTGGTCCAAGACCCGCGTTCGCCGCTGGCCTTGAGGGCATGTTTGATTCGTTTTGAAGCGCAAAACAAGTGTTGATTTTATCTTTTTCCACGTCACAATCACGCGCTCCGAAAAGCGGCGTTGGCGCCTCTATCGGCAATCCTCAATCACACGCGTAATTTCCGGCCAGGCGGGCAGATAAAGCGTCTCCATTCCGCCCGTTTCAACCGCAAAACGCCCCCGGCTGAGCGCGATCGCATCGAGCAAGCGGTCGTTCGCCGGAAGCGTCGCGCGCAGAATGGGCCGCCCGTCGGACGATGGCTGCGCATTGACCAGCCGCTGTGCGGTTTCGGTGCGGATGCGCATCGGCACAGTCTGGGTCAGCCGCGACCCGCGAACGAGATGGATCGTGCGCGTGGATTTGGCGCATTCAATACCGAAGCGGGCAGGCTCGCCATTCGCGCTGAAAGTCGCGTAGCTGAGCCCGGTTCCGTCGCGATAGGTCCAGTCACCAAGCGTCTGCGGCGCGTCGAGCCAGTTTTCAAATTCCGGTTCGGAAACCACCGGCGGCGGTGTGGGGCTCGGGGTCGGTGCTGGCTGCGTTACCACCGGTGGCGGAGCAGGTTCCGGCGCGGGCGCGCAGCACGCGGCCAGAAGTACGGGAACAGTGGCAAGGGCACGCAGTTTCTTCACATTATCTCCGGCGAGGTTTCAGCGGGAATCGGTTTCTTCTGTCTACAATGCGCGCTAACGGCATCGGGGTCCATTGCTTAAGCGGAATTATGCCGAAGAAAAGACGCCTTGATCAAATGCTTGTCGAACGCGGGCTGGTGGAAAGCCGCACCCGCGCGCAGGCGCTGGTGATGGCCGGGCTGGTCTTTTCGGGCGAGACAAAAATGGCCAAATCGGGCCAGCAATTGCCCGAAGACGCACCGCTCGAAGTGCGCGGTCGCGATCATCCCTGGGTCAGCCGCGGAGGGATCAAACTGGCGCATGCAATCGAGCATTTCGGGCTCGATCCAAGCGGCGTAACCGCGATGGATGTCGGCAGCTCGACCGGCGGTTTCACCGATGTGCTGCTGCAAGGCGGGGCCAGCCATGTGATCGCGGTGGACAGCGGCACCAACCAGCTCGCGTGGAAGCTGCGCGATGATGACCGGGTGACCGTTCTGGAACAGACCAGCGCGCGGATTTTGACCCCCGACATGATCACGCATCCATACAATTGGGTGGTGTGCGATGCGTCCTTCATTGGCCTGCGCAAAGTGCTCGAAGTGCCGCTCGAGCTGGCCGAGCCGGAGTGCCGGCTGGTGGCTTTGATCAAACCGCAATTCGAGGTCCGGCGCGAAGAAGTCGGCAAAGGCGGGGTGGTCCGCGACGAGGCCTTGCACGAGCGGGTTTGCGGCGAAGTGCGCGATTGGCTGACCGGCGACGGGTGGCTGGTCGATGGCATCGTGCGCAGCCCGATCACCGGACCGGAAGGCAATGTCGAGTTTCTGGTTGCGGCCAGACGAAGCGCGGCACAGGGCGGCTGACCTTCCCAACGCGGTACAACCGGCATCACCCCATTGCAGCGCGCGGCATGTGCCGCCAATGTCCGATCAGGTCGAATCGGTTTCGGCACATTTAATCGGGACTTTGCATGAACGTTCTCGCTTCCAAGGGTCAGCTCCGCGCCAGCTTCTTCCGCTGGGCGCTGTTCACTGTGCCAGCCTGCTTGCTGATCGGCTTTCTGGCGGGGCAAATCGGCGGCAGTCCGGACAGCTTGTGGTTCCAGAGCCTGACCAAGCCGGATATTTTCCCAGAGCCAAAATGGTTCGGGATCGTATGGAGCATTTTGTTCGTGATGATCGGGCTGGCGGTGGCGCTGGTCTGCGCGGCGTGGGGGGCAAGGGGGCGCAAAGCCGCGCTTGTCGTCTTCGTCCTGCACTTCCTGCTGGCGCAATCCTGGACAGCCGTTTTCTTTGGCGCTTACCAAATGACCTATGGGCTTTACGTGCTGATCGCAGCGGTGGTCACCGCGATCATCGTAATCGCCCTGTTCTGGCGCGTGCGGCAATTGGCGGCGCTGATGCTGGTGCCCTACCTCGCATGGCTGTGCTTCGCGACGCTGCTCAATTACGAATTCCTGAAGCTTAATCCCGACGCGGATGGGCAGGAAACGACGCAAGCGGTCCAGCGGATCGAGTTTTGAGGGTTTCTTGTTTTAGCCTCAAGCGCCGGCGGTCGCATCCGCTCCCTTGGCTATCCTCGCTTTCGCTCCCTGACGGTCGCTTCGCTGCGGGCGCGCAGTCGCGCTTGCGGTCCGTCCGATGGCGGACCGGACCATTCCCGGCCATTTCCGCATTGCGCTGATCCGGTCAGCGACTAGCTGACCGCAAGGCCGACCGGCCGCCCGAGCTTATGCGAGGTAGCCAAGCTGGCCGGATGGCCAGCGCCCGGCGACTGAGGGTCTAAACAAAATTCTCCGCCGACTGGGGGACTGGACAAAAACGGCATCCGATCCCAAAGGGAGCGGATGCAAAGCCAGAACCCCCTGATCGCCGACTTCGTGAAAATCGCCAACAGCGCTGCAGGCACTTTTGCGGGAATGACCCGCGAAGCCCGCGAAAGCGCGCGTGAGCGTGTGAAGGAAGCCATGGGCGGGATGGATTTCGTCAGCCGCGAGGAATTCGACGCGGTCAAAGATATGGCGGCCAAGGCACGCGAAGAAAACGAAAAACTTGCCGAGCGTCTTGCACAGCTTGAAGCCCAAATCGAAGCCAAGCTGGCCAAGTAAACGCACTTCCCGTCATCCCCGCGAAAGCGGGGATCCAGAGCAGAGCAGCGCAGCGGCAAGCCGTCCTAGGTTCCCGCTTCCGCAGGAATGACGAAACGGGTAGAGGAGCGTGATGAATCTCCGCGCACCAGCTATCCTTGTTTCGGCCCGGGCTCACGGTGAAACAGCGGTGATCGCGCGGATGTTGACAGAGCGCGAAGGGCTGGTGGCTGGCTATGTTGCGGGCGGGCGCGGCAGGCAGATGCGGCCGGTGGTTATACCGGGCAATCTGGTCGAAATTGATCTGCGATCGAAATCGGAGAACCAACTACCTTTTGCAAAGCTCGAACTGGTTGAAAGCCGCGGGCCGTGGCTGAGCGAACCCTTGCCGGCCGCCGCGATCAGCTGGGTGACTTCGCTCACCGCCTCTGTTTTGCCAGAGCGCAATGCCTATCCCAGCCTCTATCCGGCATTAAAAGCGGTGCTTGATGCGATTTGCGGTGCGCCCTCTGCGCGCGGATGGCTCAGCGCCCTGGTCAGCTATGAAACGCTGATGCTGCGCGAATTGGGATATGGCGGTGGGCGACCGCCCGATCTGCCCGATTTCGCTGCCGCGCTGACCGCCTTCGACCGATTGTTTACGCCGATAGAGAAACACTTGCTTGCTGGCACTTATGGCGATGTTATGTCCGCCCGGGTGCTGCTGAGAGAGCGGCTGGCGAAAATTGATGGCTGATAATTGGCGGACAGATTGATCTCATGAAAATTGCGGTATTCCCGGGCGACGGTATCGGTGCAGAAGTAACGCGCGAGGCAGTGCGCGTGCTGGAGGCGCTCGGTCTGCCGGGGCTGACCCTGTTTGAAGGCGATGTTGGCGCGATTGCCTATGAACGCCACGGCCATCCGCTGCCCGCCGAAACGCTTGAGATGGCGCGGGCCAGCGACGCGGTGCTGTTCGGCGCGGTGGGCGATCCGTCTTGCGACAATCTGGAACGCCATTTGCGGCCGGAGCAAGCGGTGCTGGGGCTGCGCGCAGAGCTGGGTCTGTTTGCCAATTTGCGTCCGGCCACCGTGTTCCGGGGTTTGGAAGAGATGTCCGGCCTCAAGCCCGAATTGGCGCGCAGCATCGATTTGCTGATCATCCGTGAGCTCAATGGGGACGTCTATTTCGGTGACAAGGGCATGCGCGAAACTGCCGATGGTCAGCGCGAGGGGTGGGACATGATGTCCTATTCGACAAGCGAAGTCCGCCGGATTGCGCATACGGGTTTTCAGGCCGCTCAAAAGCGGGGCGCGAAACTGTGCAGCGTGGACAAGGCCAATGTGCTGGAGACCAGCCAGCTATGGCGCGATGTGGTTAGCGAAGTTGCCGCAGAGTATGGCGATGTCGAGCTGACGCATATGTATGTCGACAATGCCGCGATGCAGCTGGTCAAAAATCCCGGGCAGTTCGATGTCGTGCTGACCGGCAATCTGTTCGGCGATATTCTGTCCGATCTGGCGAGCATGTGCGTCGGTTCGATCGGCTTGCTGGCCAGTGCGTCATTGGGTGAGCGGCAGACCGAATTTGGCACTTTCGGATTGTACGAACCGATCCATGGTAGCGCGCCCGATATTGCCGGGCAGGGGCTTGCCAACCCGATGGCAACGATCCTGTCGGTCGCGATGATGCTGCGCCATTCGTTCGGATTGGAAGATCAGGCAGCGCGGGTTGAAGATGCGGTGTCGAAAGCTCTTGCAGATGGTGTGCGTGGCGGTGATCTGGGGGGAGACCTGGGCACCGTCGCGATTGGCGATGCGGTGCTCGCGCGGCTTTGACCCTAAACCTCGCCATCATCCTCCCCACGCTTAACGAGCGCGACAATCTGGCGCCATTGGTTGCGCGGATTGAACAGGCATTGGGCGCCGATGGCTGGGAAGCGATCATTGTCGATGACAACAGCGATGATGGCACCGCCGATGCGGCGCGCGAATTGGCGCATGCGGACCCGCGAATCCGCGTGATCCAGCGGATCGGCAGACGCGGGCTGGCCTCTGCCGCGATTGAGGGGATGTGCGCCACCGCTGCACCTTTTGTGGCGGTGATGGATGCCGATCATCAGCACGATCCGGCCTTGCTGCCCGATATGCTGGCCGCCGTTCAGACCGGGGAATGCGATATTGCGGTTGCGTCGCGCTTTGCCGAAGGGGGAAGCGCCGCGGGGTTGGACAATGCCCGGCGCGAGCAAGCCTCCGGCTGGGCCAACCGGATCGCACGGCGGATCACCGGCGTGACCTTGAGCGATCCGATGAGCGGGTTTTTTCTGATCGAAACGCAGCGCCTGCGGCAACTGGCCCCGTCGCTTTCGGGCATTGGGTTCAAGATCCTGCTCGATATTCTCTCGGCGTCCAATCCGTCTTTGCGCGTGCGTGAATTTCCTTTGCAATTTGCCAAACGGCTGTCGGGCGAAAGCAAGCTCGACCGCGCGGTCGCGTTTGAATTTCTGGTGGGGCTGTATGATCGCAGTTTCGGGCGTTTGATCCCGACCCGGTTTGCCCTGTTCGGAACCGTCGGCGCGCTGGGCGTGGGTGTGCATTTTGCGGTATTGTCCATGCTGTTCCTGACCGCAGGGCGCAGCTTTGCGCTCGCGACAATCATTGCGACTTTCGTGGCGATGAGCTTCAATTTCTGGCTCAACAACTGGCTGACTTACCGCGACCGGCGGTTGCGGGGTTGGGCGGCTGTTACCAAGGGCTGGATCGGTTTCTGCCTGACCTGTTCGGTGGGAGCATTTGCCAATGTCGCGGCGGCGACTTTGCTGGAAGCGCGCGGGGCCAATTGGGCGATTGCCGCCTTAGCGGGTATCATCATCGGGGCGGTGTGGAATTATGCGCTGTCGAGCAAGTTTGTCTGGGGGAGGTATTAGGCAATGATCGGGGGCCTGCCGTCGCGCCAGTTCTGGCTGATCCTGGGATCGATTGTGTTGGCGGCGGGGACGCAGATCAACCCGCTCTATCCCGCCCAGGCGCCGCTCCAGACCATCCCCACTATACTGGTGCTGATCGCGGCATTCTTTGCGTTGCGCAAATGGCCATTGCCGACCAGCGCGGTGGCGTGTTTCTGCCTGTTTCTGGCGCTGCATTCGATCGGTGCGCGCTATATCTATTCCTATGTGCCTTATGATGCGTGGGTCAATGCGATTGGCCTTCCCGGGCTGAGCGAGATTTTCGGGTGGGAACGCAATCATTATGACCGGTTGGTGCATTTCGCGTTCGGTGCGCTGCTGGTCCATCCTTTCGCGCAGATGCTGGAACATCAATTCGGCGTTACGCCCAAGCGCGCGCTCTATGTCGCGGCGGAATTTATCATCGCCGCAAGCGCGCTGTACGAAGTGTTCGAATGGATGCTGACGCTGGCTTTGGCCTCTGCCGAAGCCGATGCCTATAACGGCCAGCAAGGCGATATCTGGGATGCGCAGAAAGACATGGCGCTGGCATCTTTGGGCGCGATTATCGCTGCCTTCGGCGAGTATTTCTGGCGCAAGCGCGCCTAGCGCCAGCTATACAGCCATGTCCAAACGGCAAAGGATCGCGGCCCCTTGAGTTCGGCTGCGCTGAGGATCGGATAGAACCACACGAACAGTGCTACGCTTGCTGCCAGCACACTATAGGGGGGCCAGCGGCGGCCGCGTTTCCAAAATTCGTCCAGCGCGAGGGCAAGCGCGGCGAGCAGGAAAATGCTGGGCAGGAAATAGTGGTAGTAAAACTGGATCGGCTTGTTGACCACGATCCACATGCCCAGCGCGGCGGCATAAAGGACCGCCACGGCAAGAGCGTCCCAGCGTTTGCGCAGCAGGCCGGCAAAGGCGCACCACGCCAGCGCCGGAAGCCCGAGCAGCATGGTCAACGGATTGCCGATCAGCATCACTCCGCGCTGCGCCCCGTCGGCGGGTTCATAAAGATACCAGATCGCGCGGATATTGAGCACCCAATCGGTCCAGTTGCTTTGATAGGTATGCGGGTTTTTGACCGAGCCCTGCAGCTCCAGAATATTCGCGTGCAGGGCAATAAACCCACCCCATTCGAGCGGTTTATACGGCGCCCAATAGGCGGGCAGGAATGTCAGCCAATAGACAAACAGCGGAACCAGCCCCAGCCACACACCGGCTTCGATCAGGGAAATGCCCGGCACCGGAATGCCGCGCTGGCTGGTCAGCAAGCGCCGCCGCCCCGCGGTCATCCGGCAGGCCAGAAAGGCGAGGCCGGGCAGCATCGCCAGAAACACCACATTCCATTTCGATCCCATCGCCAGCCCCAGCGCGACGCCCGCGATGGCGAGCCGCCAGCGCCCCGTCTCCGGCTCTCTGACACCGGCAGCGCAGTGCCACAGCGCGACCATGAAAAAGGCCACCATAAAGATGTCGAGCATGGCGATCTGCGCATGCACAAACAGGAAGAACCCGCTTGCGAGCAGGATCCCGAATGCGATGCTGGCAAAGCGCGATTGGCTGGCAAACCACAGCGCCCGCATCGCGGCGAATAATGCCAGCGTTCCCGACAGGGCCGACATAATCCGCCAGCCAAGCGGCGTGTCGCCAAACAATGCAATTCCCGCCGCGATCAGCTGCTTGCCGAAAACCGGATGTTCGCGGTTGAGCCATTCACCATCGGCGAGCAGTGCCTTGGCCGCCGGTATGTAATGCACTTCGTCAAAATAGGGGGCCGACGGAATACCTATTCTTACCAGACAAAGCGCGAGGAACCCGGCGCACAGGAGATAGGTCCAAACCTTTGGATCGTTTCGGATTTCCTGCGCGTGAGCCATCATCCGCTGGTTAATGCCGCGCGCCGATCCGGGCAAGATCGTGCTTCATTTGAAATTTGTAAAATTTTTCTGACCCAAGATTGACGCATTTATGCTATAGTTCATTTTGTAAAATCGACAGATAATAACTCAACAGTTCAAGTGTTTGATGTCCCGGGTCGCCAGCAAAGGGAGTCAATTGTGATCAAGTCGTTGTTTTGTATGGTGACCGGCCACCGCGTTAACCGCAATCGCGTGTGGCATGACGGCAGAAACTTTCGCACCAAATGCACGCAATGCCGCGAACCGATGATTCGCGAGCTGGGTGAATGGCGCCGCTTCGATCTGGAAAGCGATGCTGACGAGACGCGTCAGCCGCATCCGCATACCGGCGAAGCGGCCTAGCTGGATTTCGCGGGATCGCTTGCGGCAGCCGCGCTTTCGCCGCGTTGCTCCAGCCAGAACAGGCGCGCGACCATCGCCAGCAATCCGATACTGGCGGTAGAGGCCACAAACAGCACCCAGACCGGCACCATCATATTCACTTTGCGCGCGCGCGGAACCACGAACAGCAGCGCAATCATCACCGCGATCAGCAAATCATACCAGACCTGCACACCCCACAGATTTGTCGTGTGATTGATGATCACCGGCATCACCCCTTCGGCCCAGATTGTGACCGCGGTGAATGCGGCAAAACCGGCAGAGATGGCGGCCGCCACCAGCGCGCTTTCGCGCAGTTTCGCGGTCATCGCCAGATAGATTGCGACAGGCAGGATCACGATCAGGCCCGCAGCGGCAAGGATCTGATAGGCGGTAAGCGATTGGATAGCAGTCATAGGTTCGGCTTTCGCGTTTGAAGTGTGGAGCGGCTTTCCAACAATTTTGCCGCGAAGGCCAGCCTGTTGCGCGCCGCGGGTTGAGCCGGGGTTGGCGCCGGTAAGCCACTGCTTGCTTGCCGATTGGTCGCACTCTGCCTAAACCGCGCAACTCGCTGGAAAAACAGGCCCAAGAAACGACCGCATGAAGAAAACCACAGGAACCGACCGCTCGATCACGCAGAAATGGCGCCCTGCCACGCAGGCTGTGCGCGGCGGCACCTGGCGCAGCGAGCATGGCGAAACCAGCGAGGCGTTGTTCCTCACTTCCGGCTATACGTATGATGATGCGGCGACCGTCGCCGCGCGTTTCGCGGGCGAAGAAGACGGGATGACCTATTCGCGTCTGCAGAACCCGACCGTGGCGATGCTGGAAGAACGGATTGCCTTGATGGAAGGCGCACAGGCCTGCCGCGCGCAAGCCAGCGGTATGGCGGCGATGACCGCGGCCTTGCTGTGCCAGCTTTCGGCGGGCGATCATTGCGTTGCAGCGCGTGCGGCTTTCGGATCGTGCCGCTGGCTGGTTGATCATCTGCTGCCGCGTTTCGGGATCGAAACCACCGTGATCGACAGCGCGGTGAACGAAGAATGGGACAAGGCAATCCGCCCCAACACCAAGGTGTTCTTCTTCGAAAGCCCCGCCAATCCCACGCTCGACGTGGTCGATATGGATTATGTCTGCAAGCTGGCAACGGCGCATGGGATCACCACCGTGGTCGACAACGCGTTTTGCACCTCTGCGCTCCAGCGCCCGATGGAATTCGGCGCGGATGTGGTGGCCTATTCCGCGACCAAGCTGATGGACGGGCAGGGCAGAGTGCTCGCCGGGGCGGTGTGCGGATCAGAGGAATTCATCAATGAAACGCTGCTGCCGTTCCAGCGCAACACCGGCCCCAACATCGCGCCATTCAATGCGTGGGTCGTCCTCAAAGGGCTCGAAACGCTGGGCCTGCGCGCGCACAAGCAGAGCGAAAATGCGCTGAAGCTGGGGCAATTCATGGAAGAACGGATCGTCGGCGCAGGCGGCACAATCCTGCATCCGGGGCTGCCCAGCCATCCGGCCCATGATCTGGCGCAGAAACAGATGGATGCCTGCGGCCCGATATTCAGCTTCGTGTTGGAAGGGCGACAGCAGGCCCATACCATTCTCGACGCGTTGCAACTGATCGATATCAGCAACAATATCGGCGATGCGCGCAGCCTGATGTGCCATCCAGCCAGCACCACCCATGCCGGGATGAGCGAAGAAGACCGCGCCGCCATGGGCGTGCATGAAGGCATGCTACGGATCAATGTCGGCTTGGAAGACGTGCAGGATCTGATCGAGGATATGGATCAGGCGCTGAAAGCCGGCGGGGTTTAGCTTTTTAAAAGATCACATCAGCCGCCAATTTCGCGGATCAAGGAGTCGAACACGAAATGCCCGAAGTGCTGCACAAATATTGGGCCGATGTTGTCGAGCATGTTCACGCGCTCGGGTTTGCGGAAGGCGCGATTGTTGCCAAGCCCGAATTCGAACCGCATCTTTCGCTCGCCGGAACATATGACCGGTTCCCCGCGATTGATAAGGTCGACGTGCTGATCATTCACAAGGGGCTGATTGTCGAGATACCGCCGCAGAGGCTGGGGGAGGCGATTGACGCGCTGGCAGTGACATTTGCCAATGAAGTCTTCATTGTGCTTGCGCGCGGCGGGCCGGTGATTTCTTTCGATTCCAAGCATCTTTCGGGTTGGTCGAAAGTTCTGGATCACGCTTTCGAGCCGGAAGAAAACCCGGATTACGAATTGCAGCTTCACAAGGATAGCGCGGGGCGCATGCCGGCAACCTATGTCGGCGACGGGCGCGTGCTGCTTGAAACCGTGTATCATCATCTGATGGTGGTGCCGGGCGCGGATATATCGATTCTCCCGCATCTGATCAGGGATGGCTATTTTGACGAGGCGCTGACCAGTGTGATCAACGGCATGCTGCGCCCGGGCATGACCTTTGTCGATATTGGCGCCAATTTCGGCACCTATACGGTGATCGGCGCGCAAATCGTCGGGCCGCAAGGCCGGGTGGTTGCCATCGAGCCGGTTCCCCCGATTGGCCAGATGTTGTTTGAAACGGTGGCCATGAACGGCTTCGATGATCGCTGCGAAGTCCTGCGCGTTGCAGCGGGTGCGGAAGACGGCACCGCCACCATTTTTGGATTTGGTTCGCGGCAAGGCGGCAATACTTTGCTCGAACATATTGCCGATGATGCGCGGGACAAGCTGGGGCAGGAAGTCACACAGCATGAAGTGCCGGTGCGGACTTTGGACGGGATTGTCGAAGAGCTGGAACTGACCCGGATCGACTTCATGAAGATCGACGTTGAAGGCTTTGAACAGCAAGTGCTGAAGGGCGGACGCAAGACGATACAGTCGATGAGGCCCACGCTGTTGCTCGAATGGCATGCGTGTTTCTTCGACGAACGCGGCAATGATCCGCGTGCCTATTATGATGTTCTCACCGAAGATCTCGGTTACGAGCTGTTTCGCGTCGAAAGCGGCGGCAAGATCCGCAAGGCGAAATTTGACCGTTTGGTGAGCAGTCCGTTCTCGGATATTCTCGCCAAACCAAAAGATTAAGAGGACTGCATGGCCGAGAACGCACCCAAGACCATCGAACTGATTTTCGATTTTGTCAGCCCCAATGCCTATCTGGTGTGGCAGCCGCTCAAAGAGCTTGCCCGGCGCACCGGGGCGACGATCGTGATCACGCCGGTGTTTCTGGGCGGTATGCACAAGCTGACGGGCAATGCCCCGCCGATGATCCGCGATGCCGATGTAAAAGGCAAAGTTGCCTATGCCACGCTGGAAATGACGCGCTTCATCAAGAAGCACGGCCTGAGCAAATGGAAAATGCACCCGCAATTCCCATTCAATTCGGTCACTTTGCAGCGGATGCTGCTGTCGCTCGAAGGCGCAGACCGGGTCAGGCTGGTCGACACTTTGCTGCCGGTGATCTGGGAAGAGGGCGTGCTGCTCGATGATGCGGAGGCTTTGGGGGCGGCTCTGGCTGCGGGCGGTTTCGATCGGGCGGCTCTGATGGCGGCAACGCAGGATCCGGCGATCAAGCAGCAATTGATCGACAACACATCGGATGCCGTCGAGCGCGGCACCTTTGGTATCCCGACATTTTACGTCAATTCGGGCGGCGATGACGAAATGTATTTCGGCAAAGAGCGGCTCGGCCAGATGGAAGAACAGCTAAGCAGCTGATCAGCCTTCCAGCGGCATTCCCATATTGTCGAGAGCAGTGCCCATGGCGCGGGCGATGGTGAAGCTGCGCCCGACCAGGCCGTTTCCCGTCAGCCTTCCGAGATTGCGCATGGTCCGGTCGGGATTGCGATTGGACAGCGCCAGCGATTCGAGCACCAATGCTTCGTCCTGCGTCATCATCGGCCCGCAGCAATTGGCGATGGAAATGCTGCGCCGCGATCCTTGCGCGAGTTCGGCGACGAAGCAGCGCATCAGCGTGAGCGGCTGGCGAAATCCGGTACCGAAATGCCGCATCGCCAGCATGCACGCGGTTGCATCGCGCAATCCGTGACCTCCCATCCGCCTCAGCATCACCAAAATCGCCCGGTCAGTGCAGGCGTGCGGCTTGGGTAGCAGGACCGGTTGGCCGGTTTTTTCGGTGCGACTCATTGATTTCTCCTCGTCTGGTAGGAGAAGGATTAATGATATTGATAATTATTCGCAATAAAGAATGTCGCCGGACTTGTGGATGGGTCGCTATTCGTACCCAACTCCGTTCAGCCCCTGTCCGCCATCGGCGATAAACGCCTCTATACGCTGTTCGAGCACCGGCAGCGGGACCGATCCCAGTGCCAGAATGACATCGTGGAATTTGCGGATGTCGAATTTCTCGCCCAATTCCTGCTCGGCCTTGATCCGCAACCGGCGGATTTGCATTTCGCCCAGCTTGTAAGCGAGCGCCTGCCCCGGCCAGCTGATATAGCGGTCGATCTCTGTTCCGACCTCATGGCGCGAGAGCGCGGTGCGGTCACCGAGATAGGAAACCGCCCGATCGCGCGACCAGCCTTGTGAATGGATGCCGGTGTCGATCACCAGCCGCGCGGCGCGCCACATCTCATAGGATAGCCGCCCGAATTTTTCGTAAGGCGTGCGATAGATGCCCATCTCTTCGCCCAGAAATTCGGCATAAAGCCCCCATCCTTCGCCCATGCCGGAAAAATAGATGCGGCGGCGGAATGCGGGGATGTCATCGCCACCTTGCTCGCGCTGGAACGCCGCCTGGAAACTGTGCCCCGGGGCGCATTCGTGCAATGTCAGCGCGGGGATATTGTAGAGCGGGCGGCTGGGCAGGTCATAGGTGTTCATCTGGCAATATTCATACCCGCCGCGCCCGGCGGTGTAGAATGGTGCGATTTCGGGCGCGACCGGCCGGATCGAAAAGCGGTGGCGCGGCAGGAAGCCGAAATACTTGCCCATTTCCCCGTCGACGCGCTTGGCGACATAGGCAGAAACCCCCATCAGCTCGTCCGGCGTTTTGGCGATGAAGCGCGGATCGGTGCGCAAGCTCTCGTTGAACTCGGCGATCGAGCCTTCGAAGCCGACTTCGGCCATGATTTCGCGCATCGCCGCTTCGATCCGCGCGACTTCGCCCAGGCCGATCTGGTGGATTTCGTCAGCCGAAAGATCGAGCGTGGTATATTGCCGAATCTGCTGCGCGTAATAGGCCTCGCCATCGGGCATCGCATGCGCCGCCAGCGTTTCGCGCGAATGCGGGAAGTAATCCTGCGTCAGAAACGTAAACAGCGCCTGATAGGCGGGGACGACCGCTTCCAGTATGGCCGCTTCGCCTTCCTTCCGCAGCCGGTCGCGTTCGCTTTCCGGAATGTTGCCGGGAATATTTTCGAAAGCCGCCCAGAACGGGTTCACGCCCATATCTTCACTGGTGAAGGGGATGAGCGAGTCCGCGCGGCCTTCCAAAGTCACCCGCGGCACCGAAAATCCGCGTTCCAGCCCCGCGCGGGCATTGTCGGTATGTTCGGCGAAATAGCGCGGAATGTCGCGCATCCGGGAGATATGGTTCTGGTATTCCTCGACCGACTGGAATCCGCCGCGCGGGGCGAGATAGCTCCAGAAATTGGAATCGCTATCAAACGGCATTTCCCATTCGCGATACCGCGCATCTTCGATCTGTTCGACCAATACGCTGCGCAGCACCGCGGCATTGACCCGCTCATCGTCAGACAACAGCGCCGGATCAATGGCGTCCAGCCGCGCAAGAAACCCGCTGACCTTGGCCAAATTTGCGGTGTGTGTTTCGGGCGTAACCGAGGGAAGACCATTGCCAAATTCATCGTCCACCCAGCGCGAATAGTCTTCGTAAAGCGCGATCAGCGTCGCATCGGCCTCGGCTGATGCAACCGGTGTCGCCTCCGGCGTATCGGGGCGCGCAGCAGCGGGCATTGCAGTGACAGCGAGCAGAGCTGCGGCGGAGGTAAGGGCAATTTTGCGGATGGTCATGAAATCTCCTGTGGCGGCAAAGGTGTATCGCCGCTGCCAAGCGTGTCAATTCGCGGCTGTTGTGCATTGCAGCATAAGCCGATAGGGGGCGCGGCATCCCTTGCATGCGCTGCGTGCCCCACTTGTATTTGGAAGATGATATGGCCGCCGACAGCACGCTTGTTGCCACAATGAAACGCGATTGGCTGGGCAATATCCGCGCCGATATCCTTGCCGGCATCGTAGTCGCGCTCGCGCTCATTCCCGAGGCAATCGGTTTCTCGCTGATTGCGGGTGTGGACCCCAGCGTCGGGCTCTATGCTTCGGTGGCGATAGCAATGGTGATCGCGCTGGTTGGCGGCCGGCCGGGCATGATCTCTGCCGCAACCGCGGCTGTCGCGGTGGTGGTGATCCCGCTGGTCAAGGATCACGGCGTCGAATATCTCTTCGCCGCGACGATCCTGATGGGCATCATTCAGGGCATTGCGGCGCTGCTGCGGCTCGACCTGCTGATGCAATTTGTCTCGCGCAGTGTGATCACCGGCTTCGTCAACGCGCTGGCCATTCTGATTTTCATCGCGCAGATCCCGCAGCTGACGGGCGTCGGTTGGGAAACCTACGCAATGGTCGCAGCGGGGCTGGCGATCATTTACGGCTTCCCGCGCCTCACCAAAGCGGTGCCAAGCCCGCTGGTCGCGATTGTCCTGCTGACCGCGGCGACGGTGTTCTGGAACCTGCCGGTCAACAATGTCGCGGGCGAGGGCAAGCTGCCCGATGGCCTGCCGACATTCGCGGTTCCCGATGTTCCGTTCACCTGGGAAACGCTCACCATCATCCTGCCATACTCGCTGACGATGGCGGCGGTGGGTCTGCTTGAAAGCCTGCTGACTGCGCAGATTGTAGACGACATGACGCATACGGACAGCAACAAGCAGAAAGAAAGCGCGGGGCAGGGCGTTGCCAATGTGGTTGCCGCATTTTTTGGCGGCATGGGCGGCTGCGCGATGATCGGCCAGTCGGTCATCAACGTTGCCTCCGGCGGTCGCGGCCGCTTGTCGACCTTTACCGCGGGCGCATTCCTGCTGTTCCTGCTGACCGTGCTCGGCCCCTATGTCGGCAATGTGCCGATGCCTGCCCTTGTGGCAGTGATGATCATGGTGTCGATTGGCACTTTCAGCTGGAACTCCATCGCCAATATCAAACGTCACCCGCCAACATCATCGGTGGTTATGCTGGCGACGGTTGTGGTGGTCGTGTGGACCCACGATCTGGCCATGGGCGTGCTCGTCGGTGTGCTGCTGTCGGGCATATTCTTCGCCGGAAAAGTACGGACAATGTTCAGCGTCGAACGCGTCCGGCGCGAACACAGCGCGGTCTATCAGGTCAGCGGCCAGATTTTCTTCGCTTCGGTTGACCGCTTTGTCGCCGCGCTTGGCCCCGAAAGCCAATATGAAGACGCCGCGCATCATGTCGTGATCGACGTGTCGCGCGCGCATTTCTGGGACATTTCGGCGATCGAAGCGCTCGACAAGGTTGTCGACCGTATGCGGCGCAATGGCCGCCATACGCGGATTGTCGGGCTTAACGCCGCCAGCGCGGATCTGTTTGATCGCTTTGCTCTGGAAGATCGCACCGGTCTGGAAACCGGGCTCGCCCCGCACTGATCGGCAGGATCAGGTTTGGCGCAATTGCCGGTGTATCTTGTCCTTTGCGCCCTTGTTCCACACGAATAGCGCGACCAGATCCCGGATTTCTTCCTCGTTCTTCCGGTAGAATCCCGGTTCCTGGATCGATCGGCGAAGCAAAGTCGATGTGCGCTCGAGCGTGCTGTCCGGTTCCGAAATAATCAGCCTGTCGGCAACTTCCACCGCCAGATCACGCCGTTCGATGGCCAGTGCAGCCAGCATCATATTGGTGTGCAGCAATCCGTCAGGGGCGGGATTTCGCGCGATCAAAGCATTCAATTGCTTATGCTCTGTCGTCTGCTCCGCATCGTCAGTCGGACAGCCGCTGGCTTCCGTTTCGGCCGCCGAAAGAAGCGTCGGATAGCTGGTTCCGCGCTCTTTCGCTTTGGCGATATATCCGCGTGCGCTGTCGCATGCCCCTTCTGCCACGGTCACCTTGGTCGCCACGAAATTGGCGAAGGCGTTGTGTTCATCAATCGCCAAAGCGCGAGTGACATATTTCCACGCGTCGGCTGACCGGGTCACTTCCTTCCCACCCAATATTTCAGACTGGTACATCATATAGGCTTTGCGCGCATACCAGAACGATGCGAACCGGTCCTTCGGGAACTTGTCGATACAGAAATCGAGCAAATTGGCGGTTTCGATCCCGCGCGTGCGGCTGTTCTCGATACTGATGAAACATTGATATGGCGACTGCGGCTCTTCCGAAACCTGCGCAAGTTCGTTCTTGGCGATCACCCCGTTGGGCGCAATCAGGAACACCAGGCTGGCCGAAATATCGGTCAGGAACACGCTGTCGTCATCCCTGTAGGCGACAGTTTCACTGTATAGCAGCGTGTCATCGCTGGCCCGCAATGTGACCTGGGCATCGGGCCGGGAGACCCCTTGGCCGAGATCCACGGTGACAATGTAATCTTCGTCCCCGCTGCTATCGCTTTGTGGAGCAGCCAGATTGGATACGAACGATTGATTGAGCTGATTGCGCGAAACCCGCGCCACCCGGGTCAGCAGGTCGTTGCTTCCGCTCGCATCGGAGAATTCTCCGGTACCGGTCAGCTTCAACTCGATCGATGGGGGCGCAAGGGCCTTGGCCCTTTGCGTCTGGGCGCCGACCAACACACCCAATGCGGCCAGCGAAATCGCCCCGGCGCCAAAGGCAAGAAAGTGGCGGTTGGCAAAGAAGGGTTTTTTGCGCGTTTCCACCGCAGCCAATTGCGCGGGTACCGGCTGGGATGGAGTGCCTGATTCGGCCTGACTGGGTTCAATCGATTCGGGTTTGGCGCCTTTCGATTGAAGGCTGTCGGGATAGGCCATCTTCCGGCTGCCCAGCCTCAGCCGGTAATCACCTTGCCTTATATAGGCGCAGTGTTCCGCAACGGGTTCATTCCGGCTGTAATAATTCGCCAGATTCGACCGGAGCCGTGACACCTGGACGCGCGGATAACTGTCATTCTGCAGATCGTAATTTTCCGGTTTTCCCAGACCATCGACTGCAATTGCGTATTGGGTAAGGTTTTTATCGCCCTCAATTGCTTGCTCGCACAAGAATAGCAGCAATTTTGACTGAATCGGCGCGCGGGTAAACAATGGGTCGACGAGAATAGCGTCCACTTCAACACGAAGCGCCGCACCCATTACATCACTGTTTTTCTGAGGTTCATCCATCGAAACGTTACTTTCACGTCGTTAAAATCTGTTAACCATGGCGTCCTCTCGAGATGTAAACTAGCACTAACCTGCTGTAATTGCAACGTGTAACGTCGTGAAACGTTACATTTGCGGTGCAAAACTTCAAATTTCCAGCCTTTCCAGCCATTTTCATGGGGCAGTTAAGAGATCACCTTGTTACTTCGACCAGTTGGTTACTTGCCGAAGTATTTGGTCCGATGGTTTCGATGCTTGCACACGCCGTCCCCCGAGCGGCACATTGAAAGTACAGATTGGCAGTCACTCCTTGCCCTGTTCGATTTTGCTTTCATACGAAACTGTCCGGCGGCTGAACCATAGTTCTAGCAGTGTCAGCCGCCGGATGGTTTCTTCAAGTTTCACGGAGACGAGATATGTTGCTGAACGAAAAAACGCTCTCTTCTACCAGCGCCTTTATGAATGGCTGCGGAGAAATGTCGGCGGTTTCGGACGCGGCCTTTCTTGGCCCTTGCCCCGAATTCGGCGAAAACCAGATTTTCTATAATCAGGAAAGACGCGCGGAAGAGCGCGTGGTTGGCGTGTTCCGCCTCTGCTGTCTGGAAATTGCCGGCGGAAATTATCTTGGTGTCGTCCGCAATATTTCGACATCGGGCGCGCAAATCCAGACCGACCTCGACCTCTCTATAGGTGACGAGGTGGCCTATCACTGGGACGGGATCGAACCGGTCAAGGCGCATGTCGTGTGGACGCGTTCCGGCCTTATCGGCATCCAGCACAGATCGGCTTTCAGCGGGTTTGAACGGGCACAGCCAACGCGCGCCGTCCGTGTCGCCTGCGAACTCGACGCCAAATTGTGGATCAACGGGATCGAAAAGCCATTTTCGGTGAAGAACATCTCTGTCACCGGATTGGGCGGAAGCTGCGATGAAATCTTGTCAAAGGGCGATCTTTTGACAGTGTCGGTTGCCCGGCGGATCATCGATTCGGCAACCGTGCGGTGGTGCAATTCCGGGCGCTTCGGCATCGAATTCCGCACGCCGCTGGCTCTGCAAAAGGCGATGGATATCCTCGCCAGGGACCGGGCACGCCGCGAACAAGCCTGATTCACAGCCTGAATCGCGGATGCACATTCGCCATGGCCGGAATTTGGCCCTTAAAATCGTGTCCCCAAAATCTTGGGGAAAGGGCGTTTGCCCCCGCGCCGCCGGATCGCTACATTCGCTGGCGCTATGAAGGAATTGTTCCAACACGCTGTCGTCACTGACGATATCACCGTCCGCGTTGCGGTGAACTTTTTGCCCGAACAATCGCAGCCCGAAGCGGGAAAGTGGTTCTGGGTCTATCACATCCGGATCGAAAACGGGTCGGACCAGACGGTGCAGCTGCAAAGCCGACACTGGCGGATCACCGATGCGCGCGGGATGGTCAATCATGTCGACGGGGAAGGGGTGGTTGGTGAACAGCCGATTCTCGCGCCCGGCCAGACGCATGATTATGTGTCCGGCTGCCCGCTGACCACGCCAAGCGGGACGATGGAAGGCTTCTATACTTTCACCAACCGCCAGAACGAAGCGATGGAAGTGCGCATACCGTTCTTCCCGCTGACCGCACCGGCCACCGCCGACTGAGCGTTTCGCGAAGCGGTTCATTTCGGCACTGCATTCATATTCTGGCCGATTCAGACGCTGTCCCGGCACAGCGCGGGTTGCCTACGCTGCAATGCAGCACTAAATCGACTTTCCGATGAAACGGACCCATCTCCCTCTCAACGCCTTGCGCGTTTATGACGCAGCGGCGCGGCATTTGTCTTTCACCCGCGCGGCAGACGAGCTCGCGGTGACGCCCGCCGCGGTCGGGCAGCAGATTCGCGCGCTCGAAGATCATCTGGGCACGGTGCTGTTTCGCCGGACCAGCAAGGGGCTGGAGCTGACGCCAGAAGGCTGCGCGGGCCTCGATGCGCTGCGCGAAGGGTTCCTCCGCTTCGAAGAAAGCGTGCAGGCGATGCAGGCGGGGCAGGCGAGCGACAGCTACACCATCGCCGCGCCGCGCGAATTTTACGCGCAATGGCTCGCCCCGCGATTGGCCGAATTCCGCAAGGAACATCCCGAAATCCGCTATCAATTGGTGGAAGACGAAAACGCCGATTTCACCGAGGCCAACCTCGACGCGGCGATCCGCCTGATTGACGGGCCGGGCGATCTGCAAGGTGTCGAACTGGCCCCTGCGCAGCGCGTGGTGGTGTCGATCGATGACGCGCCCGATACCTGGATCAACTGGCCCGGCGCGCCTTTGCCCGAAGGCGCAGAGGCAACGGTCGAAGTCGGCAATGCCGGGCAAGCACTCAGCAGCGCGATGGCGGGTATGGGCAAGGCGATCCTGCCCTATCTGCTCGTTTCCGAAGCGGTCGATGCGGGAAGGCTCAATATTCTCGAAGGCCCCGATGAAGGACGCCGCGCCTATTGGCTGGTCGCCCCGCCGCCGCAATGGCGCCAGAAGAAAGTCAAAGCGCTGGTCGCGTTCCTGACCGGCGAATGAGCACCGGGCAAGCGCCCGCTCTGCCAATCCCCACGCTGGAAACAGACCGCTTCACCCTGCGCCCGCTGGTCCGCGAGGATGCGCCCGCATTCTTCCCCACGCTCTCCTCCCCCGAACATTGCCGTTATCTGACGCGCGCTCCCTTTGCATCGCTGGAAGAGCTGGAAAGCTGGCTGTGCGACCCTGAGTGGAACGGCCGCAGCTGGAGCGCCGTGGAACGCGCCACCGGCGAAATCGCCGCGCGCGTGGTGGCTGTGCCGGGCGAAGAGGGATCGGTCGAAATCGGATATATCACCGCCGCGCACCGGCATGGGGAGGGCATCGCCAGCGAGTGCGCAAAACGGCTGATCGCCTACCTGTTCGGCGAAGAGCGCCACCACCGCATCACCGCCGGAACCGATCCGCGCAACGCCGCCTCCAACGCGCTGCTCGCCCGCCTCGGCTTCCGGCGAGAGGCGCATATGGTGGAAAGCATCAAAACCCATATCGGATGGTGCGACGAATATTTCTGGGCGATGCTGCGGCGCGAATGGCAGGGATAGCGCAGCGCCGCCACCCGGCGCATCACGCGCCGCTGCTGATATCGATCTGCCCCCGCTGCCCCAGCATCTCGGCATTTTCGCGCAGCGTCCTGGTCTTGTCGATCCCGGCGATATAGGCGCGCCCGGCCAGCTTGTTGGCCACCATATGGTCGAGCACCGGCAGCAACGCGGCCAGCTGCGCCCCGTTTTCGCGCGAGATATAGGCGCGCGCAGACTCCATCGCTTCATCGCGGAACTTGCGCCGCTCCGCCTCGTCCGGCGCGGCGCGCTGCGCACCGTATTTCTGCGGCAAACGGTAATGGAGCAGGAAGCGCAGCAGCGCATTGTCCGGCTTGTCCCACCAGCCCAGGATTTCACCGCCCGAGACTATCGGCGTGGATGTGCCCTGAATGGCACGCTCCAACGCACAATCCTCCAACCGCTGCACCCCGCGATCGAGCGCCGCATCCCACGCGGCAGAGAATTCCTCCGCCCCGGGCCGATGGCGGAGTTTGTAGAGCGCCTCCAGCGACTTGCCGATGGACTTGGCGGCCTGCTTGACGATGCCGGTTGCGGCGAGCGTGGCGATAAACCTGCGCTGGCGATCTGGCGTGATCGAATTGGAGCGCGGCGCGGTGTGGAGATAGGGGGTGAAGGCGAGCAACGGATCGTCGTCCTCGGGTGGCGGGGAGACGTGGGCGACGGCGGATGTGGCTTGGCGGGAAATAGTGCGTGTAGGGGTGGGGGATTTCAAAGTCAGACCTCAATGGCTTGGAATGGACCGGGTCGCGACCAGCGGCCCGCAAGGCCGACCGGCCGCCCGAGCTTATGCGAGGTAGCCAAGGAGTGCGGATGCATTCCGCCCGGCGACTGAGGACACAACAAACAGACTCGGGTTGGGCTGGGAAAGGAATCCTCCTCGTCCCGGGGAGGGGGACCATCCAAAGGATGGTGGAGGGGCACCTTAGATGAAGCCGGAGGCTCGCGGTTTTCGTCTGCTGTGGAGGCTGATGTGTCGGCGCTGTTTTGACTCACAGGAAGGCGCGAAGGCACGAAGGGTTCTGTGGGGCTGTCGTCGGGCATAACCCGCAGGCAGATTGCAGATTATGGGCGTGTAGGAAAATGGTTTGTCTAGTCGAACAATTGTCATCTGTACTTTAACCAAGGCCACGATGGTATTATCTGTGTCCCGTTCAATTGACCCACTTTATTCAACTATTTTGAGTCAGGGCGTGGATAATTGTTGGCTGTATCGAGAATACTGTAGACTCTTGTGCAAATCTGAATGAATTACGCAAATAGGGACGAAAAGGGGGGACTCATTCGCGATGGCGAAGAGGCGATTGTACGCTATATTTCAAGGAGGCGGCGCGCGGGGAATTGCCCATGTAGGAGCAATTGCAGCGCTCGAAACAGACGATATTGAATTTGCTGGCGTCGGCGGGTCATCTGCGGGAGCGATTGTCGCCGCACTAAAGGCTGTTGGTTATAGTTCAACCGACATGTTCAATTGTGAAGACGGCTCCAATATTCTGTCGAGAATAGACCTTAATCATGGGAAAGTTACGAGCGCGATTAAGCCAGCGACTGGCCCTCGGGATCTGTTCGGGGGGGTAGGCTGGTTTGCGATCATGGCCGCCAAGTTCTTGTGGCGGTATCGAATGTGGGTGATTTCCCTCTGGGCAGGTCTTTGGGTTGCGTTGCTAATTGCCAGTCACTTTTCTCCAAATAGAAACTTCTTGTTCTTATTTGCCTCACAGACGGTGATAGCATTTATCGGCGTATTGTGGGTCATGTACGGGTTAGCAAAATTGGATCGGTTTGTATCCGGTCTGGAGCAGATTCTGTCGCAGAAAGTTTCCGTAAATGATGGCGAACCTGTTACGTTTGAAGATCTGAAGAAAAGCGATTGTCTCCCGCTTCGCATCGTCGCGAGCAATATCTCCGATGGAAAAGAGGAGGTTTTCTCGGCTGAGACATCGCCGAATATTTCGGTCGCAGAGGCGGTAGCGGCGTCGGTTTGTGTGCCTTTTGTTTTCAGAGTGCGAACGATTGATGAAAAATGCTACTTCGACGGCGGACTTGTTTCTAACTTGCCGGCCTGGGTTTTTGACGAAGAAAGGATGCTCGACTCCGAGGCAATGACTGCCACAATCGAGGTTTCGGCGGAGCCCGCCAACGAAGTAGGCGTGAAAAAGGGGTTTTATGCAATAAAATCAGCTATAAGCACTGCTTTTTTTGGTCGAGCTACCCTTGAGAAGCGAGCTGTGCCAAACCTTCATGGGATTAGGCTTGAGCCATCAGTGAGAATGCTCGATTTTGACATGAGCGTTGATCTCGCCAGAGCCGAAATTGAGCTAGCAACAACTGAGTGCACCTTACGTCTTCTTACGCAGATTGTATCAATCCCCGCGCAGATGGAAGAGATTTGCGAGCAAATCTCTGGAGACGCTTTAGAGATTATCAACGAGTGGCGTGTTATCGAAGGGTCTCAGCCTCTTTCAGAGCCACCTAGAGTGGCCATTTTGCGACCGCCTATGGGAACTACGAATACACTTAAAATCGATTATTCTCATGGATTTATGGGGTTCACCGATAGTGGTATCTCACTTCCTATCGATAGTTCTATCGCGGGCTTCGCATTGACGAAGGATAAGCCGTTTTTCGCCAATCGTGGACATGATGACTGGAATGCTTCACTTCACAGACCCCAGGATCGCGCGCTGAAACATCGGATCAGGGATGAACTTGAGTGGATTCTTGCCATTCCGTTCACACACCTAGGGGTGGGCGAAAAGCGGCTAATACTTGCGTTAGATGGGCAACAATCCCTATGTGAGGATCGAGCAACCCTCACGGAATTGCTGCAAGAACTGAGTTTTGAGGTGCGAAATTTGTTGCAAGAGTTTGTCCCAGTGGAGGTGTTTCAAGATGGAAATTGAGTTGAACTCCGACATTATGGCGAAACTTTTCAGTCGTAGAGTTGGAGGGCGGTCTATCGTGACCAAAGGCCCTCGATACAACAGTCTTCGGAACAGGCGTAAAGAAATTGACGAGCGGACGCGGTCGCTCAGGCTCAAGTTGAGCGAGCAGTCAGGTCGCTCTTCTGAAGATGATGTGGCTAAGGCGGTTTTGAAAGTCCTTTTGCAAGCAGAGAACCACAAGGCCACTCTGAATGAGATTAGAGAACGATTGCCCGAATTTCTTGAGTTATCTGATGCTGATCGGTCTGTCTCTGATAGCCGACCTAAGGAGCAAGTCTGGGAGCAGCAGCTTCGGAATATAGTGAGCCATCGATCTGTTGACGGGAATTTTATCAAGCAAGGCTATTTGGAGAGCCCCGAACGCGGTATCCTAAGGCTGACCGACAGGGGGCATCGCTTTTTGGCGAGTGATGCCAACCAATAGTTTCGTAACGGTGTTGTCGATTAAAAACCCGCCCTTGACCCAACCCCAAACTCCCCCTAAAGGCGCGCCATCCGATGCTTGCTCCCTCCACCGAGTGGGTCTTGCATAGGGTAGATAGAGCTGAACATTGCCGGTTTAGTCCTGGGGGCCTTTCGCTTTTGCGGTGAGGCTCTTTTCTATTGAGCGGATTGCTATTCGCGTCAGGGCGGCCGTCAAAGTAACCCGGTGCCGTTTGGCGGGGGTGGAGTGTTGTCAGCTCGCGCTTGGATGTCGCTACGCGGCGTTCTTTGTTCGCTGGATTCCCGCTTTCGCGGGAATGACGGTGTAGCGCGGGTTTTCATTCCCCACCTTCTGATCGGCGCCTGATTAACAGGTGAAGAGTACTTCATGCCGACTATTAACCAGCTGGTCCGCAAGGGCCGCGTTCCGCAGAAGGCCAAATCAAAGGTCCCTGCAATGGAAGCAAACCCGCAGAAACGCGGCGTGTGCACCCGTGTCTATACGACTACGCCAAAGAAGCCGAACTCTGCGCTTCGTAAAGTTGCCAAGGTTCGCCTGACCAACAGCCGCGAAGTCATCTCCTACATCCCGGGCGAAGGCCACAACCTCCAGGAGCACTCCGTTGTGCTGATCCGCGGCGGCCGTGTGCGCGACCTTCCCGGTGTGCGTTACCACGTCCTGCGCGGCGTTCTGGATACGCAAGGGGTCAAGGACCGCAAGCAGAGCCGTTCGAAATACGGCGCTAAGCGTCCGAAATAAGGTTTAACGCGGCGGCGGCTCGCTCCCCCACCCGGTTACCGTACAGGGTAATCTCCGGGTGGCCGGGTGGGGGAGCGGGCCGGTGCCGCAGGACGCTCACGGATGTGAGCGGCCACTCCGAAGGAGTTATTAAATATGTCACGTCGTCGTCGTCCCGAGAAACGGGTCATCCTGCCCGATCCCAAGTTTGGTGATCAGGTTCTGTCGAAATTCATGAACAACCTCATGCTCGACGGTAAGAAATCCACCGCAGAACGCATCGTTTACGGTGCGCTTGATACGGTTGAAGCCAAGGCCAAGACCGATCCGGTGCAAATGTTCCATGATGCGCTGAACAACATCAAGCCGCAGGTCGAAGTTCGCAGCCGCCGTGTCGGTGGTGCGACGTACCAGGTTCCGGTGGAAGTTCGCCCCGAGCGTGCACAGGCGCTGGCGATCCGCTGGCTGATCGGTGCAGCGCGCGGCCGCCCTGAAACCACCATGTCAGCGCGTCTGTCGGGTGAGTTGATGGATGCGGCGAATAATCGCGGTAATGCGGTCAAGAAGCGCGAAGATTCGCACAAGATGGCCGACGCGAACCGCGCGTTCAGCCACTATCGTTGGTAACACTATCCCCCCTCTGCGCGGCCCGGTTTTCGAAGCTGCGCGGAATTAACGCAAGGAACTGATCATGGCGCGCGAACATCCGCTCGATCGTTATCGTAACATTGGTATTATGGCGCATATTGACGCCGGAAAGACCACGACCACAGAACGCATTCTGTACTACACGGGCAAATCCTACAAAATCGGCGAAGTGCATGATGGCGCGGCGACGATGGACTGGATGGAGCAAGAGCAGGAACGTGGGATCACGATTACCTCTGCTGCGACCACGTGTTTCTGGAATCCGGAAGATCCTGCGAAGGACCCCAAGGGTGATCCGAAATCGCTGCGCGAAACCCCGCAGCACCGGATTAACATCATCGACACGCCAGGCCACGTTGACTTCACCATCGAAGTCGAACGTTCGCTTCGCGTGCTCGACGGTGCGGTGGCCTGCTTCGACGGCGTTGCCGGCGTAGAGCCCCAGTCCGAAACCGTATGGCGCCAGGCGGACAAATACAAAGTCCCCCGGATGTGCTTCATCAACAAACTAGACCGCACCGGCGCAGACTTTAAGTACTGCGTGCAGTCAATCATCGACCGTCTGGGTTCGACACCGGCTGTGCTGTATCTGCCAATCGGTATCGAAAGCAATCTGACCGGCCTGGTCGATCTGGTGAATCAGCGTTCGATCACCTGGAAGAACGAAGATCTCGGTGCCGAGTATGAATATGGCGATATCCCTGAAGATATGGTCGATGAAGCTGCCGAATATCGCGAAAAGCTGATCGAGCTCGCAATCGAGCAAGACGACGATGCGATGGAAGCCTATTTCGAAGGTACAGAGCCCGATGCCGCAACGCTGAAAGCTCTGATCCGCAAAGGCACGCTGAACCAGAGCTTCGTTCCTGTGCTGTGCGGCTCTGCGTTTAAGAACAAGGGCGTTCAGCCTTTGCTCGACGCGGTTGTCGACTACATGCCGAGCCCGCTCGATGTTCCTGCAATTAAGGGCGTTCTGCCGGATTCAGAAACAGAAGACACGCGTCCATCGTCCGATGAGGCGCCATTCGCAGCGCTTGCGTTTAAAGTCATGAACGATCCGTTTGTCGGCTCGCTCACCTTTACCCGCATCTATTCGGGTAAGCTGGAAAAAGGCACGGTCCTCAACTCTGTGAAAGAGAAGAAGGAAAAGATCGGCCGTATTCTCGAAATGCACTCGAACGACCGTAAGGACATCGAAGAAGCATTCGCCGGCGATATCGTCGCGCTTGCCGGGATGAAGGCAACCACCACCGGTGACACGCTGTGCGATCCGGCCAAGCCTATCATTCTCGAGCGGATGGAATTCCCCGATCCGGTTATCGAACTCAGCGTTGAGCCGAAGACGAAAGCCGACCAAGAGAAGATGGGCGTTGCGCTCAATCGTCTCGCTGCCGAGGATCCATCGTTCCGCGTTTCGACTGACCACGAAAGCGGTCAGACGATCATCAAGGGTATGGGTGAACTTCACCTCGACATCCTGGTTGACCGTATGAAGCGCGAATTCAAGGTTGAGGCCAATGTTGGCGCGCCGCAGGTTGCTTATCGTGAATCGCTCGCTCGTGAGATCGAGGTTGATTACACACACAAGAAGCAATCGGGCGGTTCAGGCCAGTTCGGCCGTGCCAAAGTCACGGTCACTCCGGGTGAGCGCGGCCAGGGCATCATCTTCGAAGACCAGATCAAGGGCGGTAACATTCCGAAGGAATATATCCCGTCGGTCGAGAAGGGTATGCGCGAACAGGCCGAGAGCGGCTATATGGTTGGCTTCCCGATCATCGACTTCACCATCACTCTGACAGACGGCGCGTATCACGATGTCGACTCCAGCACGGTGGCGTTCGAAATCTGTGGTCGCGGTGCGATGCGTGAAGCTGCCGAGCGCGGCGGCATCAAGCTCCTCGAACCGGTGATGAAGGTTGAAGTCATCACCCCCGAAGACTACCTTGGTGACGTGATCGGCGACCTCAATTCTCGCCGTGGCCAAATCCAGGGCACCGACACACGCGGCAATGCACAGGCAGTCGATGCTTTCGTGCCACTGGCCAACATGTTCGGTTACGTGAACGAGCTGCGTTCGTTCACGCAAGGTCGTGCAAACTACTCGATGCAGTTCTCTCACTACGAGGAAGTTCCGGCGAGTGTTGCACAAGAGGTCAAGGAGAAGCTTGCCTAAGGCGAGCGATGCGTTTAGGGGCGGCGCCTGATTATACGGGTGCCGCTGATTCCCGTATTTTGTTTAGTTTATACACTAGAGGTTATTGAAAATGGCGAAGGAAAAATTTGAGCGGAACAAGCCGCACTGCAACATCGGCACCATCGGTCACGTTGACCATGGTAAAACGACGTTGACTGCGGCGATTACCAAGGTGATGGCAGAGGCCAATGGCGGCGCTGCCGTTGATTTCGCTAACATCGATAAGGCTCCTGAAGAGCGCGAGCGTGGTATCACGATCTCGACCGCTCACGTTGAGTACGAAACTGAGAGCCGTCACTACGCACACGTCGACTGCCCAGGTCACGCTGACTATGTTAAGAACATGATCACCGGTGCTGCGCAGATGGACGGCGCTATCCTGGTTGTGAACGCAGCTGACGGCCCGATGCCACAAACTCGCGAGCACATCCTGCTTGCGCGTCAGGTCGGTGTTCCTGCGCTGGTCGTTTACATGAACAAAGTTGACCAGGTCGACGACGAGGAAATTCTCGAACTCGTTGAAATGGAAGTTCGTGAACTGCTTTCGAGCTATGACTTCGACGGTGACAACATTGCCATCGTTAAAGGTTCGGCTCTGGCTGCTCTCGAAGGCCGTGACGACGAAATCGGCAAGAACTCGATCCTCGAGCTGATGGCTGCTGTTGACGAAAACATTCCACAGCCTGAGCGTCCGGTCGATCAAGACTTCCTGATGCCGATCGAAGACGTGTTCTCGATCTCGGGTCGTGGTACTGTTGTTACCGGCCGTATCGAAACCGGCGTTGTAAACGTTGGCGACGAAGTCGAAATCGTGGGTATCCGCGAAACCGGCAAAACCACCGTTACCGGCGTTGAAATGTTCCGCAAGCTGCTCGATCGCGGTGAAGCAGGCGACAACGTGGGTGCTCTGGTTCGCGGCATCGGCCGTGAAGACGTAGAGCGTGGTCAGGTTCTGGCGAAGCCTGGCTCGGTTAACCCGCACACAGAATTCTCGGCAGAAGTTTACGTCCTTTCGAAGGACGAAGGTGGCCGTCACACGCCATTCTTTGCGAACTACCGTCCGCAATTCTACTTCCGTACCACTGACGTAACCGGCGAAGTGATCCTTCCGAAGGACACCGAGATGGTTATGCCTGGCGACAACGTGACAATCGACGTTAAGCTGATTGCACCGATCGCTATGGACCAAGGTCTCCGCTTCGCGATCCGCGAAGGTGGCCGTACCGTTGGTTCGGGTGTTGTTGGCTCGATCAAAGCCTAACAGACACACATTCAACAAGCGCCCGGCGGCCTAATGGTTCGCCGGGCGTTTTGTTTCTTGCGGCCCGGATCCGGAACCGCATGCAAATTTGCTAATGATTTGTATGTCGGGGGTTGCAAGGCGGGGGCGTTACCCATATAGGGCGCGTCAACGAACGAGATTCGTCTCAAATTCGGAAAAGTTTTGGATCAGTGGCCCTGCTCTCCCTCGGAGACGGGAGAGGGCGGATCGCTGGTTTTTGTTATTTGCTCTTTCTCATTGGTAGTTGGACATGGAAGCCCAGAATATTCGCATTCGCCTGAAGGCGTTTGATCACCGCGTACTTGACCAGGCAACTGGCGAAATCGCTGAAACCGCTCGCCGCACTGGCGCGCTAATTCGTGGCCCCATTCCGATGCCGACGAGAATTGAGAAGTTCACCGTGAACCGCGGCCCGCACATTGACAAGAAGTCGCGCGAGCAGTTCGAGGTGCGTACTTACAAGCGGCTGCTCGATATCGTGCAGCCTAACGCCCAGACCGTAGACGCGCTTATGAAGCTCGATCTTGCTGCCGGCGTTAACGTTGAAATCAAGCTCGCTTGATTTTAGTGGCTCCGGCTAGAGCCGGGGCGAAGGCATAGGAATACCGCCGGGTCCCTCTTGCAGGAATTAGGCCCGGGTCTGCGTTCCCCGTCTCGCAATCCCAAGCAATTGGGTGCGCACTCAGCCCGGACGGGGCAATGCATCACAATTTGGGCTGGCACGCACATGGGAATGGTCCTGTGTGCCTCTGTGTTAGGAGTTTTGACGATGCGCACTGGCGTAGTCGCAAGAAAAGTCGGGATGACCCGCCTGTTCCAGGAGGATGGACGTCACGTACCCGTGACCGTTCTGTCTCTGGATGATTGCCAAGTTATTTCTCACCGCACCGATGAAGTTGACGGCTATGTCGCACTTCAGGTCGGTTCGGGTGAGGCCAAGCAAAAGAACGTAGCCAAGCCGCAGCGCGAGCATTTCGCGAAAGCTGGCGTGCCGATGAAGCGCAAAGTTGCCGAGTTCCGTCTCGACAGCGAAGAAGCGCTTCTTCCGGTTGGCGCACGCATTTCGGCAGAGCACTTCGTTGCTGGCCAAAAAGTCGACATCACCGGTCACACGCAGGGTAAAGGCTTTGCCGGTGCCATGAAGCGTTGGGGCTTCGGTGGTCTGCGCGCGACGCACGGTGTTTCGATCTCTCACCGTTCGCACGGTTCGACGGGTAACCGTCAGGATCCCGGCCGCGTGTTTAAGGGCAAGAAGATGGCCGGCCACATGGGCGACCGTCAGCGTACCCAGCAAAATCTCGAAATCGTTCGTACTGACGCGGTGCGTGGTCTTCTGTTCGTCAAGGGCTCGGTCCCCGGGCACAAGAACGCATGGCTCGTTGTTCGCGATTCCGTGAAGCTGAAGATGCCTGAAAATCTTCCGTTCCCCGGCGTTATGCGCCGCAACGAAGATGAGTTTGCTTCTGAGGAAGCAACGCCTGGTCTGGTAGAGAGCGCAGCTGAGCACGAAGTGACCGAAGCTGTATCTCCCGAGCAGCAAGAGAAATTGGAAGCTGCGGTTGAGGCCGAAGCGACCGAATCTGAAACCCCAAAGTCTGATGAGGGCGACAAGCCCGCAGATGACGCTGGTAAGGAGGGCTAAGCCATGAAGGTGAAGGTCCAGAAAATCGACGGCGGTAAAGGTACCGGCGACGTGACCCTCGACAAAGCCGTTTTCGGTGTCGAACCACGCGCTGACATTCTTCACCGCGTTGTCACTTGGCAGCTTGAAAATCGCCGCGGAACCGCGCGCGCTGCTCAGGAACGCTCAGACGTCAACCGTACCGGTAAGAAGCACGGCAACCAGAAGGGCGGCGGTGTCGCTCGTCACGGTGCGCGCAGTGCTCCGATCTTTATCGGCGGTGGTAAAGCGCACGGCCCTCGTCGTCGTGACTTCAACCAGTCGCTCAACAAGAAGATCCGGGCGCTTGGCCTGAAGATGGCTCTTTCGAGCAAGGCGAAAGACGGTCTGGTGATCGTTGATAGCCTGAAACTGAAAGACGCCAAGACCAAGGCGCTGAAAGCCCAGTTCGAGAAAGCTGGCTACGGCAAGAAGGTTTTGGTGATCGACGGTGAATCTGTTGATGACAGTTTCCGCAAGGCAGCTGGAAACCTTCGCGGTGTCAATGTGATGCCGGCGCAAGGTGCCAACGTCTATGACATTCTCAACCACGACACTTTGGTCCTGACCAAAGACGCTGTCGAAAAGCTGGAGGCGCGCTTCAATGGCTAAAAAGCAAGAAGTAGACGCGCGTCACTACGACGTTGTGCTCTCTCCTCACATCACCGAGAAGTCGACTCTGCTGTCTGAAAATGACGCGGTTGTCTTCAAGGTCGCAAATGACGCTACCAAGCCTCAGATCAAAGAAGCCGTCGAAGCTCTCTTTGATACCAAGGTGAAGAGCGTCAACACCATTGTCCAGAAGGGCAAGGTCAAGCGCTGGAAGGGTCGTCCCTACAAGCGTTCCGACTTCAAAAAAGCAATTGTGACGTTGGTTGAGGGCGAAGACCCAATCGACATCACCGGCGGAATCTGAGGGCAGGACTGATGGCACTCAAGAATTACAAACCGACAAGCCCCGCACGCCGCGGCCTTATCCTTGTCGACAAGTCCGGCCTGTACAAAGGCAAGCCGGTCAAGTCGCTCACGGAAGGCAAGCGTAAAACCGGTGGCCGGAACAACAAAGGTCATGTCACTTCGCGTGGCATCGGCGGTGGTCACAAGCAGAAGTACCGCTTCATCGACTTCAAACGTCGTAAGTGGGATGTCGAAGGCACTGTGGAGCGGATCGAATATGATCCCAACCGCACCGCTTTCATCGCGCTGATCAAATATGCCGATGGCGAGCAAGCCTACATTATCTGCCCGCAGCGTCTGGCTGTTGGCGATAGCGTGATTGCTGGCGAGAAGGTTGATACCAAGCCTGGCAACGCCATGCTTCTGGGCCAGATGCCGGTTGGCACCATTTGCCACAACGTGGAAATGAAGCCCGGCAAAGGCGGTCAGATCGCTCGCTCTGCAGGCACTTACGTGCAGCTGGTTGGCCGCGACCGCGGTATGGTCATCGTGCGTTTGAACTCGGGTGAGCAACGCTACCTACGTTCGGATTGCATGGGTACGGTTGGCGCGGTTTCGAACCCTGACAACCAGAACCAGAACCTTGGTAAAGCTGGCCGTCGCCGCTGGATGGGCGTCAAGCCACTGACACGCGGCGTTGCCAAGAACCCGATCGACCACCCACACGGTGGTGGTGAAGGCCGTACATCGGGTGGTCGCCATCCGGTTACGCCATGGGGCAAGCCGACCAAGGGTGCTCGCACTCGCAAGAACAAGCAAACGGATAAGATGATCATCCGTTCGCGTCACGCCAAGAAGAAGAGGTAATCGAGATGGCTCGCTCCGTCTGGAAAGGTCCGTTCGTAGACCTCCACCTGCTGAAAAAGGCAGAAGATGCACAGGAAAGTGGCAACCACAAGCCGATCAAGACTTGGTCGCGCCGGTCCACTGTCCTGCCACAATTCGTCGGCCTGACGTTCAACGTCTATAACGGCCAGAAGTTTATTCCGGTGTCCGTCAACGAGGACATGGTTGGTCACAAGCTTGGTGAATTTTCGCCAACGCGGACTTTCCCTGGCCACGCTTCGGACAAGAAGGGTAAGCGCTAATGGGTAAGGCAAAATCTCCCCGCCGTGTTGGCGATAACGAGGCATTGGCTGTCGGCACCACCATCCGTGGTTCGGCTCAGAAGCTCAATCTCGTTGCTGCGCTGATCCGCGGCAAGAAGGTCGAAGATGCTCTGAACATCCTCGCTTTCTCGCGCAAGCAAATGGCCAAAGACACCACCAAGGTTCTGGCATCTGCAATCGCGAATGCGGAAAACAACCACAATCTCGACGTTGACTCGCTGATCGTGGCTGAAGCCAGCGTTGGCAAAGCGATCACGATGAAGCGCTTCCACACACGTGGTCGCGGTAAGTCTACCCGCATCCTGAAGCCATTCAGCCGCCTGCGCATCGTCGTACGCGAGCACGAAGAAGAGGAAGCGTAAGATGGGTCAGAAGAGTAATCCGATCGGCCTGCGCCTGCAGATCAACCGTACTTGGGACAGCCGCTGGTACGCCGAAGGGCGCGACTATGCACAGCTTCTCAAAGAAGACATCGAGATGCGCAAATTCATCATCGATACGCTGCCACAGGCTGCGATTTCGAAGGTGGTTATCGAGCGTCCGGCCAAAATGTGCCGCGTTTCGATCTATGCCGCGCGTCCCGGTGTAATCATCGGTAAGAAAGGCGCAGACATCGAGAAACTGCGCGCCAAGCTTGCCGGCATGACCGACAGCGAAGTGAAGCTGAACATCGTCGAAATCCGCAAGCCGGAAGTTGACGCCAAGCTGATCGCCCAAGGCATTGCTGACCAGCTGCTGCGCCGTATTGCGTTCCGCCGTGCGATGAAGCGCGCGATGCAATCCGCGATGCGTCTGGGTGCCGAAGGTATCAAGATCGTTTGCGGTGGCCGTCTGGGTGGTGCTGAAATCGCCCGCGTCGAGCAGTACCGTGAAGGCCGCGTTCCTTTGCACACACTGCGCGCGAATATCGACTACGCCGAAACCGAAGCGCTCACCGCTTACGGTATTATCGGTATCAAGGTTTGGGTCTTCAAAGGCGAAATCCTTGGTCATGATCCAACCGCTCAAGACCGGCTGATGATGGAAGCGCAAACTTCCGGCGTCCGTCCGGCTCGCTGATTTAGAATTCGAGAGTAAGCACCATGCTACAACCGAAAAAACACAAATTCCGCAAGGCTTTCAAAGGCCGGATTAAGGGCGACGCCAAAGGCGGCACCGTTCTGAACTTCGGTTCTTACGGCCTCAAGGCTCTCGAGCCAGAGCGTATCACTGCACGCCAGATCGAAGCTGCGCGTCGTGCGATTACACGCCACATGAAACGTCAAGGGCGTTTGTGGATCCGTGTATTCCCCGACGTTCCGGTTTCGAAGAAGCCTGCCGAAGTCCGTCAGGGTAAAGGTAAGGGTTCGGTCGAATATTGGGCAGCACGGGTTAAGCCCGGCCGCATCCTGTTCGAACTCGATGGCGTTCCCGGCCCATTGGCTGCTGCCGCTTTCGAGCGTGCGGCCATGAAGCTTCCTATCAAAACCAAAGTTGTTGCCCGTCTGGGTGACACTTCGCACCTGGAGGGTTGATCATGAGCTCGATCGAAGATCTCCGCACCAAGACCGACGACCAGCTCGACACCGAGCTGACGGAATTGAAGCGTGAGCAGTTCAACCTGCGTTTCCAGGCTGCCACCAACCAACTTGAGCGTCCTGCGCGGATCAAAGAAGTCCGTCGCTCGATCGCTCAGATCAAGACCCTGCAGACCGAGCGGAAATCCGCTTCGGCCGCAGCGGCCAAGGCATAAGAGGTACACGATGCCCAAACGTATTCTGACCGGGACCGTCACCTCCGACAAGACCGACAAAACCGTGACTGTGCTTGTCGAGCGCAAAGTGAAACACCCGCTCTACGGGAAGATCATGCGTCGTTCGAAGAAATACCACGCACATGACGAAGATAATTCCTTCAAGATGGGCGATACCGTCCGGATTGAAGAGACCAAACCGATCTCCAAGACCAAGACTTGGAAAGTGATCGAAACGGTCAAAGCAAGCAAAGGTGTGGCCGTAGAGGCTGACATCGAAGTTGAAGCTGCTGCGGGTAGCACAACTTAAGCAAGTGTTTTTGGAACTGCGGGACTGGTTTCCGCAAGCCGATTGAGAAGGAACTGAATCCATGATTCAGATGCAATCTAACCTAGACGTCGCGGACAATAGCGGCGCGAAGCGTGTCCAGTGCATCAAAGTGCTGGGCGGGTCGAAGCGTCGTACCGCCAGCGTCGGCGACGTGATCGTCGTATCCGTTAAGGAAGCGCAGCCCCGCGCAAAGGTCAAAAAAGGTGACGTTCACCGTGCAGTTATCGTGCGTACCCGCAAGGAAGTACGCCGTGCAGACGGCAGCGTGATCCGCTTTGACGGCAACGCGGCTGTTCTGGTCAACAAGACCGAGGAGCCAATTGGCACTCGTATCTTTGGCCCCGTGGTCCGCGAATTGCGTGGTCGCGGCTTCATGAAGATCATTTCGCTCGCTCCGGAGGTGCTCTAATGGCCGCCGCTAAGATCAAGAAGGGCGACAGCGTCGTCGTGCTCTCGGGCAAGGACAAGGGCCGCACTGGCACTGTCCGTCAGGTTATGCCGAAAACCGGCAAGCTGATCGTCGAAGGCATGAATATTGCTGCGCGTCACCGCAAGCCCAGCCAGGCCAACCCGCAAGGCGGCATCGATCGCTTCGAAGCGCCGATGCACATGTCGAAGGTTGCTGTGGCTGATCCCAAAGATGGCAAGCCGACCCGCGTCCGTTTCGAGGAGAAGGACGGCAAGAAGGTTCGCGTTGCTGTGAAATCCGGGGAGACTATCGATGGCTGATTACACAGCACGTATGAAGCAGCGCTATGACGATGTAATCGTCAAGGCGATGACTGAGAAGTTCGGTTACAAGAATGCTCTTGAAGTTCCGAAGCTGGAAAAGATCACGCTCAATATGGGGGTGGGCGAAGCCAGCCAGGACAAGAAGAAAGTTACAACCGCTGCCGAAGAAATGGCGCTGATCGCCGGCCAAAAGCCGGTTATCACCAAGGCCAAGAAATCGATCGCACAGTTCAAACTGCGCGAAGGTATGCCGATTGGTTGCAAAGTCACTCTGCGCCGCGAGCGTATGTATGAATTTGTCGACCGTCTGGTGACTGTTGCCATGCCCCGTATCCGTGACTTCCGCGGCCTGAACGCCAAATCGTTCGATGGCCGTGGCAATTACGCGATGGGTCTGAAGGAACAGATCGTCTTTCCCGAAATCTCGTATGACAAGATCGAGACCGTTCGCGGCATGGACGTGATCGTAACCACCACTGCAAAAACCGACGAAGAAGCACGTGAATTGCTGCGTTTGTTTGGTTTCCCGTTTCCTGCTGAAGCGCAGGCTGATGAAAAGGCTGCGGCGTGAGCCCGGCTACAAGGCAAGAATTGAGAAAGAGAGCTTAAGTCCATGGCGAAACTGAGTTCCATCAACAAGAATGAGCGTCGCAAGAAGCTCGTCAAGAAGTACGCGGCGAAATACGCGAAGCTGAAGGCGATTGCTGATGACAAGTCGCTCGATGAGACCGAGCGTATGATGGCCCGGCTCAAGATGGCTGAAATCCCGCGGAACGGAAACCCGACACGGGTCCGTAACCGTTGTGCAACCACTGGCCGCCCACGCGGCTATTACCGGAAGTTCGGACTTAACCGTATCGAACTGCGGAACCTTGCCAATCGCGGCATGATTCCCGGCGTTACGAAGTCTAGCTGGTAAGGATCTGACAGATGGCTATGACCGATCCATTGGGTGATATGCTCACCCGCATCCGCAACGGACAGCGCGCGAAGAAGGACTCTGTTCTTTCGCCTGCGTCCAAACTGCGTGCAAATGTTCTCGAAGTGCTTCAGCGTGAAGGCTACATCCGTGGCTATTCCGATGATACTTCGGGCAAGCACCCTGCGCTGCGGATTGAACTGAAATATTTCGAGGGTGAGCCTGCGATCAAGCATGTTGCCCGCGTTTCCAAGCCTGGCCGCCGCGTCTATTCGGGTTCGAAAGAGCTTCCGATGGTTCGCAATGGCCTTGGCATCACCATCGTCTCGACACCAAGCGGTGTGCTTTCGGATAACGAAGCACGCGACAAGAATGTCGGCGGCGAAGTGCTTGCGGAGGTCTTCTGATGAGCCGCATTGGTAAAAAAGCAGTCGCGATCCCTGGCGGTGTGACCGCCAGTATCGAAGACGGCGTGCTGAGCGTGAAAGGTCCAAAGGGCACTTTGTCCATGGGTCTGTCCGACCACATCGATTACAAAGTTGAAGCTGAAGAAATTCAGGTCAACCCGGCCAACGACACCAAGACCGCACGGTCCCACTGGGGCATGCAGCGGACACTGGTTTCGAACCTGGTCGAAGGCGTAACCGAAGGGTTCAGCAAGACGCTCGAAATTTCCGGCGTTGGTTATCGTGCTGCAATGAAGGGCAAGACCCTGAACCTGCAGCTTGGCTTCAGCCACGATGTCGACATCGAAGTGCCCGAAGGCCTCGAAGTCAAATGCCCGGATCAAACAACCGTGATTATCAGCGGAATTGACAAGCAGGCCGTAGGTCAGCTCGCCGCCGAAATCCGCCGCTGGCGCAAGCCCGAGCCTTACAAAGGCAAGGGTATCAAGTACCAGGGCGAATACGTCTTCCGTAAGGAAGGGAAGAAGAAGTAAGATGGCAAAACTATCTCTCTTTGAACGCCGCCGCCGCCGTGTCCGTTCGGCACTGCGCAGCCGCGCTGGCGACCGCCCCCGTTTGTCGGTGCACCGCACTGGCCGGCATCTCTACGCCCAGATCATCGATGACAAGGAAGGCCGCACCGTTGCAGCCGCATCGACGCTTGGTGGCAAGAAATCCGGTGCCAATGTTGATGCCGCTACTGCTGTTGGCAAAGATATTGCTGCTGCTGCCAAAAAGGCTGGCATCACCTCTGTCGTGTTCGATCGCGGCGGGTTCCTTTACCATGGCCGCGTCAAGGCGCTGGCCGATGCCGCCCGTGAAGGCGGGCTGGAGTTCTAAGCATGGCTGACAAGAAGAAAACCGAAGACGCTCCTCAGCAGGAAGCGGACGCGAAAGCCGAAGAAACAAAGGCTGCGACGAAGGCTCCTGCGAAGAAGAAAGCTCCGGCCAAGAAAGCTGCTCCTAAAAAGGATGCTGAAGAAAAGGCCGCTCCGGCAGCTGACGAGGCAGTAGAAGCGAAAGCTGACGAAGCCCCGAAAGCTGAAGAAGCTGCGCCAGAGGTTAAAGCCGACGAAGCCCCTAAGGCTGAAGAGGCTGCTGCTGAGGTGGAAACTCCAGCTGCAGACGCTCCGGCTGCTCCTACTGAGCAAGCGCCCGAAGGTGCAGACGCTGCTCCACGCGGCCGTGGTGGTCGTGGTGGCCGCGATGGCAATCGTGGCGGTGGCCGTGGCCGCGGTGGCCGTGACAATCGTCGCGGCGGCCGTGAAGAGCCCGATGATGGCATCGCTGAAAAGCTGGTCCACATTAACCGCGTTTCGAAAACGGTTAAGGGCGGTAAGCGCTTCGGCTTTGCTGCCCTGGTCGTTGTGGGTGACGGTTCGGGCCGCGTAGGCTTCGGTCATGGTAAGGCACGCGAAGTGCCGGAAGCCATTACCAAGGCAACTGCTGCTGCGAAGAAGAAGATGATCCGCGTTCCGCTCAAGGAAGGCCGCACTCTTCACCATGACGTCAAAGGCCGCTTCGGCGCCGGTAAAGTGGTCATCCGCACAGCGCCTCCGGGTACCGGTATCATTGCCGGTGGTCCGATGCGTGCCGTGTTCGAAAGCCTGGGCGTTGCCGACGTTGTGACCAAGTCCAACGGTACATCGAACCCATACAACATGATCCGCGCTACTTTCGATGCGTTGGCCAACCAGACTTCGCCGAAGTCGGTCGCTCAGCGTCGTGGCAAGAAGGTTGCTGACCTTCTCGGCCGTGGTGGCGCCAGCGAAGCAGAGGCCGAGGCCGACGCTGCAGCTGTTGCGGAGTAAGAATAATGGCTGCAAAGAAAACCATTAAAATCAAACAGATCGGTTCGCCGATCCGTCGCGACGAAAAGCAACGCAAAATCCTGATCGGACTTGGTCTGAACAAGATGCATAAAGTCGTTGAGCGGCAAGACACACCCGAACTGCGCGGTGCGATTGCAAAACTGCCGCATATGGTTGCGATCGTAGATTAAACCGATGTGACGGAGAGAGGTTCGCTCTCTCTCGTCATTTCCGTGAAGGCGGAAATCCGGGGCGACCAGCGCGTTCGCCTTCGGGCAAAGCAAACAGGCCCCTGCTTTTGCGGGGGCACATTACAGCGAGTGCAAGATAATGAAACTTAACGAACTCAGAGACAATCCAGGCGCCCGTAAGCTGCGCACCCGCGTGGGCCGCGGTATCGGCTCGGGCAAGGGTAAGACTGCTGCGCGCGGTCAAAAGGGTCAGAAGAGCCGTTCCGGCGTTTCGATCAATGGCTTCGAAGGCGGCCAGATGCCGCTTCACATGCGGATCCCGAAGCGCGGCTTCAACAATCCGTTTGGCTTCGACTATGCCGAAGTGAACATTGGCATGGTCCAGAAGTTCATCGACGCGAAGAAGCTCGATGCGAAAAAAGACATCGATCACGCGGCTCTGAAAGCTGCCGGTCTCGCCAAAGGCGGGAAAGACGGTGTCCGCCTGCTGGGCAAGGGTGAAATCACCGCCAAGGCCAAATTCATCGTCAATGGCGCGTCAAAAGGCGCGGTTGCAGCGGTTGAAAAGGCTGGCGGTTCGGTGGAAGTCCTTCCCAAGCCGAAGCACGATGGCGGCCAGGGCGACAAAGCGCCCAAGGGCAAAGCTTTCGAACGTGCTGCTGCTGAAAAAGCCGCCAAGGATGGTGGCAACGACGGCAAGAAAGCCAATTAATCTGGTTAAATAGTGGGCGAGGGTTCGACATCGGGCACCTCGCTCCCTATGTATCCTGCTCAAGCCGGTTTGAACGTGTGTTGGGCAGCCGGAGCATGATTAGGATTTAGGTTTCCATGGCATCACGCGCCGACAATATTGCGAGCAATCTCAGCCTCGCCAACTTCTCCAAAGCGACCGAGCTCAAGAGCCGTATCTGGTTCACCATCGGTGCGCTTATTGTCTTCCGCTTCATGAGCTTTATCCCGCTTCCCGGGATCAATCCGAAGGCACTTGCCAGCCTCGCCGATCTGACGTCGGGCGGCATTATCGATACATTCAATATGTTTACCGGTGGCGGGCTCGAACGGATGAGCCTGATCGCGCTGGGTGTGATGCCGTACATCACCGCATCGATCGTGATCCAGATGGCAGCATCGCTCCATCCGACACTCGCGGCGCTGAAGAAAGAGGGCCAGACCGGCCGTCAAAAACTCAACCAATATACGCGCTACGGAACGGTGTTCCTGTGTGCGATCCAGGGTTGGTTCCTTGCAGCAGGTCTTGAGGCGTTCGGTGCGCAGAACGGATTGGCAGCTGTCGTCGATCCGGGGTACATGTTCCGCATTGGCGCGGTGATCAGCCTTGTCGGCGGGACGATGTTCCTTCTCTGGCTGGGTGAGCAAATCACTTCGCGCGGCATCGGTAACGGCGTTTCGCTGATTATTATGGCGGGCATTGTCGCTCAATTCCCGACATTCGCTGCCAACCTGTTCGAAGGTGGGCGTGCCGGAACCATCGGGGCAGGCATCATTCTTGGCTTCCTCGCAATGGTGGTCGTGCTTATCCTGCTGATCTGTTTCGTAGAGCGTGCGCAGCGCCGCTTGCTGATCCAGTATCCCAAACGCGCCAGCGCCAAGGGCATGATGCAGGCAGACCGTTCGCACCTGCCGCTCAAGCTTAACACCGCCGGTGTTATTCCGCCGATTTTCGCAAGCTCGCTTCTGCTGCTTCCGCTGACGATCACCCAATTTGCGGGCAATTCGCTCAACACCGATAGCGGCGCGGGCGGCGCTCTTCAGACGGTTCTGCAATATCTGCAGCACGGCCAGCCGCTCTATATGATGCTGTACGCTGCCGGCATTATCTTCTTCTGCTTCTTCTATACCGCAGTTGTTTTCAACCCTGAGGACACCGCAGATAATCTCAAGAAGAACGGCGGCTTCATCCCGGGCATCCGCCCCGGCAAACGCACGGCTGACTATCTCGATTACGTGCTGACACGCATCACCGTGGTCGGCGCACTCTATCTGACCTTGGTCTGTGTGCTTCCCGAATATGTGATCGCGCAGACCGGTGTGCCGCTGTTCCTTGGCGGTACCAGCCTGCTGATTGTGGTGAACGTAACCGTGGATACGATCAGCCAAGTCCAATCGCATCTCTTGGCGCACCAATATGGTGACCTTATCAAGAAGGCGAAGCTGAAGGGCCGCAACCGCTAGGCGGACCGGACCAACGGCAGGTTTGGGCAAACAGTTTTTCGAGGTTTGGAGGTTTCTGGCGTGAATATTATTCTTCTGGGACCTCCGGGTGCGGGCAAGGGCACGCAATCTGCAAATCTCGAAGCGAAGTATAATATGCGCCAGCTTTCCACCGGCGATATGCTGCGCGCTGCGGTAAAAGCGCGAACGCCGGTCGGCCTCGAAGCCAAGGCGGTGATGGATCGCGGGGATCTGGTTTCGGACGAGATCGTCTCGGCGCTGATCGATGATGAATTGGCCGCAATGGACGATGCCACTGGCGCGATCTTTGATGGATACCCCCGGACCGAAGGGCAAGTGGCCTCGCTCGACGAAATCCTCTCCAAGCATGGCCGCACGCTCGATCATGTGATCGAACTGGAAGTTGATGAGGATGCACTGGTTGACCGTATTACCGGTCGATACACCTGCGCCAATTGCGGGGCAGGGTATCATGATCGCCATGCACAGCCCGAAGTAGAGGGCACTTGCGACAAATGCGGCTCGACCGAATTTAAGCGCCGCCCGGATGACAACGAAGAAACCGTGCGCACCCGCATGCAGGAATATCGCGGCAAGACCGCGCCGATTCTGCCAATCTATGCAGAGCGGGGCATTGTCACCGGCGTCGATGGAATGGCGAGCATCGAAGAAGTAAACGCCGCACTCGACGCGATTCTGGCCGACGATTAATCCGGCCTCATTCCACCCTTTCCAAGCGCGCCTGTCCATGGGATAAGACGCGCAAGAACGAGGTGAGAATGTATACCAAACTATTGATTGCAGCTGCGGCATCTTGCGCACTGGTACACCCTGCCCAGGCCAAAGTTGTCGAGCTTGAAGAAGACGCTTTCGTAACGCGGGATTCGCGGGTCGTTACTGCGGATCAGCGGGCCACCTGGCTGGCACTGATAACGCCAGGAGACTGGTGGAATTCGGCGCATACATTCTCCGGCGATTCGAAGAATATGATGCTCACTCCGCAGGCGAATGGCTGCTTCTGTGAACGTATTCCGGCCGACGACACGCAAGCGACGATCGGGCTCGCCGGCAGCGTCAAACATATGACAGTCAGCCTTGCCATTCCCGATCAGGCATTGCGGATGGAAGGGGCATTGGGCCCGTTACAAAGCGAGCCGGTGGATGGCATTTTGACCGTGACGTTGGCCAAGGCCGAAGAAGGCACGCGGATTACGTTCGAATATGCGGTCGGCGGCTATATGCGCTTTGAAGTGCCCGCCATCGCCAAGGCGGTCGACAATGTAATGTCGCAGCAATTGTCGGGCCTGGCGAAATCGCTTGGCGTTGTTGAAAGCGAAGCCGAAAAGCCCGAACCGGATGCTCCCGAGGAGGAGGCCACCGATGAAAGCGCTGATCCCGTGTCGTCTTCCGAAGAAGAAGGTGACGAAGAAAAGGCCGAGCCGAGGATCAGCGTCGATGAAGCATTTGGCGATTTGAACGACGATCAGTAAGGATTGTGTCGGGCGCCGCATGACGGCGTGATGGAGCAATCCCCAAAAGTGAGAGCAAGGCAGCTCCATAAGCGGTGCTGTAACTTGACGCAAAGGGTCGCCGGATTGATGCTGCCGGAGAAATTCCGGTCGCTGCTTAGGAGAGGGCACCCATGGCTGTATCTGACCACGTAGACTTAGAAACCTTCATCGAGGGGGTTAAGAAGCGCAATCCAGGCCAGAGCGAATTCGTGCAGGCAGTGCAGGAGGTTGCGCAGGATGTCTTCGAATTTATCGCCGATAAGGAAGAATACCACTCAGCGCAGATTTTGCGCCGGATTGCCGAACCCGATCGTGTCGTATCCTTCCGCGTGTGCTGGGAGGATGACAACCACAATATCCGCGTGCAGCGCGGATGGCGTGTGCAAAACAACAACGCCATCGGCCCCTATAAAGGCGGGATCCGTTTTCACCCCAGCGTGAACGAGAGCGTGCTCAAATTCCTTGCTTTCGAGCAGACGTTCAAGAATTCGTTGACCGGACTGCCATTGGGTGGGGGGAAAGGCGGCTCGAACTTCAATCCGCGCGGAAAGTCGGACAGCGAAGTTATGCGTTTCTGCCAGTCCTTCATGACAGAACTGTACCGCCATATTGGCCCGGAAACCGATGTTCCCGCGGGCGATATCGGCGTGGGTGGGCGCGAAATCGGTTATATGTTTGGCCAGTACAAACGCATTACCAATCGTTGGGAAGGCGTTTTGACCGGAAAGGCGCTTGAGTATGGGGGCTCGCAAATGCGGCCCGAAGCGACCGGTTACGGCGCGGTTTATTTCCTCCAGAACATGCTCAAGCACAAAGATGATGATGTCGAGGGCAAGACCGCCGTCATCTCCGGCTCTGGCAATGTCGCAACCCACGCGGCGGAACAGATCGTGCAGCTTGGCGGGAAAGTCCTGACGCTGTCTGATTCCGGTGGCTTCATCAATGATCCCGACGGGATCGATCAGGAAAAGATCGATTGGATCAAGCACCTGAAAAATGTGAAACGTGGCCGGATCAGCGAATATGTCGATGAATTCTCGGGGGCGACATACCACGAAGGCGAACGGCCCTGGGGCGTGACATGCGATCTGGCGCTCCCATGCGCGACGCAGAACGAATTGAACGAGGAAGAGGCCAAAAGCCTTGTCTCCAACGGTGTTCAGGCCGTGTCCGAAGGGGCCAATATGCCCACCACGCTAAACGGCGTGAAAGTGTTTCATGATGCCAAGATCCTGTACGGTCCGGGCAAAGCAGCCAATGCCGGCGGCGTTGCCGTTTCCGGCCTTGAAATGAGCCAGAACGCCGAAAGGATCAGCTGGAATGAAGAACGGCTCGGGGACATGCTGACCGAGTTGATGCAGGGCATTCACCAGAAATGCGTTGAATATGGCGATGATGGCGATGGCTATGTCGACTATGTCAAAGGTGCGAACATTGCAGGCTTCAAGAAAGTCGCAGATGCAATGCTGGCATTCGGTGTGGTTTAGCCGCTCGATCGCACCTATTTGATCTTGGCGCGGAGCCGTAGCTCGAAACTGGTTGGGCCGCTTCCCGTATCCGCCGCCATGAAACCTGTCGGTACGGCTCTGACATGTGTGACCGCCGGATCGGTTCCATCCCCGACGTCGCTGGGCACATAGTTGAAATTTATTCCGTCGGTTGAAAAATCGAAGCAATCGCTTGTGCTCGCCAGCGATACAAAGACACAGTTGAGCCCGGTTGCAGGAGAACCATCGGTGTACTGGATTGGCCCTGAACCCGGCGCGCCGAAGTCGGTAATAACCAGCGCGAGATCGCCTGGAATCGCATCGGTTGTGACGACGCTGTCATAGTTCGGCGGCGCGTTGCCGGCATTGGTGACGGTGATCAGATATTCGGCAATCGCACCGGGCAGGCTGAAATCACCTATAGCAGATGTTGAAGATTGCCACTCCTTGGCGACTGACACGTCGGCCGCCAAATTGGCGTGAAACGCCTGCGAAAACGCGATGATTCCTGCTTGCTCGGCGTCACCGGCGGCGATCCCGCGTTCATTGTCCTGATCGCGGTCTTCATCGACGCGTAGCGTGATGGTGGAAGCATTTATTGCACAGTAGCGTAGCCAGCCGCCATCGGCATTGTTGCGGGATATCTTCTTCGCCACGACAATAGCACTGCTGCTGGTTTGGCCAAAGCCGTTGCTGAAGCAGCCATTGTCCCAACCGCGAATATTGGCGGGCGTATTGACCGCACTCCATGTGATCGGGGTGCCGGCAATATTCGGGAAGGTACCGGTGCCACCTGCCGGAAATGCGATCCAGCCAATGGTCTCGGCCGAGGGGAAGGGGCCGCTATTGGCCTGGCTGCGGTCAATCGCCAATTGAAATCCGGTGGCAGACAAAGATTGTGCGATCGACGATATATGCGGCCGCGATGGCGACGTTGCCACATTCTGGGTTTCGCTATTGGCGGTCTGCAAATGATGGACGACCGTGGGTGTCCCCGGCAGCGGGGCGGAAAAATTGACAGTGGCCCAGCTGGCGCTGCCGCCCGTAAAACCGCTGCCGAATTGCGTGGCCGCCGTTGTCGTGAATCCGGCTTCGATGATTGTACCATCGGGCAAGACATGCCGCCCGGGTTCTACCGCAATATAGTGGATCACCATGCTGATGTGGCGACCATCCCAATTGTCCGGCTCCAACGCGAGCTCGTCAAAACCAGTTGTCGTGACATTGGTGATGCGAATGGTCGACGAGTTGTTACCCACTTGCGAGGGAAGAGCGATTACGATTGGCGGAACATCGAACGGCTGCTGGAAGGTGACTGTTTCTGGCAAGCGACTGCCCGAAATAGTATCGTGCGAGGTAAAGGTGCCCGCCTCAAACCGGCCCGCATTCGCGGGAGCAACGAGCAGGAAGGAAAGCAGGCATGCGCAAAGCGCCGCCACTAAATGGCGGAAATAAGGAGCTATAGGCGCAACAATACCCATCACCGTATATTTACGTGGTCATGGTAAACCGCAGATTACCAAGGCGCTGAATGTAGGGTAAAAACATGTAACAGGCTTGGCTGCGCCCGATATCTACAATCAATTCGGCGTTGCGCCTTGAATTCCTCGCATAATCTCCCATTTAGCCTCCCGATAGCGACTTTGTTTAATGTACATGTCTGTGGCTGTTGACGCAGGCGGCGAATCCTACTAAGCGCCCCTTTCATTCGACAGTTTCGGATCGGTCCGGCAGGTGCTCGTTGCAAAACAACACCATCCGGACTTTTTGCGTTTGACGCGGATTTGAAGCGGGCGGGTGAAATATCGCTATGAGATGGGGCAGGGCGCAATCCGCGCCAAATCCCTGTGGAGCATTGGAGAAGTAAGTGGCTCGTATTGCCGGGGTAAACCTCCCCACAAACAAGCGCGTAATTATCGCGCTGACCTATATTCACGGAATTGGCCGGACCACGGCTATTCAAATCGCTGACAAGCTTGGCATCGATCACACCCGCCGGGTGCAGGATCTGACTGACGCCGAAGTCGTCCAGATTCGCGAAACGATCGATGAAAACCATCAGGTGGAAGGCGACCTTCGCCGTGACACTGCGATGAACATCAAGCGCCTGATGGACCTGCGTTCGTATCGCGGCCTTCGTCACCGTAACGGCCTGCCTGTTCGCGGACAGCGCACGCACACAAATGCCCGCACCCGCAAGGGTAAGGCGAAGCCAATCGCGGGTAAGAAGAAGTAAGCGCGGGTTTCCGCAGCTACTTTTCTTCCGATAGAAATAGGACACCAGTAACATGGCACGCGAACCAGGTCGGGTTAGAAAACGCGACAAGAAAAACATCTCAAGCGGCGTTGCGCATATCAATGCCAGCTTCAACAACACAATGATCACCATCACCGATGCGCAAGGCAACGCAATCAGCTGGTCCAGCGCCGGTATGATGGGCTTCAAAGGCAGTCGTAAATCGACTCCTTATGCTGCTCAGGTCGCAGCAGACGATGCGGGTAAAAAGGCTGCCGAGCACGGCGTCCGTACCCTCGAAGTAGAGGTTAAGGGCCCCGGCTCTGGCCGTGAAAGTGCACTGCGCGGTCTTGCAGCAGTCGGTTTCACGATCACCTCGATCCGCGACGTGACACCGATCCCGCATAACGGGGTCCGGCCGTCCAAGCGTCGCCGCGTCTGATCTGAACTTGCCTGGCGGCACATAGGGGCCGCCAAGTTTTTCCGGACCGGGCGCGTTGAATTAGGCACTCAACGTTTCGGTCCAGCCCGCATTAGAATCAGGGGAATTTCATGTCCGTCAATACCAAGAACTGGCAGGAACTAAAGAAACCCAACACTCTCGAGATCAAGGAAGGCGGCGACAAAGAGCGCAAAGCCACCTTTATCGCAGAACCGCTGGAGCGCGGTTTCGGCCTGACACTGGGCAACGCGCTGCGCCGCGTTCTGCTGTCGAGCCTTCAGGGTGCTGCAATCACATCGATCAAGATCGAGAACGTACTTCACGAATTCTCGTCGCTTGCCGGTGTTCGCGAAGACGTCACCGATATCGTGTTGAACGTCAAGCAAATCGCCCTGAAAATGGAAGGCGAAGGCCCCAAGCGCCTGCAGCTTTCGGCGACCGGCCCTGCTGAAATCAAAGCGGGCGACATCGCTGTTTCGGGCGATATCGAAGTGATGAACAAGGATCTGGTCATCTGTCACCTTGATGAAGGCGCGACCTTCAACATGGAACTGACAGCAGACGTCGGCAACGGGTATGTTCCTGCGGTGCAGAACCGTCCATCGGATGCGCCAATCGGCCTTATTCCGATCGACTCGCTGTATTCGCCTGTCCGTCAGGTCAGCTACAAGGTCGAGAAGGCCCGTGTTGGCCAGGAACTCGACTTCGATAAGCTGTCGCTGACTGTCGAAACCGACGGAACAGTCGCTCCGGAAGATGCAGTGGCTTATGCTGCGCGCATCCTGCAGGACCAGCTGACCCTGTTCGTCCACTTCGAAGACGGTATTCCGCAGCCGCAATCGGCAATGATCGGCCAGGCTGCGCAGCCGCAGGAAGACGATGCCAACCAGCTCAACCGTTACCTTCTCAAGAAGGTCGACGAGCTGGAACTGTCGGTCCGTTCGGCAAACTGCCTCAAGAACGACAACATCATCTATATCGGCGATCTGGTACAGAAGACCGAAGCAGAGATGCTGCGCACGCCAAACTTTGGCCGCAAGTCGCTCAACGAGATCAAGGAAGTGCTTTCGAGCATGGGTCTCCGCCTCGGCATGGACATCCCTGGATGGCCGCCAGAGAATATCGAAGAAATGGCCAAGAAGCTCGAACAGGAACTGCTCGGCTAACCGGTACATTTACAGGTTTTGGCGGCGCACCTTAAGCGCCGCCGGCACTGGGCTACCTGATACGGGCCCCTTACGAACTGAAGGAACTATACAATGCGTCACGGACTTTCACAGCGCACGCTGAGCCGTAAAACGGGCCACCGTAAGGCTCTTTTCCGCAATATGTCGGCTGCTCTCATCAAGCACGAACAGATTGCGACAACACTCCCCAAGGCGAAAGAACTTCGTCCTTACATTGAAAAGCTGATCACGCTGGCCAAGCGTGGCGGCCTGTCGAACCGCCGTCTGGCGCATAGCCGCCTGCTTGATGAAACCCAGCTGAAGAAGCTGTTTGACGTTCTGGCAGAGCGCTACAAGGACCGTGATGGCGGCTATACCCGCGTGATCAAGGCTGGCCTTCGCGGAAGCGATGCGGCACCGCTGGCGATCATCGAACTGGTCGATCGCGATGTCGAAGCCAAAGGTCAGGATAGCGGCCCGGCAATGAATCTCGACGAAGACGAATTCGAAGACGCGTAAGTTCACGCTTGGGGCGCGAGCTTCAACCAATCATCAAAGGGGCCGGGGGAGCAATCTTCCGGCCCTTTTTGTTATTCTGAAAGCACCCCTTCGTCACGAAGGCGTTTCTTAAGCGAATAGCCGCGGCGATCTTCGGGGATGGTGGCGTAGAGCTGCATCACCTCCTCAGCCGGGGATGGATCACCGGTGACCTTGGCATGATCGAGCAGAGCCTCGATTAGCTCCACAGTCGCCCCGACGGGCGGATCGATGTTGAGCATGCCGGATTCCACGATACGCAGCCGCGCCGCATTGACATTGGCTTTTGCCCAATCCGCGGTGCGCGGATCCCCGGTTTCCAAGCCATGCTCCACCAGCAGCGAAGTGCCAAAATAATATTCGGCGACCAGCATGCCGTCTATGCCATTCGCGAAAACCTGAGAATGGAGCGCAAGCGCTCGCTCCAGATGTTCGATTTTCTGGGTGTTGAGCTGCGTTGGATCGTCAGCTTCCATCGCCAGCCAGTGCTCATTCTCTGCCGCGTAATAATACCCGTTGGCGGCCTGCTTGCGCAAATTGCGCAAAACCGCTTCGTCCTGCACGTCGTGTTCTTTGATCGTACTTTGGGCCAGAGCAGCAATCTGCAAAAACATGTCCCGCGCCTTCACGCGTTCTTCGGCGGGCATTCGAAATGCCTGTTCGAAAAGCGTGTCGATCTGGGCGTTGTGGGCCTCCAATTCATCGGACGTGGCTGACACATTCGAGGCTGCAAGTCCCAAACAGGCTGCGACCAATATTGCCGTTCTGCGCATCACTCTATTCTCCAACTTGCCCCGCTTGGGCGCTGCCTGATTGCTATAGACGGCGCAATATCGCAACACTTGTCAAAACGCGACTTGACAGCGCTGACTTAATGTCAGAGATTTCTGTTATGACAGAAATAAATGTCATACTGCTGATGTCCGCGCTTGATGCGAAATTTCTGGTCTGCTCAGCCAGAAGTCCAAAGAGGGTCGGGCATTAGAGGAAGGGGCATCGTAATGTGGGCATCAAGAAGGCAGCGGGGGCAACAAGCTGGAGCGCCCTTGGCACGCGAAGATGCAGTTTCCTCTGCACCTTATGATACCCGATTTCGCAGGTTGATCGGCTCTGAGAATTGGGAGCGATTGCCCAACGCGGTCCAGCGGCGGTTTTCCAAGCGATTGGGGGCAAACAGCGTGGTCTGCTATCGCGGCGTGATCGAGAAGACCCGCCATTCGCGGCTGGGCCGGGCGCTTGCCCAGTTCTGCCGTTTGGTGGGAGGCCCGCTACCGCTTTACCCTGATACCGCGGTTCCGGCGGTCGTCATTGTCAGCGAGGATATGGCGAGCGGGGGCCAGTGCTGGACACGTATCTATGCCCGCAAACACGGGTTTCCGCAGGTCATACACAGCGCAAAGCGGTTCGCCGGCCCGACAGGGCTGGAAGAGTATCTGGGCAAGGATCTGGGTATGGCCTTGCGGGTCTATGCAGAACCGGACGGGCTGGTATTCCGTAGCGACCACTATTTTCTGCTCATTGGCCGCATGCGAATAAAGTTGCCGCACTGGATCGGCCCGGGGAACACCACCGTCAGGCATCGCGATCTGGGTGGGGGCAGATTTGCCTTTGAGTTAGACGTGGACCATCCGCTGTTTGGCAAACTGGTGCACCAACGTGCGATTTTCTCCGATGATTGAGAAGGGCCAAGCTCTGAAAGTGCTGATTGTTGGCGGCAGCGGCGTGTTTGGTAGCCGGCTGGCGAAACTGGCTGAGCAGATCGAGGGCGTGCATCTGACATTGGCGGGGCGCAATTTGGCCCGATTGGAAGCCGTTGCAGGATCTCTGGCAAGCCGGGTCTCGCTTCGGCAGCTGGACCGCAACGCAATCGATGCAAGCGATCTGGCCGGCTTTGATGTGGTTGTCGACTCTGCCGGCCCGTTTCAGGCTTCGCATAGCAAGGTGATCGAAGCGGCGATTGCTGCGGGCGTGAACTATATCGACCTCGCCGACGGGCGCGACTTTGTCGCTTCGTTCCCCCGTTACGATCAGGCCGCGAAAGAGGCGGGCATTGCGATGGTCACCGGTGCCAGCTCTATTCCAGCGCTTTCGCATGCGGTGATCGACCATTTGACACTCACCTGGCGGCAGATTGACACTATTCGCATCGGTATCTTTCCGGGCAACCGCGCGCCGCGTGGACGATCGGTTGTCGAAGCAATCCTGTCCTATGTGGGGAAGCCGGTACGCGTTTTTCACGAGGGACGATGGGGTGAAGTTCCCGGTTGGGGCATGACCCACCGCGAAGACATTCCCGGAATTGGCAAACGCTGGGCGAGCGTGTGCGACACGCCAGAGCAAGACTTGCTGGTCAAACGCTATGCCCCCACGCGGTCAGCCGAGTTCTTTGCCGGGCTGGAGCTCGGTTTCCTTCATTTGGGGCTTGCGGGATTGTCCCAATTGGTCCGGTTCAAATTGCTTCCCGGCTTGCGCCCGTTTGCGGGGCCGATGCTGTGGGTGGCGCAGCGCTTCCTCGCCTTTGGCAGCGATCGGGGCGCAATGACCGTGCGGGTTTCGGGTGTTGACGGCAAAGGGCACGCACAAACGCGAAGCTGGGTTCTGAATGCAGATGCCAATCGCGGGCCGAATGTGCCTGTTCTGGCGGCGGTTGCCCTGATCCGGCGATTGGCGAGGGGTGAAACTCTGCCCGAAGGTGCCTCTGCGTGTAGCGGAATGCTTTCGCTGGAGGATTTTTCCGATCTCTTTGCGCAGCTTGAAATCACCACGACTACGTATTTGTCTCAGGCGCACGCCGCACGATGATCCGATGATATTGGTTTTGACTGTAGGCTCAAGGGCAGGCACATCCGGCGAATGATCAGAAAACTCGCAATCGCCGCCGCGCTGCTGGCCAGCCTTTCGGGCTCACCCGCTGCATTTGCACAAAGCCAGCAGGATGATCTCGACGCCCGCTACGACCGGGCGCTTGCGGCGGGGTATAAGGCGCTGTTTCTGTGCAGCGCTATCGCCAATGCCGAGCGTGGCGGTGTCACCCGGTCTGCCGAAAGCGTGCATCAATGGGAGTTGACAGGAATACAGTCCCCGCTCGATCAAATCGTGCAGGACTTGCCCTATGATATAATGCGGGCGGATAACGGAACGGGTGTGCTCAGCTTCGTGCGCGTCACCTGGGCGCAAGACATGCCGCCGCGCATCGCATATCACAAAACCCAAAACGGTTGCTCGCTCGGGCCGATTGGTATGGAGGAGCCGCCAAAGCGTGATGTTCTGCCAAGATCCTATCCCGATGCGATCGTAAACGATCATTCGCGGATCATTCCCAAGAATCTGACCGGCGTTTTCGAAGGCGCGTTCTCGCAGAAATACGGAAACGGAGCGCGCACCACCGCGGTGATCGTGAGCGGGAAAGAAGGTGACGGCGTCTGGCGCTATGCCAATGGTTTTGGTCCGGCAACGCCGCAGCGGACGTGGTCGGTGGCCAAAAGCATCGCGGCGACTTTGGTCGGCACCGCCGTGCACGATGGTGCCGCCAGTGGGCAAAGCTCGGCAGGAGTGGGCACAGATGAGGATGACCCACGCCGCGCGATCACAATCGATCATATGCTGCGCATGGCATCGGGGCGATATTCGGATACGCCCGGCAACCGGACCGATCCGATCTATTGGGGCGGAGCCATTGTAGGCGAACGGGCAGCGGCTTGGCCCATCGTCCACCAGCCCGGCACTGTCTTCCGTTACGCAAACAACGATACGCTGATGGCTGTAAAGGCGGTGGAGGCCTATCTGGCCACGCACCCGCCGTCAGACTTTTTCGAGAAGATCGGGATGCACAACACGGTCGCGGAAACCGACCATGAAGGGAACTACATATTGTCCAGCCAGGTTTGGTCGACCGCGCCCGATCTGATGCGACTGGGGCAGCTCTACCTGAACGACGGAGTGTGGAACGGCGAGCGGATCCTGCCGGAAAACTGGCGCGAATATGTTTCCACCGCGTCGGGCCCGCAACCGGAAGGACGGCCTATAGGCTATGGTGCGGGGTTCTGGCTGTTCAATGCGTCAGATGGCATCCCGCCAGACACCTTCGCGGCGATGGGAAATCGCGGGCAGTATGTCGTGATTGTACCGAGCCGTGACATCGTAATCGTACGGCGGGGAGAGGATCCCGCGGGGCACGGTTTCGACATAGTTTCGTTCACGCGCGATGTGCTTGCAGCGATGGGAAAATAGCGGACCTGCATCCGTATATTCATAAAAGTGAGTAGTTTTCTGAATGGATGCTGTAAGCCCAATTCAGGCTTCACTCAAAGCGAATCACCTACAAGACTTCTGAAGCCAAGGCAGACCTGCCGCGGCAGCATGAAGGAATGTATCATGAAGACCATTACCAAAGCACTTGCCGGGACCGTCGCCGCAGGCGCAATGGCAATGACTTCCGCCGCACCGGCTTTTGCCCGCGATCGCCACGATGATGGCATCAGTGCAGGCGATGTTATTGCCGGCGCCGTGATTTTGGGCGGTATTGCTGCCATCTTGTCCTCGGGCAATAATGATCGTGACCGCTATCGCGACCGGAACTATCGATACAATGACCGGTACAATTATCGCTACAACAACCAATACCGGACAGGCGAACGCGCGGTGGAGCGCTGTATCCAGGCTGCAGAGCGTGACGCCCAGCGTGCCGGATACCGGTATGCCGATGTCACCCAGATCCGCGATGTTGACCGCAAACGAAATGGCTGGCGGGTAAAAGGACGTATCGCTGTCGAAGGTCAGCGTGGTTACCGCGGCTACAATGATCGGTATGATCGCCGCGGTTACCGCCAGCACGATACTGGCAAGTTCACCTGCGAGATCCAACGAGGCCGCATTGTTGATATGGACTTCAGCGGCGTCAGGGGGCTTCGTTGATCTCCGGATCGATCGGTAGATCGTGAGGACTTTCCCTCAATTCCTCCCACGAGGCGGTTCAGGCTTACGCAAGTCTGGGCCGCCTATCCTTTTCCGCAATACGGCGGTACTATCCCGCCGACCAACCATTTGGGGGCGCCCGTTATGACCCGTTTCAAAACCTTTTCATCTGCCACTTGTCTGCTTGCCGCGTTGTCTATGGCGACGACACCGTCGATGGCTGCTGAACTGCCAGCAGCATCGCCCTTTGGCTCGTCAACGGACACCACCGGATGGGGTACTGCCGCGTGGAATTCGGACAGCGTGAGCGCGGAACATCGCCGCTATCGCCGCCGCCATCGCCATGGGGTTGATGCAGGCGATATTATCGCCGGCGTGCTGATTATCGGCGGCATCGCTGCGATTGCCGATGCCGCTTCTAAGCCGCGGCGCGAGCGCCAGGAAGATGTCCGCTACCGCGAGCGCCGGACCACTGTGCGAAGCGGCGGTGACGACGGGATCGATAATGCGGTCAATATGTGTCTCGACACGATCGAGCGCGATGTCCGTGTTGAAAGCGTTGATAGCGTAAACCGCTCGCGTGACGGCTGGAATGTTGCCGGGACATTGTACAATGGCGAAGGCTTCAATTGCCAGATCGGTAGCAACGGCCGGATCAGCAATATCGACTATGGCGGGCAGGTTGCCCAGCTCGACTATCAGCAGGTGCAAGACCGCCAGTATAGCGACGCGCAATATGCCGCTGCCTGGGACCGCGAAGAAACGCGTCCCTATGGATCAGATCCATCACAAACAGCCCAGTATGAAGACACGGTTCCGTCCGATCAGCAACCTGCCTATCCAGGCGGTCCATTGCCGGGTGAAGACGGCTATGACGAAGCAATGGGCGGCTGACCTCTAAGCGGCGCCGCCCTCGGTGTCGTTTTCGTCAATCTCGTCGTTCCCCTCGCGGTAGGACGGGAGCGACAGGTTCCATGTAATCGCGGCGCTTCTAAGCATGAAACCGGCCACGGTTGCCACGGTCCACGTGATCGCATCGGGCAAGGCCAAAGTCTTGCCGATGACGCACAGGACAGCCGACAGCGCGGCAGCGGTCACATAGAGTTCCGGCCGCATAATGATCGACGGCCTACCGGCCACGACGTCGCGAATGATGCCGCCGACACAGCCGGTGATGATCCCCATCAGGATCGCCGGGAATGGCGGAATGCCGTATGACATTGCCTTGGACGCACCAAGCACGGCATAGGCTGTTAGGCCCAGCCCGTCAGCAAAGTCGAGCAAACGTCCTTCCCACCATGATGTTGGCGTCAGCCATGCGATCAGCGCGGTTGCGAGACAAATTGCCGCCACCCATGCATCACCAACCCAGAACACCGGTGCGCCGATCAGAAGGTCGCGAATGGTCCCGCCGCCGACCCCGGTCACCAGTGCGAAAAAGGCCATGGTAACAAATGTCTGGCGCTCCTTTGCGGCGAGCAACGCACCTGACAGCGCGAACACTGCAACGCCAAGCAGGTCGAGAATGTCGACCACCGGAGTCAGGATCGCCGAATCAACTGGCATCGGTTTTCACCCTGGCTTTGCGCCGGCGGAACATCAGGATTGTTCCCAAAATCACGCCGATGACGGCGAGGGCAGTGAAAATCACCAAAATCGGATGATGCGTGTCCTCGCGCGTTTCCAGATCCATGATATGCAGGCCCCAGACAAAGTCGAACACGCGCCAGAAACGCGTGCGCACCGCGGCGATTTCTCCGGTGTCATGGCTGACATAAATGTTGGTTCCATCTTCAAGCGTCACTTGCCAGACATCCATCGGGCGGCGGAAGTCGAAGGGAACTTGGTCTTTGGGATAGAAGGTGGAGCTGACAACCCTGTCTCCGCCGACAATCCGCTCGGCAACAATTGCGCGCGCGGCAACTTCGCCGGTTTTGGGCAATTGCGCGCCATCAGCGCCAAACCGTTCAACCGACCCGTCCATATAGGTGATCGTGGTGATCGTGGCATTTGCTTGCATGGCGGTGGTGACCGACTTCACAGGTTTGCCGTCGGCTTCGGGTAGGGTGACCGTGATATTGGTATCGGCCGGGAGCGCGGTCTCTTCCACTGCTTCGCGCAAATGATTGCCGCGCACTTCCTCTATCGGGCGCGAAACCATGATCAGCCCCGAAATCGTCCACATCAGCAGCGGCACGGCAACCAGCCAACCGAGCCAGATATGCCATATGGCGAAGCGCGCCATCCAGCGTGTTTTGGCCATTATGCGCAACTCCGACGAATTCTAGCCGTGCAAGATCGCACCCGCCGCGCGCGCAATAGCAATACAATGCAGGTCCGACCAGCGCGGACCGATGACTTGCATAGAAGTCGGCAGCCCGCCGCTTTCGCCAATGGGCAGGACCGTACTGGGCAAGTTGGGGAAAGTCGAAATCCCGGCCCAGGCAAAAACTTCGGCGAAATCGCGGACTTCGTCATTGATGGTGATTTTGCGATTTCGCACGGGCACGTCGCTATGTTCGATCGCGGTGACCGGGGCAGGGGGCGCGATCACAAAATCATAGGTTTCAAAGAGCTTTGCCCAGGCCAGTTCAGATTGCGCCTGAATGTCGAGCAAGTCGAACCAGTCGGTTGCGGTCGCCCGCTCTCCATCAGGCCCCGGTGCGCCGCGCGCCATCGCAATACCAAGCATCCGCATATAGTCGCGGTGCTGCTGTTCCAGGTCGGGGAGAAGATCGGATTGGCGATCAATCGCCACCCCCGCTTTTTCCAGGGCGCGTGCCGCCGCCTCCAGCGGCCCGGATACAGCGGTGTCGACCGGGCTGACCGTTTGATCGGCCACCAGCAGGATACGGCAATTTTTGAGAGGCTTTCCGGCTTCTTTGAGCGGTACATTGGCGGTGATCCGCAGCAGCGCCTCCAGATCATTGGCATCGCGCGCTATCGGCCCTGCGATTGACAGCACGCCGTCATGCCCGTCATTGCCTGCCATGGCCGGATGATCGTGCCCGTGCTTGCTGATCAGGCCCCAACTGCTCTTATGCCCCCACACTCCGCAGAAATGCGCAGGAACGCGGACCGAGCCGCCAATATCGGTGCCGACCTCGCAAGGGACGATGCCCGCAGCGACAGCCGCTGCCGCGCCGCCCGATGATCCGCCGGGGCTGTGGCCCGGATTGTGCGGATTGCGCGCGCGCCCATAGACTTCATTGGCGCTTTGCCAATCGGCAAGGTCGGGCGGGACATTGCTTTTACCGATCAATATCGCACCTGCCGCCTTGAGCTGGCTGACCACTTTGGCATCGCGCTTGGCGATATTGTCTTTGAAGCGGGCATGCCCCCATGTGGTCGGGAGCCCCGCGATATCGAAGCTCTCTTTGATCGTCATCGGAACGCCGAACAGCGGCTGATCTGGGGACGCGATCGTCCCGTCCAACGCCTTCGCAGATTCCCGTGCGCGCTCAAAATCACGGACAGGCACTGCGTTGATCGGGCCGTCCAGCGTTTCAACCCGCGCAATCGCGGCGTCGACTGCTTCCAGCGGGGACAGTTTACCTGCCTTGATCTGTGCCGCCAGTTCGAGCGCAGTGGGTTCGTCGGTAAGTTTCGGATACGCCATCATCTCTCCTGCTCAGGCCCGATGCGGTACCGTAGCCGAGAACGGGCGCGATGCCATAGCCAATCAGCACGCTCCGGCGAGAGAAGCGATGCTCCCGATGCAAGCAAAACCGGGAGATGCCCCCGTGCTTTGCTTGCATTGGTCTGATAGGCCTAAATGTGGATCGGTTTTCCGGTGACCGCCATCGCCGCTTCCTTGATCGCTTCCGAATGCGTCGGGTGCGCGTGGCAGGTATAGGCGATGTCTTCGCTGGTGGCGCCGAATTCCATGGCCTGCGCGGCTTGCGCGATCATCGTTCCGGCGACGCTGGCGATGGCCCACACGCCCAGAACGCGGTCGGTTTCGGCATCGGCGATGATCTTCACAAACCCGTCGGGCTCGTGATTGGTTTTCGCGCGGCTGTTGGCCATCATCGGGAATTTGCCGACTTTGATCTTGGCCTTGTCGCCCAGCTTTTCGATTGCCTCTTCCTGCGTCAGGCCGACACCGGCAAATTCGGGCAGGGTGTAGACCACGCCCGGGATCACATCGTGGTTCACGATGCCGGTTTGGCCCGCAATGTTCTCTGCGCAGGCAATGCCTTCATCCTCGGCCTTGTGCGCAAGCATTGGGCCGGGAACGACATCGCCTATGGCCCACACGCCATCAACTGAAGTGCGGAAATCGTGGTCGGTCTCAATCTGGCCGCGCTTGTTGGTTTCGAGGTCGATATTCTCGAGACCAAGCCCTTCGGTGTTAGGGCGGCGGCCAATCGACACCAGCACGCAATCGGCTTCCAAGGTTTCTGCATCGCCGCCAGCAGCGGGCTCGAGCGTCAGCGTCGCTTTCTTGCCCTTGACCGTCACACCGGTGACTTTGGTCTTGAGCTTCAGCTCCATGCCCTGTTTCTTGAAAATCTTACCCGCTTCCTTGCGAACGTCGCCGTCCATGCCGGGCAGAAGTTGGTCGAGAAACTCGACCACAGTCACATCCGCGCCAAGGCGATTCCAGACCGAGCCAAGCTCAAGCCCGATCACACCGCCGCCGATCACGACCATTTTCTTCGGCACTTTGGCCAGTTCGAGCGCGCCAGTGGAATCGACCACCACCTGCTTGTCGTTATCGACCTCGACGCCGGGTAGCGGCGTGACCAAAGAGCCGGTGGCGATGATGATGTTGTTCGCCGTGACCGTTTCGCCGCCAATCTCGACGCTATGCGCATCCTTGAAAGTGGCGAGGCCTTTCTTCCAGTCGATCTTGTTCTTCTTGAACAGAAATTCGATGCCTTTGGTCAGGCCGTCAACCGCATCGGTCCGCTGTCCGTGCATCGCCTCCAGATTGAGCTTCGGCTTCACATCGATGCCCATGCCCGCCATCGCGCCATTGGCTGCCGCGTCAAAATATTCGGACGCATGCAGCATGGCCTTGGACGGGATACACCCGACATTGAGGCAAGTTCCGCCCAACGTTTCGCGCGATTCTGCGCATGCGGTTTTCAGCCCCAATTGCGCCGCACGAATAGCCGCGACATAGCCGCCTGGGCCTGCGCCGATAACTAGGACGTCGTAATCGTATGAATGGTCTGCCATAAGTTTTCTCTCGTCATCCCAGCGAAGGCTGGGATCTCCTTCAGCAAAGTCGTACCTGGCGGCACGAGACCCCAGCTTTCGCTGGGGTGACGGCAATTAAAGATCAATCAGCATCCGCGTCGGATCTTCGATTGCCTCTTTGATAATCTTCAGCGCGGTTACTGCTTCGCGGCCATCAATCAGGCGGTGGTCATAGCTGAGCGCGATATACATCATCGGGCGCACCACAACTTCGCCATCGACCACAACCGGGCGGTCTTCGATCCGGTGCAGACCGAGCACGGCGCTTTGCGGCGGGTTGATGATCGGGGTGGACATCAGCGATCCGAACACGCCGCCATTGGAAATGGTGAAGGTGCCGCCCGACATGTCTTCCATGGTCAGCGTACCATCGCGCGCGCGCTTGCCGAAATCGGCAATGTCTTGTTCGATCTGGGCAAAGCCCTTCTTGTCGACATCGCGGACAACCGGAACGACCAGGCCGTTGGGTGCGCTGACCGCCACGGAAATGTCGACGTAGTCGTGATAAACGATTTCATCGCCGTCGATCTGTGCATTGACGCTGGGCACGTCTTTGAGCGCGAGATGCGCTGCCTTGGCGAAGAAGCCCATAAAGCCGAGCTTGATATCGTGCTTCTTGGCGAACAGGTCTTTATACTTGGTCCGCGCTTCGATCACCGCGGTCATATCAACATCGTTGAAAGTGGTGAGCAGCGCAGCATTTTCCTGCGCGCCTTTCAGACGTTTGGCGATTGTCTGGCGCAAACGGGTCATTTTCACCCGTTCTGTGTTGCGCGCACCGGTTGCGGCCGGTGCCGGTGCTTCGCTTGACGTCGCCGGGGCAGGGTCATCGCCTTTTGCCTTTGCGGCAGCGATCACATCTTCCTTGGTCAGGCGGCCGTCCTTGCCGGTGCCTTTGATCGTGGTTGGGTCAACGCCATGCTCCAATACCGCGCGGCGCACAGCCGGCGAGAGTGTTTGCGACGCATCGCTGGCTTCGCTTGCAGCCGGTGTGGATGCAGGGGCAGGGGCCGGCGTTTCCGATTTTGCAGCGGGCGCGCCGCCTTCTTCCACTGTCGCGATGACCGCGCCAACTTCCACCGTATCGCCAACTTCGGCTTTCAACTCGCCGATAATGCCCGCAACAGGCGAGGGGACTTCGATCGCAACCTTGTCGGTTTCGAGGCTTGCGATCGGTTCATCAACAGCAACCGCATCGCCGGGCTGTTTCAGCCATTCGCCGATGGTGCCTTCGGTAACCGATTCACCGAGAGTGGGGACATTGATTTCAGTAGCCATAATTGTTCCTCAGCCCTTCTTCTTGGGGCGTGACGTTGTGACTTTGGCGGACTTGCCAACATTGGCGAGATCCAGTGCGACGCTGATCAGGCTTTCCTGCTGCGCGACGTGACGTTTGGCGAGACCCGTCGCGGGCGAAGCGGCTGGCTCGCGCCCGGCATAGATCGGGCGCAGATTTTTGCCCGCATCCGCGGCGGCCTTCTCGATCAGCCGATCGACGAAGGTCCACGCGCCGTTATTCTGCGGCTCTTCTTGACACCAAACAATTTCCTCGAGGTTTTTCATGCGCTTGAGGCGGGTTGTTAGCGGTGCGCCGGGGAAGGGGTAGAGCTGTTCGATACGCACGATGGAGATATCTTCGATCCCCATTTCGTCGCGCTTCTCGATCAGATCATAGGCGACTTTGCCCGAACACAGGACAAGCCGTTTGATCTTGTCATCGGCAATATCCTTCGTGTCGGATTTGATCCGCATGAAGTGATGTTCGCCCATAAACTCGTCTGCGCTGCTTTTCGCCATCGGGTGGCGCAGCAGGCTTTTCGGAGTCATGATAACCATCGGCTTGCGGAAATCGCGGTGCATCTGGCGGCGCAATACGTGGAAGTAATTGGCCGGCGTGGTGATGTTGCACACCTGGATATTGTCATTCGCACATAGCTGCAGGAAGCGCTCCAGCCGCGCCGAGCTGTGCTCCGGCCCTTGGCCCTCGTACCCATGCGGCAGCAGCATCACGAGCCCGTTTGCGCGCAGCCATTTGGCTTCGCCGCTGGCGATGAACTGGTCGATCATGATTTGCGCGCCATTGGCAAAATCGCCGAATTGCGCTTCCCACATCACCAGTGTTTTGGGATCAGCCATAGCGAAGCCATATTCGAACCCGAGCACGCCATATTCGGACAGCGGGCTGTCATAGACTTCGAATTTGCCATGCGGCAGCTGGCAAAGCGGGATATATTTCTCTTCGGTCTTCTGGTCGACCCAGACAGCGTGGCGCTGGCTGAAAGTACCGCGGCCCGAATCCTGTCCGGACAAGCGAACGCCGTAGCCTTCTGTTACAAGGCTGCCGAACGCCAGCGCTTCTGCTGTCGCCCAGTCGAAACCTTCGCCCTTGTCGAACATTTCGGCTTTCGCTTTGAGCACGCGGCCCAGAGTTTTGTGGATCTCGTGATCGTCAGGAACGGTGGTGAGCGTACGCCCAAGGCTGTCAAACAGCTTCTTCTCGAGCGCGGTTTCGACATTGCGCCGCGCGCCTTCCGCATCGGCCGGCTTGCTCAGGCCCGCCCAGCGGCCGCCAAACCAGTCCGCCTGATTGGCTTTATAGCTTTTTGCCGCGTCAAATTCTTCCTGCAAAAGCGCTTCGAATTCTTCGCGCAATTGCGGGGCGGTTCCACTTTCGATCACGCCTTCTTCGAGCAGCTTGTCCGAATAGAGATAGCTGACTTTGGGATGTTGACGGATTTCGTCATACATCAACGGCTGGGTGAATTTGGGCTCGTCGCCCTCATTGTGTCCGAAGCGGCGATAGCACCACATATCGATCACAATATCGCGCTTGAACTTCTGGCGGTATTCAATCGCCAGCTTGCAGGCAAAAGTCACCGCTTCAGGATCATCGCCATTCACATGCAGGATGGGCGCCTGAACACCCTTCGCAACATCGCTGGGATAGGGCGAGCTGCGCGCGAAACGCGGGCTGGTGGTGAAGCCGATCTGGTTGTTGATGATAAAGTGCAGGCAGCCGCCGGTGTTGTAACCATTGATGCCAGAGAAGCTGAGGCTTTCCCACACAACGCCTTGGCCTGCGAAGGCCGCATCGCCGTGGATCAGAACGGGCAGAACTTCTGCGTGGGCGGCAAGGTCATCGCGGATGGCCTGCTGCGCGCGCGTTTTGCCAAGCACGACCGGATCGACAGCTTCCAAATGTGACGGGTTGGGAACCAGCGACATGTGTACGCTGATCCCGTCAAATTCGCGGTCGGTGCTGGTGCCGAGGTGGTATTTCACATCGCCCGATCCGCCGACATCTTCGGGGCTGGCGCTGCCGCCGGAAAATTCGTGGAAGATCACTTTGTATGGCTTGGCCATCACATTGGCGAGCACATTCAAACGCCCGCGATGCGCCATGCCATAGATAATCTCGCGCACGCCCAGCTGGCCGCCATATTTGATCACCGCTTCGAGCGCGGGGATCATCGATTCGCCACCGTCGAGGCCGAACCGTTTGGTCCCGACATATTTCTTGCCGAGGAAGTTTTCATATTCCTCGCCGCGAATCACCGAGGCAAGGATCGCTTTCTTGCCCTCATCGGTGAACTGGATGGTGTCTTCGGGGCTTTCGAACTGGTCTTGCAGGAACCGGCGCTCGTCAGTGTCGGTAATATGCATATATTCGAGGCCGACATTGCCGCAATATGTGCGCCGAAGGACATCGTATAATTCGCGGACTTTGACCCATTCATAGCCAAACACGCCGCCGACATAGACGTCTTTCTCTTCCTGTCCGGCAAAGCCGTGCCATTCGAGAGTCAGATCCTCGGGCTCATCAAGATGCGACAGGCCCAGCGGATCAAGATTGGCGGCCAGATGCCCGCGTACGCGGTAGAGCCGCACCATCAGCATCGCGCGGATGGAATCGCCCGCTGCTTCTTCGATGGCTTTCGGATCGGTCGCCTTGCCTGCTTTCGCCGCGGCTTGCTCAACCGCGAGCTTCATTGTCGTCGGATCAAGCGCCTGCGTGAATTCATCCTCGCTCTCGCCGCCAACAAGCGGCCAGCGGGGATTGTCCCAGGATGGACCTTGCTGGGCTTCCGCAGAGGGATCGCCCCAAGTTTCAGGGGGAGAAAAATCGTGGCTTTCGTTACCCATTGGGGTCACCTTTGACGCCGCCAGTGCGGCATTTGAAAAGAGGCGAACCGGGTGCTCCTGGGGAGGAAGGCACCCGGTTCAAATCAGGCCAATTCCTTCAGCATCGCGTCCAGCGTTGTGCCGAGCTCGCTGGGGCTGGGGGAGACACGGATGCCCGCATCTTCCATCGCCGCGATCTTGTCATCCGCGCCGCCTTTGCCGCCCGAGACAATCGCGCCCGCGTGCCCCATGCGGCGGCCCGGAGGCGCTGTGCGGCCAGCGATAAAGCCGACGGTCGGCTTGCTGCGGCCCTTGGCTGCTTCGGCCTTGAGGAACGCCGCGGCTTCTTCTTCCGCGCTGCCGCCAATTTCGCCGATCATGATCATCGACTTGGTTTCCTCATCGTCGAGGAACATGTCGAGCACGTCGATAAAGTTGGTTCCGTTCACCGGATCGCCGCCGATGCCGACTGCAGTGGTCTGGCCGAGGCCAACCATGGTTGTCTGGTGGACCGCTTCGTATGTGAGCGTGCCCGAGCGGCTGACAACGCCCACTGAGCCTTTCTGGAAGATCGAGCCGGGCATAATGCCGATTTTGCACTCGCCCGGTGTCAGAACACCGGGGCAGTTGGGGCCGATCAGGCGTGATTTGGAACCTTCGAGCGCTGCCTTCACGCGGACCATATCGAGCACCGGAATGCCCTCGGTAATCGCGATGATCAGCTCGACCTCGGCATCAATCGCTTCGCAGATCGCGTCGCCCGCAAATGGTGGCGGAACGTAGATGCAGGATGCGGTGGCGCCGGTTTCAGCGACTGCTTCACGAACGGTGTTGAAGTTGGGAAGGCCGATATGCGTGGTTCCGCCTTTGCCGGGCGTAACACCCGCGACCATCTGCGTCCCGTAATCGAGCGCCTGCTGCGTGTGGAATGTGCCGGTGTCGCCGGTCATTCCCTGGGTGATGACTTTGGTGTTTTTGTTAATGAGGATGGACATACAATTTCCTTAAATTGGCACTGCCTGAGATGAGTAGGTCTTGCGCTACTTGTCTTGAGGCGATGACGCTGGAATTCTGGTGGTTTGTGAGGGACTCTTCTCGATCTCATTCAATTTGATATCGACGGAAAAGTGGAGATTCTCGCCGATAAGTGAGGGAGTGAAGGATAGGGCCAAATCAGCACCATTTTTGAATGAGCGTCGTCCTCCAAAGCCTGACCTTTCGGTTTCGAAGTATGCGTCCAACTCTTCCGAGATCGCCTCTGCTTTCGCCGTTTCGGGGTCGAAATAAGCTGAAATCGAGCAAGAATTCCGGTAAAAAAATTCGCCCGAAGACTTTGGCGACAAGGTCAGGTGAATATCATCTTTGAAGAACATGTTACGTTCGGTGAGAGGCGATATAAGCTTACGTCCATCTTCCAAAACCACATAGACGCGTTGCCAGCCCTTCGCTTCCAAAACCGGATGATACTGTTCTGGATCAGACAGACCCATAGAACATTCTTTAACAGAATCCACAAATGCGGATGTGCTGGCTGCCGCTGTTCGATACTCGTCGTCCGATGCCCATGCTGGTGCAGCACAGGGCGACATCAGTAACAGGCCTAAAAGTGTGGACGCGGCTTTCATCACGCTAGCGAGCTATCCAGCCCCTTGCACGCCTCGAGCAGTTCCTCGACCGCGTCGGTCGAGACCTTGAGGTTGGCCTTTTCTTCGTCGGACAGTTCAATCTCGATCACATCTTCGCAGCCGCCTGCGCCGATCACGGTGGGGACGCCCACGTAAAGCCCGTCGAGGCCGTATTTGCCTTCGACATAAGACGCTGATGGCAGGATGCGTTTCTGGTCGCCCAGATAGGCCTCGGCCATCGCAATCGCGCTGGTGGCTGGCGCGTAATAGGCTGAGCCGTTGCCCAGCAGTTTCACGATTTCGCCGCCGCCGGCACGGGTGCGGGCCACGATTTCGTCCAGACGGCTTTCGGGGACGCCTTTGATCTTCGCGTAATCATCCACCGGAATACCGTTGATCGTGGTGTAGCTTTTGACCGGAACCATCGTGTCACCATGGCCGCCCAGAACGAAGGCGTTGACGTCCTTGACCGAGCAATCGAATTCCCACGCGAGGAAGGTCGCGAAGCGCGCGCTGTCGAGCACGCCCGCCATGCCCACGACTTTGTTATGCGGCAGGCCGGAGAATTCGCGCAGCGCCCACACCATTGCGTCGAGCGGGTTGGTGATGCAGATCACGAACGCGTCGGGGCAGTTGTTCTTGATGCCTTCGCCGACCGCTTTCATCACCGACAAGTTGATGCCGAGCAGATCATCGCGGCTCATGCCGGGCTTGCGCGGAACACCAGCGGTGACGATCACCACGTCGGCGCCTGCAATGTCGGCATAATCGTTCGTGCCGGTAATTTTGGCGTCGAAACCTTCAATCGGGCCGCATTGGCTGAGATCGAGTGCTTTGCCCTGTGGCATGCCCTCTGCAATGTCGAACAGGACGATGTCGCCCATTTCTTTCTTCGCGGCGAGGTGGGCGAGCGTGCCACCGATCATGCCAGAGCCGATGAGTGCGATCTTCTTGCGGGCCATAATTACAGGGAAGTCCTTCCAAACACGCGGGACCGTAAAGCCTGCTATCTGGCGCACCCCACGTCCCGCGAGGAAGCCGCGCCTAGCGTTTGCAGGTGGAATTACGCGCGGGGGATAGCGATTGCAACCGTAAAGCCCAGCTTTTACAAACTATCTTTGCTAATAGTTCGCAATTGCATTTGCGGCGCTGAAAAGGTCTGGATTCGGGCCGGAATTCGGGGTTGATGCAGGATTTGTTCAGGCTGTGCGGGTTCGCCAAAAATCCGATGGCGGCGGATCGCCGCGGGCCTAGCCCAGCGCACGCTTTGGTTCTTCGGCGCCGGCTTCCTGAGCAAGCAACATTGCTGCCAGATAATCGGGCACCGCGCGGCTGAAATAATATCCCTGGCCGAGCGTACAGCCTGCCTCGCGAACCGTGCGGACCTGTTCGATAGTCTCAAGCCCTTCGGCAACAATATCCATTTCGAGCTTGGAACCGAGTTCGGCAACCGCGCGGATAATCGCGTCGGTTTTCTTGCCGACATTCGGGCCGGATACGAAGCTGCGATCGACCTTGATCTTTTTGAACGGGTATTTCTGGATATAGCCCAGCGAAGAATAGCCGGTGCCGAAATCGTCCAACGCAAAGCGGACGCCGATCTGCGACAGGTCCTCGATAAAGGCCTCGGTCGCGTAATTGTCGTCGAGCAGCAGGCTTTCCGTCACTTCCAGCTCGAGCCGTTCGGGAGCGAGGCCGGCCTCACGTAGCGCATTCTTGATACCCAATGCCGCGCCTGGTGCCTTGATCTGCAAGGGAGAGAGATTGACCGCGACGGTTACGTCTTCGGGCCATTGCACCGCTGCTTTTGCAGCCTGCGCGGTAATCCAGTTGCCCAGCGTCACGATAACACCGGTTTCCTCCGCAACGGGGATAAATTCGTCGGGCCGCAATTCGCCCTTTTCAGGGTGGAACCAGCGGACCAATGCTTCGAATGTGCGGATGCGGCCGGTTGCCAGATCGACAATCGGCTGGAAGAAAATCGACAATTCGTTCTTCTGGATCGCAGAGCGAAGTTCCGCTTCAATTTCGCGGCGGCGAGCGAGATCGCGGCTCATTGTCGGGTTGTAGAAGCAGGTTTGCTTCCGGCCGTTCACCTTGGCGTGATAGAGCGCAAGGTCGGCATTCTGCATCAATGCATCAGAATCGAGCCCGTCATCGGGCAGCAATGCGACGCCGATTGACGCACCAATTTCCAGACGTTCTCCGTCAATGCGGAAGGGGCGCATGATTTCGGCATGGATTTCGCTGGCCAAGCGTTCGCTTTCCTTGCGGTCGCTGACTTCGCAGAAAACGATAAATTCGTCTCCGCCAAAGCGCGAAACGGTGGCGCCTTTTGGTGAAATTTCATCGAGGCGTTTGGCCACTTCGCTGAGTACGCGGTCGCCCACGGGGTGGCCCAGCAAGTCGTTGACTTCCTTGAACCGGTCAAGATCCATCCAGAACAAGGCCAGCATCTGGTCATCTTCAACATGCATCAGCTTTTCGACGATATCGAAATTGAGACCCGCACGGTTGGCAAGGCCGGTGACCACGTCGGTTCGCGCCAGATTGCGCATCTTGTCGGCCATTTCGGCGTTGCGCTCTGCTGAGGTGATTGAATCGCGCAGCACGCCGAAAATATTGCGCGAAATGAGCGACTGCGCCGGGACCAGAAGCAAGATCGTGATTCCTAGGGCAACCAATTCGATCTTCATCGTCAGGAAGCATGCGATCGCGATGGGGATGCAGGAAAACGCCAATTGCCCGATCGCAATTGTCGGGCGTCCGGCGTTACGCGCGGATACACCAATGCCATATCCCAGCGCATTGGCGACCATCAGCACTTGTATCTGCGAGGCAGCGCCATTGAGGATTGTGTATGCTGCGGTCGTGCCGAGAGCGAGCGCAAAGCTGAATGCGCCAATTTCGTAAACGACCTCGAGCATGGCGGTCGAAGTGCTTTCCGCCTCCGGTGAAAGCCGCAGCGCAGCGATAACCCGAATTGTCGCGATCATTGCGAGAATTGAGGCAGCGAACCACAGTGCAGACAGCTCTGAAACCCAGGCAGAGACAATCGCTGCGGCAACGGTTGCGACCGCTCCGGTAATCAGGCTCAGTGGACTGGCATACAAAGAGCTGACCAAAGTTCTGCGAACCTGTTGGTCAACCGCGTTATCCACATAGCGGCCTGGCAGAAGATTTCTCGGGTTTAGAATGAATATTTTCCTGCTGCTGCCCACCCTGTGCCTAGAGAATATTGGTCACAGAGTGGTTAACGCGAGATAATCTCCGCGAAAAGCAGATGAATTCGTTGGAAAATTTTCAAGAATTGAGCGGTACTATCGCCCTATAATCCGGCAAAGGAATGAACGTTCACGCCGCTTCTTTGCCCAGAAGTGCATGCGGGTCGATACCTTCGCTGCGCCAGGTTTCGAGCGCTTCCAGATAATAGGTCGGCTCCGGAATGTTGAGCTTGCGGCGCACTTCTTCCAGCGGAAGCGCCAGCAATTCGTGAATGGGTTGCTCGACAATGCGCTGCGTCTTGCGACCGTTGCGGCGTGCTTGCAGAAAGGCGCGAAGAACCGGTGCTTTGGTCTTCAGCTTCGCTTTCATAAGCAGCGTTCCCGCCCAACCGAGGAACAAATGTCCGGGGCTGGGGCGCTGGTCAAACAGGAAGGCCAGCACGCATTGTTCGCCCAATGTGTCGCGCCCGTAACCGGTCAGAACGTGAAGAATGTCATGCGTATCGCGAAGACGGTCATTGTACCATTCAACGCCGTCCTCAAGCTTGACCAGATCCTTGCGCGTAACGTTGGCTTCTTCGATCAGGCCGGCGGCGGTCAGGCCCTCTGCCTCCATGAAGTTGCAATAGGCGTCTGCGAAGCTGCCTTTGGGCATTTGCCGCAGATAGGCATGATCATCGAGCAGATCGGGCAAATAGGGTTCCGACTGATAGATTTTGCGGCCCAGATCGCTGACGATGAACTTTGCCGCTTCTTCTCCAACAGAACGCCACGGCAAAGCATCGAGCACGCCGAATAGTTCGTCGGTTCTGTCCTTGTCTTTCACCAGGATACTGAAATGTTTCCAGGCTTTGGTGAAATTAAACTCTGGCCGGCGTCTGTCGGGGTGAACAATCGGCAAGCGTTCCACCCCGTCGCTTGTACGGCGGGCAATGATATTGGGACCCAGCGTTTCGCCTTCGTCGCCGCCCTTTTCGCGCAGCATGAATGGTGCGTGTGCACGCAGATCATGCGTTGTGTGGTCAGAGTGCGACCTCAGATCGGGCGACGTAGCCATGCCCCAGATTCTGGAACATGCTTAATTTTTTGTCAATGAGTATCCCCGGGCGGGTATTTGGCTGTGCTACCTTAGCACAGTTTGATCAACCGAGGCTTTTCCCGCTTTGGATTTGCGCGGCCATGCGCCGGTCCAGCGTTCGGCAAATGCCCAGCCACCATTGATAGCTTTCCCGATCGCCTGCGAAGAAGGATTTCTCCGCTTCCTTGCGTGCCTCTTCGGCCGCACGCAGACCGTGCTTGGCAAAATGGCGCAAGGCCGAATGGAGCAAATGGTCGCTATCAATGCCGCCGGGATTGTCGTTTGCCGCAGTGGGCAATTCGCGGCGCTGGAAAGCGCGCGCAAGCGGTGACTTTGCCGGAGTACGGGCGGCAGCGAAATAGACGGTCATTCAATGCGATCCTGTAGCGCGATCTTTGGGGGTGGCAACGCAATAGCGGGCTTGGCCTAAAGCTTGGTTCCGAATTCTGGTTTCGGACATATTAACCGGCACAAAAATACGGTTACGTATCAGCTAGTTGGGTTCGTTTATCCAACGCCCACTATTGCGGTATTCTTCTTTTACTCCGCCGCTATCGGGCAGGTTGTCAGCGGTGAATATCCGGTCGCCGCCGCGCGCCTCGATTTGCGGCGCATAGTTGGGCGCAGGCGCGCGCGGCTTGGGTTGGGCGTTCTCGCGCACGGCTTTCTCGCGTGCCGCTTCGAAGGCGCGTTGCAGCGCCAGCGGATCAGCGACATCATTTGCGCTCGGGATACCCGTATCGGCAGCTTGCCGCGCGCTTGGCTTGGCGGAGGGTTCAATGCCGGCATAGGCGGCGCGGAACGCTGCTGGCTTGCCGGCATTGCCTTTCCATTTATAGAAACGGTGCGCGCCGATCGTGCCGATATGATCGAGGCTGGGGGCCCAATAAGGGTGGATCCAGATCGTGTGGTAATGCGTTGCAAGGCCTACGGCTTCGTAAACCCGGCCAGAAAGCGCATCTTGTGCCACGCTGCGCGCGCGCGCCCACGCTGCGCTGCCCGGCTTGCGATTCATCGACCCGTCGCAGGTGAAGCTGAATTGGCAGCCCGTGCGCCGTTCCGATCCCTGGAAAACCACACCGCAAACGCTGTTGGGATAGCTGGGATGCGCCACCCGGTTGAGCACGACTTGCGCAACCGCGCGCTGTCCGCCTGTGGCTTCGCTCGCGGCTTCATAATAGACCGCGTTGGTCAGGCATTGGAGCGCGCGTGCCTGGGTGATGCCGCTACCGGCGGAAAAGAACCGGCGGGCTGCGGGGCCGGCATTGCTCGCCGCGGCGAGTTCCGCCGCTTCGATCTCGCCGGTGCCCGACATATCGAACAAAGCAAGCGCTTCATCGCCTTGCGCTTCAACCGCGACACGCGGCGTGTCTTCCAAGAAATAGAATGCAGAGCCTGGAAAATTGTTGCCGGGCTGCTCGAACGGCATTGCCTGGACTTCGGGGACCAATGCGACATCCGCCTTGTTCAGGCCGAAATCCTGCCAATCGCCGGGCGCGGCCACTGCAGGCACGGCAATTGCGGCGGCAAGCGCAAGGATGCGCCGGCCGCGATGCTGCGCGCCAAGCACATCGGAAAACTTCAATTCCCGAAGCGAGCGAAGCCCACCCGCTTTCCTCAGCCACGCAAACAGCGAGGGGCGCTTCCGGCTCATCCGGGCCTGGAAGATCGCAGTACGCTGTTCAGCAGAAAGGGCGGAAGTGTCGGTCAAAATAATCCCGTGTGGTGAACTCGTTGGAAGCCAGAAATACCGGCGGTGAAATGGCGCGCTGAAGCGCGTATCAGCGAGAACAATTCGCTTCCACGCGCCATTTGCGACCGTCTCTTAGCGGAACACATCGCTCTATGCGGTTAAGCGGCATGCTGAAGAATTGCTTACCTGCCGCCTGCAAAGCGATTTACGGCCTTGTCCGCAAGCTTGCACGGGCTTAATGGCACGGCGACGTCATGGGTTGCCTGTGTAATACGGGCCTAAGAGGGAAGGAGGGTCCAAGCCTCCGCTGCCCCCGCAACTGTGACCGGGGAGGGCCGCCTCCAATATGCCACTGTCCTGAGTTTGCCAATGGACGGGAAGGCGGAAGCGGTGCGATGATCCGGAAGCCAGGAGACCTGCCAATGACGGTCGTTCGAGCCGCCGGGCGGGGTGTACCGAAGGCAGATGGAAGGCGCGAATGCGTGCGTCTCCTCCATTATGGGCGATGTTGCTTATGAATGGAGTTTGTATGCGTAAACATCTGTTATTGAGTACTTGTTTTGCAGCTGTTGCTTCCCCGGCATTGGCCCAAGACCCCTGCGACGAGCCGGGTGCGGTATGTACCGCTGCATGGAAGATCGACGACGACGTCATCACCGTAACGGCCACCGGCAACGCTTCCGAAGTCGAAGACACCGGTCAAGCCGTCACCATTATCGGGCGCGAAGAGATTGAAGAAGTGCAGGGCGCTGACCTTACCCGTGTCCTCGAACGCGCGCCGGGTGTGGCGATCAGCCGTAATGGCGGCATTGGTGGGGTTACCAGCGTTCGCGTTCGTGGTGCTGAGGCGGAGCAGTTGCTGGTCATTGTCGATGGCGTGCGCGTGGCCGACCCGGCCTCGCCATCGGGCGGGTTTGATTTCGGCAATTTGACCACCGGAAATCTTGACAAGATCGACCTTCTGCGCGGCTCAAACAGCACGATTTGGGGCTCGGACGCCGTCGGCGGTGTGTTGGTTGCGACCACACGCGATGAAACCGGCTTTGCCGCCAGCGCCGAATATGGCGCGCGCGACACGATTTTCGGTACCGCGACGGGTGGGGTCCAAACCGACCAATTCTATATCGGCGCCTCTGGCAGCTATCTGACAACAGATGGCTTCTCCGCCGCTGCCTCTGGAAGTGAAGCCGACGGGTTCGAACAATGGGACATTGCCGGACGTACCAGCGTCTATGTCAGCGACCGGATCACTCTGTTTGCGCGTGGACGCTATGCAGAGGGCGATCTGGACATTGACGGCTTTGCCAATGTTGCCCCGTTTGGCCTGATCGACACCGGCGAATACCAAAAGACGCAGCAATATTCAGCGGCTACGGGCCTGTCCTTTGACAATGGCCCACTCTATCTGACCGCTGCCTATTCCTTCGCGGATACCGAGCGGCAGAATTTCAATCCGGCGTTCGGCACCGCCCCCGGTTTCACCAGCGACGGCCACTCTGACCGGGTTGAACTGCGCGGCGAGTGGCGGCCGATTGGTCCGCTGATTATCAATTTCGGCGGCGAGAATGAGTGGACCAGTCTGGAAACCAATTTTACCGCGCGTCAGGAAACGCGGATTGCCGGCGCTTATGCGCAGCTGGGCATCGAATTTGGCGGGCTTTCGGGTCATTTGGGTGTGCGGCATGACGATCACCGCGACTTTGGCGGAGCGACCAGCTTCGGCGCGGATATCAGTTACGAAGTTGCCGAAGACATCCGCGTACGCGCCAGCGTGGGCGAAGGTTTCAAGGCACCCAGCCTGTTCCAGCTTTTCTCCGATTTCGGCAATGATACGCTTCAGCCCGAACAAAGTACCAGCTTCGATCTCGGCCTTGCGTGGCACAATCGCAATGATCCGTTCTATGCGGGCATCACCGCGTTCCAGCGCGATAGCGAGAACCAGATCGAATTTGTCTCCTGCTTTGGTGTGACCGGCGGCATCTGCACAAACCGGCCGTTTGGCACTTACGACAACGTCGGCAAAGTCCGCGCGCAGGGATTTGAAGTCGAACTGGGGGCGAACCCGTCCGACACGTTCGGTGTCGCTGCCGTCTATGCCTATGTCGACACAGAGAACCGCACGGCTGGCGCGGCAAATGAAGGCAATGTGCTGGCGCGCCGTCCCAAACATGCGCTGACATTCAGCGCCGATTGGGAAACGCCGCTGGCCGGACTGACCGTTGGCGGGGATATCCGCATGGTTGGTGACAGCTTTGACGATGCGGGCAATTTCACCCGGCTCGACGGATATCATGTGGTGACGTTGCGTGCTTCGGTACCGTTTGGCGAAACCGTCGAGCTGTTCGGCCGAGTCGAAAATGTCTTCGATGAGGATTACCAGACAGCCGCTGGCTATGGCACGGCAGGGCGAGGTGCCTTTGTGGGAGCGCGGGCAAAGTTTTGATCGCCCCATCACCAAACCACTCTCCGTCATCTCTGCGGTTGCGAAGCAGGCCAACGGCCAACGGGAGATCCAGCTGGCCGGGTAGAGCTTGGCCACTCTGGATCCCCGCTTTCGCGGGAATGACGTTGAGTGGGTGTGTCGAGCAGATGGAGAGCTTGGAACGTAGCGGTGACAAGCCGACGATCGTCAGCCTCAACCCCTGCACAGATGCTATCCTTGCAGAGGTGGCTGAGCCCGAACAGTTGCTCGCTATCTCGCATTACAGCCATGATGCCAAATCGTCCTCGATGGATGTCGCGAAAGCTCGGCAATTCGCGGCAACCGGCGGTACGGTGGAGGAGGTGCTGGCGCTATCGCCCGATATTGTGGTGGCGGGGAGCTTCCTTCCGCCATCCACGCGGCAGGCGTTTTCTGACCTGGGCATACGGGTGGAAACATTCGGCATCGCCGCGACCATCGATGACAGCAAGGCGCAGATCGATCAGCTGGCGGGTCTTGCGGGCAATCCGGAAAAAGGCTCGGCGCTCGTCGCGGCGATTGATTTGGCGCTAGACCAGTCCAAGGCAGGTGATGCCGACCCGCTTAGCGCGGTGCTGTGGCAGCCATCGGGTATTGTTCCGGGTGAAGACGCTTTGGTGAGCGCGCTCATGCGTCATACCGGTTTCGCCAGCCACAGCGCGGCGCGCGGCATGGGGCAGGCAGATTATCTTTCGTTCGAACGCATGCTGGTCGATCCGCCAGAGGTGCTGTTGCTCGCGGGCCAGGAGCGTTCGCAGCAGCATCCAGCCTTGGAGCAGATTGCAACGCATCGCGCGACGTTTGATACTTCGCTGCTCTATTGCGGTGGGCCGACGATTATCCGTGCGGTTGAGCGGCTGCGATCAATTCGGGAGCGCGTTTCATGACCCGCCCGATCGGATTATTGTGCTTCGCGCTGATCATTGTCTTCGCGCTATCGCTTTTTGCAGGGCGTGTTTGGCTTGATTTCGCCAGCACACCCAATGCGATGTTGATCCTTGCCGAGCTCCGCCTTCCGCGCGCTTTGCTGGCGATCACCGTGGGAGCGGGGCTGGGCGCGGCTGGTGCGGCGATGCAGGGCTATCTGCGCAATCCGCTCGCTGATCCGGGCCTGTTCGGTATTGCCCCGGGCGCCGCATTGGGCGCAGTCGCGAGCTTCTGGTTCGGATATGCCGCCAGTGCGTGGTTGCTACCAGTCTTTGCCTTGGCCGGAGCGGCTGGGGCGATGGCATTGCTGGCGCTGATCGCAGGCCGCACCGGAGGGATTGCGCTGTTCACTCTGGCGGGAATGATGATTGCGAGCCTTGCCGGGGCCTTGATGAGCCTGGCAATCAGTTTCGCCCCAAATGCCTTTGCGATGAGCGAGATTGTGACGTGGTTGATGGGTGCGCTGACCGACCGGAGCTGGCGCGAGGTTTATCTTGCCGCGCCGCTCACTTTGCTGGGCATCGCGTGTTTTTGGATGGCGCGAAAGGATCTCGACGCGCTGATCCTGGGTGATGCGGCTGCTCGCTCGCTCGGCATGCGTTTAGCGGTTTTGCAGGCTTGGCTGATCGCAGGGGTGGGGCTGACCGTGGGAAGCGGCGTCGCGGTGGCGGGGATCATCGGCTTTGTCGGTCTGATCGTGCCGCATCTGGTACGCCCTTTCACCGATCGGCGGCCATCCTCCCTGATTGTCCCGAGCGCGTTGGCGGGCGGCCTGCTGGTGCTTGTCGCGGACAGTGTGGTTCGCATCCTGCCGACGGTCACCGAATTGCGCCTTGGCATTGCTCTCAGCCTGATCGGTGCGCCGTTCTTCCTGTGGTTGCTGATGAAAATGCGGCGCGGCTATTCGGGAGGGTTGTCATGACGCTTTCGGCAGACGCCATTTCGCTGGCGAACCGGCTGGACGCGGTATCGGCATCGTTCGGCCCGGGTCAGATCACTGCCATTTGCGGCCCGAACGGCGCGGGCAAATCGACCTTGCTGTCAATTCTCTCAGGGCTGCTGCAGCCCGATTGCGGGCTGGCGACATTGCACGGAAAAGCGCTTTCAGAATTCTCCAGCGGCGCCCGCGCGCAGCATATCGGTTATCTACCCCAAAATGGCGAAGCGGCGTGGGATGTTGCGGTACGCAATCTGGTTGCGCTGGGCCGGATGCCGCATGGGGATAGCGCCGCGGGCCCAGTAGAGGCTGCGCTGAAGGCGCTTGATCTGGAAGTTCTGGCTGCGCGTCCGATTTCGGAGCTTTCCGGAGGCGAAAAGGCGCGCGCATTCTTGGCGCGCGTGCTGGCGGGCGAGCCTGAGTGGATCCTCGCCGATGAACCGCTCGCCGCGCTCGATCTGGCGCATCAATTGGCGCTGATCGGTCATTTAAAGCGCGAGGCGCAAAGTGGGAAGGGCGTAATCATCGTGCTGCATGATCTGGCGCTTGCGATGAACCATGCGGACCGCGTCGTGGTTCTCGATCAAGGCCAGGCAGTAGCGGATGATGTCCCCGAAAAGGCGCTGGCTGGCGAAGTGATCCAGCGCGTTTGGGGTGTCACAGCAGAGTGGATTGGCAGTGAAGGCCATCGCGCATTGGTGACACGCTAAGCACGATATTCCAAGCGCATCACTCGGGTGGGGTTCTTGATTGTCGCGCTAGCTTCCCAAAAGAAAAACAGCCGGCCGCCATTTAGGCAACCGGCTGTAATTCTTCCCTTCGGCACTGGCCAAAGGTGGTTGGCTTATTCGCCGTCTCCGGTCAGGCCGCGCGCTTCGAGCATCGGGCCGACATCGGGCTCGCGCCCTGCGAAATTGTCGAACATTTCGAAATAATCCATCGTGCCACCGCGGCTGAGGACTTCTGCGCGATAATGATCGCCGTTTTCGCGGGTCAGGCCGCCATTATCCATGAACCATTTGCGGCTGTCGCGGTCCAGCATTTCGGTCCACAGGTAAGAGTAATAGCCCGAGCTATAGCCTGCAGGGCTGGAGAAGATGTGGTTGAAATAGGTGCTGCGGTAACGCGGCGGCACCAGACCGATTTCGAGGCCCAGCTCTTCGAGAGACTTGCGTTCGAATTCATCGACCTTTTCGGGCGTATCGATCGCTGCCGCTTCTTCGGGCGAGAGAGCGTGCCATTTCATATCGAGCAATGCGGCCTCGACCACTTCGCCGAAATCATAGCCCTGGTTGAATTTCGCCGCCGCTTCGATCTTCTCGATCAGTTCGGTGGGGATCGTCTCACCCGTTTCGTGGTGCTTGGCATAGTTCTGCAGGATCGACGGGTAGGTCGCCCACATCTCGTTCACCTGGCTGGGATATTCGACAAAGTCGCGCGCTGTCGCGGTGCCCGAAATCGAGCGGTAATTCTGGTCGGCGAACAGGCCGTGCAATGCGTGGCCGAATTCGTGGAACAGTGTGTTCACATTGTCGAAGCTGACCAGTTGCGGTTCACCTTCTGCAGCTTTGGGGATGTTGAGCACATTGTAGATCACCGGTTTGGTGTCATACATGTGGCTCTGGTCCACAAAAGTGCTCATCCACGCGCCGCCGCGTTTGGATGGGCGCTGGTAGGGGTCGAAATAGAACAGGCCCAGCTCGCTGCCGTCTTCTTCGAACACGGTATAGACCGTCACATCCTCGTGATAGACCGGAATGTCATCGCGCTTTTCGAAAGTGATGCCGTAAAGCTCTGTCGCGGCGTGGAACACGCCTTTTTCGAGCACATTGTCGATCTGGAAATAGGGTGTGACCAGGCTTTCGTCCAAGTCATACTTCTCTTTGCGGACCTGGTTGGCATAGCGATACCAATCCCACGGCTGCACGGTGAAATCGCCGCCGTCTTTCTTGATCTGCTCGTTCAGCAGGCCGGCCTCGCGGCGCTGCGTTTCGGCCAGCGGTCCTACCATTTGCTCCATGAAATCGAGCGCGGTCTTGGGCTCTTTCGCCATGCGGTCATACATGGTGTAGCTCGCCCAATCGGGTTCACCGAACAAAGCCGCCTTCTGCGCGCGCAAGCTGGCGATTTCGGCGAGCAGAACGCGCGTGTCGTTGCTGTCACCCTGATCGGCGCGGTTGACGCTCAGCTTGAACAGCTTTTCGCGCACATCGCGGTTTTCCAGTTCGGGCAGAAGCGGCTGCTGCGTGGTGTTTTGCAGCGGAATTACGAACTTGCCGCCCAGGCCGCGCTCTGACGCAGCTTTCGCAGCATTTTCAATATCGCTGTCGGACAGGCCAGCCAATTCTTCGCGGCTATCCACCACCAAGGCGTTGTCCACCGTTGCCTCGCGAACGGTCACACCGAACTTGGTCGTCTTTTCAGACAATGCGGTGTTGATCTTTTTGACCTCTTCCTTCTGCTCCGCAGTCAGCAATGCGCCGGCATGGACCATATCGTCATAGGTCCGCTCAAGAAGCGTCATATCTTCGGTGTTGAGATCCAGACTGTCGCGCGCATCATAGACCGATTTCACGCGGGCAAACAGATCGGGATCGAGAGTGATCGCATCGCCATGCGCGGTCAGCTTGGGGGAAACGCGCTCATTCACACCATCCAGCGTGTCATTGGTGTTCGCGCCGGTCAGCGCGAAGAAAACATTGGCCACGCGGCTGAGCATGGAGCCCGAAATTTCCAGCGCGACGATCGTATTGTCGAAATTGGCTTCTGCCGGATTGTTCTTGATCGCGGCGATTTCGGCGTTGTGGATTTCCATCGCCTGCTCGAAAGCGGGCTCGAAATCCTCATCGTTGATCTTGCTGAAATCAGGCGTCTGGAAAGGCAGCTCGCTGTCGGTCGCGAAATAGCCGTCACCCGTGGGCACATTGGCAAATAGTGACGTGGTTTCCTCGCTCAGCTCGCGCGGCGGCAATTCGGCCTGCGTACAAGCGGCGGTGCCTGCAACAAGAGCAAGCGCCATTGCGCTGGCGGTAAACAGTTTCAGTTTCATGTGGATCAGTCTCCGGTAGAATATGTTCTCAGCGCAGCGAGGCGTGCCCCCATAACCGCGCGATGGATCGCATAATTAACTGACAATGCTTGAACCGGAGATTGATTACAATTGCAACCACAGGATTGCCGCAGGTCGAGCGGAATGTGACGTTGGTCGATGGGGTGGGTTGTGCGCACCGGTCCTCAGTGCTGCACAATCAGATCAACTTTCGGCTGACTCCCCTGTGTCGTCACCGGGTTCGTCGCCAAGATCGGCATCGCCAACCGTTTCCGTCAACGGCGCGGTACAGATTTCCGGCGCGTCGACAGTCGGCACCCAAATCAGCAACAAGGCAACCACCACCAGCGCAATTGCCGCCGGTGCCTTTGCCAAGGAATCGATGAATTTGGGAAACACCTCGAGAAGTTCCTTGAGGCCAGCAGTTCTTCCAGCCCCCGCGACAGAGACCTCGCCACCTTCAGGCGCAGCTTTGAGCAGCTTGAGCAGCGAAATGATGCCCTGAAGGACCAACAGTACCATTGCCGCAATCAGCGCCCATTTGGAAAGGCTGTAAAGCGTAAGATTAAACTGAAGCGACTCCGCAAAAAACTGCGTGCACATTGCGAGAAGTTCTGTTTCCTGTTGTGCCGTGACTGCCATTATTTGTTCCCCTCAAAAAATTATCGAACAGAAATTCCATTCGCAAAGTTTACCGCAACCGTATGGTGAGAATTGGATGCAAGCGACATGCAACGTCCGATCCTCGATCTTGCGGCTAGCTTGACGCGCCGCTTGCTAACGGATCTGTCCAAAGGACACGCCGAAGAACAATCCCGCGGAAAAGTCTCGAACGCGTCCGCCGCCAACCTTGCTCTTGTCAGTGTATCCAAAGCGTATGCCGCCGTTCAGAGGGCCCTTTTTCGAAGGTACGAAATAGACCGGGACATCGATCGCGTAGTCATCGTTCTTCACATCAACGCTGAACTCTGGTGACAAAGCAAAGATGATTGAACCATCACTGTCTTTCACGCCGTGCGTTCCGCGCAAAGCGACGATCGCCTTATTGGTGCGAGTAGGCGCGCCATCCGCCCCACTTTTACACTCAAGCTGAGTGGTGCCTGCAATTGGCTGGCAGATTTCTATGGCATCTGCTGCCTTGTAGCTCCTTTGATATTTGGCGGAGATTTCGATGGAGCTTGGGCTTGTGTGAAACAATATGCCCGCAAACGCGCCAGCGGTGAATCCTGTTTCACTGTTGGTTTTGAGATCGAAGGTCGTCCGGTCGAGAAAGTCGAATTTTGACCGGTTTATCTCGGCCTCCAAGCCAAAGAACTTTGTGCTGCTTGTGAAAACCGCTTCCAAGGATGGGGCGAGCAATTCAGGCGCGTGGTTTTGAATAAAGGAATCGACACCCGAATTCCCCGGATCCTGAGGGTCACATTTCTTGGTGAGGTCCTTTTTGTCCATCGCGGCATTGTTTGCCATGCAGTTGCGCACAGCGATTGCCAGATTCGCACGAATGTCGGCCATGGTGGCTTTATTGAAATTCACCGCGCCCAGATAATTCGTCCATTGGAGCTTGGCGCTGGTCCCGGTTTCGAAACCGTCAAGCCCGAACAGTGCAACGTTGTCGGTCGATCCTTTTACTGTCCGCTCGGCACCCAACGTGAACCGGCTATACTGAATGTCATAGCTGCCATCGGAATTTTGCTGGCCAGAGATACCCGGTTTTGAGCCGGAGAAGGTCCACTGGATTGAAACTTTACCTCCGTCCTCTGTTGCGAGGGCTTCGAGGCGGGGAGCGTCGACCAGGCCATTTGCGCCGTCAATCGGACCACCCCTTTCGATATTTGCGGCGTCAGAGTTGGCGATGCTTTCGGCTGCGGCTTCGCGGTGTTTCGCATCCTCGGCATATGCTGCAGATGGCAAAATAAGCATTGCTGTAAGACCGGTGGTGAGAAGGCGGGAGAGGTTCATGCTTCGGACTCCTCTGTTGCAGGAACTGGAACGGTAAAGTCGGTGAAGTCGAATCCGTGGTTGTTTCCGGCCGGGAGTTGGTAAGGCGTTCGCGATCGAATGACCTTGCCTTTGTAGAACAGTTTCCACGTAATCTGGCCGCCCATGGATCCCAGGCATGAAAACGCCAAAGTATGTTCTTGATTGGCGGTTACTTCCAAGTTTCGTTTTGAGCCGTTGAGTACTTTGGGTGTGCCATCGAGGTAGATTGCTGCCTCGACATTCTGCTTGTCCGAAAAAACGATGGTGACTGTTTCCACGTGTACCCCTCCTTGCGTGCGAAATGCGTGTAATCATTGGTTGGCTATGAAGTTTTGAACATGCCGTCCGTGACCTAGGTCACACTCAAACAAACCAAGAACATTGGGATAAACCGCGCGGTGCCGCGCGCCCCACTGGACTCGCGCTGCAACACTCCCCAAATGCTTTTGCATGGCACTCACAAAAATCTCCGTGCGGGGCGCCCGCGAGCATAATCTTAAAGGGATCGATATCGATCTGCCGCGCGATGCGCTGATCGTGATTACCGGGCTGTCGGGCAGCGGGAAGTCGTCGCTCGCCTTTGATACGATCTATGCCGAGGGGCAGCGGCGCTATGTCGAGAGCCTGAGCGCCTATGCGCGGCAATTCCTCGAGATGATGCAGAAGCCCGATGTCGAGCACATCGATGGGCTGTCACCGGCGATCTCGATCGAGCAGAAAACCACCTCGCGCAATCCGCGTTCAACCGTCGCCACGGTGACCGAGATTTACGACTATATGCGGCTGCTCTGGGCGCGGGTGGGGGTTCCTTACTCGCCGGAGACGGGCAAGCCGATTGAGGCGCAGACAGTCTCCAACATGGTCGACCGGGTGATGGAATTGCCCGAAGGGACGCGGCTCTATCTGCTCGCGCCGGTGGTGCGTGGGCGCAAGGGTGAATATCGCAAGGAGCTGGCCGAATGGCAGAAGGCGGGTTTCACTCGTGTTCGGATCGACGGCGAGCTTTACGGAATCGAGGAAGCGCCTGCGCTCGACAAGAAGTTCAAGCATGACATCGAAGTGGTGGTGGACCGCCTGGCGGTGAAGGAAGGGCTTGAGACGCGGCTGGCCGACAGTTTCGAGACCGCGCTGAAGCTGGCCGACGGGCTGGCATATGTCGATTTGGCCGATGGTGTGGTGCCTGGACGTGAGGACGAGGAAGCATCGGGCGGCGCAATGAAAGGCGCGGGCATCCCCGCCAACCGCATTGTGTTTTCGGAGCGGTTCTCTTGCCCCGTCAGCGGTTTTACGATCGAGGAAGTCGAACCGCGGTTATTCTCTTTCAACTCCCCCCAGGGCGCGTGTCCTACTTGCGACGGGCTGGGGGAGAAACAGCTGTTCGATCCGCAGCTGGTGGTGCCCAATGAAGCGCTCAGCCTGAAAAAAGGCGCGGTGGTGCCGTGGGCCAAGTCCAACCCGCCATCGCCCTATTACATGCAGGTTCTGGGCAGTCTGGCGGCGGAATTCGGCTTCGATCTCGACACGCCGTGGAGCCAGCTGAGCGCCGAGCATCAGGACATTATTCTCAATGGTACCAAGGGGCAGCGCGTCCCGCTGACGTTCAAGGACGGGCGCAAGCATTACACCGTCAACAAGGCGTTCGAGGGCGTGCTGGGCAATCTCAACCGCCGGATGCTGCAGACCGACAGCGCGTGGATGCGCGAGGAGCTGGGCAAGTTCCAGACCAGCCAGCCATGCGAGAGCTGCGAAGGCGCGCGGCTCAATCCCAAGGCGCTCGCGGTGAAGATCCCCAGCGCCGACGGCCCGACGCATATCAGCGCGCCCACGCGGATGTCGGTCAGCGATGCGAAGGAGTGGTTCCTTGAGCTCGATAGCCATCTCAACGAGCAGCAGAGCCAGATTGCGAAAGCAATCCTCAAGGAGATCAACGAGCGGCTCGGCTTCCTCGACAATGTCGGGCTCGATTATCTCAATCTCGACCGCACCAGTGGCACCCTCTCGGGCGGTGAGAGCCAGCGCATCCGCCTCGCATCGCAAATCGGCAGCGGCCTCTCCGGCGTACTCTACGTTCTCGATGAACCCTCGATCGGCCTGCATCAGCGCGATAATGACCGGCTGCTCGAAACGCTCAAACGCCTGCGCGATCTGGGCAACACGGTGATCGTGGTCGAGCATGACGAAGATGCGATCCGCCAGGCCGATCATGTGGTTGATATCGGCCCCGGCGCAGGCGTGCATGGCGGCGAGATTGTCGCGCAGGGCACGCTCAAACAGGTGATGAAGGCGAAGAATTCGATGACCGCCGATTACCTCACCGGCCGCCGCGAAATCGCCATCCCCACCACGCGCCGCAAAGGCAATGGCCACAGCCTGACGGTGAAGGGGGCGAAGGCGAACAACCTCAAAAATGTCACCGCAGAAATCCCGCTCGGCACCTTCACCTGCGTCACCGGTGTATCGGGCAGCGGCAAGTCCAGCCTCACTATCGACACGCTGCATGCCGGCGCGGCGCGGGCACTCAATGGCGCGCGAGTGATCGCGGGCGCGCATGACAGCATCACCGGCCTCGAATATTGCGACAAGGTCATCCAGATCGACCAGTCCCCCATCGGCCGCACCCCGCGCAGCAACCCCGCCACCTATACCGGCGCCTTCACCAATATCCGCGACTGGTTCGCGGGCCTGCCCGAAAGCGGCGCGCGCGGGTACAAGCCGGGGCGCTTTTCATTCAACGTCAAAGGCGGCCGGTGCGAGGCATGCAAGGGCGACGGGCTGATCAAGATCGAAATGCACTTCCTGCCCGATGTCTATGTGACCTGCGAGGAATGCGGCGGGCGCCGCTACAACCGCGAAACGCTGGAAGTGAAATTCAAAGGCCTCTCCATCGCCGACGTGCTCGATATGACGATCGAGGATGCGGAGGAGTTCTTCAAAGCCGTCCCCCCGATCCGCGACAAGATGGCGATGCTCAATGAAGTCGGCCTCGGCTATGTCAAAGTCGGCCAGCAAGCGACCACCCTGTCAGGCGGCGAGGCGCAGCGCGTGAAACTCGCGAAAGAACTCAGCAAACGCAGCACCGGACAAACGCTCTACATCCTCGACGAGCCGACGACGGGCCTGCATTTCGAGGATGTGCGCAAACTGCTGGAAGTGCTGCACCGGCTGGTGGAGCAGGGGAATTCGGTGGTTGTGATCGAGCATAATCTGGATGTGATTAAGACTGCGGATCACGTGCTGGACCTTGGGCCTGATGGTGGTGTGCGGGGCGGGGAGATCGTTGCTGAGGGTACGCCGGAGGAGGTTGCGAAGGTGAAGGGGAGTTACACCGGGCAGTATTTGAAACCGATGCTGGATCGCGCGATGGAAGCGGCTGAGTGAATATGGTCGAGATCGAACGAAAGTTTTTGGTGATCGGCGATACTTGGATGCACGGGGTTACCAAGAAAACCGATATAACGCAGGGCTACCTATCAAGGAGCGATGGCCGATCCGTAAGAATTCGTACGATGGATGAAATGGCATTCATCACCATCAAGGTTGGCAAGGATGTCACGGCTCGACAGGAGTTCGAGTTTGAGATGCCATTTGAGCTAGCGACTAGCTTGCTTGGATTTTTGGACGGCGATGAGTTGATTAAGAAGACCCGTCATTTAGTTCCGTTGACTGAACGCCTTGCTTTTGAAGTCGACGAGTTTCACGGAGAATTAGACGGTCTACTTTTGGCTGAAATTGAGTTGCAATCAGTGGGGCAGAGGTTTCCGAGGCCGGAATGGCTCGGCGGCGAGGTCACACATGACCCCGCTTTCTTAAATGAGAATCTTGCCCGTTCTTACCCGCAGATTCCTAGCTAGCGTACAATAGGATCAAGCACTGATCCTGCTGTCGTTCCCGTCAAGCGAGCGTGCAGCCTTACAGTCTCACTTTCGGTCAGACTAGAAATGCAGTCGCAAACAAAACGGGCATCGTCCTCCTCCGATAAGTCGCGCAAGTATTGCAATCTGACAGGGAGCCAGTTTGGCGTCTTCCCGCTTTTTGCCTCAGCCTTCAAAATCTCATAGAGCTTGGTTAAGACTTCGCGTTGACCACGTTGCTGCGCCATCAAAGTCGGGCTCGAGATGATATAGTCTCGGGTGATTTGCTTCAGTAGATCGACCTCATCACGAGACCGCGGGTCGATCGTGATGTTCTTGGCTGAATCAGGCTTGTTGAGCTTTGGCGCCACTATGAATTTTCCGATGAAATCCGATGTCATGCGGCGCAATTGTTCTCTCTGCTCGCGACTGCCGTCGTAGCGGCTTAGCAAGAGCGTCTCAAACTTGCTCATTCCAATTGCTAGTTCTTCCCACACCTTAGTTAAGCGCTTTCTGTTCTTCTCGTTCGCCGCGCCTTGCGCTTGCGCAGCGTGTGCGATTACGTCCGAGGGGTCTTCAAAGATATTTGCCCACGGGATCGCATTGCATCGTTGGAAGTCTTCGAGGTCGTGCACTGAGTATGCTACGTCGTCACACCAATCCATGAGATCGGCTTCTAAGCTTCGCTCATTGTCTGCAAAGCCTTCGCGGGCAAAATCAAAATCTTCTTTCTCAGATTTATAAGCAGACCATTTCCGCGAAGCTTTGCCTGTTTTCTGCCACATCCATGGGTATTTGAGCGTCGCGTTCAGTGTTGCTCGCGTTAGGTCTAGCCCAGGCTCTGTGTCGTCGGGAAGCCTGACTGCGAGTTTCGTGAGTATGCGGAAAGATTGAGCATTGCCTTCGAAACCACCGGATTGTCCATGATCTTGAACCAAGTCATGCAACACCTTTTCGCCCACATGCCCAAACGGAGGATGACCTAGGTCGTGAGCAAGGCAGGCAGCCTCAACTACCTCCTCGTCAAGACCCCAGTGACGCGCCTCGTCCGCTTGTGTCTTCTTAAGATGTTGTGCAAGTCTTCGCCCAATCTGAGCGACTTTTATGCTGTGTTGCTGACGCGTATGGAAAACGTCGGCTTCGCCGGCGCGCACGATTTGTGTGATCCCGGCAAGCCGTTGGAACGCCGAAGAATAGAGAATTCGGTCTCTATCTTTTTCGAAGGGCGTTCTTTGATCGTTTGACTTTTGTTTATGACGACGATCTTCGCGCTTTAAATTAGCCATTTAAGGCTGTTAAGCTACTTGCCTCTCTTCGTCTAGACTGAGCGTCCAATCGCGCTCTACACGCAATCTTCCACGATCAGTCGCTCGCTGTATTGCCAGCTCGCATCTACTTTTACTGTGACCACCGGCAATAAGTGTGTCTCTGAGTTCAATCGCGGTAGCATTCCCGCCTAGCCCTGCCAGTGCTTCTACAACTTCGTCGTCCGACGGTATCTCTAGGTTCGTCACGGCCCGGCTCCCTCTGGCGTTGGACAAACGCGCCCCTGCCCGGTAGTGACCGAGCGGTGCGTGTTTGTGAATAATTGCTAAGGACACGATGAGTTTGTCATCGAATTTGACAGCGATTGTTCATCGTAGCCACCATCAAGTTGTCCCGTCTGTTAACAAACTAAAGACCAGATTCGGGACAAAGTGTCAACGAACCAATCGTGAACGTAGTTAGTTTCTCACATATATGTGTGAGGGTTGTCACACCAATAATGGCCGCTGGTTTGCCGCGATTTTGCGATAAACGGTCTAGTTGCAAGCCTAATACCATTCTGTCCTACACGCCCCATTCTGTATAGCTAACTCGGTTCCCTTGCTCACAAGCCCATAGGTGAACCATGAAAGTTGTTTGTTCTAACCCTCAGTCGCCGGGCGGAATGCATCCGCATTCCTTGGCTACCTCGCATAAGCTCGGGCGCGCGGTCGCGCTTGCGATCCGTCTGGGTCGGACCGGAGTTGTGCCTCCCACAAGGTTGGGAGGTGTGGCATGAGCTTTATCTCTGCTGCGCAGATTCGGGCGCAGAATGCTGCTCTTCGGGCTGCGGATTTGGGGGTGGGGGAGGGATCGGCACAACCTCTTCGTGCCTTAGCGTCTTCGTGTGAACCCAAATCGGACGATGCCGAGAGCGCCAGCTCCGAAGCTTCATGCGCTACGGCTCCGCCACCACCTCCAACCCCCTCCTCTGGAAGCGAAGCTGACCCGCAGGGTCAACAAGAGGGGGCTAGTAGGTTCAACCTCCCGGCCCTGATCGACGCATTGCCATCTGACTCCACGCGTCCCGCACAAACGCAGTTCGATCTTGCGGCGCAGACGGTGTTTCTTGAGGCGCTGGCGACGTTCGGCTCGGTGCGGTCGGCGGCGCGCAGGGCGGGGCATTCGCATCAGTCGGCCTATCGCATGCGGCGCTCCAGCCGTGCGTTCCGGCGGGCGTGGGATGCGGCGATGTTGGTGGCGCGCGAGGGGGCTGCGGGGGAGCTGGCCGAGCGGGCGATGAACGGGGTGGAGGAGCCGGTGTTCTACCACGGCGAGGAAGTCGGCAAGCGCAGGCGCTATTCAGACCGGCTTCTGCTCGCGCATCTGGGGCGGCTCGACAAGCTGGCGGCGAGCGAGGATGCAGCGGCGCTGGCGGAGGATTTCGATGCGATGCTGGAGCGGTTCGGGAAGGGGGAGGAGCTGCGGGATGAAACGTCTCCCGCACTGTCTCCACAGCCCGAACGGAATTCTGATCAGAACAGTGGTCCAAGTGGTCCATGTCTCTCCGAAACCGAAGGGAGTACCGCGCCGCCATGCCCCAATTGCGGCGGGGCTTGCGATGTTCCGTTTGCCCATGTTCGGGGGCTTTTGGGGCCGGAGGATTGCCAATGGTTCGGTAACCGGCTGGAGCGGATGGACGCCGCGCGTCCTTTGGGCGCGAAGAATCCGCACGAGCTGGCGGCGGAGGCTGTCCCCAAATGTGGCGAGCTGCGCCCCGATCCGATCGACCATGCGGGCGCGATCGAGGCGCTCCAGCTCGAAGCGTTCGAGGCGGGCGTGCATGAGTGGTGGCTGGTAACGGGGGAGGAGGAGATGCTGGCGTCCTGTGCGGGGGAGTCTTCTGATTGAGAGACATATCAAAACGTAAAATTTCCGGTTTGCGGTTGCCAAAGCCGCGTGGGTGCGACAACATCGGGCAGAATTCAGAGCACAGATCAATGGAATCAAATAGGGGATTACACATGACTACTTTTACCAGCATCCTAAAAGCCACTCCTGTACTTGCCGGCGCGGCGCTGCTTGCGGCTTGCGGATCGGTTGCCGATGATGACGCGGCGATGAAAGTATTCAGCGACACCTGCATGAAGGAATTCACCGAAGCGGGCGGCCCGGCAGCGATGGCGGAAGGTTTCTGCGAATGTTCTTCGAAAGCTGTGGCTGATCAGGGCCTGACCGCTGCTGATATGCTCGATCAGGAGAAAATGACCGCAATCGGCGAAACTTGCGCCAAGGAAATGATGGCTGCAGAAGGGGCAGCTGCACCAGCTGCAGAAACCGCGCCTGCCGAATAAGCAGCGCCAAGCAATCCGGCCAGACATTCTGGCTATCAAAGCCCCGCTCACCCCAACCGGTGGGCGGGGTTTGCTGTTTGCGGCACAGATTGGGTGATTTTGTGGTGAATCGCGACGCATTTATACAATACGGATGTCTGCGTAGCGCGTTGTAACAAAGCTCTGGCAAGCAACGGAGCGCCTCTGATGAGTGAAGAACAATCGATCCCGTGTCCCCATTGCGGTTTCGAATTTCTGATAGATCCCAGAGACATGCTGGCCGGGGGGCTATGCACATGCCCGACCTGCAAAAAGCGCGTTGGCCTGAAAGATGGTGCCGAGGGGATGGCCAGCAATACGATGGCGCGGCTTAGGGGATTACAAGAAGCGGTGGGGAAACAGTAAACGCGCCAAGCGACCTTGGTTTAGGTCCTGCCTTCGTTAGACTAGTCGGTCTTACCCGATAATATCGAGTTCAACGCGGCCGTGACCGCGGCTGATAATGCCGATTTCGCCCGCTGCAGCGCGGCTGAGATCGATGGTCCGTCCGCGAATGAAAGGGCCGCGATCATTGATCCGAACCACAACCGCCTTGCCGTTGCGCGGATTGGTCACGCGAACACGGGTTCCGAAGGGCAGCGTTTTGTGCGCTGCGGTCATCGCGTTCATATTGAACCGCTCACCATTGGCGGTTAGCCGGCCATGAAAGCGGCGTCCATAGTAGCTGGCGACACCGGTCCCGAGTGAGCGCGTCTCTGGCTCTTCCTCAATCTCGATTGGCGGGTCGATCTCGGTGATGTCGACGACATTGCCTTCTGCCTCGGGCGCCTCGGGTAGCGTCTCGAAAGTCTCGAAACTCGCGACAAAGCTGGCCGCGACCTGGGGCTCCGATTCTTCAGCGAAAGCGGATCCGACCATTGGCAGCGGCAATACACCGACCAATGCTACCAGCGCGAGGCGCCGCGAAAAGGAACTCTTTGCTTTAGACATATTCTGACCCCATTGCCGAACGGGGCGCTCTGTACTTGCGGAATTGCAGGCTCTCCAAATGTAAACAACGGTTTATCGCTGACTCGCCTCGCTTCATCGGAGAATCGAGCGGAAAACGGGTTATACGGACTCGTTATACCGGGCTGTCGCATGGCGGATTTGCCGGAATGATCGTGCAGTAGTGCGGAAAGCAAGGGCAACCGCACGGAAAACGAATCGCGTTTCCGAAATGCCTGCCTTGATCATTTCGAGGGAGGTATTGGACCCCAAAAGCAAATGGGGCCGGTATTGCTACCGACCCCACTCTTACCGGGCGTGGACTGCTTCGATGATCTGTCTTGCGACTTCTCATCATTGGAGCACTTGGCCTCCGGTGTTTTCCCGTTCCTACCTTTGGTCTTGCGACCAATCTTCGGTTCGGTTCTGTCACCGGCGCTCGCACCGGCATCCGGTTCCTTCGTGCAATCTTCCTGATCCGAAGATCAATCCGCCTGCCTTCCGGTTCCGCAGCCGTCCATTCCTTATTGGCCTGCCATCTCAAACAGCTCCGTTTCCACCGAAGTTTCCACTTTGCCTCAACGCAGGGCCGGAATATTCGGCCAAACAGCGGCATGCTTTCGCGTTCCTTTCAAACGGTTTCCCTACCTCCAGCCGAAGCTTTCGCCAGGTGTTCCTCGAGGACCGCGCGGACAGTAACCGCTGCCTCGAAATGGTTTGAAAATCTCATTTATTTCAAGTCGTTAAACCGTCAATCAATGAGGCTTTCTTGCCTTTCGATAAGGTGAAGCTGCGCCTCAAAACTGAGTCGCGCAAGCATGATTTGGCCTACTTATCCACTTTTTGCGGATTCACTTGTGGACGCGAGTGGATAACTCAACCGCTCGTCGAATCGATTGATCGGTTTCTATCGATCGCGCTTGGCAAGCAGTTTCAAACGCAAGGCATTGAGCTGAATGAAGCCCGCCGCATCCTGCTGGTCGTAAGCGCCCGCGTCATCCTCAAAAGTCACATGCTGTTCTGAATAAAGGCTGTTGGGCGATTTGCGCCCGACGACATCAGCATTGCCTTTGTAGAGCTTCATGCGAACGGTGCCGCTGACTTTCTCCTGGCTCAGATCGATCGCCGCCTGCAGCATCTCACGCTCGGGGCTGTACCAGAAGCCATTATAGATCAGCTCTGCATATTTCGGCATCAGTTCGTCTTTGAGGTGTGCTGCACCGCGATCCAGTGTGATCTGTTCGATCCCCCGATGCGCGCGGGCGTAAATTTCGCCGCCCGGAGTTTCGTACATTCCACGTGACTTCATTCCGACAAAGCGGTTCTCGACCAGATCAAGCCGGCCGATACCGTGTTTGCGGCCAAGGTCGTTCAATGCGGCCAACAGCGTTGCCGGGCTCATCGCCTCGCCGTTCAAGGCGACACCGTCGCCCTTCTCGAAATCAATCGTGACATATTCGGGCGTGTCGGGCGCGTTTTCGGGATTGTCCGTTCGCGAGTAGACGTAGTCGGGCGTCTCATCCCACGGGTCTTCGAGCACTTTGCCTTCGCTCGATGTGTGAAGCAGGTTGGAATCGGTGGAGAAGGGGCTTTCACCGCGCTTGTCGGTGGGTACCTTGATCTGATGCTTTTCCGCCCAAGCGATCAGTGCGGTCCGGCTGGTTAGATCCCATTCACGCCACGGGGCAATGACTTTGATATCGGGGTCAAGCGCATAGGCGCTGAGTTCGAACCGGACTTGATCGTTGCCTTTGCCAGTGGCGCCATGGGCGATGGCATCAGCCTGGGTCTCATGCGCAATCTCTACAAGGCGTTTGGAAATCAGAGGGCGGGCAATGCTGGTGCCCAGCAGATAGTCGCCTTCATACCGCGCATTGGCGCGCATCATCGGGAACACAAAATCTCTGACAAATTCCTCGCGCACGTCTTCGATGAAGATATGTTTGTCGGGGATGCCCATCGCACGCGCTTTCGCACGCGCAGGTTCAATTTCTTCGCCTTGGCCAAGATCGGCGGTGAAAGTCACCACTTCGCAGCCGCGCTCTACCTCAAGCCATTTTGCGATCACGCTGGTGTCTAGGCCGCCCGAATAGGCAAGGACGACGCGTTTGATGTCAGACATGGGGCACTCCGATGAATAGGCGTCTGGTTGGTAAGCGGGGCCGCTATCAGCGCGCGCCGCACTTCACAATGAATTATGGCTTTTGCAGCATGTTGGTTTCGTTGTCCGCCAGATAGTCTCGCGTGATCGGCAAGGCATGTCTGCTGCGGCAATATTGGATCTGGAAATTGCACATCCCGCCATGTTCGAAGGCCGCAGTCGCCCCGGCGAGGTAGAAGGTCCACATCCGGTAGAAGCGTTCATCGAACATCGCGACGATCGCTTCGCGGTGTTCTTCGCACCTTTTGTACCATTCGCGCAGCGTCTTGGCGTAGTGCAACCGTAATATCTCGATATCGCTGGCGATAAGGCGGAATTTCTCGCTCGCTTCCATCGTTTCGCTCAGCGCGGGAATGTAACCCCCGGGGAAGATATATTTGCGGGTGAAGGCATCGGTGGTTCCCGGGCTGCCGAGGCGACCGATCGTGTGCAGCAGCATGACGCCATCGGCTTTCAGCAGATTGGCGCAGCATTCAAAAAATTTCTCGAATTGCGGCCTGCCGACATGTTCGAACATGCCCACCGATACGATCCGGTCATAACGCGCGTCCCGTTTGGGCAAATCGCGGTAATCGACCAATTCGAACGTCACTAGGTCGCTGACGCCAGCGGCCTCGGCGCGTTCGGCGGCGAGCGCGAGCTGTTCCTCGCTCAGGGTGATACCGTGCACTTTCACCTTGGCGCGGCTGGCCAGAAATATCGCCATTCCGCCCCAGCCGCAGCCAATATCGAGAACTTCCTGCCCGGGTTCGAGGGCCAGCTTGGCGGCAATATGTGCGAGCTTGGCTTCCTGAGCCTCGGCCAGAGTGATGTCATCGGTGGGCCAATATGCGCAGCTATATTGCATATGCTCTGTATCGAGCATCAGCTTGTAGAGATCATTGCCGATATCGTAATGATGGGCGACATTGCGCTGCGATTTCATCGCGTTGTTGACCGATTCCAGTCCCGATCCGATCCGGTCACGCAATTTGCGAAGCGTGCTGGGGCTGCCGATTGTTCCGCCGCGATCCCACGGCGCATTGCCGCGAAGCAGTTCAACAAGCCCCATCACATCACCGCGTTCGATCACCAGCCGCCCGTCCATAAAGGCCTCTGCAGCGCCGAGGCGCGGGTCGAGGATGATATCGCGCGGAACTTTGCCATCGGTCAGGCGCAAGGCAATGTCGGGAAAGCCATCCTCCGGAACGCCAAATTCCGCTTGCCCGCCATCAGCAAATGTCACGCTCAATGTCCCGCGTTTGACAATGCTGCCGAGGTACTTTTTGACCAAGCTTTTGCTCATGTCCCCTCCTTTGGCTTCAGTGATAGAACATTCGTTGCGGTAAGGGGAAGCGTTACCGGCCAATCCTTGCAGCGAACGTTGGGTCTTCCTACCTCCAGTACGGAGAGGCTCTGAAATCTATGACGAATTCCGAACCAGCTGTGTCTGCGAATCCGGTGAAACGAACCATGTGGTCGAAGGCCCGTGAGATGGCCGAAATGGCGCCGCCTGAACGCAATCGTTATGTAGATTTCCTTCGTGCCTTCTCCATTCTCGCGGTTGTCGTTGGTCATTGGCTCGTCGCGGCACCCTATATGGATGAGAGCGGCGCGGTGCAGGGCGGTCACTTGCTCGGCATTCTTCCGTGGACGCAGTGGCTGACCTGGGGTTTCCAGGTGATGCCGATTTTCTTCCTTGTCGGCGGATTTTCCAACGGAATGAGTTGGACAGCAACCAAGAGGAAGGGCGGATATTATTCAGACTGGTTTGCCAGCCGTATCCAGCGCCTGATCAATCCCGTTTTCCCAGTGCTGCTGGTATGGGGCGTAATCGCATTCTTCGGCACCACCATGGGCATCGATCGCGACATAGTCCGCATGGCGACCCAGTTGGCGCTGATCCCCGTGTGGTTTCTGGCCGTTTATCTGCTCGTCACCGCGCTCACTCCGCTGGCAATATGGCTGTGGGAACGGCTCAGCGAGTGGTCGATGGCAGTGTTTGTCATTGCCGCACTGTTGGTTGACGGCCTGACTTTTCATTGGGGCGTTACCTATGTCAACTTCCTGAATTTCCTGTTTGTTTGGTTGGCGATTCACCAATTTGGAGTGGCCTGGCAGAACGGGTTTTTCGAGAAGTTCAGCAATGCATTGTGGTGCTTCTTGGCGAGCTTGCTTCTGCTTGTCTGGCTAGTGAGCGCAGACCTTTATCCGGTCGCGATGATCGGTGTGCCAGGTGCCGAGATCACCAATTCGATGCCGCCGACATTCGCTTTGCTGGCGCTGGGCGTGATGCAGACAGGCTTTGCGATGATGCTGCAGAAGCCGGCGCGAAAGATGCTGGAGAATATCCGCATCTGGACCGGGGTGGTGCTGATGAACGGAATGATCATGAGCATCTATCTGTGGCATCTGACCGCCTTCGTTCTGGTGATGATTGCCGCGCGGTTGCTGGGCGGGGTGGGGCTCGAAGTCGCGCCTGGCAGTGCGCAATGGTGGATAACGCGGCCGGTCTGGTTTGCGCTGTACGTCGCCGTCACATTGCCGCTGATCATGCTGTTTGTCCGGTTTGAAAGAGGCAGCCTTGGCGGTGGAGCCAAGCGCGATTTTCCGGTTCCGCATTGGCGGCTGGTGCTTGGTATGGTGCTGATCTGCACCGGCCTCGCCATGACAGCCGCGATCAGCATCGCCAGCCCGGAGGGTGTGACGGGTGTCAGGCTGTGGGTCGTAGCCTTGCCATTTGTTGGTGCCGCATTGGTCGGGTTCGGGCCGGTTTACCGCATGGTGAAAGGTTAGAAACCATCCGATTCGCAGCGTGACGATGGCAATTTCGCGGGTTTAGTTGATGAAGTACATCCGCTGTGCAGGCTTGTTGAAGCGGCGCCGCGGGTTTCGTGTGTTATTCGATTTTCAAAGAGCCGGCGCGAATATAGCGGGGCGCGGGCGTGTAGGAAAATCGCTGGAGAGAGCATAGTTCACGGCATCAAAGCGACGCCGCCTGAAACGCCGCCAACATTCCAGCGTTGTCAATTCATCTCGCGGCGCAATTCGGCAAGAAATTCGCGTTCCGAAACGCGCGTGGAACTGACCACCGGGTCGGTCGATGGCCAATAGGGTATCTGGCGATGATCGAGCGACTCTGTGTATTGGAATGTTTTCTTCTGCTTTGCCGAGTATGCATCGTAATAACACACGATCGGCGCAGAGGAATCGGTTTCTCTGAACAGCTTGGCGAAGATCTGGCCAAGCCTTGTCATCCATTTCTGTTCGCGGTCGACATTGCTGTCAAAATACGCCGTGCGATATTCGATGAATTCGCAAAAGCGGTTGCCCGAAATCGTGAAATAGAATTTCGACACCGCGAAAGCTTTTGACACCACAGATATGTTGGCATCGGTTACCCTAACCTCTTCATCCGCGAAGGGAGAATTCTTGTCGGGCAGACTGACGTTGAATGCGTATCGCGAAGTTGAAAAATTGGCAGGCTTCGCTGTGGGCGCGTAAAAGGTCATGGCCACGGATCGCTTCAACCCGATTTCGTTCATCTGGACCATTGCATCCGGTGTGACCAGAAAACTGACCGTTCCGGACTTTCTGACGCGGCGCAAAATCTTGTTGCTGTTCCTGCCCGAGTAGAACCACAGGCGATTGCCCTTCTCACCAATCAAATGTTTGTGATCGTCGACAATCCGGCTGGCTACTCTTTTGCGGTATTCGGCGCTGTATCTGGCCCCTGCCAATTCCATAATGTCGAGCAGTTCGCTGACCGTGATTCCCTCTTTGGCCCGGCGCTCAAAATCTGCGACTTCTTTCTCGCTAGCGAGAACAGGATCCTTGTCGATAGGCCGCTGCTGCGCTGCCGCGGGCGTTACGGAAGCGGCCACCGCACAGACAAGCGTGCAAAGCCACAGGACCGGATTACGAAGAACTGCCATACCAAAAATCCGCTTTCCCTATGCGAGGCTTTCGCCGTGCTCTCTCGGCTTCAAACTGGGTGTATTGTTCCGCCTCACTCCGCCGCCTCTCTCAACTCAGCACCCAAACTCCACTCGGGTACAACACCAGCTTCCCGCAACCGCGCACTCTCCTCGCCCATATACTCCCTCGTCATCGGGATCGCGTCGCGCTCTTTGACATAGAGCAATTGCCAGTTGACCAGCGTGCCATTGCGGAAGCTTTGTTCGGCGCCGGCGAGGTAGAACAGCCACATGCGGTAGAACACCTCGTCATACATTCGGGTGATCTCGTCCTTGTGCATGACGGTGCGGTTGTACCATTCCTCCAGCGTGTAGGAGTAGTGGAAGCGCATCGCCTCCACATCCATCACTTGCCAGCCGAATTTCTCGCTCTGCGTGACCAGTTCGGACAAAGCAGGGATGTAGCCGCCGGGGAAAATGTAAGTGCGCGTCCAAGCGTCGGTAATGCCCGGAGGGCCCGCGCGGCCGCAGCAATGGCTGAACATCACGCCGTCTTGTTTCAGCAGGCGCGCGGTGTGTTCGTAAAATTGCGGATAATGGATGGTGCCCACATGTTCGAGCAGGCCAACGCTGGAAATGCGGTCAAAGCCTTCCCTGTCTCCACTGCCGAAATAGTCGCGCGGGACATCGCGGTAATCCATCAGTTCGAATTTGACCTTGTCGGCCACGCCCGCCGCTTCGGCGCGTTCCTTGCAAAAGGCAATCTGATCGGGGGCGAGGGCGACGCCGAGCACTTCGCAGCCATACATTTCGTGCAAATACAGCGCGAAACCGCCCCAGCCGCAGCCAATATCGAGCACGCGCATCGGCTGACCGCCATTTTCTTCGGGCCGCTTCATGAACATCTTCGCGGCCATGTGTGCCTTCTTGTCCATCTGCGCTTGTTCGAGCGAAGTTGCATCAGGATCGCCGCGATAGTACGCCATCGTGTATTGGCGGTCTTCGTCGAGGAACAGCTCGTACAGGCGCCGCGTCAGGTTATATGTATGCTCGGCATTTTTGCGCGCGCTGCTGCGCAGATTGATCCCGTCCAGCTTGGCCTTGATCGCTTCGCCGGTCTTGCGCAGCACGCCCTTGGCCTGAATGGCCGCGTCACCCTGACGCTTGGTGTTCATGGTCACGAACAGGATCATGTCGCGGATATCGTGCGGTTCCTCGACCACCAGCCAGCCCCACATAAACGCCTCTCCCGCGCCCATTTGCGGATAGCGGGCGATGTGGTTGGCGGCTTTCTTGTTGGTCAGTGTGATGCGGATCGGCCCGCGATCATCCAATCCCTCGCCGGTGCCGAATGTGTATTCCTTGCCGTCGTGATCGGTCACCACCAGCGTGCCCGTATGGATCGCCGGTTTCAGGAATTTGCTCAAAAGCCACATGGATGGTCTGCCCCCGATATTGTTTTTCGCTATGCTTGGCGGGCACTGTGACAGCCGCTTGCGCTGTGTCAATCAATCGCGCATCCTGCACGCGGGAGAAGATTGATGAGCGAACCCAAAACACTGCCCACCGATGTTTCGGTAGAGGACTTTATCGAAAGTGTTGATCACGATCGCAAGCGCGAGGAAGCCAAAGTGCTTGATGCGCTGTTCCGCAAAGTGACGGGGCAGGAACCGCAAATGTGGGGCCCATCGATCATCGGTTACGGCACATATAACACCACCTATGCCAGCGGGCGCGATGTGACGTGGATGCGTGCCGGTTTCAGCCCGCGCAAGGCGATGCATTCGCTCTATCTGATGGGCGGATATTGCGACGAGCAATCGGGCAAGCGCCGCGATGCGCAGCTGGAACGGCTGGGCAAATATTCGCGCGGCAAAAGCTGCCTCTATGTCAACAAGCTGGCCGATATCGACATGGCTGTGCTGGAAGAAATGATCGGCGAGGATTGGGAAACGATGAACCGGATTTATCCGGAGTAAATACACGTCATCCCAGCGCAGGCTGGGATCGCTATCGGCCTTGTGATTTGCTCAAAACGACCCCAGCCTTCGCGGGGGTGACGGCGGATCTCAGATCCCAGCATACCACTGATAGCCATGATGATCTTCCCAATAGCCGCCTTGGCCTTCGCCGATATCCTCTAGGCTCGCCACGAGTTCGATTGCGGTCAGATATTTGGCGTGTTTGTAACCCAGCTGCTTCTCGATCCGCATTCTTAGCGGAGCACCGTTCTTGACCGGCAGCGGCTCTCCGTTGAGCAGATGCGCGACGATGGTCTGAGGGTGATAGGCATCGACCATATCGATGCTTTCGTAATAGGGGCCTTGGCGGAAGCTGTCGGCGCAGCGGAAGACCACGAAATTTGCGCCTTGCTGCACGCCTGCCGCTTCAAGCAAAGTGGAGAGCTGCGGGCCGGTCCATTCGCCGATCGCGCTCCAGCCTTCGACGCAATCGTGGCGGGTGATCTGCGTGCGCTGGGGCAGGGCACGGATGTTGTCCATGCTCAGCGACATGGGCGTATCGACCATACCGCGCACTTCCAGCCGCCAATCGGCGAACTGGTTCTCCATCGCCGCCTGATATTCAGGCGTATCGATTTCGGTGGTTCCGTTGCCGCGGAAATAGGGGGAGATGTCCTCTTTCTCGAACTCGCGCGCCAATGCCATGCGCGAGGCAAGCGAGCGGTGTGCTTTGCGGTGCCAATCTTCCGCAGCGTCCAGCAGGCCGGAACCGATCTTGGTTTCCGCCACTTTGGAACAGGCACCAAGGAACAGCGCGCCCATTCCCGCCAGCAGGCCGCGGCGCTTGATCTGGGGGCCGGTGCTATTTGTCATGGCTTGCCTCGCTGACCGGCTTTGCCGCCGGTGATCATATCGCCCACTTGCCGGATCGGGCCGGACAGCAGCACCAGAACCACATGCACCACGAAGAAGGCGAAGATTCCCCATGCGAAAATGAAGTGGAATGACCGCGCGCTTTGCCGCCCGCCCAGCATGTCCACCACCCAGGGCGCAGCGGGCTCAAAGCCCGGGCTGATGGCCAATCCGGTGATGATCATTCCGGGCAGAAAGATGCCCAACACCGCGCCGTAAGCGAGCCTTTGCAGGAAATTGTACTTGCCCTTGCCGTGGTCGAAATTGAGCTTCAGATGCGCGGTAATATCCGCCCATATCGCTTTGTAATACCACTCTTTTCGTGTGGTACGCAGCTCTCTCCAGAACCGCCCGGTAACGATCAGGGCAATCCACATTACCAGCAGGCCGAGGGCAAAGGGCCATGCCATCAAATTGTGCCAGTCGCGCGCGACCGCGAGATTGTAATGGTCTGGAATGGTCATCCAATGCGGAAAGCGCGGGACTTCCAGCCACGCATGTTCAGCGGCAAATCCCCAATCGCCCCAATAGAGCAGCCGGTGCGCGTTGGAGATATTGAGCCCCGACATAAACAGCACGGCGATGCAGACCAAGTTGAGCCAGTGCCATAGGCGCGTGATCAGCCCGTGCTTTCTGGCTGGCCGGGCCATGGTCAGCTGCCCACCGATGTTTGGCGGGCAAGGTAAATGACATCGCGCGGCTGATCGAGCAGATGCTGGCCGCTATCGATGAACAATGTCTCCCCGCCGGCCAGATGCCCCTCGGCGAGGAACAGCATGGCATCGGCAATCTCGCTGGCACCCGTTTTGCGCCGCAGCAGGTTGAGCACATGGCTGCGTTCGGTTTCCTCTGCGGTCTGGTCATGGCTCGCCAGAATTGCGCCTGGGGCCAGCCCGTAGACGCGGTCTTCCGGCTGCGCAGCCCCCTTGGCCAGCATCGCGATTGTCGCGTCCAAAGCGTGCTTGCTCATTGTGTAGGAGAAGAAATCGGGATTGGGGTTTTCCAGCTTCTGGTCGGTCACCTGGATGACCCTGCGCCCGCTATGTGCCCTGGCATGTTCGAGGAAGGCCTGCGCCATGCGCGCGGGGGTTTTGGCGTTAATCCGCATCACCCTGTCATACGTCTGCGAATCCATTGCGGTTACATCGTCATGGCGGAAGATGGAGGCGGAATTGACCAGCACGCGCCAATCATCGAGCCGCGCCGCCAGCGATTTGACCATCGCCACCGCGGCGTCGCTATCGGACAGATCGCAATGGATTGCCTCGGCTGAAGGAAGCTCGGCCGCCAGCGCCTCTGCCTCTGCAACCGAGCTGCCATAATGGATGATGACGTGCCAGCCGGCCTGGGCGAAGGCCCGCGCAATTTCGGCCCCGATGCGCTTGGCCGATCCGGTTATGAGAATTGCGGGTTTTGGCTTTTCGCCCATCTGAGGTCGGCTTTCATCCTGAAAAGAATTCATCATAACATGCGGCCCGTCCCAAGCGCTATAGGCCGGCAATGCTGCTGTCCACATCCCGCAACCGGAGGATATTTCGATGACGCTTGATCTTGTTGACGTGTTTGGCTCTGCGGGTTTCAAGGGCAATCCCTTGGGCGTGGTGCATGGCGCGCAGGGGCTCGACACCGCGCAGATGCTGCAGCTGACGCAGTGGCTGGGATTTTCGGAAACGACCTTCCTGCTGCCGCCCACAGATCCGGCTGCGGATTACCGCGTGCGGATTTTCTATCCGGCGGGCGAATTGCCTTTCGCCGGTCACCCGACGCTGGGCACGTGCCACGCATGGCTGGAGGCGGGCGGAACGCCGCGGAATGCGGGAACCATTGTGCAGCAATGCGAAGCGGGCCTGATCGAGATTCGCCGCGAGGGTGACATGCTGGCTTTCGCGGCCCCGGCTTTGACGCACGATGGTCCGCTGTCCGATGATGAACGCGCAGAGGCTATCCGCGTGACCGGCGCCGATCCAGATGCGATTGTCGAAGCCGTGCATGTCTGCAATGGGCCCAAATGGCAGCTGCTGCGCCTGCGTTCGGCAGAGGATGTTCTGGCGGCTCAGCCCGCTTTCAAGGCGCCGCCCGGTACCGATATCGGGCTGGCTGGACCGCATCCGTCGGGCGCGGAAGTGGACTGGGAACTGCGCGCCTTTTTCGCCAACCAGCACGGCGCGTTGGTAGAAGATCCGGTGACCGGCAGCTTCAACGCCGGGGTCGCGATGCATCTGTTCGGGGCGGGCTTGGCGCAGGACAGTTACATCGCCGCCCAAGGGCAAAAGGTCGGGGCAGAGGGGCGCATTCACTGCTCGCAAGATGCCGGCGGAAAAATCTGGATCGGCGGCCGCAGCGTCACGATTTCTCGCGGCGGCGATTTGCCAGCGCTCGCTTAAGCGCGTTTTGCCTTAGCCAAGGGCGGCGATTTTCTTGCGCGCTCCGCCGCGCCATGACGGGCCGAGCAATTCGCATTCTGCCATCGCTTCCAGTTCGGCAATCTCTGGCACGACCTTGGGATTGGCAATGCTCTGCAAGATGTGCTCGACGGTCCAGTCGCTCGCGCCGGTAGAGACCAGCTCTAGCCGGTCTCCCGCCTGCGCTTCGCCTTCTTCAATCACGCGGTAATACCAGCCCGATTTTCCCGATTTGATGATGGTCGCGACCATCGCTTTGCGCTGGAAGCGATGCTCTATCTTCCAGCAGGGCATGCGCGGCTGGCTGACTTCCACAACCGCGCTGCCAAGCCGGAACCGGTCGCCCAGCCTGACCTGGCTGTCGACCAGCCCTGATACGGACAAATTGCTGCCAAAGGCGCCCGGATCGTCAAGCAAGGGGTGATCGCCGATCTGGTCGCGCCAGAAGGCATGGTGATCGCGCGGATAATGGTGCACCGCCATATGCGGCCCGCCATGATGTGCGGGATCGGCTTGCTCGTCCCCGCCAAGGCCCAGCGTGGTGATCCGCACCGCGCCAGTGGCCGGGGTTTTGCCGATCGCGCTTTTTTCTCCATCGCGGAAAGCCTTGGCTTTGCCGGTCAGCAATGCATCCACGTGCCACGACATGCGTTCTCTCCAGCTTGCGCCTTCGGGGTGTAGCGGTGCCGTTAGCGCTTTGAAACGGTTATCGCTTGCCAATCCCTGACCGTGCCATCGGCACCCTTGCCGCGATATTGCTCGGACGAATGAATGGAAAGTCCGTTCGCTTCGTATAGCTCTTCAAGCCACTGCGCGGTGGGGAAATTGCCCAGCCGTCCCAGCAGATCGCGCCCTTCGCCATCGCCCAGCTTGTAATTGGCAAAGTGCCAGCCCGCTGGCCTGAGAGCGCGGTGGATCGCGGCGAAGATTGCCGAAAGATCGGCGCGCGGTGCGTGGAGCAGGCAGGCATGCGCCCACACGGCATCATAGCGGGCGAGGGCGGTCAGCTGGTCGAAGCGCATCACGCGCACGGGCCTGCCGACATGCTTTGTCGCCTCGGCGGCCATGGCAGGCGTGCCATCGGTCGGGTCGACATCGAAGCCGCGCTCCATAATGCGCAGAGTATCGCGCCCGCCGCCGCAGCCGAGTTCCAAAATCTCCGCCTTTGGAGAAAGCAGGTCGAGAAACGCATCTAGATGGCGGCTGTGGCCATGATCGAACGCTTTGACATAGCGCGGTGCCTCGCGCTGGTAATATTCGATCGTGGCTTGATCGGCGGTCAATCGGCAGTCGCTGCCGCCTCCGCGGCTTCGCGATCCCGTTCGGCCCGGCTTTTCTTTTGCGCTGCGGTTTTGAGCTGCCCGCAGGCGGCGTCGATATCGCGGCCGCGCGGGGTGCGGATCGGGCCGCTGATGCCGCTTGCGAAAATGATGTTGGAAAACGCCTTGATCCGTTCGGGGTCCGAACATTCATAGGCCGCGCCGGGCCACGGGTTGAACGGGATCAGATTGACCTTGGCAGGAAGATCATATTCGCGGATCAGGCGTACCAGTTCGCGCGCATCATCGTCGCTGTCATTCTTGTCTTTCAGCATCACATATTCAAACGTGATCCGCCGTGCATTGGACGCGCCGGGATAATCCGCGCAGGCTTTGAGCAGTTCTTCGATGCCGTATTTGCGGTTTATCGGGACAATCTCGTCGCGAATGTCCTTGGTCACGGCGTGCAGCGAAACGGCCAGATTGACGCCGATTTCTTCGCCGCATTTGTACATCATCGGAACCACGCCGCTGGTGGACAGGGTGATCCGGCGCTTGGACAGGGCAAGGCCTTCGCCATCCATCACCAACTGCAAGGCATCGCGGACATGGTCGAAATTATACAGCGGCTCGCCCATGCCCATCATCACGATATTGGTCAGCAGGCGGCCATCCGCGCGATATTCGCTTTCGCTTTCATCATCGGCAATGTCCATCCGGCCTTTGGGCCATTCGCCCAAAGCATCGCGCGCCAGCATAACCTGACCGACGATCTCGCCCGGCGTCAGATTGCGCACCAGCCGCATCGTTCCGGTGTGGCAGAATGTGCAATTGAGCGTGCAACCGACCTGGCTTGAAACGCACAAGGTTCCGCGCGTCTCGTCGGGGATGAAGACCATTTCGAACTCGTGACCGTCATCGGTTTTGAGCAGCCATTTACGCGTGCCGTCGGTGGAATGCTGCGCCTCGACAACATTGGGCCGTCCGACAACAAAACGCTCTGCCATCCAAGGCTGCATCTTCTTCGAAATGTCGGTCATCTGCGCGAAGTCGGTTGTGCCGCGATGGTAAAGCCAGTGGTAAACCTGTTTGGAGCGCAGCTTGGCCTGTTTGGGATCCAGACCCGCTTCTTCAAACAGCTGTTTGATCCGCGCTTTGGGCAGCCCCATCAGATCCACACGCCCATCGGCGCGCGGCGTGATGTCGCGTGCGACGGGGACGGGATCGACTTGTCCCGGGATCGACATAAGAGCTGTATCGGCCATGATTGGCCGCGATATAGGCGCGGCAGTGCAGGAAAGCTAGCGGTGCGCGTTATCAGCCCAGCCGCGCGCAACCGATGGTCGCCGCGTCCATTGCTGTGGCCGCGCCATCAAGATCGTAAGTGTTGGAAAAATTGCGTCCTCTGCTGTCTTTGGCGCGCACTGTCATACGGTTGGCGGAACGCATCGCCGCGACAATCGCCGCGTCCATTCGCCGGTCTTTGGCCCATGCGTTGCCGCCCGATCCGGTCAGCGCAAAGCTGCGCGTGCCGACTTTGAGTTCGATAGAGGAACCGCGCGCCAGATTGCGCGAAAGGCGGAAATGGATCTGGTTGCGGACTTTGCGCGCGGGCCATGTGCCGACGCTGGCGAAAGGGTTGTGATCGCGTTGCTGGCTGCTGGGCGCGGCTTTGGCGATGGCATAGCAGCGCGGTGTGTCCCTGTCGCGAAACGCGCCCCAATCGGAGAACACGCCCAAACTGTCTTTCGCCGCTGCAGCAGCGGGGGCGAAAGCAGCCAGACCGGCCGCCAACACGCATGCGATGACGCTTGCCGGCAGTCTGAATGGACGGGCTGCTGGCATCATGGCTTAGCGCAAATAAGAGCTGACCGGACGCGGATTTCCGAAGCGCGCTTTTTCCGGATAGAGATGTTCGTACACCACCGCGTTTTCGAGCACGCGTTGGACATAATTCTTGGTCTCGTAAATCGGAATGCGTTCGATCCAGGTGACCCAGTCAATGCTGCCATTGCGCGGATCGCCATTGGAACGCAGGAAGCGGTTCACATTGCCGGGGCCGGCATTGTAGGCCGCCACAGCCAACGGATAGGCGCCATCATAATAGCTCAGCATCCGCGCGAAATAGGCATCGCCAAGCTGGATGTTATAGCTCGGGCTGTCGATTAGGTCGGCGCGCATATACTGCATGCCCAGCTTGCCCGCCTGTTCGCGCGCGGTGCCGGGCATCAGCTGCATCAGGCCGCGCGCACCGGCGTGGCTGATCGCGTTTTGTGCGAACTGGCTTTCCTGCCGAGAGATCGCATGCACCATGGTCCAGTTGGTGCCTGGTGGTGTGTTCAAAGTCGGATGGCCGAAAGCGACAAAGTTCTTGTGCCCGTCTGCGCCCGCCGCTTCGGCGACGTTGACCGCCAGATCGCGGCGGCCGGTTTCGCGGGCGAGATCGGCGACAAGCGCGTGTTCTTCGGGCGTTTTCGCGGCTTGCGCGACGGTGCGGTAGAACTGGATGCCCGTGCTCCACGGCGCGTCGCGCGATACTTCGCGAACGGCGTTGGCGATGGGGGATGCGCTGAAGGCAGCGGCCTTTTGCGGGTCAATCGGCCCGTTAAATTGCGCCGCCAGCGAAGGCATGGGCTGGCCCAGCTTGTCCAGCGCGAGCATGCCGTAGAACCGGTCCGGGTAATCGGCCGCCATCCGGAAATAGCGTTCTGCGCCGGCACTATCGCCCGCGCGCTGCGCGGCGAGGCCCGCCCAGTAAAACCCTTTCGATCGGGTTTGCGGTGTTTGCGCGGCCGATCCGTAACGATAGAACAGTGGCGCTGCGGCCGATGCATCGCCCAGTTTCCACAGCGCTTCGGTGCCGCCGAGCCACATCAGCGAGGTGTAATCATCGCGGATACGGTAGCTTTTGGTGCGGATATCAACGCCCGGTTCGAACATGTCATCGACCTTGGCGGCGATTTGCTGCGCCTGACGGGCATTGCCGGTCCGCGCGAGTTTGAGCATTTCGATCAGCAGCGCTTCGGAATCGAAAGGCAGCGCGTCAAACTGCGGGCGAGTTGCGAGAATATTGACTGCGGTTCCGCCTTGCCCGCTGCTGCGGAAATGGCGGACCTGATTGTAGACAAAGCCCGCATCACTTCGCGCAGATGCCGGGATGGGCAGGCCAACGCTCGAGGGCTGGTCGCCTTTCAGATAGGCCAGACGCGCCATGTAAAGATCGCGCTTGGCGGGCGAAGTGCGGGTGATCTGGCGGCGCGCGCCTTCGAGGTCGTCTTGCCACAGCAGCGCATCCATCCGCGCATCGTGATCTGCCTGGCTAAACTGTGATCCGAACATACCGTCGAGATAGGCAGAGGACGGCCCGCTCATTTCGCCGCCGCGCCATGCTTCCAATGCCACACGCGGCGCTTCGGGGCGGCCAACCGCACCCAAAGCAAGCGCATAGCGCGCTTTCGCGCTGTTGGTCAGCGGCGGGTATTGGTCGAAAAACGCGACCAGACGCTCGCTGCTCACCGGTTCGTTATCGAGCGCGTTTTCCGCGCGGGTGCGCAGCTTGGCTTCCTGCGGGAAACCGGGATTGGCCAGAACGAAACCGGCGTAATCTTCAAACCGCATGCGCGGGTTGGCGTTTAGCTGTTCCCAGCGGCTGACAGCCTGCGCAGAGCGGGTCGGCGCGCTCGCGGCCATTTCCTGCCGGGCCTGGTCCCAGCTTGACGGGCTTTGCGCGCAAGTGGGCGCAGAAAAGGCCAAAGTAGGGATGGCAATAAGGGCGATCAGGGGAAGGGGTTTGCGGTCCATGCTGGACATAGTGGGTCACGGCTCCTTATCAGGCGCTGAATGAAACGCCTGCTGGTTGGGAATTTTTGCTGATTCTCATGAGGCTAAAGATAGGATTAGGCAAATGTTCTCCGGCTCAATTCCGGCTCTGGTGACTCCTTTTCGCGACGGATCGTTTGACGAGGGCGCTTTTCGCAAACTGGTCGACTGGCAAATAGAGTGCGGCAGCAAGGCTCTGGTGCCCTGCGGAACCACGGGTGAAGCCTCCACCCTGTCCAATGCCGAACATCACCGCGTGATCGAAGTCTGCATCGAACAGGCGGCGGGCCGCGTGCCGGTGATCGCGGGGTGCGGCAGCAACGATACGCAAAACGCTTTGCTGCACATGAATTTCTCCAAGAAAGCCGGGGCCAGCGCGGGGCTGTGCGTCGCGCCCTATTACAACAAGCCGAGCCAGGCGGGGCTGGTTGCGCATTTCAGCCATCTGGCAGAAAATTGCGACCTGCCGATTGTGCTCTACAACGTGCCGGGCCGGACGGTGACCGATATCGCGCCCGAAACGACGATCGAGCTGGCCAACAAGTTTCCTGACCAGATCGTGGCGATCAAGGATGCGAGCGAGGATCTCAGCCGTGTGGCCGATCACCGGATGGGCATTGGCCGCGATTTCTGCCAGCTTTCGGGCAATGACGAGCTCGCGCTGCCGTTCAATGCGGCGGGCGGCAAGGGCTGCATTTCGGTGACAGCCAATGTCGCGCCCGCACTATGCGCCGAATTCCAGAAGGCCTGCGCCGACAATGATCTGGTCGCCGCGCGCCGTCTCAATGACAAGCTGTACCCGCTGCATTACGCGATGTTCGAAGACAGCAGCCCCGCACCGGTCAAATATGCGATGAGCCGCGTGCTCGACTATATCACCGACGAAGTGCGCCTGCCGCTAACCAGCTGCAGCGATCACGCGCGCAAAGCGGTGGACGCCGCGCTGGAGCATGCGGAACTGGTATAAGCCGTCAATCCGCCGGGTTGTGCTTGCGGACAAATACCATCGCTGCCGAGAGCATTTGCTTGCGGGTTTCGGCCTGCGACAGCCAGTGGTCCTCGTCAGCCAGCGATACCAGCTTTACCGGCTTGCCCGCATCTTTCAGCGCATCTTCCATCGAGGCGGCATGTTCGAACGGGACCACCGTGTCATCCTTGCCGTGAATGAGAAGCACCGGAGCATCGGCCCGGTCTGCATTGCGGGCGGGTGATAGCGCCGAGAGGTCGGTTTCCTTGCCCATCAGCGTATCGAAATTGCGTTCCACCACATTGCTGCTGCCCTGAACCGCGTCGCGCGCGAGCAGCGGCAGATCGGACACGCCATTGACCGACACCGCGCAGCGATAGAGCCCGTTTTGCAACGTGACTCCGGCCAATGCGGCATAGCCGCCATAGCTTGCGCCGACGATGCAAGCGCGATCGGGATCGGCGATACCGGCATCGGCCAATGCACGCAGCCCGTCCGAAATGTCGCTCTGCATTTTGCGGCCCCACTCGCCATTGCCCGCATCGCGGAAAGCCGCGCCATAGCCGGTCGAACCGCGGAAATTGGGCTGCATCACTGCATAGCCATGCGCGGCAAATGCCTGTGCCCACCAATCGAAACCGGGCTCGTCATGCGCGGTCGGCCCGCCATGCGGCAGCATGATCACCGGCAGGTTTTTCGCGGCTTTTCCGGGCGGGAGAGTGAGGACCGCTTCCATTTCCAGCCCGTCGGCAGCTTTGTACTGGAATGTTCTGACATCGCCGATAACCGGCCCCTGTATCGCCGGACGCTCCAGCCCGATGATCGCGCGCTGCCCGTCGCCCGCGGTAAAGCGGTACCATGTCCCGCTGTCATATTTGCCGCTGGTGCGCAGCAGGAAAGCGGACAAATCGGCTGTCCACGCGTTCAATTCGGTGACACCGCCGGAAGGAGAATTGAGCGCGGCCTCGATCCGTGATTGCATGGCCGTGTCGGCCAATTTTGCCGCTCCGTTATCATTGAGGATACCGATAATGTGTCCGGTGAAAGGCTGGTGAAAGAATTGGTCGATATAGGTATCCTGCCACACAGGCGCGCTTTCTCCGCCGGATAGCGGAACTTCGAACCGCTGCGCCCCTTCGCCATCGTCATCATACACCGAATAAATGACCGTTTCGCCCGTTGCCCCCAAACCGATCGGGTCGATATAGCCCGAACGCTGGCGGCCGCTGGCAATCGTGTTTCCGTTGCCATTGGCGATGGTCCAGTCACCCGAATCGCTGTTGCGTTCGAACGTCACCGCAATGTTGCCATCCTTGCCAACCAGCCAGTCGCGCCAGATCCCGTTGGCGGGCGGCTGCGCGATCTGGCGGACATCGCCGCTCTGCAAATCGACTTCGAAAAGGCCGGGGGCATAATGCAAAATCTTCGCGCGTTCGCCAGAACTGCGGCCCATGCGCAAGCCGCCGAAATAGCCCTTCCAACGCCCGCCGACTTCGCGAATGCCGTGAAAGCCCAGCACCGCATTGGCCATAAAGGACTGGTTGGCAAACACGGAAACCGGCTGGCGATCCGCGCGCAGCGGGATCACATTGGCGCGCAGCCATTCATATTTTCCGCGCCCCAGGCCCAACCGGGTGCGGTCGGTTTCGGTGCGCAGCAGCAATATCGCTTCTTCGCCGATCCATTCAATCGAACGGATTTTTGCCTCGCCAACTCGCAGCTGCGTGACCGGCGTGCCATCCGCCCGCAAAACGCGGATTACCCGTTCCCCGTCAATCGTGGCCAGCAGCGCGGTCTGCGCGCCGCTGGGGGAGAGAACCGCATCCTGTATCGCAGGCAAATCTCCATAATATTCGAGCGGCACGGTCGGTGCGGCATGCGCAAGGAAAGGAACGCTTGCGAGGGCGAGCGGCGCCAACAGGCGGGCGAAAAGTTTCATCGTTTCAAGCTCTTCATATCAGGCGATAATTTCATTCGCCGCGTACCATTCTTTTCGTGACGCGATCAAGACATTGCAATTGGTGGAAACCGGACGGCTTTTTGTTTCTTCTTCCCTTTCGTTCTTGCCCGGCAGCGCCTAAATGCGCTTTCACCATGGCACGCCCCAAACCCGAAACCTTCGACAAACAGAAAGTGGTCGCCGAAAACCGGCGGGCGCGGTTCGATTATGAGGTGGAGGACAAGTTTGAAGCGGGCCTGATGCTGCAAGGGACCGAAGTGAAGGCCTTGCGCGCTGGTGAGGCGACGATTGCCGAAAGCTATGCCGAAGTGAAAGATGGCGAGGTGTGGCTGATCAACGCCAACATTCCCGAATACAGCCACGGCAACCGCGAAAACCACGAGGCAAAGCGCCCGCGCAAACTGCTGCTCAACCAGCGTGAAATCAACAAGCTGATGGGCGCGGTGGAACGCAAGGGCATGACGCTGATCCCGATGTCGATCTATTTCAACCGGACCGGCCGCGCGAAAGTGGAACTGGCGCTGGGCAAAGGCCGCAAAGCGCAGGACAAACGCGAATATGTCAAAGACCGCGACTGGAAGCGCGACAAAGCAAGGCTGATGCGCGAGCGGGGATAGCTTTTGTTTGGCCTCAAGCGCCGGGCGCGTTTGTTTGTTTAGCCTCAAGCGCCGGCGGTCGCATTCGCTCCCTTAGGCTTCCGCCCTATCGGGCGACGCGCGGTTGCGCTTGCGACCCGTCTGGGTCGGGTCGGACCATTCCAAGCCATGTCAGTATTGCGCTGATCCGGTCCGCCAACGGACGGACCGCAAGCGCGACTGCGCGCCCGCAGCGCAGCGACCATCAGGGAGCGAAAGCGAGGATAGCCAAGCGAGCCGGATGGCTCGCGCCCGGCGACTGAGGGCCTAAAACAAACATTCTCCGGCGCCTGAGGCAAAACAAACAAAAAACATTCCAAACAAACAAAACTAATAAGTTGAGGTTCATCGCTCCAACCCCATATCCTCCGTCATGATCGGTTCGTCTAAAATCTCCATTGCAGGCTTGCGCAATGTACATCGCGCGCGCATTGCGTGCGGGCAGCCATGATCAAGATGCCATCCAAGACTTTCCTTGCGGATTTGATCCGTAAATACACGCCAACGCGTGAGGAAATGGCGCAAAACAAGTATCTCGCGCCGATTGCGCATCGCTTTCTCAGCCCCGAACTTTGGCGTTTTACCCGCCGGTCCGTTCCGCGCGGTGTGGCGCTGGGTGTTTTTGCAGGCTTTATCATTCCGGTTGGGCAGATTTTTCTGGCCGCGTTTCTGGCCTTGCCCGCGCGGGCCAATGTGCCTTTGTCGGCGTTGGTCACTTTCATCACCAATCCGTTCACCTTTCCGGTCTGGGCGGTTGTCGCCAACCGTGTTGGCAGCTTTATCCTGAAAGTGGATATGGCCGCGACCGGCGGCGCGGCGCACTCGGAAATGGCCAGCGGGCGTTGGTCCTGGTTTGTCGATCTGTTCGAAGGCGTCGGCGTGACCGTTCTGGTGACAATTTTCGGCTTTGTCGTGCTCGCGATTGTGGGCGCGGCGATCGGCTATCTCGTCTCCAGCTTTGCATGGCGCTTCATCGTTGCGCATCGCCGGCGCAAGGAATTGCGGCTGATGCAGGCGCGGCGGCGTGATCGGTTGGCAGATTCGAAGGCATGACCGCAGTGGGTGAAGCGCAAAGCAAGCCCGCTAAGCTTCGGCTTCCCGGGTTCGATTCAAACCAGCTTGTGTTGGCGGGGGTGATTTTCGCCGCGCTTGCGCTGAGCGGCGGAGCGCTATGGCTGGTGAGCGAAAGCGCGATTCTGGTGGCGTCTTTTGTCGGCGGCGTGATCGTATTGGCCGCAGCCATTTATGCTTTTGTCCGCCTGACCGCGGTTCCGCAAAGCGATGAAATGGCGCCGCCTGACTGGTCGGTGACCGTCGCCGCGATCGAGCAGCCGGGGATGGCGATTGCGATTACAGACCGCGCCAACCGGCTGGCCTGCGCCAACCGGCTGTATGAGGACTGGTTCGGCAACAATGTTTCCCCACCCAATCTCAAGCTGGAAAGGCAATCGCTGGAGGCTTTGACGCGCGCCGCGCGCGAAGCCTGGCGCGATGGCCAAGCCGAAGCGCGCGATCTTGTTGCCGCGAACGGCACCTCGGGCTGGCACGCCAAGGCCGAACGGGCGGGGCGGGGCGATGACTATCTGATCTGGCGGCTGCGCGTTTCGGCAGAGGCGGATCCGGCGCAGGATGTGGCGGAATGGATCGGCGGGCCGCTGGGGCAATTATTGTCGCGCGCGGGCATTGAGGCGGCGCTGGTTGCGCCCGACGGGATGATGCGCGCCGCCAGCCAGGGCTTTGCCGAACGCGCCTCTGGCGATGCAAGCGCGACATTGGCAGGGCAGGAATTTGTCGCCCAATTGCGCACCGACGATCAGGACCAGATTTTCTTCGCCCGCGAAGGGCGCAAGGGCCCGCCGCAAACGCTGGTGCAGGTCCCGCTCGATACGCTTGCCAATGATCAGCCAAGCGCCGCCAATGAAGCATCCTCGCTGATGCTGTTGCTCGAAAAGGGCGTTGGCATCGGCAATCAGGGCGAAAGCGCGGGGGCCGCCGCCACACCGCAGCTGGAGGCATTGCTCGGGGCCTTGCCGCTCGGCCTCGCCATGACCGACCGCGACGGGCGCTTCCTGTTCGGCAATCAGGCATTTTTGCGCGCGGTTGAGCGCGAAGAGGCGGGGCTGCCGCAATATCCATCCGACCTGGTGGTTCGCGAAGACAAGAGCGCGCTGGCCGATGCGGTGCGCCGGTTTGGCAAAGGCCCGGCCAGCAACGGCGATATGGCGGTGCGGCTGGGCGCGCAGCCTGACGATCCGGTGTCGCTGGGATTGGCCGGCGTTCGCGGATTGGGCGAGGCTGCGGTCTTGCTCAGCCTGACCGATTCCACCGAAGAAACGAAACTGAAGCGGCAAGTTGCGCAAGCGACCAAGATGCAGGCTGTCGGGCAGTTGGCAGGCGGGGTCGCGCATGATTTCAACAATGTTCTGACCGCGATCATCGGATATTGCGATCTGATGCTGCTGCGCCATACGCCGGGCGATAGCGACTATGACGATATCCAGCAGATCCGCGCAAATTCGAACCGCGCGGCCAGCCTGACGCGGCAATTGCTGGCCTTTTCGCGCCAGCAGACGCTGCGTCCCGAAGTGTTGCAATTGCCCGATGTGGTGAGCGAAGTCAGCCAGCTGCTGAAGCGGCTATTGGGAGAGAAGATTACTTTTAAAGTCCGCCATGACCGCGATCTCGGGCCGGTGCGGGCGGACCCGCAGCAATTGGAGCAGGTGATCGTCAATCTCGCGGTCAATGCGCGCGATGCAATTCAGGCGAGCGGCGATGGAACCGGCCAATTGACGATGGCGACGCGGCGCGTGACTGCGCGCGACATCCAGAAAATGGGAACCGACATTATTCCCGTTGGCGATTACACCGTTCTGGTTGTTCAGGACACCGGCGGCGGTGTTCCGCAAGCCGTGCTCGGCAAGATTTTCGAGCCGTTTTTCACCACCAAAGAACAGGGCAAGGGGACCGGCCTCGGCCTATCGACGGTCTATGGTATCGTCAAACAATCAGGCGGCTTCATCTTTGCTGACAATATTCCCGGCAGCGCAAATATGCCCGCCGGTGCGCGTTTCACCATCTATCTCCCCGTCCATCGCGGCGAAGTGGCCGCGGCAAAGCCCGAAGCGGAAAAACCCGCGAGCGAATGGTCCGGAGGCGGAAATGTCCTGCTGGTCGAGGACGAGGATATGGTCCGCGCGGTGGGTGAGCGCGCGCTGACCCGCTCTGGCTATACCGTGACCACCGCCAGCGACGGGGAAGAAGGGTTGGCCGCCATCGCCAATCGCGGTCCCTTCGATCTGGTGCTGTCCGATGTGGTCATGCCCGGAATGGACGGCCCGACAATGGTCAAGGCGCTGCGCAAGGCGCATCCCAAAATGCCGATCATTTTCATGTCAGGCTATGCCGAAGAGCAGCTGCGCAAGGAAATCGATATCGACGATATGCACTTCGTCCCCAAGCCGTTCAGCGTCCAGCAGATCAGCGAAGTGGTGGGCGAAGTTCTAGCAAAATCACGTGGTTAGACGCCGCGATGGTGCTGCGATTTTGATCGCTTTCAAGCCAAAATAACGTTTTGTATAAAAACGACAAAACGTACAAAAACGACAAAATACCCGCCAACCCTTGCTGCGCTGATTATCTGTGCTACCAAGAGCGTGAGGTCGCCCCAAAAAGATAAAATCAAGCAGGGGGATTGCATGAATGTACGCGCCGGGACTTCTGGTCAAATGATCGCTGATGGCGATTGTGCTGCGCGTAAGCGTGTCCGCGCAAAGCGGATGCGGCATTTTCTCCAAAACAGTTGCAATCGGTAACCGGCGGGGCTGCTCGACGGGGCCATTGGCTGCGCTTGATTCAATCAATTGGGTCGGTCACATATTCAGGAGGAAGCTAAATGAAAAATCTTGCGAAATTGGCGATGATTAGTGCTGCGCCCGCAGCATTGATGGCCACCGCGACCCCGGCGGCAGCCGGCACAGACGAATATATCGGCGAAGTGATGCTTGTGGGCTATAATTTCTGCCCGCGCAGCAGCACCGAAGCAGCGGGGCAATTGCTCCCGATCAGCCAATATTCGGCACTGTTCTCTCTCTACGGCACAACTTATGGCGGGGACGGGCGGACAACGATGGGGCTTCCCGATTTGCGCGGGCGGACTGTGATTGGCCAAGGCACCGGTCCAGGGCTGACGACGCGCCCATTGGGGCAGCGTTCAGGCGCCGAAGAGGTCACACTGATCACCTCGCAAATCCCTGCGCACAGCCATACCGGCCAAGTACGGGCGGAGCACACCGCTCAGGCTGATACGGGCAATCCGTCGGGCAATGCCATCGGCCGTACCACCACGCCGATCTATTCGGATACGGCGACACCGGCATCCACCGGCGCGTTGCATTCGGGCACGCTGCATATCGATGTATCCGGTGGCGGCAATCAGGCGCACCCGAATATGCAGCCTTATCTGGCGATGCGTTATTGCGTCGTGCTGGAGGGCGTTTACCCGTCGCGCAACTGATCTCCCGGTATTTTGAATAGGAAAATCCAATGAAAAACTTTATGAAAATTGCCGCAATTGCATCGGTGCCAGCAGCGATGATGGGCGTGTCTGCTCCTGCGAGTGCAGGGCCCAATGACTATCTGGGCGAACTCAGCCTGACAGGTTATACGTTCTGTCCTCGCGGCACATATGATGCAGCAGGTCAGCTCTTGCCAATCAACTCTAACCAGGCGCTGTTTTCGCTATATGGCACGACATATGGCGGTGATGGCCGGACAACTTTTGCGCTGCCCGATTTGCGCGGGCGGACTGTGGTTGGCCAGGGCACCGGCGCGGGCCTGACGCCGCGCCCATTGGGGCAGCGGTCAGGCACCGAAACGGTTACGCTGAACAGCACGCAGATTCCTGCGCACAGCCACACCGGCCAAGTACGGGCGGAGCACACCGCTCAGGCTGATACGGGCAATCCGTCGGGCAATGCCATCGGCCGTACAACAACGCCGATCTATTCGGATACGGCGACACCGGCATCTACCGGCGCGTTGCATCCGGGCACGCTGCATATCGATGTGTCCGGTGGCGGCAATCAGTCGCACCCCAATATGCAGCCCTATCTGGTGATGCGTTATTGCGTGGCCTCGGTTGGCGTGTTCCCGTCACGCAATTGACGCCGTTCAGCCAATAATCAGGAAAGGGGGCGCACCAATGGTTGCGCCCCCTTTTTGTATGGCTTTGACATGGCTCAACTTTGTGCAAGGATCGGGCAAGGGATTGAGGCGGTGAAACAGCCGCTGCAAGCAAAGGGGATTGCAAGATGATCAGGAACAATTCGGTTCGCGCGGCTCTGCTCGGGACGGCGCTGGCTTTCACATTGACCACAGCATCGCATGCGCAATCCGGCACTGACGCGATTGCCGATCCCGATTCTACCGCGCAGGGCGATGTGTCGGTTACCATCTACCAGAACGGGCAATCGCTGGTGCAGGATGTTCGCCAGCTGGATATTGCACGCGGCCGCAGCCGGATCGAATTTCCCGATGTTTCGGCGCAAATCCGCCCCGAAACGCTCAGCTTCGCTGCACCCGGTGCGGCTATTCTGGAACAGAATTTTGACTTCGATTTGCTGACTCCGGGCAAATTGATGGAAAAAGCCATCGGCCAGACGATCACGCTGGTGCGGACCAATCCCGCCACCGGTGCAGAAACGCGCGAGCGGGCCAAAGTCCTCTCCACTGCTGGCGGTGTGGTGGTGCAGATCGGCAACCGGATAGAGGTGTTGCGCGATGATGGCTTGCCGGTGCGCGCGGTGTTCGACCGGGTGCCGCCCAATCTGCGCGCGCGGCCGACCCTGTCGGTCAATGTCTTGAGCGACCGGGCGGGGACGCGCCCGGCATCGATCCGCTATCTGACACCCGGGCTCGGTTGGACGTCCAACTATGTCGCGCTTTATGACGAAGGTGCAGGCAGCATCGACATGCAGGGCTGGGTAACCCTGACCAACACCACTGGCACAACTTTTCATAATGCCGACACTTTGCTGGTTGCCGGGAACCCCAATGCGGGCGCACGCAACAACAATCGCAATCTGGTGAGAGCGGGGACCGAGAGCGCCAATCGCGAACAAATCGGCGAATTCTATCTCTATCCGATTGATGCGCGGACCACGATTGCCAACCAGCAGACCAAGCAGGTCAGCTTTCTCGATGTGCAGGGCGTTTCGGCAAAGAAGGTGTATCGTAGGACGATCGGCTGGATGCGCAACGAAAGCAATCCGGTCAATGTGTCCACCGATATCGCTTTTTCCACCTCCAGCGCCGACGGGCTGGGCGATGCTTTGCCCGCCGGCACGGTGCGTTTCTATCAGCGTGACAGCAAAGGCACCCCGCAATTCATCGGCGAAAACCGGATCGGCCACACGCCGATGGGCAGCGAATTGTCGCTTTCGACCGGCAGCGCATTCGATGTTTTGGTCCAGGCCGAAGTTGAAAAGCGCGAAGTGCTTACCGCAGACGAATGGCGCCAGACCGCGCGCTATATCGTGATCGAAGACGGGGTCGAAACCACGCGGGTCAACGAAGAACGCCCGGTGACCTATTGGCAAACGACCATGCGTTACACCATGACCAACGCCAAACCGGTGCCGGTCGAAATCGATCTGGTGCAAGCCGGGCTCGATCAGGGCTGGTGGAGCCGGGACTTCCGGATTGTGCGCGAAGACCTGCCCGGAACGCAGATAAACAGCGATAATCGCAAATGGGTTGTCCCCGTACCGGCCAATGGCGAGCGCGAGTTTCGCGTGACCTTCGCAACGCGTTACTAAGGCGGCGACGATGCGCCGCCTGTTTCTTTCCTTTCTGCTGGTGGCGGGGGCCTGCGCGCCAGCCACGGCGCGAGAGGTGGTCACCGCATCCGAACCCGACGCACTGGCAATCACCGTCTATCGCGACCCGGACCGGTATCTTGGCCAAGAGATGGATCGCGATTGGCCGCAAGGCATCGCGATGATTACCGAAACGCGGACGGTGACCTTGCCTGCGGGCGAATCGACCATCCGGTTTGACGGTGTTGCCGAAGGGATGGTCGCCGTCAGCGCGATCGTCACCGGCCTTCCCGGCGGAACGATAGAGAAAAACCGCAATGCCGATTTGCTGTCTCCGGCGGCTTTGCTCGACGGGACATTGGGCAATCGCGTGCGCGTCAGCCGGACCAACCCCGCAACCGGCGCCACGCAGAGCGAGTCCGCCATCGTCCGCACGCGCGCGGATGGCGGATTGGTGCTGCAAACGCAGGAGGGGTACGAGGCCGTGCGCTGTTCGGGCCTGCCTGAAAAGCTGACTTTTGACCGTGTGCCCACCGGGCTGTCGGCCAATCCGGTGTTCTCAATCGACACGCGCGATGAAACGGGCGGGACCTATCAGGTCCAGCTGACTTACATCGCCTGGGGGTTTGATTGGCAGGCCAACTATGTCGCGACTTTGGCGGATACCGGCGCGAAGGGAGACGTGGATCTTCGCCTGATGTCATGGCTGACCATTCTCAACGACAATGGGCAAAGCTTTCCCGATGCGGACCTGATGGCGGTTGCCGGGACAATCAACATCACCAGCGATTTTGAACAATTGTCCGATCCGCCAACCGCGCGGCCCCTGCGGCTGACATGCTATCCGATCGGAAGCACCGCGGCGGGAACGCCGGTCTATTACAACAATCTGGCGCTGCCGGCTCCGCCACCTTCGCCAATGATGATGGAAAGTGCCAGCCCGATTGTTGTCACGGGTGCGCGTGTGAAGCGCGACAATTTCGATTCTGCCGCACCGCTCGCGCTGGTGGCCAAGGAAGAGCAGCTTGGTGATCTCAAGCTCTACCGCATTCCCGAGCAGGTGGATGTGGCCGCGCAGGGGCTCAAGCAGGTGGCGTTTCTCGACAAGCAGCGAGTGCGTGCACAATATCTCTATATGGCCGATTGCGATCCCTATGACGGGTTTAATCCGGGCGATGACGATCGGGATATCAGCGAGCTCGACGAGACCTATCTGTTTCTGACGATGAAGAACCTGGAAGAACGGGGGCTGGGCGCGGCGCTGCCCATGGGCGGGGTGACACTGTTCGAACCCGGTCCGGCGGGAACCCATCTCGTCGCCGAACTCGATATGCGTGATTATGCGGTGGGGCAGGACATTGAGCTGGAAATTGGCGAAAGCACGCAGGTGTTTTCGCAATGCGCGCGGACCAGCGAGGACGACCCCGATGAATTGCGCAAGGGGAAGTGGGTGCAGATGCGCGCGCAGATCAGCAATGCCAACAATCATCCGGTGCAGCTGCGGCTGAAGCTTGGCGACCCTGCCGATTACGAAGTCCGCTGGCCGCGCCAGAAACGCCGGGTGAAGAATGGCAGTCTGGTGGTCGAGGTGACGATTCCCGCCAATGCGATGCGCGAATTTGACTGGAAATTGCGCAACGCCAACCGCCCGGACGACGAGTAGAACACGCCAAAACCCGCAGAATTCCGCCACTTTCCGGGTGGATCAAAAAAGTTTTGTTCCGCTCTTGTTCTTTTGGAACAAACGCGGTACATACTGCTCCAGACGAAGAGCTGGGGCCAAATCTTTTAGCCCTCTAGGCAAGTAACGGGAGCCGTGTCATGGCAGCAAGTCTCAAGCTGGTAGAAGGTAAGGAAAACAACGTGGATCGTCAGAAGGCGCTCGACGCGGCGCTCGCACAGATTGACCGTGCATTCGGTAAAGGCTCAGCGATGAAGCTCGGCTCGAAAGAGGCGATGGAAGTCGAAGCGATTTCCACCGGCTCGCTGGGGCTGGATATTGCATTGGGTATTGGCGGCCTGCCCAAGGGCCGCGTGATCGAGGTTTACGGGCCGGAAAGCTCGGGCAAGACCACGCTCGCGCTGCATGTTCTGGCAGAAGCGCAGAAACAGGGCGGCACGGTTGCCTTTGTCGATGCGGAACACGCGCTCGATCCGGTCTATGCTAAGAAGCTAGGCGTCGATATTGACGAACTGATTGTGTCGCAGCCCGATACCGGTGAGCAGGCACTGGAAATTGTCGATACGCTGGTGCGTTCCAATGCGATCGATGTTCTGGTGGTCGATTCGGTTGCTGCGCTGGTCCCCCGCGCAGAAATCGAAGGCGAAATGGGCGACAGCCATGTCGGCCTCCAGGCGCGGCTGATGTCGCAAAGCCTGCGCAAGCTGACCGGTTCGATCAACCGCTCCAAATGCATGGTGATTTTCATCAACCAGCTGCGGATGAAAATCGGCGTGATGTATGGCAATCCCGAAGTGACCACCGGCGGTAATGCGCTGAAATTCTACGCGTCGGTCCGCCTCGATATCCGCCGTACCGGCCAGATCAAGGATCGCGACGAAGTGATCGGCAACTCGACCCGCGTGAAAGTGGTCAAGAACAAGGTTGCTCCGCCGTTCAAGCAAGTCGAATTCGACATCATGTATGGCAAGGGCATTTCGAAAACCGGCGAGATTCTCGACCTAGGGGTGAAAGCCGGAGTGGTCGAGAAGTCCGGTTCGTGGTTCTCTTACGACTCGGTCCGTATCGGGCAGGGGCGCGAGAATTCGAAAACCTATCTCGATGAAAATCCTGAGATGCGCGACAAGTTGGAAGCCGCCATTCGCGGCCGCACCGATGAAGTCGCCGAGGAGATGATGGCCGGTCCTGACGCCGAGGCCAGCGCGGAAGACTGACATCATCCTTCTCAAGCGGGCGCGCCATCGGGGATGACTCCCCGGCGTCCGGGCAAATGGAAAACCGGTGCGAGAGGTACGCTGGAAACAGCCGCAGCCCCCGCACCGGTTTTTCCATTCGGGCAATGCAGGCGAACGCGCGGGGCAAACTTCGGTGTTTAACCGTCTTGTCGCACGGCGATGCAGCGCCTAACTGCACATCATGCAATCGACCAATGATATTCGCCGCTCGTTTCTAGACTATTTCGCGGCCCAGGATCACGCCAAGGTGCCGAGCGCGCCCTTGGTTCCGTATAACGATCCCACATTGATGTTCGTCAATGCGGGGATGGTTCCGTTCAAGAATGTGTTCACCGGCCTTGAAACGCCGCCCGCGCCGCGCGCGACCAGTTCGCAGAAATGCGTCCGCGCCGGGGGCAAGCACAACGATCTCGACAATGTCGGCTACACCGCGCGCCACCACACATTCTTCGAAATGCTGGGCAATTTCTCCTTCGGCGATTACTTCAAGGAACAGGCGATCCACAATGCCTGGGACCTGTTGACAAAGGAATGGGGCCTGCCGGCTGAAAAGCTGGTCACCACGGTCTATCACACCGATGACGAGGCGTTTGATCTGTGGCGCAAGATTGCCGGACTTCCCGAAGACCGGATCATCCGCATCGCCACCAATGACAATTTTTGGTCGATGGGCGACACCGGCCCCTGCGGTCCGTGCAGCGAAATCTTTTACGATCACGGCGAGCATATTCCCGGCGGCCTTCCGGGTACTCCCGAGGAGGATGGCGACCGCTTTATCGAGATCTGGAATCTCGTTTTCATGCAGTTCGAGCAGGATGGTTCGGGCAACCGGACCGATCTGCCCAAACCTTCGATTGACACCGGCATGGGGCTCGAACGGATCGCCGCGGTGATGCAGGGCGTGCATGACAATTACGATACCGACACATTCAAAGCGCTGATCGCCGCTTCCGAAGCGCTGGTTGGCGTTCGTGCAGAGGGCGATGCACAGGCCAGCCACCGCGTTATTGCCGATCATTTGCGTTCGACCAGCTTCCTGCTCGCAGACGGTGTTCTGCCATCGAATGAAGGGCGCGGTTATGTGCTTCGCCGGATCATGCGCCGCGCCATGCGCCACGCGCATCTGCTTGGCGCGAGCGAGCCGCTGATGCACCGGCTCGTGCCCGAACTGGTGACCGAGATGGGGCAGGCCTATCCCGAATTGCAACGCGGCCAGGCACTGATCACCGAAGTGCTCGAGCGCGAGGAAAGCCAGTTCCGCCGAACGCTCGACAAGGGTCTCAAACTGCTCGACGACGCCACCGGCGAAATGGGCGAAGGCGATCGGCTTGATGGCGAAACCGCTTTCAAGCTCTACGACACATATGGCTTCCCCTATGATCTGACCGAAGATGCGTTGCGCGCGCGCAATATCGGCGTCGATCGGGACGGTTTCGACGCTGCGATGGAGCGCCAGAAAGCGGCTGCGCGTGCTGCGTGGAAAGGGTCCGGCGATGCGGCATCGAACGAAGTGTGGTTCGACATTGCCGAGCGCGAGGGCAGCACCGAATTCACCGGATATGGCGCGACCAGCGGTGAAGGAACCGTCGTTGCGTTGGTCAAGGATGGCGCGGAAGTGCAATCGGCCGCCAAAGGTGATGAAGTCATCATCCTGACCAACCAGACGCCCTTCTATGGCGAGAGCGGCGGTCAGGCGGGCGATGTGGGCACAATCTCCACGCCCGAAGGCTTGGCAGCGGCGGTCACCGATACGGCCAAACCGCTCGGCCGCTTGCACACGCATGAAGCGAAAATAGAGGCCGGCACCATTTCGCTTGGCGATACCGTCCATCTGGATGTTGATGCGGGCCGTCGTGACCGGATCCGCGCGAACCATTCGGCGACCCATCTGGTGCATGCCGCGCTGCGCAACCGGCTTGGCGATCACGTGACCCAAAAGGGCTCGCTGGTGGCATCCGACCGTCTCCGTTTTGATTTCTCCCACCCCAAACCCCTCAGCGAGGAAGACATCGCTGCTATCGAAGCGGAAGTGAACGCGGAAATCCGCGCGAACGATCCGGTTGTGACGCGGTTGATGAGCCCCGATGATGCGGTGGAGGCGGGCGCATTGGCGCTGTTCGGCGAGAAATATGGCGATGAAGTCCGCGTGTTGTCGATGGGACAGCAAGCGAGCGGCGGGAAAAACTATTCGGTCGAGCTGTGCGGCGGCACACATGTGAAAGCGACCGGCGATATCGGCGTGTTCCGGATTATTTCGGAAAGCGCGGTGTCATCGGGCGTCCGCCGGATCGAAGCACTGACCGGGGAAGCCGCCCGCCAATGGCTGGTCGAACGCGAGGATGCGCTGAAGACGCTGGCCGGAATTCTGAAAACGTCGCCGGACGATGCCGGCGCGCGCGTCAGCGCATTGGTGGAAGAGCGCAAAACGCTCGAAAAAGAACTCGCCGAAGCGCGCAAACAATTGGCGCTTGGCGGCGGCGGCGCGGCCTCTGGGCCGGCGGATGAGGATGTTGGCGGGGTAAAATTCTCGGGCCAGGTGCTCGAGGGGCTCAATCCGAAAGAGCTACGCGGACTGCTAGATGAAGCCAAGGCGCGGCTTGGATCGGGCATTGCCGCGGCGGTTGCGGTCAATGATGGCCGCGCGGCTTTCGCTGTCGCGGTGACCGATGATCTGACCGAACGTTTCGATGCGGTGGTGCTGGTGCGCGCGGGCGTGGAGACGCTCGGCGGGAAGGGCGGCGGGGGCCGCGCGGATATGGCGCAGGGCGGCGGCCCGGATGGCAGCAAGGCCGACGCAGCGATTGACGCGGTTCGCGCTGCAATAGCGGGCTGAGTTCAGCTTTTCGCGGTGCTGGTGCGCAATTGCGGCTTGTAATCGAGCGCGCCCTCATGCTCGATTTTTGCCCGATATTCGTCGCGCTTCTCGTGGATAGAGGCGATGACGGGGCCCATCGGCACGCCGATATCGACCAGAACCGCTTCGGATAGCTGCAGCGAACTTTCCAGATTTTCGGGAATCGCATGGCTCGCGCCTGCGCGGTATAGCTCGGCCGCGTGGCTGGTGTCGCGCGCACGGGCGACGATCAGCAGATCGGGATGCTCCTTGCGCAATTTGCGCGTGAGCCGTTCGGCCAGCACCGGTTCGTCCATGGTCAGCACCACCGCGGGTGACCGGTCAACACCCAGACGGCTCAACGCATCGCCGCGCGCCGCATCGCCAAACGTCGCGCGGTAGCCTTTGCGTTTGGCGCCAGCGATCAGATCCGCGTCAGAATCGACCGCCATATAGGGCTTCTCATGCGCGTCGAGCATTTGCGCGATCAGCCGCCCGACACGGCCAATCCCGATAATAATCACCGGCGGTTTGCTCAGATCGACCTCTTCGAGTTCGGGCACCGGCTCAACCCGCCGCGCAATCAACCGGCCAAGACGCGCGAGCAAGGGCGTAACCGTCAATCCGATGGCGGTAACGATTTGCCAGAACTGCGCGGTGCCCGGTTGGATCAAAGCGGCTGCGCCTGCTGCGGCGAGGACAATCAGAGTGGTTTCCGAAGGGCTCGCCATAAGTATGCCGGTTTCCGCCGCGGTGCTGCGCCGCGCGCCCATCATCCGCAGCAAAATGCCGGTAACAAATGCCTTGAACGTCAGCACCAGAACCACCGCGAGCAGGATCGAACCAAGATTGGCCCAGATTGTCTCAAGGTCGATGCTCATCCCCACGGTGATCAGGAAAATACCCAGCGCGAGCCCTTTGAACGGCTCGATAATGCCTTCCACCTCTCCGTGATATTCGGTTTCGGCGATCAGCAGGCCGGCAATGATCGCGCCGACTATCGGGGATAGGCCAACCGCTGCGGTGACCAGGCTGGCGCCGATGACGACCAGCAGACTGGCAGCGAGAAACAGTTCGGGGCTTTTGGTGCGCGCGGCCTGAGCGAACAGGCGGGGCAAGGCGAAGCGCCCGATCACGAGCAGCGCAACCACCACCAGGCCGCCTTGCCACAGCGTCTCGACCAAGCCTTCCCAGCCGCCATCCTGCGCATTGGGCGCCAGCGCGCCCAGCATGAAGATAATCGGGACGATCATGATGTCTTCGAACAAGAGCATCGACAGCGCCGCCCGCCCGACCGGAGAGGATGTTCCCGAAATCGGCAACACAATCGCGGTGGAGGAAAAAGCGAGCGCCAGCCCGAGCGCCAAGGCGCCGGTCCAATATTGGCCCATCATGCCCAAGACGATGGCCAGGAAAGTGCCGATTATCAGCAGCTCGAGCGCGCCCAGCCCGAAGACTAGTCGCCGCATCTGCCAGAGCCGTTTGAAAGACAGCTCCAGCCCGATGGTAAACAGCAGCAATATGATCCCGAACTCGGCAAAAGGCTCAAGCGCTTCGGGATCGGTGATGGTCACGTAATTGAGCCAGGGCACATCATAAATCAGCTTGCCCAGGCCAAACGGGCCAACCGCCACGCCGATCAGGATAAAACCGATAACCGGGGTTATGCGGAAACGGGTGAATACCGGAATGACCAGTCCGGCCGCGCCGAGAATCACCAGCGCGTCACCCATTGATGATGTGTCGATTTCACCGGCCATGGGGCAATCTAACCCGTTGCCGGCACAGTGTCACTCCGCCGCCGCGGTTCTTCCACGTTGTTGCAGCAAAAGAAAAAGGCGGGCGCCCGGGAGAGCAGCCCGCCTTTCAAATGTGCTGCGGTAACCGGCCTGATCAGGCGGTCATCGCTTTCTCGAGATTGGTGACAATCGCTTCGAAGAACTGCTCTGTTGTCAGCCAGTTTTGCTCGGGGCCAATCAGCAACGCGAGGTCTTTGGTCATCTGGCCGTTTTCTACGGTTTCGATGCAGACCCGCTCAAGCGTTTCGGCAAACTTCACCACTTCGGGCGTGTTGTCGAATTTGCCGCGATAGATCAGGCCGCGTGTCCATGCGAAAATCGACGCAATCGGGTTGGTCGAAGTGGCCTTGCCTTGCTGGTGCTGGCGGTAGTGACGGGTGACGGTGCCGTGCGCGGCTTCTGCTTCCACAGTCTTGCCGTCGGGCGTCATCAGAACAGACGTCATCAGGCCGAGCGAACCGAAACCTTGTGCAACGATGTCTGACTGAACGTCACCATCATAGTTCTTACAGGCCCAGACGAACTTGCCGCTCCATTTAAGAGCTGCTGCCACCATGTCGTCGATCAAGCGGTGCTCATATGTGATGCCGGCCTTGTCGAAATCGGCTTTGTATTCGGCTTCGAAAACCTCTTCGAACAGATCCTTGAACCGGCCGTCATATTTCTTGAGGATGGTGTTCTTGGTCGACAGATAGACGGGCCATTTGCGGTCCAGACCATATTGGAAGCTGGCACGCGCAAAGTCGCGGATCGAATCGTCGAGGTTATACATCGCCATCGCGACGCCCGAACTTTCAAATTCAAACACATCGAGGTCAATTTTTTCGCCATCTTCGCCTTCGAACACGAGGCGCAGCTTACCCGCACCCGGGATCAGCGTGTCGGTCGCGCGATATTGGTCACCAAAGGCATGACGGCCAACCACAATCGGGTCGGTCCAACCGGGCACGAGGCGCGGAACATTGTCGATCACGATGGGTTCGCGGAACACAACACCGCCCAGGATGTTACGGATCGTGCCGTTGGGCGAACGCCACATTTTCTTGAGACCGAATTCCTCGACGCGTGCCTCGTCAGGAGTGATGGTGGCGCATTTCACGCCAACGCCATATTCCTTGATCGCATTGGCGCAGTCGATGGTGATCTGGTCATCGGTTTCGTCGCGCTTCTCGATCGAAAGATCGTAATATTTCAGATCGACATCGAGATAAGGCAGGATCAAACGCTCGCGGATCCACTGCCAGATAATTTTCGTCATTTCATCGCCGTCAATCTCGACGATGGGGTTCTTCACGGTGATTTTCGCCATGGGGAGTGTTGCCTCTTTCTTTCAACCCGCGTCGCGCGGTTGCGCGCTCTCTAGCAGAGGCGAGAGGAGAGGCAAGGAGATGATGGTGGGCGTAGGAAGAGTTGAACTTCCGACCCCTGCAATGTCAATACAGTGCTCTACCACTGAGCTATACGCCCGCACCATCATTTTGCTGCCAATGCAGCAGACGCGGCCTCTAGCGCCCGGCAATCAGCCGCGCAAGAGGGTGTTTTGATTTTCGGGAAACCTATAGGCTGGCGGCGGCCTGATCTTCGAAAATCCGTTCCACTTCCAGCACCAGATCGCGCAGATGAAACGGCTTTGACAGAACTTTTGCGGTGGGTTGATCGCGGCTTGCCTTAAGCGTGACCGCGGCAAAACCGGTGATGAACATCACTTTGGTCGCGGGGCTCACTTCGTTGCAACGCTGCGCCAGCTCGATTCCGTCCATTTCGGGCATGACTATGTCCGACAAAAGCAGGTCGAAATGCTCGGCTTCAAGCAGCGGCACGGCTTCGGTACCCCGATCAACCGTGACAACCTCGTAACCGGCTTTTTCCAGCGCGCGCGCCAGATAGGTGCGCATTGCTTCTTCATCCTCGGCCAAAAGGATACGTAGGGCAGGTGATTCCGTCATGCACAGGCTCTTAGCCCGATTGGCTTAAGAAATCCCTCGCTTTGTGACAGATGACCAGCTTTGACACAGCCATGCTTTGACTCCTGAACAAAGTCCGTCCAGCGTGGGCTTTGATGGTTCAGTCGGGCGACAATCACGGGAAGACCGAAGAGGATACCGGCGGACTGATTCCCGGCACGCGCAAACCTGCTTATTCGCTGGCAATTCCGCAGGATATGCCCATTCCAGTTCTGATCGCGGTTCCCCATGCGGGGCGCGATTATCCCGATGCTTTGATCAAGAAAATGCGGCGGCCCGATTATTCGAAAGTCAGGCTGGAAGATCGCCATGTCGATCACATTGCGGCGCGTGTGGCGGAGCAGACCGGGGCGGGGTTGCTGGTGGCGCGTGCGCCGCGCGCGATGCTCGATCTCAACCGGGCAACCGACGATGTTGACTGGGATATGGTCGCGCAGGCGGCGCCGGGTACGGTGCGCCATTCGCTGGCCAACCGGCGCGCGCGCAGCGGGCTGGGGCTGGTGCCGCGCCGTTTGCCCGGTCTGGGCGAAATCTGGAACGAACGCCTGTCGCAGACCGAACTGGCGGCCCGAATTCGCCGGGTGCATGAACCCTATCACAGCGCGCTTTCGGGGGCGCTTCAGGCAATGCGCGACCAGTGGGGGGCGGCTTTGCTGCTCGATTTCCATTCGATGCCGCCGCTCAAAAAGGCCCATGAAGACGATGTGCCTGCGCATTTTGTCGTTGGTGACCGGTTCGGGGCGTCTGCCGATGACCGGATAGTGGCAGGGGCATTGCGCCATCTTTCGCATGCCAATGCGCGCGTCGCGCATAATCGCCCCTATGCGGGCGGCTATGTGCTGGACCGTCACGCCGCACCGGCCAGGGCGCTCCACGCGGTGCAGCTGGAAATCTGCCGGTCGCTCTATCTGGCGCAGGATATGACAAGCCTGTCAGACGATACCAGCGATCTTGTGCAGATATTGTCCGGTCTGGTCCGCCATTTGGCGGAGAAAGTCGCGGCCCTGGGCAGAGGCCAGGCGCTGCCCGTCGCGGCGGAATAAAGGCGCCTCTCCAATACATCGAAAAAAAGCCACCTCATGCATATGCACGAGGTGGCCAAGGTTCAGGGAGGTGACGCATTTTCATGCGCCCGTTCAAGCAGTTACAAGGGGGAGGGTTCCTGCCTGAACACCTGCAAAATAAGAATGCGCCAGAGTTTTTCAACCCGGCGCATTCCATAATTTCGTGTGATCGCCGAAGCGGTCTGGAAAGCCGTTAAGTTGCAGGAACCTCTGCATCCGCTTTCGGAGCGGTGCCCTGCGAAACCTGGCGGGCAAAAATCGCGCGCATCAGGTCGAGCGACATGATGTGTGCATGGATCAGCACCATCATTCCGTTCTTGTTCCAGTCACGCAGGATGTTGCCTTTGATGTCTTGCAGCTTTTCCTGATCGATCATCTGGAAACCGCGATAGACGAAAGGCTTGTCAGGATTGTCGTTCTGCGAAATGGCGATTTCGCCATCCATCAGCAGGTCGTGCTTCTTCAGCTCGTCAATAAACGCCTTGGTGCGTTGGCCGGCGCCTTCGAAATGTTCGCAGAACTGGAGAATGTTCTGCGTTGCCGGTGTCGCTTTGCCTTCATCGTCGAACAGCGGATCGCCTTCGTCAAATTCACCGATAGTGCCGGCAGTCGGGTCGAAGCACAGCGAAAGATCGTCGCCTTCGGGTGTCAGCTTTGCCAGCATGAAAGGATAGCGGCGGATATAGGCTGGCAGATAGATCGGTTCGTTGATCTTGCCCTTGTCATCGACGAAGGTGTTTACGCCTTCGTTGAGGCCCATCAGAGCCAGCGGAAGCGGGTTGTCGCCCGACGAAAAGATGATCGGGAAATCGCGCTGCGTTTGCACGAATTCATCGACCGTCAGCGGAATGGCGTGCTGGCCGATCAGCCAATTGGCGGAATCGGTGCCTTTGTTCTTCCACTTCGCGTGATCGCGGCTGTTGAGAGGCATGAGATCCTTGTAGAACAAGGGCAGTTGGGGTTGCGGCGCGCTGGCCATGGATCGTCTCCGGTTGGTCTTGAATTATCGGGTTTAAAATCTGTGTGCAGCAGACGCGATAGCGTCCGTCCGCGTGAAGCGCGCGCTTTACGGGCAGATCCTCTGCGGCGCAAGAGGCACCATGCGTTCGCTAGGGGCCTGCCGCCTGGCCGCTTAGCCGCGCGGGATCAATTTCCCCGGATTGAACAGCCCTTTGGGGTCGAGCGCCTGCTTCACGCTGCGCATCAGGGAGAGCGCAACCGGATCGGCAAGGCGGCCAAGCTCATCGACTTTCATCTGCCCGATCCCGTGCTCTGCGCTGATTGATCCGCCCCATTCGGTGACAAGATCGTGCACGAACATGCTGATTTGCTTGCCTTCTTCAATTTCCCATTCCCCCGCGACCGCGCGCGGCGGGGCGAGGACGTGGAAATGGACATTGCCATCGCCCAAATGGCCAAAGGCAATCGCGCGGCTATCGGGAAAACGCGCTTCAACCTGCGGTACGGCGGTTTCGACAAATCTCGCCATTTTGTCGACCGGGACAGAGATATCGTGCTGCATCGCCGGGCCAATCGCGCGCTCGGCAGGGGAAATCGAATCGCGCAGCAACCAGAACGCTTCGGCCTGCGTTTCGCTCGCGGCGATCGTGGCATCCTCGATCAATTCCTGTTCGAGAGCGCTTGCCAGAATATTCTCGGCAATTTCGGGAAGGTCGGCGGTTTTCGCGTCATTGCTGACCAATTCGACCAGCGCGTTCCAGTTTGACCGCGCTGCCAGCGGCGCGCGCGCATCGGGCAAATGGTCAAGCACAGCCTGAAGGCTATGCGCGGGCATGACTTCAAAGCCTTCCAGATGATCGCCGGCGGCTTTCTGGCAGTGGAGCAGAAATTTGCGGGCGTTCGTGATGGATTGCAATCCCGCCCAGAAAACCGTGCGGCCCGAAATTTCGGGCAACAACCGCAAGGTCGCCGCCGTTACTACTCCCAGCGTGCCTTCCGATCCGATCAGCATTTGCTTGAGGTCGAAACCGCGATTGTCTTTCTTGAGCGGCGTGAGTGAGTTGAAAATCTGCCCGTCCGGCATCACCGCTTCCAAACCGATCACCTGCGCGCGCATGGTTCCGTGGCGCAGCACCTGCGTTCCGCCGGCATTGGTGGAGATGAGCCCGCCAATTGTGGCCGATCCCTTTCCGCCAAGTGTGAGCGGGAAGCGAAGCCGGTGCTCAGCCGCCAGTTCATGCAGATTTTGCAGGATCACGCCCGCATCGCAGGTGACGGTCATGTCCTCTGCATCGATCGCCCTGATCGTATCCATCCGGCGCAGCGACAGGACGATCGCATTTCCGCTGGCGTCCGGGGTGGCGCCGCCCGACATGCCGCTATTTCCCCCTTGCGGGACAATCGCGACCTCGTGCACGCTACAAAGTTTGACGAGATCGGCGACTTCGCGCGTCGAAGCGGGCGATGCCATGCCCAGCGCCGCGCCGGTATAGCGCCCGCGCCAATCGGTCAGCCACGGTTGCACAAGCTCCGGATCGCAGGTGAAGCCTTGCTTGCCCAGCAAGTCGGATGCACAATCGAGGAAATTGGATTTGCCAGTCATGGGTTCCCTAATGCACCAGCTAAGCGGGCATAGCTACCGCGCTGAATCTTTTCCCGGGCAATTAAGCCAACATTCAAACTGTGCTGCTAGAGAGGCGCGATTGAGACGGCTGCGGCACAACAGGGTTACCGTAGTCAGGAGGAAATTGATCGGGTTTTAATGCCGAGTTTGAGCGCCATCTTTGCACCTCTAGTGCTTCTTCTGCCAGCCCCCGCTGGTGATGTTGACGCACGCGTGGACGAGCCTGCGACTGGTGCCAAGTTGGCCGCGCAGATGCCCGAGGCGCAGCCTGTGAACCAACCCGCATGGGTCGTGGTCGAAGGGGCGAACGGGCTGCCCGTCCAGTATCAGGTGCGGATCGACCAACGCGTGGTGATCCGTGTTTCACCGCGCCGCCCGGCCACGCGGCAGGATCTGAACGCACCGCTACCGCAGCAGACGCGCCCGCGGCGTTTGGTCGAACGCAAGATCGGCAAATGCGTCAAGATGAACCAGATCTCCGGTGTTCAACCGACGCGCGATAACCGGCTGATACTCTATTTGCGCAGCAACAAGATGATTGCCGCCAATCTGGAGAAGACGTGTTCGGTTCGCGATTTCTATTCGGGTTTTTATGTCGAGCCCAGCGAAGACGGAAACCTGTGCATCAACCGCGACAAATTGCAGTCGCGCACCGGAGTGAAATGCAAGCTGAGCAAGATCCGCCAGCTGGTCCCCGAACGCAGCTGATTGAACGACAGGTTGCAGCGCAGCCAACCGTGACCAAATAGACGCAGCCAGCATGCTGCCGATTTCTTGACTTTTGCACCGTCTCGCCGCAGAGGGCGAAGCGAATTTACGCATGGGCAATGGGCCTTTGCGGAATCGGGCTTCGCGCCCCCATTTACCGGATAATCTATGAAATTTGCCGATCTCGGCCTCTCCGAAGACCTTTTGAAAGCGGTGGAAGCCGCTGGCTATACCGAGCCGACCCCAATCCAGGCGGAAGCAATTCCCGCGGTGCTGATGATGAAAGACCTCATCGGTATTGCCCAGACGGGTACTGGCAAGACCGCCAGCTTCGTGCTCCCGATGATCGATGTGATGGCCGCTGGCCGTCGCCGCGCGCTGATGCCGCGCTCGCTTATCCTCGAACCGACGCGCGAATTGGCCGCGCAGGTTGCCGAGAATTTCGAGAAATACGGCAAGAACCACGATCTCAAAATGGCGCTGCTGATTGGCGGCGTGCAGATGGGCGACCAGCTGAAAGCGCTGAACGAGGGCGTCGATGTTCTGATCGCTACCCCCGGGCGGTTGATGGACCTGTTTGAACGCGGCAAGATCCTGCTCAGCGGTTGCGAATTGCTGGTGATCGACGAAGCCGACCGGATGCTCGATATGGGCTTTATTCCCGATATCGAATTTATCTGCGAGAAACTGCCAGAAGCGCGCCAGACGATGTTGTTTTCGGCGACAATGCCGCCAGTCATCAAGAAGCTTGCCGACAAATTCCTCAGCAATCCAAAGCAAATCGAAGTCAGCCGCGCGGCCAGCACCAACGACAATATCACCGCGTTCAAGATCAATGTCGAACAGCGCAAGAAGCTGGAAACGCTCGAATGGCTGCTGGGCAATGATCACGTTGAAACCGCAATCGTGTTTTCCAACAAGAAAACCACGGTGCGCGAACTCAACCGGAATTTGCAACGCAATGGGTTCAAGAGTGGCGAAATCCACGGTGATATTGACCAGAACACTCGCCAGAAAGAACTCGAACGCTTCAAATCGGGCGAGATCAATATCCTGGTGGCGTCGGATGTTGCCGCGCGCGGGCTCGATATCAAAGGGGTCAGCCACGTGTTCAATTACGACACGCCGTGGCATCCCGATGATTATGTCCACCGCATCGGGCGCACGGGCAGGGCCGGCGCGAAAGGCCGCGCTTTCACATTCGTGACCAAAGCCGATGCCGAAGCCATCGACAATGTCGAAAAGCTGACCAAGGCCAAGATTGCAGTCTTCGGCAAAGCAGACGTGCGGGTGGAGCTGAAGGAAGCTCCCAAACCGCCAAAGAAACCGCAACCGAAAAAAGACGATGTCGGCGCGCCGAAGAAAGCGCGCGAAGACAAATCCGCAAAATCGCCCACGCAGGACAAGTCGAAAAACGTGTCGAAAGCGGACAAGGGCGATAAACCCAAACCGCCGCGCAAACGCCGCGACCATGATGATGATCCGGTCCCGGCGGGCGAATGGAACGGCCCCGAGCCCGGCTTCCTTGGTGTGGGATTCAAGAAGTAGTCACCCTTCAGAATGTACCCCAGCCAGACCGCACCCGAACGCTATGTTGATGGAGCAGTCCATGCGGTGAGCCTGATCGGCTTTGCCGTCGCAGGCGCGTTCCTGTTGCCGATGGCGGCGGCGCGCGGCGATGCGCTGCTGCTGATGATGACGGTGATCTATGCGATTGCGATCATCACTTCGATCAGCATTTCGGGTGCCTATCACCTGTTGCCGCATCATCACTGGCGCAAGACCATGCGCAAATGGGATCATGCGGCGATCTATCCGCTGATTGCTGGTACCTTTGGCCCGCTGCTCGTTCTGGCGGGGACGACGACCGCCTATGTCATTCTTGCGATTGTGTGGACGCTCGCGATGATCGGGGTGGTGTTCAAAGTGTTCGGGACCAATCTCGATTCAAAATGGTCGCTGGTGTCCTATCTCGGGCTCGGTTGGTTCGGCCTGGTTGCGCTGCCCGTATTCTGGAATGTCCTGCCCGGCGCGGCCTTGGTCGCGATGGCAATGGGCGGATCGTTCTACACGGTCGGCACGCTGTTCTACAAAAGCAAGGCAATGCCCTTCCGTTACTCGATCTGGCACGCCTTCGGGATGCTGGGTGGCGCGTCTTTCTTCGCCGCGATCTGGATCAGCTTGACTTCCTGAAATCATACCGCGCGCTGCGGTTCGGACGCCCCGAATTGTCGGTATAGCGCGTGCGCGTCATGCTGCGCAAACGGTCTCCCGAAACGGCCATAGTCACTTTTCGATCGGCAAAGCTGGATGTGCGTTCGAACGTCATGGTTCGACCGTCAATTTGTGACGCGCGCACCGTTACCGGATCATAGACGCAATCGGTGGGCGAGCATGCGCCATATCCCTGCAAGTGCAATCCCGAACGGGTCTTGCGGATGATCCACCGCGTTGTCCCGCCTGTGCCGCGATCAACATTCAGCCATGTACCGACAAAGGCATCCGCCGGATCGGCGGTGCGGGTTGGGGTTGGCGTAGGGGTATCGCTCGGCTGCGGATCGGGCGTCGCACTGGGGGTTGGCGAAGGTTCAGGCGTCGGTTCTGGCGTTGGTTCGGGGGTCTCGGTGGGCGTTCCGGCAGGCTCGGGCGAGGGCCTTTCGGGAAAGATCTTGTCCCAATTGGCAAACATTGCCGTGGCAATCACGCCGACAACGCCAATAACTGCGACAATAATTTGCGTTGTATGCCCTCTACCAGAATCGTCGCTCATAAATACCCCTCACAGTAGAATAATGATTCGGTGAATATTTAAAACGCGATCATATATACTATAGAGAATGGAATTGCACGTGTGAGTTGCGAAGATGGATTTGCGCGCAGATCGGCGTAAGGATTCCGATCACGCGAGGTGTAATACGATTTTATTATCTGAGTTTTTTAAAGTGAGCCGAAATGCGGGCTAATCACTTGAATCAACTGTTACAAAACTATCAATAACCCGCTTCGTGCCCGCTTGTTCGAAGTTGATTTCCAGCTTGTTGCCTTCTTGGCTCATCACTGTGCCGTATCCGAATTTGTCGTGGAACACGCGCGCGCCTAGGGTGATGTCGCTGCGCGGTTGGGCCGCGAAGCTGGCGGCGCTGCGGCGGTTTTCTTTGACGACAGCTTGCTTGGTTTCGTAGCCGCTCGACAATGCGCGCTGCCATCCGGGGCCGCGCGCATTGCTGCGGTTGGGGCGGGCGCTGCTGACATGCGCGAAAGGATCGTCGCTTTCGGACCAATTGGCGCGCCATAACGACGCACCGCCCGCCATCGTGGTTTCCTGATCGATATATTCGTCAGGCAGTTCCTCGATAAAGCGGCTGGGGATCGAGCTGGTCCATTGGCCGTAAATCCGCCGGTTGGCGGCGTGCAGGATGGTGCAGCGTTTGCGCGCGCGGGTGATCGCGACATAGGCAAGGCGGCGTTCTTCCTCCAGACTGGCGAGCCCGCCTTCGTCGAGCGAGCGCTGGCTGGGAAACACGCCTTCTTCCCACCCGGGAAGGAACACGTTGTTAAATTCCAATCCCTTGGCCGCGTGCATCGTCATGATGGTGATTTTTTCCCCATCATCGCGCGCGTCATTGTCCATCACCAGCGAAACATGTTCGAGGAAATCGCCCAGCGATTCATATTCCTCCATCGCGCGGGCGAGTTCGGACAGGTTTTCAATTCGGCCGGCAGCTTCGGCCGTGTTTTCCGCTTCCAGCATCGCCGAATAACCGCATTCATCGAGCACCGTACGCAGCAAATCGGCAGGTGTTACGTTGGGCTCCATTTCGCGCCAGCGGAGGAAATCGCGCATCAAGGCGGCGATGGTGCTGCCCGCGCGTTTGGGCAATTCATCACTATCGGCCAATTGCAGCGATGCGGCGGCAAGCGGCATCCCGCTTGACCGGGCATAGGAATGCATCTTCTCCAGCGTTTTCGCGCCAAGCCCGCGTTTGGGCTGGTTGTAAATCCGCTCAAACGCCAGATCATCCTGCGGCTGCGCAATCACCCGCAAATAGGCGAGAGCATCGCGAATTTCCGCGCGTTCATAGAAGCGGAAACCGCCGATGATCCGGTAATTGAGGCCGATCTGGATAAAGCGGTCTTCAAATTCGCGCGTTTGATATTGCGCGCGCACGAGAATGGCGATTTGATCGAGATTCGCGCCTTCGCTTTCCAATCGCTCGATATCTTCGCCCACGCGGCGCGCTTCTTCGGGCGCGTCCCACACGCCGACCACGCGGACCTTGTCGCCCTTGGGCAATTCGGTCCATAATTCCTTGCCCAGCCGCTGGCTGTTGGCGTTGATCAGGCCCGATGCGGCGGCGAGAATTTCGGGCGTGGAGCGGTAATTCTGTTCCAGCCGCACGACTTTGGCGCCGGGAAAATCGCGGTCGAATTTGAGGATATTGGCGACTTCAGCCCCGCGCCAGGAATAGATCGACTGATCATCATCGCCGACCACGCAGATATTCTTGCGTTCCTGCGCCAGCAGCCGAAGCCACAGATACTGGACCTGGTTGGTGTCCTGATATTCGTCCACCAGAATATATTTGAAGCGCTTTTGATACTGCTCCAGCACTTCGCGGTGCTTGCGGAAAATGTTGAGCACATGCAGCAACAGATCGCCGAAATCGCAGGCATTGAGCGCTTTCAGCCGTTCCTGATAGGTGCGGTAAAACTCCTGACCGCGCCCGTTGGCGTAGCTTTCATTTTCTACGGCATCGAGATCATCGGGGTTGAGCCCGCGATTCTTCCAGCGGTCGATCAATCCTGCAAGCTGGCGCGGCGGCCAGCGTTTCTCGTCCAGCTCCGCATCGCGAATCAGCTGCTTGAGCAGCCGCAGCTGATCGTCGGTGTCGATGATCGTGTAATTGCTTTGCAGGCCGACCAGTTCGGCATGGCGGCGCAGCATTTTCGCGCCGATCGAATGAAACGTGCCCAGCCATGGCATCCCTTCCACCGCATCGCCGATATGCCCGCCAACCCGTTCGCGCATTTCCCGCGCGGCCTTGTTGGTAAAAGTCACGCACAGGATTTCGCTAGGCCACGCTTTGCGCATCGCCACCAGATGCGCGAGGCGGGCGGTGAGCGCGGCGGTTTTCCCCGTTCCCGCACCCGCCAGCATCAACACCGGCCCCTCTGTGGTCAGCACAGCGTTTTTCTGCGGCGCGTTTAGCCGCGCGGCGTAGGCCGGAATGTCGCCCGAATTCTGGGCGGGGGGTTGCAGAGAGCCATCATTCATGAGAAGAAGAACAGTTAGAGAACAAATCCTGTCGCGGCAAGTGGTTTCGCGGCGGTATTATCGGGAGGAAAATGCGATGAAGGGCGGCTGTCAATGTGGAGCGATCCGTTACGAATTGTCTGGTGAGCCAATGCACCATGCGCTGTGTCACTGCAATGATTGCCGCAATTCTGCCGGCGCACCAATGGTCGGCTGGGCAATGTTCCAGGAGGAACAGCTTTCGGTACAAGGATCACCCAAGACCTATCATTCATCCGAGCATGGTCGACGGTCCTTTTGCCCCGAATGCGGCACAGGGCTGTTTTATCGCAATGCCGAAAATCTGCCCGGTATCGTCGATATCCAATCGGGTACGCTGGATGATCCGGCAGCTTTGCCTGCGCAATCGCATATCCAGACCGCAGAGCGGCTGGACTGGATGAAGTCCGCGCATGAACTCCCTGAATTCGAACGGTTTCCCGGCTAAGCAGAATCGGCGCGGATAAGCCATAATTTGGCTTTGCCGACTTTGCGTTCGGCCTGAACGGACAGGTCTTTGACCGCGAAATCCTCTTTGGCGCCGGTTTCCAGCGCGATCCATGTTGCGGGGCCAATCCAGCCGAGCCGGTTCATCTTGTCGAGGGCGACTTCGCCTGCGCCCGTTTCGTACGGCGGATCGAGCAGGACCAGATCGAGCGGCTTTTTGGCGGGGCCAAGGCCCATTGCCGAAGCGGCGCGGACATCGCAGCGGCTGCGCGCATCAAGCGCCGCGATATTCGCGCGAATGCTTTTCAGTGCCTGTTCTTCCTGTTCGACGAACAGGCAATGCTCTGCACCGCGTGACAATGCCTCCAGGCCCAACGCGCCCGATCCGGCAAACAGGTCAGCGACCGAAAGGCCTTCAAAGCTTCCGAGCCGGCTGGTGAGCATGCTGAACAGCGTTTCGCGCGTGCGATCGGCGGTGGGGCGGGTGGTGTCGCCTTTGGGCGCCGCCAATTTGCGTCCGCGCCATTCGCCCGCGATTATCCTCATGATTTCTTCGGACCGCGCATGATCTGCTTGCGAAACCGCTCGACCTCTATTTGCGGGACTTCGGCGGCCAGCCCGCGCTTGATATCGCCAAGCGCGAAGGGGCCATATTCGGTGCGCATCAACCGGTTCACCTGCAGGCCCAGATGCTCCAGCACGTTGCGCACCTCGCGGTTTTTGCCTTCGGTTATCGTCATCTCGATCCATTGGTTGGCGCCGGTGCGCCGTTCCAGATTGGCATTGATCGGGCCGTAGCGAACGCCCTCTATGGTGATCCCGTCCATCAGATCTTCCAGCTGCGCCTGCGTGATCTCGCCATAGGCGCGCGCACGGTAAGTGCGCGGAATGGCATTGCTGGGTAGCTCCATCGCGCGTTTCAGCTCGCCATCATTGGTCATCAGCAGCAGGCCCTCGGTGTTTATGTCGAGACGGCCAATCGGCATCACCCGCGGCGCGTCTTTGGGCAGCGCATTGACCAGCGCATCGTAAATTGTGCCGCGGCCGGTGAAATCGCGTTCTGCGGTCAGCAATCCGGACGGCTTATGAAAGCAGAAGATGCGCGGCGGTTGCGGCTTGGCCACGGGCTTCCCGTCCACCGTCACGCCGTTGATATTGGGGATGATGGTTGCAGGGGTATCGAGCACTTTGCCGTCAATCGCGATGCGCCCGGCCTCGATCATGCGTTCAACTTCGCGGCGGCTGGCAACGCCTGCACGCGCGAGTAATTTGGCAATACGCTCGCCTTCGGGGCGGCCTTCCTGACGGGGTGGGTTTGTGGTCATGGCGCGCGGTTACGCGCTTAGTTCGCCTCGCGCAACGCCTGCTGCACGGTCTCGTGGAAGCGCAATATGCCCGTTTCCAGATTGCCCAGCGTCAATTCGGGCACCGCACCGGTCGAAAGGCCCTGCTGCCCCAGCTCTGCGGCGCGGAAATCCTCGCTGGCAAACACGCCGCCATCGAGCAGTTTCCAGCTGCGTTCCCAATGGTCGCGTGCCTTCTCGGTCGCGGGTTCTTCGGGGATCAGCATGAAGTCTTCCACCACTGTGTGATCATGCGCGTCCGGCATCAGCACCATCACATTGACGTAATCGGGGCTGGGAATGATGATCGTCGCAGGAAGCAATTGATAGGCAAAGGTGATCACCCGCCGCATCGCAGCCATATCGGTGAGGTCGACCCCGTCCATTTCTTCCAGCCTGCCGACAGCAGACCGCGCATGCGGCCCGACCATATCGCCCGAGGTGATCCCGTCTTTGAAAAACGGCCCGATCGTGTTCGCGTGGAGGCGGGTAACGTGATAGCTTTCGAGGAAAGCATCCATGATCAGTTTCCAGTTTCCGGCAACCTGATGGGTTTTGCGGCGAAACAGGAAATGGTCCTCCAACCCGAAAGCGGCGAAATCCTTGCCCAGTTCTCTGGCCAAAGTGAAATCGGCGCCTTCTTCGGGGGCAAACCAGATAATCCCGCCCGCTTCGCAGCTGGGCAGTTCGATCAGGGAATTGTCCGCTTTGTTTAGCCCGGGAAATGTTTCAGGGCGCGGCAGAGCAAGCAATTTGCCGTCGAGCTTGTACGTCCATGCGTGATAGGGGCAGACGAGCCGCTTGGCGCATTGCACGTCTTCGCCTTCGACAAGCCGCGTTCCGCGATGGCGGCAGACATTCAGGAAGACGTGAATTTCCCCGTCGGCATCGCGGGTAATCAGCAGCGGGCGCCCGGTATCGTCATGCGGCACAGCCATGCCCGCTTCGGGAAGCAACGCGGAAGGCGCGATGACTTGCGGCAGCCGGTCGAACAGAGCCGACTTCTCGCGCTGCCAGTGATCCGGGTCTGTATAGACCGAGGCAGGTACATGGGTGATGCCCGACCCCTCGCGCGTTTCGTCACGGGCTATCGCTTCGGCCAGCGCCAATTGCCCCTGCGTCGGACGTAATTTGTGGGGAATGGTTGCTGTCTCGTTCATCGAACACTTCCTAAATCGCGCGATCACGCTAGTGTTGCATGAAATCGTTTCGAGGCAAAGAGGACGGGGAATTATGGCTGAAGCAGCGGCAAAGGGAAAACCCGGCTGGCGCGCGGTTCTGGCGGCGCTGGGGCATCGCAAGACCGCCTATATGCTGTTGTTCGGCTTTGCTGCCGGACTTCCTTACGCGCTGGTCCTTGGCACGCTTTACGCGTGGCTTTCCGATAGCGGCGAGATCGATCTGGAAACGATGGGTGTCTTCTCGTTGGTCGGGCTTGCCTATGCTTTCAAATTCCTGTGGTCGCCCGCGCTTGATCGCGTGGATATTCCCGTCCTTCGAAAGCTCGGCAAACGGAAACAGTGGATTGTTACCGCGCAATTGCTGATCGGCGCGGCGCTGACTTCGCTCAGTTTTATCGCGCCTACCAATGAAACGATCGGGATCTTCAGCTTGCTCGCCGGTCTGGCGGCCTTTGCCAGTGCCACGCAAGACGTTGTGATCGACGCATGGCGGGTCGACGTGGCCGATGAAGTCGCGACCATCGATATCCTCTCGACCGTGTACCAGATGGGGTATCGCATCGCGGCGCTGGTGGGCGGTGCATTCGCCCTGTTCCTGGCAGAGCGGACCGACTGGCCGACAGTCTATCTGACCATGGGCGCACTGATGCTCGTTGTCGGATTTGCGGGGCTCTGGGCGCCCGATGCGGATGCGACAGCGTCCGAAACGAACGGCGAGGAAGACAAGGACGACCCTTACGGTTTGCGCAAGGCAGGGCAATTGTCGCCGCGTTTGCGGGCATGGTCGCTGGCCGCGGTGGGCGCGCTATGGGGTTGGGCACTGATTACCGTTGGTGTGTTTATGGTGCGCTCGCTTTCGAGCAACCCCGACACGCGGCCGGACTCGGTCGAATTTATCTCGACCATGGGGCCGCTGATCGTGATTGCCACGGTGGTTATCCCATCAATCATCGCAGCGTGGCTGGTCCGGCAGGAACGGATGGGGACAAACCTGCTGACCGAGGCCGCGCCCGCACAAAGCACGGCCGACCGCGCGGTTGACCATCTGTATCGCGCCTTGGTGTTGCCGCTGACCGATCTGATCGGGCGGCTTGGCTGGGCGATGGTTATCGTTATCGCGCTGGTCCTGACCTACCGGATTACCGACGCAATCTGGGGCAGCTTTGCCTATCCATTCTATCTCGGCGAGCTCGAATATACGAAGGATGAGGTTGCGGTGGCTTCCAAGTTCTTCGGGGTCGGCGCGTTGCTGCTGGGCCTGGCCTTGGGCGGATATCTGCTGACTGCGATTGGCCGGATGCTCACGCTTACGCTGGGCGCATTCTTCGCGGCGGTGACCAATCTGCTTTATGCCGATCTGGCGCGCGGCGGTGCGGTGATGCAGTCGGTGGCCGACAATACCGGCTTCACATGGCTGGTCTCTGCTCTTGGGGGTGATGAGCGGCTTTCGAAACTGATGATGGCGATTGCGGGCGAGAATATTGCCGTTGGCGTCGCAGGGGCGGCATTCGTCGCCTATCTCTCCAGCATCGTTTCCAAGGGCTATAGCGCGGTGCAATATGCGCTTCTGTCCTCGCTCACCTTGCTGGTGGGGACTCTGGGGCGCGGCGCGCTGGGGCAAATGATTGAAGAACGCGGCTATTACGACGTCTTCATCCTGACGACGCTGATCGGCATGTTTGCCGTGGTGCTGTGCATCATCGAATGGATGCGGCAGGCGCGGTTGGGCAAGGCGGCTGGTGTTGTGGCGCCGGAAGCGGTGGCTGCTTCGAAAGCGTCCTAGTCGGGTAATTCGTTGTTGAGCCGCAGCACCTCGCCCGCGAGGTATAGCGAGCCGGCGATGAGAACCGGATAATCGTCCGCAGGAAGGTTTAGCAGCGCTTCCTCGACATCGCTTGCAGCGCGCGCATCGGGGCCAAATGCTGTGGCCGGATGGCTGTCATGGGCTGGAACCGGAACCACGGTCAGGCTGCGGATGCGATCGCCCATCGGATCGAGAAATGCCTGCGGGTTTTTGTTGTCCAGCATTCCCAGCACAAGGTGGATATCCTGCGGGAAAAATTCGGCGATTGCTGCCCCCGCATTGGGATTATGGCCGCCATCGAGCCAAACCGGCAGACCGGGTGAAAGGCTGGTCACCGGACCTGCGGAAAGGCGCTGCAAACGGGCAGGCCATTTCGCGCTTTGAAGCCCTTTCACAATGGCATCATCGGCAATCTTGAGAGCGCTCTGGTGGCGAAGCATAGCGATTGCGAGGCCCGCATTTATCGCCTGATGTTCGCCATGAAGCGCGAGCTTGCCCGCAAAATAGATGTCGTCACCTTCGTCAAAATAGCTCAGGCCTTCATCGGAAGAATAGACGTTCCACGCATCGCCCAATTCAAACAGCGGCGCACCGATGGAGTCGGCAACCTCGCCGATGGCGATTTGCGAGTCGGGGTGGAGCCACTGCCCCAGCGACACCAGCGGCACGCCTTCCTTGGCAATTCCCGCTTTCTCGAACGCGATCCGGGCCAGAGGCTGGGTGGGGACGCCGTCTTCCGGGGCAAGCAGGAAACGCTCGTGATCGATCCCCAGTTCGGCAATCCCGCAGGCCGCCAGCACTTCGGGCCGCAGCACATTGGTCGCATCGAACCGGCCGCCAAGCCCCACTTCGACCACACAGGCATCGGCCGGAACGCGGGCGAATTCGGTGAAGGCAGCGGCGATTGTCACTTCAAAAAAACTGGGGTTGAGACCATCGGCTGCGTCGAGCACTTCCTCCAGCAGCTGCGCCAGCCGCGCGTCCTCAATCAGCTTGCCAGCAACGCGAATACGCTCGTTATAGCGCACCAGATGCGGGCTGGTGGTGACGTGAACGGTCTTGCCATCGGCCTCCAGCGTCGCGCGCAGAAATGCGCAGGCCGAACCTTTGCCATTGGTCCCCGCGACATGGAACACCGGGGGCAGGCGGTCTTGCGGATTGCCCAGCCGCGCAAGAACATCACGCATCGTTTCAAGGCCCAGCCGCCCCTCGGGAAGCGACAGCGCGGCAAGCCGGTCAAGCTGTCCCTGAACCGCCGGATCGGAGGATGTGCCGAAGTCTTTCATTTTTCCGTCGTCCCAGCGAAGGCTGGGACCGCTCTCCACCAAGTACCGCTAGTCTGACAACGATCCCAGCCTGCGCTGGGATGACGCCCTATGCTGCCGCTTTTTCGCCTTGCAGGAAGTCGAGCAGATTGGCCAAAGTATCGCGCAATTCGTGGCGGTGGACGACCATATCAACCATGCCGTGTTTGCGCAGATATTCGGCGCGCTGGAAGCCTTCGGGCAATTGTTCGCGGATCGTGTCCTGGATCACCCGCTGACCGGCAAAGCCGATCAAGGCGCCGGGCTCTGCAATATGGATATCGCCCAGCATCGCATAGCTGGCGGTTACGCCGCCGGTGGTCGGATCGGTCAGCACGACGATATAGGGCAGGCCGGCTTCGTGCAGGCGCCGCGTCATCACCGTTGCCTTGGGCATTTGCATCAGGCTGAGTATGCCCTCCTGCATTCTCGCGCCGCCCGCTGCTGTGACCACGATGTAGGCGCATTTGCGAGTGAGCGCACGTTCGGCACCGGCGCAGAAAGCGGTGCCCACGGCCATCCCCATAGAGCCGCCCATAAATCCGAAATCTTGCACGCCCACCACCGCATCGCGGCCCTCGATCTGACCCGAGCCAACGCTGAACGCATCCTTGTGCGGGTTCTTGGCGCGGGCCTGCTTCAACCGCTCGGTATATTTCTTCGAATCCTTGAATTTCAGCGGGTCTTCCTTGACCTCGGGCTGCTCCAGCAATTCGTATCCCATGTCGAGCAACTGGTTCAGCCGCTCATCCGCGCCGATCCTTCCGTGATGATCGCAGCGCGTGCAAACCTGCTGATTTTCTTCATATTCCTTGAGGAACAGCATTTCCTGACAATGCGGGCATTTGACCCACAGATTGTCATTGGTTTCGCGCTTCGACTGGAAGGGCAGCGAGTTGCGGACGCGGGTAAGCCAGTTCATGTGTGTTGTCCTTAGCGGGCAGTGTGGACTGCGTTTGCGAGTGCCGAAGTCAGCTCTTTTAGCGCAGAGGGAGCCTCTTCGCCATGCTGCTCGACCAATTCAACCAATGCAGAGCCGACAACCACGCCATCAGCTACTTTGGCAATGGCGCTGGCCTGCTCTGGCGTACGCACACCAAAACCTACCGCAACGGGCAAGTCGGTGGCGGCTTTGAGCTTGGCGACCGCTTCCTCGATTGATGCGGTCGCGGCCTGTTGCAGGCCAGTAATTCCTGCGACCGAAACGTAATAGACAAACCCGTCCGATCCCGCGAGCACTTGCGGCAGACGCGCGGCGTCAGTGGTCGGCGTGGCAAGCCGGATCGGCGCAACGCCACGCTCGCGCAGGGCAGGGCCGAGCGCGGCGTCTTCTTCGGGCGGGATGTCGACGCAAATCACGCCATCGACGCCCGCTGTGGCGCATTCCTGCGCAAACCATTCCGGTCCGCGCCGGATCATCGGATTGGCATAGCCCATCAGGATCAGCGGGACCTCAGGGTGCCGCTCCCGAAACGCAGCGGCAATCGCGAATATCTGCGCCGTGGTGATCCCCGCATCCAGCGCGCGCAAATTGGCCTTCTGGATCGCGGGCCCATCGGCCATCGGATCGGTGAAGGGCATTCCCAGTTCGATCACATCCGCGCCGCCCTCGACCAGCGCATCGAGATTGGCCGCGGTGTCGCCGTCGCCTGCGGTGACGAAGCAGACGAGCGCGGGTTTGGAGAAGGCGGTGGAAAGGCGGTCAGTCATTTTTTCGAGTGTCGATCCATTTTGCATAAGAAAACATCATCACCAGCGGGAAAACGACAAGCAACAGTTCTGGACGTCTGCCGGAAAAGTCCCATGCTATCAATTCTTGGACCCATGGATCGTCTCGAAAAATCAGCAAAAGCAGATAAGCTCCTGACAAGACACAACCGAAATAAAATCCCATAGCAGCGGGGTTGAGAGTGTGGACGGTGGTATCCTGTTCCACGCCGTCAGATTCGTCCGAATGGAGAGCAAATGAAAGTAGCCTGTCTGCAATCTCGAACAAGGCAACTAATAGGACGAACATTACCGCGCCAGTGCCAAAGATGTTGACTGCATCTCGTTGGTTTATTTCTCCTGTAAAAGCCAAAACAGGCAGTAAAACTAGGAGAGCAAAAGCTGCGCGAGCAAGCCCTATCAAATCTCCACCCCCAGCGCATCAGCCACAGTGAAAATATCCTTGTCCCCGCGTCCGCATAGGTTGGCCAAGATAATCGCATCATCCGGCATTTCCTTTGCAACCTTCGCCACAGCCGCAATCGCATGGCTTGGCTCCAGCGCGGGGATAATGCCTTCGGTGCGGCACAGCAGTTGGAAGCCCTCCAGCGCCTCGTCATCGGTTACGGCGGTGTAATCGACGCGGCCGCTTTCCTTGAGCCATGCGTGTTCGGGGCCGATGCCGGGATAGTCGAGGCCCGCGCTGATCGAGTGGCCTTCGGTGATCTGGCCGTCCTCGTCCTGCAGCAGATAGGTTTTGTTGCCGTGGAGCACGCCCGGCGCGCCGCCCATAAGGCTGGCGGCGTGTTCGTCTCCGTCCAGGCCGTGACCCGCCGCCTCCACGCCGAGCATCTTAACGTCGGCATCGTCCAAGAAGGGGTGGAACAGGCCCAGCGCATTCGATCCGCCGCCAATCGCGGCGACTAAAAGATCGGGCAGGCGGCCGGTGCGATCGAGCATTTGCGCGCGGGCTTCCTTGCCGATCACGCTTTGGAAATCGCGCACCAATTCGGGGTAGGGATGCGGGCCCGCGGCGGTGCCGATGATGTAGAATGTGTCATGCACATTGGCGACCCAATCGCGCAGCCCTTCATTCATCGCGTCTTTGAGCGTCGCCGCGCCGCTGGTGACGGGCACAACTTCTGCGCCGAGCAGCCGCATGCGGAACACATTGGGCTGCTGCCGCGCGACATCGGTGGCGCCCATATAGATCACGCAGGGCAGGCCGAAGCGCGCGCAGACGGTGGCGGTGGCAACCCCGTGCTGGCCCGCACCGGTTTCCGCGATAATGCGCGTCTTGCCCATGCGGATTGCAAGCAGGATTTGCCCAATGCAATTGTTGATCTTGTGCGCGCCAGTATGGTTCAGCTCGTCGCGTTTGAACCACACTTGCGCCCCTCCGACAGCTTCAGTCAGCCGTTCGGCGAAATAGAGTGGACTGGGGCGCCCGACATAATGTTCAAGCAAATCATCGAATTGGGCCTGAAATGCCGGATCGGCCTGCGCAGCGCGATATTCGCGCTCCAGATCGAGGATCAGCGGCATTAAGGTTTCGGCCACATAGCGTCCGCCAAAGTCGCCGAAATGGCCACTTTCGTCCGGCTGCGTGCGATAGGAATTGGGAGCATCCATAGGCCCCGATTGGCAGAGCAGGCGGAGCCTGTCCAGCCGTGAAAACATTACACATTCTGACAATCTGTTAATGTAATGTTGCCCAGTTGCAACATTTTCAGAAATGTATCCATTCGTAAAATTTGTCAGTTGATGTTCAGCTTCGCAGCCCCATCTGGCTTGCGTGCCGCTCACCCCCTTTTTCGGAGCGGCAGGAAATATGAAGGAATTTACTATGCGTAAGACTGCAACAATTCTCGGGGCGCTGGCCATTGCTGCTGTCGCGACTCCCGCACATGCTGAAACCGAAACCCGCATCGAAACACGCGGCGGTGTGGCATGGGCCAACGGCGCTGAAGAAGCTGTCGCCGGTGTTGCGGCTGGCGTCGATTTCGACCTCGGCCAGGAAGAAAGCGGCAGCGTATTTTTCGGTGTCGAAGCTTCGGCTGACAAGATCCTTGCCAGCGGCGCTGACGTCGTTTGGGGCACGACTGCCCGTCTCGGCGCTAAAGTCGGCAATGGCGGCAAAATCTATGCCACCGGCGGTTACAGCTTCGGTGAAGGCGAGGACGTTCCACACCTCGGTGCCGGTTACGAGCAGAAGCTTGGTGGCAGCGGCGTTTACCTGAAGGGCGAATATCGCCACTTCTTCAGCGATTTCGTTGATGTGAACACCGCTGTGGTTGGCGTTGGCTACAAATTCTAAGCCAACCGAAAATCAAATCGGGAAGGGCGGTCCGGTCGGGCCGCCCTTTTCATTTCTGCGCCGGATTATTCCTGCGGTTGCGCAGCGCGGGCAGCGGCGCAAAATGCAGCGATCTTTGCCGGATCTTTGATTCCCGGCGCGCTCTCTACGCCCGATGATGTGTCGACCAGCGATGCACCCGTTTGCCGGATGGCATCGCCAACATTGTCTGGTGTAAGCCCGCCCGCGAGCCCCCATTCGATCTTGTGGTTATGCTCCGCGAGCAAGCTCCAGTCGAAGCTTGTGCCGTTGCCGCCCGGAAGCGCTTTTGCCGGAGCATCGAATAAAAGACGGTCAACCTTCCCGATATAGCGGTCTGACTTGGCCAGCGTCGGCTTGTCCTTAACTCCGAGTGCTTTCCACACTTCAATCTTGAGCTGATCGCGCACCAGCGACACCCATTCGGGAGTCTCGGTGCCGTGGAACTGGATCACATCGGGCTTTACCGCTTCGATCGCGCGCGAGGTTGTTTCGATATCCGCATTGACCAGTAGCAAAACTGCTTTCGCCCGGCCGCGTGCCTGCGCGCGCAATTCGGAGGCATCGCTGAGTGGAACATGCCGGGGGCTCGGTTCGAAATGGACCAGTCCGACATGCGTTGCCCCGGCATCCAGCGCCGCGCCCATCGTTTCGGGCGTGGAAAGTCCGCAGATTTTGATGTCGATGGGCATGGTTCTAGAGGTCCTTGGCCAGCCGCAATGTGCGTTTGATCGCGTCGCGGTCATCCAGTTTCGAATGGCTCATCGCGATGGTGCTGGCCTGCGGAAAGGCCGCGGCGAAATTTTCAACCGCTTTGGTATAGTGGCCGACATCGGCATCGGCCAGATTGCCCAGCGACCGCGCATCCGATGCCTTGATCAGGCATCCGCCAAAGGCAATTGCTGTACCCGAAATTGCGACGGTGATGTTGTCATCGGTGTGCCCCGGTCCGGGATAATAAACCCGCAGCGGCCCCAAGGAACCGTCAGCCGGCAGCGCGGCCCAGCCATCAGCATCAAAGTTCAGCTCGTTGAGCGCAGGCGTCAGATCATTGGCGGGCGCAAGCCGGTTGCTCAGCGGATGTGCATAGGTCGCGACACCGGCGCTGTGAAGCGCGTCGATCCCGCCCATCTTGTCGCTATGCGCGTGGGTCACTACCGCCGCACGGATCGGGCGTTTGAGCTCTTGCTCTGTCCATCGCAGGATCACTTCGGTTTGCTGCACCGTCCAAGCGGTGTCGACCAGCACCGAGCGATCGCCGTCGACAATGATGAGCCCGTTTGAGGCAACCGCACCAAAGCCGGGCAGATCAAGATAGGATGTGTGCTGCCACACCGTTGGCGCGATTTGCTGGAGCGTGATCGGGCCATAGCTGACGGCTTCGGGCACATCGGCCTGTTGCTCGGCAATAGAGGGGCGCAGTTCGCGATAGGTGCAATCGGTCAGAGAAAGCGCGAGCGCCACCGCCACAAGGGCGCGCAAATGGGTGATCAAAGCGTTTCCTCGATATCGCGCGCGGCCTGTACCGGATCGGGGGCGCGGCTGATCGGGCGGCCGATGACCAGCACGCTCGCCCCGTCATCGCGGGCTTTGCGCGGTGTGACCACACGTTTCTGGTCTCCGGCAGCGCTGCCTGCGGGGCGCAGGCCGGGCACCACAAAGAACCCGTCTTTCCATTGCTTGTGTGCGGCGGCGACTTCCTGCCCCGAACAGACGATCCCGTCGATTCCTGATTCATGCGCCAGTTCGGTCAGGCGCATGACGTGGTCGTGCGGCGTGCCCGCAATTCCGGTGCGTTGCAGATCGCGTTCATCGAGGCTGGTCAGCATCGTGACGGCGACAACTTTTGTATGCTCCCCCGCCGCAGCCTTGGCATCTTCCAGCATGGCGCGGCCGCCGCTTGCATGGACGGTCACGATTGCGGGTTCGAGCACATGAATCGCCTGCATCGCGCCGGCCACCGTATTGGGGATGTCGTGCAGTTTCAGATCGAGAAAGATCGGCAGGCCGACCTGCGCAATCTCGTGCACCCCGTGCGATCCGTGTGCGCAGAAAAATTCCAAACCTAGCTTCAATCCGCCGACATGCGCTTTAACCTTTTGTGCCAATGCCTTGGCCGCGTCGAGCTGTGGAAGATCAAGCGCGAGATAGACGGGGTTGCTCATGGTATCGGTTTTGCTCCCGTATCTGGGTTGGTAATTGGTGCGGGCGTTGGCCGGGCGGGATCGACCGGATTTGCCGGTTGGGTACCGGGCGGGGGCGAAACCGGCTGGGTCACCGAAGCCGCGCGGGTCGCGTTTTCCAGCTGTTTGATCCGCCGTTCAAGCCGCCATTTGGTGCCGCGATGCAGCAGCCATGTCGGGATCATGCCGAGGAGAAAGGAGACGATAACCAGTGCCGGAACCCGCGTTTCGAGCACAAACCCGCTCCAGATAGACACTTCGACCGGGTTCCAGTTGAAGATTGAAAAGGTCATCAGGCCTACAAACAGCAAGACCCAAAAGATTGTGCGGACAATCTGCATTGCGAAACTCCGTCAGTTATTTTTGGCGATGCTACGCGCGTTGACCGGTGAAGGGAAGGGCGCGACTCGCAGTCTTCAAGCGACGTAATCGCCGTCAGCCAAAAACGCGCGCGAAGATCGTGTCCACTTCCTTGAAATGGTAATCGAGGTCGAACTTGGCCTCGATCTCTTCGGCGGATAGGGCTGCGGTCACTTCTTCGTCTGCCTTGAGCAGGTCGAGCAGCGACGTTTCCCCGTCCGATTCCCACACTTTCATCGCATTGCGCTGGACCAGCCGATAGGCATCCTCGCGGCTGACACCGGCTTGGGTGAGAGCCAGCAAAACGCGCTGCGAGTGGATAAGCCCGCCCATCCGGTCCATATTTTTCTGCATCCGCTCCGGATAGACCAGCAGCTTGTCGATCACCCCGGTCAGGCGGCCCAGCGCAAAGTCGAGCGTGATCGTGGCATCGGGGCCGATGAAACGTTCGACCGAAGAATGCGAAATGTCACGTTCGTGCCACAGCGCGACATTCTCCAGCGCGGGCAGGGCATAGCCGCGGATCATCCGTGCCTGGCCGGTCAGATTTTCGGTCAGGATCGGGTTGCGCTTGTGCGGCATCGCAGAGCTACCTTTTTGACCAGGGGAGAAATACTCCTCCGCCTCAAGAACTTCGGTGCGCTGCAAATGGCGGACTTCGACCGCGACGCGTTCGATCGATCCGGCGATAACCGCCAGTGTAGAGAAGAACATCGCATGGCGATCGCGCGGGATGACCTGGGTGGAAATCGGTTCGATCGCCAGGCCCAGCTTTTCGGCGACATGCGCTTCGACGCTGGGATCGATATTGGCGAAAGTGCCGACCGCACCGGAAATGGCGCAGGTCGCGATTTCTTCGCGCGCAGCCAGAAGGCGCGTCTTGCACCGGTCAAATTCGGCATAGGCTTGCGCCAATTTGAGCCCGAAAGTCACCGGTTCGGCATGGATGCCGTGGCTGCGCCCGATGGTCGGCGTGTATTTATGCTCTTCCGCGCGGCGCTTGATCGCCGCCAGAAGCAGATCGAGATCTTCCAGCAGAATATCCGAAGCGCGCGCAAGCTGCACTGCCAATGTGGTGTCGAGCACGTCAGAGCTGGTCATGCCCTGATGCATGAAGCGCGCTTCGTCACCCACTTGCTCTGCCACCCAGGTGAGGAACGCGATCACGTCATGCTTGGTCACCGCTTCGATCGCATCGATTGCCGGAACATCGATTTCCGGGTTGGTTGCCCACCAATCCCACAGCGCCTTTGCCGCGCTTTCGGGAACCACGCCCAGCTCGCCCAGCTTTTCGGTCGCATGGGCTTCAATTTCGAACCAGATGCGATAGCGGGATTCCGCCTCCCAGATGGCGGACATTGCGGGGCGGGCATAGCGCGGGATCATGGACGGGCTCCGGAGATGATTGTGTTGCGTGTCGTGTTAGCCGAGGCGGCTAGGGCGCGCACTCTCCAATGGCAAGAGGCGAAGGCGCGCAATCCGCGCCAATTGTGCGTTGCATAGAACCGGCCAAGCTGTAGATTGATCGCATCCATCGGGGCGGGGCCTATTTACAGGGGTAATGAATGAACAAATTTGCCGGCATCAGCGCCGTAGCAATCGCAGCCATTTCGGCGCCAGCTTATGCAGGCGAAGACGTCCGTTACGAATCAACACCGGACTGGGTCCAGCCTGCCCAGATCGACATGGCGACGCTGGAAACCGGCCCGTCCGAATTGCTCTATGACTGGCAGAACCGGCTGGAGAACGGCACGGTCCATGAATATGCCGACCGCGCGGTGCGTATCGACAATCTTGATGCGCTGACAAGAGAAGGCACGCTGCAGTTCAATTGGGCGCCCGACAAAGGCGATCTGTTCATCCACAAGCTGGAAATCCTGCGCGATGGCGAAGTGATCGATCTGATCGCGGACGGGGTTAAGTTTGAAATCATCCGGCGCGAACGGGGTCTGGAACAGCGCTTGCTCGATGGCCGCCTGACCGCGACCGTTGCCGTGCCGGGTTTGAAAGAGGGCGATGTGCTGCGCGTTGCCCGCACCACCACCATTGCCGATCAGGCGCTGGGTGACGAGATGCAGGCGCTGCAATATCTGCCTTCCGAACCTTGGCGGGTCGGCACTGCGCGGGTCATTATGAGCTGGCCAGAAAACGAAGAGATTACCTGGCGCGCAGAAGAGGAAGCCAAACTGGCCGAGCCCGAATTGCGCGGCGGATACAAATATCTAACCGTCAATCTCCCTTTGGCCAAGCGCGAGGACATGCCGCATGACGCGCCTTCGCGTTTCAGCCGCTATCCGATTTTGCGCGTGGGCAGCTTTGCCAGCTGGCAGGAACTGTCACGTGTTATGGAGCCGCATTTTACCAAGGCTGCGGTGATCCCCGCAGGCGGTGATCTGGAAGGCGAAGTCAAAGCGATCATGGCGAAAACCGCCGATCCGCTCAAACGGACCGAATTGGCGGTCCGGCTGGTGCAGGATCAGGTCAGCTACCTGTTGGACGGCCTCGATGGCGGAAATTACTTGCCGCAGGACGCCAGCGATACGTGGCAAAAACGCTACGGCGATTGCAAGGCAAAGTCGGTTCTGCTGCTGGCGATCCTGCGCCAGATGGGCATCGATGCGGATGTCGTGTTGGTCCAGACAAGGGGCGGCGATGCGTTGCCCGAATTGCTCCCCATGCCGGCAAATTTCGATCATATGATCGTGCGCGCGACAGTGGACGGCGTCGATTACTGGCTCGACGGAACCAGCACCGCCACGCGGCTGGCCAATATGGCGGACGTCCCGACGTTTTATTACGCCTTGCCGCTTACACCCGGCGGTGCCGATCTCACGCCGCTTTCCGACCGGTCGCAAGCCTATCCTGACCGGATTACCGATATCACGATCGATCATTCGGCGGGCATTGATTTGCCCACCACTTTCACCATGCGGATGGAAATGTCGGGAACCGCAGGCGCGCGATTGCGCAGCATCGTCGATGAAAACGATCCCGAAGTGAAAAAGCGTTTCGGTCGCGGGTTCGGGGGCGGCGCGCTGGGGCGCAGCCAGGTCACATCGGTCGATATCACCTATGACAACGAACGCGCAGTGGGGACCGTGATCCTCAAAGGTGTTGCCGACCCGGTGTTCCAGTTCGCCGACGGCGATATCGAGGTATCGCTCGCCAGCGCCAACAATGTCCGGTTTGCGCCCAACCGTGCCCGCCCGAAATGGCGCGAGATTCCGGTGGCGACCTTTGGTCCCTCACGCAACCACAATAATTACGGGCTGATATTGCCCAATGACGGGAAGGGATTTGCACTTACCGGCACCAAGCAGATCGATGAAAGCTATGCCAATACGCGGGTGGTCCGCCGCACGATTGTCGATGGTGCGCTTGTTCGGGTGGAAGAAGAGCAAATCAACGATCTGGGCGAAATTCCGGTTTCCGATTTGCCCGATCAACGCCGCGCCGCGCTCAAGATTGCGAAAGCCGATCTGACCTTGCGCGCACCCGAAGGCTCGGTCTGGCGGTGGGAACGTGACAAAGATGATCTGGCCAAGCGCACCAAAGAAGCGCTCGCCGGGTATAATGTCGCAGTCGCAGACGCGGATGATGACGATTTCGGCCCGCTTCAGGCGCGCGCAGCATTCTTTTGGCTGATCTATGATTACGAAAATGCGCTGAAAGATTACAACACGGTTATCAACGAGGAGCCGACGTCGTCGCTGTTCCTCCAGCGCGCCTATCTTTACGAAATGCTCGGTCAGCTGGACAAGGCCGAAGCCGATATTCAGGCGGCCTATGACCTCTCGCCATCGAATGACACGGCCTATTACCAGGCGCAGATAATCGCGCGGGCAGGGCGCCCGCAAGAGGCGCTTGATCTGCTCGAATTGCTCCCCGTTTCGGAGGATGAGCAGGACGGAATGGTAGCAGCGCGTTCGATCGTGTTGGGGCTGAACGGTGATGTCGAAGCCGGGCTTGCGGTGCTTGCCCAGCGCCGCGAAGAAAAGGCCAATAGCAGCGAAGTGCTCAATGCCGATTGCTGGTATCGCGGATTGCACAAGGTCGCACTCGATGATGCGATCAATGTCTGTACCCGCGCAGTAGAACGCACGAGCAACGCCGCCAATGTGCTCGATAGCCGTGCGATGGTGCATTATCGCATGGGCGATTATGCGAGCGCGCTGGCCGATATCGAGGAAGCGTTGAAACTCAGCCCCGATCTCGCCGCCACGCGCTATCTCAAAGGTATCGTATTGCTCGAGCAAGGCGATGCGAATGGGCGCGATTTTGTCAGAATGGCGCTGCGCCAATCGCCCGAATTGGCCGATCAGTATGCGCTTTACGGAATCGTGCCGAAGCTTTGACCGGGCAGGGCTAAATCAGTCCCTTTGCGCGCAGCGAAACGTGGCCGTCGCGGCCGATGATCACATGGTCATGGACGGTGATACCCAGCAGACGGCCTGCTTCGGCGATTCTGCCGGTGATCTGAATGTCCGCGCGGCTCGGTTCGGGGCTGCCGCTGGGGTGGTTGTGCACCAGAATGAGCGCCGTCGCACCAATATCGAGACCGCGGCGGATCACTTCGCGCGGGTGGATCGCGGCCTCGTCAACCGAACCGTCGCCAACATGATGATCGAGGATCAGCCTGTTTCTGGCATTGAGATAGAGCACGCGAACACGCTCGACAGTCAGATGCGCCATGTCGATGGTGAGGTAATCGAGCAGCGCCTGCCAGCTGCCGAGCACGGGTTTCTGCTCCACTTCGCTGCGCGCCATGCGCCGCGCCGCAAGTGCCACGCTTTTGAGCGCCGCCGCGCTTGTCTGACCCACGCCTTTCACGCGCTGCAGGGCCTCCGGCTCGGCGTTGAGCACCGCCGATAGAGAGCCGAAATGATCGATCAATGCTTTGGCGACCGGTTTGGTATCGCCTTGCTTGATCGCGGCGAACAGCAAATATTCGAGAACTTCGTAATCGGCGAGAGCTTCTGCGCCGCCTTCCAGCAATCGCTTGCGCAAGCGTGCGCGGTGGCCTGCGCCACCATGTTTCGCTGTGTTTTCGCCCGTTTGCGGCACAATTGGTCCTGCGATGACTGCTTTGTTTCATTGCCTTTGCCGCAGCTTGCGCGCAAGTAGCAAGCAATGGCGTCGCAAGCGGACATTGATACGGATACGGAAGGCGCGGCGGCAACCCCGCGGCGCAAGAAGCGGCGCTGGGTGAAGCGCGTTTTGCTCGGCCTGCTGATTATCCTGCTTTCGCTGGTCGTCTATGGCTGGATTACCCGCGAACAGCTGGCCCGCGATCTGATTGGCGAGCAGCTGGAGCAGCTCGATCTGCCCGCGACCTATACGGTCGAAGATATCTCGCCGGATCGTCAGGTGCTGACCAATATAGTTGTCGGCGATCCGGCCAATCCCGATTTGACCGTGGAGCGCGCGGAAATAAGCCTGGCCTATGGTTTCGGCATACCCGAAATCGGCCGGATCACCCTGACCAAGCCGCGGCTATACGGTTCATATCTCGACGGAAAATTGAGCTTCGGCTCGCTTGACCCGATCCTGTTCGCCGAATCTGACGAACCCGCGGGCCTGCCCGAATGGGATATAAAGCTGGTTGACGGGCGCGGCCTCATTGAAACCGATTTCGGTCCCGTAGGCTTGAAAGCCGAAGGGGAAGGGCGGCTGGATGACGGGTTCGAAGGCGTTCTGGCGGCAATCGCGCCCGAGGCACAAATTTCCGGCTGCAACCTTGAGCGGGCGAGCGCCTATGGCGAGGTCGAGACCAGTTCGGGGCAAATCCTGTTCGATGGTCCGTTGCGCATGGCCAAGCTGCGCTGCTCAGACACGGGAGTGGCGCTCGACCAGTTTGGCCTCGCTTCGAAGATTGAAATCAGTCCCGATTTCACCGCGATCGCGCTTGACGGCTCTCTTGAAACGGGAATGGCGGATACCGGTTTTGCGCGTAGCAGCGGCGTGTCCGGGCCGGTCAAGCTGACCTATGACAGCGGCAATCTCGATGGGCTGTTTACCTTGGCGGCGGAAAGCCTCGCTGCAGAGCAATTCGCTCTGGCTTCGCTTGGCATCGAGGGCTCATTGCGGATGCGCAATGGCTTTGAAAATGCCGATCTACAACTGGATGCCGACGGGCAAGGCCTCGCGCTCAGCAGTGTTGCATCGACGCAGCTAGCCGGCCTGTCGAAGGCGGCCGAAGGAACTTTGCTGCAGCCGCTATTGCAGAAACTCGACCGCGGCCTGCAGCGCGAAATGCGCGGCGCGAGCTTTGCCGCCTCGATGACGGGACGCATGAACGGGGACGCGGTAACCGTGCTCGTCTCGCAGGGCGAAGTGAGAGGGAATTCAGGGGCAACGCTGCTGGCATTGTCACGGCTGCAATATGTTCAGAACGGCGCGCGAACGCCCAACATATCGGGCAATTTCCGCATGGGCGGGCGCGATTTGCCGCCGCTGATTGGCCGGATGGAGCTGGGCGGAAACGGACAATCGCTGTTCCGGTTAAAAATGGAAGATTACGCCTCTGGCGACAGCCGCGTGGAGATACCCGAAATGCTGCTGACCCAGAACGCATCGGGCGCGGTCGGATTTTCGGGCAGCGTAGAGGCCAGCGGGCCATTGCCCGGCGGCGCGGCGCGCGGATTGCGCTTGCCGGTGAGCGGCGCGTGGAGCGCATCGCGCGGACTATCGCTGTGGAACAGTTGCACGCAGATCGGTTTTGACAGTCTGGCCTTTGCCAATCTCGAACTATCAAGCCGCAATGTGACGCTATGCCCGGCGCGCGGAAAGGCAATTGTCAGCCAGGATGCGCGCGGCTTTCGCATTGCCGCGGGAACACCTTCGCTGAATGTTTCCGGTAGTTTGGCGGGGACACCTGTGCGCATTTCGAGTGGGCCGGTCGGCTTTGCCTATCCCGGCGTGGCCAGCGCAAAGGCGCTCGATATCTCGCTTGGCCCCGAAGGCGAGGCAAGCCGCTTTGTCGTTTCGGATCTGCTGGCGCGGCTCGATGATGGCATCGCCGGTTCATTCTCCGGCGCAGACATAGGCTTGTTCGCGGTCCCGCTGGATTTGCAGCAGAGCTCTGGCGAATGGGACTATACCAACGGGGTTCTCACCATCGCGGAGGGGCAGTTCACGCTGGTCGATCGCGCTGACGCACCGCGATTCGAACCGCTTGTTGCGCGTGACGGCAGGTTGACGCTCGAGGATAATGTCATCCTTGCCAATGCCGATCTGCGCGCGCCGGCCAGCGACCGGATCGTCAGCGGAGTGGCGATCCAGCACAATCTCGGCACAGGAACGGGTTTTGCCGATCTCACCGTCGACGGGCTGACTTTTGACGATACGCTTCAGCCCGATCAACTGACCGAGCTGATCAAGGGTATTGCCGCCAATGTGAGAGGGGTCATCCGCGGGTCGGGCCGGATCGACTGGAATGCGCAGGATGTCACGAGCTTCGGCTCCTTTTCATCCGATTCGCTTGATCTTGCGGCGGCTTTTGGCCCGGTAAAAGGCGCATCGGGCACGGTCGAGTTTACCGATTTGCTCAGCCTCACCACCGCGCCCAATCAGCGGATCAAGGTCGAATCGGTCAATCCGGGTATCGAGGCGAGAGACGGCGAAATCGGTTTCAGCCTTACCAGCGGGCAGTTTCTGGGTGTTACCGGCGGGAAATGGCCGTTTATGGGCGGTACGCTGACGCTGCGCCCGGTCGATCTCAATCTCAGCGCGGCAGAAGAGCGGCGCTATGTGCTGGTTGTCGAGGGACTCGATTCGGCGTTGTTCGTGGAGAATATGGAGCTGGGGAACCTGGCGGCAACCGGCGTTTTTGACGGGGAACTGCCGATCGTTTTTGACGAATTGGGCTTTGGCCGGATCGAGGGTGGCTCGCTCCGGTCAAGGGCAGGCGGGAATGTCTCTTATGTCGGGGAACTGACCTATGAAGACCTGTCGCCAATCGCAAATTACGCGTTTAACACGCTGAAAAGCCTCGATTACACATCGATGACCATCGATATTGAAGGGCCTTTGACGGGCGATATCGTGACAAAGCTGTCCTTCGAAGGCGTGCGGCAGGGTGAAGGCACCAAACAGAACTTCATCACCCGGCAAATCGCCGACCTGCCGATCCGTTTCAATGTGAATATCCGCGCGCCTTTCTACAAATTGGTCGACCTGATGAAGTCGATGTATGATCCCGCCACGGTCACCGATCCGCGCGATCTGGGCCTGTTTACCGATGACGGAACGCGGTTTGTGCCCGCTGATTCGCAGCTTCCATCCCCAACACCAGAACCGGAATTGCCGGTCACCCCGCCCGAGGGAGTGCGGCAAGATGAATCCGATATTCACAATTCAGACAGCGAGGAATTGCTATGACAATCTCGAAATTGACCTTGAGCACGCATGCTGCAAGACCCGCAGAACAAAGGGGAAGGCAAGTGTACGGGGTCAGGCGAAAATTGGCAGTACCGGTATTGTTGCTGGGGGCTGCGATGCTTTCGGGTTGTGTCACGGTGAATGCACCGAGCGAACCGATCGTGATCGAGCTCAACATCAATATCACTGCCGAAGTGGTTTACCGGCTCGCAGAAGATGCGGGCAATACGATTGAAGAGAATGCGGATATCTTCTGATTGGGGATGTCCGGTTAAGGAGGCCGTTATGGCACAGTCATTTGTGAATAAGTCTATGTTTGCACTCGCGGCGGCAGCGATGGCCTTTGGCGGATTCGCCGGCAGCGCGCAGGCCCAGCGAGAGCCGGCCTATGATGCCGCACGCAAGGCAGGGCAGGTTGGCGAGAAGATGGACGGTTATCTCGGCATTGTCGGTGCCTCGACGCCCGAGCTGGAACGGATTGTCAAAGACATCAATATCAAGCGCCGCGCGGTCTATACCGAGCGGGCTTCGGCCAAGCGTTCGACCATCGAAGAATATGCTTTCACCTCTGGCTGCCTGGCGATTGCCGCCACCGTTCCAGGTGAGAAATATCAGGCACCCGATGGTTCTTGGCAGACTCGCACCAGTGCGCCGCCGGTGCGCGATAGCCGCTGCGCGGCTGCCTGAGACGCAACTGGGCAAAAACATTCAAAATTGTTGCAGGTGCACAATAGCGCCGGTTGACTTCAAAACACCCCCCGCCTAAGGGGGCCTCGCCCTCGGCGGGCAGCTTATTTGCCCGTGTCGTGCAACCCTTTTTTAGGCCCCCTATTTGAGGATAACGACATGAGCGACGAGAAGCCCGCACGGGAACCCATCGCCGAGGATGCGCGCATTGATGCGCTCGAAGCGCGGCTTAAAGCTGCGAAAGAGCGTGAAAGTGAACGCAACCGGTCGCAAGTTTCGGGAACCGATGCGAATTATCGCAGCGGAAACCGGGTTCTGGCGGACCTTCTTGGCGGGATTCTCGGCGGTGTGATTATCGGCGTCACAATTGACTATTTCGCCGGTACGTCGCCCTGGGGTCTGTTGGTGGGATTGTTCCTCGGGATAATCGTTGCTTTCAGGAACATTTTTCGAATGGCGAGCACGCAATCGGATGACACACCCAAGGGTGAGTAACCGCAGCGACTGCTCTTAACGCGTAGGGACGTTCAGACGTGGCAGCCGAAGAAGGCAAAGTCGATCCGATGCACCAGTTCCACATCGAGCCCTTGATGGGTTCGAATTCGTGGGAACTCGCGGGCTTCAATATCGCTTTCACCAACAGCGCGATGTGGATGGTAATCACCACAATCGTGCTCACTGTATTTGTAGTGGGCGGGATGAAGCGAGAGCTTGTGCCTGGCCGTTGGCAAATGATGGTCGAAACCTTCACCGGTTTCATCGACGACATGCTGGAAGCGAATATCGGCAAGGCGGGGCGCAAATATGTGCCTTACATCTTCAGCCTGTTCATGTTCATCCTGTTCGCCAACCTTCTGGGGCTTCTGCCGCTCGGCATAATCGGCCTGCACCCGTTCACATTCACCAGCCACTTCACCGTCACCGGCGTTCTTGCGATCATCAGTTTCTCGATCGTTCTGATTGTCGGTTTCTGGAAGCACGGCATTAAGTTTTTCAGCCTGTTCGTGCCGCATGGCACACCGCTGCCGATGATCCCGATCATTTTCCCGATCGAGCTGATCTCGTTCCTTGTGCGTCCGTTCAGCCTCGCGCTGCGTTTGTTCGTGGCGATGATGGCGGGGCACGTTCTGCTCAAAGTTCTGTCGAGCTTCGTGATCGACGGCACCAATGCCGGCGTTGAATTTGCCGCACTGGTTGCGGTCCCCAGCTTCATTCTGATGGTCGGCATCAGCGCGCTGGAAATTCTGGTCGCGGGCATCCAGGCCTATGTTTTCGCGCTGTTGACGTCGCTGTACATCAACGACGCCGAACACCTACACTAAGACGCATTTTCACCACCTTTTCTGATTAACATTTACAGATATTTCTAAGGAGTAAGTACAATGGATCCAGCAGCAGCAAAGCTCATCGGTGCAGGTCTCGCCGCTATCGGTGCCGGCATGGCCGCAATCGGTGTTGGTAACGTATTCGGTTCGTTCCTTGAGAGCGCACTGCGCAACCCAGGCGCCGCAGACGGTCAGCAAGGCCGCCTGTTCATCGGCTTCGCCGCAGCTGAGCTTCTCGGCCTGCTGGCGTTCGTCGTCGCGATGATCCTGATCTTCGTCGCCTAACATATCACCAAGGTCGGCCCGGCTTCGGTCGGGTCGATCTGGTATTCCTCTGCTAAAAGCCGGGACCTGATCCTATGCCTCAGATAGCTCAGATAATGGAAACCTATTCCAGCCAGATTTTCTGGCTGCTGGTGACCTTTGGGTTTGTCTTCTTCGTTGTCGGCCGCGGTATGGTACCGCGCGTCATGGAAACCGTTGCCCAGCGTGACGATCAGATCGCAGGCGATCTGGCCGCTGCCGAAGCCGCGCGTGCCCAGGCGGACGAGGAAGAGGAAGCATGGCGCAAGCGCGAGAATGAAAATCGCGCGGAGGCACAGGCCGTAATCGCCAAGGCAAAGGCTGATGCCGCTGCCAAAAGCGAAAAGAAGCTGGCAGCAGCGCAGAAACGGCTTGATACCAAGCTGGCCAAGGCTGAAGTCGAAATCGCCGAAGCACGCACCGCGGCATTGACCGAAGTTGAATCGGTGGCTGCAGAGGCTGCGCAGGACATCGTCCAGCAGCTTGCGGGCGTGAAAGTGACTGCGGCCAATGCCAAATCGGCGGTGAAGAAGGCGATGACCAATGTCTAACGCACCCGAAGTATTCACCACCACGGACATTCCCGAATCGATCGGGCCGCATCTGTGGAGTCTGGAGCCCTATCAGATCGTATCCATCGCGATGGCGGTTTCGATCGCAATCATGCTGTGGAAGAAAGTCCCCGGAATGATCACCGGCGGGCTCGACAACAAGATTGCCGCAATCCGCGAACAGCTGGACGAAGCGAAGAAGCTCCGCGCCGAAGCGGAAGCTTTGCGCAACGAATATGCGGCAAAGATTGCCGGCGCTGAAAAAGACGCCGAGGCGATGATGGAAGGCGCCCAGAAGGAAGCCGATGCCATCGTTGCGAAGGCAGAAGAAGACAGCAAGGCAATGGTCGCTCGCCGCAAGAAGATGGCGGAAGACAAGATTGCCGCTGCCGAACGCGATGCAGTGGACGATGTCCGCGCGCGGGCTGCCAATGCCGCAACCGCCGCCGCGCAAGATCTGATTGCCAAGAAGCATGATGCCTCTGCCGACGGGAAGTTGGCCGATCAGCTGATCGCCGGTCTCTAAGCAGCGATAGAACAGATATGAAAAGGGCGGCCCGAGTGGCCGCCTTTTTTGTGTCTATTGCCCGGGGATGAGGATTACTTTCCCGACCAGTTCCCGGCCCGCCATGGCTTCGAAAGCTTCGCGCCATCGGGACAGGGGCAATGTGCGGTCGATGGCGGGGCTGATTTGCCCACTGCTGGCCATGCGGGCAACTTCGTCTTTGATACGTTTGCCGCGCTCGGGGAAACGCCGCGCATATTCGCCTGCGCGTACGCCCACCACGGAAAAACCTTTGATCAGCGGAATATTGGTCGCGATGTCGGCGATGCGCCCTCCGGCGAAACCCACCACCAGCAGTTTTCCGCCAAAGGCGACGCAGCGCGTGCTTTCATCGAAAATGTCGCCGCCAACCGGCTCGCAGACAAGATCGCATAGCGTGCCGCCAGTAATTTCGGAGACCTGATCGCGAAACCGGCCGACGCTTTCGATGGTTGCATCAGGGGCGTAAAGTTCGGCAATTCGCGGAAGCTTTTGCGGTGAACCGGACGCCGCGATCACTTTCGCGCCCAGCGCCTTGGCCAGATCAACAGCGGCAAGCGCCACCCCGCCGCTTGCGCCATGCACCAGCACCCATTGGCCCGCTTGCACACCGCCTTGTTCGACAAGCGCGGTATATGCGGTTTGATAGGCCGCGCCCATCGCCGCGCCTTTCTCGAAATCGAGCCCATCCGGGAGCGGCGCAAGCGCGCGAGCGGGTACCGAGAGGAACTCCGCCATGCTGCCGGTCTTAGCGCCGCCCATCACACGGTCGCCCGCGGCAAAGCCGCTATCGGGATCGGCCTCGACCACCTCGCCCGCCATTTCCATTCCCAAAGTGAAAGGCGGCTCCGGTTTGAACTGATATTCCCCGCGCGTCATCAACAGGTCAGGGAAATTGAGCGATGCAGCCCGGACGCGCACCAAGACTTCGCCGGTCTTGCGTTCGGGCATGGACATTTCGGCCAGCTCAACGCCTGATAGGTCAGAGGATAGGTGTGATACGCGCAAAGCCTTCATCAGTTGGGCCGCTCCATTCGCGCGATGCAGGCAATGATCGCATCGGCGGTTTCCACGGGGGCAACAGCGGGGTGGAGATGTGTCCCTTCGATCCGCTCTACCGGAAAGCCAAGTTTCTCTGCGCGCTTGGATTCCTCGTCGAACCACGCGTTCAGTTGAATGAAGCCCTTAGCGGCATGATCCCAGTTCGGCATGATAAAGCTGTCGTCGAACCAATCGAAACGCAATTGCGGGATGTCGGCGCTGACGCGGGCCTTTTCCGCATCGGTTACGGGCCAGCCCTGAAAGGGATCGCTTGGCCACCATTTATGCCATGGTGGCAGCAGTCTGTCACTTTGCGGTAATCCTTCGATGATTGGACGAAAGCTGGCGGCAACAGGCGGTGTAGGTCCGTTCAAACACGGAATGTCGCCGTCTAGGCATATCATGCCGCATTCCGCGTAGTCGGCAGCCATTCGTGCAGCGAGGAGACTCCCCATGCTGTGTCCAACAAAAACCGGCAGATCGAGTTTTGGCAAGCGATCCGTCAGGCTCGCGGGCCAATCGCGCCAAGCAATGTTTGCTTGATCGTTCGCCGGTTTTGGCACCACGACGGTCAAGCCTCTGGACTGTAATTCCTGCCGGGTCGGTTCGACGGAGGCTGGCCCGACAAGCGGTCCGTGCAGAAGGACGATTTCGACCGGCTTCATTTATACCACTTTCTAGAAGTTGTCTTTGCCCGCTCTCAGAGCTGCGAAAGTTTCAGCAGGCGTATCACCGCCCCATTTCGCGGCGAGCACTGCTTCGTCAGCGCGCAGAAAGGGATTGGTCTCCAATTCGCGCGACAGCGGCATGGGCACGGTCGGTGAACCTTGTGCGCGTTTGCGATCAATCTCTGCCGCATAATCGGCGAGGGCGGAATTGTCCGGATCGGCATGGACCGCGAATTTCGCATTCGCCTGCGTATATTCATGCGCGCAGTAGAGCATCGTGTCGGCGGGGAGGGCTTTGATCCGCTCCAGGCTGGCCCAGAACTGATCGGGTGTCCCCTCGAACATTCTGCCGCAGCCAAGGGCAAACACCGCGTCGCCCACAAAGGCAACGCCAGCCTCGGCAATGTGGATCGCGATATGGCCGTTTGTATGACCGCCAACATCGATTACATCGCCGGTGAATGCGCCCAGCGAAACCGTATCGCCATGTTTGATTACCACATCGGGCTTTGCGATTTTCTCAACTTCGGCAGGGCCAAAGACGGTGCAGCCGGTGGCAGCTTTGATTTCCTCGTTCCCGCCCGCATGATCGGGATGCCAATGGGTGTTCCAGATATGGGTGATGGTCCACCCTTTTGCCTCGGCCTGTTTGAGATATTCCTTGGCATCGGGCGTATCGATGCAGGTTGTCTCTCCGCTGGCGGGATCGTGGACGAGATATCCGTAATTGTCAGACAGGCACGGGAATTGATGAATTTGTAGCATGCCGCCAGTGTAGGGCAGGTGCCCAAAGTAGGAAAGGCCCGGCGTTCTTGATTGGCCTCAAGCGCCGGCGGCTGCGTCCGCAGCCTTGGCTATCCTCGCTTTCGCTCCCTGACGGTCGCTTCGCTGCGGGCGGCCGGTTGGCCTTGCGGTCCGTCCGTTGGCGGGCCGGTTCATTCCCGGCCATAAAAAGTTTCGCAATCCCGGGCGGCGACAGCCGACCGCAAGGCCGACTGGCCGCCCGAGCTTATGCGAGGCAGGCAAGGAATGCGGATGCATTCCGCCCGCCGATTGAGGGACTAAAACGAATTAATCGCCCTTCTTCAGAGCTTCGCCGAGAATGTCGCCGAGTGATGCGCCCGAATCGGATGAACCGAACTGCTCCACTGCTTCCTTCTCTTCGGAGATCTGACGCGCTTTGATCGAGAAGTTCGGCTTCTTCGAACGGTCGAAACCGGTGACCATCGCATCGACCTTGTTGCCCGCCTGGAAGCGGTCAGGGCGTTGCTCGTCACGATCACGGCCGAGGTCCGAACGCTTGATGAAGCCGGTTGCGCCATCGTCGCCAGCCTGCACTTCGAGGCCGCCATCGCGAACTTCGAGGACAGTTACGGTTACAACGTCGCCACGCTTCAAGCCGCCACCAGCGGCACCTTCTGCCGATGGAGCGCCTTTTTCGAGCTGCTTCATGCCAAGGCTGATACGCTCTTTATCGGTGTCGACATCGAGAACGATCGCCTGGACTTCTTCACCCTTGCGGTGCAGCGCCAATGCGTCTTCGCCCGAAATGCCCCACGCGATGTCGGACATGTGAACCATGCCGTCCACGTCGCCTTCGAGGCCGATGAACAGACCGAATTCGGTCGCGTTCTTGACTTCGCCGGTAACTGTCGAGCCCACTGGGTTCTTCTCGGCGAATTCTTCCCAAGGATTGCCCTGAGCTTGCTTGAGGCCGAGCGAGATGCGGCGCTTTTCGCTGTCCACTTCGAGAACCAGCACTTCGACTTCTTGCGATGTCGAAACGATCTTGCCGGGGTGAACATTCTTCTTCGTCCACGACATTTCGGAAACGTGGACCAGGCCTTCGATGCCGGCTTCCAGTTCCACGAACGCACCATATTCGGTGATGTTGGTGACAGTACCGGTCAGCTTCGCGCCAATCGGATATTTCGCGCCAACGCCATCCCATGGATCGCTTTCCAGCTGCTTCATGCCCAGGCTGATGCGCTGTGTTTCGCTGTTGATGCGAACGATCTGTACGGTAACGGTCTGGCCGATTTCGATGATTTCGCTGGGGTGGTTGACCCGCTTGTAGCTCATGTCGGTGACGTGGAGCAGGCCGTCAATGCCGCCCAGATCAACAAACGCACCGTAATCGGTGATGTTCTTGACCACACCATCGATGACCTGGCCTTCGCTCAGATCGCCGATCAGTTCGCTGCGCTGTTCCGCACGGGTTTCTTCGAGGATCGAACGACGCGAAACAACAATGTTGCCGCGGCGGCGATCCATCTTGAGGATCTGGAATGGCTGTTCGATGTCCATCAGCGGGGTGATGTCACGTACAGGGCGGATATCGACTTGGCTGCCGGGCAGGAAGGCCACGGCGCCGTCAAGATCGACTGTGAAGCCGCCTTTGACGCGGCCAAAGATGCGGCCGTTTACGCGGGCATTTTCGCCAAATTCGTTTTCGAGCTTGTCCCAAGCGGCTTCGCGGCGGGCGCGGTCGCGGCTGAGCATGGCTTCGCCGTCGGCATTTTCGACACGGTCGACATAGACTTCGACTTCTGCGCCGACAGTCAGGCCGTGGTCGTCATCGCCACGCGCAAATTCTTTGAGATCGATGCGGCCTTCGCTTTTGAGGCCTACATCGACAACGGCCTTGCCGTTTTCGATTGCGGTTACGGTGCCTTTAACGACGCGGCCTTCGAAACCGCCATCTTCTGCACCACCGAGTTGTTCGTTGAGAAGCGCTTCAAAATCCGAGCGCGTTGGGTTGGCTGAAGTTGCCATAGAGTAGGGGTATCCCTGAGTATGTGAGTTACCGGCCACCGGTTGTCCGGGGTCTTAAACCGCCTCCAACGCACCATTGCGAAGGCTAGCGGGGCAAGAGGCCGACGTCTCCATGTGGCCGGATGCCAACATAGAGGTCCTTTCAACCACCAATATTGCGGGAGATTGCGAGAACGGGCGCGCGCCTAGGGCAGACGCGGGGGAAATGCAAGCGATTTACGGTCAGCTGCCCGAGGGCGTCAGCCAAGACATGGACCACATGGACCGCTGTCCAAGAGAGAAAATCTGTGAGGCGTGATTTGCGGGTGGTTTGGTGACGAGAAGGACGATGCACGGGCATCCGTCCAGCTAGGCGATTTGGTTGGATGTAGGACAGCTCTAATTGCTGCTCGCCGTCTCAATCGCTTCCAGCGCGGCGGCAAAGGCATCTTCGATGCCCAGATCGGACGTGTCGATTGTGAAGGCGTCATCTGCGGCCATGAGCGGCGCGTCTTTGCGGCCGGTATCGCGCGCGTCCCTGCGTTCCAGATCGGCGACAATCTCCTCAAGCGTAATGGAGACACCGCGCTGCTGCATTTCGGCAAAGCGCCGCTTGGCGCGCGCTGCCACGCTTGCGGTGATGAACAGCTTCACGTCGGCATCGGGTGCGATCACCGTCCCGATATCGCGCCCGTCCAGCACCGCACCGCCATCCTGCAAGGCAAAGTCGCGTTGGCGCTCGAACAGGGCTTTGCGAACATCGGGGTGTACCGAAGCGCGGCTGGCCAGACTGCCGGTGGCTTCGTTGCGCAGCACCGGATCGTCGAGCAGTTCATCGGGAAAGGCGACCGCAGCCAAGGCATCCGAAGGATTGTCTGGATCACCACCATTGAGAATGACCTGCCGCCCGACCGCGCGATAAAGCAGGCCGGTATCCAAATGCGGCAAGCCAAAATGCGCTGCGATCTGTTTGGACAACGTGCCTTTCCCGCTGGCAGTGGGGCCGTCGATGGCGATGATCACGACGCTTTCCTCCGCGCCAGAAATGCCTTGGTCAGCCCCCAGATCGCGATGGCCGCCCAAAATGCCTCGAGCACGAGGCTGGGCAGGTTTGTATGGACCAGCAAGGAAACCGTAAGCAGTGCCGCCCCGAGCAGATTGGTGCCGTGGAGGATGAACGGATCGGGTTTGTCCTTGCCCGTTACATAGGCATAGGCGGCGATGATGCAGGCCATGCCGACAAATCCGACCAGCGTCGCCCAATCGAGTGGCGGCATGGTGAGATCAGCCACGGGCCGCGCCTTCCAACAATTGCTCGAAATCGGGAAAGCTGGTGGCGATGGGCCGTGTATCGTCGACTTCGACGCCGTCTTTGCTCGCCAATCCTGCCACCGCCATGCTCATGGCAATGCGGTGGTCGAGATGGGTGGTGATCAATTCATTGCCGGTTCCGCGCAAAGGCTCGCCGCCGGATCCGGCGATGACCAATCCGTCTTCCAGCTCTTTCAATCGCGCGCCAACCGAAGTCAGCGCCGCCGCCATGGCGGACAGGCGGTCGCTTTCTTTCACGCGCAATTCGTGCAAGCCGCTGGTGGTGGTGGTTCCCTGTGCATTGGCCGCGGCCACAAACAGAACCGGAAATTCGTCAATCATGCTGGGCGCGATTGCGGGATCGACATCGATTCCGCGCAATTGGGAGTGCTGAACTCGCAAATCGGCAACCGGCTCGCCGCCGACTTCGCGTTCGTTCAGCAATTCAATATCGCCGCCCATCTGCTGCAAAACGGTGATCAGGCCCGCGCGCGTCGGGTTAAGGCCGACATTCTCAATCGTGAGATCGCTGCCCTCTACCAGCAGCGCCGCGACGATGAAGAATGCAGCGGAGGATGGATCGCCCGGAACGGTGATCGTCTGCGGCGTCAATTCGGCATCGCCGCGAATGCGGATCACTCGCTCGCCATCCACTTCCTCGACAGTTAGATCCGCGCCAAACCCCTTGAGCATCCGTTCTGTATGGTCGCGTGTCGGGACCGGCTCGATCACGGTGGTGATGCCCGGTGTGTTCAGGCCCGCCAGCAAAATGGCACTTTTGACCTGTGCCGATGCAACCGGCAGCCGGTAGCTTATCGGTACAGTGGGGAAGCTGCCTTTCATCATCAGCGGCAATGTTCCGCCCGGGCTGGGTTCAAAGCGCGCGCCCATCTGGCTGAGCGGATCGATAACGCGGCCCATCGGGCGGCCTGACAGGCTGGCATCGCCGGTGAAATTCGCGGTGATAGCGTGGCTGGCGATCAGGCCCATCAGCAGGCGGGTTGAGGTGCCGCTATTGCCCATATCGAGCGCCTGTGCGGGTTGTAGCAATCCGCCTACGCCTACGCCGTGAATCGACCAACTCCCGTCATCGAAGCGTTCGATAGTCGCGCCCATTATGCGCAAAGCCTCCGCCGTGGCGAGAACATCGTGCCCTTCCAGCAGGCCGGTGACTTTGGTTTCGCCCACCGCCAGCGCGCCAAACATCAAGGCGCGGTGGCTGATCGACTTGTCGCCGGGCACGCGGATGGTGCCGGTCAGCGGGCCAATCGGTGCAAAGCGTTTGGAGGTTGGGGTGTCGGTCACGGACTGCTTTCGATTGCGGCGGCTTGTTCAACAGGGCTTTGACAGCGCACATACCCTATGGCAAGGCGCGCCCGCACTGATTCCGGCACTTGATTTCACGGGGCCGGACCCCAATAAGCAGTGAAGATTTTTCGCTCCAGATAGCTAATCTGGACAGCACGTAAGGATTTATAATGGTCAAGCCAGAATGGGGCACAAAGCGTACTTGCCCGAAATGCGGCACTCGCTTCTACGATCTGGGCAAAGACGAGCCCGCCACTTGCATTGAATGCGGTGAAGAGTGGGAGCCGGAGCCGGTTCTGAAAACGAAACAGCCTATTCCTTTCGATGACGAGAAGAAGAAAGGCGACGCCGATAGCGATCTGGCGGATGAGGATGATGAGCTGAGCGATGTCGACGAGGACGAAAACCGTCCCGACGCAGACGTCGATCTTGGCGACGACAGCGACGACCTTGCCGTATCCAAGGGCAAGGGCGACGATGACGGGAATGATGATACTTAATTCGTTTTAGCCCTCAGTCGCCGGGCGCGAGCCATCCGGCTCGCTTGGCTACCTCGCATAAGCTCGGGCGGCCGGTCGGCCTTGCGGTTCGCTAGTCGCGAACCGGATCATCGCGATACCGAAATGGCCGGGAATGGGTCGGTCCACTTTCAGTGGGCCGCAAGCGCGACTGCGCGCCCGCTGCGAAGCGACCGTTAGGGAGCGAAAGCGAGGATAGCCAAGTGAGCGGATGCGAACGCCGGCGCTTGAGGCCAAACAAAAAACACCGTGCCAAGAAACCCGCTTGCAAATGGGCGCGGCGGCTCATAAAGGGCCACCTCTCACTTTCGAGTGGGAAACAAAATGGCACGGGGCCTTAGCTCAGCTGGGAGAGCGCAACACTGGCAGTGTTGAGGTCAGCGGTTCGATCCCGCTAGGCTCCACCATTTCACCGTCTTTTGTTTCAGGACGGGCTGCAAATCGCGCTTCGCTGCGCTTCCGGTGCTCATGGGCTGTATGCCCACTGCGCGCCGGTTCTCGCGAAGCACAATTTTCGCCTGCGACCTGAACCAAAATACAGCGAAATGGAATTTGAAAAAAGTCGTGTTCCTTTTGGAATCCGCACGCTGGCCGACGAGGTTTCGTCCGCCGGCGTTTTTGGCATTTGGCGTTGGCGTTCCTATTTCAGGGGCATCAACATAGGAGTGAAGCGTTATGTTCGACAGCTTGTCAGACCGCCTTTCGGGTGTGTTCGATGGCCTGCGCGGTCGCGGCGCGCTGAAGGAACAGGATGTTCGCGATGCAATGCGCGAAGTCCGCATTGCTTTGCTCGAAGCCGATGTCGCATTGCCTGTGGTCCGCCGCTTTATCGATGCGGTTACGGAAAAAGCCATCGGCGCAGAAGTTTTGAAATCGGTCACGCCGGGGCAGCAGGTCGTCAAAATCGTTTCCGACGAATTGGTCGAAATGCTGGGCGGAGAGGAAAGCGTTCCGCTCACTCTCGAAGCCAAACCGCCGGTTGTGATCATGATGGTCGGTCTGCAAGGCTCGGGTAAAACAACTTCGACCGCCAAGCTCGCCAAGTTCCTTAAAGAGAAACACGGCAAGAAATCGATGATGGCGTCGCTCGACGTCAATCGCCCTGCTGCGCAGGAACAGCTTGCGGTGCTGGGCGAGCAGATCGAATGCGCAACCTTGCCGATTGTCGCGGGCCAGCAGCCGGTTGATATTGCCCGCCGCGCACTCGATGCGGCGAAATTGCAGGCAGCCGATGTGCTGCTGCTCGATACGGCAGGCCGTCTGCATGTCGATGAAGCGCTGATGGCCGAAATGAAAGCGGTGTCAGCGATCTCGGCGCCGACCGAAGTGCTGCTGGTGGTCGACAGCCTGACCGGCCAGGACGCGGTCAACGTCGCGAAAAGCTTTACCGAGGAAGTACCGCTGACCGGTGTGATCCTAACCCGGATGGACGGCGATGCGCGCGGCGGTGCGGCGCTGTCTATGCGCCACGTGACCGGCAAACCGATCAAATTTGCCGGTACCGGCGAGAAGCTCGATGCGTTGGAGACATTCCACCCCAAACGTGTTGCCGACCGCATTCTGGGCATGGGCGATGTTGTTTCGCTGGTCGAAAAGGCCGCGGCAACGATCAAGGAAGAAGATGCAGAAGCGCTCGCCAAGCGGATGGCGAAGGGGCAGTTCGATCTCAACGATCTGCGCACGCAGCTTCAGCAAATGAACAATATGGGCGGGCTGGGCATGCTGGCGGGCATGATGCCCGGCATGAAGAAAGCCAAAGCGGCGATGGCCAATAGCGGGATGGACGACAAGGTTCTGGTCCATATGGACGCGATTATCGGGTCGATGACTCCGAAAGAGCGCGCCAATCCCGCCTTGCTCAATGCCAAGCGCAAACGGCGCATTGCAGCGGGCGCGGGCAAGGACGTTCAGGACGTGAATAAGCTCCTTAAAATGTACAAGGAGATGTCGCGCGCGATGAAGCAGATCAAGAAAATGGGCGGCCTGAAAGGGCTTGCCGCCATGTTCGGCAAGGGCGGCCTCGATGCGGCCATGCCCGGGCTTGGCGGTCCGGGCGGCGGATTGCCGCCGGGTCTCCCCGGCCTCGGCGGGCCCAAGAAATAGATTAGAAAATTTAGTGATTACAGATATTTGATTTAAAGAAGGAATACATCATGGCAATTGCACTACGTCTTTCCCGTGGCGGCGCGAAAAAGCGCCCTTACTATCGCATCGTGGCCGCTGACAGCCGCAAGCCGCGCGACGGCCGTTATCTCGAGCAGATCGGTACTTATAACCCGCTGCTCGCGAAGGATGACGAAAACCGCGTAAAGCTGGACGAAGACCGCGCGAAATACTGGCTCGGTGTTGGCGCACAGCCTTCGGACCGTGTTGCGCGCTTCCTTGACGCGGCCGGCATCCGCGAGCGTGCTGCTCGCAACAACCCGAACAAGGCAAAGCCTGGCGAAAAAGCCACAGAGCGTTTGGAAGAGAAGGCTGAAAAAGCAGCTGCTGCCAAAGAAGCCGAAGAAGAAGCGAAGAACGCTTCTGCTGAAACCGATGCGGATAGCACAGAGAACGATGCAACCGGTTCGGTAAAGACCGAAGAAACAGCAGAAGCTGTTGCTGAAGCCGCAACCGATGCACCCGAAGAAGCATCGGCAGAAGACAAAGCTGCGATTGCTGAAGAAGTTGCCGAAGGCGGCCCGGTTGCCGACGAAGCTTCTGAAGACAAGGCAGAAGGCTAAGCCCTTTGTCACAGGATCAGCCCGTCACCCTCGCTGCCATATCGGGCGCGCACGGGGTGACGGGCGAAGTCCGTCTGAAACTGTTTGGCGAAGGAATAGCCGCGCTCAAACAGCACAAGGCGTTCAACGACGGAACGCTCACTCTCAAAAAAATCCGCGATGACAATAAAGGCGGCGCGATTGCGCGCTTTGCCGAAGTCACCGACCGCAATGCAGCCGAGGCCCTGCGCAGCACCGTCCTGACCATTGCCCGCGATGCTTTGCCCGAATTGGGCGAGGGCGAATATTACCACGCCGATTTGCTGGGCCTTGCGGCGGTTTCCGATGGGGGTGAAGAACTCGGCACCGTCTGCGCGGTTGAGAATTTCGGCGCGCAGGACGTGATCGAGATCGAAAAGCCGAACGGCAAGAAGTTCATGATCCCGATGACCAAACAGGCGGTGATCGAGTGGGACGAGAAACGCCTTGTGGTGAACGCCGACTTCGCCGAGATATAGGCGTTGGAGTGCGGGCGAAGGAAGGGGGAGTTGAGATGAAGAGGCTACTTTTCATGTCAGCGCTGTTCCTGTTGGCATCTCCAGCGACGGCACATGAGGAGCCTGCGCCGTATTCGACGCAGCCCATAGATTGGTTGCTTCCGATCGCAGCTTACGCAGTTCCGGGCGTGGTCGTGATTGTGCTCCTTAACGAGTTTTGTGCGAACTTACGGCCTGTTGCCCGGCTGATTGGTGCCATTGCATTTCCGGCGGTGTTCTGGACTCTCCTTTTGTCCGTAATTCTCCCAACCAAGATAACATTTTTTGAGATGGTGAGTGGATTGTTCGACTTCCTTTTCTTCGACATCGGTATGATTGTCTGGATTCCGGCGGGCGCAATAATCGCAGTTTGTGGATGGATGGATCAGCGCAGACGAAAAAAGGCCGAGCTGAAAGATCGATACGCTGAATTATGACCTTCGCCGCCACCATACTCACTCTCTATCCGGAGATGTTTCCCGGGCCGCTGCGGCTTTCGCTCGCGGGGCGGGCGTTGGAGGAGCAGAAGTGGTCGCTTGATACTATCCAGATCCGCGATTTTGCGACGGACAAGCACAAGAATGTCGATGATACGCCAGCGGGCGGCGGTGCTGGGATGGTGCTTAAGGTGGATGTTCTCGCTGCTGCAGTTGATCATGCGAAGCGCATGCAGCCCATGGCACCGATCCTTGCCATGACACCGCGCGGAAAGCCGATTTCTCAAACTCGTATCCGCGAATTGTCCGATGGGCCGGGGGTGACAATTCTGTGCGGCCGGTTCGAGGGATTTGACGAGCGCGTATTCGAAGGGCGGGAGATCGAGGAAGTCAGCGTTGGCGACATCGTGCTCTCCGGCGGAGAACCGGCGGCCTTGATAATACTTGATGCTTGCATTCGGCTGCTTCCCGGCGTAATGGGCGCGGCTTCGAGCGGTACCGAGGAGTCTTTCGAAGAAGGACTGCTGGAGTACCCTCAATATACCCGACCTCAGGAATGGGAAGGGCGCACGATCCCCGAAGTGCTGCGATCGGGGGATCATGCGAAGATCGCGGCATGGCGCAAGCAAATGTCCGAAGATCATACTCGGTTACGCAGGCCAGACCTTTGGGATCGCTACAATGGCGATCGGGACTGACCTGCCTCTGGCGCGCGGCGGGAAATAGAAGGACTCGGGTCAATGAACCTGATTCAAGAACTGGAAGCCGAAGCAATCGGCGCATTGGGGAAAGATATCCCTGAATTTCAGGCCGGCGATACAATTCGCGTAGGCGTGAAAGTTATCGAAGGTACGCGCGAGCGTATCCAGAATTTCGAAGGTGTGTGCATCGCTCGCAGCAATCGCGGCATGGGCAGCAACTTCACCGTCCGCAAGATCAGCTTTGGCGAAGGTGTGGAACGCGTATTCCCGCTTTACGCGCCAATCGTGGACAGCATCACCGTGGTCCGCCGCGGTGTCGTGCGCCGCGCGAAGCTGTATTATCTGCGTGGCCGCACCGGTAAGAGTGCGCGCATCGCGGAGCGTCGGGTCAACGCTCCTAAGAGCTAATCCTGGCAATAGCGAAATAGAAAAAGGGCGTTCCGGTTTGGCCGGGGCGCCCTTTTTCTATGGTGCTCGTCATTGCGAGGAGCCGCTAGGCGACGCGGCAATCCAGCGTAAGCGCTTGATACTCTGGATTGCTTCGCTACGCTCGCAATGACGAAACACAGGGGTTCTAAATTGATATGCGCCTATTGCTTGCCGCAGCCGCTTCGCTTGCTTTTGCCACACCCGCCCATGCAGACGATCACACAATGACCGTCGAACAGGATACATCGGCCGATCTGACTTTCGAACGCGTTTTCGCCAGCCCCTCTCTCGACGGGGCCAGCCCGCGCCAGGCGAAGCTGTCACCCGATGGGCGTTACCTCACCCTGCTGCGCAATCGCGAGGATGATCGCGAGCGTTACGATCTGTGGGGCTATGACCGCGAAAGCGGTGCGTGGACCATGCTGGTCGATTCGGAGAAACTCGGCTCCGGCCGCGAGCTGTCTGAAGATGAAAAGATGCAGCGCGAGCGCGCGCGGGTTGGCAATCTCAAAGGGATTATTTCCTATCAATGGACCGCAGACGGATCGGGCGTGCTCGTGCCGCTTGATGGCGATCTCTATCTGGCCAAAATCGGCGGCCCGGACGGAGCAAGCGTCACGCGCCTGACCGATACCGAAGAAAGCGAGCTGAATCCGGTTCTCAGCGACACCGGCAAATATGTGTCTTTCATCCGCGATCGGCAGCTGTGGGTTGGCGAGATTGGCAAAGACGCCGCGCCGATTACTCCCAAGGAAGGCGATACCATCCGCTGGGGAGAGGCGGAGTTCGTCGCGCAGGAAGAAATGGGCCGGATGACCGGTTACTGGTGGAACCCCGACGACACGCGCATCGCGGTCCAGCGGACTGACGAGGAAGGCGTGGGCGTCGTCACCCGCGCAGCCATCGGCGCAACCGGCACCAAGGTTTTCGATCAACGCTACCCGGTGGCGGGCAGCGACAATGCGATTGTCGATTTGTTCGTGATGGACCCCGATGGCGGCAACCGGGTGAAGGTCGATCTGGGCGAGGAAACCGATATCTACCTCGCGCGCGTCGATTGGGCGCCCGATGGCATGCTCTATGTCCAGCGGCAAAACCGCGAGCAGACGGTGCTGGACATGCTGAAAGTCGATCCGGCGACAGGGGCGAGCGAGATCTGGTTCACCGAAAAAGCGGCGGCGGAGGATTACTGGATCAACCTGTCGGACAATTACAAATTTCTGGAAGGCGGGGAGCTGATCTGGTGGAGCGAGCGCAGCGGCGTCGGCCAGCTCTATCACTTCAACGGCAGCAAATGGACCCAGCTGACCAAGGATGACGAACCGGTGACCGAACTGGTAGGCGTCGATGGCAGATATGCGGCGGTGTATTACGAAGCGGTCGAAGGCGTTCTTGAGAAGCATATTTATGTGGCAAGCACGGTTTTCTCGCCTGACGAACCGCGTTTGCGCCTGACCGAGCCCGGTTTCACCCATAGTGCGAAGATGGACAAGGCGGCCCAGACGCTTCTGATCACACGATCAAACCATAGCCAGCCTGCGCAGACCTATCTCGCGGATGAGAGCGGCAACCGTCTCGCATGGGTGGAAGAAAACGCGCTCAACGCCGACCATCCCTACGCTTCGCACCTTGCGAGCCATCGTCCGGCGCAGTTCGGCACAATTAAGGCTGCCGACGGCGAAACCGATCTCTATTGGAAGATGGTCACGCCGGAGATGGAGCCGGGCAAGAAGTATCCTGTGTTCTATTATCACTATAGCGGCCCGGGCCCGCAAATCGTCCACAATGGTTGGGACGGCGCGTTGCAGCAGGCGGTGGTCGATGCGGGATATATCTGGTTCGAGCTGGACAATCGCGGCTCGGCCAATCGCGGGGTTGCCTTCGAGCAGCCGCTCTATCACGCGATGGGCGGCGTCGAGGTGGATGACCAGCGCGAAGGCGCGAACTATCTAAAGACTCTCGATTTCGTCGATCCGGACAAGGTCGCGCTCTATGGCTGGTCCTATGGCGGCTATATGACGCTGAAACAGATGCAGGCCGATCCGGGGCTCTATGCCGCCGGTATTTCGGGCGCACCTGTCACCAAGTGGGAACTTTATGATACCCACTATACCGAACGCTTCATGGGCGATCCGAACTTGGTGCCAGATGCCTATGAGAAAGCCAGCGCGATTCCCGACGCCGCGAAAATCAGCGATCCTTTGCTGCTGATCCACGGAATGGCGGATGACAATGTGGTGTTCGAGAATTCTTCAGAGCTGATTTCGGTTCTGCAGGAAGGCAATATTCCCTTCGAGATGATGCTCTACCCCGGTTACACCCACCGCGTTTCGGGCGAGAATATCAGCCCGCATATGTGGAACACGATCTTCGCCTTTCTTGAGCGCCACGGGGTAACCCCGCCGGAGTGATCACAGTTTTTGTGAGGGGGCAGGGGCTTCAGACTAGCCGGACTGACGCAACCAATTGAGAGCCATCGATGCCACTTCGGCCGGTGCCTCCACATGCGGATAATGGCCCACGCCGGGTAACAGATGTTCTTTGGCGTGGGGCAGTTGCTTGACCCAGCGGCGGTGGCAGTGTTCGCCGGCAATCGGATCGGCTGCGCCATTGATCAGGCCGATACGGTCCTGTGCATCTTTCAACGCGCCATCCCAACGTTCCTCGGATATATGGCGATCCTGGATATAGTGGGCGAGCCGGTGAATGATCCGGTTTCCGTCCTGTTCGGTAAACAGCGACCAGAAAATATCGAGCCGATCCTCGCCCGGTTTGCTGTCCGTTCCGAAGATTGAGGAAAAGTGCTTGCCGAAGCTCTTGCGGTTTAAAGTCTTGCTGACCAGGAAGCCGAGAGGGGACCTCGCCAACCGCATAATCGGCCGGGTCCGTTGATATCGAGCGAACATGCCGCCGTTCAGAAATACGATCTTTGAAAGTCCCGCGGCTCCGGCGCCATCTTTTTGCCGGGCGAGCAGTTCCTGCGCCACCGATGCCCCGTAATCATGCGCCAGAATGTCGAATTCATCGATTTCCAGATGGTCGAGCAGCGCCAGCAGCATGTCGCATTGCCGCCCGATCGAATAGTCCGCGCGCGGCTTGTCCGACAGGCCGAAGCCGATCAAATCGGCTGCGATCAGGCGATGGCTTTGCGCCAGCGCCTTCCAAATGGGGGCCCAGTCCCAAGATGACGTGGGAAAGCCGTGGATCAGCAAAAGCGGTCTGCGATCCCCCTTCGTCCAATAGGCAATTCGCGTGTCTTCAAACGCGAAATGTCTGGCGTCCACGCGCCAGTTTTCAATCGAAATTGTCACGCGCGCAACCCGTCCTCAAAGCCACATTGCCCGCTTTTGCGGGTCAGATTTTACGTTTCGATCCGATAGGTAAACATGCCTTATAAATTGTAAACTATGTAAAATCTCTCGCTGCCGTTTGATCACAGGAAAATTCCCCCACATCGGCGCCTTCCCCTAAGTTCCTAACCTTATGCATAGCTTTGCTTGCTTTCGCCGCTGGCAATTGCTGCTAGAGGGGCGACATAATTGATGCGCGGGTTTCGCGATTCAGGAGAATGGTTTTGGGTTATCGAGTGGCGGTTGTCGGTGCGACAGGGAATGTTGGCCGCGAAGTGATGGCAATCCTTGCAGAGCGCGAATTTCCGATTGAGGAAGTCGCCGCTGTTGCCAGCTCGCGCTCGCAAGGCAGCGAGGTCGAATTTGGCGAAACCGGCAAAATGCTCAAATGCAAGAATATCGAGCATTTCGACTGGAACGGCTGGGACATTGCTTTGTTCGCGGCGGGTAGCGGCCCGGCCAAGGAATATGCGCCCAAAGCTGCGGCGGCTGGCTGTGTGGTGATCGATAACAGTTCGCTTTACCGGATGGACCCCGATGTTCCGTTGATCGTGCCAGAGGTTAACCCCGATGCGATTGATGGCTATGCCAAGCGCAATATCATCGCCAATCCCAATTGCTCCACTGCGCAGTTGATGGTCGCGCTAAAGCCGCTCCACGATGCCGCAACGATCAAGCGCGTCGTGGTGGCGACTTATCAATCGGTATCGGGCGCGGGCAAATCGGGCATGGACGAATTGTTCGAACAAAGCCGGGCGATCTTCGTTGGCGACAAGCCCGAGCCTGCGACTTTCACCAAGCAGATCGCGTTCAACGTCATTCCGCATATTGATGTCTTCCTCGACGATGGATCGACCAAGGAAGAATGGAAAATGGTCGCCGAAACGAAGAAGATTCTCGACCCGAAAATCAAACTCAACGCGACCTGTGTGCGCGTGCCCGTTTTCGTCGGCCACTCCGAAGCGGTGAATATCGAATTCGAGAAGGAAATTTCCGCGAAGGAAGCGCAAGAGATTTTGCGTGAGGCGCCGGGCCTGATGCTGGTCGATAAGCGTGAGGATGGCGGCTATGTCACGCCCGTCGAATGCGCCGGCGACAGCGCCACCTATATAAGCCGTGTCCGCGAAGACCCGACTGTCGAAAACGGCCTTTCGCTATGGTGCGTGTCGGATAATCTTCGCAAAGGCGCGGCGCTCAATGCAGTGCAGATTGCCGAATTGCTGGGGCGCAAGCATCTGAAGAAGGGGTGACCTTTGGGCTGTCTTGCTGCAAAACAGGCGGCATGACACTTCAAGCAGACCTCTATTTTTCATTCCGCTCTCCCTATAGCTATCTCGCGATCGGGCGGTATCGGGCTCTCACCGAGATTTTCGACGTCGCGATCAATTTGCGTCCGGTTTATCCTCTGGCGATCCGGCAGCCGGAGTTTTTTGCCGAGGGCAATAGAGCCGCAGGCCGGTACATCTTCATGGATGCGGCGCGGGTCGCGCAGCAATTGGATATTCCGTATCGCTGGCCGCGCCCGGACCCGGTGGTCCAGGAGATCGCGACGATGACGATCCCCGCCGAGCAGCCCTATATTTACCGGATTGTGCGGATGGGGCAGGCGGCGGCCCGGCGCGGGAACGGTCTGAAATTCGCGGATGAAGTGTCAAAGCTGATCTGGGATGGCAAAACCGACAATTGGCATGAAGGCGACCATCTGGCGGGTGCGGCGGAGCGTGCGGGGCTCGATTTCGCCGAACTCGAAGCCGAAGTCACGTCCGATGCGGAGCGGCTGGATGCAGAAATTGCGGCCAATCAGGAAGCGCTTGAGGCTGCCGGCCATTGGGGCGTTCCGACCTTGGTTTTCGATGGAGAGCCCTTCTTCGGACAGGACCGGATCGAAATGGTGCTGTGGCGCATGAACGAGAAGGGGCTGGCGGAACGGTGAGCAGTTTTTCGACAGAGCATGTGCCGTCTTTCGATGGTACCGAATTGGCTGTGCACCGCATGGGCGGGGGGCGCCCCATCATCCTCCTCCACGGGTTGTTTTCCAGTGCCGAAATGAACTGGATCAAATTCGGCCATGCGCAAAAGCTGGCCGCTGCCGGTTTTGAAGTGATCATGCCCGATCTGCGCGCGCATGGGCACAGCAGCATGTCGCACAATGCGCTGGATTATCCGCATGGCGTGCTCAGCAAGGATCTGGCGGCACTGGTCGGGCATCTTGATCTGGAAGACTATGATCTGGCCGGATTCTCTTTGGGCGCGCGCACCGTTGCCAAGGGGGTGATCGAAGGCCTCGAGCCGCGGCGGCTGGCGCTGTGCGGGATGGGGCTGGAGGGGCTGGCCGGTTGGGCGCGGCGATCCGCCTTTTTCATCGATGCGATTGACCGTTTTGACGAGATCAAACGCGGCGATCCGGCTTTCATGGCCAAGAGTTTCATGAAGACGATGAATATCGACCGCGAAGCAGCGCGGCTGCTGCTGGGCGCGGTGGAAGATGTGAAGCAGGCAGATCTGGCGCGTATCACCATGCCAACCGCGCTGATTTGCGGGGACAAGGATTTTGATAACGGTTCGGCGAAGGAACTGGCGCGGGTTTTGCCCGATGGCCGCTACCGCGAGATTCCGGGAACGCATATGAGTTCGGTAACCGAAGGCGCATTGGGCGATGCGCTGGTCGAATTTTTTGGGGGGTAATGGGGGGTAAGATGGTTCAACGTAAGACATTTCTCATGTGGTGGATCGGCGGCCTGATCGCCTTTGCAATCGTAATCGCGATGAGCCTGCCTCTGGGCATTACAGAGGTGCCGGGCGGCATCGCGGACCATCAGGCCGCAGGCGACGCCGCGACAGTCAACGCGATCCACGCCGCGTGGACGGAAGCCGGGGTGATGGAGCAGGCGCGCTATTCGATGATCGGCGATCTGGTCTTTATCGGCATTTATGGCATCGGCGCGACATTGGGCGGGCTTTATTACCGCGCGGCTGGAACGGGTTTCCTGCGGCATCTTGGCACTGTGATTGCCATTGCCGGGGCGGTGTTCCTGCTCACCGACTATGGCGAGACGATCGCGCAATTCATCCAGGCAAGCGCGAATGCAGGGTCCGATGAACTGGCCGGTTTTGCGGCAACCGTGCGGCCGCCGAAAATGATCGCCTTTATGGTCAGCTTTCTGGGCGTTTTGCTGGCCTTGGCGTTGGAATGGAAACAGCGGCGCGGCCTGCAGAGCGAGGCTTGATAAAGCCGCTATTCGGGTCCAAACTCCTGTCATGAATAAAGCCGGCGGGTCGCCGGTCTTTCCTGAGAGGATTTGCCACCATGAAATTCGCACCTGCTGCACTCAAAACCGCTGTGTCTGCGCTCGCCATATCGCTTGCCGCGCCGGCATATGCCGATCATCATGCCGCCGGAGAGGCCGCGGAAGGCGCGGTCGAAATGGTCGATGGCCACCCGCTGACCGCTGAAGGTGCGGCCGCCTTTGTCGCCAAAACCGAAGCCGAGATGGAGAAGATGTGGGTTCTGGGCGGCCGGGCCGCATGGATCAATTCGACCTATATCACCGACGATACCAATGCGCTGAATGCCTATTTTGGCGCGATTGCCGCCGAAACATCGGTCGCAAAGGGGTTGGCAGCCGCCAAGTTTGCCGCGCTTGACGGCCTTGACCCTGATGTGGCGCGCAAGCTCGACATTCTGCGCGTTGCTCTCGTGTTGCCAGCGCCAACGACTGAAGGCGCTGCCGCAGAGGCGGCCGAGCTCGCAACGTCGCTCAACGCGGCCTACGGGCAGGGCAAAGGCACGCTGAATGGTGAAGAGATCTCCGGCTCTGACATCGAGGCAGAGATGGGCAATCTTGAACGCACGCCCGAAGAACTTTCTGAAATGTGGTCCAGCTGGCACAGCAATGTCGGCGCACCGATGAAGGACGATTATGTCCGTCTGGCCGAGCTGACCAATGCCGGTGCGCGCGAATTGGGCTATGCCGATTTCGGCGCGATGCAGCGTTCCAAATATGACATGAGCGCCGATCAATTCGCCGCCGAGACAGAGCGGATGTGGCAGGAGGTCAAACCGCTTTACATGGCGCTGCACACCTATGTGCGCGGCAAGCTGAACGAGCATTATGGCGACGAAGTACAGCCCGCGACCGGCCCGATCCGCGCGGATTTGCTCGGCAATATGTGGGCGCAGGAATGGGGCAATATCTATCCGCTGGTCGCGCCCGAGGGCGCCGGCGATATCGGATATGATCTGACTGCACTGATCGAGGAAAAGGGCCTGAGCGAAGTCGATATGGTCCGCGTGGGCGAGAAATTCTTCTCCTCGCTCGGTTTCGAGGCGCTTCCGGAAAGTTTCTATCGGCGTTCCCAATTTGTGAAGCCACGCGATCGCGAGGTGGTGTGCCATGCATCGGCGTGGGACATCGAAAACAGCGATGATCTGCGGATCAAGATGTGCATCAAGAAGAACGCAGACGACTTTGTGACAATCCACCACGAGCTGGGTCATAACTACTATCAACGCGCTTACGGGGTGCAGGATTTCCTCTATCGCGACAGCGCCAATGACGGTTTCCACGAAGCAATCGGCGATATGATCGCGTTGTCGATCACGCCCGAATATCTGGTGCAGATCGATATGCTCGATCGCGAAGACGTGCCCAGCGCGGACAAGGACATCGGCCTGTTGCTGCGTCAGGCGATGGACAAGGCCGCGTTCCTGCCCTTCGGCCTGCTGATGGACCGTTATCGCTGGGGTATTTTTGACGGATCAACCACTCCCGAAGAATACAACAATGATTGGAACAAGCTGCGGCTTGAGTACCAAGGTATTACACCGCCGACGCAGCGCGATGCGGATGGCTTTGACCCGGGTGCGAAATACCACGTGCCGGGCAATGTATCCTACACCCGCTATTTCCTTGCGCGGTTGCTGCAGTTCCAGTTTTACAAGGCGGCTTGCGACAAAGTCGGCTGGGAAGGGCCGCTGCACCGCTGTTCCTTCTATGGCAATGAAGAAGTCGGCAAGAGCCTGAACGAAATGCTCGCGATGGGATCGAGCCAGCCTTGGCCCGACGCGCTGGAAGCCTTTACCGGCGAACGCCAGATGAGCGGCAAGGCCATGCTCGAATATTTCGCCCCGCTCAAAGAATGGCTCGACGAGCAGAATAAAGGGAAACCACAAGGATGGTAAAAGCCGGTTTGGCGGCGTTGCCGCTGTTCCTTTCGGCGGCTTGCGCACCTGTGAGCGATGTCGAAGGAAATGACAGTGCGGCAATGTCGCACGGACAGGCCGGACAGGCGCTGTTTGTTGCCAATAAGCGCGGCAATACGCTGTCCAAGATCAATCTTGGCTCCGGCGAAGAGGTCAAGCGCGTCGAAAGCTGCGCTAATCCGCACGAATTGGCGACATCGCCGGACGGGGCGCATGTCGCGCTTGCCTGTTATGGCGGGACGACGATCGATATTTTCGCGACAGCGGACCTTTCGCGCGTGAAAAGCATCGATCTGGGCGACAATGCTCGCCCTCACGGCATAGTGTGGCACGGCAATGGCGATCTATATGCAACCGCAGAGGGGCGCAAATCGGTCTTCTGGATTCGCGGCCCTGTTGGCGAAAGCGCAGAGGTTTTCGAATATTCCACCGGCAAAGAAGGATCGCACATGCTGGCGATTGCCCCCAATGGCAATCATGCGTGGACCACCGACCTAGGATCGAAGACTGTCACGCTGGTCGATCTCAAGACCCGCCGCGCGCCGCGTTCGGTTGCGGTGGGGGTAGAGCCGGAGGGAATCTCGCTATCGCCTGACGGAAAGGCGCTGTGGGTATCGGCACGCGGGTCCGACACTGCGATTGAACTCGATCCGCAAACGCTCGATGTTCGCAATGAAGTCAAAACCGGCCGCTTCCCGCTCCGGCTCGCGATCCGGCCGCAAGGCGACGTTGCGGTCACCTCCGACCTTGCCGATGGCGGGCTGACCGTGATCGATCTGGCTACCGCCAAGGTCCTGCGATCGATTGCCGTGTCAAACGCGGAGGAAGCCGAGAAACGCCTGCAGGTTACAATCCTGTGGTCTGATGACGGCAAGCGCATCTATGTCGCGGAGACAGGCACCGATACGGTCGCCGAAGTCGACTATGCATCGGGTAAAGTCACACGCCGGCTCGCAACGGGCAAGGGCGGTGACGGAATGGCGATCCTCAATTGACCGGCCGGCGTAAAGATCTGCCCGTTGTCGGCTGGCGCGAGCTTGTGCATTTGCCCGAACTCGGCCTTAGCGGCATCCCCGCCAAGATCGACACCGGCGCGCGAACTTCCTCGCTCCATGGCAAAGTGATCGAGGAGCTGGAGCGCGACGGGCAGAAATATGTCCGTTTCGCGGTCGACTTTCCCGATCAGGCGGAACCATTGATCTGCGAAGCGGTTCATGTTGATATACGCGGGATTACCAGTTCCAACGGAAAGACGCAGCGGCGCTATGTGATCAAAACACCGATGCAGATCGGCGATCAGGAATTCCGCGTCGAAATCAGCCTCGCCGACCGCAGCGATATGAAATTTCCGATTTTGGTCGGACGCTCGACATTGCGTCGCCGTTTTGTCGTAGACTCCGGCTATTCGTGGCTCCAGACGCCCGAAATGAAAGCAATTAAAGGCCACAAGCCGTAAGGACAATTCGATGAAGATCGCCATGCTGGCTCGCAATCCGAACCTCTATTCGCACAAGCGATTGGTAGAGGCGGCGGAAGCGCGCGGCCATTCGCTCAATATTCTCAACACTTTGCGGTGCACGGTAAATATCGCCAGCCACCGCCCGACGGTCACCTATAATGGAGAGACCTTGACGGGTTACGATGCGGTAATCCCGCGCATCGGCGCGTCGATCACCAATTATGGCCTCGCGGTTCTCAGGCAGTTTGAAATGAGCGGCGTGTGGCCGCTCAATGAAAGCGTCGCAATCGGCCGCAGCCGGGACAAGCTGCGGAGCATGCAGATCCTGGCCAAATACGGGCTCGGCCTGCCGCTGACAGCCTATGCCAATGACCCGAAACAGGCGGAAGAGATCATCAAAGCGGTCAATGGCCCGCCGGTGGTCATCAAGTTGCTTGAGGGGACGCAGGGTATCGGTGTCGTGCTGGCGGAAACGCTGAAAGGCGGTGCGTCGATTATCGAGGCATTCCGCGGCGCCAATGTGAACATTCTGGTCCAAGAATTCATCAAGGAAGCCGGCGGCGCGGATATCCGCTGTCTGGTGGTAGGCGGCAAAGTCGTCGCGGCGATGAAACGACAGGGGGCAGAGGGCGAATTCCGCAGCAATTTGCACCGTGGCGGCACCGCGCAGCTGATCAAAATCACCCCCGAAGAACGCTCAACCGCGGTCCGCGCGGCAAAACATATGGGCCTGAATGTGTGCGGCGTGGATCTGCTCCGCAGCAATCACGGACCGGTGATTATGGAAGTGAACTCGTCGCCCGGACTGGAAGGTATCGAAAATGCGACGGGCAAGGATGTCGCCGGGATGATCATCGACTTCATCGCCGCAAATGCAAAGCCGGGAAAGACAAAGACGAAGGGTAAGGGCTAACTAGCCGGCAGTATTGTTGAACCGTCAAATATCAATATATTTGATCCGTTCCAGCAACCAGCGATGACTTCCCCCTTTTGGTCGCCATTAAGGTCGGCGATTTCAAGTGCTGCTGGACGGAAGCAAGCCTGTATTTTACCCAGCCTTTTACCGTCGTGAGAGAGAATTTGTATCTGGTCGCTTCCCCAAAGCCCGACAATGATTTCGTCTCTGCCGTCCCCATCAAGATCGCCCGTTGCCAATTCTGTTGCATCGTCGAATGCAACGGGCGTGGACTCCAGTTTTGAAAACCGGCCATCGACCTGCGACCACATTACTACGCCATCGCCCATTATCGCCACTACATCTGCTACGCCATCATTATCGAGATTGGCACTGCGGGCCATAACCGCGCCTCGCGCATCACCGATCACCGCAAGCGCTAATCCGGAGGAAAGGTCAAGTTGGCTAACCCGGTTTGCTCTAGGGCTAGGTACGAGCACGCGTGTACCGGTTTCGGACGGGAGAATTCCCAGCCGATAATAGGGAAACTCGCCGACGTTGGCTTGGATTGATGGTTCAAAGCCATTTGACTTGCCAAACATCACTGAAATGCTGTCGCTATCAGAACTATCCGAGGCAATGTCAATGAAGCCGTCGTCGTTGAAATCTGCGACGGCGACACTGTGCAAGTGCGGTCGAGCCGCCATGTTGAAAGGTGATCGTTCCGCCTCTGTAAAGCTTCCGTCTCCTGAATTGATAATTATAGTTACGCTGGAAGTTTCGTGATTTGCCACCACGAGATCGACTGATCCATCACCGTCTATGTCTGCATCGGCGATGTCTGCAGGTTCGTTCCCGGCTGGGTAATCAACGCGCGAAAATGCGCCATCCTCTTGTTGGAGAAGAATCGAGACGGAATCACTATCGGCATTGGCCACGGCAATATCGATCCTGCCATCGCCGTTGAAATCGGCAGTAGTGATTGCCCTCGGCCGCTCACCCACAGCGAAAGATGTGCCTGATGCGGTATCAAGGGTAGGCTGGGCACTTGAGCAGGACGGCGACGCAAAGACGGCGAGAACTGTAATCAGTTGTTTCTTCACTATTGCCACGCTCCCTCAAGGTAATTCCATTAGCTAGCAATCCTCGAAGATTGGCGGGCTTTGATTGATCCTACCTGAACGGCGGCTCGTTGAAGGCGCGCAATTTGCGTGAGTGCAGCCGGTTGCCTTCTTCGTGAAGGCGTTTGCAGGCCGTCACACCGATTTTCAGGTGGGCGCTGATTGCCTCTTCGTAGAACTTGTTGGCTTGGCCGGGCAGCTTGATTTCGCCGTGAAGCGGCTTGTCGCTGACGCAAAGAAGCGTGCCATAGGGTACGCGGAAGCGGTATCCCTGCGCGGCAATCGTCGCGCTTTCCATATCGATGCCAACCGCGCGGCTGAGCGAGAGCCGTTTGGCGCTGCTGGTATAGCGCAATTCCCAGTTGCGGTCGTCGGTGGTCACGACCGTACCGGTGCGCATCCGCTTCTTGAGGTCCGCGCCGTGGGTGCCGCTGACTTCTTCCGCTGCGCCCGCCAAGGCTTGTTGGACCTCCGCAATCGCGGGGAGAGGGATTTCAGGAGGCAGCACCGGATCGAGCACATGATCATCGCGCAAATATGCGTGGGCAAGAACATAATCGCCGATTTTCTGCGAAGGCCGCAAACCTCCGCAGTGCCCGATCATCAGCCAGGCCTCTGGGCGAAGAACCGCAAGGTGATCGCAAATGGTCTTGGCGTTGGACGGGCCAACCCCGATATTGACCAGAGTAATCCCGCAGCCGCCCTCGCTGATCAGGTGATAGGCCGGCATCTGGTGCTTGCGCCATGCGGTGTCTGACAATTGGCGGCTGGCATTCTTGGTCGATTGTTCAAGATACAGCCCGCCTGCACCGGCGAGCGCGCGATAACCGTTGCTGCCCAATTGTTCGCCCGCCCAGTCAACGAATTCATCGACATAGCGGTGATAATTGGTGAACAGGATGAAGCGTTGGAAATGCTTGGTGTCTGTCCCCGTATAATGCGCAAGCCGCGCGAGCGAGAAGTCGGTCCGCAGCCCGTCAAACAGCGAGAGCGGGATCGACTCCCCGCTGTCATCGATCTCTATCCCGTCGGCGAGTTCATCGCCGATATCGGCCAATTCGGTCGAGGGGAAATGGCGTGCGATTTCTTGCGGGCTGATGCCGGCCAGTTCCGCAGCGACATCACCATCGAGCACATAGGGAAAGGGGATTTCCTGCGTTGAGGTGCGCGCTTCGAGCTCGACATCATAATCGCTGCCGATCAGCTCAAGCTGGTCGCGCAGATATTCTGCAAACATTGCCGGGCGGGTGACCGTTGTCGCGTAGGTTCCCGGTTCATTGAGCCGCCCGAAAGCGCGGCTGCGGTCTTCGGGCTGGGTGCCCCCTTTGAACCGCATGACCAGTTCGGGATAGGCATAGCTGCCATCGGTGCGGCGGGTTTTCGAGGGGAGGGAGCCATCTCGGCCAAAAGCCATCACATCGTTGCGCAGGTGCTCGACAGAGGCATTATACAGGCGATCCAGATCGCCAATGATTGTTTCGATTGATTTCATCTCGGGCAGTTAGCGTGTTTTTTGTTTCAATTCAAAGTCTCTCCTCATCCCCGCGACGGCCGGGATGGAGGCTGTTACAAAAAAGGCGCGGGTCCCGAAGGAGCCGCGCCTCTTTTTTGTTGTGCCGAAGCCGGAGATTAGTCTTCAGATTTCTCTTCGGCAGCTTCTTCAGCCGGTGCCTCTTCAGCGGCAGGGGCTTCTTCAGCAGCATCTGCTTCAGGAGCAGCGCCGTCTTCGAACAGTTCGGCCGGGATTTCACCAGGCTCCAGGCTCGGGTCGCGGGCCGGTGCATTGGCAGCCGCCGCTTCTTCGATTTCCCGCTGTTCGTCTTCGAACATCTGCGCGAGAACGTCGACACCCTGGCTTTGCAGCTCAGCTTCGTCGTCGCTGCGGGCCACGTTGGCTTTCACAGTGACTTCGACTTCCGGGTGCAGGCGAACCATCACATCGAACATGCCGATGGTCTTGATCGGATGGCCAAGAATGATCGATTTCTTGTCCACGTCATGGCCTTTTTCGGCCAAGCCGTTGAAGATGTCGCGAACGGTTACCGAACCGTAGAGCTGGCCCGAGTTGGACGACGCACGGATCAGAACGATCTCTGTACCATCAACCTTCTCACCGGCTTTTTCTGCGTCGGTACGCTTTTCAGCGTTTTCTTTTTCAAGACGTTCGCGATTGGCTTCGAAAACAGCCTTGTTCGCATCATTGGCGCGAAGGGCTTTCTTGTTTGGCAGCAGATAGTTGCGCGCATAACCGTCTTTCACGGTTACCACGTCACCGATTGTGCCAAGCTTCTCAACACGTTCGAGGAGAATAATATCCATCGATCTTCTCCTTACTTCACGAGGTAGGGCAGCAGGCCGATATGGCGTGCGCGCTTGATTGCCTTGGCCAGCTCGCGCTGCTTCTTGGCGGATACTGCGGTGATCCGGCTAGGAACGATCTTGCCGCGTTCGGACATGAAGCCCTGCAGCAGACGTACGTCTTTATAGTCGATCTTTGGGGCATTCTTACCCGAGAACGGGCAAGTTTTGCGGCGGCGGAAGAAAGGACGTGCCATTAGCTGCGCTCCTCACGGTCGGACCGGCGCTTCTTGTCGCGGTCATTTTTGCGCATCATTACCGACGGGCCTTCTTCCGGCTCGTCCATACGGATCGTCATGTAACGGATCACGTCTTCGTTGATGCGGGTCTGGCGTTCGAGTTCTGCAACAACGGAGCCGGGGCCCTCGATGTTGAGCATCACGAAATGCGCTTTGCGGTTACGGTCAATCTTGTAGGCAAGATTTTTCAGGCCCCAAGTTTCGGTCTTGGTGACTTTGCCGTCATTCTGTTCGATAATTTCTGTGGCCGATGCGGCCAGCGCGTCCACCTGAGACTGGCTCAGATCCTGACGCGCGAGAAATACATGCTCGTAATGAGCCATGCTCTCGTTCCTTCACATTGTAATGCCGATCGCTGGCTGATCCGCACAATTGCGGGGCCCCTCCGGCTTTCTTCAGTTTCCCCTTCGAAAAAGGGAAGGTGCGCTAATAGCGGGATTTGGCAGGATTGCAAGGCGGGAAAACGGTTTCTTTGCCGCATTGCGGATCGGGCAAAACGGCGAATTGGTTAACAAATTCAAACCTGTTTGTCCGTTCAATACAATAACAATTTTCCCGAATCAGTAAATTGATCCTCGTTCATTACTGCAAATGCGGGATTTTACTGGATCATGGCGTATAAAATTATTGCTTTTGATGGCGGGGGAATGCGTGGCTTGGTGTCCGCGCTGTTGCTGAATGAGCTCGATCCGAAAGGGGATCTGGTCAAATCGACAGACCTGTTCGCCGGAACCGCGTCGGGCGCGTCGCTGGCATTGGCGTTGGCAGATGATGTTCCGCTCGAAACGATCATCGATCTTTATCGCCACGATGGCGAAGCGATTTTTGAAGAGGCCGCGGCCGGTCCCGATATTTCTGATACGCTTAATGCAGAAGACCGCAAACTGCACGATGCAGTCACGGTTAGGGCCGAAGCGGCGGCGGCCAGCGGTTCCAATGAATCGGTCTTTCGCGCCAAATACAAACCCGAAAATCTGCGCAGCACGCTTGGCGCAATTTTTGGCGCGGCGAAGCTCTGCGAAGTGCCTAGATCGTCTGCGCAGGTCGTGGTCAACGCTCTGCAGCTATGGTCTGCGGATGAAAAGCAATGGACCCCAGTCTCGATCGGTAGCGGCCGCCAGGATCCATTTGCTGAAATGCTGATGGTCGATGCGGCGATGTGTTCTGGGGCAACGCCGACCTATTTCCCGCCGCATGCACCCGCATTGCCGCAAAACAACCAATGGGGCCATTTTGCCGGCGGCGGCATGTTCGCCAACAACCCGTCAGCATCGGCCATTTCTTATGCGGCGGAGCATTTCCGCGCCGATGTCGCGGATATCCGCCTGCTTTCCATAGGCACCGGCAAAGCGCCTTGCGGTATCCGGCCCAAAGAGGTTGGAAATCCGGGCCGGTGGGGCGTGCTAGAATGGCTGAGGCCCATGTCGCGCAAGAATTCTGTGCCCGCAACGCCATTGATCGAGGCGGCGCTGAGCGCGTCTGCCACATCGTGCGAACAGCACGCGAAACGGATGCTAGGTGACCGCTATATCCGCGCAAATCTGGAACTGGAGCACGACTACGCTCTCGATAATTGGCAAGATGTGGCCGTTCTGGAAGAGGCGGTTGCGGACTTTGTCCAAACCGATGCCTGGGATGTGATTGTCGACGCGGTGTATGATTATTGGAACAATCCTGATCCCCTGGCCGCGCCAATCGAGGTCAACAGCCCCACTAACACGAAATCCTGGCTTGCATCCCTGTTTGCCTAGGCTTCTGGTAGTGGTGGGTAGCCGTCAATGCGGCCCTCGCCAAACCGCTGAATGATGGTTAGGGACCTGGCCTGACTATCATTCAGCGGAGATACTGCACGTGCCAGGCGGATTGGTTGCCCTTTTAGACGACGTTTCAATCATTGCGCGAACCGCGGCCGCTTCGGTGGATGATATTGCCGCTGCTGCGGGACGCGCAGGGTCGAAGACCGCCGGTGTGGTGATAGACGACGCGGCGGTAACACCGTCTTACGTCACCGGCCTGTCTCCCGCGCGCGAATTGCCTATTATCTGGTCGATCACCAAGGGAAGTTTCAAGAACAAGCTGCTGATATTGCTGCCGGGTGCGATATTGCTCAGCGAGTTTTTGCCCAGTGCGATCATCTTCATCTTGATGCTGGGCGGGGCCTATCTCAGCTATGAAGGCGCAGAGAAAGTTCTGGAAAAGCTTGGCGGCGAAAAGCACGGCAAGACGGTTGAGGATGTCATCGACGATCCGGCCAAGTTCGAGAAGGAACGGATTTCGGGGGCCATCCGGACCGATCTGATCCTCTCTGCCGAAATTATGGCGATAACGCTAAATGAACTGACCGATCTCACCGAATGGTGGCAGCGCGGCCTGGCTCTGGCAGTGGTCGCAATTGCAGTGACCGTCGCGGTGTACGGGACAGTGGCGCTGATCGTGAAGATGGATGATGTGGGCTTGTCTCTGACCAAACGGCCCGGTGAGTTTGCCCAAGCGCTCGGCCGCGGACTGGTCGCAGCCATGCCCAAACTGCTGGTCACGCTTTCCTTTATCGGGACGATCGCGATGCTGTGGGTCGGCGGCGGGATCTTGCTGCATGGCACGCACGAATTGGGCATTCACGGACTGTATGATCTGACACATGGAATTGAGGCGGCTGTCGAAGGCGCAACGGGGCCGTTTGGCGGTTTTCTGGGTTGGCTGACTTTCGCAGGCTTGTCGGCGCTGGTCGCGCTGATTGTTGGGTGGATCATCGTTCTTGTGCTGCACAAAGTGTTCAAGATGGGACACGGCCCGGGCGATGCGGAAGCGCATTGATGACGGCTAGCTGGCGGCCCACACTTTTCACCTCTCAGGGCTCGCGCGGGTTACGTGCGACATGGGCAGCTTGCGAAGCCGGGGTAGAGCTTGATTTGCACATGCTGCCTTTCCCGCCGCGTTTCCTGAAACCCGAATATCTCGAGGAAAATCCGCTGGGGACAATTCCCCTTTTGGTTGACGGGGACACTCGCATGACCGAAAGCTGTGCAATCGCCCACTATCTGGCGGTTAAAGGTGCTGCGCCATCGCTGGTGGTCAGCGCAGATGAGCCGGATTGGGCCGAGTATCTCGATTTCACCTATCACGCGGATGCGACCATCACATTTCCGCAGACGGTCTATTTGCGCTTTGCGAAGTTCGAAAAAGACAAGGGGTTCGAGGAAGCCGGGATTGCCTATGGCAAGTGGTTTGGCAAGCGATTGATCAAAGTTGAGCAGCGGCTGAGCGATCGCGAATTCTTGTGTAGGAGCCGCTTCACCGTCGCCGATATCTGCGTCGGCTATGCTCTCTATCTGGCAAACCGTATCGGTTTGGCGGAATATATCACCCCGCGATTGGCTGACTATCTTGAAACGCTGATGCGGCGTGACGGGTTTCAGAAGGCGATGTTGCTCGAAAAGGCCGGTGCAGAGGCAGTCGGCGTACATTCGGCGGTGGGTTAGAGCGCGGTCAGCAATTCCTTGGCAAATTTGGTCAGCGTATCATCGCGCGCGCCCATTATCACCACGCGGTCGCCCGGTTTGGCGATTGACTGGATCAGCTTGCCGCAATCCTCGCGGCTGGGGACGTGATCGGCCAATCCGCCTTCATCCTTGATCAGGTCGACAATTCGCTCGCTGCCCAGGCTGCGGTCGACTGTCCCGCCAAAATAGACCGGATCGCACATGATCGTGATGTCATCGGGACCAAGTTCATGCGCGAAGGTTTCGGCGAGTTCGTGCCCCATCTGGCGCAGCGGGCCATATCCGTGCGGCTGAAAGAATGCGATTACGCGGCCTTCGTGGGTTTTGAGAGTGCGCAAAGTCGCAGCGCATTTTTCCGGATTGTGGCCGAAATCATCGATCACCGTTATGCCGCTCTCGCTGGTTCCGATAATATCGAAACGGCGTGCCAGGCCGGCAAATTCAGCGATGGCGGCAACTGCCTTGGCAACCGGCACACCTGCCGCAACGGCGCCTGCAATCGCCGCAAGCGCGTTCGAAAGATTGTGTCTGCCGGGCAAACCCAGAACCAGCGGATGCTCGCTGCCGTCATGCCGGTCGATCACCGTCGCGGCCTGCCTTACGGGGCCATCGGCGATGCTGCCCGGAACAATACCGATTTGTGTCTTTTCCTGATCGATCCCAAACGTGATCGCTTCTTTGGCGCGCGGGAGAAGCGCCAATGCTTCTGCATTGTCGGCGTTAATCACGGCTACTCCGCTTCGCGCAAGGAAATCGCCAAACAAAACGCGCAGCTCTTCCATACTCTTATGGTCGAGGCTGACATTGAGCAGCACGCCGACTGCAGGGCGATAGAGCGCGATCGAACCGTCGCTTTCGTCGACTTCGCTAACAAATGCACCGGGACCGCCTACGATGGCGCTGGCGAAAGGGCGGTCCTCTGTGACGAAGTTCTTCATCACCGCACCGTTCATGATCGTCGGATCATTGCCCGCCGCGTGCATGATCCAGCCGAGCATACCGGTGACCGTCGATTTTCCGCTGGTACCGCCAATCGCAATGCCCGCGCCCGAGGTATTGAACAGGATCGACAGCAATTCCGCGCGGCTCATCCGCAAACAGCCAAGCTCGTTCGCGCGGACCACTTCGGGGACGGTATCTTCCACCGCTGCAGAGGCGACCAATATCTGGTCGGCAGACACCATTCCGCTGCCATCCTGCGGGTGAAGCGCGAATCCCTGGCTTTCCAGCGCGGCAAATTTTTCCGGTGTCCGGCCTTGGTCTCTGCTGCGATCCGATCCGGCCACGCTTGCGCCGCGGCCCTTCAGGATCTGCGCGAGAGGCAACATACCCGATCCGCCAATGCCGCAGAAAAAGAAGGGACGGGCCAAAAGCTCTTCGTAAGTGGGGAATTCGCTCATGCGCGGTGCGGTATGCAGTTGTGCGAGAGCTTGCAAGCGGGCAAACGGTAGCAATGGTGAAAGTTGCAATATGCGCGCCGGGAAAACGTCTGGAGCTGGAGCGGGCCGATGCCGTTCGCGATATGGTGGCGGATGATCCTGATATAGAGCTTCATTTCCATGAGCAGTGCTTTGCCCGGCATGGCCATTTTGCCGGAGATGACGCCACACGGCTTGGCGCTTTTCTCGATTGTGCAAATGATCCGGAATTCGACGCGGTCTGGTTCGCGATGGGTGGGTACGGCGCCAACAGAATTGCCGCCGGTGCGATTGCCGGCATGAAAGATGCGGCCAAGACCAAGACATTTCTTGGCTATTCGGACACCGGTTACTTGCTTGCAGCCTTGTACCGCGCGGGCATTGGCAGGCCGGTTCACGGTCCGATGGTGGGCGATATCAAGCGCGATGGCGGTGAAAAGGCCGTCGGGCGCAGTCTGGATTGGCTGAAAGGCGGCGGGGTCGGATTGGAACCCACGCTGGGCGGGCAGCCGCATGTGGCTTTCAACCTGACAACTTTGGCAATGCTGGTCGGAACCGACTTGATGCCCGATCTCACCGGGCATGTGGTAATGGTGGAAGAAGTTTCCGAGCATCTATACGCAGTTGACCGGCTGTTTTTTCATATTTCCCAGCATCTTGCGGGTGTCGCTGGGATCAAACTGGGCCGGATTTCCGATGTTCCGGAAAATGATCGTCCGTTCGGTTCGAACCCGGAAGAAATCGCCCGCTACTGGTGCGGGAAATCGGGAATTCCCTATCTTGGCTTCGCCGATATCGGCCATGATGCAGCCAACACAATCGTGCCCTTCGGGCTTGCGGGAAGCGTCACTGGCGCATAGTTCGCTGCTCACAAAGCGGGCTATCGATAAATGCGCGCAGCAGGAGGTTTGAATGAGAGCTTTTGTTTTCCCGGGGCAAGGGAGCCAAAAAGTCGGAATGGGCGCAGAGCTGGCCGATGCCAGCAAAGCTGCGCGCGCTGTGTTTGAAGAAGTCGATGATGCGCTGTCGCAAAATTTGTCGACAATCATGCGCGACGGGCCCGCGGAAGAATTGACGCTGACCGCCAATGCGCAGCCGGCAATTATGGCCAATGCTATTGCGACCTTGCGGGTGCTGGAACAAGATTTCGGCATTGTGTTGAGCGATGTTGGCAGCTGTGTCGCGGGGCATTCGCTCGGCGAATATACCGCTTTGTGTGCCGCAGGTTCGTTCACGCTAGCTGACACGGCGCGCCTGTTGAAACTGCGCGGTGAAGCGATGCAGGCCGCCGTTCCGGTAGGTGTCGGCGCAATGTGCGCGCTGCTTGGTGCTGATGTCGAAAAGGCGCTCGCGCTGGCAGAAGCTGCGGCAGAGGGTGAAGTGTGCGAACTGGCCAATGATAACGACCCGACACAGGTTGTATTGTCAGGCCATTCGGGCGCAATCGAACGCGCTGTCGGTCTGGTGAAAGACCACGGGATCAAGCGCGGCGTTCCGCTGCCCGTTTCAGCGCCGTTTCACTGCTCGCTGATGCAGCCCGCCGCAGACGCCATGGCGGAAGCTTTGGCTGAAACATCGCCGGGGAGCATGTCTCTGCCCATTTACGCCAACGTTACCGCGGCACTGGTCGATGATCCGGCAGAAGAACGCGATCTGTTGGTAGAGCAGGTTACGGGCCGCGTTCGCTGGCGCGAAAGCGTGCTGGCCATGCGCGCGGCCGGTACGCAGCATTTCGTCGAGCTGGGCGGAAAAGTGCTGGGCCCGATGATTGGCCGGATCGACAAGGAAGCGCAGGTTTCCAGCATTGTCACGATGGAACAGATTGAAGAACTTGCAAAGGAAATTGGCTGATGTTCGACCTCACCGGAAAAACCGCATTGGTAACGGGCGCGAGCGGGGGCATCGGCTCTGCAATTGCCTACGCGCTGGCCGCGCAAGGCGCACGGCTGGCCTTGTCGGGGTCCAACGGAGACAAGCTGCGCGTCTTTCGCGAGCAGCTGAATGACGAAATTGGCGGCGATCATGTGGAGATCACCTGCAATCTGTCCGATGGCGACAGTGTGGAGCAATTGGTTCCCGCAACGGTCGATACGCTGGGCAAGATGGACATTCTGGTCAACAATGCCGGCATCACCCGCGACAACCTCGCGATGCGGATGAAGGACGAAGAGTGGGATCAGGTGATGAAAGTCAACCTCGAGGCTGCCTTTCGTCTGATGCGGGCCAGCGCCCGCCCGATGATGAAAGCGCGCCATGGCCGGATCATCAACATCACCAGCGTGGTGGGAAGCACGGGCAATCCCGGGCAGATGAATTATGCTGCGGCGAAAGCGGGCCTGGTCGGCATGTCCAAAAGCCTGGCTCAGGAACTCGCGTCGCGCGGGATTACGGTGAATTGTATCTCGCCAGGCTTCATCCGCACCGCCATGACCGATGAATTGCCCGATGCGCAAAAAGAAGCGCTCAACGCCAAGATACCGATGGGCCGGATGGGCGAGGGTGAGGATATCGGTGCGGCTGTCGCCTATCTCGCCTCTAACGAAGCAGGCTACATGACGGGTCAAACACTGCACGTGAATGGCGGCATGGCCATGCTGGGCTAGTGATTTGGCCGTTTATCCCCAAGGAATCGGCCAAACATCCCCCTTATCGCAGGGTGCAGCCTTGCCCCAAAGGCGCTCAACGCTAAGGATATTTGTGACTTTACCGGCGCAGGCTGGCGATTCCGGCCACCCGCGCGCAAAAGGGAATTGATACGCGATGAAGGCCACAATCGAACGCGCTACACTGCTGCGCTGTTTGTCCCACGTGCAATCTGTGGTCGAACGCCGCAACACCATTCCGATCCTGTCGAACGTGCTGATCGAAGCCGAAGAGGGCGGGGCCGTGAAAGTCATGGCGACCGACCTTGACCTGCAAGTGATCGAGAACATGTCGGCCGCATCGGTGGATACGGCGGGCTCGATTACCGTCTCGGCCCATCTGTTGTTCGATATTGCGCGCAAGCTGCCCGAGGGAAGCCAGGTCAGCCTGGAAGCCGCCGACAACCGGATGGCGATCAAGGCAGGCCGCAGTCGCTTCTCGCTGCCTACGCTGCCACGCGATGACTTCCCGGTGATTGTCGAAGGTGATTTGCCGACAAGCTTTGAACTGCCCGCGAAATTGCTTGCCGAGTTGATCGACCGCACGCGTTTTGCGATTTCAACCGAGGAAACCCGCTACTACCTCAACGGCATTTTCTTCCACGTATCGGATGAAGACAAGCCGGTGCTGAAAGCAGCGGCAACAGACGGACACCGTCTTGCGCGATTTACCATCGATCAGCCGGATGGCGCGGAGGGCATGCCCGATGTGATTGTCCCGCGCAAAGCGGTGGCGGAATTGCGCAAGCTGCTCGAAGAAGCGCTTGACGGGAATGTCCAGATTGACCTGTCAGCCAGCAAGATCCGCTTCACGCTGGGCGGCGAAGGCGGTGTTGTTCTTACATCGAAACTGATCGACGGAACATTCCCCGATTACACCCGCGTCATTCCGACGGGGAATGACAAGCTGCTGAAAATCGATCCGACCAGCTTCTTTGCCGGTGTTGACCGTGTTGCGACTATCGCCACCGAGAAAACCCGCGCGGTTAAGATGGGCCTCGAAACCGACAAGGTTATTTTGTCGGTGACCAGCCCTGACAATGGCACCGCGACCGAAGAAGTCGCCGCGCAATATGGCTCTGACGGGTTCGAGATCGGCTTCAATGCCAACTATCTCAAAGATATTCTCAGCCAGATCGACAGTGACGAGGTGGAACTGCATCTCGCCGATGCGGGTGCGCCAACTCTGATCCGCAAGGATGACAAGAGCCCGGCGCTCTATGTGCTGATGCCCATGCGCGTCTAACACGCGGGTCGGGCATGGAAGTTCTGCTTTTTTTGCCCGTTTTCCTGATTGGTTTTGGAGCGATCTGGCTCGGGGTTACCGCGCTGTTGGGTGCGCTTTCGGGTTGGTCATCAATCGAATCCAGATATCCCGACAATTCCCGCGACAGAACGTTGGAAACGCTGCGGTTCCAATCGGGTTCGATCGGCTATCTCTGGATGGGCGGCGTGCAATATCGCGGCTGCTTGCGGCTGGATATTTGCCAAACCGGATTGAGGGTCAGCGTGAGCCGGTTTCTGGGCCCGTTCTCGCGGCCCTTCTTCGTCCCCTGGGGCGATATCCGGACCGAGAAAGTGCAATTGCTGTTCGTTCCCGCCATCCGGCTGTGCCTGGGCTTGCCCGAAGCGGGAAGGCTTGCGGTAACGCACCGGTGCGCGCGTAAAATTGCGAGCGCCAGCGAAGGCCGGTTCAAACTGCCGCAAGAATCGTGACAGCGCCCGTCAAAATCTACGGCCCCGTCATTTCCACCTATGTCCGCGTGGTCCAGATCGTCTGCGAGGAGGCGGGGCTCGCGCATGAGGTTATTCCGACAGCTGCCCATGCGCCCGAAAACCGCCATCCCTTTGGCAAAGTCCCGCTTGTCGAGATTGACGGGCTGGAGCTCTACGAAACGCATTCGATCGCCAACTATATCGACAACGCGCACAATGGCGGCGCTTTGCAACCGGCAGATCCGGCGCAGCGGGCGGTGGTGGAACGGTGGATTTCGGTTGGCAATTCCTATCTTTTCCCGCTGTTTGAGCGCGGATTGGTGATGCCCTACATCATGCATCGCTATGCCAAGATGGATCTCGACAAGGCGCGGATTGCCAAGGCCTTGCCCGACATTGCCAAGACTTTGTCTTTCCTCGATCTGGAATTGCAGAAAGATGGCGCATGGACATCGGCTGGTTTCACGCTGGCCGATATATTCCTTCACTGTATTCTAAGGGGCGTTGAATCGACGCCAGAGGGCGGGGCAGGCATGGCGCAAATGCAGGTTTTGCCGCTGTGGATGGCATCATGCCGCGCGCGCCCTTCGATCGCCGCTACGGCATGGCCGGGGGAGCAGGCGGACACATAAATCGCCCGCAATTCTCGCTCGCAAGACCGGTTTCAAATCGCTACGCTCCTGCAAAACGATCAGGAGAGAAGCCATGAGCCAAGCCGTTTACGTGACCCGCGACAATCCGTCCGATGCCAAGACCGTCGATGTTGCTGGCGGTGAACTGTCCGAAGGTGCGGTGCGGCTGAAGATAGAGAGCTTTGCGGTCACCGCCAACAATGTCACCTATGCGGTGGCGGGCGACCGGTTCGGCTATTGGAATTTCTTCCCGGCATCGGGAGACGATGGCATCGTGCCGATGTGGGGCCATGCCGTGGTCGAGGCATCGAACCATGATGGTTTTGCTGCGGGAGAGCGCGTCTATGGTTATATCCCGATGGGCACGCATCTGACTGTCATGCCGGGAAAAGTCACAGCGCATGGCTTCGTCGATCTGGCCGAGCACCGCCAACCAATGAGCCCGATTTACAACCAATATTCGCGCCTTGCCGCCGATCCGGAACATGATCCGTCGAAAGAGGCGGAGCGGATGATCTTTGGCCCGCTGTTCAAAACCGGTTTTCTGATCGAGAATTTCATGCGCCGCGAAAACTGGTTCGGGGCAGAGGCGGTGATCTTGACCAGTGCCTCTTCCAAAACCGCGATGGGCCTCGCCAGTGTTACCAAGGATCGCTCGCCCGGCACCAGGCGTATCGGCCTGACTTCGGCGGGCAACGTCGCCTTCGTCGAGGGCACGGGGCTGTATGACGAAGTCGTCGCCTATGATCATGTCGCCACGCTTGCCAAAGTCCCAGCGGTTTCGGTCGATTTCGCAGGCAATGCGGGTTTACTCGCTGCGATCCACAGCCACTTTGGGGACGATCTCAAATATTCATGCCTCGTCGGTGCAACGCATATCGAGGCGCGCGGCGGAGCGTTTGGCGGAGGAGAGAAAATGGCCGGGCCCGAACCGGTCCTGTTCTTCGCACCGGATCATGCCGTCGCATTGTTTAAAGACCTTGGACCGGAAGAAGCGGCCAAACAGGTGGCTGTCAGCTGGCACAAATTCCTCAGCGATGTCGATGGCACGGTGGCGGTGGATATCCGCAATGGTATCGACGCGGCGCGCGAAGTGTTTGTCTCGATGATGGGCGGTAACGTAGATCCCTCACAAGGGATTGTCATTCACCCCTAAGGTGCCGCAGACCAGCTATCTCACAAGTCCGCGCAAAGTCCGCATTTACTCGGCAGCTTCCGCCAATGCGGCGTGCTGCGGACCGCGGATAAGGCCGCCGGGCGTTTCGCCGGTCCATTGGCCGCCCTTGAAGGTGACTTTGCCGTTTTTGATGGTGCAGACATAGCCATCGGCCTTTTGCAACAGGCGCTTACCGCCCGCAGGAAGATCGAAAGCCAACCACGGTTTGCCCAGCTTGATCGCGTCAAAATCGATGATGTTGAGATCGGCAAGATAGCCGGGGGCAAGGATGCCGCGATCTTCCAGCCCATAGAGCCGCGCCGTATCGCTGCATTGGCGCTTGATCGCATTTTCCAGCGTGATCCGGTCGCCGCGTTTGCGATCGCGAACCCAATGTTCGAGCATGAATGTGGGGCTTGCTGCATCGCAGATCGTACCGCAATGCGCGCCGCCATCGGACAGCGAATTCACCGTGTCATCGGCATGCTGGAGCGGATGGAGGAAATCGAGATTGCCTTCCGCATAGTTCAAAATCGGCAGATAGATGAAGCCTTTGCCATCGTCATCGCAAAGCATGTCATAGGCATATTCCTGCGGATCAACGCCCTTTGCGATGGCGCGCGCATTGACGCTGGCGGTTTCGTCCGGTTCGTAATCGAAATCGGGGTCCATTTCATATTGGAGCGCCCAGCCTTGCGTGACCACCATAAGCACGGGCAGGATATCTTGCGGCGCTTCGGAATAATCATTGGCCTCTGACAAAAGCTGATTCTTGAATTCGGGATCGAGCAGCTTGGCCTTCTGTTCTTCCCATGGCAATTCGGCGATGCTCTGCCAACTTGGTCGATAGACGAACGGGTTCACCGTCCCCTGCCACGCCATGATGATGCCGTTTCCGCGCAAAGCGATCTGCGCCACGATATTGGCGCCATTATCGTTTTGCGCGCGCATCGTCGCGATCTGCTCTTTCAGCGGCATGTCCTTGGCGATGGATTCGAGCGCGGCGAAAGTGACGGGCAGGCCGGTTTCGCGGCTGAGATCGCCCATCCATTCGAATTCGTTCCAGTCGCGCTGGAGGTCGCTGGCCATTTCGAACACGCCATAGCCAACGCGACCCATCGCGCGGCCGATTTTGACAAGCTCGTCAGCGGTCGCGGTGGTGCCCGGAACCAGTTCCCCTTCGACCGATTTGTGCAAAACGGTGCGGCTGGTGGAGAAGCCCAACGCGCCGGCGCGGACGCCCTCCTCGACGATCTGGGACATCTTGGCGATGTCTTCCTCTGTCGGGACAGCGCCGGGCTGCTCGCGATCTTCGAGAACATAAGCGCGCACCGCGCCATGCGGTACATGCGTGCCGATATCGACAGTACGCGGGAGTTTTTCGAGCGCGTCCAGATATTCGGGGAACGTCTCCCAATCCCAGGTGATGCCTTCGGCCAGCGCGGTGCCGGGAATGTCTTCCACCCCTTCCATCAGACTGATCAGCCATTCATGCCGGTCAGGTTTGGCGGGGGCAAAGCCGACGCCGCAATTGCCCATCACCACCGTCGTGACGCCGTGCCAGCTTGAAGGGGCCATTTCCTGATCCCAGGTTGCCTGGCCATCATAATGCGTGTGGATGTCGACAAAGCCGGGTGTGACCAAATGGCCTGCCGCGTCTATTTCTTCCGCCGCATCGCCGCGCACTTCGCCGACTTGGGCAATTAGCCCGTCCTTGATTGCGACATCGCCGGTAAATCGATCTTCTCCGGTTCCATCGACAATGGTTCCACCGCGGATAATCAGGTCAAATGCGGGCATGCTCTCTCTCCCATTTTTATTTGAAACCGATTTAGCATATTCAAATGGTCTGCGCTATGGTTTCGGCATGGAGCAGGAATTCACTTGGTCGCCAGCACCCGATAGCGGGATCACTATGCGATGGGTCGAGGCGAATGATATTCGCTTTGAAGTGGCAGAGGCCGGGCAGGGTGACCGGCTTGCCCTGTGCCTGCATGGCTTTCCTGAATTGCACTATAGCTGGCGGCACCAGATGCCGGTTCTGGCAGAAATGGGTTACCGCGTCTGGGCGCCCAATATGCGCGGATATGGCAATAGCAGCAGGCCGCAAGGCTATGAAAATTACGATCTTGGCAAGCTGACAGCCGATGTCGCCGAATTGATCGATGCGAGCGGTGCGAAAGAAGTCACCTTGATCGCGCATGATTGGGGCGCTGTTGTTGCGTGGCATTTTGCGATTAAGAAACCGCGCCCGCTGGCACGATTGGTGATCATGAATGTGCCGCATCCCAAATGTGCGGAGCGCGAAATCCGCAAGTGGCGGCAATTCAGCAAAAGCTGGTATATCTTCTTCTTCCAACTGCCGCGGCTGCCGGAGAAGTTTCTAGGGCGCGGCGGTGCAGCGCCGATCATCGGGGTTTTTCGCGACTCTGCGGTCAATAAGGAACGGTTCACCAACGCTGATCTGAAACCCTATCGCGATGCTGCGAGCAAGCCGGGTGCTTTAACAGCAATGCTCAACTATTACCGGGCCTTGCTGCGCATTGGCGATGCGCGCGAGGTGGGAGAGGGTATTGTTGAAACGCCCACGCTGATCCTGTGGGGCGAAAAAGATGTGGCGCTTGATCTGCACTGCCTCGATGCAACGGACAGTTATGTTCCGGATCTCACGATCAGGCGCTTTCCTGACGCATCGCATTGGGTGCAGCAGGATATTCCCGATCAGATCAACGCAGCGCTGGGCGAATGGTTGGCCAGTTAGTGGCTGGCCTTGATCATCGCTTCGATATCGACAAACTTCTCTCGCGGTGATCCGTCGCGCGCTGCGGCGGTTTCGGCCTCTTCGATTTTCTTCCAGTCGTGGAACGTAACCACATCAAGGTCACGGGTTGCGGCGAGCGCATCGAAGCCTTCTCTTCCGGCCTTGTCGGCGCGGCCCAGAGTGCCGCTCTCGGCATCTTCCGCGATCTTCTCGATCAGGCTGTAACCGTCGGGCCGGTTTGTGCCGATGGTGCCCGATGGCCCCCGGCGCGCCCAACCGACGCAATAGAGGCCGGGCAATATTCGCCCTTCATCATTGGCGAAGCGTCCGGCGCGTTCGTCAAACGGAATGTCCGGAATGGGCGATGTGCGATAGCCGATGCATGCGACCACGATATCCGCCGGAACCGCATAGGCTTTGCCTGTTCCCACTGCCTTGCCCGATTCCAGCCGCGTTTCCTCGACGATGACGGAGGAGACTTTACCATCGCCCTCCATGGCGGTGGGATTGGCAAAGAAATCAAATTCCACCTCGATGGGTTTTTCCGCATGCATATCTTCGGGGATCGCGGCGAAGCTGCGCAGATGGGTCACCGATTTGCGGATGCCGGGCTCAAGAATGGCATCGTCCGCCTCTTCGGGAAGGTCATCCAGGGTAACGCGCGGCGATGCTCTTTCGAGCGAGCCAAGTTCGCCCAGTTCCTTGGGCGTCATCATGATCTGGTGCGGTCCGCGGCGGCCGAGAATGGTGATCTTCTCCAACCCCGATGCCTTCAGCGCGTCCAATGCATGCGCAACAATATCGCTGCCGGCAAATTCGGCTTCGGTCTTTGCCAGAATCCGCGCAACGTCGAGCGCGACATTGCCCATTCCGATTACAACTGCATTCTTGCCGGACAGATCGGGGTTTAGATCGGCGAATTGCGGGTGCCCGTTATACCAACCGACAAAGCTGGCGCTGCCGAACACATGGCCCAGATCTTCGCCGGGCAGGCCCAATTGCCGGTCATTGGGCGCGCCGGTGGCGAGCACCACGGCGTCGTAAAGTTCCTGAAGCTCGGCAATAGAAATGTCCGTGCCGACCGACACATTGCCAACGAAGCGGACATTGTCGGTCAGCGCGGTTTTCTCGTAGCGCCGCGACACGCCTTTGATCGACTGGTGATCGGGCGCGACGCCGGTGCGGATCAACCCGTATGGCACCGGCAGCATATCGAAGATATCGACGCGGACATCATCGCCCCACTGCTTTTGCGCGGCTTCCGCCGTGTAATAGCCGGCCGGGCCGGACCCGATGATCGCAATATGCCGCATATGTGCCTTTCTATGCTGCTGCGGAAAGCTCCGCCTCGTCTGGTGCGTTGAGGAAGTCCTTGATCGCGCTGACGCACTGATCCTTGTGGCTGAGCAGGAACAAGTGGCCGCCGCCTTCCATCACGATCAGTTCGCTGTTGGGAATCAGCGAATTGAGAAATTTGCCATTGGCGAGCGGGACGATCTGGTCATCGTCACCCATCAGGATCAGCGTCTCTTTGCGCATGAAGGGAAGAACAGGCGCGCTGGTCCAGCCGATCATGGCCAGCAACTGATACATGTAACCGCGCGGGCTGGGCGGCGTGAGACGCGACATATGCCCCCCTTTGCCTTCCGAATTGCCCAAGGCGCCGCCGTAAAGCGTTTCGAAGTGCTTCGCCATGAAGTCCGGGTCCACATAGCGGCGCGGATTGGCCATCTTGGTCAGCGCAGCAGGGTTGCCCGGTACCATCAGCATGCCTGCACTGGTCGCGATCAGGACAAGCCGGCGTGTGCGGCCGGGATGCTGGATCGCAAAATGCTGCGCCAATCCGCCGCCCCAGCTGATCCCCATCACATCGACTTCTTCCAGGCCAAACTTGTCGAGCACCTGTGTTGCTGTCCACGCCATGGTGACCACAGTGTAGGGGATGACCGGATCGGGTGAACCGCCTGTTCCGGGCATATCGAACATGATGAATGCGCGGTCATCCATCGCTTCAGCCAGCGGAGCGACCGCTTCGATATTTGCGCCGATCCCGTTGAAGAACAACACCGGTGGATGATCGCTCGGTTCATCAAGCCGCCAACGGGCGATGCGCAGATCGCGCCCGCCGACATTTTCAATCGATACTTCGGCCGAGGCCATAGGATTGCTCAAGCAAAATTCCTTAAATAATTGAGATGTTTCAGGCGACTTCTTCAGTCACATAGATGCCGGGTGCCGGATCAATCGGTTTGTATTTGGCATTGCCCAGCTTTTTCGGCGCGGCCTTCTTCTTGCCCGAGCGGGCCTGCACCCACTCGGCCCAATAGGGCCACCAGCTTCCGGCGACTTCCTCTGTCCCGGGCAACCATTCATCGGCAGTTGCCGGGAGTTTGCCTTTCTTCTTTTGCACGAAATATTTGGCCTTGGGATTGCCCGGAGGGTTCAGGATCGCCTGCATGTGACCCGATTGACTGAGCACATAGGTAACATCCTTCGATCCGAACAGCTGGGTTGACCGGTAAGTTGCTTTCCACGGCGTAATATGGTCGGTCACGCCGCCAAGAATGAACAGATCGCTGGTGACTTTGGACAGATCAACCTTGTGATCGACCATTTCGACTTCGCCCTTTTTGGTGAATGCCAGCGTTTCAAACGCGGTCAGGAAATCGCCCATCAGACTTGCCGAGAGATTGGTGGCATCGGCATTCCAGAATAGCACATCGAATGCCGGCGGATCATCGCCCAGCAAATAATTGTTGATGACATAGTTCCAGATCAGATCATTGGGGCGCAGCCATGCAAAGCCGCGTGCCAGATCGTCTGCCTTGATCACGCCTTTCTTGGCCGCGCGACGCCGGGCGAGTTTCATGCCGTTTTCACTGACAAGCGAACCCGCTTCGATATCGCCATCTTTGGGGTGCAAAACGCAAACCATCAGCGTCAACGCACCCAGCAGATCATCCTTGTCGGATGCCATTTTGCTGGCCAGCATTGCCGCTGTCTGCCCGCCCGAGCAACCGGCGGAGACATTGACCTTTTTCGCGCCCGTTATGGCCGAAACAGCTTCCATCGCTTCGCGGCAGGAACTGACGTAGTCGGCCATATCCCAATGGCCTTGTTCTTTGGAGGGATTGCGCCACGAAATCACGAATGTCTGGATGGCATTGTCGGTTTGCCACTTGATCACCGATTTCTCTGGCGAGAGGTCGTTAATATACATTTTGTTGATCTGTGGCGGGATTGTTAACTGTGGAATTTCATGCACTTCGTCAGTCGTTGGTGCATAATGAATCAATTCCATCATTTCGGTACGCAAAACGACGGAGCCTTTTGACGTCGCGACATTTTCGCCCAGCTTGAACGGGCGTTTGTCGACCTGGCTCACCATGCCTTTGTTATGGACCATATCGTTATAGGCGTTCTTCAAACCCTTAACGAGGCTGAGCCCACCGCTATCGACCAGACGTTTCTGGGCGGTTGGATTGCCCATCAGCGTGTTAGTCGGCGCAAGGCCATCAATAATGATGTTGGAGATAAAGTTGGCGCGATCGCGCTCCAGATCGTCCAGTTCCAGATCATTGAGCCAATTGCTCATACCCTTCTGGACAGCGAGGTAATATTGCGCGCCGGCGCGGAAAAACGGATTGTATTGCCAGGCTGGGTCTTTGAAGCGCTTGTCGCGCGGGTCGGGGGCAAGGTCTGATTTGCCGGTCATGATTTTGATCATGTCCTGTCCTACTTCCTGAGCATGCTTCATCGAGCGCATCGGGTCCGTAGCGGTTTCGCGGAGCAGCAGAGCAATGGCCCCGACAAAGTCTTCTCGCGCGATTCCGATCAGCGGACCAAGCGCCGTCGTCGACTGCGCAGCTTCGTCGTGAAGTTTGGTTTCGTCAGCCATGAATTCTCCCAATCCAACCGGCAGGTTTTCAAGTTTCATGCACCGCACCCGTAGGAATGGCAAGCAGGCCCCGGAAAATTGGCCAAGATTTGCAGCGATGGTTAACGTTTTTTCAAAAGGATAAGCGCATGGCGGGTTCCATGGGCAGGTCTGAACCACAAAGGCAGATTCCGGATGATGGCACGCATGCGCGCGGCAGCGTGGCAAAGCGTGCGCCCGAAGCCCGCAGCGAAAGCGCTGAAAACGACCAACCCCCGAAGCAAATGCCAGAGCGACGCACTGGCGAACAGCGCCGGGTAAAGTCCCAACGCGCCGGGCGGATTTCTGACCGTTCCACCAAGTTCAAAATGCATGTTCTGCCAATCGATTGGTGGCAATTGGCGATTTTGGTCACCGGCGCGCTTGCAATTGGGATTATCTTCACAGCCGCGCTTCCGCCCTGGCCGGTGATGGTGAGCGTCGCTGCCAGTTTGATCGGGTGCTTTGTTGCCCGCAATGCCGCCAAACGAGAGCGTATTCGCGAAGAAAGCAACTTGACCCTGTCTGCCATTGCCTGGGCGACCATTGTGATCCCCATGATTGGCATTGGATTCAGCCACGCTTACTGGGTGATGTATAGCGATCTGGCATGGCCTTGGGCCTTGGCCGGGCTGGTCTGTGCCGGGGCGCTCGCGGGCAGCCTCTTGTCGGGCCGGATCGTTCAACAATTTGTTGCCCAGTTTTGTTGTTGGTTCCCTGCAGCGATACTCGAAGGTAGCAACACTTCTTATTTGGGCATTTCCGTTGCCGCGATTGCGATGGTGGTGGTTGGCTATCGCCAATCGATTATCGTCGAGAAACGCCGCGAGAAAGTGCAAGCGCGCGAGAGAGAGCGCAACCGCGCTGAGGACATTCTGAGAGATTACGAGGAAACAGGCCAGGGTTGGTTTTGGGAAACCGACCGCCGCGGCAATGTCACCTATCTCTCACCCTCGGTCATTTCGGTGTTGGACCGGGCCGAAGATGATGTAATCGGATCCGACTTTGTCGACCTGTTTGAACTCGGCGTCGGCAACAGCGAGGGTGAACGGACGCTGACGTTCCACCTGTCATCGCGATCGTCATTTCAAGAGCTAGGTGTGAAGGCCGCCACTTCGGGCGAAGAGCGTTGGTGGTCGGTGAATGGCCGCCCGGCATATGACAATTTTCACAACTTTGTCGGGTTTCGCGGATCGGGGACCGATCTGACCGAAAAGAAGCGCAGCGAAGAAAACGTCAATCGACTTGCCCAATTCGATTCATTGACGGGGCTCGCCAACCGGTTCCAGATGCAGCAGACACTCGAGAAAATTCTCAACGCACCGCATCTGCATCACCGCGAATGCAGCCTGTTTCTGCTTGATCTCGACCGGTTCAAGCAAGTCAACGATACGCTGGGCCATCCGGCAGGCGACGCCTTGCTGAAACAAGTGTCGCAACGATTGCTGCGCGCGGTTGGCGATGATGGCCGGGTCGGCCGCGTTGGCGGTGACGAATTCGAAGTGATCATCCCCGGCAGGACCGAGCGCGAGCGCTTGGCTCAAATCGCGCAGGAAATCATCTATTCGCTGTCACAGCCATATTCGATCGAAGGCCAGCGGGTAATCATCGGGGCATCGGTTGGCATTGCTACTGCTCCGCAGGACGGCACGACCAGCGACATGATCGTCCGCAACGCCGACCTTGCGCTCTATGCGGCAAAGGATGGCGGACGCGGACGTCACCATTTCTATTCAAACGACCTTCTTTCTGCAGCGGAAGAGCGCAGCAAGCTCGAAGAGGATTTGCGAGATGCCGTCGCGCATGGCGGTTTCGAGCTGTACTATCAGCCGGTCGTAAACGCACAGGACGAAACCATTGCCGGCTTCGAGGCGCTGCTGCGCTGGAACCACCCGCAAAGGGGATGGATGTCGCCCGCCAAGTTCATACCGATTGCGGAAGACATCGGTCTGATCAACGCGATCGGCGAATGGGCGATCCGCACCGCATGCGACAATATGGCGCGTTGGCCGGAGAATATCCGCTGCGCCGTGAACGTTTCGCCACTGCAGTTTGCCAACCCGCAGCTCCCGGCAATCGTGACCAATGCCATCGCGCATGCACGGATTGATCCCGCGCGGTTGGAGCTTGAGATTACCGAAAGCGTTTTCCTTAGCGATGACGAAGGAACCGATGCGATGTTCGCCTCGCTCAAGCGGGTCGGCGTTCGTCTGGCGCTCGACGATTTCGGCACAGGGTACTCTTCGCTCGGCTATCTGAAGAAAGCGCCATTCGACAAGATCAAGATCGACCAGAGCTTTGTTCGCGGTGCAACCGAACCCGGCAGCAGAAACGGCGCCTTGATCACGTCAATTACCAGCCTGGCCAAGTCGCTCGGCATGGATACCACGGCAGAGGGTGTCGAGACGATGGACGAACTGGAACTGGTCCATAATCTGGGCTGCAGCCATGTTCAGGGCTATATCTATTCGAAACCTCTTCCGGGTGATGAGGTGTTCGATCAACTCTCCAACGGACTTCAGCTGGATGCCAAGGGGCCGCGCTCTGCACGTGCGCCGCGCCAAACCATGCTGCGCAAAGTTGTGCTGAGCCATGACGGACAGTTCTACGACGCGAATATCCGCAACATCGCCAGCGGCGGTGCGATGATTGTGGGGCTGTGGAACGTTCCGCCGGGCACCGAATTTACGATAGCTTTGTCCGAAAGCCTCATCGTCAAAGCGACCACAATCTGGAGTGAAGACGAGCGGATGGGCGTACAATTCGCCGAGCCCATCGATATGGACAAAGTTGAATTCAGGAAGCGGGCGTCTGTTCTCGACCGGCAAGCACATGACCTTGCGGGGATGGGCGGATGATCGTTACCTATTCAGGATTAGGAACCGCGCGTGTCTAAAGGCGGATTTCTCTCTCGGTTGGGGAGCAGCAAGGCTGCTCAGGCTGAACAGCAACCAGCGTCTGCGCCTGTGGCGCTGGATAACGCGATTCAGCGCCTGGAGCTGCTCGACAATTTCGAGAATCTCGATCTCGGCTGGTTCTGGGCGACTGACGCCAAAGGCCGCATGATCTACCTTTCCGAAAGTGCGGCTGTCGCTTTGGGTAGCGACAGTGTCGCGCTTGTCGGTCGCCAGCTGACCAGCCTGTTCATCCCCGACAAGAACGATGATCCGGAAAAGTCCGAACGTCCGCTTCCCTTCCTGATCAGCGCCCGAAACTCCTTTGCCGATCTGGCAGCGCGCGTTGCGATCGAAGGCACAGAGAGCGAAGTCTGGTGGTCCATTTCGGGCAAGCCCCAGTACGATAAAGAGGGTGAATTCGTTGGCTATCGCGGCGGCGCGAAGGATGTCACCGCGGTCAGGGAGCGCGAACTGGATGCTACGCGCCTTGCTAGGTTCGATACGCTGACGGGTCTTGCCAACCGTCACCGGATGGAGAAACGGCTGACCGCTACGCTCACCGCCTATCAGGCGGCGAAGCGAAGCTGCGCGTTGATGATGCTCGACCTGGACCGCTTCAAGCAGGTGAACGATACGCTCGGGCATCCGGCGGGTGACGAGCTTCTCAAGCAAGTTGCCCAGCGGCTGACGACGATCATCGGGGAAAATGGCGAGATTGGCCGGCTGGGCGGCGACGAATTCCAGATAATGCTCCCCGATCTGGACGATCGCGGCAAGCTGGGTGATCTTGCCCAGCGCGTGATCCAGATGGTGTCGCAACCCTATTCGATCGATGGAAGCCGGGCGATTATCGGGACGTCTATCGGTGTCGCGATTGCGCCTTATGACGGGTTGGACGCCGATGAGCTGGTCAGCGCTGCCGATCTGGCGCTTTATGCCGCCAAAGGGGGCGGGCGCGGGCAGTTCCGTTTCTATTCCAGCGATCTGAAAGACGGGGCCAAGCTCCGCAAGCAGATCGAGGAAGACCTTCGTGACGCGCTGCATAAAGAGCAGCTTGAACTGCATTATCAACCGCTTGTTTGCCCGCATACGCGGCACGCCAAGGCGTTTGAGTCCTTGATGCGGTGGAACCACCCTGACCGGGGATGGATCAGCCCGGGCGAATTCATCCCGATTGCCGAAGAAACCAGCATTATCGCCGATATCGGCGAATGGGCTTTGATGCGGGCTTGCACCGACGCGGTCGAATGGCCCGATACCATTCGCGTCGCGGTAAATGTTTCGGCGGTGCAATTCGCCAATGATGATTTTCCGCAAATCGTCGAGCGCGCTTTGCAGAATTCGGGTCTGACTCCGGGCAGGCTTGAGCTCGAGATTACGGAAAGCGTCTTCATGGGCGATCCTCATGCCACCAACCGGATGTTCAAGAAGCTCAAAAAGCTTGGTGTGCGGTTGGCGCTAGACGATTTTGGCACAGGCTATTCATCGCTGGCATACTTGCGCGATGCTCCGTTCGACAAGGTCAAAATCGACCAGAGTTTCGTTCGCGGATCGACGGTTAAGGGCAACAATAATTCGGCCATTATCACGGCGATCGTAAGCCTTGCGAAGGCACTCAACATGGATACTGTCGCCGAAGGGGTCGAGTCCGCGGATGAGCTGCAGCTTGTTACCGAACGCGGGGCAGGGGCGATCCAGGGGTTCATTTTCTCCCGGGCGATGCCACAAGCAGAAGTGCTCAGCCGCTTTGCCGAAGGGCTGCTTACATTTAACCCGTCGGGGCCCGCAAAACATCGCGCCGATCGCAAGACCGTGTTCCGCAAGATCGGCGTGATCCACGAAGATCACCGCTACAAGGCCGTGTTGCGCAACCTGTCGGCAACCGGCGCGATGATCGAGGGCATTCTCAACATTCCCAAGGGCACCAATCTGGTGCTCGACTTGGGTGAGGGGCAATTGGCGGTTGCAACGGTCCGCCGGTCAAGGGATGCGACGCAGGGCCTGCAATTCGAAACGCCACTGGTCAGCGACGGAGCAGACGGCCTGTGCACGCGCCACCGCGTATCTCCCTATTCGCTGGCAGCAGCAGGAATGCCGTTGGCCGCATTGCCGCCGGGCAACTATCCGCTGATCAACAATCAGGCAGCAGATGGCACACCAACACGGCCTGCCTTTATGGAACTCGACATGAAGGTCCACAAAGGCTGATCGGGAAAATCCGGTGCGGCGCTTATTGTGCTGACATCGCTTTCTAGTGTCGCTAATTGCGGCGGCGATGACTGAATTATCCAAAATCCGCAATTTCTCGATTATCGCGCATATCGATCATGGCAAGTCGACTCTGGCTGACCGGCTAATCCAACATACCGGCGGCCTGACCGAGCGCGAGATGTCCGAGCAAGTCCTTGATAACATGGACATTGAGAAGGAGCGCGGGATCACGATCAAGGCGCAGACCGTGCGTCTCGATTACACCGCGAAAGATGGCGAGACTTATCAGCTCAACCTGATGGACACGCCCGGCCACGTCGATTTCGCTTACGAAGTTTCGCGCAGCCTAGCCGCATGCGAAGGCGCGCTGCTCGTCGTCGATGCCGCCCAAGGCGTCGAGGCGCAAACGCTCGCCAATGTCTACCAGTCGATCGAGCACGATCACGAAATCGTCCCCGTCATCAACAAGATCGACCTCCCCGCTGCCGAACCCGAGCAAGTCCGCGCCGAAATCGAAGACGTCATCGGCCTCGACGCATCCGAAGCCGTGCTCGCCTCCGCCAAATCGGGCATCGGGATCGAGGACATCCTCGAACAGGTTGTCGCCAAAATCCCCGCGCCCGCCGGCCGCCGCGACGCCCCGCTCAAAGCCAGCCTGGTCGACAGCTGGTACGATCCCTATCTCGGCGTCGTCATCCTCGTGCGCGTGATCGACGGCGTTATCACCAAGGGGCAGCAGGTCAAATTCATGGTCGGCGGCACCGAACATCTGATTGACCGCGTTGGCTGCATGCGCCCCAAGATCGAGCAATTGCCCGAGCTTGGCCCCGGCGAAATCGGCTTTATCACCGCGCAGATCAAAGAGGTTGAACAGGCCCGCGTGGGTGACACGATCACCACGGTGAAGGGCGGGGCGGCAGAGCCTCTGCCCGGTTACAAGGAAGTGCAAAGCGTTGTCTTCTGCGGCATTTTCCCCGTCGATGCGGCCGATTTCGAGAAACTGCGCGAGAGCATCGCCAAGCTGCGCCTCAACGATGCCAGCTTCACTTTCGAAACCGAAAGCAGCGCCGCGCTCGGCTTCGGCTTCCGCTGCGGCTTCCTCGGCCTGCTCCATCTGGAGATCATCCAGGAACGCCTCACGCGCGAATATGATCTCGACCTGATCACCACCGCCCCCTCGGTCGTGTACCGCATCCAGCTGAGCAAATCGAAGACCGAGCCCGAGGGCGAGCTGATGCTGCACAACCCCGCCGATTATCCCGACCCCACGCGGATCGCGATGATCGAGGAACCGTGGATCAAGGCAGTGATTTACACGCCCGACGAATATCTCGGCGGCATTCTGAAACTGTGCCAGGACCGGCGCGGCGTGCAGATCGACCTGACTTATGTGGGTGGCCGCGCGCAAGTGACGTACGAGCTACCGCTCAACGAAGTGGTGTTCGATTTCTACGACCGGCTCAAAAGCATCTCCCGGGGGTACGCCAGCTTCGATTACGAGCAGATCGGCCTGCGCGAAGGCGATCTGGTGAAAATGAGCATTCTGGTGAACAACGAACCGGTCGACGCGCTCAGCATGATCGTCCACCGCGCCAACGCCGAGGCGCGCGGCCGCGGCATGTGCGAACGCCTGAAAGACCTGATCCCCCGCCACCTCTTCAAAATCCCCATCCAGGCCGCGATCGGCGGCAAAGTTATCGCCCGCGAAACAATCAGCGCAATGCGCAAAGACGTGACCGCGAAATGTTACGGCGGCGATATTTCGCGGAAGAAGAAACTGCTTGAGAAGCAGAAGAAGGGTAAGGCGAAGATGCGGGAGTATGGGAATGTTTCAATTCCGCAGGAGGCGTTTATTGCTGCGCTGCGGATGGGGGAGGAGTGAACCCATTTTGGATGCGGGAGCGCCGCATGAGTAAATTGCCGTGCTGCGTATGGGCGCGGGAGGCTATTGAATGCCTATTGCGTAAAACGTGGGGTAATAGCGATGCAAGAGCTTGTAGCTTGAAATCGCCCTGAGCGCTTCAGTGCTCGTTTCAGCCGGTTGAAATTTGATTGAGTTTAGAATGGCCGCCTCATCCTTCTCAATGTGCTGATCAATATGCAATTTTTCTTTCATTGACAGATCGGGGGCCGAGATGTCCAAGAGATCGTCCCAGCTAGTTGGGGTGAATTCCCAGTTTTTGATCGCCGGAGATAAGGTGGCGTTTAGCTCTGAAACGAGGATTGATACGGTGACCATGCGTTGCCTGTCAGCGTAGGTGGTTCCCAGAACGGGATGGTAATCTAGTTTCGTCGATGCGCTCGCTTTTGATGCCGCCAGAGCTATCGCTTTCGCGAGGACAACAGGGATTTCTTCTTCTGTTATTGAATTGATCGAATTGGGAAAAAACGATGCAATCTGATTTTTGAGTTTTTGTGCTCGAAAAGCTGAGTGTGAATTGTATCCCTGCTTTCTCCAGTCGCCTCGAAATCCAAAAGGGTCCGCATTCATCGTAATCCTGACGAGGTCGCCCGGCTGGCACTTTTCAAGGATTTGCTTCAATTCTTCCAGTTGACTTAACCGTTCGCTCGGCCGGGTATAGTCTAGCCATATTATCAGCTTTTCAGCATAGTCGAACAGGCCCAACAAATCGTCGATTTGGCTTGGCAGTGAACTCGAGGAGAGCTTTTGACACACTACTCTTTCGTTGGGGCAGTTTGCGAGCTGTCGGGATACAACCCACTCTTCTGTGTCGAAAGCGAATAGATTGCGGATGCCGACTCTGCGATAGACCGACTCGTGATCAACAAGATGTTTGCCGCCCATAGAGATATACAGAAATTTCTCGCTACCTACTTCTCCTACGGTGCGTTGGAGCAAATCCAAAAATATCTGACGATCTATGAATTTGTTAGGACGCAGCTGGTAGGGAACATCATTCCCTTTCGTCATTTTTTCGCCTCTTTGAAGGCGCGATCAAAACACTCAGCACCTACCATAGCCGGTTTTTCTCCGCGCTCCCCGAATAGGTGTTCAGAAACAACTTCAATTTGATCCAGATCGCGTACAAACGAAATTCTGCGTCGCGGGGATTTGCTAACGGGCATCGGAAGTGTCGGGCGATAACGCTTGGCTTCTGGGTTTCCGCGTACAGCAGTCCCATGATCCGCCGCTAGACGAATTTTTGTGCGGACATCTTGCTTCTCCGCGTTCTTAAAAAACTCGTCAGTTTCCTTCTCCATTCCTTTCCATTTGTTGGTAAAGTCAGTGAAAATCTTCAGTCCTTCTATGCAGGCTTGTCGCACTTGTAGGAAGAGATCGGAACCTACATCTAGATCACGCTTAGTTGTCGAGATCGGGAGTTGATCGGCTTTGTTGCTCTGTAAAACAACTAAACCGGCAATCGCGCGGAACTGAGGGTGAAATCTTGGGACACCACCGTCACCCCAACCTGTTTTTATTGTTCGATCATGAATCAACACGACGCGGTCGTTGCATACGACCGAAATTCCGGCGTTTTCAGCAGTCGAAGGCGCTTCGGATTCCTCGTCGATCTCTGTTTCACGTACGAGCGATCGAAAAAATCCGATCGAAACATTAATGTGAACGTCTCCAAATTTTGAGACGAAGTCGAACGGCCTTATGGCGGGCTGCGAGCCGTGACCGGCAGAAAGCAAAGGCAGCGTCACCGGCTCAATTTCCGCCCCATTCAGTTTGATTACAAAACCCCGCTGCATGATGTAACCATAGTGGGTCGCGATTTTGTCGATTAGCTGGTTACAGAAGTCGTCATTTGCGAACATTTCTGCAACTTCTTCTCGGAGATCATCACTCTCTATTGTGACGCCGTTTTCTCGCCCCATCGGGTCTACCGGTTCTAGGTCCAAGTCCCAGCTCATATTATCGGGGCTTAACCATTCGCGCGAGTAGTTAACACTGGCAGATACTTCAGGGTTTATTGATGTTATTTCCGCGCATTTGGCGATTTTGAACACCGCACGCTTCATGCCTATTCCGTACATTCCAATGGTGGGAATATCCCCATCCTTGTCGATGCTAGGTCGCCCTAAGGAGAACGCATCAGCAAGAAATTCATCTGGGATCCCGCCGCAATTGTCGGTCAGTTCGAATGAGTTCTCGGTTAAGGTCAGGTTTGCTTCGAAACCGGAAAATGGCGATGGGCTGAAGGGCTTGGCGTGGGTTTGCCTGATAGCGCCGTCGACTGAGTTATCGATTAGATCGAGAATTGCGTCATCGAGGTCGATATCCCGAGTGAGCATAGAAACAAAAAATCGTTTCGTTGGTCCGCCATATATCGAGTTTTCGTTGGCTTCGTCTTCGTCCATCCGTTCCTCTTAAATCAGACTATTCGGCGGCTATAGCTACATTCATTCTTTCATTTAACTTCTGTTGTACAGATAATAATACGGATTCCGCAATAATTGGCGATACGGAATTACCAATCTGTCTGAAGCTATGCCAGATGGTTGGATGGAAGCGATGTTGATCTGGAAACCCCTGAAGTCTCGCCGCTTCTCGTACGGTAATGACCCTGTTCTCGGCAGGGTGGATTGGCCGAACTGCTTGATGCGATCCTTTATCTGAGCCAGTCCCGGCTCGAAGGGTCGGGCAAAGACCGGTCCATTTCAGCCGGGGGTATTTTCCGACTTGATCGAAACCACCTTGTGGGATCATTGCAAATCGTTCGACGACGCGATCAAGATGCGATGTCGATTTGTTGCCAGTCAACTCCCGATCGCTCGAATGTAATTTCTTCGAGTATTTTGAGCTTTTCGCATTTGCGCGGAGCCGCCACACGTCGGTCCCGTCGTCTTCAATGTGAACAGGTACTAACGATCTCAAATCCGAGATCGCATCTTCGACGGTTGAAGGATCTCTCTTTAGTTCATCAAGATCGTTGAAGTCGAATGGAGCGCATTCTCCAGGTAAATAGCCTACTACAAAAGCTCTACGGCGTTTTGTCGCCGCTCCAAACTCGGAGGCATCAAGAACGGTCGGTTCCGTTGTTATATATCCGGTAAGCCCGTTTATCGCGTCATCCAGTTCATCTCTGGCTGAACCGATCATAACCCCTTCGACGTTCTCCATTACGAAAGCGCGAGGGCGCGCCTCGTCCACGATCTCGAAGAATTTTCCTAAAAGGTTGCGCCTAGGGTCATTCTCATCGCGTCGACCAATAAGGCTGAATCCCTGGCAGGGCGGGCCGCCGAAAATCAGATCGACCGGGCCATGCGCATCTTCAAGGAGTTCAGTGCCCGATAGGCAAGAAATATCCTTAGAAAACAAATTTGTATTAGGGAAATTCGTCTTATAAGAATAGGTAAGGTTGGGATCATTGTCGTAAGCTGAGACGACATCAAAACCCGCAGCGTGAGCACCACGGGAGAAACCACCTGTGCCACAAAAAAGATCGACTGCCCGCATGCGTTGCATGGGGAGAATTAGTTCCCGAATTACCTGCGCACAGCAATAGTCAATCATAGAAATTCCGGTGATTTCGAATTGGTGAAGCTTAACTGCAACTGTAGTCTTCACCCCCACCCATCATCCTTCGCCGTCCTGATCCGCACGCGCGGGTGCTCCTCGGGCGCGGCTTCATCCTCACACTCCACCTTCGTCTCAGCCAGAGCGGGTAGCGCCTCCGTTTCCTCCGCCGCGCCGTAAGCGGTCCGCGCAAGATCGCGGGCTTTTAGTTCTTCCGCTCGCGCGAAGGCGGTGCGGGTTTCTTCCGACAGGCGCTCCCATTCGGCGTCTTTGCGCGCGGTTACGCGTTGGCGCAGTTCTTCCAGTTTCTGCTCGATGATGGCGCGCGCTTTTTTGCCCTCCATCATCCGCCGCTCGGGCAGTTCGGCCTCCCCTTTTTTTCGCCATTTTTTCTTGAGGCGGCGCTTTTCCATTTTGCCGATCGCGCCTTTCATCGCGGGGGACTTGCCGCTTTCGGCAAAACGTTCGGGCGCGCGGTTGCGCAGGATGAACATCAGCAGGCGGTCATTATAGACGGTGCGTTTGCCCACCAGCTTGCCATAGGAATAGACGGGCACATCCACCCCGTTGAGCGCGCGGTCCATTGCGACGTCCTCTATCCGTTGCACGCCCAGATCGAGCGCGGCTTGCCATGCGGCGCGGAAGCTTTCCCCGCCCGGTTGGCGGCGCAGGTGGTACGCGCCCCGCTGGCTCATATTGACCGCTTTGCAAGCGGCGTGGACGCTGCCGGTGTCTGCTAGGGCCTCGATAAAGTCGCGCTGGCGCTGCTCGGTCCAGCCATCGTGGCGATTGCATTGGCGCGGGACGGGGGTGAAAGCGGGGAGCTGTGTCGCGGAAACAGGCAGGCGGGAGGTGCGGGGATCGGCTCTTCTGGTCATCCGGCAGCGTGAAGCAGAATTGTGGTGAGTAGGAAAAAGTTTTTTGTTTTGCCTCAAGCGCCGGCGTTCGCATCCGCTCACTTGGCTACGCCTAACGGCGGCGTGCGGTCGCGCTTGCGGTCCGTCCGTTGGCGGACCGGACCATTCCCGGCCATCAGCATTGCGCCCGTTCTTGGTCGCGGCAGCCAAAGGGCCGACCGGCCCGCCCGAGCGATAGCGAGGACAGCCAAGCTGGCCGGATGGCCAGCGCCCGGCGACTGAGGGTCTAAACAAACAACTCTCCGGCGACTGAGGGACCAAACAAACAACTCTCCCCCTTGCGCCTCATGCGCAGCGGGTGCACTCTCCGCCGGGTGAGGGGACTGTCATTCTTGAAAGCGCCGGTGGCGGTGGGGTTGTTGATCGTGTTGGCGGTTGCGGCGGTGCATTTTGCCCGGATCCCCGGCTTCGACCGCGCCGGATTGATGGTGTTCGATGCCTATCAGCGCGCCGCGCCGCGGGTCTATCAGGATGCCGGGGTGCGGATTGTCGATATTGACGAGGAATCGCTTGAGCGGCTCGGGCAATGGCCGTGGCCGCGTACCGAGATCGCGCGGCTCACCGATACGCTGAACGCCGCCGGGGCGCTGGCGATCGGGTTCGATATGGTGTTTTCGGAGGAAGACCGCACCTCTCCCGCCAAAATTGCCGAGCGGTTCGCGGGGGAAGGGGGCAATGCGGCGCTGGTCGCGACCTTGTCCGGCTTGCCCAGCAATGATGCGGTGCTGGCGGAAAGCTTTGCCGCTGCGCCGGTTGTCGGCGGCTATTTCCTGCTGACCGAGGATCGCGGAAGGCCGCTCGAACTGCCCGTCGGAATGGCGATGCTGGGGACACCGCCGACTTTGGTCGAGCCCGATTTCCGCGGATCGGTGCAGTCGCTTCCGCAGCTGCAAGAGGCGGCATCGGGCCTTGGCTCGCTCAGCATCAACAAGGGAGAGGACGGGGTGGTGCGGCGCGCGGCGCTGCTGTTCCATCATCGCGGCGAGCTGGTTCCCGCGCTGTCGCTCGAGACCTTGCGGGTCGCGCAGCAGGCGGGGTCCATCCTGATCAAGACCAGCGATGGCAGCGGCGAAACGCGCGGCGCGCCCGGCGCGATGGTCTCGCTCAGGGTTGGCGCGCTGGAAGTGCCGACGACCGAGGCGGGCGAGCTGTGGTCACATTTCACCGCGCCCGAACCGGGCCGGACGATCCCCGCATGGAAAGCGCTTTCTCCCGATATTACGGACGAGGAAAAGGCTGATCTGTTCGGCGGGAAAATCATCTTCATCGGCGCCAGCGCAACCGGCCTGCGTGACGTTGTTGCAACCCCGGCGAGCGAGCGCGAACCCGGCGTGATGGTCCATGCGCAAGCGGCCGAACAGATGCTGCTGGGCCAGTTTCTCGAGCAACCCGACTGGGCGCGCGGGCTGGAATTTGCGCTGATCCTGCTGCTGGGCGGGGCTTTGGCGCTGGCGCTGCCCAAAGCCGGCGCGATTGCCGGTGCGGCCTTTGGCCTGGCGGGCACGGCATCGGTCGCGGGGGGCAGCTGGCTGGCTTTTGACCAGTGGCGCTATTTGATCGATCCGACCTATCCGATTGCGGCGATGGTGCTGGTCTATGCGGTGCAAACGCTGCTCAGTTTCCGTCAGGAAGAGCAACAGCGCGCCTATATTCACGACGCGTTTGACCGGTATCTGTCGCCCGAAATGGTCCGCCAGATCGCCGCCAGTCCGGAGAAACTGCAACTCGGCGGCGAAGAGCGCGAGATGACAGTCCTCTTCTGCGATATTCGCGGCTTTTCGAAGATATCAGAGCAATATGAACCGCATGAAGTGATCAACTTCCTGACCGGTTTTCTTACCCCGATGTGCGACATCATGCTGGAGCGCAAAGCCACGGTCGACAAATTTATCGGCGACGCAATTCTGGCTTTCTGGAACGCGCCGCTCGACGATCCGGACCAGTTCCGCAATGGAGCGCGCTCCGCATTGCAAATGGTCGCTGCGCTCGATCAGCTTAATAGAGAGATGCCGCAGCGCGATGGCCAGATCTGGCCCGACAATGTCAAAATCGGGATCGGGATGAATTCGGGCCTGTGCTGCGTCGGCAATATGGGGTCGCAGCAGCGGCTATCCTATTCGCTGATCGGCGATACGGTGAACATCGCCTCTCGCTTCGAAGGGCTGACCAAGCAATATGGCGTAGAGATTATGATCGGCAGCGCGCTGGCAGCGCAGCTTGACGGATTTGCGCTGATCGAACTGGACCGCGTGAAAGTGGTGGGCCGCGATGCGCCCGACACGGTCTATGCGCTGCTCGGGGATGAAGATTTCGCTGCAAGCGCGGCGTTCAAAGCGGTTTTGCCGCAGCATGAGCAGTTCCTCGCCGCCTATCGCGCGCAGGATTGGTCGGCGGCCAAGGCGATACTCGAAACGGCGAATGCCGATTACACGGCGCTTGGTTTGTCAGACCTGACGCAAATCTATCGCGACAGAGTTACCGCATTGGCAAAGGGAACCCTGCCACCCGATTGGGACGGCACGTTCGAAGCAACCCGCAAATAATCGGCGCGTAATCCAGCCTTCTCAGCAATTGGGACTGTTCGGAGGGCAACTGGTCGGGTTGTTAGCCGGTATATTATTGCTCGGGTTGTTGGGGTTCGGATCGTCATCATCGCCATCTGTCAGCAACAATATCCCCACGCCGACAGCCACAGCCGGAAGCAATTTGCCCAGTAATCCGCCGCCGCTATTGGCCTTGGCCACACGCGGAGAGAGTTCATCCTGCAGCTTGGCGAGGCCGGGGCCAGAAAGCCGGAACGGACCAATCGGCTGCGCACCGGGGCGCGGAATATAGGCGGCGAGCGAGGGCTGATCGAGCAGCACCGTTTTGCCCGCTGCGGTCACATCGGCGGAGCCGACCGTCAGCCCGGCTTCGGTGCTGGCACCGGGGCCGCGCAGCACCACCAATGTGGCGGTGTTCTTGTCGCTCTTTACCCCGTCGAGAAACGGCTCGTCCTCGGCGATGTCTTTTGCTTCCTTGCCGACGATACCATCCAGAACGGTTCCGCGAATGCCAATCGTACCCACAGGTGAACTGACCGTTGCGGTAGAATTGCCCGTCCGTCTGCCAGACATATAGCGAAAAGCGCCGCGGATGACGCTGGAGCTCAAAGTGCGGCTCTTGTTGGGATCGTAAACGAAGCGGTCGATGGTCAGGCTGGCTTTTGAACCAATCGTCAGGCTTGACCGGTCGAGTAGCAGGATTTGCAGCTTGCTGTTGCTTTTGGTTTGCACCGTGTCGCCCCAGAAAAGACGCGCACGCCGGGCAATCTTGCGCGGCTTGGTGATAGAGGCGTTGCTCATTCTGACATCGCCAACCACCAGCGCCGCGATGCCAACCTGGACCGGTGCCGAGGCAGCGGGGGCAGCGGTCAGGACAATCGCGGTCAGCGCGACCAAAGTGGCTTTGAGCGAGAAACCCCTAAACGAGAATGTGGAGAAATGGGTCATGGCTCATTCCCCTGCGGCGCGGCGCAGATCGCGGCAGCGCGTGCCCATAATTCAGGGGTGAAATGTTTCTCTTTCAATTTGGACAATTCCACCGTTCCGCCGGGACGGTCGTCTATCCGGCACAGAAAAATCGCGTGAAGCAGCCGCGCGGATTGCGATTTGGGATGGTTGGCCAGAACGCGTTCAAGTGTCGCGATTGCTTCCAGAAATTCACCGCGACCAGCCTGTTCCTGCGCGAAAGCGATTCCCGCCTCTTCGCTTTCCGAAACGTCCGACATCGTATCAAGTTCTTCAAGCGTTTGCGCGGCCGCGGGAACCGCGATCAATGCGCCGCAAAGAATCGCGGCTGCCAAATTGCGGAAATTATGTCGATTCATAGTACCCTCCCAGAATCCCCCACATTGGTAACAGGCATCGCCAGATATTTCCAATATTTGCGGCGTTGGGGGAATGTGTGCCTTCCGTATGGGCAAATCGATTGTTTGATTTGCATTCCTCTTCCCGTTGCCTCACTGAGCATTTTTTCGTGAAACTCGGGAGAGATTGATGGAGGCCGCAGATACTAAGAAGGCTTGGGTAAAACCGACGGTGCAATTCGTATCGCCCCTGCGGCAAACACGCGCTGCGATTAAACCCGCACCGGTCGAAAACGCATTATACACGCCCAGCTAAATACCGGGCTGACCGAACGGCCAGGGCAGGTGCAGCGAGAACGCAACCGCTGCTTTGAACCGCGCCGCACCTTGCAAATTGTAAGTTTGTTGCGTTAGGGACGCCGGGAATTGATTGAAGAGGGGAAAGATTCGTGAAATCCGCCGATAGTAAGAAGTCTTGGGCAAAGCCGAGTGTCTGGTCGAAGCCGACGGTTAAAAGCGTGACGCCGATCAAGCACACGCAAGGTGGTGCCTACATAGGCAAGGTGGAAAGCCCTTTCTACACGCCCAGCTAAGCGCAGCTACGCACAGCATTTGATGTAAGCTTCACTTGGTTCTAGGCGTTTAGTTGGCTAAGGTCATTATCGATGATCGATGGGGGGAAGAAAGTTATGAACACGTCCGATAAGAAAAAAGCCTGGGTAAAGCCGAAAGTGGAATTCGTCGATCCGCTGAAGCGGACGCGGGCTGGCACTAATCCCTCAGGTTTTGAAGGCGGTCTTGCCTACACCCTCAGCTAATCGCCACTACGCACAGCATTTAACGCAACCTTCACTTGGCGTTCAGCGAGTGGCTGTCTATAGGCCTTGGCTATGACATCGAACACTCGCAGTCCGCGCTCAATCGCACTTGCTTCCGCTTTCGCCGCCAGCACAATGATGCTGGGCGGCTGCGCCTCTTTGGGAATTGGTGGAGGCGGCGGTGCCGGCGGTGGTACCGACGGCACGGCCTATGTCGCGCGCGATGTGGAAACGCTGTATTTCTCGGCCAAGGAAAAGCTCGACCAAGGCCGCGCTCCGCTTGCCGCCGCTTTGTTTGACGAGGTTGAACGGCAGCACCCCTATTCGCCATGGGCGCGCCGCGCACAATTGATGAGCGCCTTCAGCTATTACGTTGGCCGTGATTACAACAAATCGATTGCCAGCGCGCAGCGCTTCCTGTCGATCCACCCGGGTAACAAAGACGCGCCATACGCCTATTATCTGATTGCGCTCAGCTATTACGAGCAGATCAGCGATGTGACCCGCGATCAGAAAATCACCGATCAGGCGCGCTCGGCACTGACCGAAGTAAACCGCCGGTTCCCGACAACCGAATATGCCGCCGATGCGCGGCTGAAGCTCGACCTTGTCAACGATCACCTTGCCGGCAAAGAAATGGAAATCGGGCGTTTCTATCAACGTTCCGGCCGCTGGCTTGCTTCGCAGATCCGCTTCCAGAATGTGGTCGACAATTACCAGACGACCAGCCACGCGCCGGAAGCTCTCTATCGCTTGACCGAAAGCAGTCTGGCGCTGGGTGTGCCGCAAGAAGCGGTAAAATATGCCGCGGTTCTGGGTGCCAATTACCCGGGCAACGAGTGGTATGAGAAAGCGTTCGAGCTGATCCAGAAGAAAGCACCCGGCGCAACCGCCAGCTGATCGAACGCTGATCGAACGCTGATCGAACGGGCGCTGCGGCTGCAACTGCGCAGCCAAGAATTAACCGGCTCACCAACGGGACTGGCGCAATGTCCGCCTAAGCTGTCAATAGCGCGCACGCGGCTGATGACGTAGGCAAAGGTCTGCGATATTACCGCCTGATGCTGACCCAGCTTTCCATCCGCAATATCGTGCTGATCGAGGCGCTAGACCTGACATTTTCGGGCGGGTTGGGTGTGCTGACCGGCGAAACAGGGGCGGGTAAATCGATTCTGCTCGATGCGCTTGGTCTGGTGCTGGGCAACCGCGCCGATATGGGCCTGATCCGTGCGGGAGAGGATAGCGCCAGCGTCACCGCCACGTTTGAATTCGCCGCAATGCCCGCTGCTTTGCGCGACGTGCTGGACGATGCGGAAGTTGAGATCGAGCCTGGCGAACCGCTGATCCTGCGGCGGCGGCTCAAAGCTGATGGCGGCTCCAAGGCATTTGTGAACGATCAGCCGGTGGGTGTGGCGCTGCTGCGGTCCATGTCGGGCACTCTGGTCGAATTGCATGGCCAGCATGATGATCGCGGCCTGGTCAATCCCGGCGGGCACCGGATCTTGCTAGATCGCTTTGCCGGGGCCAATGTCGATGCGGTGTCCGCAGCTTGGGACAGGTGGCGCGATGTGCGCGCCAAGCTGGCCGATGCGCGTGCCTCTATCGAACAGGCCAAGGAAGACGAAGATCTGCTGATCGCGCATCTCGCCGAGCTGACCGAATTGCAGCCCACGGCGGGGGAAGAGGCGCAGCTGGCCGGGCTGCGTTCCGACATGCAGAAGGGCGAGCGGCTGCAGGGCGAGTTGGAGGACCTGCGCAAAGTGTGGGACGGGTCCAATTCCCCGCTGGCCTCGCTGCGCAGCGCCGCGCGCAAGCTGGACCGTATTGCAGAGGAACATCCGCTGCTGTCCGAAGCGCTGGCTTCGCTCGACCGCGCGGTGATCGAAGCGGGTGAGGCGGAGGACAAGCTGACCGAAGCGGGCTATCAACTGGTCCACGACCCCGAAGCTTTGGACAATGCGGAAACGCGCTTGTTCGAACTTCGTGCGGCGGCGCGCAAGCATCGCTGCGATGTTGATGCTTTGCCCGAATTGATGCGGACAATGCGCGCGCAGCTCGATGCAATCGAAGGCGGCGAAGCAGGCGTCGGCGCTCTCGAAGCGGCGGAGAAAGAGGCGGGCGAGGCGTACCGCAACGCTGCGCAGAAACTGCACGATGCGCGGATGCGCGCGGCGAAGACGCTGGACAAGGCAGTGGAAGGGGAGCTGGTCCCGCTGAAACTGGATGCGGCGCGGTTCAAAACTGCGATCGAAACACTTCCCGAAGATCGCTGGGGCGCGCAAGGGACCGACAGCGTCGAATATCTCATTTCAACCAATCCCGGCGCGGATTTTGCGCCGCTGGGCAAGATTGCCTCGGGCGGCGAACTGTCGCGCTTTATCCTCGCGCTGAAAGTGGCGCTGGCGGAAAAGGGCGGGGCGGCGACGGTGATTTTCGACGAGATCGACCGCGGCGTTGGCGGCGCAGTGGCGAGCGCGATTGGCGACCGTCTGGCAAGGCTTGCCGATGGCGGGCAATTGCTCGCGGTTACGCACAGCCCGCAAGTCGCGGCGCGCGGCGGGCAGCATTACATGATCGCAAAATCTTCCGAAGGAACGGTTACCCGCACCTCGGTTCGCTTGCTCGACGAGACGGAGCGCAAGGAAGAAATCGCGCGGATGCTATCGGGCGCTGAAACCACCGATGAAGCCCGCGCGCAGGCGGACCGTTTGCTCGAAAAAGCCTGATCGAAAGCGCCTGATCGAAAGCGGCTGCGCGCGGGGCGTTTGCGCCAGCCTAGCTGTATACCCGCCCCGACTGGCCGATCCGCTGTTTTGACGTGTTTCCGGGCACAGCCACCGATGTCGCCGGATCATACACGCGGCCCACCGCCTTGCTGCCCGGTTCGACATAAATCTCTACATGCGTGCGCTTGTATCCTTGTGGATCATAGCGGACCCAATAACCGTCAGGATGCTTGCTCCACCGGCTGGCGGGAACATCGATGCTGCCTGCGCCGCGCGGCGCAACCCCGGCAAGCACCGCCGCCGCTTCCAGATCGCCATAATTCGAGCCGCCCGATGCCAGCATCCGCCGCATATCCGCCTCGGCCCGGGCAATCCGCGCGACTGGTTCGGGCAGACCGCCGGTAACCTGGTTCAGCTGGCGATTGGTCAGCACGTCGAGCGCATTGCGGTTCATCGAGGCCAGCTCGCGCGTGGTCAACAGCTGCGATGCGACCAGTTTCAGCCGCGAATTCAGATCTTCAAACTTCGCGCGCGCGACCACCGCCCAGAGCAGCACCTGGATATCGCGTTGGTCAATTTCGGGGCGGTTGGTGGAATTGCGCAAAATCGCGGTGACAATCTTGTGCTGCGACCCTTTGACCGGCGCATAAAGATATCCGTCCCCGCCGGTCGGGCCATAGGTCCCCGCGCGCAGGCAATAGGTTTGCGCGATCATCGAGAAATAGCCGGCCTGCAGCACAAATCCGCCATCGCCGCTGCGCTCAAGCTCTGTCATCGAGCGCGCGGTGCCGGGATTGAAACTGTCTTTCGAAGGATCGGCGTATTTCGCATCCTTGATATTGGTCGATACGGGCTGCTTCCCGCCCAGAATGTCGGGCAATTTCACGCCCGGCACATTGTCACGGATAAGCCCGCCCAACTGCGCCTCAGCCACCGTGCTGCCCGTTACCGCAAGTGCAATAGCTCCCAATCCTGCCAGAATAGCCCGCTTCATTGATATCCTCCCCCAAAGTCTATGTGCAGATCATGCTGTAAGCACGTGACATACAGAGGCAAGGGGGCTTAGTGAAGGGAGAGGAACCTTGGATGCGCCGGGGCTTCGAGTATGCGCGGTGACCGGGCCTACCTGCGCCCAAGTGCATAGTCATGGCGCGAACGGCCTATATGAGCAGCTCGGATTTGCAGAGCGGCGTGCGCTGGTGGTGACAATATTGGAGAAACTGTGATGCGGCGACGTGAATTTGTGGGTTCGGCAGCGTTTGCTTTGCTGGCGGCCTGCGCCGAACCGGAGAAGACACTCTCGACGGGAGATGCTGCGGGGGAAGAGATGTACGGTTTGATAAGCCAGATGAAGACGCTGCCCGGTCGGCGCAACGAGGTGATTGCCGCGCTGCTTGCCGGGAGCAAGGATATGCCCGGCAATATCACCTATCTGATCGCGGAAGACATGGAGGACAAAACCTTGATTTGGATCACCGAAGTGTGGCGGACAAAAACTGATCACGCGAACAGTCTGCAATTGGAATCGGTGCAAGAAGCAATCGGCAAAGCGCGCCCGCATATCAACGGTTTCGGTACGCGGATCGAGACGAGGCCTGTTATCAGTGACTAAGGCACTCTCCGAAGCCGATGCCGCGAATGAGTTGATGCGGCTTGCCAGGCAGATTGCGCGGCATGACGAGCTGTATCATGCCAAGGATGCGCCGGAGATTTCGGATCAGGAATATGACGCATTGCTGCGGCGCAATCGCGATCTGGAGGAGGCGTTTCCGCATCTTGTGCGGCCCGATAGCCCGTCACAAAAAATTGGCCACGCGGTCGCGGCATCTCCATTGAGCAAAGTGCAGCATGAGGTTCGAATGATGAGCCTCGACAATGCGTTCAACGATGAAGAGGTCGGCGAATTTGTCGCGCGGGTGAAACGCTATCTCAACTTGCCGGAGGGAGAGCCGGTTGCCTTTACGGCTGAGGACAAGATCGATGGCTTGTCCTGCTCGCTGCGCTACGAGAAAGGCAAGCTGGTACGCGCCGCGACGCGCGGTGACGGGCAGGTGGGCGAAGACGTGACCGCCAATGTCGCGCATATTCCCGACATTCCGCAAAACCTGCCCGATGGCGCTCCGGACATTTTCGAAATTCGCGGCGAAGTTTATATGGCGCGGGCTGATTTTGCTGCGCTCAATGCTGCGCAGCAAGAGGCGCAGCAGAAGCTGTTTGCCAATCCGCGCAATGCGGCCGCCGGTTCGCTGCGCCAGAAGGATGCAAGTGTAACCGCGAAACGCCCGCTCAAATTCTGGGCGCATGGTTGGGGCGATGTGTCCGACGTGCCGGGAGAAACTCAGGAAGCGGTGGTGCGGCAGTTGGAGGAATGGGGAATTCCCGTTTCTCCTTACTTCACGCGGTGTGAAACGCTGGAAGAGATGCTGGCGCATTACCAGACAATCAACGCAGCGCGGCCCGATTTGCCCTATGAAATCGACGGTGTGGTCTACAAGGTTGACCGGCTCGACTGGCAAAGAAGGCTTGGCTTTGTGACCAAGTTTCCGCGCTGGGCAATCGCGCGCAAATTCCCTGCCGAACAGGCGGAAACCACGCTGGAAAGCATCGATATCCAGGTCGGCCGGACGGGCAAGCTAACGCCGGTTGGGCGGCTCGCGCCGGTGCTGGTTGGCGGGGTCACGGTCACCAGTGTGACGCTGCATAACAAGGACGAGATCGAGAGGCTGGGCGTGCGGCCCGGCGACCGTGTGAAAGTCCAGCGCGCGGGCGATGTTATCCCGCAAGTGGTCGAAAACCTGACCCGCGATGAAAAGCGCGAAGCCTTCACGTTCCCCGATCACTGCCCCGAATGCGATAGCGAAGCCGTGGCGGAGGAGGGCGAGGTCGATGTGCGCTGCACCGGCGGGCTGATCTGCCCGGCGCAGCGGACCGAGCGGCTCAAACATTTCGTCAGTCGCGGCGCGCTCGACATTGACGGGCTCGGCGAAAAAACCATCGACCAGTTTTTCGCGTTGGGCTGGCTCGAAAGCCCGGCGGATATATTCCGGCTGCATCAGCGCAAGGACGCGATTTTGGCGCTCGAAGGGTGGCAGGATAAGTCTGTGGAGAAGCTGCTCAAATCTGTGGAAGACCGGCGCGAACCCGATGCCGCGCGGCTGCTGTTCGGGCTGGGTATCCGGCATGTCGGCGCGGTAACGGCGCGGGACTTGCTCAAGCATTTCCATACGCTTCCTGCGCTGAGAACTGTGGCGGAAGCCGCGCGATCCTCCCCGAAACGGGGAGGGGGACCACGAAGTGGTGGAGGGGCACCCGCCGATGTTCCAGACGGCAAAGAGTCTAATCTATCCGACGTGCCCCTCCACCATCCTGCGGATGGTCCCCCTCCCCGGTCCGGGGAGGAAGCCCTCACCGAACTCACCGACATCGACGGCATTGGCGGCGCCGTGGTGGAGGCGCTGGGGGATTTCTTCCACGAAGAACACAATGTCGTAGTTTGGGAAGATTTGCTGAGCGAAGTGAACCCGCCCGAATACATCGTCGAAACGCTCGACAGTCCGGTTGCCGGCAAGACGGTGGTGTTCACCGGCAAGCTGGAAACCATGAGCCGCGACGAGGCCAAGGCGCAGGCCGAACGGTTAGGGGCCAAGGCGTCCGGCTCGGTCAGCGCGAAAACCGATCTGCTGGTTGCCGGGCCGGGGGCGGGCAGCAAGCTCAAGAAGGCGGAATCGCTCGGGATCGAAGTCGTCGATGAAGCGGGCTGGGCAGCCATTGTGAAGGCCGCGGGGTGATGTGGCGGCGGCCCGTTCGTTGGGCACTCGCGGCGCTTGGCTGCATGGTTCTGACCGCGTGCGACTTTCCCGGCACGCAAGGCGATCAGGAACAAGCGGCCGCCGGAGAGCCGGTGGCCGAGCGGAGTTATGCGCCGATGCTATCGGCAGAGGAACGCGCGCTCGATAATGCGTTGTTTGCAGCGGCCAACGGGTTTGACGGATATCTGGGGGTCGCGATCCACGATATTGCGCGTGACCGGACCGTTCATTACAACGGCGAACGGCTGTTCCCGCAGCAGAGCCTGAGCAAATTATGGGTCGCGCTGGCGGCATTGCAAAAGGTTGACGAAGGCACGCTGGAATTGGCCGAGCCGGTATCGATCCGGCGTAGCGATCTCACACTGTTTCACCAGCCCGTGCGCAAAATCGTGCTGGCGCGCGGTGCGTTCCATACCGATTATGGTGATTTGCTGAGGCGGGCGATTACCGAGAGTGACAACACCGCCAATGATATGCTGCTGAAGCGCGTTGGCGGGCCGCCCGGGGTGCGCAACGCCATCGCCGCTGCCGGGCTGGGCGCAATCAAATTCGGCCCCGGCGAACGCGAAATGCAAAGCGCGCTGGCCGGTCTGCAATGGGATCCATCCTATTCCTTCGGCAAACGGTTTTTCGAAGTGCGCAAGGCGGTGCCCGAGGCGCAGCGCAAAGAAGCATTCGATGCCTATGTGCTTGATCCCGTCGATGGCGCGAGCCCGGTGGCGATTGCCGATGCGCTGGGAAAGCTGGCCAAGGGGGAATTGCTGGAAGCGCCGACTACCGCGCATTTTCTTGATCTCCTCGCGAATGTGAAAAGCGGGCCCAACCGGTTGAAGGGCGGGGTTCCCGCTGGCTGGTTGATCGGCCACAAAACCGGCACCGGGCAGGTTCTCGATATTGTTCCGCCGGGCGTGATTGGGGAGCAAGCCGGTTACAATGATGTCGGCATCCTCACCGCGCCCGACGGGAGCCGCTACGCCGTGGTGGTGATGATCGGGCGCACTGCGGTGCCCGTGCCGCAGCGAATGGAATTGATGCACGCAATTGTTGCGGCAACGGTACACTATCACTTTGATGCCAAAGGGCAGCCGGTGCCGGTGGAGATGTTACCTCCCACTGACACCAGCGAACGGGACGGGGCAATATGAAAATCGAAGAGAAAATTGACGATGCGGCGCGGCCATTCCTGCGTCAGCTTATGCGCGATCTGGAATCGCCGCGCGAAGTAAGGCGATTTGGCAGCGGGTGGCTTTCCGGCTTTTTTGCGCTGCTATTGGCGATCAGCGCTCTGCTGCTGGTGATCGCGCTCAAATTTCCCGAATGGTTTGCCACGCCAGAGCTGGAGCTAATCAAGCAATGGGGCGGTTTCCGCGTGGTGCTGCATGCTGTGCTGTTGGCTAGCTATGTGCTGTCCTTGCTCAGCCTGCTTCTCAGACCGCGCAAAGCTCTCGGTCTGATGGCGCTGATGATCGGGATCGCGGCGGCGTTGCTCGGCGGGTCCAATGTCGAAGCCGATGGCACACGAAGCCTGGGGGTTTTCTTCGGGCTCGACTTTTTCATCGTCAATCTGCTGGCGACAGGGTTCATGTTCGCCCCGCTCGAACGGTTCCGCCCGCACCGGCGCGAACAAAGATTGTTCCGCAATGAATGGCGGGAGGATTTGTTCTATTTCCTGATCAGCACAATGTTTGTGCAAATTCTGGCATTCCTGACGCTCGCCCCGTCAAACTTCATCAACGAGGCCACCGGAGGCTTGGATGCGTTCCGCGCCTTTGTGGCGGATATTCCGTGGGTGCTGCAATTCCTGATCGCGGTGTTTGTCTCTGACCTCGCGCAATATTGGTACCACCGGCTGTTCCATCAGGTGCCGTTTCTGTGGGGTTTCCATGCGGTGCATCACAGCGCCAAGAGCATGGACTGGCTGGCCGGATCGCGGATGCATATTGTCGAAGTGATCATGCTGCGGATGGTGACATCGCTGCCGCTGTTCACGCTGGGCTTCAGCCCGTCGGTGCTGCAGGCCTATATCGGTTTCGTCTATGTCTATTCCTCGCTATTGCACGCCAATGTCGGCGGCAATTTCAACCGGCTGGGCCACTGGCTCGCGACGCCGCGTTTTCACCATTGGCACCACGGGTTGGAGCGCGAGGCGTTTGACGTCAATTTCGCGATCCATTTCCCGTGGATCGACAAGATGTTCGGCACTTTCCACTTGCCCGAAGATCGCTGGCCGAAGGATTACGGCATCCCCGAAGACGTGCCGCGCGGCTATGCCGGGCAGTTCCTCTATCCGTGGACGCGCACGGGCGAAAAGACAGATTGATGTCGCGCCCGGGCGGTCCGTTGCCTCTTTACCGAAGGATAATGGGCGTCGCGTTCGATGGGCTCCCGCCAAAGGTCAAACAGCTGCATGACAGCAGCGAATTGCGAAGCTGGAGCGGGGCCGCGGATATCACCCGGGGGACGGGTGTGCTTTCAAGGATCGCTGCGGCAATCTTCGGCTTTCCCGCAGCGGGATCGAATGTGCCGGTGACGGTCACTTTTGCGCCGGAGAAGAATGGCGAAAGATGGACGCGCAATTTCGGCGGCCGAAAGTTCCACTCCGTCCAGTCGCAGGGAAGCGAAGAAGGTGCAGGACTTCTCACCGAACGGTTTGGCCCCGTCTCGGCGACAATGGCATTGGTTGTCAGCGATGGCAGGTTGCTCTTGGTGCCGAAGAAATGGTCACTGCTGGGCGTGCCCATGCCCGGATTTCTCATGCCCGGCGGAGACAGCTTTGAAAGCGAGCGTGATGGCTTTTTCCGCTTCGACGTGGAAATCGCCGCGCCCTTTGTGGGCCTGATCGTGACATATAAGGGCGCGCTATCGCCCGATACCGGGGAAGCGGAGAACAGCACATGACACTCGAGCAATTGCACCCGACCACGGTTAAAATAGCCGGTTTGCTGCGCGAACGGGGGGAGAAAGTGGCTGTCGCCGATGGCGCAACGGGCGGTCTGATCGCGGCGTCGCTGCTGACCGTACCGGGGGCGCTGGATTTCTTTGTCGGTGGCGGTGTCGTTTATTCCTTCCGCGCGCGCGACATTCTGTTCGATCAGCCGGCCAAGGCCTATAAGGGCATGCGCGGCGCGAGCGAGGACTATGCCTTGCTGCAGGCGCGATCGATCCGCGAAAACTTTGGTGCGCATTGGGGGCTGGCGGTAAGCGGCTCTGTCGGCGGGAGCAAACACCCGAGCGGAGCCGCCGCCGGGCGAAGCTGCGCCGCCTTGGCCGGCCCGCAGGGCGAATGGACGCAGATCACCGAAACGCAAAGCGACGAACGCATCGCCAATATGTGGGCCTTCACCGCGGCCGCGCTGTCATTCTTCGCAGAGAGGCTGTCGGCGGGTTAGACCTTGCGCCGCTTGCGCAGCCAGAGAATGGACCAATCGCCCTTGACCAGCCGTTTCGCCAACCGGAAGCCTGCGCGGCGATAGGCGCGGCGCACGCGCCTTTCCTGCTTGGTGATCAAACCGGCCAGCACCAGATGCCCGCCAGCGGGCACGCATTCGGCAAAATCGGGCGCGAGATCGACCAGCGGACCGGCCAGGATATTGGCGATCAACACATCATAGGGGCCGCGCGCTTGCAGCAGCGGATCGTCCATCCCGTCGGCAATCACCATGGTCAATTCCCCGCGCCGATGGCCGAGGGCAAAATTGTTGGTCGCGGCGTTGGCTTCGACCACGCCGGTGCAGACCGGGTCGATATCGCTGGCGGTGGCAAAGGCGCCGGGCCAAAGATCAAGCGCGGCGAAGGCAAGCAGACCGGTTCCCGTGCCGATATCGGCCACATTGCGCGCGGCAACACCCGACCGTTTCATCAAGGTCAGCATCGCCAGACACCCTGCGGTCGTTTCATGCTGGCCGGTGCCGAAGGCCTGGCTGGCGGGGATGGTGATGCTGGTCGTCGCCGAATTGTCATTGGCGGGATGATCGGGCGTGTGGATATAGAATTTGCCCGCATGGATCGGATCGACACCGTGCTGGCTGAGCGTGAGCCAGTCCTGTTCCTCCAGCCGGTCGATCGTCAGTTCGGGGGCAATTCCTGCAAACAATGCTGCGATCGCTGCGGTGTCATTCTCGTCCGGTTTGCGCGGGAGCCACGCCTCCAGCTTCCAGTCTTGCGGGCTATCCTCGGCGATCTCGCTGCCGGACAGCACTATCTCATGATCCCAATTGAGCGCCTCATCATGCGCCAGCAGTGCATTTTCGACATCCGCCTTGTTGGCAAAGGCGGTGATCTTCCAGCTGTCCGACATCGGGCTATGCGCCTTCTTTTCGTAGTCTGTCCGCAAGATCAGCACGTTTCTTGCGCGCATAGTCTGAGCATGCGTTCGGGTCGTTCAGGCCGCCTGCCCGCATCCGTTCCAGCATTTGGCTGTGCGAAGGGTGGGGCGTGAGTAAAATGTCGCATTTAACTGATCCCAATCGCTCGATTCCTTCGCGATATGCGGAGAGATAGTTAAGGTGATCTCCAAACCTATAGTTATCGCGGCTGATCGGGCTTAAACTATCTGCGAAAACAATCGTTTTACAGTCGTTTAGGGCGCAACTTTCCCATTGCCAGCTAAGCGCACCCGGCGAATGGCCCGGTGTTTTGATCATGGTCAGCTGGTTCAACGGTGTGTCGCTGGAAAAATCGTCCGTCAGCACACCGGCAACGATCACCGGTTCCATCGGGTCGTGCATTCCCGATTGCGGATCATCTTCGGAGACAATGCCGCTTTCGAGCGCCTTGGCAGCTTCAGGAGACGCGAAGATCTGTGCGCCGGTTTGTTCGCGCATCCACGCAAAACCGCCGACATGGTCGAAATGTTCGTGGGTGTGGAGGATCACCGCAACATCTTCCAGCTTGAAGCCAAGCGTCTGGATGTTGGCCGCGACCACTTCTGCGCCTTTGCGCGTGCCCGTATCGATCAGGACGTGGCCTTCATCGCCGGTGATCAGGATTGCCGCGATCCCGCATGTCCCGACGTAATAGCTATTGCCATGAACCTTGAAAGGCGGGGCGGGCTTGTCCCAGTCATCCCATGGTTTGCAGGCCGCCAGAAATGGCTGGAATTCCTTTGCCCCGGCGATGTTCGGCTGTTCCAGTGCGCCAGCTTGGGCGTTGGCCTGTGCGCTGGCTTGTGCGTTGGGTTGGGCGTTGGGTTGGGCAGAGCAAGACAGCAAAAGCGCGCTTGCGCAGGCGGCCGTGAGAGCAGCGATGAAGCGCGGTTTACCGAACATAGCTGGCTCCATTTGCGTCCAATGTTGCGCCCGTAAGACTTTCGGGAGCATCGAGCGCGCAGTAGACCGCGATATTGGCAATTTCGTCCGGCTCGGCAACGCGGCCCAGCGGTATGTCCGCGAGCAGGCCCGCTCCTCCGCGGCTTTCCAGATAATCCCCTGCCATCGCCGTATCGGTGAAGCCTGGCGTGACCGCAAAGCTGCAAATCCGGTCCTTGGCATAGGCGCGCGCAATGGTCTTGTGCATCGCCAGCATTCCCCCTTTGGCGGCTGCATAGTGCCAATGGGCGGGGCTGTCACCGCGATGGCCCGCGCGGCTGGCGATGTGGACGATTCGGCCAGCAACGCCGCGTTCCTGCCAGTGGCGCACCGCAAATCGGGACAATTCAGCCGCTGCGGTCAGATTGATTTGCAGCGTCTTGTGCCAGCTTTCCAGCCACGCCTCGTCGCTGTCATCGAGCGGCACCGCGTCGAACAGACCGGCATTGTTGATCAGAACATCTATTGCACCGCCAGAGCGATCCATTGCTGTCTTCCACAGCATTGCGGGCGCACCGGCCTGCGCCAGATCTGCACCGATTGTCGCTTCGTCATAGGCTTTGGAGGCATGGCCAAACACTTTCGCCCCGCGCTCCTCCAGCTGCGTGCGGATGGCTGCCCCAATGCCTCTGCTCGATCCTGTCAGGAGGATTCTGTCCATTTTGGACCTATTCAGAACTTTGTATCAGAAGTCCACGCTACTCTGCTTGTTTCACGCACATATTGCGCTAAGGGAGTGGCTCAAACAGGTACTCTTCCGGACGGACTTATGGCTAACAGACCCCTCTCACCGCATTTATCGATTTGGAAGTGGGGGCCGGCAATGCTGGTCTCTATCTTGCATCGCATTTCGGGCGACGGGATGGCGATTGTCGGTTTGGGCGTGTTGCTCTGGTGGCTTGGCGCGCTGGCTGGCGGGCCGGATGCCTATGCGACATTCCAAAGCTGGATGTGGGCTGATCTGGCCGCGCTGGAATGGAGCGGGGCGGAGATTTTCTATTCGATCATCAAGATCATTCTGAAGATTGTTGTGATCGGCCTGAGCTGGGCATTCTTCAACCATCTGTGCAGCGGCCTGCGCCACTTTGTTTTGGATGTGGGCGCCGGGTACGAGCTGGATTCCAACAAGATGTGGTCCATCGCCAGCCCGATTATCGCCATTCTTTTGACCGCCGGCTTCTGGGCCACAATCCTGTATCTCTGAGGAAATAGACCATGGGTAACGGAACCTCACTTGGTAAGGTGCGCGGGCTCGGCTCCTCGCACGAGGGCGCGCATCACTGGCTGGTCCAGCGCTTCACCGCGATCGGCAATGTTGTGCTGACGATCTGGCTGGTCGCATCGATCATTCTGCTGCCCGATATGGCATATGGCACGTGGAGCGAATATCTCTCCGGCGGTGTGCCTGCGACTGCGATGATCCTGCTGATCATCTGCGTGTTCTGGCATGCACATCATGGCTTGCAGGTGCTGATCGAGGATTACGTCCACACTCCCGGCAACAAATTTGCTGCGCTGGCATTGGTCAATCTGGCTGCTGTTGGCGGTGCGGTTGCGGGTATCTTCTTTGTCGCGCGGATCGTTATGACTGCGCAGGGCGATGCCGCCGCCGAAGGGGCGCTGGCCGAACTTCAAAATCAAATGGGAGCCCGCTAATATGAGCGCGTCCGAAGCGGGCACTCAGCCTGCCTACAAGATTATCGATCACCTTTATGACACCGTCGTTGTCGGTGCAGGTGGCTCCGGCCTTCGCGCGACCATGGGCAGCGCCGAAGCAGGTCTGAAAACGGCCAATATCTCCAAGGTTTTCCCAACCCGTTCGCACACGGTTGCGGCGCAAGGCGGCATTGCCGCGTCGCTGGGCAATAACACGCCAGATCACTGGTCATGGCATATGTATGACACGGTGAAGGGGTCAGACTGGCTGGGCGATCAGGACGCGATCGAATATCTCGTTCGCGAAGCGCCGCAAGCGGTGTACGAGCTTGAACATGCCGGTGTGCCTTTCTCGCGCAACGAAGACGGGACAATCTACCAGCGGCCATTTGGCGGCCATATGCAGAATATGGGCGACGGGCCTCCGGTCCAGCGGACATGCGCTGCGGCTGACCGCACGGGCCACGCGATGCTCCACGCGCTCTATCAGCAGAGCCTGAAATATGATGCGGACTTCTTCATCGAATATTTCGCGCTCGACCTGATTATGAATGAGGGCAAATGCGTTGGCGTGATCGCGATGTGCCTGGACGATGGATCGATCCACCGCTTCCGCGCGCAATCGGTCGTGCTGGCGACCGGCGGTTATGGCCGCTGCTATTACACCGCGACATCGGCGCATACATGCACCGGCGATGGCGGCGGTATGGTTCTGCGCGCTGGCTTGCCATTGCAGGATATGGAATTCGTCCAGTTCCACCCCACCGGCATTTACGGTGCGGGCGTTCTGATTACCGAGGGTGCGCGCGGCGAAGGCGGCTATCTGACCAACTCCGAAGGCGAGCGCTTTATGGAGCGTTACGCGCCGTCGGCCAAAGACCTTGCTTCGCGCGATGTTGTCAGCCGCTCTATGGCGCTGGAAATGCGCGAAGGGCGCGGTGTCGGCGACGAAGGTGACCATATCTATCTGCACCTCGATCATATAGATCCCGAAGTGCTGGCCGATCGCCTGCCGGGCATTACCGAAAGCGGCAAGATTTTCGCCAATGTCGATCTGACCCGTGAACCGCTGCCGGTGACTCCGACGGTTCACTACAATATGGGCGGCATCCCCTGTAACTATCACGGCGAAGTCGTGACCATCGGCAAGGATGGCAATCCGGACACGGTTGTACCGGGCCTGTTTGCGGTGGGCGAAGCGGCCTGTGTGTCGGTCCACGGTGCGAACCGTCTCGGCTCGAACTCGCTGATCGATCTGGTGGTGTTTGGCCGGGCAACCGGTCATCGCCTGAAAGAAATCACCAAGCCCGGCGCGGCGCAGCCCGATCTGCCCAAAGACAGTGCGGATCTCGCGCTCAGCCGCGTCGATCACTTCCGCAATGCCGATGGCGGCACGCCCACGGCGGAACTGCGTAGCGATATGCAGAAGACGATGCAGAAACACGCCGCTGTGTTCCGTGACAGCGAATTGATGAAGGAAGGTGTCAAACAGCTCGCCGCGACCTATAAGAAGATGTCAGATATCAAAGTGTCCGACCGCTCGCTTATCTGGAACAGCGACCTGATCGAAACGCTCGAGCTCGACAATCTGATCGCGCAGGCTAGCGTAACCATGACCTCTGCCGAAAACCGCAAAGAAAGCCGCGGCGCCCACGCACATGAGGATTTCCCCGAGCGTGACGACAAGCAGTGGATGAAACACACCGCCGCCTGGTTTGAAGGCTGGGGCGGCAAAGGCGGCAAAGTCAAAATCGACTACCGCCCGGTCCACGAATATACGCTCACCGACGATGCGGAATATATCAAGCCGAAGAAGCGGGTGTATTGATCGAAGGGCCTGACCAAAACCATTTTGAGGCGCATTATTCGCCTTGGCGGCTTTTGCTGCTGAGTTTGCTTGGCATAGGCTTTGTTTCCGCCGGTCTTTGGATGATTGGCGCTTTCGGAGAACCGCCGACACCACGGCGGTTAAGTCCCGAAATGGCCTATGCCATTGGTTGGGTGTGCATCTTGTTTTTCGGCGCTTTAGCAGTGTTTTTGCTAAAAAAGGCGATGACCGGCGGGCTTGCCGTTCGCGTCGATCAGGTCGGCATTTTTGATGCAAGGGTGTCGGACACTATCATTCCTTGGGCATCTATTGTCTCGATGGGGAGCTACTCCATAAGGCAGACGAAGTTTTTTGGTTTTGAGCTTAGCGATGCTGGAACGCTGAACCTGAAGCGTTACACCCGGATGTCGGCAGCAGCGAACCGGTCTCTAACAGGTTTTCCATACGCGATTAGCATGACCGGTACAGACAAGTCCCATAGCGACTTGTTAGCCGCGATTGATCGTTTCGCTCCCAGATCGATATGATGGAGGATCAGGCGAGGGAAATGGTTCGATTCTGCCCTGGATACAAAGATAGGAGTGATCGCATTTGAGGACGCGGCTGGCACAATTGGCAATCACTGTGCTTACCACTGCAATCTGCGCAGGGTTTCAGCCCGCGATTGCCCAAACTGCTGGCGAACCTCAACAGCCCCCGCGCCATACCGCTTCTTGGCCCGGACTTGGCAGCGGTAATAATCCAACCCAGCGGCGGCGCAGTCTGGAGCTCGCGCCCGAATTGCATCGCGGTGTCGACGCAAAGGAAATGCTGCGGCAACGGCGCTTGCTCGATGGTGCGCTAGACAGCCTAACGCCGCAACGCGCGGGCGAGGTGGACGTCTATGTGCTCAGCGTCGCGCTCGATAGCGATGCGGTGTTCTCGCGCGAGACGAGGGAAGCCGCCAATGTCCTTTCGCGGCGATACAATGCCGCCGGGCGCACGGTGACGCTGGCCGGGCCCAATGGCCGCGAAGCCACCAACAGGCTGCCGCGCGGATCGATAACCGCGATGACCATTGCAATCGCCCGGATTGCGGAACTTATGGACACCGATGAAGATGTGCTGGTGCTCTACACCACCACTCACGGCGCACCGCAGGGGCTGGCCTATCACTATGGCAATACGGGTTATGGAATTCTCTCGCCCAAGCGCCTGCACAATATTTTGCAAAGCGTCGGGATCGATCGGCGGATCCTAATTATCAGCGCATGCTATTCGGGCGTGTTCGTGCCCGAGCTTTCGGGGCCTGATACTGCGGTGGTTACCGCATCGACTTTCAACCGCACCTCGTTCGGCTGCGAAGCGGATAATGACTGGACGTTTTTTGGCGACGCCTTGATCAATCGCGCGTTGCGCAAGCCGCATTCATTGGAGGCAGCGGCCAAGGAGGCAAAGCAGATGATCACCGGCTGGGAAACCGCGCTGGGCGTACAGAACTCACTGCCGCAAACGTCGATAGGCCCGGCGGTCAGCGAATGGTTGCCGCAATTGGAAGCGAATATCCCCAAAGGCGCGACCGCGCCGACGGGTAAGCTCACCGAGGTGAATGAGCTGCGCAAGAAGTTTGAGGCCCGGCAGCGACCTTCACAACGCTGATTTTCCGGCGGTTCCAGCACAAACTCCCACATATACCGAAAACGTGTGCTTCGCCGGTTTGGCGAGGCTTTTTGCGGTGTGGGTGCAGCGAAACAGTGTTCACAGACCATTCAGTTCATCGCTCCCAATGCACGGTTCATCGCAGAAGGAGGTAGTGATGAAACGAGATCGAAGTCCCGGAGTGAAGTTGTTTTTGGCGGCGCTGATAGGCGCCGTTTTGTTAATCCCGCTGGTGATGGTTTACGCCTTGGTGAGCGATCGTGAAAACCAGTCGGAAACCGCGCAGGCGTCTATCACCGCGGGTTGGGGCGGTGCGCAGATTGTCACCGGGCCGGTTTTGGTGATCCCTTACAACAGCCGGTCGGTGGAAACCGAAACCGTCGATGGCAAGCAGGTCACGCGATCAACCAATGTCCGGCGCGAATTGTTCCTTTCGCCGCTCAAGCAGAGCATCGAAACCGATTTGCAGCCCGATGTGAAACAAATTTCGATCTATCGCTCGGTCATCTATCAATCGGACATGACTGGCAGTGCACGCTTTATGCTGCCGCGCGATCTCGCCCGCAGCGGCGTTTCGCGCGATCAATTGCTGTTCGATCAGGCAGAATTGCGCTTCGGCGTTTCCGACCCGCGCGGCCTGACCGATGGGACTACGGTTCGCGTTGCGGGAAAGGTTCAGGAACTGCATCCGGGCAACGGCCCGGCGAGCACCAACGGATCGGGCTTCTCGACAGCGGTCGAATGGGATGGCAGCGAAGAGCTGTCGGTCAGCTGGCAATATGGCCTGCGCGGCAGCCGCTCGATTGCGCTCGTCCCGCGCGGCGGCGAAACCGAATGGACCGTCAAATCACCGTGGCAGCATCCCAGCTTCAAAGGCGATTTCCTGCCCGACAATCCTGATGAATCGCAAGGCAATGGCGAAGGCTTCACCGCAACCTATGGCGGTATCACCAACCTCGCCTTGGGTGAATCGCTGGTCAATCTGAGCGACGCGCCGGCGCCGGTGGTGGACGATGTGCACGGGCGGACCGATATCCGCTATGCGACAGAAATGGGCGATGGCTCGAGCACCAAATACGCCTCGATCCGCCTGATCGAACCGGTTGATCTTTACAGCCAGGTCGATCGCTCGGTGAAATACGGGTTCCTGTTTATCGGCTTCACATTCGTGTGCTTCTTCATGTTCGATGTGGTTGCCGGTGCGCGCGTGGCGGCCGCGGAATATCTGCTGACCGGTGTCGGGCTGGTGCTGTTCTTCGTGATGTTGCTCGCCTTTGCCGAAGTGATCGGCTTTGCCTGGGCCTATATCGTCGCCAGCGCAGCGATCATCGGATTGCTGACATCCTACAGCGCGGCGGTGCTGGGCGGATGGCATCGTGCGGCAATGATCGGCGGTATGCTCGCCGGATTGTACACCACGCTCTACATCTTGCTGAGCCTCGAGGCGCTGTCGCTGGTGATCGGTTCGGTGCTGCTGTTCGTGGCTCTTGCGGCGGTGATGTATGCAACACGCAACATCAATTGGTCGGGCATCACCGGGCAGGAAGAAGAGGAAGGCTTCGCCCCGGCAAGCTAACCCACTCCCTTTGGGGAAAGGACCGGGCGGGGGAGCATGGCTTCTCCGCCCGTTTTCCATGGGGCGCGCCGGTCGTTCGACGAGCGACATATGCCGTTCATCCATGCTTCATGTTTACAGACGTAATCGCAATGGCTACAGATGTAATCGTCTAACAACGGGGCACAGATCGGGCCCTTTGGCGGAAATGCCGGGGAGGGCTGAATGTCCGGGTCGAATCCTGAAAAGCCAGAACGTATTAGTGATGCCGAACATGCGGTGATGGAAGCGCTGTGGAAGCGTAGCCCGCTTACCGCATCGGAAGTGTGCGACGAGGTTTGCGAGCAGCGCGACTGGTCGCTGGCAACGGTCAAGACATTGCTGTCACGGCTGGTCGCCAAGAAGGCGATCGCCACGCAGCCCGATGGCCGCCGGTTTCTTTACTCCCCGCTTTTGGAGCGGGCCGATTATACAGGATCGGAATCGCGCCGTTTGGTGGATCGCTTGTTTGGCGGGCGCGCGGCGCCGCTATTCGCGCAATTGGCGGAGGCGGAGGCGCTGACCGAAGATGACCTCGCCGAAATGGAAGCTCTGTTGAAGGAGCTGCGCAAATGACCGCCGAAGTCCAATCATTCCTGCTTGATACGCTCGTCTGGACCGCCGCACTGATTGCGCTGGTTCTTGTCCTTCGCCGCCCGGTTGCGCGCCATTTCGGGCCGCATGTTGCCTATGCCTTGTGGACGATCCCGTTGCTGCGGCTGATTTTGCCGCCGGTCGTCTTGCCTGCGTGGCTTGCCCCTGCGCCCGATCCGGTGTCGCACACATCAGTCAATTACACGCTCAGCGAAGCCCCGCTTGCTGTTGCAGAACCGCTTGCGGAGGCCGCGCCTTTCGACTGGACGCCACTGGCGCTGACGGTGTGGCTGGTCGGGGCCGCGATCTTCCTGGCGGTGCGCTTCAACATCTATTTCCGCATGCGCGACGAATTGCTCGAAGATGCCTATCCGGTGGGCGAAGACGGTGCGGTCAGGCTGGTGGAAACACCGACGACCAATTCCCCGATTGCCTTTGGCGTGTTCGACAAGGTCGTGGCGCTGCCCCAAGGCTTTATGGCGCTGAGCGACCGGACCGAGCGTGATCTCGCGCTGGAGCATGAATTGTCGCACCACAAGGCGCACGATCTGCTTGCCAATTTTCTGGCGCAACCGCTTTTCGCGCTGCACTGGTTCAACCCGCTTGCCTGGTATGGATGGCGCGCGATGCGCCGCGATCAGGAGGCCGCATGCGATGCTCGCGTGATGGCCGCTCGCGGCGGTGCGCAAAAGGCGGCCTATGCGGCGGTGATTGCCGGTTTTGCTGCGCGGCACGATGCCACCCCGAAACTTGCACTTGCTGCGCCGATGGCGTGCCCCGTCATTGGCGAAAAATCGATAATCCACCGTTTGAGGAGCCTGACTATGACAGAAATATCCCCCCGCCGGAAACTGGCCGGTCGCGCATTGATGGGCGCTGCGCTGCTTGCGCTGCCGCTGACCGCGTCGATCTCATACGCCGAAGCCATTTCGGCGCCGAGCGCGCCGGTTCCACCCGCCGCGTCTGCATCGCCCAAGGTCACACCGCCTGCGCCACCCGCTGCGCCGCTGGCTTTGCAAGCTGCGCCCGAGGCACCCGATGCGCCGGAAGCGCCCGAAGCAAAGGAAGTCGAACGCGAAGTCTTCGTGATCGAAGATGTCGAAGAAGATGCCGATGGCGAGCGGCGCAAAGTGCGCAAGCACCGCATCGTTACCCGAGATGGGAAGCACATGACGCGCGAAGAAAAAGACGCGATGATTGCTGAGATGCGAGCCGAAATGGCGGGCATGGAAGGCGAGATCGAAGACGCGATGAAGGAAGTGCGCGTTTCGGTTATCGAGATGAACAATGATGGCAAACGCACCCGGGTCGAAACAACCTGCAAAGCGGGCAAGCGGCTCGGCGATACCAGCGAAGTGGACGGACAGCGCGTTGTCCATGTCTGCAAGAGCGAAGTGATGGCGAGCGCTCTCAAAGGTCTGAAGGAAGCGCGCGAATCCATCGCCAAAAATTCGGACATGTCCGATGAGATGCGCGCCGAAGTTCTCCGCACGATCGATGACAAGATCGCGCATTGGGGCAAAGAACGCTGACTAAATCCCCTAAATTTTAAGTCAGCTGAAGAGGCGGGAATGGCGACAATTCCCGCCTCTTTTTATGTTTAGCGCATGTCGAAATAGGCGTCGCAGCGGGTATCGTCTCCGCTTTGCATGCCGATCTTCAACGCTTCCATGCGCTGCGCGCTTGACCCGTGAGTGAAGCTTTCCGGCCGTACCCGCTGGCCGGCATTGCGTTGCAGCGTATCGTCGCCGATCGAAGCCGCTGCCCGCAGGCCTTCTTCCATATCGCCGGCCTCGATCAGATGGCGGTTTTTCCCGGCCCAGACCCCGGCATAGCAGTCTGCCTGCAATTCCATCCGGACTTGCAACTGGTTGGCGCCGCGCGGATTTTGCTGCTGCGCGCTGCGTACCTGGCCCGCGATCCCGGTCAGATATTGGATATGATGCCCGTATTCATGCGCCATCACGTAATAGCGCGCAAAGTCGCCACCTGCGCCCATGCGCTGCGCCATCGTGTCATAAAAGCTGGTGTCGATGTAAATGCCCTGGTCCGCCGGACAATAGAACGGCCCCATTGCCGACTGCGCCGCGCCGCAGCCTGACCGGCCGCGTCCGCCATAGAACACCAGCTTGGGCTGCCCGAAGCGGATGCCCGCCTTTTCGAATTCGGGCTGCCATGTCTCGTTGAGCGAGGCCAGAACGGCGCAGGATTCCTGACTATACTGGTTTACCGCGCAGCTTTCTTCGGTGCTCCTGCCCGCTTGGCCGGATTGGGTAATTCCCGGTTGCTGGCCGCCATCGAGCGCGCCGATCATCTGCGCCGGATCGACGCCAAAAACCAGAGCGGCGATGATCGCGATGATGATCGTACCGCAACCGACCTTGCCGCCGCCGCCGCCGGGGAACCTGCCCCCACGCTGGTCTTCGACGCGGATCGAGTTCGGGTTGAACCGGTTGAGGCGCATAGTCTTTCCCTTCGAATCGACCTGGTGTTGCGGATAATTCTTGCGTGGCGCGCATGATGGCCGCAAATGACAGCATACGCAAAGGTCCGATTTCTCTAACTATCTGGAGTACCAAATGTCCCTGTCCGGAAAACGCGCGCTTGTCACAGGATCAACTTCGGGAATTGGCGTTGCCATTGCCCGCGCATTGGCCGGCGAAGGGGCCGAAGTGGTGATCAGCGGTTTCGGCGAAGCGGACGAGATAGCGGCGCTGTGCGACGAACTGAAAGCCACCCATGTGAATGCAGATCTGCTGACGCAGGAAGGGTGCGAAAAGTTGATGGCCGATGCGGGCGCGGTCGATATTTTGGTAAACAATGCGGGGATGCAATTTGTCTCTCCGATAGAGGATTTTCCGACCGCCAAATGGGAAGCGATCATCGCGCTCAACCTCACGGCCGCATTCCACACAACGCGGCTCGCGGTGCCGTATATGAAAAAAGCGGGCTGGGGCCGGATCATCAACACCGCCAGCGCGCATTCCAAAACCGCTTCGCCTTTCAAAAGCGCTTACAACGCTTCGAAACACGGGATTGACGGTTTCACCAAGACTATCGCGCTCGAACTGGCGCAAACCGGTGTGACCGCCAATTGCATCAGCCCGGGCTATGTCTGGACCCCGCTGATCGAAGGGCAGATCCCCGACACGATGAAAGCGCGCGGTTTGAGCGAGGAAGAGGTTATCAACGATGTCCTCTTGGCCAAACAACCAACCAAGAAATTCGTTCAGCCTGCAGAGATCGGCGCTCTGGCAGTGTTCCTGTGCCGCGAGGAAGCGGGCAATGTAACCGGTGCCAATTGGAGCATCGACGGCGGGTGGACCGCCGAATAAAGCCAACGGGGACGGGTTAAGGGCACATGAGGATCGGGGGCGCGCAATTCGCTGGCTTGGCGGCTTTGTTCGCCTTGGCTGGTTGTGCGAGCATTGGCGCCAGCTCCTCTCCCACCGCGTCCAACCTGGACGCCATCGAAGGCGAATTGCGCGCGCATATCGCGATCCTGGCAAGCGACGAATTCGAAGGCAGACGCCCGGGCACAATGGGGGAGCGCAAGGCACTGCGCTATCTGGCCGAGACTTGGCAATCTGCGGGACTTGAAACCGCAACCAACGATCCCGCCAATCCCTGGTTCGAGCCGGTCGAATTGGGATTGTGGGCGGCGGAAAGCGCCACCGCAAAGTTCGAACGCAAAGGCACCACGGTGGCGATACCCGATGATGCAATTGCGCTGTTCGCCTCTGGCAGGCGGGCGCTGATAGAGGATGCGCCGCTTCAATATGTCGGCCGGTTGGGGGCTTCGCTCGAACAATCGGAATTGGCGGGGCGCGTGGCGATCATGGAATGGGGGCATGCCGGCCAGATCGCGCAACGCGAAGCGCTGCTCGAAAACGGTGCCGCGGCGGTGCTCGCGATCATCGCTGACGATGATGATTTTGCCGAGATCCGCCAGATCCGCGAGAAGGGGGCTTACCGCCTTTCCAGCGATGCCGACGGGTCGACGCTCGATGGCATAATCACTGCAGAAGCGGCCACGGCGCTGATCGGCGCGCGCTATGCGCAGCTCAAAAGCGCGGCGGCTCAGGAGGGCTTCCGCCCGCAAGCGCTGGACCTTGTCGCCACGCTCGATGCGACATCATCGGAGGCTGTGGTGCAAACGCATAATCTCATTGCAAAGCTGCCGGGGCGCGATCCCGATGCCGGGGTGGTGCTGTTGATGGCGCATTGGGACCATTTCGGCCAATGTCTGGATGAAAGCCCCGATTTGCCGGGCCAGTCCGACAGGATTTGCAACGGCGCGGTGGATAATGCCAGCGGGCTGGCGGTTCTGACCGAATTGGCAGAGCGCTTGGGCGCGATGCGGCAGATGGACCGCGATATCTATTTTGTTGCGACAACCGCTGAAGAATGGGGTCTGCTCGGCGCGCGGGCATTTTCGCGCAATCCGCCGATTCCTCTCGAATCCATCATCGCCGGTTTCAATATCGATAGTATCGGCGTTGCGCCGCGCGGCGGACCGGTGGCGATCGTGGGGGAAGGGCTGACCGCGCTCGACGATGAAGTGAAACCGATCATCGCGCAAACGGGGCGCGGAATGGCGGGGCAGGCATTTGCGGAGTTGTTTGTGCAGCGTCAGGACGGCTGGGCATTGCTCCAACGCGATGTGCCGGTGCTGATGGTCTCCAGCGCCTTTGCGCAGCCCGATCTGATGCGGCGCTATGCGCGCGAGCGCTATCACATGCCAAGCGACGAAATCGACGCGGTCGAGCTTGGCGGCGCTGCCGAAGATCTGCTGCTGCATATCGATTTGGTGCGCCATTTCGCCAATGTCGCCACTTTCCCGCAAAGGCCGGTGGTCGAATAGCGACAATCGCGGCGGAAATTTCCGCGCTTTGCTCTAGCGACTGTCACAAACCTTGGTTACATGGACCGTCACGATTCTCCCGGCGTAAATCGCCGTGGATGATAGATTTGAAAGTGACGATTATGGATATCCCCCTCGGTCTGACATTCGATGATGTGCTGCTGCGGCCCGCAGAAAGCGACATTTTGCCGAGCATGGCCGACACACGAACGCAGCTGACGCGCGGCATCAGCCTCAATATTCCGGTTCTTTCGGCTGCAATGGACACGGTGACCGAAGCGGACATGGCGATTGTCATGGCGCAACTGGGCGGCATTGGCGTGCTTCACCGCAATCTCGATGTGGTCCAGCAATGCGCCGCGGTGCGTGCGGTGAAGCGTTTTGAAAGCGGCATGGTGGTCAACCCGATTACCATCGCACCCGATGCGACATTGGGTGATGCGCAAATGCTGATGGACCAGAACAAGATCAGCGGCATTCCGGTGACCGACAAGGACGAGAAACTGGTCGGCATCCTGACCAATCGCGATGTCCGCTTTGCCGAGAACCCAAAACAGCCCATTCGCGAGCTGATGACCACCGACGATCTGGTCACCGTGCCGCTGGGCATCGGGCAGGACGAAGCACGGCATTTGCTGCACCAGCGCCGGATCGAAAAACTGCTGGTGGTCGATGATGCCTATCGCTGCATCGGGCTGATCACCGTCAAGGATATCGAAAAGGCGGTCAATTACCCTGACGCGACCAAGGATGAAGGCGGGCGCTTGCGCGTTGCCGCTGCAACAACCGTTGGCGACAAGGGCTTTGAACGCACCGAAGCGCTGATCGATGCCGAATGCGATGTGGTGATTATCGACACCGCTCACGGTCACAACAAGGATGTGGCACGAGCGGTGGAGCGGGCCAAGAAACTGTCGGGCAATGTGCAGGTCGTTGCGGGCAATGTTGCGACCGCAGAAGCCACCAAAGCCCTGATCGATGCGGGCGCTGATGCGGTGAAAGTGGGCATCGGGCCGGGTTCTATCTGTACCACACGGATTGTCGCGGGCGTCGGCGTCCCGCAATTGACCGCGATTATGGACAGCGCGGGCGCAGCGGCGGCATCGGGCATTCCGATTATCGCCGATGGCGGCCTGCGCACATCGGGCGACGCGGCAAAGGCGATTGCAGCGGGCGCTTCAACGGTGATGGTCGGCTCTATGCTGGCCGGTACTGCAGAGGCTCCGGGCGAAACATTCCTTTACCAGGGCCGCAGTTACAAAAGCTATCGCGGGATGGGCAGCGTTGGCGCGATGGCGCGCGGCAGCGCCGACCGTTATTTCCAGGCAGACGTTTCGGCGCTTAAGCTGGTTCCCGAAGGCATCGAAGGGCAAGTCCCGTATAAAGGCCCCGCGAAAGATATCGTTCACCAGCTGGTCGGCGGGATCAAGGCGGCGATGGGCTATACCGGTTCGGCGACCATTCCCGATTTGCGCGAACGGGCCAATTTCGTCCGGATCACCGGTGCGGGCCTCAATGAAAGCCACGTTCACGATGTCGCGATCACACGTGAAGCACCGAATTACCCGACGCGGTAGATGACATGATCGAAATCATCCCTTTCATGCTCTTCCTGATCGAATGGCATCCGGATCGAGCGGGAGAGTTCGATTTGCAACGTCAACCGGTTGTGTTTCGAACCCTCGAAGAATGCGAGGCTGAAGGCACCAAACTCGCTGACGAGCGCAATATGAGCGCCAGTGATGGGTTGCGGTACCAGTTCGCTTGCACCGAGATACCTAGATCTGAAAAAATCAGCGACGCGTTCGACAGAGAAATCGAACGCAAGCTGGAACGCGACCTTGGAAGCAGAAAATGACCCCAGCAGCACGCGTTCAGGCGTCGATTGAGATACTCGACACCATTATCGACAAGGCGCGGATCAAAGGCGCGCCGGCAGATCGGATCATCGCAGATTGGGCGCGCAGCAATCGCTATGCCGGTTCGAAAGACCGCCGCGCCATCCGCGAGCTGGTCTATGGTGCCATTCGCGCTTGCGGCCCCATTCCTGATACCGGCCGCGCGGCAATGTTGCGGCTTGCAGAAATCGATGCAGAGCTGAAGCCGCTGTTTGACGGATCGCAATACGGCCCGCCTGCGATTGGTGACAGGGAAGTCCCGGCGAAGGGCGGCATCGCGCATTCTGTGGTCAACAAATTGCTCGCCGCATCCGACATCGTTGGAACCGAAGCGGGGGCATTGCTCGACCGTGCGCCGCTCGACATCAGGGTGAATACGCTGCGCGCCGATCGCGGCACGCTGGAGCTTCCCGAACAGGGCGAAGAATTGCTCGCCCCGCAGGGTTTGCGCTTTCCCTCGGGAACGCAGGTAGAGCAATGGCAGGCCTTCCGCGAAGGCCAGATCGAAGTGCAGGATCACGGCAGCCAATGGGCCTGTTCAGCGGTCGATGCGAAACCGGGCGAAACGGTGATCGATCTGTGCGCCGGGGCAGGGGGCAAAACGCTGTCTCTCGCGGCGGCGATGGACAATTGCGGGACGTTGATCGCCAGCGATACCGACAAACGCCGCTTGGGCAATTTGCCCCCGCGCGCCGAACGCGCCGGTGCGGGTGTTATCGAAACCATCTTGCTTGATCCGGGCAAAGAGCTGGAGATTCTCGCCGATTTTCGTGGGAAGGCCGATGCGGTTCTGGTTGATGCACCATGTTCGGGCGTCGGCACATGGCGGCGCAACCCCGAAGCGCGCTGGCGGCTGGACAAGGCCGCGGTGACCGAATTCTCTCTGCTGCAATCGCGCTTGCTGGGCATGGCGGCGCAATTGGTGAAACCCGGCGGGCGGATTATCTATGTCACCTGCTCTTTGCTCGACGAAGAAGGGTCGAGCCGGATCGACGCGTTTCTGACCGCGCATCCCGGCTGGCAGGCAGACGCGCTCGACTGGCCGATTGGCCGACCGCACGGGAAAGGAAGGCGGCTTACTCCGTTCCATGACGGCACGGACGGCTTCTTCATCGCGCGCGTCACTTCACCCGCATAGGAATCGCTGTTAACTACTATGGCCATGGCAGATTCGACCCATCCCGAGAAAACTGCCGTCAAGGAGTTAATAATGCGCTTTGCCCCTGCCGCCGCGGCTCTTTCACTGGTTTTTGCCGTTACTGCCAGCATTGGTCAGGCGCAGGACCGCGATGCGCATCCACGCGCCGCGATGTTGATCGCCGAGGGCAAGGCAGCGCTTGACGCCGGCCAGCCGCAACGCGCCATTGACAGTTTCGAGGCCGCGCTGGCGGTCGATCCGGCCTATACGCCGGTTTTCCTTTATCTGGCGGAGGCATCGCGCCGCGAAGGGCTGCAAGGCAAGGCAATCCGCCTCTATCGTGAAGCCCTGGCGCGAGAGCCTGAAAATCTCGCCGCAATTTCGGGTGAGGGCGAGGCTCTGGTGGAAAAAGGCGCGGTTGAAAAAGCGCGCGGAAACCTTTCCCGGCTGGAAACTTTGTGCGGCACTTCCTGCACCGAAACCCGCCAACTGGCCGCCGCCATTGCAAGAGGCCCGCAGCCACAAGTGCTGCGCGCAGAGGCGGTGATGCCCGATACGGAAATTTCTCAGAACTGAGAGCGGTATCGTTCCGAAATTCTCATTCGCCCATTAGCCGGTTGATTATGGGGCGATGTGTCCACGCCTGAGAGCGATTGGCTAACTATCGTCCTCGTTGAAGACTCCTGGGTCAAATTCCATTCCCTGACCGCGAAGCTTCCTCTTGGCACACTCTCTATGCGCAAAAACAGCTTGAGCGGGGGCATCCGTTTCGCTGGACGCCTTGTTCCATCGCCATAGATTTTCGATGGTGATGATAACCGCTCCGCAATCTGACTGATTGATGCCCTCGCCACAGAACCAGCATTGATAGTCGGTCATGGTGTGTCCGCAAAAACCAAAGCACGAAACTCTTCCAGAACAGCCTGATAGACGTGCTTCTTAAACGGCACGATCACATCGGGAAGCCGTTCAGGGTCGATCCATTTCCACTGGGAAAACTCCGGCGGATCGTGTGCCTCCAGATCGATATCGGCATCGTCGCCCAGGAAGCGGGCGCAGTACCAGACCTGTTCCTGGCCGCGATATTTTCCCTTCCATAATTTGCCGATCAATTCATCGGGCAAGTCATAGCGGATGGGTTCGCGCGTCTGGCCCAGCAGAGTGACCTTGTCGGCGCCGACGCCGGTTTCTTCGGCCAGTTCGCGCAGCGCGGCTTCCTGCAAATCTTCGCCCTTATCGACGCCGCCTTGCGGCATTTGCCAGAAGCCCGACGTGTGGCCGTTGCCGTGGCGGCTATCGAGCCGTTCGGCGACAAACACCTTGCTGTGTGTATTGACCAGCATCACCCCGACACAGGGGCGATAGCCAAGCTCTTTCATCTGCGCATCCTTGCTCATGGGGGCTGCTCTAACGCGGAAAACTTCATTTTCCACTCGACTTTTTGCCCTTCTAGGAGAAAAACTACATTGCGGGAGCAGGTGACCGCGCATAGGTGCGGTTTCCTGACAGAATAAGGCGCGCAAAATCGCGCACGAAAAGGAATGTTGATGGCTAGTTTGGCCAAGGAAAAACCCACCACAGCACCCGAAGCAGTTGTCGTTCGTTTCGCCGGAGATTCGGGCGATGGAATGCAGCTGACCGGCGGTCAGTTCACTCTATCAACCGCGCTTGCGGGCAACGATCTGGCGACCTTCCCTGATTTCCCCGCCGAAATCCGTGCACCGCAGGGCACTTTGTTCGGTGTGTCTGCTTTCCAGATCAATTTCGGCAGCCGCGAGATCAACACCGCGGGCGATGCTCCCGATGTGCTGGTGGCGATGAACCCCGCCGCGCTCAAAGTGAATTTGCCGTCGCTCAAGCCCGGCGGGCTGGTGATCATCGACACCGGCGAATTTTCCAAGCGCAATCTCGACAAGGCGAAATATGATGTGTCGCCGCTGGAGGATGACACGCTGGCCAAATGGGATGTGCTGGCCTTCGACATTTCCGCGCTGACGATCGAGGCGGTGAAGCCCTTCGGTCTGGGTAACAAGGATGCGCTGCGGTCCAAGAATATGTGGACGCTGGGCCTCGCGCTGTGGATGTTTGACCGCGATCGCACGCCGATCGAGGATTGGCTGAAAGCCAAGTTCAAATCCAAGCCCGAGATTGCCGATGCCAATATCGCGGCGCTGAATGCCGGCCATGCCTATGGCGAGACGGCAGAAATTGCGGGGCCGCTGACCAAGGTCCACGTCGATGCGGTTGAAAGCGAGCCGGGCCTGTACCGGACCATCACCGGGGCAGAGGCGATTTCGCTGGGTCTGGTTGCGGGCGCGCAATTGGCCGAATTGCCGATGTTCTTTGGCGGCTATCCGATCACGCCAGCCTCGGCGATCCTCCACCATCTGGCGCGGCTCAAAGAATTCGGCGTCACCACTTTTCAGGCAGAGGACGAGATCGCCGCGATCTGTGCGGCAATCGGCGCGTCCTATGCAGGCCAGCTTGGCATTACGTCATCCTCCGGCCCCGGTATCGCGCTGAAAGGCGAGGCGATGGGGCTTGCGATTATGACCGAGCTGCCGCTGGTCATCGTCAACAGCCAACGCGGCGGGCCATCGACCGGCCTTCCGACCAAGACCGAGCAAAGCGATCTCTATCAGGCGATTTATGGCCGCAACGGCGATGCGCCGATGCCGGTTGTATCTGCATGCAGCCCGGGCGACGCGTTTGAAGTCGCTATCGAGGCATGCCGGATCGCGGTTGAATATATGACGCCGGTGATGCTGCTGACCGATGGCTATATCGCCAATGCAGCAGAACCCTGGAAAGTGCCCGATCCCGAAACGTTTGAGCCGTTTCCGGCGAAGTTCCTGCAAGAGAAAAACGGCGGCGAAGAGCTGCTCCCATACAAGCGCGACGAAAAGGGCGCGCGCCCATGGATCAAGCCGGGCACGCCCGATCTGATGCACCGCATTGGCGGGATCGAGAAGGCGGTCGATACCGGCCATATCGATTACGCGCCCGACAACCATCAGGCGATGACCGATGCGCGCGTGAACAAGGTTAAAGGCGTGAAAGTGCCCGATCAGGACGTGGCACTGGGCGAGACTTCGGGCACTCTGGCAGTGGTCGGTTGGGGGTCCACTTTTGGCCCGATCCATCAGGCGGTCCGCCGGATGCGCGCCAAGGGCTGCGATGTCAGCCATATCCATGTGCGCCATTTGTGGCCGCTACCCGCGAACCTTGGCGATCTGCTGAAAAGCTATGACAATGTGCTGGTGCCCGAAATGAACACCGGCCAGTTCAAAACCGTGCTGCGCGACCAGTTCCTTGTCGATGCGACCCCGCTGACCAAAACCAGCGGACAGCCTTTCGCGATTGCGGAAATGGAAGCGGCAATTGGCAAATATTTTGACGATGTTTCGGGCAATGAAGGCGGGCAGGTTCCGGTCAATGACGACCAACTGCCGAGTCCGGAGCAGTGATCCATTCTCTCTTCCGTCATCCCAGCGAAAGCTGGGATCTTCCTCCGCTTGGGCGGAGCTTGCTGATAGCGATCCCAGCATTCGCTGGGATGACGAGGTAAATTATGAACGCACCCGTTAAATTCGAAACCACGCTCAAGGATTGGGAAACGGATCAAGAGGTCCGCTGGTGTCCCGGTTGCGGGGACTATGCGATCCTCAAGGCGGTGCAGCGCACTTTGCCGCAGCTTGGCGCGAACCCTTCGAACACCTGCTTTATCAGCGGCATCGGCTGCTCCAGCCGGTTCCCCTATTATATGGAAACATACGGCTTCCACACGATCCACGGCCGTGCGCCGGCGATTGCGACGGGTGTTAAGCTGGCCAATCCCGATCTCGATATCTGGCTGGTGACCGGTGACGGTGACGGGCTGTCCATCGGCGGCAACCATATGATGCATGTGCTGCGCCGCAATGTGAACATGCAGATCATGCTGTTCAACAACGAGATTTACGGCCTGACCAAGGGGCAAAGCTCCCCCACAAGCCGCGAAGGGACCAAGAGCCCGTCGACGCCGATCGGGTCCTATGATCACCCGGCCAATCCATGCGCCTTTGCGCTGGGTGCAGGTGCGCGTTTTGTCGGGCGCGGTTTTGATGTTTCGAAAAACCTGCCCGATGTGCTGATGGCAGCGCATGCCCATCAAGGCGCGGCCTTTATCGAGATTTTCCAGAACTGCATCGTCTATAACAAAGACGTGTTCAACGATTTCGCCGCCCCGAAAGGCGCGGGCGACCGCCAGCTATGGCTGGAAGATGGCAAGCCGATGCTGTTCGGCGATCCCAAGGCGGGCTACGACAAGGGCATTGCGCTCGATCGCGACACGCTGACTCTCAAAGTCGTCGATGCGAGTGAAGAGAATTGGGAAGAGGCGGGCGTGCTGGTCCACAACGCCAAAGACCGCACCATCGCGCATATGCTGATCGAAATGCCTTTCGGGCCGTTCCCGATGGCTCTGGGCGTGATCTATGACGATCCGCGCCCGACCTTTGAAACTGCCGTAATCGAAGAACGCGCGCGGGCATCAGAGGGCAAAGAAGCCAATCTCGCCAAACTGCTAGGCAAGGGGCAGACGTGGACTGTCGATCCGAATGAAGGGCATCCGACGGATTAGGGTGCGCGGCGCGTGGACAACCTAACCCACTCTCTCGTTGGTGCATTGCTGGGGCAGGCTGGTCTCAAGAAGAAAACCGGCCTTGCCATGCCCGCGCTGATTATCGGGGCGAATTTGCCCGATGTCGATGCGGCGTGTTTTTTCTGGCTGGAGGGCGCGGAGCATCTCGGTTTCCGGCGTGGGATTACGCATGGCCCGCCGGCGCTGGTGCTGTTGCCGCTGATATTGGCAGGGCTGCTCTATGCGTTTGACAGGTGGCAGACGAAACGCGGCAAGAGGCCCGAGGGCAGGTTGCCGGTCAATTTCAAATGGCTGTTCCTGCTCAGCTTTATCGGCTGCTTGACGCATCCCGCGCTTGATTGGCTGAACGTGTATGGCATCCGCCTGCTGGAGCCATTTTCGAGCCAATGGTTCTACGGCGATACGCTGTTTATCATCGATGTGTGGCTATGGGCGCTGATGGGTTTTGCGACGTGGTTCTCTTTGCGACGAGAGAAGCGGGGCGGGGATTGGAAGAAGCCTGCGCGCGTGGCGATTGCGGTGAGCTTGGCGTATATCGGGTTGAATGGGGCGATTACTTACAAATTTGAACGCGATGGAAGCCAATATGTCGCGGGATTGGATGCCGGGAGTTCATTTGCGGAAATGAGCAGCGCTGAAGTGATCGCAAGCCCGATCCCCTTTGACTTTTGGGCTCGTGAAACGCTCGCGGTCAATGAAGGAAGGTGGCTGACGCTCATCCGATATGATAGCGGAGGGTTCCACGCTGAAGAAATCGTCAGTGGAAGATGCCTACTGCCGGATTTGGAATCTGATCGAGGAAAAGATCCGGGTGTTGACGCCTTCCTCTTCTGGTCACGCGCTCCCTTTGCCGAGCGCGCCGAAGACGGCACCGTTCTCCTCCGCGACGCGCGATTCTACGATCCTCGTGCGCGGGATCGCTTCACTGTCGCGTTGCCCGAAGTGGAATGTGAGGAACTTCCGGCGGGGTAGGGCGCTTTAACACGAAAGCCCCCTCTTCTTTAGAGGAGGGGGTTGGGGGTGGTGGCGAGGCGTGAGCCTCGCGCGAGCCATCTCCACCACCCCACTGCGACTAGGCATTGCCGAGCAACGCCAAGTCTCGTTGCCCCTCCTCTAAAGAAGAGGGGCGGTAAGGAGACAGATGACCAAACCACAAATCGTCTGGCTTCGGCGTGATCTGCGGATGGCAGATCAGCCCGCTCTGTATGCCGCCGCGCAGGCAGGGCCGGTTATTCCGGTCTATGTGCTGGATGACGATGCCGCGGGCAGCCATGCCTATGGTGGTGCCTCGCGCTGGTGGATGCATCACTCGCTGGACAGCCTGTCCAAGTCGCTTGGCGCAAGACATTCGCGGCTAATCCTGCGGTGCGGCGATACGGTGGAAGAGCTGACAAAAATTGTCGAAGAAACAGGCGCAGAGGTTATCCACGCCATTCGCCATTACGAACCATGGTGGCGCAAGGCACAGGGCAAACTGTCAGACGCCTTCGATCTGCAGCTCTATGACGGGAATTACCTGCTGCCGCCGGGCGCGGTCACCACCGGATCGGGCACGCCGTACAAGATCTACACGCCGTTTTCCAAAGCCACGCTCGAACAGATGCCTCCGCGCGATGTGTTGCCGGAGCCAGAGACGCTGTCGCATCCCGATAGCTGGCCCAAAAGCGATGCGTTGGATGATTGGAACCTGCTGCCCACGCGGCCCGATTGGTCGGGCGGGATCGATGCCTTCTGGCAAGTGGGTGAGGCCGCTGCGCAAGATCGCCTGGCCGAATGGGAAGGCGATGTCGCCGAATATGATGACGCGCGCAACTTGCCCTCGCAGGATGGATCATCGCGTCTCTCACCGCATTTGCATTTCGGCGAAATTTCGCCCGCGCAGGTGTGGCACGCCTTGAAAGGGCGGCGGGGGAAGGGCTGGGATGTTTATGGCAAGGAGCTGATCTGGCGCGACTATGCACAAAATGTGATTTGCCAGTTTCCGGCCTATCCCACGCAATCCTATCGTGAGGATTTCGAAAAGCTGAAATGGCGCGATCCGAAAACCGACGCGGATGCCGCTGCTGATCTGAAAGCGTGGCAAAAGGGAAAGACCGGATACCCCGTGGTCGATGCGGGAATGCGCCAGCTATGGCAAACGGGATGGATGCATAACCGCGTGCGGATGATCGCGGCGAGTTTTCTGATCAAGCATCTGCTGATTGATTGGCGGCATGGCGAACAATGGTTTTGGGACACGCTGGTCGATGCCGACTACGCGCAAAACGGCACCAATTGGCAATGGGTCGCGGGGACCGGCGTGGACAGCAATATGTTCGTGCGGATTATGGCGCCGCTGAGCCAGTCGGAGAAATTCGATGCGGCGGGTTATATCAGCGAATATGTGCCCGAACTGGCGCAGCTGGACGCGCCCTATATCCACGATCCCGAGGAGCATGGATGCCTGCCCGATGGCTATCCGGCGAAAATCATCGGGCACCGCGAAGCACGCGAACGCGCGCTCGACACGTATAAGGCGATCAAGCAGTAAGCCGCGCTTTGTGCAGCTGTTTGGCCACCAGCACTGCAATGAGCGGCAAGACGAATGCCGAAACCATCATCCACAGCGGATGCGGAAACATCTGGGTGGTCCACGCGCTGAGCCCGACCATCACCAGCCCGACAATCCAGCCGGGAATGACCTCGCTCGCAATACGGATCGCACTCCAAGCGCCCGCAAGCGCGCCGAGAAACCACGCGGCGACGACAGAAATTTTTGCAGCAAGCGGTATCTCGAGCATGATCCGCGCCTGATCTTCAGGGTCGGTGATATCCAGCCCCTCTGGCGGCGGAAAAGCCATATGGCCGAGCCCTTCGACAACGCCCACTACCAGACCGGCGACCAATACACCCACAACGACGGCGACAATTCTTTTTACCAATGGATTTTGCATGCTTCCCCCCATCGACGACGCGCTTTCATGCGGCGCTCTGTCTGATGGCCGTTTGTTACCACCAGATGCTGCTGCCACGCAAATTTGCCGGTGGGCTTGCCCCCGTCAAAGCTGCGCGGCATAAACCCCGCCATGAGTGCGGAGGGGACAAATCGGGGGTCACAGCTGATCGAGGGCGCGTCACGATTCGAGCGCAAGCCCGGCCTTTTCACGCGCCTGTTTGCCCCCAGCTTTCACAAGGTTCTGGACCAGATTGATCGCGGGCTGGAACGCGGTTCGATCCTCGGCCATTTGCCCGATGGAACAACCCGCCTGCTGGGCGCGCGCAATCCCGGTTTCGAAGCGGTCGTCTATCTGCATGATTGGCGCGGTGTCATGCGGCTGGCGACCAACGGTTCTGTCGGGTGGTATCAGGCATGGGAAGCGGGCGAGTGGGACAGCCCCAACGAAGTCGATGTGTTCGCGGTGTTCAATCACAATGCCAAGTCACTGGGCACGGCGGGCAGGGCCAAGGGCCCGTTCCGCTGGGCGGCCAAGATTGCCCATTGGCTCAATCGCAACAGCAAATCGGGATCGGCGCGCAACATCCACGCGCATTATGATCTGGGCAATGATTTCTACGCGCAATGGCTCGACCGCACGATGAGCTATTCCTCCGCGATGTTTGCGGATGGAGACGATCTTGAATCGGCGCAGCGGCGCAAATGGGCGCGGTTGTCCCGGCGTTTGCAAAAGCCCGAAACGCTGCTGGAAATCGGCTGCGGTTGGGGCGCATTGGCGGGGCATTTTGCGGACGAGGGGGCGAAGGTCACCGGTATCAGCCTGTCCCATGCGCAGTTGGCCTGGGCGCGCGAGCATCACGATCCGGCAATCGAGTTCCGCAAGCAGGATTACCGCGACACCGAAGAACAGTTCGATGCCATCGTCAGCGTCGAAATGGTCGAAGCGGTCGGCCGCGAATATTGGCCCAGCTATTTCGACTGCATCGCGCGTAATCTGAAACCCGGTGGCCGCGCGGCCATCCAGTTTATCACTTTTGATGACGAATTGTTCGATGCCTATGCCGCAAGCGCGGACTTCATCCAGGCATATATTTTCCCGGGCGGTTTGCTGATCCGCAATAGCGAGTTTCAAGAGCTTGCAGAGTCACGTGGGCTGCAATGGACGGATCAGGAATATTTCGGGCAGGATTATGCCGAAACGCTGCGCATCTGGCGGGAAAATTTTGATGCTGCGGTCAAACAGGGCAGATTGCCCGATGGATTTGACGAACGCTTTGTCCGGCTTTGGCGGTTCTATCTGATGTATTGCGAAGGCGGTTTTCGCGCAGGCGGGATTGATGTGAGCCAGGTGACGCTGGTCAAAGCCCAATAATAACAGTCCGGTAAGAAACGAATGGGAGTGGTTGAGAGATGAAAAAGTGGATCATCGGCATTTTGCTAATGCTGCTGGCGGGCGGCGGGATTACCTATTTCACCCTCGATAAAGACCAGCGCGCGCTGGTCGCGAATATGCCGACCGATCGCAATGTACTGTTCTGGTCAGATGAACAGCGCGAGGCGGCTTTCCGGGCGATGGATGCAATTCCGCTTTTGGCCAATGCCAATGTGATTGCGTCGGGCGATACGATCCGTGTACTCCCCGAAGGTGATCCGCTGACCATTGCGACCGATGTTGACGCTTACATGAAAGAGCAGCGCACAGCGGCGATTGTCATCCTGCTTGACGGAAAGTTGGTTTACGAACGCTACGGGCTCGATTTCGGGCGCGATGGCAAGTGGACCAGTTTCTCGGTCGCGAAAAGTTTCACTTCCACATTGGTCGGCGCGGCTGTGAAGGACGGACATATCAAGAGCCTTGATGACAAGGTGACCGACTACATCGAAGGTCTCAAAGGCTCTGCCTATGACGATGTTTCGATCCGGCAATTGCTGACCATGACATCGGGCGTCCGCTGGAACGAGGATTATACCGATCCAAAATCGGATGTTGCCTTGTTCAACGAACATCAGGCGGCTGAAGGGGAAGATGTCACTGTCAGCTATATGAAAACACTACCCCGCGATGTCCCGGCGGGGGAGAAATGGGTCTATAGCACCGGTGAAACAAATTTGATCGGTGTGCTGGTCAGCGAGGCAACCGGAAAGACACTTGCCGAATATCTGTCGGAAAAAGTGTGGGCGCCATACGGTATGCAGCAGGATGCAACATGGCTGCTCGGTTCCACCGGCCACGAGATCGGCGGGTGCTGTATCCAGGCGGCGACGCGCGACTATGCCCGGTTTGGCGAGTTTATCCGAACAGGCGCGATGATCGATGGCGTGTCGATCGTGCCCGACGATTGGTTGGCGCAGGCCACCACCAAACAGGCCGATATCGGATCGCCGGGTTTCGGCTATGGTTTCCAATGGTGGACCGAAGATGACGGCGCTTTCGCCGCGCAAGGGATTTTCGGGCAAGGTATCTTCGTCGACCCCGCGCGCAAGCTGGTAATCGCGTCCAACAGCAACTGGCCCAATGCATCGGGGCAGGGCGAAGAGGGCGCGCAACGGCGCGAATTCTACAAAGCGGTGCAGGCTGCGGTTGATGCGCGGTCAGCTCCGGCAGCTGGCGCGCCGGCAGAATAGCCGCCGGACAGCAAAACGGGCCGCTCTTTCGGGCGACCCGCTTCGGGACATCTAAGGGTGTCTTTGTTTTGGGGGCAGACCCCTTAGAGGTTGCCGCGATACACGGAGCTTGGGCTGTATCGCTGCAAGATATTGTCATGCACGATCGGGCTGAGCAATTCGGTGAAGGCACAGCCGACAACCGAATCGTCCCACCAGACCACTTCGGCCTGAAGCGATTCAAGGCCCGGCAGAGTGACCCAGCAAATCTGGCCGGGACGCATGCGGCTGATCGCAGCGCCGGAGAAGCCGGAAATCGACAGGTCGTGGATCACGGTCTGGAATGCCCGACCACCCGAAGCGCGTAGCTGCGCCGGAATTGTCAGCTTGGTGCGCGGAGAACAGCGGTCCTCTTGCGCGGCAAGCTCGTATGAATCGTAGGTTTCAGCCAACATTTTTCGGGCATCCAGAATGCTTAAAGACTAACCACACCTTTCGCGGAAGTTTCCGCTCAGGCTTTGCACAATGTGGACTGGTCTGCTTTCCGGGAAGTTACCGGCAATGGTTACGGATGTTTTACCACACGCTCGCGGTGCGAAGTTGCAAAATCTTCAACCAGCAACTCGACGATTCGGTCGCCCACCACGTCCGCGCTTTTGACCGTCGCGGGATCTTCTCCGGGATAGGCTTTTGCGCGCATTGCCGTGCGAGTCGCGCCCGGATCGACAATTGCGACTTTCACACCGCCGATTTTCTCGACTTCCTGCGCGTAGCTGTCGAGCATCGATTCAAACGCGGCTTTGGTGGATCCGTATGCCGCCCAGTAGGCACGGGCATCCGAACCAACGCTGCTGGTCAGACCGATCACGCGGCCCGCATCGGCGCGCTTGAGCAGTGGATCGAATGCCGCCAGCAATGCTTGTGTTGCCAGCACATTGGTAGTGATCGCCACGCTGAACTGTTTCTGGTCGATCTGCGTGACGGGTGTGAGGGTTGGTAAATAGGCGGCCGAAATTACTAGGTAATCCAGCTTATCCCAGCGTCCAGAAATGGCCGCTGCCAAGCGCGAAATCGCATCCACTTCCGCAAGATCGAGCGGCGCGATGGTGGAGCTGCCACCTATCGCGTGAATTTCATCTTCAACCGCTTCCAGCGCTTTGACATCGCGCCCGGTCAGCACCACATGCGCGCCTGCCTTGGCCAGCGATTTGGCGGTTTCTGCGCCGATTCCGCGGCTTGATCCGGTGACGAGCGCCAATTTGCCGTCGAGCGGCTTGCTGTCAGCCATCATGCAACTCTGTCAAAGGATAGCTGGGCGTCCTTGTCGTCGCGCCCGGCTTGATCGGTCAACGGTGTCGGATATTCTCCGGTGAAACAGGCGTCGCAATATTGCGGGCACGCGCTGTTGCGGCCTTCCAGACCGACCGCGCGATAGAGCCCGTCAATCGACACAAAAGCGAGGCTGTCTGCGCCAATATGATCGCGCATCGCGTCCATATCCATCTGCGCCGCGAGCAGCTTTTCCCGCTCGGGCGTGTCGACACCGTAAAAGCAGCTATTTGCAAATGGCGGACTGGCAACGCGGAAATGGACTTCGGTTGCACCCGCATCGCGCATCATCTGGACGATCTTGATGCTGGTCGTGCCGCGCACCAGCGAATCGTCGATCAGGACAATGCGTTTGCCTTCGACCAGCGCCCGGTTGGCATTGTGCTTGAGCGACACGCTGGAAGTACGCGCGCCTTGCGTCGGCTGGATGAAAGTGCGCCCGACATAGTGCGACCGGATGATTCCCAGCTCGAAAGGAATGCCCGCTTGCTGGGCATAACCGATGGCCGCGGGAACGCCGCTGTCGGGCACAGGAACCACCAGATCGACTTCGGCGGGATTTTCAATTGCCAGCTGTTCGCCAATCGACTTGCGCGAGGAATAGACCGACTGTCCGACAAACACCGAATCCGGGCGGCTGAAATAGACGTGCTCGAAAATGCAGGGACGCGGCTTGATGTTGCCGAAAGGATGAAGCGATTCGATCTTTCCGTCATAATCAACGCGGATCAATTCGCCCGGTTCTACTTCGCGGATCATCTCCGCCCCGATTACATTGAAGGCCACGCTTTCGCTGGCAAAGGTGATTGTGTCGCCGACTTTTCCCATCACCAGCGGGCGGATACCGTGCGGATCGCGGCAGGCGATCATCCCTTCGGGCGTCATGATGATCAGCGAATAGGCGCCTTCGACCATCCGCAAGGCGTCCACGATCCTGTCGATCATGGTGGGATAGCGGCTGGTCGCGACGAGGTGGATGATGACTTCGGTATCCGAAGTCGACTGGAATATCGCGCCGCGGCTGACCAGATCATCGCGCAAAGTGCGCGCGTTGGAGATATTGCCATTGTGCGCCACGGCAAAGCCGCCGCTGGCCAGATCGGCAAATAGCGGCTGGACGTTCCTGAGGCCCGATCCGCCGGTGGTTGAATAGCGTACATGGCCCGCCGCCATATGGCCGGGCAATTCGGCCAGCGCTTCTTCGGTTGAAAAATTGTCAGCAACATGGCCAGTTCCGCGCACGGAATAGAAACGGTCGCCATTGTAGCTGGTGATGCCCGCTGCTTCTTGCCCGCGATGTTGCAAGGCGTGCAGACCCAACGCGGTCAGAGCAGAGGCGTTATCGGCATTAATGGTGCCGAAGATGCCGCATTCTTCGCGCAGCTTGTCTCCATTGGCGTCGATAAACGGGTGAGAAAGGTTCATATTGGGACCGCCCGATGCCTGCTGTTTGTTGCGTGTGGCCGATTGCTGCGCCGCAGGGGTGCAAACATGCGCGCTCAATGGCGGTGTTGCAGTTCAATTACAAGGGCCATCGCGAAGGTGTCTTCGGGTTTATGCGCATAGTCTTAGAGATTTCATTGCAGCGACAGGAAACCATGCCTAAACGGGCGCTCAGGTCTTAACGGGAAGCACACCACTATCTTGTTCCTCAATCCTTTCGAATGGACGATCACCAAGCGGTACATGCTGCCGGGCAAGGGCGAGGGGTTTATCGCGCTCGTGGCCGGGATCAGTGTGCTTGTGGTCATGCTATCCGTCGCGCTGCTGATCGTGGTGATGAGCGTGATGAACGGGTTTCGGGGCGAGCTGCTCGACCGTTTCGTCAATCTCAACGGCCATGCGATGATCATCGGCTACAATGGCCGGCTCGATAATTGGGAAGAGATTCTGGAGGAAGTGCGCGCGACACCCGATGTGGTCAGCGCCTCTCCGATCATCGAACAGCCGCTGCTGATCACGTTCAATGGCCGCGCAAACGGCGTCAAAGTCCGCGGGAATACGCAGCAGGACATTGCCAAGCTGGCTCCCAATCTCGTTGAAGGCAATCTGTCCGCAATCCAGCCCGAGGCCGGCCAGATTGCCATTGGCAAACGGCTCGCAGAAAATCTCGGGGCGCGGACGGGCGATACCGTGACGCTGCTCAATCCGCAGGGCCGCACGACGCCCTTCGGTACGGTCCCGCGCCAGGTTGGTTATCAAGTCTCCGCGCTGATCGAGACGGGTGTGTACGAATTTGACCAGACCTTTGTGGTGATGCCGATCAAGGATGCGCAAACGCTGCTTCTGACCGGTGACAAGATTGGCCTGATCGAAGTCATGACCACCGATGCGGAGGATGTGGGCCGCATTCTCGAGCCATTGCAGCCCAGGTTGCAGGGAATCGCGGTGATCAATGACTGGCGGACGATCAATTCCAGCATTTTCGAAGCGCTCGAGGTGGAACGCGTGGCGATGTTCTTTGCCCTGTCGCTGATTGTGCTGGTCGCAGCGTTCAATATTCTGTCCTCGCTAGTGATGCTGGTGCGCGCCAAGACCCGCGATATCGCGATCCTGCGCACCATGGGCGCAACGCGGCGGAACATTCTGAAGATTTTCGTGACGACGGGGACGGTGATCGGCGCGTTCGGCACATTCACCGGTGTCGCTCTCGGCTTTCTGGTGCTTTACTTCCGTCAGCCGATCCTGAAATTTCTCAATTGGGCCACGGGGCAGGACATCTGGAACCCCGAAGTCCGCTTGCTGACCGAACTTCCCGCGCGATCTGATCCGGCCGAAATTGTCGGGATATGCGCGCTGGCTATCGGGCTCAGCTTCCTCGCGACGCTATATCCGGCGATGAAGGCGGCCAAGACCGATCCGGTACAGGTGCTGCGCTATGAGTAATCCGGTCGTCAAACTCACCGACCTGACGCGGTCGTTCGAACAGGGCGGCGTGCGTATTGATGTCTTGCGCGGGGTTAATCTGGAAATCCAACCGGGTGAAATCGTTGCGCTGCTTGGCCCCTCGGGCTCGGGCAAATCGACGATGCTGCAAGCGGTGGGCCTACTGGAAGGCGGTTTTGGCGGAACTATCCAGATTGACGGGATAGATGCGAGCCAGCTCCCCTCTGATGGGCGCACCGAATTGCGGCGGACACATATGGGCTTCGTCTATCAGTTCCACCATCTCCTTCCCGATTTCAGCGCGGAAGAAAATGTCGTCCTCCCACAAATGGTTGGAGGGACTTCGCGCGAAGAGGCGGATGACCGCGCGCGCGAATTGCTCAGCTCGCTCGGTTTGGCCGGCCGGCTGGAGCATAGGCCAAGCCAGCTTTCGGGCGGCGAGCAGCAACGTGTTGCCGTGGCGCGCGCCTTGGCCAATCGCCCGCAGCTCGTGCTCGCCGATGAACCAACCGGCAATCTTGACGAGGCAACCGCTGACAAAGTGCTCGACCAGTTTCTGGCGCTTGTGCGGGGCGAGGGCAGCGCGGCGCTGGTGGCGACGCATAATGAACGGCTGGCCTCACAGATGGACCGTGTGGTACGCTTGCACGAGGGCACACTTTCCTGAGTGGCCCAAGGCAGAATTTCTGCGGAAAGGGCTTTATAGATGTTAGTTTCGGTTCTTGCTCTCGCACTCGCGCAGGAAACTGCGGTTGAAACGGTCCAACCGGTAGCGCCGCCGCCATCGCAGCCTGCATGCAGCGGCGAAAATTACGATGCTTTCGATTTCTGGGTTGGCGCGTGGAAAGTCTATGTCACCGGGGCAGAAACCGCGGCGGACGGATCGGAAAAGATCGTCGCCCGAAGCCTCGTCGAAAGGCTCTATAATGGCTGTGCGATCCGCGAAAACTGGATGCCTGTGCGGCCCAATCCCGGCGGCAGTTTGAGCAGTTACAACCCCAGAACACAGCTGTGGGAACAGACCTGGATCGGATCATCGCCGGGGCCGGTCTATTTCAAGGGGCAGGGCGTGCGCACCGGCATGGTGCTGACGGGCACTTGGCCCAATATCGGCGGGCCGGGCAAGGATGGCTTGATCCGCATGACCTACACCCCAAATGAGCTGGACGGCTCGGTTCGACAACGCGGCGAAGTTTCCTACGATCAGGGAAAAAGCTGGGGGCCGAGCTTTGATTTCACTTACCGGCCAAGCGGCGACACGAAAGATTCACGATGACCACGATTGCAGATTTCAGCGTCAAGAAACCGGACGGGTCCGATCTCGACCTCTCTGAAAAGAAAGGCAAAGTCCTGTTGGTGGTCAACACCGCCAGCAAATGCGGATTTACTCCGCAATATGACGGGCTCGAGTCGCTGCATCAGGAATATGGCGAGAAGGGTTTTGAGGTGCTGGCTTTCCCCTGCAACCAGTTCGGCGGACAGGAACCGGGCAATGCGGAAGAGATTGAAGAATTTTGCAAAGTCAATTTCGGCCTGACATTTCCGCTGATGCAAAAGGTGGAAGTCAATGGCGACGGCGCAAGCCCGCTGTTCGACTGGATGAAGCGCGAAGCGCCGGGGCTGATGGGCAGCAAGACAATCAAATGGAATTTCACCAAATTTCTGATCAATCGCGATGGGGAAGTGGTGAAACGCTATGCACCGCAAGACACGCCCGCGAAGATCGGGAAGGATATTGCCAAGCTGCTGTAACCGCTTGCGATTCCGCTGCGAATAGCCGGACGTTATTTTAGGAGGGCAGCGTGCTCGAATCGATCAATCAGTGGTTCCTGTCGCTTGGCGCCGAATATGGTGTGAACCCGTATATCTTCGGCGCTATCTATGTCGGAGCAATCCCGTTCTTTCTGCTCAGCATCGGTTGGCTGGTGCGCAATGCGAAATCGGGCAAATCGACCCTGTTGCCGACAATGTGCGCGGGCTTCTTTTTTGTTTCGGCCTATCTCTATCTCGCCATTGCAGGGCGCAATATCCCGATCTGGGTGTGGATTTTTCTTGGTGCGCTGATCCTTTACGGTGCATGGTCGAGCATTCGTGACACGCGCAAGAAGATTGCCGCGGCGAAGGCGGAAGCCACAAAACCGTAGTGCTCCCGTCATTCCGGTTTTCGGGGGGATGACGAAAGAGGGGAATAAGGCTCCTTCGCTCTTCACGACTCGACCAATCGCCCGCATATTCCTCTGATGCCTTTTGCTCCCTTCGTTCCGCTTCGCGTTCTGTCGTCCTACTCGATGCTCGAGGCGGCGATTGATCCCAAGCAGATTGCGAAACTGGCCAAAGAGCGCGGCTTTCCGGCAATCGCCATTTGTGATCGCAACGGGCTTTACGGCGCGGTGATGTTCGCCAAGGCGTGCTTTGATGAAGGCATCCAGCCCATCATCGGAACGCTGCTGGGGATTGCCCGCGACAAAGAAGGCAAGCAGGTCGATTATCTCCCGCTCTATGCGCAGGATGAAGCGGGCTATGACAATCTTTGCCACCTTGTCAGCATGGCGCATCTCGACCGGCCACTGGAATTTGAACCGCATGTCCGGCTGAGCAATCTGGAAGGCCATACGGACGGGCTAATTTCGCTGACCGGATCGGGGGACGGGGCTTTGTCACGGCTGCTGGGCGAAGGGCAGCAGGAGCATGGCGAGGCGCTGCTCGACAGGCTGCAAGGGCTTTTCCCCGGTCGTCTCTATATCGAGCTGTCGCGCAAATTTGATGCGGTTCAGGACGCGGCGGAAAAGGCCCTGATCGATCTGGCTTATCAGCGCAATCTGCCGCTGGTCGGGACCAATCCTTCCTTCTTTGCAGAGCCGCATATGTTTGCGGCGCATGATGCGATGCTGTGCATTGCCAATTCGTCCCAGATCGATGCCGAAAACCGGCCGCGTTCCAATCGAGAGGCTTTCATCAAATCCGCGCCGATGATGGAAGAGCTTTTCGATGATCTTCCCGAAGCCATCGCCAACACGCTGACCATCGCGCAGAGATGTGCCTATGCGCCGCCATATCGCGACCCGATCCTGCCCAGCCTTGCCGGTGATCTGGAAGGCGAGGCCAAGGCACTGGCCGAGGATGCGCGCAAGGGCTTGGCCGAGCGCTTGGCGCCATACTACCCAGAAACCGATCAGGCTGAGCTTGTCGAAGCCTTGTCCTTGCTTTCGAACGGAATGCCCGAAGAAGGGCAACCCTTTGACAAGCTCAGGGCGAGCGGAAATTTGGAGGAAGTGAGAGCGTATTCTGATCGACTCAAATTTGAAGTCGAAGTGATCGTTGGCATGGGTTTCCCCGGGTATTTTCTGATCGTTGCTGACTTCATCAAATGGGCCAAGGATAACGGCATTCCGGTGGGGCCGGGGCGTGGTTCGGGCGCGGGTTCGGTGGTGGCGTGGGCGCTGACGATTACCGATCTCGATCCGCTCAAACTGGGCCTTCTGTTCGAGCGGTTCCTGAACCCCGAACGCGTATCGATGCCCGACTTCGATATCGACTTCTGCGAAACGCGGCGCGGCGAAGTCATCCGCTATGTGCAGCAAAAATATGGCAGCGATCACGTCGCGCAGATCATTACTTTCGGTAAGCTGAAAGCGCGCGCTGTGCTGCGCGATACGGGCCGGATCTTGCAGATGAGTTATGGTCAGGTGGACCGGCTGTGCAAGATGGTGCCCAATCATCCGACAGATCCGTGGACTTTGCCGCGTGCGCTCAATGGCGCGGCGGATTTCAAGCGCGAATATAACAATGACAACGAGGTGAAACGCCTCGTCGATCTGGCGATGCAGCTGGAAGGGTTCCCGCGTAATTCCTCGACCCATGCCGCCGGTGTGGTGATTGGCGATAGGCCGCTCGCCAAGCTTGTCCCGCTGTACCGTGATCCACGATCAGACATGCCGGTTACCCAGTTCGACATGAAGCATGTCGAAAGCAGCGGGTTGGTAAAGTTCGATTTTCTCGGTCTGAAAACGCTTTCGGTGCTGCACAAGGCGACCGAGCTGATGAAGAAGCGCGGGATCGACATCGATCTGGGCACGCTCACCTGGGACGATCCCAAAGTCTATGAACTGCTCAAATCGGGTAACACCGTCGGCGTGTTCCAGCTCGAATCCGAAGGCATGCGGCGCACGCTGTCTGCGGTGAAGCCGACCAATTTCGGCGATATTATCGCGCTGGTTTCGCTCTACCGGCCGGGGCCGATGGATAATATTCCCCTGTTCGGCAAACGTAAGAACGGCGAAGCGGAGATCGAATATCCGCATCCCAAGCTCGAAGGGATTCTGGCCGAAACCTACGGGATTTTCGTTTACCAGGAACAGGTGATGCAGGCTGCGCAGATCCTTGCCGGTTACTCGCTTGGCGATGCCGATTTGCTGCGCCGCGCGATGGGTAAAAAGGTCCAGGCGGAAATGGATGCGCAGCGCCAACGCTTTGTTGACGGGTGCAAAGAGGTGTCCGACATCGACGCCAAGAAAGCCAACGAATTGTTCGATTTGATCGACAAGTTTGCGGGCTATGGCTTCAACAAATCGCACGCGGCGGCCTATGCTCTTCTCGCCTATCAAACGGCGTGGTTGAAAGCGCATTATCCGGAGGAGTTTTACGCTGCCTCGATGTGTTTCGACATGCACCAATCGGAAAAACTGGCTTTGTTCGTCGATGATGCGCGGCGCCACGGAATTGTGGTTGCGCCGCCCGATATCAACCGTTCTGAGGCCGAATATTCGGTCGAGCAAACCGATGATGGCTATGCAGTGCGCTATGCACTGGCGGGCATTCGCAATGTCGGTGAAAAAGCGATGGAGGCCATCACCGCCGAGCGCGAGGCAAATGGCGCGTTTGAAAGCCTGAGCGATCTGTTCGAACGGCTCCCGCCCGGATCGATGAATCGCCGCCAGCTGGAAGGCTTGATCTGCGCTGGCGCTCTGGATGAGCTGGAGCCCAATCGCGACAAATTGTTCGGCAATGTCGAATTGCTGCTGGCCATTGCCGATGCAGCAACCCGCGAGCGCGAAAGCGGGCAAGCGGCATTGTTTGGCGGTGACGATCAGGCGGACGACACGCTGCGCCTGAAAGAGGTTGAAGAATGGTCGCGGCCCGAACGTATGGCGAAAGAGCGCGAGAATTTCGGCTTCTATTTCTCCGCCCATCCGGTTCAGCAATATTGGCAAGTTGCCTCTGCCAATGGCGCGCGAACATATCAGAACCTGATGGAGGCCGGGGCACCGCCGGGCGGACGGCAGTCGGCGGTAATGGCGGCCATGGTCGAGAGCGTGAACAAGGGAAAAACGCGCAAGGGCAAGGACTTCATCCGCGCCGATTTTTCGGATTCTACCGGGCAATTCAGCGCGGCATGTTTTGAAGAATCGCTGGTCGAAAAGTTCCAGCAATGGGCCGCCGACAGCACCTGTATTCTGCTCAATGTGGAACTGGATTCGCCAAGCCCCGATGAACCCCCTCGCGTGACAGTGCGCGGCGGCAGACCGCTTGAGGAAATCAAGGGCGGTTCGCGGATGATGCTGCGGATGGAATTGAGCGATGCGGCTGCACTGCACGATTTGAAGCTGGAGCTCGCACCCGGCACGGCAGGACATGGCGAAGTGCTGGTCCGGCTCAAGACCGGCGGGGAGAATGAACCCGAAGTCCGTCTGGGCCGCGACTATGCGCTCGACGGCGAATTGGCAGAGCGATTGGCTTTGATCGAAGGGATCGACAAAGTCGCGCTGACTGCGCAGCGGAACCTAAGGCTCGTCGTCTAAGCCGCTTTGCGCCGCAGATGTTGTGATGGGCGCGGGATCGCGTTTTTCAAGCACATTGGTAAATCGCGCGGCGACGAACAGCAGAACGGGCGCCAGCATCGAATTCCAGATATCGTGCCAGTTGCCGCCCAGGTAAAGCTGCCCTTCGATTGCCAAAGTGTCGCGGATGTCCACGATCTCGCCCAGGATGATCACCGCAAAGACCAGCAGCAAGGGTTTCCATTCCGATACGCGCCAGCGGAAAATCAGGCAGGCGGCGAGGAACACCACCAGCGCGACATAGACATGCAGAGCGTCCTTCGCGAGGCCGCTGAAATCGACAATGATGTTCTTGAGATCGTTTATCGGGCTCATGCCTATGCTTTAGAGCGATTGCGCAATCGGGCAAGCGCGGGCATGGTGGCAAAAAACAACTTGTATTTTTGGAGAGGAAAATAATGTCAGCAGCAGTTTTGGGCGCCATGCAGAACGATTGGACGCCGCGCATTACCCATGTGATCGATCATGCCGCGCGCGAAGCTGGAATGCGCGAGATTGTTACGCGCTGGGCCGATGGCAAAGAAACCCGCACAAACTGGGCTGAAATCCGCCGCGATGCGCTGAAAATGGCGCAGGCGCTGCAAGCAATGGGCATCAAAAAGGGCGAGCGTGTTGTCAGCCTCGCGATGAACCATTCGCGGCATTTGGTCAGCTGGTATGGCGTCGCAGGGATGGGCGGGGTGCTGCACACGCTCAACCCGCGCCTGTTCGAGGATCAGCTCGATTACATCGTCAATCACGCTGAAGACAAAGTGATGCTGTACGATGCGATGTTCCAGCCGATCATCGACAAGATGAAAGACAAATGGCCGACGATCGATCACTATGTCTGCTATGATCCGCCAGAAGGCGCCGATGTGCTTGGTTTCGAAGAATGGATCGGTGCCCAGGATGGCGAATTCGAATGGGTGAAGGGAGCTTCCACAGACCCGTGCATGCTGTGCTATACCAGCGGAACCACTGGCAACCCGAAAGGCGTCCAGTACGAACACGGTTCAACCATTCTCCACGCCGTATCCGGGCTTCAGCCATCGACCTTCAATTTCAGCGCATCCAGCGTGATGCTGCCGGTGGTGCCGATGTTCCACGCGGCGAGCTGGGGTCTTCCCTATGCAGGCGCGATGGCGGGGATCAAATTCGTCTTTTCTTGCAGCAATGAGCCCGCCATTCTCCACGAATTGATGGAGCGCGAAGGCGTGACCGATAGCGCGGGTGTGCCGACGGTATGGCTGGCGCATTTTCAATATTGCGATGCGCAGGGAATTGACCTTCCCAAACTGAAAGCGGCGACGATTGGCGGCTCTGCCTGCCCGCGCTTCATGATCGAGCGGCTGATGAAGAACGGCACGCGCGTGCAACACGCATGGGGCATGACCGAAACCAGCCCGATCGGCACCGTTGGCGGGCCGACATATGATTGGGACGAACTCAGCTTCGATGAAAAGGTCGACAAGACCGCGATGCAAGGCCGCCCGATTTTCGGTGTCGAGCTGCGGACGGTTGATCTGGATGATTGGAGCAAGGAATTGCCGCGCGATGGCAAGACCTCGGGCGCGCTGCAAATTCGTGGCCCGTGGATCATCCGCCGCTATTTCAAGGCAGAAGAAGACTGCGTTGACGAGAACGGGTGGTTTGACACCGGCGATGTCGGCATCATCCATCCGGACGGCACGCTGCAGCTGACCGATCGCACAAAGGACGTGATCAAATCGGGCGGTGAGTGGATCAGCTCTGTCGAGCTGGAAAATGCCGCCGTTGGCCATGCAGAAGTCGCCGAAGCCGCGGCCGTTGGGATGCCGCATCCGAAATGGGATGAACGGCCCGTGCTGTTCGTGGTGCGCAAGGAAGGATCAGATGTCTCCGCCGATGATATTGTCGAACATCTGAAGCCGCTGGTTGCCAAATGGTGGCTGCCCGATGCGGTCGAGTTTGTTGATGACATCCCGCACACCGCGACGGGTAAAATCAGCAAGAAAGACCTGCGCGACCGGTTCAGCGATTACACGCTGGGGTGATCGAATGACCACTTACATCGATCCATCTCCGGCAAATTTCCAAGCGTTCAAAGATCTTCCGCGCGACCGGCCTATTCACATGCTCAACCTGCTGCAATTTCGCGACAATGCGGAATATCCGCAAGGACACGAACATGCGGGCAAAGGCTGGAGCGGCAAGCGCGCCTATCAGGAATATGGCAAGACCAGCGGCCCGATTTTCCAGCGGGTCGGCGGAAGCATAGTCTGGCGCGGGGCATTCGAAACAATGGTGACGGGCCCCGACGCCAAGCAATGGCACGAAGGCTTTGTCGCGCAATATCCCAATTCCGGCGCGTTCTTCGAGATGATCAAAGATCCGGAGTATCAGCTGGCGGTCGTGAACCGCACCGCCGCGCTGGTCGACAGCCGGTTGATGCGCTTTGAGCCGGGCGCAGCCGGGGAGGGCTTCGGTTAGTCAAGGCCCGCAGCATCGAGCCGCTGGGTCAGGCTGATCTAGCCCTCAATAACCTCGCCGCGTTCCACTTCGCGCTTGCTGACGACATAGGCATAAGCGAGCCCGACAATCAGAACCACGCCGCTTCCGCCTGCGACGAATGTCGAGTTGAACAGCGTTGCAATCACGATCAGCAATACAGCTGCGATCAGTGTGGCTTGAATGGTCTTTGACATAGGCGTGCCTTCGATTTCTCGCTTTGGGATGTCGCCACCATATCCGGTGGGCGACCCGTCGAGGCTATGGAGCAACAGTTAACAAAGGGTACCGGCTCTGTATTAACGCTGCCGCGCGGCACCCGGGCTCTGGGCCACTTTTCCTTTAGAGCAGCCGCAATTGGCCGCCTGTTTCGGGCTTGCGAAACTGGGTGCAATCAAGCTCGAACTTTGGGTCAAGATCATTGCCGGTCAGCCCCGCGCGCTTGCAGGCAAGATGGAAACGCGACCGCAGCAAATCGGCCCAGACACCCGAGGGCTTCATCCGCGATCGGAAATTGGGGTCATTGTCCCGTCCGCCGCGTATCGATCTGACAATACTCATCACTTTGCCCGCACGGTCGGGAAAATGCACTTCCAGCCACTCGCGGAACAAGGGCGCCACTTCATGCGGAAGGCGGAGCGGAATCCAGCCCGCGGACCGTGCGCCGGCTTCGCCCGCCCAGGCAACGATCTCCTCCATAAATTCGTCGGTAATCGCCGGAATGATCGGGGAGACGGAGCAATGCACTGGCACACCTGCTGCTGACAATTGCTCTATCGCCGCGAGCCGTTTTCGCGGCGCGGAGGCTCTGGGTTCGAGCAAAGCGGAGAGGCGAGGATCGAAAGTGGTTACGGATACGGATACCGCCGTAAGGTTGCGCCGGGCGAGCTCCGTCAAAAGATCCAGATCGCGCAGCACGCGGTCACTTTTGGTGGTGATCGTCACCGGATGGCACGTATCGAGGCACAGTTTCAGTATATCGCGCGTGATCCGGTATCGCGCCTCGATCGGTTGGTAGGGGTCGGTGTTGGTCCCCATCGCGATCCAGCGCGGAATGTATTTTCTTTTGGCAAGCGTTTCGCGCAGTAGCTCCGCAGCATTGGGTTTGGCGAACAGCCTGGTTTCGAAATCAAGTCCGGGCGACAGATCATGATAGGCATGGGTAGGGCGGGCATAGCAATAGACGCAGCCATGCTCGCATCCGCGATAGGCGTTGACCGACCTGTCAAAAGGAATGTCGGGCGACTGGTTGAAACTGAGAATGGATTTGGGATGCTCCTCAGTGACCGTGGTGCGCAGCTTTACCGGCGGCCCATCCAGCGCTTTCACATGATCGCGCCAATCGCCGTCGGCCTCGCGCGCGGCGAGCCCGAAGCGCTGCGGAACAGCGCCCGACTGTGCCCCGCGCCCTTTGATCTTGGCGTGTTCCATAATTGGAACATATATAGAACATACCGTCTGGCAACACAATCTGTCTTTGCCAGAGAAACGCGGCAATCCAGATAGATTGCGGAAAATTTCCGGAAAGCGAAGTTGTTCAGGATTCGCGCAAACGCGGCATCAGTTCCACGAAATTGCAGGGCCGATTCCGGCTATCGAGTTGCTCGGCCAGAATTCCGTCCCAGCCATCTTTCACCGCGCCGTTCGATCCGGGCAGGGCAAAAATATAGGTGCCGCGTGATAGAACCGCGCAGGCGCGGCTCTGGATCGTGCTGGTCCCGATGCTGCGATAGCTGATCGAGCGGAACAGCTCGCCAAAGCCGGGGATGTCTTTCTCTTTAACCCTGTCCAACGCTTCGGGGGTGATATCCCGCCCGGTCAGGCCGGTTCCGCCGGTGGTGATGATCGCGTCGATCCCCGCATCATCGATCCAGTTGTTCAGTCGGCGCACAAGGGTGTCGGAATCGTCCTTCTCGATCACGCGCGCGGTCAGTTTGTGGCCTGCGGATTTGACCCGCTCCGCCAGAATATCGCCCGAACTGTCGGTCTCGCGGGTGCGCGTGTCCGACACGGTGATGATTGCGATATTGAGCGGTTTGAAGGGGAGCTCCGCGTCAACCGGCATCAGTTTTGCGCAAGATAGCGTCCGGAACTGTTGCCGGACATGTCGGGGAAAGTGGGCCACATGCCTTGGGCCAAGGCACGGCGGCTTTCGGATGCGCCGCCTGCCTGGCGTTCATACATCCAGTAATTGCGCATCACGATCGCGACATAGCCGCGCGTTTCCCAATAGGGGATGCTTTCCATGTAAAGCAGCGCATCGCCTTGATCGCGGATTTCGGTGTTCCAGCGCGTTACCGGCGTCAGACCGGCATTATAGGCGGCCATGATCTTCGGCAGCAGTCCCTGCGTTGCAGAACTGTTGCGCAGCATGTTGAGATGTTCCTGACCGAATGCGAGGTTCACTTCCGGCTTCGAAAGATCGCTGGCGGTGCCGCGGATACCCAATGTTCCGCGGTGGTCGATCGCGGCGGCGGGCATGATCTGCATCAGGCCGCGCGCACCCGCCGGGCTTACCACCGATGCGCGGAAGTTGGATTCCTGCAATGTGTGGGCATAGGCCAGCGCCGGGTCGACTTTCCAGCCCGTCACCGGAGTCCAGCGCGGGGCGGGATAACGGAGCGCAGGCTCCGACGATGTACCACGAGGGGCGTTGTGCGCCATCCACAGCTGGGTCGAAGGAAGGCCAAGCTCGCGCGCCAAACGCGACAGTTCGCGATATTGCGACGCATCGCCGATTTTCGCTTGGTGGCGCAGCACTTCGTCGGCCAGATTGTCGCGGCCGATCTCTGCCAGGCCAACGGCGGTGCGGACATTATCGACGCTGCGGATCTTCTGCCAATCTTCAAGATCGAAATCGGCGGAGTGCGATTGCGGCAAGTGCTGGCCCAATTGTTCGCGGGCAAGCATCCCGTACAAAGTTTCGTCCAGTTGCGCGGCGGCGCGCAGTTGTTCGGTGACCTTTTCAGGGGCACGGCAACGGACATAGGACCGGCTCGCCCAATAGCGCGCGGCGGCGGTCAGTTCGTCATTGGTTGAACCAATCGCTGCCTGTTCGAAATAGACTGCAGAGCTGCCGCAATCCTGCATCCGCCAGGCGGCAAGGCCGGCCACCCAGTTTCCTTCGGCGACCCATCCGCCCGAACCGCCACTATTGACCGTTTGGGCCATCGCGAAGGCGGCGGGATCGTTGTTCTCAATGTAATAGCTGAAAGCGACGCGTTGGCGCCATTCGGCGCGCGCGGCGCTGCTCAGGCTTGCATCGATACCGTCAAGCAATTGGCGCGCGCCATCGGGATCGTCATTCTTGATCCGGTCGAGGATCGCATTGCGAATGGAGCCGGGCATGGTGCCGTCCTGCACCGTGCGCGGACGAATGCGTTTGGATGCGTAAGGCTGGCTGACGAGCGATTGTTCCTGAGGAAGGCTGTAGGTTGCCTCGAGACCGCGCCTCTCGCCCAACCGGCCCATTTGCTCTGCATGCGGAAGAGCGCGCCCGGCGCTCAGCCATTTCTGGATTTGCGGGCCTTCGACGCGCGGTGAATTGGCGTGGAGGTAATATTCTGCAATCGCCACCTGATGCAGCGGGCCGTCGCTGCGTTCATTGAGCATGGCTTCGACGCGGGTCCAATCCTGTCCGTCGATCGCATCGAACAGATTGGTGTAATAAACCCGGTCGGGATTGCTGAGCAATTGCGGGACGTTGGTCGAATTCGCGCGGTCGCGGAAATATTCCGCCGCGCTATTGTTGGAAATTGCAATGGCTTCATCCGCCAGAACGGGCGTTGAAACCGAGATTGCGATGGCTCCGCCCGCGATTGTCGCGGCCTTGTGCAGGAGGCCAAACCGTAGCTTAAACTGTGTCAAATCAGCTATCCGTCCATTCGAGCCAGTGTTGCCAGAACCGTTGCCGTCTGCCCGCTGATCGAAGGAGCTGCGCCAAGGAACCGACACTCATTACAGGAGTGCTTCGGTTATCATGGTTAATATTGTGTAAAATAGCAGCGCCTTGCGCCGTATCGTTCCCAAGAAGCGGTGGAATGTTGCGTCCGAAGGTAAGAATACGATTCGGGGCGGCCAAAGCGATGTGATGCGCGAGCAAATCGCACAGACCTGCGGCCTTCAAAGCCGCCCAATCGGGCACCGGCGTATGGCGCCGCAAAGTGGCCGCGATATAGGTATCTTCCGCCGCAAACCCGGCTGCTTTGAGAATGCCATCGAGCAGCCGCCCTTGCGGACCTGACAACAAAGTGTCGCTATCGTGCTCTTCCGGCTCGGCAACCACTATCATCAATTTTGCCCCTGCGGAGCCGCGCGGAGCTAGCGCGGGATAGGCGCCGCCATCGTCGATCGAACTGTCGGTCACCCACCAATTGTGGAATTGTGCGAGATCTTCCGGCCAGGATTCCTTCTCCCCACCAATTTTCTTTGGCGGAGGCGGGGCCGCCACTTCATTCTTTGCAAGCTTGGCCGGCGGCTGCGGCGATATTTCGTCCGGCTCGTGCGCAGCCAGCCACTCCGTAACGTCATCGCCGAAATCGTGATCGACACCTGCACTGCGCCACCAATCAAGCGCGGCGGCAAATTCGTCTGCCAGAGTGGTGGGGGACGGCTCGGTCATCTCTGGTGCGGGTCTTGACCTGCTGCGCCGTACTATTCAAGGGTTTGCGCAACCTTTGACGACAGTAAATTACGAGGATCAGACCTGATGAGTGCCGAGACTATCGAACGGGAATCGATGCCATGCGACGTTGTGATTGTCGGCGGTGGGCCAGCAGGCCTTGCTGCGGCAATCCGCCTCAAGCAGATCAATGACGAGCTTGAAGTTGTTGTCCTCGAAAAAGGCTCTGAAATCGGCGCGCATATCCTCTCGGGCGCGGTGGTTGATCCGAAGGCACTTGACGAGCTGCTCCCCGACTGGCGCGATATGGATTGCCCGATGGCGGAAACGCCGGTGACCGACAACTGGCACTGGGTTCTGACCAAAGGCGGCAAATATCCGATGCCGCATCTGATGATGCCGCCATTCATGTCCAACAATGGCTGCTACACCGGATCGCTGGGCAGCATGACCCGCTGGCTTGGCGAGCAGGCCGAGGGGATGGGGGTGATGGTTTTCCCCGGCTTCCCTGCTGCCGAAGTGATGTTTGACGATAATGGCGCGGTCAAAGGCGTGATTACCCAGGATATGGGCGTTGCCGAAGATGGCTCGCACAAGGGCGATTTCCAGCCCGGCATGGAAATCGAAGCGAAATACACGCTGTTCGCAGAGGGTGTTCGCGGCAATCTGACCAAGCAGATGAAGGCGAAATTCGACCTTGAGGCGGATTGCCAGCCGCAAGTCTATGGCCTTGGTATCAAAGAGCTTTGGGACATCGATCCTGCCAAGCATGAGCCGGGCCGTGTGATCCACACGCAGGGCTGGCCGCTGAGCGAAAGCGACAGTTGGGGCGGGGGCTTCCTCTACCATCAGGCAAACGGTCAGGTCGCGCTCGGTTTCGTGACCGCGCTTGATTACGCCAACCCCTATGTGTCGCCCTATCAGGAATTCCAGCGGTGGAAGACGCACCCAGCGATCCGCGAATATCTCGAAGGCGGGAAACGCGTGGCCTATGGCGCGCGGGCGATCAATGAAGGTGGCTGGCAATCCATCCCGAAACTTGCCTTCCCGGGCGGCGCGCTGATCGGTTGCGCAGCGGGCTTCGTGAACGTCCCGCGCATCAAGGGCAGCCACACAGCGATGAAGAGCGGGATGCTCGCGGCGGAATCGGTCGCAGCTGCTATCGCTGGCGGTGCAGAGCACACCGAATTGCCGGATTACGAAGCAAACTTGCGCGAAAGCTGGATCGCAAAGGAACTGAAGCAGGTCCAGAATGCCCAGCCCGCCGTTGCCAAATTCGGCGGCGATTTCGGCACCGTGATTGCCGGCATCGATATGTGGATGCGCCAGCTCAAAATCGGCCTGCCTATCTCGATGAAGCACGAGCCCGATTACACGCATACCGGACGTGCTGACCTGTATCAGCCCATCGACTATCCCAAGCCCGATGGCGAGATTACCTTTGACCGCCTGACCAACGTCTCTTTCAGCTACACCAACCATGCCGAGGACCAGCCGGTCCACCTCAAAGTGGCCGATTGGGAACTGCAAAAACAAAGCGAGCTGGGCGTCTATGCGGGCCCCTCAACACGCTATTGCCCGGCGGGCGTGTATGAGTGGCTGGAGGACGAAAGCAGCGGCGAGATGAAATTCCAGATCAACTCGCAAAACTGCGTCCACTGCAAGACCTGCGACATCAAGGATCCCAACCAGAACATCAACTGGACCACGCCCGAAGGCGGCGGCGGGCCGAACTATCCGAATATGTGAGTAGAGTTCCTCCCCGAACCGGGGAGGGGGACCACGAAGTGGTGGAGGGGCACAGGCATGATCACCGGACCCCGAGACACGGTAATACGTGCAAGAAAACTGCGAAGCTTTTTTGCGATTTTCGCTTTGGCGCTGTCCGCGCTCAGTGTCGGCTGCGCATATCAAACCGGTTATCTTCCAATAAGACTTTTTGATTCAGCAGAATGGAAGTCGGCAAGCTACTGGGATGGAACGCGTGTTGAGATGATTGAGCATCTACTGTGGAGCAAAAGGCTTGATGGTCTCGACAAGGGCGCAGTCATCAGTTTGCTAGGGCCTGACCCTGAGACAACATACTTCTCCGAGCACGATTTGGTTTATCCGTTGGGGCCAGAGCGCGGGCTAATGAGCCTCGATTCCGAATGGCTTATCATTGATTTCGACGACGAGGGTGTTGTCGAGAGCTATCAGGTAATGGGCGACTGACTCGCATGTCACTGGCCGAAACCGCCTATGCCAAGATCAATCTCGCGCTGCATGTGCGGCGTCGTCGGGATGACGGGTATCATGAGCTCGAAACGCTGTTCGCCTTTGTCGATCAGGGTGATGTTCTGATAGCGAGCGCTGCGGAACAGGACGAGGTTCTTGTGTCGGGTGAATTTGGCGGAGCGCTGACCAATCCGTTCGACAATATCGTCGCCAAAGCGCTTGGGAAATTGCCGCGATCCAATGGGTTGCGAGTCAGTCTTGAGAAGAATTTGCCCGTTGCCGCGGGCTTGGGGGGCGGTTCCGCTGATGCAGGGGCAGTCTTTCGGCTGGTGCGCGAGATGCACGGATTGCCCGATGACTGGCATGACCGCGCAGCCGCGCTTGGCGCCGATGTTCCGGCCTGTGTCGAGAGCGTAACCTGTATCGGGCGCGGCACCGGCACCGAGCTTGAACCCGTTGAAAGCGATTTGACCGGCACGCCGGTGCTGCTGGTCAATCCGCGCGTTCCGCTGGCGACAGGTCCCGTGTTTGCCGCTTGGGATGGCGAAGATCGCGGCGCGCTGCCGGGCGGATCGGTTGAGCAAATCGCATTGGCGGGCCGCAACGATCTCGAAGGACCGGCCATCGGGCTGTGCCCCGCAATCGCCGATGTTCTGGCGGCGCTTGCCGGAACCGATGCGTTTCTCAGCCGTATGTCGGGTTCAGGCGCGACATGTTTTGCGCTATATCGAAGTCATGACGTCATGCGCGAGGCCGCAGAAAAGCTGGCTTTGGAGCATCCCGACTGGTGGCAGATGACCGGAAAGCTAAGGTAAGAACATTCCACAATGATAGCCGACGATCTGCCTTATCGCCGTGTGGGTGAGCCGCGCCGGGGCGGTATTGTGTGCGTCGCCGACCATGCATCGAATTTCGTGCCGGAGGACGTTCCGCTCGGCATTCCCGCCGCGCTTCTCGACACCCATATTGCCATCGATATCGGAACCGACGGCATTGCCGACCGGATGGGCCGGCGCCATGGAATCGCGGCGCATATCGCAACGGTCAGCCGTTTGGTGTGCGATCTCCACCGGACAGAGGATTCGCCCGGCCTTGTCCCGACCGAAAGCGACGGCCATCTGATCGCGGGCAACATCGGCGCGAATATCAAAGCCCGCCTTGAGCGTTTCCATCGGCCCTATCACGCTGCGCTGGGCGAGTGGCTGGACGAGGCGGACCCGGAACTTATCGTTGCATTGCACAGCTTTACGCCCGAACTTGAATCCAAAGTCGAAGATCGCCCGTGGGAAGTGGCTTTGCTCTACAATCAGGATGACAGCGCCGCGCGCCATGCGATCCGGCTGTTTGGCGAAGAGGGGCTGACGGTAGGAGACAATCAGCCTTATTCGGGCAAACAGTTGAACGCGACGATGGATCGCCATGCGGAGGCGATGGGGCGCAAATATCTGACCATCGAGATCAGGCAGGATCTTATCGCGACCAGGGCCGAACAAGCGCGCTGGGCCGCGCTGGTAACCGATATTGCCAACCGCGTTGCGCTGGCTCTCAAAGCAGAAGGCTGAGCGGCCTGAAGATTTTCTGTTTCGGATGCGCCTTCCGGTAAGGTATCATTGCTGCCAAAGCTGAGCCGACAGAAGCGCAACCGAACGGAGTTCACCATGCCCGCCTATCGTTCCCGCACCACCACCCATGGCCGCAACATGGCCGGAGCGCGCGGATTGTGGCGCGCAACGGGGATGAAAGACGGCGATTTCGGCAAGCCGATCATCGCGGTTGTGAACAGCTTTACACAGTTTGTCCCCGGACATGTCCACTTGAAGGATCTGGGCCAGCTGGTCGCGCGCGAGATCGAGGAAGCGGGCGGCGTTGCCAAGGAATTCAATACCATAGCCGTCGATGATGGCATTGCGATGGGGCATGACGGGATGCTCTATTCGCTGCCTAGCCGCGATCTGATCGCCGATAGCGTCGAATATATGGTCAACGCCCATTGCGCCGATGCGATGGTGTGCATTTCCAATTGCGACAAGATCACGCCGGGTATGCTCAATGCCGCGATGCGGCTGAATATTCCGGCGGTGTTCGTTTCCGGCGGGCCGATGGAGGCAGGCAAGGTTGTCCTCGATGGCAAGGAAAAGGCGCTTGATCTGGTCGATGCGATGGTGGCCGCTGCGGATGACAGCTACACCGACGAACAAGTTACCGAGATCGAGCAGAACGCCTGCCCGACATGCGGATCGTGTTCGGGCATGTTCACCGCCAATTCGATGAACTGCCTGACCGAAGCGCTTGGCCTGTCGCTTCCGGGCAATGGATCGACGCTGGCAACGCATGCGGATCGCAAAAGCCTGTTCCTGCGCGCAGGCCGCTTGGTCGTGACGCTGGCCAAGCGGTATTACGAAGAGAATGACGAGAGCGTTCTGCCGCGCTCTATCGCCAGCTTTTCTGCATTCGAGAACGCCATGTCGCTCGATATTGCGATGGGCGGATCGACCAACACCGTGCTGCATTTGCTGGCCGCCGCGCATGAGGCGGGTGTCGATTTCACCATGGAAGATATTGACCGGCTGAGCCGCCGCGTTCCCTGCCTGTCCAAAGTCGCCCCGGCAAAGGACGACGTGCATATGGAAGATGTCCACCGTGCGGGCGGCATTATGGCGATTCTCGGCCAGCTCGACAATGCCGGGCTGCTCAACACCGCGCTGCCCACGGTGCACAGCCCGACAATGGCCGATGCGCTCGATGATTGGGACATCAGCCGCACACAGAACAACAAGGTTCACGAATTCTTCGCGGCTGCGCCCGGCGGCGTGCCCACGCAGACCGCCTTCAGCCAGTCCCGCCGCTGGGAAGAGCTTGATCTGGACCGCGAAAACGGCGTGATCCGCAGCAAAGAGCACGCTTTCAGCCAGGACGGCGGCCTGGCGGTTCTTTCGGGCAATATCGCGCTCGACGGGTGCATCGTGAAAACTGCGGGCGTCGACGAATCGATCCTGACCTTCACCGGTCCGGCCAAGGTCTATGAGAGCCAGGACGATGCGGTGACCGCGATCCTCACCGATCAGGTGAGCGAAGGCGATGTGGTGGTTATCCGCTATGAAGGCCCCAAAGGCGGACCGGGCATGCAGGAAATGCTCTATCCCACCAGCTACCTCAAATCGAAGGGATTGGGCGCGGCCTGCGCTTTGCTGACCGACGGGCGCTTTTCTGGCGGGACTTCAGGCCTCTCAATCGGCCATGTCTCGCCCGAAGCGGCCGAAGGTGGTGCGATCGCACTGGTCGAAGATAGCGATATCATCGAAATCGACATTCCCGGACGCAGCATCAAACTGGCGGTTTCCGATGATGTTCTGGAGGCACGGCGCGCGGCGATGGGCGGGGCGTGGCAACCGGCCAAAGACCGCCCGCGTATGGTGTCGCAAGCGCTTGAAGCCTATGCAGCCATGACGACCAGCGCGGCGCGCGGCGCGGTGCGCGATATCTCGCAATTGAAAAGAGGGTAATGTGAAGCATCCTGCCTATGTCTTGACGATGCTGTGCTGCACAATTGCGGCGTGTTCGCAACCCGATGTCGAGCAGCCACAAGCCGAAGAAGGCGCGGCCATGATCGACTGCGCGCTGGGTGAAGGAAGCCAGTTCGGCCCCGATTGTCTGGTCGAGCGGGAAACGGTTGAAGGCGAAAATCACCTGATTGTGCGTCATCCCGATGGCGGGTTCCGCCGTTTTGCCCAGCTCGATGACGGGCGCGGTCTGGTTGAACTGGACGGCGCGGACCAGCTGACGCGGCGGCTTGATGGTGATGTGCTGGAAATCAGTATTGGCGCAGACCGCTATCGCTTTACCGCCAATGTCAGCGGGCAGGATAACCAGGACAGCGGCGCGGATGACGCGGCCGAATGATCTGATCCTCACCGCCGTGCAAATGCAGGCGGCGGAGCAGGCGCTGATAGACGCCGGATCAAGCGTCGAAGAATTGATGCAGATTGCGGGGAAGGGCGCTGCCGAATGGGTCTGGCGGATGGCATCAGGGCGCCCGGTGACGGTGCTGTGCGGGCCGGGCAACAATGGCGGTGATGGCTATGTGATTGCAGAGGTGCTTCGGCGGCGCGGTTTGGCCGTAAAGGTGGTCGCCCCCAAACAGCCCGCTACAAAGGCCGCACAAAGCGCCCGAGAGGCCTTTCAGGGGAACATAAGCGAAGACGGCGCGAAAATTTCCGGATCTGTGTTCGTTGACTGTCTATTCGGCACCGGCCTGTCCCGCCCCTTGTCGAGCGAATTGGTCAGCCTGCTGGCCGGATTGGCGGCGCAGCATGATTTCAGCATTGCGGTGGATCTGCCCAGCGGTGTCGATGCAGACAATGGCGCGGTGCTGTCTCCTGTCCCCGATTTTGATCTGACGCTGGCGCTGGGCGCGTGGAAATGGGGGCATTGGATGCTGCCCGCTGCAACGCAGCTAGGAGAGCGGCGATTGGTCGAAATCGGCATCGATGCTTCCGCGCAGAGAGACTTTGTAACCGGCGCCGTGTTGCAGAAACCCGCGCTGAAAGTGCCCGATACGGACGCGCACAAATATTCGCGCGGGCTGGTAGCGATTGTCGCGGGGGAAATGACCGGTGCTGCGAAATTGGCGGCCAAGGCAGCAATGTCTGCAGGCGCGGGTTATGTGAAAATTCTGAGCGATGGCCGTGACATCGAAACTCCGTCTGACCTTGTTGTGGACGCCCGCCCGCTGGGCGAAGCGCTGAGTGACGAGCGGATTGCCTCCATTCTGATCGGGCCCGGCTTGGGAACCGGCGAAGTTGCCTGCGGTCGGCTGCGGGCAGTGTTTGGAATGGAACGCGCGGTGCCCACTGTGCTCGATGCCGATGCACTGAACCTGATCGGCGCAGTAGAATGGCCGGGGCCGAGCGAACGGCCCTATCTGCTGACACCGCATGGCGGGGAAGTGGCGCGGCTCCGCAGCGTTTTTGAACCACCCGCAAAGAAACCGCCGCTGCCTGACAAAGTTCATCAGGCTATCGAGCTGGATTGGATGACTGACGCAACAATCGTCGCAAAGGGCCCGGACACGGTCATTTTCAATCGCGATGCTGGCCTTGCGGTTTCCCCTGCTGCGTCAAGCTGGCTGTCGACAGCGGGAACGGGTGACGTGCTGGCCGGGATAGCGGCAAGCCGGCTCGCGACAGGTGAGCAACCCTTCGACGCCGCATGCCAGGCGGTTTGGCTCCACGGCGAGGCTGCAAGACTTGCCGGACCGGCTTTCTCCGCGTCCCGTCTTGCCGGAAAGGTGGCAGACGCCTACGCGGCGTGTCTGTGAACACTGCATCAGAAATCATTCGTATTGCTGCCAAAGGCGATGGCCTGTCCGCTGATGGGCGCCATGTTGCCGGGGCCGTCCCGGGTGACGTGCTACAGAGCGACGGAACGCTGAAACACGGCCCGCATCACGTGAAGCCGGTGTGCCGGCATTTCGGCAAATGCGGCGGCTGCCAGTTGCAGCATGTGGACGAAGAAACATTGCGCGATTTTGTGACTTCGCGCGTTTCGAACGCGGCCGAGGGGCAGGATATTGCGGTTGGCGAATTGCTTCCCACCCATCTTTCGCCGCCGCGAAGCCGCCGCCGGGCAACTCTGTGCGCGATCAGCCGCGGGGGTAAACCGCAGCTTGGTTTTCGCGAGGCGGGGTCGCACCGGATTGTCGATCTGACAGAGTGTCAAATCCTGACCGAAAGCCTGTTTTCGGTTGCGCAGGCGCTGCGCACAATCCTCGCGCGGCGCAAGGGCAAGCTGGCAGTGGACATCGAGTTGACCGACACCGATCAAGGCGTTGATTGTTCGCTGAAAAACCTGCCCATCGAAGGGCTTGAGCAGACCGAGAAGATCCTCGATTTTGCCCGCGAACAGGGTTTGGCGCGGCTGACGCTCGATCAGGGATACGGCCCCGAAACATTGTGGGAGCCGGAGCCGGTAACGGTTACGCTTTCCGGTGTGCCGGTTGGTTTTCCGTCGGGCGGATTTCTGCAAGCCACGGTTGATGGAGAAGATGTGCTTGCGGGCGATGCCAGAGCCTGGCTCTCCGGCGCGGCAGTGGTTGCGGATCTTTTTTCAGGCTTGGGCACTTTCGCATTTGCGCTGGCTGGCAGGACAAAGGTGCTCGCGGCGGAGGCGGCGCGCGATACGCATCTGGCCTGCCAGATGGCTGCGCGGGCTACCGGAAAGCCGGTTCACCCGATCCATCGCGACCTGTTCCGCAATCCGCTACAACTGGAAGAACTCAACAAATTCAGCGCCGTGTTGCTCGATCCTCCACGGGCGGGTGCGCGCGATCAGGTGGAATTGCTGGCGCAAAGCACGGTCGCTAAGATTGTTTATATCAGTTGCAATCCCTCAAGCTGGGCGCGCGATTCCAAGCGATTGATCGAAGGCGGCTACACGCTGCAGAAATTGCGGCCCGTGGGGCAATTCCGTTGGTCAACGCATGTGGAATTGAGCAGCCTTTTCGTGCGGGAGGAAGATGATTCAGCCGCGTAACGCGGTCAAAATCTGGTTCTCCAACCATTCGCTCGCTTGTGGTTCGACATAAGCGTGCGACGCACCCTCGCAGCGATGGATGCGCGGATCGCTTGCATCCCAGTTCTCCAAAAACATCTGCGCGGTGCGATCGGCATCTGCCAGAAGAATACGCACAGGCTTGTCATACGCGGCAATGCCTTGCGCCATTTGCTGCGACAATCCGGTCGCTTCGGAAGGTCCGCTGGCGGCCTGTTTCAAACCGCGAAACAGCTTTTTGAGGTTCACGCCCCCTGACAGAAGCCGAAGCACTTCCTTGGGGTTTTTGAGCTTTTCTAGATAACGAGACCGGACCGCGCTTGGCGGCGGCGTATCATCGGCATCATCTTCGATTGTCCACGGGTTGGACAGGATCAATCCATCCAGTTCTGCACCGCCTGCCAGCATCAGCGCGCTCGCTGCGTCGCAATTTCCGAAGCCGACAACGCGCGTCATTTGCGGATTGATCGCGCGGAATGCTTCTATCGCAGCGGCAATGTCTTTGCGGCTCTTGGTGAACCCGCGATTTTCGCCATCGCTATCGCCGACCCCGCGGCGGTCGAAGCGGAATACGGGAAAACCCGAAACGGCCAATTTTGCCGCCAGCTTGGCCTGCCCCGAGAATGCCCCTGCGCGAACTTCATTCCCTCCGGTCACGATCAACAGGCCGGTGGCCCCTGGCGCGGTGTCGAAAGTGCCGGCTAAGCGGCAGCCCTGGCATTCGAAAGTGAGCGATAGCCGGGTCATTCGTGTGACAGCCCGATTGCAATGATTGCGGCGATGGCATCGGCCTGTTCGGGGTCTTCGTCAGGCTCGGCGCGGAGCCACAACCCTGCGCCGGGCACTGCCTCGCGGGGAATATCCGCCAGTGTTTCACTCGATGGAGTGGCAGCGTCGGAAAGGGCGGCAAACATATCTGGCCCGATTTTCCAACCGGCCAGTTCAATCCCATCTTTGCGCCCGGTTTGCTCCAGCTCAGCCGTGGATTCCTCTCGGCCGGCTTCGCGTGCCGCGATCGTGCGGGCGCGGAGCATGGAGCGGAGCATTTGTTTGCCGCCATGCGCCGCATAGCGCCATCCGGGCAAGCCATCGGGCGCGAGCAAAGCCCCGCTGCGCATGGTAAGCAAATGTGTCGCATCGAAATGCTTGGCCGCCGCTGCTGTTGCTGCGCGCCAGCTGTCCAGCGTTTGCGCCTCAAGCGGCTGCATGCTGTCATTGCAGCCGGGAAAATCGGGTAGGACGCTGTCGATCCCAGACAGGTCGAGACGGTGCATTATTTCAACGGTTTGTCGCCGCAACTTGTTGGCTTCATCGAACAATGCGGGAAGGATCAGTAGGCGCTTTTCGCGTCCCTGATTGAACACAAGAGCATGCTCTTCGCTAGTGCCTTTGGCGGCTAGGGGAGCAGGCCATTGTGCAAAGCTTCGCACCGATCAGCCTTCGATTGCTTTGGCCTCGGCAAAGGCGAGAAGCCCGCCATATGTTTCGAGCATTTCGCCATCGACATCGTCATCTTCGATAATGATGTGCAACCGGTCTTCCATTTCGGTGAGCAATCCGGCGACTGCCATGGAATCGAGTTCGGGAAGGTGCCCGAACAGTCCGGTGTCTCCGTCGAATTTTTCGACATCGTCAGCGTCCAGCCCCAGAACATCGCACAGGATCGAACGCAGCTGGGTATCGATCGCGTGGCGGCTGGGCGGCAGCCAATCAGCTTTCGCGTCAGCATCTGTGGCGGCATCCACCGGTGTATTTTCCATACCGTCAGTTACGGGCTCGCCAGTCATCTGCGTGCTTTCCCCTGCAAGTGCGCCGCCGCCCTTAGCTTTCGGTGCCACCGCGTGCAAGCCGGGTAATAATTCGCTTTGCGAGGGCAGGCCACGCCTGAGCTTGGCCGGGATTGAGACAATCCAAGCGATAGCGCGGCCGGTCGACCTCCATCCAGTCGCGCTTGTAAGGATCATTGCCGGTTCCGAAATCAATGAGATCGACCTTGTCGGTGTCCATCACATGTTCGAACAATGCCGCGCTCAGCGTGGTGCCGGCAGAGAGATTCTTATGCTCTTCAAGGTGCGAGAGCTTGTGGATGTAGGCGATACCGTTTTCTACGGTCCAGAACTGCGCGGCCACGGCTTTTCCATCGTGGCGGGCGATGGCAAGGCGAATGCGCCCGGCGGCACCTTCTTGCTCGGCAAATGAGCGCAGCAGAGCGGGGTCGCCTTCCTCCGGTTTCCAGCTGTTTTCGTATACCCCTTCATATTCGGCCCATGCAGCGGCATCGAAGCGGGTGAGCAATTCGACATCAACTTTCTTGGCCTTGCGCTTCAGCGTCGTGCGCATCCTTCCCGGCCGCGACGCCCAATAGTCGGCGAATTCACGCCCGTTGACGTGAAGAATGTGGTTGTGATCGCAATGTTCGCGCAGCACGTTCCAACCGGCCTTGCGAAAGGCCTCTTCCAAGGCCGAGGCAACTCCATCTTCGTCTGGAAGAGGAGAGAGGACGATACGGTGCGCTTTGGTCTTCAGCCCCGCTGCCAAGGCTTCGAGCAAGGCCGGATCGTTTGAACCGAGCGGCTGCCAGGTAAAATTGTACCAGTTTGTCAGCGCTTCCAGCCGCCCTGCGCTATGAATGAGCGGCAAGGCCGCCCGTTCATCGGAACCATTGGCAATCGCTATAAACGGCTGCGCACCCGATTTCTGCAAGAGCGTGAACCATTCCAAGCGGTCAAACGGCGTGGCAGCCTGCGCGGATGATTTTTCAATCACCCCTTGCAGAACGTTAACCGTGTCGTGATAGCTGACGCTCAACACCAATTGCCGTATCCCTTTGCCGGAGCTTCAATGCCCAGTTTGCCCAATCCAGAATCCAAACCGCTGGATCATCTTGCCGAGATTGGCGCGGATGATAGTCCGGCGCTGGTCCTGCGCAACCGGACACTTAGCTTCAAGGACTTAAGGGACCGTGTTGCGCGTCTTAGTGGATGGTTAAGGGATCGCGTGCCGCAGGAAGGCGCACGCGTGGCGACTTGGGCTGCGAAGAATGAGCTCACCTGCTTGATGCCGCTGGCTGCGGCGCGGGCGGGTTTGGTCCATGTGCCGATTAACCCGCTGCTCAAACACACGCAGGCCGCCCATATCCTCGCCGATAGCGGGGCAGTTTTGTTGCTGGGGACCAAAGCACGGCTGGAATCGCTTGAGTCTGGCGATCTGCCCGCGGCCTGCAAAGCGCTAGACGAAAACGAAGTGCTGGACGCTTTGGACGATGTTTCCGCGCCGCTGCCGCCTTCGCAGCGCCAGACCGATGAATTGTGCGCCATTCTATACACAAGCGGCTCTACCGGTCGGCCCAAGGGCGTGATGCTCAGCCATGCCAATCTATGGCTCGGCGCGGTCAGCGTGGCGCAATATCTGGGCATGGAATCCGATGATGTGACGCTTGGCGTGCTTCCGCTGTCATTCGATTACGGGCAGAACCAGCTCTTGAGCAGCTGGTATGCCGGCGGCTGCGTTGTACCGCTTGATTATCTTTTTCCGCGCGATGTTGCGCGGGCCTGCGCGAAATATGGTGTGACAACGCTGGCTGCCGTCCCCCCGCTATGGGTGCAATTGACTGAGCTTGATTGGCCTGCCGAATCCAGTGCACCGCTGCGCCGTTTGACCAATAGTGGCGGCGCATTGACGGAAGAACTGGTCGAGGGATTGCGCGGTATCTTTCCGCAAGCGCGACTGTTTCCGATGTACGGACTGACAGAGGCGTTCCGTTCGACCTATCTTGATCCCGATCTGGTCGCAACCCACCCGACATCGATGGGCAAAGCCATCCCGTTTGCAGAGATTATGGTGATCGATGATGATGGCGATGTCGCTGAACCGGGAGAGGAAGGCGAATTGGTCCATTGCGGGCCGCTTGTCGCCCAAGGCTATTGGCAGGACCCGGAGCGGACTGCAGTACGCTTCAAGCCTGCGCCCGGCGCTTCGCACTATGGCGGGGTCGCGGTCTGGTCGGGAGACAGGGTCAAACGCGATGCGGACGGCTTGCTGTATTTCGTCGGACGGCGCGATGCGATGATCAAGAGCGCGGGCAACCGGATCAGCCCGCAAGAGATCGAAGACGCCGCGCGCGCCACTGATCTGGTTGCAGAGGCCGTTGCGCTGGGTGTTGCCGATGATCGGCTGGGTCATGCGATCCATCTGGTCGTGCGCGCCGCGCCCGGCGTGGAAGATCCGAAAGACCACCTTCCCAAGGCGTTGGCGAAGGAACTTCCCAATTTCATGCAGCCGCATGTTATCCATTGGCGCAAAGTGATGCCGCTCAATCCGAACGGTAAGCTCGACCGGACGGCCATTGCGAAAGAGATTCTGGGGGAGCTGGGCACATGAAGCCAGTCGGACCAATTCCTGCCGGTTACCAAAGCAAGGACGGACAGATCGCCGTTGCGGGCCATACCGCGCGCGATTTGGTGGAGCAGGGCGGGGCAACGCCTTTGTTTGTTTATTCGCGCGAGCATTTGACCAAGCGCGTCGGTGATCTGCGCGCCACCATGCCCGATCGGCTGAAAATCAACTATGCCATAAAGGCAAACCCCTTCGCGCCGCTGCTAAAGCATATGGCGGGATTGGTGGACGGCTTCGATATTGCATCGGGCGGCGAACTGGCGATGGCGCAGGCTGCCGGTCTCGATCCGAGAGCGATCAGTTTCGCTGGCCCGGGCAAGCGCAATGAAGAACTGGAAGCCGCGCTGCGCGCCGGCGTGACGCTCAATCTCGAATCAGAAAACGAAGCGCGCCGCGCTTTGGCTATCGGCGAAAGGATCGGTGCGGTTCCGCGCATGGCGATACGGGTAAATCCCGATTTCGAGCTGCGTGGTTCGGGTATGAAGATGGGCGGCGGGGCCAAGCAGTTCGGGATTGATCAGGCGCGCGTTCCCGCATTGGCCAAGGAAATCATCGCGGCGGGCGCTGAATGGCGCGGCTTGCATATCTTCACCGGCAGTCAGGCGCTGAGTGCAGAGGCCATTATCGAAGCGCAGGCCAATGTGATCGACCTGGCGGACCAGCTTGCGTCGGAAATCGGGCAGCCATTGCCAAAGCTCAATATGGGCGGCGGCTTGGGGATCCCCTATTTCCACGGAGATGAACCGGTCGATATCGCGGCGATAGGCGCCGCACTGGACAAGCGTTTTTCCAACCTGCCGGCGAATCTGGCCGACACCGATTTGTGCATAGAGCTGGGCCGTTATCTTGTGGGCGAGGCCGGAATCTATCTGACTGAAATTGTCGATCGTAAGGAAAGCCACGGCTCGACTTTTCTGGTTACTGACGGGGGATTGCATCACCAACTTGCTGCGTCTGGCAATTTCGGAACTGTCGTCAGGCGGAATTACCCGTCAGCGATTGCGACGAAGTATGATTCTGAACCCAGCGAAGAAGTTAACATTGTCGGCTGTTTGTGCACTCCGCTCGACCGTTTGGCCGATAAAGCGCATTTTCCAAGGGCCGAAGTCGGTGATTTGGTCGTAATTTTTTGCGCGGGTGCATATGGGGCAACCGCGTCTCCAGCGGACTTCCTCGGGCAGGGCGCTGCCCGCGAGATTCTGGTGTAATTCACGCCTGAATCGGCGAATTAACGTTTGAAACCAATGTGTCCCGCTTTGGGACTGCAACATCCTAAACAGCCGTAAACGCAAAAAGGCTAACGGTATGTTCACCCTTTTCTACGAGAAGCCACCTTCATACCTGCGGGTAGTGTAAGGGCGGTAGCTCCGATCTTGCGCTGAAAAGCCCGCTCAACGGCAAGGATGCGCATCGATGCCCAATATTAAGTTCACGAAACTGCTCGCCGGTACAGCCTTGGCTGCATTGACCCTTTCGGGTTGTGCTGCCGGAGGTGGTGCAGAGCTTCCGCAAGCAACCTTTGTGACTTCGCAGGCTCCGGCCAGCGAGGATTACATTATCGGCGCCAATGACGAATTGACGATCCATGTCTGGCGCAATCCGGAACTGGGCGCGGAAAAAATACAGGTTCGCCCCGATGGCCGCCTGACCACACCGCTGGTTACCGATATGCCCGCCGCGGGCAAAACGCCGACGATGCTGGCGCAGGATATCCGCCTCCAGCTTTCGCAATATATCGAAGAGCCGCTGGTCTCGGTTATCGTGACCAAGCCCTATGGCGAATATAGCCAGCAGGTCCGCATCATCGGCGCGACCGAAAAACCGGCTTCGATCCCTTACCGCGCAAATATGACGCTGCTCGACGCGATGATTGCAGTGGGCGGCCTGTCCGAATTTGCCGCGGGCAACCGCGCGAAACTGATCCGCAAGAGCCGGAACACGGGCCGCCAGACCGAATACAAGCTGCGTCTCAGCGACCTTCTCAAGAAAGGTGACAGCCGCGCGAATGTTCTCCTCCAGCCGGGCGATGTGATCATCATTCCGGAAAGCATGTTCTGAGGGATCGGCAAACAGCATGAACGAAGTATTTGAAGATCTGCGCGCAGCGCTTTTCTCGGTCTGGCACCGGCGCTGGTTGGCGCTTGGTGTCGCATGGGGCGTGAGCGTTCTGGGCTGGTTGGTGGTCGCGATGATCCCCAACTCCTACGAATCGGAGGCGCGCATTTATGTCCAGCTCGATGACGTCCTCGACAAGATCGTCGACGTAAAGGGTGCTGGCGAACGCGACATTGCGCGCGTGCGCCAAACGCTAGCGAGTAAAGTAAACCTCGAGAAAGTTATCCGATCGACCAAGCTCGGCGACAATGTCCAGACGCCGCGCGACATGGAAAACGCGATCGAGAGCCTGACCAAGAAGGTGACGGTCAAGAGCGAAGAAGACAATCTGTTCGAGATCAAGGCCGAAGTTGGCCAGAGCGATCTTTCGGACGGTGAAAACTCTGTTCTGGCACAAAGCGTTGTCCAGAAACTGATCGACATTTTCCGCGAGGAAAACATCGCCGGCAGCCGCGGTGATGTGGCCGAATCGATCGTATTCCTCGACCAGCAGCTGGAAGAGCGCAAACGCGAACTGGAAGAAGCCGAGCAACGCCGCCTCGCATTCGAAGCGGAAAATCCCGATTTGATCGGCGGCACCGGCACATTGAGCGAAAAACGCCAACTGCTTCGTTCCGATTTGCGCGATGTAGAGGCCGATCTGGCCGCTGCACAAAGCGCGCTCGCCCAGATCAATGGTCAGCTTGCGGGCACGCCGCGCACGCTGGTCACTGCAGGCGCAGCCGGCGGTGCTCGCCAAGCGCTCGCCAACGCGCAGTCGCAACTCGCGACAATGCAGGCTAGCGGCAAGACGGGAAATCACCCTGATGTGATCGCGATCAACAAACAAATTGCCCTTTTGCGGACCCAAGCAGCGAATGAAAATCCGGCAACGGTGGGGACTCCAAACCCCGCCTACAGTTCGCTGATAGCGATAAAGGCAGAGCGTCAGGCCAATGTGCAGGCGCTGGCCGCGCGTCAGGCCGGGTTGCAGTCAGAATTGTCAGGATTGCTGGCAAGCCAGGCGAACAATCCGGCGGTTGCTGCCGAAGCTAGCCGGATCAGCCGCGACTATGAAGTGCTCAAAGACAAATATGACGAGCTGCTTCAGGACCGCGAGGAAATGAAACTGCGCGGTCAGGTGGAAAACCAGAGCAGCTCGTTCAAATTCGAAGTGATCGACCCGCCCAGCACGCCGCAAACCCCCTCTGCACCCAACCGGCCTTTGCTGCTGATTGGTGTTCTGATTGCGGGGATCGCCGCTGGCGTAGGTTCCGCTTTCGCAGTGGGTCAATTGCGATCGACTTTCGCCACAACCGGAAAGCTCGAACGGGCGCTCGATCTGCCGGTTCTCGGCGCGATTTCGACGACAATGACCGACACAGCGCGCGCTCTGCGGACGAAGCGGATGAAGATGTTTTACGCCGGAAGCGCGGGCTTGGCCGGATTGTGTGTAGTTCTGCTGGCGGTCGAATTCCTCCAGCGCGGAATGGTTGCGTGAGGAGCGGGATATGACTGAGCATAAGAACATCCCGCTTCCCAAAGACGGTGACGAAGAAAGCTCGCTGCTCGAACGGGCCAGCGGCGCTTTCGGCTTCGATCCGTTCAAGGCGGCTCCGATCAAGGGCAAGCTGCCAGAACGCGAAATGAAGCGCGCCAAGGTGCGGGTCAAAGACTCTGATCGGAAGAAAGACGCAGAGAAACCTGCGGCGACTGTCGAAGAAGCGCAAACAGCCGAACCAAAGCCGCGCATTCCGAGTGAATATGAACCGCAGTCTGACGCAAACCTGCCGGTCCCGGCGGCTTCGCGTGAAATCGTGATTGAGCCCGAATTCAGCGCAGTCGCGCTGACCGGCAAGAAGCACGCAATCGACCGCGAGCATCTGCGCGAACAGGGTATTATCGTGCCAGAAGGCGCGGTGACCGGGCTGATCGAGGAATTCCGCATTGTGAAGCGGCAGATCCTGCAGGCGGCCCGGGCAAAGAACACCGCCCGTTCGCGGCGCGTGCTGATTTGTTCCCCGCATCCGGGTGAAGGCAAAACCTTCTGCGCAACCAATCTGGCCATCGCAATGGCGGCGGAGCGTGACAGCGAAGTTGTGCTTGTCGATGGCGATTTCGCCAAGCCATCGATCCTCTCGACATTGGGCCTGCCCAAGGGGCCAGGCTTCATGGATTGCCTCGCGGACGACACGGTTCAGCCGGAAGATCTTGTGCTGGGCACCGACATTCCGGGTCTGTGGGTCTTGCCCGCCGGCAACCAGACGACCGCTGACAGCGAATATCTGGCCAGCGACCGGACCGCACAGGTGCTCGACCGCCTGACAATGGGCGCGCCCAACCGGATGGTAATTTTCGATTCTCCGCCTGCTCTGGCGGCATCGCCAGCGGCAGAGCTTGCCAAGCATGTCGGACAAGCGGTGCTCGTCGCGCGGGCGGACAAGACCGGCCAAAGCGCGCTGGAGGACGCCTGCCAGCTTCTTTCGGCCTGCCCGGATATCAAACTGCTGCTCAACGCAGCGCATTTCAGTCCAAGCGGCCGGAATTTCGGCTCTTATTATGGATATGGGGAATAACCCGTCATGACGAAACTCAACCTTAAACGCTCGACCGCACTGGTAAGTGCATTGGCAGCCATCAGCGTTGCATCGCCTGCGTTCGCGCAGGATTACAGCGGCGGTGAAGGGCAGGAAGCGTCCTCCAGCGCGTCTGACCGCCGGACAGGCAATGGCGTGAATGTGGAGCCGTATATCGAGGTTTCGCAGATTGCGATTGCGGAGCTTTCGCCCGGCGATGAAGTTGTGACCTATACGCAAGTCGCGGCGGGGATCGATGCGTCGGTCACCGGCCGCAACAATGGCGGTTCGGTGTCGCTGCGGGTGGAAAAGAACATCGGTTATGGCGATGATGCGATCAATGGCGAAACCATCAGCGGTGTTGCGCGGGGTTATGCCTCGATCGTTCCGCAGGTTTTGACGGTGGAAGCCGGTGCGCTTGCCGCAGAAACTCGCGTTGACGGCAATGGCTCGTCGAGCCTCTCGTCGCTCGACGACCGCGGGTCGGAAAGCCAGATCTACTCTGCCTATGCCGGACCAAATCTGCACACACGTGCGGGCGATGTTGAAGTCAATGCGAACTATCGCATCGGTTACACCCGTGTGGAAGCACCCGATGGCTTGGCACCGGCACCCGGCGCTGCGCCGGTCGACGTGTTCGATGACAGTATTTCACAAAGCGCCGCCGTTCACCTGGGCACACGTCCGGGCGAACCGCTTCCGATTGGCGTCGGTGTGGGCGCAGGGTGGAATCAGGAAGATATTTCCAATCTGGATCAGCGTTTCCGCGACATGTATGTTCGCGGTGACGTGTCGATCCCGATCGCGCAGACCGTCCAATTGGTCGGCGGCATCGGCTATGAAGACGTGGAAGTGTCTGCGCGCGATGCGTTGCTCGACGTCAATGGCGATCCGGTTATCGGCGACGATGGCCGTCTGGTCGTTGATACAAGCCAGCCGCGTCAGCTAGCATATGATGTGTCAGGCCTGATCTGGGATGTCGGCGTGGTCTGGCGCCCAAGCCGCCGTACTTCGGTCGAAGCCCATGTTGGCCGCCGCTATGACTCGACCACATATTACGGCAGCCTGGCCTATGCGCCCGATAGCCGTTCGTCCTTCAACGTGTCGGTTTATGATGCGGTTTCGGGCTTCGGCAGCCAGTTGAGCAATGCCTTGGCCAATCTGCCGACAGAATTCACCGCCGGACGCAACCCGTTGACGGGTGAGCTGGGCGGCTGTGTCTCCGGCGAAGAAGGGGCCAACTGCCTCAACGGAGCGCTTGGTTCGATCCGCTCGTCAGTATTCCGTTCGCGCGGTGTTGCGGCGAGCTATTCGACCAGCTTTGGCCGGATGACCGCCGGAGTTGGCGCTGGCTATGACCGCCGCAAATTTATCGCTGTACCGGGCTCTGTCCTGGCAGCGGCTGATGGTGTGACCGATGAATCCTACTACGCGTCGGTATTCCTTTCCGGCGAAGTCGGCCGCCGCGGCAACTTCACCACCAACGCTTATTACAACTATCTCCAGAGTGGTTTCGACCTCGCTGGCGAAGTCAATGCGATCGGCGCGTCCGCCGCTTACAGCCACAATATCTCTTCGCGTCTGTCCGCACGGGCAGCGGTCGCCATCGACAGTCTCGATAGCGATGTTTCGACCGAAGACTTCACCGCAGCATCGGCCCTGGTTGGCCTGCGCTTCGGCTTCTGATCCTGGGGGACTGAATAGATGTTTGATGATTTTTACGGATTAACGGGACGCCCGTTCCAGCTTACCCCTGATCCGAATTTCTATTTCGAGAGCGCGACGCACCGCAAGGCGCTGTCTTACCTCGGCTATGGTATGGCGCAAAGCGAAGGCTTTATCGTCATCACCGGTGAAGTGGGTGCGGGTAAGTCGACCTTGGTCGCGCATTTGATGCAAAAGATCGACCGCGAGCAGATGACTGTTGGCCAGGTGGTTACCAGCAATCTGGACGGGGAAGAGCTGGTCCATGTCGCAGCGCAAAGCTTCGGTATCGAAGTGGAAGGCAAAGACAAGGCGAGCGCGCTCGGCGCGATCGAAAACTTCCTGCATGACGAGGCCCGCGAAGGCCGCCGGACCATGCTGGTGGTCGACGAATCGCAGAACCTCTCTGTCGAAGCGCTCGAAGAACTGCGCATGCTGTCGAATTTCCAGCTGGGCTCGCACCCGCTGCTGCAATTGTTGCTGCTGGGCCAGCCCGAGTTCAAACAGGTTCTCGCGCAAAGCGATGAGCTGGAGCAGCTGCGCCAACGAGTGATTGCCGCGCACCATCTTGAATCGATGGAGCCGAGCGAGATCGAACCCTATATCAAACACCGACTTGAATGCGTTGGCTGGGAAGGAAACCCCGAATTCGACCAGCGCGTTTTTGCCGGGCTTTACGAAGCAACAGGCGGCATTCCGCGCCGGGTAAACCAGGTGGTAACGCGCCTGCTTCTGCTGGGTGCTGTTGAACAACGCACGCGCATCGATAACGCGATGCTGACCGCTGTGCTGAAAGAGATGGAGGGCGATACCACGTTCCCCGAAGCAGCGCCGAAGCCGATGCAGAAAGTCCCTGCGGCTCCCGCCCCCGGGCCGATCAAGCATGTTGCTGCGGCTCCGGCTATCGCGCAGCCCAAAGTCGAGGAAATTCTGGCAGAGCGCGATACGCAAATCCAGGAACTGCAACAGGCGGTTGTCGAATTGTCCCGCTCTGTCGAGGCGAAAGCCGATAGCGTTGAGCTGCCGAAGGAAATGATCGAGAAGATCGCCGGCATGGAAGCGCGCATTGATGAGCAGGAACGCACGGTTCGCCATGTCCTGACGATGCTTATCGAGTGGATCGAGAGCGATCAGCCTCCTCGCGTGGCTGCGTAAGAGGAGCGTTCCGGGTGGAACATTCGCCGGTAAAATCGCTGGAAAAGACCCAGCAAACCGTAATCAATGGTTTGTCGGTCGACGTTGAGGACTGGTTCCAGGTAGGCGCGTTCGAGAATGTAATCGACCGCGACGATTGGGATGATCTGTCTTTGCGAGTCGAAGACAATGTCCTGCGCATCCTTGATATGTTCGCCGAAGCCGAGGTGAAGGCAACGTTCTTCACGCTGGGCTGGGTGGCGCAGCGGCATGGTTCGCTGATGCGGCGCATTGTTGATGCCGGGCACGAACTGGCAAGCCACGGCTATGATCACGCGCGCGTGTTCAATTTCGACCGGCAGGAATTTGGCCAAGACATCGCCAAGGCACAGAAAATACTCGAAGACGCCTCGGGCGTGAAAATCACCGGTTATCGGGCGCCGAGCTTTTCGATCGATCAACGCACGCCGTGGGCCTATGAGGAACTCGCTGCGCAAGGATACCGCTATTCAAGCAGCGTCGCACCGATTGCGCATGACCATTATGGTTGGCGCGAGGCACCGCGCTTTGCCTTCAGCCCGCTTCGCGGCAGCGATCTTGTCGAGATCCCGGTGACAACAGCGATCCTTGGCGGAAAGCGCGTTGCGGCGGGGGGAGGCGGATTTTTCCGCGTGCTTCCTTACGCCTTCTCGCGCTGGGCCATCCGGCAGGTAAACCGCGAGGAAAATCGCCCTGCGGTTTTCTATTTCCACCCTTGGGAAATCGATCCCGATCAACCGCGCGTTCCGGGCGCTCCGATCAAGTCGCGACTGCGGCACTATACGGGCCTGAAACAGATGTCGGCCAAGCTTCGCGGGCTGATCGGCGAATTCGCCTGGGGCCGGATGGATGAAGTGGCCGAGCGAGAGGCGCTGCTGGCGCATGCGACAAGCGATGAGTGGGGCGAATGAATGCTCCGTTTCCTCTTTCCGCCGAAACTGTTTCGGTCGTGGATCTGCGCGATCCGGGAGAGGTCGCGCGCATCGAAGCCTTTGTTGCAGAGCGCAGCGGAAGCATTTTTCATCAGCCCAAATGGCTGCGCGCGGTTGAGAACAGCACCGGTCAGAAAGCAACCGGACTGGTTGCCGAGAAATGCGGAAACCTGACCGGCTGGCTTCCGCTTAGCGAGGTCCATTCAGCGATTTTCGGGCGCGCGCTTGTTTCGAGCGGTTTTGCCGTTGGCGGTGGCCCCTTGGCTGATAGCGACAAAACATCCCAGCGCCTGTGCCGCTTTGCCGAAGAGCTGGCCGTCCGCACATCTTGCCCGACAATCGAACTGCGCGGTGGAACCGCTCCAGCCGGGTGGCAGATTTGCGAACACAGCCACGCAGGATTTGTTACCGAACTGGCCGAGGATGACGAGCAACAATTGCTCGCCATCCCGCGCAAACAGCGGGCAGAAATCCGCAAAAGTCTAAAGCTTGATCTGCACGTTTCGGTCGGCTGCAATGAAGAGGACCGGGCCGCGCATTATGCCGTCTATTCGGAAAGCGTCCGCAATCTTGGCACACCGGTTTTCCCGCGTGCGCTGTTTGACGCCATGCTTGATGAATTCGCGGGCGCTGCTGACATTCTGACGATCCGTCACAATGGCGTCCCCGTCGCCAGCGTTCTGTCATTTTACCACGACGATACGGTTATGCCATTCTGGGGCGGGGGTGTTTTCGCGGCGCGCAATCTGCGTGCCAATGAACGCATGTATTTCGAACTGATGCTGCATGCCCGCAAACGCGGGATGGAGCGGTTCGACTTTGGCCGCTCCAAAACCGGCAGTGGGCCTTACAATTACAAAAAGAACTGGGGTTTTGAGCCGCAGCCGCTCAGCTATGCCAGCTGGACCGCGCCGGGCCACCGGAAGCGGGATATCAATCCCAATAGCGAAGCCTATTCGGCGAAGATTGAATTGTGGAAACGTTTGCCGCTCAAACTCGCAAATATGATTGGGCCCGTGATCGCCAAAGGATTGGCCTGATGGGCGATATACTGTTTCTGGCGCACCGGATGCCGTTTCCGCCTGATCGCGGCGACAAAATCCGTTCGCATCATCTGCTAAAGGCGCTGGCCGGGCTCGCTCCGGTTCACGTTGGCTGCTTCGGTGATACGGACAACGATTTTGCACACGAGCATGAATTGGCAGAGCTGGCCAGAAGCCATTGCTTGCTGCGGCGATCAAAGTCGATGGTTCGCGCGGGGATAGAGGCTCTCGCAACGCGGCGGCCGGTTAGCGAGACCGCGTTCTACGATCCAAAGCTGGCTGACTGGGTCGAACAAACCCTTCTGGATCATCCGGTGCAGACGATCTTCGTTTTCTCTGGGCAGGTGGGGCAATATATCCCGCATTCGTTCAAAGGCCGTGTTGTGGTCGATTTGTGCGATGTCGATTCAGCAAAGTTTGAAGCATACGCCAAAGAAGGACGCTTTCCGCGCAGCTGGATTGATGCGCGCGAGGGAGACTTGCTTTCGAATGTGGAAGAACGCCTGGGCCAGCGATCCGATGTGACATTGTTTGTCAGCGAAGCGGAAGAAGCGCTGTTCCGTTCCCGCTTGGCCGAACCTGAGCGCAGCAGCACTATTGCCCTTCGCAATGGTATCGATACGCAATTTTTCGATCCGAGCTACGTCGAACCACATGCCGATCTGGCCGCGTCGAGCGGTCCCAATTTCGTGTTCACTGGCCAGATGGATTACGCGCCCAATATCGGCGCCGCATTGCGCGTTATGGACCGGCTTCTGCCCGAAATCCGCGCTGCGCATCCCGATGCGACTTTCCACCTGGTGGGCCGTGCGCCGGTCAGCGAATTGACCAAACGCGATGGCGATCCGGGTGTCCGGGTTTGGGGCGAGGTGCCAGATGTCAGGCCATTTTTGGCCGGCGCGGATATCGTCCTGGCACCGCTAGAGATAGCGCGCGGGGTGCAAAACAAGGTGCTCGAAGCCATGGCAATGGCGCGGCCCGTGCTGCTTTCGCCAGAGGCGGCAACCGGAATTGACGCGGTCGATGGAGAGCATTTTGCCGTGGCTCAATCCGATCGCGCGCTGATTGACAGGGCCTTGGCCATGCTTGCCGAGGGGCCTGCATCGCTGCAGATGGCGGTCGCGGCGCGGCGTTACGTGGTGGAGCATCAGGGGTGGGAAGCGATGCTTGCGCCGCTGGCCGAACTGTGCGGCTACCCTCCGTCAAAGGCCGCGACACCAACCAAGAAGCGTAATGCCGCGTAGTATGCCTCTTCCAATGGCCCGAGTCGGCGGCATCCTCAGCGGCATTCCCGACCAGTGGCGTGTGCCTTTGGTCCGGCTCGCGCTCGCATGGACGGCAATTTTCGCGCTGACATACCGGGACTGGTTGGCAATGTTCGACCAGTGGTGGAACATCTCCACTTACAATCACATCCTGCTGGTGCCTTTTATCATCGGTTGGCTGGTCTATGACCGGCGCGCGCATCTGCGCGATATGACGCCCGAGGCATGGTGGCCGGGATTTGTTGCGCTGGGATCGGCGCTGTTCCTGTGGCTTTTGGGATCGCTGGCCGGGGTCAACACCGCGAGCCAGCTGGGCGTTGTCGTTGCATTGCAGGCGAGCATACTGACGCTGCTTGGCCCGCGTGTTGCCGCAGCCAATCTGTTCCCGCTGCTCTACATGCTTTTCCTCGTTCCGTTCGGTGATGAACTTGTCCCGACATTGCAGATGATCACAGCGGATCTGGTCATTGCCTTTACCCATTGGAGCGGCATTCCCGCCGTCATCGATGGTGTGTTTATTGATACGCCGGCGGGCTTGTTCGAAGTCGCCGAGGCATGTTCGGGCGTGAAGTTTCTGATCGCCATGCTCGCGCTCGGGACGCTGGTCGCCTATTGCTGTTTCAAGAGCTGGAAACGGCGCGTTCTGTTCATGGCTGTGGCGATCGCGCTGCCAATATTTGCCAATGGCGTGCGCGCTTGGGGGACAATCTATATTGCGCAATCGCAGGGCATCGAGTTCGCCGAGGGCTTCGATCACATTTTCTACGGCTGGGTGTTCTTCGCGCTGGTAGTAGCCGGATTGCTTGCCGCTTCCTGGCGCTTCTTCGATCGCGACCCTGAAGATATGGGTGTTGATCTGCCGAATGTCGGGAAGCAGCAATGGTTTGCCCACATTGCCGCGCTGCAAATTGGAGTGAACAAGGCATTTGCTGCAATCGCCGGCATGCTCATCCTGTTCGCCGGTTGGCATGCGATGGCGTCCCGGATCGAAGCCGATTTGCCGCAATCGATCGCCTTGCCACAGGTCAATGGTTGGGAGCAGATCGAATATGCGCCCACCGTCGAATGGTCGCCCAAGGCCACCGGGGCCGATCATCGCTTGCTGGGCCGGTACAGGAATGGCGACGGCAATGAAGTTGACGTGTTCATCGCGCTGTACTCGGCGCAGGAAGAAGGGCGCGAGGCAAGCGCATATGGCGAAGGCGCCTTGACGATGGATACGCCGTGGCGGTGGCTGGCGCCCGGCGATGCCATGGAAAACGCCTCGAGCGAGTATCTGTTGGCATACGGGCATTTGAAGCGTTTGGCGCAAACCTCATTCCACACCGCCGATGTCACCACGGGCAGCGCAACGAAGTTGAAGCTCGCCAATATGCGTGACCGGTTATTGCTTCAGGCGCGGCCAACGATGATGCTGATCCTGTCGGCAGAGGAGAGCGATACACAAAATCCGGTCCAATCCATTGCCACATTCCGCCAATCGATTGGTGATGAAGGCGAATGGATGGACCGCATCGCAGCGCTGCGATAGGGCGCAGCATATGTGCGGAATCGCTGGCCTATTCCATCTCGGAACTCCCAAACCGGTTGATCCGGCACGCGTCGGGCGGATGTGCGACGCGCTGGCGCATCGCGGGCCCGATGGTTCGGGCGTATGGACCGAAGCGGGCGTTGGGCTGGGGCATCGCCGCTTGTCGATCATCGACATCGAAGGCTCTCCACAGCCGATGCATTCTGCCGATGGCAGTGCCGTGCTGGTGTTCAACGGAGAGATCTACAATTTCCGCGAGCTGCGCCGCGAATTGGAAAGAGACGGTGCAGCGTTCAGGACCGACGGCGATAGCGAGGTTATTCTGGCCGCGTGGCAGCGTTGGGGCATTGACTGTCTGGAGCGTTTGCACGGCATGTTCGCTTTCGCGCTCTATGACCGGAACCGCAAAGAATTGCTGCTTGCGCGCGACAGGTTGGGGGTCAAACCGCTGTTCATGGCGCCGCTCAGCGACGGTAGTTTGGCCTTTGCATCGGAGCTTAAGGGCCTGTTGGCACATCCGCTGCTGCGCCGCGAAACCGATCCGCGTGCGGTCGAAGATTTCATGACATGGGGCTATGTCCCGGACCACAGGTCAATGCTGAAGGGCGTGGAAAAACTGCCTGCCGGACATTTCCGCCTGCTGAAACATGGCGGCCCGGCGGCTCAGCCACAGCAATGGTGGGATGTCGATTTTTCGAAACGCAAAAAAGGCACGACAGAGGATTTGTCGGTCGAACTGCTTCATCTGATGCGCGAGGGAGTGACTTCGCGGATGGAAGCGGATGTTCCGCTGGGCGCATTTCTTTCTGGCGGAGTGGATTCGTCCAGCGTTGTCGCGCTGATGGCGGAGACGAGCCGCGATCCTGTTACCACATGTTCAATCGGGTTCGATGTCAAAGAGCTTGATGAAACCGGCTATGCGCAGAAAGTCGCGGGACTTTTCGGCACACAGCACCACGCGCGAACGGTTCAACCCGATGACTATCACGAAGTTGACCGGTTGGTTCAAATGTTCGACGAGCCCTTTGCCGATGCCTCTGCATTGCCAACATGGCGGGTGTGCCAGCTTGCACGCGAACATGTCACCGTTGCCTTGTCGGGCGATGGCGCGGACGAGGCTTTTGCCGGATATCGCCGCCAGGTCTTCCATGCGCGCGAGGAGCAGGCGAGGGCGGTTTTGCCCGAATTCCTGCGCAAACCGTTATTCGGAGGCCTCGGGGCGATCTGGCCCAAGGCGGATTGGGCACCGCGGCCGTTGCGCGCCAAGTCCACGTTCCAGTCGCTCGCGCGGGACGGAGCGACAGGCTATGCGCGCGCGCTGTCGGTTGTTCCGCCGGAAATTCGCGGGCAGCTTTTTTCCGACGAACTAAAGCGGGAACTGGGCGAATATCGGGCCGAACAGCCCCTGGTTGAACTGATGCGCAATGCTCCCGCACGATCCGGCCTTGATCGGGCGCAATATGCCGATCTCAAATTCTGGCTTCCGGGCGATATTTTGACCAAAGTCGACCGGGCGAGCATGGCGGTAAGTCTGGAAGCGCGCGAGCCGTTGCTAGACCACCGTCTGATCGAATTTGCGGCGCAATTGCCGCATCGCGCGCGCATTCGCGGCACGCAGGGCAAGTGGCTCGTCAAGCATACTATGGAGCGATATCTGCCCGACGATATTCTCTACCGGCCGAAACAAGGCTTTGTTACCCCGATCTCCGAATGGTTTCGTGGGCCACTGGCGACGCAGGCAAAAGCCATCAGTTCGGGCGCGGGATTGGCGCGAACCGGTTGGTTCAACCCTCGCGCATTGGCAAGAATTGCAGAGGATCACATTGCGCGAAGAGCGGATCACGGACGGATACTGTGGCAATTACTAATGCTCGAAAGATCAATAAAACATCTGCAAATCACCGGCTAAGTACCCGAAATAGAGTCACAATTACTTTCCAACTGGCCATTTTCGGGACGTTTTGAATTCCTGACTGGAAAATAAACGTTTGCCAAGCGAGTCACGATTCTAGTAGCAAGGCGGTCATCGGCACACCGCATTCATCCTGGAAGGGGTCGCAATGAATCGGGAAACGGCTGAGTCGGGAAGGATAGTTGACGGCGTGGACAGCGTCTCGAAAACTATAATGCCTTTGGGCAGCGGTGATGAGCATTTGCTCGATCACGATTCCGTTCACTCATCTATCCCAGAAGAATTGCTAGAGCTGGAAGAGCTCGATGTTCTCTATCAGAAAGACAGCCAAACGCTCTGGACCTATATGCGGCCAGAGGGGCGGCCCAGCTTTACGCGGACGATGCTCAGCGATTTCGAAGCGTGGCAAAGGCTGATTGCCAAGGGGTTTGGTCCCGACAAAGTTCCGCTGAAATATCTCGTGCTTGGCAGCCGGGCGCCGGGCGTGTTCTGCTTCGGCGGCGATCTGGAGCTGTTTGCCAAACTGATCACCACGCGCGACCGCGACGGACTTGTGCGTTACGGCCATCGCTGCTGCGAGATTTTACACAATAATATCAATACGCTTGATATTCCGATGCTCACCATTGGTCTGGTCGAGGGTGCTGCACTGGGCGGCGGATTCGAAGCATTGCTGTCTTTCGATTATGTAATTGCAGAACGCGATGCGACATTCGGCTTGCCGGAAATTATGTTTGGTCTGTTCCCGGGTATGGGCGCCCATGCGCTGCTTTCGCGGAAATTGGGCAGCGCGATGGCAGACCGGCTGATTGTCTCGAACAAAACCTATTCGGCTGAGGAAATGTACGATCTGGGTCTCGTCCACCATTTGGCTGAAAAGGGCGAAGGGCTGAGCGTCTGCCGCGAGTTCATCAAGAAATCTGATCGCCGCCATGCGGGATTGGTCAATGCACGGCGCGCGATGAAAGTGTCGTGGGATCTGGAGCTCGACGAATTGAACCGGATTACCGAGTTGTGGGCAGATGCGGCTTTGCAAGTGACCGAACGTGATCTGAAAGTGATGCAGCGCCTCGTCACCGCGCAGCGCAAGCTGGCCGAAGCGGCCTGAACCGCCGCCGAAGGCAATTCTCTACTTCAAATTACTGTTTCAAGCTGCGGTTGCCCCGTCGAGGCCGTGGCCCAGCGCCATGTATTCTTCGCTCTGCATTTCCATCAAGCGGCTGACGGTGCGTTCAAATTCGAAACTGCCATCGCCTTTTTCATAGAGCTCCTCAGGCTCTGCTTCGGCGGTGGCAAACAGCTTGACCCGATGTTCGTAAAGCGCATCGATTAACGTAACAAAACGCGCGGCCTCGTTGCGGTCCTCGGCTGTCATCTTGGGAATGCCGACCACAATCACCGTGTGGTAAGCTCTTGCAATTGCGAGATAATCGCTTGCGCCGCGAGCTTCTTTGCAGAGGCGTTTGAAGCTGAACACCGCAACCCCTTTGAGCGCGCGCGGTACATGCAGCATTCGCCCGCCGCCCACATTCAGATCGCCTGACGGGACATTGTCGGCATCCTCCGGCGCATAGTCGGTCAGCCTGAAAAACGCCTCACGCACCTGCGCGGTTGCCGCCTCTCCGAGTGGCGAGTGCCAGCTATCGATATTGCCCAGCCTGTCGAGGCGATAATCAACCGGTCCGTTGAGCGGAAGAATATCGAGCCTGCTTTCGATCAAATCGATGAACGGCAAGAAATGCTCTCGATTCAACCCGTCTTTGTAGAGGTCTGTGGGCGCGCGATTGGACGTGGTTACGACAGTGACGCCTTCTTCGACGATTAGCGCGCTGAAAAGGCGGCTCATAATCATCGCGTCGGCAGAATTGTTGATCACCATTTCATCAAAGCACAAGCAGCGGACATGCTGCGCAATATCGCGCGCAACCTTGGGAATGGGATCACCGGGATCGGCTTCGCGCCAGGCGCGGATCATCTGGTGAACTTCCTGCATAAATGCATGGAAGTGCACACGGCGCTTCTGTTCGATGGAGAGAGCCTGATGGAACAGATCCATCAGCATGCTCTTGCCGCGCCCGACGCCGCCCCACATGTAAATCCCGCGGGGCGGGGACGGTGCCTTGCCGAATAGTTTGCCGAGGAATCCGGAGGGCGCTTGAGCGGAAAGCTCCTGGCGCAATTGGGCGAGGCGCCGTGCGGCGTCTTTCTGCTCCGGATCGGGCTTCAACTCGCCGGCGGCAACCAGCTCCTCATAGCGCGATATTGGTGTTTCGCTCATTTCTTTGGAGAGGCTTTGCGGACCAAGCCCGAATAGGCCGCAACCAGATGGTCGCCTTGCACGACTTCGCCGCGCATGAACATCAGCCGGCCGGTTTCGCGCATGACTTCGACCACCGCATCCATCGGCTCGTCGGGTTTTCCCGCGCCGATGAACTGCGTCGACAGCTCCAGCGTTACCGCCATTCCCGCTTCGCTTTGCCGCAGCACATGCATTGCCGAAAACAGCGAGATATCGATCAGCGACAGCGTAGTCGCGCCGTGGATCATATCCTGCAGATTGGTGTGCTTATGCTCCGGGAACATCCGCAGGCGGCATTTTTGGCCCTCCTGACGGACCATCATCGGCCCCATCACTTGCGTGTTGAAGCGCGTGTCATCGACCATGTTCCATGAATACCAACCGGGATGGTCGGGCACCGGTTCATAGGTGAAGAAGTCAGGAGGCGCGCGCATTGCTGGCGCTCGCTTAGATAGCCCGTTCGGCCATCATCTTCTTGGTTTCCGCGATCGCCTTGGCGGGGCTGAGGCCTTTGGGGCACACATTCGCGCAATTCATGATCGTGTGGCAGCGATACAGGCGGAATGGGTCTTCCAGCTCGTTCAAACGCTCGCCAGTCATTTCATCGCGGCTGTCGGCAAGCCAGCGATAGGCCTGTAGCAGGATAGCCGGGCCAAGGAACTTGTCGCTGTTCCACCAGTAAGACGGGCAGCTGGTCGAACAACAGGCGCACAAAATGCATTCGTACAGCCCGTCAAGCTGCTCGCGCTGCTCGGGGCTTTGCAAACGCTCCTTGCCACTGGGCGTTGGCGTCACGGCCTGCAGCCAAGGACGGATCGAGGCGTATTGCGCGTAAAAATGGGTGAAGTCAGGAACCAGATCCTTGATCACATCCATATGCGGCAGCGGAGTGATACGGATTTCGCCCTTCATATCCTCGATCGCGGAAGTGCAGGCGAGGCCGTTCTTGCCGTTCATGTTCATCGAACACGAACCGCAAATCCCCTCGCGGCAGGACCGGCGGAATGTCAGCGTCGGGTCAATTTCATTCTTGATCTTGAACAAAGCATCAAGAACCATCGGACCGCAATCATCGAGATCCAGCTCGTAAGTGTCATAGCGCGGGTTTTCGCCCGTATCGGGATCATAGCGATAGATCTTGAATTTCTTGATCCGGCTCCCGCCTTCGGCAGTGTAGGACTTGCCTTTGCCGTTGATCTTGGAATTCTTCGGGAGAGTAAACGTCGCCATAAGGTCAAAATCCTGATTTCGCTTTGCCCAGTCTCTTAGCCGATATCGCCGTCATGACAAGCGGCAGCGCGTTGGATTATGTGCATCTGCAATCGCGCTTCGCTCAACAAGACATGGACCACATGGACCACGGTTCTGTTGCAAGAAAATGCGGTCCCGCAGACGCGCTTCGAAAGGGCTGGACCTGAACGCGTTTCCTGCGCACCAATGGTATTTGCAATGAGCGATGTAGGACAGAACAATTCATCTTGGCCGCGATGCGCCGTGATCTTTGGCGCGTCGGGCGGAATTGGCGCGGCGCTTTGTGACGAGTTGGCCCGGCGGGGCGTGCGCCGCATTTTTGCAGGATCACGAAGCGGAGATGCGCCAAGTACTGACGCAATTGTTCCGTTCCGGTTTGATCTGGGCGATGAGAAAAGCATTGCCGATGCCGCAGCTTTGGTGCGCGCTGACAATCCTGATCTGGTGATAGTGTCGACCGGAGTTCTGACCCTAGCAGACGGGACCGGACCGGAGCGAAGCTATCGCAAGCTAGACGCCGATAAGATGGCGGAAGTCTTGCGCATCAACACGATCGGCCCCGCGATAATTGCAAAGCATTTTCTGCCATTGTTGCCGAGGGAAAGCAGATCGGTGTTTGCAGCACTGTCCGCGCGGGTTGGTTCGATTGGCGACAACCGGCTTGGTGGATGGCATTCCTACCGCGCGTCCAAAGCGGCGTTGAATATGCTGCTCAAAAATTTCGCGATCGAGCTTGGCCGAACGCACAAGAAAGCGATTGTTGCGGGCCTGCATCCCGGTACCGTTGATAGCGACCTGTCGAGGCCATTTCAGGCCAATTTGCCCGACGGGCAGCTGTCCGAACCCGCCGATGCGGCGCGGAGTTTGCTCGATACGCTAGCGGGCCTAGCGCCGGGCGATAGTGGCGGGCTGTTTGCCTATGACGGAACGCAAATCACGCCCTAGCGAGCGCCTCCTTCGGCTTGCATTCTGGCCTTTTCGCTTCGGTGGAGGCTATTATGGGGCAAAAGGCGAGAGGGAGGCAGGCATGGGAATGCAAAGCTGGTGGGACAGGCACGGTGTCCCAAGAGTGATCAAGCTCGCTTGCGGAGCGCCGCAAATCATGAAGCTTCGGTCTCAGCTGGTCCCTTTGGCAAAAGGCGATGTGTTTGAAATCGGCTGTGGTGGCGGGATCAATCAGCAGTTCTACAACGCCTCCGCCATAAGCCGCTATTGCGGCATTGATCCCGGGGCCAAGCTGCTCGAATACACAAGGGCGGAGGCCGAAAAGAAGGGCTGGAAAGCCGATATCAGGGACGGTGTCGGGGAAGACATTCCCTTTGAAGACAACAGCTTCGATACGGTTGTGTGCACCTATACGATGTGTTCGGTCGACGATCAGGCGCAGGTCGTGAAGGAGATGCGGCGCATTTTGAAGCCGGGCGGGAAGCTGCTGTTCCTCGAGCACGGACGCGCGCCCGATGCATCGGTGGCCAAATGGCAGGACCGGATCGAACCATACTGGAAGCCGATTGCGGGTGGCTGCCACCTGACGCGGCCGATCACCTCTGCTGTGTGCGAGGGCGGATTTGAAGTTGAGCAATTGGGCGAGCGATACACGCCCAAAACACCCAAGACAGTGGGGTGGATGGAATGGGGTATCGGTGTGAAAGCCGGTTAGCGTCTCCGCCCCGCAAACTGTGCAGGGCGGAGAGCTATCGCCTTATTCGCCGAAGGTGCGTTGCCACCAGCCGCCGCGCTTTTTCGCGGGCTTTTCTTCGCTCGTGCTGTCATCCGACTTGGCAGAAGCTTTTGCCTTGGTCGCAGGGGCGGGCTTTGCCTCATCTGCTGAGTCAGCCTTCTTCTTGCGCGGCGCACGCTTGGGCTTTTCAGCCGCTTCATCCGCGGGCGCGTCGTCAGCATCGGCCTTTTTCTTGCGCGGTGCGCGTTTGGCTTTGGGCTTTTCCGCCTCTTCAGAAGCAGTGGCAGCTTCGGCGTCGGCTTTCTTGCGCCGGGTCCGCTTGGGCTTCTCGTCCTGTGCCTCGGTGCTTTCAGCAGGCGCTTCGTCAGCCTTTTTCTTGCGCGGTGCGCGCTTCTTTTTCGGCTTTTCGTCAGCCATAGCCTCGGCGGATTGCGGTGCATCATCGGGCCCCGCGACCACGGCCATGTCTTCCTTCACCTGATCGGAAACATCATCAAGGTTCTTGGCGTCTTCCGCCGTAACCTCGTTGTTTTCACCGTTCTCCGCATTTTTGTTGCGTCCGCGACCGCCGCGGCGACCACGCCCGCCACGCCGGCGGCGCTTTTTCTTCGGGTTGCCATCCTCGTCCAGTTCGACTTCGCGCGGGGCACCGCCGTCCTGATCGTCGGAATTGTCGTTCGAGGCGTTTTCATCGCCGTCGCCTTTGCGCTTGCGGCCGCGACCACCACGGCGACGGCGCTTCTTGCGCGGGCGATCTTCGTCTTCGAAAGCTTCCTCGTCGATATCATCATCTTCGTCTTCGTCTTCGTCGATGATCGGTTCGAATTTAGGAGTTTCGGTGGGCTTGGGGCCGGAGCTGCCGACTTCCATCTTGGCCCCTTCATCTTCGCCTTCGGGGATCACCTGAACTTCCACGTGATAGCGTTCCTCGATCTCGGCGAGATCGGCGCGCTTGGTGTTGAGCAGGTACACAGCCGCTTCGGTGCTCGCCTTGAGCGAGATGACCGTGCCTTTGCCTTTGGCCGCTTCATCTTCGATCAGACGCAGCGCCGACAGGCCTGCGGAGGATGCGGTGCGGACCAGACCCGTTCCGTCACAATGCGGACATTCGCGAGTCGTGGCTTCGAGCACACCGGTACGCAGGCGTTGGCGGCTCATTTCCATAAGGCCAAAGCTTGAAATACGCCCGACCTGGATGCGGGCGCGGTCATTCTTCAGCGCGTCTTTCATCGCGCGTTCGACTTTGCGGACGTTGGAATTGTATTCCATGTCGATAAAGTCGATCACGACCAGACCGGCCATATCGCGAAGGCGCAGTTGACGGGCGATTTCACGCGCGGCCTCTACGTTGGTCGCGGTGGCGGTTTGCTCGATACCGTGTTCCTTGGTCGAACGGCCCGAGTTGATGTCGATCGAAACAAGCGCTTCGGTCGGGTTGATAACCAGATAGCCGCCCGATTTCAGCTGAACCACCGGATCATACATCGCGCGCAATTGGTCCTCTGCGCCGTAGCGCTGGAACAAGGGCACCGGATCGGAATAGGCCTTCACCCGGCGCGCGTGGCTGGGCATCAGCATTTTCATGAATGCCTTGGCCGATTTGTAGCCATCTTCGCCTTCGACGATGACCTCTTCGATCTCACGATTATAAATATCGCGGATCGCGCGTTTGATCAGATCGCTGTCCGAATGGATTAGCGAGGGCGCGCTGGACCCGAGAGTATTGTTGCGGATGTCATCCCACAATCTGGCGAGATAGTCGAAATCGCGTTTGATTTCGGTCTTGGTCCGGCTGAGGCCTGCGGTCCGCACAATCAGCCCCATCGTCTTGGGCAGGCCAAGATCGCCGACGATTTGCTTCAGGCGCTTGCGATCTTGCGCGCTGGAAATCTTGCGGCTGATTCCGCCGCCATGGCTGCTGTTCGGCATCAGCACGGTATAACGGCCGGCAAGGCTGAGATAGGTGGTGAGGGCAGCGCCTTTGTTGCCGCGCTCTTCCTTCACGACCTGAACCAGCAGAACCTGGCGGCGCTGGATTACGTCCTGGATTTTGTAGCGGCGACGCAGCGCCATACGTTTGGCGCGGGCCTCATCGACAGCTTTTGCGCGGCTGCGGCCTTTGCCGCCGCCCTGACGGCGGTTTTTGCCATTGCGACCGCGGCGGCCACGGCCGCGACGGCCCTTCGGCTTATCGCCGCTTGCATCATCGGCGTCGTCGTCCGAATCGGTCTCGCCGTCTTCGTCATCTTCGTCCCTGTCATCATCATCTTCGTCATCATCGTCTTCGACGTGACCTTCTTCGATGGTTGCGACTTTGTCCTTCTCGGAAGTGTCGATTTCTTCCATGCCGTCTTCGGCGAGATCTTCGGCAAGAGCTTCTGCCGATTCATCCTCGGCGTCATATTCGTCGCCAGGGACGTTGCCTTCGTCCTCTTCCTCTGCGCGAAGGCGCGCTTCTTCTTCTGCCGCGGCCGCTTCATCAGCGAGCAGCGCTTCGCGGTCTTCTTTTGGAATCTGGTAATAATCCGGATGGATTTCGTTGAATGCAAGGAACCCGTGACGATTGCCGCCAAAGTCGACAAATGCCGCCTGAAGCGAGGGTTCTACCCTCGTAACTTTCGCTAGGTATATATTGCCCTTGATCTGCTTGTGTTCGGCAGATTCAAAGTCGAATTCCTCAATCCGGTTGCCTTTTAGTACCGCCACCCGGGTCTCTTCCGAGTGGCGCGCATCGATTAGCATGCGCGTTGCCATTGAATTTTCTCCATGCGCATCCGGGCGGAGCCTGACCGGGGCCTAAGCCGGGGTCAGCACTTGCCATTTGGAGGCGCAAATATGTGTGATAGCCGCTTGGCCCAATGCGGGCGGCGGCAATTTCGGATCGGCGGCAGCGTGTGTTTGATTTCCTGAATGCGCTGGGCCGGAGTGATGTGTCTGCTGTAATGAGCCTGCGCATTGTGTGCGCTGCCCGGTCCGCCCGTGTCACAGCGCAGCCCATTGGCTGAACTGTCTGGGTCGGGGAGAGGCTTCTCATTACTGCATCAACCTGTGAATTACTCGGGCGGATGCCCGGGTATTTTGGCGGATTGTTCCCCCCAAACAGACCGGCATTTGTAACATTGCCGGGGCAGCGGAGAGGAACTTGTTCCAATGAATGGTTCGCTAGCACCGTGGGTTTCCTATCGCAACCATATTGCGCAACATACCCATGCCGCCCTAACAGGTTTGTAACATGTCGCTGCGTTTGCAACTTTGGCTTATTTTTCTGGCGCCTGTCCTGCTGGTGGGCGGGCTGTATGCCTTTGGCCTGACTTTGCCCGTGCCGCATTTCGGGCGGGATTATGTTGTCCGCGTGACGTTGCCCGATGCCGGATCTCCGGTCGATTTGCCGGAGATATTGGGGCCGCAAGACCGCTCTCGCCCATTGGTGGTGATAGACGCGGGGCATGGCGGGAAAGACCCCGGCTCAATCGGCGCAGGACACCGTGAGAAAGATATTGTTCTGGGGCTCGCCTTGGCGCTGCGCGATCAACTGATCGAAGAGGGCGGCATACGCGTTGCGCTGACCCGCGATGATGACACTTTCCTGGTATTGGAAGAACGGCCCGAAATCGCCCGCCGGCTGGATGCCGATTTGTTCATTTCCATCCATGCCGATTCGGCAGGCGACATCAGCAGCGTCAGCGGCGCGAGCATCTATACTCTATCCACAGAAGCATCGAGCGAAGCGGCGGCGCGCTTTGCCGAGAGGGAGAACAAGGCAAGTTCTTTGAACGGCGCGGTGATCGCCGGGCAAAGCGAGGATGTAAGCAACATCCTGGTCGAACTTTCGCAGCGCCGGGTACAGGAAAACTCTTCCGAATTTGCGGGGCTTATCGTGCGCGAAGGAAGCGCAACACTGAAATTCCACCCACAGCGTCGCCGCTCTGCCGTGTTGGGTGTCTTGCGCGCACCCGATGTGCCGGCGGTGCTGTTTGAATCCGGCTTCATCACCAATCCGAATGACGCCGCGCGGCTTGCTTCAGAGGACGGCCGCAAGCAATTTGCAGAGGCCATGGCCCGCGCGATCCGCATCTATTTTGCGCGGGAAGCGCGCGATTGAACCACGCAATGGTTTTGCAAACGGGCCAGCTGTGGATTGTGCACTGTGCGAAGGCCGATAAACGTTCTGGCGCAAGTCAGAATCCCCGTGCTAAGGGCCTTGGTTGATTATGGCAGAGACATCGAAATTTGAGAATCTAAGCTATCGCATCCGCCGCGACGCGAGCGGTGCGGTTGCCTGGTTCAAAACCAATTGGCACGATCGGCGCTGGTTCCGCTGGGGCACAATTGCCTTGGGGCTGTTTCTCGTCGTGTGGCTGGTCGCGTGGGCAATTTTGGCGCGCAACCTGCCCGATGCGGAAACTCTGCTTGATTATGAGCCGCCTTTGCCGACGGTTGTCCGCGGGATCGATGGCGAGATTGTCCACTCCTATGCGCGCGACCGGCGGGTCCAGCTGCAATATGCGGATTTTCCCGAAACACTGATCGAAGCCTATCTGGCGGCAGAGGATAAAACCTTTTTCAGCCATGGCGGGATCGATGCCGGCGGCTTGGCTGGCGCGGTGATCGATTACATCAGCAAGCTGGGGTCCAACGAGCGCGCAGTAGGCGGCTCGACGATTACCCAGCAGGTCGCCAAGAATATCTTGCTGACCAACGAATATTCGATCACGCGCAAGCTCAAGGAAATGATGCTCGCGCGCCGGATCGAAGGCGTGCTGACCAAGCAGCAAATTCTCGAGCTGTATCTCAATGAAATTCCGCTGGGGCGTCGCAGTTTTGGCGTTCAGGCAGCCTCGCGCGCCTATTTTGACAAAGATGTCGGCGATCTGGAATTGCACGAGATGGCGTTTCTGGCGATTTTGCCAAAGGCCCCGGAGGTTTATGGCCGGGCGAAGAACGCTGATACCGCCATGGTCCGGCGCAACTTTGTGCTCGACCAGATGGAGGAAAACGAATTTATCACTGCTGCTGAGGCCAGCGCAGCAAAGGCGATGCCGCTCGGGCTCACGACTTCCGGCTCCACCACGCAAAGTGTCGATGCGGGATATTTCCTCGAGGAAGTACGCCGCCAGCTGATCGAGAAATTCGGTGAATCGGCGGAAGAAAGCAAAAACAGCGTATATGCAGGCGGGCTGTGGGTCCGCACCTCGCTCGACCCCGAAATGCAGGAAGCTGCGCGCAATTCCCTGCGCCGGGGTATGCTCCGCTATCATGGCCGCAAGGGATGGGGCGGTCCGATTGCCACAATCAATCTGGAAGAGGGCAATTGGGCGGGGCAGCTCAAGAGTTCCTATCTCGGCATCAATTACGAGGGATGGCGCGTTGGCGTTGTCACCGAACGCAGCGGTGGTTCTGCCAAAATCGGTTTCGGCGATGGTGAAGAGGCCCCGCTCACAAACCTGCCCAATGCGTTGAAAGCCGGTGATGTTATCGCGGTGGCAAAGTCCGGCAATGGTTACAGCGTGCGGACGCTTCCCGGTGTCTCGGGCGGTTTCCTCGCGCAGGACCCGCAAACCGGACGGATCCTCGCGATGCAAGGCGGTTTCGATAGCCGCCTTGGTTCATTCAACCGCGCCACGCAGGCAGAACGGCAACCGGGTTCAACGATCAAGCCATTTGTCTATGCGACGGGTCTCGACAACGGGATGACCCCGTCCACGCCGATCGATAATTCGCGCTATTGCTATTATCAGGGCAGCCAACTTGGCGAAAAATGTATTCGCGGCGGCCGCGCGGGTGAATTCCCGCTGCGCTACGGGCTTGAACAGTCGCAAAACATCATGACCGTCCAAATCGGTATGCAGGCGGGCATGACCAACGTCGTCGACACGATCGAGAAGATGGGGATTGGCGAGGCCGACCCCTACGCTGCGACGGCGCTTGGTTCCGAAGAAACCACCGTGATGAAAATGGTCAATGCCTATTCGGCGCTGGCCAATCATGGACGGCTCAACAAAGCCACGGTGATCGATTACGTTCAGGATCGGCACGGCAAAGTGATTTACCGGGCGGATGACCGAAACTGTGGCCGCTGCAATATGAGCGAGTGGGATGGCCAGCCCATGCCGCGCCTCGCGCCGAGCGGGGATCAGGTGATGGACGCGCGCACCGCGTTCCAGACGGTCCATATGCTCGAAGGGGTGATCCAGCGCGGAACCGCGACGGTATTGCGTGATTTGAACTTGCCGATGTTTGGCAAAACCGGAACCACGACGGGGCCCAAAGATGTGTGGTTCGTTGGCGGAACACCCGATGTCGTCGCCGGTGCCTATATCGGATATGACAAGCCGACCAATCTTGGCGGCTATGCGCAAGGCGGCACGATTGCGGCGCCGATCATCAAGCAGTTCTTCCAGGAAACGAAAGAGCGGATGAGCGGATACCCGTTTGTTGCGCCGCCGGGCATCCGGATGGTCCGCGTTGATCGCGCTTCCGGCAAACGCGTGTTCAATGTCTGGCCGACCTCCGATCCCAAAGCCAGCGTGATTTGGGAAGCCTTCAAACCGGATACGGAACCTCCGCGCAAAACCTGGCGTGACGAGCTGGAAAGCAAGCGCAAGGAAATTCTGGCGCTGATCCGGCAAGGTTCGGCGGCGCAATCGCAAAGGAGGCAAGAAACCCAACGCGAGGAGCCGCCTGACGATTTCGTAGAGGAGCAAGGCGGCCTGTATTAGCACGCAGGCGTCCGCTCCTTTTGCCGGGCCTTTATCCCAAGTCACACGTTCGCAATTTTAACAGCCAACTTTACAATCAGCCGCCGTCCGCTAAGCGGGCCGCGAATTAGCGGAGAATTATGCCATGCGTGCCGAAGGGCAGGCCCATATCGAGAGGATCGAAGCCGCGCTGCAACTGGTCCGCATGTCGCTCGATTGGGAGCGTGCCTTGCGGCGTCTGGATGAACTCAACGCGCGCGTTGAGGATCCGACCTTGTGGGACGATCCGAAAGAAGCCGAGAAGATCATGCGCGAACGCCGCGTGCTCGAAAGCGGTGTCGGGACAGTGCGCAATATCTCGTCCGAAATGGCCGACGCGATCGAATTTATCGAATTGGGCGAAGCCGAAGGCGATGATGAAATCGTCGATGAAGGGCATGCCAGTCTGGAAAAGCTCGCAGAACGTGCGGATGCCGACAAGGTTCAGGCGCTGCTTTCGGGTGAGGCAGACGGCAACGACACCTATATAGAGATTCACGCGGGCGCTGGCGGGACCGAAAGCCAGGATTGGGCCGAAATGCTCCAGCGCATGTATTCGCGCTGGGCAGAGCAGCGCGGATATAAGGTCGAACTGGTCGATTATCACGCGGGCGAGCAGGCCGGGATCAAATCTGCAACGCTTCTGGTGAAAGGCGAAAACGCCTATGGCTATGCCAAGACCGAGAGCGGCGTGCATCGTCTCGTCCGGATCAGCCCGTATGACAGCGCGGCCAAGCGCCACACCAGCTTTAGCTCGGTGTGGGTGTATCCCGTGATCGACGATGACTTTGAAGTCGATATCAATGAAAGCGATCTCAAGATCGATACATACCGCGCTTCGGGGGCGGGCGGACAGCACGTCAACACCACCGACTCTGCGGTCCGGATCACGCACCAGCCGACTGGTATCGTGGTGGCGAGCCAGAATGACCGCAGCCAGCACAAGAACCGCGCGACCGCGATGAACATGCTCAAAGCGCGTCTCTATGAAAAAGAGATGGCTGAGCGAGAGGCAGCGGCGGGTTCAGAATATGAATCCAAGACTGAAATCGGGTGGGGACACCAGATCCGGTCCTATGTTTTGCAGCCCTATCAGATGGTCAAGGATTTGCGCACCGGCACCACCTCAAGCTCTCCCGATGCGGTGCTGGATGGCGCGATCGACGAATTTATCTCGGCGGCTTTGGCGCAGCGCGTTACCGGCGACACTGTAGAAGTCGAGGACGTCGACTAGGCTGTAGCCTGCCCATTTCAGTGCACGGAACAAGCGGTGTAAGCTAAGCGAGTACCCCGGCCAATTCTGCAGTGCACGGAACAAGCGGTGTAAGCTAAGCGAGTACCCCGGCCAATTCTGCGTATCCTGGCCAGAGCGGATCACCATTCTTTCCGCCGAGCAGACAATGCTCGATTGTCGCTTTGTGGCCTTCGTCGCTGGTTATGCGCATCAGATCGCCCCCATGCGGATCGTCGACCCATCGGCCATCGGCAAGGTGCCATAACCATGCATCAAAGCCGGTGCGTATCGCATCGAGCGGCCTGCCGATCTGGACCAGTTGCTTCGCAGTATCCAGCCAGCGCTGCGGGATTTTTTGTGTCCCATCCATCGCAATCTGGTCGAGGCGATGCATCAGCGCTGGATCGGCAAATCGCTTCATCAGATGGTTGGCATATTCGTCCAGATCCTGATCCTGCGTTGCCTCTATCGTGGGCATAGCCTCCTCGCGCATCAGCTTGTCAGCCAAATCCCGCAGAGCCGGATCGGCGACGGCCTCGTGCACGAATTGAAAGCCGGCGCGCAGCCCGCAATAGGCCAGCATCGAATGGGCCCCGTTCAGCATGCGCAGCTTTGCGGTTTCGAATGGGGCAACGTCCTGTACCAGTTCCACGCCGTGTTCTTCCCAGCGCGGGCGGGGGCCAGCGAAATCGTCTTCGATCACCCACTGGCTAAATTCTTCGGTGAAGACTGCGCCCTTGTCGACCAGACCAATCCTGTCATTGAGCGCGCCAAGATCTTCTGGCCGCGTGCGCGGAACGATACGGTCTACCATTGTTGATGGAACGCGGCATTCGCTTTCGTACCATTGTCTGAGTTCGGGCTGCTCTGCGTCGATCCATTGCCGCAGCAGCCGGTCGAGAACTCTCCCGTTATCCGCCAGATTGTCGCAAGAAAGAATGGTCAGCCCGCCAAATCCGGATACCTGCCTTCTTCGCAGTGCTTCCGATAGAATCGGGTAGAAACTGTGCCGCGCAAGTTCGATGTCGAGGTTTACCCCTTCGCCCCTGGCATAGCCCTTTTCGGTGACCGTCAAGCTGGCGATCGAGCATGCAGGATCGGCGAGGCGGGCGACGACTTGCTCGAATTGCTCAGGGGCATAGAGAACTTCGCGGACCGATCCGATGATGCGGGTTTTCGCAGATTCGACGGCCCGTTCGGTCAGAGTGTAGAGCCCGCCTTGCGGCCCAAGCTGCTCGGTTACGGCGGGAGATCGCATCGAAACCCCACAAATCGCCCAGTCCCGGTCTCCGGCATTCATCGCAAGATCGGTGTACCAAGCCATATGGGCGCGGTGGAAAGCCCCTATACCGAAATGGACAATGCCGATTTTTTGGGCGTCACGGTCATAGCTGAACCGCTCGACCGCCTCGCTGAGCCGATGAATGGAATCAGGGCCGAGCCTCACAGACGATAGGCCTTTTTAGCTAGGTTATATGCCAGATCGCGCGCCAGTTCTGCGGCTTCCCAATCTTCCAAGCGATGCTCTGCCACCAATTGCGCGAGGAAACCGCAATCGATCCTCCTCGCCACATCGTGCCTTGCCGGAATCGACAGGAACGCGCGGGTATCGTCATTGAAGCCGACGGTGTTGTAGAATCCGGCGGTTTCGGTGGTCATCAACCTGAAGCGGCGCATCCCTTCGGGACTATCGTGGAACCACCAGGCGGGCCCCAGCTTCAGGCAGGGGTAGTGACCGGCAAGCGGAGCCAGCTCGCGGGCATAGCTGCTTTCGTCCAGCGTGAAGAGAATGATCGAGAGGTCCGCGTTGTTCCCAAAGCGATCAAGCAGCGGCTTGAGAGCTTGAACGTAGTCCGTCCGGGTGGGAATATCCGCGCCTTTGTCACGGCCAAACTGTTCGAAAAGCTGCAAATTATGATTGCGAAAGCTTCCCGGATGGATCTGCATGACCAATCCGTCTTCCAAACTCATTGCCGCCATTTCGGTTAGCATCTGCCCGCGAAACAGCTCTGCATCGGATGCCGACGCGCCGCCTTTCTTGACACGGTCAAACAGGCTTTGGGCTTCCGCTGGGGAGAGGTTGGCCGTAGCCGCCGTGGGGTGACCATGATCGGTCGAGGTTGCGCCAGAACGAGCAAAAAATTCGCGGCGGTTGCGGTGCGCCGCCAGATAGCCCGACCAGCTCATCGTATCTTCGCCGGTAATCTCTCCGAAACGCGCAAGATTGTCAGCGAAGCCTTCAAATTCCGGGTCGACCACCGGATCGGGGCGATAGGCGGTGATGACCCGCCCGTTCCAATCGCTATCGCGTATTTTTGCGTGGTGCTCGAGCGTGTCGAGCGGGCTTTCGGTCGTCGCCAGAACTTCGAGCCCGTACCGGTCAAAGAGCGCGCGTGGACGGAAATCGGCTTGCTGGAGTTTCTCTGTGATAGTGTCGAAATAAAGATCCGCGGTTGAAGCATCGAGAGTGACTTCGAAACCGAAGGCCTCGGCAAAGACCCAGTCGAGCCAGATGCGCGAAGGTGTTCCGCGGAACAGGTGATAATTTTCTGCCAGCAGCTTCCATGACTCGCGCGGGTCAGCATCGCTCTGGCCGATGCCAAGCCGTTCCAATGCGATGCCTTGCGAATAGAGCATGCGGAACAAATAATGGTCGGGGTGAAGCAGCAGTTCGGTTGCATTGCCGAATGGCTGGTTCTCCGCAAACCACTCCGGATCGGTGTGGCCATGCGGGCTTATGATGGGAAGGCCGGCGACTTCGGCATAGAGCGCGCGCGCGATCGACCGGATACCCGGATCGGCGGGTAACAGGCGGTCCTCATGCAGTTGCAGCGGCTTGCTCATCATTCACGTCCTTGCGTTTGCGTTGCCCTATATCCAGGCCCTGAAACCGGAAGGCGATTGCCTGAAGATACCAAATCATGGTAACCGGTGTCAGCAATTGTTTTCTGGCCTTTTCGGGACACAAAATCAACTCTCAACACCTGCTGAAAGAGCCTTGTTGCACATGCATAGCAATCCACAGCCGCCCGCAACCGAAAATGGCTATCCCGCCGTTTGGCTTTGCCACCGGGATGACAGCGTGGCCATTGCCATGCGCGAGCTTTCAGAGGGCGAAGAATTCTCGATTGGCGGGCGGACCTTTCCGCTGATCAATGCCATTCCCGCCGGACACAAATTTGCTTTGCAGCAACATATGAAGGGAGATTCCGTTATCCGGTACGGTTCGCGGATTGGCTTCGCGACCGCAGATATTCTGCCGGGCGAGCATGTCCATTCGCACAACCTCGCAACAGCATTGTCGGGAGAGCTCGATTACGGGGCCTTTGCCGGCGCATCTTCTGGCAGCAGAGATACCATGTCTTTGGGCGAATGGTACGGATACCGCCGCGATGACGGCAGGTTTGCGACGCGCAATGAAATATGGCTGCTGCCCACTGTAGGCTGCGTCGCGCCGCTGGTGGAAATGGTGGCGCGCGAAGCCTCTGACATTCACCGCGGCAAGCTCGACGGGATCGTCGGATTTGGCCATCCGCATGGCTGTTCTCAGCTGGGTGACGATCTTTCCGGAACCAGAGCGCTTCTTGCCGCTTTGTGCGACAATCCCAATGCGGGCGGGGTCGTGCTCGTCGGGCTGGGGTGCGAAAGCAACCAGCTGGACGAGTTGATAGAACTGGTGCCGGAAAGAAGCAGAGGCAAACTGCGCAGCATGCGCGCGCAGGAAGCAGGGGATGAACGGGAGGAATTGCTCGCGATCATCGCGGAACTTGTCGAAGCGCTGGAACCGCTGGAGCGCGAAGCTGCACCCGCGAGCGCGCTGACCGTAGGGTTGAAATGCGGCGGGTCGGACGCGCTTTCCGGCCTGACAGCCAACCCCTTGCTGGGCAGATTTAGCGACAGTCTCTCGGCAGCAGGCGGAAAGCTGGTCCTGACCGAAATTCCCGAAGTCTTTGGCGCAGAGGATGCTCTATTGGCGCGTTCGGATTCGGCAGAGATATTCGCCGCGGCCGGCGAATTGGTGAACCGCTTCAAACGCTATTTTATCGAACAGGGGCAGCCTGTTTCCGAAAATCCTTCGCCGGGAAACATCGCAGGCGGAATTACCACTTTGGAAGAAAAGTCGCTTGGCGCTGTTCAGAAGGGCGGAAAGGCGCCGCTGGTCGATGTTATCAACTACGGAGATACCGCCAAGCTGGCCGGGCTGACATTGCTCGAAGCGCCGGGCAATGATGCGGTTTCATCCACCGCTCTGGCCGCTGCAGGGGCAACGATGATCCTGTTTACCACCGGCCGCGGAACGCCGCTCGGTTTCCCTGTACCGACTGTAAAGATTTCCTCCAACTCGCGGCTCGCCGGATCGAAGCCGGGATGGATCGATTTCGACGCCGGGCGTGTGCTGGGCGAAGGGCCCGATGCGGTTGACGAAGCCTTTGCAGAAAGCCTGATCGCAATTGCCGGAGGGCGTTTCACGCAGGCCGAACGCAGCGGCCAGCGCGTGATCTCCATCTGGAAGCGCGGCGTTACGCTGTGATTAGTTCGCGAAGCTGCCCGGCAGCCAAAGCGACAGGGACGGCACGAAAGTGATGACAATCAGCGCCAGGATCAGGGTGAGATAGAACGGCCAGATCGTCCGGACGAGCGACGTTACCGGAATTTTTCCCACGGCAGATCCAACGAACAACACCGATCCAACCGGTGGAGTGACCAGACCAATACCGAGATTGAGCATCATGATGATCCCGAAGTGAACCGGGTCCACGCCAACGCCCATCGCAACGGGCAGAAAGATCGGCGTGGTGATCACGATGAGCGGGGCCATGTCCATAAATGTGCCCAGCGCCAGCAACATCAAATTGATGATCAGCAGTGTCAGAATCGGGTTTTCGGTCATCACGCCGATCAGCGCGCCCAGTGCGGCGGGTACTTCCAGAAGCGCCAGAGCGAAGCCGAAGGCAGTGGCCGCCGCAATGATAAACAGCACCATGGATGCGGTGCGCACCGATTTGCCCGCGGCTTCCCACATGCCTTTCCAGCCGAGGCTGCGATACACGAAGGTGCCGATAATCATCGTATAGATGACTGCGATTGCCGAACTTTCGGTCGGGGTGAAGAATCCGCTCAGAATTCCGCCCATGATGATCACGGCGGTCATAAGGCCGGGAATAGCATAGGCGGTTGCACGAATGAATTCGCGCCAACCCGGGAAGCGCCCGGTCGGCAGTTTGCGTTTCCGCGCCACAAGCCAGGCGACGAGCATGAGCATTGTACCGGTCAGAATTCCCGGAATGACACCCGCAAGAAACAGGTCGCCGATCGAAACGCCGATCCCCGATGCCGCAGAATAAATAATCATATTGTGCGATGGAGGGATCAACAGGCCGACAATCGCGGCTGTCACTGTGACGTTGACGGCGTAGTCCTTTGGATACCCTTTGTCATTCATCAGCGGAACCATGGTCGAACCGATGGCCGATGCGCTGGCAATTGCCGATCCCGAAACAGCGCCGAACATCATCGAGGCGCCAACATCAACGATACCAAGCCCGCCGCGGACCCGGCCGATTGCCGCGTCCGCAACGCGCACCAATCGTTCCGCGATGCCCGCTCGGTACATCAGATCACCGGCAAAAATGAAAAACGGAATTGCCATGAGCGTGAACACGCTGATGCCCGACGCGACCCTTTGAACCGCGACAATTGGCGGGATGCCCATTGCCAGAAAACAGGCGAGAGCGGCAGCGAGCAGAGAGAATGCGACCGGCACGCCCAGAATGAGCAGGATGAAAAGCACACCGAAGAGAACGAGAAGCTCCATTATTTTGCCTCCAATTCTTGTGACATTTCGGCCGGATGGCGACCGGTCATTATCTGCGGCAAGGCGAACAGCGCCATGAGCAGACCGGAAACGGGAAGGGGGATGTAGGCAACCGCCCGGCTGATCCCGAGCGATGGCACGACGTTGGAGCGAACCGCCCAGCACAGCTGCGCTCCGTAAACCAACAGAACAAGTCCGACGATCGCGATGACAATTGCCACGAGCCGCAAGAGCGGCCGCGCACGATCACCGAATTTCTCTTCGAGCAGCGCGATGCGAATATGAAAGCCTTCATAAACGCCCGCCGCCGCGGCGAACATTACGTACCAGATCATCATGATCAGCGATGCCTGCTCTGTCCAAGACGGACTGGAATTGAGCACGAAACGCCCGAGGACCTGCCACCCGATGATCGCCGTCATGGCAAGCAGTCCGATGGAGCCGAAAGCGACCAACAAGCGGGAAATGGACGCAGCCATGATTACCCCTCCTTCATTTCAAGAACGCGCTCGACCACGCTTTGCTGGGCCGGTGAGGTGATAAACTGGTCCCAGACGGGGCGCATGAGATCGGCGAAAGGCTGTGTGTCGACTTCGTTCACTTTCACATCGGAAGCAGCGACAGCGGCCTTAGCTTCGTCGACGCGGATGTCCCACAAGCGTCTCATTTCAATCACGGAAGCCTTGGCCGCTTCGCGCAGAAGGGCCTGGTCTTCCGCTGAAAGGCGGTCCCAGCTTACTTTGCTCATCACGAGCGCTTCCGGTGTAAGAAGATGCTGTGTCAGGCTGAGGTAGCCAGCGACTTCGTAGTGCCGTTCTCCCACGAAAGTGGGCCAGTTGTTCTCCGCACCGTCGATTACGCCTTGTGCCAGCGACTGGTAAATCTCGCCAAATGGGATCGGTACAGCATTTGCCCCAAGCGCATTGACCATGGCGATATACAGGTCGGACGCGGGAACGCGGATCTTGAGCCCTTCCATATCGGAAGGCTGCGTGATCGCTCTGCGAACGTTGTAGAAACTGCGCGCGCCGGAATCGTAGATGCACAGGCCGATCAGCTTGTGCTGCTCTAGCGACGCCAGCACTTCGTTACCCACTTCGCTGTCGACCACGCGGCGCATATGCGAAACCGAATCGAAAATGAACGGGAGAGAGAAGGGCAGGGTCATCGGCTCTATACTGTTGAGCGGCGCGAAATTGACCCGGTTGAGATCGATACCGCCGAAGCTGGTGATTTCCAGCGTATCGGTTTCATTGCCCAACTGACCGCCTGCATAAACTTTGATGCCAAGCCTGCCATTGGTTCTTTCTGCAAGATATCGGCCCATGAATTCGACAGCGCGAACTGTCGGATAGGTTGCGGGATGTGCATCCGCGCCCGTTAGCATTCCCGACATGACGGGTTTGCAAGCAGGCAGCAGAGCGCCGGCGGCCAATGTAAGTGATCCGGCCAATACCGTTCGTCTGGGTAGCATAGGCATTCCCTTTGTCATGTTGTGGCCTTTCCGCCATCTGTGGCATGTGGACGGGGATTTATGCAGGCTGCACCCCTTGGCCATTGGCCAAGCGCCCCGGACGGATGCGAAAATGCGCTTATGTGTGGGGCGCGTTCAAGGGTGTGCCGCGACCTAGAAAGGACGGTTGCCACACTCACGGGTGCGGGGACGCCGACTGCGGCTGACGCCGATCTGAGATCGCTGTTCCTCATCCCATCCTCACTGTTGCCGACAATTTTTGCCGGTCAACCCCCTTGCCAAATGCCTTCAATTGGCATAGATACCAAAAATGACACCGGTATCAAGTCAAAAAAATGACACCGGTTTCTTGGGATTACAGAGGTGTTTGGGAGGTTCTAGAATGCGATTCGAATTCATCAAAAAGGCTGCGCTTACAGGGGCTTCGCTGTTCGCGATTTCATGCCCAGTGGCCGCGATCGCGCAAGATACAGGTGAGACTGCCGCTGAAGACGACAATACAATCGTTGTAACCGGTTTCCGCCAAAGTCTTGACGAAGCGCTGGATACAAAGCGCGAGGCAACCGGTGTTGTCGATGTGATTGTTGCGGAAGACATTGCGGACTTTCCTGATCTTAACCTGGCGGAATCGTTGCAACGCATTCCCGGTGTTGCAATCGACAGGCAGGCGGGCGAGGGCCGGCGGATTACCGTGCGCGGTCTGGGTGGTACCTTTACCCGCGTTCGCGTGAACGGTCTTGAAGCGCTGTCTACCAGCGGCGGCTCCGACGCTTCGGGTGGCACGAACAGAAGCCGCGCTTTTGACTTCAACGTATTCGCGTCTGAACTCTTCAACGAATTGGCCGTTCGCAAAACGCAGTCGGCGGAAATTGAAGAAGGCTCGCTGGGTGCCAATGTTGAACTTCGCACTGGCCGACCCTTCGATTACGGCGCGGGCCTGACCGGTGCATTGAGCGCGCAGGCGCAATATAACGACCTTGCAGAGGATTTGGGTCCGCGCGTTGCAGGTCTGCTGTCTTACACCAACGATGACGAGACTTTCGGCGCGTTGCTGTCGGTCGCTTTCCAGGATCGTCTGATCCGCGAAGAAGGCTTCTCGACCGTCCGTTTCGATGACTTCGCCACATTCCGTTCGGCGCTGGGCCAAAATTGCGCCGGCAACCCCACTGGCGGTGCCTGCGAGGAACTGCGCAACGCATGGTATGCGCGCATTCCGCGCTATGGCCGTCTGGACTATGACCAGCAGCGTCTCGGAATTACCGGTTCGCTCCAATTCCGTCCGGGCGACAATACAACGATCAGCTTTGACGGTCTTTATTCCGACTTTAAAGGCGACCGTTCGGAGGAATTCCTCGAGGTCTTCATCCGTTCCAACACCGACAATCTCGATGTGACCGATTACACGATCAATGGCGATGGTGTGATTACGCGGTTGGTGGCTGACATTCAGGCAGACGCCGCGAACGGTATCATTCCAGTTCGCAGCGAGCACCGCCGGGACAAGCTGAACACAGAATATTTCCAGATCACCGGTGAGCTGGAACATGAATTCACCGATACTTTCCGGTTGAATGTTCTTGGCGGTATCTCCCGTTCAGATCTGAGCATCCCGCAGCAAGCGACGATCTTCTTCGACGCGGCCACGCCGGTTAGTGGTTACAGCTACGATTTCACCAACAGCTTCAACACTCCCGATATCAGCTTTGGCAATTTCGACGTAACCGATCCGTCGTCCTTCCTGTTCACGCAATATAGGAACCGCCCTCAGGGTGTGGACAACAGCTACGATACGTTCCAGCCAAATCTGGAATGGGAAGTAAGCCCATCGCTCACTCTCAAAACCGGCTTCAGCTACAAACGCTTCAAGTTCGAAACGTTTGAAGGTCGTGCAGAAGGTGATGTTTCTGACATCACCGGAACAGGCCCGATCGCTGTCGATGCAAGCTTGGCTAACCTGCTCAGTGGCTACGGCAGCGGATTGGGGCTTCCAGCCGGGACCGATCGCACATGGGTCACGCCGAACTTTGATGCGGCAGTCAACGCCATCAACCTGTTCAGCATCCCGCCGGTTGTGCGGGCACAGGATACGCGCAGCGTTGTAGAAACCGATTACGGCGGATTTGTTCAGGCCGATTTCGATCTTACGCTCGGCGATATGCCTGTTCGCGGTGACTTCGGCGTGCGGTTTGTTGAAACCAATGTTTCGTCGACCGGCTTCGTGAACGGCACTGACGAAGTAACCATCGATCGCAGCTATGACGATTGGCTTCCTGCTTTCAACGTGGTTCTCGAGCCGACACCGGATCTGCTTATCCGTGGCGGCATCGCCAAGGTAATGGCTCGCCCCGAATTGGGTGACCTGACGCCTGGCGGTTCGATCGACACGTTTAACGGTCCTCCGTTCAACTTCAGCCTGGGTAATCCTGGCCTCGATCCGTTCCGTGCCTGGACCTATGACATCAGCATCGAATGGTACTTCCAACCGGAAGCACTGCTCGCTCTGGCATTGTTCCAGAAGGACATTTCTTCGTTCTTCCAACAGGCCGATACCATCGAAACCACGTTTAGCCAGACCGGCCTGCCAAACAGCGTTGCTTCTCCCACCAGTCCGCTGGCGCAACTGCTCTCTGCAGGACAGGACCCGCGGGTTGATATCAACCAGCAGGTCAACGGTGACGATGCGAAGGTGAAAGGTCTGGAAGTGATTTTCCAGACTCCGTTTACCTTCCTTGGTTCCGGTCTGGATAATTTCGGGTTCGTCGGTAACTACACCTACGTCAATTCGGACGACATTATCGGCTTCTCGCCAAACTCGTTCAACGCAACGCTCTATTATGAAGATGAGAAGTTTGCGGCACGTGTTACCGGTGCCTATCGCGATGCCTATCTCACCCGGCTTCCTAATGCGAGCGGACGGACCGAAGGGCGCGAATCGCGCGGCGTCGGTTCGACTTTCAACCTCGATTTCTCGGCTTCCTACCAGCTGACAGATCAGGTCGAAGTCACCTTCGAAGCGATCAACTTGACCGACGAGTTCGAGTTTCAGACATTCGATGTGCTGAATCTGCCGACACTCTACCACCATACGGGTCGCAACTTCCTGCTCGGTGCGCGTTACAGCTTCTGAGCCGGTAGAATTGACTTGATAGGCCGCCGGCGCGACTCTCCTCACGCCGGCGGCTTTTTTGTGCGCACAGCCGAGCCATCGATTGACCGGCAAGAATAGAATAAAGTGAGGATGTCATGCGGACCATATTGAAAATTGCTGCCGTGCTTGCCCTGGTATTCGGAAATCTTGTCTATGCGTCTCCGCCAGACCCCACATCAGGGGGCAAGGGCGGCAAAATCATCCGCGTCACCACCTTGGCAAAAGACGGTCCCGGTAGCCTTGCCGAAGCGCTTGCTGCCAAAGGCCCCCGGATCATTGTTTTCGAAGTAGGTGGAGCAATCGATTTGGAGCGATCAACGCTCGAAATTGCAGAGCCGTTTGTGACTATCGCTGGCCAGACAGCGCCTTCGCCAGGGATTACAATCCTTCGCGGCGGGATCGATGTGAAAACGCATGATGTGCTGCTTCAACATCTGCGCGTGGTCGTTGGCAGTGACGGCCTGCCCAAACGCCATGGCTGGGAAGTGGATGCATTTTCCACCCGTTCAGCGCACAACGTTGTAATTGAAAATAACAGCTTCTTCTGGGCGATTGACGAGAACATGTCCGCCTCTGGCCCCCGCTTTACCGGCGACACGGTGGAGGAATGGCGCGAGGGAACAAGCCGAAACATCGTTTTCCGGTCGAACCTTGCCGCCGAAGGCCTTGCCGATTCAACGCACCCCAAAGGAGAGCATTCAAAAGGTTCGCTCATCCACGACAACGCAACGGGTATCGTCTTCGAAGGCAATATCTGGGCGCATAATGTCGAACGCTCGCCGCTGCTCAAAGGGGGCGTTGAAGCGTTGATGATCAACAATCTGATTTACGATCCGCAATACCGGGCGGTTCACTACAACCTCATGGACCTCGAATGGGCGGGGCACGGGGCAGTGGACGGAAAGCTGACCGCGGTTGGCAACGTCTTGCGCGGTGGCAACAGCACCGATGATGGGCTGCCTTTCCTCACAATCGGCGGGGTGGGAGACCTACTCTATTACGGCCACGATAACGTTGCGGTGGACCGGTATGGAAGCGACCTTCCCATGTTCGGCCGGTATGGCGTGACTTCGGCCGAGATCAAGCAGCAGGATGCGCCGCTTCACGATTTGTCGGACTATACCATCTTGCCGTCGATCGAGGTCGAAACGCACCTGCTTGCCACCGCGGGCGCGCGTCCTTGGGACAGAAGCGAAATGGAAACACGCGTGCTGTTCTTCATCGCCGAGGGGCGGGGCGAAATCATCGATTCCGAAAGCGAAGTAGGCGGCTATCCCGAGTTCGCTTCTACCAAAGCGCCCTTCGTCGCGGTCGATTGGAATCTGTCCGATATGACCACAAAGTCTGGTGTTATGCCGGGGCAGAAAGCCGGCGCACAGGAACACCTTTCGCCAAGAGACCGCGAGATGCGGGAATCCAACAAATGAAACGCTGTGCGCTGATACTTCTCGCTGCGCAATTGGGCGCTTGCGCAGCGAATGGCGCGCAGCCAGTTTCCACCGTTCCGCCGATGGTCGTGGTTTCCGAGAGTGACGTGAAAGTCCGCGAGGCGCCGCCTCACGGCGCCATCGGGATGTCGACCGCCTACCGCATAAGCGATGCTGCGCCGCAGCCGCGGACAATGGAATTCCGCCGGCGTGTCCTCGATCCCGGCGCGGCAGTTGGTGAACATCCGATCTCGCATGACGAGGTCTATTATGTAACGTCTGGGAAAGGCGTGGTTATGTCGGACGGAGTCGAGGCAGAACTGAGCCCGGGCATGGCGGCTTATTTGTATGAAGGCGCTGTGGTCGGCATCAGACAGGTCGGACCGGAACCTCTGTCGATCATCATATCCTACCCGGTTAGCCCCAAGGACTGATCGCGGTCAGGGACGGATCAGCCGGCGAATTTCAGGCTCCACCTTTACCGCTTCGGCTGCGACGACCGACGCGAACAGTTTCGCGCCAAATTCGCCGAGATGGGTATAGTCAAAACGCGAATTCATCTTCGCGATGCGCAAGTCCGGGGGCGAAGCCGGCAAGTCAGGCCGACCCGTTTCAGAAGGCAGCGTTTCGCCATCAATAGCAGCCGCCGCAGACACTTCGGGGCTGGCTGGGCGTTCGGCCAGCATGTTCTGGACCGAGGGGCCCAGAGCCTGGACAATGTCGCGGCTGCGCTCGTTCAGATCGATCAATGGTGTTCCTGTGTCTTTCGCAATCTGGCGGATAACATTCGCCCAAGCGTCGAGATCGCGGGTGACCTCTCCGTCATCGAATGACCGACGGGTCAGCGGCGTGAACAAAACCGGCGTCGCTCCGGCAGCGCGAATTTCAGCGACGTAGCGGCGCATGTTTGCGGGAAATTCGGTCTCGAGATCGGTCGATCGGCCCGGTTTGCCGCGCTGGTCATTATGACCGAAGCCGATCAGGACAAAGACATCGCCATATCCCTCTACCTGCATTTCGCGCAGGGCAACATCCCACAGCCCCTCGGCCCGGAATGACCCGCTGCTCCTGCCATTGCGGGCGAGGTTGAGGCAGGCAGTGGGGTGCGTTGTGTGGTGAGCGCAAAACATCGATCCCCACCCATTTCCCGTGGCAGTCGTCGAATCGCCGACGAGGATAATCTTGTTGATGTTTTCGACCGTGCCGCTTTGCGTTTGCGGTGCCGGGGTAGAGGGCGCGGTCTGGGCTGATGCAAAGCTTGCAACATTGGCTGCAGCCATGGCCAGGCTTGCGAAAAATATTCGTTTCACGCTTCAACTCCCCGGTTGGATATAGGGGCCTGTTGCCCAGAGTTCGCGTTCCCATCGTCTGGGATCGCTTTGCATTGCAATGTGCTCTTGCCCGATGACGAGCGTTTCGCGGTCGGGCAGGGTGTATGGTGCCCAGCTCTCAAGGCCCGGCTTTCCATTGTGCGCCATTCCCGCAAATGCGGCGATCGTCGCATCGCTGATTTCTTGCGCTCGTTTGTCTGTGCCCGAATAACTTCCCGGAGCAGCAAGCGTCCCGAAGACATAGGGCAGATCATCGGTATGCGCCGCGCCGCGTTTGGGATCGATCGGGCTTTCCCGGTCCAATTGGTACACCCAAGTGGCTTTGGCACCTGCTTCTGCCCGCCTGTCTGCTTCAATAACTTGGCCGGGCCAGCTTCGCCCCGCGGTGGTCGCGGCGTAGAAAACTTCTTCTGCGGACCATTCGGGAAATTGGGCGCGGTATTGCGATATGACCCAGTCAGGGCGCAGGTCGATCCTGATTTGCGGAGCAAGCCTCTCGGCGATGTTGGACCAATCGAGATCGCGCACTACCGGCCCGTCTGCGCGGATAAAGGCGCGGGTTTCGTCGCTAGTGTTGCCCAGGATCATTGGAATATGGCGCGATTGCGGTGCGGCATCGGGCCAGAACGGATGGCGGTGGAGGTGAACCATATCGAGCACCGGGCCGAAATAGATCCCGCCGCCCAGTATCGGATCGACAGCGGTCAGCCCTTCGATCAGGCGCTCGTGCGGTAGAGTAAGCAGCGCCTCCGCATCATTCTCGCCGATCCCGATTTCGCGCATGAATGCACGGGTCCTTTTCCATGCGTTTTCCGGCCCCTGTCCGGTCACTTGCTGTCCGCTCATCGTGGCTGCGGAGTGAAACAGGCCATCTGCTTCGGGCATTGCCATCAGAGTGGCAATTTTGGCTCCCCCTCCGGATTGGCCGAACACCATTACACGATCAGGATCGCCGCCGAAGGCTCCGATGTTATCGCGTACCCATTGCAACGCGCAAACCAGATCGAGCTGTCCGGCATTTCCGCTGCTGCGGAAGCGATCGCCAAAGGGCGACAGCCATCCATATCCGAACAGGTTTAGCCTGTGATTGACGCTGACGACTACGACATCGCCCTTAGTGGCAAGATGCGGGCCTTGCGTAATCGGATCGGTGACAGATCCCCAATTGTAAGCGCCGCCGTGGAAATAGACCATAACCGGACGTCGCGCATTGGCGGAGGGATCGGGCGACCAGATGTTGAGGAACAGGCAATCCTCGCTCATCAGCGGTGTCATCGGGTTGCGTTGCGGGCACAAGGGGCCAAACTCGGTCGCCGGAGTCTCACTTTGCGGTAGCGGTTCGCGCACCGGTAGATCGAAACGCTGCGCACGGGCATAACGGATGCCGAAAAAGGCCGGGGTTCCACGGTCAATGAAGCCGCGGTAATTCAATACTTTGGGATCAGGCTTTCCAGCCACAGCACTGATCGCGGGTGCATGGAGCAGGGCGGCCCCTGCCATAGCGCCGCCGATGGCGCTTCGCCGGCTTATTCCGCTACCGGCTGACATAGGCTCGCGAACACTGCGCGCCTGAAGAAGGCGAATGGCGTAGCGAATTTTCGCCGAAGCAGGCGAGGCAGCCTGTTTCCGGCGAAAGTATCATCGCGCGAGCCACCCACCATCAACGGCAAGAATGTGTCCTTGGACGTAATCCGATGCCCTGCTGGCGAGGAACACGGCAGCCCCGCCGATATCAGCCGGATCGCCCCAGCGGCCTTCCGGAATCCGTTCGAGAATTTGCCGGTTGCGGGTTTCGTCAGCCTGGAGCGCTTCGGTGTTGTTGGTGGCGATATATCCCGGGGCAATGGCATTGGTGTTGATACCCTTGAGCGCCCATTCATTCGCCATCAGCTTGGTCAATCCGCCTACGCCGCTTTTGCTTGCGGTGTAGCTGGGAACCCGAATCCCGCCTTGGAATGTGAGCATCGAAGCGATGTTGATGATCTTGCCCCGCTCGCCAGACTGGCTGGCCCATCCGGTCATATGACGGGCGACTGATTGGCTTAGGAAGAACAACACCTTGAGGTTTACTTCCATCACTGCATCCCAATCCTCTTCCGAGAAATCGAGCGCGTCGGTGCGCCGGATGATGCCCGCATTGTTTACGAGTATGTCGATGCGGCCGAGCGCGGCAACCACATCCTCGACAATTCTCTCGCACGGTTCGATCGAAGATAGATCAGCCATGACAACATGCGCGCGGACGCCGGCTTCCTCGACAAGCTTCTTGGTTTCCGCAGGATCACGCCGGGCGACAAGCGCCACATCGGCCCCCGCTTGGGCCAGTGCGACAGCTATGCCTTGACCGATGCCGGTATTTGCGCCGGTCACCAGAGCCACTTTGCCGGTCAGATCGAATGCACCGTTAATCATGGATCAATTCTCCCGTCCTGACTTAGAGACCGCGCAGATATTCGTTGATCGCATCGTCTTTCGAATTGGCGTAGAAAAGCTCGGCAAATTTCTCACCAGCGACAGCGCTGCGAAGCAGTTCTTGGTCAACGGTCTTGAGCACTGTCAGCATGTCATGGCAGGTTTTCGACTTCAGATCTGCCAGAACGCCGCGATTCTTTTTCATAATCGCTGCACGTTCTTTGGGGTAACCGACGCCGCTCTCGCCTTCGAACAATTTGCGATAGCAATCCTGCAGATTCAGTTCCGCAGCCCAGCCAAAACCCTTGGCATAGGGCATGGCAACGGCGTTGCCGTCATTGATCTGGGCGAAGAGGAAGGCGTCGGTCGGGTCAATCACCAGGCCGCAAAACACGCCCGGCATTGCATTGGCCGCCAGCATTGAGCCCGAGCCGGTTCCGCATCCGGTGACCACGAAATCGGCAGCGCCTGAATTCAGCAATATGCCTGTCAGCAAGCCGACCATGGGGTAGGTAACCTGCGCGTCGTCCTCTGCAGTATACATCCCGTAATTGTGCACCTCATGGCCAAGTGGCTCGGCAACGGCGGTCAGGGCGTCGTGAATGATGCAATTTTTGGCTGCTTGGCTGTTCTCGTTGATCAAAGCGATCTTCATATTGTCTCCTTGCTCGCAAGAGCATTGTTTTGTCGCCTCAATGCCTCGATTCGAAGCGAGAGGAAACCGGTGTCATTTATTCGTTTAGACCGAAACAGGGTTGTATTTCAACCTTGAGCTTACGTCGTAGGCGGGGGAGGGCCAACCGAGTCCCTCGTTACAAGGCGGGCGGGAAAGGTTGAAGGCTTCGCGCCGTCAGAACCCGGATCGATCAATTTCAATGCTGCGGACTTGGCCATTTCGCGAATCGGCCAGCTGACCGTGGTCATCGGTGGCCAGATATGGGCAGCGATCGGGGAATTGTCGAAGCCGACGATCGACAGCTGCCCGGGAACCGCGATCCCCTTCTCTCTGGCCGCATGATATGCGCCCGCCGCCATTTCATCGTTGCTTGCGAAAAGCGCGGTGATCTGGGTGTCGCCTTGCAGCAGTTTGTTGGCCGCTTCCACCCCGGAATCAAATCGGTAATTGCCTTGGGCGACGGCTGTTTCGGGCACTTCCAGGCCGTGGCGTTTCATGGCCGCGCGGAACCCTTCGCGGCGTTCGGCAGCGGACCGGAACCCCGATGGTCCTTCGATCAATCCAATCCTGCGGTGGCCCAGTTCAACCAGATAATCGATCACCGATTCGACAACTTCGCGGTCGTTCGACTGCACGAGATGTTCCGATGTATCGAGCGCTGCCGAACCCATGCGTACATAGCCGCAACCCATATCGCGGCACAGTTCCGCCAATTCGTCATTCTCGGAAATTGGCGGCAACAGCAAAACGCCATAGAGCCTTTGTACTTCGAGAAAGTTGCGGATGTCTTCCAGCATATCGGGCGAACGGCGGTCTACCGGCCGGACAACAAGCGCGAATTCCGTGTCACGGATCGCATCGAGCACGCCTTCCTGGAAATTGAGCACGGTTTGCGCGTTCGGGTTGTCGTGCAGCAGGCCAAGCAGGAAATTACGGCGTAGGGCGAGAGCACGCGCCTGAGGGTTGGGAGTGTAACCGAGTTCGGCGATAACCTTCTCGACTTTTTCCCGTGTCGCTTCTTTCAGCAAGGGCGACCGATTGATGACTCTGCTGACCGTTTTCTTTGACACGCCTGCAATGCGTGCAACGTCATTGATTGTCGGTGACGAACCGGACATTGCCATTCTTTCAAACCCCTCCTGATCTTTGCGCCTGACCTATAGGCCAACCACATCCGAATTGCAGTGCGAAATTGAAATCTATTCGCAAACGCCAAGTCAGAATCGTTTTGACACCGGTTTCCTTTTTCGTCAAAGTCATGCTTTAGGGTGAGTTTCTTGAAGGGGTGGAGTTAATGAATTCCGAAGCGGGTGAAATTGCACATGCGTTTGTTGACGCCCGTCAATCGTGGAAGCCAATCAGCAACTATCCCGGTAGCCCCCCAGTCGATCTAGCCAGTGCTTACAGCATTCAGGATAAAGCTATTTCGATCTGGAATCGGCCGATCGGTGGCTGGAAAGTCGGGAAGATTAACGTTCCCGCCAGCGACAGTCTCGGCGCCAACCGGCTAATTGGCCCGGTTTTCGAAGACGCTATCCAGCGCGAGAATAACGAAGGCAATGTTTTCCGGATTTTCGAGGGTGGATTTGCGGCGGTCGAAGCAGAATTTATGCTCCGTCTTGACCCAAAGGATGCCGCGCTGCCACGCGACCGCGACGAAGCGATGGATTGGGTGGACGAAGTCTGCATCGGGATAGAAGTAGCCTCATCGCCCTATGCCAAAATTAACCAGGATGGTCCCTGCGTGACGGTTTCCGATCATGGCAACAATGCCGGCCTTCTGATTGGAAAGCGCGTAGACCGGACAGTCTGGGACACGCTTGATGATGTCGATATCTCTCTCGACATTGATGGCCGCGAAGTGGGCAAGGCGACAACATCAACCATGCTGGATGGTCCATTCGGAGCTGTGTGTTTCCTGCTTCGCAACCTCGCGCAGCGCGGGATCAAGCCGCAAGCCGGTTGGTGGATTTCCAGCGGAGCAATCACCGGTGTCCACGAAATCGCTGCTGGCGCAATCGCCTTGGCGCGGTTCAAGGATATCGGCGAAATAGCCACGCGTGTGGAAACGGACCCGACCCGATTGCGTTAGCCAACCCCACGGCGTTGTTGACCACACAATAATCGCTTTTGCTACTCGTGCCGCTTGGCGCTAAAGACCTCTCGCATATGCGAAGCCTTTCTCTCCTTTTGCTTGCGGCGCTGGCTCTGTCTTCCTGCAAGGCAGCGGATGGCGAATCCGATCGCCCGGAATCGGCGCTCGATTTTCCCCGTCCTGACCGGCCCGTGTCGGATCTTGGTTCCAATGCCTTTTCGACCGAGACCGCGCGCGATGCCAAAGGAGAGGCCGAAACAGTAATGGATCTCGCGGAGATTGAACTAGGCACTACCGTCGCGGATATCGGTGCAGGTGAAGGATATTACACTGTCCGTCTGGCCAAGCGCGTTGGTGCGGATGGCCGGGTTTTGGCGCAAGACATCGATGAAGAAGCGCTGGAGCGGCTGGGCAATCGGGTCGAGAAAGAGCGGCTCGACAATGTTTCGATCAAGCTGGGGGCGGGTGATGATCCGCGTCTGCCGGAGAAAAGCTTCGACCGGATCTTCATGGTGCATATGTATCATGAAGTTCAGGAGCCCTATGCCTTCCTTTGGCGACTATGGTCGGCGCTCAATGAAGGCGGGCAGGTCATTGTTGTGGATGTAGATCGCCCAACGGACCAGCATGGCATCGACCCGCTGCTTCTGTCCTGCGAATTCAGGCAGGTGGGGTTCGAATTGGTGGCCTTCAAAGATGCGCCCGAATTGGCCGGGTACTATGCACAGTTCAAGGCAGCCGCTACGAGGCCTGAACCGAAAGATATAAAACCATGCCGCGGACCCGGGTCAAAGCCGGCGGGCGGGGCGGGCAACGCTGAAAAGTAAGCCGAATTTCAAGGAACTGATGAGTAATGGCATTTAAGGGGTTGAGCCCGATTAATTATGGCGGACGTGAAGTCTGGCCATTGATTGAGGGCGGCAAAGGCGTTTCTGCGACGAATCATACGAGTTCGGGAGCCTGGGCTGCTGCAGGCGGGATCGGCACTGTCAGCGCGGTCAATGCCGATAGCACCGACGAGAATGGCGAGATCATCCCGCAGGTCTATCCGCAGCGGACCCGCAGAGAGCGCCACGAGCAATTGATCCAATACGGCATCGACGGCGGTATCGAGCAAGTCAAGAAAGCTTATGATATTGCTGGCGGCAAAGGCGCGATCAATATCAATGTCCTATGGGAAATGGGCGGTGCGCAAGAGATTCTCGAAGGTATTCTAGAGAAAACCCAAGGGTTGGTGACAGGTGTCACTTGCGGCGCAGGCATGCCTTACAAGCTGGCGGAAATCGCCGCGCGGTATAATGTCCACTACCTGCCCATCATCAGCTCCGCGCGTGCATTCCGCGCGCTATGGAAGAGGAGCTATTCCAAGGTTCCCGATCTGATGGCGGCGGTGGTTTATGAAGACCCATGGCTTGCAGGAGGCCATAACGGCCTTTCCAACGCAGAAAACCCGCGCGAACCGCAAGACCCCTATCCACGGGTCAAGGATTTGCGCGACACTATGCGTAAAGAGGGTGTTTCTGAAGAGACCGCCATCGTTATGGCGGGCGGCGTCTGGTTTCTGCGCGAGTGGGAAAACTGGATCGACAATCCCGAACTTGGCAAAATCTGTTTCCAGTTTGGTACGCGCCCGCTTCTGACTCAGGAAAGCCCGATCCCGCAAGGATGGAAGGACATGCTTCGCACGGTCGAGCCAGGACAAGTGTTGCTGCACAAGTTCTCGCCCACGGGGTTTTATTCCTCTGCGGTGAAGAATCCTTTCCTGAATGACCTGGTGCATCGCAGCGAACGGCAAATTGCGTTCAGCAAGACCGAGGCAGGCGATCACACGGCGCAGCTCGACTTCGGCGTAAGAGGCAAGAATTTCTGGGTAACACCGCATGATTGGGGCGTTGCCAAAGCGTGGTTTGCAGAGGGCTACACCGAAGCTCTCAAAACGCCCGACAACACTCTCGTGTTCGTCACCCCCGAAAGCCGCGATACGATCCGCAAGGACCAGGCCGATTGTATGGGCTGCCTGTCACATTGCGGGTTCTCTTCGTGGAAAGACCATGATGACTACACAACCGGGCGCCTGGCTGACCCGCGTAGTTTCTGCATTCAAAAGACATTGCAGGATATTGCGCATGGCGGAGATACGGATGACAATCTCGCCTTTGCCGGACATTCGGCCTATCGTTTCAAGCAGGACCCATTCTATTCCAACAACTTCACGCCCACAGTGAAGGAATTGGTCGACCGGATTTTGACCGGGGATTGATGCGTTATTGTCCGACGTGAAGCCTCCTGCATTTCCCTATTTGGCTAGGGAAGCATTTGCGATCCCAAAGCTGATAGCCGGACGCATCAGGCCGGTCTTGCAATCTGGAACTGTTGGGCATGGCGAACCCGTGCTGGTTATTCCCGGCCTCATGTCGGGCGATGGTTCCACAAGCTTCCTCAGGCGTTCGCTCGATGCGGCAGGATTTGTCTCGTCGGGTTTGGGCGGCGGTTATAACGCTCGCGTGACGCAGGAAAGCCTTGCCATGGTTGAACGGCAATTGGACCGTGTAGCGTCGGCATCGCGGCAACCGGTCATGGTCGTCGGATGGAGCCTTGGCGGGCTCTATGCACGCGCATTGGCGCATCGCCATCCGGAAAAGATCAGCCTTGTTGTGACCTTGGGCACTCCGTTTTCCGGCGATCGGCATGCCAACAATGCCTGGCGGGTCTACGAGTTTGTCAATGATCACACGGTGGAAAATCCGCCCTTCAAAGAAGACCTTTCGATAAAGCCACCCGTGCACACAATCGCGGTTTGGTCTCCAGTCGATGGCGTGATCGCACCCGAATGCGCATGCGGACAGAGCGATGAATCAGACGAGCAAGTGGAACTGCCTGTCACGCATTTGGAAATGGGCAGCTCGCGCCGCGCAGTTGGCGGAATTATCGATATACTGGCTCGACGAAGCGCGGGAACAGGCTGACCGCGCCTAGGCGACGCGGTCGCCATCTTTGTCCGACATCATAGAGGGTTCGGGCGATCTCGCATTGTCCGTTATCCAGAGCACCTCTTTGTCGAGAAGGTTGGTCAGTTCGGTAATCAGCAGCATGGCGGGGGCGAGTTCCTTGCGTTCCGCTTTGCTTAATTGCTGCCAGTTATCCACCCAATCGGCCGCCTTTCTCCTGAAATCGAACAGCGTTGTACCGGCCGGGACATACTGGCGGAGCTGATCACGCAAAGAGGTAGCTTTGGCGATGATGGATTGGCCTTCCTCCACTGCAATGCGTCCGTTTTTCACCCGGCGCAGAACCCTGCAGCTATAGGCTCCGCAGACAGAGGGACGATCGCCATAAATCGTGCAACAAGCGCCCGAAAGCGCGTGGCACGGAGAGAGAAACCCGGTCTCTCCATTGCCAATTTCGTCGATCTTCCATCCGCGGCCCTCCGCCTTGGCTATTTCTTCCGGCTTCAGCGGAATGTGCGAATAAAGCGTACCTTCGCAGCACATCCCGCAGGAAAGGCAAATGTCGGAGAGTTCCTGCGATGTGACGGGTTTGTCCGCCGTCACACCAAGGCGTCCAGTACTTGATCGGGCGGGCGGTGGCCGTCAGCCCAAAAGCGGATATTGGCGATTACTTTCTCGCCAGAGGCTTCGCGGCCTTCAGCGGTGGCGCTTCCAATATGCGGCAGAGTCATCACGTTTGGATGGGCGAGAAGGCGCGCGTCAACATTGGGCTCGTCAGGGTAAACATCGAGGCCCGCGCCCGACAATTTGCCGCTCTCCAGCGCAGCAATGAGCGCCTCCTGATCCACCAGATCGCCGCGCGCCGTATTGATCAAGCAAGCCCCGTCCTTCATCAGCGCAAAACGGCCTTCATCGTAAAACCCGATTGTCCGCTCTGTTGCCGGACAATGCAGTGAAACAATGTCTGACGCGGCAATCAGGCTGTCTTCATGCTCGTGAAATTCAGCGCCCAGCATCGTTTCGATTGCCAGGGGCAGGCGGTGTCTGTTGTGATAGGCGATCTTGAGGCCGAAAGCGCGCGCGCGATGCGCCACCGCTTGGCCGATCCGGCCCATTCCGATGATCCCCAGCGTCTTTCCGCCCAACTGGCGCCCTAGCATCCGCGACGGTGCCCAGCCGGTCCATTTGCCCTTGCGGACCAGCGAAACGCCTTCGCGAACGCGGCGCGGTACGCCGATGATCATCGAAAGCGTCAGGTCCGCCGTGTCATCGGTGAACACGCCAGGGGTATTGGTGACCATAATACCGCGGTCGCGCGCGGCGTTGAGGTCAATATGATCCGTCCCTGCGCCGAAGTTTGCGATCAGGCCAAGACGGTCGCCCGCCTGCGCGATCATCTCCTTGTCGATAGTATCAGTGACCGTGGGAACGAGTACGTCCGAATTCTGCATCGCATCGACAAGCTGCGCGCGCGAAAGCGGGACATCGCCGGTGTTGAGCGTGGTGTCGTAAAGCTCGGCCATTCTTGCTTCGACAGAGGGCATCAGATGCCGGGTGACAATCACCTTTGGCATTCCAGTGACACGGCGCGTGGTTTTGTCGTTGCTTTCAGCCATGGGTAGGGCGCTAGGGCGCAACGCGGCCATGCGTCAAGCGTCAAGCGATGAGTCTTGAAGCATCGCCACTTAAAGCGTTAGAATAATCGGATGCTCATCCGGATTCTTTTCGCGATTCTTGTCACCGCGACGTCGTTCACATTGCCCGCTCATGCGCAGAAGCGCGAAGTGCCCTATTGGGCGACGATCAACACCGAAGAGCTCAATATGAGAGTCGGCCCCAGCCGCGAATACCGGATCGACTGGGTGTATAAGCGCAAAGGCTTGCCGATTAAGGTTGTCCGCGTGGTTGATGGCTGGCGATTGATCGAAGATTCCGAAGGTACAACCGGCTGGGTGAGCCAAGGATTGCTAAGCGCAAAACGCGGGGCCTTGGTGATCGGAGAAGGGCTTGCGGCTATGCGTGAAAAGCCCGCTGACAATAGCAAGCTGAAGTGGAATGCAGAGCCCGGAGTGGTGGGCGTGCTCGGGACGTGTTCCGCCGGATGGTGCGAATTTGACGTTGGCGGCCGCGAAGGCTGGGTCGCACAAGACCGACTTTGGGGCGCGGGGAAACCGTGAGACGCATCTACAGAGAATGCACTGCAGCCAGGATGAAGTTCCGCACGTTTGTATTGTGACGGAAATTGGGTTGCGAAACCCTCTCGCCGTTCCATCGCCGCTGACGAAGTAAGCGATTTAGCCAGCCGCACAATTACCTGCGATTGTTCTTCTATCCTGCGGACAAGGGCGTTTTTTTTAACACCGAAGTTCGATTCTCAAGATTGCGCTTCCCAATTTCTATAATCCTTGCGTCAATCGCTCGAGCCTGATTGCCGCTTGCTGATGCCCGAAGTGTGAGAAAGATACCAAGGCCAAGTAAACCGGCACCTAACACACCCAATAGGGGACCGAGCTCATGCCCCTCGCTCAGCGCGGCTAAAGCGAACATCAGGCCGAGTGCTCCCAGAGTGATCGTTGTCACGCTCAAACAGCCAGCTTTGACTGCTGTACCACGTGCTGAGTCGAAATTGCTCCGACGCATCCAACGTTTGTCGGTCGAATAGTTCTCGTAGAGCAGCGGATAGCACAGATCGTCGTCAGTTCTCCCAACGTAAAAAATACCGACCTCGTGTCCTTCTCTGACGCTAAATTTGTTTCCGTACAGGTCCACTTCGTATTCTTTGCCATCTTCGGTGCGCTTGACGAAAAATCGATTTCGCTCCGTGGTTGACGTTGACGTGGTAGTGTATCCGCTCGTGGTATAACCAGTCGAGTCAGTGAAGCCCGGCCTTGTAGTAGTGCTAAAGCTCGTTTCCGACCAAGTGCTCGCTCCTTCTACGGTTCCTATCACCGTAAAGAAATTCAGTTCGTCAATCGTACTTACGACCTTTTGCATTCCATCCCCCCCTTGATCCCAATGCGATAATAAGAATCGAAGCCTAATTGTCCACTTACTGGTACATCAGGCCATCTCAACCGCAATCGCAGTTGCTTCACCGCCGCCGATGCACAGGCTGGCCACGCCGCGTTTCTTGCCCTGCTGTTTCAGCGCGTTGAGCAAAGTCACGATAATGCGCGTTCCGCTTGCCCCGATAGGATGGCCAAGCGCGGTCCCGCCACCGTTTACGTTGATCTTTTCATGCGGGATGCCGATGTCGCGCATCGCGAACATGGCGACACATGCGAAGGCTTCATTCACTTCCCACAGATCAACGTCATCGGTTGACCAGCCGGCTTGCTCAAGAACCGAATTGATCGCACCGATTGGCGCAATCGTGAATTCGGATGGTTCCTGCGCATGGGCAGCGGTGGCGACAATCGTTGCTACCGCTTTCTGGCCGTTTTCTTCGGCGAGGCTTTTGCGCGTGAGAACAACCGCAGCCGCGCCGTCTGAGATCGAGCTTGATGTCGCGGCCGTAATCGTCCCGTCTTTGGCAAATGCCGGGCGGAGCGTTGGTATCTTGTCGGGATTGCCGCGGCCGGGGGCTTCGTCAGTATCGACCACCGTGTCACCGCGCCGGGTCGAAATCGTCACCGGAACAACTTCATCCGCAAAAGCGCCGCTTTCAATTGCGGCATTTGCCCGGCGGAGCGATTCGATAGAGTAATCGTCCATCTCTTCGCGGGTCAGTTGATATTCGTTGGCAGTATCTTGCGCAAAAGTGCCCATTGCGCGGCCTTCTTCATATGCATCCTCCAAACCGTCGAGGAACATATGGTCATAGGCTGTATCATGCCCGATGCGCGCTCCCGAGCGGTGCTTTTTCAGCAGATAGGGCGCGTTGGTCATGCTCTCCATGCCGCCTGCGATAACCGTACCCACAGTCCCCGATGCCAGCGCTTCCGAGCCCATAATCACCGTCTGCATGCCCGATCCGCAAACCTTGTTGACCGTGGTGGCTTGCACCGATTTTGGCAGACCGGCCTTCAGCGCTGCCTGGCGGGCCGGGGCCTGGCCGAGGCCTGCGGGCAGGACGCAGCCCATATAGATTCGGTCTACCTTATCTCCGGAAACTCCAGCGCGTTCGACCGCTGCTTTTACCGCCGTTGCGCCCAGCTCGGTCGCAGTTGCATCGGACAAAACGCCCTGCATGCTGCCCATCGGGGTCCGTGCATAGGAAAGGATTACGATCGGGTCGGCAGCGGAGAATTGGGTCATTGGGTTCTTTCCAGTTCAAAGTGAAATTTCCCCTGACCTAATGTTGCAGCGCACCAAAATCAATCGACATAGCTATGCGGGAAACGCGCCAAGCCTATTCTCCGCTTGTCAATGTGCTGACTCTCGTGAAAAATGGGTGGCAATTCGATACCAATGGGAGAGACATAATGGCCGCCGATAAAAACGCCGAAATGGAAACAATCCTGAAGCTCCAGCGCGATGCCTTTGTCGCCGCGCGCCCTGAAGCGCTCGATCGGCGCCGGGACAGGATCAAGCGGGCAATCGCATTGCTCAAGGATCACAGCGAAGTTTTGTGTCAGGCAATGAATGAGGATTTCGGTAATCGCAGCGTCGATCAGTCGATGATCACCGATATCGTCAGTTCGGTGAATTTCGGAAAATATTGCCTCAAACATATGGGCGCTTGGTCAAAGCCGGAAAAACGGAAAGTAACGTTCCCGCTTGGCTTGCTGGGTGCAAAGGCCGAGGTTCGCTATGAACCCAAGGGCGTTGTCGGCATCATGAGCCCGTGGAATTTTCCCGTGCAGCTGACTTTCAACCCGCTGATGCAGATTCTGGCTGCGGGCAATCGGGCGATGGTCAAACCGTCCGAATTTACCGAAGCGACTTCTGCGCTGATGGACAAATTGGTCAGCGAATATTTCGAGCAGGATGAAGTGGCGGTGATCACCGGCAGCCCGGAAGTGGCGCAGGCGTTTTCATCGTTGCAATTCGACCATCTGCTGTTCACCGGCTCGACCGCGACCGGTCGCAAAGTGATGGAGGCAGCGGGCAAAAATCTCGTTCCCGTCACGCTGGAGCTGGGCGGGAAATCTCCGGTTATTCTGGGGCGCAGCGCAGATCTTGAGAAAGCAGGCGAGCGGATTGCGATGGGCAAGATGATGAACGCCGGACAGATATGTCTCGCGCCCGATTACATGATTGTGCCCGAAGAGAAGGAAGAGGCCGCGATTGCCGGTGTCCAGCTGGGCGTTCACAATCAATATCCGACTTTGCTCGATAATGATGATTACGCCTCCGTCGTGACGGACCGCCATTTTGACCGGTTGCAAGGGCTGGTCGCAGACGCAAAAGAGAAGGGCGCGGAAGTCATCGAGGTCAATCCGGCGGAAGAGGATTTCTCGAATTCCAATTCCCGCAAAATGCCGCTGACCATTCTGCGCAACGTCAATGATGATATGCAAGCGATGCAGGAAGAGATTTTCGGCCCCGTCTTGCCGGTCAAGACCTACAAGGATGTCGACGAAGCGATCGACTATGTGAACCAGAATGACCGGCCCTTGGGATTATATTATTTTGGCCAGAGCACGGGCGAACAAGAGCGTGTTCTCCAAAAAACAATTTCTGGCGGTGTGACAGTGAACGATGTGATTTTCCATATCTCCATGGATGATCTGCCCTTTGGCGGGGTGGGACCATCGGGCATCGGTTCCTATCACGGGCCTGAAGGGTTCAAGGAATTCAGCCATGCACGTTCGGTCTATTCGCAGCCAAAAATGGACATTGCCAAAATTGCCGGTTTCAAACCGCCCTATGGTAAAGCCACGAAGAAGGCGATTGCTACGCAATTGAAGTGATGAGAACGCTCGCCTGTCTTGTCGCCGTACTAAGCGTATCGGCGTGCAATTACGTGCCGCCTGTGTCGCCAGGATCAGCCCGCGCGACTGCTGGATTTGTCGTTTCCGGCGATGCCGGCTGGCGCGCAGTTGATGAGGAAACAGGCACAATTTCCGATCTCGCCGGATTGAGATCGCTGGCCCGCGCATTTCCGGACAGTGCATCGGTGCGGTTGCGACTGCTGCGGCATTACGCGGAGACCGAAAACGCTGCTGGCGTGGTCAGAGAGGCATTGTGGCTCGCCGACCGTGGCTATTCTTTCAGCGATGCGGGACGCGCGCAAATTCTGAACATGGCGGGCGAAACCGCGATTGCGGCCAATTTGGCAGCGGCGCTGAAAAGCAATGCTAAGCCGATAGAGCGGAGCGAGGTTGCGGCAACCGTTCCTGAAACAGCCAAGCTAGTGGAGGGCATCGCGATCGATCCCGCAAATGGCAGAATGGTCGTTTCGACGGTGGTTTCACGCATGATCTTCGGGATCGATGATGATGGCACTTGGACGGGCGCGCCATTGCCCAATGCCAACAGCCTGAGCGGCATCGCCATTGATCCTGAAACACGCACATTGTGGGTGGCATCAGCCGATCTGGGCATGTCGGGCGCAGAAGCCGGGACAATGGCGAAGGGTCTTTTCCGGTTCGGTATCAATCAGAATACCAGCCCGACGAGCATTGAATTGGTGTCTGGCGGAAACCCTTCAGACATCCACCTTGCGGGCGGCGGTAAGGTCTATGCAAGCAATCCGCTTGGCGGGGAAATTTATCTTGCTGCGCCCGGCCAGAGCCAGTTGGAAAAGATTGTCGGGCAAGACAAACGGCAATTCCGGTCGCCACAGGGTCTTGCGACAAGCGCCGATGGCACCAAACTATATGTAAGCGATTATCGCTACGGCATTGCGATTGTCGATCTGCACAGCGGCAAGATCTCCCGGCTGGTTGCGCAAAAGCCCGTGATTCTTGACGGAATCGACGGATTGTGGCGCGCCGGGAACCGCCTGATCGGTATACAGAACGGGATGAACCCGATGCGCATCGTTGCGATTGACCTTTCCGATGATGGAAAATCCGCGACAAATTTGACAGTCCTTGAGCAGGCGCATTCCGCGTGGACGGAACCCCTTGGCGGTACAATCCGCGATGGCGCATTGTATTATGTCGCAACCGGTCAGTGGGATCGCTTCGAAGAGGGCGGGGTGCCAATTGAAGGCAAGCCATCCATAGCAACACAGGTCCGGCGTTTGCCGCTCTAGGGCCGGCTTGCATATAATGCACCGATTTTCGCTCATTTTACACGCCTCACCCCCTTGCGAAGCGTGGGGCAGGGGACTAGGGCGCGCCTAAGCTTTACTAACAGTCGGGTGTGTCCCCTTGTTCGACCCTTTACAGTATCTTCCGATCCTGATCTTTCTGTTCATTGCAGTGGGATTGTCAGCTCTGTTCGTGTTCCTACCAATGGGCGTTTCGCGGCTGACCGGCGCGCACAGCCCGAATGCGGAGAAGAACAGCGAATATGAATGCGGCTTTCCTGCATTTGAAGACCCGCGCGCGCCATTTGATGTGCGATTCTATATGGTTGCGATCCTGTTCATCATTTTTGACCTTGAAGCCGCGTTCCTGTTCCCTTGGGCGGTCAGCCTTGATCTGACCGGCTGGCCAGGCTGGATAACGATGATGGTATTCCTGTTCGAACTGATTGTCGGCTTTGCCTATGCCTGGAAAGTAGGAGCTTTGGAGTGGGAATGACCAATCAAGCCGCACCTACCGCCGCGCAAAGTTCGCTTTTGCCCACTGCGAAAGCGGGCGAGATTCGTCAGCCTGACGCGGATTATTTCAACGCGCTGCAGACCGAGGTGAATGACAAGGGCTTCCTTGTCACCAGCACCGAGGATTTGTTTGAATGGGCGCGAACGGGCTCGCTGTGGTGGATGACTTTCGGCCTCGCATGCTGCGCTGTGGAGATGATCCACGCCAATATGCCGCGCTATGATATGGAGCGGTTTGGCGCCGCGCCGCGCGCATCACCGCGCCAGTCCGACGTGATGGTGGTTGCCGGAACGCTGTGCAACAAAATGGCCCCGGCACTGCGCAAAGTGTACGATCAGATGTCCAATCCGAAATATGTGATTTCGATGGGCAGCTGCGCCAATGGCGGTGGCTATTACCACTATAGCTACAGCGTGGTCCGCGGCTGTGACCGGATTGTTCCGGTTGATATCTATATTCCCGGCTGCCCGCCGACTGCAGAAGCGCTGCTCTATGGCGTGATGCAATTGCAGCGCAAGATCCGCCGCACCGGGACGATAGAGCGTTAATATGACTGTTCTTCACTCGGCCCCCAGATATGCCAGCAATGACGGCGTCAAAGACACGTTGGCAAAGGCGATTGGCGCTTCCCTGATCAGCGCGGATGAAGCGCATGGAGAGATTGTTCTCACCGTATCGCGCGACAGCATCGAAGATGTGCTGCGGATGTTGCGCGATGATCATTCCTACCAGCAGCTGATGGAAATCGCCGGTGTTGACTTCCCCGAGCGCGCAGAGCGTTTCGAAGTCGTGTATATGCTGCTGTCGCTGACCAAGAACCACCGTGTGACGGTGAAGGTTTCGACTGATGAGAATAATGCAGTTCCAACGGTCACAACCCTGTGGCCCAATGCCGGCTGGCTCGAGCGCGAAGTGTTCGACCTTTATGGCGTGCTGTTTGACGGCAACACCGATTTGCGCCGCATTCTGACCGATTACGGTTTCGAAGGGCACCCGTTCCGCAAGGATTTCCCGCTCACCGGTTATACCGAGCTGCGCTATTCCGAAGAGGAAAAGCGGGTTGTGTACGAGCCCGTCGAACTCGCGCAGGATCTGCGGCAGTTTGATTTCATGAGCCCGTGGGAAGGCGCAGAATATGTGCTTCCCGGCGACGAGAAGGCCGATACGCCTCCTGTCGACGAACCAAAAACGACGGAAAGCCCCAAGCAAACCGGCGCGGGCAAGAAGGCGGACAAGAAGGCCGCAAAACCATCGGGAGGTGATGCATGAGCATGCAGCTCGAAGAATCGCTGACCACTGACGGCGAAGTCATCTCCAACTACACGATCAATTTCGGTCCCCAGCACCCTGCGGCGCACGGCGTTTTGCGGATGGTGATGGAACTGGATGGTGAAATCGTCGAGCGGATCGATCCGCATGTCGGATTGCTTCATCGCGGCACCGAAAAGCTGATCGAGCATAAGACCTATCTGCAAGCGCTGCCCTATTTCGACCGGCTCGACTATTGCAGCCCGCTGGCGCAGGAGCATTCCTACGTTCTCGCAATCGAGAAGCTGCTTAATCTCGAAGTGCCGGAACGTGGGCAATATCTGCGTGTTTTGTTCGCCGAACTTACCCGGATCTGCAACCACATGCTCAATATCGGCGCGCATGTGATGGATGTGGGCGCGATGACCCCGAACCTATGGGTCTTCGATCTGCGTGAGGATTGCCTCAACTTCTTCGAACGCGCATCGGGCGCACGGATGCACAGCGCGTGGTTCCGCCCGGGCGGGGTTCATCAGGATGTGCCGCTGAAGCTGCTGACCGATATCGGCGATTGGGTGGATACGCGTCTGCCCGAATTGTTCGGCGATGCGATGAGCCTGGTGATGGACAACCGCATCTTCAAACAGCGCAATGTCGATATTGCGCATGTCAGCAAGGAAGACGCGATCGCGTGGGGCTTCTCCGGCCCGATGATCCGCGCCGCGGGCATTCCGTGGGACCTGCGCAAATCGCAGCCCTATGATGTTTATGACCGGATGGAGTTTGATATTCCGGTGGGCACCAATTCGGATTGCTATGACCGGTTCATGGTGCGCGTGAAGGAAGTGTACGAAAGCGCGAAGATCATCAAACAATGCCTCGCAGAAATGCCCGAAGGCCCGATCTGCTCAGACGACCGCAAAGTTTCCCCGCCAAAACGCGGCGAGATGAAGCAGTCAATGGAAGCGCTGATCCACCACTTCAAACTCTACACAGAAGGCTTCCACGTTCCGGCAGGCGAAGTCTATGTCGCGACCGAAAGCCCCAAAGGCGAATTCGGCGTCTATTTGGTGAGCGATGGCAGCAACAAACCCTATCGCTGCAAAATCCGCCCGACGGCGTTCAGTCACCTTCAAGCGATGGATATGATGAGCAAAGGCCATATGCTGCCCGACGCAACCGCGATTCTCGGCGCAATCGATGTCGTATTCGGGGAGTGTGACCGCTAATGGCTAACCGTCACATCGCACCCGATACGCCTGAACTGCGCGAGCGCTGGGGCTCTTTCGAATGGACGAAAGAGAACAAGGCGAAGGCGGATTGGCATATTGCCAAATACCCCGAAGGCCGCGCGAAATCGGCGACTATGCCGCTGCTCGATCTGGCGCAGCGTCAGGTTGGCGCGGAAACCGATACGCAAGGCTGGCTGCCGCTGCCGGTGATCGAATATGTCGCCGCCTATATCGATGTGCCGGTTATCCGCGTGCTCGAAGTCGCGACATTCTATTTCATGTATAACCTTGTTCCGGTTGGGAAATATCACGTGCAAGTATGCGGCACCACGCCCTGCATGCTGCGCGGATCGGACGATATCATTGCCGCTTGCAAGAAGCGCGGGATGGCAAAGGGCGAAGTCTCCGAAGACGGTCTTTGGACGCTGACCGAAGTCGAATGTATGGGCAATTGTGCAACAGCGCCGATGGTCCAGATCAACGACGCCAATTACGAAGATTTGACCGTTGAGCGGCTCGATGCGGTACTTGACGCGCTGACCAAGGGCGAGGAGCCCAAGGAAGGCACGCAAGAGCCAGGGCGCCATACCTCCGAACCATCGGGCGGTCCGACCACGCTGAAAGACATGGTCGATGCCAATCACGATTACCGGAAGGAATGGTGATGGGCTTTGACTGGGTCACTCTTGCTATCGCTCTCGGCCTCGCATTTGTTGCGTGGAAGGTCATCAAGGGCATGGTGAAATTCGCTGCCATCGCCGCAATTCTGTGCGGCGGTTTGTACATCTATTCGCAGGGCTATCTATCATGAGCCTGCACGACGTTATTTGTGAGGCGCTCGCATATGCTCGCTGACAAAGACCGCATCTTTACCAATCTCTACGGTTTTCAGGACTGGGGCCTGAAAGCTGCGCAGGCGCGCGGCGATTGGGATAAGACCAAAGATCTGATTGCCAAGGGGCAGGATGCGATCATCGAAGAGATCAAATCATCGGGTCTGCGCGGACGCGGCGGGGCTGGCTTCCCGACCGGCCTGAAATGGTCTTTCATGCCCAAGGAGAGCGCGGATGGCCGGCCGAGCTTTCTGGTCATCAATGCCGACGAATCCGAGCCGGGTTCGTGCAAGGACCGCGAGATTATCCGCCATGATCCGCACAAGCTGATCGAAGGCGCGCTGGTCGCCGGTTTCGCCATGCGCGCACGCGCGGCCTATATCTACATTCGCGGCGAATATATCCGCGAGGCTGAAGTGCTACAGAAAGCGATCGACGAGGCGAATGCCGCCGGTCTGATCGGCAAGAATGCCAGCGGTTCCGGCTATGATTTCGATGTCTTCATGCATCGCGGCGCGGGCGCCTATATCTGCGGCGAAGAAACCGCGATGATCGAGAGCCTGGAAGGCAAGAAGGGTCAGCCACGCCTCAAGCCTCCATTCCCGGCAGGGGCGGGCCTTTATGGCTGCCCAACCACGGTCAACAATGTTGAATCAATCGCGGTTGTCCCGACCATTCTGCGCCGCGGCGCAAGCTGGTTTGCCGGTTTCGGCAACGAAGGCAATCACGGCACCAAGCTGTTCCAGATCAGCGGCCATGTCGAAAAGCCATGCGTCGTGGAAGAGGAAATGAGCATTCCTTTCCGCGAGCTGATTGAAAAACATTGCGGAGGCATCACCGGCGGATGGGACAATCTGCTGGCGGTCATTCCGGGCGGTTCCTCTGTGCCATTGGTTCCTGCCAAAGACATTATCGACGCACCGATGGATTTTGACGGGTTGAAAGCTGTCGGATCGGGTCTTGGTACAGCCGCGGTTATTGTCATGGACAAGAGCACCGACATTGTTCGCGCGATCAGCCGGATCAGCTATTTCTACAAGCACGAAAGCTGCGGCCAATGCACGCCCTGCCGCGAAGGCACAGGCTGGATGTGGCGCATGATGGAGCGCCTGCGCACCGGCGATGCGACAATCGAAGAAATCGATATGCTTCAGCAAGTTACCAAGCAGGTCGAAGGCCACACCATCTGCGCACTCGGCGATGCGGCAGCCTGGCCGATCCAGGGCCTGATCCGCCATTTCCGTCCAGAGCTGGAGCGCAGGATCGAAGAGCACAATGCGAAATTTGCGGAGGCAGCGGAATGAGGCGAGGGGATTACATCGCGGATCTAGAACGCAAAATTGCCTGGTGTGATGGTGCTCATAGCCGGAATTCCTCGAGTACGGCAGCTATTGCAGCCATTTTAGGGCTGGGCGCATTTGTCGTTGGCACATTTGGCGGATTCGGTGGCGAAGAGTGGGGATGGCCCATAGCCGTCCTCGGTATGGTTGGACTGGTCTTTGGGCGAATTATTGGCGGCCTTTTGGATATCAATTCCAGCTTGCTGAATATGTATCGCGATCAACTCATAAATTATCGGGAGACTTTGGACGATGCCTAAAGTCACCGTAGACGGCCAAGAACTAGACGTTCCAGACGGCGCGACTGTTCTTCAGGCTTGCGAGCTTGCGGGGAAGGAAATCCCGCGTTTCTGTTATCACGAGCGGCTGAGCATTGCCGGCAATTGCCGCATGTGCCTAGTCGAAGTGAAGCCGGGGCCGCCAAAGCCGCAGGCGAGCTGTGCGTTGCCCGCTACCGAAGGGCAGGAAATCCGCACCGATAGCGAAATGGTGAAAACCGCGCGCGAAGGGGTGATGGAATTCCTGCTGATCAACCATCCGCTCGATTGCCCGATTTGCGATCAGGGCGGCGAATGCGATTTGCAGGACCAGTCGGTGGCCTATGGCCGCGGCGCAACGCGCTACACCGCGAATAAACGCGCTGTGACCGAGAAATATATGGGTCCGCTGATCAAGACGGTGATGACCCGCTGCATCCACTGCACCCGCTGCGTGCGTTTCTCCGAAGAGATTGCGGGCGTGGACGAGATCGGCGCGCTTTACCGCGGCGAAGATATGCAAATCACCACATATCTGGAGCAGGCGGCCCAGCACGAGCTTTCGGCCAATGTGATTGACTTGTGCCCCGTCGGCGCGCTTACCTCGCGGCCCTACGCTTTCGAGGCGCGGCCTTGGGAGCTGAAGAAAACGCTCAGCATCGATGTGTCCGATGCGATGGGGGCGAATATCCGTCTCGACAGCCGTGGCCGCGAAGTCATGCGCGCGCTGCCTCGCATCAACGACGATGTGAATGAGGAATGGTTGTCTGACAAAGGCCGTTACCAAGTCGATGGTCTGACCAAGCGCCGCCTCGACAAAGTGTTCATGCGCAAGCGCGGAAAGCTGACCGAGGCGAGCTGGGACGAGGCGTTCAAAGCCATTGCCAAAGCCAAGCCGGGCAAGAAGATTGCCGCAGTTGCCGGCGATATGGTCGATTGCGAGACCATGTTTGCGGCCAAGTCGCTGCTCGGCGCGATGGGCAGCAAGCTGCTCGAAGGGCGTCAGACCGGCATGGATTATGACGTATCGAACCTCGCAGCGGTGAATTTCAACACGACATTTGCCGGTATTGAGCGGGCGGACGCGATCCTGATCGTGGGCAGCCATGTTCGCTGGGAAGCGGCGCTGCTCAATGCGCGTATTCGAAAGGCTGTGAAGAACGGCGCGCAAGTGTTTGTCGTCGGGCCTGAATGGGAAACGACCTATCCGGCGACGTTCCTGGGCGAAGACCTTTCGGTTGTGTCCAAGCTGCCCAAAGCCGCTGCTGATGCGTTCAAAGGGGCAGAGCGCCCCGCGATGATCATGGGCGGCGCTGCCTTGGCAAAAGGCGCGCTGGCAGGTGGTCTCGCCTTTGCGAGCAAGTACAAGCTCGTGAAGAAGGACTGGAACGGCTTCAACGTGCTGCATTTCTCCGCCGCGCGGATGGGCGGATTAATGCTCGGCTATGCGCAGAAGAACGGCATGGCAGATATCGCCAAGGCAAAGCCCAAAGTGGTGCTTTCGCTGGGCGCGGATGAAATGGACTTTGAGCCATTTGCCGATGCGCTGAAAGTCTATATCGGCCACCATGGCGACAAAGGCGCGCACGCGGCGGATATTATCCTGCCGGCAGCGTCCTACGCCGAAAAGGACGGAACCTACGTCAATAGCGAAGGCCGCGTTCAATTTGCCGAAAAGGCCGTGTTTGCCCCGGGCGATGCGCGCGAGGATTGGACAATTCTGCGCGCGCTGGCGGATGCGCTGGGCGTTGAAGTTGGGTTTGACACATTTGACCAGTTGCAAAGCGCGATGATCAAGGCTGTGCCAGCGCTGGGTGAAGAAGGTTTGGCCAATTACGGCGATCTTCCGAAAGCAGACAGCAAAGCCAAGGCCGAAGGCGTAATCGATGCCTATCCGATCAAGGATTTCTACCTGACCAACCCCATCGCCCGTGCGAGCGCGGTGATGCAGCAATGTTCGGCAGAACTGCTCCACGGCGAAGAAATGCGGGAGGCGGCAGAGTGATGGAATATTCAAATCTGATGCGAAATGCCGCCCGAATTCTATTCTGGCTTGCCATTGTCATCGTTCTTGTCAGTCTTGTTTCTCCATTTCTGATGATCTTGAACTTTGGGCCGATGTCATCTGCGGGAGGCGGATTCCAGATGACCGCGGTGTTGGTAGGTATTTTGGGTGGAATTACATCCGCTGTGCCAGCATTCGTGGGAGCCGCCATTGTCTGGAGGCTCGACATCTGGCTTTTCGAGCGGGGAGATAAGGAATGACCGAATTCTTCCAATCTCTCGGCATGAATTACGAGTGGGCGTGGTTTGTCGCTACGCTTGCCGGTGTGCTGCTGATTGCGCTGCCGCTGATGCTGGCAGTGGCGATGATCATCTATGTTGACCGCAAGGTTTGGGCGGCGATCAATTTGCGGCGCGGGCCCAATGTGGTTGGTCCGTTCGGCTTGCTGCAAAGTTTTGCCGATGGTCTGAAAGTGTTCCTGCAGGAAACGATCATCCCCAGCGCCTCCAACAAGGGGCTGTTCCTGCTCGCACCGATTATCACCTTCACCGTGGCACTGCTCGCCTGGGCGGTGGTGCCTTTCAGCGCGAAGATGGTGCTGGCGGATATCAATGTCGGCCTGCTCTATATCCTCGCGATCAGCTCGCTGGGTGTTTACGGCGTGGTGATCTCGGGCTGGGCGTCCAATTCCAAATATCCGTTCTATTCGGCGATGCGCGCCGCGGCGCAGATGATCTCTTATGAAGTTTCGATCGGCTTCATTCTGGTCTGCGTGGTGCTGTTCGCCGGCACTTTCAATCTGAACGCCATTATCGAGGCGCAGCGCGGTTTCGGCCTGGGCGTGATCAATGCCTATGTCGTGCATCCGCTGCTGTTCCCGATGTGGGTGATGTTCTTTATCTCCAGCCTCGCAGAGACAGCGCGCGTGCCGTTCGACCTGACCGAGGCAGAGAGCGAACTCGTCGCTGGTTATCAGACCGAATACAGCTCGATGAGCTTCGCGCTGTTCTGGCTTGGCGAATATGCCAACATCCTGCTGATGTGCATGCTCAATGCGATCCTGTTCTTCGGCGGATGGCTGCCCCCGATTGATTGGGAGCCGCTATATATGGTGCCCGGCATCGTGTGGATCCTGCTCAAGACGTTTTTCTTCTTCTTCATGTTCAGCTGGGTCATGGCGACTGTACCACGCTACCGTTATGACCAGTTGATGCGGCTTGGCTGGAAAGTATTCCTGCCGTTGAGCCTGCTCTTCATCTTCCTGATTTCGGGATATCTTATGCTGACGAGGTATGCGGTATGAGCTTGCTGGCGATCCTCGCTGCCTTAGCGACCACTAGTGGCCATTCGACAACCTATGATTGTCAGGCTGAGAAGCAGCTCGTCCTAATGAGCGACAAGGGTGAATGGAATTACTCGGCTAGTGACGTAGACAAAGACAGTCGCGACACCTTCCGATGGACGTTTGTTGCAACCCGCGCCGCTAATGGCGCAATCACAGTGTCGCACGATCCGGGAATTCTGGATGCCGTCGGCGTAGGGGGCGATTACCCGGCGATGTCACTTGCTCCGGGTCAGTTCGCGTTCTCGACCAACAAGTCGGAGAATTGCCTCTTCACAGAGCTTGGATGCGGAGCACTTGTCGAGATATCGGACATCGACAAGCGCAAGGCTTCCTTTTCACTGACGCCTATGGGCTCGGTAATAATGGAAGATGAGCGGCGCGAGATTCTTCAACTCATCATGCTCGGCACCTGCAAGAAATCCGAGAGCAAACAATGAGCACCCTCACACACCTCATCAAGAGCTTCACCCTTTGGGAGTTCGTCAAGGCGCATATGCTGACCTTGAAGTATTTCTTCAAACCGAAGTCGACGATCAACTATCCGTTCGAGAAGAACCCGCTGAGCCCGCGTTTTCGCGGTGAGCATGCTTTGCGGCGCTATCCCAACGGAGAAGAGCGCTGCATCGCGTGCAAGCTGTGCGAAGCGGTGTGTCCGGCGCAGGCAATCACGATCGAATCCGAACCGCGCGAAGACGGCAGCCGCCGCACCACGCGTTACGATATCGATATGACGAAGTGTATCTATTGCGGTTTCTGTCAGGAGGCGTGCCCGGTTGATGCCATCGTTGAGGGACCAAACTTCGAATATGCGACCGAAACGCGCGAAGAATTGCTCTATGACAAGGCGAAATTGCTGGCGAACGGGGACAAGTGGGAGCGCGCGATTGCCGCAAACCTTGAAGCCGATGCGCCGTATAGATAGGGGCCGCGCGGAACTATGATCCAGACTTTCGCCTTTTACCTATTCGCGCTGCTCGTGATCGCCAGCGGCGTGTTTACGATTACCGCGCGCAACCCGGTACATTCGGTGCTGTGGTTGATTATGGCGTTCTTCAATGCAGCGGGGCTGATGGTGCTGGTTGGCGCCGAATTCATCGCGATGCTGCTGGTTATCGTTTATGTCGGTGCGGTCGCAGTGCTGTTCCTGTTCGTGGTGATGATGCTCGATATCGACTTCGCCGAAATGCGCGCCGGATTTATCAGAAACTTTCCGCTCGGGATTGCAATTGCAATGGTCCTGCTGGCGGAGCTGGTGCTGGGCATCGGTGCGTATCAGGCCGGTGCGCTGGAGCTTGGCGTTCCGGATGGTTCGGCTGCACCGCTGGCGGATGCGAGCAACATCACCTCCATCGGCGCGCTGCTCTACAGCAAATATATCTTCCTGTTCGAAACCGCGGGGATCATCCTGCTGGTGGCGATGATTGGCGCGATTGTCCTGACTCACCGCGAAAGCCCCGAAGGCGCGCGGGGCCATCAGGATATCGGCAAACAGAACCGCCGCCGTCCTGAAGAGGCAACCGAAATGAAGAACCCCGAAATTGGCAAGGGGATCGAACTGTGATTGGAATTGAACATTATCTGGTCGTCAGCGCGATCCTGTTCGTGCTGGGGGTTCTCGGCATCTTCCTCAACCGGAAGAATGTGATCATCATTCTGATGGCGATCGAACTGATTTTGCTCGCGGTGAATATCCAGCTGGTCGCGTTCAGCGCGTTCCTGAACGATTTGGTCGGGCAAATCTTTGCGATGTTCGTGCTGACCGTTGCCGCGGCAGAGGCGGCCATCGGGCTTGCCATCCTTGTCATTTACTATCGTGGTCGCGGCACAATTGCCGTGGACGACGTCAACCAGATGAAGGGATAAAAGGTGCTGAACACCACTATCCTGATTATCGTTTTCTTGCCCTTGCTGGCCGCGATTATTGGCGGGCTGGGCAATCGGGCGCTTGGCAATACGGTTGTCAAATCGCTGACGACCGGAGCGCTGTTCGTTTCCTGTGCGCTGAGCTGGCCGATTTTCCTCGGCTTTATCAGTGGCACTGCCACCGCTGAGGTCGTTCCCGTCCTCCAATGGGTGCAATCGGGTAATCTCAGCTTTGACTGGGCGCTGCGCGTCGATACGCTGACCGCGGTCATGCTGGTGGTGATCACCACCGTGTCCGCGCTCGTCCATCTGTATAGCTGGGGCTATATGGACGAAGACCCGGATCAGCCGCGCTTCTTCGCCTATCTCAGCCTGTTTACCTTCGCCATGCTGATGCTGGTGACGGCGGACAACCTCGTGCAGATGTTCTTCGGTTGGGAAGGGGTGGGCCTCGCCTCCTATCTGCTGATCGGGTTCTGGTTCAAGAAACCGTCTGCCAATGCCGCCGCGATCAAAGCTTTCGTGGTCAACCGCGTGGGCGATCTGGGCTTCATGCTGGGTATCTTCGGCACGTTCCTGGTGTTCGGCACAACCAGCATTCCTGAAATTCTCGAAGCTGCGCCAGCGATGAGCGGCGCAACAATCGGGTTCATGGGATACCGCATGCACACGATGGATATTCTGTGCATCCTGCTGTTCATCGGCGCGATGGGCAAATCCGCGCAGCTCGGCCTGCACACATGGCTTCCTGACGCGATGGAAGGCCCGACTCCGGTCTCTGCGCTGATCCATGCCGCAACGATGGTTACCGCCGGTGTGTTTATGGTTTGCCGCCTGTCGCCGATGTTCGAAACAGCGCCGATTGCATTGGGAATGGTAACCTTTATCGGCGCGGCCACCTGTATCTTTGCCGCAACCATCGGCACGACGCAGTGGGACATCAAACGCGTCATCGCTTATTCGACCTGCTCGCAGCTCGGCTATATGTTCTTCGCCGCGGGTGTTGGTGCTTACGGTGTGGCGATGTTCCACCTGTTTACCCACGCGTTCTTCAAGGCACTGCTGTTCCTGGGCGCCGGCTCGGTCATTCACGCGATGCACCACGAGCAAGACATGCGTTATTACGGCGGCCTTCGTAAGAAGATCCCGCTGACCTTCTGGGCGATGATGTTCGGTACGCTCGCGATTACCGGCGTCGGCATCTATCATTTGGGCGCGGGTTTTGCCGGCTTCTGGTCAAAAGACGCGATCCTGGAAGTTGCCTTCGCGCGCGGAACAGAGCTCGGTACATTCGCCTTCTGGATGGGTGTGTTCGCCGCTTTGCTGACCAGCTTCTACAGCTGGCGCCTGATGTTCCTGACTTTCTGGGGCAAGCCCCGCTGGATCGAGAGCGAGCATATCCAGCATAGCGTTCACAAAACGCCTGAAGAGGCCGGCGAGGACACAACTGGCGGGTATCACCCGCATGAAAGCCCGCTGTCGATGCTGATACCGCTGGGCGTGTTGTCGCTGGGCGCGATCTTTGCCGGACAGGTTTTTGCGCCAAGTTTCCTCGACGGGGCTGCATTCTGGGCAGACTCGGTGTTCTTTAACGAGCCTCTTATCCATGCGATGCACGCGGTTCCCTATCCGGTGAAATATGCGGCGCTGATCGTGATGGTACTCGGCTTTGTCGGCGCATGGCTCGCCTACATCAAAGACACATCCATTCCGGGCAAATTTGTCCAGCAGTTCAAATACATCCACCAATTTGTGTTCAACAAATGGTACTTTGACGAGCTGTACAACTTCCTGTTTGTCCGGCCCGCTTTCTGGCTGGGCCGCAAATTCTGGATCATTGGCGATCAGGGCATCATCGACCGTTTCGGTCCCAATGGTGCGGCCTGGGTTGTCGAGAAAGGCTCGCTCGCAGCCAAGAAGGTCCAATCCGGATATCTCAATAGCTACGCGCTGATCATGCTCCTTGGGCTTGTCGCGGCGATCACCTGGGTGCTGATGTAATGGACGGTTTTCCCATCCTATCTGTAATGCTGGCGGTTCTCGCGATCGCGGCGGCCGCGTGTTTCTTTGTGAAAGCAGAGGCAGCGCGGATGATTGCGCTTGTGGCAACGCTGATTGATCTCGCGCTGGGTATCCTGCTGTGGGTCAATTACGATATCGGCGGCGCGCAGTGGCAGTTCCAGGAAGAGGCGAATTTGTTCGCCGGCTTCAAATATGCGCTGGGCATAGATGGCATTGCCTTGATGCTGATCGTGCTGTCGGTATTCCTGATGCCGATCTGCATTCTTGCCAGCTGGGACTCGATCCAGAAGCGCGTTGGCGAATATATGGCAGCGTTCCTGCTGATGGAATTGCTGATGATCGGCGTGTTCGCCGCGCAGGATTTGTTCCTGTTCTATATCTTCTTCGAAGCGGGTCTGATCCCGATGTATCTGATCATCGGCATCTGGGGCGGCGATAACCGGATCTACGCCAGTTATAAGTTCTTCCTCTATACGCTGCTCGGTTCGGTGTTGATGCTGATCGCGATGCTGTGGATGGTGAACGAAGCGGGCACCACATACATCCCGACGCTGATGAATTACGACTTCGCGCCCGAGGCGCAAACATGGCTGTGGCTGGCATTCTTCGCCAGCTTCGCGGTGAAAATGCCTATGTGGCCGGTGCACACATGGCTACCCGATGCGCACGTGCAGGCGCCAACGGCAGGTTCGGTCATTCTGGCGGGTGTTCTGCTGAAAATGGGCGGTTACGGCTTTATCCGCTTCAGCCTGCCGATGTTCCCCGAAGCGTCTGCGCAATTCGTGTGGCTGATCCTAGGCCTGTCGATGATTGCTGTGGTTGTGACCAGCCTGATCGCGCTGGTCCAGCACGATATGAAGAAGCTGATCGCCTATAGTTCGGTCGCGCATATGGCGATCGTAACTGCGGGCCTGTTTGCCTTCAACGTGCAGGGCCTTGAGGGCGCGATGATCATGATGCTCAGCCACGGCTTGGTTTCGGGCGCGCTGTTCCTGTGTGTTGGCGTGATCTACGACCGCCTGCATACGCGCGAAATTGACCGCTATGGCGGCTTGTCGATCAACATGCCCAAATATGCGCTGTTCTTCTTGCTGTTCACGATGGCGAGCATTGGCTTGCCCGGCACCAGCGGATTTGTGGCAGAGTTTCTGAGCCTTGCAGGCGTTTACAAAATCTCCAGCTTGGCGACCTTTGTCCTGACCACCGGCATAATTCTGGGCGCGGGTTACATGCTCTATCTCTATCGCCGCGTGGCCTTTGGCGAACAGAAGAATGCCGATGCGGCCGCAATGAAAGACCTGTCTGTGCGTGAGTGGATTATGCTGGGCCCGATAGCCGCAGCTGTATTGTGGATGGGGATTTATCCCGAGAGTTTCCTTGCGCCGATGCGCGCCGATATCGCGGCGCTGGATGCGCGGATTGCACGTGCTGCGCCGATTGGCGACGCCAAGCTTGAGGTAGGCGAACCGAAGGCTGGGGCGGCCAATACCATCGATGCCAAAGAGCATGACGGTGAGGGGGCGCACTAATGGGCTATCTTAATTCCTTTTACCTCTCCGGCCCCGAGGTCGAGCTTTCAGTCGCGGGTCTTATCCTGCTGATTGTTGCCGCATTTGCAGGGCAGAAATCGGCGAAGACGGTAACGGCTCTGGCTGTTCTGGCTCTATTGGGTGCAGCGGCGTTTACGGTAAATCTGTTCACCAATTCTGCCTTCGAACTGGGCGGAGATGTGTGGAGCGGGCTTTACCGGATGGATGCCTTTGGCAGCTTCGCCAAAATACTGATCTATATCGCTACTATCGGATGTTTGATTGTCGCACCCAAGTTTTTCGACGCTAAAGGGGCGTATCGGCCCGAATATCCGGTGCTGATGCTGTTCGGAGCCGTCGGGATGGGGCTGATGGTTTCGGCCATTGATCTGATGACGCTCTATATCGGCCTCGAACTGAGCAGCCTCTCTTCCTATGTTCTCGCCAGCTACAGCCGCAATGATGGCCGCTCGGCTGAGGCGGGTCTCAAATATTTCGTTCTGGGCGCGCTAGCCAGCGGGATCCTGCTGTACGGGATGAGCCTGGTTTACGGATTTACCGGATCGACCAGCTATCTGGGCATTCGTGCCGCGCTTGGCGATGGTTTGAGCACTGGCGCGCTGTTCGGCGTTGTTTTTGTACTTGCGGGCCTAGCTTTCAAGATCGCTGCGGTGCCGTTCCATATGTGGACGCCCGATGTTTATGAGGGCGCGCCGACACCGGTCACAGCATTCTTTGCAACCGCGCCAAAAGTCGCTGCGGTCGCAATCACAATGCGAATTGCGCTCGATCCATTCGGGGGCAATGCGGCAGCCTGGCAGCAGATCATTATCTTTGCTGCTCTGGCGTCAATCGTGGTTGGTGCATTGGGCGCTATTGGCCAGCAGAATTTGAAACGCCTGCTCGCCTATTCTTCGATCAACAATATCGGTTTCATTCTGATCGGCCTGGCCGTTGCCACCGCAGCCGGGGCAGGCGCCATGCTGACATATCTTGCGATATATGTGGTGATGTCACTGGGCAGCTTTGTCGCCTTGATGATGCTGAAGGATAGTGGCGGAAACCAGCTCGAGACGTTTGGCGATATTTCGGGCCTGTCCAGCACGCGTCCGGTTCTGGCCTGGTGCCTGTTGGCGATCATGTTCAGCCTTGCCGGTATCCCGCCATTGTTGGGCTTTTACGGCAAATTCGTGATCTTCCAGGCTGCGGTGGAGGCTGACATGGTCATCCTCGCTGCAGTCGGTATCGCGGCAAGTGTGATCGGCGCGTTCTATTATATCAAATTCGTCAAAGTGATGTTCTTTGATGAGCCCGCCGATGTGGTGGTTGCGGACCAAAGCAAAGCACGCTGGATCGTGTTGGCGCTTAGTGCGCTGATAATCTCTCCGCTCGGCTATTTGCTCACGCCTGGCCTTGATTGGGTAACCGAACGCGCCGCATCAGCGCTGTTCTTCGTCGTTTGATCCACTACGTCACAGAAACCGGATCTACCAATTCCGATCTGGCAGCGCGCTTGGCCGGAAAAGAGCGTGTTCCCGAAGGCGAATGGCTTGTCGCTGATCGCCAGAGCGCGGGGCGCGGGCGCCAGGGGCGCGACTGGTTTGACGGTTCGGGCAATTTCATGGGATCAACGGTGGTCCATCTTGCCCAAGGCGACCCGGCAGGCGCGACATTGGCATTGTTGACCGGGCTGGCTGTGTATGAAGCGTGCTTGCCGCTCGTTCCCGATCCGTCCGCAATGTCGCTCAAATGGCCCAACGACGTCCTCATAGGCAGGGCCAAACTTGCGGGAATTCTGCTTGAAGGGCAGGGCAATTCCGTGGTTGTGGGCATCGGGGTCAATTTGGCCGCCGCGCCTGAATTAACTGATCGCCAAACCATTGCATTGTCCAAACTGGGCCCCACTCCTGACCGCGATGATTTCGCTGAGAGATTGGCCAATGTGTTTGCGACCGAATTGGAACGCTGGCGCAGCTTCGGATTGGAACCGCTTATCCGCCGCTGGACCAAAGCCGCGCACCCGGTTGGGACTGCGCTGACATTCCACGATGGTGACGCCACACCGCAGCAAGGCAGCTTTGCCGGGCTCGGCGAAGATGGATCGCTATTACTGCGCTTGGCGGATGGCTCCCAGCGTGCCATTCACGCCGGCGATGTAATGTTGGCTTGAATTTATTGGCCAGAAGGAACGAACTATGCTGCTTGCAGCCGATGTCGGAAATACCAATGTGGTTTTTGCCCTGTTTGACGGGGGCGAGATCAAGACACGCTGGCGTATCGCGACCGACCCGCGCCGGACAGGTGACGAATATGCCGTCTGGCTGATCCAGCTGATGAAAATCGAAGGTTACTCGCGGGAGGATATTACCCAGATCATCTTTGCCTCTGTGGTGCCGCGCGCTGACCACAACCTTACTGTTCTTTCGCAGAAATATTTCGGGATCACTCCGCTGATAGCGGGCAAGGGCGATGCGGCCTGGGGCTTCGAAATTGACGTTGATCGCCCGGAAACCCTGGGTGCGGACCGCGCGCTGAATTGCGTTGCGGCGCACGAGAAGTACGAGGGCGATCTGATTGTGGTCGACTTTGGCACGGCGACGAAGTTTGAAGCGCTCGATTTCAACGGAACCTACAAAGGCGGGATCATCGCACCCGGCATAAATCTGTCGCTCGACGCATTGGTCGGCAAAACCGCCAAACTTCCGCGCATTGCGATCCGGGCCCCCGACACCAAAAGCGTGATCGGGCGCAATACGGAGGATCAGATGCTGATCGGCGTGTTCTGGGGCTATGTCGCGATGATGGAAGGCCTGATCGAGAAAATGCGCGCTGAAATAGGCAGGCCCGCGAAAGTCGTTGCAACCGGCGGGCTTGCGATCCTGTTCGATGACAATACCGAGATTTTCGATGAAGTTGATGCGGATTTGACGATCCAGGGACTTGCGATTCTGGCCAACCGGGCGGCTTCGTGAAGAAAGACTACACACCCGAAAACGAACTGCTCTTCCTCGCGCTCGGCGGCTCGGGCGAAATCGGGATGAACGTCAATCTCTATGGCTGCGATGGCCAATGGTTGATGGTCGATCTGGGCATGACATTCTCCGGCAACGAGTATCCAGGGGTCGATTTGGTGTTCGCCGATCTGGAATTCATCGAGGAACGGCTCGATGATCTGGCGGGCATTGTTCTGACGCATGCGCATGAGGACCATATCGGCGCGATCCCCTATTTCGCCGCTGATCTGGGCGTGCCGCTTTATGCGACGCCGTTCACTGCCGAGCTGATCCGTCGCAAGCTCGAAGAAGCGGGGATTACCAACGAGGTCGAACTGCACGTGATTGAGGGTACGGACAGCTTTTCCGTTGGTCCGTTCGATGTCAATTATGTCCCATTAGCGCACTCAATCGCAGAAGGTAATGCGCTGGTCATCGATACGCCATATGGGCGGATATTCCACACGGGCGATTGGAAGTTAGATGAGGACCCAATCGTCGGTGAACCCACGACCGAGGAAGAACTCACCGTGATCGGCGATGAAGGCGTCCTCGCGATGGTGTGCGATTCCACCAACGTGTTCAATCCCGAACCCAGCGGGTCAGAGGGGGCCGTCTATAAAGGCCTGATGGACGAAGTGGCACGCCATAAAGGCAAGCGCGTGCTGGTTACCACCTTTGCATCCAATGTGGCGCGGCTGCACACGCTTGGCGAGGTAGCGAAAGCCAATGGCCGTCAGATTTGCGTTGCCGGACGTTCGCTCGACCGGATTCTCGAGGTTTCGCAAGCCAATGGATACTTGCTCGACTTCCCCGATCCGGTTGATTTTGACACCGCGATGGGCCTGCCGCGCGGCGAAATCATGATTGTTGCAACCGGCGGTCAGGGCGAACCACGCGCGGCTTTGTCCAGAATAGCTGAATCCAACCATCCGCTCGAACTGATTGCTGGCGATGTCGTGCTGTTTTCGAGCAAGCAGATCCCCGGCAACGAAATCTCCATCGGGAAGATACAAAACAAGCTGGCTGATAGCGGCATCGTGATGGTGACCGAGCGGCAGAGCGCAATCCATGTTTCGGGGCATCCGGGGCGTCCAGAGCTTGAGGCGATGTATGGCTGGCTCAGGCCGGAAGTGCTCGTTCCCGTTCATGGCGAAATACGCCATATGCAGGAGCAGGCTCGCGTTGGCCGTGCCGCGGGGATTCCGCATAACCTCTTTCAGAAAAACGGCGACATTGTGCGCCTGGCGCCGGGCAAACCTTCCCGGTTGGCACAAACTCGTACAGGGCGCCTGGTTCTGGATGGCGATCTAATTGTTCCGGCCGATGGCGAATCGATCGCGATGAGGCGGCGGATGGCCTATAATGGCGTTGTCGTCGTTGCGCTCGATCCCAAGGGCAGGGCAAGTATCGAGGCGCTGGGACTGCCGCTTGATGAGGACCATGAGGACTTCATCGCCGAAGCAAAATCGGATATCGCGGATGCCTTGAAAAAGCTCAAAGGCAGCGCGCGAAGCGATGCAGGCGCGATTGCAGAAGCCGCCCGACTTGCCACGCGCAGAGCGGCGCAACGTTGGAGCGGGAAACGGCCGCAAGTCAAAGTGATGCTAACCGGCGGATGAAGCCATGAAAATTACCTCTATCGTCGCGATCTATGCGCTTATCTGGGTGATGAGCGCGTTCATCATGCTCCCTTTCGGAGTGAAAACGCATGACGAGGCCGGCATTGCCAAGGTGCCCGGTCAGGCCGATAGCGCGCCTGCAAATTTCCAGCCCGGGCGGCATGCTTTCCGCGCGTCAATCGTTGCTGCCATTTTGACAGCATTGTTCGTGCTCAATTACATCTATGGCTGGGTCGGCGCAGACGCGCTTAATCTGTTCGAGGAACTGCTCAGTACGCCGACTTAACGCTTACTCGCGGAGGCGCTCGATCGATTGCGCCAGTGCGACATAGAGCTTGCCCATATCGGAACTGAGAATCGTTACGCCCAGCGCGTTGCCGTCACGCGTGGAAAGCATGCTGCGCAGCATTGCTTCGAAGTCATGGATGTACCGGCTGACATTCTCGCGGAATTCCGGATCATCATCATAAATCTCGGCGATATCGCGCGCTTCTGTGCTGCCAAGCAGTTGCACCGCGCGGCGTGTAAAGATGCCGCGATCGCCGCGCAGATAGGAAGCCCAAGCCGTATCGGTGACATCGTTCGACATGGCTTTGGCAATGTCGATCGAATTTGAATTGAGGCTTTCGGTAATCATCGCCATTCGCCGGGCGAAATCATTGCCAACCTGCTCCTCAGCCTGTTCCCGGGCACGGGCGACGCGATTTTCCAGATTGCCAGCCAACTCGTCTACTTTGGTGAGTTGATCGCGCAGGTGGATTGCAGCGTCGCGGCTTGCCGCACTTGCTTGCGATGCCGCATCTTCGAGCTTCGCAATCGAGTCGCGCGATGCGTCTTGCAGCGCTTTGTCGAGCGATTCTCGCGCGCGTGCACTCAAATTGGCAGCAACCGTATGAATGCTACCCGAGAGACGCGTCTCAACTGTAGCCGGAGCATTGCGAGCCGCTTCCTCCAGCGCGGTAATCGCTTGCCGGAGTTGATCCTGAGCCTTTGCTGACAGCAGGTCGCTTTCTTCGCTCAATTTGCCCAAGCCGGTTGTTAGATTGGTGAGCGTTTCTTGCGTTTCGGCATTGGAATCCGCCACGCGTTCACGCAGCGCGTCGAGCTGTTCTGCAGATGCTTCGCTGGTTTCCTTCGCGGCCAGGACGTAGTTCGAGAGCTCCTCGCCCTTGTCGCTGGCTTCGCCGACCACGCTTTTCAGGCTTTCGGCACTTTCGCGCACCTCTATCAGACGTTCCTCGGCAGTTGTCAGAGCCTCTGGCAGATCGACCGCGCTGTGCTGAGCGCTTGCCTGTATAAGTTCCAGCAGACGAACGCTGGCATCGGTCAGCTGGCTGACGGCTTGATCGGTTCCATCGATCTGTTCCCGGCTTTGGGAAAGTGCCGCAGCGATACCTTGCACGCTTTGGGTGAGGCTTGCTTCTGTTTGCGAGCCGAGCTCAGCCATCTCGGTCAGTGTCGTTCGCAGGCTATCGATGCGTTCGGCAATCGCCTCGCTGCGCTGGGCGAACTGTTCGGATTCGCTCCTCTGCGCTTCCTGGCGCTCGGCAATGGCTTCATCGAAGCTTTCGAGGCGGGCGGAGAGCGATTCAATCGCCTGTTCTTCATTTTCCGACAGAATGCGCCGGCGGGTGTTGAGCTGTTCGAGCAGCTTCTCATCGCGCTGCTTGAACCCGGCATCAATCGCTTCGGATTCCTCGCGCAAGGCATTGAGCTTGGCATTGGCGGATCCGATAGCGGTTTGGTCAATGCGCGTGACCTCGTCAATCGCGTCCAGAAGTTGCTGCTTCAAAGTGGCAGTGCGCGATTCCCAGCTTGCAAGCGCGTTGGCTTCGCTTTCCTGCAATGAATTGCTGACTGTTCCGGCTTCCTCGCGCAGCGAGTTGAGGCGCGCTCGCAAAGATCGCAGCGCTTCCTCTTCCTCGGTGTCGAGACCTTCCTTCGTTTTGGCGAATTCTTCGGCCAGGGAATCGGCGCGGCGACGCATTGCCGCCAGGGCTTCAACTTCGCGGCTGTCGAGCTCTGTTCGGAAGTCGTCGCTCTTTTGGCGTAGTGCGCTGAAACGGGTTTCGGCGAGATCCTCCATCTCGGCTGTCTGCGCCTCGAATGTAGCGAGCGCAGCTTCGATTTTCGATTGGATTGAGTCGACCTGATCCTCGCTTGCCTTCCCAAACGCGTTGAGCCGTTCAAATCCGGACACGAGGCCGGCAATCTGGTTCTCAGCGGTTTGTCCGGCAGTGCCGATCTGGTTCGAAACATCCTTGGCAGAATTGGCGATGACCGGCAGATCGTCGCGCAATTTGCCCATATTTTCCAGCGCAGTGGTGCTGACACTGGCGATTGCATCGACCTGCTGGCCATTGTCGCGGACCAGCGATTGCAACCGGTCCGCATGTTCGGACAGACGCTCGCTGGCGATGCGGCCAAGCGATTCCAGTTCCAGCGATTGAGATCCAAGAAACTCGCGCGCAAGGCTGAGCTCTCGGTTGACGGTCAGCAAACGCTGCTCGAGCAAGGCGGATTCTTCCGACAGCATATGCGCCATCGCGCCGAATTTCTCGGCCTCACGCTTGCTGTTGCGCATTGCCAGCAGCCAAAAGGATACGATCAGCAAAACCGGAATCGACCACGCTGTGATCCAGCCTGTCCATTGCTGCGGTGTACCACCGGAAAGCAGTTCAGACTGATGGGCCCACCCATAAAATGCGGTCCAGCCGATTGCCGTCAATATTGCCGCTGCGGGAACGATCCAACCAAGGCGCGAACGGGCCGGTTGTTCATAATCCCATTCGTCATCAACCTCCTCGGTCAACGACAAAACTTCGTCATGCGCTTCGGAATTGGCATCAATATCCGCATCTTGCGGTTCATTACTGCCAACAGCTCGTAAGTTGGTTTCCCCGGTCATGTGGAGAATCTAGCACTTTTTCCACAGGGTGAAACCCCATCTTAACATCGTGGAGCGTATTTCGGATCGTCATGTTGTATGAAAACGGCACTCTTGATGCGACTTTGGCTGCGGCAGCGGGGGAAGACCCTGCGCTGATGGCCGAATTGCGCAATGCATTCGCGGAAAGCGTCGAACGCCAGATCGACTTTCTGAAACGATCACGCTGCGACGGAAACTGGAACATGGCCGCGCTTCGCCTGAAAGGGGTGGCTGCCAGTTTCCATGCAGAAGAATTGCTGAAATTGTCGGCGGAAGCGCTCGAATCTGCGCCCGGCGAGCCGGTTATCATCCGGAAAATCGAAGCCTTCTATCAGGACTTTGTAAGCGACCACAGTTAAGGGCGCTTGGCACGACGCGAGTGCCCGCCTAAGCACGTGCTCCTGAAAAGGGAGCGTATGGGTGCGGGTCGCGCTGTTATCTTCAATTGAAACGCTATCAGGTGATGGCCACAAGCTGCGTGCATTCGCGCGGATAGGCGGGCGCACTGTGCTTGAGCGGCAGCTTGATTTCGCGTTGGCGAACCAATGCGAAACTGTCGTGTGCCTGTCTGAAACGCTGCATCCGGAACTGATTTCGTTGCAGCAAAAGGCCGAAAGGGCTGGCGTTCGCTTCCAAACGATCCGTGACTTCAGGCCGCTTTCAGGCCTGGTTAGTTCCGCCGATGAACTGCTGGTCATTGCGGACGGATTGGCGTTTGACAGTCAATTGGCGCAAGAAATTCTGGTTGGACGCCGAAAAGTTGTCATTCTGCCCGCGGAAACCGCTGTTCCTGAAGGCTTTGAGCGGCTTGATCGCGATGTTGCATGGGGCGGGTTGATGCTGGCGAGCGGAGCATTGGTTGAGCAATTGGCTCAGATGCCGACCGATATTGATCCGCAGTCCAGCTTGCTGAGACTGGCTTTGCAATCCGGAACAAAGACCGCTCCGCTTCCCGATCATGCAATTGCCGATCACCAATGGATTTTGGTTCAGGAGCAGGGGAAGCTGCAGGAGTTTGAAAAACGCTGGCTCGGCAATGCGGCTCAGCCTGCGAGTTTTGTCGCCCCTGTCACCGCGGCGGCGGATCGAGCGGCGCTGACCGTGCTGAAGCGCCATGACCGGCCCATCAGCGCCGCGCGCGCCGTTGGCGGGCTTGGATATGCATTATTGGCGCTCGCGCTTGTGAGTGGATATTTCGGTTTTCCGATCGCAGGCTTTGTGGCCGCCGCATTGGCTGCCTTTGCGGCGCGCTTCAGCCTGACGATATCGGCGATATTGCGCGGCAGCGGGGATCAAACCAAAGGCGGCAAGATACTGGCCAAATTGCCACCGGCGGTGTTGGACCTCGTGCTGATGGTGTTGGTGATTCAGACTGTCGAACCGGCCGCGCAAACGGCTGCATTGTTTGCCGTGCTGATGCTCTTCGGGTTGCTGCGCCTTGGTGTGGTTTCTACCGCACCTTCAAGGCCCGGAAAATGGCGAGAATTGCTCGAAGATCGGGGCGTGTTGTCGGGAATTCTCGGGGTTGGTCTGGCTTTTGGGCAATTAACTGTTGTAATTCAATTGCTTGCCGCATTTTTGTTGATCGCCCTGTTGGTTCAATCTTACTCGGTCAAGCTAACGGGCGATTAACCATGTCGCGCTAAAGCGGTGCGATGGACGGAACGGCTATGAACCAGTCAGCTGACATTCCAGTGGAGGGGATCCTGCGCGACGAGCTTGCGCATGGTGATGCTGTGCTCGGAACAGTTGCGCCAATCATCGGCCATCTGGTTGCCAGCCCGGACAATTCGCTATTCAGCGACGAGATCGTCGCGCAGGTTCGCGGAATGGCCTCTCACGTTGCCGCGCAAATGCTCTTCGCGCAGGCAAAAGAGGCCGGCGAAGACGACATTTTGGGGTTCATCCGGTCGCAGGCCGAGGATTTGATCGCGCATTTGCTCGGCAACACGCAATTCCTCGCGCATTGCCACTCGCTCGCGGTGGAGCGGAATTTGGCGCTTTCCCTCCAACAACGCAGCACTATCGATCCGGTCCTGTCGCCCCTGACCCAGGCCATGATCGCTTCGGATGACGGCGCTGTTTCGAGCACTGCCATGGCGGTTCTGGCGGCGCAGGCGCGCTTTATCCAGCAGCAAGGGCGCATGGAGCTTCCACTGAAAGAGCTGCCCGGCGATCTGTTCCACGCAGCTGTTTTGACATGGCGTACCCATGCCGGCGAAGGCCTCGACGAGATTACCGCGCTGGCGGAAATGAAATTGCGCGCGGATTATGACGAAGGAGCCAGCCGATTGGGGCTCCTGTCGCGGTTGGTTTCAGGAATGAGCAGCGGTGCAATGGCCGCACTTTCGGTTTCGCACGCTGGCGTTGCCATCTTCCTGACGGCATTGGCGCTGGGATCGAACCAGGATCGCGAAATCGCCGTGCTTTCCACCAATGACCGGCAAGTCGGCCGGCTCGCGCTGTCGCTGCGTGCCGCTGGTCTCAAGCCTAAAGAAGTGGAAGAGCAATTCCTCTATATCCATCCGGAAATAGCTTTGCCCGAAGGCTTCGACATGCTGCGCCGCGATCGCGCGGCGGAAATACTTGCCGCGTCTGGCGGAATGGCGGCGGGTTGACCTGATGAGCTCGCTATCCGGATCATTTATCGCTCGTGCGCGGACTGACAGCGCCAACCGGTTGATTGAAGCGCAGGAACCGCTCGCTTCGCTCCAGCAGCATTGCGGCGGCGAAATTCCCGGCGTGATAGCGATTCCCGAACTGCGCGAACTGGTTCAAAAAGTTGCCGATTCCGGCCTGCGCCTCGCGCGCACCGTCCACGCCCATACGGGTGATGAAATCGTGAGCGCCTGGGTCGAGGCGACACCAACCGGACGCGAGGAAGGCGGATGCTTTATCGGCGTTGCCAGTTGGCAAACCTCTCCGCTGCCCGACGAGTCAGAGGCGGCAGAGGTGGCGCGCAAGCGGGATATTGACCAATCCATCTCTGAATTGACGGCGCGGCTCGATGCCAAACAAGGCGTTTTGACGGTAGAGAGCGAAGCGCGCGATTTGGCTGATCTGACCGCGCGGATGCGCCAGTCGCGCGGCCATCCCTGGACAGAATTTGTCACCTTTCCGGGCAACTCGCACCAGCAGCCTCTCCATTGGCGCCTGCTCGATGGCGCGGAATGCCGGATCGAAGGGTCTGACCGGGTTTGGACCGCCAGCCTGATCCCTCTGGGCCAGCCAGAGCCGGGAAGCAGCGGATTTGATCTCTATCTGGTGCCCAATCGCCCGCTGATCGACCGGCGCAAACCGCAGCCGGCAACCAAGCCGGAAACGATGCACTCTATAGGCAGGGATCTGTCGCCGGTGCTGCGGCAACCGATCGCCCGCATTATCGCCAATGCCGAGACGATCCGGTCGAAAATGGCAGGCCCTCTGGCAGAGGAATATAGCAATTACGCGTCCGATATTGCGTCGGCAGGCCAGCACTTGATGGCTTTGATCGAGGATCTGTCCGATCTTGAAGTGGTTGAATCTGAAAGCTTCACAACCGCTCCGGATCAGATTGATGCAGCCGATGTGGCGCGCCGCGCGGTCGGCATCCTCAATGTCCGGGCGATGGAGAACAAGATCAAGCTTGTTGCCCCAGCGAGTGATGTCACTTGCCCGGCGACCGCGGAATTCAGGCGCGTGCTGCAGATACTGCTCAATCTCGTGACCAATGCGATCCGCTATTCACCCGAGGGATCCACCGTGGAAATCGGCGTAGCGCAAACCGGATCGGGTGCGCGCGTGACGGTCAGCGATCAAGGTTCGGGGCTTACCGATGACCAGCAAGCGGTCGTCTTCGAGAAATTCGAACGGCTTGGCCGGACCGGCGATGGCGGCTCGGGGCTCGGCCTCTATATTTCCCGCCGCATTGCGCGCGCGATGGGCGGTGACCTGAAAGTAAAAAGCGCGCCCGGTGAAGGAGCGCGCTTTATACTTGATCTGCCCGCTGCCGAAGCAGGGAAATAGGATTACCGTTTGTCTACCGGAACATAATCGCGTTGCGTTGGCCCGGTGTAGAGCTGACGCGGGCGACCGATAACCTGAGCCGGATCGGAAATCATTTCGTTCCACTGCGCGACCCAACCGACCGTACGGGCGAGAGCGAATAGAGCGGTGAACATCGTTGTCGGGAAGCCAATCGCAGACAAGATCACGCCAGAGTAGAAGTCCACATTGGGGAACAGCTTCTTCTCTTTGAAATAATCGTCATTCAGCGCCATTTCTTCGAGCTGCAGGGCTGTTTCGAAGACCGGATCACTGACTTTCAACGCATCAAACACTTCGCGAACGGTTTTCTGCATCACCGTCGCACGGGGATCGTAGTTTTTGTAAACGCGGTGGCCAAAGCCCATCAGGCGGAACGGATCGTTCTTGTCTTTCGCGCGCTCGATATAATGTGCGATTTTATCGGGCGTACCGATTTCACGCAGCATGTTGAGCGCCGCCTCGTTTGCGCCGCCATGTGCCGGGCCCCACAGGCAGGCTATGCCCGCTGCGGTACAGGCGAACGGGTTCGCGCCCGACGAACCGGCCAAACGGACGGTCGAAGTTGACGCATTCTGTTCGTGATCGGCATGGAGGATGAAAATCCGGTCCATTGCTTTCTCAACGGCGGGTACAACTTCGTACTCTTCTGCTGGAACACCGAAGGTCATTCGCAGAAAGTTGCCGGTGTAACTCAGCGAGTTATCAGGCTGAAGGAATGGCTGCCCGATCGCATATTTGTACGCCCACGCAGCGATGGTTGGCATTTTTGCGATTAATCGGTGGCTGCTGATCTTGCGGTGTTCTGGATCGGATATATCGGTGCTATCGTGGTAGAATGCAGAGAGCGCACCAACAACGCCGCACATGATCGCCATCGGGTGCGCGTCACGCCTGAAACCTTGGTAGAACTGACGTAGCTGATCGTGCAGCATTGTGTGCCGCGTGATGGTGTTGTCGAAGTCCGCAAGCTCATCGCCAGAAGGCAGCTCGCCATTGAGCAGCAGGTAGGCGACTTCCATAAAGCTGGAATGTTCAGCCAGTTGTCCGATAGGATAACCACGATGGAGCAAGATTCCTTCCTGGCCATCGATATAGGTCAGCGCGCTTTCGCAACTGGCGGTTGATTTATACCCCGGATCGAAAGTGAAGGCGCCCGTCTGGCCGTACAATTTGCGGATATCCACCACGTCTGGCCCGACGCTGCCTTTCAGCACGGGATATTCGTGGTCTTGTCCGTTTAGCGCCAGTTTTGCCTGTTCATCCGCCAAGTTCATTCTCCTTTGCCCGTTCAATCATGTCTGGTTCAATCGCGACTTGGCGCAACTGCCTGCGCGTCAATCCGCGCGAGCGCCTCGTCTCGTCCCAACAGGACCAGCACATCGAAAATTCCGGGTGACGTTGTCGTTCCGGTCAGCGCAGCGCGCATTGGCTGCGCCAGTTTGCCGAAGCCCAGTTCAAGGTCCTCGGCGAGTGCCTTTGTACTGGCTTCGAGAGCCTCAATTGTCCAGTTATTTTCAGATTTCAATCGTTGGGATACCGCAAACAAATATTGTCTACCTTCATCGGTAAGCAATTTTGCTGCTTTCTCCGTCATTTGCAGCGGCCGCGTCGCAAACAGAAAGCGCGAACCATCGACCAGTTCGTCAATGGTTTTCGCGCGAGTCTTCATCACCGGCATGGCTTTGGCCAGCAAATCGACATTCGCTTCTGCGCCAAGGCGCGAGGCAACTATTTCAGCGAGCCGCGTATCGTCGGCTTCGCGCATGTAATGGCCATTGAAGTTTTCCAGCTTCTTGATGTCAAAGCGGGATGGGCTCTTGCCGACCCCGTCGAGGCTGAACAGCTCGATCGCTTCCTCGCGCGTGAATTCTTCCTTGTCGCCATGCCCCCAACCAAGGCGCAGCAGATAATTGAACAGCGCCTCTGGCAGAATGCCCATTTCATCGCGATAGGCATCGACCCCCAATGCACCGTGCCGTTTGGATAGTTTTGCACCGTCATTGCCGTGAATCAGCGGAATGTGGGCGTAGGTTGGATCGTCCCATCCGCCTTCGATCGCATTCATTGCGTGGTAAATCGGCAACTGCCGGAACGCGTTGTTCAGATGGTCGTCACCACGAATGATATGCGTGCAGCCCATATCATGATCATCGACAACGGCGGCGAGCATATAGGTTGGCGTGCCGTCAGCGCGAAGGATGATGTAATCGTCAATCTCTTCGTTGCGAACTGTCACCCGGCCTTGAACGAGATCGTCGATAGATGTCTCGCCTTCGGTCGGTGTCTTCAGTCGTACAGCAAAGCTAGCGCCTTCGGGTGCTTCCGACGGGTCGCGGTCACGCCACCTGCCATCATAGCGCATGGGTTGCTTTGCGGCGCGCTGCTGCGCACGCATTTCCTCCAGCTCTTCGGGCGTTGCATAGCAGCGATAGGCATGGCCACTGGCCAACAATTGCTGCGCCACTTCCGCATGGCGATCGGCACGCTGGGATTGGAAGAAGGGTTCTTCGTCATACTCCAGGCCAAGCCAGGAAAGTCCATCCAGAATGGCGTCAATTGCCTCCTGAGTTGACCGCTTCCTGTCCGTATCTTCGATCCTCAGCAGCGATTTTCCGCCGTAATGGCGCGAAAACAGCCAATTAAACAGGGCAGTTCGCGCTCCGCCAATATGAAGAAAGCCGGTTGGCGAGGGCGCGAAGCGAGTAACAACTTCGCCTTTTATTGGCCCTCTATTGCTTGCCATAGTCAGTGATTTCCTATCCAATAGTGGTCATGGCTGCTGACGACGTTCTTGTACCCTTGGAAAACGGGGCTGACGAAACGCCGGAAAAAGCCGTTGAGACCGGGAATGCTGCAGTGCAGCGCACTTGGCCCAAAGCACCGCAAATGTCCAGTATTCTCGGCCAGATCAACCGGTTTTTGGGCGAGGCGGGATTCGACAAAGGCCCGTGGCTGACAGTGGCATTTGGCGCGGGGATAGCAGCGTGGTTCGCATTGGGCCATGCATGGCAATGGGCGGCGTTGATCGGTGTCTGCAGCCTTGCCGCGTTGGGAGCCGTGGCGGCATGGCGCGATGCCACTGACAGGGTGGAAATCCAGAGATCGGTGGTGGCGATTGCGGTGATGTTTGCATTGGGTTGTACTGCAATCTGGGTCCGCTCGGAAATGATCGGCGCAGAAGCTATTGCCCGCCCGGAAGTCACCGTTTTCGAAGCGCGCATACTCGAACGGGACGAGCAACCGGCGCAAGACCGCGTGCGACTTGTTTTGGCGTCTCGTGATCCGGAAACAGGGAGGGCACGCAAAGTCCGCGTTAATCTGCCAATTGCGAAAGACCAAGGCGGCCTTTCGGAAGGTGCACTCATCCGTTTGCGCGCGAGGCTGATGCCGCCTGCACCGGCAATGTTGCCTGGTGGGTATGACTTTGCGCGCTCGGCGTGGTTTCAGGGCTTTGCTGCGACGGGATCGGTGCTCGGTGACATCGAGATTGTCGAAGCTGCGAGATCTAGCGATAGACTGGCCGCCACGCAAAGGGCGCTTGCCGCGCATGTGCGCAGCCGGTTGGACGGATCGGCGGGCTCCATCGCCGCAGCGCTGGCCAGCGGCGACCGCGGCGCGATCAGCGATGCCGATGAAGAGGCGATGCGCGATGCGGGGCTGACCCATCTTCTTTCGATCAGCGGGCTTCACGTAAGCGCGGTTATTGCCGCGGCCTATTTGCTGGCGATCAAGCTGCTGGCCTTGTGGCAATGGCTCGCGCTCAGGGTGCGGCTGCCCTTGGTGGCGGCATGCGTCGCGGCATTGGCGGGGATTGGCTATACGCTGCTTACCGGTGCCGAAGTCCCGACCGTGCGCAGCTGCGTTGGCGCGATGTTGGTGCTCATTGCACTCGCGCTGGGCCGCGAGGCGTTGTCGCTGCGAATGGTTGCGGTTGCTGCTCTGTTTGTGCTGGTTTTGTGGCCTGAATCGCTTATCGGGCCGAGTTTCCAGATGAGTTTCGCTGCGGTGCTCGCGATCGTCGCGCTGCACAATACGGCGCGGGTAAAGGCATTCCTCGCGCCGAGAGAGGAAAGTTGGCTGGCGCGAAGCGGGCGGCGGGCGGCCATGCTGCTGGCAACGGGTTTCGTGATCGAGCTGGCACTGATGCCGATTGTTCTGTTCCACTTTCACCGGGCCGGTGTTTACGGCGCCTTCGCCAATGTGATCGGGATCCCGCTCACAACCTTTGCTTCGATGCCGCTGATCGCGCTGGCGCTGCTGCTTGATATTTTCGGGCTGGGTGCGCCGGTGTGGTGGCTGGCGGGCAAATCGCTCGACCTGCTGATCGGGATTGCGCATTTCACCGCGGACCAGCCGGGGGCTGTGAAGCTGATGCCGGAGATGGGGTGGGGCATATTTGCGCTGTTCCTTGCGGGCGGACTGTGGATCGGGCTGTGGCGCGGGCGGGTTCGCCTGTTTGGATTTCTCCCTGCCGGCATTGCGACGCTGATCTTCCTGTTCCGGCCGGTCCCCGATATTCTGGTGTCCGGAGATGGCAGGCATGTCGGGATAGCGGGGGAGGGCGATCAGTTGCTGGTCCTGCGCGAAAGCCGGAGCGATTATGCGCGCGACAATCTGTTGGAACTGGCGGGGATGGATGGCGTTCCGGTGCCGCTGGCCGAGTGGCCCGAGGCCGATTGCAGCCGCGACTTTTGTGTCATCCCGCTTGTGCGCGGGGAGCGTAGCTGGCGCATCCTTATGGCGCGAAGCAACAACCGGGTCGAGGCGAGGGCGCTCGCCGCCGCATGTGATCAGGCGGATATTGTCATTGCAGACCGGTACTTGCCGCGTTCTTGCAAGCCCAAATGGCTCAAGGCCGACCGCAACTTGCTCGACACAACCGGCGGATTGGCGATCGATCTCGGGAACGAGAGCTTTGACAGTGTTGCCGATTCACAAGGAGAGCATGGCTGGTGGCGCGCAAATCGGCGCTAACCGCTACACGCCGCGCAATCAGTGATAGCGCCGCAGCAGCCCTGCGAGCTTGCCCTGAACTTCCACCTGTCCCGGATTATACACTTGTGCTGAATAGCTGGCATTGGCCGGATCAAGCCGCACCTTTGCACCATCACGGTGGAGATATTTGAGCGTTGCTTCTTCGTTGTCGACCAAAGCCACCACGATCTCGCCATCCCGCGCGGTATTGGTGCGTTTAATCAATGCAAAGTCGCCGTCAAAAATGCCCGCTTCGATCATCGAGTCGCCCGATACTTCGAGCGCATAGTGATCGCCTGGGCCGAGCAGCGCAGCAGGAACAGGCAAGCTGCTCTGGCCTTCCAGCGCTTCAATCGGAGCACCCGCCGCAATGCGGCCATGCAATGGCAATTCAATCACGTCATTTGCCGGCTCAGGCGCAGCAGCAGGCGCAGATGTGGTCTTTGCAACAACATCATTGGCAGCTTTGGGGGCAGCGCCGGGAAGCACATCTTCCGGGTTTTTCAACACTTCCAAAGCGCGCGCACGATTGGGCAAACGCCGGATAAAGCCGCGCTCTTCCAAAGCGGAAATCAGCCTGTGGACGCCCGATTTGCTTTTCAAATCCAGCGCCTCTTTCATCTCTTCGAAAGATGGGGAAATGCCGGTTTCTTCCAGCCTTTGCTGGATAAAGCGGATAAGTTCGTGCTGCTTTGCCGTCAGCATTGCGGAATGCTCCTTGATCGCTTCCTGTGATTCGGTACCGAACGGTGAACGAATGCGGAACAATTAGGCAACTTATGGCGAAAGGTCAAGCTAGGTAGCCGTTTCCGAGGAGATAGGCAGGCACATGCGCGCCCGCATCGGTGGCTGCGCAATGTTCCGCGCGTTCGATCAACACATCGGTTTGGGCGAGCGCGCCCAAGGCGCCGCTGCTCTGCTGGGCTAGCGGAACCGCTGTTCCATTCTCCAATCTCGCACGAATGAACGTCCGCCGCGGCCCGCCTTCGGGCAATGCCTCGCTGCAAGGTAGGGCAAGCGGATGCGGGATGCAGCGCTCGGCGCCCAGCATTTTGCGCAGAGCCGGAAGCATGAACAGGAATGCAGTTACGTAGCTGGAGACCGGATTGCCGGGCAGGCCAAGGATAATCTGGCTGCCGCGTGTCGCGACCATCAGCGGCTTGCCCGGCTTTATGGCGACGCGCCAGAAGTCGATATTGGCGCCTGATCGTTCCAGCGCCGGCCGGACGAGATCGTGATCGCCTACGGAGGCTCCGCCGCTGAAGACCAGAAGATCGGCGGCGGATTGCGCCTCCACAGCTGCGATGAGGCTGTCCAGATTATCGGCAACGGGCGGCCCGTGTTCGATGTGCACCCGCTCGGCCTTCGCCATTGCGCGCAGCATGGCGCCATTGGTGGCCGGGATCTGATGCGCGGCGCAATCGGCCTGATCTTCTGCCAGTTCGTCGCCGCATTCCAGAATGGAAAGCTTGGGAACCGCGCGAACACGCAGCGCGCTTTCCCCGGCCATGCGGGCGAGCGCTATTTGCGGCGCCATCACCCGCGTTCCGGCATCGAGAATGCGCGAGCCAGCTTCGAAATCCTCTCCGGCGCGGCGGATATGGCGGCCCGGCACTGGTGTCTCGGCCGCGCGCAAGCTGTTCGCGTCGCCCAATTCGGCATCTTCAATGACGACAACGGCGTCTGCCCCGACCGGCATATGCGCGCCGGTCGATATTTTCGTCGCTTCCCCGGGCTTGAGCGTGCCTTCAAAGGGAGCGCCACAGCGGCTTTCACCCACAATCCGCCAGGGGCCATCTGCAGCGACCGCGAAACCATCCATTGCTGACAGGTCTGCAGATGGCTGGCGGCGGCCTGCAAGAACCGGCTCTGCCAGATAGCGGCCAAGTGCATCCTCGCATGGCACCGTTTCAACCGGTGTCTGGCGTACCAGTTCAAGCAACCGCGCCTGTGCTTCGTGCAAAGGGATGGGCGGTATCATTGACCGGCGTGCCAATCGCCCGATTTACCGCCGGTTTTCGAAAGCAGCCTGACGCCTTCGATCACCATGCCTTTGTCGATGGCTTTTGCCATATCGTAAATTGTCAAAAGCGCGATGGAAACAGCTGTTAATGCTTCCATTTCCACGCCGGTCTTTGCGGTTAGCGATGCTGTCGCGGTGGCTCTCACCGCATTACTTTCAAACGCAAATGCGATTTCGACCGCATCTAGGCCAAGCGGATGGCAAAGCGGGATCAGCTCCGATGTCTTTTTTGCAGCCATTATTCCCGCGATCCGCGCTGCCGCCAGCACATCACCCTTGGGGACATTTCCGTCGCGAATGGCGTCCAATGCCGCGCTGCTCATCGTGATTGTGCCCGTCGCAGTCGCCGTGCGAGCGGTTTCTGCTTTGCCGCCGACATTGACCATGCGCGCATTGCCTTCGTCATCGAGATGCGTGAGGCCATTCATAGTTCTGCGCTCTTTATTGAACAGACGGACCACATGGACCACTGTTCAAAGGCAAAATTCCCGGCAGCGCGCAAGGCTTGCTTGCGGGCTGAACATCTGATGTTGAAATGTGATCGCATGGGGCGCTTGTGCCACAGGCGTTGCGAGTAGGACAGAGCTTTGCCTAGCCGTTGAGCAAGGCGTGCGTCGCCGTCTCGACATCGGCCTGCCGCATCAGGCTTTCGCCGACAAGGAAACATCGCACGCCCGACTGCGCGAGGCGGTTGCAGTCAGCATGGCTCGCAATACCGCTTTCACCCACCAGCAACGTGCCTTCAGGAGCCAGTTTCGAGAGGCGTTCGGTAACACCCAAATCGGTGACAAAACGTTTGAGGTCGCGATTGTTCACCCCGATCAGTCGTGATTTCAGCGAAGCCGCGCGCTCCATTTCCTCCTCGTCATGCACTTCGACCAGCACATCCATGCCATGTGCGATTGCGGCGGCCTCTATTTCGGCCATTACGCCATCATCGAGAGCGGCGACAATGATCAGGATCGCATCCGCGCCAATCGCCCGCGCTTCGGCGACTTGCCATGGATCGACCATGAAATCCTTGCGCAGCACAGGCAGATCGCAGGCGGCGCGCGCTTCGATCAGAAAATCCTCATGCCCCTGGAAATAGGGCGCGTCGGTCAGCACAGACAAACAGGCCGCGCCGCCAGCTGCATATGCGCGTGCATGATCGGCAGGGCGGAAGTCTTCGCGGATCAAGCCTTTGGAAGGGGAGGCTTTCTTGATTTCGGCGATCAGGCCGAAGCCGCGTTCTGCTTTGGCCTTGAGCGCAGCGTGAAAACCGCGCGGTGCACTCTGTTCGCTGGCGCGTGCTTCCAAGGTGCTGAGCGAATTGGCGGCTTTACGCGCTGCCACTTCGTCCCGCTTGGTCGCGCATATTTCGTCAAGCTTGTTCATTGCGTCATCGCAATCCAGCTTTGCAGCAGGGCCTTTGCCTTGCCCGAATCCAGAGCTTCACGTGCCTGCGCGGCGCCTTCGGCCCAATCCGTGGCCATGCCCGCAACAATCAACGACGCGGCGGCGTTGAAAATCACCGCATCGCGATAGGGGCCGGGGCTGCCATCGAGCAGAGCCTTAAGCGCGGCTGCATTATGCGCCGCATCATCGCCTCGGATGGCCTCTACCGGTGCATGCGGCAGACCAGCCAAAGACGCATCCACGCGTTTCATTTCAAATTCGCTGCCTTGCACATCGGCGACTTCGTTTCCGCCGGCGAGGCTCAGTTCGTCGAGCCCTTCATCGCCCGAAACAATCATGGTCCGCTTGGTGCCCAGCGCAGCTTTGGCCGCGGCATAGATCGGGACATAGGCGGGCCGTGCAATTCCGATCAGCTGGCTTTTTACACCGGCAGGATTGGATAGCGGCCCCATCAGGTTGAAAATCGTCCGCTTGCCCAGCCTTTGCCGGATCGGCTGAATCCGCCCCATCGCGGGGTGGTGGTTTTTCGCGAACAGAAAGCAGATGCCCAGTTCGGCGAGAGTCTTTTCGGCAGTTGCCCCGGCCACATCCATGTCGAGCCCGAGCGCCTCCAGCGTGTCTGCGGCGCCCGATTTGGAAGATGCCGCGCGGTTGCCATGCTTGGCCACCGGAACGCCGCTTGCCGCTACGACCAACGACACCGCGGTTGAAACGTTCAGCGTATGATGCCCGTCGCCGCCGGTGCCGCACACATCGATCGCGTTTTCGGGCGCCGCAATCGGGATCAAACGCGCCCGCAAAGCGCGCGCTGCGCCCGCGATTTCCTCCGCCGTCTCGCTGCGTTCGGTCATCGCCAGCAGGAAGCGGCCAATTTCCTCGTCACTCGCTTCGCCGTCGAGGATCCAGCCGAACACATCTTCAGCCTCGGCCTCGTTCATATGCGGCACTTCGAGAGGGAGCGTTTTCATGGAAGTTCCTTCGGCGTCATGCCGCAAATGCGCAGGAAATTGGCGAGCAAGGCATGCCCGTGCTCGGTCGCGATGCTTTCGGGATGAAATTGCACGCCGTGAATGGGCAGCGTCTGGTGGTGGAACCCCATCACTTTCTCTCCGTCCTGACCCGGTGTTTCGCTGGTCGCATTGACGCTGAGCACATCGGGAATGTCTTCCACGATCAGCGAGTGATAGCGGGTGGCGGTGTAGGGCGAGGGCAGGCCTTCGAACACACCGGTTCCGTCGTGCATGACGGGCGATGTTTTGCCGTGCATCAAACCGCCGCGAACGACTTTGCCGCCAAAATGCTGGCCAATCGATTGGTGCCCAAGGCACACGCCGAGAAGCGGCCTTTCCGCATCAGCGCAGGCGGCAACCAGATCGAGGCTGATTCCCGCTTCATTCGGGGTGCACGGGCCGGGGGAGATGAGAAACCCGCGCGCGCCGGTTGCAATCGCATCGGCCGCCGACATCGCATCGTTGCGCTCCACGCGCACTTCCGCGCCCAGTTCCATCAGGTAATGGACCAGGTTGAATGTGAAACTGTCGTAATTGTCGATGACGAGTATCATAGGTGCGCCTTTGCCTGTCTCCCGCGCGCAATCAAGCAAGGAAAGCTGGCGGCATTGTCAGACAGTCTTGCCCGCCAGTTCATCGGTCGCACGCACGAGGCCATCGATAATGCCCGGCTCGCCCGCGCTGTGGCCGGCGTCATGCACAATCCGAAGATCGACTTCTGGCCATGCTTTCTTGAGCTCCCATGCCGAAGTGGGCGGGGTGCAAATGTCGTGGCGGCCCTGCACGATAATGCCGGGGATGCCTTTCAGCTTGTCTGCGCCGCTGAGCAATTGTGCTTCTTCGAGGAAGAAATCTTCGAGGAAGTACCGCGCACAGATGCGAGCGAAGGGAACCGCCTTGGATGGATCAGCAAATTCACCGAGCAGATCTTCGTCGGGCAGCAAAGTCGCGACATTGCCCTCCCAAAGCGACCATTCGCGCGCGGCGGAAAGACGCGTTTGCTCATCATCGCTGGTCAGCCGTTTGTAATAGGCTTCGACCAGATTGCCGCGTTCATCATCTGGGATCAGGCCGGAGAATGCATCCCATTGTTCGGCCATGATCTCGCTCGCGCCGTATTTGTAAAGCCAGTTCTTTTCCTTTTGCCGCGCCAGAAAGACACCGCGCAGGACCAGTTCGGTGGTGCGTTCAGGGTGCGACTGCGCATAGGCAAGGGCGAGCGTTGCGCCCCAGCTGCCGCCGAAGACCTGCCACGCGTCATGCCCGCACATTTTGCGCAGCCGCTCGATATCCTCGACAATGCGCCATGTGTCGTTGTTCTCGATCTCGGCAAAGGGCGTTGATTTCCCGCAGCCGCGTTGATCGAACAGCAACACATCATACAGCTCGGGATCCCATTGCTGGCGATGCGAAGGCGCCATTCCGCCCCCAGGGCCGCCATGGAGGAATACTGCTGGCTTCGCGCCCGGCGTGCCCGACCGTTCAAAATAAAGCGAATGGCCTTCACCGACATCGAGCATGCCGGTTTCATAGGGCTCGATCGGCGGGTAAAGCGTGCGGCTGTAATCCATCATATCATTCTTTCATTTCGACCACGATGAGCGGTCCTAGCGCGGCGCCCAGATCGAGCCGGTCGCTTGCCGGATCCCATAGCGCCGAGACATTGCCATCAAGAAACAAAGCGTCGGGAGTCTTGAGCTCGTCGCGGTAGAAGCGTGCCAATGCGCCAAATGACACAGGTTTGTCTGAAATGACAAAATGCGCGCGGCCTTTCGCGTCAATGCCCACTGCGTTGCGGATAGCCTTCGATGGGCCATCTTCGGCAATTTCAGGGTGCAGCTTGCCCTTGATGACCAGCATCGGGCCCGATTGCGTCCCAAATTGCGGGCGATCACCCACATTCGAATAGAAATCTTCGCTTGTGCGGATGGCCCATTTGTCGCCGGTTCCGTAGAAAACACCGTTGGGCTTGAGGTGGAAATTGCCCGGCCCGTCGGCGCGGCTCAGTTCTTTCATGCGGTCGCCATTCTCGACGTAGTATCCGATCGGCTTGCCGTCATCGCCAAACATTCCGCCATTGACCGCAAAGGCGACCAGCGGCGCATCGGCGGATCGCCCGGCGGCCAGATTGGCTAGGCTGCGATAGGGCGTGCCGCCATCGGGACCCAGCGCAGTGGTGATCCGATGCTTGGCGGGATCGGCAATGCAATGGGTGAAGGAATGCTGTTCAAAGGTTGCTTTGCGGCAGGCGGAATCACGCGCGGGGGCGCTTGCGGTTTCCTCGGCAACGCCGCTTCCGATCTCGGTGCGCAGCACAGGCTCGCCTTCAGGTTCCGGATTGCAGCCCGAAAGCATCAGAACAATTGCAGGGATCAATAGTCGTTTCATTGTCCAAATCCCGGTTCGCCGGCTACCCGTGCGGCCTCGTTTGCTGCGGCAATCAGCGCACCGGCTTTTGCCTCGCATTCGCGCTGTTCATATTCGGCGTTACTGTCTGCAACGATTCCGGCCCCTGCCTGAACATGCAGCGTGCCGTCTTTAACTACGCCGGTGCGCAGCACGATGCAGCTATCGACCGAGCCATCGGGCGCAAAATAGCCGACCCCGCCGGCATAGGCGCCGCGCGTTTCCGGCTCCAGCTCTGCAATAATTTCGCAGGCGCGTATTTTGGGCGCGCCGCTGACCGTACCCGCCGGAAAGCCCGCGAACATCGCGTCGAGCGCGTCATGTTCGGGCGCAAGCTGTCCCACCACATTGCTGACAATATGCATCACATGGCTGTAACGTTCGACGGTGTAGCTATCGGTGACTTCCACCGTTCCTTCCCTGGCCACGCGGCCCACATCATTGCGGCCCAGATCAAGCAGCATAAGATGTTCCGCGCGCTCTTTCGGATCGGCGAGCAGGCTCGCCTCGGCTTCGCGATCCGCGCTGGCGGTTTCCCCGCGTGGCCGGGTTCCGGCAATGGGCCGGATCGTCACTTCACCATCGCGCACGCGCACCAGAATTTCGGGACTGGAGCCAACCACGGCAAAACCGGGCAGATCGAGAAAATACAGGAACGGTGACGGATTTACCCGGCGCAGTGCGCGGTAAAGGTCGAGCGGGGGAAGCGGGAAGGGGCAGGTAAAACGCTGCGCCAGCACCACCTGAAAAATATCGCCCGCTTCGATGTAGGATTTCGCCCTACCGACCATCGCTGCGTAATCGGCCCTTTCCATCGTGGGGTTGAGCGCCATGTCTGGCAGATCGGATTGCGCCGCAGCCGCCGGCCCGGGTTTGGTCAAACGCCGCAGAGTTTCGTCAATCCGGTCGCCCGCACGCTCGATCAGGCGCTCTGGATCGGCATCGTCATTCCATAGCGGGGCGATGGCAAACAATTCTTCGGTCAGGCCATCGAACACCAGAATAACCGTCGGGCGGACAAACAGCATGTCGGGCAGTTCGAGCGGGTTTTCAGCAGCGCGCGGTAGTTTCTCGACGAGGCCGATGGTTTCATATCCGAAATAACCGACAAGGCAGGCGAGGGCCGGGGGAAGCGCTTCAGGCACGTCGATGCGGCATTGCTGGACCAGCTGCCTGAGCGCGCCAAGCGTTCCGGTTTCGCATTGTTCAAAAGCGCTGCGATCCTGTTTCCAGCGGGGATTGATTTCTGCCGTCTCGCCCGATGCGCGAAACACCAGATCGGGATCCAGCCCGAGCAAGCTGTATCGCCCGCGCACTTCACCGCCTTCTACCGATTCGAGCAGGAAATCGCCGCGTTCGGGTTCGATCAGCTTGGTCGCCGCGCCAACCGGAGTTTCGGCGTCCGCAATGATCTTGCGCCAGACAAGCGCCGGTTTCCCCGCGGCCAGCTGTTCGCGAGCTTTATCGGCATTGGCTAGGCGGAAACTCGCTGATTGGGACATAAGGCAATGTGCGGAGGATCAAGCCGCCTTAATTCTCGCCAGCGAGCTGCTTGCGCACGGCTTCGATTGCGGCCTCATTGGTTTCCGTCCCGATTTCGGTGAGGACCGCCGAGCGCAATTGTTCGCTGTACTCGCTGCCCAGCATGGGCCCCAGGCTCTGCTTGGTCTGGGTGAACAGCTCGTCCTCTTTCGAGATTGTGCCTTCTTCAATGTCTTCAAGCTGCACCACGAACCAGCCCGCATTGTTGGGGGCTTCAAGCTTCTTTGTGGTGCCTTCGGCCATGCTGAACAACAATGCGAGCGGCGCGGGTACATTTCCGCCCAGCGCGACCAATTGTTCGCGGTTCAGATTGATCTCATCAACGGGCGGGAAGCGTGATTGCGATTTCTCCGCCGCAACCGCACCGGCAACTGCAACGCCTTCGGCAATGCGCTTCATGATCCGGTCAACAGCAGCCTTCGCGCCTTTAGAACCTTCGGACAGTTTCCACGCATCGACAACGCGAGTGCGGATTTCAGCCAAGGGTGCAGCGGCAGAACGCGTGATGTCTGACGCTTCGTACACAAGGAAGGTTTGCCCGGGGACGATCTCTGCAAGCTGCGGCCGGCTTTCTTCCATCTGGAATGCCGATTGCAGCGCTGGAGCCAGAATTTGCGGAACCTGTTCTTGCGGGTTCTCGTAAACGGTTCCCGCACCGGTCACCGGCTTGGTCGTGGCAATATCCACTTTCAGCTCGGCAGCGATATCGGTCAGCGAAACGCGGTCATCGACTTGCTCTTCGATTCGCGCGGCAAGATCGGACAGCGCAGCGCGGCGTTTTTGTTCGCGCAAAGCGGCGGTGATTTCGGCCCGAGCTTGATCTAGGTTTTTGCCCGGTTGGCGATCAATCGCGTCGATCCGGACGACGTGGAAACCCAATCCGCTCCGCGCGGGAACGGCGATGGCTTTGTTGTTGGCTTCAAACACTGCCTTGGCAACCGCCGCGGAAGATTGCGATGCATAATCCGAACGCGATACCGGGCCCAGTTTCGCGGTTGTAAGGCCGGCCTCGCGCGCAGCCACTTCGAGGGTTGCGCCGCCCTGAACACGGTTGCGAACCGCGTCAGCCGCTTGTTTGGTGGGAACGATCATCTGCGTAATGGTGCGTTCTTCGCTGGCCGCGAATTGTTCACGATTTTCTTCGTAATTGGCCGCGATTTCCTGCTCTGTCGGCGCGGGGAGCTTGCCCAATTCATTGTCGCCGAAGGTGATGTAGCGGATGGTCCGCCGCTCAGGGCGGATATAGTCGCCCTTTGATTCTTCGTAGAAGGCCTTCAACTGCGCATCGCTCGGGTCCTTCGAAGGCGCGAATGCGCTGGAAGGGACAATGCTGATCGAGCCTTTGCGCGTTTCCTTGAGCAGCGCGGCATAGCGCGAGGCAAATTTGTCCGGGGCGACACTACCCAGGCCCGACGGGATGATCACCTGACGCTCAAGCAAGCCGGAGCGTAAATCCTCGCGCACGATGGTGTCGTTCAAACGGCGCAGCGTCAGAAACTGGCGATAGCTTTCTTCGCTGAAATTACCGTCAGCCCCGCGAAAGGCCGGGCTGGAGATAATCTCGCTATTCACTAGATTTGTACCCGCGCGCAGGCCGTATTTATCTGCAAATCCGGAAATCGCGGCGCGTTCAAGCACTTGGTCAAGCACTTGCTCCAGGCCGTCTTGCTCCAGAAAGGCTTCCATCGAAATTGTCGGGTTCTGCTGACGCATGCTGTCCACGGCATTGTTTACCGCGCGGCTCAAATCCGAAGTGCTGATCTTTTCATCGCCGACAACGGCCACGCGATCACCGCCGGATACGCCGCCGAATGTGCCGGTGCTGGAAACGTCCGCGCTGGCAAAGGCGAAGGCAATCAGGCCGAGAAATGCCAGGGTTACGGCGATTCCGACTTTCGATTGGAAGAACTTGCGGAAAAACTGGATCATGGTGTCTTTTGCGTCCGGTCTGGTCCGGACTATATCTCCGGAGGGTTCGTTGTATGTGCAGGCCTTTATCTGGCCTGCGTCCTCCCCGCAACAGGTTGGAAAGTCTTTTGACCTATTGGCTCGTTGCGTCTAGCGGACCTGTCCACACACCCCATATAAGTGGCGACCAAATGGATGGCACGAGTCATCCGCCCGCATTTTAGACTATTTCAGGAATTTGATATGGCCGACCGGCCCTATATTGTTGGCAACTGGAAAATGAATGGCACGCGCGCCATGCTTTCTGAAGCGCGCGCGATTGACCGTACTTCGCAGCGTGTGATGAAAGTGGAAGTGGCGCTGGCGCCGCCTTTCACTCTGATTCACGCGGTTCACCGTGAAGTCGAACAGATCGGCGTTGGTGCGCAGGACGTTTCGCCCGGAGCGGACGGTGCGCATACTGGCGACATTTCTGCCTCGATGGCGGCGGATGCAGGCGCAAAATTTGCAATTTTGGGCCATAGCGAACGGCGCCAGGATCACGGGGAAACCAATGCCCTGATCAAATCCAAGGTCGAATCGGCGATCGAAGCCGGAATGCGCGTCATTTTGTGCTGCGGTGAAACCGAGGAAACCCGTGACGAGGGCAAGGCCGAGAGCTTTGTCGCACGCCAGCTCAAAAGCTCGCTGCCCGAAACGCTCGACAATGCCGATGAAGTTCTGACGATCGCTTATGAACCGATTTGGGCAATCGGCACGGGCCGGACACCGACAGTGGACGATATTGGCGCGATGCACCGTTCGATCAAAGCCTTGCTTGTCGATCTCTATGGCGAAGAAATGGCCGATCAGGTCCGCATCCTCTACGGCGGTTCCGTAAATGCAGATAATGCCAAGGAGCTTCTCGCGGCTGACGAAGTGGGCGGCGCGCTGGTTGGCGGTGCAAGCCTGACGGCTGAAAGCTTCCTCGGAATTGTATTGGCCGCTGCAGAGCTGCAGGACCAATAAGACACGGCTGCCGGTTAGGCGGTGCGCTCCGGGTGGCTTGCCCTCGGCCAATCGCGCCCCTACATGCAGCTCAGGTAATTTAGAGTAATCTGACTATGTCTCTCTTTCTGTTTCTCACTGTCGTGCAATTGCTTGTCGCTGCGGCGTTGGTCATCACCATTTTGATGCAGCGTTCGGAAGGCGGCGGATTGGGTATTGGCGGCAGCCCGAATGGCATGATGAGCGCGCGCGGCGCGGCTGATTTTCTTTCACGATCAACCAAATGGCTGGCGATTTGCTTTGTCGCCCTGTCGATTGCTCTTGCAGCCGTAGCGGTGAAGGAAACCGGATCGAGCGCGATTACATCGACTGTCGAGCGCGGCGCAGGCGCACCAGCTGATCCGATCACCGGATCGCCTGCAGATGCTGCACCCGCGACTGAAGCGCCCGCAGAAGCGCCATCCGATGATCCGCTGGCGGACGTCGCAGGCTAAGCAAAGCAGAATAAATCATGACAAGTTGTGGATTGCGGCAATTCGCCGCACCATTGTGCTTGCCCCGACTCACATTTGAGCCTTAAGGCCCAACTCCCATGGCGCGGTACATTTTTATCACCGGCGGCGTGGTCTCCTCGCTCGGCAAAGGTCTCATGGCAGCAAGTCTGGCAGCGTTGCTGCAGGCGCGCGGCTACAAGGTTCGGATTCGCAAATTCGATCCCTATCTCAACGTCGATCCGGGCACGATGAGCCCGTATCAGCACGGCGAGGTTTACGTCACCGATGACGGGGCAGAGACCGATCTCGATCTTGGCCACTACGAACGTTTTACCGGCGTTTCGGCGCGGCAAAGCGACAATGTGACCAGCGGCCGCGTCTATCAGGACATTATCGCTCGCGAACGGCGCGGAGACTACCTCGGCGCGACGGTGCAGGTGATCCCGCATGTTACCGATGAGATTAAGGCCTTCGCGCTTGCTGATACCGACGATCTCGATTTCGTGCTGTGCGAAATCGGCGGCACCGTTGGCGACATCGAATCGCTGCCCTTTATGGAGGCGATCAGGCAGCTCAGAAACGAACTGGAACCGTTCCAGACGCTCAGCGTGCATGTCACGCTGGTTCCCTACATCGCCGCGGCAGGCGAGCTCAAAACCAAGCCGACCCAGCACTCGGTAAGAGAACTGGCAGCACTGGGCATCAAGCCCGACGTGCTTCTGTGCCGCAGCGAACACGAAATTCCCGATGGTGAACGCAGGAAGATCGCCCAGTTCTGCAATGTGCGCCCGGAATCGGTCATTCCAGCGCTGGATGCGCCGTCAATCTATTCGGTGCCGCTCCAATATCACGAGGCTGGCCTCGACAGCGAAGTGTTGCGCGGATTTGGAATTACCGATGCGCCCAAGCCCGACCTTTCGCGCTGGGATGATGTTACCGACCGCTATTTCAACCCCGAAGGCGAAGTGACAATCGGCGTGGTCGGCAAATATGTCGGCCTGCAAGACGCCTATAAATCGCTCAACGAAGCGCTGGTACACGGCGGCCTTGCCAACCGGGTGAAAGTCAACATCGAGTGGATCGATGCGGAGGTATTCGAGCAGGACGATGCGGATATTGCCGCCCAGCTAGAGCCTTTGCACGGCATTCTTGTGCCCGGCGGCTTTGGGGAACGCGGATCCGAAGGCAAGATCGCCAGCGTCCGCTTTGCGCGTGAACGCAATGTTCCATTCTTCGGCATCTGCCTGGGCATGCAAATGGCCTGCGTGGAAGCAGCGCGGCTTGCCGGCCATGAAAGTGCATCCTCAACCGAATTTGGCGACACCGATGAACCGGTTGTCGGGATCATTACCGAATGGATGTCTGAAGAGGGATTGCAAGAACGCGAGGCCGGCGGCGATCTTGGCGGAACCATGCGGCTTGGCGCCTATGATGCGAAGCTCGCCGCGAACAGCCATATCAGCACGATCTATGGCGGCGCGACGCAAATATCCGAACGGCATCGTCACCGTTATGAAGTCAACGGCGCTTATCGTGAGGCTATGGAAGGAACCGGGTTGATGTTCGCGGGTATGTCTCCCGACGGGCTGCTGCCGGAAACCGTTGAAAGGCCGGACCACCCCTGGTTTGTCGGTGTCCAGTTCCATCCCGAGCTGAAATCGCGGCCATTTGAACCTCATCCGCTGTTTGACGGGTTTATTTCAGCCGCCCTCCGGCAATCGCGCCTCGTTTAGCGAGCTCGCCTCTCGGCCCCGAAGAATCAAAGGGTTACGGCGCGCTTTTTTCTGAAAGCAGGCAAGTCCCGTGTGAATCAGGGGGCGTTGCCAAGTCTACATTTGGAACAGCGCCGCGCATCGCCCTTTATCTTTGGGGCGTTTTCTAGCAAGGGCTAGCAACTTCGCCCTGGCGATTTGGGTCATTTCGCGCGCCTGGAGAGTTCACAAGTTTTCTGGCTTGTCTCGGATATGTTCGTCTTTTGCGACCCGAACGATCAAATCCGGACAGGGCGGCGTTATGCGCCGCTGGGGTAGGTCTTCGGATCTACCCCAATTCCATTTAGGCAGTCCAAGAAAAAGGCCCGGGCCAGCAATCTGCCCCGGGCCAATTCCAAATCAAAGAGTTTAGCTTAGGCCGCGTCGGCTGAATCGTCGTCGTTCTTCACGACTTCGAGCGAGGGTTGGCCGTTTACCGCGATCTTTTTCGGCTTCATCGCGTCGGGCACTTCGCGCACCAGATCGATCGTCAGCAGCCCGTCTTCGAGCCCGGCATTCTCGACCAGCACAAAATCGGCCAGTTCAAAGCGGCGTTCGAACCCGCGATTGGCAATGCCGAGATGCAGCATATCGCTGTCTGGCGAGGGTTCTTCGCGCTTCTTGCCTTGCACGGTCAGCAGGTTTTGCTGCGCGGTTATATCGATATCCGCCGGTTTGAAACCGGCGACGGCCAGCGTGATCCGGTAATTGTCTTCACCGCGGCGCTCGATATTGAAAGGGGGGTAATTTTCACCGCCGCTGTTGCGCGACTGGTTTTCGAGCAAGTCGAACAGACGGTCGAAACCAACGGTGCTACGGCGATAGGGGGTAAAATCAAAACGTGACATATTACAAATCCTCATTGAGCAATTTGACATGGCAAAGCCCGCAATATGCGGCACCGTGCCGATTACTGCCCCGACCCATTGTGGCACCGGGAGCAAATACTATCTAGGAAGCAGGAAAATCGCTTTCAAGTTCTTTCCGCGAAAGCAATCTGGACCAATTTGAGGACACGGCAATGAGCGCTCCCACCGTCGATATTTACACCAAATTTACATGCGGTTTTTGCCACCGGGCAAAGCAGCTTTTGACCAGCAAAGGTGTCGAGTTCAACGAATTCGACATTTCGATGGGCGGACCGGATAAGGCGCGGATGCTTGAACGGGCGCCCGCTGCGCGGACAGTCCCGCAAATCTTTATCGGTGACGTGCATATTGGCGGGTCGGATGATCTTGCCGCGCTGGAACGCGAAGGCAAACTCGACGCGCTGCTTGCCGGGTAAGCCGCGACATTGACCCGCATCGCCATCTTGCAAATGACTTCGGGCATCGACCCGCAGGAAAATCTTGCCGCGATAGAAGGGGCTGCGGAAAAGGCGGCGGCTGCGGGTGCGAAAGTGCTGTTTACTCCCGAAATGTCGATGTTGCTCGATCGCGACAGGAAGCGCGCAGCCGGATTAATTAATCCGGAGCTCGTTGCGGAGTTGCAGGAACAGCTGACGCATTGCGCGAAGCGTTTCGATATCGATATCGCACTTGGATCGATGGCGGTGCCTGGTGATGGTGACCGCTATGCCAACAGATCGATGTATTTTGATCGCAACTGCCCGGGGCCGGTTGATCCGGTGACTTACGACAAGATACATATGTTCGATGTCGAGCTTTCGACCGGCGAAACATGGCGTGAAAGCGGTGCCTATAGGCCGGGAACCGAGGTTGTTACGGTTGAGAACACACCGGTGGGCAGGATCGGCTTGTCGGTCTGCTACGATATGCGCTTCCCCGCACTGTTCGAAGAGTTGGGCAAGCGCAAATGCGATGTCATCGCGGTTCCCGCAGCTTTCACCGTTCCCACCGGCAAGGCGCATTGGCATGTGATGCTGCGTGCCCGTGCGATAGAAGCCAGCGCCTTTGTTGTCGCCGCCGCTCAGGTAGGCCAACATGCGGACGGGCGCGAAACCTACGGGCATTCTCTGGTGGTCGATCCATGGGGTGAAGTGCTGCTCGATATGGGCGGGGACGAAGCCGGATTGGCATTCTGCGATATCGATCTGGGTCGGATCGAAGAGGTGAGGGCGCAAATACCCAGCCTTGCCAATCGGCGCGATATCCCTAGATCACCAAACCAATGATAGTATTCGACCTCTCTTGTGATCACGGCCACCGCTTCGAAGGGTGGTTCGGTTCGTCTGATGATTTTGCAACGCAGAAAGAGCGCGGGCTGGTTTCGTGCCCGCAATGCGGATCGGTTGAGGTTACGAAAGCGCCGATGGCACCGGCAGTTTCCGCCAAATCGAACAGCCGCGCGGGCAAAGTTGTCCAAGCCGAAATCGACAAGCCGGAACGGAAGGCTCCGATTACCAACGGCCCGCTCCCTCCCAAAGTCAAAGAGGCGATGAAGAAACTTGCCCAGGTACAGGCCGAAGCGCTGAAAGACAGCAAGTGGGTCGGGAAGGACTTCGCCGAGAAGTCACGCGCGATCCATTATGGAGAGGACGACAAGGAAACCATCCATGGTGAGGCGACGCTCGAAGAGGCGAAGGACTTGCTCGATGAAGGTATTGCCGTATCGCCTCTGCCGTTCCCCGTTGCCCCGCCAGACGATCTGAACTGATTGCATCGCGCGATAAGCGGCCTTAGAGGCGAGGGCGGCGGCGCCCGTAGCTCAGTCGGATAGAGCATCAGATTCCTAATCTGGGGGCCACAGGTTCGAATCCTGTCGGGCGCACCACTCACTACATTGTCATGAAGTTCTGGCGCGTGCCTTGACCGCTTGACGCCACGACAGACCAACCAGGCAAACAGACATCGCAAACGCCAAAGCCGCGTTTCCGGCCCATCCGGCCACTTCGTAGGCGGCAGTGCCCGCCCAGCTTGCAATCCCGGCGCCCATGAACATCAGCATGATATACCCCGTCATGAGCCGCGTGCGCGCCTCTGGCGCGAGCGAAAGCGTTGTCATACGGCCCGTAACATCGATCCCGGGGCCGACAGTGTTCATGCAGATTATCGGGATGATGAGCAGCCAGAGACTGCCGCCCAAGGGATAGAGCAGCGCAATTCCGGCCATTTGCACCAGTGAGATTCTGAAGCGCGCTTGCTCTGCGCCAATCCGGTCGGCAAGCGCGCCGAGCTTTGGAGTGACAAACATCGCGACGATCGCAAAGACCGCGAGATAGCCGACTATGTCGACCCCGTATCCCATTTCCGCGCTGGTCAAATGGAGCGCGAGACCAAGCCAAACCGCCAGGAATATGCCGAAATTCAGCGCCTGGATGATGCCCGATATGATGACCTGCGGATGCTCTTTGAGGAGCGAGAAAAGCGAGCCAACCAGCGCGAAATAGCTCTGTTTGGGTTGATCGTCCTGCGCGCCTTTGCGCCCTTCCAGAATGAAGGGAAGCGACAGGGTGGTGACCGCCATCAAAATGGCCGCAAGGACGTAAACGAGGTGCCAGTCGTAATATTGGGCAATAACCCCAGCACCAACACGCGCAGCCAGAATTCCGAATATCGTACCGAGCGTCAGCGTCGCCGTGACCGCGCCCAAACGGTCCGGATTGACGCGCTTTGATGCGTAAGCGGGCAGCAAATAGGGTGCGATTGTGAAGAAACCGAGGATCGTCGAACCGGCCAAAAAGCCTTCAAACGATGTCGCGAAAACCATGAGCCCGAGCGAAACGGTCTGCCCGATGCCGAACAGGATCGCCAATTGCCGGTTGCTGAAGCGGTCACCGAGAGGAAGCAGCAAGAAGATCCCAACCGCAAGCGCGATCTGGTTGAGAGCGGGGACCAAGCCAATGGTCGCCGCATTGACGCCGAAATCGGCGGCGACTTCGGAAATTATCGGATGGATGTAATAGGCATTGGCGACCATCACCCCGCCAATGGCTGCAAGCGAAAATTCAGTCGCCCGGCTCAGGAAGGCGCCAGATTGTTTGGTTTCTGGCATGGGGCCTTCCTGGAGCGGGATGGGCGGCGATTGCTTAGCTCTCGCTACCCAATGGGACCGCTTCCTTAAAGGTGTGCGTCACATATGGGAATGGAATTTCGATGCCTGCATCATCCAGTGCGCGCTTGATTGCACGGATCACCTTGTCGCGGCTTTCATGCATGTCGCGCGGCTTTGATCCTGCCCACCAGCGGACTCTGAAATCGACCGAGCTGGAATTGAATTCGCATGCGAAAACATCGATCCCCTTTTTGGTCAGCACACCGTCAACGGATTCGACCGCTTTCAGGATCACATCGGCTGCCTGATCGAGATCGGTGTCGTAGGACACGCCCGCAAGTATTTCATGGCGGCGTTCAATCTCGTCGGTCAGGATTTCAACCGGGTTCTTGAACAGCATGGAATTGGGGACCAGCGTCACTTCGCCGGACAATTTGCGCACATAGGTCTCGCGCAAGGTAATATGTTCGACCTTGCCGGTGATGCCATCGCATTCGATCACATCGCCGATCCGCATTTTTTCGCGCAGCATGATCAGCACGCCCGCAAGGAAGTTCTCGAAAATGTCCTGAAACGCGAAACCGATTGCGACTGCGCCGATGCCGAGGCCGGCGATCAAGCTGGCAGGGGTAAGCCCGGGCATGACCACCGTAAGCGCGATCATCAATCCGAAAATCCAGATTGCCAGCTTTACAAGCGTGTCGATCAGGTTCTTGAGGCTTGGCCGCATTTCCGTCTTGCCGGTGATGCGATCTGCGATGCGAATGGCGAACTTGGCGACTATCCAAGTCACCAGCAGAATCGCGAGCGCAATCGCCATATTGGGCAATGCGCGGACAAGACTTTCGCCCATTTCTACAAGCTGGTCTTGCAGAGTGGCGAAGGTGTTGAGAGTTTTATCGAGTTCGTTAGTCGTTTGCGGAACTGTTTCGGCCTGCATGGAATCCCCTATTTCGGTAACCAACGGCAAATCGGCCAGTTGGTTCCGCAAGCTGTAAAATGAACCGCAATCTCGCGCCGGGCCTAGTTGGATTTCAATATATACACCGGGCCGATATCAACTGTCTTGAGCGCGCCACCAAAATGCAGCGCAAGCTGACCTTCTCCGGCGGCCAGTGCCCGCGGCGCCTTGGTGTTCACGCGGATAAGGCGCCATTTCCCGTTGAGAGCAATCTGGTTGTCGGAAAAGCCGTCATAGGGAGGCTTTGCTTCTTCGATCCGGATTGCAAACTGTGCTGGGGCAGCGGAACCATTATCGGCTGCGCTGCGCGCGGCAATCGCGATCAGCAGCTCATCGCCTTCAGCAATCGCGCCGGTCAGCGGAATTGCTGCGAACAGGTCATGCGGTTTGCTATTCGCTTTGGTAACAGTAAGCCGTGTCGCCTGTGTCCCGAAAATCGCGACATCGTCGAGCGCATTGAATTCACCCGCCGGCCCTTCGAAATGCCAGTTCGCTTTGGACGGGTCATTGATCAATGTCCCCGCACCTTGAAGCGAGGCCGGAAGCGTTGCAGACGGCGCGGGCTTTGGAGCGGTGGAAGTTGGCGCTGGTGCGGCTGCAATCGCTTTGGCGCCTTTGACAATAATCACCTGTCCGAATTCCAGCGTTTGTTTGGTTCGGCCAAACTGGATAACCGCGATGCCATCCTTGGTGCGCAATGTCTGTTCGACATCGGCGGTGACTTCGTACCAATCCCAATCCTTACCGATCGATAGCGTTTCTTCGCCGAAGCCGGGGAAGGGGGCTTCGTCTTTTTGGAAGCGAACACGCACAACCCCATTACCATCCGGCGTTCGTGCCGTGACCGTTCGGGCGTAGAATCCGATCGTTATGTCTTTGCCGGTTTCCGCCTTTTTGGTCAGCGGGAGCTTGATTCCGGCGGTGTAAATAAACTCCGACGCAGTCTTTACTTCGACACGCAGAGCTGCGCCACCACCCGGGATTGAAGCGTCGCGGACCGGTTCGTCTGCTATATCGCCATAGACTTCCCAGTCGATCACGCTGGGGTCATTAATCAACGTGCCTGGCAGCTGTGCATCGAGCGCACGAAGCTCGGCTGACATGCTTTTTTGTGCGTGTGCCGGTTGGCCTAAACCGAAGATTGAGAGCGCAGCTGCGAGAGCAACGGCGGTATTCCAGTTCCCAAACATGTGATCCAACTTCCCGTTCGTGTTCTGCGTTCGGCCTCTACAGGCGACTTTTTGTGAACGTTAACAATACGGGTTGCAAATCTCAAGTTTGAATTCGAACGGGAAAAACCGGTCAGCTGTTGCCGTGTTCCTGGCGAGCGATTTCGTGGAGCCAGTCTGCGTGGCGAGGGGCCTTCTTGGTCTCGCTCCACTCGTCGAGCATTGGCATCGCGACTTTCTTCAATTCCGCATATTGTTCGTTCGTGCCGATATCGGCAGCGAGCTCTACGCGGTGACCGTTGGGGTCAAAGAAGTAGATCGATTTGAAAATGCCGTGATGGGTCGGGCCCAACACATCGATGCCCAGGCTTTCGACATGCGCTTTGGCCGCCAGCAATTCTTCTTCCGATGCGACCCGAAAGGCCAGATGCTGCACCCATGCCGGTGTGTTTTCGTCGCGGCCCATTTCGGGTTGATTGGGCAGTTCGAAAAAGGCGAGGATGTTGTTGTTCCCGGCGTCGAGAAACACATGCATGTAGGGATCATACTCGCCCGTTGAGGGGACATGATCTTCCGAGAACGCCGATGTGTATTCCATGCCCATCACACGCTGGTACCATTCGACGGTCTCTTTGGCGTCTTTGCAGCGATAGGCAGCGTGATGAACGCCGCCCAGTTTGATCGGGTGTGACGACTTGCTCATTCCGCTGGCTCTACTTGATCGACTTTCAACGCGCCGCGATTGATCTGGTCGCGCTCCATGCTTTCGAACAGCGCTTTGAAATTGCCTTCGCCAAATCCTTCATCGCCTTTGCGCTGGATAAATTCGAAAAACACAGGGCCGACCTGTGCCTCGGCAAATATCTGCAGCAGCAAACGCGGCTGTCCGCCTTCCGTCGTTCCGTCCATCAGGATGCCGCGCATCTTCAGCGCATCAACATCTTCGCCGTGACCGGGCAGACGCTCGTCAAGCATTTCGTAGTAGGTTTCCGGCGGGGCGGTCATGAAGGGAACGCCGAATTCTTTGAGACGGTCCCAGCAGGCGACCAGATCATCGCAGATCAGGGCAATGTGCTGGATGCCTTCGCCATTAAATTCGCGCAAGAATTCTTCGATCTGGCCTTTGCCGCCTTCGCCTTCTTCGTTCAGCGGGATGCGGATTTTGCCGTCAGGCGCGGTGAGCGCTTTCGATGTCAGGCCGGTATATTCGCCCTTGATGTCGAAGAAGCGGATCTCGCGGAAATTGAACAGGCTTTCGTAATAGTCCGCCCAATAGGACATGCGGCCATTGTAAACATTGTGAGTGAGGTGATCGATGATGTTGAAGCCGGCGCCGACGGGGTGCTTCTCGACACCCGGCAGATATTCAAAATCGATGTCATAAATCGACAGGCCATTGCCATCTTCATCGGCATAGCGGTCAACCAGATATAGGATGGCGCCGCCGATGCCGCGAATGGCCGGAATGCGCAGTTCCATCGGGCCCGGATCGTTGGCGACCGGTTCCGCGCCTTGCGCGATCAAATGATCATAGGCTTTGACTGCGTCTTTGACGCGAAACGCCATTCCGCATGCGCTTGGGCCGTGTTCGCGGGCAAAGAACCATGCGGCGGAGCGGGGCTCGTAATTGGCGATCAGATTGATACCGCCCTGACGCCAAAGATCGACATCTTTGCTGCGATGTTTGGCGACCAAAGTGAAACCCATTGCTTCGAAAACGGGTTCGAGCTGACCCTTTTCCGGGGCACAAAATTCAACGAATTCAAATCCGTCTAGTCCGGCAGGATTTTCAAAAAGCTCTGTCATTATTCACTCCATCTCAATATAGTTTCATATGTAACCACTTTCGATGTAGAGGTCAAGCTGGCCGAGTAGGGCACGCGTCTGGACGCAGAATTTGCTCCCCTCGACCAGATAATTGAAATTAATGCTTGAATCGGCGAATCAACTGTGATTCTAAGGGAATTATGACGTCTCAGGGACACAAGATTGCGCTGCCGAAAGAGCAGATGACACAGGGGCTGGCGCTTGCCTTGCTTCTGTTGCTTCTGGGGCTTGCGATCGCTGGCCCAAGCGGACTTCTGGCGTGGAATGAAAATCTGCAGCTGCGCGATCAGCGCCATGCGCAAATTGCCGCGCTGACCGAGGAACGCGATATTCTGAAGAACCGCGTCGGACTGCTCGATCCCAATAGCGCCGATCCCGATTTGGTCAGCGAAAAGTTGCGCAGCGACCTCAACGTTCTGCACCCTGATGAAGTGGTCTTGATCCTGCCAACGCAGGACTGAAGCATAGCGCCAACCCCGCCAAAACCTACAGAGATTTCGTATTCACGGGCGTTGCAGGCGTTGCGCCCGATGCGGCGATGCGGCTATAGCTGAGCCATTAGAGCGCAACGCGCATCCTGCCTCCCCAGGCCCCAGATCAGTTGAGGAATATCCGTTTTGGCAAAACCCGCCCGGACCCGCAAACCCACTGCGAAAAAGACCACAAGCAAGAAGACACCGGCAAAGAAACCTGCCGCGAAGAAGAAAGCCGCGGCCAAGGATGCAGCGCCTGACGATGACTTTGCTTTGCACAGTCTGCAGGACGCGCATGAGAAGTCGCCCCGCTATGATGCCAGCGACGAAGAGCTGCTGACTTTCTACGAGCAGATGCTGCTGATCCGCCGGTTCGAGGAAAAGGCCGGCCAGCTATATGGGCTGGGCCTGATTGGCGGTTTCTGTCACCTCTATATCGGGCAGGAAGCGGTCGCGATCGGCCTGCAAAGCGCGCTCGACAACGACAAAGACAGCGTGATCACCGGTTACCGCGATCATGGCCATATGCTCGCATACGGTATCGATCCCAATGTCATCATGGCGGAATTGACTGGCCGCCAAGCCGGTATTTCGAAAGGCAAGGGCGGCTCGATGCACATGTTCTCGACCGAGCATAAATTCTATGGCGGGCACGGCATCGTGGGCGCGCAAGTTGCGCTTGGCGGCGGACTGGCGCTGGCGCATCAGTATAATGACGATGGCGGTATCTGCCTTGCATATTTCGGCGATGGCGCGGCGAACCAGGGGCAAGTCTACGAGACGTTCAACATGGCGGCCTTGTGGAAGCTGCCGATTGTCTTTGTGATCGAAAACAACGGCTACGCGATGGGAACTGCGGTCAAGCGCAGCTCGGCCGAAACCGAATTTTACCGGCGCGGAACGGCATTCCGCATTCCCGGCATGGATGTGAACGGCATGGATGTGCTGGAAGTTCGCAATGCTGCCGAAGTGGCGTTTGAGCATGTGCGCAGCGGCAAGGGCCCGGTTCTGATGGAACTCAACACCTATCGCTATCGCGGCCACTCGATGTCCGACCCGGCGAAATACCGGACGCGCGAGGAGGTGCAGGAAAAACGCGATCACCATGATCCGATCGAAGGCATCAAGAAAGTGCTGCTGGAGCGCGGAAAGACCGAAGAGGATTTGAAAGCGATCGACAAGGCAATCCGCGCGCGGGTAGCCGAGTCTGCCGATTTTGCCGAAAACTCGCCCGAACCCGAACCGAGCGAACTCTACACCGATGTTCTGGTGGAGGAGTATTGATCATGGCAATCGAACTCAAAATGCCCGCTCTTTCACCCACCATGGAAGAAGGCACGCTGGCCAGATGGCTGGTCAAGGAAGGCGACGAAATTGCGCCGGGCGATATTATCGCCGAGATCGAAACCGACAAAGCCACGATGGAATTTGAAGCCATCGACGATGGCGTGGTTGGCAAGATCATGGTCGAAGAAGGGACCGAGAACGTCGCGGTCGGCACCGTGATTGCAATGCTCGAAGGCGAGGGCAGCGATGCTGCGCCTGCGCCATCTCCCGAAGCCACACCCGCTGATAAGGGGGAGGGCGAGGATGTCGGGCAAGAGCCCAGCAAGGCCGAGATTACCAAGCCGGTCAAAGCGAAGCCAAAACAGGATCCGGAAATCCCGCACGGCACCAATATGGCAACCGTCACCGTTCGCGAAGCATTGCGCGATGGTATGGCCGAAGAAATGCGCCGCGATGAACGCGTGTTTGTTATGGGCGAAGAAGTCGCCGAGTATCAGGGCGCCTATAAGGTGACGCAGGGCTTACTTGATGAGTTTGGCCCCAAGCGGGTGATCGATACGCCGATTACCGAATATGGCTTTGCCGGGATCGGGGCAGGGGCGGCGATGGGCGGTCTGCGTCCTGTGGTTGAATTCATGACTTTCAACTTCGCGATGCAGGCGATTGACCACATCATCAACTCGGCTGCGAAGACCAACTACATGTCGGGCGGCCAGATGCGTTGTCCGGTGGTTTTCCGCGGGCCCAATGGCGCCGCGAGCCGTGTGGGCGCGCAGCACAGCCAGAATTACGGACCGTGGTATGCCAGCGTTCCCGGTCTGGTAGTTATTGCGCCCTACGATTCATCGGATGCCAAGGGCCTGATGAAGGCGGCAATTCGGTGCGAAGATCCGGTGGTATTCCTGGAGAACGAGCTGGTTTACGGTCGCAGCTTCGAATTGCCCGAACTGGATGACCACGTTCTGCCCATCGGCAAAGCGCGGATCATGCGCGAAGGGTCAGACGTGACGATCGTCAGCTATTCGATCGGTGTCGGCCTTGCGCTGGAAGCGGCAGAGGAACTTGCGGGTGAGGGGATCGACGCGGAAGTCATCGATTTGCGCACCCTGCGTCCGCTCGACAAACAGGCAGTGCTCGAAAGTCTCGCCAAGACCAATCGTCTGGTGATCGCGGAAGAGGGCTGGCCGGTCTGCTCGATTGCGTCGGAGATTACCGCAATTTGTATGGAAGAAGGCTTTGACCACCTCGATGCACCGGTCATGCGCGTGTGCAACGAAGATGTGCCGCTGCCCTATGCGGCAAATCTCGAGAAGCTGGCTCTGATTGACACCGCGCGGATTGTCGAGACGGTGAAGAAGGTCTGCTACGTCCAGGACTAAATCGATGCGAGACCGGCGTGCTTGCTTGCGAATAGCGAGCCGGTGTCTGGCTGCACTATCGTTTTAGCATAGGAACGGCAGCAACGTACAAACCGTATCGTCGACTCCTCCGCCGCCACTGGAGCTGTTGTTCCCGCTCGAACTGTTGTTGTTGCCGCTAGAACCGTTGTTGTTCCCGCTCGAGCCGTTGTTGTTACCGCTAGACCCGTTGTTGTTGCCACTCGAGCCGTTGTTGTTGCCACTCGAGCCATTATTGTTCCCGCTCGAGCCGTTGTTGTTACCGCTAGACCCGTTGTTGTTGCCACTCGAGCCGTTGTTGTTTCCGCTTGAGCCATTGTTGCCAGTGGAACCGCCCGTGCTGGTCGAAGACGTGCTCGAGCTGGTTGTGCCTACATCCGGATTGTCGCTGAAGATCCAGTCCCAGCCGCCGGTATTGTGATGCTCTGGCGGGATTTCCTTGTAGGAATCATAGACATCGCAGCGCGCGATTTCATCTGGATCGGAATCGTCGCGCTGATAGATCTCCGACAAGTCCCGATTGGCGCGGACCTGAAATGCGGCGCGCGATTTGATGATGCGGTCAGAGATGAAGGCGTCGGTCACGATCGGTTGATAGTAATAATGCAGCTCGACGAACATCACCGCATCATCGGGCATGGCCGCGACTTCTTCACCCGGAGGGCCCATGCCAACGAAGCTGGGATCGCCTTTCCCGGTGTCTTGCACGCCATAGCTTGAACCGACCTGCATTCTGCCTTTGCAGCGCTGCCATGCGATATATTGCTGGTCGTTGTCGCTGCCCGGTTCGACTTGCAGGCTGCTGATGATCACACGGCCATATTCATACAGCGATAGCTGTTCGCCCGCCTGAATATCCGACCCGCGCAGCAGGTCATTGATATCGTGTTCGTAGATTTTCTGGTTGGACAGGGTGGAAGTGTCGCCAATGCGCGAGGCATTATCGGCGATCTGCATCGTCACCTGATTCACCCGCAAATGGGTAATTGCGAGATTGCCGGTTTCGAGGCCCCACAGTCCGGCCGTCAATACCAGCGGTGTTGCCATCGCGAATTCGGTCATGGCAACGGCATGTTTGCTGGAGGCCAGCCGCGAGAGAAGTTTGCGCATAGCCATTATGGGCAGTTCCCGATTGCCGAACGGTCTTTGGGATCGTCGAATGGCTGGTTGCGCAAAACCGTTGTCGCTGTGGTTTGCTGGAATGGCGATATTCCGATGAAAGGCGCGATGGGGAAGGCGCGGGGGTAGGAAATGGTGACGTTGTAAAGCACCGCATCGCGCGCGCCGCCCATACCCGCTTCACCCTGATCGCGGTCCCAAATGCCGTTGCCATTGGCATCTTCGAACGGCTCGCCCTCGTTACAAGTGCCGTCTTCGTTGACATCGGTGAAGGCTTCTTCCTGAGCAACGGCGGTGAAGCTGGCGTAAGCCTTGCGGTCGAATGTCAGGGTCGCGTGCGGAACCACGTCGTGCACAGCATCTGTGACCGCGCTATCTACGCCCTGTTCGCTCGCACCTTCCAGCGTGGATTCGCGCGCTGCCTGTTGCACCGCGCCGTGGAGCATCGAGTTCGCATACATATTGTAAGACAAGTCGAACAAGCCGAGGATCATCGTGAGCAGAACCGGCGCGATCAGCGCAAATTCGAGGATGGAAACACCCTGCTCGTCACGCCGCAAAGTTTGAAAAGCGCGCGCGATCATTGTGATATCCTCAAATCACCGATCGACTTCGCGATCGAGGTGAAAGCCTTGTTGAGCTCTTCCGCGCTGCTGGCCTCGAAATATTGACCATTGCCCGCACATTGCAGCATCGCATCGTTCAAATGCGTGCCGAACGCGATGACCCAGACGGTCACATTGCGCTTTTTCACTTCGGCACATGCTACGCTGAAACGCGCCTCGATCGTTTCGGCCAGCGTCAAGGCAGAGGATGGGTTCCAGCGGCGTTCGTCGAGTCCTTCAATGCCATAGGCGCCATAGGCCAGATCGAACGGTTCTGTCTGACCGTCGGTAAGGAAGATCAGATGGCGGGCACGGTCCGAACCGTCGGTATCAGTATTCTCGGCTGCATAGAGACCGGTGGGCGAGATGAGGCGTCCGCCCCAGATCATCCCGATATCGTGATAGGTCGCGCCATAGGGGGCGAGGGTGGACAGATAGGCATCCAATGCCTCTGCATCCATCGGTTGCAGCTTCTGTGCTCTGGCTGGGCAATCGGAAAACCACCATGTTCCTGTCGCTGCAAATGTCGATGTCGTGACGACTGGTTCTTTGGTGAACGAGCCGCTGCCCGAATTATAGAATGAGCGCGCGTAGATTACGCCGGGATTGGCCGGGCGCCACTGCGTATCGGTGTCACCAGGCGTCGGGACAGTGTCGAGGTCCAGATCGAGATTCTGCGTAAGATCGACATTGGTGTAATCGGTAATTTCGGTGGTCTTGCGCTCTTCGATGCAGCCTTCAAAGTCATTGCGCCAGTTGCTGACGTCGAAAGAAACCGGGCGATACTCGTATGTGTTTCGCTCATACTGGTTGTCGGATGTGACCCGGTCATAGGTTTGAATATAGTTTGTATCAGTAGACGACTGTACGATGCAGTTTTCGCCGCTCCGATACTGATGATACCGCGTGCCATTATGGGTCCGGCGATAGGTTTCGGTCACCGTCTCGCTGCCATCCGGATTGGTCACTGTCTCTGTAGAAACAAGTTGGTCTTGGTAAGTCCAAGTGTTCGGTGGAAGAGGATTGCCGCAGCTCCACGATCCTTCGGTGTCGCCTTCACTAGGCGTGAATGTCGCGTCGTATTCATTTATTGTGACCCACGGTGTTCTCAGGCCGCTGACATACTGCCAATTTCCATAGGTGGTACTGGGAGAGGATACAGTCTCGGTGCTGTCCACTACCCTGGATTGATAGGTCCAATCACTGACGACCCAGTCATTTTCAAGCAGATGGCCGACATTCACATTCGTCGCGTAGGGAACAAAGCCATAGCGAATTTCGCTCTCTGGTGACTTGGCGCTTTCCAATTGCGCGTGGAAGTTCCGGACAACGGCCTTTAGGCTTTCAATCCGCGACTGGGAGTCACCATCATTGGTGTGACGCATCGATCCGGTGACATCGAGCACCATCATCACATCAAGCTGGCGAACGCTGAGCAGCGCTTGACAATCGACCGATACCGGAACCCGATCAAAGCCGAAAACGGTCATGATGCTGGTCGGAACCTCGACCTCGGCATTGCCGGTGATCGCGTAATCTTCCTCCAGCGTCATCGTGAATTTGCGGTTCTCGGAACCGTAATTCCCGGACCGGAAGTTAAGATTGAAGAATTTCTGCCCCTGAGCTGCAACATCGCTCGGGATGTTGCCGGTTACCGCCGCTTCGGTGCCCAATTGTTTGCGCGCGGCCAGAACGCCCGCGTCGCATGCTGCTTGCAGCCGGCTAGAGGCCAGATAGGCGCGGCCCATATCGATCCCGCTGCCGACCAATCCCAGCAAGGGAAGGATCGCCGCTGCGAGCAACGCAAGGGTATTGCCCGACGGGTCTTTGGCCAGCCGGGTGAGAAAACCTGATGCGTTTTCGAAAGGGTCACTTTTCTCCAACATGCGCTGCGGATTAGCGGCAGGAGATGATGGCGCGGTAAATGCGCGTGGTTAACAACACCTCAACAAAATCAGGTGATTACCGTTCCGTTTCCGATTTTATATTTTGTTAATGCGTTGCCACTAATCCCGACGGCTCATGAAACGGGGCGAAATCTCAATGGCGCATCAAAACGGATCGAATTCCTGCAGGGGATTACTGCGTTTTCTGAACGATCAGCGCGGCAACATTATGCCTATGGCTGCAATCGGTATGATTGCGATGGCCGGCATGGTTGGCGGCGGCGTCGATGTTTCGCGCGCCTATATGGTACAGAACCGCCTGCAGAACGCCTGCGATGCGGGCGTGCTGGCGGGGCGCCGTGCGGTTGATGATGACGGTTTTGATACTCAGGCCAAAGCGCAGGCCGACCGGTATTTTGACACCAATTTCGACCAGACCACCGAAGGCACAACCGCCACGACTTTCACACCGACCACGCCCGATGGCGGGAACAGCGTAGAAGCAACCGCAACGACGCAGCTCAGCACCATGGTTATGCGGTTGTTCGGATTTAGCCAGTTTAACCTGTCCGTTAATTGCTCTGCCTCGATGTCTGTCGGCAACAGCGATGTGATGATGGTGCTCGACACCACGGGTTCGATGGATTGGACCATTGGAGGTTCGACCACTTCGGACGATTCCTTGCGCCGGATCACCTATCTGCGCGCAGCGATGAAAGATTTCTACGATACTGTCGCCGCGGCCCAGTCCGGCGGCAATTCGCGCGTTCGCTATGGCTTTGTACCTTACAGCCAGTCGGTAAATGTCGGCCAGCTGCTTTATGACGAAGACCCAAGCTACATTGTTGATAGCTGGACCTATCAATCAAGAGAGCCGGTCTACGACGTCGAGGAAACGACCACCACGACCGGGTGGGAACCCCCAGTTTACACCAGCAGCGAAGGGTACACAGATACCAGTTCTGGCTCTTGGTATTACTATGATGGTGTCCGCTACCGCGACAGCGACGATTGCGAAGACGACAAGCCCAACGATACCTCCTGGGCGAACCACGGCGGCTCCAACACGAGCACGTCGCAGGAAATTAACAGTGCCGGTCAGCGCGTAACGACGACCACCACGTCGCAAGAACAGCGCCGCACCGATTATGCGTGCTACCGGTACCGCAGCAACAGATACTACATCATCTATCGGACCCAGGAACGCAGCTACGATCAAAATTCGATTGCTACCGAAGATCCGATCACCACGACAACCAGCACGACTGTGTTCGACAAGTGGAACTATACACCTGTCACATATGACACCAGCACCTACAAAACCTTCTCGGCAGTAACGACGCCAACAGGAACAGATGGTGCCGCGCAATCGTCAACCTGGGCAGGGTGCATCCAGGAACGCGACACGGTGGCGCAAGACACGTTCAGCTACTCAAGCGTCAACGGAATTACGCCACAAGCTGCATACGATCTGGACATTGACACCGAACCGAACGGCAGTGCGGGAAGGAAGTGGCGTCCGCTGTGGCCGGAGATTTCCTATTACCGGACCACCAGCTCTTCGAACCGCTACTACTCCAGCGCAAATTCGAGTGACTATGGTGACAAGACCTCAGAGGCGTGCCCTGTAGCGGCGCAGCTTTTGACAGTGATGTCGGAATCCGAATTTGATGCCTATGCGGACTCGCTCGATCCTCAGGGTTCAACCTATCACGATATCGGGATGATCTGGGGCGCACGGCTTTCGTCGCCAGATGGTATCTTCCAGTCCAACGTGTTGTCATCCGCTGCAAATGGCGGTGCGGTGGCGCGCCACATCATCTTCATGACGGACGGTCAGATGTCGACCAACACCGGTTCGCAAACCGCGTGGGGTGTGGAATGGCACGATCGTCGCGTGACCGATGACGGCAGCAGCAACAACAATGATCGCCATTCGGCAAGGTTCCTGGCCGTCTGCGAAGCTGCTAAAGCCAAAGGTATTCGCGTTTGGGTTATCGCTTTCGCCTCGGCATTGACGACCAATCTCGAATCCTGCGCTTCGGCTGACAGCGCGTTCCCTGCGGCCAGCGCATCGCAGCTGAACTCTGCTTTCCAGGAAATCGCCAAGGACGTCGGCGAATTGCGGGTGGTTCAATAATGACTATTCGTACTGCCAATACCGGCCTTCGCGGGCTGCTGACCAACCTGTCGAAGGACCAGCGCGGGACCACCGTGATGGAATTCGGGCTGATGGTGACCGTCTTCATGACGCTGTTGCTCGGCCTGTTTGATTTGGGCCAGCTTGCCTACGCCAATGCGATTCTCCGCGGTGCGACGCAGGATGCTGCGCGCGATTCCTCGCTGGAAACCGGGAATACGACTACCGCGGATGCGGCGGTGACCTCGATCATTCGCACAGTTGCGCCTGACGCGACGGTAACGTCGAGCCGGGTTAGCTATTTTGACTTTGAAGATGTCGAGCGCCCGGAATCATGGAACGACGAAAACGACGATGGCAGCTGCAATGATGGCGAAGCCTATGTCGACGAGAACGGCAATGGCAACTGGGATTCGGACATTGGTGTGTCCGGCAATGGCGGCGCGGGCGACGTTGTAATTTACACCGTTACCGTGACCTATGACCCGCTGTTTCCCAATCCCTTCCTGCCAGGCGGTGCGAGAGCTCGAAAAATCACCTCTTCAGCAGTGAAGAAGAACCAGCCTTTTGCCGACCAGGCAAATTATGGCTCTGATGCGGGGATCTGTGACTAATGCCTAAGAAGCTGTCCCTTTCCAGAATGGCCGGGCTGAAACGCGCCCTGTCCGACAATCAATCGGGCATTTCGATTGTGGAGTTCGCATTGGTTCTGCCGGTGCTGCTCACTCTCGGGCTGTTCGGCACTGAAATCGCCCGAATGGCGACGGTCAACATGACTGTCAGCCAGATCGCTTTGTCACTGGCTGATAACGCGTCGCGGCTCGGGCAGACCGACAATGCGGCAGTTGCGCCGACGATTACCGAGGACAACGTAGATGCAGTGTTGTCCGGTGCCATTCGCGACGGACAAAGCATCGGTCTTCAGGAAAACGGCCGGATTATTCTGAGCAGCCTCGAATATGATGGTTTCACCGACAGGCAATTCATTGCGTGGCAGCGCTGCCGTGGTGATCGCGATGCACAATCTGACTACGGCAACGATACTGACAAAAACGGCATCAACGGCCCGCGCATAAACAGCATGGGCTCTGGCGCCAATCCGATCACCGCAAGAGACGGTGAAGCAGTGATGTTTGTCGAAATCGAATATCGCTACGAAGCGCTGTTTGAAAATCCGTTTGGGTCGGGCGACCGTATCCTGCGCAAAGAAGCAGCGTTCATCATCCGCGATGACCGCAATCTCACTCCGGGTCTTACCGGAACTGCCAGCGGCGACTCCAGCTGCGCGACTCCATCCTCATAAGCTACTTGTGATTGGTTGAGCTTTCGGTCAGTCGGTCTGGATGGCCGACTCCGATCTTCCTTTGCCGCAAAAGCTCGCGCTCGCGCATGCGGGCGGCGCGGTGCGGCCGATCCTGGAACCATTCCTCGCCCTCGATTCCCGCCTTGGCGAATTTGTCAGCCAGGCAAAGGAACCGATCCTGACACAGATGCGCATCGCCTGGTGGCGCGACCAACTGGCTAAACCGGTTGCGGACAGGCCCAAGGGCGACCCCATCCTCGATGCGATTGGCCAATATTGGCAGGGAGAGGAGCAGGCTTTGACCGGCTTGGTCGATGGTTGGGAGGGATTGCTGGCGGAACCGCCTTTGCCCGAATCCGCTGCCGGCCAGTTTGTCGAAGGCCGCGCGGCTTGTTTTGCTGCTACGGCAAGATTGAGCGCTTTTTCCCGATATGAGGAAGCGGCGCTTGCCGCAGGCCGGCGATGGGGCTGGGCCGATTTGGCAGCACGCCTCAGCGATGCGGAGGAACGCCAATTCGTACTCGATCAGTCAGAAGAAAATGCTCCGCATCGGATGAAATTGCCACGAGCTTTGCGGTCTTTGACAATACTCAAAACGCTTGGCGATCGCGCATTGGACAATAGTGGGCGCAGTTTGGCTTCAACGCGCGCGGATTTGCTGGTTGTTATCCGGCTTGGAATTTTCGGACGCTGATTTATTGTTGCCTCTTGAAAGAGAGGTAACGCAATGAACCGAATTTTGCTTGGAGGGGTATCGGCATTACTTTTGGCCGGGATCGGTTTGTTTTGGTGGCAGGGCAGGGCGCAAGTCGAAGAAGCCGCGCCGCCACCCGATCCCGCCCCGACACAGGCCATGCCAAGCGAGCCGGAAATCCCCACATCTGATGTTGGCGATCTGCGCGGGCCAACTCCGCCAGAAGCGACCGAACTTTCGCGCGAACAGCGCCGCTTCTTTCGCTATGATCGCAATCGCGATTTGCGGATCACGCGCAACGAAATGCTGTCAACGCGGACCAATGCGTTCCGCAAGCTCGACAAGGACGGCAACAATTTGCTGACATTCGAAGAATGGGCGGTGGCCACAGCAACGCGTTTTGACAAGGCGGATAGCAATGGCGATCGCGAATTGTCCGCTGCCGAGTTTGCCACAACCCGGCCCAAGCGCCGGGCAAGCAGAAGCTCCTGCCGATGCTAGATCAGGCGGGAACAGCGTCCAGAGTTTTCAGCCATTCGCCAAAATCATCTTTGCCGCGCGACGTATAAGCCTCTTTGCGCTGCTTCTTGCCGATATCGTGAAGCGGTGGAAACAGCCCGAAATTGACATTCATTGGTTGATAGGTTTCGGCCTCTGCATCGCCGGTAATGTGCGACAATAGCGCGCCCATCGCGGTTGTGCGCGGCGGAGATGTCCATTCCTGCCCTGACAATTCAGCCGCCGCCATCATGCCGGTCAGCAGTCCGATTGTGGAACTTTCGACATAGCCTTCGCAGCCGGTTATCTGGCCGGCAAAGCGAATATGGGGCGCGTCCTTCAATCGCATCTGGCGGTCAAGCACCATCGGCGAATTGAGAAAGGTGTTGCGGTGAAGGCCGCCCAGACGCGCAAATTCGGCGTTCTGCAGGCCCGGAATGGTGCGGAACAGTTCGACCTGCGCGCCATGTTTCAGCTTGGTCTGGAACCCGACCATGTTCCACAAAGTGCCCAGCTTGTTGTCCTGGCGCAGCTGCACCACTGCATAGGGCCAGCGACCTTGCGGAAATTCGGGTGTTGTATCGTTGGGATTATCCAGCCCGACCGGCTTCATCGGGCCATAACGCAGCGTATCAACGCCGCGCGCGGCCATCACTTCGATCGGCATACATCCGTCAAAATAGGGGGTGTTTTCTTCCCATTCCTTGAAAGCGGTTTTTTCCCCGTCAATCAGCCCCTGATGGAAGGCCAGATACTGGTCCTTGGTCATCGGGCAATTGATGTAATCGCCATCCTCGTTGGACGCTTCGTTGCGCTTGTTCCAGCGCGACTGGATCCAGCAGACATCCATGTCGATGCTATCGCGGTGAACGATGGGGGCGATTGCGTCGAAGAAGGCAAGCCGGTCTTGCCCCGTCGCCGCCACGATACTGTCCGCCAGCTTGGCAGCGGTAAGCGGCCCTGTTGCAACGATGGTCAGCCCGTCGCCGGGCAGCGCATCTATCCGTTCGCGCACCACGGTCACATTTGGATGTTCAACCAGCGTCCGTTCGACTTCGGCAGAGAAGACATCGCGGTCCACCGCCATCGCCGAACCTGCCGGAACGCGGGCAATCTCGCCTGCCTTCATGATGATCGAGTCGAGCCGGCGCATTTCATCATGCAGCAACCCGACAGCATTCCGATCGCTGTCGTCGGAGCGGAAGCTGTTGGAACATACCAGCTCTGCCAGTCCGTCAGTCTGATGTGCGGGTGTCATTTCGCCTGCGCCGCGCATCTCTGACAGGCGGACTTTGAACCCCCGCCTGGCGAGCTGCCACGCTGCTTCGCTTCCGGCTAAACCGCCGCCGATAATATGCACGTCATGGGCCATGCGCCGCAGGTAGGGACTAAGGTGGTTATCCGCAATTCTTAAGTGTAGAGAGCTCGCGAATGGAAAAGGAATAGTGCGGTGCCCAAACGTGCCCTGACGGAAAAACGCCCGTGGTTGCTGGCAAGTCTGGTCGCCGCGATCGGCTATTACGCTTTGATCATGACCGGTCAGCCAGTCGGCGAGATATGGCTCATGCTGGTGAAGGGCGCCGGGGTCGCATTGCTGGCCGTGTATGCGCTGCAGCGGCATTCAAGCTTCGCCGCAAGATTGCTCGCATTGGTCCTTATCCTCTCGGCCTTGGGCGATATGCTGATCGAGCTTAGCCTGATTTGGGGCGGGGCTGCATTCTTTGCTTCGCACCTTGCCGCGATTGCTCTATATCTCCGCAACCAAAGGCACATTTCCACCATCAGCCAGAAGGTTTTGGGCGCAGCCTTGCTTCTGATCACACCGATAATGTGCTGGCTGCTGACCCGCGATCCGGCTGTGACAGCCTATGGTGTGGCGCTGGGCGCAATGGCCGCATCCGCATGGATGAGCCGTTTCTCGCGCTATCGGGTGGGACTTGGTGCGGTGCTCTTTGTCGTGTCCGACTGGCTCATTTTCTATGGAATAGGGCATCCGGATGGCAGCATGATACCATCACTTTTGATTTGGCCGCTTTATTATTGCGGACAATTCCTGATCGCTACCGGCGTCATTCAAACGCTGCGGCAAGAACTTCCGGATGCCGCGTAAAAGCCGCTATTCCCAAGCGGTGCAGAGACAGATTTGAGGAACGTCCGGCAAATCATTGCCATTCGCTCACTTGGCCCATTCAAACGCAATCGGCATTTCGACGTCAGGCGACATGCTCTTGTGGACCGGACAGGTGAAAGCTGCCGCTTCCAAGACTTTCCTATCCCGTTCGGAAACCTGATGAGGAATAACGATGCTCGTCGCGAGACGACCAATCCGGCGCGGGCCGCTGGCCATTTCCTTCTCAACAACCACTGTTGAACCTGAAAGGTCAATATCCATCGATTGTGCCTTTGTACCCATCACGGTCAGAATGCAGGTTCCCAAGGCAGTGGCGACAAGATCAGTTGGCGAAAATGCCTCTCCCTTGCCCATATTGTCGGCCGGGGCATCGGTGGTCAGTTGTGATCCTGACGGAGCGTGCGTCGCCTGGCAGTGCAAATTGCCTACATATTCAATTTTGATCGCTACCATTTTCGTCTCTCTGAGCTCTCCGGTTGGGGTGGGATAGGCTTTGGTCCGCGTCGAACAAGCTTCCGGCAACGGTCAGAGTTGGCGGGTCAGTCCGGGCCAGATCGGCCAGACACCTGATTAATCGCCAATATTAGCCAAGGGCAGGGGCCGCGATGGTCGTTCGATGAAGCTCTCGCCGGTGCCCTTCATATCCGCCCGTTGCCTTGTGAAGGACGCTGCGATTGTCCCACAGGATTACCATCCCCGGCTGCCACTTGTGGCGGTACACAAATTCGTCACGCGTTTGCCATTCGGATAGCTCGACAACAAATTGCATCGCTTCCATTTCATCTATGCCCTCGATCCCGACGACATAGCTAAGGCTGCAAAAAATGGTTTCCTCTCCGGTTTCCGGATGGGTGGTGATCAGCGGATGTGTTTGGGTCTTCAGTGCCTCTTCACTTGGTCTGATCGCCATCGAGCGGCCTTCGTCATTTTCTCCGTAAAGCCCCGAAGGCGCATAGCCGCGGCTCGCCGAATGGATCGTTGTCAATGATCTGAGATAGTCTTTGCGCTGCGCCGGTAACGCGTCGAAAGCGGCCACTTGATCGGCAAACAGCGTATCGCCGCCAACGGGGGGAATTTCCACTGCCGCGAGGCATGTTCCCGCGGGAGGCCGGGGAAGAAAACTCCAGTCGCTATGCCAGCTTTCGGCAAAAAGCGGCGTCGTTTCATCCGCTTCGCGCAGTATTGCCGCGATATTCTCTCGTCCGGGGATCGGCGCGAAAAAAGGATCCACGCCAAATTCACCCAATGTCAGGGTGAAGCGTTCCAGCGCATCATCATCAAGATGCTGATCGGGAAAAGCGATGACTTTATGTTTCAGCCAAGCAGCGCGAATTGCCGCAATCTTTTCCCGATCCAGTTCTCGGCTTAGGTCGACCCCGGTGATGTGTGCTCCGCACGGTGCATCGGTTGGTTCGACCTTCATGTTCATGTCTCCGGATCTTCCCCGATATTGTCATCCGAATGGAGTGTGGTCGGCGGGGTGGTGGGTTCGCTATCGCGCCCGACCATTTCTTCGACCACTGCCTCCTCGGCGTCGTTTTCGGGCGCTTCTTCCTCATCGAGTTTGGCAACGCTGACGATTTTCTCTTTATCGCTTACATTAAACAGCCGCACGCCGGAACTGGCGCGGCCGATCACGCGCAGAGAATCCAGTCCGATCCGGATCAATTTTGCCTGATCGGTGACCAGCATCAATTGGTCAGATTTGGTTGCGGTAAAGCTGGCAACCACCGGCCCGTTGCGCTTGATATTGTCGATATTGGTCACGCCCTGACCGCCCCGTCCAGCACGGCGATATTCGTAAGCAGAGGACAGCTTGCCATAACCATTGGCGCATACTGTCAGGATAAATTGCTCTGCTTCGGCCATTTCGGCGTGTTCGGCCGACAATTCGGGAGCATCTTCTTCCGATTTCCACGGAGCGACTTTCAAATATTCGTCGCGTTCTTCCGGCGTTGCCGAGCCGCCGTGAAGGATTGAGAGCGAGACAACCTCGTCCCCGTCTTCTTTGAATTTCATTCCGCGAACACCGGTGGAGGTGCGGCTGACAAATTCGCGCACATCCTCGCCGCCGAAGCGGATTGCCTTGCCCAGCTTGGTCGCGAGCAGAACATCGTCACCCGCCTCGAGCAAGGCCACGCCGACAAGCTTGTCGTCAGAGCCTTCCTCGAACCGCATCGCCAGCTTGCCGTTGGACGGGATATTGGCGAAGGAATCCATGCTGTTACGGCGGACATTGCCCATCTTGGTCGCAAACACGACGGTGAGAGCGCCCCAGCTGTCTTCATCTTCGGGCAGCGGCAGGACTGTCCGGATTGTTTCACCTTCATCGAGCGATGGCAGCAGATTGATGATCGGTCGGCCACGCGTGGTCGGCCCGCCTTCGGGCAGTTTCCATACTTTCAGGCGGTAAACCTTGCCCTCTGTAGAGAAGAACAGCACCGGATTGTGCGTGCTGGTGACGAACATTTCGCTCACCGCATCTTCTTCCTTCGTGGCCATTCCGGCGCGGCCTTTCCCGCCGCGATTTTGCGCCCGGAAGGTCGAAAGCGGGGTCCGCTTGATATAGCCGTCCAATGTGACCGTCACGACCATCTCGTCACGCTCGATCAGATCTTCATCGTCAAGGCCGTCCCATGCGGGCGCGATCTCGGACAAGCGAGGGGTCGCGTAATTCTCTTTAATCTCGGTCAGCTCGTCGCGCATGATGCCATAAAGTTTCACTCGGTCCGACAGGATCGAGAGATATTCCTCGATGGCTATGGATAGTTCCTTGAGCTCGTCGCCAATTTCGTCACGGCCCAGCGCAGTGAGGCGATGCAGACGCAAATCGAGGATTGCCTTCACCTGCCGTTCGGACAGGCGGTACGTGCCGCCTTTCTGGCCGTCTGTTGGTTCGATGGCTTCGATCAGCGCGATATATTGCGCGATATCGCCGATAGGCCATTCCTTCGCGAGCAGCCTTGAGCGCGCCTCTGCCGGATTGGGGGCACCGCGGATCATCGCAACAACTTCATCCAGATTCGAAACGGCAACCACCAGACCAAGCAATATATGCGCCCGTTCGCGGGCTTTGTTCAGTTCGAACTTGGTCCGGCGCGTGATAACTTCTTCGCGGAACTGGATAAACGCCTGGATGAACTCGCGCAGCATCAGGATTTCCGGACGGCCGCCGCGGATCGCCAGCATGTTGGCCGGGAAGCTGGATTGCGCCGGTGTGTGCCGCCAGATCTGGTTGAGCACGACCTCTGCGGTTGCATCGCGTTTCAGATCGATCACTACGCGCACGCCTTCACGACTGGATTCGTCGCGAATATCGGACACGCCCTCGATGCGCTTGTCCTTCGCCGCCTCGGCGAGCTTTTCGACAAGGCCGGATTTGCCGATCTGGTAGGGAATCGATGTGAGAACGATCGACTCGCGATCCCCGCGCTTGGTCTCGATCTCGTGCCGGCAGCGCTGCAGAATCGATCCTCGGCCGGTTGTATAGGCAGAACGCGCGCCGGATTGGCCCAAAATCAGCGGAGCCGTGGGGAAGTCAGGCCCGGGAATGATCTCGACCAGCTCTTCAGAAGTGATCGCCGGATTGTCCATATAGGCAAAGCAGCCATCGATCACTTCGCCCAGATTGTGCGGCGGGATGTTGGTTGCCATACCAACCGCGATACCGCCTGCGCCGTTGACCAGCAGGTTGGGGAAGCGCGCCGGCAATACCGACGGTTCCTTCAGCGAGCCGTCATAATTGTCGACGAAATCGACCGTATCCTTGTCGAGATCGTCCAGCAGGCTGTTGGCCACTTTTGCCAGCCGCGCCTCTGTATAACGCATCGACGCCGGATCGTCGGGGTCCATCGAACCGAAATTGCCCTGACCGCTGACCAGCGGCACGCGCATAGACCAGTCCTGCGCCATCCGCACCAGCGCGAAGTAAATCGCGCTGTCGCCGTGCGGGTGATAATTGCCCATCACATCGCCGACGATTTTGGCGCATTTGCGGAAAGGCCGGCCCGCGACCATGCCGCCTTCCTGACTGGCGTAAAGGATTCTCCGGTGAACGGGCTTGAGACCGTCGCGCACATCGGGAAGCGCGCGGCTGACGATCACGCTCATCGCGTAATCGAGGTAGCTCGTCTTCATCTCATCGACGATGTCGATGCGTTCATGTTGCTCCGGTGACGAAGGCGGTACGAGGGTTTCTGTATCGTCGCTCAAGGGGTCTCTTTTCTACTGCTTAAACGCATGCATAATTGAGCTTGCAACCTAGGCGAACAGCCGCATTTCCGCCACTCTAGGCAGGCTATTTGACGGCGCCACAGGGGGGTTTTCCACACTTCCTTTGCGCCTTGGCAGCAAGCCGCCGCGCACCGGCTTGCACGCATCGTTCAAAGCGTGTTCAGGAGCGTCTGCATAGATTGTATTGCAATGCGGAACACATGACGCCACTAGCGCGTTAGTGAGATGTAACTCAGCCAAATGGCATATCATTTTAATCATGGGAGAAACCCAGATGTTTACACTCGACCCAGTCAAGGCGACGAAACGCCGCGGATCGAAATTTGCCCTTGCTGCTGCGCTGATGTGCGGCAGCGCGCTTGGTCTTGGCGCATTTGCCGAGCCGGTTCAGGCGCAAAAAAACGATGAAAAACCGAAATATTCGAAGGACTTCGTATCGGTCTATTCTCCAATCAACGACCTCGCCAATGCCGAGGTTCCAGATATCGAAGGCGTCAAAGCGGGTCTACCGGCGGTTCTGGCAGCGGTTTCAACCCCCGATGACAAACGCGCTGCGGGCAGCCTGATTTACTCTGCCGGTATCACATCAAAAGACCTCGGCATGCAGCGTCAAGGCATCGATATGATGCTGGAAAGCGGCCGCATTCCTGCCGAACGGCTTGGCCAGTATTTGTACAATTCCGGTCAGTTGGCATATCAGCTCGAAGACTTGGAAGGTGCGCGTTCGCGTTTCAAGGAAGCGCTTGGCGCGGGCTACAATACTGCAGAGCTCGAAACGACAATTGCCGCGCTGTATTTTCAGGAAGACAAGACAGCGGAAGGTCTCGCGTATCTTAAAAGCGTGATCGAATCGACCGTTGCTGCCGGCGGAACGCCGAAGGAAGAATGGCTCGTTCGCGGCTTCTCTGCAGCATATAACAGCGATGCCGGTCTCGACGCGATCAATCTGAGCGCAATGCATGTCAAATATTACCCGACCGAGAGAAGCTGGAACAACGCAATCGCGATGCAGCGTTCTTTTATCGATTTCAAAGCGGCTGAACTGCTCGATATCATGCGCCTGGCCGATCGTGCCGACGCGCTGATTACGGGAAATGATTTTGGTGACTACATCCAGGCCGCAGACGCGCGCCGCCTTCCCGGCGAAGTGAAGCGGATCGTTGATCAGGGTATCGCAGCCGGTGCGTTGGAAGCGTCAGATCCTTTCGTTTCGGAAGCGCGCTCTACCGCTAACGAGCGGATTGCTGCCGATCGTGCAGAATTGCCGCAGCTAGAAGCCGACGCGCGCAAAGCCGCTGCCACCGCGATCACCGCAACCGCAGCGGGCGATGTTTTCCTCAGCTATGGCATGTCCGCCAAGGCCGAAGAGCTTTACGCAATCGCGGCCACCAAGGCCGGCGCTGATATGGATGTGGTGAACACCCGCATGGGCATCGCGCAAATCGACCAGGGCAAGATTGCAGAGGCGAAAGCCACTCTGGATCAGGTGAAGGGCAATCGCAGCGCGATTGCCAAGCTTTGGCAGACCTACGCAGACACGCAAGTCGGCGCTGCGGCGGTTGCTGCCGAAGCTGCGATGTAACAATCGCAAGCATGGATTAAAGGAAGGCGCGGGCTCCGGCTCGCGCCTTTTTTGTGGCCGCGGCTTTACCGTAAACGCTTTACGAGGACTTGTCCGTCATCGCGCCGGTCCACCTGAAAGTTTTCCAGCGATTCAAACAGCTCTGACAGGTTCTTGAAGCCGTAATTTCTTACGTCGAAACTGGAACGGTTGCCCGCAATCTGGCCCACTTGCTGGAGCCGGGCAAAGCCCTTCTGATCGCGTTTCGCCTCGTTATAGGCGGCGATGATCAATTCCTCGAGCTCTTCGTCGATAACGGGCTTGGGTGACTTGGCCGGCTTTTCGGCGCCTGTCCGGTCATCCTTGTTGGCGGCGATCAGCTTGTCGATGTCGATAAAGCGGGTGCAGACGGACCGGAAGGATTCGGGCGTTTTGGTGCTGCCAAAGCCGTAAACGACAATGCCGTCTTGCCGCAGGCGGGTGACCAGCGGGGTGAAATCGCTGTCCGACGTCATCAGTCCGAAACCATCGACCTTTCCCTGATTGAGCAAATCAATGGCATCAATCGTCATCGCCATATCGGTGGCGTTTTTCCCTTTTGATACGTCAAATTGCTGCTGCGGCCGGATCCCGAAGCGATTGGTGATCTTGTCCCATTTGGCGAGGTTTCCCTTCGCGAAATTGCCATAAGCGCGGCGGATATTCACTTGGCCCAGTTCCGCCATAACCGTCAGCACCGGATCGATGCCCTGCGGGGTCGTGTTGTCCGCATCGATCAGCAGAGCGATATTTTTGAGCGTTTCCTGAGTCATTGCATCACCGGCGAAAATGCGCCGCTGCCTTCATCGAGCAGATGCAGAACCCCGTCAGCAATCGCGAAGTAAGCGCCGCGCAGGGTCAACGATCCGTCTGCCTCTTTCTCTTTCACGCAGGGGAATGTCCGCAAATTGTCCAAGCTGACTTTGACCGCGGCAAGTTCCATCGCCCGCTCGGCAGTGCGGCCGGTGGTGCCATGCTCCTGCGCGATCGGATCACGGGCATCGTCGAGCAGCGCGATCCAGTTGGACACAAATCCGCCTTGGCCGGGTTCAGCACCGTGAAGGTCCTGCGTCAACGCCGCTTTGCACCCGCCGCACATACCGTGCCCCAGCACCACGACCTGGCTTACCTTAAGGAACTGCACAGCAAATTCGAGCGCCGCCGATACGCCGTGCTTGCCGGGCGTGGTTTCAAACGGAGGCACCATCGCGGCGACATTACGCACGACAAAAATCTCACCGGGATCGACATCGAAAATCTGCGTCGGGTCCACGCGGCTGTCAGAGCAGGCAATCACCATGGTTTTTGGCGATTGGCCTTCTTTCAGCGCGCTCCACCTTTCGCGCTGTTGCTGCCAGTCATTCTCGCGAAACCGGTGATAGCCATCAATCAGGGCGTCCAGAGCGGGGTTCTCGTCATTCTGCATATGAATGCAGATGCCGCGAGCCATTGCCTATGGCAAGTCCCGAGCCTAAATGGCCCACATGAACGATCTTTCCTCCTCTCCCAAGCCAGAGGGCGAGCGCCCCGCGCGGCAGCGCAAGCCCGACTGGATTCGCGTAAAAGCGCCCGTCAGCAAAGGCTATCACGAGACGCGCAAACTGATGCGCGAGCTCAATCTCAACACCGTGTGCGAGGAGGCAGCGTGCCCGAATATCGGTGAGTGCTGGACCAAGAAACACGCAACGGTGATGATCCTTGGCGATGTGTGCACCCGTGCATGCGCTTTCTGCAATGTCAAAACCGGCATGCCGCGGATCGTCGATCCGATGGAGCCGGAAAATACAGCGCTGGCCGCTGCAAAAATGGGGCTGGAGCATATTGTGATCACTTCGGTCGATCGCGATGATCTGCCCGATGGCGGGGCGGGGCAATTCGTCAAAGTTATCAAGGCACTGCGCCGCGAAACCCCCAACACCACGATCGAGATTCTAACGCCCGATTTCCGCGGCAAAATGCGCCCGGCGGTTGAGGCAATCTGCGAAGCCGGTCCCGATGTTTATAATCACAACCTCGAAACCGTTCCGCGCCTCTATCCCACGATCCGCCCGGGTGCGCGATATTATGCATCGCTTCGCCTGTTGGAAGAAGTGAAGCGGCATGATCCTATGATCTTTACCAAATCCGGCATCATGCTGGGGTTGGGTGAACAGCGCCTGGAAGTGCATCAGGTGATGGACGATATGCGCACAGCGGATATCGATTTCATGACCATGGGCCAATATCTCCAGCCAACGCCGAAACACGCCAAGGTTGAAGACTTTGTGACGCCCAAGGCATTTGACGCGTTTGGTGCAATTGCGCGGGCAAAAGGCTTCCTTCAGGTGGCATCCACTCCGCTCACGCGATCAAGTTATCACGCGGGCGATGATTTTGCCGAAATGCGCGCCGCACGCGAAGCGAAGCTGGCCAAGCAAAAGGTATAATGCCGGGCATCCGCGAAAAACGGGTGCTTCCCTATAGCTGCGAGCAGATGTTCGATCTGGTCGCCGATGTGGGCCGATACAAGGAATTCTTACCGTGGGTGGTTGCCACCCGTGTGCGGTCTGACAATGACAGCGAAATGGTCGCCGATATGGTCGTCGGTTTCAAATCATTGCGAGAGAAATTCACCTCTCGCGTGGCAAAAGACCGGCCCCATTCGATCAAGGTGCATTATGTCGATGGGCCATTGCGCGATCTCGACAATAATTGGACTTTCACCCCGCTGGCCGATGGCAGCTGCGAAGTTGATTTTTGCGTAGAGTTCACTTTCAAGAGCCGCGTTTTCGAAGCGCTTGCCGGGCAGTATTTTGACCGGGCTTTCCGCAAAATGGTGGCCGCGTTTGAAGCGCGCGCAGATGATCTTTACGGCAGCAGCAATTCGAGCGCACACAACGTGGCTTGATGCCGCACCTCTGCGCGGCCCAAATCACCAAAACTTTTCAGTTCGCCTTCCGGTTCGCCTTCATCATCGCGCAATACGCGCGCGAAAACGACTGTTCCGACCGGTTTTAGATCCGTTCCGCCGCCTGGCCCCGCAACACCGCTGATCGCGACCGCAACGTCGGCATTGCTGTTGTGCAGCGCGCCCTTGGCCATCGCCCATACGCAGGCGATGGAGACCGCGCCGAAGGTCTCGATTATATCGCTCGCGACGTCGAGGCTCTCCATCTTCGCTTCGTTCGAATAGGTGACAAAGCCGCGATCAAGGACAGACGATGATCCGGCAATCTCGGTCAGCGCAGATGCGACCAATCCGCCGGTGCAGCTTTCCGCAACCGCGATTGTCCGCCCGGCCTTGGCGTTTTCTTCGACCACCCGCTTGGCAAGCGCGAAGATGTCATCGGGAAGGAGTGTATCTGTCATTCGGGATCATAGGGGCAAAGCGAAGGATTCTTGACGCCCGACATGTCCATGATGAATGACAGCAATGATCCCATATTCTCCGGCGGCAAGGGGGCGAGGGCTTCAACCCCGCGTTCGATCTTGCCGCAATCTTTGACTTTGATTTCCTCAGCAACCTTCTGCTGAATTATCGCGTCAACGAAGGGACGCATAGCTTCTTCGGGCAGAGAGCTGAACAGCTTGAGCATTTCATCATTGCCTTTGCCTTTACGGCCTTTGCCAAATTGCTGGAGCAGCACGAAAGCGCCCGACCACTTGTCATCCTGCAAGGCCTGATAGGGGGCGATAAATGCCTCGCCCTCGGTCGCCAGAAAGCCGGTTTCGCTCAACTCGCTTCCGCATTTGGTTGAAAAGGCGGTGTAAAGCAGGGGCATCGCGTAGATCGTGGCATCGGACAAAGCCTCTTGATCCACGCAATCTTGTGCCGCCAACAATTGCGGTTGAGCCAGCGCTATCAAGGCTGCAGCGCTCGCCGCAAGTTTTGAGAATGTGCGTTTCATGTCCGGTCAATTCCTCTTGATCACTGTGGCAATCGCTTGCGCAGCAATGCCTTCTTCGCGCCCGGTAAAGCCGAGCCTTTCTGTGGTTGTTGCTTTGACGCTGACTTGCCCGATGTCAACGCCCAACAGACCCGCGATTGTCACCCTGATCGCTTCACGGTGAGGGCCGATTTTGGGCGCTTCGCAGATTATCGTCAGATCGACATTGCCGATGTCATAACCCGCTGCGGCAACCAGATCGCGGGCATGTTCGACAAATTGCGCGGACCGCGCGCCTTTCCATTGCGGGTCGCTGGGCGGGAAATGGTCGCCAATATCGCCGGCCGCCACCGCGCCGAGCAAGGCATCGACAATGGTATGAAGCGCAACGTCAGCGTCGCTATGGCCGGAAAGCCCCTTCTCATGCTCGATTCGTACGCCGCCAAGCCACAGCTCCTCACCCGCAGCAAGGCGATGGACGTCATATCCCATTCCGGTTCTGATCATCGGCTGTCCGCCTATAAAATCCTCTGCGAAAGTGAGTTTCTTCAGCGCCTCGTCACCCCCGACATGGGCAATCGATCCGCCATCTGCGACCAGAACCTGCGCATCATCGCCCGCGTCGCTTTCGCCGCTCCAGGCGCGGTGGGCGGACAGTATGTCGCCATAACGAAAGGCCTGCGGGGTTTGTACGCGTCTCAAAACCGTCCGGTCTGCGGAACCGGCCATGATCCCGTTTTCATCGACCGACAGACTATCAACCACCGGCAGAACCGGAATTGCGCCCGGATGCTGATCCAGAGAGCTTAGCAGACGCTCGATCACATCGCGCCTTAGATCGGGCCGCGCAGCATCGTGGATCAGGACATAGTCCGGGGCAGATTCGGCCAGTGTTTCAATCGCCAAGCGGACCGAATCCTGCCGGGTTTCTCCGCCGGTTACCAATTGCACTGCATCAACGCCGGCGAGGGCGGCGGCGGCAATCTCTTCCCCGCCTTCGGGGATTGCGACGATGATGGGCGAGCCCCCTGCGGCCGAGAGAGCTTCAGCGGAATGGCGGATGACCGGCTTTCCGCGCCACATTGCGAATTGTTTCGGAACAGGCTGGCCCGCGCGGAGGCCTTTGCCCGCGGCGACAATTACCGCTGCGAAAGGGGGAAGGGGCGGGGCGTCTGCCATCGTTTGCACGCGCTAGCTGCTTGCACCGGTTGCTGCAATGCACTATGCGCTGCCCAAAATTTAGGCACATCTTTCAATGACTGTTCTTCCCACCCCACCCAAACTCGGCCCGATCATGGTTGGCGATGTCGCGATCCCCAGTCCGGTCGTACTCGCGCCGATGACCGGGGTAACCGATTTGCCGTTTCGCAAGCTGGTGCGCCGTTATGGTTCGGGCCTCAACGTTACCGAAATGATCGCGAGCCAAGCGGCCATTCGCGAAACCCGCCAGTCGATCCAAAAGGCCGCCTGGGACGCGAGCGAAGAGCCGGTGTCGATGCAATTGGTCGGCTGCGATCCGGTTTCGATGGGAGAAGCCGCAAAACTGAACGAAGATCGCGGCGCTGCGATCATCGATATCAATTTCGGCTGCCCCGTGCGCAAGGTCACCAACGGCATGGCCGGCTCTGCGCTGATGCGCGAAGTGCCGCTTGCCACAAAGCTGATGGAAGAAACGGTCAAAGCCGTTTCGGTGCCGGTCACGGTTAAAATGCGGATGGGCTGGGATCATGCCAGTCTCAACGCGCCAGAGCTCGCGCGGATCGCAGAGGATCTGGGCGTGAAAATGATCACGGTCCACGGCCGCACGCGTAACCAGATGTATAAAGGCTCTGCCGATTGGTCCTTTATCCGCAAGGTCAAGGACGCGGTCTCGATCCCGGTTATCGTCAATGGTGATGTTTGCGGGATAGAGGATGCCGCGGCGGCGCTGGAACAATCGGGCGCGGACGGCGTGATGATCGGGCGCGGCGCCTATGGCAAGCCTTGGCTGCTCGGTCAGGTGATGCACTGGCTGCAAACCGGAGAGTCGATCCCAAGTCCCAGTTTTGACGAACAATATGAAGTTCTGGTCGAACATTACAAAGGCATGCTGGACCATTACGGCCGCGATGTCGGGAGCAAAGTCGCGCGCAAGCATCTGGGGTGGTATACCAAAGGCATGCACGGTTCTGCGGAATTCCGGAACCATGTGAACTTTATCGACGATCCGGAGCAGGTCCTGGGCGAGCTTGAACGGTTCTACACGCCGTTCATGAACCGCCGCGCTGCCTGAAAATGGCCCAGCAACGACCCGATGCGAAGGCCCAGATCGCGGGATTTATCTTTGCGCTGCTGCTGATCGATGAAGACCGAGTGATTGCAGAGGCAAACCACGCGGCGGAGGACATGCTGGGCCGCAGTGCTAAACGGCTTGTCGGCGCAAAATTGTCCGATGTGATCGATCTTGCCGAAAGCGGTGTCGAGCAAAAGCTGAGCGACGATAGCGCGCAATTGGTCGCGCGCGGCATTTCGGTTTCGATCAATGATCGATCGCTTCAGATCAATCTCACCGCCTCCCCATTGCCGTCGCACCCGGGATGGCGTGTGCTGACATTTTCCGATGTGGGCGATGATGCGATCGACGGTCGGGGAGACGGCTCATCTTCGCTCAAGGCCCCGGCAATTCTTGCGCATGAGATCAAGAACCCCCTCGCCGCGATCCGCGGGGCTGGGCAGCTGATCGCGCGCAAACTGGATGAGAAAGATCGCGGGCTTACCTCGATGATTGCAGAGGAAGTTGCCCGGATCGCCGGGCTGATCGACCGGATGCAGGAACTGGGAAGCCAGACCGCAGAGCCGTTGGAGCCGGTCAATCTGCACCATTCGATCCGCAATGCGATGGCAAGCGTCAAAGCTGCTGCTGAAGGGCGAGCGGAATTGCAGGAAGAATTCGATCCGTCATTGCCCGATGTGTTGGCCAATGCTGCATCGCTTGAACAAATCTTGATTAATTTGCTGACCAATGCGGTTGATGCTTGCGCGGATTCTGACGAGCCGACCGTCACCGTCCGGACACGGTTCGTAAGCGGGTTGGGGCCCAATGTGTTTCGCCTGGGCCGGTCGGTGCGCTTGCCGGTGGAAATTTCGGTCATCGACAACGGCCCCGGGCTTGATCCCGAACTGGGCGACCAGATTTTCGAACCCTTCGTGACTTCCAAAAAGAGCGGGCAAGGGTTGGGCCTGGCATTGGTCAAGAAGCTGGCCCGCGATCTGGGCGGACGCATCAGCCACAAACGCGATGAGGCCGCAGGCAAGACAAGTTTTCGGCTGCATTTGGCGCTTGCCGACAAGGAAGCAAGGTAGGAACCAGATATGAGCCGGATACTCTTGGTTGAAGATGACAGCGCGATCGCAACCGTGGTCACCGCTGCGCTGGAGGAAGAAGGCTTCGACGTGACCGGTTGCGCCAGCATCGCAGAGCGCGACCGGGCGCTGGGCCAACACAGCTTCGCCGCAATGCTGACCGACATCATGCTGAGCGATGGCGACGGTATTGAGAGCCTGCCAGCGGTTCAAAAGAACCACGCCGCGATGCCGATCATTATCCTTTCGGCGCAGAACACGCTCGACACCGCTATCCGCGCGACGGAAACCGGTGCGTTCGAATATTTCCCCAAACCGTTTGATCTGGAAGAACTGGTCAGGGCTGTCTCGCAAGCTGTCGCCTCAAATGTAGGCGAAGCCGCCGACACAAGCGACGCTGCGGGCAGCTTGCCATTGGTGGGGCGCAGCCAGGCGATGCAGGGCGTCTATCGGATGATCACCCGCGTTCTGCACAATGATCTGACGGTACTGGTCCTGGGTGAATCGGGCACAGGTAAAGAGCTTGTCGCAGAGGCTATTCACGAGCTGGGGCATCGCAAGACCGGGCCGTTTGTCGCGGTGAACGCCGCTGCAATCCCTTCCGAATTGATCGAAAGCGAATTGTTCGGCCATGAGAAAGGGGCCTTCACCGGCGCAGTCGCCCAAACGATCGGCAAATTCGAACAGGCCAATGGCGGGACCCTGTTTCTCGACGAGATCGGGGACATGCCGATTGAAGCGCAGACGCGCCTGCTGCGCACTTTGCAATCGGGCAGGATCCGCCGTGTCGGCGGACGGCAGGAGATTGCAATCGATGTGCGCATTGTTGCCGCCACCAACCGGGATTTGAAACCGATGATCGCGGCGGGATCGTTCCGCGAGGACTTGTTTTACCGCCTGAACGTCGTGCCGATCCAGCTGCCGCCGCTGCGCGATCGCCGCGATGATATCGAAGCACTTGCAACGCATTTTCTGAAGCTCGCCACCAAAGAAGGCCTGCCGCTTCGCCAGATCAACAGCGCCGCGCTGAAGCTGCTCAAACAGCAAGATTGGCCGGGGAACGTGCGCGAATTGCGCAACACAATTTACCGGCTGATTGTTCTGGCGCGCGACGAAGTGATCGATCAGGCTGGCGTTTCCGAAGTGTTGAGCGAGGCGATGCCGGCGCGCAACCAGCAGACCGGAGTAGGGATTACGGCGGTCGTGCAGAGATGGCTCGAAGCAGAGAACCCGCCCGCCGGTACTGTGTACCATTCGGCGCAGGCGGCTTTCGAAAAACCGCTGTTTGAGTGGGCGCTGCGGCAAACCTCGGGGAACCAGCTGCGGGCAGCAAAATTGCTCGGGATCAATCGCAACACTTTGCGTAAACGCATTGTCGATTTGGCCATCGAGCCGGAAATGTTTGCCGGAAACTGAGGGCGCTGGGCGCTGGCGCGCCTCGCTTGGTCGAAAAAGTTCTTGCATAATTGCAACACTGGCGTTGTACCGTTGCAACGATGGACAGTGCCTCGCTGACGATACCTCGCAAGAGCCCGAGATGGTGGCGGCGTTTTGTCGTGACGTCGCGTCGCGCGAATTTCTTTCTGGTGTTGGAAATTGTTTGCGCGCTGGCGGTGATCGCCATGGGCGTAACCACCTATCTGGCATTTGCGAATGCGCCGCCTGACGGGCGGTTGTTGCCTTCGGGCCAGATCGCGACGCTTCTGATCGGGTCGCTCATTCCCTCGATGGGTTTGCTGGTGCTGTTCGGGAGGCGCATGGCGATCCGCCGCGCTGCCGGTAGCACGGCGCGATTGCACACGCGCCTGGTGTTTTTCTTCTCGGTCGTGGCCGCAGTGCCGACTTTGCTGGTGGCCGCATTTGCTGCTGTCTTGTTCCAATCTGGCGTCGATTTCTGGTTCTCCGACAATTCGCGCGGATTGATGCAGAACGCCAACGAGCTTGCCGAGGGATATTACGAGCAGAACCAGCTGGAGGTGGGCAACGAGACCATCACTATGGCCAACGATCTGCGCGAATATCTTAAGGTCGCGAGCATTTCCGATTCCGATTTTATCGACTTTTACAATCTGCAAATGCAGGGCCGCCAGCTGAATGAATCGACCATTCTGCAGCGCGTTTCCGACGGCACTTTGCGCACCGCGATCACGATGGATCTGCGACAAGGCAATGTTCCTGATGAATTCGTCTCTACCGTGCTGGACCGGCTCGATGCAGGCGAAGCGGTTGCCATCAACGCCAATCAGGAACGGATCGAGGCGGTTACCCCGATTGATGCGGAAAGCGGGGTTTACCTTTACAATGCGCGCAATTCCGAAGCGTTGCCATTCAGTCAATGGGAACGCGCCAAGTCGGTATCCGACGCGTATGATGTTCTCACAAGCCGGGCGAGGGCGCTGCAATTGCGATTCAATCTCGCGCTGTTTTTCGTCTCGCTTGCGCTTGTCGGTCTGGCGGTCTGGTTCGCATTGCGATTTGCCGATCGGCAGGTCGAGCCGCTGACCGATCTGGTTGCCGCGGCGCGCAAAGTTGGCGCGGGCAATTTCGCGCTGAGGCTGGAAGGCAGAACCGGCGCGGACGAGATCGGTATGCTCAACCGCGCTTTCAACCGGATGACTGCGCAGATCGAGAAGCAGACCGATGATCTTGTCGGCGCGAACGAACAGCTCGACCAGCGCAGGGTGTTCATGCAGACGCTGCTCGAATCCACCTCTGCCGGAATTATCTCGATCGATAATGACGGGCGCATTCTGCTGATGAACAGTACCGCGCAGCACGTCTTGCTGGGCGATGAGACCGAAGATCCCGCCGGTTCTCCGCTGGCAGAGCTGTCGCCGCAAATTTCGGCGCTGGTGGATGCCAATCTGGCAAGCGGGATTGTCAGCTACAACAAGGAAGGCGAGCTTTTGACGCTGGCGGTCAAGCTGACCGAAACCGGCCTGAGCAAAGTGATCACTTTCGAGGACATTACCCGCCAACTGCTCGACCAAAGACAAGCCGCATGGTCCGATGTAGCGCGCCGTATTGCGCACGAGATCAAGAACCCGCTTACCCCGATCCAACTCGCGACCGAGCGCTTGAAACGGCGCTACCGCCGCCAGATTGAAACCGATGGCGAGCTGTTTGACGATTTGACCGATACAATTGTCCGGCAGGTTGGCGAGCTGCGCACGATGGTCGATGAATTCTCGTCCTTTGCGCGCCTACCAAAGCCTGTTTTCAGAAAAGAGGACGCAATCGATCTGGTCCGGCAAGCCATGTTCCTGCAAGAGGTTGCCCATCCGCAAGTTGATTTCGCATTCTCCTGCGATGCGGAGCCACCCTTGATGATGGCCAGCGATCGCCATCAGGTGGGGCAGGCGATGACCAATGTCCTCAAGAACGGTGTCGAAGCTGTCGAGGCAAAAGCACAAGCATCAGAACCCGACTATCGCGGCAAGATTGCCGTCGATGTTTCGGCCAATGATGACAGCGTGATCGTGACCGTCACCGACAATGGAATCGGGCTGCCCAAAGATAGCGACAACATTGTCGAACCCTATGTCACCACGCGTGACAAAGGCACCGGCCTGGGCCTCGCGATCGTCAACAAGATTGTCGAAGAACATGGCGGCGAAATGACCTTTGCCGCAGCCGCGAACGGCGGAACCCGCGTGACGCTGCGCTTTGCCCGCGATCCGATCCAATCGGTTGGCGAGAATCCGCAATGACGCACATCAAACTCATTCATTCTGGAAATGGAGCGACGCCATGGCGTTAGATATCCTTGTAGTCGACGATGAACGCGATATCCGCGACCTGGTCTCGGGCGTCCTGAGCGATGAAGGTTATGAATGCCGCACCGCTGGCGATAGCACTGCGGCGCTGGCAGCAATCGACGAACGCAGGCCAAGCCTGGTCTTGCTCGATGTCTGGCTTCACGGCAGCCCGATGGACGGGCTCGAAGTGCTCGACGCGATCAAGCAGCGCGAACCCGAACTGCCGGTCATCATCTTCTCGGGCCATGGCAATATCGATACAGCCGTGGCCGCCGTCAGCCGCGGAGCGATGGACTTCATCGAAAAACCATTCGAGGCCGAACGCCTCTTGCTGCTCGTAGGCCGCGCAACCGAAACCGAGCGACTGCGCCGCGAGAATGACCGGCTGCGTAAGGGATTTTCGCGCGGGGAAGAATTTACCGGCAACTCCACCGCTATCAATCAAGTGCGCGCGACACTGAAGCGCGTCGCGGGTACAGGCAGCCGGGTACTGATCACCGGTCCGGCGGGTGCGGGCAAGGAAGTCGCCGCACGTTTGCTGCACAGTTGGAGCGCGCGGGCGCAGAACGCTTTCGTGATTGTGAACTCCGCACGCATCACGCCCGAGCGGTTCGAACAGGAGCTGTTTGGCGAAGAATCGAACGGCAAGCTGGTACGTCCCGGGCTGCTGGAAATGGCCGATGCCGGCACGCTCTATCTCGATGAAGTGGCGGATATGCCGCTCTCGACACAGGCACGTATCCTGCGCGTTCTCACCGAACAAAGCTTTGTCAGGGTAGGGGGCGTTCGCCAGATCGGCGTGGATGTGCGCGTTGTTTCATCGACCGCGCGCGAATTGCAGAGCGAAATGGATGAGAAACGCTTTCGCGAGGATTTGTTCTACAGGCTGAACGTGGTGCCGGTGACCATTCCTTCGCTGGCCGAACGGCGAGACGACATCCCGGCGCTGGCCGAACATTTCTTCACGCGCCATGCCGCCGAACAAGGCATTCCCGCGCCGACGCTTTCCGAAGAAGCTTTGGCCGCGCTGCAGTCTTACGATTGGCCGGGCAATGTCCGGCAGCTGCGCAATGTGGTGGAACGGACGATTATCCTGACCCCGCGCGATGAAATCGGGACAATCGAACCTGCGATGCTTCCCAGCGAAGTTACCGGCGGCAAGCTGGGCGGGGGAGGCGGCATTGCCGCGCTGATGGGTGTACCGCTGCGCGAGGCGCGTGAGACCTTTGAACGCGAATATCTCAGCATTCAGATACGCAGATTTTCGGGCAACATTTCCAAAACCGCAAGTTTCATCGGGATGGAACGTTCCGCTTTGCACCGCAAGCTGAAACTATTGGGAATGGGTGACCGGAAAAGCGAAGCATCCAAAACATAGCTATTCTTGCAATTTACGATTTTTCCCTTTGTAAGTTCGATTGACCGCTTATATCTTTAAGCGATTGTTCGACGCGCTGCCGGTTTCCGCGGGCGTCAGACTGCGGCTTGTGTTGGTGAGCCGCCAATAACGGAGAAAATCATGCCCGAAACCCGAACTTTGTCCGCGCGCCCGCCCGCCGAAAAGACGCCCGCGAAGCGCTCTGGTAAGCAGCCGAATTTGCAAGACGCGTTCCTGAACCTTCTGCGTAAAGAGAAGATTCCGGTAACGATGTTCCTTGTCAAAGGCGTGAAATTGCAGGGAATTATTACCTGGTTCGACAATTTCTCGATTCTGCTGCGGCGCGATGGCCAGACCCAGCTGGTGTACAAACACGCTGTGTCCACGATCATGCCGGGCCAACCGATGGATGCCGGGCAGTTCGAAAGCAAGGAAAGCAACGGCAAGCAGCGCCTGTTGCAGGATGTGTTCCTCGGCAATGTCAGCGATGCGGGCGTTCCGGTGACAATGTTCCTGGTGAATGGCGTTATGTTGCAAGGCGCGATCGCTGCCTATGACCTGTTCTGCATGCTGCTGGAACGCGATGGCTTTGTCCAATTGGCCTATAAGCACGCGGTTTCGACGATTCAGCCCGACTCGCATGTTGACCTGTCGGGCGAATGGGAAAGCGAAGAAGACTGAGTTTCGACGATGATCTAATGGGCGAAGTGTCGCGCGGTGCGCGCGCTGTCGTCGTGTGCCCGGATATCCGCGGGCAGGGCTATGATCTCGATGCGGAATCGCGTCTGGAGGAAGCTTGCGGGCTTGCCTTGGCAATCGGGATCGAAGTGGTCCATTCGGTGGTCATTCCGGTTCGCAATGTCCGTCCGAACACTCTGTTCGGTGCCGGTCAGGTCGAAAATATTGCAACCACCTGCAATCTCGAAGAAGCGGAACTTGTCGTGGTCGACGGCGCATTGTCGCCGATCCAGCAGCGCAATCTAGAGGAAAAGCTCAAGCGCAAGGTAATCGACCGGACCGGCTTGATCCTTGAAATCTTTGGCGAGCGCGCGGCAACGGCAGAGGGGCGCTTGCAGGTAGAGCTAGCCCATCTCGACTATCAGCAAAGCCGCTTGGTGCGCAGCTGGACCCACCTCGAGCGCCAGCGTGGTGGTTTCGGCTTCCTTGGCGGCCCGGGCGAAACGCAGATCGAGGCGGACAGGCGGATGATCCGCCAGCGCATGGGCCGATTGCGCAAAGAGCTGGAGCAGGTGCGCAAAACACGCGCGCTGCACCGGCAGCGGCGGGGAAGGGCGCCCTGGCCCGTCATTGCCTTGGTCGGATACACCAATGCCGGCAAATCCACCCTGTTCAACCGGCTCACCGGCGCGGAGGTCATGGCCGAAGACCTGCTCTTCGCAACCCTCGATCCGACAATGCGTGCGATACGATTGCCCGGGGTTGAAAAGGCCATTCTGTCGGACACGGTGGGATTCATCTCTGACTTGCCGACACAGCTGGTCGCCGCATTTCGCGCGACTTTGGAAGAGGTTACTGCGGCTGATGTGATCGTGCATGTGCGCGATATGGCCAATCCCAGCGCCGCCGCGCAGAAAAGCCAGGTTCTGGGTGTGCTGACCGATCTTGGTGTGATCGACGGTGAAGATGGAGCACCGCAGATCCCGATTGTCGAAGCCTGGAACAAATGGGATCTGCTGGGTGAAGATAAGCGTGAGGAACTGGCGGAACTGGCCGCGGCCGATGACACGATTCTGCCAATTTCGGCGATTGCGGGCACTGGTCTGGACGAATTTGTCGAGGCGCTTGATGGCTTGCTGACATCCGGCGCGCGCGAGCATCATATCGTTCTGCCTGCGGGGGAGGGGCACAAGATCGCCTGGCTCCACGCGCACGGCAATGTCTTGGCCGAGGAAGAAGCTGGCGAGGGTGAAGACGGCCCGCTTCGCGCAATCAATGTCAGGCTGACAGAGAAAGAGCTGGGCCGGTTCGAAAGCCTTTAAGGCTTTTCCTCCTGCTTCACCGCCTGCCATAGCGATTCTTGCTGATCGATCGAGAGATCGGCAAACTTCCCGTCCGCGCGCGCTTCCATTGCACGAAAACGTCTTTCAAACTTGCGATTGGCGCTGCGCAGCGCATCCTCTGGGGCAATTCCGTATGCGCGGACCAAATTAACCGCTGCAAACAGCAGATCGCCGGCTTCCTCGACCTTCTCCTGATCAGATTTCGCTTCGGCCAATTCTGCGGTCTCTTCGGCGAGCTTTTCTGCCGGTCCGTCCACATCGGGCCAGTCAAATCCGGTTCTGGCGGCGCGTTTTTGAAGTTTTTCAGCACGGAGCAGGGCAGGCAGAGCGCCCGCTACCCCGTCCATCGCGCTTGTCGCGCCCTTCTCTTCGCGTTCCGCCGCCTTGAGAGCTTCCCAGCGCGTTTCGCCCATGGTCCCGCTTTCGTCGCCGAAAATATGCGGATGGCGGGCTTCCATCTTGTCGCTGATAGCGCGTGCGACATCGTCAAAGGCGAACAGATCGGATTCTTCAGCGATGCGGGCATGGAAAACGACCTGCAGCAGCAAGTCACCCAATTCCTCGCGCAATTCGCCCATGGCGCCGCGATCGATTGCATCAGCGACTTCGTAGGCTTCCTCAATTGTGTATGGCGCGATGGTTTCGAACGATTGGGCGAGATCCCAATCACATCCGCCATCCGGATCGCGCAATGTGGCCATGATGCGGAGGAGGCGGCTGAGTTGATCGGTCATAGATGGATTGATGTAAGAATGATAATATATATTATGTAAAATAAAAGATAGCTGGATCGAGGCCTCTATTGGCCCCTCTAGACGTTCACGGCGTTGATAAACAGCGTGACCGCGGTGAAAATCGCCGCCCACATCAGCGCGTAGACAATGCTGCGCTTCCAGCTCAGCCGATATCCGGCCAGGCATCCGGCTGCCAAGGCAAGCGCGCCGAACGCCCAGATGATATGGATCCATTCAAACTCGCTCATGCTGTAATCTCCAGACCGTCAAAACCCACGACCACATTGTTGGGTACCTCAGCGGCCAAGGTGGCATAATCCATCGATTTGTCGAGATGACTGAGTACGGTGGTTCCGGCCTTGCAACGCCTTCCCAGTTCCAGCGCCATTTCCAGATTGGCATGCGTTGGATGCGGATCGCGCCGCAAACAATCGGTCACGAGAATGTCCGTCTCGTCCAGCAGATCAAGCATATCATCGGTTATCGCACTGAAATCAGTGGCATAGGATATGGATTTGCCATCCGCATCGAACCGGAAAGCGGTGGATTCGGTCGGCCCGTGCGGCATTTGGCACCATTCCACACCGAACCCGGCGCACATCCGCATTCGGTCCAGAGTATCGAGCTTCACAATCGTCGGATAGCCGTGTTGGCCGGCAAAAACATAGTCGAAGCGCTGCCTGAGCCGCCGAACGGTTTCTTGTGAGGCGTACCCGGGAATGGCGTCTTTGCGGCCATAGCGCAGCACCCGCAGATCATCGATCCCGTGGCAGTGATCGGCATGGTCGTGAGTCCAGAAGACCCCGTCTATACGGTCGATACCGTTGGTTAGAAATTGCTGCCGCATATCGGTGGAAGTATCGATAACCAAACGGTTTCCGGCATCAGATTCGACCAGAATCGACACCCGCGTCCGGCGGTTTTTGGGTTCTGCGGGGTCGCAGCTGCCCCAGTCATTGCCAATCCTCGGTACACCGGTGGAGGTGCCGGAGCCGAGCATGATCAGCTTCATGCGGCCGCGGCCTTGGAAAACAGGCGGAAGAAGTTGGCCGTGGTGGTTTCGGACAGCTCCTCCAGGCTAACGCCGCGAAGCTGCGAAACGAATTCTGCCGTGTTGCGAACAAAGGCAGGTTCGCAGGATTTTCCTCTATGGGGGACCGGCGCAAGGAACGGACTGTCGGTTTCCACCAAAATGCGATCTTGCGGCAATTCGGCTGCAATTTCCTGCAGTTCCTTGGCGTTCTTGAATGTCACAATGCCCGAGAGCGAGATTGTGAGCCCCAGATCCAGAACCTTTTTGCCAAATTGCGAAGAGGCGGTGAAACAATGGATCAGAGCGGGAAATGCCCCCTTCCCCAGCTCGTCCTCGAGGATTTCCGCGGTATCATCCTCTGCATCGCGCGTGTGAATGATCACCGGCAATCCGGTTTCGCGCGCCACGGTGATATGCCTGCGGAACAATTCCTGCTGAACTGCCCGATCCGATTTGTCGTAATAATAATCGAGCCCGGTCTCGCCGATGGCGATGACCTTGGGGTGTTTCACTGCCTCGCGCAGAATATCAATGTCCAGATCGGCATGCTCGTCTGCGTGGTGCGGATGGATGCCGACGCTGGCCCAGACGTCGTTTTCGCGCGCGGCCGTGGCAACCACCTGATCCCATTCGGCCAGCTTGGTCGAGATATTCAGAAAGCCGCGAATGCCGGCCTCGCGCGCACGGCCCAAAACGCCGTCCTGGTCCTCGATCAACCCTTCATATTCGAGGTGGCAATGGCTATCGATCAGCATCAGGCAGCCTCCTGCGCAGGCATTTCAAGGCGCGGGAAAACGCCCTGCGGTTTGTCGAGCGGTACGCCGGTTTCCACGCGGCGATCAAACCATCCGGAATCGTCCAGCGCTGCGTAATCGCGCTCATTCGCCGGAACGCCCAATTGATCGAGCAAGGCATCGCATGCCGTCGGGACGACGGGCCGCATGGCAATGGCAAGATCGCGCACGACGACAAAGATCGTCTGGAGCACGATTTTCATCCGCTCCGGATCCGTCTTTTTAAGAGCCCAGGGCGCTTGTTCGTCAACATATTGGTTGCAGGCATAGACCGCCTTTACCCAGGCTTCGATCCCGATCGAGAAATTGAGCGCTGCGAATTCCCGCGGCAATTCAGTGCGGCAGGCGTTCGCGACGGTTGCGATCAGCTCGTCATCGACCGGCAGAGTATCGAATTGCTCCAGCTTGCCATCCATATTCTTGAAAATCATCGACAGACTGCGCTGCGCCAGATTGCCGAAACTGTTGGCCAGCTCTGCATTGACGCGGGTGACGATTGCCTCTTCGGAATAGCTGCCATCCTGCCCGAACGCGACTTCGCGCATCAGAAAATAGCGCAGATTATCGACCCCGAATTTCTCCGCAAGTTCAATCGGATCGGTCACATTGCCGAGCGATTTGGATTCCTTTTGCCCGCGATTGAGCAGGAAACCATGGCCGAAAACCTGCTTGGGCAACGGCAAATTGGCGCTCATCAGGAAGGCCGGCCAGTAAATCGTGTGAAACCGCACGATATCCTTGCCGATCAGGTGCAAATCGGCGGGCCAGAATGTCGCCATATCGCCGTCCATATCGGGATAGCCCAGACCGGTCAGATAGTTGGTCAGCGCATCGACCCAGACATACATCACATGGCCGTCGCTGCCCGGGACTTTGACCCCCCAATCGAAACTGGTGCGCGAGATCGAGAGATCGCGCAGCCCGCCTTCGACAAACGCAATCATTTCGTTCCGGCGGCTGTCAGGTTGCAGGAATCCCGGCGTTTCCTTGAACAGTTTCAGCAACTTGTCCTGGTATTTTGACAGGCGGAAGAACCAGCTTTCCTCAACCGTCCATTCTACCGGTGTGCCTTGCGGTGACAGTTTCTCACCGCCCTCGCCCTCGACCAGTTCTTTCTCGTCGTAATAGGCTTCGTCACGGACGGAATACCAACCTTCATAGCGGTCGAGATAGAGGTCGCCATTGGCCTCCATCGCTTGCCAGATCGCTTGGCTGGCGGCGTGGTGATCTTCCTCTACGGTGCGGATGAAGCGGTCATAGCTGACGCCCAGCGCATCGCACATATCCTGAAAATAACCGGACATTTCATCGGCCAGTTCGCGCGCTGTCTTGCCTTGCTCTTCGGCTTTGCGCGCCATTTTCAGCCCGTGTTCGTCAGTCCCCGTCTGGAAACGGACATTGCGCCCTTGCGCGCGCTGGAATCGGGCGATCACGTCCGCCGCAATCGCTTCATATGCATGGCCGATATGCGGGCGCCCGTTGGGATAGCTGATCGCGGTGGTTATGTAATATGGGTCAGACATTGGCCCGCTCCCTAAGCGGGGCAGCCGAGGCTAGCAAGGTTCCAATTTCGGCCACCAGAAGCCCGGCATCGAAATTGTAAGTCGGGGCCTGTCCGGTCAGCGTGACCAATTCGGCATGCGCTTCGACAATCGCCGGATAGCTTGTGCGGTCGGCGCTATCTAAAGCGTTGGCGAGGACAGAGCGCGACAGGTCCAGCGTCGCCTGTATCCGCTCCCGATTGGGGCGCGCGCCAAGTGTCTGCGCCAATTGTCCGCGAAGCTCGAAATCGGGGTCACCCTGTTCAAGGATGCGCTGCATCAGGGAGTAAAGCGCGCCCAGATCACGCTCCACGAAATCGAGCGCCGCTCCGGGCGAACCGTTTGCGGCAATAATCGCTGCGCGCTGCGTAGCCGGATCAGCATCTGCCGCTTTCTCGTTGAGCAATTTTGCCAATTCACCATCGGGAATGGTCGGAAAACGCAGAATCCGGCAGCGCGAACGAATGGTCGGCAGCAAACGCGCGGGGCGGTGGGTCACCAGCAGAAAATACGTCCCGGCGGGCGGTTCCTCCAGGCTTTTGAGCAAGGCGTTGGATGCGCCCTTCTCCAGATCGTCTGACGGATCGATAATGATCGCCCGGCGCGATCCCAATGTGGGCCGGGTTGTGAGGCGCTGCTGCACCGCCCTGATCTGGCTGACCGCGATGTTGCGCTTGGTCTCGTAGGGTTTGCCCTCGACGCGCTTTTTCTCTTCCTTGTCGTCCTTGGGCAGGCGGTCGAGCACGATGATATCGGGATGGCCCCCCTCTGGCTGCGAAATCCCCGGCTCGGCGACCAGTTCGCGCGCGGCCTGGAGCGCGAAATGCATTTTCCCAAGTCCGCGTTTCCCCGCCAGCATCCATGCGTGGTGCATCCGCTCGCCGGTGCAGGCGTCGCGCCATTGTTTCCACGGTTCATCATGGCCGAGCATGGTCATTGGGTGCCGCCCAAAAATGGTTTGAGCGCCGCCAATATTCTTTCATGCACAGCCAGCGCTGTCCCTTCCCCGTCAATCACCACAAACCGGTCGGGCTCTGCTTCGGCCATTTTCAGGAAAGTTTCGGCGACTTTCTGATGATAGGCCGCCTCGCGCCCGCCGATGGCATCGGACGTGCCTCCATCGCGCTTGGCCAGACGTTCCGCGATCAATTCCGGCGGTACCGAGATCAGGAATGTGACATCCGGCCTCAAACCGCCGCTACCAATAGCATGCAGGCCCAGAACGGCATCATCGCCGATACCGCCTGCTCCGCCCTGATAGGCGCGGCTCGAATCGAGGTAACGATCAGTGATCACCCATGCGCCGCGATCGAGCGCAGGGCGGATCAGCTTTTCGACATGATCGGATCGCGCCGCGGCAAAAAGCAAAGCCTCCGCTCTCGCCCCCCATCCGTCACCCGGCGGATCGAGCAATAGCGAACGGATCGCCTCTGCGCCGGGCGTTCCACCCGGTTCGCGGGTCAGAACGACATCCGCTCCAGCAGATTGGAGTGAGTTTGACAGCAAGCGCGCCTGGGTGGACTTTCCCGTCCCCTCCCCGCCTTCGAATGCGATGAACTTGCCCGCCATCAGCCGACCCAGTTCGAAAAAGCGTTTGCAATGCGCTGAAGCGGGCTGGCCACGCTCACACTTTCTGCCGCGACAAGCGGGACGCGCGCGGGCGGCATGCCGGCAACCTCGATTTGCAACTCGGCAACCACTTCACCTGCGGCAATCGGCGCTTGCAGCGGCCCTTCATAGCGGATGCTGAGCTTCAGATCGGGGTTGGCCTCCACCGGTATGGCGACTTTGATAGTGTTTGCAGCTGCAAGCGGAACCGCGCCGCGCATACCATTCTGCACGCGCGCGTGCCCAACGGGCGCTTTGCGTTCGAACAGCGTTTGCCGGTCAAACTTGGCAAAGCCCCATTCCATAAGCTCTCTTGCAGCCACAGCGCGTTGTTGCTCTGTCTCGAGCGCGCCAAGTACCATTATCAGGCGCGTACCGTCGCGCTGTGCGCTGCCTAGAAAACCGTGCCCTGCCTGACTGGTAAATCCGGTTTTGATGCCATCTGCACCTTCCACCACGCCCGTAATCGGATCATGGTTTGCCTGCGCAAAACCATTATGGCGCAGGCCTTCTTTTCCGAAATAGCGGGCGTAAAGCTGCGGATGATCACGGACCAGCGCGCGAGCCAGTTTGGCCAGATCGCGCGCCGAGGTGAATGTTTTGCCCCCGTCGGGCCAGCCATTGGGCGTGCCGAAATGGCTATCGTGCATTTCAAGCGCGCGCGCGGTTTCGTTCATCCGCGCGACCCAGTTCTCGATACTACCCAGCGCGCCTTCGGCCAGAACCACGCTCGCATCATTGGCAGACACCGACGTAATTCCCTGCAGCAACAGATCGACCGGAACCTCTTCGCCGGGCTCGAGGAACATTGTCGAGCCGGTCCGGTACCAATCCTCTGCCGCGCTTTCGCTCAGGGCGAAGTTCTGCTCTGTGGTGAGTTCGCCCCTTTTGATCAGTTCGAACGCGACATAGGCGCTCATCACCTTGGTAATCGATGCCGGGATGAAGCGGTGTTCGGCCCCGCGCGCATAAAGCGTTTGGCCCGATTGCACGTCAACCAGCAGGGCAATTGGCGCGTGTGCCGTGATAGCATCGGGCTCGGACTCGCAGGCGCTCGACGCTGTCGAAGCCAGCACCGCAAATGCCGCCAAACTTTGAAGTAGTCGCTTCACCAAGCCTCCCGCCGCCGGGCGGGAGCCGACGCGTTATCCCGCAGTAAATACCCGCGCGTCGTTATAGCCTGCTGCGCGAACCTTTGCGAGCGCCGCTTCGGCCTGTCCACGATTGGAAAACGGCCCGGTGCGAACGCGGAAGAAACGGCCCGATTTCTCGATGAAGCCATCAAGCGAATTGGCCGCGCGTTCGGCATTGGCTTTGCTGGAGAATGCCGCCGCCTGAATCACGAATTTTCCTTGAGTGGAGGCCGTGATTGGGCGGGCCTGCGCCGCTTCCGGTGCAGGTCGCGGTGTAGCGCGAGGCGCTGCTTGTGCAACCGGTGCCGGTGCCCGTGCAATCGTAACGGGCGCGCGCGTGGCTGTTGCAGGGGTGCGGGCCACATTGGTGCCGCCTACCGAGGCAGAAGCAACACGCGCGGCTGTGCCCAGCGGCATCAGCGGATAGTTGGTGTTGGCCGTGCGATCCACGTTGAAGGCTTTGTCAAAACTTGCTTGCCGGGGCGCAGGAGCAGGCGCCGCCGCAACGCGCGCTGGCTGTGCGGTTGGTGCAGGACGCGGGGCTGCGCGCGGCGTTGCCACAGCTGGCAATTCGCGCGGGGTTGCGGCTGCTACGGCGGCCGACGCTGCTGCCTGGGGCGCAGAAGACGGGGCCTCTGCCGGGCGCGGTGCCGGAACGCGCTGCGCCGATGCGAGGCTGACCGATCCGGTTTCCGGCAGCTTCTTGGCCAGAATAGCCAACAGCGATTTGGGTGTTTCCATCCGCAAGGGCGCGGCATTGCCGCTGCGCAGGCTTGCACGGTCGGATTCGGGTGGATTGACGCGGCGCAAACGCACCGCACCACCGTCTTGCACGCCCAGTTGCTGGCTGGCGCCCGGCGACAAGCCAACCACGCGGCTGCCCGTCATCGGCCCGCGGCGGTCAACCCGTGCAAGGATCGTTGTGCCCGTCGCGAGCGAGGTGATCTCGACATAGCTTGGCAGCGGGAGCGTTTTATGCGCGACCGAAATTGCAGCTCCACCTTCCCCGTCTACCGTCGCATAACCCACTTGATCGTGGTTCATCGTGTCGAGCGGGGTGTAGAGCTTTCCGTCAACGGTGTACGGTTCGCCAAGAACAACCGGATAGTCCGCCGAAGCATCATTTGCGGCTGTTACCGCCGGGCTATCTGCAGCGGATGCAATCGGTGCTATGTCATTTCCGCCGCGTCCACAGGACGCCAGCATAACCGCCAGGCCCAAGGCACAAGCAGGCGCTAGGAAACGCGTTCGAACATCAGTTGGCAATCTCATCTGCAAGCAATCCCACACTCATTGCGTAGTAATTCGAGCAGTTATATTCGAGGATAACCCTATAATTTGCGGTTAAGAGCCATGCATTTTTTCCCGGCCCGTCGGGCTGGAAGAAGGATGCCATCACGTCATCGGCCAGATATTTGTGCGGGCGGACGCCCAATTCGCGCCATTCTGCAACGGTCTTCCACTGGCTGTGACGTTCATGCACGCGCGGGCATACGGGCGCGACGATCTTGTTCTCGATGGCTCTGCGGTCGAGATCAGCCGGAACCGTTGCGCGCACGCCCCACGGTTGGCCGCTGCGCCAGCCCGCATCCTGGAAATAGCGGGCAATCGACGCCAGCGTGTCGGCGCGATTGTTGAAAATATCAGCTCTGCCATCGCCGTCCCCGTCGGTCGCCAGCCGCAGATAGACGCTGGGCAGGAATTGCGGATTGCCAAAGGCACCCGCCCAGCTGCCGACCAGATCAGAGCGCGAATAGCCACGGTCGGCCACTTTCAGCAGCGCGATCCATTCGCTTTCGAACAGATCGCGGCGGCGCCCCTCCCATGCGAGCGTCGCGAGAGAGCGGGAGAGATCGAAATTGCCCTTATAGCCGCCATAATTGGTTTCGTGCCCCCAGATCGCCATCAGGATCTCTGCGGGAACGCCATATTGCTGTTCAATCCGGCGATTGATGCTGCGGGTTGCGTTGTACATTGATCGCCCGCGGCTGATCCGCGTCGGGTTAACATGAGTATCGATATAGGGGGCAAGCGCGGGGTAGCCTGTTCGTGTTGGCGAGCCAGGCTGGCCGCGATCAAGCTCGATAACCCGCTGGTTGGGCGTCAGCCCCACAGTCATGCGATCAATGGTGCGTTCGCTCACGCCTTCCGCCCTCGCCTTTGCAATCATCAATTGCAGATAGGCGTCGAACGAGATGTCTTGCGATTTGGCAGGCGCAATCGGTGACATCACCAGAATCGCCGCTGCGACGAGGAATATTGGACGAAAGATCATTCTGCCATTCGTGTCATAATCGACCTTAATCGCAAGTGCACAGCGACAAGCAGGTGTGAAAAACTGCCGGAACGATGCGCGGTTGACGAATTCCAATCGCGGACCGTGAAATCGGCCAGATTGCCCCTTTACGTCGGTAAAAACCGGACCTAATGCGCTTGCGGGCAGTTGGCAGAGTGGTCGAATGCACTAGTCTTGAAAACTAGCGAGGGTGCAAGCCCTCCGAGGGTTCGAATCCCTCACTGCCCGCCACCTTCATTTACCATTGGCTATTGCTACTCGATAACCAGCTTGGTTTTGACTTCGCGGTTCTGCGAAAAGTCGTAATTGAAGCCATCGATCAGGTCGGCGATTTCTTCATCGGCATATTCGGTGGCTTCGGCGCTGCTCGCGCCATAGCCGCGTTCTGACGCGACAACCGAGGCGTGGTATTTCGCCCTTTCTTCCAGGCAAGCGGTTTTGATCTTTGCCTTGAATGCCGGGACGGTGATCTGTTCGTCGACCGATGTGTTGTGCAGCCGGATCAGGCAATGCGTATAAGCGATCCGCGCATCCTCCAGCTGATCGGCGCTGCCGGCTGCCAGAGCTAACGGAATAAGCGTTGCAGATATGAGCATAATGGCGTCCCCCTAAAGACTCCGTGGGAAACCATAGCACATCCGCAGATAGGCGGTAAATATAGGCCGATCTGCGCGATCGTCACCCGCATTAGGTGTGCGGGGCGTGACCGATCACCTGCTCCATCATCATAGAGACAAACGCATCCTCGTTGGCTTGTCCGCCGTCGACATAGCCCAGCATCCTTGCGCCGGCGGTTATCGGGTCGAGGATATCTCCTCTTTCTCTGCAGGATTGGGCAAATTCGGGCGCTTTGTCGGCTGCGCCGTGCTCTTTCTTGTTTTCCGCGAAATAATAGAATTTCTTGACCGGGCGGCATTCGACCACGGCGTCATACGGCCCGTTTGACGGTTCTGCAGCGCCCCTTGCTGCGTGGCTTTGCGAATAGCTGTCCTGGATCAAATGGAACATCGCGCCAATCGCGGCTTTTTTTGCCACTTCATCGCCGGGAAGTACGTCGCATGTTTTCGAGGTGAACATCTTGTCGCAGTGGAATGTGAACAAGGTCCGCACCGTCCAAGCCGGGTAGCGTTTGCCCTTCTCTTCGCGCTCGGCGCAATATTTGAGATTTTTCGGGGCAAGCCTGCTGGCCGCTGGCCCCGCATGCGCTCTCACGGCATCGCAATAATTGGCATCCAGATCCACTTTGCCGGTGGCAACACGGAACACAAACTGGCTCCAACCGCGGATATATCGCCTTGTTTGGTCGTCCGATTCATTCGGACGGCTCGCCATCGCATGCATGAATTGGAGGCCGCCATAATGGCTTTCGCATGACAGGCCTGAGAAGAAACCGTCAGTGTGGACGATCTTCGGGCAGATATTTTCCAGCGCCAGGCCGTATTTGGGCCATGTCCAGACGCGCTTGAGCTGGCGCGTTGGATCATCGGGCCAGCGCGATGCGCGCCAATATTCGGCCTCACGGAACACGGGGCCTTCAATATTCTCGAATTCGTCTCTGCTTGCAGGAATATCACATCCTGTCAGTGCTTTATCTTGCGCTATGCATAGCTCAGAAAGCCATGTCATGCGTTCGTGATGCTTACCGAACAGATGGATTTTGTAGCCATAGGCCAAAGAGGCAGGGGCAAGCGCGGCCAGCGCGCAAAGAACATAGATTACAGCTTTCTTGATACCTCATCCCCCCGTTTGAAGCTGCGATCGCCGCTTTAGTCCGGCGCCAACGCGTATAGTCGCATAGCCTGATAATACGGACGGCACCTTTCGGCGAGCTGTGCTGCATCACCTTCCAGTTTTGGCACGGGACCGGGCGCGGAACCAAAGCCGGTGGAGGCTGCTACCTTGTCATACCAATGTGATGCCCAGATGCCGTCTGATGGATGAATTCCGGCCTTCCAACTGAGCATGCCTTCGTCCCACGGAATGTCGAGCTTGCGACACAGCGCTTTCAGATGCCCTTGCGGGTCTGTCAGAAACGCGGTTGAATCGACAACCGCCGGGACTTCACCCGAATGCTCTTTCGCCCATTCGAAATATTCAAGCTGGCGATCATAGCGCAAATCATCGAAATCCACTTTCACCCGCTTAACCGCATAGCTCGCGATCACGCGTTCGGGCTCGCGGATCAGGAATGCATGTTTGTGATCGGGAAAGTCGCGAATTGTGACATCGCCGATCATATGATGCGGCATGTGCTTTTGATACCAGACCGCCGCCGCATCCGGGGATGGCCCGCGCATGGCATCGGCGACGCTCGCCCAATTACAATCCATGTCGGCAATGATCGCGTCCGCCATTGGTTGCGGTTCGCCGGAATCCTTCAGATAGGCGCCGTAGAACGGCTCATCGCTGACCGCCGCGTCTGACCGCCCGCCAAAGCTGCGCATCATCGCGGTTGAGATGTTCCGCGGCCCCGACCACATGGCGATACGGACGGTCATGCGGCAGTGTCCTGATGCAGACGCTCCAGATGTAGCTTTTGCAGCCGTTCAACCATTGGCCCGCGTTCGGTTCCGATCTCTCGTCCATCGACTGTTCCGACCGGGGCAAGCCCGGCAAACGTTCCGGTGGTGAACGCTTCGTCGGCGCCGTAGACATCGATCAAAGAGAAATTGCGCTCAAACACCGGAATTCCGGCGTCTCGTGCGATCTCGATTACCATACCGCGAGTAATTCCATCGAGGCAATAATCGCCGCTCGATGTCCAGACTTCACCATCCTTCACGATGAAGAAATGGGTCGAATTGCAAGTCGCGACAAATCCATGCGGGTCGAGCATCAGCGCTTCATCCGCACCCGCCTCGGTCGCCTGGATGCAGGCGGTGATGCAATTGAGCTTGCTATGGCTGTTGAGTTTGGGGTCCTGCACATCGGGGTAGCCGCGCCGCACATGCACCGTGAACAGCTTGAGCATATTGGTCGCGGTTTCGGGAACCGGGTCTTTCCATTCGGGAATGATCACGATCGTCGCGGGTGAAATGACCACGCGCGGATCCTGATAGGGGGTGGAGCGGATGCCGCGTGTGACCATCAGACGGATATGCACGCCGTCACCGTCCATTCCGTTGGCATCCAGCACATTATAGAGCCGCTCAACCATCTCTTTCTGAGAGATGCCGATATCCATCGCGATTGCCTTTGCTCCGCGATAGAGCCGCTTCAGATGCTGGCTGAGAAAGGCAATGCGCCCGTCATGGACGCGCAGCCCCTCCCACACGCCATCGCCCAGCATAAATCCGCTGTCGAAAACGGAGACCTTTGCCTCGGGCCGCGAAAAATGTTCGCCATTGACGCAGATGATCACGCTTTCATTGCGTGCATCGGCGACATAGCTGTGTGTCCCCTTGCCCATGCTTATTGTCCCCGTTTCAGGATATCGTCCATTTGGTCGCGCAGGATCGGGTCCCATTTGGCGCGCAATTCCTTGACCTTGTCGATCAGCGGTTGGTTCTCGTCAAACGGTACATCCATGTCATACAGTTCGGCCACTTCGCGCATGGCGCTGCGATCCATTTCCTCGAATGCCGATTTCGCCGCCTCTGCCTGCTGCCGGTCCATGCCCAGCGCTTCATAGGCAGAGCGCCCGATGCGCAAAGTGCTGTCATAGGTTTCGCGGATGATATCGCGGCAGCCATAGGACCACAATTCGTAAACATGGTTGCGATCAATCGCGCGGGCAATGACGTGAAGATCGGGGAAATGGCTGACCGCATATTTGACCAGCTTGTCGATCTGTTCGCGTTCGTCGAGCGCGACGATGAGCAGTTTCGCGCGATCAATCCCCGCAGCGTGGAGGAGATCGGGCCGGGTTGCGTCACCGAAATAAGTCCGGAAGCCGAATTTGCGCCCAAGCTCCAACTGGCGCGAGCTGTAGTCAATCACCGTGGTGCCATGACCTGCTGCTTGCAACATACGGTTGACCACCCCGCCCACGCGGCCGGCGCCCGCGATGATGACGGGGTTCTCCTCGTCAATATGATCAGCCTCTCGCTCGCCTGCCCGGTTGAAGGAGCGCGCAATTACCTTGTCGTAGAAAATGAACAGCAGCGGGGTGACCAGCATGGTCAGGGCCACAATCAGCAGCAGCAAGTCCGCCAAGGCAGCGTCAAACACCGCATTGGCGACGGCAAAAGCGATGAGGACAAAGGCAAATTCACCCGCCTGCGGAAGGCTGAGGCAGAATAGCCAAAGCGCCTGTTTGCGCAGGCCGTAGAGCCAGCCGACGCCCAACAATACCAGGAATTTCGCTGCGATTATCACGGCGGCCCAGAACACCACTTCGCGCCAGATTTCCGATGCCAGCGCGAAATCGATGCCCGCGCCGACGGTGATGAAGAACAGGCCGAGCAGAAGCCCCTTGAACGGATTGATATCGCTTTCCAGCTCGTGGCGGTATTCGCTGGTCGCCAGAACCACACCGGCGACAAATGCGCCGAGCGCAGGCGACAATCCCACCAGCGTCATCAGCACCGAAATGCCGATCACCACTGCGAGCGCAGCAGCGGTGAACAGCTCGCGCAGATTGGCGGCGGCAATATAACGGAATAGAGGCCTGATCGCGTAAACGCCGATCCCGATAACCGCGGCAACGGCGCCGATACGCGTCAATGCGGCAAGCCACACGGGCATATCGGCGGTCAGGTCCAGCCCGCCATGCGCCCCGCCCTCTCCATGACCCGCAGCAGCGCCGGATAATTCGGGCATCGCCAACAGGGGCAGCAATGCCAGCATCGGGATAACCGCAACATCCTGCACCAGCAGCACGGAAAAACTGGCTTCGCCGCCTTCTGACCGCAGCAGCTTCTTCTCCGTCAACGTTTGGACAATGATCGCGGTGGAGGAAAGCGCGAGCACCATCCCGATCGCCAGCGCGGTCTGCCACGGATTGCTGTTGAGCAGCGCAATACCGGTAATCGCGAGCGTGGTCAGCAGCACTTGCCCGCCACCCAGCCCCAGCAGCTTGCCGCGCATGTCCCACAGCCGCTTGGGCTCCAGTTCCAGCCCGACAATGAACAGCATCATCACGACGCCAAATTCGGCAAAGAGCTGAAGCGCCTCCACATCGACGCCAAGAGTCGCAAAAAGCGGGCTGATCGCCATGCCGGCGAGCAAATAGCCAAGAACCGATCCCAGCCCGAAACGGCTAGCCAGCGGAACGGCGACAATCCCCGCAACGAGGATCAAAAGAGCGAGGATAAGGAATGACGTCATGGCCTCATTCCTGCCCTATCCGATCAGATGTGCAAAGCCTTGCCATAAGCGCCGAGCACAGATTCGTGCATCATTTCGCTGAGCGTCGGGTGCGGGAACACGGTTTGCATCAGTTCCGCCTCGGTGGTTTCAAGCTGCTTGCCGACCGTGTAGCCCTGGATAAGCTCGGTCACTTCGGCCCCGATCATATGCGCACCAAGCAATTCGCCGGTCTTCGCGTCAAACACGGTTTTGATAAAGCCCTCTGCCTCTCCCAGCGCGATGGCTTTGCCGTTGCCGATGAACGGGAAATTGCCCACTTTGACCTCGTATCCTGCCTCTTTCGCCTTGGCTTCGGTCATGCCGACGCTTGCGATTTGCGGGTGGCAATAGGTACAGCCCGGGATGTTGTTACGGTCAAGCGCGTGCGGATGCGCGTCCTTGTTGCCCAATTCCTGCGCAATCGCTTCGGCGGCGGTCACGCCCTCGTGACTGGCCTTGTGCGCGAGCCAGGGGCCGGGGGTGCAATCGCCGATCGCCCAAAGCCCTTTGGACTTGGTGCGGCCATAGGGATCGATCTGGATAAAGCCCCTGTCCATATCCACCAGCTCTTCCAGACCGATATTCTCGGTATTGGGCTGGATGCCGATGGCGATAATTGCATGGGTAAATTCGTCACTCGTGCCTTTGCCATCCTTGCCCTTGATCTTTGCGGTCACGCCTTTTGCGGAGACTTTCAGATCCTCCAGCCCGGTGCCGGTCAGGATGTTCATCCCCTGCTTTTTGAGCGCTTTTTCAAGGAAGGCAGAAACCTCTTCATCTTCGACGGGAACCAGCCGGTCGAGCATTTCTACCACGGTAACATCGCTGCCCATATCGTTGTAAAAGCTGGCAAACTCGATGCCGATTGCGCCTGATCCGATAACCAGAAGCTTCTTCGGCATTTCGGGCGGTGTCATCGCGGCCCGGTATGTCCACACGCGTTTGCCATCAGCCGGGGCAAAGGGCAGATCGCGCGCGCGGGCACCGGTTGCGACGATAATGTGCTTGGCGGTGAGCTTCTCCTCACCCTTGTCGCCTTTGACAGTCAGCGAAGTAGGACCGGTCAAAGCCCCCTCGCCCATATGAACGGTGATCTTGTTCTTCTTCATCAGATGCGTGACGCCCTGATTGAGCTGCTTGGCGACGCCGCGGCTGCGCTGGACCACGGCTTCCAGATCGGCTTCGATCTTTTGTGCTTTCAGGCCGTAATCGCCCGCATGCTGCATATAGTGGAAAATCTCTGCCGAGCGGAGCAAAGCCTTGGTCGGGATACAGCCCCAATTGAGGCAAATGCCGCCCAGATTCTCGCGCTCTACAATCGCGGTGTTCAGGCCCAATTGTGCGCAGCGGATGGCCGCGACATAGCCGCCGGGACCTGAGCCAAGTACGATCACGTCATAAGAGGAAGCCATAGATACTCCGTCGTAGTTTCTAATGAACTGTGCCGCTTAACCCGCGACAAGTTCGATATATTTTGCCTCGACCCAACCGAATTGGCAGGGGCCGCCATAGGGTTCGGGTTTGGCAATGCTGCTGCTGACGCGGCAATCGCCCAATTCCTGATTTTCGCCGATGGGATAGACGATGCCCTGCCATTCCTCATCGGCTTCGCACAGCCATACGAGCGTTGAAAGGGGCAGCTTGTCCTTGATAGGGCCGACATCGTTGGCCCCCGGATAGACGCGCATAAAATCGCCCTTTTTCGGCGCGAACAGCGCGATCCGGCCAATGCCGGGGCAGGCATCCTTTTCCGGACCTTCCATCCCGATCATCGGAATGCGCCCCTCGTCAATGGGTTCTTGGGCAGCCAAGGGCGTGCCAAACAGCGCTATGGCGGCGGTGATAGCAAGCGCTTTCATGATCTTACGCCAACAGTCCCAGCGGGTTTTCAACCAGCGTCTGGAACGCCTGCATAAATTGTGCGCCGTCCGCGCCGTCGATCGCGCGGTGATCGAAGCTGCCCGTGGCGCTCATTACGGTTGCAACTGAAAGTGCACCGTCGACGACATGCGGGCGCTGTTCGCCCGCACCGACTGCGAGGATCATGGCTTGTGGTGGGTTGATCACCGCATCGAACTGTTTGATCCCGAACATGCCAAGATTGGACAGGCTGGCGGTGCCGCCCTGATATTCATGCGGCTGCAATTTGCCGTCGCGGGCCTTGCCGGCGAGCACTTTCATCTCTGTCGAAATGGCGGACACGGTCTTGTTTCCGGCGTCCACGATGATCGGCGTGATCAGACCCGATGGCGCGGCGACGGCCACTGACACGTCTGCGCGTGAATAGGTGCGAAGCACATCGCCGCCGAAGCTGACATTGCATTTTGGCACTTGAACCAATGCCTTGGCAAGCGCTTTTATGAGCAGATCGTTGACCGAAAGCTTGATGCCTTGCGGCTCGAGCGAGGCGTTTAGTTCGCTGCGCAGCTTGAGCAATTTGTCGAGCTGCACATCCACCGTCAGATAGATATGCGGGATGGATTGCTTCGCTTCGGTCAGGCGGCGGGCGATGACTTTGCGAACATTGTTCAGCTTCTCATCCTCATGCGGGATGCCGAAATCGGGCAAGTCAGATGGTGCAGCCGGTGCAGCAGCCGCGCCGGGCGATGCAGCAGGAGAAGCCGCGCTTGCTGCGGTTCCCGGCGTCGCGCCCTCTACATCGGCCTTGACGATACGCCCGTTGGGCCCGGTGCCGGTGATGGTCGACAGATCGATGCCCTTCTGCTCGGCAATTCGTTTGGCCAAGGGCGAGGCGATAATCCGGTCACCCGATGAAGCAGCCGGTTTTGCTGCCGCCGGAGCCGGAGTAGGGGTCGGAGCTGGCGCAGGAGCCGGCGCGGGTTCCTCAGCCTTGGCAGACTCTATCGCGGGTGCAGGTTCCGGTGGGGCTTCTGCTGCCGCCTGATCCGGGTCTTCATCTTCCCCGGCCAGCGTCGCGATTACTGTGCCGACCTGAACGCCCTCTGTGCCCTCTTCCACGGCGATAGAAACGATTACCCCTTCATCGACCGCTTCGAATTCCATCGTGGCTTTATCGGTTTCGATTTCGGCCATGATGTCGCCGGAATTCACGGTGTCGCCAACTTTTACAAGCCATCTGGCGAGAGTGCCCTCTTCCATAGTCGGGGAGAGAGCGGGCATCTTGATCGGGGTTGGCATATCTGTCCGGAATTTCCTGTTTTGGCCTATCGTCCCTCTCTGACCAATTTGCGCGTTCCGGGCAAGGTTCTTGCGCTGAATAGGTTTTCATCGGATAACGCGGGCAGCAAATGGCCGACCGTCAAGGTTGTCGTAAGGGAAATTGCGTGCGGACCTATCTGGTTATCATGGATGAATCGGACGAGGCACGCAAAGCGTTGCGGTTCGCGTCACGGCGTGCGGTTGCCACCGGTGGCGATGTCCACATTCTGGCGTTGGTTCCCAAGCAGAATTTCAGCGCCTTCGGGGCGGTGCAGGCGACGATCGAGTCAGAAACACGCGACAGGGCCGAAGTGTTGGCGAGCAGCGCGGCGGGCAATCTGTTTTCCGAAAGCGGAAAAATGCCGACGATCTCGGTCAAAATCGGCGAAGGCCAGGCGGTGATCAAGGAATATCTGGGCGAGCACCCCGAAGTTGCGGCATTGGTGCTGGGCGCGGCCGCTGACGGGCAGCCGGGGCCGCTCATCACGCATTTCTCGGCCCATTCGGGATCGCTCCCCTGCCCGCTCTATATCGTGCCTGGCAGCTTTTCGAATGATGAAATTGACCGGCTGACGGCTTAGCGTTTTTTCTTGCCCTGATGCCGGATGTTGCCGGGGCGGCCGCGCTTGCCCTGTGCGAATTTGCGCTTGTGTTGCGGCTTGCCTTTTCCGCGCGGTTGCGGCCGGTTTCCGCGGGCTTCGATCGGGTTCCCGTCGCTATCGAGCGGCACAAATTTGAGCGCGCCGGTCAGCGCATTGGCTTCGCCCAGTTTCAGCTCCAGCCGGTCGCCCGTGCTATAGGTGACCCCGCTGCGTTCGCCGACCAGTGACTGCGCTTTCTCGTCATATGTGAAATAGTCGGAGCCGAGGGTGGAAACGGGCACCAAGCCATCCCCGCCCAGCCCTTCGATAGTCGCGAAAAAGCCGAAGGATTGAACGCCGGTAATGCGGGTTTTGAAAGTCTCTCCAACCCGCCCGGAAAGCCATGCCGCGACATAGCGATCAATCGTATCGCGCTCTGCCTCCATCGCGCGGCGTTCCGTCTTACTGATCGCGTCTGCTATCGGCGACAGGTTTTCGCGATCCTTGTCCGAAAGGCCCGATGCGGGCGGCAGATCGAGCTTGGGCTTGGGCTGTTCCAATCCGTAAGCATCAACCAGCGCGCGGTGGACCAGCAAATCGGCATAGCGGCGGATCGGGGAAGTGAAATGCGCATAGGATGCGAGCGACAGCCCGAAATGCCCGGCATTGGCCGGCCCGTAATAGGCCTGCGTTTGCGTGCGCAGCACCGCTTCCATGACCTGCGCGCGTTCGGATTCGTCGGTCACGTCTTTCAGCATGCGGTTGAACAGGCCCGGCGTGATGACCTGACCCAGCGCCAGCTTTCTGCCGAATGTTTCGAGATAATCCCTGAGAGCAACCAGCTTCTCGCGCCCCGGGGTCTCGTGGATGCGGTACATGACCGGCGCGGTTTTCTTCTCCAGAGCTTTGGCCGCTGCGACATTGGCCGTGATCATAAACTCCTCGACCACGCGATGCGCATCGAGACGTTCGCGAACAGCGATTTCGGCGATCTTGCCCTGATCGTCAAGCATGACGCGGCGTTCGGGCAACTCCAACTCCAGCGGATCGCGCGCGGTCCGTGCGGCATCGAGGACTTTCCAGCATGCCCACAGATTCTGCAGATTTTTGGCTGCGTCCTTCTCGTCAATCCGCCGCTGTGCTTCTTCGTAGGGAATGACTTCGTCGATTTTGACAATCGCGCGGGAGAAGCGGGTTGATGTGATCTTTCCGCTGGCCGAGATGCTGACATGGCACGCCATCGCCGCGCGCGCTTCGCCCTGCCTCAGCGAGCAGACATCCGCGCTGAGAATTTCGGGCAGCATCGGGACAACGCGATCGGGGAAATAGACAGAGTTGCCGCGTTTGCGGGCCTCGCGGTCAAGCGCGCCGCCGGGCCGAACGTAAAAGCTGACATCGGCGATGGCGATTACCGCCTTGAAGCCGCCCTCGCCATCTGGTTCCGCCCAGATCGCATCATCATGGTCGCGCGCGTCAGAGGGGTCGATGGCAACAATCGGAAGGTGGCGCAGATCTTCCCGCTTGTCGTCGCTTAGCGGCAGTTTGGCCGCGCGCTCGGCTTCCGCTAGCGTCGTTTCAGGGAATATGTTGGGAATGCCGTGTTTCGAAATGGCAATCAGGCTGAAGCTTTTCGGGGCAAGCGGATCACCGAGCACTTCCACCACTTTTACCCCCGCACGCGGCCCTCTGCCGGCGGGTTCGGCCAGCACCAGCTGCCCCTCTTCAGCGCCGCCTAGATCGGCAATTGGCGAGGAGTTTCGAATGCGTTTGTCGACCGGGGCGAGCCAGCCCTTGCCCGACGCGTCGATTTCCACCACGCCCATCAGGCCTTCGGTCCGCGCGGGTAGCTTCTTCATTATATGCGCTTGCCACCCGCTGCCCGCTTGCTCGTTGCGCGCCAGAATGCGGTCACCAATTTTCAGCGCAGCATGGCGGTGCTTGCCCTTCTTGCTCTCCAAAATCCGGATGCGCGGCGGTGGCGATCCGTCATCGGGTTGCCAGGCATCGGGAACGGCAAAGGCTTCGCCATCCTCAATGTCCATGACTTTGAGCACGGTGACTTTGGGCACGCCGCCCATGCGGTGATAAGCCGTTCGCTTTCCATCGATCAGGCCCTCTTCGGCCATGTCTTTCAGCAGCTTTTTGAGCGCAATCTTCTCCTGACCTTTGAGGCCGAAGGCTTTGCCGATTTCGCGCTTGCCCACGATGCGGTCAGAGGTCTGGATGAATTCCAGTACCTGCTCGCGCGTCGGCAAGCCGGGAGGGGTACGCTTTGCGCGGCGATTACCAGATGGTTTGGACATGCGCGGCCTATGAACGCCAAGGCCGCTTATGTCACCCGATTACTCGGCGGCTTCCTCTTGCGCGATGGGCGCAAAGGCGCCTGCAGGCACCGCGCTGGAAACGGGGCTCATGCTGCCATCGGCGGCAACGCTGCTGATCCCGAAGATCCAGTCATCGCCGCGAATGCCGATAAGCTCGGTCGCAAAACCCTCGCCACTCGCAACGGTCGTGCTGGTCATGTCCTCTGCCGGCATCGTTGCGGTGAGCGAGTATTCGTCATCGGGCGCGCTTGACGCGGATATGCTGAGCACCGGCTCATCCTGCCAATAGGGTTGATCGGGTCGCCGCTGCCAAATCTTGTACGTTTCCGCACCTTCCACGTGGCCCCATTCGAGCAAGGTCGATGTGCGAACGGCGGCCTGTGCAGTGACGCTTGGCGGCATCGGCGTGCGCGCCAAACGGTCAGCCGCGCGGACGTTCAACTGCGTTGCCTTTGCAAGATAGGCGAAATCCATTTCATCCGCCGTATCGCCATAGGTCACGCCGTCTTCAAAGCGCAGGTCCTGATGCTGGTGTTCGTAATCTTCGACCGCGACCGAGAAACGGATCGCGGGATAGCCTTTCTCAAGAAACGGGATCTGATCGCCACCGCGGCCCATCCGGTCAGTTCGCCAGATCTGCCTGATTTTCAAACCATCCTCTTGCCCGTCAGCCAGATCCGCCAGCCAGCGCGACAGATTTCTGCTGGGGCTGTCATTTTCCCCGCCATCGCGGCGCTGGCTTGCGCGGATCGTATCGGTCAGATCAGCGCGCGGACCTTCGGAAAAGACGCGGATGTTTTCGGCATCGCAATATCCGTCAGAACCGCAACTGCTGCCGACGATATCGTTGTTGAGCACAGCTTTGACCGTCCAGCCCTGCTGTTCGGCATAATCCGCCATCAAGCGGCCACCATAAAGCCCCTGCTCTTCGCCCGAGAGCAGCGCATAGACGATCGTGGTGGGGTATTGCTTCTTCGACAGAACGCGCGCGGCCTCCACCGTCAGGGCAGTGCCCGATCCATCATCATTCGCGCCTGGCGCGTCGCTGGTGAAATCGAACGCATCGGTTGCGCGGCTGTCAATATGGCCCTGGACAATGAGAACTTCGTTGGGCCGTTCGCTGCCGCGTTGGATGGCGACGACATTGACCAGGCGCGTGGGCTCGGGGATGCGTCGCCCCTGCACCATTCTTTCGGGAAGAACCACTTCGAGGCAGCCGCCGCACGCCTCGCTGACTTTACGGAATTCGTCTTCGCCCCATTTGCGAGCCGCACCGATGCCGCGGGCGGGATCGGTTTGCGATGATAGCGTGTGGCGCGTGCCGAAACCGACCAGCGTATCAATATCGGCGCGCAGCCGTTCCTCGGATACAGAATCTGCGGGATCGGTTTGGGCCGCGTGGTCATCGGCCTGAACGGGGGCGGCAATCGCAGCGGCGACTAACATGGGTAGGTAACGCATGGCCGCCATGTTCACGCTCTGGCAGGAGATGGCAACCCCTTGCCGTTCCGCCCTAGCCGCCCTGCCCTTGCGCTTCGCCCCGTCACAGTGGCGCGGGAACGTCACCATATTGGTTGGGCGATGGCTGCGATTTGATCATCCCGATGGCCAGAACGGTCAGCACCGCGACCCAGCCGATCGCGTCTTGCGCAATCATCGCGGTTTGCAGCCCTGCGCCGCCGCCTGCCTGCTTGATATCCGCCGCCGCCCTCATTGATGACGACAATCCATCAACCTGACGGAAGGCAAAGAACATCCACACCAGATGGATCGCCAGCGGCACGACCAGGATCAGGCCGGGCAGTCCGCTATCGTGCGATCGCCGCACGAACGCTGCGGACAGAAGGATGATGTTGAGCAGACCCAGAGCGAGGCTGGTGCGGACCATCGTTCCCGGAACGCCGCGCTGTATCATCGCGTCGAGCGCGGCCGCCTCGATAGCCTCAGGTCCTGATTTTGCCGCGCTGCTGACTTCGGTAAACACCGCTGCCATGGCAGGGAAGATCACCGCAAGCATCACCAGAATATTGAGCAACACCACGGCCAGCGCATAAAGCAGGAACGTTCTGCGGCCATCGCGGCCTTTGACGTCAAACAGACGCTTCAGATTATAACCGATCGCGGCGAACATGAGTGCTTCCCAAATCCTCAGTACGCGCGGGCGACATAGATACGTTCAACCGCAGGCTCTCCGGTGAAGATACAGCTTCCATCGGCAGCAGCCGCGCCGATGGGCACATTGCGGATTGTAAGCTTCAACGCTTTGAGCTGTTCGACCACTTGTTCCAGCGCAGCCCCTGTCGGTTTCGACCATTGGACTTCGACCCAGCCGGGATATTGCGCCTCTGCGGAATAAAACTCGCCCAGCTGATCGAGCGTTTCGATCCCGCGCGTGATATTGGCATCGCGCTGGTCTTTCGCCTGGGCAAACAGATTACTTTGGATTTCCTCAAGCATTGCGGGGATTGCCTGTGCCGCATCCGCTTTTGCAGGCGAGTGGAAGTCAGGCTTGCCATTATCCGCCCACAGCGCATCGCGGCGAAGCAGGCTGACGACGCCGTTTTCCATATCGCGGCCGCCGACCTCGATGATGATGGGCGCACCTTTGCGGACCCAATCCCACCGTTTGGCAGAGGCTTTACCGTGTTTTGTGTCGAGCGTGACGCGCAGGCGTTCTCCGCAGGCTGATTGGCCTTTCAGCGCCTCGTGCAATTCTTCGCAATAGGCGACCAGCTGCGCATCTGCGTCATCGTCTTTTCCGCGCAGCATGGGCAGGATCACGACTTGCCACGGGGCAATGGTTGGCGGAACGCGCAATCCGTCATCATCGCCATGGGTCATGATGACCCCGCCGATCATCCGCGTCGAAACGCCCCAGCTGGTCGTGTGGCACAGCGCCTGATCGCCATCCTGGTTCTGGAATTTGATGCCCGCCGCTTCGGAAAAATTGGTGCCGAGATAGTGCGAAGTACCAGCCTGCAGCGCTTTGCCGTCCTGCATCATGGCTTCGATTGACCATGTCTCCACGGCGCCCGGGAAGCGTTCGTTCTCTGGCTTCTCGCCCGCGATTACGGGCATCGCCAAATCTTCTTCCGCACAGGCGCGATAGACTTCTAGCATGCGCAAAGTGTGCTCCTTGGCCTCTGCCTCTCCGTCATGCGCGGTATGGCCTTCCTGCCAAAGAAATTCGCTGGTGCGCAGAAACATCCGCGTGCGCATTTCCCAGCGCACAACATTGGCCCACTGGTTGAGCTTGAGCGGCAGATCGCGCCAGCTCTGGACCCAGCGTGCCATTGCGTCGCCAAAAATCGTTTCCGATGTCGGACGCACGATGAGCGGTTCTTCGAGCTTCGCTTCCGGATCGGGAACGAGTTTACCCGCGCCATCGCCGATCAACCGATGATGAGTGACCACCGCCATTTCCTTGGCGAATCCATCTACATGCTCGGCCTCACGCTCAAAATTTGAAAGCGGGATGAACAAGGGGAAATAGCAATTCTCGTGCCCGGTATCCTTGATCCGGCCGTCGAGCAGATGCTGGATCCGTTCCCAAATGCCCCAGCCCCATGGTTTGATGACCATGCAGCCGCGAACGCCCGATTCCTCGGCCATGTCGGCTGCGCTGATGACTTCCTGATACCACGCTGCAAAATCGTCAGCGCGTTTCACCGTCAAGGCGTGGCGAATGTTGGACAATGAACTACCTGCTATGTCTGGTTAATTGGTGCGGAAGGCGAGAATACCTACTTGCCGATTTCGTCAAGCTTCTTCTGCATTTCTTCCATCTGTTTGCGCAGCGCGGCGATCTCGTCAGAATCGGAAGATCCCTTGGCTTTGTCCTCGCTCCGACTGCCGGGAAGGATCGCCTGACCAACCGCGCGCATCATAGCCATGTTGTTTTCGTGGATCTTGGCAATCGGGTTGTTGCCCAACCCTTCGCGAAACGCCTCTTGAATCTTGGCCTGGTTTTCACGGAAACTGGCCATGCTTGCTTCGAGATATTGCGGCATCATCGATTGCATCGAATTGCCATACATCGAAATGAGATCGCGCAGGAAACCAACCGGCAACATCTGCGTGCCGTTGGCTTCTTCATCCATAATGATCTGGGTCAGGATCGAATGGGTGATGTCATCGCCGGTCTTGGCGTCAACCACTTCAAACTCGGTTCCTTCGCGCGTCATCTTGGCGAGATCGTCCAGTGTAATGTAGCTTGAACAACTGGTGTTGTAGAGGCGCCGGTTTGCGTATTTCTTGATCGTGACCTTATCGCCGGTCTGCGCATCGCGCTTCGCCATCTGCATTCCCTTTATGCTGCGTGATTTGCTGCATTAGCACTCGCAGCATGTGCAGCGCAACATAAGACAGCGGCCTGATCGAATTTGAGACGCTTTGCCCTCAGTCGGACCAATGTCGTGCGAAGCGGCGGCCCAATCCGGTGATGATTTCATATTGCGACAAGCCGGAAAGTTCGGATTGCAAAGGAAGGTCGAGCGGGAAGCCGATCCGGTCGCCTTCTTTGAGCAGCGGCACTTCAGATATGTCCACTGCAACCAGATCCATCGACACTCTGCCAATGACGGGCAACGTGATCCCGTCACACAAGAATTGCCCTCTATTGCTGAAACTGCGCAGATAGCCGTCTTCATATCCCATTGCGGCGATGGCAACCGTCATCGGATGCGCGGCGGTGAATGTGGCGTTGTAGCCGACATGCGCACCCGCCGCGATGATCCGGGTCTGGACGATTTCACATTCGATCCGCCCGACGGGTTTGATCCGGCCCTGGAATTCCGCGCGCGGAATGCCGCCATAAAGCGCCAGACCGGGTCTGGTCAGATCAAATGAATATTCCGTACCCAGTGCAATACCGGCGCTGTTCGCAAGGCTCAGCCGTCTGTGGGGGACAGCAGAATGCGCGGCGCGAAACCGCTCCAGCTGATCGGAGTTCTGCGCCACATCCTCGTCAGCAGAGGCAAGGTGGCTCATCAGCGTGTCGATCTCGAAATCGCTCCAGTCGAAAGCCAGCGCGTCTTCCACATCGATCCCAAGGCGGTTCATTCCGCTGTTGATCATCACGTCGCATGGGCGCCCAGACCCGCGCCAACGTTGTGCCTGATCGATACTGTTCAAAACAGGCTTTGCGTCGATGCGCGCCGATAGGTCGAGGTCGGATTCGAGTATCCCGTTAAGGACAGAGAGACTGGATCCCGCAGCGCAGGATTGAAGCTCTTCCGCCTCTTCCCAACTGGCCACGAAAAAGTCTTGGCAGCCGGCCTTTGCCAGTCGCGACACGGTTTCGACTGCGCCCAAACCATATGCATCGGCCTTCACTGCCGCCCCGCACCGGGCGCCCTCGCCCGACATTTGAGAGAGCGTCTTCCAGTTGGAAACGAGTGCTGCGGCGTCCAGAATGAGTTTGGGCTGCGAACTCAACCGTGCTCGTCCTCGAAATCACGCGGCGGGCCGCTTGGCAGACCCCACCACGCCACGACCAGAGCAATCGCGGTGAATATCCACGTGTACCACAGGCCGGCATAGGCATCGCCCGATCTGGCGATGATATAGCCCGCAATCAGCGGCAGGAATCCGCCGAAATAGCCTGCGCCCAAATGATAGGGGATCGACATCGAGCTGTAACGAATGCGCGCGGGGAACATCTCTGACAGTAGCGCCGCGACCGAGCCGTATGTCAGCGCTGACAGTCCGCCCAGCACCAGCAACACCGCGATGATGCCAATCAAATTGAGCATTGGCGGATTTTGCACGCCAAGATCATATCCAGACGAGGACAGGGCTGCTTCGAGCGTTTCCTGCCGTGCGGCGGCATCATCCCAAGCATAACTATCCAGCGGCAGCGGAACCGCGCCAGCGGTCAGCGACAGTTCGGCACCCTCTTTCAGCGTATAGGGCACGCCCGCGCCGGTCAGATCCTCCAGCAGTTTGCCGCATTGCGTTTCCTGGCTTTCGGCAAAAGGATCATAACTGCAATCCGGGCCGGACACCACGATTGGGGAAGATTCTGCAGAGGCATTGAGACCCGGATTGGCAAGCGCGCCGATTGCCCAGAAACACGGAAACAGCAGCGCCAGCGTCAGCAAGTTTCCGATGATGATCGGTTTTTTGCGCCCGATCCGGTCTGACCATTTACCCACGATCACAAAGAAGCTCATCGCCAGCAGACCCGCGATGAAAATCACGATTTCCGAAGTCAGCCCGTCCACCCGCATTGGCCCTTTCAGGAAAGACAGGGTGGAGAAAAACGCGGTGTACCAGATAACCGTAAGGCCAACCGCGACGCCGAACAGCGCAACGAAAATGCGCTTCTTGTTTCCGGGATAGGTGAAGCTTTCCACGAAAGGATTACCGGCGGTCTCGCCCGATTCCTTCATCGCCTTGAAAACCGGGCTTTCCGACAATTTCAGCCGCATCCATAGCGATATCAACAGCAGGATGATCGACAGCAGGAACGGAATTCTCCAGCCCCAAGCGGCAAATTCTTCTGGCGGGATCAGCGCGCGGCAGGCCAGAACGACCGCGATGGAGAGGACAAATCCGCCAACCACGCTGGCCTGAATGAAGCTGGTGTAAAAGCCGCGTTTTTCAGGGGGCGCATGCTCGGCGACATAGATCGCCGCGCCGCCATATTCGCCGCCCAAAGCAAGTCCTTGAAGGATGCGCAGGCCGATAACGATGATCGGTGCAGCAATGCCAATCGACGCCGCGCCGGGGATGAACCCGACACCCGCCGTTGCTATACCCATCAGGGTAACGGTGACGAGGAACGTATATTTGCGCCCCAGCTTGTCGCCGAGAAAGCCGAACAGAACCGCGCCGAGCGGCCTGAAGCCAAATCCAACCGCAAATCCGGCCCAGACCAGCAGCATTTCCAGCGTTGCATTGTCTGACGGGAAGAAAGCCGCGCCGATCAGCGACGCCAATGCGCCGTAGATGAAGAAGTCATACCATTCGAAAATTGTCCCGGCTGACGATGCAGCAATGACCAGCTTAATCTCTTTCTCGCTTGGCTGGTGAACGGTCTGTGCCCCGCTCTCGCTCATGGCAGTTTACCCCCTCCGATGGATTCTGTTCCGCGTGGCTCTAGCGAGAGAGAACCGCCTTGGAAAGCGCCGAGATTGCGGCTTTCCATGGCAGCAATATCGCCTCGTGGCGCGCGGGATAGGAACGGGCCTGGTCAAGCAAGTGCAGATCGGGCCAAGCAGGCGGTGCAGATTTGCCTGACAGCCAGTTCTCTATTCCCGCCGCCTCGCGTTCAAGATCGCCAAGGGTTCGACCGATCGCATCACGCGCGAAAATCGCCGCAGATGCCTGCCCGATAGCGCATGCCGAGACACGCAGTCCGACCGAGCCGATCGCCTCGTCCTCTCGCAATTCGATCCCGATCGAAAGAGTGCTTCCGCAGGATCGCGAACGCGCTTCTGCGGAGAGCGTTTGCTGCTGCGTGATCGGGTATCGCGCCAGCTCGATGGCCAGGCCGAGAATATCTGGGGTGTAGAGCCGTGCTGCGCTCGAACTGGCGTTCAATTCGCGGCCTCGGCTTCCGCTTCGCTCACGCTCAAACTGGCGCGGCGCTGATGAATCATCTGGACCAGTTGATCGGCGCCTGCATTGACCACAGGATATGTCCGCGCGGTGGTGATCCATGACGGTCTGCCGGCAACGCCCCAAACCGTGTCATAGCCCAGCACCAGAAGCGAAAACGCAACCACAACAATCAGCGCGCCTTTGATCGTACCAAATCCGAATCCCAGAACACGGTCAATCGGCCCGAGCATCGATGCGCGCGAAGCAGATCCCGCACGCCCCGCAATCAGTTTCATCGCGGCGTAGGGGATGAGCAGCAACAGCACGAAAGCAAGGATCGCCACCGCGCTGCCATACCCCAGATAGGGGGTCAGCCCGTTATAGAGCGGCGTGTGCAGATAATGGATCGCCAGCAAGGCCAGCACCCATGCGGCAAGCGACAGCACTTCTTGCACCAGCCCGCGCATGAAACCGCCTGCCGCCGCGACGCCGACAATTATAAGAACGAGGATGTCAAACACGGACATGATGCGCCCTTGACTATTGCGATGCCATCACTTGGTCAACGAGGTTCGCCAGCTGTTTGAGCGCGCGATAGTTAAGGCCCGATGAATTTTCGACGTCTTGAGGCCCCGCGCCCGAAGTAAAGCCCAGCTTTGCGGCTTCGCGCAGCCGCAATCCGGCGTGGGAAACGGGGCGGATTTCACCGGCCAAAGAAACCTCGCCAAACCAGACACTTTGGGCCGGCAGCGGCTTGTCTGCCAAGGCAGAGACCAAAGCGGCTGCGACTGCCAGATCGGCAGCGGGATCGGACAGCCTGTATCCGCCCGCAACGTTCAGATAGACCTCGGCAGAACTGAAATTCAGCCCGCAGCGCGATTCCAATACCGCGAGCAGCATCGCAAGCCGTCCATTGTCCCAGCCCACAACCGCACGGCGCGGTGTCGCCCCGCTCTGTAATCTGACGATCAGCGCCTGCACCTCTATCAATACCGGCCGCGTCCCTTCCAAGGCCGGGAACACCGCGCTTCCTGCCAACGGCGTGTCACGCCCGGACAGGAACAGCATCGAAGGATTTGAAACTTCCTCCAAACCCTGTCCTGCCATTGCGAAAACGCCAATTTCGTCAACCGCGCCGAAGCGGTTCTTGAGCGCGCGCAGGATGCGGTATTGATGGCTGCGTTCGCCTTCGAAACTCATCACCACATCAACCATATGTTCGAGCACCCGCGGCCCGGCGATATTGCCGTCCTTGGTGACATGCCCGACCAGCACCAGCGCGGTGCCGTTTTCCTTGGCATAGCGGATCAATTCAAACGCACAGCCGCGAACCTGGCTGACCGTGCCCGGCGCGCCCTCGATCGTGTCCGAATGCATGGTCTGGATCGAATCGATCACCAGCAGTTTGGGCGGTTCCATCGTGCCCAGCGTGGTCAGAATATCGCGAACCGATGTTGCTGCCGCCAGCTTGATTGGCGCATCAGCAAGCCCCAGCCGCGATGCCCGCATCCGAACCTGCCCAGCGGCTTCTTCGCCGCTGACATAAACGGTGGACCGACCATCCTTGGCTATTTTTGCTGCTGCCTGAAGCAGCAAGGTCGATTTTCCGATGCCCGGATCGCCGCCCATCAGCACCGCCGATCCGGGGACCAGTCCGCCGCCCAGCGCGCGGTCAAATTCGGCCAGCCCGGTTGGTTGGCGGACCAATTCTTCGCCGGGCGTGTCGAGTTCCACAAACTCAACCGCCCTGCCCCCGCTCGACAAGTCATGTTTTTGCGAGAACACCGTGGCGGGAACATCCTCGGCCAGCGTGTTCCATTCGGCGCAATCGGGGCATTGGCCCTGCCATCGGTGCGAGACAGAACCGCAAGCCGCGCAAACATATCGTTTTTTGGGTTTCGCCATGCGGCTCCCTATAGTTAGAACAAAAATAGAACGCAAGCATGGGCTTAACAGTCAGTTCATGCGAACAGGCGATACCCGTCACATGATCAAGAATACCGTTCTAAAACGGCGCGCATTCCTTCGAGGAATGGCCTTAGGCAGCGTGTTGGTGGCGTCCTGTTCAAAGGCCCATCAAGCTGAAAGACAGGACGCTGCTGAAACAGTTCCTGACCAGAATAGCGATCCGGCAGCGAGATTGGTCGCCGCCGCACGCGGGCAGATTGGTGTCACGCTGTCCTACGACCCGTCATACACCGGAATCGACTATCCCGGCGGCGATGTCCCGCGATCGCGCGGCGTGTGTACAGATGTTATTATCCGTGCCTATCGCGACGCATTGGGCCTCGACCTGCAAAAGCTTGTCCACGAGGATATGAAAGCAAACTTTGCTGCCTATCCCAACAATTGGCAACTGCGTTCCCCCGACAGGAATATCGACCATCGCCGCGTTCCGAATTTGCAGACATTTTTCAAACGGCAAGGCGCGTCGCTTCCCGTTTCGAGTGATCCGGCCGCTTGGCAAGTAGGCGACATTTTTACCAGCAAGGTAGGCGGCCGCTTGCCGCATATTGGCATCGTTTCCCGGCGAGCCGATGATGGGCGTCTATTCGCTGTGCACAATATCGGGCGCGGTGCGCGTGAAGAGGCGGTGGTGTTTGCCCATCCGTTGGACGGCCACTTTCGCTGGCGTGTATAGAAGTTCCGGCAAAGTCGCGGCTTTGCTCTTGCCGGTATCTGGCGGATTTGCCACGACAATTGCATGAGGCAAAAGGAACTCCGGATTGCGCTTGTCTGTTACGGCGGGGTCAGCCTTGCCGTTTATATGCACGGCGTAACCAAAGAGATCTGGAAGCTGGCCCGGGCCAGCCGGGCGTTTCATTCCTTCGAACCGCGCGCCGAAGGTGTACAAGGTGTCTATCGCGATCTGTTCCATGCGATCGAGAAGGAACAGGGTCTCACGCTGCGCGTATTGCCCGACATCCTCACCGGTGCCAGCGCGGGCGGGATCAACGCCGTGTTTCTGGCGCAAGCGATCCATTCGGGACAATCGCTGGAGCCGCTGACCGATTTGTGGCTGGAAATGGCCGATGTCGATCAGCTGGTTGACCCCGATGCGCGGCCAATGTGGCGGTTCGCCAAATTCTGGGCGCAGCCGTTTGCGTCGTGGATATTGAAGCGGCCCGGCAATGCGGTATCGGAAAGCGTCGCCCCCGAAACGCGCGCTGAAGTGCGCCGAAAAGTCTCCCACCTTGTTCGTGGGCGCTGGTTTGAACCGCCATTTTCGGGCCCCGGCTTTTCCAAGCTGCTGTTCAATGCGCTGAAAGCGATGGAGAAGGCGCCGCTGGAACAGCCGCTTCTGCCGGCAGGCCATCCGGTCGATCTGCTTGTGACCGCAACCGATTTTCGCGGACATCTGGAACTGCTTCGGCTCAACAGCCCGCCCATTGTCGAGGAAAGCGAGCACAGGATGCCGGTCAGCTTTGCTTGCAAGACGCCGGACAAGCCGGGCGCCAACCTGTCCAATCTTCTCGAGCTGACTTTGGCAGCGCGCGCCACGGCGAGTTTTCCGGGGGCTTTCCCGCCGCTCAAGCTGGACGAGATTGACTCGCTGGCAGAATGGGCCGGCGCCGATTGGTCCACGCGCGAGCAATTCCTGCAGCGGATCATGCCGGTGCATATGCGCGAAGGCGAAACCGCCAATGTCTCTTTGATTGACGGTTCGGTACTGGTGAACGCGCCCTTTGGCGGCGCGATGGACGCGTTGAAAGGGCGCCCCGCCCAGCGCGAAGTTGACAGGCGGTTTGTCTATATCGACCCGCGCCCCGATCGCTTTGGCGTACAGAAAGAGCATGAGGGAAAACCGGTCGGGTTCTTCGCCGCGATATTCGGTTCGCTATCCACCATCCCGCGCGAACAGCCCATACGGGACAATCTGGAGCAGCTGGAACAGCAATCGCGCGATGCAGAGGCGCTGCGCAGGATGGTTGCCGGATTGCGGCACGAGGTTGAACGCGCGGTCGAGAAGCTGTTTGGCCGGACATTGTTCCTCAACAAGCCGACACCCAAACGTCTGGTGGGCTGGCGCGGCAAGGCGCAGCAGGCAGCGGCAGAAAGCGCGGGCTTTGCTTACAATTCCTATGCGCAGGCAAAATTCGCCGGGATTGTAGAGAAACTGGCCGAGCTTACTTTCGCTGCCGCACCGGGCGCCGGGCTGCCCGACAGTTCGCCAATTGCCGCCAGCTTCTTTGCCGAACTGGAACGGCGCGGCATGGCATCGCTGTCTGATGAAGCGGGCGGCGCAAGCGCAGAAGCAATCGCGTTTTTCCGCGCGCATGATCTTGGTTTCCGCATCAGGCGGCTTCGCCTGCTGGCCCGCCGCCTGGCGCGCGATTGGGAAGCCGATCCCGATATTCCCGATGATGCGTTGGAGGCGGCGCGCAAGGCGATCTACAAGATCCTCGCGCTCTATTTCGCGCAGGAAAAGCGCGAAGCCTTGGGCGAGGATTTTACCGGTCTGGCGCAAAACGCCCTTCGCCAGCCCGGCCCCGTTCTGGACTATCTTGCCGCCCGCAGGCTCCTTCCCGAAATTGACGAGCAGGCAGAGATCATGCTCGCCGATGCAATGCAGGATATGCCCAAGGATCTGCGGCGGCGGATGCTGCTGACCTATCTCGGCTTTCCATTTTACGACATCGCCACGCTGCCGCTGATGCGGACCGAAGGCCTGACCGAGTACGACCCGATCAAGGTCGACCGTATTTCACCCGACGATGCGCGTTCGATCCGCGAGGGCGGCACGCGGGCAACGCTGCGCGGCACCGAATTCTACAATTTCGGGGCGTTCTTCAGCAGGGCGTACCGCGAAAACGACTATCTCTGGGGCCGGTTGCACGGGGCGGAGCGGATGATCGATCTGGTCTGCTCGACCGCCGACAGGCCGCTGGAAGATGGCGAATGCGCGCGCTTTAAACGTCAGGCGTTTCTTGCCATTCTGGATGAAGAAAAAGACCGTCTGACCACCGATTCCGGGCTGGTTGACAGGATCCGTGCAGAGGTTCTCGAAAGATTGGGCCAAGGCGCCTGACTGCAATTATTTGTTTTGCTTGACGGGCAATTTGTCGTGTTTGTACAAAGCCTTGCGCCTGCTATTTGGCAGATGCGCCGCAACAGTTTTGAGGGAATTTTTGATGCGCTTGTCACAATGTTTTGCTTATGGAACCGCAGCCCTGATCGCGATCTCGGCCGCCCCGGCCAGTGCGCAGCTGACATATAACACATGCTACAGCGATGAATGCGACGCGAAGCTGATCGAACAGTTTCAGGGGGATCCGGAACACAGGGCATATTTGGGCAAGGCCAAAGCCGGTGATCCCTATGCGATGCTCAAGATCGAGCACGCTGTAAGGACCAAGCTTGCCGGCACGCTCAACAACCGCAACACCGCCACCGAAATGCGCATGAAGCTGCTGGTTGGCGCCATGCAGAAGAATTATCCCGAGGCGTTCGGGCGCATGGGCGATATGATTTATCGCCAGCAATTGCTTCCCGAAGCGACAATTGAAGACGCGTTCGGCTTCTATCTGCAAGGAACCGAGCTCGGCGACGAAACATCGACGGTCATGGCGGTCAGGCTGGCCAAGGATCCGGTTGCCTGCATTGGCTGTTCGAAACTGGAAAACGGCACGCTCAAGCTGGAGCTTCCCGAAGGTGCGATGTTTGACATCGACGAGATCAAGAAAGCCGGTGATCGCTATCTCGCCACCAAGGCAGACATGGTGAAAAGGGTGATTGCTGCTCTGGAAGCTTCATACCAGCCCAAAAGCACCATCGGCACGACTTCATTGATTAATTTCTATCTGTCCGGAGTCGGACTGCCGCACGCCAATTACTATGACTACAACAAGCGGTTTGTATTCGATCCCGACGGCAAGAGGGCAGAACAGAAGCTGAAGGAAGTTGCCGCTGCCGATCCCGGCGACAGCTGGGCCCCTTCCTTGCTTGGCTTTTACTATGCCAGCCCGAAAGATTCGGGGATCAAGAAAAACCCGAAGGAAGCAGCCCGCTACCTGGATATGGCCTCGCGAGCCGGGGACAAGGGCTCTGCGAAAACTGCCCAGATTTATGGGCACGAATTGGTGACCGGAAAACTGTTCCCCGAAAACGTGCCTTTGGCCGTCGAGTATCTTGAGCTCAGCTACAACGCCGGCAATGCCGATGCGGCCTACGATCTGGGTCTGCTCAACTATCTGGGCAAGGGCATTCCGAGAAACTACGCGAAAGCGGAAGCCTATTTCCGCACCTCGATGGGGCGCAAACATGTGGATGGCACCCGCATGCTTGCCACGATGTTCCGCGAAGGTACGGCGAACAGGCAAAGCGATCTTCTGGCCAATGAGTATGAACGCAGGGCCAATACGTTCGAGCAATCGAAACCGCAGTGTGACGAGAACAATCTGATGACGATTGATTGTCTGATCAAATACGGATCGAATTAAGCTCCACGCGCCCTACCCGCCAAACGCATCTTTCAGCTTGTCGAAGAATCCCCGGCTCTCGGGGCATTCTTCGCCGGTTTCGGTTTCCTGGAACTGTTGCAGCAGTTCCTTCTGGGCTTTGCTGAGCTTGGTTGGCGTTTCAACCGCGATTTCTACCACCATGTCGCCGCGGCCACGGCCCTGCAGCACGGGCATACCCGCCCCGCGGACGCGCAGCTGTTTGCCGGATTGAATACCGGCGGGAATATCGACTGTGTTGGTGCTCCCGTCGAGATCGGGAATGTTCACGCACCCGCCAAGCGATGCCGTTGTGAAACTGATCGGAACGCGGGTCAGCAGCGTCGTTCCCTCGCGCTCGAACACGCGGTGCTCTTTGATATGGATGAAGATATAAAGGTCACCGGGAGGCGCGCCGTTCGGCCCCGCCTCGCCCTTGCCGGATAGGCGGATGCGTGTACCGGTGTCGACGCCCGGCGGAATTTCGACATCGAGCGCCTGCGGCAAGTCCACACGGCCTTCGCCGCGGCACTGTTTGCAAGGATCTTCGATTACTTCGCCGCGGCCGTGGCATGTCGGGCATGGCCGCTCGACAACGAAAAAGCCCTGCTTGGCGCGGACTTTGCCGTGGCCGCCGCATAGATTGCATCCGCGCGTACTGGTGCCCGGTTCTGCACCCGACCCGTCGCAAGGTTCGCATCTCTGCGAAACTTCGATTTCGATCTGGGTGTCTTTGCCGTTGAATGCGTCTTCGAGACCGATTTCCATGTCGTAACGCAAATCTGCGCCGCGACGCGCCTGTTGACGGCCGCCGCCGCCAAATCCGCCACCGAATATGGTCTCGAAAATATCGCCGATATCGCCAAAGTCGCCTTGCTGGCCGCGGCCTCCACCAAAACCGCCGCCACCGCCCATGCCTTGCTGGAAAGCTTCATGACCGAAACGGTCATAGGCTGCGCGCTTTTGCGGGTCTTTCAGGCACTCATACGCACCACCGACAGCTTTGAACTTCGCCTCGGCCTCTGCATCACCCGGATTGCGGTCCGGATGGAACTGCATCGCCAGCTTACGATATGCGGATTTGATCGTGCGATCATCCGCATCGCGGCTAACGCCAAGAAGTTCGTAAAAGTCGGTTTCAGTCGAAGACATTGATCATCCCAAAAAGCGACCGCCACCGACGCGATCTGCATCAGTGGCGGTCATTTTCCAATCAAAGCATCAGCCCTTGGCTTCGTCTTCGCTTTCAGCGTTGTCATCATCGCCGACTTCGGAGAATTCGGCATCGACAACGTCATCATCTTCAGAAGAGGCAGAGTCGCCTGCATCACCTTCAGGGGCCGCATTGGCTTGTTCCTGCTGGTAGATTTCCTGACCCATCTTCATCGCGACTTCGGTCAAAGCCTGTGACTTCTCGTTGATCGCATCAAGATCATCGCCTTCGAGCGCGGTCTTGGTTTCCGCCAGGGCGGCTTCGACATCGGACTTCAGATCAGCGCTGATTTTGTCGCCATGCTCTTCAAGCTGCTTTTCGGTCGCGTGGACCAGGCTGTCTGCCTGGTTGCGCGATTCCGCTTGCTCGCGGCGCTTCTTGTCTTCGTCTGCAAATTTCTCGGCGTCCTGCACCATCTGTTCGATGTCGCTATCCGAAAGACCACCAGATGCCTGGATGCGGATCTGCTGTTCCTTGCCGGTGCCTTTGTCTTTTGCCGACACATTGACGATGCCGTTGGCGTCGATGTCAAACGTGACTTCGATTTGCGGAACACCGCGGGGTGCCGCAGGAATGCCGACAAGGTCAAACTGACCCAGCAGCTTGTTATCCGCCGCCATTTCACGTTCACCCTGACCAACGCGGATCGTCACCGCCTGCTGATTGTCTTCAGCAGTCGAATAGGTCTGCGATTTCTTGGTCGGGATCGTGGTGTTGCGGTCGATCATGCGGGTGAACACGCCGCCCAGCGTTTCAATGCCGAGCGAAAGCGGGGTCACGTCGAGCAGCAGAACGTCTTTGACGTCGCCCTGCAGAACGCCAGCCTGAATGGCCGCACCCATCGCAACGACTTCGTCAGGGTTCACGCCGGTATGCGGTTTCTTGCCGAAGAATTCTTCCACGACTTCGCGAACCTTGGGCATGCGGGTCATACCGCCGACAAGGATCACCTCGTCGATACCGCCTTTGTCGACGCCAGCGTCAGCCAGAGCTTTCTTGCACGGCTCCAGAGTGCGCTTGATCAGATCACCAACCATTTTCTCCAGATCGGAGCGGCTGATGGTTTCCACGAGGTGTAGCGGAGTCGAAGCGCCGCCTTCCATACGCGCGGTGATGAACGGCAGGTTCACTTCGGTGGTTGCCGAGCTCGACAGTTCGATCTTCGCTTTTTCAGCCGCTTCTTTCAGGCGCTGCAGAGCGAGCTTGTCGGTCCGCAGGTCCATGTTTTCCTTCTTCTTGAAGGCATCAGCGAGATGCTCGACAATCGCATTGTCGAAGTCTTCACCGCCAAGGAAGGTATCGCCATTGGTCGATTTCACTTCGAACACGCCGTCACCGATTTCGAGGATCGAAACGTCGAAGGTGCCGCCGCCAAGGTCATAGACGGCGATGGTTTTGCCATCGTCCTTGTCCATACCGTAAGCGAGCGCGGCTGCGGTCGGCTCGTTGATGATCCGCAGAACTTCAAGACCAGCGATCTGGCCGGCGTCTTTGGTCGCCTGACGCTGTGCATCATTGAAGTAAGCAGGAACGGTAATAACCGCCTGCGAAACTGTTTCGCCAAGATAGCTCTCGGCAGTTTCTTTCATCTTTTGCAGGATGAAAGCGGAAACCTGAGACGGGCTGTAATCTTCCGATCCGGCTTTCACCCAAGCATCGCCATTTTTGCCTTTGACGATCTGGTATGGAACAAGATCCATATCTTTCTTCGTCATCGGATCGTCGAAACGGCGGCCGATCAGGCGCTTGATCGCGAACAGGGTGTTGTCCGGATTGGTCACTGCCTGGCGCTTCGCAGGTTGGCCGATCAGACGTTCATCATCCTTGGTGAACGCAACGATCGACGGCGTGGTGCGCGCGCCTTCCGAATTTTCGATAACTTTCGGTTTGCCGCCGTCCATTACAGCGACACACGAGTTGGTGGTGCCGAGGTCGATACCGATTACTTTAGCCATGGTTTCCCCATTTACTCTTCATGTTGGACGCTGCTCTGTGTGTTTCCCATGATTGGCGAAACAACTCGGCAGCTCGATTGTGCAGCGGATATAGGTGCGGTTTTTGTTGGCACAAGGGATTGCGGCAGCTAGTTGCACATCAAATTACTGCATGGAGAATTACACGTGACAACACGGTTTCTGGCGAGCGCGGCTCTTGCCATTGCAACACTTGGCCTGACCGCTTGCGGATCACAAAGCGAAGAAGTGGCGCAGGCGCCCGAGGGAATTACCGGGCTGACCGTGGAAAACGCGCGTATGATCCTGCCTGCGGTCAGCGGAAATCCGGCGGCAATCTATCTCGACATTGCCTATGAGGGCGAAAAAGACGCCACGCTTGCGGCGGTTTATGTCGATGGCGCCGAAGAAGCGATGATGCATGAATATGCGGAGAAGGATTATAAAATCCAGATGGTTCCGCTTGAATCGGTCGCCCTGACCAAAGGTCTGAAAGTATCCTTCGAACCGGGCGGCAAGCATATCATGGCGATGGGTGTTTCCCCCGAACTGACTGCTGGCGGAAAAACCGAAGTAACTTTGATCGAGGCAGGCGGCGACAAGACCACGGTCACCGCTGATATCATGGCCGCGGGGGATGCCCGCTAGGCGTAATGTCGGGACAGATTTCAAACTATTCCTGCCCCGTCGGCGGAGAGCGGCCTTTGACTGCCGGCGAGATCGCGCTGGCCAAAACGGTCTTTGGCACCGCGATTGATTATGCGGAGGTCAGAATTCACCGCCGGAAATGGGCGTTCTTCCAACCGCGCCGCGTCACCATGGCCCCGCGCGGGCACATCCATTTCCACCCGCGCGGCAACAGCTATTGCGATGATTTCTCCACCGAAGGAATGATCCGCCAAGGGTTGTTCATTCACGAGATGGTCCATGTGTGGCAGGCGCAGACCAAGGGCCGCTGGTGGCTGGTTTTCAACCGGATGCCGTGGGACCGATATGATTACAGCCTGAAACCGGGCTGGCCGCTGACCAAATACGGGATCGAGCAACAGGCCGAAATCGTCAAACACGCCTTCTGGCTGCGCAACGGACTACGCGTGACCGGCGTCAGCGATCCCGAAGCCTACAGCCTGCTGGTCGATTTTCCCGGCGCGCCTTAGTCCGGCTTTTTCGCAACCCCGACCATGGCGGGGCGCAGCAAGCGGTCTTTGATCATAAAGCCCGATTGCATTTCCTGCACCACGGTTCCCGGTTCCTGTTCGTCAGTCGGGACTTCCATCATCGCCTGATGGTGGTTGGGATCGAGCGGAAGGCCCATCGCCGGAATGCGAGTGATGCCGTGCTGGCCGAAAACTTTCTCCAGCTCGCGCTGGGTTGCTTCGATACCCGCGACAAGACCTTTCATCTTGTCGTCTTCGCGCAGTTCCTGCGGAACCGCATCGATGGCGCGCGAAAGATTGTCGGACACTGACAGGATATCGCGGGCAAAGCCGGTTGCGGCATAGGCGCGCGCATCGGCCACGTCTTTTTCCATCCGGCGGCGGACATTTTGCGTTTCCGCGCGGGCGTAGAGCACTTCCTGCTTCGCCGCTTCCAGATCACCGCGCAGCGCCTCCAGCGCATCTTCCACGCTGCCTTTCTCGTCGGCTTCATCGTCCCCACCATCGTCGAGAAATTCTTCAGGAACGCCTTTCAGTTCCTCTTCAACGGCTGCATCTTTATCTTCGGCACCCTTTGGGTCCGGCTTGTTTTCGTCGGTCATTGTGTTCCATTTATCCGATCAATTTGCCCAGCGAGCGGGCTGTGAAATCAACCATGGGGACGACCCGCGCGTAATTCAACCGCGTGGGGCCAATCACACCCAAAACTCCCACCACTTTGCCTTCGCGGTCGCGATAGGGAGAGGCGATGACAGACGAACCGGACAAGGCGAACAGGCGGTTCTCCGCGCCGATAAAGATCCGCGTCGCATCGGCGGTTTTTGCGTCCTCAAGCAAACTTGCAACCGATTGCTTGTTCTCCAGATCATCGAGCAGCGATCGCACACGCTCGAGATCTTCCAGCGCGCTGTCATCCAGCAAGTTCGCCTGACCGCGCACGATCAACACAGGGCGCTGCGCCGTGTCCTTGCTCCACACGGCCAAACCGCGCTGGACCAGATCCTGACTGGCGCGATCAAGCGCGGATTTGCCCGAAGAAATCTCGCTTTCGATTTCCGCAATCGCTTCGGTCAGGGTTTTCCCGCCGATCCGCGCGGTGATATAGTTGGACGCCTGTTCCAGCGTAGACGCATCGACCCCGCCAGACAGTTCCACCACGCGGTTTTCGATATTGCCATCTTCGCCCACCAACACGGCGAGCGCGCGATCGGCAGCGAGCGACACCAGGCTCAACTGGCTCAGCCGCACCTCATGCTGCGGGACCATAACCATTCCCGCAGCCCCGGTAATGTCGGACAAGAGCGAGCTTGTGGCCTCCAGCGCATGCTCGATCGGCCCGGGGGTTTGCAACCGCTGTTCGATTGTCGCGCGTTCTTCCACGGTCGGTTCGGCTACTTGCATCATCCCGTCGACAAACAAGCGCAATCCGGATTCGGTCGGCATCCGCCCGGCGCTGGTATGCGGCGCCGCCAGCAGACCGAGCGATTCCAGATCGGCGAGCACGGACCGGATCGAGGCGGGCGACAGGTCAACGCCCCCCTCCCCCGCCAGCGCCTTGGAACCGACCGGCGTGCCATTGGTCAGATATCCTTCGACCACGAGACGAAAGATATCCCGCGCGCGGTCGGTCAATTCTGTGAGGGGTACGTTTGGCATTGCGATCTTCAACCGAGAATTACATCAACTATCCGGTCATGCTGAGCTTGTCCCAAGAGAAGCCGGGGTGCAACCCCAACCATCGCACTTCCTTTTGCCGGATTAAATAGTAAGGACGACCCAACGACAAGCTCAGGGTGAACGGCCTTGAGAAAATATCACTGGAGAATCCAATGAGACCTTCCGGCCGTGCGCCCGATGAAATGCGCCCTATCACTATCGAAACCGGCTTTACCAAACATGCAGAAGGTTCGTGCCTGATCAGTTGCGGCGATACGCGCGTATTGTGCACCGCGAGCGTTGAAGAACGGATTCCGCCTTGGCTGCGCGGCAAAGGCGAAGGCTGGGTAACGGGCGAATATTCGATGCTGCCACGCGCCACCCATACACGCGGCAGCCGCGAGGCAGCGCGCGGCAAGCAAAGCGGGCGGACGCAGGAAATCCAGCGTCTTATCGGGCGGAGCTTGCGCGCGGTTGTCGATCTGAAAAAGCTGGGCGAACGCCAGATCACTCTCGATTGCGATGTGATCCAGGCCGATGGCGGCACACGCACAGCATCTATTTCGGGTGCATGGGTTGCGCTGCGTTTGGCGGTAAATTCGCTGATGGCTTCGGGCGATATCAAGCAAGACCCGATTGAAAAACAGGTCGCTGCGATCAGCTGCGGCATTTACCAGGGCACGCCGGTTCTCGATCTCGATTATGCAGAGGATAGCAACGCCGATGCCGATGCCAATTTCGTGCTGATCGAAGGAGGGCAAATCGCCGAAGTGCAAGCCACCGCCGAAGGCGCAACCTATGACGAAGAAGGCCTTCTGCGCCTGCTGCGCCTCGCCAAAATCGGCTGCGACGGCATTTTTGCGGCGCAACTTGATGCGGTAAAATGACCAGGCGTCTCGGCTCCGGATCGCTGGTGATCGCGACGCATAATGCGGGTAAGCTGAAAGAGATTTCCGCTTTGCTGGAGCCGCATGGGATGAAATGCCTGTCGGCGGGATCGCTCGGTCTGCCCGAGCCGGAAGAGACCGGCACCACCTTCGTCGAAAACGCGCTGATCAAGGCGCGTGCTTCGGCGGAGGCATCTGGCATTGTCTCGCTTGCCGATGACAGCGGGATGTCCGTGGCGGCGCTTGATGGCCGCCCCGGTGTCTACACCGCCGACTGGGCAGAGCGGCAGCATTTCGAAGGCGCGCCGGGCCGCGACTGGTATATGGCGATGGGCAAAGTCGAAGGCATGCTGGCGGAAAAAGGCCCCGATGCCCCGCGCGATGCGTGGTTTTCCTGCGTGCTGGCGATTGCATGGCCCGATGGTGACAGCGCGGTCTATGAAGGCCGCGTTGACGGTTCGCTGACTTGGCCGCCGCGCGGCACGCTGGGCTTTGGCTATGATCCGGTGTTTGTGCCTGCGGGGCGCGAGCAGACATTCGCGGAGCTCGATCCGGCAGAAAAACACGCGATGAGCCACCGCGCCGATGCCTTTGCCAAGCTGGTTGCCGAACAATTTGGCTAACGCGCCCAATCGCCTGTAAGGTTACCCCGTGGCACGCGCACTCTACATCCACTGGCCTTTCTGCCTGAAGAAATGCCCCTATTGCGATTTCAACAGCCATGTCCGTGATCGCGTGGACCATGATGCTTGGAAAGCCGCGATGCTGCGCGATATGCAGCACGAGGCAGCGCTGGCCGGCGGTGAACCGCTGGAATCAATCTTTTTCGGCGGCGGCACGCCGTCCTTGATGCCGCCGGAAATGGTGGGTTCGCTGCTGAATGAGGCCGAGAGGCTGTGGGGCTTTTCACCCGAGATTGAGATCACCCTTGAAGCCAATCCATCATCGGTTGAGGCCGCCAATTTCGCCGATCTGTCGCTTGCCGGGGTCAACCGGGTGTCGCTGGGCCTGCAATCGCTGCGCGACGAGGCGCTGAAGTTTCTGGGCCGGTTGCACGATGCGGATGAAGGATTGGCGGCATTGGAAGTTGCGCAGAAGCACTTCGGCAGGGTCAGTTTGGACCTGATCTATGCGCTGCCCGGCCAGAGTGAAGCCGAATGGCGCGCCGATCTTGCCCGTGCGCTGTCCTTCGGCACCGATCATCTTTCGCTCTATCAATTGACCATCGAACCCAATACGCGCTTCGCCACCGATGTGCGCAGAGGCGTGTTTGCTCCGCTGGACGATGATCCGGCGGCAGATCTGTTTGACGTCACGCGCGAAATGACGGCGCAGGCACAAATGCCCGCCTATGAAGTCAGCAATCACGCGCGCGCCGGGCAGGAAAGCCGCCACAATCTGACATATTGGCGGTATCAGGATTATTGCGGGATAGGCCCCGGCGCGCATGGGCGGCGCAACGCCGCAGCGACATTGCGTCACAAAAAGCCGGAGAACTGGCTGGCTGCGGTCGAGCACAGCGGCAATGGACTGCGTGAGGAAACGCCGCTTTCAGCCGCTGCACAGGCTTCGGAAGCTTTGCTGATGGGGCTGCGGCTTGCCGAGGGAATTTCGCTACCGTTGCTGAGCGAACGGTTCGGCATACCATTCGCCAACCTCATCGATGAAAGCCGCCTGAGCATGCTGAAAGATTTGGGATTTGTGTGGCAGAGCAATGAGCGTCTTGGCGTCACATCGCGCGGGATGCCGGTGCTCGATGCGCTGCTTGGCGAATTGGTCCATGGCGATCTGGTGACGGCATGAGCAAGGCTGAATTGTTGTTACAATGGGAAGCGCATCTGGTTCAGGGGCGGCGGCGGTCGCCGCATACGGTCCGCGCCTATCTGTCCGCCGCAAATCTGCTGATCGAACGCAAGGGGCTGAAGGACTGGGAACAGATTGCCGGGCTCAATAGCGCGGCGATCCGATTGCATCTGGCCGACCGGCGTCAGGACGGCTTGAGCAACAGCTCCACCGCGCGCGAACTATCGGCGATAAAGGCGCTGGTCAGGTTTGCTCTTGCGCAAACCGGCGGCAGCGATAACGCGGCGCCGCGTATCCGTGGGCCGCGAATCAAGAAGGGCCTGCCCCGCCCCGTTACCCCGGACGATGCCACCAATATCGCCGATCTGGTCGAAGCAAGCGCGAGCGATGGCTGGATCGGCGCGCGCGACCGGGCGGTGCTGCTGTTGCTCTATGGTGCGGGCTTGCGGATTGCCGAGGCGCTTTCGCTCAAAGGTCGCGATGCCCCGCTGGGGGAAACGCTCTCGGTGACCGGCAAAGGAAACAAGCAGCGGATCGTCCCCGTTTTGCCGATCATTCGCGATGCCGTGGCCGAATATACCAAGGAATGCCCGTGGCCGATTGAGGCCGACGGGGCGCTGTTTCGCGGTGCGAAAGGTGGTGCGCTGAGCCAGGGAATGGTGCAAAAAGCGATGGCCAAGGCGCGCATTGCCCTCGGCCTTCCTGCCACCGCGACCCCGCACGCACTGCGGCACAGTTTCGCCACCCATTTGCTGGGCGCCGGGGCCGATCTGCGCAGCCTGCAGGAATTGCTTGGCCATGCCAGCCTTGGCAGCACGCAAATCTATACCAAAGTCGATGCGGCGACTTTGCTCGACACTTATCGTGACGCGCATCCCCGAGAGAAAAAGTAGTTTGCCATTGGCGTGGCGACTAAATCGCTTCGCACTGATGCGACTATAAACGCGCCTCGACCGCGTCCAGAATTTTGCCCGCCGTGTCGGTCCCATTGAACTTGTCGATCGCGACAATGCCGGTGGGCGATGTCACATTGATTTCGGTCAGCCATTTGCCGCCGATCACGTCGATCCCAACAAACAACAGGCCGCGTTTCTTCAGCTCCGGCCCCATAGCGGCGCAGATTTCTTCCTCGCGCGCGGTCAAATCAGCTGCCTCTGCATAGCCGCCCTGCGCGAGGTTTGATCGGAACTCGCCCTCGCCCGGTTTGCGGTTGATCGCCCCGGCAAATTCCCCGTCGATCAGCACGATCCGTTTGTCGCCTTCCGACACTTCTGGAAGGAAAGGCTGGATCATGTGCGGTTCTGGCCAGGTCTGGTTGAACATTTCGAACAGAGCAGAAATGTTTGTGCCATCCGCATCGACTTTGAAAATGGCTTTGCCGCCATTGCCGTGCAGCGGTTTCACCACGACCGCGCCATGCGTCTCCATAAAGGCGCGCACATCGCTCAGTTCGCGCGCAATCAGCGTTGGCGGCATGAATTTCGCGTAATCGAGAACGAACATCTTCTCCGGCGCGTTGATCACCTCGCGCGGGTCATTGGTGACCAGTGTGGTCCCTTTGAGCCTGTCGAGCATCAGCGCCGCGCTGATATAGCCGAGGTCAAAGGGCGGATCCTGCCGCATGAAGATCACATCGATGTCTTTGGCGAGGTCGATGCGGCGATGTTCGCCCATGGTGTAGTGATCGCCCTCTACCCGTTGGACGGTCACCGGCGCCGCATGCGCCGTCAGCGCGCCATTTCCGGTGTCGTATGCCAATGTGCGGACATCGTAATGCCACAGCTGCGCCCCGCGCGCCTGCGCCGCCAGCATGATCGCGAAGCTGGAATCGCCCGCAATGTTGATCGATTCCATCGGGTCCATCTGGACAGCAACGCGCAAAGCCATTCTCACTTACTCCAAACCGGCAGACTTAGGGCTGCCATGCATTGACGATGTGGCGAGGGAAAGCGCCGGGCGCAAGGAGCATCACGTCGATCCGGATATCTTCGCCCTTGGTGGCATATTCATGCGCGATCGATTCAGCTGCCGCGGCAACGCGTTGCAGCCGGTATTCGTCAATCGCATGATCGAGATCGGCTTTGCGCTTGCGCCATTTCACTTCGATGAAAGCAACGACATTGCCCCGTCTGGCAATCAGATCGACTTCGCCCAGCGGCGTTTTGCGCCTTTCGGCAAGGATCGACCACCCTTTCAGCTTGAGCCAGATTGCCGCCCGCCTTTCGCCATCGCGGCCGCTTTTCTCGGCAAGCTGGCGTTTCATCCGGCGCGCAATTCCAGCGCGCGGGCATAGAGCATTTTGCGATCCAGCCCGGTTGCCTTGGCTATCTTTCCCGCAGCCTGCGAAGGCTTATCCGCCTTGAGAGCCTCGGTTAACAAGGCATCCACATCAAACGCGCTTGCATCCTTTTGCGGCGGCGGACCGACCATCAGCACGATCTCTCCCTTGGGCGGATTGTCGGTATAGTGAGCGGCCAGACCGGCGGCGGTGCCCGAACGGCATTCTTCGAACATTTTGGTCAGCTCGCGAGCCACGGAAACCTGCCGCGCGGGCATGGCAGCGTCGATAGCGGTTAGCGATTTTACCAAGCGCGGCCCGGTTTCATAGAACAGCAGCGTCGCATCGATGGCGGCAAATTCTTCCAATGCCCGCGCGCGGGCTTGTTCCTTGCTCGGGAGGAAGCCGGCAAACAGGAACCTGTCATTGGGCAAGCCCGATAGCGTCAATCCCACCACCGCCGCGCAGGCACCGGGCAGGCTCGTCACCATTATTCCCGCCGCGCGGGCATCCTGCACCAGGCGGTAACCGGGATCGGAAATCAGCGGTGTCCCTGCATCGCTGACCAGCACAACCGCCTGATCGTGCATACGCTGCACCAGATTGGCGCGCGCCGCTTCGTCGCTGTGATCGTTATATCGCCATAGGGGTTTGCTGATACCCAAATGGCTCATCAATTTGCCGGTCACCCGCGTATCTTCGCAGGCCACGGCATCACACCGGCCCAATACATCGACCGAACGCAATGTTATGTCACCAAGATTGCCAATCGGCGTGGCCACGATATAGAGACCCGGAAGAAGGGCCTCGTCAGAGGCGGTGCTGTCTGTATTGTGGGTCACAGTGGCTCTCAATGACGGGCGGCAAAGGGGATCGCAAGGATGAACATTACCAAACCTCGCCAATTCACCATAGACCGGCGCAAGCTTTTCGTCGTCGGTGCGACAATTTTGCTGGCGGGCTGCCAGCTGGTGCCCAAAGCGCCGACAAGCTCGACAGAGCCGCCACCGACCACCGGCCCCACTCCCGAACCGACCGCAACCGGCCTGCCTTCCGATGAAACGCGCCACCGGATTGCGCTGCTGGTTCCGCTGACCGGAGATAACGGAGCAGTTGGCAATGCGATCGCCAATGCCACTACGATGGCGCTGCTCGATACCAATGCAAGCAATCTGCGCATTACCACCTATGACACCGGCAAAGGCGCTCGCAATGCCGCGCGCAGTGCGGTTTCGGATGGTAACAAGCTGATCCTTGGCCCTTTGATGGCCAGCAACGTTCCGCAGGTTCTGGCAGAGGCCCGCCCGGCCAATATTCCTTTGATATCCTATTCGAACGACACATCGGTTGCCGGTCCCGACGTATTTGTGATGGGGCATGTTCCCAGCCAGTCGATTGACCGGACGGTCGGCTATGCCCGGCAAAACGGCGCGAGCAATTTTGCCGCAATCATTCCCGACGGCGAATATGGCAAACGCGCCGAAGCCGCACTCTCTGCCGCTATTCTGGAATCGGGCGGGACTTTGGTTGCGACCGAAAGATTTTCTCGCGGAAATACTTCGATTGTCAGCGCGTCGCAGCGGCTGCGCCAGCGTGGCGGTTTCGATACGGTTTTGATCGCTGACGGTGCGCGGCTCTCCGCGCTGGCCGCGGGCGAATTGAAACCCGGCGGCAACGGCAACACGCAATTGCTCGGCACCGAATTGCTCAGCGGCGAATCTTCGGTGACGCGCAATTCGGCAATGCGCGGTACATGGTTCTCCGCCGTCTCCGACGCGCGCTTCAAACGGTTTTCGGACAGTTACAAGGGCCGCTTCGGCAGCAATCCTTACCGCATTGCTACGCTTGGTTATGACAGCGTGCTTCTGACCTTGCGCGTCGCGCAGGATTGGACACCGGGCCGTTCCTTCCCGCTTTCGCGTCTGCGCAATGATGACGGGTTTCTGGGGCTGGACGGAGTGTTCCGTTTCCAGCGTAGCGGGGTAATCGAACGCGCGATGGAGGTGCGCCAGGTGCAGGATGGCAAAGTGGTTATCGTTTCGCCTGCCCCCACCAAGTTCGGCGGCTGACGATAAGATTTTTTCGCTGCTTGTAAGCGTGTGAATCGCGCGCTTATAGCACCCGTATGTCAGATGATCTTTTCGACGGTACGCCGGTCTCTAGCGGCGATTATGACTCTTCCTCTATCGAGGTGTTGGAAGGGCTCGAGCCTGTGCGCCGCCGCCCCGGCATGTATATTGGCGGCACCGATGACCGCGCGCTGCACCACCTCGCCGCCGAAGTTCTCGACAACGCGATGGACGAGGCCGTTGCCGGCCATGCGACGCGGATCGAAGTCAGCCTGGAAGAGGGCAACCGGCTGAGCATCGCCGATAACGGGCGCGGCATTCCGGTGGACGAGCACCCCAAATTTCCGGGCAAATCGACGCTCGAAGTGATCCTTTCCACGCTGCACTCGGGCGGTAAATTCTCGGGCAAAGCCTATGCCACATCGGGCGGTTTGCACGGGGTTGGCGTGAGCGTGGTCAACGCGCTGAGCAGCGACACGCGGGTAGAGGTCGCGCGCGACAAGAAACTCTATGCGCAGAGCTTTTCCAAGGGGCAGACGCTGGGCCCGATTGAAGAGCTGGGCGCAACTCCCAATCGCCGCGGGACAACCGTCAGCTTCACGCCCGACACAGAGATTTTCGGAGATCGGCAATTCAAACCGCACCGCCTGTTCAAGCTGGCGCGTTCGAAAGCCTATCTGTTTGCCGGAGTCGAAATCCGCTGGAAATGCGCCGAAAGCCTTACGTCGGAAGAAGTACCCGGCGAAGCGGTGTTCAAATTTCCCGGCGGCCTTGCCGATCATCTGGCCGAACAAATCGGCGCGCGCGAATGTGTCACTGCGCAACCTTTTGCAGGGACGCAGGAATTTCCCGATGATGACAGCGGCACATCACAAGGCCGCGTCGAATGGGCCTGCGCTTGGCCGCTTTATTCCGATGGCTCGACCAGCTGGTATTGTAACACCGTACCCACGCCCGATGGCGGTACACATGAACAAGGCATCCGCGCCGCGTTGACCAAAGGGCTGCGCGCGTTTGGTGAGCTGACCGGCACCAAAAAGGCGAAAGACATTTCGGCCGATGATGTGATGACCGGCGGTGAGGTGATGCTCAGCGTCTTCATTCGCGATCCGCAGTTCCAGTCGCAAACGAAAGACCGGCTGACTTCGCCGGAAGCCGCGCGTCTGGTCGAAAACGCGGTGCGCGATCACTTCGATCACTTCCTGACCGACAATATGGATCGCGGTAAGGCGCTGCTCGGTCAGGTGATGGAGCGGATGGACGAGCGCCTGCGCCGCAAGCAGGAACGCGAGATCAAGCGCAAGACCGCGACCAGCGCCAAGAAGCTGCGCCTTCCCGGCAAGCTTACCGATTGCAGCGGCGAAGGCGATGGCGACACCGAATTGTTCATTGTCGAAGGCGATTCAGCGGGCGGAAGCGCAAAGCAGGCGCGCAACCGCAAGACGCAGGCGATCCTGCCGATCCGCGGCAAAATCCTCAACGTCGCCAGCGCCACGCCGGAGAAAATCCGCGCCAATCAGGAAATTGCCGATCTTTCGCTGGCGATGGGATGCGGCACGCGCAAAGACTGCGATCCAGAGAACTTACGTTACGACCGGATCATCATCATGACCGACGCTGACGTGGATGGCGCGCATATAGCGACGCTGTTGATGACATTCTTCTTCCAGGAAATGGCCGAAGTGGTGCGCAAGGGGCATCTGTTCCTCGCCCAGCCCCCGCTCTACAAGCTGACTGCGGGTAAAGAGAGCCGCTATGCCCGCGACGACGCGCATCGGGCGGAGCTGGAAGAAACCGTGTTCAAAGGCAAAAAGGTTGAAGTGGGCCGGTTCAAAGGCCTCGGCGAAATGAACCCCTCGCAGCTTCGCGAAACCACGATGGATCCCAAATCCCGCAGCCTGCTGCGCATTACTTTGCCGCAAGAATTCGAACAGCGCGCGGTGGTGAAGGAACTGGTCGATCAACTGATGGGCCGCAACCCCGAACATCGCTTCAACTTCATCCAGAACAATGCCGGCGATATGGATCGCGAAATGATCGATGCGTGATCGGGCGAATGGCTCGAACGCGGTGATCGCCGCTTGAGCTTTCGCGCTATCCAACGCCTGCACTCTTGATCCGCGCCGCGTGCCCGCGCATGGTCTGCTGGTAAGGAGACCCCGATGCTGACACGCCTTTCCGCGCTTTCATTGTTGCTTGCCGCACCCTTTGCTGCGCCGGTTGCCGCGCAAACTTCAGAAGCGGAGGAAACCGCGAGCGAGCAGAGCTTGCTCGAAAGCCGCGCGGATGATGCTTTGGCGGTGATGCAGGGCACAGAAGATGCGCAGGATATGTTCGCGCAATCGTTTCTTGATGCGGTGTCGGCAGAACAATTTGCGGCATTTATGGCTCAGGTGACGGGCCAGTTTGGCGCGGTTGTGGGCGTTGAAAGCATAACGCCCGTTGATGACCATTCGGCAGAAATCGTCTTCGGCTTTGAAAAGGCGCTTGGCATTGGATCAATCTCGATCGAGGACAATGCCCCCAACAAGATCAACGGGCTGCTGATCCGGAGCTTCGAAACGCTCGACGATTCGCTCGCCAAGGTAGAGCATGATCTTAACGCTCTTCCGGGGGAGATAGGCGTGCTGTTCGCGCGGCTTGATGGCAGCGACGCGCTGATGGAAATCAATCCCGACAGCCAGTTTGCCATCGGATCGACTTTCAAACTCTACATCCTCTCCGCCCTGGCCCGCTCTATCGAAAAGGGAGAGCGCGAATGGAGCGATGTGGTCACGATCAACCGGCGTTCCTTCCCCAGCGGCAGGATGCAGAACTGGCCCGATGGCGCGCCGGTGACGCTGCAAACACTTGCCACCATGATGATCACCATCAGCGACAACACCGCCACCGATATGCTGTTTTACGAGCTGGGCCGCGAGGCGGTTGAGGCGGAATTGCGGGCAAGCGGCCATTCCGATCCTGACAGGACTTTACCCTTTCTCAGCACGCTGCAGATGTTCGGGCTGAAGGGAAGCCCTGGAAACCTCGCCAAATATGTCTCCGCCGATGAGGCAGGCCAACGCTTCATTCTCGCCGATTTCGAAGATGATGTGGCGGGCAACCGCGATCTGATCACTCCGCCCCGTTTTACCAAGCCGCTCGCCATCGACACGGTCGAATGGTTTGCCAGTGGGCGCGATCTGGAAAAGCTGATGAAGCGCATCATCGCGATCAAGGATCCGACCGCGCGCAAGATCATGGCGATCAGCCCTTCCATGCCCGACGAAACAGTCAAAAAGTGGGACTATATCGGATATAAGGGCGGCTCCGAGCCGGGAGTGCTCAACCTTACCTGGCTGCTGCGCGACGAGGCCGGTGCGTGGTGGATTTTGGCGATGAGCTGGAACAACACCGAAGCTTCGCTCGATGATGACAAACTGGAATTGCTTTCGCATCGCCTGATTGCATTGGCCGCGCAGTAGATTTTCCTGCCTCCCACCCCCTTGCCCTTTGCCCGCGTGCCGCTTAACGCGCACGTAAAGTTCCAGTTGCACAGGAAAACCGATGCCAAAATCTGAAGACACCCAAGCTACTAAGCGTTTTGACGGCACCGACGATTACATCGCCACAGACGATCTCAAGGTCGCTGTGGATGCTGCGGTGACATTGCGCCGCCCGCTGCTGGTCAAGGGCGAACCGGGCACCGGCAAGACCGTGCTCGCGCATGAAGTGGCCAAGGCCATGGGCGCGCCGATCATCGAATGGAACGTCAAATCGACCACCAAGGCACAGCAGGGCCTGTATGAATATGACGCGGTTGCGCGCCTGCGCGATGGCCAGTTGGGCGAAGAGCGCGTCCACGACATCCGCAACTACATCAAGAAGGGCAAGCTGTGGGAAGCCTTCACCTGTGAAGAGTTGCCCGTTCTGCTGATCGACGAAATCGACAAGGCCGATATCGAGTTTCCCAACGATCTGCTGCAAGAGCTCGACCGGATGAGCTTCGATGTTTACGAAACACAGGAAACCGTCGCAGCCAAAGAACGCCCGATTGTGGTGATCACTTCGAATAACGAGAAAGAACTGCCCGACGCATTCCTGCGCCGCTGCTTCTTCCACTATATCAAGTTCCCCGATCGCGACACGATGCGCTCTATCATCGATGTCCACTTCCCCGGCATCCAGAAAGCATTGGTGACCAAGGCGATGGATGTCTTCTACGAAATCCGCGAAGTGCCCGGCCTGAAGAAAAAGCCCAGCACATCCGAACTGCTCGACTGGCTCAAACTGCTGCTGAACGAGGATATGCCGCTTGAAGTCCTGCAGGATCAGGACCCGTCAAAAGCAATCCCGCCACTCCACGGCGCGCTGCTGAAGAACGAACAGGATGTAATGCTATTCGAACGCCTCGCCTTCATGTCGCGGCGTCAGACCTAACAGCACCACGGTCTCAATCACCAGCCTCAATCGAACGTATAAGCCAATTCGAAATCGCCCCAGCGGCGGCCGTTGATGTAGAGTGGGACGTAGATGTTCCGCACGACAAGATATTGTTTTCCGTCGCCTTCCTGGCGGTAAACGGCCATCATATAGGGTTCATTGCTGCTTTTGGCTTTTTTGTCGATCGTCTCGAGGATGATCCGGCCATTGCGGCAATATTTGGTGTCATGCGTCAGATTGCCGGTCGGCTCGCGCGAGTGGTCGGAGATATGCGTTGGCAGGAAGCCGTTCATATCGGCTTGCGAACACATTTTGATCGGAGCGCCTTCTGATGCCACGCGGTCGATCACCGGGCGCCAGTTTGCGTCAGCCCAATCGCTGAGCGATGTGCGGAACCGCGGCGGATTGCTGCCCGGTACCTGCTGGTAATTCTGGTCGAACAGCGCATCGAGCTTCAACTCGCCAGCGGCAATTGCTTCTTCGGCTTTGCCCGAAATTTCCTTGGCGACTTCCTTGGCCTTCTCGACCAGCAGGCTGTCCCTTGGCGAAAGGCCGGCTTTGACCACGCCATCGAACATTTCGCTGGCGGTAATTTCCAGTCCGTCCATCCGTTGTTGTGCCTCGCGCAGTTGCGCCTCGTTGGCGATGGCCGCGCTGTCGAAAGAGCCGAGCACGTCCTGAACGCGCACGACATGATCGGAAATCGTCCCGGTTGCGCGGGCGATCTGGTCATTCTGGCGGTCAACCTCCTCGACCAGTTCGGCAACGCCGCCGATTGTGTCTTCGATCTGCGCGATGGATTTCTTGGCGTTCTTGCTCGCTTCGGCGCCGCTTTCGATTTGCCCGATCACACTTGCGGCTTCATCCCCCAGAGTATCGATTGTCCGGCCGATTTCCTCGGTCGCGCGGCGCGTATCACCGGCCAGGCTTTTTACCTCGTTGGCAACCACGGCGAAAGTGCGCCCGGCATCGCCCGCACGCATCGCCTCGATAGTGGCATTGAGAGCGAGAATGTTGGTGGTTTCGGCAATCTGGTCAATATCCTGCGAACACCGGCGAACCTGCTCCATCGCCGCGGCAAAGCCGGTAACGTGCTGGCTCAACGTTTCAACCAGTTCGAGCAGGCCAGATATCTGGCCGAGCGAAGACTGGATCAGCGATGTCCCCTGCCCCAACCGTTCAATCGCGCGTTCGGATAGCAGCCGCGCCTCGTCGCTGGCTTCGGAAACTTTGCGTTGGTCCGCCTCCAGTTCCGAAACGGTACCCTGCAGCTCGTCATGTTCGGCGCGCAGTTTTTCCGAAGATTCGATAACCGCGCTGACAATCCCTGCAACATCGGCGCAGCCGACGGTGACCTCTCCGCAGCTATCCGGAATAAGATCGATTGATTGCTGTTCAGCGTCATCAAATACGGTGTGTTTCATTGAGTGCGGCGCCCCCACGAGTTTTCTGTATCCTCCCCATAGGCATCCCATGGTTACTTTTGTTTTAAGGATTGCGATGCGATCATCACTGGCGCTCTGCGAAAAGGCCGGTTAGGACCGCTGGCATGTTTTTTGACTTCATCGACGAATTGCGCGCCGCGGGAATTCCGGCCTCTTTCAAAGAGCACCTTACGCTGCTGGAAGCGCTGGACCGCGACGTGATCGAGCAATCGCCCGAGGCGTTTTACTACCTCAGCCGGGCGACTTTCGTGAAAGATGAAGGGCTGCTCGACCGGTTCGACCAGGTGTTCAACAAGGTCTTCAAAGGCATTCTGACCGACTACGGGCAGGATGCGGTCGATATTCCTGAAGAATGGCTCAAGGCCGTGGCGGAGAAATTCCTCACGCCCGAAGAAATGGCCGAAATCGAAAAACTGGGCGATTGGGACAAGATCATGGAGACGCTGAAAGAGCGTCTGGCCGAGCAGGAAAAGAAGCACGAAGGCGGCAATAAGTGGATCGGCACCGGCGGCACCAGCCCGTTCGGCAATTCAGGATACAACCCCGAAGGCGTCCGCATCGGCGGCGAAAGCAAGCACAAGAAAGCGGTCAAAGTCTGGGAAAAGCGCGAATTTGCCAATCTCGACAACACCAAGGAATTGGGCACGCGCAACATCAAGATGGCGCTGCGCCGTCTGCGCCGCTTTGCCCGCGAAGGCGCGGCGGACGAGCTTGATCTGGACGCGACGATCGATGGCACCGCCAAGCAGGGCTGGCTCGATATCCATATGCGGCCCGAACGGCACAATGCGGTGAAGCTGCTATTGTTTCTCGATGTCGGCGGGTCGATGGATCCCTTCATCAAGCTGTGTGAAGAATTGTTCAGTGCGGCGACTACGGAATTCAAAAATCTGGAGTTTTTCTATTTCCACAACTGCCTTTACGAAGGTGTGTGGAAGGACAATCGCCGCCGCTGGCAGGAACGCACCAACACCTGGGACATCCTGCACAAATTCGGTCACGACTATAAAGTGATCTTTGTCGGCGATGCGGCGATGAGCCCGTATGAAATCACCCATCAGGGCGGCAGTGTCGAACATATGAACGAAGAAGCCGGCGCGGTGTGGATGCAGCGCATGGCCAACACCTATCCCGCGACGGTGTGGCTCAATCCGGTGCCGGAAAAGCAGTGGAACTATTCACAAAGCACCAAGATGATGAAGCAGCTGGTCAATGACCGGATGTATCCGCTGACGCTAGACGGATTGGACGACGCCATGCGCGAGCTTAGCCGGAAAGCGGGGCAATAGCCTCTTCTAGTCCACCCACCTGCTTAGGTTAGCGGGTGAAAATCTTAATATAGCAAATGTTTGCGGACGATGTTTGACCAGACCTTTTCGTCTGCAGCGGCCGCACCATCCAGATCACCCGGCGTTGCCTCCGCATCATCCACCCATTCGCGCAGACCCGGCCCGCCATTGATCACGTCAATCGCCAGCACATCATTGGTGTATTCATATTTGAAATCGGTCCCGCGCCAGATCTGATAGTCTGGATAGAGATTGCGGATCGCTTTGAAAGCAAGCGCTTGCAGCCGCCATGGCTTGAACTTTGCGTGATCATAATGCGGGCCCTCGGCGTGGATCATCAGCGCGCTGCACAGCTGGCCGACATGCTTGTGGAAGGTCGGTTCAAACCAGCATTCGCGCAACACGCATCCTTCCAACCATTGCGGCGCGACGCGGTGCATTTCTTTTAGCACGGCCCCGGCATCGACATCGGGCGCGCCGAACAGCACTTCGAGCGGGCGGGTGGTCCCCCTGCCCTCGCTCAATGTGGCGCCTTCTATCATCACCGTTCCGGCATAGGCGCGCGCCATATTGACGGTGACCGCATTGGGGCTCGGGTTGATCCATACGCGGTCGGTAGGCCAGCCATATCCGGGCGCGGCATCGGGATCCCATCCCTCCATCGCGACCACGCGATAGGCCACATCGAGCCCGAAATGATCGATAAACCAGTGCCCCATCTCGCCCATTGTCAGCCCGTGCCGCATCGGCATCGGCGCGGCGCCGACAAAGCTCTCATTCCCGGGGATCAGCAGCGAGCCTTCCACCGGGCGGCCCGCGGGATTGGGCCGGTCGAGCACCCACACCTCTTTGCCGTGCTTCGCGGCTTCCTCGAGCAGGTAGAGCAGCGTGGTGACGAAAGTATAGATGCGGCAGCCGAGATCCTGCAGGTCGAACAAAAAAACGTCCGCGCTCGACATCATCTGCCCGGTCGGGCGGCGAACTTCGCCATAAAGGCTGAAAACCGGGATGTTATATGTCGGGTCTGTCTCGTCCGCGGTTTCGACCATATTGTCCTGCTTGTCGCCTTTCAGCCCGTGCTGCGGGCCGAAGGCGGAAGTCACATTCACCCCTGCCGCGATCAAAGCGTCGAGCGAATGGGTCAGGTCGGCCGTCACCGATGCCGGATGCGCGACCAGCGAGACGCGGCGGCCATCGAGCTGCCCGCGCAAATCAGGGTCGGCCAACAAGCGGTCGATACCGAATTGAACGCTCATAACCGGTTCTCCAATGTAATCATGCGGCATGTGGTGTTGTGAAAATCGGGCTTTCCGTCGGCGAAAGCCAATGCCCAATACTGGATCGTTCCCTCCGCGTCTTCGACAATCGCAGTCAGCGCAATATCGGCGGGAACAGGCAGATCGGATGCGATGCTCGCTTCCAGAACCAGCTCGCTGTCTGTGCGCGAGGTAGAAATCGCAATCGCATCCACCGCAGCATCGCGGCTGTTCAGGCGGTAATCGTCAAAATCATAGCTAGCCCAGCGGCTTGATGGAGACAGGTTGAACTCTCGGTAGGATTTCCCGCCATGCGGTTGCCAGAAGATTTCCAGGCAAGTGGTCTTCCACAGGTGGTCTGCGCGCGCGCTGGCGGCATGCGGCGGAACCTTGATGGCGGCAATGTCACCCTGCAGCCGAAACCGCGCGCGGCAGCCGCCGGAAGTGGTCTCTATATCGGCGCTGACGGCCTTGACCGGCCCTTCGGCGCAATCGGGGTGGAGAAGCAGTGGATGCATCGCGCTCCTATCGCTGACTGATGCCATGCTCGCAAGGTGGCGAAGGGCGATGCCGAACAACATTTTGCTATACTCTGTGTGGGCGATGCCGTAATTTTGGGCCTAGTTTGCGGAGCGAAAATAATGATTCGAACATGTGCATTGGCGGCGTTGCTATTGGTCACCGGAACCGCCCTTGCGGCGGAGATCAAGGATGTCGAACTGGATGGCGGCGTTGTGGTGGCGCTGTCGGGCGGATGGAATGTCGATACAAAACCCAACGCCGCGATGTCGCTGCCTTCGATGAAAGACCTGATTGCGGGTGCAAGCGAGACGCGGATCAAAAAGGGCGGCACCGGCGTTTTGGTCAGCTTCATGCATTTCAATTCGGACAAGCCGACCCCTGATTCGACCGCGCCCGATGCGGTTGAAGCGCAGGCGACTTTGCTGCGCAGCACCGCCGGGCAATATCTTCGCCAATCTGTCGAGAAAGAGGTTTCGGTCACTTCGCTGCAGAACGGCCCGCTTTCGATTGCGATGGCCACGTTGACCGCGCGCGACGGGCAGAAATTCAATGTCGCGCCGGGCTATCCCGGTGGCTGCGTAACCTCTGCCACGATCAAGCACGGTTTCGCGGTGCATGTGATCTCGGTCGCGTCGAAAAGCTGCGACGCGGAGACCCACGGCGAAATGGTCGCGGCAATCGCTGCGGCGCGATCGACTTGAATATACGGTTGCACGGGGCGTTTCGCGTGCTAGTCGCGCAATCGCTATGACCCAGTACACATCCCAATTGCTGACTCTGCTCGAAGAGCGCGGCCATTTGCACCAGATCACCGATGCCGGCGCGCTGGACGCGCTTGCCGCCAAGGAAGTGGTGACCGGTTATGTCGGCTTCGATCCGACAGCGCCCTCTCTGCATATCGGCAACCTTGCGTCGATTATGCTGCTCAAGCGTTTGCAACAGGCGGGACACCGCCCGATAGTGATCATGGGCGGCGGCACCGCGCGTGTCGGTGACCCGTCGGGCCGCGACGAAACCCGGCAAATGCTGACCGAGGAAAAACTCGCCAGCAATATTGCCGGGATCAAAGGCAGCTTTGAACGGATCCTGCGCTTCGATGACAGCCCCACCGGCGCGCTGCTGATCAACAATGACGATTGGCTAAGCGAGCTTGGCTACATCGAGATGCTGCGCGATGTCGGGCCGCATTTCACCGTCAACCGGATGCTGACATTTGATTCGGTCAAAACCCGGCTTGATCGCGAACAGCCGCTGACTTTCATCGAATTCAATTACATGATCATGCAGGCCTATGACTATCTGGTGCTGAACCGTGAATATGGCTGCCGCCTGCAGCTGGGCGGTAGCGACCAGTGGGGCAATATCGTCAACGGGATCGAGCTGACCCGGCGGATCGATGGCAAGGAAGTCTATGGCTATACCGCGCCGCTGATCACCCGCGCGGACGGGGCGAAGATGGGCAAATCGGTCGATGGCGCGATCTGGCTCAATGAAGACCAGCTGCCCGCCTATGATTTCTGGCAATATTGGCGCAACAGCGATGACCGCGACGTGGGCAAGTTCCTGCGCATCTTCACCGATGTGCCGCTTGAAGAAATCGCCCGGCTCGAGAAGCTGCAAGGCAGCGAGATCAACGACGCCAAGATTCTGCTGGCCAATGAAGTAACCACTATGGTGCGCGGCAAAGAGGCTGCCGAATCGGCCGCCGCCACTGCACAGCAGACCTTTGCCGGCGGCGGCGCAGGCGATGATCTGCCCACGATTTCGGTGGGGGCAGAGGGCATGCGGATCGGCGCGGTTTTGACCGAGATCGGGTTCACTGCATCCAATGGCGAGGCCAAGCGTAAGATTGCGGAAGGCGCGGTTAAACTTGATGGCAAGCCCGTCACTGACGTGGGTTTTATTGTAGAAGCCGCTGATAATACAGAGATTAAACTGAGTTTGGGCAAGAAAAAGCACGCAATTGTAACTCGCTAAGCCGCAGAAAAACCTGCATTTCGTCCCGAATTGGCACAAATATTTTTACACAATATCAGGCTTTCCAGCCCATTAGGGTTGTTCTGTTAGAACGTAAGGGATCGCGGGCCAATGAGTGTAGGCGCACAGCTGTCAGTAACCGATTTGCGGCGTGCCGCACGTCATCCGGTGGATTTTCCGGTAATCGCGGAGCATCATGATCGCGGCGATGTGAAAATGCACATCTGCAATATTTCCGCGCATGGTTTCATGATCGACAATGGTGAAAACCTGAACCGCGGGGACCGCGTTATCATTCGCCTGCCGGTGGTTGGCCGGATCGAGGCCTATGTTATCTGGACCACAGATGATCGCGCCGGTTTCCAGTTCGAACGCATTCTGCGCGTTGATGACTTTATGGCGATGATTGACGAGCTTCAGCCCAATCCGCGTCTGCGCAAGGATCGTTGAGACTTTGCCTGCCAAAGGCGAGTTCAAAGATTGAATTTCCGGCCTGCAAGAGGGGCTGACTTCACAACCACCTGATCCGGTGCCATTGCGCAGCTTGTGACTGCGCAATCCCATCCTTTCAAAATCGCCAATTTCCGTGCCTATTGGGTGTCGCGTCTGTCGATGACGCTGGCCCAATATGCGATGCTGCTGATTATCGGGTGGCAGACCTATAATATCGCGCGCGATAACGGGATGAACGTGGCCGAAGCGTCAGGGCAACTGGCGCTGATCGGCCTGCTGCAGTTTGTTCCATTGTTCCTGCTGACACCCTTTGTCGGATTGGCGGCTGACCGGCTCAACCGGCGCAATGTCGCGCGGATCATGGTGCTGTTGCAGCTGGGCTGCGCGGCACTGCTCGCTTATCTAACATGGACCGGCGCGATCAGCCTGCTCAGCCTGTTTGCGGTTGCCGTTTTGCTCGGCATCGCGCGCGCTTTTTCCGGGCCCGCATTGTCGGCGCTCGCCCCCAATCTGGTTCCCAAGGAAATCCTGCCCAACGCCATCGCCCTGTCTTCGATCGCGTGGCAAGTCGGGATGATCGCAGGCCCTGCCATTGGCGGCTATTTCTACGCGATTGTCCCCGCCCTTCCCTATGCCATTGCCGCCGGCCTTTTTGGCCTGTCAGTGCTCGCTCTCAGCTTTATCGGCAAAGTCCCGCAGCCGCCGATCCCCGGCGCGCAGCGGCCCATCGGGCAGATCGTCGATGGGCTGCATTATGTCGTGCGCAACAAAATGGTTCTGGGCGCGATTACGCTCGATCTGTTTGCGGTTTTTCTGGCCGGGGCGACGGCTCTGTTCCCGGTCTATGCGCGCGATATTCTGATGGTCGGCGAAGAAGGTCTGGCGCAGCTTGCAATGGCGCCCGCAGCCGGTGCGGCGATCACCGCGGCGTTCTTCTCTTTCCGCCCGCTCAAAAGCAATGTCGGGCCAAAAATGCTGCTGGCAGTGGCGATTTTCGGATTGGCGACCATCGCATTCGGTTTCTCGACATGGATGCCGCTCTCTCTCGCCATGCTGTTTATCGTTGGCGCAGCGGACATGTTCTCCGTCTATATCCGCCAATCGCTGATCCAGCTGCACACCCCCGATGACAAGCGCGGGCGGGTTTCGTCGGTCTCGATGCTGACCATTTCCGCATCGAACGAATTTGGCGATTTCTTTTCCGGAACGCTCGCATTTCTGATCGGTCCGGTGCTGGCGGTTGTCTCTGGCGGCGCGGGTGCGATCATCACGGTGGCGATCTGGAGCCGCCTGTTCCCTGTGCTCAGAACAACAAAGACCTTTGATCCGCCCGAAGAATTACTAGATACAAAGGCACAGTCAGACACGCAGTCCGCGAAATCCCCGGGAGACCCCACATGAAAGCCGATTCCGTCCTCGCCACCATTGGCAACACACCGCATATCCGCCTTTCACGATTGTTTCCCGATCACGATGTGTGGATTAAATCGGAACGTTCGAACCCCGGCGGATCGATCAAGGACCGGATCGCCTTGGCCATGGTGGAAGCCGCAGAGGAAGCTGGCGACCTGAAGCCGGGCGGCACGATCATCGAACCGACCAGCGGCAATACCGGCATCGGCCTTGCCATGGTGGCAGCGGTCAAAGGTTATAAGCTGGTTCTGGTGATGCCCGAATCCATGTCGCTCGAACGCCGCCGCCTGATGCTCGCCTATGGTGCGACATTCGATCTGACAGACAAAGCGAAAGGCATGAAGGGCGCGATCGAACGCGCGACCGAACTGGTTGAACAGACCGATGGCGCATGGATGCCCGCGCAATTCGACAATCCGGCCAATGTCGCGGTGCATGTGCGCACCACGGCACAGGAAATCCTCGCCGATTTCGCGGATAAGCCGGTCGATGTGATGATTACCGGCGTGGGCACCGGCGGCCATTTGACCGGCTGCGCAGAAGAACTGAAACGCCACTGGGCCGATATGAAAGCCTATGCGGTGGAACCCGAACTGTCTCCCGTGATCAGCGGCGGCCAGCCCGGCCCGCACCCGATCCAGGGCATCGGCGCGGGTTTTATCCCGGGCAATTTGCACACGCAGGCAATCAATGGCGCAATCCCCGTTGATGCAGAGGAAGCCAAAGCGATGGCAAAGAAATGTGCTGTGACTGAGGGGCTGTTGGTAGGGATCTCCAGCGGCGCGACTTTGGCAGCGATTGCGAAGAAGCTGCCTGAATTGGATGCCGGATCGACCGTGCTCGGCTTCAATTACGACACGGGTGAGCGGTATTTGAGTGTGCCGGAGTTCTTGCCGGAGGCGTAAGCGCCGATTTGTCCAATTCTTTCCCATACTCTCGCTGCATTATGCAGCCATCTGAGAGGGAGAAAGAGAATGACACGATCACGATTTTCGCTGGTGATGGCCGCTGGTCTGCTGGCTGCGGTGCTACACGCTCCTGCCATCGCGCAGGATGCTGCGAATGCTGAACCGACTGCAGAGGAACAGCGCGCGAAAGCGCGGCATGCCGAGTGGATTGCCGCGCAAAAGGCGCGCTGCGGTGCCGAGTCTCTCGATTCGATACCGGGCAAGGAATGGATGGATGCCTATGGCTGGCGCTATGCTACATCTGCCGAGGCCAATGCCGCCTATACCGATCTGGTCAAGAACACGCCGCCATGGCCCAGCTATATGTTGCCCAGCGTGGCACGGCTTGAACCCGGTCGGCGGTTTCAAATGGCGTTTTCCAAGGCGCAACCCAATGACAAGCCTGGCGGTTTCGGCACATTCGACCGGATCGGCAGCGTCGAGGAAGTGCGCGAGGATCTTGCGGTGTTGCTGACCTGGAAAGAGGATGTCGACCGCGTGGTGACATTCGAGATTACCAAACCGACGCTGGTTCTGGTCGGCCCGATCGGTCCGCAAGTCGATCCGGTTGCGTGCAAATTGCTGCATGGCCGCTATTCGCAGTTCCAGCTGTTGATGCCGCCCGCAGAGCGCAAGGATTACATGCGCTTCATCACGCAGGTGAAACTGGCGCAGCCTCTGGTGGGCCCGAATGGCGAACCGACATCTTAGATTTGGGCTGAGTTCGGGCGCGATTTTCCTACATGCGCGCGGCTTGCTAGCTTCGCCCCGGCTCTTTGAAAACCGAATCGCCCAAGAAAAAGCGGGATGCCCTTAAGAAAGGGCACCCCGCGGATGTATTTCATCAACTAACCCGCAACGTGAAGCTGCGAATCGGGTTTATGCGGCCGTTTGAAACGCGTCTGCGCCAAGCGCCATCATCGATTCCGATCCCGCCTCAAGCTTGCGGCGCAATGCACCGGCATCGGGCAGGAAGCGATCGCCGTAATAGCGGGCAGTCGCCAGTTTTGCTTCGTAGAACGCCTTGTCCTCGGTTCCTTCTGCCAATTTGGCATCGGCAACCGTGGCCATACGCAGCCACATCAGGCCCAGCGAAACAATGCCCATGATGTGCATGTAATGATGCGCGCCGGCGCCCAGATTGTCTGGATTTGCCATCGCATTTTGCATGAACCACATGGTCGCAGCTTTCTGCTCCCCCAACGCTTTTTCCAGCTTCTCTGCAAAAGGTGCGAGCGTTTCATTGGCTTTCGCTGCGGCAATTTCCTCGTCGATGATCGCGAAGAATGCCTGGATCGCCGCGCCGCCATTCTGGGCCAGCTTCCGGCCGCACAGATCCATCGCCTGGACACCGTTGGTGCCTTCATAAATCATCGCGATGCGGGAATCGCGAACGAACTGCTCCATTCCCCATTCCTGAATATAGCCGTGGCCGCCAAAGACCTGCTGCATGTTGTTGGCCACATCATAACCCTTGTCAGTGCCGTAACCTTTGATGACGGGCGTTAGCAGGCTGATGATTTCGTTGGCCTTGGCGCGCTCTTCCTCGGTTTCGGCTTTATGCGTTAGGTCCACCTGCAACGCGCCCCACATGGCAAGCGCACGCATGCCTTCGGTATAGGCCTTCGCATCCATCAGCATCCGCCGTACATCTGCGTGAACAAAGATCGGATCGGCCTTTTCCTCTGGCTCCGCCGGGCCTGTCAGAGCGCGGCCCTGTCGCCGGTCGAGCGCATAGGCCACGGCGTTTTGATAAGCGACTTCTGCCTGCGCATAGCCCTGAATGCCGACACCCAAGCGCGCGGCATTCATCATAACGAACATCGCGGCGAGGCCCTTGTTCTCCTCGCCCACCATGTAGCCGGTCGCCCCATCATAATTCATGACGCAGGTCGAATTGCCGTGAATGCCCATTTTCTCTTCGATCGAACCGCACATCACGCCATTGCGATCGCCAAGTGAGCCGTCATCATTGACGTGGAATTTGGGCACAATGAACAGCGAAATGCCCTTCGAGCTATCCGGCGCGCCCGGCGTTTTTGCCAGCACAAGGTGGATGATGTTTTCAGTCAGGTCGTGTTCGCCTGCGGAGATGAAAATCTTGGTGCCGGTGATTGCATAGGAACCATCCGCCTGCGGCTCTGCCTTGGTGCGGATCATGCCCAGATCGGTACCGCAATGCGGCTCGGTCAGGTTCATCGTTCCAAGCCATTCATTGGCGATCATTTTGTGGAGATATTTTTCCTGCTGTTCGGGTGAACCTTTGGCCAGGATTGCCGCGACGGCCCCGCCGGTTAGGCCGGGATACATTGCAAATGCCTGGTTCGCGGTGCCGACAAATTCCTCGATCAGCATGCCCAGAACGTGTGGCATGCCCTGCCCGCCAAATTGTTCCGGCTGCGAGATCGTACCCCAGCCCGATTCGCGATATTGTTCGAACGCCTCTTTGAAACCCGAAGGCGTGGTTACGCTGCCATCTTCGTGACGCGTGCAGCCTTCCTTGTCACCGCTATGATTGATCGGTGCAAGAACTTCGGAACAGAACTTCCCGGCTTCATTGATCACGGTATCGATCATATCAGGGGTCGCGCTTTCGAAGCCCGGAAGATTGTTATAGCTCGCGAGATCAAGCAGCTCGTTCACTACGAAGCGGGCATCGCGTGTGGGGGCGGTGTAAGTCGGCATGTGGGTGTCCTCGGTTGGTCGATCAGCCGTTGGAGCTGTCGATGTCCATATTTTCAATTTGTTTGATAAAGGCGGTCAGCTCTTTGATCGAAGAATCGATATCGGCCCGTTGGCGTTTAAGTTTAGCGACGTGGTTCCGGCATTTTTCAACCGTAACGCGGCGCTGCTCAACGCGGCCATCGTCGAGATCATAAAGATCGATCATCTCGCGAATCTCGGTCAGGCTGAAACCGACATTCTTGGCCCGCATAATCCAGGCAAGCCGGGCACGATCGCGCTTTGAATAGACGCGGGTCAGACCGATCCGCTGAGGCGCCACCAACCCCTCATCCTCGTAAAACCGCAAAGCGCGCGCTGTGCAATTGAACTCGGTGGTGAGATCGGAAATGCTAAACTGCTCTCGGGCCAGTTTGTCCGGGCGGTCAAGATGGGCGCCGGAATGGCCTTGGGAAGCTGGATTATTTTTTGCGGGATCAGTTACTGTAGCCATGCCCCGCGACATAACTAACCTTTACGTAAACGTCAACTAATCGCGGGGAAGAGCGTATCGCCTTCCAGTTTTCTGTAAAAACAACTGGTGGCACCGGTATGGCATGCCGGCCCTGCCGCCGTGCAACGCAGCACGAGCGCGTCCTGATCACAGTCAACAAGGATCGATTTAACCGTCAGAACATTCCCCGATGTTTCCCCCTTCTTCCAAAGTGTCCCTCTTGATCGGGAGTAAAAATGCGCGATGCCGGATTCTCTCGTGGCGGCAAGCGCTTCTTCATTCATGAAAGCGACCATCAATGGCGAAGAGGTTGAATCATCCAGAACGACCGCTGTTAGGAGGCCTTGGGCATCGAATTTGGGCATGAAATCCTGCCCCAGTTCGCGCTTCTCGGTGTCGTTGGTTGTATCAGACATAGGTGGACGGCCTTAGAAGAAGCCACGCCATAAGCGTGTTAAAGATTTGTTGCACGATAACCACATATTCTTCCGAAAATCCAACCATTCCACGCTTGCCACTTTCATGATTCGCCGATGAGTGGAAATACCGCGCTCGTAGTTCGCAAGAACTGCTCACCGGAACATCGGTACCATCAGAGTGCCAGGTTCAGGGGGACAAGGGATGCAGCCGGCCGAAACGCCAGGCGCCCCTTTTGAACGATGAGGGATCGGACCCGGCGGCCTTCAAGGGGGATGGTTGCCACAGCCGAAAGGCGGGTCCATTATTATTCGTCACGTGGCGCCCGAGATTTTCGAATCTCGGGCGTTTCGCTTTCTTGGTCCGGACTGTTTCTAACTGCTTCGTTTAGAACGCGGGAGAAGCACGCGATAATTACGCTTTCTGCGCCGCCTTTTTTCAGGCTGCGAACGCAGGCGTCGCTTGTTGCTCCGCTGGTCAGGACGTCATCGACAAGTACAATCTTGGCTCCCTTCAAACGATCGGAGTGAGTGCTGTTCACCGCAATCGCCCCAGAGAGAGCCCGCTCGCGCGCTTTACGACCCAGACCACCCAGCGATTGCGTGCGTTGGGTCCGAACCAAACCATCAACCAGCAGTGAATGCCCGGTCAACTGGCCCAGTCGGCGGGCAAGCAAACCGGCCTGGTTAAACCCGCGATGCCAAAGGCGGGTTCGATGAAGCGGAACGGGGATCAGCAACCAATTGCCTTCCAACTTTGGCAATCGCGCTGCAATCAACTGCGCCATCATATCAGCGAGGGCAATTCTGCGCCCATGTTTGAACGCCAAAATCAATTTGCGCGAGGCATCATTATACAGCGTTCCCGCCGCGATCCCGTCATGTTTCGGCGGTTTTGCCATGCACGGCGCGCATTGCATTTCGGGTGCGGCGAAGGCGTCTGAAAAAGGCCGCTGGCACGTCACACAACTTGGTTCGCCGGGAATCACCAGTTGCGACCAGCATGGCGCACAAAGGCCTTTTTGCTCGGCAATTGCATCGCCGCATAGCGGGCAACGCGGCGGGTAAACCAGATCTACCGCTGGCTTGAGAACATCCGCAAGGCGCTGTGCTGCCGTCATCCGATCATTCTGTCCTGCTTGCGATTTTCACGCAAGCGCGGCACGGAGCGGCGATGAACAAAGCGCCTCCCGCCATATTCTCCCGCAATCGCTGTGCGGCCAAATGGGGCCGTGCGAGGGCGCGGTACAAATGCGATAACAGCTCCTCCTTCCTCCTCGATGATCTCACCGGCGACGTGATCGAGCGGGTTGGTTTCATGCAGCTTCAACCCCAACGGGCGTTGGTGGTTGGCGACTGGTCGGATTCGGTGGCGACGGCGCTCTCCGATCTAGGCGCTGACATCGCTGTAGGACAGCTTGGCCATTTCAACGAAGAGTTGCCAGCGCCCGCAGGAAGTCGCTTCGATCTCATCGTGCATTTGATGGGCCTTGGCATGGTCAATGACCTGCCCGGGGCGCTGATCCATGCCCGTGCCACTTTGGCCGAAGGCGGTGTGTTTATTGCAGCCTTTCCGGGTGCCGGAAGCCTGTCCTCTTTGCGCAACATTGCCTTGGCAGCAGATGGCGAAAGGCCTGCCCCGCGCATTCATCCGATGATCGATAGCGCATCGTCCTCCGCTTTGCTGCAACGCGCCGGATTTGGCAGACAAGTGGTCGACAGCCACACTTTGTCGGTCCGGTATCGCTCGCTCGGCCAGCTGGTGAGCGATTTGCGCGATCATGGGCTCACCGCCTCTTTGGAGAAGCCGTCACCAGCGCTTGGCCGGCAATGGCTCTCGCGAGCTCAGGAGGCTTTTGACACGCTGCGTGATGAGGACGGAAAAGTTACCGAAAACTTTGAAATGATGACTCTAACGGCTTGGAAATAGGGGTTTACCCGTCGCTCCGCAGAGAACTCTGTGCGGCGGCCAGTCGAGCGATCGGGACGCGGTATGGTGATGCGCTGACATAGTCGAGCCCGACCTTTTCGCAGAAGCCGATGCTGGCCGGATCGCCGCCATGTTCGCCGCAAATGCCCAGCTTGATATCGCCGCGTGTGGCGCGCCCGCGTTCAGCGGCCATTTCAACCAATTGGCCGACACCTTCCACATCAAGGCTGACAAACGGATCGCGGTCGAAAATGCCCTGATCGGTGTAAGGCGCAAGGAAACGCGCGGAATCGTCGCGTGAAACGCCCAGAGTGGTCTGGGTCAAATCGTTGGTTCCGAAGGAGAAGAACCGCGCCTCGTCGGCGATTTCCCCCGCCATGAGAGCGGCACGCGGCAGTTCGATCATAGTGCCGACCAGATAGTCGATATCGGTGCCCTGCTCTGCAAACACAGCTTGCGCGGTACGGTCGATCAAAGCGCGCAGGATCTCCAGTTCGCGTTTCGTCGCCACCAGCGGAACCATGACTTCAGGGATTGGCGCCTCGCCCGATTCCTTTGCAACTTCGCAGGCGGCTTCGAAAATGGCGCGTGCCTGCATTTCGTAGATTTCGGGGTAGGTGATGCCCAAACGGCACCCGCGATGGCCCAGCATCGGGTTAAACTCGTGCAATTCGCCCGCACGACGCTTCAGATGGTCGACACCAAAGCCGGAGACTTCGGCCAATGCTTGAAACTCCGCATCACCATGCGGCAGGAATTCGTGCAGCGGCGGATCGAGCAGGCGGATGGTGCATGGCAGGCCTGCCATAACCTCGAATATCTCTTTAAAGTCAGCGCGTTGCTCCGGTAGCAGCTTGGCCAGCGCATCGCGGCGACCGGCCTCCGCTTCGGCAAGGATCATTTCGCGCACCGCGGTGATGCGGTTGGCATCGAAGAACATATGCTCGGTCCGGCACAGGCCGATACCTTCTGCACCAAACTGGCGCGCCATACGGCAATCGGCGGGTGTTTCCGCATTGGTCCGCACGCGCATCCGGCGATGCTTGTCGGCCCATTCCATCAAAGTGCCGAAATCGCCCGCCATTTCGGGCTCGATCGTGCGGACTTCGCCCGCCATGACCTGGCCGGTCGCACCATCGAGAGTGAGCGTATCGCCTTCTTTTAACTCACGATTTCCGATACGGAGACTTCTTGACGTCATATCGATCGAGACTGCCGAGGCCCCTGAAACGCACGGCCGGCCCATCCCGCGTGCAACCACCGCCGCATGGCTGGTCATGCCGCCACGCGCGGTTAGGATACCCTGCGCCGCGTGCATGCCGTGGATGTCTTCGGGGCTGGTTTCGACCCGGACGAGGATGACTTTCTCTCCGGCATTGGAAAGCTGCTCTGCCTTGTCGGCATCGAGCACAATTGTGCCCGATGCCGCACCCGGTGATGCGGGTAGGCCGGTTGTCAGAATGTCGCGATGCGCTTTGGGATCGAGTGTCGGGTGGAGCAGCTGGTCCAGAGCCATCGGATCGACGCGCAGAATCGCTTCTTTCTCGTCGATCAGGTTCTCGCCCGCCATATCGACCGCCATTTTGAGCGCGGCCTTGGCAGTGCGTTTGCCCGAACGGGTTTGCAGCATCCACAGCTTGCCGTCCTGCACGGTGAACTCGATATCCTGCATGTCGCGATAGTGCTTCTCGAGCAGCTCAAACACCGCTGCCAACTCGCCATATGCCTCGGGCATGGCTTCTTCCATGCTCATCGGTTTGGCGTTGGCTTTCTCTCGCGCCGCTTTGGTCAGATATTGCGGTGTACGGATGCCGGCGACGACATCCTCGCCCTGCGCATTGACCAGCCATTCGCCGTAATAGGCTTTCTCGCCAGTCGCCGGATCGCGGGTGAATGCCACGCCGGTGGCTGATGTGTCGCCCATATTGCCGAATACCATCGCCTGCACATTGACGGCAGTGCCCCATCCCCCCGGTATGTCATTGAGGCGGCGGTATACTTTCGCGCGATCGCTGTCCCAGCTGTCGAACACAGCGGCGATGGCACCCCACAGCTGTTCGCTCACATCCTGGGGGAATGGCTTGCCAAGTTCATCCTGTACGATGGATTGGTATTCGGCGACCAGCGTCTGCCAGTCTTCAGCTTCCATTTCCGTATCGTTGTAGAAGCCCTTGTCTTCCTTGGCGATTTCCAGTGCTTCTTCAAACAGGCCATGGTCCACACCCAGCACCACGTCAGAATACATCTGGATGAACCGGCGATAGCTATCCCAGGCAAAGCGTTCATCGCCGGAGGTCTTGGCGAGGCCCTGCACCGTGGCGTCATTGAGGCCAAGGTTGAGAACCGTATCCATCATGCCCGGCATCGAGACCCGCGCGCCGGAACGTACCGACACCAGCAGTGGATCGTCATTGTTGCCCAATGACTTACCAACCGTTTCTTCGATATGTTTGAGCGCGCCAGCGACATTATCGCGCAGTGCGTCAGAAAAGCCTGTCTCGCCCGCGAGGTACTTTACGCATTCGTCGGTGGTGATCGTGAAGCCAGGAGGAACGGGCAAGCCGATCTCGGCCATTTCGGCAAGGTTGGCGCCTTTACCGCCAGTGACCGTCTTGTCCTTCTGGCGCGGGTCCGCATAGTCCGTTTTGCCGCCGAATGTGTAGACTGATGTCACTTCGCTAAGCTCCTATTTTCCCGGGATTCACCCAGAGACATGGACCACATGGACCACAGTACAGAGGGAAAAAACTTACCCCTCGATTTTCGAGAAATCGGCGACCTGGTGAACGGCGTTGCGAAACCGCAAAAGCAGATCGAGCCGCGCTGCGCGTTTGCCTTCGTCCTCGTCATTCACCGTTACCTCTTCAAAAAATGCGTCAATCGGCGCGCGAAGCGACGCAAGCGCCGCCATCGCTTCGCCAAAATCTTCGTTCCCGATAGCGGCAGAGGCTTTGGGCTCCGCGGTATTGAGCGCGTCGATCAAGGCCTTTTCGGCATTTTCGGGCGAGTAGGACACAGAATTGTTCTTGCCCCCGGTTGATTCCTGCTTTGCCCAGTCTTCCTTCTTCAGAATATTCGCCGCACGTTTGTAGCCGGCGAGAAGGTTGGTACCGTTTTCGGTTTCGACAAAGTCCTGCAAGGCTTGGGTCTGGCGCACGACCCGGACAGTATCCCCGTCAGTTTCCAAAGCGAAAACTGCGTCCAGCATGTCATGTCGAATACCGGCGTCACGCTGTTGGACTTTGAGCCGGTCGATAAGGAACCCTGCAACCGGACGCCCCGCATCTGCGCTACCACCTTCGTGTGCAGCCGCGGTAATCAATGTTCGCATTGTGGCGCGAATGTCATTCGTGAGGATCAAGCTGAGAATGCCGATCGCCGCGCGGCGAAGCGCGAAAGGATCCTTGGAACCGGTAGGTTTTTCATCGATTTGAAAGAACCCGACCAGCGTATCCAGCTTATCCGCCAAACTCACCGCCACCGTCACCGGTGCTGTGGGCACATCATCGCCCTGCCCAACCGGTTTGTAATGGTCGCGAATTGCATCGGCCACCGCATCGTCCAGTCCCTCGGCGCGGGCGTAGTAACCGCCCATCAGCCCTTGCAGTTCGGGGAATTCCCCGACCATTTCGGTGACAAGATCGGCTTTGCATAGGCGTGCCGCCTGTTCGGCTTGGTCGGCCAGTTCCTCTTTCCTCATCCCAGCGGAGGCTGGGATCGCTTTCGACGAAGCGCCATCATTGGCAACGACCCCAGCCTTCGCTGGGGTGACGATCTCTTGCTCGACCAACCACCGCGCCAGCTTGGCAACGCGTTCGACCTTGTCGGCAACCGTGCCCAGCTTCTCGTGGAAAGTAATCCGTTCCAGCCCCTTGGCATGCTCTGCCAGCGACTTCTTCCGGTCCACATCCCAGAAGAATTTTGCATCGGACAAACGCGCGGCGAGCACCTTCCGGTTGCCATCCACCACCACCGCCGGATCGACCGCATCGATATTGGCGGTGCAGATGAAGGCGTTGGCCAGCGTGCCGTCCTTCTCGCACACGAAGTATTTCTGGTTTACGCGCGCGGTGAGCTGGATGGTTTCAGGCGGAACTTCGAGGAAGTCATCCTCAAACCGGCCGAGCAGCGGCACCGGCCATTCGGTCAGACCGGCATTTTCCACGACCAGACCTTCATCCTCAACCAGATCGAGCCCGGCATCGGCAGCGGCCTTCTTAGCGCCGTCGCGGATCATATCTTGCCGTTCTTCGTGATCGACGATCACATGCGCCGCGCGCAGCTTGCCGGCATAATCATCGACATTGCCGATGGAGATTTCGCCCGAGTGATGGAAACGGTGGCCGCGCGTGGTTGCACCAGCAGCGCTACCATGCACCTCGCACTCAACCACTTCATCGCCGAACAGCGCAACGATGCCCGATAGCGGGCGAACCCAGCGCAGGCTTTCGGTGGTGATCGATGCCGCGCCCCAACGCTGCGATTTGGGCCAGCTGAAGTCGCGGATAATCGCCGGGATCGCATCGGCGAGCACGTCTTTCACCGCTCTTCCCGGCGTGTTGATCACCGCAAAATAGGTCGGGCGCCCTTTGACATCGCGCACTTCAAGCTGATCGCGGGTAACATTGTTCTTGCGGCAAAACCCGTCAACCGCCTGATCGGGCGCACCCTCTGGCGGACCCTTTGCCTCTTCGCTGACCGCCTCGGTCTCGGCAGGCAGATCACGTGCAATCAGCGCCAGTCGGCGCGGTGTGGACCAGATGGTGAGTTCGCCCGGCGCGACACCGGCAGCTTCCATTTCGCGGCGGAACAGCTTTTCCAATTCAGCCCGCGCGCCCTTCTGCATACGGGCGGGGATTTCTTCGCTGCGCAGCTCTAGGAGGAAGTCGTTCATTGTGACCACTCCGGATATTTTTCCGCCCAGCCAGCGGCTTCTTTCGCCATATGCGCCTCGCAAGATCCGCGCGCCAAGTCGCGGACGCGGGCCATATAGCTTGCGCGTTCTTGCACGCTGATAACGCCGCGCGCCTGCAGCAGGTTGAAGATGTGGCTCGCCTCGACCGCTTGTTCATAGGCCGCGATGGGCACTTCATTGGCGAGGCAGTTTTTGCACTCTGCCTCTGCCTTGTTGAACAGGTCGAACAGGGCATCGGTGTCGGCGACTTCGAAGTTCCATTTGGACATTTGCTTCTCGTTCTCGAGAAACACTTCGCCATAGCTGACGCCCTGCCCGTTGAAATCGAGATCGTACACATTGTCGACGCCCTGGATATACATGGCGAGCCGCTCCAGCCCGTATGTCAGTTCGCCAGCGACCGGCTTGCAGTCGAATCCGCCCATTTGCTGGAAATAAGTGAACTGGGTGACTTCCATCCCGTCGCACCAGACTTCCCAGCCAAGGCCCCATGCGCCCAAAGTCGGGCTTTCCCAGTCATCCTCGACAAAGCGGATATCGTGCTTGAGCGGATCAATGCCGATCACTCGGAGACTCTCGAGATAGAGCTCCTGAATGTCGGGCGGGCTGGGTTTCAGGATCACCTGATATTGGTAATAATGCTGCAGCCGGTTCGGGTTTTCGCCATAGCGCCCATCGGTCGGTCGGCGGCATGGCTGCACAAAGGCCGCATTCCACGGCTCTGGCCCAAGCGCGCGTAGCGTCGTGGCGGTATGGAATGTCCCCGCACCCATACGCATGTCATAGGGCTGCAGGATCAGGCAGCCATTCGCCGCCCAGAAATCATGCAGCGCAAGGATCATATCCTGAAACGATTTTGCCGGATTTCGCGTCGGCACAGGAGGAGCTTTCGTCGCCATGGCGCGGCTTTGACCGATGCCCCCAAACGCGTCAATGCCGCCCGGACCGATTTGAGCAGGATTTGGACGGCTTTGGGACATTTATCGACCAAGCGGATCAAAAAACTGCGCAAGTTGAGTTGACAGACAGGTGGAAATTCAGTGCTGTAGGTCAACATTTGGGCAGTTTGCCCCGTCTTGCGGACTCGACTATGAAAACACTGGCTTCCTGTTTTGCTCTCTTCGCCGCTCTTGTGGCTACCCCATTGGCTGCTCAGGAAACCCCTTGCGATCAGCCCGATTGCACGAATAAACGCACGGTATCGGCTGGCAATACAACTGCGTCGCACAAGCAAAAGGTCAAAACCGTCGAAGCGCGGCGGGAGAATGCGCCCCCGTCTCTGCCCTCACGCCGCCGTGCTGACCTGCCCGAGCCTGTACCTTTCACGCAAGATTACGAACCGACACCGGCGATCTGGAAATTGTCGGACGAAGACACAACGATTTACATGTTCGGGACGTTTCACATTCTGCCCGAGGGCTTCCGCTGGCGCAGCGATGAATTCAACGCCATCGTCGAGGAAGTTGACGAACTGGTCGTCGAAACCAGCGATGACGACAGCGCGGAAGACCTGGGCAGATTTATGGCGGCGCTGATGAGCGAAGTGATGCGCAAGGACCGCGTGACAATCTCCTCACGGCTCAGCCCCGGTAATAGGGAGAAATGGCTGGGCATTGCCGATGAAGTGGGCATGCCGCGGTCATTCTTCGACCGCATGCCGCTGCTGCTGTCGATGCTCAGCGCAGGTCTGGCGATGTCCGAACAATACGGATCGCGAGGCGAGTATGGTGTCGAGACCGTGCTGGAAGCGGAATTCAAGGCAGCCGGCAAACCGATTGGCTCGATCGAAGATAGCGGCGAAGTCATGCGCGCCTTGATGGCAATCGACGAAGACAGATTGCTTGCCCAACTCGATGCCGACCTGACTGATTGGAACGGCGAGAATATCGACGCCTTGTTCAGCGGCGGCCAGAACGAACAGAATGAAGCCACCAATTCGTCTTCGTCCGATCCAGAGAACCCCAGCCCGGTAGAAGTCGATGTGTTCGCGACCGAACATTTATGGGCCAAGGGCGAACTTGACGAAATGAGCGCGGAAGATTTTGGCGGCAACGCGGTGGGTGACGAAATCTACAAAGTATTGCTGATCGACCGCAACCGCGCTTGGGCCGAGTGGCTGGAAAACCGGCTGGAACAGCCGGGAACGATCTTGTTGGCGGTTGGCGCAGGCCATTTTGAAGGCAAGGACTCGGTGCAGATCATGTTGACCGAGCGCGGCCTTACTGCCGAACGGCTTCACTAAAGCTCCAAAAATTTTCGCTGGAATTGACGGTCAATGCACCGTCCCAAACCCCGTGCGCCATCCGTAAATGTCATGAAATGCATGCTTTATGTCAGGTAGTGTTGACATTGTCAGCGAATCGCTACATAAAGTAAAGGCGACCTGACATTCAGTGAGGTTGACACGACAAAACGAACACAGCACTAAGGAACCCAGATTATGCGTATCACCTCTCTTCTCGCCCCCGTCGCCATCGCTTTTGCCGCAGTTCCGGCAATGGCCAGCGCTGCAGAACCCGCACCGAGCACGGTCATTGAAACCTCGGACCTCGATCTCACCACAAAGGCCGGACAGCAGCAGCTCGAAGAACGGATTGAATACAAGGTTCGCACAATGTGCCGTTCGGGCATTGGCGGAGTTGCCGGCCACAAGCTGGACAAGCAATGCCGCCAGACCGCGCTCGCCAATGCAGAACGGATGGCAGACGTTGCGATCGCGATGGCCAACCGTGATCGGGTGCGTATCGCTGCTTCGGGATCGAAAAATCCAGAAGCGTAATGAGCCACTTTCTCTCGCGGAAGAGGTCGCACCTACGCACCTCTTCCGCTGATCCAAGCCAACGACATTAATGAGAGAACTTCAATGCCAAATGCTATTAAGAAAACACGCTTCCAGTACTACGACACTCTGGTCGACGTTGGTTTCTATCTGCAGCTTGTCGGAACGCTCTACGGATTTCTGCTTCGCGGGATCGTCGCGCGCTATACAGCGCTGGAAACTGAGATAACGACCATTGCCGTTACAGTTTTTTATATTGGCTGGCTCATTCTGCTCTTCACCGTTGCGGCGCGCTTTATGCGGGATGAATATGCCGAGCGCCTTTGGCGTCAGACGGCGTTGAATTTCACCTATTTGATGATCTTTCTGCCGCCACTGCTGTACATCGCATCGATGGTTTTCCATCCCGCAATCTCAGCCTATTTTGCAGCGGGTAACGAATTCTTCCGCGCGCAGCCTTCTCCCGGCCAATATCCAGCGCAATGGAATATGTACACCGGCGTGGTAAATGTTGTGATGTTCGCCGGTCTTTACGCACCGCTCGTATTCACCACGATTTACAAATTTCACAGATGGAGAGGATGAAGTGAAAAACCGCCTCAAAGTCCTGCGCGCAGAACGCGATTGGAGCCAAGCCGAATTGGCCGTCCATCTCGATGTTTCGCGCCAAGCCGTGAATGCCATTGAAACCGGCAAACACGATCCGTCGCTTCCGCTGGCGTTCAAGCTGGCCCGCCTATTTGACCTCTCGATTGAGGAGATTTTCGATGACCAAAATTGACCACACCCGCGCCCTCAAGATCGCTCTCTGTGCGATCCTCTACCTCTTAGCCTTTGGGATCATGATCGCCTCGCAAAACGGCGCGTTGGAGGGATATGGCGACGGAACTGTTCTTGCTGCCGTCCTCACTGCAGCCGTCACCATTGTCGTCATAACATTCCTCTGGATCAAAGCCCTCGGTATCGTTGGACCCCAAGAAGAGCCTGTCAGCCAAAGCACCCAGAAGTCGCGAAATGTCTTGCTCTTTGCAGCGATTATCGGCGGTGTAATAGGATTCGGCTTCGCTTTGTCAGGCGATTTGCGCGACGGCGGGGCTGCACTGTTTAGCAACAACCCAATCGCGCCCATCGCAGCGATCGCCTTTGGCGCGCTCTTTGTTCTCGCAAGCATCTGGAGCAGCATTCGCTGGCATCGCGCAGCTGATGAGCACGAACGAGCGGCAGCAAACTCGGGCGCTTATGCAGGCATGCTTGCCTATGTCGTGCTCACGCCGCTTTGGTGGCTCGGTGCACGTGCCTCGCTGGTTCCCCCTCAAGATCCGATGATAGTCTTCGCGATTGTCCTTGCGGTTTATGCTGCTGTTTGGACGTATCAACGTGGCGACTGATTTGGGCATAAACCCTGCCCGGGCAACTTAGGTTGGCTCTACGGTAACAACAGAAATATCTTCAACCCACTCCACCCCATTGCTTCAACAAGAGAACTGACATGAAACAAACACTAAAGAAACTCTGCCTTTCAACTGCGGCACTGGCGTTTGCCTTCTCAAACACCGCTTTCGCCCATCCTCACGAGACGGCGCCAAAAGCAGAGGCCGCTGCCGAAGCGACCGCTGAAACCGCCGCTCCCACAGCACCGGCTTTGTGGAAAGTCGCTGATGAAGACACGACCATTTACCTGTTCGGCACGGTCCACATCCTTCCCAAGGATGTCGAGTGGTACAATGCTGAGATCGCTACCGCTCTCACCACTTCAGACGAGCTTGTGACAGAGATTTACATGCCCGAAGGGTCGGAAATGCAAGCCCAGCAGGCGTTTTTGGCCAAAGCCAATTTGCCTGAAGGACAATCGCTTCGCGATCTTCTTTCGGAAGAACAGAAAGAAAGTTACGAAGCAGCGATGACCAAGCTTGGCCTGCCGGTCGCATCGTTCGACACGTTTGAACCGTGGTTTGCAGCGATCAACCTGTCGATGCTGCCGCTGCTTCAGGCCGGATATTCACCCGACGCAGGTGTCGAAACTGTTCTCGAAGCCAAAGTGCCCGACACACCGCGCGGCGAGCTGGAAACAATCGAATTCCAAGTCGGCGTTTTCGATGGACTTCCGATGGAATCGCAGATCAAATTCCTGATGGAAACCGCCGATGGCGTGGACGAAATCGTGCCCTCGCTTGATGCCATGGTAAATGAATGGGCGAAGGGCGATCCTGAAACCCTGGGTGATCTAATGAACGAAGGCTTCAGCGATCCCGCATTGGCAGAAGCGCTGCTGTACAAGCGCAACAGCAATTGGGCACAGTGGATCGATACGCGGCTCGACACTCCTGGGACCGTGTTCATCGCTGTGGGCGCTGGGCATCTGGCCGGTGAGCAAAGCGTGCAGGATGCATTGGCAAGCATCGGGATCGAAACTACACGGGTGCAATGACGCAACCATCCGGCTTTACTCTGAAAATCATGTGGCTGGCAGCTTTATCGCTGCTGGCCGCATGTTCTTCTCCGGCAGAGGATTATCCCCCGCCCTCGCCCGCACTGTGGGAAGTGACCGCGCAGGATGGGACCAAAGAGGGATGGCTGTTCGGAACCATCCACGAATTACCCGACGGGGTCGAATGGCGAACCGAAAAGCTGGAACGCGCTTTGACGCAATCCGACTGGCTGATTGTGGAAGTCAGCGATTTGGAAAACTCCACGCAATTGCGCGCTATCTTCGCCGAATTGGCGGTATCAGACAATTTGCCGCCGCTGCTGCAAAGGGTTCGCCCGGACTATCGCAAGGATCTGAGGCTACTTTTGAGCGAAGGCGGCCTCGACAGCGACGATTTCACCGGAACAGAGACCTGGGCAGCCGCGCTGACCTTGGCGCAACTATCCAGCAAGGGTGACTCGGAAAACGGCGTTGACCGCGCTCTGATCGCACAATTTGCTGCCGTGATAGAACTGGAAGGCGGCCGGAAGCAGCTGACCATTTTTGACCGCTTGCCCGAACAAGACCAGCGCGACCTGCTTGAGGCGGTTGTCCGCGAAAGCCAATCGCCCGACGATTCCGAAACCACCGACCTGACCAGATCGTGGCTGACCGGCGATATCGATACATTGCTGGAAGATGATCCGTCCGGAATGCTATCCGATCCGGAACTGTATGATGCTTTGCTCAAGAACCGGAACCGGGCGTGGATCGACACTATTGTGGCGGAGGCCGATAAAAAAGGGCCGCTGATGATCGCGGTTGGCGCAGCCCATATGGTTGGCGTAGACGGGCTGCCTGCGCTGCTGACCGAACGCGGCTACAGGGTAACGCGCATACAATAGCGCCGCTTTTGCTTGCCAATTGCCGCTTTACGCCTTAGAGGCGCGCGCTTCCGCATCCTATGGTCACCCTGGAGGCGTAGGGCGGAAGATTGTTTTTAATGCATTTCGAAAGGCAAATATCATGAGCGAAGCTCTTACACTGCCGGCTGAGACGCGCGAACGGGCTGGCAAGGGAGCCTCCCGTGCACTGCGTCGCGAAAACCGGATTCCTGCTGTTATTTATGGTGGCAAGGAAGAACCCCACATGATCCACGTCGAGCAAAAGGAACTGGTTCGTCAGCTGATGACCGGCCACTTCATGAACTCGATCGTGATGATCGACGTTGACGGTAAGAGCGTCCGCGTGTTGCCTAAAGACGTCGCGTTCCACCCGGTAACCGATGTCCCGACCCACGCCGACTTCCTGCGCCTGTCGAAAGACGCGAAGATCGAGGTGAACATTCCAGTTGTATTTGTGAATCAGGAAGACTGCCCTGGCCTCGTCAAAGGCGGCGTTCTCAACGTGGTCCGTCACGAACTCGAACTCATTTGTGTTTCGGACAAGATCCCTGACGAGATTGAAATCGATGTGGCTGGCCTCGAAGTTGGCGATTCGGTTCACATCAGCAGTGTTGATCTGCCCGAAGGTTCGGAAAGCGCGATTACTGATCGTGACTACACGATTGCCACCATCGTTGCTCCATCTGCTCTGAAATCGCAGGATGACGAGAGCGGAGATGACGTCGAAGCAGGTGAAGAAGGTGCAGACGGCGAAGAAGCCGAAGGCACTGACGGTGAAGGCGGCGAAGAGAACAGCGAAGGCTGATCCACGCTCCTTTCTACGCAACAAGACGCCGGCCCACGCAAGTGCGGCCGGCGTTTTTGATTTGAGACCAACGCCAAACCCTTCTAACCGGCACGCATGCAGATTTGGGCAGGCCTTGGAAATCCCGGCACGCAATATGCGATGCACCGGCACAATGTCGGGTTTATGGCGGTAGACGTCATTGCCGAAATGCACGGCTTCGCGCCTGTCCAGAAGAAGTTCCAGGGCTGGACCCAGGAAGGCCGGATTGGCGGCGAGAAAATCCTGCTGCTCAAACCCGCGACCTACATGAACAAGAGCGGCCAATCGGTCGGAGAAGCGCTGCGCTATTACAAGCTCGATCTCGATGCGCTTACCGTTTTTCACGACGAACTCGATCTCGCACCGTTCAAAGTGAAAGTGAAACAGGGCGGCGGGCATGCTGGGCATAACGGCCTGCGCAATATCGATCAGCATTTGGGCGCCGATTTCCGCCGCGTGCGCATCGGTATCGGGCATCCCGGGCACAAGGACCGCGTTCATGGTTATGTGCTGGGCAATTACGCGAAAGCGGAACAACCGATGCTGGTCGATATGCTGGGCGCGATCGGTGCAGAGGCAGATTGGCTCGCCAAAGGCGAAAGCGCGCGTTTCGTGAGTGATTTGGCGCTGAGACTGCAAGGCTAAGTTCGCCGCCAGATGCCCTTTTCCGCGCCCGTTTCGGTGGCCTGAAACCCCAAAAGTTCCGTCAAATACTGTCGAGATGCTTTACAGTTAGGGAGCTTCCCCTCCCCCGTTAACCATCAGAAGCCGCACGTTCCTGCGATTGGCACGCGAGTTGCTTTTCACAAGATCAACCAATTTTGTTTTCCAACGGGGGCTAGAATTATGATCATTGGCAAGAAACTGATTACAGCCGCAGCAATCGGTTCCTTCGCAATCGCAGCACCTGCCGCAGCTACTTGGGGCTGGGGCGGCTGGGGTGGCTGGGGCGGCTGGGGCGGCTGGAGTGGCTGCTACTCGGCAAGCTGTGGCCACAGCGGTGGCAGCTCTTCCGGCGGCGTTTCGTCCTCTTCGGGTGGCTCGACATCTGGCGGAACCACAACCGGCGGCTCGACCACTTCGGGCGGCACGCAGGTTCCAGAACCAGGCATGCTGGGCATTTTCGGTCTTAGCCTGCTCGGCCTCGGCTATGCCCGTCGCCGCGCGATGAAGCGCTAACTACCCAAAAGCTGAAAAGTTGCTGATGGCGCGGGGTGGACATCACCACCCTGCGCCATTCTCTATTTTGCAGAGTTGTAGAGCGAAATGATCTCGGAGGGGGCATTGCCGCCTTCGACGATCGGCCGCAGCAGATCGACTGCCCCCGCCTTGTCCCCGCGCTCTATTTTCAGCTTCGCGAGCAGGCCTGCTGCATCGGGATTTCCGGGATAACGCAGGTTGAGGCTGGTCAGATTTTTGTAAGCCAGTTCGCCCAGCCCGACTTCCATCAATGCCCGCGCATACAGGAACTGCGCCGGCGGATAGGAGCCGAGCTCCGCTTCCTTCCCCTGAAGTATAGTGCGCGCTTCGTCCCAGTCACCCCGCTCTGCTTTTAACCGCGCCATCAGAAACGCGACATCGACATCCTGGCCAAGCTTCGCATAGGCACTTTCAATCAGCGGTTCGGCATCATCGATACGGCCCAATTCGCCCAATGCCCGGATCCTGCCCAGCATTGCCGCACGACTGTTCGGGAAAGCCGATGACGCGCCTTCATAGAGATTGAGCGCTTTGCCCCAGTTGCCAGCGGCCTCTTCCACCCTAGCGAGGGCAATATGCGGATCAAGAAGGTGCGGCGCCTCTTTCATCGCCATATTTGCAAATCGGCGGGCTTCGTCCGCTTCTCCATCGACCAGCACGAACATCGCATAATCGGCATGCAAACGGGTTTTGGGACCTGAGGCGGAAAGACCCGCTTTCAGTGCTTCCCGCGCCTCATCGAATTTTTCCAGTTGGACAAGCGCGAGAGAGCGGATACGCGCGGCCTCGGCTGTTTTGTCCCCTTCCAGCAAAGTCAGCGCTGACTTTGCTTGCCCGCGGGTAACTTCGGCCTCTGCGCGGAGGCGGCTGTGATCATCCAGCGTGACACCCAGCGCATCCAGTTGGTCGAGCTGGCGTAGAGCGCCCTCCCCGTTGCCCAGCGCAAGTTCGGTTCTGGCGAGCATCTCAACCATTGCCGCATCATCCGGTTTGGCCTTCAGCGCCTCGATCAGATCGAGCCTGACTGCACCATAATCGTGCTTCTCCAGCGCCGCCTGCGCGCGGTCAAAGCTGGCGTCTGGGTCAGCCGAGCAGGCTTGCAGAAGGCCGATCGAAGCGGCCGATATGAAAAGAATGCGGTGCATTTTCATAAGCCCGCAGATACGGTATAAACTCTAAAGTTTCGGTGAAGCTGGCGTTTGTTTCATACACTCGCTACAGGGCCGCTCGTTCATTATTTCCGGAGTTTTCGATGGGTTTCCGTTGCGGGATCGTCGGGCTGCCCAATGTCGGCAAGTCCACCTTGTTCAATGCATTGACCGAAACGCAGGCTGCGCAAGCTGCGAACTATCCGTTTTGCACCATTGAACCCAATGTCGGGCAAGTGTCGGTCCCCGACGACCGGCTCGATAAAATCGCGGCCATTGCCAAGAGCGCGAAGATCATCCCCACGCAGCTGGCATTTGTCGATATTGCCGGATTGGTCAAAGGCGCGAGCCAGGGCGAAGGATTGGGCAACCAGTTCCTTGGCAATATCCGCGAGGTGGACGCTATTGTCCACGTGCTGCGCTGTTTCGAAGATGACGACATCCAGCATGTCGCCAACAAGGTCGATCCAATTGCCGATGCAGAAGTTGTCGAAACCGAGCTGATGCTGGCCGATCTGGAAAGTCTGGAAAAGCGCGTTCCGGCTGCGGAGAAGAAAGCAACCGGTGGTGACAAAGAGGCCAAAATCCTCGCAAGCGTGCTCGGGCAGACGCTTGCACTGCTTCGCGATGGCAAACCGGCCCGTTTGACCGAGCCCAAGGATGACGAAGAGCAACGTTTGTTCGAGCAGGCGCAGCTTTTGACGGCAAAGCCGGTGCTGTATGTCTGCAATGTCACGGAGGATGAAGCGGCGGAGGGCAACGATCTGTCAGCGAAAGTATTTGCCAAGGCCGAAAGCGAAGGGGCGCAGGCTGTTGTCGTGTCCGCCGCAATTGAGGCTGAACTTGTCGCGATGGAAGCGGAAGAACGTACGGAATATCTCACCGAACTGGGCCTTAGCGAAAGCGGGCTCTCGCGCGTGATCCGCGCCGGTTACGCTTTGCTGGGCCTGCAGACCTTTTTCACCGCAGGTCCCAAGGAATCGCGCGCCTGGACTTTCCCGGCGGGCGCCAAGGCACCGCAGGCGGCGGGCGAGATCCACACCGATTTTGAACGCGGCTTCATCCGCGCCGAAACGATTGCCTATGATGACTATGTATCCCTTGGCGGCGAAAGTGCTGCGCGCGAAGCCGGAAAGCTGCGGCAGGAAGGCAAGGATTACCTCGTGCAAGATGGCGATGTCATGCTATTCAAGTTCAACGTTTGAACGGGGGAGACGCGGATGTTGAACAGAGCGATTATTGTGGTGGCGCTTATGGCTGCTGCGCTGGGCAACGCACCTTTGGCAATAGCCAAAGAGCCCGTCTATGCTGCGAAGCCAAGCGGCCAGCAGGCGCAAAGCAATTCGATCTATTTTGAATCGGAAAGTGCGCAGATCACACCGAGCGGATTGAGGCTGCTTGAATCGCTCGTCAAATACCATCTCGCTGACAGCGGCAAACATGTTCATCTTGAAGGTCACGCAGACACATCTTTGACCGAAGCCGAAAGCATGAAACTCAGCAAAGCTCGGGCGCTGGCGGTTGCCAAGGCGTTTGTGGACCTTGGCGTCGATCCGTCCCGCATTTCGGTCACCTATGCCGGTGAAATGGATCAGGCGCGGAGGACCGCCGACGGGGTTCGCGAGCCACTCAATCGCCGCGTGGAAATGACTGTTATTATTATCGAAAGCTAGGACTGCTCTTGCTCTATTTCGAAGATCTGGTTGTCGGCGCGACGCAATCCTTCGGGCGCTATGAAGTAACGCTCGAGGAAGTAAAGCGGTTTGCGGAAAGATACGATCCGCAACCCTTCCATCTCGATAATGAAGCCGCCGCAAAGACGCATTTCGGGCGTATTTCCGCAAGCGGATGGCACACATGCTCGATGACCATGCGGATGATGGTCGACAATATGAAAGAGCATAAGCAGGCCGGGCTTGGCTCCCCCGGTGTCGACAGCATCCGCTGGAAAAAACCTGTTTACCCCGGGGACACGCTGCGCGTTGAAACCAAAATTCTGGAAAAACGCCGCAGCAAATCGCGGCGCGAGATGGGCATATTCAAAAGCCAGCAGCGGACTTTGAACCAGAATGATGAAGTCGTGCTGGAAATGGTCTCGAACGGATTGATCAGCGTGCGCGATCCGGACGCGCCCATCGAAGAATAAGCGCGAAGGTTGGTTCCAAGGGCTAATGCCGCCCGAACAGCTTCTCGACATCTTCCATGCTCAGTTTGACCCAAGTCGGGCGGCCATGATTGCATTGGCCTGAGCGCGGGGTTCGCTCCATTTCGCGAAGCAGAGCGTTCATTTCGGTTACGTTGAGCGTGCGCCCTGCCCTGACCGATCCGTGACACGCCATTGTCGCGAGTACCAGATCGAGCTTCTCGCCCAGCAAAATTGCCTCTCCATGCTTGGCAATATCATCGGCAATATCTTGCAGCAGCTTGTGCGGGTTGGCTTTGCCCAATGCATGCGGGACCGCGCGGACCAGCATCGCGTTCGGGCCGAACCGTTCGATATCCAAGCCAAGCTCGCCCAATTTTGCGATGGCATCTTCAAGCCGGTCGCAATCGACCTCTTCCATTTCGACAACTTCGGGCATCAACAGCGCCTGGCTGCGTTTGATCGCATCTTCCGCCCCTGCAGCGCGCAAACGCTCGAGCACGAGCCTTTCGTGCGCGGCGTGCTGATCGACTATCACCAAGCCATCTGCCGCTTCCGCCACAACATAGGTATTGGCGACCTGACCGCGGGCGATACCAAGCGGATATTGTTCTGCATCGTCGGGAAGTGCTTCGGCCATCTCGGCCCTGCCCTGAGGCACAGCAAGATCGCCATCAGGACGATAGGCCTGTGCCGGCTCTGCAACGTAAGACGGCTTGCTTTGCCCCCAATCGCGCCCTTCGAAAATCGAACGCAGCGCAGGCGACGGTTCCTCGCGCGCAGGTTCGGCCTGCCAGCGCCCCATCGCCGCTGCGTCCGGGGTTTGCGCGCTGCGGCGGTCGCCGGTCGCAAGCGCCTGCCGAAGGCCAGAAACGATAAACCCGCGTACCGCGCGGCTGTCACGAAACCGCACTTCGGTTTTGGCGGGATGGACGTTGACGTCCACTTCCTCTGGCGGAATTTCAAGGAACAATGCCAACACCGCGTGACGATCGCGCGCCAGCATGTCGGCATAAGCCCCGCGCACCGCCCCTGTCAGCAAGCGATCCTTCACCGGGCGCCCGTTGACGAACAGATATTGGTGGTCGGAAACCCCGCGGTTGTATGTCGGGAGGCCGGCGACACCGGTCAGCCGCATCGCGCCGCCATCGGTTGGCCGCTCCATATCGATCAGAACTGCATTATCAGCCAGTTCGCGCGCGATAATCTCTGCCACGCGCGTTTCTACCTTTTCGCCGGCTTGCAAGGACAGGATCTTGCGCTCTCCATGCTCGAAAGAGATCGCGATATCAGGCCGCGCCATGGCGAGACGCCGCACTACATCCAGACATGCGCCATACTCGCTGCGCGGCGTCCGCAGGAATTTGCGCCGCGCAGGCAGTTTGCCGAACAGATCCTCGACCCTGACCCGGGTTCCTGGTGGCAGCGCCGCCGGCCCATCCTCAACCAGATCACCGTGATCCACCACTTTGCGCCAGCCTTGCTCGGCATCGCGGGGGCGGCTCTCTATCGAAAAGCGCGCCACGCTGGCGATCGAAGGCAAGGCCTCGCCCCGAAACCCCAAGGTAACGACTTGCTCGATCGCTTCATCGGGAAGTTTGGAAGTCGCGTGCCGTTCCAGAGCCAACGCCATCTGATCGGGCGACATTCCGCAGCCATCATCGGTCACTTCAATCCGCGACAAGCCGCCATCGACTATCTTGATCGCGATCCGGTGCGACCCGGCATCGATCGCATTCTCCACCAATTCCTTGAGCGCGGCAGCCGGGCGCTCTACCACTTCCCCCGCAGCAATGCGGTTGACCAGCGTTTCGGGAAGGCGCCTGATTTGAGGGGGAATTTGCGGCATTGGCCAAGCCTAGCGACGAAGCGGTTTGATTTCGAGTTTGGGCGTTAAAAAACCGGTGCAAGACCGCATAAATTTTTGGCCTTTTTGCTTGCCTTTCGTTAAGGGACCACCATCCCTGTCATAAATGGGTCGCTGCTATCGCAATTTCGGGCATAGGTTCGTGCGGTAAAGACCCTAAAACAATACGGAATCTGCTTACAATGAGCTTCTTTTCGAACCTCTTCAAATTTCGCTCGCAAAATATGGCGATTGACCTCGGTACGGCGAATACATTGGTCTATGTTCAGGATCAGGGCATTGTCCTTGACGAACCGTCCGTGGTGGCCATGGAGACAATCGGCGGTTTCAAGAAGGTCAAAGCAGTTGGTGACGAAGCAAAGATGATGATGGGCAAGACGCCTGACAGCATCGAAGCGATCCGCCCGCTGCGCGATGGCGTTATCGCCGATATCGAAATCGCCGAACGGATGATCGAGTATTTCATCCGCAAGGTTCACGGACGCAACACGATGTTCCGTTACCCTGAAATCACAATTTGTGTGCCATCCGGCTCGACCTCGGTCGAACGCCGCGCAATCCGTGATGCGGCCAGCAATGCCGGCGCAAGCGAAGTTTATCTGATCCTTGAACCCATGGCCGCTGCAATCGGCGCGGACATGCCGGTGACCGAACCGGTCGGTTCGATGGTGGTCGACATTGGCGGCGGAACCACCGAAGTCGCGGTTCTTTCCTTGCGCGGCCTTGCCTATACAACTTCCGTACGTACCGGCGGCGACAAAATGGACGAAGCGATTGTTTCCTATGTCCGACGACACCACAATCTGCTGATCGGCGAGTCTACTGCAGAGCGGATCAAGAAAGATTATGGCTGCGCAATCGTACCGGAAGACGGCGTCGGTGAGACAATCACTCTCAAAGGCCGCGATCTGGTCAACGGCGTTCCCAAAGAAATTTCGATCAATCAAGCCCATCTGGCCGAAGCTTTGGCAGAGCCGATCGGTGCGATTGTCGAAGGCGTGCGGATCGCGCTGGAAAATACCGCACCCGAACTCGCTGCCGACATTGTCGATCAGGGGATTGTTCTGACGGGCGGTGGCGCGTTGATTGCAGGTCTGGACGAGCATTTGCGCGAAGAAACCGGACTGCCGGTCAGCATCGCCGAAGATCCCCTCACCTGTGTCGCGATCGGGACCGGCCGCGCGATGGAGGATCCGATCTACCGCGGCGTCTTGATGACTGCCTAAGAGCCAAAGGGAGAAGCCGATATGGCGTCGTCCAACCGGCGCTCCAGCTATTCGCGCAAGGCGCAATACGGGGTATTTACGGGCTATGTCCTGGCCGGAATCGGTGCATTGGTCGGTGCGGTGCTTTTGGGCCTGTCGCTTTGGCGCCCGGCCAGTTTCAATGGTCCGCGCGGGATAGCACAAGAGGCCGTAAGCCCCGTCGGCGAAGCATCCACCACCGTGCGTGTAGAAGGCCAAGGCCTGATCGATTCCATTGCCGGATATCTGCGCGCGGGCAGCCAGAATGCCAAACTGAAACGCGAAGTGGATGTCGCGCGTATCCGCTTGGCAGAAGCAAAGGCGCTTGAGCAGGAGAACAACCGGCTCAAGGCATTGCTCAATCTGTCAGAAGGGGCGAACAAGCCCGTCGCAATCACCCGGTTCCTTGGGTCCACAGCCTCCAGCTCGCGCCGCTTCGCCTATATCGGCGCTGGTAGCAGGGACGGTGTCGCCGTCGGGATGCCGGTGCGCAGCGAACGCGGTGTGGTTGGGCGTATCCTCGAAGTGTCACCCAATACCGCCCGCGTTCTGTTGCTCACCGATAGTCAGAGCGTTTTACCCGTTCGCCGTGCCAATGACGAAGTTGTCGCCTTTGCCGAAGGGCGCGGCGACGGATTGCTTCAAATCCGCCTGATCAATCTTGGTGTGAACCCGCTGAAAAAGGGCGACGTGATGGTCACCAGCGGCACCGGCGGATATTACAGCCCGGGTATAGCTGTCGCGATTGTCGATCAAATTGTCGATGATGGCGCGGTGGCACGCATGATCAGCGATCCGGCCGCAACCGATTTCGTGACGATCGAGCGGATATGGCAGCCAGAAGCACTCGATGCCGCCCGCCGCCCAGCGGACCAGCCATTGCAAGGGAGCGAGGCCGCAATCGAAGCTGCTTCCGGCGCTGAATAATGGATCAGGTCAATCCAAAGGCCCGTAGCGACGAATATGGCAGCCGGATCAATCGCGCGCATTCGCCGGTTTTGTTCTATGCGGTGCCTTACCTGACAATTCTGCTCGGCTCGATCTTGCCGACTTTGCCCATCGCAAGCGCTCTGCCGCTGATCCCGCCAATGGGCTTCATCATTTTGCTTGCCTGGCGAATGATCCGCCCTGGCCTATTTCCGGTTTGGGTAGGTTTCCCGCTGGGCATGTTTGACGATCTGTTCAGCGGTCAGCCCTTCGGCAGCGCGATTATGTTGTGGTCGATATCAATGATCGTGTTCGACATACTCGAAGCGCGTTTTCCCTGGCGCAGCTTTGCGCAAGACTGGCTAACCTTGGGATTGGGCATTGCAGCCTATCTGCTGATTGGAGCTGTTCTGTCGGGGGCTCCGCTGACATTGCCGGGCCTGATTGCACTGGCCCCGCAAATCTTGCTGTCATTCATGATTTACCCCATGGTCGTTCGCGTGATTGCCCGGCTCGACAGATTAAGGCTCAAGCGGATCAGGGTCATTGGGTGATGGCACGCAAAAAACGCAAACGCCCTTCGATCACCTCGTCTACGCTCAAGAGCCGCTTTGAACGCCGCAGCTTCCTGATCGGCGCGATGGGCGGCGGTGTGGGTCTGCTGCTCGCAGCGCGGATGGGCTACATCGCGATTGCCGAGAACGAGAAATACGAAACCGAGTCAGAGAGTAATCGGGTCAATCTGACCTTGATACCGCCGCGGCGCGGTTGGATATTGGATCGCAATGGCGCGCCGCTGGCGTCCAACCGAGCAGACTTCCGTGTCGACATTATTCCCGAACGGATGGCCGATCCGGACAAGACGATAGACACGCTTGCCGAATTGCTCTCGCTCGATCCGGCGAAGGTGCAGGATCTGAAAACCACCGTGTCCGAAGTGCGCGGCTTCCAGCCCTTGGAGGTTGGAACCGGTCTGACTTTCGACCAGTTTGCAGCGATCAGCGTGAGAACGCCCGATTTGCCCGGAGTAGTGCCGCAGCGCGGTTTTTCCCGCTATTACCCTTCCGGACCTTCGGTGGGCCATCTGATCGGCTATGTCGGCCCGGCATCGGCAGAAGAATATGAAGTCGATCGCAATCCCTTGCTGGTCACGCCCGGCTACAAGATCGGCAAGGACGGGCTGGAGAAGCAGTTCGAGCTGGACCTGCGCGGAGTCGCGGGTGCGAGGCGGGTCGAAGTTACCGCATCAGGGCGGATTATCCGCGATCTCGATACCCGTCAGGATGTTCAAGGCAAACCGGTCAAACTGACCATCGATGGACCGCTGCAGGACTATGCAGCGCGCAGGATTGGGCTCGAATCCGGTTCGGTGGTGGTGATGGATTGCGAGACAGGCGATCTGCTGTGCATGGCGTCGATGCCTAGCTTCGATCCCAATTCATTCTCTGACGGCATAGGAAGCGTCGAATATGCAATGCTGCGCGAAGACGATCGTGTCCCGCTGCGCAACAAGGTTCTGAAAGGGCTTTATCCGCCGGGCTCGACCGTCAAGCCGATGCATTGCATGGCTTTCATGAAAGAAGGGATCGATCCAGAAGAAACGATTGTCTGCGGCGGCGGCCGGCGGATCGGCAACCGCTTCTTCAATTGCTGGAGCAACCACGGCAGTGTCAATATGGCCAAGGCCATCTATCAAAGCTGTGACAGCTATTTTTACCATTTCGCGCAAAAGGTCGGGTTCGACAAAGTTGCCGCAATGGCAAGCAATCTGGGGCTGGGAAAACAATATCCGTTGCCCGTGACGAGCCAGTTTTTCGGAACGGTTCCCAATTCGGAATGGAAACTGAAGAAATATGACCGCGCATGGGAGCCGTTTGACACGGTCAACGCATCGATCGGCCAGGGTTATTACCTGACCAGTCCGTTGCAATTGGCGGTGATGAGCGCGCGCTTGGCGACGGGCAAGATCCTGCAGCCGCGATTGGTGCTCGATCCCGCTACCCCCTCTCCGAAAAGCTACAATTTTGCCGAAGATGAGATCGCTTACATTCGCAAGGCGATGAGCGATGTGGTCAACGGCCCCGGCACCGCCGGGCGCGGCAGACTGCCCTTCCCCGACATCCAGATGGCCGGCAAAACCGGTACGGCACAGGTCGTCTCGCTCAGCGTTTCCGATGGCCGCTCCGGCCCGTGGAAATATCGCGATCACGGCCTGTTCGTATTCTTCGCTCCGGTCGACAAGCCACGCTACGCCGGGGCGGTTGTTATTGAACACGGCGGCGGTTCGGCAGCGGCCTATCCGATTGCGCGCGATGTGATGACTTTCCTGTTCGATCCTCAGAAAGGAATGGACGCGCTACGCGCTCTCGAACGCCAATGGGGCGGCACCGCGCAGGAACGTTTGGTCAGGAAGTATGCGGCGTATTCGCGCGAAGCAGGCGAAGAGATACCGCCGCAACCGAGGCGCGACGAAGCCATTTTTGAAAGCGTCGATGCCGAAGCACGACTCGCAGCAGAACAAGCCATTATGGAACCCGAAGACGCGGCAGTGGCCGGTTCTACCAATGAAGGGCCAGTCCCTGAGGGAGCGGATGAATGAACAGCATTGTCCCCACCCCGATCGCGCGCCAGCCATGGTCCATGCTCGCACCGCTGTTCTTGCTTGTCCTTTTCGGCGCGGCGGTGCTTTACTCTGCGGCGGGCGGTAATTTCCAACCCTTTGCCAGTTCGCACCTGATCCGGTTCGGCGTGTTTCTGGTCATGGCCTCGGTCCTGTGCCTGTTCTCTCGCGATATGGCGAAATTCGTCGCCTATCCGATTTACGGTTTGATCCTCCTCTTGCTGGTCGCAGTCGAAGCAATCGGGGCAATGGGCGGAGGCAGCCAGCGCTGGCTCGATCTCGGATTTATGCGCTTGCAGCCCTCTGAATTGATGAAACCCGCAGTGGTGCTGGCTCTCGCCCGATTTTATGGCATGTTGCCCGACGGAATGATCGAGACATGGCGCGCTTTCGTTCCGGCGGCGGTGCTAATTCTGATGCCGGTCGGGCTGGTTTTGTTGCAACCAGACCTTGGAACATCGCTGGCCATCGCATTTGGCGGCGCCATTGTGATGTTTCTGGCCGGGATGCCGATGCGCTGGTTTGTGGCGGCGGGTGCGGCTGCGGCGGTGGCAGCTCCTTTAGCATTCTTCTTTGGCCTCAAGGAATATCAGCAACGCCGCGTAACGACTTTTCTTGATCCGGAAAGCGACCCCTTGGGCTCCGGTTACCACATCACCCAATCGAAGATCGCGATCGGATCAGGCGGACTGTCCGGCAAGGGCTTTAACGAGGGATCACAAAGCCACCTAAACTATTTGCCCGAGCCCCATACCGATTTTGTCTTCGCGACGATGGCTGAGGAATGGGGATTGCTTGGCGGAATATTCGTCATCGTCGTATTCGGCCTGATCCTGCGCTGGGGGCTCGGCGTGGCCAAACGCGCGGAAGACCGCTTTGCTAAATTGCTCTCGGTTGGAATGGTGGCAACGATGTTCTTCTACATCGCCATCAATCTCATGATGGTGATGGGGCTGGCGCCGGTCGTCGGTATTCCCCTGCCGTTCATGAGCCATGGCGGTTCGTCCATGATGACCAATATGATCTGCATCGGATCTTTATTGATGGTCAACCGTTGGAACAGAGAGCGGTATCGCGTTGGCATCGCATAAAACCTTGGTAGAATGAGCCAAGTAAAAAAATAATCCAATGTTATCCGCAAAATGTAAAATTGGCGGGTTGCCTGCGTTAACCAGAATCACTACTTGGCCGCCCGCGCACGAGGTAGCGAAGCCTGCCCGTGTGGGTTGAATTGGGTCGCAATGCCTGCGGAAACCATCCGCAGCATCCATTCAGACAGAGGGAACAGAAACGTGGCCGCTCGACGGGCGGCGAAGCTATGGGATTTTGACTTTGAGTACGATCACTACGAATGGTTGCGAAACGAAAGACGACGCAGTTGCCTGGATCGCCAGCAGGGGCGAAATCGACGATGTCGTGACCCTCGACGCTGCCTGTGTCATAATTCTCAACCTGTTCCGCATGCGCGGCGAACAGCCAGCGTGCGAATTGCGCAAGCTCCACAAGCAGGTGGACCTGCCGCAGACCATGGTGCTGCGCGCGATCCGGCATCTGACTTTGGCCGGAGCGGTCGAATTGACAGAAAACGAGCATGATCCGCTGGGCGCTTTCGTGTCTCTCCCCACTTCGGTGAGCGAAAAATTGACCGAGCTGAAGGTTGCGGCCTGACCAGCGCGAACTACATTCGCTTTTCAAACCGAAAACAGCCGCTATACGCAGCGCTCCGCATCACATTGCGTGATTCGGAACTGTCCAAAAGCGGCAGATGGACCCTTAGCTCAGTTGGTAGAGCGTCTGACTCTTAATCAGAATGTCGTTGGTTCGAACCCAACAGGGTCCACCATCCCTTCCCTTCCTTAACATCACCGTCTAACGCCCGCCGCATTACTGTTTTGCGGAGTTTTTCCATGGCGCGTTTTCTCATTGTTGAAGCACGGTTTTATGACCACCTGAATGATATGCTGGTGGCGGGCGCTCGCGCGGCGCTGGAGAAAGCCGGACACGAAGTCGAAGTCTTGACCGTTCCGGGTGCTCTGGAGATTCCAGCTGCAATTTCGATGGCTGTCGATAGCCAGCAATATGCAGGTTTCGTTGCCATCGGTGTGGTTATCCGCGGTGAAACCTATCACTTCGAAATTGTCGCCGGAGAAAGCGCGCGCGGTATTATGGCGCTGACTATGGATGGCATTCCTATCGGGAACGGCATTCTGACCACAGAGAACGAACAGCAGGCGATTGTTCGCGCAGATCCCGCGCAATTAGACAAAGGCGGCGAAGCTGCGAAGGCTGCGCTCGCTTTGCTCGACATTCAGGCAAAATTCGCCAGCTAGGCTCCACCGTCAAAATATTCGTTCAGCTTCATCGGCGCGTAGGGGCCGAGGATAAGCTGCTCGACAATACCCGTTCCCGTTTCGCCTGCATCGGTTTCGACGCGGCAGATCATCTGCACATGCAGATTTTCAGGCTGCAGCGGATTTAGTTCAGCAAGGCGGACATCCTCCCGCTCTACTTTGAGCGCGCCTTGATACTGTCCGTGGCCCCAATCGGGCGAAGTATAACCCAGCCCGCGCATTTGGAAGCGCATGACGGGTTCAAATCGCAAACTGGACGGCGCACCGGGCACATCGCATTGCAGGCTGGCACTTCCCGGCCAGCGTGAACCGGATTGCAGCTCTGCCGAAAGCACCGCGTTCCCTTCGGCAATATCCGATGCCTCGCCGCCTTCGGGCACCCAAGCTGCGCGGGTATTCCACGGCGTTCCGTCGGGATCGGCATTGAGGTGGAAGAACAGGCTCCCCCCGGGCAGATTTACCGGCGTCCACTGCCAGAAGAAAGTTGGTGCGGGGACGCCCGGCATCGGCTGCTGGTCGCGCGCGCCAACTGGCCTGACACCCCAGCTGCGGTCGCGCGTTCCGAGAGTGCCCTCCGCCAGATTTTCGCGGATGCCGTCGACTTCCACCCAACCGGTGTAGCGTCCGTTCTGCGTCATTCGGGTATAGTCCATGAAGGCACGCGGGCCGATGCGATGCGTAAAGCGCGGCTCTTCGATAGGGAACGCCCTTCCCTCAAAGACAATTTCGCCCGCTATTCCATCGGTTTCTTCAATGGTCAGACGCAGCTTTTGTAGCGGTTCGATCACTTCAATACTGATCGGGCCGACTTTCAAGCTCAGCCGCTCCATGCCCAATTCGCAGCTCGCATGAACGCAGTGCTGCACGCCATCGCGGATCACGCAAAAATGCGCGTCGGCAACATCGAGATGCGGATAGACGCCGAAGGCCAAGGCAAAAAATCCGCTGCCATCTGGGGCATAGCCATTGAAGAAATAGCGATCATAGAAATTGCGGTCGGTGCCCGAATAGGCGACCGGTTCTGCGGTTTGATGCAGCGGATATTCGTCGCCCTTGCTTAGGACCATTTCAACTCTCCAAAATACGCATTGCGTCGATATCCAGAACCAGTTCGATTGCGCCTTCCGCCATCGACTGGAAAATTACCTCGCTCCTGTCATTATGTTCGACAAAGGCAGCGCTGAATACGGCAGTCGTCACCCCGTGGAGCGCGCCGCGGGCATATCCATCTGAAACGCGAATATCGCCCAGATCAGGCCCACCATGTGCGCGCAGTTCGTCTTGATAGGAGGCAATAAGTGCCGCCTCATTGGGCCTTCGCAGCGCCGAACTGATCCCTGCGCCGAGAAAATATCCAAGGTCAATCAGCGGATCACCCAAGGCGACTGTTTGCCAATCCAGCGTCACCATTGGTTCGGCGGCGCCCTTGATCGCGAACAGCAAGTTGTCGAGCCGGAAATCCCCGTGGATCACGCAGGGTCCGGTTGGCACTTCGCCAGAGAGCAAAGACTGCGAATTCGCCCCGATCTGTGCGATTGCAGAGAGAAGTTCGGGCTCTATCTTTCCCTCATAAAACGCGCAGAATTTCTCGCTTGCCCCGGGATAACCGGCAGCCGCAAATGCTCTCGCCTCTGCGTTGGGTTGCAAGAACGGTAGCGATAGCAGCTGCTGATTCTCATAAGTCGGACCATGCAGCGCCGCCAGCTGCCGAACAGCGTGCTCGGCCTGTTCCAAGGAACATCCTGCCAACTGGTCACCCTGCTCGGCAGGGCCGCAATCCTCCATCAGCAGCAGAAAATCGCCCGATGCCGCGTCGTGTCCGGCAAAATAGATTTCCGGAGTTCTGATCGCGATATTCGGCGCGACAGCGCGATAGAATCCGACCTCTTTCTCATAGAGCTTCAGCGAAACCGCCGTCGCGCGGCTGGTGGCGTCCGCCGCCGGGAACTTTCCTGCCATAGAGGTGGGGCCGTTCGCGCCATCGGCATACTCAATCGCAATGCGTGCGCTGTCGCCAACCAGCCCCGCACCAATAGCTTTTGCCGAAACCGTTGCGACCTCGCGATCGAGCACCCTGCTCAAAAAATCAGGGCTCACAGCGTCGGGGCTGGTGGGAAAATCTCTCAAACGGCCTGCCTTTCGGGTGCAACCCTATGGCGAGTTCGGCACGCTTTCAATTGCCAATGTTACAGCAGTTTCTCCCAGCCCATCCCAAAGGTGCGGGCGACAGAGCTCCTTGCCGCGCTTGCAGTGCACGGCTGCGATTGTCCTATTGGCGGTCAGCGATGCTGACAAAAATCAGCCGAAACAGGCTGCGCCTGCATAGCGTGCGCTTGCACCCAATTCCTCTTCGATCCGGATCAGCTGGTTGTATTTCGCCAAACGGTCCGAACGGGCAAGCGAACCGGTTTTGATCTGTCCGCAATTGGTTGCCACCGCGAGATCGGCAATCGTCGCGTCCTCGGTCTCACCAGAGCGGTGCGACATGACCGATGTGTAGCCAGCACGGTGGGCAATCTCTACAGCTTCCAACGTTTCGGTCAGCGTGCCGATCTGGTTGACTTTGACCAGAAGCGAATTGGCCAAGCCCTTTTCAATACCCATCGCAAGTCGCGCGGGATTGGTCACGAACAAATCGTCTCCAACAAGCTGCACCTTGCCGCCGATTGAATCGGTCAGCGCTTTCCAACCTTCGAAATCATCCTCGTCCATACCGTCTTCGATGGAACGGATGGGATAATCGTTGCACAGTTCGGCAAGGTAATCCGCCATTTCTGCCGGGGAAAGCGACTTGCCCTCGCCCGAAATCTCGTACTTGCCGTCCTTGAAGAACTCGCTTGACGCGCAATCTAGCGCGAGAGCCACGTCTTCCCCCGGCTTGAAACCGGCTTTCTCGATCGACGCCATGATGAAATCCAGCGCATCGCGGGTGCTGGCCAGATCGGGGGCAAATCCGCCTTCATCTCCGACCGCCGTGGCCAAGCCTTTCTCCGCCAGGCCTTTCTTGAGCGTATGGAACACTTCTGCGCCCCATCGTACCGCCTCTGCCATGCTGTCGGCACCAACCGGCATCACCATAAATTCCTGGATGTCGATGGGGTTATCGGCATGCTCGCCTCCATTGATGATGTTCATCATCGGAACCGGAAGGACATGGGCAGATACGCCGCCAACATAAGCCCATAGCGGCATACCGCGCGCTGCCGCAGCTGCCTTCGCAGCCGCCATACTCACACCCAGAATGGCGTTCGCGCCAAGCCGGCCTTTGTTTTCCGTGCCGTCAAGATCGATCATCGCCAGATCCAGATCACGTTGATCCTCTGCATCCAGCCCCAGCAACGTGTCGGCAATTTCGCCATTCACCGCGGCAACCGCTTTGGTCACGCCCTTGCCAAGATAGCGATCCTTGTCCCCGTCGCGCAGCTCAACCGCTTCGTACTTTCCGGTCGAAGCACCCGAAGGGACCATTGCGCGGCCAAAGCTGCCATCTTCCAGCAAGATATCTACTTCAACAGTGGGGTTCCCTCGGCTATCAAGGACTTCACGGCCGTGGATGTCTATAATCGCGGTCATTTCTGGGCTCCGGAAATTGAGGTGTTGTAAATTGCTAACACACCACCATATTGATTGTGAGCGACGTGTTTGCGCGGGCCTTATGCGCCGGAACAAAACCGCGCAAGTTGCGTTGCAACATAGAGAGGTTAGAATCTGCTTGATTGCAGCTAGCCTCGACAGTTTTGAAGCTAAGGAAACATAATCATGGCCACCACCAAAACGGGCACTACCAAAAAGAAACCAGCAGCCAAGAAAAAGGCTGCACCGAAAGCTGCGGGCACTGCAGAAGCAAAAACACGTTTCAACGCAGCACTTGAAGAAGCCAAAGCCGGCGCAGCTGCGCTCAAGGAAGAAGCTTCTTCGCGCGCAGTTGCCTATCGCGCCGAAGCCAAGGGCAAATCGGAAGACTGGATGGTCGATGCCAAAGGCCGCGCAGGTGACCTAGCTGTCGAAGCAAAATCCAAGACAAGCGACGGTATTTCTTCGCTTGGAAAGGTTGTCGGAGACAGCGCTGAGCTGATCGACGAGAAGCTCGGCGAAAAATACGGTGACTATGCGCGCAGCACTTCGCGCAGTTTGCAAGAAGCAGCAGCCAAGCTCGACAATAAAAGCGTCGAGGAAATCGGCGAGGACGCGCGCGAAGCTGTGCGCAAGAGTCCTGCTGCTGCGGTGGGCATCGCTGCGGTTGTCGGCTTCCTTGTAGCGCGTCTGTTCTCAAGCGGCCGCAAATAAGCGCCGTAGGCAGGGGGGCTGAACGACATGCTCGACACTGACGTGCCGTCTAGTCGGGATACGGAACTGGAATCTTTCGATGACGAGATCGAACAAATCGATCTGGCAGCGGAAGGTTCTGGTCCGGAACGCTCGTTGTCCGAAGACATTGATGCTCTGATTGACGATGGTAAAACCTATGTCGAGGCAGAGCTGGCTTATCAGAAAACACGGCTGTCTTATGTTGCGGGCAATGGAAAGTCAGGCATCGGATTTGCCCTTGCTGCCCTTGCGTTTTTGCATCTGGCACTGATCGGGCTTGTGGTCGGAGTGGTCTTGACGCTCGCCCCGCACATCGGGCCTTTGTGGGCCACTTTGGCCGTTGTTGCGGTTCTGCTGCTCGGCGTCGTAATCTTCGGGTTTGCTGCCAAGAAGCGCTTTTCCAAGGCAGCGGGTGTATTTCAGGATGACGGCAAATGAGCGCGGAGCTGGAGCGCCAATTGCGCGAAGACCGGATCTTGCGCGATGCTGCGCTGGAGCTGGTCAAAGCCGATATCAGCCACGTCAAAGCTGACTTCAGTGCCAAAAGCATCGGATCGCGCTTCGCAACGCGCATGTCCGAAGGTGCGGTCGATGTGTTTGACGAGGCGGTGGAAGCGGCGGACAGCAACAAGGGCGTGCTAACCACTTTAATTGCCGCGATCGTGCTGTGGTTTGCGCGCAATCCCATTATGGCATTGTTCAGCGACGAAGAAGTAGGCGATGATCAGACTGCCTTGGATGCACAAACTGACGCCAACCCCCACGAAGACAGCGCGGACTAATCGCAGCGGTCCTCACATAGATTCTAATTCAGGAGTTCCCCCAAATGACCAAAGCCACTTCAGGTGACGAGAAACGCCAGGCACTCAAGGCCAAGATCGAAGCTGCGGAGCAACGCAATGCCGACCGTTCGATCGGTGATATCGCGCGCGACGCAAGCAAGAAGGCAACCGATTTCGTGAAAGAACATCCCTTTGCCACGCTCGCGGGTGTGGCCGTTCTGGGTCTTGCGATTGGCGCGATGACCAAACCGGGACGCCGTGCGGGCAAAGCCGCAGGCGAAAATGCCAGCAAGTTTGCAAGCTACGCAGCCGAGCTGGGCATGGCCTACGCTACCGGCCTGATCGACGCGGCCAGCGACCTCACCCAGTTGGGCAAAGACAAGATCGAGGATTTGGGCGATGCGATCAATGACAATGCCGGTGAGCTAAAGCGCAAAGCCAGCTTCAGAGGCGGAAACGCCGCCGCTGCAGCAAAGTCGCTCACTCGCGAAGCCGGCAAAAAAGCCGGAAGGACTGTCCGCGATTTGCGTCTCCGTTCGCGCCCCTGACCAATTCCAAATGCTACAGCTGATGGCGCGGCGGGCTTGCCTGTCGCGCCATTTTCTTTATGGGCTGCGGCATATCTCCCCAGAGTAGAAAGTTCCGATCATGGAAGAAACAGAATTCAAACAGACGCTTCACCTGGTTATGGGTGGCCGCGTTGTTGACCCGCGTACCATGGAATTTCAGGACCCGGAAAGCGTCCACGTTGTTGGCGTGTTCAGCGATTATGACAATGCGGTGGAAGCATGGCGCGGAAATGCGCAGCGCACGGTGGACGATGCCGAAATGAAATATGTGATCGTTCCGCTGCACAAATTGCTGACGCCAGACGCCTGATCACTCGCTCCATGAGCTATCGCATTCGGGACTATGTCGAAAGCGATGCCGGGGCGATCCATTCGCTGACTCTGGCAGCGATCAACACCGTCGGGCGCGCTGGATACTCGCAAGAACAGGTTGACGCCTGGGCGGCGCGCCATGGTGACGCCGAGCGATTGCACAGCCGGGTTTTGTCCGGACATATGGTTTTTGTCGCAGTCGATGCGCAGGACCGTCCCGTCGCCTATGCACTGCTAGAGCCGGACGGGCATCTCGACATGCTGTATTGCCATCCCCGGCACACGCGCCGCGGACTGGCCGACCAGTTGCTCGATACCGCTGAATCGCAGGCCCGCTCGCTAGGCGTCGAGCGCCTCTATACCGAAGCGAGCGAACTCGCCCGTCCCGCGTTCGAGCGGGCAGGATATGAGCTGGTGCGCCGCCGTGATTTTGATTTGGACGGCGTGCCCATTCACAATTTCGCGATGGAAAAGCGGCTTGGCCAGCTACCGGCCGCGCGCGATTAAATATATTCGATCTTGTCGATCAAATAGAACTTGTCGCCCGATGGCACGGTCACTTCTACTTCGTCACCCAGATCTTTGCCGATCAACGCGCGCCCTAGGGGCGAGCTGTAGGAAATACGGCCTTTTGCCGCCTCCGCCTCTGTCTCGCCGACAATCTGGTATTTTACCGGCTTGTCATCATCATCAAGCAGCGTGACCGTTGCGCCGAACACAATCTTGTCACCCGAAAGCGTCTTCGGATCGATAATCTGTGCGCGAGTCACTTTGCTTTCGATGTCACCGATCATGGCCTCTACCTGGCCCTGACGCTCTTTCGCAGCGTGATATTCGGCGTTCTCCGAAAGATCGCCATGCGCCCGCGCTTCTTCGATTGCATCGACAATTTTCGGACGTTCTGCACGCAGTTCTTTGAGCTCGGCGGTCAACCGTTCGTAGCCCTCGGCCAGCATTGGAACCTTATCCATGGTCACTCTCAATCCATCTAATCACTTGAACCCGAAAACAAATCCGCGCCGTGCCGCCCCTGTGGGAGCGACTGATGCCGGATGGAATGTCGGGAAAAGTCGTTTGTTTCTCAGCTATAATAGTCTTGTAGCGAGCGGACTTCAAGCGCTGCCGGTTTTACCGAGCGAATTGCCTCTGCCGTGGCCAGCGATGCTGCAGCGGTGGTGTAGTATGGAATCTTCATTTCCAGCGCCGTTGCACGGATCGATTTGCTGTCGATCAGGCTCTGCCAACCCTCGGTTGTGTTGATCACCAGCGCCACTTCGCCATCGATCATCTTGTCGACAATATGCGGCTGCCCTTCGGCGACTTTGTTGACCCGCTCTACCGGCAGGCCTTGTTCGCTCAGATAGCGCTGCGTTCCGCCGGTTGCGATGATGGTAAAGCCGCATTCGACCAGCGTCTTAATCGCGGGGGTCACAATCGGCTTGTCGCTTTCCTTTACCGACACGAAAACCACTCCGCTTTCGGGCAATGTTACTCCTGCCCCCAACTGCGATTTGAGGAAGGCGGTGGGGAAATCCTTGTCGATCCCCATGACTTCGCCGGTCGATTTCATTTCCGGTGTCAAAACCGGATCGGCGCCGGGGAAACGGCCAAAGGGGAACACCGCCTCTTTCACCGCCATATAGTCGAGGTCACGTTTGAATGCCGGGAAGCTTTCCAGCTTCTCTCCCGCCATCACCCGGCTAGCGATTTTGGCCACTGGTTGCCCGATGGCTTTGGCAACAAAGGGTACAGTCCGGCTCGCGCGCGGATTGACCTCGATCAGATAGACTTCGCCGTCTTTCACCGCGAATTGGACATTCATCAGCCCCTGCACGCCCAGCGCCATCGCCAGCGCTTCGGATTGGCGTTCCATTTCCTCTACGATATCGGCAGGCAGCGAATAAGGCGGGATCGTGCAGGCGCTATCGCCCGAATGGACCCCGGCTTCCTCGATATGCTGCATCACGCCGGCAACCACGACTTGATCACCATCGCACAGCACATCGACATCGCATTCGATCGCATCGCGCAGATATTGATCGACCAAAACGGGGCTGTCGCCCGACACGTTCACAGCCGTCTTGATATAATCATCCAGCTGCGCCTCGCTATCGACGATTTCCATCGCGCGGCCGCCCAGGACATAGGACGGGCGCAGCAGCACGGGATAGCCGATAGAGGCGGCCACAGCGGCGGCTTCATCGCGGCTATAGGCGATGCCATTCTCCGGCTGTTTCAGATCAAGTTTGTTGACCAGCTTCGCGAAACGCTCGCGGTCTTCGGCCAGGTCAATCGCATCGGGGCTGGTGCCAAGGATCGGAATGCCTTCGTCTTCCAGCCCTTGTGCCAGTTTCAGCGGAGTCATTCCGCCGAACTGGACGATAACCCCGGCCAATTCGCCATTCGATTGTTCGACGCGGAGGATTTCGAACACATCTTCCACCGTCAGCGGCTCGAAGTAGAGCCTGTCGGAGGTGTCATAATCGGTCGAAACCGTTTCCGGATTGCAATTGATCATGATCGTTTCATATCCGACCTCGGCCAGCGCGAAGCAGGCGTGGACGCAGCAATAATCGAACTCGATGCCCTGCCCGATCCTGTTCGGACCGCCGCCCAAAATGACGACTTTCTTACGGTCGGATGGATCAGCCTCGTCCTCCGGCTCGCCGAAGCTGGGCGCCTCATAGGTCGAGTACATATAGGGCGTAATCGCTTCGAACTCAGCGGCGCAGCTATCGATCCGCTTGAAGACCGGCAACACGCCCAGCTTGCGGCGCAATTCGCGCACTTCCTGTTCGGATGTTGCACCTGCCATTGCCTGCAGCGCATCGTGGAGCAAGCCGGAACGTTTCGCCTGCGTTTCGCCCATGCCGCCTGCGACACCGACCGAACGCACCGCCAAAGTCGCAAGCCGCTTGTCGGAAAAGCCCATCGCTTTCAGCCTGCGCAGTCCCGCCGCATCATTCGGCAGGCCGTTTTCGGCAACGTCTTTCTCCGCGTCGATAATGCCTTCGATCTGGCGAAGGAACCACAGATCATAGCCGGTGATCTGGTTGATATCCTCCACGCTCAATCCCTCGCGCAAAGCCTGGGCGACTTTTAGGATACGGTCCGGTGACCGCTTGGACAGCGATCCGGTCACCACATCGCGGCTGGCGCCTTGCAAATCGGCGACACGGTTAAATCCGTCGAGATCGGTTTCGAGACCGCGCAGTGCCTTCTGCATACTCTCCTGGAAGTTGCGGCCAATGGCCATCACTTCGCCGACCGATTTCATCGCGGTGGCAAGCTCGTCTTTTGCGCCTTTGAATTTCTCGAAGGCAAAACGCGGGATCTTTGTGACCACGTAGTCAATCGTGGGCTCGAAACTCGCCGGTGTAGCGCCGGTGATCTCGTTGGTAATTTCATCGAGCGTATAGCCCACCGCCAGCTTCGCCGCGACGCGCGCAATGGGGAAGCCGGTGGCTTTGGAAGCCAAGGCAGAGCTCCGCGAAACACGCGGATTCATTTCGATCACGATCAAGCGGCCATCCTTCGGATTGACCGCAAACTGCACATTCGATCCGCCCGTTTCGACGCCAATCTCACGCAGCACCGCGATGCTGGCATTGCGCATGATCTGGTATTCTTTATCGGTCAACGTCATCGCGGGGGCGACGGTAATGCTGTCGCCCGTATGCACGCCCATCGGATCGACATTCTCGATACTGCAGATGATGATGCAATTGTCCGCCCGGTCGCGGACGACTTCCATCTCATATTCTTTCCACCCGAGCAGCGATTCCTCGATCAGAACCTCGGTGGTAGGCGAGGCATCGAGCCCTTCGCGCACAATCCGTTCGAATTCGGCCTTGTTATAGGCAATCCCCCCGCCGGTTCCGCCAAGCGTGAAGCTGGGGCGAATGATGCTGGGGAGGCCCGTGCGCTTGACGATTTCCTGCGCTTCTTCAACCGAATGCGCGACACCGCTGCGCGCGCTTTCGAGGCCGATTTTGTCCATCGCGTCGCGGAATTTCTGGCGGTCCTCGGCCTTGTCGATGGCTTCCGCATCCGCGCCGATCATCTGGACCCCGAATTTCTCCAGCACGCCCATGCTCTCGAGCGACAACGCGCAGTTCAGCGCCGTCTGCCCACCCATTGTTGGAAGCACCGCATCGGGGCGTTCCTTCTCGATAATCTTGGCAACGATTTCGGGCGTAATCGGCTCGATATAAGTCGCATCCGCAAATTCCGGATCGGTCATAATCGTGGCCGGATTGGAATTGACGAGGATGACGCGATAGCCCTCCTCCTTCAGCGCCTTGATCGCCTGCGTGCCGGAATAATCAAACTCGCACGCCTGCCCGATAATAATGGGACCAGCGCCAATGACGAGGATGGAGGAGATGTCGGTACGTTTGGGCATTTAGACTGACTTCGCTACTAAAGCCCTCTTCCTTGAGGGAGAGGGTTGGGTGTGGGTGTACGGCGTATGACGAAAAAGCGATTGACCGGCATATCGCGAAAGCTGCGCAGCAACGCAACCGACGCTGAACGCGTGCTTTGGTCCCACCTCCGCGCCAGCCAACTCGGTGGTGTGAAGTTCACACGACAATTTCCGATTGGCATCTACATCGTCGACTTCGCTTGCCGTAGCCTGCGGTTGGCGATCGAATGCGATGGCGGACAACACTCGGAGAGCAAAACAGACGCAGCGCGCAGTGCGGCTATCGAAGACCACGGCTACCAAGTCATCCGCTTCTGGAACCACGATATTCTCGAAAACACCGATGGCGTGCTGGAAGCGATCCTCGAAGAAATCGCCCTCGCCAGAAACGAGCCCTGAGTTCCCCCCCTTCCCTTGAGGGAAGGGGCCGGGGGATGGGTGCTCGACGCCAGCGGTTTCGCCCCCAATCACCGCCGACCCCCCATCCCCAACCCTTCCCCAAGGGGAAGGGAGTTCACGGCAGCTGAGGAAATGTCAGTGCGTTTCGGCATTAGGAACCTATCTTCTGACCTAGGCGTTCGTTTACGAACCGAGCAGCGCATTCATATTTCTTGTGTTCGAGTGGCAATTGCCGGATCTCCGCGCGCGCAGTCACCACGACACTGTCGCCATCAATAACAAGAAGGTACCCTCCAAGTTCGCATTCGGCAGCAATTTGTTCGAGGACAGCCTCGGTTCTATGATCGGACAATTCTTCGCCACCTGCCGTGCAGGAAATTAGGCCAACCGATAGCAACAGAGAGGGAACAGGGAGCGAATTTTGTCTCACCCCAAGCCTCCAACAAACTTCTCGAACAGGTAGAAGCTGTCTTGCGGGCCGGGGCTGGCCTCGGGGTGGTATTGGACGCCGAACGCGCGTTTGCCCTTCACCGCGATGCCGCAATTGCTGCCATCGAAAAGGCTGACATGCGTTTCCTCGACGCCATCGGGTAAAGTCTCGCCATCGACAGCGAAACCGTGGTTCATGCTGGTGATTTCGACGAGGCCAGTGGTTTCGCCCCAACCTTCTCCAACGCGCTGGACCGGATGGTTTGCGCCGCGATGGCCTTGGTGCATTTTGGTGGTCTTTGCGCCCGCCGCCAGCGCAAGCATCTGGTGGCCGAGGCAAATGCCGAACAAAGGCACATCCTTGTCGAGCAGCGCCTTGATCACCGGCACTGCGTAGGCGCCCGTCGCTGCCGGATCGCCCGGTCCGTTGGACAGGAACACGCCATCGGGTTTGAGCGCCTCGATCTCCTCCAAGCTGGTCTTGGCCGGAACTACCGTCACCCGCGCGCCGGCCTTCACCAGATTGCGGAAGATATTGTCCTTTGCGCCGTAATCGATGGCGACAACGTGCGGCGTGGCATCACGCGCAGCGCGCCCATAGCCCTTGCCCAAAGTCCAATAGCCGCCTTCCCAGCTTTCCTGATCCGCGCGGCTAACCCGCTGCGCCAGATCCATACCTTCCAGCCCGGCCCATTCCTGCGCGCGTTTGAGCAAAGCGGGGATATCAAACTTGCCATCCGGCGAATGGGCAATCACCGCATTGGGCGCGCCTGACAGGCGGATGCGGCGGGTCAGCGCGCGGGTATCTATGCCCGACAGGCCGATCTTGCCCTTGGCTTCCATCCATTCGGTGAATTGCTGTTCTGCACGGAAATTGGCCGATGGCGTCACGTCCTCGCGCACCACGCAGCCAACCGCGCTTTCGACCAGCCCTTCGATATCTTCGCCATTTGCACCGACATTGCCGATATGCGGGAAAGTAAAGGTGACGATCTGCGCCGCGTAGGACGGATCGGTCATCACTTCCTGATAGCCGGTCATGCTGGTGTTGAAGCACACTTCGCCCACCGCATCGCCTGTGGCGCCAAAGCCTTTGCCCCAGATCACCGATCCATCAGCCAGAACGAGGACTCCCGTCGCGTCTTTAGGTTGCGCAGGCGAAGAGGCGGCAGATGCCATGAGGCGCTCCGGAATCAGGGTTTACGGCGATGTTGCTAAGAGATGGTGGCTAGTGACGGGTATGATTCCCGTCAACCTGTCCAGTGCCGGAAAGTTGCGTTATTACGAATGCATCACCAGTTTACCCACGATTTTGAAAAATTACTGACAGGAAAACCCCAATATGCTTCGCGACACGATCAAAGCCGAAACTATCGCCGCCATGAAAGCCGGCGACAAGGAACGCACAGCCACGCTGCGCCTGATCGGCGCAAAAATCAAAGACCGCGATATCGAGCTGCGCACATCATCCAAAGAGATCGATGACGAGGCGCTGGTGACCGAAGTTTTGCAGAAAATGGCCAAGCAGCGAAAAGAATCGATAACCATGTATGTTGACGGTGGCCGCGATGAGCTGGCCGCCAAGGAACAATCCGAACTGGTGGTTATCGAGGAATTCCTGCCGCAGCAGATGTCCGAAGAAGAAACCAAAGCCGCAATCGAGGCTATCAAATCGGACATAGGTGCCACATCCATTAAGGATATGGGTAAAGTCATGGGGGAACTAAAGGCTCGCCACGGCGCTGAACTGGATATGACAAAAGCCAGCGCAATGGTGAAAGAGAGCCTTACATGAATGCCCATACTACACGCAGTTTCCGATTTCTGACCGCAACCGCAGCGGCCTTGGCGCTTGCGGCCTGTTCCGATGAACCCGACAAAGACGCGACTGAACTGGAAAGCGCGACCACCGAAGGAGAGGCCGATGCCCTCGCCGCGGCGCTTCCGGTGGGCGACTTTATGGACCTCAAGCTCGGCGCAAAGATTGTCGGTCCGCAGGGGCCAGAAGTCACCGGCACGCTCGACAGCGCGGAAGGCAGCTTCGCCGATATCCGTTCCTACGTCGCCTGCCCCGCCGGAATGGATCCATGCGATCCGAAAACCGCGCCCGAGGGGACGATCTATACCTATGTCCATGTCGTTTATCCGGGCGAGGATAACGAGGACGACACCGGCAGCGGAGAGGGCAATGACTCATCGGATGTTGAGCAGGCCACCTCTTTCAGAATGCTGCGCCCCGCACACGGTTTCACCGGTTCGGTAGGTTACTCAAAGGCGGAAGCACTGGCAGCAATCGGCGAGAAGGCCGATATTGTCGTCACATGCCTTGACGGCGCAATAATCTGGTCGGTCAATCCCGGTGACGCGGGCGACCAGTGGGAACAGGCCGAACCGATGACTTTCTACTGGCAGTCGACATTGCCACCTTCAGGCCCTGCACCAGCCTATTCCATCAAGGCCAATTACACAGAGGCGGCAGGTTCTGGCCCCTATCCAGCAGCCAAAGATGGTGCGACAAACGCTTGCTTGTGAGCAGATAGTCGCGCGGGCTGGAGAATCGCGTGATTAGCGCATAGTGGAAACACCATGGCGCTTTCCCCGCAATGGCTTGATGAACTCCGTTCGCGCATAACGCTTTCGAGCGTGATCATGCGCACGGTCAAGCTACAGAAGGCGGGGCATGAATGGAAAGCCTGCTGCCCGTTCCATAACGAGAAATCGCCTAGCTTTACGGTCAGCGACCAAAAGGGCTTTTACCACTGTTTCGGTTGCCAGGCGCATGGCGACGTCATCAGCTGGATGACCGACCAGCGCGGTATGTCCTTTATGGATGCGGTGAAGGAATTGGCGGCGGAAGCCGGGATGGAAGTCCCCGCCCCCGATCCGCAATCGGCCGCGCGGGCGGAGCAGCGTGCCGAGTTGAATGATGTGATGGAAGCCGCGCAAAGCTGGTTCGAGGATAATTTGAAGTCCGCCGACGGCCAGCAAGCGCGCGCCTACTTGCAGCAACGCGGTTTCCGGCAGGAAATCATGCGCGAATTTGGCTTCGGCTTTGCTCCCGATAGCCGCAATGCCCTGCACCGGGCACTGTCACGTTTCGACGATGATATGCTGGTCGAATCGGGCATGCGGATATCGGTCGATGATGGCGCGCAGTATGACCGGTTTCGGGCGCGGTTGATGCTGCCGATCCACGATGCGCGCGGCCGCGTGATCGCGTTTGGTGGGCGGATACTGGACAGCGAGACCAAAGCCGCAAAATATCTCAACTCTCCCGACACGCCCTTGTTCGACAAGGGCCGCAACCTCTATAATCTCCACCGCGCCAGCCCCGCATCGCGCCAGTCCGGCCGGATCGTCGTGGTCGAAGGCTATATGGATGTGATCGCGCTCGCCAATGCCGGAATAGAAGATGCGGTGGCGCCGATGGGTACCGCGCTGACCGAACGGCAGCTCGAAATGCTGTGGCGAATGGTCGAAACACCGGTGTTGTGTTTTGACGGCGATGCAGCAGGCCAGCGCGCAGCGTTGCGGGCGATAGAGCGGGCGCTTCCGATGCTGCGCCCTTCCCATTCGCTGCGCATTGTCCGCCTTCCTGCCGGTCTCGACCCCGATGATCTGCTCAAACAGCAAGGCCGCAAGGCGATGGATGCGCTGCTCGATAAGGCAGCGACTTTGCTCGACACTTTGTGGACGTTTGAGCGTGACGCGCAGCGCCATGATACGCCAGAGGATAAAGCCGGGTTGAAAGCGCGGCTGCTCCAGCATGTCGATGCGATACAGGATCCCGACATCCGCTCTCTCTATAAGCGCGAGCTGCTTGAACGCTTTTCTGCCTTCGCGTTTCCGCCGCGAGAGAAAAAGCCTTGGGTCAAACGCGAGTGGAAACCAGGCGGGTTCAAACCAGCCAATCCCAAACTTGCACCAGAAGCCGCCGCGCGGCTGCGCCGGTCGACAAGCGGCGGAAGCCGCGACTTGCTGGCCGGTGCGGTCATCGCCGGATTGGCGCGGCACCCCGACCAGATTTTGCGCCATGCAGAGCAGCTGGAACGCTTTGCCGCGAGTGACAGAAATGTCGGCCCCGTGATAGATTCGTTGATAGAAGCGGCAGAGACGCTTGAACCGGGCGCAACATCACCCATATTGGTGCCAGACGGCATAAGTCAGGCGCCGGATGAAACCCGTTTCTCCTTCCTTCGTGAAGGAACCGATCCGAAAGCTGCCTGCGACGATCTTGCCGAAGCCGTGTCACTGCTGGTTGAAAGACCTGCTTTGGAAGCCGCGCTTGCGGCGGCCACAGCGCGTTTTGAAACCGACCCCGAAGGTGCTTTCACAGAGCAGCAACGCCTGTTGAAACGAAAGCTGGAATTTGAGCGGCGACTCGGGCAAATGGTAAGCGAAAGGGCTGCGCGAGCGGCCCAAATTGATTCAGATCGTCAAACTGCTCTACCCGACAGCGAAGACGACAGAGAAACGGACCGATAGAGTTTATGGCCTCCAAAGCTAAAGCTAACAAAGAAGACGCACCGCTGTTCGACATGAACGAAGCTTCTGTGAAGAAGCTGATGACCAAGGCGAAGCGCAAGGGCTACATTACGATGGACGAGCTCAATGAAGCTCTGCCACAGGATCAGATGAACACCGATCAGATTGAAGACGTGATGTCGGCGATTTCTGAGATGGGCGTCAACATCGTCGAGAATGACGAGGAAGCCGAAGCCAAGAAGGCAGAAGCGGCTGAAGTCGAAGAAATGAGCGTCGGCAAGGATGGTAAAGAGGCGAAGAAGCCCGCTGCCCCCGCCAAGAAAGCCGCAACCGGTGATCGTACTGACGATCCGGTGCGTATGTATTTGCGCGAAATGGGCGCGGTGGAATTGCTCAGCCGCGAAGGCGAGATCGCGATTGCCAAGCGTATCGAAGCTGGCCGTGACACGATGATTATCGGCCTGTGCGAAAGCCCGATCACTTTCCACGCGATCATCCACTGGTCCGAAGCGCTCAACAATGAAGAGATGCAGCTTCGCGAAATCCTCGATCTTGATGCGATGCTGTCAAAAGAGCCTCCCGTCGACAAGATGGAAGAGGAAAACGAAGACGATGACGGCGAAATTTCGGAAGAAACCGCCGGCGTCGATATCCGCGATGACGATGATTCCGACGAAGAGACGGACGAAGACGAAGACGGCGAAGAGGGTTCTTCCAAGAAAGACGACGATGATGACGAGGACAACACCTTGTCACTTGCGCAGATGGAAGCGACGCTAAAACCGGACGCCATCGAAACTTTCGCGCGCATCACCAAGTTGTTCAAGAAGTTCGAAAAGATGCAGGCCGACCGCGTTGAAACGCTCGGCAATGGTCAGGATTTCCCGCCCGCGAAAGAAAAGAAATACGAACAGATGCGCGAAGACCTCACCGCGCAGGTCGAAAGCGTGCAGTTCCACGCGACCAAGATCGAGTTTCTGGTCGACAATCTCTATGCCTTTAACCGCCGCCTGACCGCGCTGGGCGGCCAGATGCTGCGTCTGGCAGAGCGCCACAAGGTCAAACGTATCGACTTCCTCGAAGCCTATATCGGTAACGAGCTTGACGACAATTGGATGGCGGACCGGGTCAAGAAGGACAAAAAATGGGCCGCCTTCGCCGAGAAGGAAGCCGATGCGGTTGACCGTATCCGCACCGAAATCGCCGATATCGCCAGCCAGACCGGCATGAGCCTGCCCGAATTCCGCCGCATCGTGAACATGGTGCAAAAGGGCGAGCGCGAGGCGCGCATCGCGAAGAAGGAAATGGTCGAGGCGAACCTTCGTCTGGTGATTTCCATTGCCAAGAAATATACCAACCGCGGCCTGCAATTCCTTGATCTTATTCAGGAAGGCAACATTGGCCTGATGAAGGCGGTCGACAAGTTTGAATATCGCCGCGGTTACAAATTCAGCACCTACGCCACCTGGTGGATCCGTCAGGCAATCACGCGTTCGATCGCGGACCAGGCGCGCACGATCCGTATTCCGGTCCATATGATCGAAACGATCAACAAGCTTGTCCGGACAAGCCGCCAATTCCTGCACGAGCAAGGGCGTGAGCCTACGCCGGAGGAAATGGCAGAGCGTCTCTCCATGCCGCTTGAGAAGGTGCGCAAAGTGATGAAAATCGCCAAGGAGCCGATCAGCCTCGAAACGCCGATTGGTGACGAGGAAGATTCGCATCTGGGCGATTTCATCGAGGACAAGAACGCGATCATCCCTGTGGATGCGGCGATTCAGGCGAACCTCAAGGAAACCGTCACCCGCGTCCTCGCCTCGCTTACCCCACGCGAAGAACGCGTGCTGCGTATGCGCTTCGGTATCGGGATGAACACCGATCACACGCTGGAGGAAGTCGGCCAGCAGTTCAGCGTGACTCGCGAACGTATCCGTCAAATCGAAGCGAAAGCACTACGCAAGCTGAAGCACCCGTCGCGGAGCCGGAAAATGCGGAGTTTTCTGGATCAGTGATCCTCCAACTGGAGGTCACTTTGTCAGAATTTCAGAGGTTAGGCGAACGGCGTCACAAAGTTCTAGTGAATCGCCACTAACCTTTCATCGACTCATAGGCCGCTACCGTATCCGCGACCGGATCGAACCTGACCCATAGCGCAATCGCTGCTGCCAGAACCAGGCAAACGCCCGCCAGCGTAAACGCCCGCTTCCGGTCGACTGACGGAACGAGCAGGCCCAGCACTGGCAGCAACATCACCGCCAACAGCGCAACGACAGAGGGTAGATCGGGCCCAACACCCTGCATCAGCTGATGCCCGTATTGCAGAACAAAGCCGAACAGCAGCGCGCTCGGGATCACTTTGCCTATCACTGACCATATCCCCGTCAGGTGATGCGACAAAACGCTTGCGATACCTCCCAAAAGCAGCGGCCAAACCAGAATATAAGAGGTCGTCGGCAGGAATATTTGCAAGCCGAGTGCGACCAGCACACCGATGATGCTTGCTCGTTTTCCGGTCCAGAGCGGCGCGGTTGCCGCGAGTATGGCCACGCATATCAGCAGCGCTTGCGCTTCTAGCCTCGGAATGGCCGCAAGCCGGTCATAGTAGTTCGCCCCACCCGCACCGGCGCCCGAGAGCCAATTGAACGCGAATAACAGCGCGCCGCCACCTACGATCACAAGTGCCGACGCACCAATCCCGCGAAGAATTCCCGCCGGATTTTGGTTCAACCGCAAGCAATAGAGATTCAGCGCCGCTACCCCGCCCAGCAATAGCCAACCAGCCGATGTGCCATAGGAAATCAGCATCAGCCCGAAGGCGTCGAAGAATGTCCGGTTTTCGCTGCGCTCTGGCAGAGATTCCGCTCCGGCCAATGCGCGGGTCAAAGCAAGTGTCTGGTCACCCATATCCTGCAACGCCCCCTGATCGAGATTTTCCGGCGTCGCCATGGGCGAATGATACAGTCCTGACCGCCCAATGAAGGCGAAATTATAGGACACGTAATCGCGCTCCAGCGCAGGGGTCAGGTCGGTATCGTTTGGTAGATTTTCATAGACAAATGCTGACAGCGAGGAGCCCGCAGGCCGCCCAACCGCGTCAGCATAGATTTGCACCGCTGCGCTATTGCCTGCCGATGTCTGGAACAGCGTTGTTCGCCCTCCTGCACCGCGCGCTTCCAGATTGATCAGCGCACCGATCCGGTCGCTCAAAGGATTGCTGGCAAAAAACTGCCGCGCGCCCAACAGGCCCAGTTCTTCGCCGTCGGTTATCAGCACCACAATATCGCGCTTTGGCGTGCCGATGGCATTAATCGCGCGCAGCGTTTCCAGAATACTCGCCACGCCTGCGGTATCATCCGATGCGCCGGGCGATGCCCACACGGTGTCATGATGCGCCATCAGCGCCACTGCCGGAAGATCGCGATCTGTCCCGGGCAGAATGCCGATTATGTTCGTCAGAGTTAGCGCCTCAGGCTTCATCCCGCTCCAGGCTTCGAAACGATCAAGATATTGGTCCTCAACCTCGCCTTCAGTGGTGCTGACCTCCAGCCCCAACGCATTCAGCCGCTCGATTATATACCCACGCACCAGCGCGTTTTCTTCCGATCCCGTTGGGTGCGGAGCGCGGGCGATGATCCGCACATCCTCCATCGCGCGCGCCGCGGAGAACGTTTCGAGGTCGCTGTCAGCCGGGGCCGGCGAAGGCGGCGTAGTGCCAATAACTGCCAGCAGAGTTCCCAGCACAACCACCGCAATCAACGCAGCATATTTCTTCATCGCGATCCCTCATTCCAAGCAAGCGTGATGCCTGCTGGAGTGCTTGCCGTCAAACAACCCTTTCCATGGGGATGATTGCCGATACGCGGTGGCGTCTCAGGCGCGAAGTGCCTATGGCGCACATACCGATTCCATAACACGGGATGGACCCATGAAAATCGCCATCGCTTCAGACCACGCCGCAACCGATCTCAAAGCCGAATTGCGCGACTGGTTGACCGAGGAAGGGCACGATGTTGCCGATCTTGGTCCCGAGCGTGGCGAAAGCGTCGACTATCCCGATTACGGTTATAAGCTCGCAGCCGCAGTTGCTGATGGAACTGCCGAACGCGGCATCGCACTATGCGGTTCGGGAATTGGCATTTCTATCGCTGCCAACCGCAATCCTGCCGTGCGCTGCGCACTAGTATCAGAGCCGCTTTCCGCCGCTCTCTCGCGCGAGCACAACGATGCAAATTGTATTGCGATGGGTGCGCGCCTGACGGGTATTGAAATGGCCAAGGCTTGCGTCACTGCTTTCCTGACGACCGAATTTGCTGGCGCCAATGACCCTGAAAGCCGCCACCAGCGCCGCGCCAACAAACTTTCCGATCCCCAATAATCCAATTTTGCAGAGAATTTCCCGATGAGTACTGCACCCGCAAACGATTCCGACATTATGAACCGCTTCTGGCAAGATGATCTCGCCACTGCCGATCCCGATATTGCTGCGGCAATCGACAGCGAACTGGCCCGCCAACGCAACAAGATCGAGCTGATCGCGAGCGAGAATATCGCCAGCAAGGCCGTGCTCGAAGCAGCAGGCAGCGTGTTCACCAACAAATACGCAGAGGGGTATCCGGGCAAACGCTATTACGGCGGCTGTGACTATGCCGATGTGGTTGAAACACTCGCAATCGATCGTGCGAAGCAACTGTTCGGCTGCGAATTTGCCAATGTTCAACCCAATAGCGGCTCGCAAATGAACCAGGCGGTGTTCCTTGCTTTGCTGGAGCCGGGTGACACTTTCATGGGGCTTGATCTCAATTCGGGCGGCCACCTGACGCATGGTTCGCCGGTCAATATGTCAGGCAAGTGGTTCAATCCGGTTGCCTATGGCGTGCGCAAAGATGACGAGATCATCGACATGGACGAGGTCATGGCGTCTGCAAAAGAGCACAAGCCAAAGCTGATCATCGCCGGTGGAACCGCCTATTCACGCATCTGGGATTGGGCCGCTTTTCGCGAAGTAGCGGATGAAGTCGGCGCCTATCTGATGGTGGATATGAGCCACATTTCGGGCCTCGTTGCCGGCGGCGCGCACCCCTCCCCCTTCCCGCATGCGCATGTTGTTACAACAACCACGCATAAGAGCCTGCGCGGCCCGCGTTCGGGTGTAATCCTTTGGAATGACGAGGAATTCACAAAGCCGCTCAACATGGCGGTGTTCCCGGGGCTGCAGGGCGGCCCGTTGATGCATATCGTAGCGGCCAAGGCTGTTGCCTTCCGCGAGGCGCTGCGTCCAGAATTCAAAACCTATGCCACAAGCGTGGTGGAAAACGCACGCGCGCTTGCTGCCAGCCTTGAAGAACATGGCCTGCGCATCGTTTCGGGTGGGACCGACAACCATTCCATGCTCGTTGATCTGACCGCAAAGGACGTGACCGGCAAATCAGCCGAAAAAGGCCTCGATCGTGCGTGGCTGACCTGTAACAAGAACGGCATCCCGTTCGACACACGCAGCCCCTTCGTGACCAGCGGCGTCCGGCTTGGCACGCCGGCTGGCACCACACGCGGCTTTGGCCCGGCAGAATTCCGCACAGTCGGTAAACTTATATCCGAGGTGGTTGACGGTTTGTCGAAAAATGGCCCCGAAGGCGACGCGCAGATCGAAGAGTCTGTTCGCACCCGCGTCGAAGAGCTATGTAAAACATTCCCTGTTTACCCTGGAATGTAAGATGCAAGAAAAGAAGAACGATCTCCTCGAAGACGCCAAGGAAGAATTTGCCGGAATGGCCAAAGGCGGAATGCAGCATCCTGCCACCAAGCCTGTACTTAAAGGTGCAGCAGTCGGTGCCGCAGCGGGTTTCTTGCTCCCCGGGCTTAGTGTCGCGATCGGCGCGGTCGCGGGTGCTGGCTTCATGTTTTACGACCGGATCAGAAAATAGATGCGCTGCCCATTCTGCGCGCATGAGGACAGCCAGGTAAAAGACAGCCGCCCGACAGAGGACAATTCCTCTATCCGCAGGCGGCGCCAATGTTCCAGCTGCGGTGCGCGATTTACCACATTCGAACGCGTTCAATTGCGCGATGTGACCATTGTCAAATCGGGCGATCGCAGGGAAGCTTTCGACCGGACCAAGCTTGAAAACTCGGTCACTCTGGCCTGCCGCAAGCGCGATGTTGCGCAGGAGCGGATTGATCAGTTGGTATCGGGTATACAGCGGCAGGTCGAAACCGCCGGCGAGAGTGAAATTCCTTCGGCCAAACTGGGTGAGATGGTGATGGACGGCCTGCGCCAGATCGACAGCGTCGCCTATATCCGCTTCGCCAGTGTCTATCGCGACTTTAACGAGGCGCGCGATTTTGAAGAGTTCGCCAGTTCCGTGCAGGAAGTCGCCGAAACTGATGACGAGTGAAACGCCAATTATCGTTCTGGTCCGGCCGCAGCTGGGCGAGAATATTGGCAAATGCGCGCGCGCCATGCTCAATTTCGGATTGACCGAATTGCGGATGGTGGCGCCGCGAGACGGGTGGCCGAACCCGAGTGCCGGCCCAGCAGCGGCGGGCGCTGACAGCGTGCTCGATCAAGCAAAGATATACGATACCACTGCCGAGGCGGTGGCCGATTGCTCGCATGTTTACGCAACCACGGTGCGCCTTCGCGAAGATACCAAGCGGGTAGTCACACCGGAGGAAGCAGCGACCGAGGTTTTCAACCAGGCCGGACGGAGCGCGTTTCTGTTCGGACGAGAGGCATCGGGCCTCGATGTACAGGATGTGGCGATGGCAAATGCCATTCTGACGGTGCCCATCAATCCGGAATTCGGATCGCTCAACCTTGCCCAGGCGGTGATTTTGTGCGCTTACGAATGGTCCAAGACGCAATCGCTCAGCCAGCCAACGTTAACCGAACAGCTCCCTCCCGCCCCGCAGCAGGATCTCGATGGGTTGATCGGCCATCTGGAAGCGATGCTGGAGCCAAAGGGTTATTTCCTGCCCGACAGCCGCGCCGACGCAACGCGCCGTACCTTGCGCAATGTTCTTACAAAACCGGGCTGGAATCACTTGGAAGTGCGAACTCTGCGCGGCGTACTGAGCACACTTGCCAAACGCGACAGGAAATAGCCGAGTTGACCTCGACACAGCGTTTGGTTGGAGTTAAACATCTGCGCCACAACATAAATCCCCTGGTCACGAACAGTTTAAGAGAATCTACAATGCGCCTTGCAGTAACGTCCGCAATTGTCTTGGCTTCCGTTGCATTGGCAACACCGACAATGGCTACTGAGCCCAAACCTGCCGAAACCGCCAAAGAAGAAGAGGCGAAAGAGCCGAAAAAGATCTGCAAACGTGTGCAGTCGATGGGCAGCCGCCGCGGCGAACGTATCTGCATGACCCGCGAAGAATGGCGCGAATATAACCGCGGCAATTAAGCCGGCGGAATTGCAGACCGCAATTTAACCGCGGGTCTGGTCCCATTCGTCAAATTCGTATGCGATCGACGCCTCTACCAACCGATCCCAAATCTGGGCGATTTCTTTCGAAGGAAGCCCTGCATCTTCAGCAGCTTGCGCGGCAGCTTTGATAACCGAGGCCTTGCGATCTTCGTCGCGGACCGACGCCCTGTCCGGCTTGATCCGCGCCGCCGCGCGCATATAGCCAAATCGCGTTTCAAGCAGCTTGACCAGCTGCCGGTCGGTCTCATCAACGCCGGCGCGCACGTCCACCATGGTGGTACAATCTTCAGGGCTTTTTACAGTCTTGGTCATCGCCGCGCGCTCTGGCCTGTGAAGCGCCATTTGTCGAGAACAGATTTGGTTGACGCGGCGGAGAATCCTGCTATTCGCGCGCCTTCGCAATTTGGTTCCGCACCCCGGTGAAGCGGAAACCGCACCAGGCAGTTCGGTCTGGTGGAGCGATACCGGGTTAAAGCGTCAGCGCTCCAGCGTTTGGAGAGGCGGCGATTGTAAATTGGAGAAGCGTAATGTCGAAGCGTAAAGCCTCGAAGCATAAACTTGACCGCCGGATGGGCGAAAACATCTGGGGTCGCCCCAACAGCCCGGTAAACAAGCGTTCCTATGGCCCCGGCCAACATGGCCAACGCCGCAAGAGCAAAGTCAGCGACTTTGGCCTGCAGCTTCGCGCGAAGCAGAAGCTCAAGGGCTATTACGGTGACGTGACCGAGAAACAGTTCCGCAGCACATATAAAGAAGCGAACAAGCTGAAAGGCGACACCGGCCAGAACCTGATCGGTCTGCTCGAACGCCGCCTCGATATGATCGTATACCGCGCCAAATTTGCGCCAACGATCTTTGCTGCACGCCAGATCGTGTCACATGGCCATATCCGTGTGAACGGCGTCAAATGTAACGTCGCAAGCCGTCGCTGTGATGTTGGTGACGTGATCAGCCTGGGTGACAAAGCCAAGGAAATGGCGCTAGTTATCGAGGCCCAAAGCCTGCCAGAGCGCGAAATTCCTGACTACATCGCGCCAGACGGCAACGACAAAGTCACATACAACCGCGTACCTAAGCTGGACGAAGTTCCTTATCCGGTGACGATGGAACCAAATCTGGTTGTCGAATTCTATTCGCGCTAAATTTTGGTATCACGAATTTTCAAAAGGGCGGTCCCGCGGGGCCGCCCTTTTTCGTTGCCGCTCCACAAGACTTAGTTGGCCATATTGGTCGACAGGAACGTGTCGATCTCTTTGAGCATTTCGTATCGGACCTTCGTGGCATCCAGACTATGCGCGACATTCTCGAACTCGATATACTTCACGGCTTTGTCCGCATCTTCCAACCGGTCATGCATGACTCGTGACTGGTTAACATCGACATTGAGGTCGAGATCGCCATGGACCAGAAGAACCGGCGACTTGAATGCGTCAATATTCCTGCCGGGGCTGCCCGCGCGCACGTGATCGCCGCGCCCGATAAAGGAATCGACCAGCCTGCCTGACGTGTAACGCATCGACTCGCTGCGCAATTGCTCCAGATCTGTCACCGGCGCGATGGCGACCACGGCCTTGTAAAGCGACGCATCGAGAACTTGTGACTGCAGCGCGGCGTAACCGCCATAGGACCAACCGACAATTGCCAGCTTGTCCGGATCAGCAATGCCTTGCGACACCATCCAGCGCCCCGCACCATTCACGTCTCCGATCGCGGTTTGCCAGGCCTGGAAACCGTTCTTGCCAAACCAGTCGCTTCCGTAGCCGGACGATCCGCGATAATTCGGTTGCAGCACGGCATAACCCCGAGCCGCAAAGAATTGCACCAGCCAGTCAAAGCCCCATTCGTCGCGGCTGCTTGGACCGCCATGGGGCAAAACAATTGTCGGCAAGTTCTTGCCGTCGCTGCCGGGCGGTAGCGTAAGATAACCTGGCACTTCCACGCCATCTGAAGCCGGGAAAGTGACTGGTTTCATTTCGCTAAGAGTGCGCCCATCCATATGGTTGCGAAGCGGCAATAGCGGCTCCAATCGCCGCGAGCCTTTGTCATACAGATATGTCATTCCCGGATCGGTATCGCTCGATGCCACGATCATCAGTATGTTTTCGTCGGAACTCGCGCCGATAATCGTAATCAAGGGTTTGCCCGGGAGCGCCTGCCGCAATCCATCGGACAAAGTCTTCAGTTCCGTATCGATATAAGCGTTCTCACGCCGCTCCGTGGCATAGCTCGCGCCGACAACCCGGCGGTCGCGGCCAATCCTGATCAACCGATCGACATCGGCATCTTCGCGGGACAAGAGCAATGAGGGCTCGCCGCCCTCTTCCAGGGGGATCGTGTAAAGCGCCTCATATCCATTGTGACTGGCAAAAGCGTAAGCAATGTTCTCTGCCGAATTGATCGCGACGGGATAAAGACCGCTATAGGTCTGGCTGTCGACTTCGATTCTAGACAACAGTTCCCAAGACCGCGAATCCGGTTTTCGGAAATAGAATAGCCGCCTGTCGGAAAGCATCCCGCCAACGGCGTCAGGCTGCCTAACTTTCATCCGTACACGCCCGTCTTCGTCTGCAATGTAAGCCACTGCATTCTCATCCGGTCTTTCCAGTTTCGAACGGCGCCCGGACACAACGTCAACCTCGTCTACTCCCAGCCCTTCTTCCTCATTGGCAAGACGGGTATTGATGCTGACTTCCTTAATCCATTGGCGGGTCATCAGGATCTTGTCCTGCTCCCCCTCAAGGTCGAGCGCGATAATGTCGCCGCCATTTTGACGGAAACCGAGAGCGCGGGACGAAGTGCGCTGCGTGAGCAATTTGGCTTCGCTCCCATCAGCACCGATCGCCAATAGTCGGGAAAAACTGACCGGAGTGCTTCCATCCTTCAATATGCCCGCCACCTCGCATACGAAGCGCGTTTCTGTCGCCCAATCGCATTCCGTCAGCTCCGCGTTTTCCTCGCTGAACTGGATGATCGGCTTTGGTTCGGCATTGCCGTTCAGATCGACAATGAACACCGCCTCTGTAGAGTGTCCGGCAGGAGCGATATAGGCAATCTGGTTTCCCGAGGGAGACAGGCTGATATCGAGAATGGCCTCTCGCATGCCAAATACTGTTGCGGTTTCTTCAAGCGTTTCGGCCTGAGCAATCGGTGCGACAAGCGCGCCACCCAATAAAAATGACGTAAGTAGCCGCTTCCGCATCGTAGTCCCCCATGTAAGAAGCCACTGAACATACGGGAAAATTGTCAAAAGACTAGAGCAGTTTCTCCGGACAAAAAAATTGTTCGGACTGCGTCACTTCTCGTAAAGAGACCGATCTACCCGGGAGGAGATTCTTCGAGATAATTGCGCCTGAAGTCGCGCGCCCATTCAGCAAACCGCCCCTCGCCAATGGCGTCGCGCATCGCCTGCATCAGTTGTTGGTAGAAGGCGATATTGTGCTCGGTCATCAACATCGCGCCGAGGATCTCTTTCGACTTCACCAGATGGTGCAGATAGGCGCGGCTGTATTTGCTGCAGGCGTCGCATGAACAGCGTTCGTCAATAGGCCCCGTATCCTCGGCAAAGCGGGCATTGCGCAAATTGATCGGCCCATTCCATGTGAATGCTTGCCCGTTCCGGCCTGATCGACTTGGCAATACGCAATCGAACATATCGACCCCGCTTTCGACCGCGCCGACAAGATCATCGGGTTTGCCAACCCCCATCAAGTAGCGGGGCTTATCCTTCGGAAGCTGGCCGGGCGCAAATTCCAGCGTGGCGAACATCGCTTCCTGCCCCTCGCCCACTGCGAGCCCGCCTATCGCATAACCGTCAAACCCGATATCGATCAGCGCATCGGCGCTGCGTTTGCGCAATTCTTCATCCAGAGCGCCCTGCTGGATGCCGAACAAGGCTGACCGCGCGGCGTGTTCTTCACCGCTGTCAAATCCGTCGCGGCTTCGCTTGGCCCAGCGCATGCTCATTTCCATAGAGCTTGCGATCACATCGCGGGGTTGATCCGCGCGAGGGCACTCATCAAAGGCCATCACGATATCAGAGCCGAGCAAACGCTGGATTTCCATCGAACGTTCCGGCGTCAGCATGTGCCGGGAACCATCGAGATGGCTGCGAAATTCCACACCTTCCTCGGTGAGCTTTCGCAGCTCCGACAAGCTCATGACCTGATACCCGCCGCTATCGGTCAGGATCGGGCGATCCCAATTCATGAACTTGTGCAAACCGCCCAGCTTCGCAACCCGCTCTGCACCGGGGCGCAGCATCAGGTGGTAGGTATTGCCGAGAATGATATCGGCGCCCGTTGCGCGCACGGTCTCCGGCTTCATCGCTTTCACGGTGGCAGCGGTCCCCACGGGCATAAAGGCAGGCGTACGGATCTCGCCACGCTGCATCTGGATCGTGCCCATACGGGCTTTGCCGTCGGTCGCGGCGATCTCGAATGCAAATCGGGGCTTGGGCTGCTCACTCATAAGTCAGAGCATTTAGCATCACTCGCGCAGCCGCCAACCCGTCTTGAAGATAAACGCAATCACCGCGACGCAGATGGCCAAGAAGCCGAGGGTTAGACCGAGCGAAATACCAATCGAAACATCCGCCTCGCCGTAGAACGTCCAGCGCAGGCCGCTAACCAGGAACGCAATCGGATTTGCGAGCGCGATTTTGTCCCATGGGTCGGGCAGCATGTCGAGTGAATAGAATGTGCCGCCAAGGAACGTCAGCGGTGTCAGGATCAGCATCGGGATGATCCCCAGCTTCTCGAAATTGTCGGCCCAGATACCGAGGATAAAGCCAAACAGGCTGAAGCTCGAGGCGACCAGCATAATATAGAGCATCGCCCAAAGCGGGTGCGCGATGGTGTAGTCGACAAACAATGTCGCCGTGCCGAGGATAATCGCCGCAAGGATCAGACTTTTGGTAGCGGCGGCGCCGACAAAACCGACCAGCGTTTCAGCAACACCGACCGGCGCGGATAGCAGTTCGTAGATCGTCCCCGTAAAGCGCGGCATATAGATACCGAAGCTGGAATTGCTGGTTGTTTCCCCCAGCAGCGTCAGCATCAGCAGGCCGGGGATTATGAAAGCCTCATAAGGCACGCCGCCGATCGGCTCCATCCGGCTGCCGATGGCGGCCCCGAAGACGATGAAATAGAGCGAAGTCGTAAGCACCGGCGCCAGAACCGATTGGAACGCGGTGCGCAGGAAACGCCACAATTCGCGCTTGTAGATTGACCAGGCGCTGCGGAAGTTGAAGCTCATGCGTCTTCTCCTTCTTTTCGTTCGACTAGGCCGACAAAGATATCCTCTAGCGAAGAATCGCGAATGTCTATCCCGACATAGTCGATCCCTGCTCCTGTCAGCGCCTTGGTCAAATCAGCGACTTCGGCCTTTCCCTTCCCGGTGCCGTCGCCGCCGCGATAGCAAATTTGAATCCCGTCACTTTCCAGCGAGACCGGAAAGCGGGAAATCGCATCTGGCAATTCGGTCATCGGATTGGCGAGATCGATAATTGCCTCTGTCCGTCCCAATCGCGCCATCATCGCCGACTTGTCATCAACCATCAGAATGCGGCCATCGCGGATTATCCCGACGCGATCCGCCATCTCTTCGGCCTCTTCGATGTAGTGGGTTGTCAGAATGATAGTGACGCCGCGCGCGCGCATCGCATCGATTTGCGCCCACATGGTCTTACGCAGCTCGACATCGACCCCTGCTGTCGGCTCGTCCAGAAACAGCAGATCGGGCTCATGCGCCATCGCTTTCGCTATCAACACGCGGCGCTTCATCCCGCCAGAAAGCGCCATGATCTTCTCGTCGCGCTTCTCCCATAGATTGAGCGAGCGCAGCACTTCTTCGATCCGCGCATCATCGGGCGGGAGGCCAAACAGGCCGCGCGAATAGGCAACGGCCTGCTTCACCGGCTCGAACATGTCGGTCGAAAGTTCCTGCGGGACCAGCCCGATCCGCGCGCGCGCGCCGCGCCATTCGGTCGCAAGATCTTTACCAAACGCTACGATCCGCCCCGATGTCGGCCGGACAAGCCCGCACACTGCACCAATCAGCGTTGTCTTGCCTGCACCATTGGGGCCGAGCAGCGCGAAAATCTCGCCCTGCTTGATTTCCAGATCAACTGAATCGAGCGCCTTCACTCCGCCCGAATAGACCTTCGTTAAACCTTCGATTTCGAGAATAGTGTCGCTCATTGCCCCATCTGTGCCGTGCCGGATGAACTTTGCAAGCCTCTTGTCCTCACGGGATCAATAGCGACGAATCTCCGTAGCTGTAAAAGCGATATTTTTGGGCAATCGCATGGGCATAGGCCTCCTGCATCCGCTCGCGTCCCATCAGCGCGCTGACCAGCATCATCAATGTCGATTTGGGCAGGTGGAAATTGGTCATCAAGCCGTCCACCGCACGAAAGCGATGGCCGGGCGTAATGAATATCGAAGTGTCATCTGCAAATGGCTGGATTATGCCATCTTCGTCAGCGGCGCTTTCCAGCAGCCGAAGGCTGGTCGTGCCGACTGCGATAACGCGATTGCCGTTGCGGCGCGCTGCATTGAGCCGGTCGGCGGTCTCCGGTTCGATCCGGCCCCATTCGGCGTGCATCTGGTGGTCGTCCGTGTCGTCGGCCTTGACCGGCAGGAAGGTTCCCGCGCCGACATGCAGCGTCAGCGTTTCGCGCTGCACACCGCGTTCACTCAACGCTTCGAGCAGCTGGGGCGTAAAATGCAGCGCGGCCGTGGGCGCGGCAACCGCCCCGTCTTCCCTGGCGAATATGGTCTGGTAATCGCTTTTGTCGCGTTCGTCAGTCGGCCGTTTTCCGGCGATATATGGCGGAAGAGGCATCCGCCCCGCCCGCTCCAGCAACAGCTCGACAGGCTCTTCGCCTTCGAATTTCAACGTGAAGCTGCCATCCTCATGCCGAGTTTCGGCCAATGCCCTCACCTGCGCGGGAAACTCGACCACATTGCCGATTTTCAACCGTTTCGCATTGCGGACGAAGGCCTGCCACCGGCGCAAATCGATACGCTTGTGCAATGTGGCACCGATCTTGGCTTCACCGCGCCGCCCATCCAATTGCGCGGGGATCACGCGCGTATCGTTGAAGACCAGCACATCGCCTGGTTGCAGGAGCGACGGCAGATCGCTGACAGACTTGTCGGCAAAAGGCTCATCTCCGCACGCGACCAGCATCCGTGCAGAATCGCGCGGTGAAACGGGCCGCAGCGCGATCAGCTCTTGCGGGAGATCAAAGTCAAACAGATCGACTTTCATGAATGTCGATCCGTATCAGAGAATATGTGCCGGGCGACGCGCATGGCGCGCCACTACGCCGCGATTGCGCAAAAGTGAAGCTTACTGCGAAATGGGCGAACTGAGCATATCCGGCGTAATTTCGGTCGTTGTCGGCGCCACCGGCTCTGGAGCCGGCACCGGTAGGTTGTCCGCCGCGATTGACGCTTGCAGGATCTTGGTCGGGTTCGCCGGCGGTTCGCCGCGAACGATGGCATCAACACCGTCCATTCCCGAAATCACACGGCCGAGATTTGTGTATCGCTTGTCGAGCGAAAAGCGCGGATAGAAGGTGATGAAAAACTGGCTGTTCGCGCTGTTTTCCGACTGCGCACGCGCCATCGACACAGTGCCGCGAATATGCGGCATCGGGTTAAATTCTTCATTGAGATCGGGCAGCTGGGAGCCACCTTGGCCGGTCCCGGTCGGATCGCCCGTTTGTGCCATAAAGCCGTCGATCACGCGGTGGAATATGACACCGTTGTAAAAGCCCTGACGCGCGAGAGTTTTGATCCGTTGCACATGGTTGGGCGCCCATTGTTCCATCAACCGCAATTGCACGCGCTTACCGTTCGACAGGTCAAGCACAAGGATATTCTCGCGATCTTCCTGCAGATTGTAATTGATCGGATCAAAACGCCGTGGCGCGGCGGGCGCGGCCTCGGCTGCCTCTGCCGTTTCAACTGCTTCGTCGGCTTCCTGCGCCACAATCGCCGAGGGAGTAAGCGCCAAAGCAGTCAGTGCACCGGCTGCGATCAGTCGTTTGAACATGTGTTTTCCGTGTTTTGGTAAATTGAATGCAAATGCGTCTAGCGACGGTCGGCTGTCACTTCAATGAATGATCGGTTGTATCCACCGCGCACAGGCTCAGTAATCGCCCAAACGCCCGATCGTTTTTACCCGCTCGACGACATCATCGCGCACGGCGCCGCTGACAAAGGGCGTGATATCGCCGCCAAACAGGGCAATTTCCTTGACCAGTTTGGATGCAATCGGTTGCAGCGAAACATCCGCCATCAGAAAGACAGTTTCCACGTCATCATCGAGCTGTTGGTTCATCCCGGCCATCTGATACTCATATTCGAAGTCAGCCACCGCCCTGAGACCGCGAATAATCACATTGGCGCCCATTTTGTCGGCAAATTTGACCAGCAAGGCGTTGAACCCGACGACTTCCACATTGCCAAGATCGAGCGCGGCCACTTCGCGCTCAACCATCGCCAATCGTTCCTCTGTCGAAAACATCGGGTTTTTCGAGGGATTGGTTGTGACACCCAGAACGAGCCGATCGACCAATTTCGCCCCGCGCCTGATAATATCGGCATGGCCCAAAGTGATCGGGTCAAATGTTCCCGGATAAATTCCAACGCGTTCGCTCACCGGTCTCTCTCCACAATATAGCGCGCCAAAGCCCTTAGCAGCGCGGCATCTTCTCCATAGCTCGCCAGATGGCCCACGGCCTGCTCGCTCAGGGCTTTTGCTTGCTCACGCGCGCCCTCTGGCCCCATCAGCGTGACAAAGGTCTGCTTGCCTTGCTCGTCATCCTTGCGCAGCGCCTTGCCAGCCTTTGCTTCATCTCCGTCGTGATCGAGCAGATCGTCAGCAATCTGGAATGCCAAGCCAATATCGCGGGCATAGGCGCGCAAATGCGCCCTGCCCTCTGGCGCGACTTTGCCCAGAATTGCCCCCACTTCGACCGAGGCCGCTAGCAGCGCACCCGTTTTAAGCTGCTGCAGACGGGTTATCGCGTGCAGATCATAATCGGCATCGTCGGCCATCATGTCCATCATCTGGCCGCCCGCCATCCCGTTCATCCCACTCGCTTTGGCAAGCGTCAAAATCAGCTCTGCGCGCGTAAACGGGTCTCCGCTGGTTTCCACGTCGGAGAGTATTTCGAAAGCAAGATCATGCAGCGAATCCCCCGCAAGCACTGCGGTCGCTTCATCGAATTTCTTATGCAGGGTCAGCTTGCCATGCCGCAGATCGTCATCGTCCATGCACGGCAAATCATCGTGGATTAGCGAATAGACATGGATCGCTTCAAGAGCACAGCCGGCGCGGACCGCCACATCGCGATCCACCCCGAACAATTCGGCCGTCGCCACAACCAGCAATGGCCGCACGCGTTTGCCACCACCTATCGCGCCATAGCGCATCGCCTCCACCAAACGCGCCCGCGAATCCGCCGGAACGGGAAGAAATGCATCAAAGGCCGAATCTACTTCACGCTGGATCTGCTTCAGACCGTCAGCAAGAACAGTATCGGGAACCTCGCTAAGCACAGGCTCAGTTTTCGGCGTCAAACGGCACGGTACCGGTCGCTTGTCCGTCCGGGCCTGCAACGATTTTCTCGATCCGCGCCTGCGCTGAATCCAACCTGGCCTGACAATGCTGCCGCAGCTTCTCGCCCTGTTCATACAGGTTGATCGATTCATCGAGCGGAACCTCGCCGCTTTCGAGACGTTTCACTATTTCCTCAAGCGCGGCCAAAGCCTGCTCGAAAGTCATTTGCTTCAAATCGGGTGTGCCCTCGGTCATCCGACAAGCAATGACCAAGCGGCCCTTCGCGGTCAAGTTGACATATCTCGGGAGAGACAAAAAATGCAGTGGATCATAGCCTTCGTCGCGGCTGGCATCGTCTTTGGCGTGCTCGATTTTTTTTGGCTCCGATGGGCCGAACCCAATCTGTACCGTCCGGTAATCGGAGAGATAATGGCGGACAATGTGCGATTGGGAGCGGCAGGGCTTTTTTACATCCTGTATCTTTTCGGAATGGTGTGGTTTGCCATCAAGCCTGGCTTGGAAGCCGGCAGCGCGCCAACCGCATTTGTGAACGGGGCCATTCTTGGCGGGCTATGCTATGCAACTTACGACCTCACCAGTCAGGCGGTGATGAAGGTTTGGGCCACGCATATCTCCATCGCCGATATTCTTTGGGGAGCTTTCGCAACAGCTGTTGCAAGCGGCGTCGCAACATGGGTAACACTGCGCCTCACGACTTAGGATGAGACGATTGGGGGCGTTCGTATAAATGTTCATAGGTCACTGGGCGCCAGCATTCGCCGCAGCTGCGGTCAGCAAGAATGCGCCAAAGCTGGGGACGCTTTTTATCGCAGCACAGCTGGTTGATTGGGGCTTCTTCCTGTTCGCCATCATTGGCGTCGAAAAAATGCGGATCGAACCGGGCATAACCGCGATGAATCCGCTCGATCTTTATCACATGCCATATACGCATAGTTTGGTCGGTACGCTCGGCTGGGCATTGCTGATGCTGGTCGTGCTGCTGTTGATGCGGCGGCAATTCGTAACAGCTAGCCTTGCCGCGCTAGTCGTCGTCTCCCACTGGCTCACCGATCTACTGGTTCACCGCCCCGATTTGACCATCGCGGGCGGAGAAGCGCGTTACGGATTTGGCCTGTGGAACTATCCGGCGGCCGCCATCGCTCTGGAACTTGGAATAACCCTCGCTGCATTCCTGTGGTACATCTCGCGGACCAAGGGCCCGGTGATGCCGCCATGGATGTTGCTGGGCTTCCTGCTGCTGATTCAAGCGATCAACTGGTTCGGGCCGCAGCCCACCGAAGCGGGCCTCCCGCTCTATGGTATGGCGCTGCTCAGTTTCGGCCTTGCTGCATGGATTGCAAAATGGGTGGGGACAACTCGCCGCCATGTGGATGATCGGGGACTAGCAGGAGGCGGTCCACGGCGCTAAACGCGCGCCATGGCGAATCCTTCCGATGTGATCACTCCTGAAGTCGTCGAACAGCACGGCTTTTCTCCCGAAGAATATGAGCAAGTGCTCAAATCGCTCGGCCGCGTCCCCAATATGGTGGAGCTGGGCATTTTTTCGGTGATGTGGTCGGAGCATTGCTCCTACAAATCATCGCGTTTCCATTTGAAGAAACTTCCAACCGAAGCGCCTTGGGTCATTTGCGGCCCCGGGGAAAACGCCGGCGTCATCGATATTGGTGATGGGCAGGCGGCGATCTTCAAGATGGAGAGCCACAACCACCCATCCTATATCGAGCCATATCAGGGCGCGGCCACCGGCGTAGGCGGCATTTTGCGCGATGTGTTCACGATGGGCGCGCGCCCGGTCGCGAATATGAATGCGCTCCGCTTCGGTTCGCCCGATCATCCGAAGATGAAACACCTCGTCAAAGGTGTGGTTGCCGGGATCGGCGGTTACGGCAACTGCGTGGGCGTTCCCACGGTCGGCGGGGAAACCAATTTCCACCCCGCCTATGACGGAAATATCCTCGTCAATGCGATGACCGTAGGCGTCGCGGATACCGACAAGATTTTCTACAGCGCGGCAACCGGCGTGGGCAATCCCATCGTTTATGTCGGCTCCAAAACAGGCCGCGACGGCATTCACGGTGCCACCATGGCCAGCGCGGATTTTGGCGACGATATCGAAGAAAAGCGGCCAACCGTTCAGGTGGGCGATCCCTTTGTCGAGAAGCTGCTGATCGAAGCGTGTCTGGAGCTGATGGCGACCGACGCGATCGTAGCGATTCAGGATATGGGCGCAGCTGGCCTGACGTCTTCCAGCGTCGAAATGGCGACCAATGGCAAAACCGGTATCCGGCTGGATATGAACAAGGTTCCCTGCCGTGAAGAGGCGATGACGCCTTATGAAATGATGCTGAGCGAAAGCCAGGAGCGGATGCTCATGGTGCTCAAGCCCGGCAAAGAAGAAATGGCTGCGGCGATCTTCGAGAAGTGGGAGCTCGACTTCGCGGTCATCGGCGAAGTCACCGATACCCAGCATATGGTGCTCGAATTCGATGGCGAAGTGGTATGCGATATACCGCTGGGACCGCTTGCCTCTGACGCGCCAGAATATGAGCGGCCCTATATCTCGCGCGATGAATACAAGGCATGGGCCGGTATTCCCGCGCTCGACAAGATAGAGCCGAGCGAAGACCATGGCGCAGAGCTGCTGCAATTGCTGGGCACCCCCGCCCTCGCCTCGCGCCGGTGGATCTGGGAGCAATATGACAGCCAGGTTGGCGCGGACACGTTGCAAAAATCGGGCGGCGATGCCTCGGTCGTGCGCGTGCATGGCACCGACAAGGGGCTGGCGATCAGCACCGATTGCAACCCGCGCTATTGCTATGCCGATCCGTTCGAAGGCGGCAAACATGCCGTCGCGGAATCATACCGCAATTTGTGCGCGGTTGGCGCGAAACCGCTTTCGGTTACCAACTGCCTCAATTTCGGCAATCCGCAGCGGCCCGAAATCATGGCGCAATTTGTGGGCTGCGTCGAGGGCATGGGCGAAGCCTGCCGCCAGCTCGACTTCCCCATCGTGAGCGGAAACGTCTCGCTCTATAACGAGAGTAAGGCCACCGGCGGTGGAAGCGCCATCCTGCCCACGCCTGCGATCGGCGGCGTCGGGTTGATGGATGACCACGATGTGATGGCCACCATTGATTTCAAGGAAGAAGGTCAGGCGATAATCGTGCTGGGCGGCTTTACCGATAATGGCGATGTCTTGTGGAACGCCAAGTCGGGCGGCGGCGCAGATCTGGCTGCCATGCGGGCCGATGGAGCGATCGGCGCGATTGGATCGCATTTGGGCCAGTCAACATGGCTGCGCGAAATTCGCGGAAAGGAAGACGGTGCGCCGCCTCCGGTCGATCTGGAGATGGAACGCCGCGTGGGCGAGTTTGTCCGCGATTTGATCGAAAGCTATCGCTGCAACACGGTGCACGACATTTCCGACGGCGGCGCGGCTGTTGCGCTTGCCGAAATGGCCATGGCCAGCGGTATTGGCGCAAGCGTTCATACGCTGGGCGACAGCTTGCTCGATATGTTTGGCGAAGATCAGGCCCGCTACATCATCTGCCTGCCCATCACCGAACGCGAGGAATGGGAAGCGTTTGAGGCCGAGTGCAGCGAAGCAGGCGTCAGCGCCGACTGGATCGGCTTTACCGGCGGCGACAAATTCTCATGGAAAGACGATGAAGATGCAATCCTGTTCGATATTCCGGTCGAGAAACTGCGCGAAGCCAATGACAGCTTCTTCAAGAACTGGATGGAAGATTAAGCCGGCGGCGCATTGCTGAATGGCAGCCGTGCAATTCTTCTTCCACTATGGCGGGCACTTGCTGGTCCCCTTCCTGTTCGCGTGGCTTTTCTGGCGGAACAATTGGGTAAAAGCAGGCCTGCTGATCGCGGCAACGATGGTGATCGATATCGATCACTTGCTTGCTGATCCAGTTTTCGACCCTAACCGCTGCAGCATCGGATTTCACCCGCTGCATAGCTGGTGGGCGGTGCCGGGTTATTGCGCAATGCTGCTTGTTCCGCGGTGGTGGACGCGGGCAATCGGCCTAGGCTGCTTGTGGCATTTGGCGGTCGATGCCGGTGATAGCTTCTTCCAAAGCGCGCAAATGACTTAGGCCGCGCAGCAATCCGCATCCTGGCTTGGCGAATTGCTGGGATCCTGCACCCAGAGCCCTTCTTCCTCGAAAATACGCAAGCATTCGCGGTAAATCACCGGCTCTCCTATACCGAGCCGTTTGCGCGCCGCATCCAGCGGTTCATGCATCAGTTTTTCGACATCTTGATGCGCGAGTTTCGCCGCCGCTTTGCCGAGCCGCTGCCCTTCACGAACCGCTGCAAAGATTGGCGCTTTGCTTCCCGATTCTTTTTTCATCTGGCGCGCGCCGGCATAGGCGATGAAGATCACCCCCGGATTGTGATTTTGTGCATAGCTGAAGCCCAGCAAAGCCAGTTCGCCCAGAGCATCGCGGCCATAACCGGTCAGCACATGAAACAGATCATGCGTGTCGCGAAGCCGCTCGAAATACCATTCATAGAGATCTTCGTGGCGCTGTTCCTTGGGAAGCCACTGATACGATTCCTCTGCCAGACCGGCGGCAGTCAGCCCTTCGCGCTTCATGAAGCGGATATAATTCTGCCCGACACTATCTTCCGCACATTCCGCCCAGTTGGAATGATCATCGAGCATGGTGACAAGATCATTGTCGGCCGCCAGCAATGCGCGGCCATCGGGAGACTGAACAAAATCCGCTGCTTGCTTCGCGGCTTTCTTGCTCTTGAGCGCCTCGATAATATGGAAAACCTGCTCGGTGTCTTCCTTGTCCTCGGTCAGCTTGCGAAAATGTTTCCATGCCTTGAGCGGTTGGAAGCCGACATGCTTGCGATCTGGGTGCTGCAATGGACGTTCGATCGGGGCCATCGGACTTTACTCTTTCGTTGCGGTCAGTCTTGTTCTGCAACTTACTTACATTCTTGTCAATAGTGGCCCAAACTGGGCCCTTTCCAACTCGTCCAATCCATCCGATAAAGTCTCATATGAAACCACATGATTCCGTTCCCTACAGCCTGCCCGACATTTCGAATGAGGAAAGCGTTGCCCGCGCCCGGTCCTTTCGCGACCGCATAGTCCGGCGCCGGACCTGCCGCTATTTCACCGATGATCCCGTTCCGCGCGAAGTGATCGAAGCAGCGATCACCGCTGGCGGAAGCGCGCCCAACGGCGCCAATCATCAGCCATGGCATTTTGCCGTGGTGTCATCGCCGGAAAAGAAAAGGGCGATCCGTGAAGCTGCCGAACAGGAAGAACGCGAATTCTACGGCAAAAAAGGCGAAGGCGCCAAAGCTTCGGACCAGTGGCTTGATGCCCTCTCACCGCTGGGAACTGATGAGGACAAACCCTTTCTGGAAACCGCGCCCTGGCTGATCGTGGTGTTTGCGCAGCGCAAGGGCGGCATCGAAGAGGATGGCAAGACGCAGAATTACTACGTCAACGAAAGCGTTGGTATTGCTTGCGGGATGCTGATCACCACGCTGCACGAGGCAGGCCTTGCAACCTTGACGCACACCCCCTCCCCGATGGGATTTTTGCGCGATATTTGCGGTCGTCCGGCAGAGGAAAAGCCGCTGATGATCGTGGTGGTGGGGAAACCGGCGAAGGATGCCACAGTTCCAACTCACGCCCTGAAGAAAAAACCCCTGGAGCAGATTTCCAGCTGGCTTTAGCCCTGCAATCAACCGGCTTGGTCGGTCACCCAATCATCGGCGGGAATGTCGAGAAGGTGCAAAATTGCCGAAAGATCGCCCTCGTCTATCCAACCTGACGCTGCGGCGCGCGCTTTTGGTTTCGCGCGATAGGCCATGCCGTAATCTGCAGCTTGCAGCATCGGAATATCATTCGCACCATCGCCCGCCGCCAGCACGGTGCCGGTTTCAAACTTGGCCCGTCCTTCTTCCAGCGTAGATCGTTTCACTTCGCTGTCGATGATCGGGCCGTCCAATTCGCCCGTCAGCTTGCCATCCACAACAGCAAGCTGGTTCCCGATGACCCAGTCAAATCCCAATTGGCGCGCGATCGGGTTGGCGAAATGATGGAAGCCGCCGGTGACCAGCACCGTCAGGCAACCTTTTTTCTTGAGCGTCTGGACCAAAGTCCGCGCGCCAGGGGTCGGTTCTATCCGCGTTTCCAGGCATTCCTTGATGGCGCTTTCCGGCAGGCCGGCGAGCAATTGCACCCGTTCGCGTAAGGCTGTTTCAAAATCGAGCTCGCCCTGCATCGCCCGCTCTGTAATTGCGGAGACTTTGCCCTTCAGACCGGCAAAATCGGCAAGTTCATCGATGCATTCCTGCCCGATAATGGTCGAATCCATATCCGAAATGAACATTTTGAGCGGCGGAATTTTCGCTTCGGAAACAAGCGCTGCGTCAGGGGCGAAGTGCTCCTCCACCAACGCGCGGATCGCATCGCGTTCTCCCGATGGGACCGCAAGCTGCATGATGCTCTTGCCGCCAGACAGTTCGCGGCTGCCCGCCTGCGCGCCTTCGGCGATGCCCGCACTCGCCAATGCTTTCGCGGCGCTTTCAAGACTTGTTTCAAGTTTGTCCGTGTCTGCTATCAAACGGGCGATGAGCACGCATTCTTCTCCTGATATCGGGGCAAAGCCCCCGCTCGCGCTCATTGCAGGGCCAACCGCCAGCGGCAAGACCGATTTGGCAGTCAATCTGGCGCTCGCTCTCAAAGCCCGTGGAAAAGAGGCCGCAGTGATCAATTGCGACAGCGCGCAGGTTTATCGCGACCTGCAAGTGCTAAGCGCGCGGCCCGATGCAGAAGAAATGCGCGGCGTGCCGCATCATTTGTTTGGCGATTGGGATGGCGCAACCGCTTGCTCGACCGCCGAGTGGTCCAACGCCGCGAAAGCGCAAATCACCCGGCTGCATGCCAAAGGCGCGGTTCCGATATTGGTCGGCGGAACCGGCCTCTATATGCGCACTTTGCTCGATGGCATTTCACCCATCCCGCCCATCGATCCCGATATTCGCGCTGAAATCAGGGCAATGGAGCAAAGCGACGCACGTGCGGCGTTGGAAATTGAAGACCCTGCATCAGCCGCACGATTGGCGCCCGCCGACACCACCCGCACCGGTCGCGCCTTGGAAGTGGTCCGATCTACCGGCAAACCAATGGCCAGCTGGCACGGCAATCCCGTGGGTGGAATCGGCGATGAGGTTGCGCTGAGCCCCTTGATCCTCGTGCCCGATAGAGAACAGCTCTATGCGCGCTGCGATCTGCGCTTTGAGAAAATGCTCGACTACGGCGCGGTGGAGGAGGTTCAGGTGCTCTTGGCACGCAATCTCAATCCCGAATTACCGGTTATGCGGGCGATTGGGGTTCGCGAAATTGCGGCATGGCTAGAAGGCAGAGTTGAGCGCGATGAAATGATTCAATCTGGCCAGATGTCGACAAGGCAGTATGCCAAGCGTCAATACACATGGTTCCGCAACCAGCCTCCCGAATGGTGGACGCGCGCACAGCCTGAAAATGCCAATTTGGAAACGATATTTGAACGATTATTACATAATTAGCGGTTGACGGAACATTTTAGTGCGCTATTGAGCCCAATATTGGCTCGGTGCACACCCCTGCACCGGGCCATTAATTTGGCCCGGCAATTGATTAACGGCGGAGAAAACAGTGTCTAAGCAGGAGCGTAGCGGCGCATCCATCCTGGTTGAAGGTCTGGTCGAACAGGGCGTCGAGTTTATTTTCGGCTATCCCGGCGGCGCAGTTCTGCCCATTTATGACGAGCTGTTTGACGACCAGCGCATTCGCCATATCCTGGTCCGACATGAAGCCGGCGCGGCACACGCCGCAGAAGGTTACGCGCGCTCGACCGGCAAGCCCGGCGTTGTTCTTGTAACCTCGGGCCCGGGCGCGACAAATGCTGTAACCGGCATCGCCGACGCCTATCTCGATTCAATCCCGATGGTTGTGATCACCGGTCAGGTTCCAACACCGCTAATCGGGACCGACGCATTTCAGGAAGCCGACACGGTCGGTATCACGCGGCATTGCACCAAGCATAATTACCTCGTGAAAAATCCGGGAGAGCTGAAAGCCACAATCGAGGAAGCTTTCCGTATCGCGACAACCGGACGACCCGGCCCCGTTGTCGTGGACATTCCCAAAGACGTCCAGATCGCCATGTCAGACGGGCAACACGCGCAAGGCAGCTTTGTTGCCTCGCAACGGTATCAGCCGCGGATCGAAGGCAAGGACGCGCATATCCAGAAAGCCGTCGCGATGATGGCAGCCGCAGAATGCCCCATCTTCTATACCGGCGGCGGGGTGATCAATTCCGGTCCGGAGGCAAGCGCCCTGCTCCGCCAGTTGCAGGAACTGACCGGCGCGCCCGTGACGTCCACGCTGATGGGTCTCGGCGCATTTCCGGCGGATCATCCCGATTGGCTGGGTATGCTGGGCATGCACGGCACTTACGAAGCGAATATGGCGATGAACCGCTGCGATCTGATGATCTGCGTTGGCGCGCGTTTCGATGATCGCGTGACCGGACGCCTCGATGCATTTTCGCCCAATTCCAAGAAGATACATATCGATATTGATCGCGCTTCGATCAACAAGACTGTGCCTGTCGATCTCGGCATCGTCGGCGATTGCGCCACCGTTTTGCGGCAATTGACCGATGCGTGGGATGGCAAGAAGCCCAAAGATCTGGGCGAGTGGAAGGCGCGCATCACCGGATGGCGCGCACGCGAAAGCCTCGCCTATCCGGAGAAAAGCCAGGCGATCATGCCGCAAAAAGCCATCGAGCGGCTCTATGCGCTGAGCAAATCGCGCAATCCGATCATCACCACCGAAGTCGGCCAACACCAGATGTGGGCGGCGCAATATTTCCATTTCTCCGACCCGAACAAATGGCTGACCAGCGGTGGTTTGGGCACAATGGGATATGGCTTGCCCGCGGCAATCGGTGCGCAATTGGGCAATCCCGATGATCTGGTGATCGATATTGCCGGCGAAGCGTCGATCCAGATGAACATTCAGGAACTGGGCACCGCGAGCCAATATCGCCTGCCGGTCAAGGTTTTCATCCTCAACAACGAATATATGGGCATGGTCCGCCAATGGCAGGAACTGACCTATGAAAGCCGCTATTCGAACAGCTATTCGGACAGCCTACCCGATTTTGTCGCGCTTGCAGAGGCTTATGGCTGGAAAGGCATCCGGATTGAAGATGAAGCGGGTCTTGATGCCGGGATCGAAGCGATGCTGGCGCATGACGGCCCCGTAATCGTGGATTGCCAGGTTTCCAAAGAAGCCAATTGTTACCCCATGATCCCGAGCGGCGCGGCGCATACTGAAATGCTGATGTATGGTGATCATGTCGCGGGAACGATGGACGACGAAGCGAAAGCTTTGGTCTAGGAGCAGGGCATGCATATCAAGGAAGCAAAATCCGAACGCCACGTTCTGGCGATAACGGTCGATAACGAGGCCGGCATTCTGGCCAAGATCGCGGGCCTGTTCACCGCGCGTGGCTATAATATCGACAGTCTTACCGTGGCCGATATCGCAGAAGATCACGCGACGAGCCGCATCACCATTGTAACCAACGGCCCGCAGCAGGTTATCGACCAGATCGAAGCGCAGCTCGACCGCCTGGTTCCGGTTCACAAAGTCGTCGATCTCACCGAAGAAGGTCCGCATGTCGAACGCGAATTGGCGCTAATTAAAGTCGCTGGGGTAGGCGATGACCGTGTCGAAGCGCTGCGTCTGGCAGAGGTATTCCGTGCGCAGGTCGTCGATGTGACGACATCGAGCTTCATTTTCGAACTGACCGGCTCGCCGGACAAGATTGATAATTTCATCGGCCTGATGCGCGAGCTTGGCCTGGTAGAGGTTGGCCGTACAGGCGTCGCGGGAATGATGCGAGGGCCTGAGGGGGCATAGAAATCCGTCATCCCGGCGGAAGCTGGGATCTCTGGCCGCTTGGTCGGAACAAACAGATAGCGATCCCAGCCTGCGCTGGGATGACGATTGAAAGTGAGAAACATGAAAGTCTATTACGATTCCGATGCTGATCTAGAACTGATCCAGAACAAGAAAGTCGCCATCCTTGGCTATGGCAGCCAGGGCCATGCGCATGCCCAGAACCTGCGCGACAGCGGCGTGAAGGAAGTCGCGGTTGCCCTGCGCGAAGGTTCGTCCACGCGCAAAAAGGCAGAAGCTGCGGGCTTCAAGGTAATGAACAACACCGAAGCCGCCGAATGGGCTGATCTGGTGATGGTTCTCGCCCCAGATGAGCATCAGGCGGCAATCTGGGCCGATGATATGGCGGGCCACATGAAGCCCGGCAGCGCGCTTGCCTTCGCGCATGGTCTCAACATCCATTTTGGCCTGATTGAGCCGCCGGCAGATATCGACGTGATCATGATCGCGCCAAAGGGCCCCGGCCACACGGTCCGCAGCGAATATCAGCGCGGCGGCGGCGTGCCCTGCCTGATCGCAGTGCATCAGGAAGGCAGCGCAAGCGGCGGAAACGGCTATGCCAAGTCGCTCGCGCTTTCTTATGCCAGCGCGATGGGCGGTGGCCGTTCGGGCGTGATCGAGACCAATTTCAAGGAAGAATGCGAAACCGATCTCTTCGGCGAGCAGGCTGTGCTTTGCGGCGGGATCACGCATTTGATCCAGGCAGGATTCGAAACTCTGGTAGAGGCCGGTTACGCGCCTGAGATGGCCTATTTCGAATGCCTCCACGAAACCAAGCTGATCGTCGATTTGCTGTATGAAGGCGGCATCGCCAATATGCGCTATTCGATCAGCAACACGGCCGAATATGGTGACATCAAAACCGGCCCGCGGATCATCACCGCCGAAACCAAGGCAGAAATGAAGCGCGTGCTGGAAGACATCCAGGCGGGCCGTTTTGTCAAAGACTTCGTGCTCGACAACCGCGCCGGTCAACCCGAACTCAAGGCAAGCCGCAAGGCGGCAGAAGCGCATCCGATTGAGAAAACCGGTGCGCAGCTACGTGCGATGATGCCATGGATCAGCGCCAACAAGCTGGTCGACAAAGAAAAGAACTAAGCCCGGTTCCGGCGGGCGCTTTCGCTTCGAAAGCAGCCCGCCGCCATGGCTTACCCTGCGGTCGCGCGTTTGGACGCGCTTTCGACCTTTTCCCGGTCCGCGAACATGATCGTGCTGGTGCCCTTGGCCAGAACGGTGCCGTTTTCATCTTTCAGGCAGCCTTCATAGAATCCGGTCCGGCGCCCGCCTTTTTCGACCCAGCCTTCGGCAATTACCAGTCCGGGCCGCGTCGGGGCGAAGAAGCTGACTTTCAGCTCCAGCGACATCGGCACCACGTCCGGTCCGTTCAGCGCAATCGCCGCATGCGCCATCGCCGCATCGATCCAACCAGACACGAAACCGCCCTGCACCACGCCGCCCGAATGGCACATATCCTTGCGCGCATTATATTCGAGCCGCGCGCGGCCGGCCTTGTCCATTTCCACAATGCGGACCAGCCCCATCGTCTTGTAGAGCGGATTGAGATCTTCGTTCTTCCCTGCCATTTGCCAACCTTGCCTGTCATTTATGTCGCTGCGCGCGATGCCCGCCAAACTGGCTCTTTACAAGGGCGCTTGCGGACCGCATACGAAGCGCATGACAACACATCTTGGAATTCTACTACGACTTACGCGCCCTTGGGCGTGACACCCGGCGTGGCCTGATCAGGCGCGCCAACGCGCCCAAGGGAACAGAGCCAGCCAATCAACCGAATTCGAGACTGTCACCCCATGCCAAAGAACATGCTTTCGCAACCGTCCAAAAAGTATCAGCCATTCGCGCAGGTCAATCTGCCTGACCGCCAATGGCCAAGCCAAACGATTACTTCACCACCGCGCTGGCTCAGCACCGATCTGCGCGATGGCAACCAGTCGATCATCGATCCGATGGACGGGGTGAAGAAGAACCGCTTTTTCGATCTACTGCTCGAAGTGGGTGTGAAGGAAATCGAAGTCGGCTTTCCCGCAGCGGGATCGACTGAATTCGACTTTATCCAGGGCTTGGTCCGTTCGGGCAAAGTGCCCGAGGATGTCTATCTGCAGGTCCTCACCCAATCGCGGGAGGACCTGATCCGCACATCCTTCGAAAGCCTTGAAGGCGCTCAAAAGGCGATTGTCCATCTCTACAATGCGGTCAGCCCGGCATGGCGCGACATTGTCTTCCGCATGAGCAAGGACGAAGTGCGCGCAATCGCCGTGGAAGGCGCAAAAATTATGCGCGACGAGGCGGCAAAGCGGCCGGGTACCGATTGGCATTTCCAATATTCACCCGAAACATTCTCGACCGCCGAATTGGATTTCAGCATCGAAGTTTGTGAAGCGGTGATGGAAGTGCTCGCCCCTACCCCTGACCAGCCGATCATCCTCAACCTGCCCGCGACGGTGGAAGCGGCAACGCCCAATATCTATGCCGACCAAATCGAATATTTCTGCCGCAATCTGCCGAACCGCGAGAGCGCGGTGATCAGCCTGCACACGCACAATGATCGCGGCACCGGCGTGGCGGCGGCGGAACTGGGCATTATGGCAGGCGCGGACCGCGTCGAAGGCTGCCTATTCGGCAATGGAGAACGGACCGGCAATTGCTGCCTCGTGACCGTTGCGCTCAACATGTACACGCAGGGCGTCGATCCGGGGCTTGATTTCTCCGACATCGACCGCGTGATCGAGACAGTCGAATATTGCAACGACATTCCCGTGCACCAGCGCCACCCCTATGGCGGCGAGCTGGTTTTCACTGCATTCTCCGGCAGCCATCAGGATGCGATCAAGAAAGGCTTTGCCGCGCATGAGGTGCAGAATGACGAACGCTGGCGCGTGCCCTATCTGCCGATCGACCCCGCCGATCTGGGCCGCAATTACGAAGCGGTAATCCGCGTGAACTCGCAAAGCGGCAAAGGCGGCTTTGCATGGGTTCTGGAGCAGGACCAGGGCCTGAAACTGCCCAAGAAGATGCAGTCCGACTTTTCCCGCCACGTCCAGTTCATGGCCGACGATCTGGGGCGGGAACTGGATGCGAGCGATATCTGGAGCGCGTTCCAGAATGCCTATCACGTGCAAATCGACAACAAGCATTTCCAGCTGGTCGATTACGAAGAGAGCCGCGCCAGCGATGGCACACGGATCTTCGCCGGCACCGTTGCGGTGGCGGGCGAGGAACAGCGCGTCAGCGGCCGCGGAAACGGCCTGATCTCTTCGGTCATGAGCACCATCGAAGACAGCTTCGGGCTCAAACTCAAAATCCGCGACTATACCGAACACGCACTCGGCTCCGGCCGCGACGCCCGCGCCGCCGCCTATCTCGAATGCGAGGGCGAGAATGGCGAAACGATCTGGGGCGTCGGCATCGACGAAGACGTCGCAACCGCGAGTGTCAGGGCGGTGCTCAGCGCGGCGAATACGGCGGTGGGTTAGAAAGCGTCTGATCTCAGCCGGCGCGGCTAAAAACTGGCGTTTTGACTGGAGATCGGAAGAAACACCGATCAAACTGTCGGGTTTTGAAATAATCGGGCCAACAACAGTCTCACCCGAATTGATCTGGATCAATGACTCTCAATCTCAAGAGCTTAGCTTCCGGTTTTGGGAGCAAGTTCGTTTGAGAACTCCCAGCAAGGAGAGTTGTTATCATGCAGTCAATTTTGGTCCACGTTTGCAACGACCCAGACTTCGAGGCGCGCTTGCAAACCTCGCTCGATATTGCACGCTTCTTCGACGCTCATTTAACCTTCTTGCAGACGATCACGCCGCCGGTGGTCCTTCCAATGGATTACACCGGAACAGCCATCCCTCCGCTGCTGCCGATGGCCCAAGAACAGGCAGAAAAGCTAAAGCAGGATACGGAGGCCCGGCTAAACGATGAAGATGTTCAGTGGGATTGGGTTCAGGAGGTTGGTTTTGTGGACAGCATGCTGCTGAGCCATGCAGCGCTGAACGACCTCGTCATTGTTGGCGCTGACGGACAAACCGAAACTGAGCACAATCGATCACGATTGGCCGGGATATTGGCGATTGAAGGTCGAAGTTCAGTAATGGTTGTGCCCAGTTCATCGCAATGCTTCGATCCGTCAAAGCCGGCGTTGGTTGCGTGGAACGGCTCACCGGAATCGGCTCGGGCTATGCGGGCGTCATTGGCGCTGCTTAAACGCTCCGACAGTGTTGTGCTTGCTACCGTTACAGGCGAGCCCGAAAGAAAGAGTTCGAGACTGCCTCCTTTCGATGGTGCGTCGTACCTTGCGCGGCATGGCATCGAGTGCGAGCTTATAGAATTACCCTGTTCGGGAAGGCACCCCGCAAAAATTCTAGTGGAGGAGGCGGAAAAACGAGATGCAGGTTACATCGTCCTAGGCGCTTACGGTCACTCCCGGTTGCTCGAAATAGTGTTCGGAGGCGTGACTCGCGATATGTTAGACGATCCGCAAATTCCCGTGTTTCTGGCGCATTAGCCAAGCGCTCGCCGATGACATTTTGGCAACGCAAGATCACTCCAATTCGAGTCGGCGATCAACGCCCAGGATAACTTCAATGATGACGCAAAAATTCGGTCAACCGTTCAAATTTGCAGTGCGGAGAATGCTCCTACCACTTTCCGTCCTGACTCTTGTCGCATCCTGCAATGCGCCAAAATATCAGTACCTTCAGGACACCACAACGCCTTCTAGCGCGGGAACTGATAGGGCGGAATCTGGATTCAGAATGGCCGAAGCCTTGTGTTCCGGATGCCATGCAATCGCCCCTGATGAGATATCACCTAACCCAGAGTCCCCTACTTTCATGCAGATCGCCAATACCCCTAACCTTGATCAAGACACCCTTCGAACTTGGCTAACCGATATTCACAATTACCCTGAAAAAATGAGCTTCGAAATCGCAGAGGACGATGTTGACATCCTTGCGGCCTACATCATCACACTTCGGCAAGAAGGCTACGAGCCGCCGAGCCAATAGGACGAATCATTTTTCCTACTTTGCGTCGTTTTGCTAGCCTGAGCTAATGCAAACTTATCCTACATTTTGTGATCCCTTTCCGGCTCTCTGGTCCCCACATTTGCTTTTCTCTTTGAACCCTGTTCCATGTGGTCCATGTCTCAGAAAAATTCAGGTGATGGGAGCTTAATGTGAACGATTCAACGACCGAAACCATCTTCGAGCCGGATCTGCCGATCATAGATCCGCATCACCATTTGTGGGATTTGCGTCCGCTGCTCCCATCTTTCCCTGCTCCCCGCCATCCGTTTCTGGAGAGTATTGCGGGCGCGCCCTATTACACTTTCAACGAATTGCTCGCCGATACGCAGAGCGGGCACAACGTGATCGGCACCGTCTTTATGGAGTGCGGCGCGTTTTACGATGCGGCGCGTGATGATGCGATGAAGCCGGTTGGCGAAGTCGAATATGTGAACGGCGTGGCGGCGCAAGGGGCGAGCGGCCTGTATGGCGAATACCGCCCTTGCGCGGGGATTATCGGGCATGCCGATATGATGCTGGGTGACGGCGCGCGCGAGGTGCTTGAAGCGCTGGTTGCCGCTGGGAATGGAAGGTTTCGCGGTATCCGCCATCAAGGCGCGTGGGATGCCGATCCCGATGTGCTGGGCCCGCCATTCCATGCGCCCGAAGGACTGCTGCGCGACGACACTTTCCGCAAGGGCGTAGCCCAGTTGCACGGGATGGGCCTGAGTTTTGACGCCTGGGTTCTCGAGCCGCAGCTTCGCGATGTGGTGGATCTGGCAAAGGCGTTTCCGGAAATGCCGATCTGCCTCGACCATTGCGGAACGCCGCTCAATATCGCTTCCTACAAAGGCAAGTTGGAAGAAAACTTCGATCGCTGGGCGAGCTCGATCCGCGAGCTCGCCCAATGCGACAATGTGATGGTCAAGCTGGGCGGGCTGGCGATGGTCAATTGCGGGATGCCAGAGGAAGGCCCCGCCAAAGGCTATGGCTCAGAGGAATTGGCAGCAATGTGGCGGCCTTATATCGAGACATGCATCGAGGCCTTCGGATCGGATCGCGCCATGTTTGAAAGCAATTATCCGGTGGACCGCTGGGGCGCGACCTATCCTGTGTTGTGGAACGCCTTTAAACGGATCACGGCGGACTATTCGGACAGCGAAAAGGCGGCGCTCTATGCTGGCAATGCCGCGCGCTTCTACAAGGTTGAACATCTTCTGGGGTAGGTTGGCCCCGCCTCAGACCTTCCGTAACGTCACCCTCGACACAGCGGCAAGCGCGCCATAGACCCGATATCGGTTTCACAAAGCAACGGAGCATTTCATGGCTGCCCTCCCCGCCCCTTTTGATCGCCTACGCCTGCCGGTAATCGGTTCTCCGCTATTCATCGTGTCCGGCCCCGAATTGGTGATCGCGCAGTGCAAAGCGGGGATCATCGGGTCTTTTCCGGCGCTCAATGCGCGTCCTTCTGGAGTGCTCGACGAGTGGCTTCACCAGATCACCGAAGAATTGGCGCAGCACAATCGCGACAATCCCGATCGCCCGGCGGCGCCCTATGCCGTCAACCAGATCGTCCACCGCAGCAATGACCGGCTCGAGGAAGATATGGAAGTTTGCGCCAAATGGCAGGTGCCGATGGTGATCACATCGCTCGGCGCGCGCGAAGAGGTGTTTTCTGCTGTCAAAGCATGGGGCGGCATTTCGATGCATGACATCATTAATGACCGCTTCGCCCGCAAGGCGATAGAAAAAGGCGCAACCGGCTTGATCCCCGTTGCCGCGGGCGCAGGTGGCCATGCCGGCACCCAATCGCCTTTCGCCTTGATGCAAGAAATCCGCAGCTGGTTTGACGGACTCGTCGCGCTGTCGGGCACGATCGCGCATGGCCGATCAATACTGGGTGCGCAGGCAATGGGCGCAGATTTCGCTTATATCGGATCCCCTTGGATCGCGACCAAGGAAGCCAATGCCGATGCCGCGTACAAGCAGGAAATCGTCGACAGCAAAGCCGCCGATATCGTTTACACCAACCTGTTTACCGGGGTTCATGGAAACTATCTGCGCGGGTCGATCGAGAAAGCCGGGCTTGATCCCGAAAATCTGCCCGAAAGCGATCCAAGCAAGATGAATTTCGGCTCTGGCGGCAACAGCAAGGCCAAGGCGTGGAAAGACATCTGGGGTTCCGGCCAAGGGGTCGGCATGGTCGACGCAGTAGAAAGCGTTGCCGACCGCGTTGACCGGCTTGAACGCGAATATCTGGCAGCCAAGGATGATCTTGCCGCCAAGATCTGACGAGGCCTAGCCGCGCCAAGCGCGAACGAATTTGCCGTTCTTGGATGGCTCAAGCTGCAAAGGATGCCCGTCCGGCCCGGTAAATTGTTCTGCTTCATCAACGCGGCCATGCATAACCAGATGGGCGATTAATCTTCCGCCCAATAGCTTTGCCTCATTTGGGTCAGCGGTCAGTTCCGGCTCCAACCGAAGTTCTTGGCCAGTAAAAACTGACAGACCGCTGCTTTGCAGTCCCTGATCAGAAGCTTCGCTGAATGACGCCAGCACCAGCGATGGAAACGGCCCGCCTTTCGCCCATGCCCCAGCATGCGCGCGGAAGAACTCCGGACTTGTCAGGGCCAGCGCGGGTGGCCACGAATACGCCACAAGCCCGGGCAGGCGCTGTCCGATTAGGCAACCGAGCGATAAAAGACCGCGCAGAATGGGAAGGAGGTATGTACCGCCATTGAGATGCGGCCCTGGAACGATCCTGATCGCTTCCAGATCAGGCGCGGCAATCTGATCGGTGACATCGGATCGATGTTTGAATTCCGGCATCTTTGCAGAAGGGCCGGGAGCCAGATCAGCGATGTCGAAGGTCAAACCATCGATCACCACTTCGAGCCAGCCTTGCTCAGTGCTGTCTGAAGTTCCCGGCATGTGGCTGATGCTGGCAGCTTCGATAGCCGAAACGGCACCGCTGATCGCCGCCGTATCAGGGCGCGCGCCTCTTTGGAAAAGCAGCAGCAAACCTGTGCCATCTGCCGGGCCAATCTTATTCGCATCGCTAGAAATGATCTTGTCGCGCTCCCTGTTGCGATCCAGCGACTTTGACCCCGAATGGACCCGGCGTCGAGTCTTGGCCGCACGATTTGCTCCGCTTCGGATGGGACTGTTCAGAACACACCGAGCGACATCCCCTCTGACAGTGCTTCACCCATCTCGCGGCATTGTTTCAGACATTCCTCCGACGGAGTCTTGGCCGCGAGGATCGCTTCGGGTGCTTGCGCATCGAAGTTCACAATCATTGGTTCAACCACACGCTTCAATCGCCAACCCTTGGCAATCCGGTCGATCTGCCTTTGTGCGCCCTCGCCATCCGATCCCGCAGCGATGATGGTCCCGAAAGCGCGCCCTTCGATCTTGCCCAACACCGGATAATAATTGCGATCAAACATCTCTTTCATCAGACCCGACATACTCGCCAGATTTTCCGGGCAGACGAAAAGATACCCGCCAGCATCAAGCAAATGCTCTGCAGTTACGACATCGGCCCTCAGCAAATGTGCGCGCGCTCCAGCCCCTGTAAATGCCGCCTTCGCCATTGCTTCACTCGCACCGGTGCGGCTGTGCCAAATGACAAGCAGGTTCTGGTTCGCCACGGTCATCGTTCTGACCTTCGCTGTTAGCTGTCGATTGTCAATCGCGGACCTTTGCCGACGCTCCGCCGATGGGGTAAGATCGTGGAATGGCTTCGCGCACACTCTCTCCTGTTCATGGCGTCACCAATTCCCTTTCGGGCAAAGCGTGGCATTGGCGTGGCGGCAATATGGAACTCGGTGCTGCAACCGACAGCTTGGAGAACGATATCGTCACCCAGTTGCTGTTGGCGAGAGGCGTTGCTCCCGATGATCTGGAACGGCATCGCACGCCAACGCTGCGCGGATTTCTACCCGACCCATCGCTGTTTCAGGACATGGACAATGCGGCAGAACGGATAGTTCAGGCGATCCTGGCTGAAGAAACGATCACCATCTATGGCGACTACGACGTTGACGGCGCGACCAGTTCTGCAGTGATGATCCGTCTTCTGCGGATGCTTGGCTGCGAAGCGGGATACTATATCCCCGACCGGCTGCTCGAGGGATACGGCCCCAGCGGGAAAGCCTTGGTTGAACTGGCAGAAGCTGGTTCCAGCCTGATCGTAACGGTTGACTGCGGCGCCATGGCTTTCGAAGCGCTGGAAATGGCCCGCGACGCGGGCGTGGATGTGATCGTCGTCGATCACCACAAATGCGCGCATGAGCTTCCCAAGGCGGCTGCCCTGGTCAATCCCAATCGCCTTGACGAGAATGATGAAGCCGCCGCCCACGGACATTTGGCGGCTGTTGGTGTGGCATTTCTGCTAGCGATTGCGGTGGTCAGAACGTTGCGGTCGCAAGGCTATTTTGAGAACCGCGCTGAACCCGACCTGTTCTCTTTGCTCGATCTGGTTGCGCTGGGCACCGTCGCAGATGTCGCCGCGCTCCACGGCCTCAACCGTGCGTTTGTTGCGCAAGGATTGAAAGTGATGGCCAAGCGCGAGAATATCGGCATGGCGGCATTGATCGATGCAAGCCGGCTGAAGCGCGCGCCAGTATGCAGCGATCTGGGCTTTGCGCTCGGTCCACGAATCAATGCCGGCGGCAGAGTGGGCGAGTCCACTCTGGGCGTCAGGCTGCTGACCACCGAAGATGCCGAGGAAGCAGCCTCCATTGCCGCGCAGCTATCGGCGCTAAATGAAGAACGCCGCGCGATCGAGGCCGAAGTGCAAGCCGCCGCCGAGGAGCAGATTGCTGCGCAGCATAATCGCAGCGTTGTCGTTTTATCCGGCAGAGGCTGGCACCCTGGCGTGATCGGAATTGTCGCTGGGCGGATCAAGGAAAAGACCGGCAAGCCTTCTATCGTTATCGCAGTGGACGGTGAAACAGGCCAAGGCAAAGGTTCCGGACGGTCTATTGCCGGGGTCGATCTGGGCGCCGCTATTATCGCCGCCCGCGAGGAAGGCTTGCTCGTCGCGGGCGGCGGACATGCCATGGCGGCCGGATTAACCGTGGAGGCGGACCAGCTTGACGCGTTGGCCAACTGGCTCGATGCGAAGCTCGCAGCCTCTGTATCGCAAGCGCAGGCATCACAGATACTGAAACTGGATCTGGCCGTGTCGCCCCGTGGATTGGCGCCTTCATTGGTCGAGAAGCTGGACGAAGCGGGCCCCTATGGGATTGGCTGGCCAGGTCCGAAGGTCGCAGTCGGTCCGGTCCATTTGATCAAAGCCGATATTGTCGGCACTGACCACCTCCGCCTGATTGTGGGCGGTGAAGATGGCGGGTCTATAAAAGCCATCGCGTTCAGGGCTGCTGAAAGCGAAATGGGGCAGGCAATTCTCCATGGTGCAAAGGGACGCAAAATGTGGCTCGCCGGCCGTGCGAAAATTGATGATTGGGGCAGCCGGCCCGCTGCCGAACTCCATTTGGAGGATGCGGCATGGGCAGATTGATCCTTTCGGGCACCCGTTAAATTCCATAAAGCCGCTTCGATCTTCTCGCGAGGCTTGACGCGGCCCCTTCCCGCCCCTATCTGCGCCGCCACGCCATCACTATGGCCCCTTCGTCTAGCGGTTAGGACGCGGCCCTTTCACGGCTGAAACACGGGTTCGATTCCCGTAGGGGTCACCA
>NZ_WTYX01000001.1:150000-997711 GCF_009827395.1 Pontixanthobacter aquaemixtae | reverse complement strand
ATGGCCCCTTCGTCTAGCGGTTAGGACGCGGCCCTTTCACGGCTGAAACACGGGTTCGATTCCCGTAGGGGTCACCAGTGATGGCTTTTTGCATCCTGAGTGGCAAAACTGAACGCCGCTCACCACGGATGGCCCCTTCGTCTAGCGGTTAGGACGCGGCCCTTTCACGGCTGAAACACGGGTTCGATTCCCGTAGGGGTCACCAGCAATTTTCGGCTTCATTCATAGGGGCCGCCCCTCTTTCATCCTGTTTGGCGACATTCCGGCAAAACTGGTGGCATAGCGCCGCAGCTATCGCTACGGGCAGCGGAGATGATCCGAAACGGAAACTCCTTCTGGCCGGGCCTGCTGTTGGCACTAGCGACAGCGATTGCTCTGTTCGCGAACGGGCTTAGCCTTTGGTGGATTCTTGCCGTGCTGCTCGTCTGGATCGGGACCTTGTACCTTGTCGGCGCGGCCCCTCCACCGGAAGAGCCAGTGAGCGAGGAAGACCCGTTTAGCAGCGACAATATGTCTGAGCTGGTCGAATTTTCAGGAACGCCTATCATAATGATGGAGGGCAGCCGGATAAGTGTTGCAAACCGCGCGGCACGAAAACTGCTCGGTAAACATATTATCGGGCAGGATATGCGCGTGGCGATGCGCCACCCAAAAGCCATCCGCTTGCTCGAATCAAACAAGAGCGGAAGCGCACAGATCCAGGGGCTGACACGCCGCAAGGACGTGTGGCGGATCAATCGCCGGATTGTCGGCAATGGCATTTCCGTGGTTGAATTGCTCAACAAGACCGCAGAAGTCGATGTCGCCCGTTCGCACACCGATTTCGTAGCAAATGCCAGCCATGAGTTGCGTACACCGCTCGCCTCGATACTTGGCTATGTCGAAACGATTCGTGACGAAGGCGACGCACTTCCGCCTCAAACCAAGCAGAAGTTTCTCGACACTATTCTCGCCGAAGGCACGCGGTTACAGAGCTTGGTAAGCGATTTGATGTCGCTGTCGCGTATCGAGGCCGAGAAGCATGACAAGCCGGCGGAATCGATTGCTCTCACCCAGCTCGTCCGCAACTCTTCGAGCGATGCTGCGGGATTGAACCGGAAAGATCGACTGGCGCTGGATCTGCAGGACAAAATTTTCGTCAACGGCGATGCCCGGCAGCTGGAACAGCTCACTCGCAACTTGGTCGATAACGCCCTAAAATACGGACACGCAGACAGCGAAGTGCGAGTCTCTCTTTCGCTGACAGAGAATGATGAAGCCAAGTTGCAGGTTACCGATTCGGGTGAAGGAATTGACCCGGAACAGATCCCCCACCTCACTCGCCGATTCTACCGTACCGATCCCGGGCGCAGCCGTGCCTCCGGGGGGACAGGGCTCGGGCTGGCGATTGTGAAACACATTGTGGAGCGTCACCGTGGACGTCTCGACATTGCCAGCGAGCTTGGCCAAGGCACAACTGTGACGGTCAGAATTCCTGCGCAGTCAGGCTGACCTCAAAGTCATTCGGGGCGATTGTCATGCTATTGTCACAAAACTTAAACATCGCGGATCGCGACGGGCTTGCGATTCTCGATCCTCGCTCTGCGCCAATTGCTTCATGTTCAGCGTTTGATGATCTAAGCCTCCAGCGAACACTACGAATTAGGGATCCGTTCGGATAATGTCGCCAGCCATTCTCCTATTACTTGCAGTCGGTTTGGGGCTGGCCGGTTGGCTGGTCGCGCGTGCGCGCGCCTGGGCATTCCGAAGCAACGCTGACAACGGCAGATTGGCTGCCTTGCCGACCTATCATGCATGGTATGTCGCCCTGTGGATCCTTGTCCCGCTGGGCGTTTTCATCGTGATTTGGATGGTCGCATCACCCCATTTGATAGAGCAATCGGTCCTCGCCTCGCCTGCTGCGGCCGATCTTCCCGAATTCGCATTCCAGCGAGATACGCTGCTTCGAGAGGCCAATGCTGTCGCAAACGGTACCGCCAACGCGGTGTTCAACGAAGGGGCGAAGCCACTGGTTGAACCCTTCCGCGAGGCCATTGGCTTCTACAATCTGATCGGCTTTCTGAGCACACTAATTATCGGCTTCCTGTGCGGCACATGGGCGTTCTTGCAATTAAAGCCCGATTTTGCAGCGCGTACCCGTGTTGAGAAGACAGTGATGGCTGCATTGATGCTCGCCTCGCTTGTCGCCATCCTGACCACGCTGGGCATCGTCGTAAGTCTGGTATTTGAAACCTTCCGGTTCTTCGGGATGGTTAGCCCGATCGACTTCTTGTTCGGCACCCAATGGGGTCCCGATCCGATGAGCAATCCGGACAATCCGGACCCGTCGCGCTTTGGTGCGATCCCGCTGTTCTGGGGAACGATCTATATCGGCGCGATTATCGCAATGATCGCTGCGATCCCGCTTGGCCTTATGAGCGCGATTTACCTAACCCAATATGCCGATCAACGTTTGCGCGCCTGGCTCAAGCCCGCGCTAGAGATTCTCGCGGGTGTGCCAACCGTTGTGTACGGTTATTTCGCGGCACTGACCGTCGCGCCCTTCATTCGCGACTTGGCGGTGGCAGTGGGTATCAGCGGCGCCTCAAGCGAAAGCGCGCTCGCCGCAGGCCTGGTGATGGGCGTTATGATCATTCCTTTCGTGTCGTCGATGGCGGACGATTCGATTGCGGCGGTTCCGCAGGCCATGCGCGATGGCAGCCTGGCGATGGGCGCGACCAAATCCGAAACAATCAAGAAAGTCTTGGTGCCCGCCGCCCTTCCCGGCATCGTCGCAGGCATCATGCTCGCAATCAGCCGTGCGATTGGCGAAACGATGATCGTGGTCATGGCCGCCGGTGCGGCGGCCAATCTGACGGGCAATCCGCTCGAAGCGATGACCACAGTCACTTTCCAGATTGTCGCCATGCTGACCGGTGAAGGTAGCTTTGACCATCCGGCTACGCTGAGTGCATTTGCACTGGGTTTTGTCTTGTTCATGGTGACGCTGGGACTGAACTTCGTTGCCTTGCGTGTCGTGAAGAGGTTCCGTGAAGCATATGAGTGACACCGCAGCATCTCTGCCCAATATGCCCACGCGAAACGCGGCGTTTGAAGCGCGCTTGAAGAAGCGCTACGCGGCCGAACGCCGGTTCAAATTTGCAGGTCTGGCCGCAGTCCTGTTTTCGGTCTTCGTGCTGGCATTCCTGCTTTTCACCATGACGGTGAACGGGATTGGCGGCTTTCAACGTGCCGAGCTGGCTGTGCCAATGGCATTGTCGGAGACCGGCATCTCGGGCGATCCTGCTGTTCTGGCGCAAGTGGACGCGGAACAACGCCTGGAAACACAGGGTTTGGCCGACGCGGTTCAGGTCTATGCCGAAACTGCTCTGGGGGCCGATGGTGCCGAGGAACTCAGCCCCAACGCCTGGCGCGAAGTTGCGCAGCAGATCATTGCCGATCCGGCGCTGTTGCAGCGCGAAACCACTTTCTGGCTACCGGCATCGCCGGGGCTCGCTGCGGCGCTTGAAGGCGAAGGTGTTCCCGAACTTCGCCCCATTGCCGAGCGGCTGCAAAGCGAAGGCAAGCTAGAGAAGCGACTGGACCTCGGCTTCCTGAAGCGTGCCGATGCAACCGATCCGCAATCTGCAGGCATCTGGGGGGCGCTCAAAGGGTCGGCGTTGACGATGATCGTGACCTTGTTGCTCGCCTTTCCGATTGGCGTCATGGCTGCACTCTATCTGGAGGAATACGCGCCGAAAAACCGTTGGACGGACTTTATCGAGCTTTCGATCAACAATTTGGCTGCGGTTCCCTCTATCATTTTCGGCTTGCTCGGATTGGCGGTTTTCCTGACTTTGTTCCCCAATCTGAGATCAACCCCCATTATCGGCGGTATGACGCTGGCGCTGATGACATTGCCGGTAATCGTTATCTCGGGACGTAACGCTATCAAGGCTGTGCCGCCGTCCATTCGCGATGGCGCATTGGCGGTGGGCGCTTCACCGGTTCAAGTCGTGTTCCATCACGTGTTGCCGCTCGCCCTGCCCGGCATCCTCACCGGAACTATTATCGGTATGGCGCGCGCCTTGGGCGAAACTGCACCGCTACTGATGATCGGGATGCGGCTGTTTGTCGGCACGCCGCCGGAAGGGCTAACCTCGCCCGCAACGGTCTTGCCGATGCAGATTTTCCTCTGGTCCGATGAAGTCGACCGAGGTTTCGTAGAACGGACTTCGGCTGCTATTATCGTCCTCTTGCTGTTCCTGCTATTGATGAACGGCCTCGCAATCTACCTTCGCAACAAATTCGAGAAGAAATGGTGACTGTAATACACCCCAATCTGGAAGCCACCGACGCGAAGATGAACGCGAAGGATGTGTCCGTGTACTATTCGGACAAAAAGGCCATCGACAATGTGTCGATCGAAATCCCGTCAAAATATGTGACATCGTTCATCGGTCCCTCGGGCTGCGGAAAGTCGACATTCCTGCGTGCACTCAACCGCATGAATGACACGATCCCCACCGCGCGTGTCGAGGGCGAAATTACACTTGATGGTGAAGATATTTACCGCTCAAAGATGGACGTTGTGCAACTGCGCGCGCGGGTCGGAATGGTTTTCCAGAAACCCAACCCGTTCCCCAAATCTATCTACGACAACATTGCTTACGGCCCTAAAATTCACGGAATCGCGCAGGGCAAAGAAGAACTCGACGAAATCGTCGAACGTTCTTTGACGCGTGCCGGCCTTTGGAACGAAGTGAAAGACCGGTTGAGCGATAGCGGCACCGCTCTATCGGGCGGTCAGCAACAGCGGCTCTGCATCGCCCGGGCAATCGCGGTCGATCCGGAAGTCATTCTGATGGACGAACCATGTTCGGCGCTCGATCCGATTGCGACGGCCAAGATCGAAGAACTGATCGCTGATCTGAACGGCAATTATGCGATCGTGATCGTTACGCACTCGATGCAGCAAGCGGCACGCGTGTCGCAGCGCACGGCGTTCTTCCATCTCGGCCAAGTCGTGGAATATGGGCGCACTTCCGACATATTCACCAATCCGCTAGAACAGCAGACACAGGACTATATCACGGGACGGTACGGCTAATGAACGAGCATACAGTCAAAGCATTTGATGAAGACATCACCCGTTTGCGCGGCCTGATTGCTGAAATGGGCGGCTTGGCCGAGCTGTCGATTCAGGAATCGCTGGAAGCCATGATCAATGGCGATGCAAAGCTGGCCAAAGATGTCGCCAAACGCGACAAGAAAATCGATGCGCTCGAATCCGAAGTAGACAAGCTGGCCGTCAGGATCATCGCTTTGCGCGCACCGATGGCGGACGATCTACGGGAAGTCATTGCAGCACTGAAAATCGCCGGTGTTGTCGAGAGGATCGGCGACTATTCCAAGAACATCGCAAAACGAGTGAGCGAAGTCGAGGAACGCAAGCATTTCGAACCGCTTACCCTGCTGCCTGCAATGGGAGAGCTTGCCGCGGAAATGGTCCATGATGTACTCATGGCCTACGCCGCACGTGATGCCGTTTTGGCGCGCGAAGTGATCGCGGCTGACCATAAGGTCGATGCGTTCTACAACAGCATCTTCCGCAATGTTGTCAGCTATATGATGGAGAATCCAGCCACGATCTCTAGCGCTGCGCAATTGCTGTTTGTTGCAAGAAATATCGAGCGGATTGGCGATCACGCAACCAATGTTGCCGAGATGGTCCACTATGCCGCGACAGGCTCTTATCCTCCTGACGAGGATGACGGTTAGGCGACATTTCGCGCTGCCTGACACAAGACTGTAACACAAAGTCTGCTAGGGGCTCACGCCATGCCGATAGCACAATTGCTCATTGTTGAAGACGATCCGGCTCTGTCGGAATTGCTTGAATATCGCTTCGAGAAAGAAGGCTATTCGGTTCGCTGCACAGCTGACGGCGACGAAGCGTTGGTCCTGGCTGCCGAAGACAAACCGGATCTCATCATTCTCGACTGGATGATCGAAGGCACGAGCGGGATCGAAGTATGCCGCAGGCTGAGGCGGTCAAAAGAAACCAGCCACGTGCCGATCATCATGCTCACTGCGCGTGAGGATGAAGACGACCGGATCCGCGGACTCGATACCGGTGCTGACGACTATGTGACCAAGCCATTTTCTCCGAGAGAGCTTCTTGCCCGCGTTGCTGCCGTAATGCGGCGTATTCGCCCTGTACTTGCCGGCGAATCCGTAAAAGTAGGCGACATCACGCTGGATCCCGTCGCGCATAAGGTTATGCGCAGCGGAACCCCCATCAAGCTGGGCCCTACCGAGTACCGCCTTTTGCAGTTTTTCATGGAAAGCCCCGGGCGGGTTTTCTCCAGAAACCAATTGCTCGACGGCGTTTGGGGAACAGGCAGCGATATCGAACTACGCACGGTGGACGTGCATATCAGGCGGCTGCGCAAAGCGATTGCTGACGAAAGCGGGTCCGATCCGATCCGGACCGTTCGATCCGCGGGCTATGCGCTAGAAAGCTAAGTCCCCTCGACTTACAAGACCACAGAGAATGGACAGGCCGCCTCTTCCCAGAAGCGGCCTTCTCCTTTTTCCCTGAAAACTTCGTTAGCCGAGCAGGCCCGGAACCAGTCCAAACAGCAGCACCAGAGATACCGCGATGGGCGCTGCCCAGGCGACCAGGAAACGCCAGACAAGGAACATTCCGTCCGACAATCCGGTTTGGGCTTTCACCATATTGGCATCGGCACGCCAACCAACGAAGAGCGCGACCAACAACGCGCCAAGCGGCAGCATGATCTTGCCGGTAAACCCGTCCAGCGTGTCGAGAATGTCGGTTTCCGCGAAAATATTCCAGAAGCCGAGCGGCCGTACTTCTGACCAGACATTATATCCCAATGCGCAGGTGACACCGATTGCGAACGCGACCAGGCCAACCACAATTGCGGCCTTCTTCCGCGCCCAGCCTGTTTTATCGATCACCCATGCGGTTGGCCCCTCAAGCAGCGAGATAGAGCTGGTCAGCGCCGCGAAGAAAATCAGGATAAAGAACACAAAGCCGACCAACGCGCCTGCCGGCATTTCATTGAATGCCACCGGAAGCGTCTGGAAAATCAGAGCCGGACCACCTGCCGGGTCGAGACCAACAGCGAAGACGATCGGGAAAATCATCAAACCGGCAAGGATCGCAACCGTCGTATCCGCCATCGCAATCATACCCGCTGTCGGGGCGAGATTGACGTCTTTCGAGACATAGGCACCGTATGTCAGCAGCCCACCAGCGGCGAGGCTCAGCGAAAACAGCGCCTGACCAAGAGCTTCGTTCAGAACCACCGGTGACAGCTTGCTGAAATCAGGAGTGAACAGGAACGCAACCGCTTCGCCAAAGTTGCCGGTTAATGCGCCGTAGATCGTGATGATGACGAGCAGCACAAAAAATGCCGGCATCAGCCATGTCGCAGCCTTTTCAATGCCGTCATGCACACCGCTGGCCACAATCCAGATAGTCGCCGCCATGAAGATCGCATGCAGAATGATTAACCGGGTCGGATCGGCAAACAGATCACCCATACGCCCGGTTATCTGGTCTTGCGTTTCGCCCGCAAATGCCCCGGCAAAAACATCTCCCGACATTACCGCGCCGAGGAAGTCACCGCCTGCCAGATAGACATAGTTGATCACCCAACCGGCAACCACCGAATAGAAGGACAGGATAAGGAAACCACTGGTAATCTGTAGCGCGCCCAACCCTTTCCAACGGGTCGATACTCCCGATTCCCTGGCAACATTTTCTACCGATCCAATCGCGTCCTCTCCACCCGCGCGGCCCAACATAATCTCGGAAAGGACCAGCGGCAGGCCGAGCAGCACCACAAAGCCGATATAAACGAGAACGAATGCCCCGCCCCCGCTCTCACCAGCCAGTGTCGGAAAACGCCAGATATTGCCCAAACCAACCGCAGCGCCGACCGCTGCAAGGATGAATGCTGAGCGTGAGGACCAGCCTTGTTCACCCGATTGGGTGCCTGCCGTAGAAACCATTGTAATCTTCTCCCGAGCGGCTCTGCGCCGACTTCTCACCGCGCTTTTGCCCTGAATCCCGGCCCTAGTCGAGCAACCATTTGCGCAAATCCACGACTCGGCTAGAAGCGTGAAATGTCTACGACCTTTCAGCTCGATACATCCACAAGCCGCGCGAACCCCACTCCGGCGCCGATGAAGCGCCTGACGGTGCCGAAAATCCGGCGGCGGAAAGTGGACGGCGTAACCGAAGAGCCATTGGTAATGCTGACGGCCTACACGGCCCGTCAGGCGCAATTGCTGGATGCGCATTGTGATCTCTTGCTGGTCGGCGATTCACTCGGCCAGGTTATTTACGGCCTGCCTTCGACAATTCCGGTGACTTTGGAAATGATGGCCAATCATGGTGCTGCCGTAGTTCGCGGCAGCTATCATTCGGTGGTTGTGGTCGATTTGCCTTTCGGATCCTACGAAGCGTCGAAAGAGCAAGCTTTTGAAAGCGCGTCTTACTTGCTCAAGGAAACAGGGGCTGCTGCGGTTAAGCTGGAAGGCGGCGAAGCCATGGCAGAAACCGTGGAGTTTCTGAACAAGCGCGGCATTCCGGTGATGGGACATGTCGGCCTTACCCCTCAGGCCGTAAACGTTCTGGGTGGCTATATGGCTCGCGGCCGCAGCGAGAGTGAGGCCGACAAGATCGTGAATGACGCAAAGGCGTTGGACGATGCCGGGGCATTTGCCGTGGTAATAGAAGGCGTCGTAGAACCAATTGCCATCGAAGTGACCAAAGCCATCGCCTGTCCCACAATCGGCATCGGGGCATCCGCGCAGTGCGATGGTCAGGTGCTTGTCACCGAAGACATGCTCGGCATGTTCGAGCGCGTACCGCGCTTCGTGAAGAAGTATGACGACATCGCATCGATGATCGAGAAAACTGTCGAAAGCTACGCCAGCGAAGTGCGCGATCGCAGCTTCCCGGGCGAAGCGCAAACATACCAACCCAAAAAATAATCGGCCAATTGCGGCGGCGAGAGGTTTTCTCTAGCTGGCTGCGATTGCAACCATAGGCGTTACGCATGCAAACCCTTCTCCGTTATTACAAATTTTCGTTCCTGTTCACGCTGGTCTGCCTTGGCCTTGCCATTTGGTATGGCTGGACCAGCACCGGCACCATTGCGGGGACCGCATCGCTATTGTGGATCGTGATTGTCCTGTCGGTTCTCGAAATTTCGCTGAGCTTCGACAATGCGGTGGTCAACGCATCCGTTCTCAAGGACATGAGCGACATCTGGCAAAGGCGCTTCCTCACCTGGGGTATTGCCTTTGCTGTGTTCGGCATGCGGATTGTCTTTCCCTTGGCGATTGTCGCTATCGCTGCCGGGCTGGGCCCGCTCGAAACCATTGATCTGTCGCTCAACGATCCGGTCGAATATGAAAGAATTGTCAGTTCTGCGCATGTCGGAATTGCCGGTTTCGGCGGGGCATTTCTCGCTATGGTCGGCCTGAAATTCTTCTTCGATCTGGAAAAAGACATTCACTGGATCGGCTTGGTCGAGAAACAGCTATCGAAATTCGCTGCACTGCCTGCAGCAGAGATTGCCCTTTTGCTGTTGGTAATGTGGGGAATTTCCACTTTGCTCGACCCTGCGGACGCGCTCACATTTCTGATTTCCGGCATATTGGGGCTTGTCACCTTCATCGCGGTTGAAGGGATCAACACCATATTGGAAATGAAGGAAGAGGCAGCCAAGCTCCAAGGCGCGGTTGTGCGCAGCGGCCTCGGCGGGTTCCTTTACCTCAACGTGCTCGACGCATCGTTTAGCTTTGACGGTGTGATCGGTGCCTTTGCGCTGTCGAACAACATGATCGTGATCGCGTTGGGCCTATCCATCGGCGCAATGTTTGTCCGCTCGATGACCATTCATTTGGTCAAGCAAGGAACATTGGCGCAGTACAGATTTCTCGAACATGGCGCATTCTGGGCGATCATCGTGCTCGGCGGTATCATGCTGGCTTCGGCGAAATTCCATATTCCCGAAACGATCACCGGCTTGATCGGAGCAATGCTTATCGGCCTTTCACTTTGGTGGTCGATCCGGACCAACAAGAATGAGCCTACAGCCGACGAAGCGAATTCGAAAAACGCTTAGCCAGCGGTGCCGATACGACCAATTGCAGCAGGTGGTATAGAAGCAACGGAACCAGCAGCATCCCTGCTGATTCCGGCGTGAACAGCACCAGTGCGAGCGGAGCACCCATTGCCAGGCTCTTATGGGCACCCGCGAATGTGAAAGAAATTCGATCCTCCGGCGCAAGCGCCAAGCCGCGCGAGAGGATCCATGCTCCTGCAAATCCGAATGCCAGAAATGCGCCGATGATAAGCACAAGCCAGCCCCAACCAGCGGGATCAAGCTTGCTCCACAGACCTTGTTCGACCGCGCCTGAGAACGCGACATAGACCGCGATTGCAATTGCAATGCGGTCCATCCAGCCAACCAAAGACGGATGCGCGCCCAGCCAAATTTGCAGGCGGGTCTGTAAGATCTGCCCCATCGCAAATGGCAGCAGAACAATTATGAATATCTTGAACACCCCTTCCGGACCAAGCTGCACAAGCGCTCCACCGCTCAGCCATGCGAAGATCGGCGCGCTGATAAACACGCCGATAATGTTGAGCAATGCCGCCGACACCACCGAGCTCGCCACATTTCCACCGGCGATCGAGGTATAGGCCGTGGCTGATTGTACCGTCGATGGCAGTACGCCAAGGTAGAGCAAGCCCAGCGCTACAAATGCGGGAAGCACTCCCTCCCCCAAAGCAGAAAGCCCCCAACCCGCCAGCGCCATTGCTCCAAAGCACCAGAGGGTCAGCGGCAGCAGCAAACGCCAATTGCCGATCCCGGCAAGCACCTCTCCGCGCGACAGACGCACACCATTCAGAAAGAACAGGGAGAATATCCCGATATTCGAGATCACTTGGGCAATCTCGCGACCAGTTCCCACCGCTGGAAACACCGTCGCAAGCGCGATGGCGAGGATCAGCAAGCGGACCATCAGATCGATATTGGTAAGAATTCGAAGCATCGCGCATGCCCTGCCTGCGGCCAGAACAAAAGTCGACACGCCAGTTAGTTGAAGGTGTTAGTCGGGCAAGCGCGCCAGTTTAGCTTCGAGAGCCGCCGCCAGCTGTTCACCGCCTTCAAGTTGTCGGTACGCTATCGCAAGCGCCTTGGTCGCTTCCCTGCTCATTGGCTGGATGCTATATGCGACCTCGGCTAGTTCAATTCCCAACGCTGAATCGCCGGTTCGGATGGCTATCTCGGCGCGCAGTGAAAGCAGCACCGGATCGCGCATGCCACCATTGGCGATTGCGTGATCTGCAAAAACTGCTGCACCGTGCCAGTCCCCGCGTGAACCCGCAGCGATTGCCAAGGCTGTTGCTGCCTCTACATTTCCCGGATCGCCAACCAGATAGTTGGCAAGCAGCGACAAAGCTTCATCCTTTTTGCCAGATGCGTCCAACGCCACAATTCGCTTGCGCGTCAGCGTCCACGGCGCGCGGATTGATGCCGCTTGGGCATAGCGCTCGATCGCAATGTTGTTGCGGCGCGCGGCCAGATTGGCGTCGCCTGCCAGCGTCAAGGCGTCCGAAGACCCTTTGAACCTCTCAAGGAATGCGTTCGCCGCCGAAGCCGCCCCGCCGGCATCTCCGCCATTCACACGGCCTCGCACCAGAGCAAGCGCATCAAGTCCGCTTTCCGGCCCTCTGGCTTCCGCAACATCGAGTGCCGTGTCGCTTTGTACAGCGACCAGATTGCCCGGACGCCGTCGAGCAGCGGCGTCAATGAAGAATGCCGCCTGCTCTCGATCATCAAGCGCCTCGTATGACCGCCCAACCAACGTTCTTAGATATGGCGACGCGCTTGGCCGCCTCGCCAATTCTCCATAGCGATAAATCAGTTCTTTATCATTGCCGCCCAACGACAATGCGCGAGCCAGCAGTTGCCGAACCCGCCCGTTGTCGGGCTGCTGCGAAGCGAGCCGCTCCAAAGTTTGAGCAGCGCTTGCGTAGTTTCCGTTTTCGATGTCGATGATGCCCGAAAGCAGCATTCCGGCAGGCTTTTCTCGGTCATCCTTGCTTGCTCGCAGAAGCAGCGTCTGGGCGAGCTCGAACTTGCTGCCGCGCGCCGCCAGTACCGCCTGAAGATAGAATATTCTGCGGTTTGTTGGATCGATCCGCGCAATGTCGCGCACGACTTTCAACATGTCACGCGCGCGGCCCAGTTCACCCAAAGTCGCGGCATAATCACCCAAAAGCTCAACATTTTTCGGATTGCGCTCGATCGCCCGTTCGAACCACGGGATCGCGGCATTCATGCCTTCGGAGTCGCGCACTAGTTGCGCGCGGAACTGGAGCGCGGCGGCATTCTCTGGATCGAGCTCGACTGCATATAGGCTCGCCTCGACCGCTTGAACCTGCTCCCCTCCGCGATAGCGCAAACGCCCGATGTCGACCCACAATTCGGAATTCTCGCGCGTTACCGCCAGCGATTTGTCAAAGGCCTCTCCCGCCGCCGGTAAATTGCCCTCACGCATTTCAAGGCGGGCCAGCATATGGAAACCATGCCCACGCGACTGATCGGAGAATTCGCCGGCCTCCAGCCATTGGCGTGCTTCGGCCAATTCGCCCTGCTGAAGTTCCGCTTCGCCGAAATATGCGGCAACATCATCTCGCGACGCGCCATTCGCCATCATCTCGCGCAAAATCAACTCGGCACCCAGCCCATCGCCGCGCGCCAGCGCGCTGCGCGCCTGTTCGATAGGCGTCAGCTCAGGCGCGGATTCGCCGCACCCAGCAATAGCCAGGCACAACGCCGCAGCCGCGACTTTCCAAGAGTTGCGATTACGCGTGAAGGTCATACTGTTTGAGCAAATCGTAGAGCGTAGGACGACTTATCCCGAGCATTTTGGCGGTGCTCGAAATATTGCCTTCGCTTCGGGCCAATGCATGCCGGATCATCTTGCGATCGGATTGCTCGCGCGCGCTTTTCAGATTGAGCGCATGCGCATCCTCCGACTCCGCATCTTCTAGATCGAGATCCTCAACGCCCACAAGCTTCCCGTCCGCCATGATGACCGCGCGCTTCACACGGTTTTCCAGCTCGCGCACATTGCCCGGCCAGTTCCAGGCATCAATCGCGGCCATCGCATCGCTGGCGAACCCCTTGACCTGAGGGTTCATCTCTTCGGCGAACCGGCTCAGGAAAGCCTTGGCCAGCAAAGTCGCGTCGCCCGGACGATCGGCAAGCGCAGGAATTTTCACGACGATTTCCGCCAAGCGGTAGAACAGATCTTCGCGGAACGTGCCCTCACCTATCATCTCTTCCAGGTTCTGGTGCGTGGCGCAAACAATGCGCGTATCGACTTCAATCTGCTTGCGCCCGCCAATCCTTTCAATCGTGCGTTCCTGCAAGAATCGCAGCAGTTTGACTTGCAGCGGCAATGGAATGTCACCGACTTCGTCGAGAAACAGGGTGCCGCCATGCGCCTGTTCAATTTTACCTTCGGTGGTTTTCACCGCGCCGGTAAACGCGCCCTTCTCGTGACCGAACAATTCACTCTCGAGAAGATTCTCGGGGATCGCAGCGCAATTGATGGCAACAAACGCGCCGTCTTTCCGATCGCTTGCGTCGTGTAGCCCTTTGGCCAGCAACTCTTTACCCGTTCCGCTCGCACCCAGCAGCATCACCGAAACATTGGTTTTGGCAATCCGTTCTATCGTCCGCGCAACTTTGACCATTTCAGGCGCTGCTGTGATCAAGGTACCCAGTACCGTCTTGTCGTCGCCCGCCTGCTCGGCCAGCCTGCGGTTTTCTTCCTCGATTTTGGTGAGGTTGAGCGCGCGGCGCACGATCAAGCCAAGCGCTTCTATATCCACGGGCTTTTGATAGAAGTCATAGGCCCCGTGCTTGATTGCCTGCAGTGCACTTTCCCGCGCGCCATGCCCCGAGGCGACAATGACTTTTGTCTCGGGCTTAAGCGCCATAATCGCGTCAAGCACGGCAAAACCCTCGCTCGTCCCGTCGGGATCCGGCGGCAGGCCCAGATCGAGCGTCACCACCGAAGGCTCCTCCGCGCGGACAGCCGCCAAAGCGCTCTCGCGGTCGCCGACGATTGTCACATCAAAATCTTCATAGGCCCATTTGAGCTGCGCCTGCAGCCCTTCGTCATCCTCGACGATCAGGAGTTTCGGCAGTGCATCGGATTTGTTGTTAGCCATCAGGCGGCCTCGTCAGTTGATTGCGATTGGGGCTTGCGAAGTAGTTCGCTGACTTCGGCTAGCGGAAAGGAAATGATGAAACGGGTACCAAGACCTTCGCGCGATTCGACTTCGAGCCGTCCGCCCATCGTGCGTACTATCTCGCGTGCTTCGAAGGCGCCGATGCCGAATCCGCCCGCTTTCGAAGAAACAAAGGGCTTGAACAGGCCGTTGCGGACGAATTCTGCGCTCATACCGACGCCAGAATCGACAATATCGATCCGCCCGCGCACGCCGTCGCTGGTAACGTCGAGATATACAGGGGAGTCTTGGTCGCTCACATCGATGGCATTTTGGACCAGATGGACCAATGCCTGATCGAGCGCTTCCCCATCCGCCAAGATCGTGCTGCTGTCGTCGCGTACGACCGAAACCGGATGCGCGCCCGCATACTGGCTGGCGACATTGGTTGCGACGAGAGCCAGATCGACCGGCTCCCGTTTCTCCAGCCCACCTTTACCGTACCGGCCCAAACGCGCCAGTAGCGCGTTCAACTTGTCGGCACTGTTGCGCAACGTGACAAGCATGTCCGCGCGAAAGTCCGGGTTTTCCGCATAACGTTCTGCATTGCGGGCCAGCAAAGCCAACTGGCTCGCCAAGTTCTTGATGTCGTGCATAACGAACGCAATCCGGCGATTGAATTCGTCAAATCTGGCCGATTCCATTAGCGCTTGTTGGCCCGATTGTTCCGCTAGATAACTGGCTAGCTGCTGCCCGACGACGCGGAACAGATCGAAATCTTCCCAATCCAGCTGTCGCGGATCTGAAGGACGAGCGAGCACAATAATTCCGGTGAGACGGTCGAAATGGAGTAGCGGGATCAGCGCCCAGACATCACTTTCATCACGGATCCAGTCGGGAAGTTCTTCCAATTCGCTATATTGGGCCTTCCCAACCCTTACTTCGTCAACATCGAGAATGAATCCCGTTTTTTCGAACAATGCCGCTAGTTCGCTGTGGACCGGATCTGCTGGAACATCGATCCCCTGCCACGACCAGCGAGAGGCCAGCTCAAATCCGCCCGTGTCACCAGGCAGCAGCAACAGTCCTGACGGGCTGTCGGTTATGTCAGCCATCGCTTTGATCGCACGTTTTTGTAGCGGTTCGCTATCCCCGTCACCTTGACCGATGGTTTGGGTAAAGCGCAGCCACTCTGCACGATAATCATAGCGGTGCTGGAACAGATGTTTGACCGCAGTAACGCGCACCCAGCCCCGCAAATGTTGTGAAGGGAGCCAAAGCAGGGCCACTACGGTGGCAATGAAGGTGAAACCAACTTGCACCAACCGGCCAAAGTCCCCGCCGATTACGGTGAGCGATTTGGCAATCCCCACCATCACCAGCAGATATGTACCAATCGCCAGCAGCGACAACGATTGGAAGGCAACGCTGCGCGAAGGCCGCAGGCGGATATTTTCCGCACTCCGCTTTGAACCGATGGCTAGCGGGATCGCTATGGTTGCGGCCACCAGCCCGCGGATCGCCAGCAGCTCGGCCGGCAAACCGCCAGCCATATAGGCCACAGCATAAAAATTGAGGTCAAAAGCCCACATCGCGGCAAGGCCCGAGGCACTCCAGCGAAGCATAGGCCGAAAGCCGGGTGCGGCTCCGACATACAGACTGTGCAACAGTGCCAATGCAGCCACCGAAACCATCACATGGAACATCGTTGACACTTGGAACACAAGCGCGCTGAGTTCGTCAGTGATTGCAAAGTTGATTGCAACGAACAGTAGACCGATCTGGAGAATCTCGACGCCGACAAGCACCAGCACAACCAACCGCATGGGCTTGAGTGTTTGGTCGCGCCCGTCATTGGCAAACAGCCGGTAAAGCGCCAAGATTAGGGCAAGATTGCGCGCGGTCTCAAAAACGATCGCAAGCGGTGAACTGGCCGAAAGCGCCGCGGTCACCACGCACCAGACAGCTGTCAGACCAAGCGCAGCGACAACCGCATCGTGGTCCGGCCGGTCCTTGTCGCCCCGTGAATGAGTCCACCCGGCAGCGAGCGCACAAACCGCAGCTCCCCCCAGATAGAGGATGAAGCCAACCAGGCTCCAGATGTCGGCGCTGGCAGGCATCAACGGGCCCCCTCAGGCCACAGCACTACGCGCAGTGTTTGCAGCATGATCAGCAGATCAAGAAACGGCGTGTAGTTCTTCGCGTAATAGAGATCGTATTCGAGCTTGTGCCGCGCGTCCTCGATCGAAGCGCCGTAGGGGTAATTGATTTGCGCCCATCCGGTAATTCCGGGCTTCACCATGTGGCGTTCTGCATAATAGGGAAGTTGCTCTTCCAGATCGCCGACAAATTTGGGCACTTCTGGCCGCGGGCCGACAAAGCTCATCTCGCCTTTCAGAACGCTCCATGTCTGTGGCAATTCGTCAATCCGGACCTTGCGGATAAATTTGCCCAAGCGGGTCACGCGCGGGTCGTCTTTCTCCGCCCATTTAGCACCATCTTTTTCGGCATCGGTCCGCATTGACCGCAATTTGATCAAATCAAAGCTCTGGCCATACAAACCGACGCGTTCCTGACGGAAAAATGCCGGCCCTTTGCTGTCGAGCTTCACCAACAATGCGAAAAGAAGAATGATCGGCAGCGTGATAGCGAGAAGGATGCAACTGGCGACAACGTCAAACACCCGCTTGGCGGCGCTTGAAAACAACCGCCCCGACGAGAAACCGTCAGAGAAAATGAGCCAGCTCGGATTGACCGAGTCCAAATCAACGCGGCCCGTTTCGCGCTCGACGAAACTGCTGAAGTCATTGATGTGAACGCCCATCGTTTTCATCCGCAGAAGATCTTTCAGCGGTAGCGAATTGCGGCGCTCTTCCAGCGCCAAAACCACTTCGCGGGCATCGAGGTTTTCAACGAAACGCCCCAGATCATGAACCGCAGCGCGCGGTATTGCATCTTCGACGACCTGTTCGCCTTCGTTCATGCCGATGAACGACACAATAGCAAAACCGGCTCCCGGGTCTTCGCCCAGTTTGCGAAGACGCATTGCGCGGTTACCGGCCCCGAGTACCATAACGCGACGTCGGAAAGCCGACCGCCCCAAAAATGCGCCGAGCAACATCCGGTTGAGCAACAGCAGCACCACCGAAATTCCCATCGCGTAGAGCAATGTCGAACGCCAAAATGTCGATCCGGGGAGCAAAAAGTCGATGAAAGACAACGCAATAATGCCCAGGCTTATCGCAACCAGCAGCCTGGCGGCGGCAAACCGCATGGAGCGTAGCGAGTCATTGCCGTAGACACCGACTGACACCATCGCCAGCCATACAACGCTGATAAATCCAATCAGCGAGATCGACCGTTCAGCTATGGTTCCAGGGTCCATCCCGATCTGCGACGCGCGCAGCAGCCACGCGAGCTCACCGCCCAGCAGCAACAGTGCAAGGTCAAACAGCGCCAGCAACATGACGGCATTGGGAATATAATGCTTAAATAATCGGATCATCTGTCCCGGTCCGGTAATCCTTCGAAGGATCACTCAGATACGGGAAAGATATGAAATGTCGGTAAACTTTACAGTCTCCCGCTTTTCCGACGAAAAATGCGGGTTTCACTGGTTAACCAGCGGTTACTCTCCGTCAGTAATTTCGTCGGCGACTTCCTCGACGGCATCGCCAGCTTGTTCGGCAGCGTCGCCGACCTGGTTGGCTGCATCGGCGATCGCGTTGTCTTTGGCGACTTCTGCACCGCTCATCTGGGTCAGATAGATAATCGCCGCTACGACTGCCACGAGTAACACGACAAGGAAAAGCCAACCCTTCGATCCGCCACCAGAGCTTTCCGTGCGAATTACCGTTTCTGAATGTGTGTTACCATCCGGCGTCGTAGTCGTTGTGGTGCGTTCTTCGGTCATAATTATCTCCTGATGTGCACACCAACGAATAACCGCGAGGCAAGGTTCCCTGCCCTTTGCATTTGGTCAACGCTCGCCAAACCGGAAGGGCGTTACACCTCGAACGATCGGATCGAACCGTAATTGCGCCCCGCGTGGTGGTAACGAACGTTGGCGGCAGGACGGACGATGGCATCTCGCGCAACCCATTCCGATCCGCTGCGCATCCTCGGCTGAGAGATTCTGGCCTCTTGCCTGCGCCAGATCGCCCGCAAGTTTGGATTCGAGCCCAAGAATAATGACGAAGCGTGCCTCGCCGCTCGATCCGCTCCCCTCCACCGTTCTTGCAATGGTGAACCAATGGTCGGGGCCGGCATCAACGCCTTGCGCCAGAACGGTTTGGCAGCACAGCTCTCCGGGCCGCTCAAATGCGCTATTCGCCACCCATAGCGGGCAACTGGCATCACTTTCGAGCAGCGTCGATCCACTCGCACCCGCGAAGCGCTTCGAGAACTGCCCCGCACGATCAATCCTTGCCATAAAGAATGGCAACCCGCGCTGACCAACGCGCTGCAAAGTTGTGAGCCGATGCGCCAATTGTTCAAAACTGACCCCGAATCGGCGGCGAAGCACCGGCAAGTCGTAATTGGTCGCCTCGCAGGCCCGCAAAAAGCGTGAATAGGGCATAAGCAGGGCAGCGGCGAAATATCCGAGCAAGTGGCGTTCAAACAACTTTCGCGCCGCCTCGTCGGTAAACTGCGCGCCGGAAGCAATTCCTGAAATCTCTTCCTGCTGCTCCAACTGCGCAATTTGCAACGCCACTTGAAAATTGCGCGACGCCGGCGAGAGCATTTCGGACAATTGAAGCTGGCGAGCATGAAGATCCAACCGGCGTAGTGCATCTGGCATTACCTCACGCGGAAGGATCCGGATTGCCAATTGGTGTTTCTCACGCAGCCGTTCTGTCAGCCCCAAGCCAATGTCGCTACGCGACAGTCGCATCTCGTCCGCGAGCTCTTCTGCCTTCTCATCCAGATCGGCGAAGTGATTGCGCCAACGCTCCACTTCCACGCGCGACTGAGCCATCGGATCGCTGCCTTCGTCCACGCTTCTACCTGCGGTATCATACAGTCTTGCGAAGGCAGCTGCGACTTGTGGCGCCGATGCAAGGAACTCTGTCAATTCATCACGGTCGATGCCAAATTCAGCGAAGCGTTCGTCAGCAAATCTACGCGCGAGCCCATCGACGCCGCCGATCGATTCATCTTCGCGCAAATTACGCGGATCAAAGTCGAACTGGTCAACAACCTGAAACACGACACGTGCGGACAATGGGCGCTGATTGCGTTCGATCAGATTGAGATAGCTGGACGAGATCGACAGGCGCGCTGCCATTGCGGCTTGCGTCAATCCCTCCTTCTTGCGCAATCGCCGGATTGCAGGACCAGCGAACAACGGGCCTTCGGACATTTTGTAACTTTCTTTACAACATTACACCGTAAACTGCCATTTTCGACGCCGAAACACAAGATAGTTTGTAAGTTTTTCTGTCAATTGGGCGAAGCCGCCGCAATAAGGTTGGTGACCGCAGGCAATATGCCTCCCCTCATTTGGAGAATTATCGTGACTTACCAAGGCAAAATCAGCGAACTGAACGAGACAATCAGCGGCGCGGGATCGCCATGGAACGCGATCGACGCGGAAACCGCTGCGCGGATGCAGCTGCAAAACCGATTCAACACCGGCATCGATATCGCGAAATACACCGCAAAAATCATGCGCGACGATATGGAAGCTTACGATGCTGATCCGGCAAACTACACTCAGTCGCTCGGTTGCTGGCACGGATTTATCGCGCAGCAGAAGATGATCTCGATCAAGAAGCACTTCGGCGGCACCAAACAGCGTTACCTCTATCTTTCGGGTTGGATGGTTGCCGCTCTGCGCAGCGAGTTTGGCCCCCTTCCCGATCAGTCGATGCACGAGAAAACCAGCGTTCCTGCGTTGATCGAAGAGCTGTACACTTTCCTCAAGCAAGCCGATGCTCGCGAGCTCGGCGGAATGTTCCGCGACCTCGATGCAGCGCGCGAAAATGGCGACGAAGTTGAAGCCAAGCGCATCGAGCAAGCCATCGACAACTATGAAACGCACGTTGTTCCGATCATCGCCGACATCGACGCTGGTTTCGGTAACGCAGAGGCTACATATCTTCTTGCCAAGAAAATGATCGAAGCTGGCGCGTGTGCGCTACAAATCGAGAACCAGGTCTCGGACGAGAAACAATGCGGCCACCAAGACGGTAAAGTCACCGTGCCGCACGAAGATTTCTTGCAGAAAATCCGCGCGATCCGTTACGCTTTCCTCGAACTGGGTGTTGAAGACGGCATCATCGTCGCCCGCACCGACTCGCTCGGCGCAGGCCTAACCAAGCAAATCGCGGTAACCAAGGAAGAAGGCGATCTGGGCGACCAGTATAACAGCTTCCTCGATTGCGAAGAAATCGACCCTGCTGACATGCAGAATGGCGATGTCTTCCTGAGCCGCGAAGGCAAGTTGCTTCGCCCGAAGCGTCTGCCATCCAACCTGTTCCAGTTCCGCCCTGGAACCGGCGAAGACCGCTGCGTTCTCGACTGCATCACATCGCTGCAGAACGGTGCCGACCTGCTCTGGATCGAAACCGAGAAGCCACATATCGGCCAGATTGGCGGAATGGTTGACCGTATCCGCGAAGTGATCCCAAATGCGAAGCTGGTGTACAACAACTCGCCTAGCTTCAATTGGACGCTCAACTTCCGTCAGCAGGTCTTCGATGCGTGGACAGAAGCGGGCAAAGACACAAGCGATTATGACCGTGATCGCCTGATGAGCGCTGACTATGACGATAGCGATCTTGCGACCGAAGCCGACGAGAAAATCCGCACCTTCCAGCGCGATGCCGCTGCGCAGGCCGGTATTTTCCACCACCTGATCACGCTGCCGACCTACCACACCGCCGCGCTGAGCACCGACAATCTCGCCAAGGAGTATTTCGGTGACGAAGGTATGCTCGGCTACGTAAAAGGCGTTCAGCGCAAGGAAATCCGCGAAGGTATCGCTTGCGTGAAGCACCAGAACATGTCGGGCAGCGACATTGGCGACGATCACAAGGAAGCATTCGCCGGTGAAGCCGCGCTGAAAGCTGGCGGCGCCAACAACACCATGAACCAGTTTGCTGCTGCATAAGGAGAAGTACAATGACTGATACAGCCACAAAAACCGGCGAACCCGGTCGGGCCCGGGCATTGCTTTCGACAGCGGACTTCAAACTGCTCCGCACAGCACTCGCCAGCCACGCCAAGACGACCGATGATCGCGAAGAGCTCGCCAAGATCAACGCGCTCCATCACCGGCTCGGCACCTATAGCTAACCCAATTTAACAGTCTCCTGGGGAGGAGAGTACGGCCGTCGAGGTTCCCTGCCTCGGCGGCCGTCAATTTTTGGGAGCCAGCGCTTCAGCGAAAGGTTCTGGTAACCATAGGCAGGATGCTGTGGTTAATGACTGCGGGCTAAGGGGAAACCATGGTCAAGCATCAGCCTCTCCTTATGTTCAATGCAAAAATGTACCGCCATTTTGCATTGGTTACGATCGCGCTGACTGCTGCGATCGCGCTGTTTGCCGATGGCGAAAAGCGTGAGGCCGTGGCTGGCGGTGTGGAAACCGCGAAAGAATATGTGCAGGATGTCGATCTCGAACCGAAGCTGGTGGTGCGCAATTCCAACGCTGGCGCGGCATCTCCGGGATTGGACACTTTCTACAGCGGAGGCGGCGGACAGGATATCATCGGCAACGGTTTTGCGTCGAGCACTCCGGCTGCAAGCCGCAGGCTGTCGAAACTGTCGAAATCGGTTTCCGATGCCGAGCTTGCTAAACTCGGCCTTACTCGAGAGCAGTTCCTCGCATTGTCCGACCAGGAGAAGGAAGCCGTTCTGACCAAGCTGAACAACGGCGAAAATCCGGTGGTCACCGAAAGCGTTGTACAAAATTCAACGGCAGCGTCACTCCGCCGCTCCGGGCGCAGCGGCCAGAGTGCAGATTACTGACCGACAGCCGCAGACGGCGCCATTATCTCGATAGTTGCGCTGGTCATCGCTTCGGTTGCCGTCGCAACAATCTTCTCCGCATCGGGCGCCCAGAACGGGCTGTGCAATGAAGGAAGAGTTGCTTCACCCGCTTGCGCTTTGGCAAATTCATCCGCCGGGACACCGCCTACCCAGAATATCAGCGACTTGATCCCGTCAGGATCTGCCCGCCGGAATTGACCGAAATCCTCGCCTCCCATCACTGATGGCACCTGGCGAACCATGTCAGCGCCGAAACGCGTGCGGAACCCGGCCATGACTTCTTCGGTAAAGTCGGGCGAATTGTACGTAGCGGGTGTGTAGGGATCCTGCACCGATACAGTCGGCATTCTGTCTTCCGGCATACCGGCGGTGATTGCTTCGCCTTTGGCAATACGGGCGATCCCGTCGAGCAGCAATTTGCGCGATTCATCCGAATAGGAACGAACGGTCAGTTGCAGCTTGGCCTCGTCGGAAATGATGTTGTGCTTTGCACCGGCATGGAAGCTTCCAACGGTAATCACGGCCGGATCAAGCGGGCTGCTTTCACGGCTGACGAGCGTTTGCAATCGCATCACAATCGCGCTGGCCAGAACAATAGGATCCTTTGTTGTATGCGGATAGGCGCCGTGGCCACCCACGCCCGGAATGGTGATGTCCACACTGTCTACATTGGCCAGTGCATACCCGGGTGAATATCCGATCATCCCGGCGGGGAATTGCGCGGCATCGTGAAATCCGAGCACATATTCGGGTTTGGGAAAACGCTCGAACAATCCGTCCTCTAGCATGGCCAACGCGCCCTCACCCAGTTCTTCGGCGGGTTGCAGGATCATGACCAAAGTGCCCGACCATTCATCCTTACGCTGGCTGAGTTGCTGAGCCGCGCCGATCCATGCGGTCATATGCGTGTCATGGCCGCAGGCGTGCATTACGCCCGTTTCGACACCCGATGCCGGCGTAGAAATCCTCTTTGACGCGTATGGAAGCCCGGTTTGTTCGACCACCGGCAAACCGTCCATGTCGGCGCGCAACATGACGGTGGGACCTTCACCGTTCCTCATAACCGCAACCACGCCGGTCTGGCCCACTTGCTCGGTAACTTCAAAACCCAAGGCCCGCGCACGTTTGGCCAGTTTCGCCGCCGTTTCGGCTTCCTGAAAGCTCAGCTCGGGATTGGCATGGAGATCGCGGTAAAGCTCCATCAATTCCGGCATGTCCGCCGCAACCGCATCGCGAAGTTCGTCAGCGTGCACGGGGGTCGAAAGCGCGGCGATGGATGCGCCAGCGATCAGAAGTTTCTTGAACATATTCCTCTCCCAAAAGGCGCTTCGCACGCCTGCAATTCGTTACATTCCGTAAGCCAATACCAGCAAAATCGACAAGGTCGTGATCATCAAAATGACAAGCGGCACACCGGTGCGCACATAGTCGTTAAACTCATAGCCGCCCTCTGACATGATCAGCATGTTGGTCTGATAGGCAATCGGGGTCGCGTAAGACAAGTTGCAACCAAACAGAACCGCAAGGATCATCGGTTCGGGCGGCAAGCCAAGCTGCTGCGCGATACTGAACGCAATGGGCGTTCCTACAGTTGCCGCGGTGGCGTTCGAAGCAAAATTGGTCAGCACGGTTACAAACAGCATGATCGCTGCAAGGATCGCTGCGGGCGGAAGAAAATGCAGCCCCAGCGACAAAAGCTCGCCCAGCCACGCCGCCGCGCCGCTTTCCAGAATGATCCGGCCAATCGCGATACTCGCAGCAACCAGAACGATGACTTGTCCCGAAAGCGCCCTTCCCACGCGGTCAAACTTTACGCAGCCGGTCAGGAACATCAGAATAGCGCCAGCGAGTGCCGAAATCGCAATCGGCAAGAAACCAAACGATGCGAGCAAAACCGATCCCAGCATGATCCCGCCCGCAAGCGGTGCCTTTGAACGGCGCGGCAATTCGCGTGCACCATCCAGGATCAACAGGCTATCCTTATGCGCGAAATCCTGCAGATCATTGGGCAATCCCATGACCAGCAGCACATCGCCTTCTGCCATCAGCAAATCGCCAGCGGCGTCATACTGGTCGGCTTTACCCATAACCCGGGTCGGCCGGTGAATTCCCAAAATCGCGACGCCATAACGATCAGCAATGCCGGTTGTCGAAAGGCTTCGCGAAATCAGCCGCGAATCCGCGGTAACCGTCATTTCCATCACGACGATATCTTGCGACGTTTCGTCCGACTGCCTGCGGATCCGGTCCATCACCCATGTTGGTGCTATTTCACCCTTCAGCGTGCGCATGGCATCTTCGATACCTTGATGCGTGCCTGAAACGCGCAGGCGCTGCTGCTGGGTCACGTGACCCAATGGTTCATCCTCAAACCGGATATCTTCGGGAAGCAGCGGAAGAATTTCCGAGGCGTTCTTTCCGATCAGCTCGCTGTCTTCGCCAATCCTGAGGCGCGTTTCAAATCGCCGCACCGAATCTTCGCGCTCAACCCGATTATCACCGAGCAATCGCGGCATCACCAACCACAGATAGGGCAGCGCCACCAACGAGGCGAGCAGCACAATCGGCGTGAAATGGAATACCCCCATGCGCGGCATGCCCAGATCGACCGCAATCGAAACCACCAGGATATTTGTCGACGTACCGATGGTCGTTGCCATGCCGCCCAAAAGCGAAGCCGAATTGAGCGGCATCAGGGTCTTTGACGCGGGCATCGCCCCGCGAGCTGCCAGCACCACAAAAATCGGCATCAGCAACACCAGAACCGGCGTATTGTTGACACCCATCGAAAGGATGAATGCGATCAGTAGCGAAACCAGCAGGCCGAGCTGAAGGTTGATCTTGAACACACGCTCTAGGAAGCGTGCCGCTGGCTCGAGCGCTCCGGTAACAACTAGTCCCCGCCCCATAACCATCAGCGCACAGATTGTGATGAGCGCATAATGCCCGAAACCAGAGAAAGCGAGCGCCAGCCCGTCAGTCGGGGCGGCATCGCCGATGGGGAAGAAATAGAGGCCAACCGCGATCACTGCGATGGTTAGCAACGAGACAATCTCGATCGACAGTTTTCCACGAACGAAGCCGACAAACATCGCAATCGTAATGGCCATTGCGGCCATCGCGTGAAAAGAGGGGATACTCAGCATCGTCGAGTCAGTGAATCTCAAAGACTGGGCTGAAACACAAGCAAATTGTGGTGCCCCTGGCCCGACTCGAACGGGCACTCCGTTAGGAACTCGATTTTGAGTCGAGCGCGTCTACCAATTCCACCACAGGGGCACGCCTGCAATGCAGTTGCGCGCTTAGCGGGGCATCGCCCGCGCTTCAAGCACCCAATTTGGCTATTTCTTCAGCGCCCCGGCCAGCAATTTGTGCATCTTCGAATGAAGCGCATCATTGGCCGCTAGGATTTGTTTCGAATGGATCGGCTCTGACCGCCCACGATAATCGCTGATAAAGCCGCCGGCTTCGCGCACCAACAAGCAACCGGCGGCGGTGTCCCAATCGTTCAGGCCGCTCTCCCAGAAGCCGTCATAGCGGCCCGCAGCGAGCCAGGCGAGATCGAGCGAGGCCGCGCCGTTGCGCCGGATTCCTGCAACTTGCGGGCCAATGGCGCCGAATATCTTGGTCCATTCGGCAAAATCACCATGACCTTGAAATGGGATTCCTGTGGAAATCAGCGCTTCACCAAGATTGCGCCGCGCCGAAACCCTGAGCCGCGCATCCTGCAACCAGGCGCCGCGGTTTTTTTCTGCCCAGAAAGTCTCATCGGTGATCGGGTTGTAAACAACCGCCCCGATAATATCGCCCCAGCCTTGCCCGCCGGGCTTCGGCTCTTGCGCCGCAATAGAAATCGCGAAATGCGGGATTCCGTGAAGAAAGTTGCTGGTCCCGTCGAGCGGATCAATAATCCAGCGCGGCATGTCCGGCGCACCCTCGATAGTTCCGGCTTCCTCGAGCACAAATCCCCAATCGGGGCGTACTTCTAGCAATTCGTCATAGATCGTCCGTTCGGATCGCATGTCGGCTTTGGACACGAAATCTGCTGGCCCTTTGCGGCTAACCTGCAGATGCTCAACCTCGCCGAAATCGCGGCGCAGGCGGTGGCCCGCCTTGCGTGCTGCGCGTTCCATCACGCGGATCAGGCCCGATAATGCTGCCACTTGTGTATTTCCTTATGTGATCGCCTAATCAATCCAGCGCGATCTGGATCGATTTCGCGGTCAGTTCAATTTCGCCCCAACCGCTTGAGAGAAAAGCATAATCGCCTTCAAACTGGGCTGAGTAGATGTCGCTCAAATCAACTTCTTCGCCGTCGGCGGATTTTGTTTTCTTGAGCCGCAGGTCATCCATTTCGGAAAAACGAATGAATCCCTGCTTGTAACATCCTTCTTCATTTTCCGGTTTTCCGAAGGACGGGTGATCGTCAAGCAAATGGAAGTCTATTTCCAGCGTAAGCGACTCGTCGTCGTAGATTACGCCAAGTATATAGCTAGTCTTAAGGTCAATCCCGGCCAGTTTTGGATGATTGACTTCAGCCATGTCGACACTCCCGTCCCTATTTTAACTCACCTTACCGACATATGTCCTTTCGTACACATCGACAATAACGCGTGTACCGGCTTCGATATGTGGCGGCACCATAACGCGGACACCATTATCAAGGACGGCGGGTTTATAGCTGGAAGAAGCGGTCTGCCCCTTTACCACCGCGTCGGCTTCGACAATCTCGGCTTCGATCTGATCGGGCAATGCGACGCTGATGGGTTTTTCTTCCCACAGTTCCAGAGTGACTTGCATGCCGTCTTGCAGAAAATCCTTGGCGTCGCCGAGTAGATCAGACTCAAGGTTGATCTGCTCGTAAGTGTCGCCATCCATGAACACCAACAGCTCTCCATCCTCGTAGAGGAACTGGAATTCCTTGGTATCGAGCCTTACTTTCTCGACAGTGTCGGCGCTGCGGAAGCGGACATTGGTTTTGCGCCCGTCCTGCAGGTTTTTCATTTCAACCTGCATATAGGCGCCGCCCTTGCCGGGCTGCGTATGCTGGATCTTGGCGACTTTCCAGATGCCGCCTTCATATTCGATTATGTTGCCGGGACGGATGTCCACGCCGCTGATTTTCATGATTCAAAGAGCCTTGTGATAAAGACATGTACCTTGGTGTAGCACAATGTGCCGCGCCTTTAGCCGAGCAGTCAGCGACGGGCAAGGTAGCTGGCATTATGACCTTGAAATGGCTAGTGCCGCAAACACAATGACCTTCAAGCCTCACACCCCTTCTTTGTTGCTGATCGCCGCAATGGTGACGGCCCCGGTTTCCGGCCAGGCGCAGGATCGGCAGGGCCGCCTTGGGACCTTGCCTCATGGAACCTATGTCTGCTCAACGCCAGGTGATGCAGCGGGCCCCGCATGGCACGAGATTCCGGACAAGGATTTCATCATCGCCAATGCCTCTACCTATGAAACAAAAGACGGTTCGGGAACATATCTGCTGACCGGAGAAAACGTTGTTTTCACCCGTGGGCCGATGAACGGAATGCGTTTTCAGCGGACCGGCACTGGCACGCTGCGCTGGATCGATAGCGAGGGAAAGCCCGGCCGGATACGCTGCGTCCGCCGCAACGGTTCGGCTTAAAGCCCTATTGGGTCAGAAGAATGTAGGGATTGACCGCATTGGCGGGTTCCCACCATTCAGCATCCTTGGTCGTTCGCAATATAGCAAAATGCAAATGCGGCGCTTTGGGTGACGCATTGCCCGTGCTGCCAACGGTTCCCAATCGCTGTCCACGCCGCACGCGCTGCCCTTCGTTCAGGCCGTCCGCATATTCATCGAGATGCGCGTAGAAATGGATGGTCAATCCGTCGGTCGATCGAACATAGATCGTTTTGCCACCCGCATCCGATTCATAGATCTTTTCGATTGTGCCAGGGCCAGCGGCAACAACCGATGTTCCTTCGGGCGCCATGATGTCAATCGCTTCGTGCAGCTTCTCGCCATGCCGCCTCTGGTCAGCAAATGTGTCTGTAAGGTCGGACGGGCGGACATTCAGCACGGGCACCATCAGCTTCGCCGCTTCTGACTTGTCAGGATTACTTGCCGCCACTGTATCGAGCGATTTCGCTGGCTCGCTTGCCGAGCTCTCGCCGGTTTTCTCGCTATCTGACGCCGCGTCGGCTGCGGGTGTCGGGCTCGGCGCTGCTTCCGCAGGCCGCGTTGATTCAAGCTGGCTTTCGCTGTCCGCCATTTCCAGCAAGCTTCCGCCAGCAACGATCCACACGGCCGAGGTAATCGTCGCCGTGGCGACAATGGTCAGTATCCGGTCAACAAAATTCATATCGTTCTTTCGACCCTAGCAGCCAATCATCACACAACTGGAACATAGCATAGGCCGCCGCCCAATCGATCACAATTCGTGATGCCGTTAAGTTACTCGCCAAACAGCCAGAAATGATGGATGAAATACACTTCCCGCAGCAAAAAAGGCAGCTGGGTGGATACGCTCTGATAACGCGTCGTCGTAGTGGCGCTGGCTTTCGCGTCCATATCCAGGCTGTCCGCCATCAGCATGGCCCGGCGCAGATGAAGCGGATCGGATACCACCAGCGCCGTATCCAAATCTTGGGATTGCATCACCGCCTCTGCTTGGACCAGGTTTTGCCGCGTCGTCGCCGACTGTTCTTCGGTCAGAATGTTGGCCTCGGCAACACCTTGAGCGATCGCATAGTCATGCGCCACCCGGGATTCGGCAAGCCGTTCTGACGGCCCGCGCCCGCCTGTGAAAACGATCCTGCCAACGCGCCCCTGTCGATAGAGCGCAATCGCATGGTTGATACGTTCGCGAAATACGGGCGAAGGTTCATCGCCATCCACAGCTGCGCCCAGCACAATCGCAACGTCAGCGGTATCAGATGGCGATTCTTCCGGTCCTTGGCCTATCCAACCACCGACTCCAGCTAGCCAGAGCGATAGTATCGCGAATGCGATCCAGAGTTTCCTCATCCCAGCTTTTCGGCAAAGGCTTTGATTGCGGCAACCTCGTCACCATTCCAGACGGCGCCGGACACGGCAATAAAGTCTGCGCCAGCTTCCACGATCGGCCCGCAGTTGTCCGGAGTTATCCCACCAATCGCAACCGACGGAATCTCGAACAATTCGCTCCAGAATTCGAGGAGACCAATTTCGGCAGTGTGCTCGGTTTCCTTGGTCTGGCTGGGGAAGAACGCGCCGAATGCAACATAATCGGCGCCTTGCTCACCCGCTTCCATCGCCAAATGACGGCTGCCATGGCAAGTCACTCCGATCTGGACATCGCGCCCCAATTCTTCGCGCGCTTCCTTCACCGACCCATCCGACTGGCCCAGATGCACACCATCAGCACCCAAACGCTTGGCCAGCGCAACGCTGTCATTCACGACAAAGGCCACATCATGCTCCGCGCATATCTTCTGCAGCGGAGCCGCAAGCATGGCGGCCTCATGCTGATCCAGCCCCTTCACCCGAAACTGGAAGGCGGTGACAACACCCTCACCCGCCGATAGCGCCCGTTCGAGGCGCTGGGGAAAGTCGCCACCCGTTTCAAGTGGCGAGATCAGATAAAGCTGCGTCGGAACCAGCGGGCTGTCGACCATTCAACCCGCAACCGAAGCGGTATAGATTTCGTCGATTGCCTCGGCGAGCGAGGAATCAAACTGCTGATCGTCCATCTGCGCGCGCAGCTCTTCGAGCAGAGCGCGGCTAAAGCTGGCGATCATGCCGGTGTTTTTCGCCAGTTCGCGAACGGCTTCTTCTCGCGAATATCCGCCAGACAATGCGACAACGCGAAGCACTTTGGGGTGATCGACCAGAGGTTTGTAAAGGTTTGGCTCCGAAGGAATGGTCAGCTTGAACATTACCTGCTGGTCATCACCCAAACGGTCGAGCTGTTCCAATGCATTTGCGAGCAGCATTTTCTCGGCCTCGGCACGGCTCTCACTTGCGAGCGATGCTTCTGGCTCCAGAATTGGCATCAAGCCATTGTCCAGAATGCGCAGGCCGAAATCCATTTGCTGCCGGACATTCGCAGCAATGCCTACTTCATTAGCCTCATGGATGACAGAGCGCATTTTTGTACCAAACACGCCCAGTTCTTTTGCACGCGCGCACATCTCATCGAGGCGCGGCATATCTTTCATCAACTGCGCGCCGTTTTCCGCATCGTGCATCCCGGCGTCGACTTTAAGAAACGGGACAACGCCGCGATTGATCAGTTGGGTCGGGATCGGTGTGCCATCATCAGTCGAACCATTCATCGTCTTTTCAAACAGGATCGCGCCTACAATCTTGTCCCCGTTGAAACTTGGCGAGGTTACGATACGGCAACGCATCTCGTGAATCTTAGCGAACATTTCCTCTTCGCCCGAATATTCGCTTTCATCGACGCCATAACCTTTGAGCGCCTTCGGTGTGGAGCCACCCGATTGGTCAAGTGCAGAGATAAAGCCCTGTCCATCAGCGATTTTGGCGGTCATTTCAGCGGTGTTCATGGGTTTCGTCCTGCTGTTGCGCATAGGAATGCATGGTGATCTGGGCGCCCTTTAACCGCAGCAAACGGCCATCGCAACGCTGCGAAAGATTTTATTGCGGTGGCTTCAATGCCGGTACAAGATTGATCGCAATGGATATACGTGTTCCCGGGCCTTGAAAGGGCCGGACTGCATGCTGCAGCCAGCTGGGGAACAACACGATCATACCGGTTTTTGGACGGATCGATATCTCTGTCTGCTGCGCTTGCCCGCTCGCATCAAGCAGACGCAAATCGGGAGCGGTCATACGGATCATCGGCATGCGCGGGTCAAGCAATTGCAACTCCCCACCTAGTCCGGCTTCATCGCTGCTGCCATATCCATCGTCGAGATAGGCAACCGCGGACCAGAAAGACCCCGGATGCGTGTGATACTGGTTTGCGCTGCCCTGTTCACTGACATTGGCCCACATTTCGGGGATCCAGTCGAACCTGCTGTTTTCGGGCGATTTGGCATCGACCGTCTGGTCATCGGCCATCTGCATGGCTTTGTAGGCAAGCGCACGAGCAGCCTCACCGCCCCATTCGATCATATTGGTGTTGGAATGCCACCCGTTGATGTTGGAGATCTGAACGCCTGCTGCATCGCGTTGACGCTCTTCATCTACAGCCTGGCGCAGCATCGCCAAGCCTTCGGCGCTCGCGAGCTGGTCTATGACGAACGGCGTAGTGAAGAAATGCCGCGTCTCACCCATGACGTCAGACGGTCAATGCCGCCACACCGGGCAGCTCCTTGCCTTCCATCCATTCGAGGAAAGCGCCGCCTGCCGTTGAAATATAGGAAAAATCTCTGGCAGCACCAGCATGATTGAGTGCCGCCACAGTGTCACCGCCGCCAGCAACCGAAACCAGCGATCCTTCCGCGCTCAGTGCAGCCGCAGTTTTCGCTAGAGCCACCGTTGCCGCATCGAAAGGCTCGGTTTCAAAAGCCCCCATCGGGCCGTTCCAAACCACCGTGCGGCATGTTTTCAATACATCTGCCAAGGCTTCCACCGCCTGCGGCCCGACATCCAAAATCATTTCGCTTTCAGCAACTTCGTGGACATTGCATGTACGCAAGCTAGGTGGATTCGCGGCGAATTCCTGCGACACTACGACGTCATAAGGCAGATGCACCGTGCAGCCGGCGGCGTCAGCAGCCTCCATAATCGCATTGGCTGTTTCGGTAAGATCGTGTTCGCACAGCGACTTACCCACATCGACACCACGCGCAGCCAGGAATGTATTGGCCATACCGCCACCGATGATCAGATGCTGTACCTTGCCGACAAGATTTTCCAGCACGGCGAGCTTGGATGACACCTTGGCCCCACCCACAACAGCCGCAACCGGTTGCTCCGGCTTTTCCAGCGCCGACTCGAGGGCGTTGAGCTCTTTCTCCATCGCCCTTCCCGCATAGGATGGCAGGATCCGGGCGAGGCCTTCCGTGCTCGCATGCGCGCGGTGTGCGGCAGAGAAAGCATCGTTGACGTAGAAATCCGCATTAGCGGCAATGCCCGCGGCAAAATCGGCATCGTTCGCCTCTTCGCCCGGCCAGAACCGCGTATTCTCGAGCAATCCGACGTCGCCATTGCGCAGAATGCCAATCGATTGTTCGACAACAGGCCCCTGAATTTCAGGGATAAACATGACTTCGCTGCCCAGAACTTCCTCAACGGCTTCGAGCGTCATGCTGACGGACATCGTCGAATTTCGCTTCCCGCCCGGGCGCCCGAAATGCGCAAGCAACAAAACCTTTGCGCCCTTCTCCGACAATTCCAGGATGGTGGGTGCGGAAGCTTCTACACGGGTGGTATCGGTCACCGAACCGCCATTCATCGGAAGATTCAGGTCGACGCGGACCAGCGCAACTTTTCCGGTCACGTCACCCAGATCATCTAGCGTTTTGAAGGAACTCATCTGATCATTATATCCGTTCGGTTCGAGCGAAGTCGAGAATTCTCAACCGCTCGCGTCTCGGCATCGCCCGACACGAGCGGTTGAGGTTCGTTTTAAAGCAATCCCGCCATAACGCCGGCAGTGTCGATCATGCGATTGGAGAAGCCCCATTCATTGTCGTACCAGCTGACAACACGGCACAGCTTGCCTTCCATCACCGAAGTTTCAAGGCTGTCGATGGTCGAACTCGCCGGGTAGTGATTGAAATCGCTGCTGACGAGCGGCTGATCGGTGTAGTCGAGAACGCCTTTCATCGGGCCATCCGCAGCGGCTTTTAACGCGGCATTGAGCTCTTCTGCCGAAGTATCACGGCCCGGAGTAAACACCAGATCAACCAGCGAAACATTCGGTGTCGGTACGCGGACCGAACTACCGTCCAACTTGCCTGCCAGTTCCGGCAGAACCAGGCCGACCGCACGCGCAGCGCCGGTTGTGGTCGGGATCATATTCTGCGCACCGCCACGAGCGCGGCGCATATCGCCGTGCATCTGGTCAAGCATGCGTTGATCGTTGGTGTAGCTATGGATCGTGGTCATGAAGCCGCGCTCGATACCCACCAGATCATTCAGAACCTTCGCCACGGGCGAAAGGCAGTTTGTGGTACAAGATGCATTAGAAACAATGACATCGCTTGACGTCAGGACGTCATGGTTGACACCATAGACCACGGTGGCTGTAACATTATTCGCGGGCGCCGAGATCAGCACGCGCTTCGCGCCGGCGGTCAAATGCGGCTCGGCTGCTTCGTGCGATTGGAAGAATCCGGTGCATTCCAGAACGATGTCCACGCCCATCTCACCATGCGGGAGATTGCCGGGGTCGCGCTCCGAGGTCACCGCGATTTTCTTGCCGTTTACAGTGATGCTGTCATCGCTGGCGCTGACTTCACCTGGGAAACGACCGTGCGTCGAGTCGTACTGGAACAACAATGCATTTGCCTTGGCGTCGGCCAAGTCGTTGATCGCAACGAGATCGAGGTTGTGATCGCTACGCTCCAGAATTGCGCGTGCGACAAGCCGCCCGATCCGCCCGAAACCATTAATGGCTACTTTTGTCATAGGAACTACTCCTGCTTAACCGTTCAATTTATTGACAATTTGCGGAACAATCGCGTCCGCAGTGAAACCGAATTTCTTAAAGAGGTCACCCGCTGGCGCAGATGCGCCAAAGCGGTCTATCCCGATATTGAGGCCATCAAGGCCGGTATACCGTTCCCAACCGAAACTTGCGCCTGCCTCTATCGAAACCTTGAGCGTGTCGGCGGGCAGCAGGTCTGAACGATAGGCCGCATCCTGTGCGTCGAACAGTTCGGTGCATGGCATGGATACCACATCGGCACCAATTCCCTGCGCTTCAAGTTCGCTGGCCACTTCGGCCCCAAGGTGAACTTCGGAACCGGTGGCTACCAGTACAACTTTGCGCTCCGCGTCGGCGCCTTTGAGACGATATGCCCCCTTAGCCGAGCGGTTCGTCACGCTGGTCCATTCGCCGTCATCCTGTCCCCGCATCTGCGGAAGCCCCTGCCGCGACAGCGCGAGGATCGACGGAGTGTTGGGTGTTTGCAAAGCCAGCGTCCAACATTCGGCTGTCTCGATCGTATCGCAGGGCCGGTAGACATTGAGATTGGGCACGAGGCGCAGGCTCATCACCTGCTCGACAGGCTGGTGCGTCGGTCCATCTTCGCCAAGCCCGATGCTGTCATGTGTCATGACATAGATCGCGCCGACTTCCTGCAGTGCCGACAGACGGATCGCGTTACGGCAATAGTCGCTGAAAATCAGGAATGTTCCTCCATAGGGCACCACCCCGCCATGCAGAGCCATGCCATTCATGGCAGCCGCCATGCCAAATTCGCGGATACCGTAATATAGATAGCGGCCCGAATAATCGTCTGCGCTGAAAGGCAAGGTGCTCGGCGTTTTGGTGTTGTTTGAGCCGGTAAGGTCCGCCGAACCACCGATCATTTGCGGCAAAGCCTCAGTCAGTGGGCCAAGCGCCATTTCCGATGCTTTGCGGGTTGCGACTTTCTGCGGCTCGGCAGCCAAACCACGAATGTGATCTTCGATTGCACGGCCCGCCGCATCGCCAACATTACCCATTCGCGCTTTGAATTCGTCTTGCTTGTCCGAGCTTTCAAGCCGACTTTTCCATTCGCTATGGGCTTCTACACCGCGGTGACCCGTCGTTTGCCAATCCGCCATGATATCTTCGGGAACCACGAAAGGTTCATGGTCCCAACCCAGCGTCTCGCGCGCTGCAGCGATCTCATCTGGCCCCAAGGGGGCGCCGTGCGTCGCTGATGTCCCCTGTTTGTTTGGCGCACCTTTACCGATAATGGTTTTGCAAGCCACCAAGGATGGCCGATCATCCGCCATCGCTTCTTCGATAGCGCGGCTGATATCAGCGATATCGTGACCATCGCAGCTTACGACATGCCATCCTGCCGATGTGTGCCGCGTCCTTACATCTTCGCTGGTGGAAAGGTCAGCTTGCCCGTCAATCGTGATATTGTTGTCGTCCCACAGCACGATCAGCTGGCCCAGCTTCAAATGCCCGGCCAGTCCGATTGCCTCGTGATTGATCCCTTCCATCAGGCAGCCATCGCCTGCAATCGCCCATGTCCGGTGACTAACCAGATCATCGCCAAAATGTGCGTTCAATTGCCGTTCGGCAATCGCCATGCCGACCGCCATCGCCACGCCCTGCCCCAGCGGGCCTGTTGTGCATTCCACCCCGTCGAGCAGGAAGTTTTCCGGGTGACCGGCGCAAGGATATCCCAATTGCCGGAAATTGCGGATGTCATCGATCGTTGGCTTCGCGTAGCCAGACAGATGCAGCAGCGAGTAAATCAGCATCGATCCATGCCCCGCCGAGAGCACGAACCGGTCGCGGTCAGCCCAGTTTGGGGCAGAAGGATCGAATTTCAGATATTTCGACCATAGAACCGTGGCGACATCTGCCATGCCCATTGGCATTCCCGGGTGGCCTGAATTGGCGGCCTGGACCGCATCCATCGAAAGGGCACGGATGGCATTGGCCATAGGTGCCATGCGGGACGGATCGAGGCTCATTCGGGAAACTCCTGCCGGAAGGTTTTACGGACGCGCATTGTCTATCGATTCGGCGCGGGTGAAGCCTTCGCGAACCTGCCTTTCAAGGTCAAGGAGAGTCCCTGTGTGATCCCCGTCAATGATCCGAAATGTTCCAAAATCGACGTCACATCTCTGCCAATTATCAACAGGTGCTGTGAACTGGAGGCGGCAAACCTTTGCGCAAACACGGCAATTACGGTAATTTGATCACATGAGCGAACAACGCATTGAGTCCGCAGTAAATCGCATCGAGTCGGCTCTGGCCCGGATTGCCGAGGCTGCTGACAACGTGCCCAAATCCGCGTCCAATGCTGCGCCACCTTCGGTCTCTGCTCTGGTGGTCAAGCATGAAAGCCTGCGCGACACTGTTGCCAATACCATCAGCGAACTCGACAAGCTGATCGGGGATCTCGACCAATGAGCGAGGTGAAGCTCTCTATTGCAGGCCGTGAATATGCGGTTGCTTGCGAGGACGGGCAGGAAGCCCATGTTATCGCACTCGGATCGGTCATTGATGCCAAGATCGGCCAACTCGGCGAGGGAACAACCACGCTGGAAATACAAAAGATGCTTTTCGGCGCGCTTTTTCTCGCGGATGAGCTCCACGAAACAAAAAAGGCAAACGAAGCAAACGAACAGGCGAAGCAAGACGCCGAACGCGCCGCCGGCGTGGCTACCGGACAACGGGACGAATTGAATGCGACAATCGCCCGGCTGGAAAGCGAGTTGGAAGGGCTGCAGTCTGCGCAGCAACGCCATTCTGCCGAAGTCGACGATATCCGCACCGAATTGCAACAAAGGCGCGAGGAATCGGAGGAATGCCGCTCTGAACTAGAGAAAGCGACCGCGCATGTCGCCGAGCTGGAGCAAGAACGAAAAGAGCTTGCAGCCCTGCTGGAAGACGCGCGCAATGCAGCCGCAACCGCAGCCCCGGCAAGCGGCCTGAGCGACGATCCGGACCTTGCCCCGGCGCTGGAACGATTCGCCGATTTGCTGGAAACATGTGCGGATAAGCTTGAGGCCGGAACCTCGAGTACCTAATTAGCATATGACGGGACTGCTCGGCACGCGCTGCAGAACATCCCTGAGGCTATAAGCAATCCAAGGGAGCTGTCCCTGTCCAAGGTAACGTTTCGCACGGGGCCTTGATGCATACGGCGCCCACCTGACGTTTAGGCGTCGGCGGATTTCCCAGAGAACGACCCATAGTGGTCCCGTCACCTAAATTCGTAATTTCCAGCAAGCAGCCCCAGATGACCGATAAAGCCCGCCTCAGGAAAGAGCTTCGCGCCCAGCGCAAGGCCCATTCTGCGTCGATCCCGCAGACTATCCGCGCGCTGCTGTTCAAGCATCCGCCAGCACCGTTGTTGGAACTTGTACCGCAAGACGCCGTCATCGGCCTCTATCACGCCAGTTCGGACGAAGCGCCTGCGTCTGGCTACGCAAAATTCTTTGCCGAAGGCGGCCACACAATTGCTTTGCCGACATTTCCCGAAAGCGATGGGCTAATGGCCTTTGCAGAGCACACCGACCCGTTTGGCGAGACCGATCTGGTCAAAGGGGCATTCGGAATGATGCAGCCCGATGCAAAGGCCGGACAAATCAGTCCTGATGTCATTTTCACGCCGCTGCTGGGCTTTACAGAGCGCGGTGAACGGCTGGGCCAGGGTGGCGGCCATTATGACCGCTGGTTGGCGAGTAACCCCAATGCTTTAGCGATCGGGCTGGCATGGGATGAACAATTGGTCGACACCATCCCGACCGAACCGCATGATATCGCGTTGGCCGTTGTCGTTACCCCTACCCGCCTTTACGGACCATTTTGATGCGCAAAGAACCAACCGCCCGAATCCCTCTAGGCATCCTTGGCCTGTTGGTTGCACTGACAATCTATGGCGTGGTTGTTGCCCGCTATGTGCCTGATTTGATCGGCGAATGGCCGACACTGGTACAAACGGTCGTCTATCTGATTCTCGGAGTGATCTGGCTACTCCCGCTTCGAAGATTCCTGATTTGGATGGAGACGGGAAAATGGGGCGAAACAAAGGATTGAACAGCGGTTCCTAGCCCGGTTCAAGCGCGCCCCTAGCAAAGGGGAAACAATCCGATTTGAAGATTTTCCAAAGCCATATTGCTAAAAAGCAATGGCGAGAGTGACGAGACTTGAACTCGCGACCTCCGGCGTGACAGGCCGGCGCTCTAACCAACTGAGCTACACCCCCGCATACAAGCATGCGCTTGGGAGAGGCGCAGTTAGGGCAGCTTCCCGACTCTGTCAACGCAGAAAACGGGCAAAATTCACCCAAAATTCAATCTCGGTTTATCGCTCTTCGATTGGCGAGCTTTTACCCCCGCGTTAACCATATTTTTCACTCTCGCTGCCACAGCCATCCCAGACCGCACAATCGTGCTTTGAGGGATCTTGCGAGATGAAAGTGAAACAACTGACGCGCGGCCTTGGCCTTGCGATTTGTGCGGTTAGCATTGCCGCGCAGGCCCAAGAACGCCCGCAGCTGTCTCAAGCCATGTTTGTTGAGAATGTAAGCAATGATGGCGCTACACGGGCAGTCAAACGCGCGGACCAGCTGCGCAAAGGCGACAGGGTGATCTTGCTGGTCAAATGGAACAGCAACAGCGCGAATACAGGCTTCACCGTTTCCAGTGCGGTTCCGCGTGAATTGGCGTTTGAGCGCAGCAGCGTTCTGTCACAAGCCGTATCGATTGACGGCGGCCGAAACTGGGGCGTACTGGGTCAGCTGGTCATCCGCGACAAACACGGCGAACGGATCGCTGCCGTTGAAGACGTGACCCATCTACGCTGGAAGATTCCTGCGAGCCGTGCGGCGCAGGGCAGCGGAACAATCACGTATAGCGCGATTGTGCGCTAATCAGTCCGTCAGCAACAGAACCGGCGTTTCGACCAGTTTCTTGAATTCCTGGATAAAGCTCGCCGCATCATAGCCATCGACCACGCGGTGATCGCAGCTGATCGAGATATTCATCAGCTTGCGCTTCTCGATTCGTTCACCGCCATTGCCATCCGGCACGAACATCGGACGTTCGATAATCCGGTTCGGGCCGATAATTGCCACTTCAGGGCGGTTGATAACCGGGGTGGTAGCCACACCGCCTAACGGGCCGAGCGATGTTAGCGTCAGTGTCGAACCTGAAAGTTCTTCCGATTTGGCCGAGCCATCGCGCGCAGCACCAGCAAGCCGGCTGATTTCCTGTGCCAACTGCCACAAATTCCGGGACTGGGCATCGCGAATAACGGGAACCATCAGACCGTTGTCGGTCTGGGTCGCCATCCCGAGATGAACCGCACCATGGCGCGTGACAATGTTCGCTTCGTCGTCATAGCGTGCATTGATCATCGGGAATTGTGGAATCAACTTGCAAATCGCGGTGATCACCAGCGGCATCATCGTCAATTTTGGCTTGTTCCCGCGATTGGCGTTCAGGTCGGCGCGCATCTCTTCCAGATCGGTAACATCGACTTCTTCGACGTAGGAGAAATGCGGGATGTTGCGCTTCGAAGCCGCCATGTTCTGCGCAATGCGTTTGCGCAAACCGATGACTTTGATCGGTTCGTCGTCACGCTTGCCACCCGCCGGGGCAAATCCGCCACCGGTATTGTAAGACAGGAAGGCATCAAGATCCGCATGCCGCACGCGGCCATCGGCAGCGGGCTTCACATCACCCAAATCAATGCCCATTTCCTTGGCGCGTTTGCGCACAGCAGGGCTGGCAAGAACTTTGGAAGCTGCCTGCGCCGGGGCGGGCGTTGGTGCTGGTGCAGGAGCCGGGGCTGGCTCGGGCGCTGGTTCTGGGGTTGGCTCAAGCGCGGGCTCTGGCCGTGCCTCTGGCTCGGCTACGGTCTCAGCGACCTGTTCCTGATCCTTCTCATCTACATCATCGGGAATGTCGCCTTCGACTTCGACGACAACCAGCATCGCGCCGATGGAGACCATATCGCCTTCACCACCCGCAACTTCGACAATAGTACCATTGACCGGGCTTTCCATAGGCACGGTTGCCTTGTCGGTCATCATGTCGACGATTTCCTGGTCTTCTTCGACCGTATCGCCCACTTTGACATGCCACGCGACTATCTCGGCTTCGGCGATACCTTCGCCAATATCGGGCATATTGAATGTGAAACGGCTCATAGCGTTACTCGCTCATCAATTTGTCGATGGCCTCGCCGATGCGGACCGGACCGGGAAAATATGCCCATTCAAGGCTATGCGGATAGGGTGTGTCGAAACCGGTGACACGCTCGACCGGAGCTTCCAGATGATAGAAGCAGCGCTCTGTCACCAGCGCCGATAGTTCTGCGCCAAAGCCGGCTGTCCGCGTTGCTTCGTGGACAATCAGGCATTTTCCGGTTTTTTCAACCGACGCCTCGATCGCTTCGATATCGAGCGGGACGATGGTTCGCAGATCGATGATCTCCGCATCGATGCCTTTCTCTCGGCAAACCGCCTCGGCAACATGTACCATCGTACCATAAACGAGGACGGTCAGTGCTTCGCCTTCTTGTGCGATACGCGCCTTACCAAGGGGGATCGAATATTTGCCTTCCGGCACAACGCTGTCCCGATGCGTTTTCCACGGCTCGACCGGCTTGTCGTAATATCCGGTAAACGGGGCGTTGTAGATACGCTTTGGCTCGAAGAAAATAACCGGATCGTTGTCTTCGATCGCGGCGATTAGCAGACCCTTGGCGTCATGGGGCGTTGACGGAATGACCGTTTTCAAACCCGCGACATGGGCGAACAAAGCTTCCGGGCTTTGACTATGCGTTTGACCGCCAAAAATACCGCCACCGAAGGGCGAACGTACCGTCAAAGGCGCGATGTAATCTGTCGCAGATCGATACCGCAGCCGTGCGGCTTCCGAAATCAGCTGATCCAGCCCCGGATAAATATAATCGGCAAACTGGATTTCCGGCACCGGGCGCAGACCATATGCGCCCATCCCCACGGCCGCACCGATAATACCGCATTCGGAAATCGGCGTATCGAATACGCGGTTTTTGCCGTGTTTTTCCTGCAATCCCGCGGTCGCGCGAAAAACGCCGCCGAAATAGCCGACATCTTCACCCATGATGATGACATCGGGGTCCTCGGTCATCTTGATGTCGAGCGCTTCGTTGATCGCCTCGATCATGTTTAGGCGTCGTTCTGAACCGGCTTCCGCGGGATTGTTATCTTTTGTCTTAGTGCTCATGACCAAGGCTCCTCACCGGGCCACTTGATTTCCCGCTCGCGCTTGGCTTGGGCCGCCTGCTCCTCAAGGTGCCATGGCAGATTTTCGTATACGTCCTGGAACATGGTGCGGAACGGGTGATGCAGACCATGGCCAAGAATGCCGTTCTTTTCGGCTTCCTTGGTTGCGGCTTTCACTTCTTCAGCGCATTTCAAATCCATCGCCGCTTGGCGGTCTTCATCCCATTCACCGAGCGCGATCAGATGGTCTTTCAGGCGGGTCACCGGATCGCCAAGCGGCCATTCATCGCGTTCTTGGGCAGAACGATACCCGCTCGGATCATCAGAGGTGGAGTGCCCCTCAGCACGGTATGTGAAGTGTTCGATCAGCGTCGGGCCGGCATTGGCTCGGGCGCGATCAGCAGCCCATTTCTCTGCGGCATAGACCGCCAGCGGATCATTGCCATCTACCCGCAGCCCGGCGAGGCCATAGCCCAAGGCGCGTGCGGCAAATGTCGTTCGTTCCGCGCCGGCAAATCCGCTGAAACTACTGATCGCCCACTGGTTGTTGATAACGTTGAGGATAACCGGTGCATTATAAACCGTCGCAAAGGTGCAGGCGCTGTGGAAATCACCTTCTGCTGTGGATCCCTCGCCCACCCATGTCGCAGCAATTCTGGTGTCGCCTTTTATCGCGCTTGCCATCGCCCATCCGACTGCCTGCGGCGTTTGCGTGGCGAGATTGCCGGAAATTGAAAAGAAGCTGTGTTCGCGGCTTGAATACATAATCGGCAGCTGGCGACCTTTCAGCTTGTCACCCTTGTTCGAATATATTTGGTTGATCATCTCGATCAGAGGATATCCGCGCGCGATGAGGATACCCTGCTGGCGGTATGAAGGAAAAATCATATCGTCGCTGGCAAGGGCCATCGCTGCCGAGATCGAGGTTGCTTCCTCGCCCGTACATTTCATGTAGAAGCTGGTCTTGCCCTGCCTCTGCCCACGAAACATCCGTTCATCGAACGCGCGGACCATCGCAAAATGGCCCAGCATGGTGCGCAGTGTATCGGGATCAAGCTTTGGATCCCATGGGCCATGGGCTTTGTTGTCATCGCCGAGCACGCGGACCAGATCGTAGCAAAGGTCGCTCGTCTCTATCGCTTCGCATGTTTCATCGGGGCGAGGCTGCTTGCCCGCATCGGGCACGACAATATGCGCAAAATCAACTGCGTCACCAGGGCGATAGGTGGGTTCAGGAACGTGAAGCGATAAGGCCGGCTTGTTCGCCCCTTTTGTCGCTGCATCTTTGGGCCCTTTGGCCATGCGCTGCTCTCCCAAACACAATCTTACAATATTGCGTTATTTTATTTCACGCGCCGCCGGTGGTCAAGCGCAATGAGCCGCATATATCAGACCGCAATGGGTGCCTTCAATGCCCCCTGCGGTTGGTAATTTTCGACCACAAAATCGTCTATTTTGTAATCGAATATTGTGTCAGGCTTGCGCGCAATGGTGAGCACTGGCTCTCCATCCGGCGTTCTCGAGAGCTGTTCTTCCACCAAATCGGTATGGTTGAGATACAGGTGTGTATCCCCGCCCATCCATACAAATTCACCCGGCTCAAGCCCGGTTTGTTGCGCCATCATTCGCTGGAGCAGCGCCGCGGACCATAGATTGAAGGGTAAGCCTAAAGCTACATCACAGCTGCGCTGATAGAGCGCGCCGTTGAGCCGGCCATCCGAAACATGGAACTGGTAGGTCTTGTGGCATGGCGGCAGCGCCATTGTGTCCAGCTGGGCGACATTCCACCCTTCGATAATATGGCGGCGGCTTCCGGGATTGTTGCGCAAAGATTCAACCACTTGAGCGACCTGATTAATCCCCGGCCCCTTTTGATAAGAACCGTCGGCCTGATACTGGTAAGTCGGCCAATCGACCCATTGTTTCCCGTAAACCGGGCCCAGTTCCCCCCAACGCGCCGCAAATGCTGCATCTTCGACGATCCGCGCGGAGAAATCTTCGCGGCTAATGTCATCACCCGTTTCCCGGCGATATGTATCAAGTGGCCAGTCCGTCCATATCTGGACATTTTGCTTACACAATTCGCGGATATTGGTGTCTCCGGTGAGGAACCACAGCATTTCTCGCGTTGCGGTTTTCCAGTAGACACGCTTTGTGGTGAGCAATGGCATACGGCCGTCTGCCAGATCGAACCGCAGCATCGTGCCGAAAACAGATCGCGTCCCTACGCCCGTGCGATCGCGCCGCTCGCTACCATGCTCCCAGATTTGGCGCATCAGATCGAGATACTGCCATTCCGGGTGGCGGGCGGAAGAATCGGTCGGGAATGCAGCGCTGGCCATGGCGGTGTCCTAGACCGCCGAAGAGCCGCTTGTCACCATACCGCCGAACTTAGCCGCAGCCCTTTCCGCAATCACGTTTTTGTCCTTCAATCCAGCGATTGATATGCGCCTCCAGAACATCGAGCGGAACGGAACCATTTTCCAGCACCGCGTCATGAAATCTGCGCAAGTCAAAATCGGCCCCGAGAATTTCTTCCGCCCGCCTGCGCAATTCACGGATCTTCAGCTCTCCGATCTTGTAAGCCAGCGCCTGCCCCGGCCAAGTAATATAGCGGTTGACCTCGGCATCGACATTGCCCGGCGTCAGTGCAGTATTGTCGAGCATGAAATCGACCGCCTGCTGCTTGCTCCATCCGCGTGAATGGATACCTGTATCGACAACCAGCCGCGTGGCACGCCACATTTCATAGCTAAGCCGGCCCATCTGTTTTGCTGGTGTATCATACAGCCCCATCTCAATACCCAGCCGTTCGGAGTAAAGCCCCCACCCTTCAACAAATGCAGTGAAAAAGGTCCCGTTTGAGCGCAGCGGATGGATATCGAGTTCTTGCTGTAAAGCGATCTGGTGGTGATGCCCCGGGACCGCTTCATGCACACCAAGCGCGGGCAGTTCCCAGAGCGGGCGCTGGTCAAGCTCGGTTGTGTTCACACGATAGATGCCAGCTTGCCCCGTTTGCAGCGAACCAGGCTCGTAATAGGCTGTGGTGTTACCCGCCGCCTGCGCCGCAGGGATTGGCAGCACAGTATAGGGTTGCCGCGGCAGGCGGCCGAACAATTTCGGCATGTGCCCGTCAATTTCCTTGGCCAACGCGCTTGCCGCCATAACCAACTCTTCAGGCGATTTGGCGTAATATTGAGGATCGGTGCGCAGATGTTCGATGAACTCTTCACGGGTTCCAAAACCGGCTTCCTTGGCGACTTCAACCATCTCCGCGCGAATCCGGGCAACCTCGGAGAGGCCAAGATTGTGCACTTCGTCGGGCGTCATATCGGTCGTGGTAAAGCTCTTCACGCGATATGCGTAATAGGCCTCACCCCCGGGCGTTCCCAGAATACCAGGTGCGCCCGTGCGACAGTTCGGCGCATATTCTTCGCGATAAAATTTGGCGAAGGCGGCGTAGGCAGGAAAGACGGAATCGTTCAGTGCTGTGCGGGCCCGCTCGGTGAGGGCCATCCAATCTCCTTCCGGAACCGAACTGGGACGTTCCGCGAAAGGACGCCAATAGGGTGAATCTTCCGCGCTTTCGTATATCTGCTTGTCGATCCGGTCGGCAAAGCCTTCCATCGGTCCGCATGGCTGCGTGAGCCCGCGCGCAACGGCTTCGCGCGATCGGGCGATACCCTGTGCGTTCAGCGTCTCAAAAGCCTCAAGCCGCGCGACATAGGATTCATAGTCCGCCTCTGTAAAAAAGGGCGAGCGGTAGGGCAGCGAGGAAAAACCGGAAAACCAGCCGCCACGATTGGTGAACAAAATGTAGCGATTGTGATCAAAAGCCGTGCCGGCAAGCCCGTCTTCGAACCCGCGTTTCAGTATCGCATAATCGACTTGCAGATCATCAGGAAGAAGTTCGGGATCAATCGCTTCCAAGCGCGTCAGAAACGCGCGCGACTGTTCGATCTGACGATCGTATTCCTCCAGCGAGAGGTCGCCCAGTTTCCCGTCACCACGCCGGTCGCCAATGCTGGTGGCAAGCGCGGGCGAGGAATCCAGCGTACCTTCCCAAACCTCTTCGCGAAGTTCGCGGTAATCCTCTGCCGGATCGGCCAAGGCAGGCGTTGCAGCAACTGTGCTGAGCAGAGCAGCGATTGCGAAGCGTTTCATGAGATTATTCCTCCCTTGGTCCCACATATCGTTTGCGAGCGCGTGATCCGTTCCACTATGCTGGCCTGATGACCGATAGACCAGCCATTTTGTTCGTTTGCCTCGGCAATATCTGCCGATCTCCGCTCGCCGAGGCAGCCTTTCGCAAGGCCGCAAATGACGCTGGACTTGCTGCTGATGCAGATTCCGCCGGAACCGCTGCCTATCATGTGGGATCACCACCCGATCCAAGAAGCATTGCAACCGCCGCGCGCCACGGGATTGATATTTCGGACTATGCAGGACGGCAAATCGAGCAAGCAGACTTCGAACGATTCACCCATATTTACGCGATGGACCAATCCAACCTGCGAAACATACGCGCCATTGCGCCCAGCGATTGCAAAGCTGAAATCGCTCTCTTGCTCGATACTGTGCCGGGCCGCGAAGGTGCCGACATTGCAGATCCCTATTATGACGGTGAAGAGAACTTCGCTTTCACATGGGATGATGTGTGGAGCGCAGCTCAGGCCATCGTTTCCAGCCTTCAGGCTCAGGGCAGCTAGCCTCCGCGGAGCATTTGGACGCCCCAATCGCGTTCAAACAGATAAAGCAATATTCTCGCGGCTTCCCCGCGTAAGCCGGTCAGTCCGCCGTCGCGCTCCATCAGAATTCGCGCATCGTCATGGGCTTTGGGCAGCAGACGGGTGATCTGTTCGAGTGATGCGACACGAAATGGCGTATCGCCCGATTGGCGCGTGCCCAGAAGTTCACCACCACCACGCAAGCGCAGATCCTCTTCCGCCAGCCGGAAACCGTCCTGCGTGTCACGCATCAGCGCTAGCCGTTCGCGGCCCGTCTCCGAAAGCGCGCCACCGCGAAGGAGAAGACATACAGATTTTTCCGCTCCGCGCCCTACCCGACCGCGCAATTGGTGCAGCTGCGCAAGACCAAACCGTTCAGCCTGTTCGATAACCATCAATGTCGCTGCGGGAACATCCACCCCAACCTCAATGACAGTGGTGGCGATCAGCAGTTTGGCGTGACCGCTGGCGAAGCGCTCCATTGCGGCGTCTTTCATCTCGGGTTTCAATTGCCCGTGGACCAGAACCACATCTTCGCCGAACCGTTCTTTCAAACTGGCATAGCGCGCTTCTGCCGCTGCGATGTCTTCGGCTTCGTTCTCACGAACCATCGGGCAGACCCAATATGCCTGCTGCCCGCTTGCGATATGCCGCGCGACACCATCCGCCACATCGGAGAGACGTTCCTGTGCAACAACACGCGTATCGATGGGCTGGCGACCCGGCGGCATCTCATCGAGGCGCGACACATCCATTTCACCATATTGCGCGAGAGTAAGCGTGCGCGGGATCGGTGTGGCTGTCATCGCGAGCGTGTGCGGTGTGCTTTTGCCTTTGTTGGCCAGCATCAGGCGCTGCGCCACCCCGAAGCGGTGCTGCTCATCGATCACCACCAAAGCCAGATCTTTGTAAGAGACGCTGTCTTGAAAAATCGCGTGGGTGCCCACGACAATGTCGATGCTGCCGTCCATCAACCCCATCAGGATCGACTCGCGTGCTTTCCCCTTGTCTCGGCCTGTAAGCAGCGCGACTTGAACACCTGTCGATGCGGCCATGTTGCGCAAAGTCTCAAAATGCTGGCGGGCAAGAATTTCGGTGGGTGCGAGCAAAGCCGCTTGGGTTCCGGCCTCCGCCGCAACCAACATCGCCATCAGAGCAACCACCGTTTTGCCCGCACCGACATCACCCTGTAGCAACCGAAGCATTGGTGTTTCCTGCGCAAGATCACCCTCAATCTCTGACACGGAGCGCGCCTGCGCGCCTGTCAGAGAATAAGGCAATTGCAGCTTGTCCCGCAGCGAGCCGTCACCTTGCAGCGACTTGCCCTTCCGCTTGCGGTTGTCCGCGCGAACCAGCATCAATGCGAGCGAATTTGCCAACAATTCATCATAGGCCAACCGTTCCCGCGCCGATTCATGCTCTGCCTTGTGCGCCAGTTTCAGCGCGTCACGCCAAGTGGGCCATTTTTCGGCCTCGAACTGCGCGGGTTCAATCCATTCTGGCAGATGGGGAAGCCGGTCCAGTGCCTGATCGACAAGCCCGGAAATACGCGGTTGGGTCAGGCCTTCGGAAAGCGCGTAGACCGGCTCGCAAAGCCGCGTCAGCGTGTCGTCGCTTTCTTCCACCACATGATCGGGATGTACGATCTGGAGCATTTGATCATATTCGTCGATCTTCCCGGCCACCCAGCGTTTCTCGCCAACCGGCAGCAGTTTCTTGGCGGTGTAGGATGCGCGCCCGAAATAGGTCAGCGTGCAGATATTCCCGACGCTATCTTGCGCCAGCACCCGATAAGGCCCGCGACCATAGGGGCTTTTGTGTTCGGTAGGGGTCAATGCCACCACGACATGTTCGCCCACACTCGCCTCGTCGAGATTCTCGACCGCCCGCCGCGTCACAAAACGTTCGGGCAAATGATAGGCCAGATCGCGAACGCGGGTGAGGCCCAATTTGTCCAGCGGCTTCTTCAGCTTCGGCCCGATGCCGTCGAGAGCATCGACTTCGACAAAAAGAGGATTGAGCACTTCTGGACGCATTTGGTCCTTTAACCACTATCGTCACCGCAGCGAAAGCTGGGATCGCGGTTGATGTTTAAAGAGCTTGTGGAAAGCGGTCCCGGCGCCTCGATAAACTTAGCAGATGCTTGCGCTGCGATGGCGGACAGAATAGGCGCGCTCTCATGCCAGACACGCCCGACCTTTCAGCACGATTTGCCCGCGCCAAATTCCGATCATGGCATCGCGGTACGCGGGAAGCCGATTATATGATCGGCGGCTTTTATGATCGTTATCACACCGGATGGTCAGAAGCCGATTTGGTGTGGTTTGAATCGCTGCTCGATGAAGATGATGTTGATATCATGGCGTGGGCCATACAGACACAGGCGGTCCCTACCGAAATTGCCGGGCCGCACATGGATTTGATGCAAAAGCTCGACTACGTCGATATCCCTCGCTGATTTTAAGACGATGCCCGACATTTCCCGCATTCTTTCGGCCACGACGCCGCTGACCCTGTCCTCCCTTGCGCGTGGTGCGCTCCCGCTCGTCCTGACCGATCTGGCCCGCGCTTCGAATGGCAGAGCTGTCTATATTGCAGCAGACGATAATGCGATGCGGTCAATCAACGATGCGGCACAATTCTTCGCGCCCGAGCTCGACCTGATCGAATTTCCGGCATGGGATTGCCTGCCTTATGACCGCGCAAGCCCGGCCCTGTCTGTCAGCGCAAAACGCCTTGCCGCGCTTCACAAATTGCAATCCGGAAGCAGCACGTCACAGCTACTGGTAACTACGGTCAATGCCGTTCTGCAACGGGTCCTCTCCCCGTTTCGTATTCGTCAGGCAGTGCGCGAATTTTCGCCCGGCACAGAAATCGGGCGCGAAAGCCTGGCGGAACTGTTGCAACGCCAAGGCTACTCGCGCGCGGATACCGTCGTCGACGCGGGCGAATATGCGGTTCGCGGATCAATCGTCGACATTTATCCGTCCGGACTGGATCAGGGTCTGCGGCTCGACTTTTTCGGAGACGAATTGGAAAGCCTCCGCTTGTTCGATCCTTCGACGCAAACGAGCACCGGCATTCTGAAGTCGCACCTGCTTTTGCCCGCCAGCGAAGCCTTGCTCGACGAAGAGAGCATCAAGCGCTTCCGCGGACGCTATCGCGAAATGTTTGGTGCAACCGCAACCGGCGACCCGCTCTATCAGGCCGTTAGCGACGGGCGCAGGCTCGCCGGAATGGAACATTGGCTTCCATTGTTCGAAGACAAACTGAGCACGCTGTTCGACCATCTGACCGACCAGGACCAGATCATCATCGACAGCGGCGCGATCCAGGCAGGCGATGAACGGCTGAAAGACATCGCGGATTATCATCAGGCGCGTGAGAAAGCTGCAGGCCAGGCGGCCGGAAGCTACCGCCCCTTGGCCGAGGACGCGCTCTATCTTGCGCGCGAAGAGTTCGAGACTCAATTGGCAGACTGGCCGATCCACCGGACCGTTATTTTCGCAGAACCGGAAAATGCCAAATCGGTTGATTTCGGATTTAGCTCTGCGCGGGATTTTTCTCCGGAGCGCGCTCGCGGCGACAATGTCTATGGCGCCGCTGCCAGTCACCTGCTGTCGATCGCAAAAGCGGGCAAAAAGCCCCTGCTCGCAGCTTATTCCGAAGGCAGCAGAGCGCGCATTGCCTCCATTTTGGGTGAAGCTGGCGCAGAGACCAAGCTCGCCGATACGTGGCAACAAGCACTGGGCCTTGCAGCCAAGGGTCAACCTGTGGCGATGGTTCTCCCGCTCGATAGCGGATTTGCCAATGAAGAGCTGGAACTCGTTACCGAGCAGGATGTGCTGGGTGATCGCCTTGTCCGGCGCAAGAAACGCAAGAAGGATGCCGATGCGTTTCTGGCCGAACTATCCGCCCTCTCTCGCGGCGATCTGGTGGTCCATACCGAACACGGGATCGGCAAATATCTCGGCCTTGAACCCGTCACCGTTGGCAAAAGCAAACATGACTGCGTGATGCTGGAGTATAAGGGCGGCGACAAACTTTTCATTCCGGTCGAAAATATCGACGTACTGTCGCGATACGGTTCATCCGAAGAAGCGGTGATGCTCGACCGTTTGGGAGGCGAAGCATGGCAAAAACGCCGGTCGCGCCTGAAAGACCGGATCCGCGAAATTGCGGGCGAATTGATGAAAGTTGCCGCCGAGCGTGCGCTCAAGAAAGCGCCGGTGCTTGACGTTGATGACGCGACTTTCAACCAATTTGTCGATAAGTTTCCATGGCAGGAAACCGACGATCAGGACCGCGCAATTGCCGATGTGCTCCGCGATCTTGAGAGCGGTCGTCCAATGGACCGCCTCGTTTGCGGTGATGTCGGTTTCGGCAAGACAGAGGTTGCCTTGCGCGCAGCCTTTGTCGCGGCGATGAACGGACAGCAAGTTGCAGTCGTTGCCCCCACCACTCTCCTCGCCCGTCAGCACTTCACCAATTTCACAGAGCGTTTTGCCGGCTTCCCTCTCAAAATCGGGCGCCTCTCTCGCCTCGTTCCGCAAAAGGAAATGACCGAAACACGTGAGCAGCTTGCCGCGGGGACGATGGATATCGTGATCGGCACCCATGCGATCCTCTCCAAATCCACCCAGTTTAAAGACCTCGGCCTCGTAATCGTTGACGAAGAGCAACGCTTTGGCGTCACCCACAAGGAAAAGCTCAAGCAGCTGCGCGCCAATGTCCATATGCTGACACTCACCGCCACGCCGATTCCGCGCACATTGCAAATGGCAATGACCGGTTTGCGCGAGCTGTCGACCATTCAGACACCGCCGGTCGATCGACTGGCCGTGCGCACCTATGTGATGGAATGGGACGAGATGGTGATGCGCGAAGCCTTGCTACGCGAACATCATCGCGGCGGGCAAAGCTTTATCGTCGTCCCGCGCATTTCGGACATGGCTGATGTCGAAGAGTGGTTGAAAGAACACGTGCCCGAGATCAAGTCGATCTCCGCGCATGGCCAGATGTCACCGACCGAGGTCGAGCAAAGGATGAGCGCATTTTACGAGGGCAAGTACGAGGTTCTGCTCTCCACAACGATCGTCGAAAGCGGGTTGGATATTCCAAGCGCCAACACGATCATTATCCACCGAGCGGATCGGTTCGGATTGGCGCAGCTCTATCAATTGCGCGGCCGCGTGGGCCGATCCAAGCTGCGCGCATATGCCTATCTGACATATCCCAAAGACCAACAGCTTTCCGAAGTTGCGGAAAAGCGACTGAAAGTCCTTGGCGACCTTGATAGTCTTGGTGCGGGCTTCCAGCTTGCGAGCCATGATCTCGACATTCGCGGCGCAGGAAATCTGCTGGGTGACGAACAATCTGGCCATATCCGCGAAGTTGGTTTCGAACTGTACCAATCGATGCTCGAAGACGCGATTTTAGCGGCCAAGGCAGGAGAAATGGGGCTTTCGGCGGAGCGGGAGAGCTTCAGTCCGCAAATCACGGTCGACGCCCCAATTATGATCCCAGAGGATTACGTACCCGATCTGGCAGTGCGGATGGCTCTCTACCGACGTTTGAACGATGCGAAAGACAAGGCCGAAATCGAAGCGATGGCCGCGGAAATGATTGACCGCTTCGGACCGCTACCCGATGCGACTTCCAATCTTGTCCGTCTGATCGAGATCAAGCATCAGGCAATCGCCGCAAATATCGCCAAGATCGATGTCGGCGCGCGCGGCACGCTGGTGACGTTCCACAATGATGATTTCCCCGACGGCCCCGGCTTGATCGCTTATGTTGACCGGCTGAAAGACACCGCGAAATTGCGCCCTGATATGAAGCTGGTAATCAACCGTGCGTGGGGTGATCCGCAATCGCGCCTCAATGGTCTGTTCCAATTGACCAAGGGGCTAAGCCGGATCGCCATCAAAGCGCGCAGTTCGGCCGCCTAACCCGTCACAATGTCGATGAATTCGGCGTTAGACATCGGGGTCGCGCGCAAGAAACCCTGATAATAGTCGCAGCCCTCACGTTCGATAATTGCGCGCTGCTCGCTTGTTTCGACCCCTTCCGCGATAACGCGAAGCCCTAGCGCCTTAGCCATTGCCATAATCCCTCGCAGCACAGCCAAGTCACGCTCGTCGCTGCCGATACCGTCGATCATCGTGCGGTCGAGCTTGATCGCATCGAGCGGAAGAATTTTTAGATAGCGGAAGTTGCAAAATCCCGCGCCAAAATCGTCAAGCGCAACGCGCATTCCGTGGGCCTTAAGCGTCAGCAGCGTTTTGGCGCTGCTTTCAAGATTGTCGAGCAGCGCATGTTCGGTGATTTCAAGCGACAGATTCTCTGGATCAAACGCGCAATTTTCGACCAGCTTGATAAATTCGTCCGCGAAGTTTGCCGATGCCAGATCAGCCGGCGTCACATTGATCGACAATCTCTGACCGACGGGCCATGTCGCGGCCTGGGTAAGCGCTCGTGTGGCAATATGGCGCGACAGTTGCGCAACATGATCGGTGCGTTCGGCGATCACGAAAAGCTGGCTCGCCCCGATCCGGCCCAGCTCCGGATGCTGCCATCGGGCCAATGCCTCTGCGCCAATGATGGCATCATCCGAAAGCGAGACCTGCGGTTGATAGACGATCTCGATCTCTTGCCGATCAAGCGCAGCCAGCAAATCTGCGTCCACAAGCGCGCTACGCCGCCCCGGAACAGTCAATCCACCATCAGACCACAAAACGCGCTTGCCGTGTTTTGTCCGCGCTTCCTCTAGTGTTTCGCCCAAGCGATCAAAGATCAATGCCGGTCCTTCACCCGGCGCAGGCCGCATCAGTGCAATCCGTGGCCACAGCCGCAAGGTGCCCGAGCTGTCCAAACCAGTTATCGGATGCGCTACGGCATCTGCCAAAGCCTCTGCAAGCCATTGCCAACGTTCGCGGCTACACGCTTCATGTGCGGCCAGCAGAAACTTTCCGCCTCCCAATCGCGCGACCAGCCAATCACCCTGTTCGAATTCATCTTCGGAAAAATGCAGAATGCGCTGCGCGACTGTAACCAACGCACCATCACCCACCGATTCGCCATATGCCAGATTCACGGCATCAAACCGGCCCAGCCCGAGCAGCATCGCATGGACCGGCGCCGTCTTTCCTTGCTCCGCCGCCTGCATTTGCCACTTCTCGAGCGTTGCCCGCGCAGCCTCAACACTGGCGAGTCCGGTCAGCTCGTCATTCATGACTGTTTCAAGATTTCGTGCGGCACTTCGCATTCCTTCCCAATAGCGACCGACTATGCGTCGCTCGCCACCGCTTTTCAATGCGTTGCCAAATGGTACAGCCCTACATAGGGTCAATATGAGTCACTACGATGAATCCGTAGTTCGATCAGGAGGATGTTTTGAGCAGAAACCACGGTTTCAAAAAGCTGGCTTTGGCCATCTCCGATACGTCAAAAGCGGCGGAGACAGCAGAAGTGCTGCGCGATATGCACGATTGGGTGCCGCTGGAAGAAGCTGATGCACAAGTCGTGCTCGGCGGCGACGGCTTCATGCTGCACACTTTGCATGCGATGCTCGACAGCGATCGGCAGATCCCCACATACGGTATCAATCGCGGCACCGTTGGCTTTCTGATGAACAAGTATCGTGCAGGCGTGAAGCTTCTCGACAAGGTCAATCGTTCGCGCGCGATCGGCATTTCACCGTTACGCATGGAAGCCGTGACGCAAACCGGCGAAAGAGTGGTCGAGAACGCGATTAACGAAGTCTCCCTGCTCCGTGAAACGCGCCAGACTGCCAAACTGGAAGTGTCGGTCGATGATCGCGTCAGGATTTCAGAATTGGTTGGCGACGGCGTTTTGGTGGCCACGCCAGCAGGCTCGACTGCCTATAATCTTTCTGCAAACGGTCCGATTCTACCGCTCGATTCGCAATTGCTTGCGTTGACGCCTATCAGCGCGTTCCGCCCGCGCCGCTGGCGGGGAGCAATCCTGCCCGACCGGTCTACCATCCGTTTCAAAGTGAACGAGCCTGACAAGCGGCCGGTGGCGGCGGTGGCCGACCAAACCGAGATTCGCGATATCGCCGAAGTGCGCATCGAAATCGCGGCTGAAAAAGAACTCACCCTGCTGTTCGATCCGGGACATGCGCTCGATGAACGCATCGTTGCCGAACAATTTGTAGTTTGAGGCTGAAACTCAGGCTTGCCAAACCAAAAGGGGGTGCATATAGGCGCACCCCTGCCCGCGAGAGATAGCGGCGCATAAGGGCTGTTCCCCGATAGCTCAGCGGTAGAGTAGGTGACTGTTAATCACTTGGTCGTTGGTTCGAATCCAACTCGGGGAGCCATCCTTCTTTCCAGACAATGTGCGGAAGCCCATCAAGCGGAATGAATTCGCTGATGGCTGCAGTATGCTGCAGGCAGCCTGTTTGCTCCTCTATCTCTGGCCCAATTGCGAACGGATGTGTTCGAACACAGGGCCATAGAGCGGATTTTCGAATTCCACCCCGACGATATGATCGTTGCACCATCGCACAGTCGCGATCACCGGCCCGATTGATCCGATCCTCAGCGAAATCTCGGTATCGGGCCGTAACCGCCCGAAACGGTCGTAAAACCGGCAGCCTGTCTCGGACATTTCCAGAATCGGCACGTCCTTCGCCACGCCAGTGCCGGTCCTATACCGGCCCTGTACGCTTACCTCGAATCGTGGATCTCGTCTGCCCTCTGCCATGGGGCTTAACTATATCATGTATTTCGATTCAAAATTAATTTGAATGGATAACAACCGCTTTACGCAGCCGCGCCATGGCAGTGCTTGTACTTGTTACCAGAGCCACATGGGCACAGCGCGTTCCGGCTAACATCCTGGTCGGCATAGGGATTGTCTCTGTTCGCGCCGCCTGGCCCGGATGCGGCACGCGGACTACCAGCAAGCGAACCGAACATTTCAGGGCGTTCCGCAGAGCCATCCCCGTCGTTGGAATTGTCGAGACCGGTCAGCGGATCGATGTGCCCGGTTAGAAAGTCCGGCAGATCGGGAAGCTCTTCCTGAACCGGCGGAGCCATCCGCAATTCGCTCTTCAACAGGATGCTGGTGATGTCCTCACGAAGCGTGTCGAGCATCCGCTCAAACAGGCCGAAAGCCTCCTGCTTATATTCGTTAATCGGCTGCTTTTGCGCATAGGCACGAAGGAAAACCACCTGACGCAGCGCATCGAGCGTTGAAAGGTGTTCCTTCCAATGGTGGTCAAGCCGTTCCAGAAGGATGCTCTTCTCGACGCGAGTCCAGATTGCCGGATCGGCATTGGCCATCTTCTTTTCCATGATTTCATCAACTTGCGCGCGCAGACGCTCTTCGATGATCTCTGGTTCTACTGTATCTTCTTCCAGCCACGCATCGATCGGTGGTTGAAGGTCGAGCACTTCTGCAATGCGCTCTTTCATTCCCTCTACATCCCACTGTTCGGGATAAGAACCGGGAGGGCACGCAGCCGTCACCAGTGCATTGACCGTATCGTGGCGCATATCGACAACGACATCGCCCACGGCCTCGCTGTCCATGATTTCGGCGCGCTGTTCGTAAATAACCTTACGTTGGTCATTCATCACGTCATCATATTCGACGACCTGTTTGCGAATGTCATAGTTGCGCGCTTCAACCTTCTTCTGAGCGGTTTCAATGGCCTTGGAGAGCCATTTGGAACCGATTGCCTCGCCATCTTCGAGGTTCGAGTTCATCATCCGGCTGAACAAGGTGTCGGGCCCGAAGATACGCAATAGATCATCCTCTAGGCAGAGGTAGAACCGGCTCAGTCCCGGATCGCCCTGACGGCCAGAACGGCCACGCAGCTGGTTATCGATGCGCCGGCTTTCATGGCGTTCTGTCGCAAGAACGAACAGGCCGCCTGCCTCCACAACCTTTTGCCGCTCTGCTGCGACCTCTTCTTCAATCTTGGCGATCGCAGCGTCGCGTTCTGGGCCTTCTTCCATCCCGGCAAGCTCGTCACCAACGCGGAATTCGACATTGCCGCCGAGCTGAATATCGGTCCCGCGGCCGGCCATGTTGGTCGCGATGGTCACCGCGCCAATTCGCCCGGCCTGCGCCACGATATGCGCCTCACGCTCGTGTTGGCGTGCGTTGAGAACTTCATGCTCGACGCCCTCTTTCTTGAGGAATTCAGCGAGCAATTCAGACTTCTCGATGGACACTGTTCCGACCAGTACCGGCTGTCCAATCGCATTTTTCTCCGCAATCGCTTTGGCAATCGCTTGAAATTTGTCCTGCGTGTTCTTGTAGAACTCGTCTTCTTCGTCGATCCGTTGGACCGGCTTGTTGGTCGGGATTTCAACCACGTTCATCTTGTAGATATCCCAGAATTCCGCCGCTTCGGTTGCAGCGGTTCCAGTCATGCCTGCCAGCTTGGGATACATGCGGAAGTAGTTCTGGAATGTGATCGACGCCATCGTCTGGTTTTCAGGCTCGATTTTCACGCCTTCTTTGGCCTCGACCGCCTGATGAAGACCGTTTGACCAACGGCGCCCGTCCATCATCCGTCCGGTAAATTCGTCGATGATAACGACCTTGTCGTCCTTTACGATGTAATCGGTGTCGCGCTTGAACATCTTGTTCGCTTTAAGCGCCTGATCGAGATGATGAACAACCTGTGTGTTCTCGACGTCGTAGAGGTTTTCGGTTTCGAGAAGTCCGGCTTCGATCAGCAGCTTCTCAATCTCCTCGGTCCCGTCTTCGGTCCAGGAGATGTTTTTGGTTTTCTCGTCCGCGTCGTACCATTCTTCGGGGATCTCTTTCACCACCGCGTCAATTGACAAGTAGAGATCGGTTTTGTCTTCGGTCGGACCCGAGATGATCAGCGGCGTCCGCGCTTCGTCGATCAGGATCGAGTCAACCTCGTCAACGATTGCGAAATTGAAGGGTCGCTGGACCATCTGGTCTTTGCTGTGCTTCATATTATCGCGCAGATAATCGAAGCCGAATTCGTTGTTGGTGCCATAGGTAATATCGGCGCCATAGGCCTCGCGACGTTCGAACTCGCCCAGATTGGGGACGATCACGCCAACTGTCAGGCCGAGCCATGAATAAAGCTGCCCCATCCATTCGGCGTCACGGCTAGCGAGATAGTCATTGACGGTAACAACGTGCACACCGTTGCCCGCAACCGCGTTGAGATAGGTCGCGAGGGTGGCCACCAGGGTTTTACCCTCGCCCGTGCGCATCTCGGCGATCTCTCCGCGATGGAGCACAATGCCGCCAATCAGCTGAACATCGAAGTGACGCATGCCAAGCACGCGAACCGATGCTTCGCGCACCGTCGCAAAAGCCTCGGGCAAAATGTCGTCCAGCGTTTGGCCATTGGCCAGCTGATCGCGGAATTTTGCCGTTTGCGCCTGCAATTCAGCATCGCTGAGCGCTTGAATCTGCGGCTCTAGCGCGTTGATCTGATTGACGATCTTACCAAGCGATTTGACATAACGGTCATTGGAAGAACCGAAAATGGATTTCATGAGTGCGTTGATCATGGATGATCTTTCAAAGAACAGAATTTGCGGGGGGCCTGCACGCGTTGTGCGTCAGCGATGGACACAGCGTCAGGTTAAAAAACTAAAATGCAGAACAGCGCGCTATTCGTATGCGCGGTCAGCTCCAAACTGGATCGTCGGAATGTAGATGATTACGGGCTTGCGCGGCTTGCAGCCTTTTTCCGTAACCGACCGGCCCGCCGCATCGCGGCGTATTTCGCGGCATTTGCACGCATCGGACTTTGCCGCCTCGGCAGTTTCCGAGCTGGTGATCCGGTCACAAACATCGCTCACCTGCGCCGCAGTCGCGGGCGCACCTACGGCCGCAAGGCCAGAAAGTAGGGCAAGGAGTGCGAGTAAGCGACGCATATGGGTTATATAGATACTCCGGCGTAAGTCGTAAACCGGCAAACTCATTCCGGCACGTCGTCGACCTCTACTGTCATGCGAATGCGGACCTTTTTGGCAACGGGCTGACCGTTCTCATCACGGTAAATGTCGCCGGAACGGTTCATGTTCTTACACGGATCGGTCCTGTCGAACCCTCGAAATAGCGTGCCGGACGTTTCCAATGCCTCGCACTCGCTGACCTTCCCATCGGTGCCAATGGTCAGCCGTACATCGATGACCATTGGTTGAAGCTCGGGTTCGCGAATGTTCCAATCGATTGTCAGCTCGTACTTCGATGCTACCGCATTGCCGCGCTCATCCTTGGCAGGCTCAAATTCAGGCGCATCGCGCAATGCGACAGCACAAGATGCTTTATCCAAAGCCAAGTGCCCGCTGCTTTCTGATACTTTGCAGTCAGTGACTGTTCCTTCGGCATCAATATCGAGCGTCAACCTAACCAGCCCTTCCTCACCATTGACGTGAGAGTCGGCTGGATAGTCGAATGGAGTTGGCGTGGGGTAAAAACCCCGCTTGGGAAAAGGGCTTCGATTTGAGGTTGGATCAAATGGGTCCACCTCCATTGCAGCTTCAGCAGCTTCGGAAACCACCTCCATATTCGCCTCGAAATCTGCAGCGACTGCGTCAGCAGTTTCATCGATATCGGCCTCCTGAGCATGGGCAGAATTCAACGAAAAAACGGCAAAAACGAGCGAGAACAGGGCTTTGTACATCATATCAACACTCTATCGGGATCGGTCCGATTATCAATAGCCCCAACTATTCTAACGCTTGCGAAGCCTTTGCGCTGACCATAAGGCGTTGACGATGGAAATGACCCGTTCTCCGCTTGCTCTGCCCTTCCCCGAATTGCCCGAAATTGACGGGGTAACACTGCGCGTGGCGCAGGCGGGGTACAAGGATTGGCGGCGCGCCGATATTACCTTTGCCGAATTGGCCGAAGGCACGGCAGCGGCGGGTGTTTTCACCAAGAGCGCATGCGCCTCCTACGAAATCGAGTCGGGCCGCGAACAAATCAAACAAGGCACTGCGCGCGCGTTGATCGTGAATTCGGGCAATGCCAACGCCTTCGCCGGCCGCAAGGGCCGCGAGGCGGTGGAGCAGATTATGCGGCAGGTCGCTGACTCGCTCGATTGCCGGCCTGAACAGGTTTTCGTTTCGTCAACCGGGGTGATCGGATATCCGCTTCCGCTTGACAAAGCCCGCGATGGAGTAGCCGCGGTGTCGCAGGCCGATCCTGCAAGCTGGGAAGAAGCTGCAACCGCAATCGGCACCACTGACACCTATCCAAAAGGCGCGACCACTTCGGCAATGGTTGGCGAAACCAAAGTGACGCTTTCGGCGATCATCAAGGGCAGCGGAATGATCGCCCCCGATATGGCGACTATGCTCGGTTACATCTTCACCGATGCGGCCGTTGATCCGTCCTTCCTGCAGGAATTGCTGGCAAACGCGAATGCTAAGACATTTTCCTGCATCACCGTGGATAGCGACACTTCGACAAGTGACACCGTGCTGGCATTTGCCACGGGCAAAGCCGGCAATGCCCTGATTGCTTCATTTGATGATCCGGGTGCAGACGCTTTTGCGGCGGCCCTTGAGGACATTTGCCGCCAGTTGGCGCATTTGGTGGTTCGGGACGGCGAAGGCGCGCAAAAATTCATCGAAATCGCAGTTGTCCGTGCGCAAAGCGATGACAGCGCGCGGACGATCGGCCTGGCGATTGCCAATTCACCTTTGGTCAAAACGGCGATTGCGGGCGAAGACGCAAATTGGGGCCGCGTGGTCATGGCAGTCGGCAAAGCTGGCGAGCCCGCTGACCGCGACAGATTATCAGTCGGCTTCGGCGGCTATTGGGCAGCGAAGAATGGCCAGGCGGTCGAAGATTTTGAGGAGGAGCCGCTGGCGGCCCATTTGAAAGAGCAAAATATACGCATCGACGTCGATCTTGGAATTGGTCAGGGAAGCGCCACCGTTTGGACCTGCGACCTCACTCACGGATACATTTCGATCAACGCGGATTACCGCTCTTGAGAGCGATCGATACTGCCATGCTCTCGCTGCTCCAAGGAGTGAGCGAAGCCACGATTTTGCCGCGCTTCCGCAATCTGGAAGCATCAGACATTGCTGACAAAGGCAAGAATGAGCTGGTCACAATTGCCGACCGTGAATCCGAGGTGATGCTGGCCGAAGGACTGGAGAAAATCGTCCCCGGCCTCGCAGTCGTTGGGGAGGAAGCGAGCGACAAGGACCCCTCTGTCCTCGATGGTTTGAACAAACATTGCTGGATCATCGATCCGATCGACGGGACCGGTAATTTCGCCAGCGGCAATCCGCCCTTCGGCATCCTGATCGCGCTTGCCGACGCGGGCAAAACGCAGTCGGCGTGGATATACGACCCGCTGACGCAGCGATTTTGCACCGCGCATAGCGGCGAAGGGGCTTTTGTGAATGGAGAGCGTGTAACTGCCCGAACCACCGGCATGACGCTGCCGGTCGCGGGCATTTCGACGCTGTTTATGGAAGATGGACTGCGCGACAAAATTATGCAGCACATCGCGCCCCATTACACGCTGGCCGATATTCCGCGCTGCGCCGCCGAGCAGTATCCGCGGCTCGCGCTAGGAATCAACGATGTAACGATTTTTCAGCGGACTTTGCCGTGGGATCATGCCGCTGGCGCTTTGTGGCTCAACGAAGCAGGCGGCAAAGTCGCGCGCAATGATGGGGCGCAATATCGCGTCGATGAATGGGATCGCCCCGGCTTAATCGGAGCGGCCAGCCCAGTCCTATGGAATGAACTGGCCGAACGAATGGCCAAATTGGGTGAATAGACGGCCCCAGCTCAGAGCTCGCTTTCGATCCAGCCTTTGAGCTGATTTTTCGGTGCCGCACCGAGTTTCTGCGCGACGGGCTTTCCGTTCTTGAACAGCACCATCAGTGGGATGGACTGCACGCCCATATCGGTTGGCACCCCGGTGTTTTCAACGATATCCATCTTTGCAATGGTCAATTGATCGCTCAGCTCGTCGCTGATTTCTTCAAGCGAGGGCCCGATCATTTTGCACGGACCGCACCAATCCGCCCAAAAATCTACCAGCACAGGCTTGTCGGATTCGAGTACATCGGCTTTGAAACTTTCGTCGGTGACATTGATGGTCGCCATGGGACTTCTCCTATTTCTCTGTCATCTATTTAGGTGCAAACGCCGATCACTCAACGGCTCCCGCGGCAAAGCTTTCCTGCTTTGTGGACAAATGCGATTTGTGCGCCGCCAGAACCTCAGCAGGAATGGCAATAAGATGCGGCGTTTGGGTGTAGAGTAGAACCGCCTCGATCGGGCGGTCGGGATAGATCACTTCCAATGCTGCGGTATAGGCTGCCATCTGCCGGATCGTTGCCATCGGCACTTGATCCAGCGAAGAAGGCGGCCGCCTGGCTGTTTTGAAATCGACGATTTTGACCAAATCGGGCGTTACCAGCAGGCGGTCGACGATCCCTGTAATCACTTGTCCTTCAAAGGTTGCCGCTAGTGGCACTTCGGCAAGAGCGGAGGAAGAGAATATCTCCTCGAGACCCGGCTGCTCGAGCACATTTATCGCGGCCTCAAGCATTTCCTGCCGTGCAGCCTGATCGAATTCCGCGGCGTGTCTGGCCAGCCACGCCGTTCCACGTTCAACACGGTGCTCGGGCGCAACGTCGGGCAATTTCTCCAGCAAGCTGTGGATCAAAGTCCCGCGCCGCGCTGCCTCCCGTGCAACCTCTGCTGCCATTGGCGGGTTTGCCGCCTGTTCGTCGCCCAGCGATGATGGGGCAAGCGGGCGCGGTGGGCGCGGTTCCGGCCCAACAGGGTTTGTCGCCCAGTCCGGCATCCGGGGCGGCGTTTGTTCCGGCGCAGGCGTTTGGACTTCGCGGATCGCTGCAGGGCGCTGTCCCCAAATGCGCCGCTCTCCAAAATGATCATCCTTAATTGCGGCATCTGGCAACAAGGGCGCGAGGCGCGCGTACCAGCTATCTTCAGCGGGTACATCTTCCCGCTTTCCCAGAGCACCGCCGATGAACAGCGCCTCTTCAGCACGGGTCATCGCCACATAAAGCAATCGCCAATGTTCTTGCCGCTCAGCCCGGGCGGCGATTTCCTCTGCACCAAGAACCGGTCCGACCTTTTCTTCTTTTCGAAGTGGAGGAATGGGGATCGAACGTCCCGATCCATGCTCTCCGCCTTGGTCAGTCAAAGAAATTCCGCGCAAGGGCGAACTATCGGGATTGCCTGTCGCGTCTGCGAGTATGACAATCGGAGCTTGCAAACCCTTGGACCCGTGTACGGTCATCACCCGAACAAGGCCTTCGCTCGCCCCCGCTTCGCGCTTCAGCTCACCATCGCCTGCATCAAACCATTGGATAAAGCCTTGGAGGCTGGGCGTATGCGCGGACGCATAGGCGAGAGCTGCATTGAGCAGCTCGTCAATCGGATCATTGGCCTCATGGCCCAACCGTGTGACGAGCCTCTTCCTCCCTCGCCAAGGTCCTGTCAGCATCCAATGAATCAGAGCTTGAGGCGGTTCGTAATCGGCAAGTCTCAAAAGGTCGCGCAGTTTGGTGATCGTTTCGACCGCCAGCGGAGCATCGCTCTTGCGCAAATGGTCCCACAAATGGATGCCCTTGTCGCGGTATCCATGCGCAAGAAGATCGTCCTGTGTCCAACCGACCAGCGGTGACACAAGCACATTGGCGAGGCTCAAATCATCAAGCGGTTGCGCGGCAAAGCGCAACGCAGCCATCAAGTCTTTCACCGCCAGAGGCGCGCCAAGCCGCAACCGGTCCACCCCTGCAACCGGTACACCCGCAGCGTGCAAACGCGCTACTATCAGCCCGGCCAGCTCTTTGCGTTTGCGAACCAGCACCATGATATCGCCCGGTCCGGCATTGCGGGCGGCCCCACCCTTTACCAGCGGATAGCCATCGTCGAGCCATTCGCGCACTTGCGCGGCGATCCTGTCTGCCATTCGGCGCTCGGGCTCCGATAGCCAATTCTCGATCGCATCCTGATCATCGCTGTCGTCTGGCTGAGCGCTGACCGGGCTCCACAATGTGACTTCGCCGGGTCGTTCCTCGCCAATATGCTTTCCCGGATGCTTATCCAGTCCGAACTGTTCGAAACCGATTTGATAGATTGCCGCGTCGACGAAATCGAGCACCTTCTGAGCGGTTCTGTAAGATCGCCCAAGACCAAGGCTGACCAATTCGCGCGCATCAATCCGATGATCGCGCATTGCCACGGCACCGGCTTTGGCATCCGCCATGATCTTTCTGAATTGCTCGCGCGCAGCGCGGAAATTCTCGGGGCTCGTTCCCTGAAAACCAAAAATCGCCTGCTTGAAATCACCGACAACGAAAACCGTGCGCAGCTTCCCTTCGCGTTGGCCTAAGCCGGTAAAATAGTCGGATGTGAGCGCTTCAATAATTGACCATTGCGCTTCGTTGGTATCCTGCGCTTCATCAATCAGAATATGATCGAAGCGCCGGTCAAGTTTGTAGCGGATCCACTCCGCAATGTCGGATCGTGATAGCAGTGCCGCCGCGCGCCGGATCTGGTCGTCGAAGTCGATCAGCCCCTCGCGCTTTTTCGCCTCATCCCAGCGCAAGGCAAATCGCCGTCCGACGCGCAACGCCGGTGTAAGCCAGTCCACCAGTTCGAGCAGCATTTGCAATTCGCGCACAGCCTGAAGCGATTCCAGAACCGCGCTCGCAGATTCTGCATAGGCCGGGTCAATCTTCTCCAGCGATTTAAGCGAGCGGGCGTCGCCCTTTTGGGTGAACAAGGCTGCCTCCAATGCATCAGACTGCTGCACACGCGCCATATTGTTCACTGCCTGCCAATCTGCGATCGCTTTGGCAGAGCCAAGCCCTGTCTTGGTACCCCATTCGGCATTGGCCGCAGAACACCTGCGAAGCGCCGACACATCAAAAACATCGTCACCGCACAAATCCGCAACATCATCGGGCCCGGCATCCGCCGCAAGCCCCAGCAGTTGCCGCACCCTTACCTCTAGATCATCGGGCCATCCGCCCGCGCCGAACCACGCCTCGCGCGCTTCTGCGCAGCGCATCAGCCAAGACTGGGTTCCATCGGGGCCCATACGCAGGCTCAGCATTTCGAGGGCGCCGAGCAGTTCTGTTTCCCCACTCTCGTCCCACTCGACCAGCAGATCGGCAAGCACCTGATGTGCAAGCAAGTCGCGGTCGCGATCTTCCATGGCCTGCGTTCCCGGTGTCAGCCCTGCCTCCTCCGGAAACGCCGCAAGCAGCCATTGCGCAAATGCGTGAATCGTATCGATCCGCAGACCACCACCCGGGCAATCAAGCACACTGGCAAACAGGCTCCGCGCCCGGCTTTGCGTTTCCGGTCCGACTGACGCGCCAATGGCTGCCAGATCTTTCGCAAGGGCTTCCGGTTTCATCCGCACCCAATTGGCGAGCACCTCGTTTACCCTGGTCGCCATTTCAGCGGCGCCGGCCTTGGTAAAAGTCAGACACAAAATTTGTGAAGGATCGACATCTTTACGGAGCAGCAAACGCAGGACACGCGCCGAAAGAACTTGCGTCTTTCCGGTTCCTGCAGAGGCGGAGAGCCACACGCTATCCTGCGGATCTACGGCGAGGGCCTGATTATCCTTTAACGGAAACACCCGGCCCTGGTTCTTTGGCGCAGTCATTCTTCGCGCCCCATCCATTCATCGAGCCGCATCAATTGATCGTAAGTGGTGTAGACCTTGGCATCGGGATTCAATCGGGCGGTGAAGGGCTCATCGCCTAGAATCCACCGGTCGAGTGCGTCGTCGAGAAAGTCCTGCGCTTTTGGCAGGAAATCTTCGGGCAGAATGCCGCTGCGTTTGCTGCCTTCCTTCAAAGGTGTGGCGATGTAACCAAAGCCGGTTTCGCTCTTGTCGCTTTTTGCCAGTGACCAATATTCAAATTTTTCCGGAGTGCCCATTGGGCCGCCAAACGCGCCCTTCCCGGCCATCAGACCCAATGTGCCCAGCTGGAGTGCATAGCCCGCTTCGACCTCTTTCCCGGTCGGCGGCCCGCCGGTTTTGTAATCAACGATTGCGAGCGACTTCCCGTCGCAGCTATCGATCCTGTCGACTTTTCCGAAGATCGTGACACCGCGCACCTCCATTTCGCCCCATTCTTCGATTTTGGTAGGCTTGCGACCCTCAAAGGCTTTTACTGTGCCCTCCACCCATTCGAGTGCTTTCATCAGCCGTGGTTGCCAAAGCGAACGCATCAGCGGGTGTGCATTCATTTGCTGCAAGACCTCGCTGGCAACTTCGGCGATCGGCCGACCTGTCTTGTGCCAAGTTTCGAGAATTTCGTGAGCAGCGGTTCCGCGCCATGCCGCGGACGGTTCTGCATCGAGGCCATCGAGATCGCCAAGCCGCAGGATATTGCCCGCGTAAAATTGATAGGGGTCTGACCGAAGACGGTCGAGCGCGGTAACGCTGATGCGCTGCTTACGTTGCTCTGCAGAGGGTTTTGGCTCCGGCTTGGAGTAAATCTCGGTCGTCGCCCCATGATCGAGCGCGCGGGCAATCTCCACCGCTTCTACTTCGCGATGCTTGTCGATCAGGTCCGCCCCGAGCAATGCCTTGACCCTCAGCAGGAATCGCGAAGGTATCGCCGGGCCGGAAATATCGCGGTCCGCGCGGCTCAGCACCACTTCCGGCGCGCCCATGGCACCGGCCAGATCATGCGCGGACAATCCGATGCGAAAATCCGCGCCCGGCACACCCAATGCGCGCAGAACGGCCGGCGCGAGCAAGGGATCGGTCGACGGTGTCGATGGCCAGCTGCCTTCATTCAGCCCCGCACAGATGACCAGATTGGCGCGGCTCATCCGCGATTCCAGCAATCCATAGATCGCGACGCGCGGGTGGCCACCATAGGGCGGACGAACGGCGACTGTTTCCATCGCGTCGCGCAGAACCGTGTGCAAATCGTCCGGGGTGATCCGCGTGCCAACGCCATCGGCGTGGAAACGCAAATCCTCGACAAAGTTTGACAGTGAGCGCCCGTCCTCGCGCGACCAAAGCGCGTCACCGCACAGAGCCTCACCCGCAGTCGCTAGGAGATCAAGCAGCGCGGCTAGGCCATGCGATTCTTTCGTCGCATCGAGGGGAGAGAGGATCGCCGAGACTTCATCCCACCATTCGCCCACTTGAGCGTCTTGCGCGATCTGCGCCAACGAACCCAGCCCGGGCGCTGGCCTGGGACCGCGAAGTGCAAGCTCGAATGCTCGCGCGTTGGAGAGCCATTCACCGCGAGCATTTTCAAACCGTACCAACGGATGTTCGAGCAGCGCCATCAAAGGAACCGGGGCTGCGCGTTCGGACACGACTTCGGCAAGCAGCAGGAAAAGACGTCCAGCAGGGGTCTGCGACAGCGGTTCACCCGCGGAATCGTCGGCTTGAATGTGCCACCGGCGTAAATGCTGGACAATGCGCCGTGCCAAACCGCGATCTGGGGTAACAACGGCGACGCGCTTTTCTGGTTCGGCAACTGCTTTGCGCACCAGCAACGCCACCGCCTGAGCTTCTTCCTCCGGATTTGCGCACTCCATAACGCGAACGCCGGATAGTCGCCGCTTGTCCCCAGGAAGATCAACCCAGCTCTTGCTCGCCTCGGGCGGCAGAAACAGGCTCGAGATCGCATGGGTGCGATCGGGCGATGCAGCGGTTAGCCCTTTGCGATGCCAAGGCTGCAATTCGCCTCGCGCAATGCCCATCCGTTCCAGCAATAACTTCAAATGATATTGCGGATGGGTAATCGCGTCTCCCCGCTGGAAGGGAGTGTCATCATCCGCAGCGCTTCCGCCTGCCGCGCCCAGCTCTTCCCAGACCGCATCATCCATCGATAGATCAAAATCGGGCAGTATCACCGCACTGTCGGGCAACAGTGCCACCACTTTCAGCATTCTCGCCAAAGCGGGGGAGGCGCTGGTGACACCCGCTGCGACAATTGGCGATTGGGGTGGCGTGCTCTTCCATCGCGCTGCTGCGTGATCGAATAACCGGTTCCGGCGCGATGCAGCGTCGAGCGCGTTGCGCGCTTCTAGTTCTGCCAACCAACGCGTCTGGACCCGCGCAAACAAATGCAAACTGTTTTGCCAATGGCCGGAAAGATCCCCCAACAGATCAAGAACCGAGTCCTTGAGGAGCTCCTCCGGCCCGATATCCTCAACGAGTAGTCGGTCCATTGTCATGGCGGTTTCTCTGGCAAGCCGCATCAGTCCCGCCGATCCGGGAGCTTCGTCGCCAAGCTCTTCTGCCAATAGCTGGGCCAGCCGGAGCCATCTGTGGGTCGGATCGACAGCGACCGGAATGTCACTTGCCCCGAGAGGATCCAGCAGGGAACCGAGCGTTTCATCCAGATCAAGATCGCCGACCACAGCCATTCGCGGCATCAGCATGCCCTGCCCGCCATTGGCACCGAAATGCCGAATAAAGGCCTCGGTCACGATCCGCATTGCGCGAGTGCTGGGGAGCAGTAGCGTGAGCTTGGCCAGGCCAAGTTCACCGTCGGAATAACGCGGGATCAGGCCTGAAACCAGCGCATCGGCAAATCCGCGATGCGCGGCGATAGAATAGACGTTTGGTGCTGTCAGGTCACCCACGCCGGAGCGCTTCTTCGGTCGGCGCGATTGCCTGAGGCGTGCCCACTTCAAACCAATGTCCGGTAAACGAAGTCCCGAACAGCCGCCCTTCCTCTATCGCCCTGTTCCACAAGATATTGGTCGAGAACTTACCGTCTGGCGCATCGCGTAGCAGGCGCTTTGAAACCAGCTGGATACCGGTGTAAATGAACGGAGCGATACGGCCCGAACGTCGCCGCGTTACGCGGCCTTCGGGATCCATGTGGAAATCGCCCTTACCACGAAAATTGGCAGCGCGAGCGTGCGGAACCAACAGAAGCAGCGCGTCCATTTGATCCGGGTTCCAGCGCTTGGACAGATCATGAAACGCGTCACGCGGGCCATCCAGCCAGATGTTGTCGGCGTTGAGGCAAAAGAACGGATCGGGAAGCTGGTCTTGCGCCTTGACCATTCCGCCCCCGGTTTCCAGCAACTCGCTGCGTTCATCCGAGATTGCAACTTGCGGATCGCTGCGTTCGCCAAGATGCGCTTCGAGCGCGTCAGCCAGATAATGCACATTTACGACTGCTTTTTCGACACCCGCGGCCGCAAGCCTGTCCAGTGCATGATCGATCAGCGGCTTACCGGCAACGCGCACCAAAGGCTTCGGCTGCGAAGCAGTAAGCGGCCGCATCCGCTTGCCCATGCCGGCTGCCATGATCATCGCCGTATCCGATGCGAGATTTGTCATTCGGGCCGCCCCCCATTTGCATCGCGAATATGCTGCGGGATGTTGGAATCAAACCATGCCGCAACCGGCGCGAGCGCAGGGTGGGCGAGATCGCGTTCCATCGCTCTCCATACGCGCGGTATATAATCGAGATAATGCGGCTTACCGTCACGCTTGTTCAGACGGGTGAATATGCCAACGATCTTCGCATTTCGTTGCGCCCCGAGCCGAGCGTAGTCAGCGATGAATTCGGGCCCCGCATCCACTTGTGCCAAATAATGGTCAAGCATGCGCTGTTCCAGTTCAGGCGCCACATCGCGGCGGGCGTCTTGCAGCAAGGACACAAGGTCATAGGCTGGATGACCAACCAATGCGTCCTGGAAATCGATCAACCCCTGAGCACCCGAGCCATCGTTAGAGGGATCGAGCAGCATGATATTTTCCGCGTGGTAATCGCGCAGCACCGACACGCCCGGATCTTGACGTTCTAACATCGGAGCAAGCGCTTCTTCCCAAGCGCGTGCATACCCCTCACTATCCACTTCGAGCCCCATTGCAGGGCAATACCACTCGGTCAAAAGCGCCGCTTCACGCGCATAGACAACCTGATCATAAGGATCGAATGGCCCCGCAGGCTTGCTGTGCAACGCAACCAATGCATCGATGGCAGCCCGGTAGCTTTTGTCCTCGCCCGCCGGATTTTCGTCCAGCCAATCGCGCATCCGGTCATTGCCGAAATCTTCAATCAGCACCCAGCCCGCACCGGCATCTTCTGCGTAAATCTCTGGTGCTCGCAATGAATGCTGAGAGAGCCACTTTGCTACGTGAAGAAATGGGGCCGGGTCTTCCTCTGGCGGCGGGGCGTACATGAGCATTGCTTTGCGCGCGCCTTCGGCAATGCGAAAATACCTGCGGAAAGAGGCATCGCCCGGGATTGGATCAATTTCCGCCCCGCCCCATCCAGCGGATTGCAGGAAAGAATCAATACCGTCTGGGAGTTCGCTCATGGCAGACGATCTAGCCAATCGCGCCCGCCTTCGACAATCGCAATCCGCCCTTCATCCGCAGTTTCCAGCGATATTGATAGACAAGCCGCCTCATGCGCGAAACCGCCCGCATGATCAGGCCATTCGGCGAGCAAGACCGCGCCTTGCCGGTAGTCATCCAAACCGATCTCTTCGGCTTCAGACGGTGCTTTCAAACGATAGAAATCTGCGTGCACCAAAGGAACCGACACCGCGGGCGGATCATAGGTTTCGACAATCGTAAATGTCGGAGACGGCACCTCACCGACGTAACCCAATGCGGCAATAATAGCGCGCGCCAAAGTGGTTTTGCCGCTTCCCAATCCGCCCGAAAGCGCCACGACATCTCCGGCTCTCAACTGGCGTGCGATGCGCGCGCCCAAAGCCTCCATTGCGGCCAGATCGGCAAGTTCGATCCTCACGGCAACCGGATAATCGCAGAGGTTCCGGCGCCTTTTTCGGATACCAGCTCCAGCGTGCCGCCGTGCGATTCGATCATTTGCTGCGCCAGCGGGATTCCCAGCCCCTGCCGTTTTGCCGATTGTTCGCCCTGCATCAGCTGCTTAAGCTCATGCTCGCTCATCCCTGCTCCATTGTCGGAGATAACGATTTGCACCACGCCCTTTGACTTGGAAAGATCGACCAAAATCTTCCCGCCCGATGGCGTTGCAGCAACTGCATTATCGAGCAATTGACCAATTGCGCGCCCGAGTTGACGCGGGTCCGCTTCGAACTTGCCGCTCGCCTTGTTGCCGCGCAAATCCAGCGTGATCCCCCCTGCGCTGATTGCAGCCTCGCGTTCGCGGACAACATCGGTGACAAAGGACAGCAAATCGAGGCGCTTCTTGTTGAGCGGAAGCAGACCGGCTTCGCTTTGCGAAAGGTCCAGCACATTCTCGACCTGCTCGGTCAACCGGGAAACAGAATCGAGGATCGCAGCGACATATTCCTCGCCTTGTTCCGAAAGATCGCCAGCGACGCCCGATTGGAGAAGCTCGGCGAAACCGCCAATCGATGTCAGCGGCGTGCGGAATTCGTAAGACATATTGGACAAGAAGCGCGTTTTGACTTCGTCTGCGGCTTCAAGCGCTTTATTGCGCTCTCTCAGCGCGGTTTCGGCTTGTTCGTTCGCCGTCACATCCAGTACCGTCAGCAATCCGTTTCCATCGGGAAGTGGAACCCCAGCGAATTCCAACGTTCTGCCATCTGCCAGCGCGATACGGCCGGCTTCCTCTTTGCGGTCCAGCGTCGCGGCTCGAATTACTTCGCCGATCAGTTTCGCCTGTTTCGGCTTCTCCAGATTCGGTGCGATCAGTTCGAGCAGTTCGGGAGCAGCCGGATGCGCGTCAAGCTGCTCGGGATCGAGCCCCCATGTTCCGGCAAAACTACGATTCCATAGCTGCAAATGACCATCGGGGGCGAAAACGGCCAGCGCTTCGAACAGACTGTCGAAAGTGGCCGTCCGGGTCCGCAGCAAAGTATCGCGTGTTGCGGAAAGCGCCAGTTGCTCTGTGCGGTCCTCCGCTACAATCACAAGTCCACCATCGGGCATAGGCTGGGCAACTATTCTCAGATGTGTGCCATCGGATAGAGGCCATGCTTCCTCTTGCGTTTCGCCAGAAGCAAACCAGTCCGCATGCTCCGAACGCCACTCGGGAAAATCGCGCACCTCTGGCGTGCGGCCATTTTCGCGGGCATTCTGGAGCAATTGTTCAAAGCCGAGATTCTGCGAAACCGCGCCCGAATTGAGCGCAAAGGTCCGACGGAATGGTTGGTTGGCAAAGGTCAGTTTGCGATCCGCGTCGAATTGCCCAACGCCAATCGAAAGCTGATCGAGCATAGAACGCTGGGCATCACGAAACGCGCGGAATTCGCGCGATTGCTCTTCCATTTCCTCGATATCAACCGCGTAACCGGCGACACCCTCTTTACCCAGCGGCAAATCGCTTACCCGCATGGCCCGCCGTTGATCGTTAACAGTCGTCGCGACGATCCGCTCGATTGGTAGCTTCTTGTCGAAAGCCTGAGCAGCAATTTGCGCAGCGGACAGACCATCAACGGATTCGATCAATTCCAATTGTTCGGCAACTGCGCTGTCTGCGTCGGCAGCCCCAATCGCTTCGACATAGGCTTTGTTCACCAGCTGCAATTTGGCATCGGGGCCGCGGAACCACATGGGCATAGGGGCCGCCTCGATAATCCCGACCAGCGCGCCGAAATCACCTTTTGCTCGCGCCGCCTCTTCGCGCAAACGCGACAACTCGCTTTCGCTTTCGCTGAAGTCGAAAATCCAGACCAGCGCTGCTCCGCCTGGCGATACTTGCGGGTCAGCGAGAACGCCGCGAACAGCAAGACTGCGCTGCGAGCCCGGGGGTGTCAGAGCCATTCGGAACGGTGCAGCGGTTTTCTGTGCGCGCAGCACATTTTCACTCAGCTCGGCCAATTGTTCCGCTGACAAACCTCTTCCGTTTTCCCGCTGAACGCCGCCATCAAGTTCGCTGAGATATTCGGGCAAGCTATCCAGCCCCAACCACCCCGCAAGCCGGTCGGAACCTTCGATCCGGCCATCGGTCCGGACGAGCAGCGGAATGGCCGGTGCTTCGTCAATCATGCGGGCCATCCGGCGGGCGGCTTTCTTGCTTCCCTCTGCCCTGCGCGCTTTTGACGCGGCCGAGATCATCATCCACGCCGCGGCGACCATCCATGCCGCCAGAAGCAATCCGATAATGACCAAGGCAGTGGGCGAAAATTCCATATCCGTTCAGCTATGCGCGCCGGGGGCATGTTGCAACGGACATTCTCCCAATTTCGCCAGAAGTTTGGCCGAAAAACGACAGACGCCACTCCCGCAGAGCGAGAATGGCGTCTATTTCGTCAAAATAATCACCGCCAAGCGGCGGCGATTTTAGTAGCGATAATGCTCCGGCTTGAAGGGACCTTCAACCGGCACGCCGATGTAATCGGCCTGCTGCTGGCTGAGCTTGGTCAGTTGAACGCCGAGTTTCTCGAGGTGAAGTGCGGCAACTTTCTCGTCGAGATGCTTGGGAAGCACATAGACTTCGTTCTTGTACTCATCACCCTTGGTGTAGAGTTCGATCTGCGCCAGCACCTGATTGGTGAAGGAACAGCTCATCACAAAGCTCGGGTGGCCAGTCGCGCAGCCCAGATTGACGAGGCGGCCCTTGGCAAGGATCATGATCTGCTTGCCATCGGGGAAAGTCACAAGGTCAGTGCCCGGCTTCACTTCGGTCCAGTCATAATTGTCGAGCGCACCGATCTGGATTTCGCTGTCGAAGTGACCAATGTTGCACACGATGCTCATCGGCTTCATCGCCTTCATGTGCTCGGCAGTGATCACGTCTTCATTGCCGGTCGTGGTGACGAAGATATCGCAGCGCTTGACCGCTTCTTCCATTGTCACAACTTCATAGCCTTCCATCGCCGCTTGAAGCGCGCAGATCGGGTCGATTTCGGTGACCATCACACGCGCACCGCCATTGCGGAGGCTGTCGGCCGAACCTTTGCCCACATCGCCAAAACCGGCCACACAAGCGACTTTACCAGCCAGCATCACGTCGGTTGCACGACGGATCGCGTCGACCAGCGATTCCTTACAGCCATAGAGGTTGTCGAATTTCGACTTGGTCACGCTGTCGTTCACATTGATCGCAGGGAAAGGCAGTTTGCCTTGCTTTGCGAGGTGATAAAGACGGTGAACACCCGTGGTAGTTTCTTCCGAAACGCCGTGCAGATTCTGGACGGTCTTGGTGAGATAGCCAGGGTTGGCTTTGACGAAAGCTTTGACCGAACGCTGCATTTCGATTTCTTCGGGGTTGGTCGGCGCGGGCATTTCTTCGCCTGCTTCGATCCGTGCACCCCAGAGAGCGAACATCGTCGCATCGCCGCCATCGTCGAGAATGATATTGGCCGTTTGGTCCGGGTCCGCATCGGTTCCCCAAGAGAAGATGTGGCCGACATAGTCCCAATATTCGGCAAGGCTTTCACCCTTCACCGCGTAAACCGGAATACCTGCCTCAGCCATCGCCGCAGCAGCGTGATCCTGGGTCGAGAAGATGTTGCAAGTTGCCCAGCGGATGTCCGCGCCCAGAGCGGTCAGCGTTTCCATCAGAACCGCAGTTTGAATGGTCATATGCAGCGAGCCGGTGATTCGCGCGCCTTTAAGCGGTTTGCTGTCACCGAACTCTTCGCGCAGCGCCATCAGGCCTGGCATTTCGGTTTCGGCAATATCGATCTCTGTGCGGCCATAATTCGCCTGCGAGATGTCCTTGATGATGTAGTTTTGTGCTGCAACAGCCACGCAAATTCTCCTGAATGCCAAAAAAATTGCGCCCCGATTGGGAGCGCGAACAGTATGCCAACCGTTTAGCGATGCCACTGGCTCGATGCAAATATAAAGATATCTTTATATCATCTAAGCATTGCCGCGGCGAACAGGTTTCCTATATCCGTTGCCAAGCAACTATTTCACGAAAGGAAATTACCCCATGACAATCTCTGTTGGCGACAAGCTCCCCGATGTAAAACTGGCCAAGGCAACCGCTGATGGCCCGGAGGCCGTTCAGTCGAGCGAATATTTCGCTGGCAAGAAGATCGCCTTGTTTTCTGTGCCCGGTGCTTACACGCCAACCTGTTCGGCGCGTCACTTGCCCGGATATGTAGAAAAGGCCGCCGAACTCAAAGCCAAAGGCGTTGACGAAATCGCCTGCACAGCGGTCAATGACGCGTTTGTTCTGGGCGCATGGCAAGGTGCCAACAATGCCGAAGACGTAACGATGCTCGCCGACGGTAACGGCGATTTCGCACAAGCGGTTGGCCTGACAATGGACGGTTCGGGCTTCGGCCTTGGGCAACGCGGCCAGCGTTTCTCGATGATCGTCAATGACGGGGTTGTTGAGCAACTCAATGTCGAAGCGCCTGGTGATTTCTCGGTCAGTTCAGCGGAGCATATGCTCGGCCAGCTCTGATAATTCTTCCCGATTCGCAGCGTGACGCTGCGCAATTTGGGGGTTTAGTTGATATAGTACATCCGATGCGCCGCCTCTTTACGAAGGGGCGGCGTTTTTCGTGCGGGATTTACGTTTCAAAGAGCCGATGCGAAGTTAGCAACATCGGCGCGTGTAGGAAAATCCGCCCCGCCCCCTCAATACCCCATCAAGCTCAGCACTTCTTTGCGGCTGCGCTGGTCTTCCAGAAAAGTGCCCATCATCCGGCTGGTGACCATGCCCACACCGGGCGTGCGAACGCCGCGCGCGGTCATGCAGGAATGCTGCGCTTCGATCACCACCGCGACACCGCGCGGTTCGAGATTGTCCCAGATGCAATCGGCAACTTCGGCCGTTAGACGTTCCTGCACCTGCAGGCGGCGGGCAAAGCCGTGGAGCACGCGGGCAAGCTTGGAAATCCCGACAACGCGATTGGTCGGGAGATAGGCAATCGCCGCTTTGCCGATAATCGGCGCCATATGGTGCTCGCAATGCGAATGGAACGGGATGTCTTTGAGCAGCACGATCTCTTCATAACCGCCGACTTCTTCGAACACGCGGTTGAGATGGATCGCCGGATCCTCCGCATAGCCTTCGCAATATTCCTTCCACGCACGCGCAACGCGCTTGGGCGTGTCGAGCAGCCCTTCGCGGTCCGGATCCTCTCCGGCCCATTCGAGCAAAGTGCGGATAGCGTCCTGAACATGATCGGGCACCGGCAGCTTGCCGCGTGCTTCTTCCTCTTCAGGCGTGATCTGGCTGTTCATGGAACTTTCTCTCATGGTTTCGTGCAAAAAAAGAAGCGCACCGCCCTTTCGGGCAAGCACGCTTCCAATGCAAATCCAATTCTCTGCAGTTTGTTGCAGACCGGACTATTCCTTGGCGTCCGATTTCTTTTCCGGAGTGACCTCTGCTTCTTTCTTCTCGGCTGACTTACGCCGCTCGAACGCTTCGGCCATTTGCTTCTCGTCTTCCGAAGTCAGATGTTCGCTGAAATCGGGGAAATGGTCTTCTTCCTCTTCCTCGATATGGTGGAGATAATCGTGCTTCAGCTGCTTGAACTTCTGCAGCCATGCACCCGTCGACATATCTGTGGCGGCAAGATCGTTAAGCGCTTCGTCCAATTCCTGGTGCTCGGCAACCGAGTGACGAGTTTCGTCAGTCGTTTCGGGCTTGCGTAGCATTGTCGCATAGACCGCTTGCTCTTCAGCGGCCGCGTGGCTTTTCACATCCTTGGTGAACATCTCGAACAGCTCGCGCCGCTCTTCGCTGTCGCCGCTCGTATTTTCGATTTTATCGAGCAATTCGCGATGCTTGTTATGGTCTTGCTTCAGCGTCTTAAAGATTGTTTCGGCCTGCGCCATTGCGGGAAGTCTCCTGTGTGAAATTGTTTCACTTCACCAATGGCCGGGGCGAGGAGATGTTCCGAAATTTTTGCAATGCGGTATGCTGAGCGCAGCCGGCTCCGCGAAGAATTGGCCAATCGCTTCGCGATCACCCGTCTTCGCTTCGCTACGACTCCGATGTTCGCATCATTCCATGATCCACAAACATAAAAGCCCACCCCGTGCGGGATGGGCTTTTATGTTGGCGCACCCGGAAGGATTGGCCGCCGCTTCGCTCTGGCCCTCTACGCAGCTTTGCTGCTTCGAGTCCGAAATTCAAATCGATCCATGATCCACAAACATAAAAGCCCACCCCGTGCGGGATGGGCTTTTATGTTGGCGCACCCGGAAGGATTCGAACCTCCGGCCCCCTGATTCGTAGTCAGGTACTCTATCCAGCTGAGCTACGGGTGCGCTTGGAGGGCGCCACATAAGGGGGCCATGCGAGCTTGGCAATCCCCTATCGCGGTTAATCTGATCTGGAACGCGAAAACAGCTGGGCAGCCAACGCGATATCCAGCGGCGGCTTGTCCAATGCTTCGATCTCTTGCGGGGTAAACCATCCGACCCCCTCGCCCTCTAACGCGCGCGGTTCTCCGCGCCACTTTTCCAAAGTGTAAAGCAGGATGACAATCGCTTTGCGCCCTGTTTCAGCCTGCGACTGGGCGAAACCGGCAGGCATACAATCGGCCGCCTCGATGCTGATACCCAGCTCTTCCTCAACCTCACGAACCAAAGCAATTTCAGGGGTTTCCGCCGATTCAACCTTGCCGCCGGGAAACTCCCACAGCCCGCCATGATGCGCGGCCTGGGGCCGTTTGTGCATCAGCCAGCGTCCATCTGTACGCCGAAGGGCGGCGGCGACAACGAGCATCCATGTCGGATTATTTTCCACTTTGTCGCACCGTCTCAACCAATTGTTAAACTTTCAAAACCAAAAGCGCTTTCATCGGACTAACAAGGACGGAAGCAACGATGGAACTGATGCCATTCCTTAATCGGATCGCAAAAGACGAATCTGGCGCAACTGCCATTGAATACGGTCTGATCGCCTCCCTTGTCGTGATCGCCTCTATCGGCGCTTTCGACGCTGTAGCCAACGAGAATACCGGACTGTGGGCTACAGTTTCGCAAAAGGTAGGTCAGAATATGGGCGGTTGACCGTTTTTTAAGCGTGTTCGCTTAGGAAAATGTCAAGGTGTCTCGTTTATTCCGGAAAAGTCTCAGCTCGGTTTACCCGAGAAGAGATTGGGTACCGAAGACTGAACCAGGAGACTACAAATGAAATTCTTTAAAAATCTTCTTCGCGACGAACAGGGCGCAACTGCCATTGAATATGGTCTGATCGCTGCTCTGATCGCTGTTGCTGCTATCACTGCAATGCAGGGCCTCGGCAACGAACTGACAACCACTTTCTCGACTGTGTCGACTAAGATGGGTGAATCGAACACCGTCTAATAGACGAAAAGTTCGTACCAAAAAAGAAGGCGGTGGGTTCAGGCCCGCCGCCTTTTTTTGTGTTTTTTGTTTTCGTATTCCGCACGCCATCCGGCGCGCGATTTCCTCGCTTTCGCTCCCTGACGGTCGCTTCGCTGCGGGCGGGCCGCGTGGCCCTATGGCTGCCGCGACCAAGGTTCAGAACGAATGTCGTTGACGTAGTGCAGTCCGGTCCGCCGCAGGACGGACCGCAAGCGCGACCGCGCGCCCGCAGACGCTCCGCAGCGCAGCGGAGGGACTAGCGCCGAGGACGCTCACGCGGATGCGTGAGCGAAAAACAAATGTATCACCGCCCGCGAACGACCAGCTTAACCTTCTGCCCCGCTTGCAATTGGTCATTCGTTCCCAGTGCATTGAGCACGCGGAACCGTTCTACCTTGCCAGTATCGTATGCCATCCGGTTTGACAGCGACTGGATTGTGTCGCCGCGCCGGACCGTCACGACATCAATGACACGCGGCACAATGGCGTTGGCTTCGCTTTGCGAAATGCGGCGCATTGAACGGAACATCGGGTCGAAAGTGCTCGACCGGCCTGCCGGGCTGATCGTTGCGAAATGGAACGCCTGATTGTTCGAAAACTCGTATGCGTAGACGACAATATCGACCTGGCTGTTGCCATTATTGACCCGCGCCGAACCGAATGCGGTTGGCAAGCCGTTGGTGGTTGTGCGCTGGACAGACGTTGGCGCCAATTGCTGCTGCTCCCCGCCCAAAGCGGTAAACACAGACCGGACATAGCTATCCAGATTGCCGTTATACGGGCCCATGCTCATTTGCGCTTTGCCGCTTTGCCCGTTGATCGAAACGGCGCGCGTGCCATTGACCATGTAAAAGCCCTGCGGCGCGGTGAAGGACAGCCGCAGATCGGGATGGATAAAGCGGTTGCCTTCGATCACGCCCTGCTTCGGGTCATCGCCATACAACATCCCGTCAATCCGCGTCAGGAACGTGTCGCGATTGGTGGTCCCCGTTCCTGCGCCGGCTTTCTCCAGCGCGGTGCGAACGCGGCTTGCCGGATCGGGGTGCGTCGATGCCCATGCGGGAATCGAGGCATTGCCGCGGCCCTGCAATTGCGCGTCGAGAGAATTTTGTGCTGCAAGGCTGGCCAGCACGGTGCTCATGGCGCGCGGATCATATCCAGCCTTTGTCAGATATTCGATGCCAAGATCGTCTGCCTGAAGCTCCTGCTTGCGTGAAAAGCGCAAGGTGAGCAGTTGCGATCCCTGCAGGAAGCCGCGCGACAACGTGTTGCCGATCTGGCTGTCACCCAGCACCGCTCCGGAAATAACCGCACCGAGCACGCCCAGGATCTGGTTCTGCTGCGCGGCGGATTGACGGCGCTGCGAATGGCGCGCCGCGACATGGCCAACCTCGTGGCCCAGCACGCCCGCCAATTCGGCTTCGTTATTCATCAGCGCGACCAATTGCCGCGTGGAATAGATATACCCGCCGGGCACCGCGAAAGCGTTGTTCACCGAGCTGTTGAGCAAAGACACGGTGAATGAACTACGCGCATTGCCGAGGCCCGATTGCACGGCGATATTCTTGCCTACCGATTCGACATAGGCGGCCTGCGGACCCTGATAGGTCCCGCCAAATTCCTGCAGCAATTGCGGGTGGAATTCAGCCCCTTGCGCGGCTTCCTGCTGCGTAATCGGAGCCGACGCGCTGGGTATTTCGCCGCCCATACAGGCGGTCAAAGCCAGGCTGAGTGTTGCAGTTGAAGCCAAAGCAAACGTCTTCATGGTGGCCATGTATTCTCTCCGAAGTGGCAGTCGCGCCCGTTGCGGGCGGCAATTTCAATGTCTAACCGCGCGACAATAAGCGCAAAAGTGCCGTTTGCACAAATTTACCGGCGCCGGTCAGACCTGTAGTTTCAGTCTCTTAGCTAACGCCGATTTGCAGGAAACGTTCCTCGCGCATGCGGCGCACTTCGTCTGAAGAGAGTTTTGCCAATGCGTCGAGCTCTTGCCCGATCGCCTTGCCCAAATTCTGTGCTACAGCCGCGGGATCGCGATGCGCCCCGCCCACCGGCTCTTTCACGATCCGGTCAATAACGCCCAGCTTCTTGAGATGCTGCGCGGTGATCCGCATGGCCTCTGCCGCATCGGGCGCTTTTTCGGCGGTGCGCCACAGGATCGAGGCACAGCCTTCGGGCGAAATCACCGAATAAACCGCATGTTCGAGCATCAGCACGCGTTCCGCGCTGGCCAGCGCAACCGCGCCGCCCGACCCGCCCTCGCCCACAATCGTCGCCACCATCGGAGTCGGCAGCGCCAGACAGGCTTCTGTCGAACGGGCAATCGCCTCTGCCTGGCCGCGTTCTTCGGCCTCGATCCCCGGGAAGGCGCCCGATGTATCGACCAGCGTGACCACCGGCAGATTGAACCGGCCGGCAAGCTGCATCAGGCGAATCGCTTTGCGGTACCCTTCGGGTTTGCCCATGCCGAAATTGTGGCGGATGCGGCTTTCGGTATCGTTGCCTTTTTCGTGGCCGATCAGAACGACTTTCCGCCCGTCCAAGCGCGCGAAACCGCCCAGAATCGCCTCATCATCGCCAAAATTGCGATCACCGCCCAGCGGGATGAAATCATCAAAAATAAGATCGACGAAATCGGTGAAATGCGGGCGCGACGGGTGGCGCGCGACTTGCGCCTTTTGCCACGGGGTCAGGGACGCATAGGTGCTGGCTAGCAGGTCAGCGCTTTTGACCTCAAGCCGCTCCAGCTCTTTGGAAATATCGACATCGTCGCCGTCTGCGGCAGTGCGCAGTTCGGCGATGCGGGCTTCAAGCTTGGCGACCGGCTTCTCGAATTCGAGATAAGAAATCATAATTTTGCGCTAGTCCTAAGTTCAATCATGGGCAAGTTTTGTGTGTGCGGGGGTGGTCGGCTCAGCCGCGCGATTTGGCGAGCGGATGCCGTTCATTGACCAGCGCGACCAAGCGCGCACTGTCGACATGGGTATAAATCTGCGTGGTCGCAATGTCCGCATGGCCGAGCAAAGTCTGCAAAACCCGCAAGTCCGCCCCGCCCTCGAGCAAATGCGTGGCGAAGGCATGACGCAAAACATGCGGGCTGACTTTTTCGGGTGGAATATCCGCCCGCACCGCGATTTCCTTGAGCAATTGATACAGCCGGATGCGGGTTAGATGCTTGCCGCGCGAGGGGAACAGATATTTCGCCGCATCAGGGCGCACCGCGATCCAGCGTGACAAAGCCTGTTTGGCCCGCCCGCTGACAGGCACCATGCGCGCCGCGCCGCCCTTGCCCGTGACCGTCAAGAAAGGCGCATCGCGCGGCACCGCCGATAGCGGCAGAGAAACCAGCTCGGTCGCGCGCAGTCCCGATCCATAGAGAAGTTCCAGCAAAGTCAGCAGGCGAATGGCGGCGGGTTTATCAGTTTGCGCCTCCAGCTCTGCCCGGTCGAACAGAGCGGTAACCTGTTCATGCGAGAGGATTTTCGGCAAAGGCCGCCGCGTTTGCGGGCGCGGCAGAGCGGAACTCGGATCATCCTGCCGCAGCCCTTCGTCGATCAGAAAACCGTAAAACTGGCGCAAAGTCGACGACTTGCGCGCGAGCGATGACGGCGCCAGATCCGACCATGCCGGCCCCAGCTTGGCCAACTGATCCGAACCGGCAGAGGCAAGATCACCGATAATGCCCTCTGCCCCCTCAAGATCGCGGCGATAGGCGGCCAGCGTATTGGCCGCAGCCCCGCGTTCGGCGGCGAGCATGGCGAGAAAATCTTCGGTCGCGGCGGACATGGCTATCCTCCGGGCGTCAGCGGAAAAATCAACCGCGCGCGACCGCCTCAGCCGCGATCATGCGCGCTTCGGCGGTCATTCCCGTCCGGTTGAGCGCGGAAACAATGTGATAGAGATGGCGCGGTGTCATCTTGTCCCACCCGCTTCCCTGCATCCCCACACCGGCAAGATAGGCCACCAGCGCGGGATTGTTCACATCGGCCGCTTTCGCAATCAACCGGCTCCATTTGGTCCCGGTGCCGATATCCATGCCCAGCGATTCAACCGCTTCGTCGCGCGCGGCACCATCCAGTCGGCCCAGCCCGGCAAGGCCCGCAACCAGGAACTGCGATTTGCGCTGCCCTTCGCTCTCGTCATCGCCGATGAAATCTTCCAGCTGCGCTTCGGAGACCGGATTTTGCCGTTCCGGCTGCGCCAGCACCAGCAGCGCCCATGCCTCTCCGCCTTGCGGAGCATAGGGCGCCCATGTCAGCGCATCCGCATCGAGCCCGGCGGTCAGCATCGATGCAATCAGATCGGGTGCCTCATCCGCCATTTCCTCGCTCGGGGCGATCCGCGCCGCGGCATAGGCGGTTAGCACCATCCGGCCATAATCGCGCTGCTCACCGCCCCACAGATCGCGAATGGCGGCCATCCGGTCTGCTGATTCCACCGCGACATAGGCTTCGCGCAATCGCGAGGCGGTCAGCGCAGCGGCATCGCCCGCGCCGCCTTCTGCCATCACCTGGCTGTACAGATCGACCATCGCCGCTGACGAGAGTATTCCCTGACCGCCGGCCAGATCGGCCCCGCCAATCTTTTGGCTGAGCGGCAACATCGGCGCGACCGCCGCGACTTTCTGGTAATATGGCCCGGCGCGATCGCGCAGCGCCTCTGGTATCTCCGCCCCCAGAGCGGTCGCCAGAGCAAAGCGCCACGGGGTCAATTCATCGACGCCGTCCCATTCAAGATTGACCGCACCCTGCCCGCCTGCCGCGCGGGCATAACGCTGCGCCAGCAGGATATCGATCTGCGGCGCGATTTCCTTGCTGAGCGCGGAATTGAGATTGCCCCGCGCGCGCGCGGTCTGCCCCGTGAACGCGTAACAGATCGACTTCCACAAATCCCATTGCGGATCGTCCCGGTCACCGGTGCTCAGCGTAACCGCCGGGCATGCGCCAACGATGTCGGCCGTACCGATATAGGCATCCAGCGCTGCATCGAGCAGGGGATCATTCCAATTGCCGGTATCGACATCCTGCACGATGGCGCGCGCCGCACGGAATTCACCCATACGGTTGAGTGCCTGCGCCCGAAGCGCAGCAAATTCGACCGGGTTCATGCCCGAAGGTGCAGCCAGCCTGCTGGCCAGCGCGCGGCGCATCATGATGTGGCCCCACCGCGAAACCATTGGCCCGCGGATCCCGCCAAGCGAAGCGCGCACAATCGATGCAGGCTGGTTGGCAAGCGACGCCATCGGCAATCCGCCTTCTGCCCGCGAAAGCAGGCCGACTTGCGCAAGCGAACGCCGCGCCGCCGGTGGAATATCGGAAGTGGGTTTCAGGCCCAGCAATTCATCCAGTTCATCAAGGTCGAGATTTTCCAGATCGTCCAGCGAGGGAAGATTACCGACCGGCGCAGATGGTGCCGCCCCCACTGACGGGCCGCTGGGGATCGGCTGTACAGTCGGCGATCCGCCGCCGCTTGGCGATGCGGGTGCCGGATTGGCGGGCGCGCGGGTCGGCCTTGCTGTCGGGGCCGGTGCCGGGGTCGGAGCAGGTGCCGGATCGTCAAATCCCGGCGGGAGCAGAGATTCGGGCGCATCCTGCGCCAGCACCAATGTCGAGCACAATGCCAGAGCTGCACCGCCGACAAGCAGCCGGTATTTCTTCGCAGAAATCATCGCACACCTTCCGGAATGGCAACAGGTTCAACCATTGGCCGCAGAGACTCTTCGCCCCCGTGAAACCACGCGATTCCCAGTACCGCAAAAACACTCGCAACCACTATCAGACCTATTCGCTTCCCGCGCCCCGCCCGTTTATCTGAGCCATCTTCTGGCCGTCTCTCGGACATAAGCAAACTTTACGCGCCTCTACAGAACCAATGTTGCACCTCGCCTAGCCCATCTATAGGCGGGGCGGCAATGGATGATGCAGCCCAAACCCCAAAAGATAGTGCGCATGGTAATCGCCTGGACGAAGCGGCTATCGCTGCGATTGCAGAGCGGATCGATCGGCCGGTGGTGCTGGTCGGATTGATGGGTACGGGCAAGTCCACCGTCGGCCGCAGGCTGGCGGTAATGCTGGGCAAGGAATTTGCCGATGCGGATGAAGAGATCGAGGACGCTGCGCAGCTCAGCATTGGCGAGATTTTCGAACAATATGGCGAGGCATATTTCCGCGATGGCGAGCGACGCGTGATCGCGCGGATGATGGAAGAACAGACCGGCGTGATTGCCACCGGCGGCGGCGCTTTCGTCAATGACCAAACGCGCAAATTGATCCTCGACACGGCCATCGCGGTGTGGATCGATTGCGAAATCGATATATTGGTAGAGCGGACCGGCCGGCGCGACACGCGGCCATTGCTGCGCGATGGCGACCCGCACGAAATCCTCTCGCGCCTTCACGAAGAGCGCAAACCGTTTTATTCGCAAGCGCCGATCAGGGTGGGCAGCGAAAATGGTCCGCATCACGAAACCGCAATGGCAATTATAGAGGCGATAGATCGATGGCTGTAATTCCGGTTGAATTGGGCGGGCGATCGTATGCCGTGCATGTTTGCGCCGGATTGCTCGACAATGCCGGTGAGCTGGCAAAAGGTTTCATGCGCAAATCGGTAGTTCCGATTGTCGCAGACCGCAACGCGCATGCACATCATGGCAGTCGGCTAGAAACATCGCTGGCTGCAGCGGGGCATACCGCAGCGTGGTATTTTGTCGAGCCGGGCGAAGCGTCGAAAAGCTGGGGTGAATTGCAGAAACTCACCGACTGGCTTTTGCAGCAAGGCGTTGAGCGTGGCGACAATGTGTTTGCGCTTGGCGGCGGGGTGGTCGGCGATCTGACCGGCTTTGCCTGCGCGGTGACAAAGCGCGGCTGCGGATTTGTGCAATTGCCCACCACTCTGCTGTCACAGGTCGATTCATCGGTTGGCGGAAAAACCGCGATCAACACATCGGCGGGCAAAAACCTGATCGGGGCTTTCCATCAACCCTCGCTGGTTCTGGCCGATACCCAAACGCTTACCACTCTGCCCGAACGCGAGATGCTGGCCGGATATGCCGAGGTGATCAAATACGGCATACTTGGCGATGCGGCGTTTTTCGATTGGTGCGAAAGCAATGGCAAGCGCGTTATCGAGCACGACCATGCCGTTGTTGAAGAGGCCGTTTCGCGCAGCGTGGCCGCCAAAGCGCGCATCGTTGCGGAGGATGAGCGCGAGACCAGCGGAACGCGCGCTTTGCTGAATCTCGGCCATACTTTCGGGCATGCGTTGGAGGCGGAAACCGGTTACTCGGACACGCTGCTGCACGGTGAAGGCGTGGCGCTCGGGATGGTGCTCGCGGCGCGCTATTCGGTGCGCAAGGGATTGCTCGAAAGCGATGATGCGGACCGTGTTGCCAAGGCAATTTCCTCGGCCGGCCTGCGCACCGGGATCGCATCGCTCGACATGGGCTGCGATGGCGCAAAACTCGTCGACCATATGCGGCATGACAAGAAGATGGATGCAGGCACGCTGCCGTTTATTTTGCTGCGCAGCATAGGTGCAGCATTTTTGGACCATGACGTGTCGCTGGATGATGTTGCCGCATTTCTTGATGGGCAATTGAAAGGCGATTGACCTCTGCCCTTGTGCGGCCGATGCTGCGCAGCATGACCCGCTATATAGACCTGTCGATTCCGATCACCAATGATGTGATTTCAGACCCCGAAGTCATGCGTCCGAAAATCGAATATGTGACGCATGAGAGCAGCTGGGAACAGATCGCGATGTTCTTTCCCGGGCTGGAGAAAGACGATTTGCCCGATGGCGAAGGGTGGGCGGTCGAAATGCTCGAACTCTCGACGCATAATGGCACGCATATGGATGCGCCGTGGCATTACCATTCGACGACGGATAGCGGCGCAAGAAAGGCGCCGAGCATCGATGAAGCACCGCTCGACCGGTTTCTGCGCCCGGGCGTCCGGCTCAACTTTTCACATTTGCCGCACGGCCATGTTGTTACCGCCGCCGAAGTCGAAGCCGAACTTGCGCGGATCGGCTATGAATTGCAGCCGCTCGATATTGTGCTCGTCCAATCGGGCGCGGTGTACGGGGCCGAGAATTTCACCGACCAAGGCGTTGGCCTAGGCGAAGAAGCGACGCTTTACCTGACCGAACGCGGCATTGAAGTCGTCGGCACCGATGCGTGGAGCTGGGACGCGCCGTTCAGCCACACCGCGCGGCGATGGGCCGAAAAACGCGATCCCAAGATCATCTGGGAAGGCCATAAGGCAGGCCGGATCAATCCCTATTACCAGATCGAAAAACTCACCAATCTGGACGCGCTGCCCGATCACGGCTTCACCGTCAGCTGCTTCCCAGTAAAAATCGAAAATGCCAGCGCCGGATGGATCAGAGCCGTGGCGATGGTGGACAGTTAAAACAGCCGCGAACCGTTGGGGACTTTCACATCGGGCGCGAACAGCACCACTTCGCCCTGCCCGTCGGCAAAGCCCAAAGTCAGCACTTCGGACATGGCCGGGCCGATCTGGCGCGGCGGGAAATTGACGACCGCCGCGACTTGCCGGCCGGGCAGCTCGTCAATCGGATAGTTCGTGACAATCTGCGCGCAGCTTTTCTTCACCCCGATCGTTTCGCCGAAATCAATCTGCAGCTTGAAAGCGGGATTGCGCGCTTCGGGAAACTCTTCGGCATGGATGATTGTGCCGATACGGATATCGACTTTTAAAAATTCATCGAAAGTGATTTCGGCTTCGGCCGGCGCGTCTGCGCTGTGATTGACATGCATCCTAAGCGCTTTCTGTGCCCGTCACGCGAACACGCCGAGAAGGATCATCACCGCCAGTGCCAGCAGCGTCAGCCATGTGACAATCACGCCGATCTGGCGCGCGAGCGGTGGTTTGCCGGGTTCGATCTTGCCATGAAGCCCGATAATATGCGCCACCCGTCCTGCAACGAATGCCCCGCCGATCACCATCAGCGCAGTCGAGCTGGCTTCACCATTCTCGAGTAGGCCCAACATAATCAGCACTATGGGCGCATGTTCGGCCAGATTGGCATGCGATCGGCTCGCCGAAATCAGCGCCTGATCGCTTGCATCGCCGAACGCTACGCCAAGCCTGAAACGCTGGCGTACGGTCATGATTGCCGTGATAAGAAGCAGCAGGCCGCAGATGGCCGCAACGGTTGCCGTTATTGGTAATGGCACGATTCCCTCCCGAATGATCAGGGAACCGGTCTAGCTAACTTGCCTCGCTTCGATCAACTCCCGGCAAGGCGGTGACATTATCGGCATCACCAGAAAGTTTCGCCTCATGCGCGGTGCGTTCGGCCACCATTTCGTCATGCTCGGCAAAGATCCGTTCGATCTCCGCGCGCTTTTCAAGCAGCATCAACGCGATGCCGGGGGCCAGACTGTCGCCCTCGCCGATCTTGCCCAGCATTGACGAGAGATCGCTAGCGGTCGCCTCGTCAGGGGTCTTGAAATACTGACCCTTGGCATTGAAGAATCCAAGCCCTTGATGTGCCATATGCACCTCCTAGGCGCATAGAATTGGCCTCTTTTCACCGGAACGCCAGCGCAAAGACTGCAATGTTAACTGCTTTTTTGTAAACAATGTAACTTGATGTCACATGGAAGTAATTTTCGGTTACTCAAGTTCTAGTATAATGGCGTCCACCGCAAGACTTTCACCCTGATCGGCGTTGATCTTGGCTATTGTACCGGCCTTCTCTGCGCGCAGGATATTCTCCATCTTCATCGCTTCGACCGTCGCCAGCGGCTGTCCGGGCTGGACTTCCTCGCCCTCCTCGACATGCAGTTTGACCAGCAGGCCCGGCATCGGGCAGATCAGGAACTTGCTGAGATCGGGCGGGACTTTCTCGATCATATGCTCGGCCAGATGCGCGACATGCGCGGGCAATATCCGCAGCGAATGCGTCGCCCCGCGGGTGGTGATGGCATAGCCGGTGCGCGTCTTGGATATCTGCATTGTCAGGTCATCATCGCCAACTTCCACATCAATCATCCGGTCGCCGGGCGTATATTCCATATCGAGCGGCAGGATCGCGCCATCTACAGTGATCGCTTCTTCTTCGAGCGATACGGCATAGTCCCGCTCGCCGATCCGGATGCTCCAATCGCCCGTGGGGTAGATTGAACCGTTCAGCTGTTGATCGATGCGCCGCGCGCGGTCTGCATCGATTGTCGCCAGCACCCCGCCAACCGCCGCCAGATTGCGCAGCAGATGGTCAGAGGTTGCCGCGCCTTCGAACCCTTCGGGATATTCCTCTGCGATAAATCCGGTGGTCAATTCACCGCTGCGGAAGCGTTCATGCTGCATGATCGCGCTGAGGAAATCGACATTGTGGCCCAGCCCTTCGATCCGGAACGCGTCGAGCGCCTGGATTTGCAGATCGGCGGCTTCGTCGCGCGTTTCGCCCCAGGTGATCAGCTTGGCGATCATCGGGTCGTAAAACATCGACACTTCGCCGCCTTCATAAACACCATCATCGACCCGGATACCCTCGACACCGCGCCGCCCGTTTTCCGCGCCGTCATCGGCCCATGGTTCGACTGGCGGCTGGTAATGCACGAGGCGGCCGGTGGATGGCAGGAAACCGCGATAAGGGTCTTCGGCGTAGACGCGGTTCTCGATCGCCCAGCCATCGATTTTCACGTCTTCCTGCTTGATTGTCAGCTCTTCACCCGCAGCAACGCGGATCATCTGTTCGACCAGATCGACGCCGGTGATCGCTTCGGTGACCGGATGTTCCACCTGCAAACGTGTGTTCATTTCGAGGAAGTAGAAACTCTCTCCGCTCGGATCGGCACCGCTGACGATCAGCTCCACCGTACCTGCGCTGTGATAATCGACCGCCTTTGACAGCGCGACGCATTGCTTGCCCATGCTTTCACGCATTTTCGGCGTGACGAAAGGCGAAGGCGCTTCCTCGACAACTTTCTGGTGGCGCCGCTGGATGCTGCATTCGCGTTCGTTGAGGTAAATGACATTGCCGTGCTTATCGCCCAGAATCTGGATTTCGATATGGCGCGGGTTCTCGATAAATTTCTCGATGAATACGCGGTCATCGCCGAAGCTGTTCAGCCCTTCGCGCTTGGTCGCTTCGAAGCCTTCGCGCACGTCTTTCTCAGACCACGCAAGCCGCATGCCCTTGCCGCCGCCGCCCGCGCTGGCCTTCATCATCACCGGATAACCGATATCGTCCGAAATCTGCACCGCGTGATCGGTATCTTTGATTTCGCCGACGAAGCCCGGGACGACATTGACGCCCGCTTCTTTCGCAAGCTTCTTGGATTCAATCTTGTCACCCATCGCCGAAATCGCGCCCGTTGGCGGGCCGATAAAGGCGATGTCATTCTTTTCCAGCTCTTCGACAAAGCTCGCCCGCTCTGACAGGAAGCCATAGCCGGGATGCACAGCCTGCGCGCCGGTTTGCTTGCACGCGGCGATGATCTTGTCCGCGATCAGATAGCTTTCCGCTGCAGGAGCAGGCCCGATATGGACCGCTTCATCCGCCATCTTCACAAAGGGTGCACGCGCATCTGCGTCAGAGTAAACCGCGACTGTCGCAATCCCCATCCGGCGCGCAGTCTTGATAACACGGCAAGCGATCTCGCCGCGATTGGCAATCAGAATTTTCTTGAACATTTATTGGCTGCTCTTGGATTGTGAATTGCGGGAATACTCGCCTTCCCACAGCAGGATTTCATACCTGCCGTCAATCTTTTGGCGAGAAATCCAGAAGATTCCGCGCCCGTTGGCAAGTGGTTTGCGATAGGCACCGCAATCGAGCGAAACGCGATGGAAGTTCTGCCACGTTTCCCATCCGGTCCCACGGAGAGTTGTGATGCGGGAAAAAATCGTGCCTTCCCACAGCTCGCCATTCTCGTCAGCGCTGCCTTGCAACTCGCCAATTTCGATTGTGCCGGTCACTTTGCGAACGTCTTCACGCTGCTTTATTTCTTCCGGAGAGAAGCCCTCTTTCCAGCTGAAGGAACAGGCGAAAGCGCCGGTCGAATTGCCCAGCAAAATGGCAGCGGCCAATGCGGCGGCCAAAGGCGCGCGGCGCCCGATCAAATCTCAACCAGAGCCGCAAGTTGTGCCGTGCGCCCCTCGGTCAACTCCGTTTTGCAAGTGGCTACCAGAAGCGGTTCGAGCGATCCGCCGCGCGCATAATATCCTTCGGAACGGCAATGCGTATCGCGATATGTAAGCCAGGCGCGCTGCGCAGCCAGAAGCGTATCGAAATAGCCGGGCCGATCGTCGCTTGTGCTTTCAAAATTCTCGTCGCGCAACTTCATCACCGCAGCAGTCTTTTTCCATTGCGCATTGAGCGCCGCATCGGCTTCCAGATATTCCTGATTGGCGCACCAGTTCATTTCCTGTTGCACTTGCGGATCATCGCAATTCCATTCGGGCACCGGCGGTATCGCGGCGGCGATCATTGCAATGGCTGTTACTATCATGGTCTGATCTCCCGCTGCCAATCTACACGGTTTCGGCAAATTCGATCAACGATTTTGCGTAAAACGGCGATCCGCGGCGATCGCCCTCGCCCGCCAAGAGCCGTTTGACGGCATTGCCCAGTGTCGCAACATTTGCAGGCGACAAGGCCCCCAGCGGCGCGACATAGACGCCGATGGTGAACAGGATCGCGCCGGTCTCTGGCAATCGCCGCAAGGTCTGGCGTTCGCTGCGGACGTACAAAGTCTCGCCCGCATTTTGCGCCGTTACTTTGCCAAAAGCGATCTCTGGCGGCGCATCCGCGATCCAGCGCAGTTCGGGGGTCGGCGCGATAAACCAGTTGCAGCGGCCGAAGATTTTGCCCGGCCTCAGCTTCGCCATGAAATAGTCGACCCCGCTGGCAAGCTGCTCCTGATAGCCCTGTATCGGCGCATGCATCGCGGCCAGCGGCAGGCCCATCTTGTCTTTCGGATGCCAATCGGTTGGGTAAGCCACCGCCGCACCGGCAAGGCGGTAAATGTCTTCGCCTCGCTCTCGCGTGAGCAGGCACATATCCTCGTGATGCGCCTTGGCCGCACCGGGAAGCCCGCCTGCCACGCCGAGCATTGCGGCCAGTTCTTCTGCCGCTGCTTCGCCTTTTGGGGAAAGCTGGATGCCTTCAGGGTGATCGGCGAACGCTTGTGCGCGCGCCGCGACATCAGGATCCGGTTGAAGCCATTCTCCCTCGGACAGCTTCACCAGCCCCATTTTCAACTGCCCACCACCGCGCGCCTTAGGGAGCAATTCGTTGACAGAGAAACCGAGGGTCACGAATTGTCGTCATCCCAGCGAAGGCTGGGATCGCTCGCAATCTTGCGCTTTGTGGAAACCGATCCCAGCCTTCGCTGGGATGACGGGCACAAAAATCTCACTCCGCTGGCTCGGCCACTTTGCATGCTCTCATCGGCTCCTCACCTTGCAAAGCAGTCATCCCGAGACGATCGAACAAAGCCGCATCGCTGTCGTCACCCGCATTGGGCGCAGTGAGCAATTTGTCGCCCGTGAATATCGAATTCGCGCCCGCCATAAAGCACAGCGCCTGCGTCGCATCGCTCATGCTTTCGCGCCCTGCCGACAGACGGACCATGCTCATCGGCATGGTGATCCGAGCAACCGCAACAGTGCGGACAAACTCGATATCGTCGATTTTCGCGAGCGGCGTGTCGTGCAGCATATCGCCCAGCACCGTGCCCTTTACCGGGACCAGCGCGTTGACCGGCACGCTTTCGGGATGCTGCTCCAGCGTCGCCAGCGTGTGGACAAAGCCCACGCGATCTTCGCGTGTTTCGCCCATGCCGATAATCCCGCCGCTGCACACATTAATGCCCGAATTGCGGACATTTTCCAGCGTATCGAGCCGCTCATCCATCGTCCGCGTGGTGATCACGCGCTCGTAATATTCGGGGCTGCTGTCGATATTGTGATTGTAATAATCGAGCCCCGCTTCGGCGAGCATATCGGCCTGTTTGGGCGTCAACATCCCCAGCGTCATGCAGGTTTCCAGCCCCATTTCGCGCACGCCCTTCACGATCTCGACAATCGCGGGCATGTCGCGGTCCTTGGGATTACGCCACGCCGCGCCCATGCAGAAACGCTGACTGCCATGATCCTTCGCCTGCGCCGCCGATTGCAGCACCGCCTGCACATCCATCAGCTTGGTTGCCTCGACGCCGGAGTCAGCCTTCACCGATTGCGAGCAATATCCGCAATCCTCCGGACAACCGCCGGTCTTGATCGACAGCAGAGTGCACAGCTGCACCTGATCGGGAGCATGGTTCTCGCGGTGAACCGATGCCGCCTGGAACAACAGTTCGGTGAACGGGAGGTTGAACAGATCCGCGATCTCTTCGCGGGTCCAGTCAGTACGGATTTGGGTCATGCGGTTGCTCACTAATCCTTGTTACAGTCGACGGTGAGGCCATATTCCTCGAGCCAGTCGGCTTCGGTCGGTAACAGAAACTGCAATGCCTGCGGTAGCAGCTGATGCAGCGAATTGGCGTGGTGGACATGGCTGCTTCGCCGGTCGGCGAAGCACATTTGCCCCTTTGCCTGAGCGACAAAGCGCAGCGCGCCCTCTTCGGTTGCGCCGCCCTCATCCGCCAGCGAGATAAACAGCGGCGGGCGCGCGGGGCGGTCAAATTTGCCCAGTTCGCGCGACAGTGACTGGTTATTCCATTGCAAGCTCGGTGAAAGGGCCGCGTAACCATCGAAACTGGCGGGATGTTTCACCCAGGTTTCGGCAACGAAATGGCCCGCCGCGCTTTCGCCGACGAGTATCGCGCGTCCGTTGTCGCGGTATCTTGCCCTGATCATGGGCAGCACTTCGTCCAACAGCCAAGACCGGAACGCATCCGCTTCTCCCGCCGTGGGATAGCGTTCTGCCTCTTCCGCAGTTTCTGTTGGCGGCAGCAATTCGCGCTGGCGATCAACCGTTTCGACGCCAACAAAAATCGCCGGCTGGCTGCGCCCCCAAAGCTGGTTCCATTGCTCTATCCCGAGCGCGAGGAAGAAATCCTGTGACCTGCCGCCGTCCAGCATCACGATGATCGGATAGGTGCCCTCATCCTTCTCATAACCGCGCGGCAAAACCACATTGATCTGCCGCGCCGCGTCATGCGTTTCCATCGCATAGGCTTCGCCGATCGTGATCGGTTCTGGATCAGATGTTGCAGGCTCGCTCGCAAGCGCGGGAGCGGCCAACAATGCCCCGGCAACCAATGCGACAAGCAGCCTCACTCCGCCGCCTCCAGTTCCTCACCCGCGGGCGGCATATTGTGGCCGAGCAGGCGCAGCATATCCGCGCCGCATTCGATCACGTTGGAGCCGGGGCCGTATATGCCCTGCACGCCGGCATCGCGGAGGAAATCATAGTCCTGCGGCGGGATCACACCGCCCGCGACGACTTTGATATCGCTGCGGCCCGCGCCTTTGAGCAGGTCGATCAGTTCGGGGATCAGCGTTTTGTGGCCCGCGGCAAGCGAGCTTGCGCCGATGGCATCGACATTGTGCTCCAGCGCCATTTCGAGCGTTTCCTGCGGCGTCTGGAACAACGGGCCGGAGACGACTTCGAACCCCATATCGGTGAAGGCACTCGCGATCACATTCGCGCCGCGATCGTGGCCGTCTTGCCCCATCTTTGCGACCATAATTTTGGGCTTGCGACCAAGTCGGCGTTCGACAGCTTCGACCCCGTCGATGATCTGCGCCCAGCGCTGGTCAAACTCGTAAGCGCTTTTGTAGACGCCCTTCACAGGCGTCGGGGTGGTGTCATAGCGGCCGAATACATCTTCCATCGCTTTGGAAATTTCACCCAGCGAAGCGCGTTGGCGTGCGGCGTCAACAGCAAGCGCCAGCAGATTGCCATCGCCTTTCGCACCCTCGGTCAAGGCAGCCAGCGCCGCCTGACACGCATCTTCATCGCGGTTTTCACGGTTCTTCTTGAGCCGCGCGATCTGGCCGGTGCGGACCTTGTGGTTGTCCACTTCCAGCGTCTCGATCTGTTCCTCTTCGGACAGGCGATATTTGTTGACGCCCACAATCACAGTTTCGCCCTTGTCGACGCTGGTTTGCTTTTCTGCCGCCGCACGTTCGATCGCCGCTTTGGGCGCGCCGCTGTCGACATATTTGGTCATTCCGCCCGCTGCATCGACTTCAGCCATCAGCGCTTCGGCTTCCTCGACCAGCTTCGCGGTCAGCGCTTCGATGTAATAGCTGCCGCCCAGCGGATCGACGACATTGGTGATGCCGCTTTCTTCCTGCAACACCAGCTGCGTGTTGCGCGCGATGCGGGCGCTGAAATCGGTCGGCAGGGCAATCGCTTCATCGAGCGCGTTGGTGTGGAGCGACTGCGTGCCACCGAGTGTTGCCGCCATCGCCTCCACCGTGGTGCGGATAACGTTGTTGTACGGGTCCTGCTCTTGCAAGCTCACGCCCGATGTCTGGCAATGTGTGCGCAGCATTTTGCTGCGTTCGGACTGGGCGCCCAGCCCGTCCATCACGCGATACCACAATGTCCGCGCGGCGCGCAGTTTGGCGATCTCCATGAAGAAATTCATGCCGATACCGAAAAAGAAGCTGAGCCGCCCGGCAAAGGCATCGATATCGAGCCCCGTCGCCATTGCGCTTTGCACATATTCCTTGCCGTCGGCGATGGTGAAGGCGAGTTCCTGCACCGCCGTCGCCCCGGCCTCGTGCATGTGATAGCCGCTGATCGAAATGCTATTGAATTTCGGCATGTTGGCAGAGGTATATCCGATGATATCGGAAATGATCCGCATGCTCGGCGCGGGCGGATAGATATAGGTGTTGCGGACCATGAACTCTTTGAGAATATCGTTCTGGATCGTCCCGCTAAGCTGCTCGGTGGAAACGCCCTGCTCTTCACCTGCGACGATATAGAACGCCAGAACGGGGATCACCGCGCCGTTCATCGTCATGCTGACCGACATTGTTTCCAGCGGGATCTGGTCGAACAGGATCTGCATATCCTCGACCGTGTCAATCGCCACGCCTGCCTTGCCGACATCGCCAACCACGCGCGGGTGATCGGAATCGTAACCGCGATGCGTCGCCAGATCGAAAGCGACCGACAGGCCTTTCTGACCCGCCGCCAGATTGCGGCGATAGAACGCGTTTGATTCCTCTGCGGTAGAAAAGCCCGCATATTGCCGGATGGTCCACGGTCGCCCCGCATACATCGTGGCCTTCACCCCGCGGGTGAATGGGGCAAAACCGGGCAGGCCGGGATCTGAAGAATCTTCCTGCGTGTAGAGCGGCTTTACGGCAAAGCCTTCTGGCATTTCTTTGGTGAGATCGCGGCCTTTGGATTCTTGGTCCGCGAGGGTCTGCCAGTCGGAAACGGTTGGTTTGTCGGTCATAGGTCCTAATACCCGTTCGCCCTGAGCTTGTCGAAGGGCTGCACTTCACTTTCAGCAAACCGCTAGAAAAAATGCAGTGCTTCGACAAGCTCAGCACGAACGGATTTTGAGGTTTGCCGCCTACTTCCCCTTGAACGCGGCTTTGCGCTTCTGGAGGAAGGCCATTCCGCCCTCCATCGCGTCTTCGCTGGCGCCGGCGAGCCGTTGTCCTTCGGCTTCGCCCACAAACACTTGTTGCAAAGTTCCATCCAACGCCAGTGCGATGTTTTCCTTCATCGTCCGGATCGCCAGTGTCGGACCGTTGGCGAGCTTGTCTGCCAGCGCTTTCGCTTCGTCCATCAGCGCATCGGCGGCGACCGATTTGTAGATCAGGCCCCATTCCTCTGCCTGCGCAGCGCCGATTTTCTCGCCCAGCATCATCATCCGCGTGGCCCGCGCGCGGCCTATTGCGCGCGCCAGCAGCCATGTCGATCCGCCATCGGGAACCAGCCCGATATTGACGAATGCCTGCAGGAAGTATGCGCTGTCGCTGGCAATGGTAAAATCTGCCGCCAGAGCGAGCGAACAACCCACGCCCGCCGCGGGGCCATTAACCGCGCAAATCACCGGAACCGGCGCGCGCATGACCTGGCTGATCGCCGGATTATAATGGTTTTGCAGCGCCCGATGGCTGCCGCCTTTGCTGGTCAGCGCATTGCCTTCGCCGCGCGCGGCCAGATCGGCGCCAGAACAGAAACCCTTGCCCGCGCCGGTAATCAGCACCGCGCGCGCATCACCCAGATCGTAAAACGCCTCGCCAATCTCGTCCGCCATTTGCGGCGGCATCGCGTTCAGCCGGTCTGGCCGGTTGAGCGTGATCGTCATCAATGGGCCGTCGCGTTCGACCAGGATAGTTTCAAAGCTCACAGGAATCTCCCAAAGGTTGTTCTTTGCGACTGACCTAGCGGCGACGGGGCCGCCTTAGCAAGTCCGTTACGACGCGCTGCGTCCATTGCCCATCGTCATCCCAGCGGAGGCTGGGATCGCTCACAGATCAAGGCGCTGGTGGAAAACGATCCCAGCCTTCGCCGGGACGACGCGCTTGGCTAGTGTTCGCCCTTGGGTGTTTCCATGATTTCGGTCAGCTGGCCCATCATATCCTTGGGGTGGAGGAAAAAGATCGGCGTGCCATGCGCCCCGATCCGCGTGGGGCCAAGGATGCGTTTGCCCTGCCCCTCAAACCACTCGCGCGCCGCCGCAATATCCTCAACCTCGTAGCAAAGATGATGCTGCCCGCCCGCAGGATTTTTGGCGAGGAAACCATTGATCGGAGAGCTTTCATCAAACGGCTCGATCAATTCGATCTGCGTGCCTTTGCCCACTTCGCCATTGGAATCGGGCGTATCGACGAAGCAAACCTTCACGCCCTGTTCGGGCAGGTCGAACGGCTCGGTAATGCTGACCGCGCCCATTATATCGCGATAATAGGCGATTGACCCAGCGATTGAGGGCGTAGCCACGCCGATATGGTTGAGGCGGCCTAGTTTCATTTTACTTACTTCCAAAAAAAGTCGGATGCGAACCAAAGCATGAATATACCAACTGGGAGCATCATGAACTTTGATCCTACGGCAAACCAAAATTCAAATGGTTCCTTATCGCGATCGACACGATTTCCGAAACCCATCAGATGTAGGCGGGCGCTACCCGTCTTGAGATCGTTGATACCCCAAGCGACAGAAACAATCGTCATAATGACGACCATCGCTGACCAGAAGTATCCAAAGGCGTCAACAGTATCCATCACAACGGAATATTATCATGCTTCTTCCACGGATTCTCGAGCTGCTTGTTCCGCAACTTCCTTAGCCCCAGCGCGACCCGCCTCCGCGTCGAGTGCGGGTAGATCACATCGTCGATATAGCCGCGCTGTGCCGCCACGAAGGGGTTGGCGAAGCGGTCTTCATATTCCTTTGTCCGCTCGGCGATTTTGTCGGGGTCGCCGATGTCTTTGCGGAAGATAATCTCCACCGCGCCTTTCGCGCCCATCACCGCGATTTCGGCGGTTGGCCAGGCGTAGTTGAGGTCGCCGCGAAGGTGTTTACTCGCCATCACATCATAGGCGCCGCCATAGGCCTTGCGGGTGATGATGGTGATTTTGGGCACGGTCGCCTCGGCATAGGCGAACAGCAATTTCGCGCCGTGTTTGATGATGCCGTTATGCTCTTGCGCGGTGCCGGGCAGGAAGCCGGGAACGTCGACAAAGGTCACAATCGGGATTTCAAACGCATCGCAGAACCGCACAAAGCGCGCGGCTTTTTTGGACGCATTGATATCGAGCACGCCCGCCAGCACCATCGGCTGGTTCGCGACCACGCCCACGGTGCGTCCTTCTACCCGGCCAAAGCCGCAAATGATATTGCCCGCATGCGCCGGTTGAACTTCAAAGAAATCGCCTTCATCCAGCGTCTTACGGATGACTTCGTGCATATCGTAAGGCTGGTTGGCATTGTCGGGGATCAGCGTGTCGAGGCTGGGTTCTTCGCGATCGAACGGATCGGCGGTGGGGCGCTGCGGTACTTCTTCGCGGTTAGATAGCGGCAGATAATCGAAGAAATCGCGCGTCGCGAGCAGCGTTTCGATATCATTCTCGAACGCCAGATCGGCGACACTGGTCTTGGTTGTGTGCGTGACCGCCCCGCCCAGTTCCTCTTGCGTGACGACTTCGTTGGTCACGGTTTTGACCACGTCCGGCCCGGTGACGAACATATAGGAACTGTCCTTCACCATAAAGATGAAGTCGGTCATCGCGGGGGAATAAACCGCCCCGCCCGCGCAGGGGCCCATGATCAGGCTGATCTGCGGGACAACGCCGCTCGCCAGAACATTGCGCTGGAACACATCGGCATAGCCGCCAAGCGACGCCACGCCTTCCTGAATCCGTGCGCCGCCGCTGTCATTGAGGCCAATGACAGGCGCGCCATTTTTCATCGCGGTTTCCATCACTTTGCAGATTTTTTCCGCATGGCGTTTGGACAGCGAGCCGCCGAAGACGGTGAAATCCTGGCTGTAAACATAGACCAGACGGCCATTGATCGTGCCGCTGCCACAGACCACGCCGTCACCGGGAACTTTCTGTTCCGCCATGCCGAAATCCTGGCAGTCATGCTCGACATACATGTCGGTTTCTTCGAAACTTCCTTCGTCGAGCAGCACATCGAGCCGTTCGCGCGCGGTCAGTTTGCCCTTGGCGTGCTGGCCATCAATCCGCTTCTGGCCGCCACCCATACGGGCGGCTTCGCGGCGTTTTTCCATTTCGGCGATATTGGCTGACATGCAGTGTCCCTGAATTCCGTGTATTTTTATGCAAATGCGCGTGGCACAAAGGACAGCGTGGCGTCAATTGCCGGGGGGCCGCATCGTCACCAATTCTCAATCATCATCGGCGCGATACTCCAGAATATCACCCGGCTGGCAATCGAGTTCCTTACAAATCGCGTCGAGCGTGCGGTAACGAATGCCCTGCACCTTGCCGGTTTTGAGCAGCGAGAGATTGGTGTTGGAAATGCCGATGCGGTCGGCCAGCTCTTTCAAGCTGACCTTCCGCTTGGCCATCATCACATCGAGATTGGTTATGATCGGCATCAGACAACACTCTCGCTATCTTCGCGGTAATTCTTGCCCGACTGGAACGCGCCGGCGGTGATGAAGCTGATCATCGCGAGCAATACCGGAATGATCGGCGGGGTGTATTCCATCCAGATATTCTCGACACCCTTTACGTTCCAGCTGATCGAGGGGTGGATTGCGCGCTCTGCCATGTCGGGGATCGCCTCCAGGATCGCATATTGGGTCATGAAAGTGATCGAAATCGAAAGCACGCTGGTGGCGATCAGCAGCTTGCCGACCCGCTTCAGCGCCGCGACATTGGCATCGCTGAACACATCGCCTTCGGCAATCCGGACGAGCAACCCGCGCAATTGCCAGAACATCCCCGCGAGCAAGGCCAATCCGGCCAGCCGCCCCACAAGCCGCGCCGCGCGAAGCCAGCTGTGATCATCGACCCGCACGGTGCCCGCCTGCATCTGCCACCAGGCGCTTTCGCCGCCGAGTGGCTCCATTCGGATATTCTCGCTCGATGCGGGATAGCTGACCATGTGGAACTTGCCATCGGCGATTGATCCCGCCGCCTGGATTACCGCGGCCAGCGCGGCGATGGCGACCAGCACCAACAAGGTGTTCACAAACCGTTTCGTCCAAATCGCAGTCATTGTTTCCTCCAAACTCTGTTGAAGGCCCAATGACAGGACGATTCCCGATTCGCAATAGATAATTTATGTTTTACGTAAATTTTTTGATGCTATTCGTCTTTCTTTAGAATCTCAGCATCACCTTGCGGGCAATCGCGGGGGACACCGAATGAACGTGCTTGAGCACTTTCACCATTCCCACATTTGCTTCGTCCTTGTTGTTCTCGATCGCATCGATAATCTGCCGCGCGCATTCTTGCGGAGGCATCTTCTTGTTCTTGCGATCCGCAGTCATTTGCGTGTCGACCACCGGGGGAAGCGCTTCGATCACCTGGAAATTCACCCCGCCAACCTGCGCCCGCAGCGCCTGTGTATAGCTGCGCAATCCGGCCTTGGTCGCGCAATAGACCGGGCTGCCCGCGCGCGGGGCAATCGCCAGCCCGCTAGTGACATTGACGATCGCCGCCTGTGGCCGCTTGTGCAGCCGGGGTAGCAGTGCGGTGATCAGCCGGATCGGCGCGTTGAAATTGGCGTAGATGCAATCATCGGCTGCGTCGGGATCGGGTTTGCTCTCACGGAAATCATGATCGACGCCCTGCCCCGCATTGTTGACCAGCACGTCAAGCTCGCGGTCGCCCCAGACATCGAGCAGCGCATCGACGCCAGCTGCGGAAGAAAGATCCGCCGCAACCGCGACAAAGCCGTCCTTGCGCATCGCCTCCAGCCGTTCCTCGTTGCGCCCGGTCACGACCACCACAGCGCCCTTGGCTTTCATCTGCCACGCCATCTCGCGCCCGATTCCGGCGCTCCCTCCGGTCAGGAGGACCACTTTGCCTGCAAGTTCCATCTCTTCGCTTCCCTACTTCAGCAGCACCAGCTCCTCCGCCATCGACGGATGGATCGCGGTTGTCGCATCGAAATCGGCCTTGGTCAGACCCGCTTTCACCGCCACCGCGAAACCCTGCATAATCTCTGCCGATTCCGGCCCGATCATATGGATGCCGACAACCTTGTCATTCGCGGCATCGACGATCATTTTGTAGAGCCCGCGCTCGTTCCGGCCCGCGACAACATTCTTCATCGGCCGGAAATCGGACTGGTACACCTTGATATTGCCCAGCTTGTTGCGCGCCTCGCCTTCGGTCATGCCCACTGCGGCAATCGGTGGATGGCTGAACACCGCGCTGGGGATGCAATCATAGCTGACCGTTTTCGGATCATCGTTGAACACCGTATCGGCAAAAGCCTGCCCTTCGCGGATCGCCACCGGAGTCAGCTGCACCCGGTTGGTCACATCGCCCACCGCATAGATATGATCGACATTGGTTTTCGAATATTCATCGACCAGTATTTCGCCAATCGTGCCCTGCTCTACCCCGACCGTATCGAGCCCCAGCCCCTTGACGTTGGGATTGCGACCGGTCGCGAACATTACCACGTCAACGTCCATATCGTCCGCACCGTTCAGCTCGACATGCAGCGTGCCATCGTCATTCTTGGTGATCGATTTGAAAGTGGTGTTGAAGGCGAAATTGATCCCCTTCATCAGGCTGATTTGCAGCAATCGGTCGCGCAAGCCCTCGTCATAGCTGCGCAGCAATTGATCGCCGCGATTGACGAGGCAGACCTTGCTGCCGAATTCGTTGAAAATACCTGCAAACTCGTTGGCGATATAACCGCCGCCGGCAATCAATATCCGCTTGGGCACTTCGTCGAGATGAAACGCCTCGTTCGAAGTAATCGCCAGATCGCTGCCCGGAAATTCGAGCCGCGCCGGCTCTGCACCGGTGGCGATCAGGATATATTTCGCGGTCACGACCTTGCCGCTGGCCAATGTCAGCTCGTGCGGGCCGGAAATCTCGGCGCGCTCGTGGAAGATCGTGACGTCGTGGTTTTCCAGCGTTTCGGTGTAGAGGCCGTTGAGCCGGTCCACATCGCCCAAAACCGTATCGCGCAGCCGGACCCAATCGAATTTCGGTTCTTCCAGATCCCAGCCAAATTCCCGCGCGTCTTCCAGATCTTCGGCAAAATGCGCGCCGTAAACGAGCATCTTCTTGGGCACACACCCGCGAATGACACAGGTGCCGCCCACCCGGTACTCCTCCGCGACAGCGACTTTCGCGCCATGCGCCGCAGCAACCCGCGATGCGCGGACACCACCGGAGCCTGCGCCGATGGTGAATAGGTCGAAATCGTAGTCTGACATCTAATGTTTCTCTTTCACTTAATGCAGGCGCGAATTGGTCTCAGTCGGTGAAAATTAGTTCCGTCCGCTCATAGTGAGGCCGGCACGAATCTGTTGTCCAGCGAGCGTTGCGGAAACATAAATGATCTTGCAAGGCCGTTCGCGTCGGCTGTCAAAAAGTTACACAGCCGGTAGCGCGTTCTCGTCCTCTGCGTTTGGCCAAAACCTACCGCGCACGATATTCTCAAGCTCCTTTATTCGCGCTTCAGCGTTTTGCCGGAATTCGTTGTCGTGTCGTTCAATACCATCGAGTGCTTCAGGACCACCACCTCGAGCTTCCCTGACAACATCCCATGCGACAATCGCTTTCCATGCCCAATCGATGAACTCGCTCAGCTGCCGATGCAATTCTCGTTCAAGAAAAAGCGCCTTGCGATCCAAGTGACTGTTCGCCTTGCCAATCGCAACCTTTGCGTCGCGAATTTCATGCATCGTTCTGCGCTGGTTAAAATAGGAGTTCCGATCTTGTTGGGCCTTCTGCAACAGTTCGCCGGTCTCCCATTCTTCGAAATCGTAATTCTTGCAAACGATACGCGCCAAGTCATCTGACAATCTAGAGAAGTCATCTGACCGCCGAAAACCGGGCAAGGCGGACATGGTTCTCACATATGCGTCTGTTACCAACGACCAGGCTTCGGAAGTGGCCTCGAATTCCTGTTCGCTAAGCCTCGAGTAGCGGTCAAACGACTGTGAACTATTCAATTTTACAAGTTCCATTTGGCGCTCATGCTCGTGACGCAAGTCCTGAAGTCTGCCAGCAAATTTGCTGTCTAACCACCTCTCTCCAAATGATCGGACCACGCCTATTGCGATAGCTGCGCCGCCGCCGCCAGCGACGATCAGACTAAGTATGAGTTCAGCAAGCGACATATGGCGCTGTCATAACCCTAAAATTCAACACCGAACACCCGCCGCCTCCAACAGCGCCTCGGTACTCGCATCGAAGCTCTGACCACCAGCCTCGATCCCTTTTGCCATTTCCTTGCCCAGCTCCACGCCGAACTGGTCGAACGGATTGATGCCCATCAGCATTGCGTTGGCGAAGGTGCGGTGTTCGTGGAACGCGATCAGCGCGCCCAGTGTCGCGGCGTCCAGATCGTCGCACAGCATGGTCGCGCTGGGGCGGTTGCCGGTGAAATTGCGCGCACCGTCATCGCTTTCCTTGCCCGCCATCAGCGCCGCCCCCTGGGCAAAGCAATTGGTCAGCAGGATGCGGTGATGCGCGGGGTCCAGATCGTCGCCCGGGGCAATGCTGGCGATGAAATCCACCGGAACCAGATGCGTTCCCTGATGGAGCAATTGGAACACCGCATGCTGCGCGTCGGTGCCCACCCCGCCCCATGTGATCGGTGCGGTCGGCCCATCCACCGGATCGCCGCCAGAGGTCACGCTTTTGCCATTGCTCTCCATCTCCAGCTGCTGGAGATAATCGGGCAGCAGGCCGAGCCGTTCGTCATAGGCGAACACCGCGCGCGTTTGGCAGCCGCGAATGCGCGCGTAATAGAGATCGGCAAAGGCTGCGCGCAGCGGCAGATTGGCGCGGCCGTCTTTCTCTTGAAAATGCCGATCGACCGCCTGCGCCCCGGCCAGAAATTCCTCGAACTCTTCCCAGCCAATCGCCAGCGCCACGGGGAAACCGATGCTGGACCACAAGGAGTAGCGCCCGCCCACGGTTTCCTTGAACGGCAGAATGCGCGTTTCATCGACGCCCCATTCGACAGCTTTTTCGGGGCTGGCGGTCAGCGCCACCACGCGGCCAGAAGGGTCATCGACACCATTATCTTCCAGCCATTTGATCGCGCTGGCGGCATTGGTCATGGTTTCGATCGTGGTGAAGGTTTTTGATGCGACCGCGATCATCGTGGTCTTGGGATCGCATGTGGCAAATGCCTGTTCCAGCGCGACCCCGTCGATGTTGGACACGACATGCACATCGACCTTGGCCAGATCGCGGGTCAGCGCATCAATCGCCAAGGCCGGCCCCAATGCCGATCCCCCAATGCCGACATGGATCAGACGTTTGACATTCCCCAAAGCTCCGTCATGCACGGCTTCGACCAGCATTTTCATCCGCGCATGCAGCGCCATTGCCTCTTCGACATCGGCGTCAGTCCCCACGCCGCGCTGCGCGCTGTGCGTTGCCGCGCGGCCTTCGGTGTTGTTGATGGTTTCGCCGCCAAACATCGCCGCGCGTTTGCCGGTGAAGTCCATCGCATCTGCCAGTTTTTCAAACAGCGACAGCAATTGATCATCCAGATGCGTCTTGGACCAATCGAACTGGATGCCTGCGGTCCATTCGCCGCCCTGTTCACCGGGTGTGTCATCGCCGCTCCACTCGATCCGGCCAGACAATTTCCCGACCCGATCGCCATCGTCGAACAATTCGGTCAGGGTGCGTTGCGGCTGTGCTTTCAGCTCTGCCCAGATCGCCTTGGCAGCATCGCTCATGGAAAATTCCTTTCTATACGGCGCTCCACCGAGTAGGGGCTAGCGTAACCTTTTGGAACCCATTGCAAAGCCACGGATACGAATTTCCGCATGACAGATTTGACCACCTCCGCAGAGGACAATGCGCCCGCTGCAACAACTGCCGAAGCCAAGCCCGAAAAACCGGAGAAGAAGGAAGACAATTTCGTTGTGTTCCTGCTCAAGCTGGCGGCAATTGTCATTATTTTCCGCAGCTTCTTTTTCTCCCCCTTCAACATCCCCAGCGAAAGCATGCTGCCCACGCTGCAGAACGGCGATTATCTGCTCGCCGCCAAATGGCCCTATGGCTATTCGAAATATTCGCTACCCATGGAAGCGCCGCTGATCCCCGGACGCATCTTTGCCGGCCAGCCGGAACGCGGCGATATCGTGATTTTCAAGCATCCGGTGGACGGCACCGACTATATCAAGCGCGTGATTGCTTTGCCGGGTGAAACAATCGCCATGCGCGACGGGGTTGTCCTGCTCAATGGAGAGCCGATCCTGAAAGAGCAGATCGAGGATTTCGAGATCGAAATCTCGCCCAACACCGCCTGCCACCAGATGGGCCAGCGCGCGGTGCGCGGTGATGGCATTGCGGTGTGCCGATACACCCAGTTCCGCGAAACCTTGCCATCGGGCGAGACCTATAACGTCCTCGATTTCGGCCCCACATTCCAGGACAATTACGATCCGGTCGTGGTTCCCGACGGGGCGATGTTCGTGATGGGCGACAATCGCGACAATTCGCAAGACAGCCGCTTCCCCGCCAATCCGCAAGCCGGTGTGGGGATCGTTCCGCAGGATTTGCTGGTGGCGCGCGCCAGCGTGATCATGTGGTCAACCGATGGTTCGTCCAGCTGGATCAAGCCGTGGACATGGTTCAGCGCCGCGCGCGGCAGCCGGATTGGTGACGGGCTTTGAGCACCAGCGCAGGCAAACCCCTGGGCAAGCTGGAGAAAGGCACCAGGGCCTGGCTCGTCAAGCGGGGCTTTGCGGTTAAGGACGAGGCATTATGGGCAGAGGCGCTCACCCATGGCAGCACGGGTGAAGAACGCGATTACCAGCGGCTCGAATTCCTTGGCGACCGGGTGCTGGGCCTGACCATTGCCCATTGGCTGTTCGCGGAAAATCGCGGGCAGGAAGGCGCTTTGGCGCAGCGGCTCAATGCTTTGGTCAGCAAAGGCGCCTGTGCCGAGGCCGCCCGTTCGATTGGCGCATCGGCGCATATCCGCCTTGGCAAACAAGCGCGCGATGATGGCGCGGCCGATAGCGAGAATGTGCTGGGCGATGTGATGGAATCCCTGCTCGGCGCGTCTTTTCTCGAAACCGGATTTGACGCAACCGAAGCATTGATCCGCACTTTGTGGACCCCGCAAGTCGATGGCGGCGCGGGCCAGCGCAAACACCCCAAAAGCGCGCTGCAGGAATGGGCCGCAGGCAACCAGCGCCGCCCGCCGCAATATACGCTGATCGACCGGTCCGGCCCCGATCACAAGGCCAGCTTCACGGTGCGCGTGGAAGTCCACAATGTCGGCGCGACAGAAGCAACCGCATCGAGCAAGCAAGAGGCGGAAACCGCCGCTGCAAGAGCATTTATGGAGGAGTTCGGGTGAGCGTGCCGTCAAATTTCTCTAATCCGCATACCCTGAGCTTGTCGAAGGGTTGCACTTTCTTAAAGTGCTCAGCCAAAAGTGAAGGACAACCCTTCGACAAGCTCAGGGTGAACGGAATTCTTAGTGTCTGACCAACAAACAAAATGCGGCGTCGTTGCCGTGATCGGCGCCCCCAATGCGGGCAAATCGACGCTGGTCAACCAGCTCGTCGGCCAGAAAGTCGCGATTACCAGCGCCAAGGCGCAAACCACGCGCGCGCGCCTGCTGGGGATCGCCTTGCAGGAAGAGGTGCAGATCATCCTCGTCGATACGCCGGGCATTTTTGCCCCGCGCCGCAAGCTCGACCGCGCGATGGTGACCTCTGCGTGGGAAGGCACCGAAGATGCCGATGCCATCATCCTGCTGGTCGATCCGATCAAGCAGCGCCGCCACGAGATGATCCCGCTGGTCGAAGCGCTGGCCAAGCGGCCCGAACGCAAGATGCTGGTGCTCAACAAAGTCGACAAGGCGGTCAAGGAACCGCTGCTCGCGCTGGCGCAGGAACTCAACGACATGCTCGCCTTTGAGGAGACATATTTCGTCTCTGCACTGACCGGCGATGGCGTGGCCGAGCTCAAATCGCATTTGTCCTCGCTGATGCCCGCCGGGCCGTGGCACTATCCCGAAGACCAGGTCAGCGACGCCAGCGAACGCCTGCTCGCCACCGAAATCACCCGCGAACAGCTCTATCTGCAGCTACACGAAGAACTGCCCTATGACAGCGCGGTACGCCCCGAAAGCTATACCCAGCGCAAAGACGGCAGCGTGGAAATCCGCCAACAAATCGTCGTCGGCCGCGAGAGCCAAAAGCCGATTGTTCTCGGCAAAGGAGGTCAGCGGATCAAGGCAATCGGCGAAGCAGCGCGCAAGGAACTGTCCGAAGTGTTAGGGCAGAAAGTCCACCTGTTCCTCCACGTGAAAGTCGATGAAAACTGGGCGGAAGACAAAGAGATCTTCGAAGAGATCGGGTTGGATTATTGAGGGCGGTGAAAATTAACCCGCCTTTAGCCGTTTTGAGCTTGGTCGGTATTGCGCTTGCCGTCCTCGCCGTAACCAACAAACCCTCTTCGGAACAAACCCGGTTATCTCAAGAAAGATGCCATATCGCCGAAGTATATCTCGAACACGTTCTGGCTGACGAATACCTCGGTAACCTCGATATCCCGTTTTATCCTAGTGTCGAACGGACTTCCCTAAATATTCCGTTAGGGCCTCCACTGGGAGAGGATTTCGGCCCCATAATCAAGGCAGATCCGCTTTACCCTTTATATCTTCAAGCCTTCGAGTTGGACGATGTAAACCCGTTCGAAGAATGCGATAACCTTCGTGACTTCATAACCGACCCATCCCGCTCATCGAAGTTCACGCAAGTGCGACCTTCAACAGACGCATACGACGAAGAGTATGCAGCTGTGTTCTTGACGATATCGATGCCGTCGACCGATATTGCGCGAGGCGAAGCGATCCTGTTCTCAGGCGTAACATTCGCGCCATTGGCTGGGGGTGGAACTGAGGTGTACCTACGGAAAGACAAAGAGGGCGGCTGGCACGTGAAGTACGAGAAGCCTACTTGGGTCAGCTAAAGCTCTTTCGCCTCTAATTTGGTGCGAGTTTCAGAGGATTTTCCCTATCATGGTAATGACGTAGCTTACTGCGTCCCAGACTCACCGCCAGCCTCCTCCCCCGATGGGGGAGGATAGCGTAGCTTGCCCTACAAGGGCTAGAGGAGGTTAGCGAGGGTATCCTGGCCGCGCTCGGCGCCACCCACTCTCACCCAACTGCGGCTAATCGGCAGAGCTGATAAGCTTTGGCATCGCTCTCCCATCGGGAGTGGAAATGGGCTGTCCTACACGGCATGGCTTTGCAAAGAGCTTGGTCGCTTTTTCACATTGCTGGATTCGCCCGAAAAGTTTTAACGCGTGCAAAGTGTCACTCTATCCAGATGCAAAAAAACCGTTCAGTCTCTGTGCGTTGTACGAGGCGTGTTAGGTGACAGGTGTGACATTAGGTCACCTCCGTCATTCCCGCGAAAGCGGGAATCCAGAATGGCGTAGCGCTTAGGTACCCTAGATTCCCGGTTGGCCTTCGCCCTGCTGCGCAACCGCGGGAATGACGGACTGAGGGCTATTTCTTCGCCGCTGCCTTCTTCTTGGCCGCAGGTTTCTTCTTGGCCGCCGGTTTTTTCTTCGCCGCAGCTTTCTTTTTGCGCTTCTTCGGCGGGCCTTTGGCAATGCGGTCGTCGATCAGTTGGATCGCTTGCTCCTCGGTCACATCTTCCGGCTTGATGTCTTTCGGGATGGTCGCGTTATTGGTGCCGTCAGTCACATACGGCCCATAACGGCCGGGAAGGACTTTCATCTCGCCGCCGCTAGTGGGGTGTTCCTTGAACGTCTTGATCGGTTCGGCCTTTTGCCGCCCGCCGCCTTTGCGGTTGGCGGCTTCGGCGATCAGGGCAACCGCACGGTTCATCCCGATCTCGAAAATCTCCTGCGTATTCTGGAGCTTGCCGTATTTCCCGTCTGACCGGACCGCAGGCCCATAGCGCCACAGGCCGGCCTCGATTTCCTTGCCCGTATCGGGATGCTCACCCAGAACACGCGGCAGATCGAGCAGCTTTACCGCCCATTCGAGATCGAAATCATCAAGGTCTTTGGGGATGCTCGCGCGTTTCGCCTCTTTGCCAGTGCCCATCTGGACATAGGGTCCGAAACGGCCCGATTTGCGTTCGATAGGCAGGCCCGTTTCGGGGTGATTGCCCATCACCTGATCCTGCGTGCCTTCATCGCCATCCGCGCCCGGCTGGGCAAAGCGGCGAGTGAATTTGCATTCGGGGTAATTGGCGCAGGCGACAAAGGCGCCGAAACGTCCACCGCGCAGCGCTAAACGGCCGCCATCGCGGCCTTCCTTGTCGCACAGCGGGCAGAAGCGCGGGTCCTTGCCGTCTTCGCGTTCGGGGAACAGGAAGTCGGAAAGATATTCGTCGAGCACTTCGGTCACTTCCGAAGGCTGTTTCTCCATCACCTCATCGGTTTTGGGCTTAAAGTCCTTCCAGAATTTTCCGAGCAATTCCTTGTAATTTTCACGGCCGTCGGAAACCACGTCAAGCTCGTCTTCCAGCCCGGCGGTGTAATCATAGGCGACATATTGCGCGAAGAACCGTTCGAGGAACGATGTCAGAAGCCTGCCCGATTCCTCTGCAAAGAAACGGTTTTTCTCCATCCGCACATAGTCCCGGTCGCGCAGGACCTGGATTGTCGAGGCATAGGTCGAGGGGCGGCCAATGCCCAGTTCCTCCAGCCGTTTGACAAGGCTGGCTTCGGAATAGCGCGGCGGCGGCTGGGTGAAATGCTGGTTCGCCTCAACAGCCTTTTTGGCCGGGGCATCGCCCTTGTTCATCACCGGAAGAAGGCCCGAATCCTCGTCCTTCTTGTCGTCGAAACTTTCTTCATAAACAGCAAGAAAGCCCGGGAACTTCACAACCTGTCCGGTCGCGCGCAGTTCATGCAGGCCCGCCGGATCGCGCATGGTCACGGTGGTCCTCTCCAGGCTGGCCGATTGCATCTGGCTGGCCATCGCGCGCTTGAAGATCAGATCATAGAGCTTTGCTTCATCGCCAATGCTCGCCTTGGTCTTGAGGAAGCTGGTCGGGCGGATCGCCTCATGCGCTTCCTGCGCGTTCTTCGCCTTGGAGGAATAGTGCCGCGGTTTTTCGGGCAGATAATGCCCGTCAAAGCGGTCAGAAATCGCCTTGCGGCATGACGAGATAGCGCTGCCATCCATCTGCACACCATCGGTCCGCATATAGGTTATCAGGCCTGCCTCGTAGAGCTTCTGGGCGCAGCGCATGGTGTGGCTGGCATTGAAGCCCAGCTTGCGCGAGGCCTCCTGTTGCAGCGTGGAGGTAGTGAATGGCGGCGACGGGTGCCGTTTCTGCGGCTTTGTTTCGACTTCTTCGACTTTGAACGGCGCATTCTCGATCTTGCCCTTGGCTTCGAGCGCGCTGCCTTCATTGCCAAGGCTCAGCTTTTCCAGCTTCTTGCCGTCATATTTGACCAGACGGGCATCGAATTCGGTCCCGTCATGCTCCATCTTGGCGAGGATCGACCAATATTCGTCCGCCTTGAACGCCTCGATCTCGCGCTCGCGATCGACGATGATCCGCAGCGCTACCGATTGCACACGCCCCGCACTTTTCGCACCGGGCAGTTTGCGCCACAGCACGGGGCTGAGGGTAAAGCCGAACAGACGGTCCAGCGCGCGGCGGCCAAGATAAGCGTCGACCAGATCCATATCGATCCCGCGCGGTTTGGCCATCGCTTCGGTGACCGCCGCCTTGGTAATCGCGTTGAAAGTTACCCGGTCGACTTTTTCAGGCAGCGCTTTGCGATTTTTCAGCAGCTCCAACACGTGCCACGAAATTGCCTCACCCTCGCGGTCAGGGTCGGTCGCCAGAACAAGCCGGTCAGACTTCTTCGACGCATCGACAATCGCCTTCACCTGATCCTTGTTGCGTTTGTCCTGATAGACTTCCCACTTCATCGCGAAGTCCTCGTCAGGCTTCACCGCGTCGTCCTTCTTGGGAAAATCGCGGACATGGCCGTAGGAAGCGAGAACCTTGAAGTCCTTGCCCAGATAGTTCTCGATGGTCTTCGCCTTGGCCGGCGATTCGACAATTACAAGCTGCATGGAAAAGTTCAGTCAGTCCTTACGTGTGCGTGTACGCGCGAGGGTGGAGTCAGGCCGCGCTATTCGTCAAGCACTCATTTCCGTCAAGTCATTCGACGATTCCGGCCGCGGTTCCGGATGGTTCAAATCGTAACGGAACATCGCAAATCTTCATTCAAATATCTCCGCTGTCGCTTCCGTTCCGTCCGCCACCAAGTGGTACACAGCAGTTGCGAACGCAAAGCCCAGCGCATTTCCGAATGCTTCTACCAAAGCGCTGACCACGCCGATGGCTTCGGCAGATCCCGTTGCCCCTGCCGCACCGCCAAGCGTAGCCCCGACAAGCACAGCGACCAGGATTATGACAACTCCGCCGAAGAAGATTGGCCATCCACTTCCCTTCGTTGCCTCCCAGCTTGAGCCAAACGATTCAACAATTCCCTGTCGCGCACCAATCAGAAACCCGGTGCTTGCAGTCCAGCGGACCAGCAGAATGAGACCCGGGACAACAAGGAGCACCAAACCGAAGGCAAAGCCAAGGGCCCACAGAATTGAAAGGCCGACATAGGCCCAAATCCGGGTGCCGCCTCCATTAAGCCTTCCGCGCGTTTTTAGCATCTCGCTCAGCAAGAAATATGACGCGACAACGGACGTCACCGCAATCACCAACTCCGCAAGCCCGCCTGCAAGTGAGGTATCCGCATCAATGGAAAAACCCGCGCTGGCACTCCAAATCTGATCGGTCTGTTCGACCACGCCCGTCACAGCTGCGATTGCCCGGAGCCCGCCAACCACCATTACGTAGAGCGCTACCCAGCGAATGGCATCGGCAAGCACCGCGAAGGTCTCGCTGAGAATGCCACCAAAATCCGCGCTTCGTTCCATCTCCCCACCTTCCCTATTTTCTGAGGCTTACTTTGCCACCTGCATGACGCTGCAATTGGCCGGAAACTTCAAGCTCTGTCAGAGCGTTATGCACCGATGCCGTCATTCCCTCACCCGATTGGCGGATCAGCTCGTCTACCGAAATCGGCGCGGTGGTGAGCAGGCTCTCGATATTGGCGGGCTCCGCTTCGGACAGTTCTTCGCCAAAGTCGTAAATCGGGGGCGCTCCCTCGCGGAAGGTTGATCGCGGCTTGCCGTCAAAGCCGGTGAGCAATTCTATCACGTCTTCGACCGACTGGACCAGCACCGCCCCTTCGCGGATCAGATGGTTGCACCCTTGCGATCGGGCGTCGAGCGGGCTGCCGGGGATTGCCATGACTTCGCGGCCCGCCTCGCCCGCCAGACGCGCCGTGATCAGCGATCCTGATTTCTGCGCCGCTTCGACCACCAGCGTGCCTGCGGCCAGTCCGGCAATTATCCGGTTGCGGCTGGGAAAATGGCTCCCGCGCGGTTCAGTGCCGGGTGGCTGTTCGGCGAGCAGCAATCCCTCGCTCGCGATCTGTTCCTGCAATTCACCATGCTTTGGCGGATAGGCGATATCGATCCCGCTCGCGATCACTCCGATGGTTGAAGGCCCGGAGCTGAGCGCGCCCTGATGCGCCGCGCCATCAATGCCGCGCGCCAAGCCGGAAACGACGGTGTAGCCTGCCTCCGCCAATCCCGCGGCAAAATCGCGCGACAATTTCACCGCTGCCGCAGAGGCGTTGCGCGCGCCCACCATCGCCACGCATGGTTTTGCCGCAAGCGACAGATCGCCGCGCCAAGTCAAGATCGGCGGCGCGCTTTCCAATTCGCGCAGCAATGCGGGATATTCGCCCGAATCGTGAAACAGATATTTCGCGCCCGCCTGTTTGGTGGCGGAAATTTCCGCTTCAATCGCCTCGCGCTTTGCAGGGCGATAGCTTCGCCCGCCGCGCTTCCCCAGATCGGGCAAGGCCTCCAGCGCGGCCCCAGCGTTTCCAAACCGGCCGAGCAATTGGAGATAGGTCACCGGCCCGATATTGGGCGAGCGCAGCAAGCGGATCCGGGCAAACGCCTCTGCTTGGTCGAGGCTCACCCGCTATACCTCAATTCTTGCTGCCGACTTTGGGTTCGCTTCCGCCAATCAGGCGCGAAATATTGGCGCGGTGGAGCCAGATGATCAGCATGGCAATCGCGACCAGAAAGGGCACATATTCGCTCATGTCGAGCTGCCACGCAGCAATCGGGGCCGCGACCACCGCGGTCATTCCGGCAAGCGAGCTGAAGCGGAACAGCGCCAGAATAAGCAGCCAGGTCACCGCATAGGCCGCACCGATTGGCCAGGCGAGGCCGAAGCAAACGCCGGCATTGGTCGCAACGCCTTTCCCGCCTTTGAACTTCAGCCAGACCGGGAAACAATGGCCGATCACCGCGGCAAGCGCGGCAGTTCCCGCAGCCGTGCCGCCCCAATAATGGCCTACCAGCCACACCGGAACGAACCCCTTGACCAAATCGAGCAGCAAAGTGGCTGCGGCCAGCCCCTTCTTACCGGTGCGCAGAACATTGGTCGCGCCGATATTGCCCGATCCGATGTTACGAACGTCCCCCATGCCAGCGACTTTGGTGAGGATCAGACCAAAAGGAATGGAACCCAGAGCGTAACCAAGCAACGCGGGAATCAGCAGGCCTAAACCGTTGTCCATTGTGAGATCGTCTCCGTTGTCCAAACGCACCATAGCCAGATTGTTTGCAGTCTAGCCAAGAAAAAATCGGCAAAATTGGTCCGCTGTGAAAGCAATTGCGTTGACAGAACCTTGAGTGAGAGCCGCAAGCTTGCAGTAAACAGTCGGGGCGACTAACTCCGCGCAATGAAAGTTTCGACCGTGATTAGCGCCACTCTTTGTCTTGCGGCAGCCTCGATTCCGGCGGGATGCGCTACAAGAGCCGAAACTCTTGCCGAAGCACAATCCATCAAGGTCGACCTAATTGCTGTCTCAGTAAGCGATGTTGACGCTGCCATCGCTTGGTATAGTACCATACTCCAGATGCAATTATCCGAAAAGAACGACCATGGGAACGGTGTTGTCGTGGCGTTTCTCGAAGGCAACGGCCTGCGGCTGGAGATCGTAAAGCTCGCCAATGCGATCCCCTTTGCGGCTCCAGATTCAGCCAACCCGGCGACGCGCCACGGCGTTGTTAAGCTCACCTTCGCCGCAAATGATCTTCAGCTGGTAGAAAAGTTAGCCAAATCGGCTCAGGCCCAAACGCTGTTCCCGCTGAACAGGAGCGACAACGGCAATCGATGCTACGTCACGTTTGCTGATCCCGATGGCAATTGGGTGCAGTTTGCAGGACCGTGCCCGGAGTGATGTCAACCGCACCGATCCTGATTTTCGATTCCGGTGTTGGCGGGCTGACCGTGCTGACCGAGCTGCGCAAAATCCTGCCCGATGCCCCGGTCATTTTCGCCGCCGATCAAGCCGGATTGCCCTATGGCGCGAAATCCGAAGCTGAAATTGCCGCGCGCGTTGCCGGGCTGCTCGGGCGGATGAGCGAGCGGTATCGCCCCCGCCTTGCCTGCATTGCCTGCAACACCGCATCGACCATCGCGCTGGAAATGGTTCGCGAGGTTCTGGAAATTCCCATTGTCGGCACGGTCCCCGCGATCAAGCCCGCTGCGGCAATGACCAAGAGCGGGGTGATCGGTCTGCTCGGCACCGAAGCAACCATCCGGCAGGGCTATGTCGACCGGCTGGAAGCGAAATTCGCACAGGACAAGACCTTGCTGCGCCATGGCGCGCCGGGGCTTGTGCGCGCTGCGGAGGCCAAATTGCGCGGCGAAGCGATCGATCCGGATGTTATCGCCAGCGCGGTATCCGCCTTGCGCAGCCAAGCAGGCGGAGAGCGCATCGACACCGTGGTTCTGGCCTGCACCCATTTCCCGCTTTTGGCTGACGAACTTGGCGCGGCTTTCGGGCCGGACGTCGCCCTGATTGACGGTGCACAGGGCATTGCCCGCAGGATTGTGGCGCTGTGCGAAGGGCAGCAATTCGATAGCCAAACGCCAAGTATGGCGGTGACAACCGGCCCGCCTGAGCAATTCAGGTCGCTCGCTCCGCTGTTTGCCGCGAACAATATCGATCATCTCGATCAGTTTTAATCGCGAACGATTCGCAAAGATCGGGGTGGCAATGCGTTGGTTGTGCGCCTAAGCCGCGCTGCAAGGAAGCCGGATTCGAGCTGGCGCCAGAATCAAAGCGGATATCTTAGGTTTGCGATGAACTACAACCAGATCTTCGACCAGGCGATTGACCGCTTGCACTCCGAAGGGCGTTACCGCGTCTTCATCGATATCCTGCGCAACAAGGGGCAATACCCCAATGCGCGCTGTTTCCACGGCCATAACGGCCCGAAACCGATCACCGTGTGGTGTTCGAACGATTACCTCGCAATGGGGCAGCATCCCAAAGTGATCGAGGCGATGGAAGAGGCGCTACACGATGTAGGCGCCGGTTCGGGCGGCACGCGCAATATCGGCGGCAACACGCATTATCATGTCGAACTGGAACGCGAATTGGCAGAGCTGCATGGCAAACAGGCCGCGCTGCTGTTCACCAGCGGCTATGTCTCCAACGACGCGACGCTTTCGACGATTGCTAAACTGCTGCCTGGCTGCGTGATTTTCTCTGACGAACTGAACCACGCCAGCATGATCGCCGGGATCCGCAATTCCGGTTGCGAGAAGCGGGTGTTCCGGCACAATGATCTGGACCATCTCGAACAATTGCTCGCCGCAGAAGATCCCGAAACGCCAAAGCTGATTGCCTTTGAAAGCGTCTATTCGATGGACGGCGACGTCGCGCCGATCCACGCAATCTGCGATCTGGCGGAAAAGTATAACGCGCTGACCTATATCGACGAAGTCCACGCGGTTGGCATGTATGGTAAAACCGGCGGCGGGATTTCGCAGCGCGACGACGCGGCGGACCGGATCGACATTATCGAAGGCACGCTGGGCAAGGCGTTTGGCGTGATGGGCGGATATATCGCGGCCGATCAGAAGATCGTCGATTGCATCCGGTCCTATGCGCCTGGCTTTATCTTCACGACATCGCTCAGCCCCGCCTTGGTCGCGGGTGTATTGGCGGCGGTCAAGCATCTCAAATCCTCGAGCGAAGAACGCGATGCGCAGCAACACAATGCAGCGATGCTCAAAGCCAAACTGGGCGATGCCGGCCTGCCGGTAATGGCAAGCGAAACGCATATCGTCCCGCTGATGGTCGGCGATCCGGTGCGCGCCAAGAAAATCAGCGACATTCTGCTGGCCGAATATGGCGCCTATGTGCAGCCGATCAATTACCCGACCGTTCCGCGCGGCACAGAGCGGCTGCGCTTTACCCCCGGCCCGGCCCACACCGAAGAAATGATGGACGAACTTGCCGAAGCCCTGGTCGAAATCTGGGACCGGCTCGATCTGGAGCTGCGCAAAGCGGCCTAGACAATGGCGCAGGCGGCAAATCCCGACTTCCGTCACAAGACCCCTGCTGAACTTCGCGATATTCTTTCTGCCAACCAGGAGCTTAGCCGGCAGTGGGACAGTTTGACCTCGCTCGCCAGAAATGAGTGGATTTGCTGGGTCGTCTCCGCGAAAAAGAACGAAACCAGAGAGAAGCGTTTGTCCCGGCTTCAGGAAGAAGTCGCCGATGGCAAGAAGCGCCCTTGTTGCTGGCCCGGATGCCCGCACAGGCGCGAATCCGCGCGAAATTGGGTTGATCCCTAGTTACCGGCACCGGTTCAGCGACATTCCTTAAACCGTTCTTAACCATATCCGTTTAGCTCCGGATGCATGTTTAATGCGCTTCCTTTTCGCGATATCCGCCCGGAGCGGTCATGAAGAGCTTTCTTCAGGGCTTTTCGGGCAAATCTGACGCCGGCTCTGGCGTCGGCGGCGAATTGCGGCTGCGCGTCCTCGACGAATTCGACAAAGCCGGAATCGGCTGGATCTGGGCGACCGATCCGGAAGGGAAGCTGATCTATCTGGCCGACCGTGCCCGGGAGAAGCTGGGCTGCACCACAGAGGAACTGATCGGGCGCCCGCTTGATGAAATTTTTGAACTGGATGACAGCCAAGACAAGGAAAGCTCGGGCCGTTCGCTGAAATTCCAGCTCAAGGCGCGCAACAAGGTTCGCGACCAGGTGGTCCGCTTTGCGCTCGACAATCCGAAGGAAAACATCCGCCAGACATGGTGGTCAATCTCCGGCCATCCGGTTCGCGATGATGCGGGCGAATTCGTCGGCTATCGCGGCAATGCCACCGATGTGACCATCGAATATGAGCGCAAGCTGATGGACTCGCGGCTAGCCGATTATGACTCGCTGACCGGGCTCGCCAACCGCCACAATATGGACCGCGCTATCGACAGCACGCTGGCCGCGTTCAAAGCCGCAGAGCGCCCCTGTGCGCTGATGATGATGGACCTCGACAAGTTCAAGCGCGTCAATGACACGCTGGGCCATCAAGCGGGCGATGCGCTGCTGATCGAAGTCGCCGAGAGGCTACGATCGATTGTGGGTGATCGCGGCAAGATAGCGCGGCTTGGCGGCGATGAGTTTCAGGTCCTGATCGCTGACGAGGATGATCGCGGAAAGCTGGGTGAACTGGCCGACAAGATTATCCAGATCCTGTCACAGCCCTACCCGCTTGATGATGGCAAACGCGCGGTCATCGGTGCTTCTGTCGGGATTGCGGTCGCTCCTTTTGACGGCGCTGAACGTGAAGATTTGATCCGCAGCGCCGATCTCGCGCTTTATGCGGCGAAGAACGGCGGACGCGGCCAGTTCCGTTTCTACGCCGCCGATCTCAAGAATGAAGAGCAAGAGCGCGAATCCATGCTCGACGATTTGCGCATCGCCCTGGAATCGGGCCAGTTACATCTCGAATATCAGCCGGTCGTGTCGATCAAATCGGGCGCGGTGGTGTGTCTGGAGGCGTTGATGCGTTGGGACCATCCCGAACGCGGGCCGATTGCGCCGGGCAGCTTCATCCCGATTGCCGAAGAAAGCGATCTGATCAACAATCTGGGCGAATGGGCGCTTCGCACCGCCTGCGAAACAGCGGCAAGCTGGCCGAAAAGCGTGCGCATCGCGGTCAATGTGTCTGCTGTTCAATTTGCCAGTCAGGGACTGCCCACAATTGTCGCCAATGCTCTGGCCCATTCGGGGCTCGAGGCAGACCGGCTCGAACTGGAATTGACCGAAAGTATTTTCGTTGGCGACAGCACCGAAACCGAAGAGACATTTGCCAAGCTCAAAGGCCTCGGAGTCCGGCTCGCGCTCGATGATTTCGGGACGGGATATTCTTCGCTCAGCTATCTGCGCTCTGCCCCGTTCGACAAGATCAAAGTGGACAAGAGCTTTGTCGAAAGCTGTACGCAAAAAGACAAGAACAGCGCGAAGATCATCGCCGCGATTGTCGGCCTGTCCAGCGCGCTGAACATGGAAACCACCGTCGAAGGCGTCGAAGCCTTTGACCAGTTGGAAGTGGTCAAATCGCACGGCGCCAAGCTGGTCCAGGGCTTCATTTACTCACCGCCATTGTCCGACAAAGAGGTCCTCGACCAGATCGACAATGGCGTGTTCATTATCGAACCTGATGGACCCAGCACCTATCGGCCAGACCGGCGAACCGTGTACCGCCGCGTTGGCGCAATCCATGATGATTACTATTACAACGCGGTGATGCGCAATCTGTCGCGCAATGGCGCGGGAATCGAAGGGATTGTCGGCGTTGAAGTGGGCACGGACCTAGTGCTCGATCTGGGCGAAGGGCAGCTTGCCGTGTGCAAGGTAATACATCTCACCGAAACAGGTTTCGGTGTCGAGTTTGAAACGCATCTCACCAGTGACGGTTCGGGCGGATTGTGCACCCGGCACCGTGTTTCGCCCTACACTATTGCCGCCGCCGGTCTGCCTGTGAAACCGGGTACAGCCGGGCCAACCGAGGGCAAGCGCAACGAATCCAAACCCAAATTCCTGGAAGTCGCCGCGAGCAATATCAGCGCCTGACACCGTACCAAGTGCCACAGGCAGGTGCCAAAAATCAGTAGCGAGACGCAATCTATCCTTTCGTGATCGCGCGAAGCGTGCAACTGTTCACCGCAACACAGGCACACACTTTCCAAAGGCACACTATCACAATGCAATATGACGAAGTCGTCCTCGGCCGGCGCAGTATCCGCGGCTATCTCGACAAACCGGTTCCGCGCTCGCTGATCGAAGAAATCCTGAAGCTGGCAATGCGGTCGCCATCTTCGATGAATACGCAACCATATTACTTCCATGTTATTACTGGCGAGCCGCTTGACCGCATTCGTAAGGGCAACACCGAACGGATTCTCGCCGGGGAGCCCGATAGCCGCGAATTCCGCCGTGGCCACCCGTTTCAGGGCATCCACCGCGAGCGGCAGGTCGGCTGCGCGATCCAATTGTTCGAAGCAATGGGGATTGAGCGCGATGACAAGGAAAAGCGGCAGGACTGGGTCCTGCGCGGCTTTCGCCAGTTCGACGCGCCGGTGTGCGTAATCGTGACCTATGACAAGGAATTGTCCGATAGCGACGACACCGCTTTCGATTGCGGTGCGGTGACCACCGCCCTGGTCAATGTCGCGTGGAGCCGCGGGCTCGGCTGCGTGATCAATTCGCAAGGGATTATGCAAAGCCCGGTGGTCCGCGAACATGCGGGTATTCCGGACGATCAGGTCATCATGAAAGCCGTCGCAATGGGCTGGCCCGATGAAGACTTCCCCGCAAATCCGGTAAAGATTACGCGGCGCGAAGTTGGCGAAGCGGCGAGTTTTGTGGGGTTTGACGGATAGGAAGCGCATCGGCAGATTGCGCACCAAGGGAGAGCACAATGTCGGGCGATCAACAGACTGCGCAGCGCAGCACCGCAACTTTCAATCTTGATATTCGCCCGATGACCCCGGCCATCGGCGCGGAGATATTCGGCATCGATCTGGCGGCCGATGACATTGCGCAGCATATTCCCGCAATCCGTGCGGCGCTGCTCGAACACGGGGTGATTTTCTTCCGCGATCAGGAAATGAGCGCAGAGCAGCATATCGCGCTCGCCCGCCATTTTGGCGATCTGGAAATCCATCCTGCTACGCCCAAGGATCAAGAGAACCCCGAAATACTCCGCATTGCGCATGGGCCGAAGAGCAAGGGGCAGGAGAACAACTGGCATTCAGATGTCACCTGGCGCGAAAAACCTTCGCTCGGCTCAATCCTGCGCGCGGTCGAGGTGCCCGAGGTTGGCGGCGACACTCTGTTCGCCAATATGCATCTCGCTTACGAAAATCTCAGCCCCAAGATGAAGGAATTTTGTGAAGGGCTAAGCGCGGTCCACGATGTCGCCCGCGTGTTTGCACGGCGGCTCAAGAAAACGGCGGAGGAATTGCACGAACAATATCCGCCGATGACGCATCCGGTGATCCGCACGCACCCTGAAACCGGGCAATCGGTCATCTATGTAAACAACGGCTTCACCAGCCATATCGAAGGGCTGAGTAAAGAGGAAAGCCATTGGCTGCTGGAACATCTCTACGCCACCGCGGCCAATCCCGAAATCCAGTGCCGTTTCCGCTGGGAGAAAGGCTCGGTCGCGTTCTGGGACAACCGCGTGTGCCAACATCTGGCGGCGAGCGATTACTTCCCTGCGCGGCGCGTTATGGAACGCGTGACGATTGCTGGATGCCGGCCCTATTTTGGCAAGCCTAGCTAGGCACTCTGCCCACCTTGAACCAAAGAGAATGCCCAAAAGAAATGCCAAAAAAATGGCGGCCGGTATCGCTACCGACCGCCAATTCGGTCCCTGCAAATGAGGGTTCGGGTTAGAAGCTCACCCCAACAGCAACGCCATAGCGACGCGGGTCGAGCGTGAAGATATTGGTGAACAAGCCCGACGAAGCGTCCGTCACATACAGACCTGTGGTGGAATTGCTGTCGAAGATGTTCTGGACAAATCCGCGAACAAACCAGCGGTCATCCGGCCCGTTAAGCTGGATCTGCGCGTTGGCCTGAACGAATGGATCGATCCGGTTCACATTGCCATTGAAGACGTTGCCATATTGCTCTCCGGTCAGAGCAACGTCGAAGCGCGGTACCAATGTCATGCCATTATCGAATTCGGCGGTATACTGGACACCAACCGATGCTTTCAATTCAGGCGCCTGCGGCAGCTTGTTGCCACGCAGATTGACTTCGACACCGGGGCTAAGGACACTCACGCCTGCCGGGGCATTGGCCTCGAGTACCGAGCAGATACCGAATGCGCCGGTCGAAGCGATGCCGCCGTCAGACGGGAACGCTGTCGGGCCTTGCAGCCCCAGCCCGGCATTGACCGCGGTGACAAAGCCAGCTGTCACGGCTTGCGACGGGCCGGTTACGGCGCAAAGCGCACCATTGGTCACGTCTTTGATGATCACCGCATTCGGATCGCCACCGCCCGGATCGCGCGGGTTGCTGAAGAACTGGTCACCAGCGACTTGCGCATTGAGGTAGCTGAAGTTGATGTTGAACAGCCATTTGTCGCTTGGCCGCACCAATGCTTCGATTTCCGCACCCCAGATATTCGCATCGATCGTATCGTTGACCGATGTACGCGCGATAATCCGGCTGAGCTGGAGATCCTTGTATTTGTAGTAAAACGCGGTTGCGTTCAGCTGCAATGCGCCGTTGGCAAACACGTTCTTGGAACCAATCTCGAACGCGTCAATCGATTCCGGTGCAAAGCTGCTTGGCACCTGGAAAATCGGTTGCAGCGGCGGGTTGATACCGCCCGATTTGTAACCCCGCGAATAGGAAGCATAGAGCAGATTATCCGGCGTGATCTGGAAATCCAGAACCGCACGGCCGGTGATTTCGTTGAAGCTCACCGTCCGCGATTGGATGCCCTGGATGCCCGCTGTGTTGGGGTCAGCATCGAAGCCGGCAGCAGCAGGTGAGTCGAACGGATCACCATCATTGCTGAACGGGTTCAGGAAGCTAGCCAGCGTCGAACGCGCGGTAACCGATTTCGTATCGTCGTTATAACGCAGGCCTGCGGTCAGCTTCAGACGGTCCGAAAGGTCCAGATAACCCTCGGCAAAAATGCCGAAGCTCTCCAGCTCGAAACCGGTCGTGTTGTTGCGGAAGAAGGATGTCGCAAGGTAACCCGGAGGCGCACCGGCACCAAGCGCGCCGAATGTTCCGAGGATACCGGTCACATAGTCGATCGCGAAGGCATTGACGAAGTAGCTGTTCTCAAGGACTTTCGACTTCGCATAGATACCGCCCAACTGGAAATTGAACGGCCCGTCGAGATCGCTGGAAATGATCCCTTCGACCGAGAAGGATTCATTCTCTTGGTTCGAACGGTCAAACTGCGGACCGTTGGGCGAACAGATGCGGAAGCCTTCATAGGCACCGCGATTGTCCAACCGGGTATCCGAGGTACACAGATTGTTTCCGTCAAACAGCGCGTCAACAATCGGCTGGAAATAGACGCCTGTGCCGGGCCCTGCGGCATTGTTGGCAAAAGCCTGCAACGTACCAAAGGCGACCGCGCCTTGCGGAATTTGGCCGATACCCTGGTTGTAATCCTGACGCGAGTCGACGCTGCTTTCCTGATAAGTACCGGTCAGAGACGCCTGGATTGCGCCAAAGTCATGTTCGATATGAGCTTGCAGCTGCAATTCGTCAGTGAAATATTCCGGCACAAACTCTGTCCGGATTTGCCGGACATCATCTGGCTCGTCGAAATTGGCATAAGAATCGGGGCCATACAGGCTGTTAAGGCCGAAGGTCGACGGAATGCCGTTGATCGCGAGAAACTCTGAAGAGCCAAGCGTACCGGTGAAAGTCGAATTGCTGTTCAGCTTGTCAAAGTCGCGGCGATTGTTGAGGCAGCCCAACACGCCCGTCGGATCGCGCTGACACAATTGCTTCTGGATACGCGCGCGATTGTCATCCTCGCGGAAGTAATAGGCCATCAGGTCAATGGTCGTATCGACGGTCGGTTCAAACCGCAGAGAGCCGCGAACCGCATACATGTCACGATCATCGAAATCGTCGCCCGTATTCAGGTTCGTGGTGTAACCATCGCGCTTCAGATAGAAACCGGCAACGCGCGCACCCAATGTTTCACCAATCGGCACATTGATCATGCCCTTGGCTTTGATGCTGTTATAATTGCCATATTCGAATTCGGCTTTGGCGGCGAATTCGTTGAGATTTGGCTTGGCCGTGACAACGTTGACCACGCCCGATGTCGCGTTGCGACCGAACAGAGTGCCTTGCGGTCCGCGCAGAACCTCGATCCGCTCCAGATCGAAATATTCGGTTTCAAACAAACGCGTTCCGAACAATGGAGCCGAGTTCAGGTGAATAGCGGTCGCGCTGTCACAGGTAACGCCCACGCACAAATCGCCGATCCCGCGAATTGTAAAGCTGGACGCAGTAAAGTTGCTTTTGGTGAACGAAACGTTCGGAAGAGTCAGTTGAAGGTCGCTGGCGTTTTCAATTTGCTGCGATTCCAAAGCTTCCGCTGAAAATGCCGAAACAGCAATTGGAACGACTTGAAGACTTTCCGCCTGACGCTGCGCGGTAACAACGATGATGTTCTCATCTTTGAGCTCTTCGTTGTCGTCTGTATTTTCTTGTGCGTAGGCTGGAAATGCAATTACACTGCTGCAGATACCAGCCAATAGAGTGGCCTTGACCCTCATAATCTCTCTCCCATTTTCACGGTCAACTTTTGTGTAGACTCGCTTAGCGCGGGAATTACGCACAGTTCTTCCAATTTGGCAAGCGGTGGCGCCACTAACGGACAAAACCGGACCGCTTGTTGTTCGCTCCGGAAAGAGTTGTAATTGTCGGGATTATGGCCGGAACGGCCAGACGCAATTAGCGCAGGTTCACCACATTATCGCTTTCACGCGGATCCTTGCGGTCGCCGCGGAACTGGCTCGCCATCGGCTCGTCCGCCACGTCCACTTGCTGCGCATCGCCGAAACCGTTGAAACCGGTTTTCATCGCCGCGCCATATGCGCCCAGCATCCCGATCTCGATATAATCATCGGCCTTGATGTCGCCGGGCAGAAGGAACGGCCCCTGCATAAAGTCGGCATCGTCACAAGTCGGCCCGAAGAAGGCAAACTCTTCAACCGGATCGCGCAGATCATCTTCGAGCGCGACCACCGGGAAACGCCAGCCGACATGCGCCGCATCATAGAGCGCGCCATAGGCGCCATCATTGATATACAGCTCGTCGCCGCGCCGCTTTTCGACGCGCACGATCAACGAGGAGTATTCCGCGGCGAGCGCCCGGCCCGGTTCGCACCAAAGCTCTGCGTTATACGCAATCGGCAGCGCTTCGAAATGGCGGTGGATGACGGCGAAATAGTCTTCCAGCGGGGGTGGCTCCATTTCGGGATAGATGCTGGGGAAACCTCCGCCGACATCGATCATGTCGATCACCACGCTGGCATCGGCGATCGCTGCACGAACGCGTTCGAGTGCTTGCACATAGGCAAAGGGAGACATTGCCTGGCTGCCGACATGGAAACACACACCCAGCCAGTCACAATGTTGGCGGGTTATCTGCAACAGATCCCCCGCATCGGCGAGATCGATGCCGAATTTCGACGCGAGCGACAGTTCCGCATATTCGCTCGACACGCGCAAACGCACCAGCAGCCGCAAATCGGTTGCCGGATTGCCTTGATCGTCGCTGCATGCAGCAACAATCTTCTCCAGCTCTTCCACCGTGTCGAGGCTGAAGGTCTTCACGCCGTGCTGGTGATAAGCTTCGCGAATGGCGCGAGAGGTTTTCACCGGATGCATGAAGCACAGCGTCGCCTCTGGAACGGCTTCGCGCGCCAGACGCACTTCTGCAATCGACGCAACGTCAAAATGGGTAATGCCGTTGTCGAACAGAATACGCAGCAAGGCAGGCGATGGATTGGCCTTCACCGCATAGAGCGATTTTCCGGGAAAATTCTCGACAAAGAACCGCGCAGCGCGCGCGGCGGCTTGCGGGCGGTTGAGGATGACCGGTTCGTCGGGGGACAGATCGCGGACCACAGCGGAAGCGTCCGGGTATATATGCATATCAAGGGCCTCCCTGTGTGGAAGTTGAAGATCGAAACTGCCTTACGGTTCAGATCCCTTGGAGCATTGACGCGGCCCTATAATTTGTGCCTCTCAATTCGCAAGAAAAAACCGCATCTTGGCTATCTTCAGAAAGCCACTTCGGGCACCTGATCGACAACGCCCTTCTCGCTGTCATCGAGACGATGGAAGTCCGCTTCCTGGAAACCCAGAGACGCGGCGAACAAGACCGCTGGGAAGCTTTCGCGCCCGGTATTGTACCGTGAAACTGCCGCATTGAGCGCGCGGCGCGCGGCGGCAAGCTTGTCTTCAACATCGGCCAGTTCGCGCTGCAATTCCTGGAAATTGGCGCTGGCCTTGAGATCGGGATAGGCTTCACCCAGAGCGAGCAGCTTGTCCAGCGCGACCCGCAATGCGGCTTCATCGTTTGAGGAAACAGGCCCGCTGGCTGCTTGATTGCGGGCGGCGATCACCGATTCCAGCGTGTCTGTCTCGTGCGTGGCATAGCCTTGCACGGTGTTTACCAGATTGGGGATCAAATCATGCCGCTGGCGCAATTGCGCATCAATGTCGGCCACGCCCTGATGTACATTCTGCCGCAGACTGACCAGTCGGTTGTAAATGCCGATAACCAAAACCAGCAGAATGACGACAATTACAGCGACAATGATGAAAGTTACCACGGCTTAATTCCTTGCTTGCTTTGCCCCTCTATACATAGAGTGGGGTAGTTAATTAAGGTCCAATCGTATGATCGAAGCCCCCAATGTTGATCGCCTGCTTGCCGGGCCGCTGGGCACGTGGTTGGCCGAGCATGAACTTGTCCGCGAAGCAGCGAAGGAAAAGACCAAGGGGCGGTATTTCAAAGTCGCGCTGGCGGCGGTTATTATCCTCCCTTTCCTGTTTCTGCTTATCCCGGTCGGCACCGACCTGAAAATCTTCCTCGGCATGGGCGCGATCGCGGCAGGCGCGGCATGGGGCTATATGCCGACCGCGGCGGCGAAAAAGGAAGCCAAGATCGGCATTAATGATGCCATCGCCGGGGCTCTGGATCTGACCTATGAACATGATTTCGAACCCGGCGCGGAGTTTGAACATTGCAAGCAGTACCAGCTGGTCCCCCATTTCACCCGCAGCACGTTTGAAGACCGGTGGAGCGGGTCGGTCGCGGGGCATGATTTCACCCTGTTCGAAGCGCATCTCGAGGTACGGCGGGGATCAGGCAAAAACCGCCGCTGGGTGACCGTTTTTCGCGGTGCGATCATTGCGATGGGATACGGAAAGAGATTTCACGGAACCACGCTGCTCCAGCGGGCCAAGAAGCACAAAAGCTGGTTTGGCCTTGGCGGGCAAAAGGACAGCGTCAAATTCGATGGCCATGAACTGGGCATAGTCGATCTGGTTCATCCGGAATTCGAAGACCGCTTTGTGGTCTATTCCGATGACCAGACCGAGGCGCGCTATCTGATTGATCCGCTCTATGTCGAACGGCTTATTGGCATCGAACAGGCGTTCCACGGCGACAATATCCGCAGCCTGTTTATCGGCGGCAGCGTGGTGATCGCGGTCGATAGCGGCAATCTGTTTGAAAGTGGATCGATCAATGCCGAAGATGATCGACACAAGATCCAGGAATCCGTCGGCCAGTTCAAAATGCTCGCCGATCTGGCGATCAGCTTCAACAAGCGCGCGAATTAGCTCAGCCGGTTCCGGAAATCCTGATAGCCAAAGCTTTTGATCTGTTCGATCTGGTCGCTCTCGCTGTCCCACAACCAGATTGACGGCAGCTGGACCCCGTTAAACGTGTTGGTCTTCACCATCGAATAATGCGCCTGATCGAGGAACGCGATCCTCTGTCCCGGCTCGCACGGTACCGGCAGCTGGTAATCGCCGATTACATCCCCTGCGAGGCATGATGGACCGCCAAGACGCACCGGGTCCCCCGCCCCGTCCTCTTCCTCACCCAGCATCGCCGGACGATAGGGTGCTTCGATCACATCGGGCATGTGACAGGTGGCGGAGATATCGGTGATCGCCAGCGGCATACCGTTCCAGTGACTGTCGAGAATGGTGCCAGTCAGAATTCCCGCATCAAGCGCAATCGCCTCTCCCGGCTCGAGATAGATCTCCGCGCCCGTTTCCTCTTTCACTTCAAGCAGAAACTCGACCAATCCTTCGCGGTCATAGTCAGCACGCGTGATATGGTGCCCGCCGCCCAGATTGATCCATTTGAAATGGCCGAAATAGGGTTCGATATGCTCTTTCAACGCATCCCAGGTGTTGATCAGCGGCTCCAGGCCCTGTTCGCACAGATTGTGAAAATGCAGCCCGTCGAGCGGTTCGACATGTTCGTCTTCCAGCTGATCGACCGGAAACCCCAGACGCGAATACGGCGCAGAGGGATCATATTTGGGCACTTCGCCCTCTGCGTGCATCGGATTGATGCGCAATCCGACTTCAACGCCCCCGCCCATCGCTTTGGCTTGCTCCAAAATCAGCGCCGCGCGCTCCATCTGCATAGGCGTGTTGAAAATAACGTGGTCGGACAGGCGGCACACTTCCTCCAATTCATCAGGCTTGAACGCCGCCGAATAGGTCGAGATTTCGCCGTCATAAAACTCGCTGGCCAGCCGTGCTTCCCACAGGCCGGATGTGCACACCCCGTCAAGATAATCGCCCATGATCGGCGCGACCGACCACATGGAGAACGCCTTGAGCGCGCCCAGCACTTTTATGTCGGCAGCATCGCGAATGTCCGCAAGCACTTGCAAATTGGCGCGCAGCTTCGCCGCATCCACGACGAAAGCGGGGCTGTCGACGCGGTTGAGATCGAACTGGGCGAAGGCGCCTGGATCGCCAGCTTTGGTTTCCATAGTCATCCGGCCCCTTTAGCCCATTCGCGAACCAAGTCATCGGAAAGGCGCGCCTGCTTGGCAAAAAACTCTGCGCTGCTAGGTCTGCATGCAGTGAATTGAAGGGGGAATAGGGTGCGAGGAATTCTGGCTGTGATTGGACTGGTTTTCGCCTTTGCGGTGCAAGCCAACGTTCCCAGAGGCACAATCGAAAGTTTCATCGACCGCGAAATGCCTGCCTCCGGCACGCCCGGCCTTGCCTATGCTGTTGTGCAAGCCGGCGCGGACAAAAAAGCCGGTGCACGCGGGGTAAAAAGGGCTGGCGGCGAAGCGGCTATCACGCCCGACACTCCCTTCATAACAGGTTCGATCTCGAAGAGCTTCACCGCGCTCGCCGTGATGCAACTGGTCGAAGCGGGCAAGATCGATCTGGATGCTGAGATATCGCAATATCTTGCCGAATTTTCCGGCCAACCCGCCGGCACAATCACAATCCGCCAGCTGCTCAGCCACACCAGCGGATTCTCCACCTATCAGGGCAATGTCTCGCACACGGAGGGATCGCAAGGCGGCGAAGTGTTTGCGCAGCAAGCCGCCGCGATTGCCACACTAACGCCTGCCTATGCGCCCGGAACCCGCTGGGAATATTCCAACCAGAACTACAAGATCCTCGGCCGTCTGATCGAAGTCGTCAGCGGACAGAGCTTCATTGGCTATATTACCGGCAATATTCTGGAGCCGGTCGGGATGCGCAACAGCTTCGTTTCCGACGGGAAGGATCACGCGGAAATGGCAACCGGCCACCGCCCGTGGTTCGGCAGCAAGCGCCCGTTGGCAAGAAACAGCACGCATCTCGCCACCGCTCCGCAAGGCGGCATAGTCGCCAGCGCCAGCGATCTGGCGCTGTATATGCAGACCATGATGAACGGCGAAGACGATATCCTCAGCGCCGAGGGCAAGGCCGCAATGATGAGCCCGGCCAGCGATATCTCGCCCAATTACGGCTTTGGTTGGTTTCTCGACCCGGATGACGGAACCGTCTTCCATTCGGGTGCTAGCCCCGGATTTGAAACGCTGCTGACGATGGTTCCGGCGGAGCAGAAAGGCGCCGCGGTGTTGGTCAATGCCGGCAGCGGAATTGGCTTTGGAGAGTCCATCGAATTGCGCAATGGCATCACCGCGCGCGCGATCGGGCTGGACTATAATGGCGAAGGCAGCCGGTTCTGGCAAAAGGCCATGTTTGTCGGCTTGGCGCTTCTGCCGGTGCTCTACCTTGTCAGCATGGTATGGGCATGGCGGCACCGCGCACAATTGCGCGCAAAATCGGGAGCCTCCGGGCTGTTCAGCCTGTGGTTCCCGCTATTGACCACAATAGGGGCTGCGGTGTTTCTGCTCGTTTTCGTGCCGCAGATTTTCGCTGCATCGCTCCCAACGATCGGGCTATTTCAACCCGATACCGGACTGGCGATAGTGGCCGCTGCGGCACTGGGAGTGCTGTGGGCGATATTCCGGCTTGGTGTCGTCTATACGAAGCCCGCGAAGTAGCTGTCTCCTAGAAGTCGACCGGCCCTTCAAGCTCTTTCTCACTCCACGGCAGGCCATGCTTGTTCAGCATGTCCATAAAAGGGTCCGGATCAAATTCTTCCATGTTGAACACGCCGTCCCCTGACCATGTCCCGCCCAGCATCATTGCGCTGCCGATCATCGCGGGGACACCGGTGGTATAGCTGACACCCTGGTTACCGGTTTCTTCATAGGCGGCCTCGTGAGAGCAGATATTGTTGATATAAAACGTCTTCTCGCCCGATCCATCCAGCGCCTCTCCGGTCGCAATGCAGCCGATATTGGTGTTGCCGGTGGTGGTTTCACCCAAAGTTTCAGGTTTGGGCAGAACGGCGGCCAGGAATTGCAGCGGGATGATTTCCTTGCCCTGATATTTGATCGGCTCGATGCCCGTCATGCCGACATTTTGCAGCACGGTCAGGTGCTTGATGTATTCATCGCCAAAAGTCATCCAGAACCGCGCGCGTTCGAGCTCGGGAACGAATTTGGACAGGCTTTCCAGCTCTTCGTGATACATCATATACATGTTCTTCGGGCCGACCGCTTCGAAGTCGAATTCGACGCTGGTGCTGAGCGCGGGCGTTTCCACGAATTCGCCATTCTCCCAATGCCGCGCATTCGCGGTAATCTCGCGAATGTTGATTTCGGGATTGAAATTGGTGGCAAAGGCCTGCCCGTGATCGCCGCCATTGCAATCGAGGATGTCGAGCTGGCGGATGGTTTTGAGCTTGTGCTTCTTGAGCCACATGGTGAAAACGCTGGTCACGCCCGGATCGAAACCTGATCCCAGCAGCGCCATGATCCCTGCCTCTTTGAAGCGGTCATGATAGGCCCATTGCCATTTATATTCGAACTTGGCTTCGTCTTTCGGTTCGTAATTCGCGGTGTCGAGATAGTCGACGCCTGCTTCCAGACAGGCATCCATGATCGGCAAATCCTGATACGGAAGCGCCAGATTGACCACCAGCGATGGCTGAACCTTGCGGATCAAATTGACCATTGCGGGGACTTCTTCCGCGTCGATCTCGTAAGTCGCGACATCTTGTCCGGTGCGATCTTTCACCGATGCGGCAATTGCATCGCATTTTGCCTTGGTACGGCTGGCGAGATGGATGGCGGAGAAGATATCGCTGTTCATCGCCATTTTGTGGACGCAGACCGAGCTGACGCCGCCGGCACCGATTACGAGGACTGTGGACATGGTAACTCCGTAAAACTGGGCTGCAGTAGCAAATGCAGCGTTGGCTCTTGTTGCTGAACGCATTAGGCAAGTCGAATGTTTCGCGAAAGCCCCCGATTATGACTCATATGCCAACGAGAGAGGGCGTTATTCGCGCCGCGGCCAAGATAGCGGAGATTTTGCCGCCCACCCCGCTTCTGCCGGTCGAGATCGGCAAGGCCCGCTGCTGGGTCAAAGCGGAAAGCCTGCAACCGATCGGCGCGTTCAAGATTCGCGGCGGATGGCACCGATTGAGCGACCTGACGGACGAGGAAAAGTCACGCGGCGTGGTGGCCGTTTCCAGCGGCAACCATGCGCAGGGCGTAGCATGGGCAGCCCGGCGGCTGGGAATCAAGGCGACCATCGTTATGCCGCGCGATGCCCCGCAGGTGAAGCTGGAAGCAACGCGCGGATTGGGCGCGGATATTGTGCTCTATGACCGGCCCGGCGAAGATCGCGATGCGGTGGCAGCCGGGATAATTGCAAAAAGTGGTGCGGTGTTGGTCCATGCCTTTGCCGATCCGTGGGTGATAGAAGGGCAAGGCAGCGCGGGTATCGAAATCACGCAGCAATTGGGACGTGAACCGTCGCGCATCATTGCCTGCTGCGGGGGCGGAGGTTTGGCCGCAGGACTATCGCTGGCATGCCCCGATGCAGAGATCATTCCGGTCGAGCCGGTCGGCTGGGATATGGTCGGGCAAGCGCTCAAAGCAGGCAAAATTGTTCGCGCCGCAGACAATCCGCCGCCGACAATCTGCGATGCTTTGCAACCGCCCGCAACCGCGCCCATAAATCTTGCTGTTCTTCAGGGCCGCTCTTCGCCTGCCGTCGCGGTAACCGACGAAGACGTGCGCACCGCGCAGCGTTTTGCTTTTTCCAAGCTGCAATTGGTGATCGAACCGGGTGGCGCAGCCGCGCTGGCCGCTGCGCTTGCGGGAAAAGCCGCGATTGACGGGCACACCGTGATTACTCTTACCGGCGGCAATACCGATGCCGCCGCTTTTGCCGCGACAATTTCGGTATAGACGGGTTGCAATTGACAATTGACCGCGCCCGCATCAGTCTCTGCCCGAAAAAATGGGAGGGTTCGTAATGCAGGCTCAAATTCTCGCCCCGGCTGCCGTGTTGGTGCTGTGGTCACTTATCATGCTCTATTGGATGGCTTTCACCCGCCTACCCGCGATCAAAAAAGTAAGCGGTGGCGGCATTGGTGAAGCCAAACCGGGCGGCCGCGGACAGGATCTGGAAGGGGTCATTCCCGACAAGGTGCAGTGGAAAGCGCACAATTACGCGCACCTTATGGAGCAGCCGACAATCTTTTATCCCGCGGTTGTCATCCTCGCCGTGATGGGGGCGGGCGCTGTCGATGTGACGCTTGCCTGGATCTATGTCGCGCTGCGGATTGTGCATTCGCTGTATCAGGCGACGGTGAACGTCGTGAGGATACGCTTTTTGCTATTCCTCGCCGCGACGCTGGCGCTGAGCGCCCTCGCCATTCGCGCGATTGCCGTCACTCTATTTGCAGACCCCGGAGTACTTTAAAAAATGGAAGCTGAAATTCTCAAACCGATTGTCGCGTTGCTGGCGTGGACCATGGTGATGTGGGCATGGATGTATATCACCCGCATTCCGGCGATGAACCGGGCGCCGGGCATCGAAAGCGCAGCCAAGCTGGTGGGGACCACCGGGGCCAGCCTGCGCGCGCAATTGCCCGACAAGGTCAATTGGAAAGCGGACAATTACAACCATCTGCACGAACAGCCGACGGTGTTTTACGCCGTGGCTATTGTGCTCGCTATCATCGGCCAAGGCGACGGGATGAACGCATTTCTGGCATGGATTTATGTCGGCCTGCGGGTGATGCACTCTTTGGTGCAAGTGACCGCAAACAAGGTGCTCGTCCGCTTCGTGCTATTCGCCTTGTCGAGCCTGGTTTTGATCGCGCTGATCTTCCACGCGGCCATTTCGGTGTTCGACATTCATATGTGACAAGGCGGGCATATGTGACGAGGCGGGTTGCCGGTGGTTACTCTGCCGCTTCTTTCTGCGCATGTTCCAGCGTGGCAAGGAACCGTTCTGCATCGAGCGCAGCCATGCAGCCGGTGCCCGCAGCGGTCACTGCCTGCCGATAGACGTGGTCCATCACATCGCCGCACGCGAACACGCCGGGGATTTCGGTCTTCGGCGTGCCCGGCTCCACTTGCAGATAGCCGCCATCGACCATCGGCAATTTGCCGGTGAACAGCTCTGTCGCGGGCGCGTGGCCGATTGCAACAAAAGCGCCATCAGCTTGCAAAGTGCTGGCCTCACCCGTTTGCGTATCGCGCAGTTCCAGATGATCGAGCGCACCGTTTTCGCCCGCAACAAACCGTTCGACGGTCTTGTTCCATAGCGGCGTGATCTTGTCGCTCGCGAACAGGCGTTCTTGCAGAATCTTTTCCGAACGCAATTCGTCACGTCGGTGGATCAGGGTCACGTCGTCCGAATGGTTGGTCAGGTACAAGGCCTCTTCAACCGCGGTATTGCCGCCGCCGATCACGACCACTTTCTTGCCGCGATAGAAAAAGCCATCGCAGGTTGCGCAGGCGGACACGCCCTTCCCGCCCAGTTCCTGCTCGCCCGGCACACCTAGCCATTTTGCTTGCGCACCGGTCGCGATGACCAGCGTTTCGCCGATATATTCGTCGCCGCTGTCACCAATCGCGCGGAAGGGCGAACCGTTGGCCAAATCAACTTCGACAATGGTGTCCCACATCATTCGTGTGCCGACATGCTCGGCCTGCGCCTGCATCTGTTCCATCAGCCACGGGCCCTGTATGACATCCTTGAAGCCGGGATAGTTCTCGACATCGGTGGTGATCGTCAGCTGCCCACCAGGCTGCAGCCCCTGCACCACAATCGGCTCCAGCATTGCGCGCGCGCCGTAAATGGCGGCGGAATATCCCGCCGGACCCGAGCCAATGATGAGCATTTTGGTATGATGAGTAGCCATGAGCCGTCCCGTATCAGAAAATTAGATAAGTGATATGGCCACGCTCTTAGCTATGACAAGGCTGCGGTCAAAGCCGCCGCTGCCGATGCCGGTGGAAAGGCGCGAATTGGGCGGGTCAGGCCGCGGGGCAGCTCACTTCGTTCTCGCCGGCTTTCACCGTGGCGGTGCCGTCATCCATGATCCAAACGACATATTCGCCATTTTCGTCGGTCAAGCGTGACCCTTCTCGCCCGGCGCTCGCACCGGTTGCCTCGATCGCCATTTCGACAGGCTCCGCATCTGGCGCCATTTCGCTTTGCATATGCGTGACTAGAGTATGCTCGCCGTCCTCGCCGGTTTCGATCCAGACCGCGCTATCGCCAAGCGGTTCGCAATCGAGCCGTTTCGCATCCGCGGCTTCGCTGTCCCCGGCCGCCTCATCGCCCTCCGCTTCGGCAGGATCAGCTTCGGGCTCGCGTGCGGCTTCTTCCAGCTGGGCAAGTTCCGCGGCCTGCTTTGCTGCCCGGTCCGGATCAACCGGCTCGGCGCAAGCTGCGATTGTTCCGGCCGCCAATACAAGCGCAAGTGCCGCATTTGTTGTGTTTCGCATTCTGAAATCCTTTTCGAACTTGCCCCGGTTTACCATTCACTCGGTCAAATGAGCACGCAGCGCGCCGCGCATCGCATCATCCACGCCCAGCACCTGTTCCAGAAACGCATCGATGGAGCCGAATTCTGCAATCACCGCTTCTCGCGCGGCGATCAGATATCGGGCATCAACGCCCATCAGGACGCGGATCGTGGCTTCGTCAATATCGCCATATTTCGCGCGCACTGCCGTGGCCCCGGCGGCGACGCGGGCGTCCATATTTCCCGCAGAATTGGTCAGCAGATAGTCTTCCATTGCATCGTCAGGATGAACGCCCAAGACATGGTGCAGCAGATCGACCGCCATCCCGGTGCGGTCTTTGCCCGCAAGGCAATGGACGACGCTTGGCCCCTCCCCCTTGGCAAGGGCCGCGAAATAGCGCTTTAAAATCCAATTGAGCTTATCGCGCGTCGGCAATTGCGCATAAAGCCGCTCCATTGCGGCATGCGCAGATTCCACATTGAACGCTTCTCTCGCCGCTTCGACATGGGGGGCCAGCCCCGCGGTTTCTCCGTCGAAAAACAGCACCTCGGCATTAAAATTGTTGCCGCGCCGGCAGGGATTGGCCCGTCTTTCGCTATTGCCGCGCAGGTCAATCACATGGCGAAGGTTCAAGGCATCAACGCGGTCAAGATCCTCATCGGTGGCCTTGCCGTGTTCACCGGATCGAAACAGCAGTCCGGTTTTGACCCGGCCCCCGCCCTTTACGGAGTACCCGCCATAATCGCGGAAATTGTGGATGCCGGATAGCGGAATTACGCGGTCAGTATTCATGCTGCGGCACCTGCCACCACACCCCGCAGAGCACAAGCCATCAGCGACCACAAATCCGTAGTCTTGCGTAGCGCGGGTTTCACGCGCTCTCCTTTTCCAGCGTTTACAAAGACAGCGCAAAACTATGGAGGGAGCATTGTGGCTTATATTCTGATCGCCGATGATGACGAGATAATCGCCGAGCTGGCTGCCAATGTCTTGATAGAGGCCGGCCACGCGTGCGGGTGGGTCACCAATGGGGAGAAAGCGCTGGAATTGCTGCAATGGCGCCGCCCGGATTTGATGCTTCTCGATCAGGACATGCCCGGCCTGTCCGGTTCGACCGTTCTCAGGACGCTGCGAAACTCGCCCAAGCTCTACGATCTGCCGGTGATCATGTTCACCGGAATGACCGGCGCTGACGATGAAGAACAAGCCCGGTTTCAGGGTGCGCAGGACTATATTCGCAAGCCCTTCGATTCAAAGTTCCTGAAATGGCGGGTCAACCAGGTGCTGCGCACACGCGCGCATCGCCCGAAACATACCGAACTGAAGGATTTGATGCGGCGTTCTTCCGGCCAGACGGCCAATATCCCGGGCGAGAATAGATTGCTTTACTGATCAGCGCGCCCGCCAGCGCGCCGGATTTCAACTTTATCAGTTGAGCGTAGCCTGGAATGTGATCGCCATATTGGCGGTCGGGCCCAATGATCCCGCGGTCATGGTCAGCGTCGAACCTGCAATTGCCGCACCATAGGGATCGCTTTCATCCGCCCCGGTATTGTTGTCATCCTCAACCGTAGTTGCCGTGCCGCAGCTGGTTCCACTGCGGATCGATCCGGGAACAAATGTGAGATCCGCAGGAATATTGTCAGTCGCGACAATCGATGTTGCTGTCGCCGACCCCGGGTTATTCACCAGAATGCAATAGCGGACCAGCGCGCCCGGAATGGGCTTGGGATTGGTCGTTGCGTTGACCGGATCGGACAGGATGGAACTGACCTTGGTAACGCTTAGCGTTGCCTGTGGATTGCAATACCGGATGTCAGCGATAGCAATCGCCTGACCATCGGGAACAGCCGGCGCGGTTGTATGGTTGCCGTAAACGATCGTGATCGTGTCAACCGGGCTGGAGAATGTCACTACGACATTACCATCAGCAGATGTTCCGCCGGAACCGGCATCACCGATTGCTGTGTTTCCGACAACATAGTTTGCAACACCGTTGGTCAGCGTCGGGATCACAGTCGCGCCATTGAACGAACCGGTGACGGTGAGTTTGTCAGCAAAGTCGTTATTGGCAAAGTCGATATCATAGACCGTGAATTGCGCGCCCGGGACAGCTGTTGGCAGCGTGATTACTGTCGTGGCCGTCTGGGATTGGTCCGCAAAATCAAGATATTGGTGAAGCGCAACGTCGGTTGTGCCGGTCCCGCCATTATTGGCATTGCTCAGCGATGGCGACTGACCGCCAAACGCCGGATCATCGACGAAAACGCCCGGTGAACTGACAGTGTAATTGATATTCCCGATGCCGGTGACGGCATAGGTGTTGTTCAGCGAGCCCGCGGTCCATGTACGCGTGTCCCAATCAAACAAAACGCTACCGACCGGGCAACTTAGTACCGGCGGCGTGCCTGCCACTCTGGTACCCGAAACGGTAAAGCTGCGGGTGGCGTAATCATCTTCTGTGGTAACGCCATTGTTGACCGTGGAATCGCGATCCGGTTGGTTACTGGCGATAATCTCTGCCGTGTTGGTAATGGTCGCGCCCGAAGTCGCATTGACCGTGCCGTTAATCGTAATCGACCGGTTTGTGCCTACCGGCACACTGCCAACGTCCCAGATTCCGGTACCGCTATTATACGTGCCAACACCGGAGGCGCTCACGTAAGTGAAGCCCGCGGGAAGAACATCGCGAACCTGCACGCCGGTTGCGTTGAAAACCGAACTCGCTGCATTGTTTACAGTAAGGGTATAGCTAACCGCGGTACCGTTGGCCGGCGTCGCATTGCTGACCGTTTTGGTCAGCGACAGGTCTGCATCGGGTTGCGTGTAAGCAAGGTCTGACATTGCGGCAAACTGCCCGCTGGGATCACCCGTTCCGGTGTAGCTGAAATAGACGATCCTGATACGTTGGACCGCGGTGTTTCCGAAGTTGAAATTGATGTTCCCGTCTGTCGCCGCGGTAGCCGATCCGGCGACGCCTCGCCAACCGTTCACAGTTGCATTGTTGGTGCGCGATACCGCGCTGTTCGCAGTCCAGAAAGCTGTGTTGGTAGCGGCGTTTACAAAAGTGCCGTTGCCTGTGTCGTAATAGACTTCGATAGAGTCCTGGAATGTGCCCTGGTCAATATCCGCAATCAGAAACTGCAGGTTTTTGACCGATTGGCTTAGCGCAACGGTGTAGGTGACCTTGTCATTCGGATCATATTGCGTGTTGTCAAAGTTAAACAGCAGTGGCGATGCCGCTGTCCCGACTGTCCCGGAAAAGTAGGACAAATAATCACCATAGGTGAAGGTAAACAGACCGATGCCACTTGTTTGCACCGTTCTGGATACGGTCGCGGTTGTACCATCCGAACCCGTCACAGTTGTCGGGTTTGGTACGGCTGTCAGGCTCGGCACGTTGGCGTCTGCCCAGTCGATCGTCGCATTTTGTGCGAACGCATCCTTGGGATTCAAGAGCGACACAAACGCTATGCACACCAACGCAATCGCGAGCAGCAATTTTGGTTTCCAAAACATCAGCTTGGAATATCCGAACGTGGTTAACGCGGCGCTAACTTGGCGCTCCGGCATTTGCGAAAACTGGCTCATCGGCCAAGCCCCAGGAAGCCGAATGTATCGGCATCGAACTTGATCCGCGCGCTGGCATAGATGCCCTTGTCGGTGTTGCGCGATGCAGAGAAGTCTTCGTCACGGAAGCCTTCGATGTTGTAACCAATGGTCAGCAGCATTCCATCAGCCGGAACGAAACCGATATTCGGACCGAATGCGAAGCTTGTGGTGTTGTCAGTCAGGTTCGCGCGCACGGTACCGGCTGCACCGATCTCGAACCGCTCTCCAATTCCGATGCGTGCGTCAACGCCAGCCAGCGCGGTGAAGCCCGACAGGTCGAACCCTTCATAGCGGTCGAAATTGTAGCGCGCGCCGACAAACAGGCCCAGCTCGCTGCGGCGGTACTGATATTCAATACCCTCGATTTCGTCGAGCTCTTCATAGCCGCGTGGCGACCAGTTGGTCGAAAGGCTACCGATCAGGCGGCGCGATTGTGCATCGCCGGTCACGGTCAGCGCGGTACGGCCAGCCGGACCGGTCTCGCCAGCAATGGCCCCGGTTACCGAGTCACTGCGGAATTCGAGCTTGCCCAGCATCGCGATTTCGGATGCATCGGGACGGTGAGCAAATGCAATCGCGCCGTCAAAAATCTCTGTCTTGGTGCCGTTTTCACCGGTGGCTTCGGTCCAGGTAAAGCCCGAACCGACGATGCTGCCCTCGCCAAGCTGGCGGACGGCGCCAAAAGTGACACCGTGGCGATCGGCGAATTCACCATCGCGATATTCGCCGCGCAAGGTCGCGCTCCAGCGGTCCTTACGATAGGCCGCGCCAAGCGTAACAGCGGTAAAGTCTTCGAACAGGCTGCCGTCCTGGCCCAGCTGTCCTCCGCTCGATACCGGTTGCGCCGGATTGATAATGTCGGACACGTTGCCGGTACCGCCCAGCGTGCGGCTGCCATCAAGCGTTGCATCGACTGTCAGCGTTGGCGACACCTGCAGCGTCTGCGCAAGGCCGAATGCTGCAAAGCTGCGGTTGCCGTTCTCGTCGATCCGCTGCTGACCGAGTGTCGTGGTGAAACGACCACCCTGCCATGGCGTAACTTCCAGCCCGCCGCGCACGGTGCGCGCGTCAATATTCTCGCCATTGGCGATTTCGTACAGGCCAACCAGCTTCACATTCGGTGTGATCGCATAGCGGGCCGCGAAACGATGACGCGTTGGCAGGTCGATAGATTCGGTCTGGTCGAGAGCGATCGCACTGGATGCGCTAAGCTCCAGCTTGTTGTCGAACAGACGCTGGGTGACCCCGCCTTCGAGAACAGTCGACTTGTTCTTCGTTCCGTCGTCCAGACGATCATTGAGATGCGCGATGCCGATTTGAAGATCGGTATCTCCCGTCCGATAGTTTGCAGTAACGCGAGCAGCATTGCGGCGGTTGCTGTCGGTCAGGCTGTCATCGCGCCAGAAGCTGGTGACGACGGAGGCGTTCTCGCTGAATTGATAACGTGCATCCACACCCACTTTGCGGCGGCCGCGCTCGGCACCACTTTGCTGGCCGACGCCGTAATCGGCATCAAGCGAACGGACATAGGCAAGGAGGTCTACCGGACCGGCGCGATGCTCTACTTCCACCAGATAACCCGATGCAGTTTTGCCTTCGCTACGGCTCATCGCGACTTCAGCGCGAACTTCGGTGTTCTCACCAACGCGGGCACGCAGATCGACAGCGCCGATATTGGTACGGGCTTCTTCGCCCTTATCGGTGATTGCAGTCGCACCGATGCGGATCTTGCCCGATTTGTCGGTCCATGCAGCGCGAACACCGGCATTCCATTCACCGCTGGTCAGCTCGTCAACTTCATAGTCAACGACAATGAATTGCGGGTTCAGGTCAAAATCGCGGCTCAGCACTGGTTCGCTGAAAGTGATCGTGCCCGACAGCAGATCGATGTCATAATCAATAAACCGTGTCAGTTCGCGGCGATCAACGATCACTTCCGAACGCAGGCGGTCGCGTGTTTCGATCGCGACTTTCTCGCTATTCGCGATGATCGCACGGCTGCTGAGGCGGTATGGGCCGGAAATGCCCTGCCCCTGGATTTCGTCCTTGCGGAAACGTGTGTCGATTTCCGCAGCAAATGCTTGCGCCTGAACCTGACCAAAGCGGGCTTCGGCTTTTATGCCTGTCGCAGTGCGGTTGTAGCGGGCCAGCTGGGTCTGGTCGAAGCCGGTCTGGAAATCACCATACAGCGCATAGAATGTCGCGGTTTCGATGCGGACATAGAGCTTTTCGCGCGATGCCGCGTCGAAACGGCGGCTCGAGCCGTCAGCGAACACGGTGTAGTAAGCATTGGGGTCAAGCGTGCCCAGAAGACGCTGGTCATCGGGCTGCTTGGCGCTGTCATAGGCCAGCGTCAGCAGATACTTACCCAGTACCCGGCCCTTGGCATAGAATGCTACGCGCGCCTTGTCTCCCAGATCGCTGTCGAAGTTACCGGCACGTTCCATATTGTCAGCAACCGTGCGGGCGCCGATCGAACCTTCGGCCAAACCGACAACGGTCCATTCAACATCGCCCGGTTCGATCCAGGTTTCTAGTTCCTGTTCGCGGGTGATTTCACCATCGGCAAAGCGGAAGTCGAGGCGGACCGATCCGCTGATCATGGTTGGCGCAAGCTCGATCAGGGCAATGCCGTCTGTACCTTCAACGGTCCAGCGCGCAGTGCTGCCGCTGCCGCCGGTGAGTTGCAGCAATTGTTGCTGTTCGATTTGCGAAGCGCTTTGATACGGCGCGTTTACGGTGAACTCGCCAGAGATACCGCCGCGTACAGGGCGACCATGGCGATCGGTGACGCGCACCGCAACCACCGGGCGGGTAACGCCGTCAGCAACCAGTTGCGACTGGTCTTTGACCAACTCAACCTTGTCGGCCTGCGAAGTGAAATACACATCACGGGAGATTTCTTTGGAAACGCCGCCAAGCGAATTCATGATGTTTGCGGTCAGGACGGTTTTTTCGCCTTCCAGCTGTACACCGCGCCACAGGCTGACCGCATAATGGCCGTCAGAAGCCGTGCGGATGCCTTCGAATGTCAGTTTGCTCGCAGGCTCGCCATCGACAAACAGTTCCGCGCTCTGGCCCTTACGGTGGCGGATAGCCACGCGAATGGACGGGACACGCGGGTTGTGATCGGCGTCAGGGAACAGCCAGCCGTCCTCGCCGTCACCCAGCGCAAGCCAATTGACGTCGCCAATCGCTTCTTTCTCGGCCTGGGACACGACAGGTTTTGCCTGCGGTGCTTCACCGCCAACGCGATCCGCAGCACCTTCAACGATGCCCGCTTCGGGTGTGCCCGCAGTGGCGTCTTCGACGACAGGCTTCAGCGAACCTTCGGGAACCACAGCATGGAAATCTGCAACCAGCAGCGAACCGCCCTGCCCGATGACAAAGCGCGATGTAGTGCTGCCCGCGCTGCGCGAGGAGCGATAGCAATCGATGAATTCGCCGCCTTCGGGCAGAGTGTTTTCTGCCGCCTGCACCACGTGGGTACCCGGTACCAGGCCTTCAAAGTGATAGCGGCCATCTGCGTCGGTGATCGCAAAGCTGCCGTCCTGCAGCATCACACGCACGCCGGGAATACCAACGCGAGGGTCGCGAATGTCGCAAGTTCCGGCGGTAATCCGCCCGATCAATGTCATGCGGCCGGCAATCGTGTCGCGTTCGATGTCGATCACGGCATTGGCAGTCGAAGTGCGCCCGCGAACATCGGTCGCGACTACGCGGTTCTCGGCTTGGCCCGGAGGCGCATCTGCGCGCACCACCATGGCATAGGTCAGGCGTGCCTGCGCACCGCCGGCAAGATCGCCCACGCGCACGGTAAGCTGGCGTCCGTCAGCGGTCACATCGACTGCATCGGGCGCAGGAGCACCATTGAGACGGATCGAATCCTGCCGCAGCCGCAGCCACGAAGAAGGCGTATCGACAAGCGTAACATCGCGCCGGACGCGGCTCGGATCCGAATTGCGCGCGGTGACGGTGTAGAACACCACATCACCGGGCTGCACGCGATCGCGCGAGGCGGTTTTGGTAAGGTCAACAGCGATCGCGGGCCGATCAAGCGGAATGTCGATTTGCACTGGTGTCGGATCGACCAGCGAGAAGATACCGCCGTAGGATCCGTCATTGATGACAAACTGGCCGCCGCCCGGGCGCTCTAGCGTCGCGAGCTCTTCGGGTGTCGCTTCGGATGGCGCGGTATAAGGCGCCGGCGGTTGCACTTCGAGGCGATAATCGCCGAGTGCAGTCAGCGGGAACCAGTATTCGCCCGGCCCCATCGGATAGACATTGCCATTGCCATCGGTGATCGGCTGTCCCGCAATAACCGTGGAAGGCCAAGGGGTTGTGCCGTCTTCGGCAAACACGGTTGCTGGCAGGCCAGTGGTCGCGTCAACAAGCGTAACGATGGCGCCGGTAACCGGCTCTCCGGTTTCGCTGTCAAAGACAACGCCGAACGGATCGGCCAATACCGTGACCGAAGTCGAAATAACAATATCGGTTCCGCCAACGCGGGTAATGCCGATATCGATCGTCGCGCCATCGACCAGGCTCAGGCGACAATCTCCGGAAACAACCGCAGGAGGGATGCCAATCGTTGGAATTTCACCCACGAATACGCCCGTATCGGGGCCCGTTTCGTAGATAATAATGGTCTCTGTGTCGCCGGTGCTCGTCTTGATCTGCGCTTCCAGGCTGTCAACGGCCCCAGAATCGACGTTTGCAGAGGGAATATTGACCTGAAAATACAGATTTTGGCCAACCCGGATCTCATCCGAGGGCAAAACCGCTGCACTGGTTGACCCACCACCGCCGGTTTGCGCGGACTGCGACCCGCAAGAAGACGGTTGGAAAGTAATAACCGTGCCCGATCCAGGGGTCGGTTGGTATGTAGTAATCGTGACCGGCAGCTCGGAAACTTCCAGATCAACCGGGTTGGAAAGCGTCGTGCGCGGTCCGGTCGGGTCGGTCCAGTCTGCCTGGGCAACATTGGTAATGGTTTGCGCGTGCGCCACCCCTCCAAGCACGACTAATTGCAGCAGCACTACAAGGAGTGCCGCTGCAATGTCGCGTATAGAAGAAGTGAAACGCACTTGCGTAAACTCAACTAATCAAAAGTGGGATCAGTTGATGGTCGCGCGGAAATAAAGCGTACGGGTAACGCCTGCAGCGATATCGCTGAGAGTACCGTTCACTTCGTCCGGCGTGCCAAGTGCGTTGTCGGTGAAGTTGCTGTTGGCGTTATCAACACCGTCAGCGTTACATGCACCCGTTCCGTCGACAGTACCGTCAACGAAAACGCCGAATGCGTCGTCGATTTCGAGATCGACAGGAAGCGTATCCGAAACAGTCACGGCAGTCGCCGTTGCTGCACCCGAACCGTTCGCTACGGCGATACAATATTCAACAACCGCACCCGGAATCGCTTTCGGGTTGCTTGTGCCGTTGATCGGATCGCTGATGATCGTGCTCTGCTTGGTGACAGTAACATCTGCTGCAGCAACGACATAGCCGTCAGTGTCAGAGAATGCGCCGTCTTCAGCAGCATCGGTATCACCCGCGCCGTCAGCCAGAACCGTATCGACGTTGGCTGGGTTAACAGTACCGTCTTCCGTGTTGGCTTCGGTATCGTCCGAAGTGTTTGCGGCATCATAGATAGTGCCAAGGCTGCCAACGCCGCCAGCTTCATGTGCTTGCGCCGTCAGAACGATGTCTGCGGTTTGACCAGCCGTTGCGGTAACAGGGATGTCAGCAGCAACCAGAACCTCGGTAACGCCGTCAGCGACGACTTCATCGAGATAGGTTACTTCTTCGCCCACGTCATATTCGCCATCGCTGTCAGCGTCGACGAAAATGATGATGTTTGACAGCGTGAAGTCGTTGCCAGCCGCCGGTGTAGCGGTCAGGGCAAGGTCAACCGTGTCGTTTGACAGGTTGGTGACGTCGAAAGCGATCACAGCCCGTGTCTGGTTTGGTGAGACAGAAGTACGACCGATAAAGCCGGTTTCGACAACAGTCAGGTCGATCTTCCGGTCGACGGTGAATGTATCGGTTGCGGTTTCGGTGGTTTGATCGAAACCGCCGACTTGATAGTCGACTTCGACGGTATTGGTAATCGAGCTACCAGCCGTCGTGCCGGCAGCCAGGGCCGGCGTCGTGCTCATCGCAATAAGGGCTACGCCACTCACCGCTCCGAGCAATTGCTTTGTGCGTTTCATTGTGTTGGTCCTTCTAAGTTGTCCCGTGCTTCCCCGACTGCCCACGGGACGAGGCAGTTACCTTCCGCTTCTCAACGGACGATTGCGTAAAAACTGATTTGTCCGGACGCGCCTGGTTCAAGGCTGGACAGAACCCAGCGAAGATGCGTCACATCGTAAGCCATCGCCGGGCGGCTGGTGCCGTCCTCCTCGGTGACCGTCAGTTCGGACAAAGTGCCGAAAGTGTTTCCACCATCGACCGAAACTTGCTGGCTGCTCGGTGTATCGGGCGCCAGTGCGACTGCTGAGTGCAGCGGATTGGTGACGACGAAGTTCTCGACCAGATCTGCGCTGGTATTCCGGTAGTTCGTCCGGAAAACCAACCGATCGCCTGGTACAACCAGATCCGGCTTCACCAGCTCCTCGCGCGGCTCCGCACCTTCTTCGGTGACGGTCTTTACGACCATTACGTCGCCGCTGAGTTCGACCGCTTGTTCACGCTGCGCCATGGCAGGTGTGGAAACAAGCGCCGCAAGCGCTGCAAAAAATCCAAAAATGCGACCTGTATTCATCGTCTTAGTCCTCGTTAGTCGACAGACACGTCAAAGGTGATGGAGTGCGAAGTTCCGCCAGCTACTTCGCCCAGATCGACCGAAATTCCGGCCGCGTCAGACGCTTCACCCGCGTCCGCATCAGCAGCGTCGGTGAGCGCGGCTGTGTCGAGCGTGAGAGTTCCAGCTTCGTAAGTTGTGTCGTCCGGGATGATGTCAGTGATCACCAGATCGCTAACCGTACCGCTGCCGGTCACATCCGCACGGATCGTGTAAGTAATGATGGACCCGGGTACGACACTCGTGCCGCCAAACGGATCGACCACAACTGCCGATTTGAACAGATCAACAGTAGCAATGCCGACGATGATCGAACCAAGCGCGGTATCGTCAGCGCCGTTAACGCCGACAATCGCATCGCCGCCATCGACGCCTTCACCAGGGAAAGTTGTTCCGGGTGCGCCTGTGCCGGTTACTGCTTCTGCGAGCAGTTCGACTTGCGCTTCATCCTCGTCATTGGTGCCTGCGGGCACAGAAAGGAGGACAAAAACCGTCAGCTCTTCATCGGGATCGAGAATTGCTGTTGTTTCGGGCGATGTCAGAATTTCATCAACGCCCGGATCATAAACGCCATTTCCGTTGGTATCGATAGCGATGCCATCAACCGTCGGATCGAAATCGTTACCCGCAACCGCAGGATTGGCCGTCAGCGTATACGCTTCCGGACCGTTACCGGTGTTGGTAACCGAATAGGTCAAAACCGCTGTGCCTGAATCGGTCGCGATCGGACCCGCATTCAGCGAAGTCACCGCAACGTCGATCAGCTCGTCCACGCGAAGCACGACGGTGTTCGAGTCAATCGTCTCGGGCCCGTCACCTATGTCGTAAGTCGCGGTCGCGGTGTTCTCGATCAGCGTGCCAGCCGCCACACCATCGGCCAGCGCCGGCGTGGCAAATAGCGGCGCAAATGCAGCTGCCGCGACAACGGAATATATTTTCTGTGCGTTTTTCATGCCCCGTTTTATGGAGCAAAAAGGTTATCAAGCCGTTAGCAGGAGGGGCGATTTTTCCTTAGAGAAACCGCAGTTTACAACGGTTAACGCATGCTTCAGCAATGTATACAAATGTAACATCCAGAAATTCCGTAGCGGAATCCTTGTAAACCCATGTAAAAATTGCGCAGAAACGCTCGCGCACGAAATTTTCAACCAATGGTGAAAATTCTTCCGAGGTCCGGTTAATGGCGGAATTTTGCGCGAGTTGAAAGCCGTTCAGGCGCGCCTATAATTTGCATAATCAACTGTTTATATTGAACTTTGTGAATTCGGGAGCGAAAGTGTGAGCCGCCCTGATACGCTGGCCTTTCCTCGGCAAGCCGGGCGCAACCTGCAGTGAATTGCGCAGAACGGCCGGAAAATCGGATATGTCCCTTACCAGCGCTTTCGCAAAGGCTCGCAAACGGCGCGCCTCAACATTGCCTAAGCCAGCAGACCCATCGGCTTTTCGACCAAATCCTTGAATGCTTGCATGAGCTGCGCCCCGTCAGCACCATCGATGGCACGGTGGTCGAAACTGCCCGTTACGCTCATCACAGTCGCCTGCTGGACGGAATTTTCGACAATATAGGGCCGCTGTTCGCCCGCCCCGACAGCAAGGATCATCCCCTGCGGCGGATTAATAACCGCGTCGAAATGCTTGATGCCGAACATTCCCAAATTGGAAAGCGATGCGGTTCCGCCCTGAAATTCATGTGCCTGCAGCTTCCCGTCGCGCGCCTTAGCAGCCAACCCTTTCATTTCGCTAGATATTTCGGAAACACCCTTGCCATCCGCGTTGCGAATGATCGGGGTAATCAAGCCAGAAGGGGCCGCGACCGCTACCGATATGTCCGCGCGGGAGTAGCGATGCATATCGTCGCCCTGAAAGCTGACGTTACAGGCGGGAACGCGCATCAGCGCCCTCGCCAGCGCCTTGATCAGCAAATCGTTGACCGAGAGCTTGACTCCGTCAGCCTCGAGCGAAGCGTTGAGCTCACCGCGCAGAGTAAGCAGCGCATCCAAATGGACATCGACTGACAAGTAAATGTGCGGGATAGTCTGCTTTGCCTCGGTCAGCCGGCGTGCAATAACCTTGCGCACGCCATTGAGCGCTTGCACTTCAAAGGGGGCTTCCAAGCCGTCCATCGGCATCGCGGACGGGCTTTTGGTGTCTGGAGCGGCCGAATTTGCCGGAGATGACGACGGAGCAGCCCCGCCGGACCCACCCGGCTCTGCATTTTCGACATCGGCTTTGACGATGCGCCCGCCCGGACCGGAACCCTTGATGGTGGACAGATCCAGCCCTTTCTGCGCTGCGATCCGCTTGGCAAGCGGCGACGCCGCGATTGCATCATCCGGTGCCGGTGCTTCATCTGCGGGCGCGGATGTGTCTGGAGAAGGCTGCGGCGTACCTGCAGGCGCGTTCTCGACATCTGCTTTGGTAATTTTGCCTGCCGGCCCGGTACCGGAGATCGAGGCAAGATCGATGCCCTTTTCTTCAGCAAGTTTTCTGGCAGATGGTGAAGCTGCTGGCGCATTTGCATTTGACATGAAACATTCCGACTATGTTCTGCCGAAGATCGGCTGGAAGAGGTATTGCAGGGTTGATACAGGGTTTAGGCAAATGTTGGTTGCTATGCTTTGCGGACCTTCAATTCATCGCCGGACCGATGGAACAATTGACCAGGAAACAAGATCAAAATGGAAGAAAACTGGGTTAAACTGTGCCGCGTGAGCGAGATCAAAAGCGGAACAGCGGTGGCAAAGGAAGTCGGGGGTGTTTCGGTTCTAATTTGCCATATTAATGATCAATTTCATGCTATTAAGAACGAATGCTCACACGCTTTCCAATGTTTGGAAGGGGGAGTGATGCGGGGTGGTTGGATAGCATGCCCTGCACACGGAGCTAGATTTGATCTTAAGAGTGGAGAACCGCTCAATCCGCCGGCTACAGAATCTATCGAGGTATTCCCGGTAAAGGTTGAATCCGGAATGATAATGCTCGATGCGTCGAGCATCGCCTGATCGATATTGTCAGTGCCAGCTTGCAGTGTTTGACGGTTGGCCCGAAATACGATTCCTATGAGCGAGGAGCTTGAACAACTGAGATCTCAACTGCGGGAGTGGTTGGATCAAAATGCGCCAAAAGACTGGCGTGAAAGTGCAAGCTCGCACGCCCTTTTCGCTGAACAGCAACGTGCGTGGTTCCGGAAGCTCGTCGATGCCGGTTATGGCATTCCGCATTGGCCCGCAGGATGGCCGGGAGGCGGCCGTAGCCTGGCAGAGCAAAAAGTTATCTACGAAGAACTGGCGCGGGCCGATGCCCCTCGCCTTCTGTTAACATTCGTCTCGACATATCACGCCTTCGCCACGCTCCATGAATGCGCCAATGACGACCAAAGGGATCGATTGCTCCCCGGCATTCTTGAAGGCGAGATCTGGTGTCAGGGCTTCTCAGAGCCCAACGCCGGGTCCGATCTCGCCGCGGTACGGACCAAGGCCACCAGAAAAGGCGATGTCTATATTGTTGAGGGCCAGAAAGTCTGGTCGACAATGGCGCAATACGCCGATCGCTGCCTGTTGCTGACCCGGACTTCAGATGACGGCCCCAAACAGGCAGGGCTTACTTATTTCCTCTTGGACATGAAGACACCGGGCGTCAGCGTCCGGCCAATCCATCAAATCCAGGGCGACGAGGAATTTGCCGAGATATTCCTCGACAATGTCGAAATCCCGGTCAGTGAGCGAGTGGGTGAAGAGGGGCAAGGATGGGCCGTTGCCCAAGCCACGCTCGCATCGGAGCGCGGGTTAACGCTGATGGAACTGGCCTACCGGATGCGCGGAAACCTGTTCCGCCTTGCGGACACTATTGAAAAGCGTGGCCGGTCCGAAGATTGCGGAATCCAGAGAGATTTGGGCCGTCTTGCGACGCAGGTCGATGCGGTTTGTGCGCTCGCTGACAGGTTCCTGCAAAAGCGGATGGACGACGAAGAACGAATTGGCGACGCTTCGATCGTCAAAAACGCCTATTCTCGAGCGCTCAGAGCCTGGGCTGACTTGGGCGTAAGGGTCGATGGCTATTCTGGCCAATATCGCCAAGCGATCACCTTCGGTGATCTGAACACCGGAAACTGGATGGCCGATTTCATGAACTCCTACGCCTGGACAATTGCCGGTGGCAGCGAGGAAGTTCAGCGCAATATCATCGCGGAACGGATGCTCGAGATGCCGCGCGAGCCGAAGAATTGGACGCTGTCATGATCGAGCTGTCCGAACTTCGCGATGCTGTCCAGAAAGCGTTTCCGCCCGATCCGCTCACCCCTGACCGCGATCAAAGCTGGCAATTGGCCGCTGAAATGGGGTGGCTTATCCTTGAGCTGTCTGATGAACAGGGCGGTTTGGGAATGGGGCGCGATGCTTCCGCGACACTCCATTACGAGTTGGGCAAGTCATTGCCGGCGGTGCCCCTGATCCCTGCGCTGCTCGGGCTTCAGGCGGTTGCGGCATCAACCTGCCTTGCCGGCAAAGAGGAATGGATAAAGCGAGTTTCAGGCGGCGAATATACACCGCTCAACATGCTTCCCGGCGCAGCGGTGGAGCAGAATGCGGATGGAACGCTGTCGGGCGTTATTCCGGGCTATTTCGAGGCAGACATGGCGCGGCAGGTCGTTGCAGCATCGGCCGCCGGTTTCCTGCTGATCCCAACCGATGCCGGTGGTATCACATTGTCCGAACACCCGCTTTGGGATCCAAGCCGCCGGATCTTCTCGCTTGAGTTGAACAATTACCAGCCGGACCCCGCACTCGTCATTGCAAATCCGCAAGATGCCGGCGAGCTGCACGATCTGATTTCCCCATCGGCGCAATTGGCGATTGCCAGCGATAGTCTGGGGGCTGCCAATACTTTGCTCGAAATGACGATCGAATATCTCAAAACGCGCAGGCAGTTCGATCGCCCGCTCGCAATGTTTCAAGCGCTCAAACACCGTGTCGCTGATCACAAGACAGCGCTGGAAGCGGCCGAGGCACTCCTTTGGAGCCGGGCCGGACCAACCAGCAGTATGGAAGAACTTGGGGCGTTAAAGGCGCTCTGCGTGCGCACCTTTCGCGATATCGCAGAAGACGCCATCCAGCTGCATGGCGGCATTGGCTTGACCGAAGAGCACCCCTGCCACCGCTTTTTCAAGCGTGCGATGCTGAACTGCACGCTTGCTGGCGATGTCGATCATTGGGAAGGCGTGGCGGGCCGCGCGCTTCTTTCTTCTAGCTAAGCTCTACCAGGAGCATTTCCGCCAGTTTTGCGGGCTGCGTTACCATAACCTGATGACCGGCGTCGATTTCCCGAATGCGGTCACAATGCAGCCGTTTGGCGAATTTGCGTTGCCAATTTGGCGGCAAGCCATTGTCTCGCTGGCACACGATATAGGTCGACGGGATCTCCGCCAGATGATCATATTTGTGATCGGTCCGGACCAGAACGTCCATCGGCCAGTCATCCTGCCCCATCTTGGCCAGAAATGCCCCGGCATTTTCGCGGGACATATCATTGCAAAACATCACGCGATATCGCTCGTCAGCACTGGTGCTGGCGGGATCAACCGGCCAGCCAACTTCATCCGGATTTTCCCCGTGGAGGCCGCTGCCCATCAGTGCACGAAATCCTGTTCCTGTAGGCGGCGCGGTGCATGTGACATAGATCAACCGCCGCCATTTATTCGGCAATATCCCGGCCATTCGCGGCAGGATCGCTCCGGCCAGCGAATGGCCGACCAATGTCACATCGTCATGCCCGGAAAGATCATCGACCAATTCGGCGGCAACGCAATTGGCATCAATCGCTGACAGATCGCGCCCTCGCTTGGTCCCGCAACCGGGCACATCGAGCGCGATTGCTCTGACGCCTGCTTGTTCAAGCAGCGCGACAAGCTCTTCCCACACCCAGCTCCCCTGCCCGCCACCGTGCAATAGCGCGATTACGGGCCGGGTTGCTGATGTAGCCACCTCAGCCCATCAGCTCCTTGGCGGCTGCGACCATATCATCCGGCTGGACGATAAAGGCAGTTTCCAGGTTCTTGGCAAAAGGCACCGCGCAGGTTGGCCCGCCAAGACGCCTTACGGGCCCTTTTAGCTTGCCGAACAGTTCCTCGTTCACAGTTGCAGCAATCTCTGCGCCGGGCCCGAAATTGCGAACCGCCTCGTGTGCCACCAACAGACGTCCGGTTTTCTCGACAGATGCCAGGACAGTTTCCTTATCCCAAGGCGATACCGTTCGCAGATCGATAATCTCGGCAGAAATACCTGCCTCTGCAATCGCAGGCGCTGCCATCATCGCGCGGACTGTCTGGGCAGACCATGTCACGATGGTCAAATCGGTTCCTTCCTGAACCACATTGGCCTTGCCAAGCGGAATTGGTCCCTGATCGCTGGGCACGTCGTTCGGAATGAAGAATGTCCCCCCGCCCTCGACAAAGATCACCGGATCGGGATCCTGGATCGCCGATAGCATCAGCCCTTTGTAATCAGCCGGGAATGCCGGGCAAACGACCTTGATTCCGGCGGTATGCGCAAACCAGCCTTCGAGGAAGTCCGAATGCTGGCCCGCCGTCTGCCACCCTGCACCGGTCATCGTACGTATAACCAAAGGCACGTTGGTCTGGCCGCCCGACATGAAGCGCAATTTTGCGGCGTGATTGACGATCATGTCCATCGCGACGGTGGTGAAATTCATCATCATGATTTCGGCGACCGGCTTGTAACCGGCCATCGCTGCGCCAATTGCGGCGCCCATAATGGCTTGTTCGGAAATCGGAGTAGACTTGACCCGATCAGTCCCGAATTTGGTGGAAAGCCCCGCGGTTGTGCCGGTGACACCTCCGCCTTCCTTGTCGGCGATATCCTCGCCGAGCACCAGGACCTTGTCATCTTCTGCCATGGCTTGATGCAGGGCCGAATTGATCGCCTGGATGGCGTGCATTTTTTCCATCTCGCTCATGCCGGAATCTCCTCGGCGAAGACATCGCGTCTCAGTTCATCTTCAGACGGCAGTTCGCCAGCCAGACCAAAGTCGCGGGCATCTGCCACCTCTTGCTCGAGCGATTCCTGAAGCGATGCCAGCTCTTCTTCGGTGGCAATACCATCATCGACGAGGCGCTGCCTCAGTGCCGGCAAAGGATCGGCAGCCATTGCCGCCTCTTTCTCTTCCTTGGTCATGTACTTGTCGTCATCGCCAAGAACATGGCCGCGGAACCGGAAAGTCATACATTCAAGCAAAGTCGGGCCTTCACCCGAACGCGCACGTTCTACAGCCGCTGCCATATGCGCATACATATCGTCCGGATTGTTCCCATCGACCGTGAAGCCGGGCATGCCGTATCCGATTGCCCGCTTCGAAATCTGGTCAACCGAAGTTGCGTCTTCATACCGCGTATGCTCTGCGAAAAGGTTGTTTGCACAGACAAAAATGACCGGCAGCTTCCAGACCGAAGCCATATTCAAGGCCTCGTGAAAAGCGCCGATGTTGGACGCGCCATCGCCGAAATAGGCCACGACCACACGGTCGCTGCCATCCAGTTTCGCCGCCCATGCAAGGCCATTGGCAATCGGCATGGAAGAGCCGACAATACCGGTGGTGACCATAACCCCGGTTTCGGGATGAGTGATGTGCATACCCCCACCCTTGCCCTTGCAAGTCCCTTCAACGCGGCCGGCAATTTCCGCCCAAAGCGGTTTGAGCGGCATATCCTTGGCGACCATATCCTGGACACCGCGATAGATGGTGCAGATCTGGTCTTCATCATTCAGGAAATGCGAAACCGTGGCTGGAATAACCTCTTGGCCCCGCGCCGAGTAATACGGCATGGTCAGGCGACCCTTGCGGATGGTCGAGAGGATTTCATCTTCGTTGCGTTCGATCCGCAACATGCGGCGGTAGATATCTTTAAGCGCTTCGCCGTCCGGCTTGGGCGCATTGCTGAGCTCTGTCATTGGATTCCTCGACAGCTATTCGGGATGGAACCAACATTCGGGAGAGTTCGCGTAAACGTCAATCGCGCTATCGGAAAATCGCCAGAGTATCGCTGCTGCGTTGAAACGCTACAGCTGGTTGTCCAATCCGGCAGCGTGTTTGGCCGCAATAAAGCCGAACGTCATCGATGGTCCAATGCTCGATCCTGCCCCCGGATAGACATTGCCCATGGCGGACGCCGTCGATGTTCCCGTCGCGTAGAGTCCGCCAATCGGGTCACCATCAGCGTTTAGAACCCGCGCTTTTTCATCGGTAACCACCCCGCCATAAGTGCTGACATCGCCCGGCACGACCGGAACGGCATAAAACGGACCCTGCTCAATCGAGCCAATCGAACTTGCCTCCGAAAACGGATCACCCACAAAACCGCAATTGTCATAGGCGCGCTCGCCGCGGTTGAAATCGGCATCCCTCCCTTGCGCAACAAATCCGTTCCACCGCTCTATCGTCGCGTTTAGTGTATCGGCTGGAACGCCGATGCTGGCGGCAAGACCCGCCAAGGTATCGGAGGTATGCAGATATCCTTCCTCTACCCATCCCTCGGGAATTTTCTTGTCGATGAATTTTTCGGCAACCTTGTACTTCTCGACATATTGCCTGTCGAAGATGGCCCAGCTGGGTATGGCCGGCACATCTTTGTCGCGCTTGCGCATTGTCTCGCAATAGAGCTCGTAGGACCCGCCTTCGTTCATATATCTTGCGCCTGACTGGTCCACGAGGATTGCGTGAGGCTTACCCGTCATCCCCTGCGCCCCGGGCATCACATAGGCATCCTGCCAGCCCGGCGGCGTTGTGGTTTGAAACCCGACCAGCTGGTCCATCTGGGCCAAAACGCCCCCAACCCGCTCAAGCTCTTGGTGCATTTCGCCGGTATCGCCTTCGGGCACCTGCGACCATTCGGACTTGGTTCCCGGCGTATATTTGTCGCGCATCTCCTGATTGCGCGAAAAACCGCCGGCATTGACCAGCACACCGACGCGCGCACCAATCCTGACCGTTTTGCCATCGCGCCGGACAACCACACCGGTAACTGCGCCATCTTCGATGACCAGCTCTTCAACAGCGCAATTGGTGCGCACATCAGCGCCTGCATCGATAGCTGCCTTGAGCATCCTGCCCTGCAAGGCTGCGCCTGCAGTGGTGAATTTGCGCACCAGCAATTTGTCGCGAATTGTCCTGAATGCGATGCGAAGAAGGATCTTCTTGGCCGCCGGATTGGTGCGGCTATGGCCGGCCTCCATCCCTTCACCAAGCAACAGATTGAAGGGGGCGAAACCGGGCCGGAGCATGGCCGACATTTTCCCCAGTTCCTTGAGATTGAATGGCTCAGCAACAACCGTTCTTGTTGTTTTGCAGCCGCCTTCAACTTCGTCGTAATAGTCCGGCCAGAATTGCGGGCCGCGGCGCAATTTGACCCCCTTTTCTATCAGGAAATCGACCGCTTTGGGGCCTTCGACAAGAAAAGAGTGCCGCTTCGTTTTCGAAGTTCCCGGGGCTTCTCCACCATCCACCGCCTGAAGCGCATCAAGATAGGTGGCGGCCGCTTCGATCGAATCTGGCTCGCCATCCTGCGCCATGAAACGGTTGCCGGGAATCCACATTACCCCGCCCGACTTTGCCGTTGTTCCGCCGAGAAACTCTGTCTTCTCGAGAATGGTGACCGATTTGCCTGCCTCGCGCATTACCAGTGCCGAAGCAAATGATCCCGCCCCGCTACCGACAACAACCCAATCGAACGTTTCGTCAAATCCCTGCATATGCCTCACCGATCTTCTTTGCGCGCGATCAGATTTGAGCGCTGTAAAGCCGCATGAGCAAGCATTATCGCCCCTGCGACGTTCGCATATCGCTCGGGCGTGTTAAGCGGGGTCAAGGAGAGCCCGAACGATGTCATCCAGCCAGCCTGAACTCGAAACGATTGCCTTTTCCCGGTCCGGCAGAGCGCTGAAGGTTTGTTTGAACCGTCCGGCGTCGCTCAATGCGTTCAATCTTGAAATGCATGACGAATTGCCACGCGCTCTGGAATTTGCGGCCAACGACCCGTCTTCTGACGTGATCATCCTGACCGGCGCCGGGAAAGCCTTCTCTGCCGGCGGAGATTTGGAACACATCGCCCGCAACGCTGCGGAGCCGGAACGGTTCGATCACGAAATCGCAATGGCAAAAGAAATCGTCGAGCGACTGATCGGTTTGGAAAAGCCGGTGGTTTGCCGCCTGAACGGGCACGCCATCGGACTTGGCGCCACGATCGCGCTGCTCTGCGATATCATCATTGCCGCAGACGGAGCCAAAATTGGCGATCCGCATGTGAATATCGGGCTGGTCGCTGGTGATGGAGGCGCGATTATCTGGCCGCACCGCATTGGCCTAACCCGTGCCAAGGAATTCCTGCTGACTGGAGAACCGATCACGGCCGAACAGGCAGTGAAGATAGGACTAATCAGCCGCTCTGTTCCACTGCAACAGCTTGACCAATCTGTAGACGATGTCTGCCAAAGCCTGTTGTCCAAACCCCAATTCGCACTGCGACGGACCAAAGCTCTTTTGAACATGGAACTGAAGCGGTTGTCGCACACTTTGTTGGACCCGGGTTTGCGCTGGGAAGCGGAATCGGTTCGCGATCCGGATCATGCCGAAGCAATCGCGGCACTGCGCGAAAAGCGAAAGCCCAATTTTCATCGCGACTGAGCAACCAATCACATATCAATCGGAGAACTTCATTGACCAATACATCCGCGCTGTTCGAACCATTCCAGCTGAAATCGCTGCGTATGAAGAACCGGATTGTTATGGCCCCCATGACCCGTTCGTTCGCGGAAGGCGGCATGGTCGGTGCGCCGCAACAGGCATATTACCGCCGGCGGGCCGAAGGCGAAGTTGGATTGATTGTGACCGAGGGGACGGTTGTCGACCGGCCTGCCTCGCGCAACGAAGCGGGCGTTCCTTATTTCCATGGTGAAGCGCTCGATGGCTGGGCCAATGTGGTGAAGGAAGTTCACGATGCCGGCGGATTGATCGCGCCTCAGATCTGGCATGTTGGCGCTGTCAAAAGCCTGACAACGGATTTCGAGCCCGATGCCCCGTTTGAAAGTCCTTCCGGCCTTTTGGCGCCGGGCAATGAACGCGGTGTGGTCATGAGCGAAACGGATGTCACCGACACAATCGCTGCCTTTGCCAAAGCCGCAAGCGATGCAAAACGGCTCGGCTTCGATGCGCTAGAAGTGCATGGTGCGCACGGATATCTGGTCGATCAGTTTTTCTGGTCAGGCACAAATTTGCGAACCGACCGCTGGGGTGGAGCAAGCCTGCGCGACCGGACTGCATTCGCTGCCGAAATGATCCGCGCAATCCGCAAGGCGGTTGGCGAGGACTTCCCGCTCATTCTCCGCGTGAGCCAATGGAAACAGCAGGATTTTGAAGCCCGGTTGGCTCTTTCGCCCGATGAAATGGCAGATTGGTTGTGCCCGCTGGTCGAAGCGGGGGTAGATATCCTTCACTGCTCTCAGCGACGCTATTGGGAAGCCGAATTCCCCGAACTTGACGGGGAGAAAGGCCTGAACTTTGCCGGATGGGCCAAGAAACTGACCGGTGCCGCAACGATAAGCGTCGGGTCGGTCGGCCTCTCGAGCGACTTCATCAACGTCTTCAACGAAGACACATCTACGCCCGCAGCAATCGACGGCCTTGTGGAAAGGATGGAGAAAGAGGAATTTGATCTGATCGCGGTTGGCCGGACACTGATCGTCGAGCCCGAATGGCCACGCAAAATTCGCACAGGCAAGTTTGACGGCTTCAGGCCGTTCAGCCGAACAGACCTTTATACGCTCGACTAGGCCGGGAGGGTGTTTGCCCTATTCGATATAGCCGAGAACTTCGCCGACCGGATAGACTTTGCCTTCTTCCGCGATGACTTTCAGCTTACCCGAAGCCGGTGCTTCAACTTCATTGGCTGATTTGTCTGCGTCGAGCAGGTAAAGGATTTCGCCTTCTTTCACCTCTTCGCCGTCACCGAACATCCATTCGGCGACCATGCCTTCGGTCATTGAAAAACCAATTTTGGGAAGCAAAATTTCCGTCGCCATGTTCGTTAGCCCTAGTCTTTATGAATTGCTCTTGGTCAAGCGATGCCGCTTCGCTGGGTGAACGGCAAGTCGGATATGCGGCACTGCACCAATCATCGTCAACGCGATGCAGCACCAACAATGCCTACTTCGCGAAATTCGCAATGACCTGACCAAGCGATACGGTCGTCGCAATTCCGCTAGCCGCCTCGCAAACTGCGGGGATTGCATTTACCGCCCGATGCGCGGTGAGACCCGGGGTGAATGCGGCGTAATCTTCCGGCGCAACCGGGAAGCTGACGCTAACATCCAGTGGAGTATCGCCCGATATCTGCACCCGCCAGCCGGAATCGCGCAGTTCCCAATCTGTGTTTTCGATTTTGTTGGTGGCGTACCAATTGGCTCTGAACCGAAGCCGCGGAATACCTTCTGCCATGCCGGTCACAACAATCCGTTGCGCGGCGACAGTTCCTTTGCCGATTGTGCCTGCAGAAACTTGCACGTCTTGCGTGGCTTTGGAGACCTGTTTTTCGGCCAACCACTGATCGATATCGATGCCAACCGCATCAGCAAGCTGCGCCAAAGAGCCGGCGAAATCGGCTTTGATATGTTCGATCTGCCCTGTGTCGGTCGAGAAGTCTTCACTGCCAAAACCCATAAAACCAAACAGCAGTTCGGGTGAATTGCGCGAGCCAAGATCTGCGAATTCGTCAATGGTCAGACAATCGAGCCGCCGTGAAAGCGATAGCAGTGGAACGGGAAACGCTTCGGTTATGAAGCCCGGGCTCGATCCGGTGGAATAGACAGTCGCATTGCCTGATTGGCAGGCGGCTTCTATCAAGCCGCGCTGCGCCGCATCCATGAGCTTGGGGCAATGAAAGTCGCCGCGCGTGGTGACAACATTCTTACCCGAAGCGAGCAATGCGGTCAGCGCCTCCATATCTGTGGCTTGCGGCATGTAGAGCACGCAATCGGCATCCAGGCGGACGATTTCGTCCAACGAATTGGTCGCCAAAACACCCGATTTCCCGTCAACTCCGCACAATTCCGCAGCATCGCGGCCGACCTTGTCAGGTGAATGGACCCACAGTCCGACAAGTTCCATCTGCGGGTGTTCTATCACCGCGCGAAGGGCCCGCGTGCCAATGTTCCCGGTTGCCCATTGTACAACTTTCAACTTGTCGGACATGCTCAAATCTCCACGCTAATACGCTTAAAAAAATCGGCTGCTTTTTTGATCAGGGCGCAATTGTCATTTGTCGATCTTTCTTCGGATCGACGCTGTCATGCTTCCACCTTACCGATCCGAAAGGCCGGTCCAGCTTCCGGCGGACGATGGGGGGACAGTCTTTCACCAGAAAAACCGATACGTCTTGCTGCCCGGCAACGTCTGCTGCGGTGTGGCGGTCTCTGATACGCAGATAGTCGGCCCAGGTCGGACACGAATATCGTTCAGTCCAAAGGCCGGGATCGGCAATGTCACGAGACAGCGACCAGTCATATCCGCCATTGCGCAAGCGCAACGGCCGTAACTTCAGCGCCGCGTCGTAAAACTCGCGGGCGTCATCGGGATCGACACGATAGTCAATTTCGATGACGACCGGTCCGGACCGTAGCGTGATAGGCAGCGCAATATCCGGTTCAAATCCGATCGAAACCGTCTCAGCTGTGTCGTTCGATTTCTCTTCTATCGGCAGCAACCAGGATATTAGCGGCAATATTGCCATCATCACGCCGGAGGCTACGACCGCGGTGGTCACCGAAGTCTCGTTCGCCAGCACGCCCCATGCCCACGCGCCAACGGCAATGCCGCCGGTCATACTGGCGCCAAAAAGTGACAACGCCCGGGCGAGAACCCAGCGCGGGGCGGCCAGTTGCACTGTCACATTATACAGCGCAATGACCAACATATTGGCAGTGCCAATGGCGAACATTGCAACACAGGTCAGGAACAGGTTCTGACTGGTCGCCGCGATCATAAGGGCCGCGGCGGTCACCAGCATCATTGCCGAGGTGACTATATCGGTCTTCCATCTGCTGCGCGCCCAGGAAACCATCAGCGCCCCCACAACCGCCCCTGCCCCGCTTGCACCCAAGAGCACTCCATAGGTCGAGGCATCGCCGTTCAGCATATCGCGCGCAATCAGCGGGGCCAGCGCCGCTGCGGTCGCCCCTGCAAAACCGAAAGCAGCGCACCTCACCACAATCTTTCTGAGCAAGGGCGAATGCGAAACATACCGCGCGCCGGAGACCATTGCCCGGCCAACTCCCTCTGGCGGTAATCGCGGAATGATCGCTTGTCTGCGCCAAAGCAGAAAGGCGAAAAGGAGTGGCAAATAAAAGATTGCGTTCACCGCGAACGCAGCCTGCGCGCCAAAGGCAAGCACGATCAGTCCGCCCAAAGCCGGGCCGAAGCTGCGTGCCAGATTATAGCTGATCGAACCGAGCGCGATCGCCGCGGGGAGATTATCCGGGCTGACCTGTTCGCTGATCGAAGCCTGCCATGCCGGGCTGTAGAGCGAAACCCCGCTGCCAATCAGAAAGCAGAATGCCAGGATCGTCCAAGGTGAAAGAAGGCCGGAATAGGCGAGGACGGCATGCAATGTCGCAAACACACCGGCAACCACCAATCCGGCAATTGCAACCTTGCGGCGGTCGAACATGTCGGCAAGCGCGCCAGCAGGAACAGAAGCCAGCATCAGCGGTAGCATGAGCGCGGTTTGTACCAAGGCAACCATCGCTGGCGAATCGGTAAGCCGGGTCATCTCCCATGCAGCCCCGACACCCAGAATCAGTTGACCGAGATTGCTCAGTACACTCGCGCTCCAGACCCGGCGGAACAAGGTTTCGCCCAGGGGTGCCAGCGGCTTGAAAAGTGGGATTCGCAAAAGCTTCACCGAATATTTGTGTCCAACATCTTCGAAGCATGAATGCCTAAGACACTCGATTCCCTTCGAAGTTTCCGGCCTCTATATCGCCCGAGCGACACAAAAACGAGAGGGTCTCATTTTTTTCTTGACGGTACGGAAGGTTTAGTCAACACTCCTGTTCATTAGATAAAACGAATGGGAGAGATTCGGATGCCGGCAACACAGTCAAACAAGGCAAAAATCGCCAAGCGAGTCGTCGAGGTCCTCGATTACTTTGACCACGAGCACCAAACCGCAACCGTCATGGACATTGTCCGTCGTTACGGTCGGCCGCAGTCGAGCACTTCCGAGCTGCTTTCCAGCCTTGTTGAACTCGGCCTACTCTACAAAGATCTGGAAACCCGTTCCTACACACTGACGCCGCGCGCCGCGATTTTGGGCTCTCTTGCACAGCCCGATTTCGTTCGTGATGGACGCCTCAACCGGTTGGTTGACCGGCTGGCTGAACAAACACACGTCTCGGTCGGTATCTTTGGTGTCGTCGGTCTCGAAAGCCAAATCTTCTGCTGGCACAATGGCGAGCCACCGCTCAAATCGAGCAATCCCAAAGGCATCTTTGGCGGTATGCAGGAACACCTGACAAATACCGCTGCCGGCCTTTTGCTCCTTTCCACTATCGAAAAGAGCCGCCGCGAAGGGATGATCCGCCGCCTCAATGCAGAAGCGAGCGATGAGAACAAATTCGACTATCGGGAGATGGTCGAAAAAGTCGAACGCGCCCGCGATTGCGGTTTTGCAATTGGCCGGATGGGTTACGGCTCTATCGCCGATTGCTGCGCGGTCTTGATCCCCGGCAATGGGGAGACACGTCCGCTCGCACTCGGCCTTGTTTACGAGCCGGGCGAAAGCGCCAATCCGGAGGAGTTCATTGCAATGCTCCGCGATGCAGTGCGTGAGTGCGAAACCAGCACTTATGACGAAGGCGAGATTTTCTCGGCAGCTGCGTAGAAAACGCGCCAATCGGACTTGGCACTTTACCGGCTCTGTTTGAACCAGCCGAAATTGGCCTTCACAAGGTCGGAGCAGATCGATGAACGCTGAAAGCAAAGCCTTTGAGCAGGTTTCGCAAGAACGTGTCGCGTTCTTGGGCACGCGCCCCATTCCGGCGAAACCCTATTACGATGCTGACTGGTTCGAACTGGAACGCGAGGCCGTTTTCCGGCGTAGCTGGATGTGCGTCGGCCATATCTGCGAAGTGCCGGAGAAAGGCAGCTTTATCCGCCGCGAACTGGAGGTGCTGAAAGCGTCGCTGCTGATCGTCAGAGGCAAAGATGAAAAGCTTCGCGCGTTTCACAATGTCTGCACCCATCGGGGAACACAGCTGGTTGAAGAGGCGCAGGGGAAGCGCACCCGGTTTTCTTGCCCCTATCACATGTGGACGTTTGGGTCCGACGGTGAACTGGTTTCCGCTCCGGACTTTGAGCAATTCCATGTCGCCAAAGAAGATTGCGCGCTCAAACAGGTGGCGCTTGAAGTCATTGCCGGGCTGATCTTTGTCAATTTTTCCAAGGAACCCGAAGCTCTTAGTGACCAATTGGGGGACCTTGTCACCCAGATGGAGTCGTTGCCCGTCGCCCGCGCCACGACATTCAGCGAATATGTTTATGAAATCGATGCGAACTGGAAGCTGACTTACGATAACTTCCAGGAAAATTATCACCTGCGGTTTATTCATCCGCGCAGCGGCGGGGCGGCTTGCGGAAAAGACAATCCGTTCGGCTATCCCGCTGAAGTCGATTTTCACGGTGACCATCGAACCCAGACCATCTGGAGCAACCCCGATGCTTCCGCGCCAGCGGTGCAGGAACTTGGATTTGGCCGGACGATCCCCGCAGCGATGGAAAAAGGCCTCCTGAACACCGATGCCGGGCGGAAATATTTTGCTCTCTTCCCCAGCTTCTTCATGTTCGGCACGCCGGTCCAGAACTTTGTTCATGTGGTCTATCCGATAAGCGCGGAGAAATCGCGGGGCGTGATCCGCCTCTATTGGGTCGATGAGGATGGCAGCGCGAGCGAGCGTTTTGGCCGCGAGGCAATTATGGTCACCGCGCACGATGTTCACTGCGAAGACACCGCCGTGATCGAAGCCGGACAGCGCGGAATCTCAAGCGGCGCGCTAGAGCACATCCACATGCAGACGCAGGAATCGCTGTGCCGGCATTTGTTTAATGTCGTCGAAGAAAAGGTGCACGCCTACCAAGCAGAGCGAAACGGGTCATGAGCCGGAAGCTCCCGAAGGGTTTCGAAGCGCTTGAGCCGTTTATTGCAATTTGGTCAGCAAACACGGCTGCACAGCGCGACAATCTGCGCACGACCGTTCCGGCACAGCAGCGCGCCGCGTTTCATCGGGTGATTGCCCCATTGGCCAATCAGGCCTTGGACCAGCTTGATGAAAAAGGTTTGGCGAATTTCGACGCCGCGGACGAGAATTTGATGCAGCTTTTGCTGGCCTATGCCCATGTCGGCCATGCCGAGGAGGTTCAAGGGTCGGACGAAGCAAAGCACGCTGCCACCCGTCCGCGCTTGCGGTTTACGCGAGCACCCGCTGATCGTGCGACGAATGCGGATAGCTTGCCCTAGCGACCGCCCAATTGCGCCCAGCGTTCTGGCGAAGCCCATACATATTCGGTGTAATGGCCCAACCAATCGCGCGTATCGATATAGCAGAATTGCAAATGTTCGGCTGATCCGCCGCGAAGCACCACCTCAAAAGGCTGCGCCTCGATATATCGCATAAGATCATCCCAATCATCGACGCGGTGACACACATGATGGAACACGAGACTGTCGTCGTCGGGCAAAGCGTCGGAATAGAGCGACAGAACATCGCCGCTTACCGGCTGGATCAGCTCGTAGTTCAAATCTTCGACCCAGATAAAGGCCAGTTTCTGCTTGCCGGTGCCATCGCCCTGCGGTGTCCATAGCGGCACTTCGACTTCGGTTTCTATCACCAGACGCGGATCGCAATGATCCTGGAAGCGCTTGACCCCGGCTGCGATATCGCGGGTGACGTAGGCGTTCTGATAGTGCTGTCCAATTGCCATGAATACTCCGTGGTTAGCGCCGAAACTTCGGCCCATTTAGCATCGCCGTGGCGGTCAAGTCCCGCCTCGTGGCGGATTGTGGAACAGTGATCGCAACCGCGATGTAGCCAAGGCTAGTCAGCGGCTGTGCAGCGCGCCATGATACGTCCGCAAACTGGAGGATTTAATGGCGTCTGATCTATTTGACTGTGTTGGCAAAGTGGCTCTCGTTACCGGTGGTAATGGCGGCATCGGACTTGGCTTCGCGAGAGGTATCGCCAAACAAGGTGGATCGCTCGCCATCTGGGCGCGCAACGAAGAAAAGAACGCAGCGGCAAAGCAGGACCTGCTCGATGCCGGTGCGCAGCGCGTCGAAACATATGTGGTCGACGTTTCTTCTGAAGAAAACATTCTGGCGGGCTATGACAAATTGCTCGCGGATTTCGGAAGGGTCGATTGCGTTTTTGCCAATTCCGGCGGGCCTCCGGGATTCAATTCTGTTTTCGACATGCCTACCGATGCGTGGCACAAGTTTCTGGATGTCGCGCTGCACGGCGCATTCATTACTTTGCGTGAAGGTGCACGCCACATGGTCGCCCGCGCCGAAGGCGGTGAGCCGGGTGGCAGCCTCGTCGGCTGCGGCAGCTTGTCGCTGTTCCGCGGCCTGCCGGGAAAGCAGAATTATGCTGCTTCCAAATGTGCTGTCGCCGGCGTGATCCGCTGCATGGCGGCAGAATTTGGCAAGCATCAGATCCGCGCGAATGTCGTGGCGCCAGGGCTCATCATGACGCCGATGATGGGCGGAGAGGCCAATGAAAAGGCAATGGCGGAAATGTTCGGGCCCAAAATGCCGATCGGGCGGGTTGGATACCCCGAAGATTTTGAAGGCGTCGGTGCCTTCCTGGCGTCCGACGCATCTTCGTTCATGACAGGCCAAACGCTGACGATCGACGGCGGCGATATGATCGCGGGTTAAACCCCAAGGGAACAAGCAATGAAACTGCTGAACATTCACGATGTAAATAGCGTGGCTCTTGATGAGTATGAACGCCCCGAAGCAGGGCCGAGGGATGTCGTCGTCAAAATGAAAGCCTGCGGCATTTGCGGCAGCGATCTATCCTATATCAAGAATGGCGGAATTCCGGGGCCAGGCAAGCCAACGCCGTTGGGGCATGAAGGCTCGGGAGAGATCATGGAAGTCGGATCGGAAGTTGACGGACTTTCGGTTGGTCAACCGGTGATCGTCAACCCGATGAACACGCCAAGCTTCATCGGGAGCGGTGGGCCGGAAGGCGCATTTACAGAGGAACTGCTGGTCCGCGATGCGCGGCTGAATGACAGTATTTTGCCGATCCCGGCGGATATTCCCTTTGATGTCGCCGCGATGTGTGAGCCGCTTGCCGTAGCGCTGCATGGCGTCAACCGCGCCGAAGTCGGCAAAGGTGACAAGATCGCGATTTTCGGATGCGGTCCTATTGGCCTGGGAATGGTGATGTGGGCGATTGATCGCGGGTGCGACGTTATCGCACTGGATCTGGCCGAAAGCCGCTTGGAGCGCGCGCGACAGCTGGGCGCGAAAACGATCAATCCGGGTTCGGAAGATGTGCAAGCACGGATCAAGGAGCTCCACGGGAGCCATACATATTTCAATCGCGAGCGCGCTGATACCGATGCCTACATCGACGCCGCTGGTGCCCCCTCCATTCTCGCAGACGTTGTTACGATGGCGAAGAAACATGCACGCCATGTTATCACCGCGGCCTATCTGAAACCGATAGATTTGCCCGCCGGAGCTATGCTGACGAGTGAAATGACGATCACCACAGCGGTCGGATATCCCGACGAATTTCCGCAAGTGATTGCGGCGATGCCGCGTCTCAAGGACACCATTGCTTCGCTTATCAGCCATCACCTTCCGTTCGAAGAAGTAATCGAGGGCCTGGAAATCGCGGCCGATCCGCAATCAGCCAAGGTCATGATCGAATTCAACGCATGACCCCCTACCGATTCAGAAGAAAGCAAGCTGCATGAACGCGCCACTGACCCATTTGCAAAGGCTCGAAGCCGAAGCGATCCATATCATGCGCGAGGTGGTCGCCGAGGCCGAGAAGCCCGTCATGCTCTATTCGATCGGCAAGGACAGCGCGGTGATGCTGCACATTGCCAAGAAGGCTTTTGATCCTTCGCCGCCGCCCTTCCCGCTGTTGCATGTCGACACGACATGGAAATTCAAGGCGATGTATGATCTGCGCGAAAAGAGCGCGAAGGATGCGGGAATGGAGCTTCTCGTGCACCGCAATCCTGAGGCGGAGGAAGCAGGAATAAATCCCTTCGACCACGGTCCGCTCCATACCGATATGTGGAAGACCCAGGGGTTGAAGCAGGCATTGGACAAATACGGCTTCGATGCGGCTTTCGGGGGAGCGCGGCGCGACGAAGAAAAAAGCCGGGCGAAAGAGCGCGTGTTCTCTTTCCGCACCGCCAGCCATGGCTGGGACCCCAAAAACCAGCGGCCTGAGCTGTGGAATCTCTACAATGCTCGCAAAAAGAAGGGCGAGAGCATTCGCGTTTTTCCGATGTCGAATTGGACCGAGCTCGACATCTGGCAATACATCCATCTCGAAAATATCGAGATTGTCCCGCTCTATTATTCGGCCAAACGTCCAACGTTCGAGTATGAAGGCGGGCTGTTCATGGCGGACGATATCGACCGTCTGGAGAAAGTTCTGGGCCACCGCCCCGAGATCACCGAACGGTCCATCCGCTTCCGAACACTCGGCTGCTTCCCGCTTACCGGAGCGGTAGAGAGCGAAGCCGCGACGCTGCCCGAAATTATTCAGGAAATGCTTTTGACGACAACTTCTGAACGGCAAGGGCGGGTAATCGACAAGGATTCGGGAGACGCGTCGATGGAGAAGAAGAAGCAGGAGGGCTACTTCTGATGTCGAGCGAAATTTACAAAACCGAAGACCTCATTGCTGAGGATATCGACGCTTATCTCGAAAAGCATCAGCACAAGACCATGCTGCGGTTCATTACTTGCGGAAGTGTGGATGACGGCAAATCGACGCTGATCGGCCGGCTGCTCTACGATTCCAAGATGATTTTCGAGGACCAGTTGGCGGCACTCGAAACCGACAGCAAGAAAGTGGGAACGCAGGGACAGGAAATCGACTTTGCGTTGCTGGTCGATGGTCTGGCCGCTGAACGTGAACAAGGTATCACGATTGACGTAGCCTATCGCTTTTTCGCGACAGAGAATCGCAAATTCATCGTCGCGGATTGCCCGGGGCATGAACAATATACCCGCAACATGGTGACTGGCGCGTCCACTGCTGATCTGGCGGTAATCCTTGTGGATGCGCGCAAGGGCGTGCTCGTCCAGACCAGGCGGCACAGCTTCCTTTGCCAGAAGCTGGGCATTCGAAACATTGTGCTGGCAGTGAACAAGATGGACCTGATCGATTACGATCAGGACAAATACGACACCATTGTTGCCGATTATGCTGCCTTTGCCGATGAAATCGGGATTACCGATTTTACTGCCATGCCGATTTCCGGCTTCAAGGGCGATAATATCACCGCTCCCTCGGCCAACACTCCCTGGTACAAAGGGCCGCCGCTTGTTGCCCATTTGGAAGCGGTAGAGATCAATGCAGCACATGACGCCGAATTGCCGCTGAGCATGCCGGTTCAGTGGGTGAACCGCCCGAATCTCGACTTTCGCGGGTTTTCCGGATTGATCGCTACCGGGGCTGTGAAACCCGGCGATCCCGTGCGGGTTCTCCCATCGGGCAAGACAAGCACGGTCAAATCCATCACCACATTCGACGGAGACCTGGACGAAGCACAGGCAGGTCAATCGGTGACCATTTGTCTGGACGATGAAGTCGATTGTTCAAGGGGTGATGTGATCGCGGCGGCGGATGCCCCACCCGAAGTGTCCGACCAGTTTGAAGCCACGATCGTCTGGCTGGATGATGAAGCAATGCTTCCGGGGCGTGCCTACCAGATGAAGCTGGCTAGCCAGACAGTTTCAGCAACGATTGCGGAGCCGAAATACGAAATCAATGTCAACACGTTGGAACATCTGGCGGCAAAGACGCTTGATCTCAACGCGATCGGCGTTGCCGAGGTAACCACTGACAAACCGGTGATTTTCGAACCCTACAGCGAAAATCGCGCGCTCGGCGGTTTCATCCTGATCGACAAAATTTCCAATCGCACGGTTGGCGCAGGAATGCTACATTTCAGCTTGCGGCGCGCGCAGAACGTCCATTGGCAGCCAACCGCGGTCACACGGGAAGAGCATGCAAGTCTGAAGAACCAGAAACCGCTGGTTTTGTGGTTCACCGGGCTTTCCGGATCGGGCAAATCGACCATTGCCAATGAAGTCGAAAAAGCTCTCAACCTGATGAACCGGCACACGTTCCTTCTCGACGGTGACAATGTCCGCCATGGGCTGAACAAGGATCTTGGTTTTACCGATGCCGACCGGATCGAGAATATCCGTCGTATCGGCGAAGTCACCAAGCTGATGGCGGATGCGGGCCTGATAGTGCTCACTGCTTTCATCAGCCCCTTCCGTGCAGAGCGCCAGATGGTGCGCGACATGTTGCCCGATGGCGAGTTCATCGAAATCTTTGTCGACACCCCTCTCGAAGTTGCCGAAGAACGCGATGTAAAAGGGCTCTACAAGAAAGCGCGCGATGGGCAGCTCAAGAACTTTACGGGGATCGATAGCCCCTATGAACCGCCTGAAAATGCGGACATCACAGTCAACACGGTCGAAATGTCTCCCGCCGAAGCGGCAGAATTCATCGTCCGCAAGATTACGCCGCTCAAATGACTGATGATCCAAGCACCATGAGCGATGCCGCTCTCGCCGCCGCCCTGGCTCAAGCTGCGGGCCAATTGTTGATCGACGTCCGGAAATCCGGACTGATCGAAGGAAAGGCGCTGGGTAAGGCGGGCGATCAGACCGCGAACCAGTTTCTGATCCATGCCTTGCAGCATTTGCGTCCAGATGACGGCCTGTTGTCAGAAGAGAGCAAGGATACCGAAGAGCGCTTGTCCAAGGAGCGAACCTGGATCATCGACCCTGTCGACGGGACGCGCGAGTACGGGGAAGCGCGAACAGACTGGGCCGTGCATGTGGCATTATCCATCGGCGGAATGGCGGAGATTGGCGCGGTCGCTCTGCCCGGACTGGATCTGGTCCTGCGCACCGATCAACCCGCGCCTTTGGCCGAAGCTGCCAATGTTCCGCGACTGGTGGTGAGCCGGACACGTCCTGCCAAAGAAGCAGTGGAAGTGGCCAAACGCATTGGCGGTGAATTGGTGGAAATGGGTAGCGCCGGCGCCAAAGCGATGGCCATCGTGCGCGGTGAGGCGGAAATCTATCTCCATTCGGGCGGGCAGTATGAATGGGACAGCTGCGCCCCCGTCGCAGTCGCGCTGGCCCACGGATTGCACTGTTCCCGCATTGACGGCTCGCCGCTGGTGTACAACCAGCGCGATGTTTACATGCCCGATCTTCTGATTTGCCGTCCTGAATTGGCAGAGCAAGTGCTTGCCGAAGTGCAGGACATCCACGCCTAGCGCGATAGCGACTTTACACAAAACGCGACCAATTGGTCTGCCAATTTTTCCCGTTCCGCGCGGTCTGATGCCGTGTTTCCGGGATCAAGCAATTCGGTCTGCACAGTCGTTGAAACCAAATTATAGATGAAACGCGCAGATCGCGAAGGGTCTGCGCTGTGCCATTGCCCCTCGCCGATCCCCTCTTGCACAACCTGCATGATCAGGTCGATCAAAGGTTTGGTCGCGCGTCGCAATTCGGCCGGGCGTTCCTGCGCAAGCCGCATATGTTCGCGGCTGAAGGCCGCGCCGCGCCGATCTCTTTGCGGGCTGGTGCCTTCGACCTCCACCGCGCCGCGAACCGAAATCGTCCGGATGATCAGGTCAAGCCGGTCGACGGGCCCATCCAGCTCGCGACCCGTTTTCTTCATCAGCGCGGCAGCATCGGATAGCGATGCCTCGAACAGCGCCAGCACCAGATCATCCTTGGTCGCGAAAAGATCATAGAATGCCCGGCGCGCCAGCCCTGTGCGGGAAAGAACCGCACGGATCGTCAGACCATCGAGACCGCGCTCCAGCAACAGATCGTTCGCCGCTGCAACAATCGCCGCACGCTTGTCTGCGACAGCCGGGAGTTGCTCCGCCGAGGCGATATCTATGTCATGCACAGCTCACCTCCTACGGTTTCGCTCTTTCCTTTCCCGTCTATCACGATAGAACAGAAATTACGAGAACGCTGTTCTCATGGCTCGCACGAGAGGATTTATGCCGAAGGTCACTTATGTTTCCCACACTGGCGAAAGCCAGTCCGCTGATATTGAGAACGGCGATTCCGTGATGCGCGGCGCGCTGGACAACGGGGTTGAAGGCATCGTTGCCGAATGCGGGGGCGGTCTCGCCTGTGCGACCTGCCATTGTTATGTCGATGATGCATGGGCCGACCAAGCGGGTACGCCAACTTCGCAGGACGAGCGCGATATGCTTGAAATGACCGCGAGCGACACCAGGCCGACCAGCAGATTGTCTTGCCAGATTGAACTCACCGACGATCTTGATGGACTTGTCGTCCACCTTCCAGAAGCGCAATATTAACTCCGGCCAGAGGACCTCGAACAATGAAATTTGATCCTACCAACCCGACGCCGCCAAAGGTAACCCGCCGGATCGGGATGGATCAGGTGCCCGACCACGTCCCCCATGACTTGATCCGGCAATCGGGCATTATTTACGGCCCCGAATTCCTCGCCGATCCCTACAAGTTCTTTCCGGCCATGCATGACCGGTTTCCACCGATCTTCTATGACGTTACGCCCTTTGGGAACGCGTGGGTCCTGACCAAGCATGAGGACGCGCTGTTCGCACTTCGGCACGCCGAATATTTTAGCACCGAGGATGCAACCCCCTTCCCCCGCAATCCAGAAGACTATTTCAACTTCATTCCGATCGAATTCGATCCGCCTGATCACCGGAAGTATCGCAACATCGTTGACCCGTACATCTCGCCAAAGGCAGTGCTGGGTTGGGAAGACAGGATCAGAAACCTGGCCAATGAACTGATCGATGATTTCATCGATCAGGGAGAGTGCGATTTCCCCGAACAGTTCGGCCGTCCATTGCCGGTCTTGGTGTTCCTCGACCTGATGGGCTTGCCGCGCGATATGTGCGATACGTTTGTTGAATGGTCGGTCGATCTTCTGCATTCAAATGACCGCGAAGTGATGGCCGCAACAATGGCCAAGATTACCGAATATCTGCAGGGTCAAATTGCAGAAAAAGAAGCCAATCCCGATGACGGGCTGGTCAGCAAGATTGTCCACGCCAAGATCGATGATCGGCCTATCTCTGCGAAAGAGAAGTTCGGATTTGTTATATTCCTGTTCATTGCCGGGCTGGATACGGTCTTCGCGACGCTGAACAACATCTGGAATTATCTCGCTGAAAACCCGGATAAATGTCAGGAAATCATCGACGATCCGGACAATATCAACGCGCAGGTCGAAGAGCTGCTTCGGGTGTTCTCGGTCACTTTCTCCGGGCGAACCGTGAAGCAGGATATCGAACTGCGTGGGGTGCAGATGAAGAAGGGTGATAAAGTCACCAGCATTCTACCCGCCTGCAACTATGATCCGGACGTCTTTCCCGACCCGACCAAGGTCGATTTCCATCGGCCGAAGAAGATCATCCTCGCTTTCACAGTTGGCGTACACAGCTGCATGGGGGCTCATTTGGCCCGGCTGGAAGTCAAAATCGCTTTGCAAGAATGGCTCAAACGCATTCCCCGTTTCAAGGCAAAGCCGGGAACACAGGTCGAATACAAGATGGGCGGCGTTATCGGCCCGCACGAACTTCCGCTCGTTTGGTGAATTAGAGCATATCGCGCCCGCGATTTGGCGTTCCGGGCATTGATCGTTGCTGGGCTGACTGCGATCAGTTTGGCATCAGCGGTCAATGGTTCTGGCCAGAAGGAGTGCGTAAATGACCGACATTTTGGGTTACAAGGGCAAACGGGTTGTCGTGACCGGGTGCTATTCCGGTATGGGCCATGCTACGGCCAAGATGCTCGGCGAGCTCGGCGCAGAAGTCCATGGCTTGGACTTCAAGGAATGCGATCTTCCGCTAGCCTCCTTCAACCAGATTGACCTGCGCGATCCGGCATCAATCGAAGCCGGCGTAAGCGCGATCGGTGGCAAGGTGGATTCGCTGTTCAACTGCGCAGGTTTGCCGACCGGGTTTCCGGCGATGGACATCATGAAAGTCAATTTCATCGGCCTGCGCCATCTGACCGAACAGGTTCTGCCCTTGATGGCTGACGGAGGCGCAATTGCCAACATCGCATCGACCGGCGGGCTGGGATGGAGCCGGCGCATCCCCACCAATATGGAATTCGTGACAACCCAAGGCTGGGATGCTGCGGTAGAATGGTGCGAAGCCAATATGGAAACGGTCAACGAAGGTTACTCTTTCTCAAAAGAGAACGTGATCGTCTGGACCCAATTCATGGGCGCGCGCCTGATCAAGCAGGGGATCCGTATGAATTGCACTCTCCCCTCGCCAACCGAAACGCCGATGATGAAGCAGTTTCACGAGGCATCGGGCAAGGACGTCGTTGACGCGGCTGCGGAACCGCTCGGCCGATACACCACTGCAGAGGAGCAAGCCGGCGGACTGGTCCTCATAAACAGCGATCTTGCCTCTGTCGTAAACAGCGTCGTCTTCCCGGTCGATGGTGGTTTCATGGGCGGTTTGGCCACCGGCCAAGTCGATATCAGCAAGATGATGAGGCGAGGAAGAAAGTCGGAGTAATATTATGAACTTCGATTTGACCGAAGATCAGGAAATGATGCGCGAGAGCTTCGCGCGGCTGCTTGATGACAAGTGCACACCCGAACGCCTGCGCGAGTCCGAGAAATCCGGTTTTGACAAGGAGGTTTGGGCCGGCCTTGCGGAACTGGGCGCATTTCTTCTCCGCGTGCCAGAGGAACAGGACGGTCTCGGCCTCGGCACTTTCGATGCCGCTGTTCTGATGGAAGAAGTCGGGCGGAAACTGCCTTTTGGACCTATCGCTGAAACCCTCCTGGCCGCGCGATTGATAGCAATGCTGGGGACAGACAATGCGGCGGACTGTCTGGCAAACGTTGTATCGGGTGGAACCGTGGCTTCGGTAGCTTTGCACGACACGGCTTCGCGTCCATCACAATTTGTTGCAGGCGGTACAGTCGCCGAGATCGTCATCGGGCGTCGCGGCGACGAGGTTGTCCTGTACGAAGTACCAAGCGAGGCACGCCCTGCGGAAAAGAATCTCGCATCGGACAGCTTGGCCGAAGTCGATCTGGCGTCGGCAAAATCGACCCCGCTTGCCTCGGGGCCCGAAGCAGCCGCGCTTTTCGAAGCCACCATCGAAGAATGGAAACTGCTGACTTCGGTCGCGCTCGCCGGCCTCGGTCGGCAGGCGCTCAAAATGGCGGCTGAATATGCCAGCGAACGCAAGCAATTCGGCCAACTGATCGGCCAATTTCAGGCGATCAGCCATCCGCTCGCGGACCGACTTTGCGAAGTCGATGGCGGCAAGCTGCTTGCATGGAAGGCAATGCGCGCCATTGCCGACAACGAAACCGATGCAGCGGCGCAAGTTTCGACGTGTTTGTGGTGGAATATCGACGCAGCCGGAAAGGCCGTCAGCCAATCGCTCCAGACTTTTGGCGGCTATGGCCTGACCACCGAATATGACATCTACCTTTACACATTGCGCGCCCGCTCATGGCCCTTGGTCTGGGGCGATCCTCAATTGCTTCTCGGCGAAGCGGCCACGCGCCATTATGGCAAGACAAGCGTGTACCTGCCCGATGTGGGCGACCTGCCAATCGAATTTGATATTGGCGAGGAAGCCCGCAACGTGATGGCCGAAATCGACGCCTTCATGGACGCCAATGTCACGCCTGAAATGCGTGAAAAATTCCACTACAGTTGGGAAGGTTGGGTTCCGGAGCTTCACAAGAAGCTGATCGAGGCGAAGCTGATGTTTCTCTCCAGCCCTGAACTCGGCGGGCGCGGCATAGGCCCTTACGCCAAGGCTGCGGCACGACGGACATTCGATCGTCACGGCTACAACAATCCAGCGGCGGGCGTTGCCGAAATGGTCGGCCTGATGATCTCACGCGCCGGCTCGGACGAATTGAAGGAAGAAGTCCTTTCAAAAATCATGTCAGGGGATTCAATCGCCAGCCTCGGCTATTCCGAACCCGGGGCCGGTTCAGATGTTTTCGCTGCCCAAACACGCGCTACTCCCGATGGCAATGGGTGGCGTATCGACGGCACCAAGATGTTCACCAGCGGGGCGAACCTGTCTGACTATGTCTTGATGCTGACACGCACCAACACGGAAGTCCCGAAACACAAGGGGCTGACGATGTTCATTGTCCCGCTGAAAGCGGAAGGCGTGACCATCCAGCCAGTCCACACTTTCCAGGACGAACGGACCAACATAACCTTCTACGATAACGTCAAGATCCCCGACAGCTGGCGGCTTGGCGAGGTGGATGGCGGTGTCCGCACGATGTCGCTTGCACTCGAGCTCGAGCATGGCGGAGGGTTTTCCAACCCTATGCTACATACTGTCGAAGCTGCCGAAGAGCTTTGCAGCGAAATCGATACCGGTATGGGGCAGAAACTGATCGAAACCCTTGATGCACAGCAGCGCCTTATGAAGGCGCGGGCCAACGTGGCAGTGTCCCTGTTGTTTGAACATCGCGCAACATGGGCCGGTGTCGAGAAGAAACCCAATCTGGCATACGGCCCGATGGCCAAAATGTTTTCGTCCGAACGATTTATGGATGATGCGCGCGATCTAATGAACCTTACCGCGCCATTATCGCTGACCAAACGCAAAGGCGCTGCTGCGCTTATCAACCAGTCCTACCGCCACGCCCACGGGACAAAGATCTATGGCGGTACAAGCGAAGTGCACCGATCAATGATCGCCGAACGGGGACTTGGCCTGCCGCGGACCCGGGCCTAGGGTTATATCTATGAGTGACGAACCGCATCTGCTGACCGAAGAACGCGATGGCATCCTGATCGCGACATTGAACCGCCCCGACAAGCTCAATGCGCTTTCGGGCGAGACCATGGAGCTGTTCGAACAGGCCCTGATCCGTTTCAGGGACGATCCTGCACTCAGAGTCCTGCTGGTTCGCGCAACGGGGCGCTTTTTCTGCTCTGGCGCGGATCTCAAAGGAAGTTCCGACCGCCCTCGCCCGCAAACGGCGACCGAGATCAGGGAAAATCACAGGATCGGACTGCATGGTATGCACCGCATCTATGACGAGATGGAACATATCGAAAAGCCGATCGTCTGCGCTATCCATTCGACCTGCGTGGGCGGCGGGCTTGAACTTGCGCTCTCGTGCGATTTCCGCCTCGCATCCGAAAACGCCGAATTTTCGTTTCCGGAAGGGCTGTTCGGCGTTCTTCCGGCCTCCAACGGGGTAAGCCGGTTGACGCGCCTGTGCGGCCCCCATTGGGCACGTTGGCTGATTATGGGCAACAAGAAAGCAGATGCGCAAAAGGCGTTGATCATGGGCCTGGTGCACGATGTCACACCAGATGACGGGTTTGAGGAAGCATCCCTCGATTTTTGCCGCCATTTGACCAAGAGCGATCCGGAACAAATGGGTGCAGCCAAAATCGCGATTGAGCTTGCTGCCGATCTGGGCCGTGAACAGGGGCGGCATGTAGAGCGAATGGCCAACAGCGCGCTGATGCTGAACCCGGCCTATCGCAAACGGATCGACGATTACATTGCCAAGCTGGGCAACAAGAAGTCTTGATCCGCGCTAGCCGCGGTTCTGCTCTCTCATCGAGCGCAAGCCCATTTCCAGAAGATGCGACTGCGCTTCGAGCAGGAATGTGCTCTTCGGCCTGAAGCTTCCGTCGACATCCGCAGGCAGATCACCGTTGTTAAGCACCGAGGACACCCGTTCAATCGCGATGTAAAGCGCCGTAGCCATCCCTTGGGTCATGGAGTCGCGCCCATCGGGCTCCGTATCCATTTGCATGGTAAGCAGCAGGCCAACCTGTTTCGCCGCAAGAACACGGTGGTGGATCATCTGCTGGTTTCGCTGGTCGGCAAGGTAATTGCGGACATGCAAAAGATTTGCGTTTCTCGCCCAGAACTCGGCGAAGTTGGTCACAAATTTGCGGCAATCCTCCGCCAGGGTTTCATCGCTCCACCGCTCGGACAAATGATGGATGTAGGCCTCGTCAGCATCTTCCATCGCCAATTCCAGCAGAGCGAGCACCAGCTCTGACAGGTCAGCGAAGTAATTATAGAGCGAAGTCATCCCGATGCCGACCACGCGGGCCACAGCGCTTAGCGAGATATTGGGGTCATCGCTTTCCGCGATTAATTCTTGCGCGGCAGCGATAATCTTGGCGCGGGTAATTTGGCCTTTACGGCCAAGCTTTTGCCCCTGCAGGTTGTGAACCACTTTTGCACGTTGAGCGCGGTCAAGCGCGACACGCACTCTGTTCTGCTCTTGGTTCAACCCCAGTTCCATCCCTATTCACGCCAAGCGATCAATTTGGTTTCAAGGAACTCTTCGATCCCTTCAACCCCCCATTCGCGGCCCATGCCGCTCGCCTTATACCCTCCGAACGGAATATCGCCGGCAATACACATGCCGCCATTCACGCTCATGGATCCGGTCCGGACCCGTTTGGCGATTGCCATTGCCCGATCAAAGTCGTCTGATGCAACCCCGCCAGACAAGCCATAATCGCTTTCGTTGGCGATCCGTACCGCATCATCATCGTCTTCGAAAGGTATCACGACAAGAACAGGTCCGAAAATTTCTTCCTGTGCAATCCGCATTTCATTGTCGACATCGACGAAAACGGTGGGCTCGATGAAGAAGCCATCACCCTTGTCCGGGCGGGCCTTGCCGCCGGCCAACAATGTCGCGCCCTCTTCCTGGCCCAGCTCGATATAGGACAAGACGCGCTCCATCTGTCGCTGCGAAACAACCGGCCCCATGATGTGTTGGGGATTGTCGAACTCACCCCAACTATCGCCGAAACCGGCATAGGCATGCGCGAGGATTTGCTTGGCTTCTTCGTAGCGGCTTTTGTGAACCAGCAGGCGCGATTGGACTGCGCAGCCCTGCCCGGCATGAAAGACCAACATCGAATGCGCGATTTCCGTTGCGAATTCAGACGCGTCTTCCAGCACTATTTTGGCCGACTTGCCGCCCAGTTCGAGGAACACCCGTTTCAGCGTCGCCGCGCCCTGTTCCATAATCCGTTTGCCGACACCGGTTGATCCGGTGAAGCTGATGAGATCGACGCGGGGATCGGTTACCAGCATCTCGCCGGCGAGCGCCGGATCGCTTCCGAACACGACATTGAGAACTCCGGGCGGGAAGCCTGCTTGCTCTGCCAGCTCGCCAAAGATCGCGCCCATACCCGGGGTATCCGGCGCGGGCTTCAGGATAACCGTGCAGCCAGCAAGCAAGGCTGCGACCACTTTGCCGACATTTACATAAAGCGGGACATTCCAAGGCGTGATGGCCCCGACCACGCCGATTGCTTCACGCACCGCCTTACGGCGGCTGGTAAATCCGTAGCCCTCGCGCGTGCCATAGTCCTTTTCCCATTCGACTTGCGGGAAAAGCGCCAGATTGTCGTCCCAACCGTCCAGCGCCATATCGACATGCGCACGGCCCACCGCACCCATTGCGGCGCCCGCTTCGACTCTGGCCAGTTCGGCGAGGCGATCGCGGTTTTCTTCAAAAAGCTCTCGCAGCCGTGTGACCAGTGCAACGCGTTGTTCGGCATTGGTCGACCAGTCGGTCTCGTCAAATGCGCGGCGTGCAGCAGAGATAGCAGCATCGACATCGGATGCCGAAGCATCGGCTGCTTTGCCGACCACTTCGCCCGTCCATGGGCCGATTACATCAAAGGTCTTCCCGCCTTCTGCGGCACGGGATTGTCCATCAATATACAAATTGGCGTCGCGCAGGATCATCTCAGCTGTTTCCCTTTGTTTGACCGTCGCTCGGGCGGTTTCCACTGATTGTCACGATTCCGAGGTGAACATCCGGCGGGGTATCGATCACCGCGCGGAACACTTCGGCTACCGATTTGAAGTGCGACAATGGACGATTTCGGACATCGATGCCTACTTTCATGTTTTCTTCCATGAATTTGATGGCGACTTCCATCGGCCATGTCGAACCGGTCTTTGATTCATCGAACATTTGCCCGCATTGGACGACTGTCGACCGAACACCTTGCGGCTCCAATTCGCGAGTCCACATTTCCGAGCACACTTCGAGAGCGGCCTTCGTCGCCGTGTAGAGCCATTGCATCGCGAATTTCAGACGGACACTTTCGCTACTGACATTGACCACATGCCCCCCGCCCTGCAGCAATGGCAGCGCTTCGCGTGCGCACAGGATCGGTCCAGCCAGATTCGTATTGATCGTGGCGGCAAGTTGGCTGTCGGTCACGTCCGAAAGCTCAAATGGCTCGTAAGATGCGGCGTTATTGACCAGCACATCCAGCCGGTCGCATTTTTCGCCGATAGTTTTGAATGCGCTTCGTACTGAATCGGGATCGGTAACATCGCATTGGACGGCGAAATGCGGCTCGCCCAGTTCTTCTGCGACAGCTTCCACCTTGGCAAAAGTCCGCCCAAGCAAGATGACACGGTCACCATCTGCCGCGAAACGTCTGGCAAGCACACGCCCCAGTCCTTCGCCACCACCTGTAATTGCAATTGTCTTGGTCATAAATTCCTCTTTAAAGCCAGTTTAGGCTTGCTCATCGGACATATGCCAATGCCCGTAATGTATGATCGCAGGCGCGATGTATGATCGCAGGCGCGATGCTTGGCGCTTTCTAGGCGGGTCTCGCAAAGTCAGCGGGATACACCGAAAGGTCGCCATAATAAGCCACCCCGCCTTTCCAGAAAGCGCCTCCACTGATCCTGCGAAAGTAGTGAACGGTGCGCGCAAAGGATCCTGCCGTTGATCGTTCCTGAAATGCTATTCCCGATGGGCTGACGCCGCGCGCGCGGGCGCTGAAGTCCTTTACCGTGAACAAAAGATCATCGGTTTGCTGCGCGCAGAAAACGAGCTCGCTGCCTGGGCAATATCGGCGCGGCTCAACCTGTATGTCAGACAATCTTCCGCGCTTCATGCCCACTTTGCCGGGCACTTTTGTTACTTCCGGCGCGTGCACATTATCGTACCATTCGTGATACTCTGCTTCACGGCCGGCAACAAAGTTTGCCAGAATGATCGACACGCCCGAAAATGGCTGATCGGACTGATAGTTTCCGCTGAACACCCAGTCCGAATACATCCGGTAGCTGTAAATGCGTTCTGACTGGTCTGTATCATCGATTAGGCCACTGTCACGGGATTCGGCCAATAGCGGGCCGAGCGCAGGCAAATCGATTTCGGGCGATTGATAATCGAATTCGTATACGCTCATGAAACGCCACGGTTGGGCGATATCCGGCATGATTTGCTCTTGTGTAATCTCGTAACGGTCCGCACTCTTGAACCCGCGCAGGCGAGCGAGATCAGCCTGGTGATCGCCATCAAACCATTGTGCGTAAGCCTCCTCCTTCGCGTCAGCTACGTTATGCAAATGGATGGTGGTAAATAACGCCATGTGAAATTCTCCCGATGGCCAATGCGTTAACATCGGTGGAGCATGACCAAAACGAAAAACGACACGCCGCGCTTTTCCATCATCGGGGCGAAGTATTCGAGCCATTTTGCGGAAAGCGAAGCCGGCGAAAACACCGGCACCAGTCCGCGAACACCTCCTGAACTCACATTTTGATGTCAGGCAGAATGTGCCATGAGATCAGTCGGCGATCGGCCCGGATTTGGGAAAGATACCGTCAATCCTGATATTGGCAAAACCCGGTTTGCCATCGCGCAAGGTCACCCACAATATGTGGTCGACACGGCCGGGACCGTCCTTCAGCCAGACGCCGCCGGTTGTTGACAAGGTAAGGAAGTCACGCTCCCCCCTTCGGTCATATCCATAGTAATGTTCGTGCCCCGCGATTGCGGTGAATGACCGCCCTGCAAGCAATTGTTCGATCCGTGCAAAATTGGCGTTGTTATAGTTCCACGCCGGCTTGTGCATGATGAGAAAAGTCCATCGCGAATCCGGATATTTCTCAAGTGTTTGGCGAACAAAGTTCACCTGCTCATCGCTGATCGCAACTTCTCCCGGTTTGGGATTGTCGGTCCGCGCCCGCGACGCATCCAGTATCCGTTGCTGTGTAGCCGATGGGTCACGCCGCATTGCCTCCTGCAACCGCCGGTGCCCCTCTATCGCATAGTCGGGTAGCTTGACAGGCGGGTCTTCGGTCGACAACCCGACAAACAGCACTCCATCCTGAACGAAGCTCCAGAAAGGTGGGCCGCGCCTCTCGCGCCAGATGCGCGCTTGAACGTCATTGGCATAATCATGATTGCCCGGGACCGCGTGAAAGCGGTCACCAAAAGGTTCCAGTATTTGCTCGACTTCATCCCACTGGCGGCGGATTTCTGTTTCGTCTGCGACATATCCTTCGATCTGATCGCCAACCGATAGCACTATGTCCGGGTCCATCAGTTCAAGCTTGCCCATCGCGTTGCTAAACACGCCCGGCCGGTGCCCTCCGGTCCGGTCCCCGATGACAGCGATACGAAGCGTCTTTTCCTGAGCGCCGCTGGCCGGTTCTTCAGCAAGTATCGCGCCATCCGGCACCGACGCGCAGCCCATCAGGACTGACAGGCACGCAATGCCAAGAATGGTTCGGAATAACGGCATTGCTACCCTCTCCAGCCTCTCAAGGAGTTTCCGCCATCGCAAAGATAGACTTGGTTGTTGATGAAGCTTCCTTCATCCGAAGCCAGAAATACGCCAAGATTGGCTATGTCTTCGGGAGTGCCCTGCCGCCCAACTTGTTGCATTGATTTCAGCCGTTCCCAATTGGCATCTTCGACGCCTTCCTGCGCTGCTTCGGTGGCCATCAGGCCCGGCGCAATTGCGACCGCTCTCACACCATCACCGGCATACTGGTTTGCCATCGCGAAGGTAAACGCATTGAGCGTAGCCTTGGTGATCCCGTAAGCGGTTGCAGGGACATAGCTGGCCATCGAAGATTGGTTGATAATCACTCCCTTGGCGTTTGCGAGGCCAGAGCGCAGCTTTTCAGCGAGAAGCGCAGGTGCAAAACAATTGACTGCGAAATAGTGCTGCCATTTTTCCAGCCCGACATCGAAGAAATCGCGCGCAATCTGTCCAGCGTGCAATCCCGCATTGTTGATCAGAACATCGACATGGTCGCGCTCTGCCAGAATTGCATCTGCAGCCGATCCAATTTCATCCTCGCGCGATAGATCGCAGCGATGCGACGAAGCAGTGCCCCCGGCCTGTTCGACCAGCCGTGTCGTTTCCCTCATCCCTGCCTCGTCGATATCGACCAGAACGAGATGCGCCCCTTCCCTTGCAAAGGCGAGCGCAAATGCCCGTCCAAGCCCGGCCGCACCGCCTGTTACAACAACAACTTTGCCCGAAAACCTGTTTGGCATGTCAGTCATATCTCACCTCTATATGGGGAATTTCACCTTCGAACGCGCCGCGCGCGGTCCGGTATTCTGTGACCGTGACGCCCAGATCGCGCCCGATATCCAGCGTCTCGCTTCCGCCAGCGACTGTGAAAACATTGACCGGCAATTCGACGCGCAAATATTCGTCTTCAGCCGATGTGATGATCACCGTGGCAGGGCCACCAGGCCGGCCAGTGACGAAGCGCATCGTCAATTCTTCTGCATCTGCTGGCAGCGGGCGGGATGCGATGCCAGACTGGTTTTCCCATTCCATCCGCGATCGCGCCCAATGGAATGCGGGCCGTCCCTTATCGAGATAGAGGCTCCACCCTCCGAACCGGCTGCCAATTGCCAGGATTACTCCCGAGGCATCGGGGCTCTCGGGCGCGATAGTCGCGGTTACGGTAAAGCTTCGGGCAAGCAGCATCGGCTCGACGTTGCCGGGCAGCGAGACATCCTTGCCCCAAAATTCAAATACCGACCGGCCGCTTGGCCGATGCAGTGCACTTCCACGGGCCCGGGCGAAACGGTGATCAAGCGGAAATACATTGTTGGCGCGGGCTATATCACCCCACAGAGACTGCATTTCCGCGAGTTTTGCGGTGTGCTGCTGCGAAACATCCGTGCCTTGGGAGAAGTCTTTGCGCAGATCATACAGCGTCCATTTGATCGTCGGACGATCGCCTTCCGGTGGTACATCCTTCCACCCTACCCGGCCGTCATCACCGGATAGGAACCAGCCATTGTGATACAGGCCAACCTTGCCGCCGACTTCGAAATATTGCGTGCGCGGTTTGTCCGGCTCGCACATGTCGAAGCTAGAGAGCAGGCTTTCCCCGTCGACAGATTTTTGCTTGGTGCCAAGCACACTGACCGGCACTGGCAAATCTGCTGCGTCGAGGATTGTTGGGTATAGATCGATCACATGGCCAAATCGCCCGCATACCGAGCCCGGTTGTGAAGCGCGATTGCCCCAGCTGAGGATCAAGGGGTTGCGGATCCCGCCCAACATGGAGCCATATTGTTTGGTCCAGCGGTAGGGCGTGTTCATCGCCCAGGCCCACATGACAGGATAATTTCCGTGCGCCCCGGGACCACCGATTTCGTCAATATTTGCCTGAAGCCAATCATCCGGTTCGGCATGGAAGCTGATGTTGCGCATCTCGTTCAGAGTGCCGCTGGGGCCGCCTTCGGCGCTCGCACCGTTATCGCCGCTAACGATCGCGATTAGCGTTTTTTCAAGTTCGCCCATCCTGTCGAGTTCGTCGACGATCCGGCCCAATTGTTCGTCCTGATAGGCCATTTGCGCCGCCGCTGCTTCCATCGATCGTGCTGCGAAGCGTCGCTGACCGTCGGTAAGTGTATCCCAGGCAGGCATTTGTTCCGGACGCGGTGTGAGCGTTGCCGAAGCGGGAATGATTCCTGCAGACTTCTGGCGCGCAAAAATCCGCTTGCGCTCCTCATCCCAGCCATGATCAAACTTGCCACTGAACCGTGCAACGACTTCCGCCGGTGCCTGATGCGGGGCATGCGTTGAACCGGGTGAAAGATAGATCATGAAAGGCTTATCAGGCGCGCCGGCTTTCTGGTTGTGAATCCAGCGAATGGCATCATCTGCCAAACGCTTTTCCAAGATAGTGTCGGGCGCTTCATCGGGATCGACACGCTGGATTCCGCGATAGAGATTGGGGCTGAACTGATCGATATCGCCCCCGACAAAGCCAAAGAAATACTCAAATCCCAGACCTGTGGGCCAATTGTCGAACGGGCCAGCCTCCGTCCTCTCTTGCGTGGGTGTATTGTGATGTTTGCCGAACATCGCAGTGCTGTAACCGTTTAGCGTGAGAACTTGGGCAATTGACGCGGTCGACCGGTGAATGCGCCCGCTATAGCCGGGATAGCCGTTGGGGAGATCTGCGAGGTAACCGACCCCTGCATTGTGGTGATTGCGCCCGGTCAAAAGGGCTGCGCGACTGGGCGAGCAGATTCCGGTTGTGTGGAACCGGTTGAAGCGGAGGCCCTTGCGGGCCAGCCGATCAAAATTCGGCGTGGGTACCGGACCACCAAATGTGCCCGCCATCGCAAAACCGACATCGTCGCTCATGAAAAGCAGAATGTTCGGCGCGCCCGCAGGTGCTTTTACCGCATTCCCGAAATCTGGCTCCGAATCATTGACATGTTCCGCGATCCGTCCGCGAAACTCGCCATCGGGAATGGGCAGGATCTCACGGCCTCCCTGGGCTACCGCGGTGCCCGCAAGCGCTGTTGCAGCGAACACGGCCAGGATCACTCCTCTGACGTTCATTGAGGTCCCCTTCCCACTGGCGGCCCGGCAATTATTCGTATCGCTGGAACGTGATGCTCGCGATTTTCCATCCTTGTGACGTTTTCCGGAACGTGTCCGAGTACCGACCGACCACTGTCATCAACCCCGCGCCTTCGCGCCGGCGCGATTCCACGTGGATGGTCCAATCGCCTGTCGCCGAATTGCCATCAACCACGATCCGCGGCGAACCGAGCATGTGGATCATCCATTCGCTGCCAGCCGAAATGGCCTTGCACATAAAGTCGGTAATGGCTTGCGGTCCTTCCATTGTCCCGAAGCCATAATCGCCGACAAAATCATCGGTAAAAACACCGTCAAACATTGCCCGCGCCTCGGACTCGTCGTTGGTCGAGGTGTCAGCCGCCAGACAATAGCGCGCTTTCAGATTGGCGATCGCTGTTGCATCATTGCTCACACTGAATCTCCCGCCAGTTTTTTGGTCGCAAGCTCGCGCAGGTCAGCGGTCTTGATCTTGGCTGATCCGGTCAGCGAAAGCTCCTGTTCGGCAAAGAACAAGACCCGGCGCGGCACTTTGAAGCTGGCGAGTTTTTCCTTGGCGAATGCTTTGACCGACTGCTCGTCGATATCTGCACCATCCTGCGCCACGATGCAGGAGACGACCAGTTCACCCAACATATCATCGCCCACGCCAACCGTCTGGACCGCTTTGACACCGGTCATCGTTTTGAGAAGCGTATCGACTTCGACCGGCGATACATTGGCGCCGCCTGTCTTGATGATATCGCTCAACCGGCCATGCCAGTACAATCGGCCTTCTTCGTCAATATGGCCGCCATCGCCGGTATGCAGATAGCCTTCACCATCCAGCACCATATCATTTGGTACGCCGATATAACCAAGCATCAGCGTTGGCCCTTTGACGACGATCTCACCTTTCTCGCCGACCGGCACCGTCTCTCCGCTGACCGGATCGACAATTTTGATACGATTGCCGTGACAAGCCTTGCCCACGCTACCCGAAATGACATCCTCAGGCGTGTTGGCGGGAAAGGCGGAAATGAGCGTAAAAGTCTCCGTATTGCCAAAGGCGGCATAGGGCTCTCGCCATGAGCTATCGATCGTGGGGTGATCAGCCATGGCGCATTTGCAATCGACATATTTCAATGACGAGAGATCTACCACATCCCAATTCGGCGCGGCGACCAGCTGCCCATATTGATGCGGCCATGCCAGCACCTGCGTGGCCTTTTCGCGCTCGATCAAGGCCAGTGCTTCAGCGGCATCGAATGTGGATTGCAAAACAAGGCTGCCGCCAGACGTCAGCGCCCCGCCAAACGCCATCGAGAAATTGCCTGACCAGAAAAATCCGTTGGCCGACCATGTCCGTGCTTCACCTGGTTCAACCTGATACCAGCGGGGCCAACGCCACAGCTGCAAGGTAACCCCGCGATGCGCCGAAAGCACGCCCTTGGGCATTGCCGTCGAACCGGAAGAAAAGAACAGAACGCCGGGATCGGCGGGAGTCACGCTTGCCGCCCTGGCATCGACAATGTTCTGCGGCGTGTCACCCCCGCGCACAATAAATTGGTCAAGCGTTTCAATCGCGCCCAAAGGCTCGCCGATACAGGCAATGTGGCGCAGGAAGGGGAATTTCTCAGACTGGAAGCTGGTTGGTTTCCCGTCGGCTATTGCCGCATCGAAACCGGCCATCATCTCCGCAAAATCCTTCTTGAGAACTTTACGTTCCAACAGCAGGATCGAAACGCCAGATGCGGCGAGCAAATGCTCCATCTCGGCTGCGGTAGAAAAGGTACTGAATGTGGTTGCAACGGCCCCGGCCAAAGCAGCACCAAACGTCGCAGAGATAAACTCCGGCCGGTTGGTCATCAGGATGCCAACCCGTTCACCCTTGCCTATACCGCACGCGACCAGCGCTCGCGCAATTTCGTTGGCACGATCCCACATATCGGCATATGTCCAGCTGGTACGATCGCCGGTCTCAAGCCCGCCTTCGTAATAAACCAGAGCCTCTGAATCGCCGCCTTGCCGGGTGACATGGCGAAACCAACCCGAAAGAGTCAGATCGCCCAGACCTGGTTCTTCTTCCAGCGGCGGACCGGTGATAATCGACTTGTTTTGCGCCACCGGCCCGATCTCCCGCCAGCTTAGCTGTTCACATCAACCACAACACGCCCGCGAACCTTGCCTTCGAGAAGGTCGGAAGCGGTTGAAACGGCATCCTCGAGGGAAATCTCCTCGGCAATAACCTCAAGCAGCGCGGGATCGAGATCTTTGCCGAGCCGCTCCCAAGCGGCAAGCCGCAAGGGCCGCGGCGCCATCACGCTGTCAACGCCCAGCAGCCGCACTCCGCGCAAGATGAATGGCATCACCGTGGTGTTGAAATCAGGCCCCTGCGCCAAACCGCAGGCCGCAACCGCACCGCCATATTTCGTTTGCGCACATGCGTTTGCAAGAGTGAAAGAGCCGACAGTATCGACGACGCCCGCCCAGCGCTCGCGCTGAAGCGGCTTGCCCCGTTCGGAAAGCTCCGCCCGGTCAATCACACTCGAAGCGCCCAGCTTCTCCAGATAGTCCGCCTCTGAAGCCTTTCCTGTCGAACCAACGACTTCGAAGCCGGCTTTCTTCAAAAGGGCCACTGCGACACTACCAACACCGCCTGTTGCACCGGTTACAAGGATCTCTCCCTGACCAGGCTCAACACCGCCATTGACCAGCGCGTCAACGCACAGAGCCGCCGTATATCCCGCCGTCCCGATCGCCATGGCTTGCTTTTCGCTGAAGGCAGCCGGAAGCGGAACCAGCCATTCACCCTTGAGGCGCGCAACCTGCGCGAGGCCGCCCCAGTGGACTTCACCAACACCCCATCCATTGAGGACCACCTTGTCGCCCGCTTTCCATTCGCTGTTCGAACTTTCGCGAACGGTGCCTGCAAGGTCGATGCCGGGCACCATTGGAAAATTGCGCACCACAGGCGACGAACCTGTTATCGCCAGCCCGTCTTTGTAGTTGAGCGTAGAATAGGCAACGTCGATCGTGACATCACCTTCGGGAAGCTGGGCCTCATCAACCTGCGTCAGTTTTACCGACTGGGTTTCGTCCTCTTTCTCGATGAGGATAGCATTGAACATATTGGGATCGTCCTTTTAATTGTAATCAGTTTGTCGCTTTGCGCTTCTCGCGATCGCCCCTGCCTTTGGACCAGGCGAGCCGCGCCATTACGCTCGGGTTCTTTTCCGGATCGACAGCGCCGTGGACCGAGAGACGCAGCATTTCATTGGTAAAGCGCTGCACCAGCTGCTCTTTCTCTTCCTCGCTTCTCGCCTGCGATCGCGACCAGACGGGCCAGAGAAACTGGCCAGCAAGCGAAATCAGCGACCAGACATCAACATCGATACCCGGTTTAGCGAGGTCGGTTTCGGCAAAGCGTGCGATGGAGCCTGAGTATTCGCGCCAGAACGGATCGCGCGACGGATCGGGCATCGCCAGCAATTGGAGCAGCCAGATCCGGCAGAGCTCGGTATTTTCCATCGCGAATATTGCAAGATTTTCGGTGGTTTCGACCATGTCCACCTTGCGGACATCGCGTTCCGCCAGAATGTTCGAATCTCCGAACACCGCTTCGAACATACGTTCTGAAACCAGTTGCAAGGCGGCCGCCAGGAGGCTCTCCCGCGTTTCAAAATGTTGATAGGCGGTCCCCCGGTTAACACCGGCCTGTGTCGCCACTCCGGAAAGGCTCACTGCCTCTAGGCCATCCTTGGCCAGAAGCGTCAATGCGGCATCGAGAATGTCAGCACGGGTTGCGATTGGATCGCGAGCGCGCCGTTTACCTTGTCGTGTCATATTCCCAATCCCTTTACTTGGCTTTACCCATGACCTGTCCAAGACAGCGATTCAATCACAGTCAAGTATACATCGCCAGTGCGAATGTTCTGCTTGATAGCCAGCAGCGTCGCAGCGGCGATATAATCCGAGTCCATTCCGCAAGTCCTTGGCGAGGGTTTCCAACTGCGCCATGAGATTCCTCTGTCACATCGCGAGAGGAATTGAAATTGGCTACACCGAAACTGGATTGTTCGGATCTCGACAACTTCATCGGAAAGCCGATGCAGCCAGCCAGAATGGTGGAACCTGTCGCGAACACCGATATCAGGCGATGGGCGCAGGCGATGCATTACCCCAATCGCCTTCATTATGATTCCGCCTTTGCAATGGAAGGTCGGCACGGGCAGCTGGTCGCGCCGCAAAGCTTCCCGGTCACCATGGATGACGGGCATGGTTCGGCGCCATCATGCATCGGGCACATCCCCAACTCGCACATGCTTTTCGGCGGTGATGAGTGGTGGTTTTACGGGCCGCGGATCGTCAGCGGTGATCGCATCTGGAACGAACGCATCCCCTACGATTACGTAGTCAAAGACACATCATTCGCTGGCCCCACCTGTTTCCAGAGGGGCGACAATTTCTATTACAATCAGGATGGTGACCTGATCGCCAAGCAACGCTCGACTTCGATCCGGTATAATCAAGAGGCCGGCGAGGCGAGCCAATCCGACACGACCGAAGGACATGAAGACCCGGTTTGGAGCGATGACGATCTGGAAGAGCTCGAAACGCGCAAGTTCGAGTGGATCAAAATGTTGCACGATCTGGGCCATTCGGCGCGGTATTGGGACGATGTCGTCACCGGCACTGCTTTGCCGGAAAGGGTATTCGGGCCGCATTCCATCGTCAGTTTCACCACTGAATGGCGCGCTTACACTTTTACCCAGTGGGGCGGCGCCCATCGGCGGACCGATTTGGACATGGAAGAACTGGGATTTGTGGGACCTATGGCCGGGCCGGAACAGGATCCGACCGAAGAACGGATCAATCCCGAAAACACCGATGGTGCCTATATCGGCCCCTCGCGGGGGCATTTGTTCCCACGCTGGGCCCGTTACATCGGCATGCCGCGCGGCTACGGATATGGTGCATCAATGGGCGCCTGGATCACCGATTACTTCGCCGGTTGGGCCAGCGAATGGGGCCTGGTCCGGCACTCGGTTGCCAATTATCGCAGCCCGGCACTGACCGGCGATATCACCATCATGACCGGCAATATCCTGGACAAATATGTAGACGATGACGGACGGCACATGGTCGCTGTCGACTGCGCAATGAAGAACCAGCTGGGCGCAACCCTCGCCACAGCAAAGGCCGAGATCGAGCTGCTCAAGAAGCCGGAGTGACATTCAGGAGGATGACATCATGTCCAAAGTGAAATTCGACCCGATTACACCGTCCATTGGTGCTTATGTGCGGGTGGACCTGGATGATGTCCTCGACGACGGGGTTCCCGAGCGCATCCTTGAAGCTTTGAGCGAGTACAACGTTCTCGTTTTCCCTGAGATCAATATGAGCGACGAAACCTACATCGCGCTCAATGCTGCGATGGGTGATGTCCAGGAACTCTATGACGTCGCCAAGGATGAACATCTTGGCAGCGAACAGGGTGTTTACCGCATCTCTTTGGACAAGGACGACAAGACCCAGATCGAATTCGTCAAGGGCAACGACTGGTGGCACATGGACGGTATCATTTACGATACCCCCGGCAAGAGCACGATGCTGAAATGCGAAAGCCCGCCAAGCGAAGGCGGTGATACCGGATTTGCGAGCCTTTATGCCGCTTGGGAGGCGTTGCCCGAAGAGCGCAAAGAGCAACTCAAGAAGCTCGAAGTGGTTCACTGTATGAAAGCGGTCGCAAGCCGCCTGTATGACGCACCGACCGAAGAAGATTACGCGCGTTGGGATTCGATCTGGCCCGACACCTTCAGGCCGCTGGTGTGGCAACAATCAGGCGGACGTGTGTCCATGCTGATTGGCTCGACCGCCGACCGGATTACCGGCATGTCCGATGATGAAGGCCGTGCTATTCTCGACGAGCTTTATGATTGGGCAACGCAGGACCGGTTCACCTATCGCCACAAGTGGAAGAAGGGCGACCTGGTCATGTTCAACAACCCGGGCCTGTTGCACCGTTCCTATCCCTACGACAAGGACGCCGGGCGCGTAATGCACCGCCTGACTCTTGAAGGGACGGAAAAGATCAGGGCCGCTGCCTGACCTGCTGACTACAGCCGCGTACTGCAGCTACAGCAGTGCGCCGCCATCTACCGGGTAAATTTGGCCCGTGATAAAGCTGGCGCGGTGCGAAGCGAGGAAGACCACAAGCCCGGAAACTTCCTCGGGCGCGGCGAAAGGCTTTGGCAGAACGGTTGGCCGCATTCGCTTGGCGGCATCTTCATCGCTCGAACCGGCAAACAGCTTGTCAAAGAATTTGCGTTCAGGGTTGAACCGGCTGCCTGCGCTAAGCGCTGCCGCTTCGGTCGGAATGGTCGCATAGGGCGCGACACAATTGACGGTGATCCCACTAGAGCCGACCTCTTTGGCAAGAATCTTGGTAAAACCGTGCACTGCCGATTTGGAAGCGGAATAGACCGGAAGATTGAAGTCGCCGACTATGCCCGCAGTAGAACCGATATTGACGATCCGACCCCGCCCCCGCTCGATCATTCCCGGCAGAATTTCCCGGGTCATCCGTAGAGTGGTCTTGAAGCTGAGATCGATATCGCCGTCCCAGCTGTCGGGGTCTGACTGAGCGAAATGGCCACCGGCAACATTTCCGCCAACATTGTTGATCAATACATCGACTGGCCCGTGGGCTTCGGCAGCATTCCGGATGATCTCCGGTGATGCACGGTCGAGCATGTCGGCGGCGACAAATTCCGCAGCTCCGGCACCGCGATCGAGCATTTCCTCGACCAGCCGGCCGCCAGCTTCGCCATCCCTCCCCACTGCGATAATCTTTGCGCCCTCTGCGGCCAGATCAAGCGCAATTGCACGGCCGATATTGGCAGTGGCACCGGTCACAATGGCGACTGTTCCGGAAAGCTGGAGGTCCATTGCTCAATCCTTCAATTGGATATCAAAGTCCGAAATATACTCCGCGAAATGATCGCGCACGAAGGCCTTGTCCATGCCGTAATCTTCCAGCGAATAAACGTGTTTGCCGAACCGGTCTTTTGGCTTGGCTTCGAGATAGCCGCGCATTGCGGCAAGAGCGCTTTCCGAAAGATCGGTTCCGAAATGATCGTAAAGCCGTTCCATTGTTCCAATCGGGTCACCAACCTGATCGGCATATTGGATGTCATAGATCGCATCCGCCCCATGCTTGGCACGGAAATCGTTTTGACGTTTGATCATCAGATCGAAAGTCTCGATCACATCCCTACCCAGCTGTTCACGATCCACTTCAGCGGCGTAAATCTTGCGCACGTTCCAGATCAGACTGCAGGCCGACCCCACGACTTCGGCGGGGTCTCTGTGAGTCATCACCAATTGCGCGTCATTGAATGTTTCGTGCAGCGCATCGAGATAGAGCGGATGCCATGGGTTTTTGAGCGTCCAGTGACCGCCGGTTTCAGACGACAGCAACTGCATTAGCTGCTTCATGTAACGGAAGGCGGGACGATAATCGGCTTCGTAGAGAAACCATTTGTGGTAGCTCGGCATATGAAATTGCGAGTCATACACTTGCGCGCAGAAGCTTGGTGCCATGGAGAACTGGCACTCGCTGGGCGAATCTCCATCCTCGTGGTGGATCGCTGAGATATGCGGCATCGCCTTCAATGACGCATCGATTTGCGCCTGGGCAGCTTCGTAACGCGGGCCTGAATGCAGCTCTTCAGGCTTTGGCGGAGGCACCGAATTAAACGCTTCCCAGCGCAGGAAACAACGCCGTGCGGGATCTTCATTGAGAAGGTTTATGGTCAGCGTCGTTCCCGTTCGGGGAAGCCCAAAAACAAATGTGGGCTTTTCGATCCTGGTTTCGAGTATTTCGGGATTCTGCTTGATCCAATCGACCACATTGAGCCGGTTGGTCAGATAGCCCGTAATAGTGCGGCCAATGATCATCTCACCCATTTCGGTCAATCCGGCTTCGCTATTGAGCGAATCCACCAGCAGATTGAACGGTTCCAGGATGCTGTCATCTCCCAGATCTTCGTGCCCGGAAGCACCCCGGGCGGCTGCGAGCAGTTCTTCAGCTTTGATCATCTATTTTCTTCCTTCAGCTCGGCAGGTTTCGTTGAATGGTCGCGAAAGCACCGGCACATGCAAAAGTGTATGGGGGTGAACTTTCCTCAATAGCCGCGGCTATCGACCCAATCGTCGGTCTCGCCAGGCTTGAAAGTACCGCCTGGCGTCTTCCCCGATGCGGTCTTGAGATCGAACCCGATAACGTCAGCCCCGCCTTCGACAGGAACTCCCATCGAAGAGATCGCCCAGCTTGTCATGACATAGTGCCCGATAGTGAAGATCGTATCCATCAGTTGCTGGGTGCTGAGCGTCTTCGACAGTGTCGCCCAGGTAGCGTCGCTGATCTTGTGTTGGTCGACCAGCTCATCGACAGCGCGGATCAGCGCGCCTTCCTCTTCTGACCAATCGCCACCTTCGGGATAGTCGCGGATTGCCGCGATCTCTTCCAGCGAGATACCTGCATTCATGGCGTAGCCGACATGGTTATGCCATTCGTATATCGATTTCGCGCGAACAGACACGCGCAGTACCAGGATTTCCAATTGCCGCGTGCTCAACGTGTTTTCCATGAGGAAATGCTTCCCCCAGATGTTGAACACTTTGCCCAGCGGAGGATGGTTGCCCATCACCATCATGATGTTGGTCTTTGACCCTTCTTCCCATGCATTCGGCTCGCCCCAAAAGGCGAAAACTTCGCGCGCATCATCGGTCCACTCTTCGCGCGGAAGGTGCCCAATCCGTATTTTGGTATCATCGGTCATGCGCGATTTCCTCCTGTTCACCTTGCAAAGCGACTATCCGTCACGGCCTATCAGATTTTGATCGGGTTTGAGGTGATCTATTGCTTGGCGCCACAATGCATCGCTTGCGCGATAGGAGCGCGGGGCGAGCGAGCGTCGGGCAAAAAAATTGGGCGGAGAACTCGAAAGTTCCCCGCCCGAAGTTTGGAGAGAATGCCACAAAAGGCAGTTTCTTCCGTCTAGAATTCCTTGCTGATACCGAAGCGGACTACGGTGCCAAGCGAGAAGCCATTGTACGACAGGAAGTTATTGCTGTTGCGCATGATATAGTCCGGCTGTTCATCGAAGATATTGTCGACGTTCAGACGGAATGTAGTGCCATTGAGCGGACCTGCGCCATCATCAATCGAATAGGACAGGAACAGGTTGGCAGTGACATACGGATCAATCGTGACCGGATTGTTTTGGAAGTCGAAGCCACCATCGGTAAATTTGCCCGAGTAGTTGACGGTCAACTTGCCAGAGAACCCTCCGCTTCTGAGACCTGTAAATGCGGTCGCGACGAACTCTGGAGCGTTGAGGCCGAGATTGTCTTGCAGAACGCCGCTGGCAATCAAGTCAGCTTTCAGCTGCACGTTACCTGCCACACCCAGCGACACCTCGCCCAGACCGGTTGTGGTGTCGAAATTCGCGTGGAAATCGATACCTTCCAGTTTGGCGGAGTTCAGATTGTTGATCCGGCGATCTACGAGCAGCGCGACATCGCCCGCCGGGATGGTGGCGCGAATGACATCCTCGTTGGCAAGCTGGGATACCAGCGCGTCATACACGCCCCCCGGCCCGTCAACATCCGAATTGTAGTAATAGAACTGCGGGAACAGAGTGTAGGTGCTGATATTGGTCACATCGACCACACCCAGCACATCGTCGAAATCGATGCTGTAATATTCGCCGCCAAATCTGAACCCGGGTGTCGGGGTTGCTTCGAACCCTACTGCCCAGCTCTGCGCCGTTTGTGGACGCAAGCCGTTACCCGGACCTTCCAGCAACAGCGAAAGGGTGCCCAAACCATTGTCCCGGCCAAGCGGGTCATCAGGTCGAACTGATGACGGGTTCGTCAGACCTGGATCCAGATCGTAGACGAAGCCGCCGATACGGCCCAAGGAAAGCGGCAGCGAATCCAGCGGTGTCGGCGCATTGAACGAAGTGTTGAAGTTGCCGAAGATCTGGATCCAGTCAGTCGGTTCGAAAGTGAAGCCGATGCTTGGATTGGTGGTCGAACCAAAATCGCTGTAATCATCGTAACGCAGCGAACCGGCGATGGTCAGAAAATCGGTAACCGGCACAGACAATTCGCCAAACACCGAGATCGTTTCGCGGCTGGCTTTGATAGGAGCGGTGCTGTTCACCGATCCCACCGATCCGAAGGCCTGTTGAACCCGTGCAATTGGCGACTGGTATTCCACACCGATCGCTGCAGACACAGGGCCTGCGGGCAGCTCGATCAAGGGGCCATCAGCAATCGCGCGCCCGACAAACAGTGAATGCCGGGTACGCTGGGCATTCTCGAAATCCAGGATATTGGCGATAACATCAGGGCTCGCAGCCGCAACGTTCTGCGGATCCAAAGCGCCGCTATCTACAGCAGCCTGGGCAGCAACCCGATTGACGTCGGGAAACACCTGAGTGTTGATCGATTCACCATAGTGGAAAACGGTGTTGAGCTGCCAAGAGGCACCAATATCATATTTGAAAGTGGGTGTGATGCCCCAGGTTTCGAGACCGATTTCTACTGGACGGTCGACATATGACGCATGTGGACCAAACGAAAAGCCTGTGCCGCCATCGATAAGGATGACCGATCCGATTGGCGGGTTCACCGCCGGCGGAACAAATGTCGCCGGACGCGTGGTGTAGCCAAGCGGATAGTTGCGAATTTCAGTGTCGCGATCCACCCAGTAACCGGTGACCCGCATTTCCAGCTTGTCAGACAGTTCTTGCGTAAACGATCCAAAGAAATTGGTCCGCTCCTGTTTGGGCTGATAGGTTCCTTCAACGACCTGATCGCACGGCGTGCCGACCGCACGCGGGCCTGCCCCGGGTGCAGCCGGGTTGGTTGTATAACCGGCACCAAAGAAGAAGTAGCCAACCTGAACGCCTACCGGAGAGCGGCATTCCGTACCGATGGGCGCACCGACGCCAGTCGTCGGGTCAAAAACGAGACCATTGGCAAAGTCGGTATCGCCGTTCAGGATAATGTCGCGATTGTAATAGCCGACATTGAAATAGGCGTTACCCGTACCCCAATCCTTACCAACGGTGATCGAACCGTCATATTGCTCATATTCCTTGAGCGTCGCACCAAGCGCATAGTTGGCGTCAACCTTGACCCCGTCAAAGCTGCGCATTGTGCGGAAATTGATAACACCGGCCACAGCGTCAGCGCCATAGAGCGATGAGCCGCCATCGGTTGTGACATCAATTCCAGCGAGAACCGCGGCAGGGATAACGTCGGCATCAATCGACGCTTGACCAACGCCGACCGGGGTAATCCGGTGACCATCCATTAGGACCAGCGTGGTACCACCCGAGGCGTTGTTAAAGTTCGGAAGGTTGCGAAGGTTTGGACGGTTGATCGAGATACCTGCGCGGACCCCGCGCGGATCACCTTCAAACCGGCCGTTAAAGGTGTTTGTAATCTGCGGAACGAGAGAAAGCAGCTCGTTGGTCGTGGTCGCCCCGCGCTCGACCAGATCTTCTTGCGAGACCAAAATCGGTTGCGAACCGGCAACTTCGATACCGCGGATCAAAGTCCCGATAACGACAATGTCTTCATCGTTGTTAGCATCGCTGCCTTCAACAGCTTCTTCGCCCGAATCGGCATCCTGCGCATGCGCCGCCGAAGTGCTGGCCAGCGCGATCGCCGCACCACCTGTCATCAACGCCGAACGAACGTCTAACTTAAACTTAGAAGCGAACCTCATTTCCAACTCTCCCGTGTTACTCCCGCACCATATCTAAGCAGGCTCACGCCCACACCGGTGCAGTTAGTGCACACCACTGTTGATCAACTGTTGTGCAAAGTTCCAGACTCGGGCGCTCAATAACGCCGGAGCGATACGCCCCTTTTCGGTTAAACTTACTGGTCCCTGTTGCACGATCAACGGCCCTATCCGGCGGTGACGCCTCTATCGATGACGACACAATTTCCATGAAAGCCTTTGCCATCTGGCGACGCCAGATGAGCGATCATGTCGGCCACATCATCGACATCGACAAGGCCCCTTAACCCCGCAAAGCGGTCGACCAGACTTCTGTCCATTCCCGACGGCCAAACAATATCTTCGGCGATGTTGGTATGCATTCCACCCGGCGCAACTGCATTAATCCGGATCGGCTCGTGCATATATTCCATTGCCATTGCCTTGGTCATTCCGACCAGCCCGGCTTTGCTCGCACAATATGCCGCAGCATATGCCTCACCAATAAAGGCCGCAGAGGATGCGACATTTACGATTGCGCCATCGACTTTCAGCAAATGCGGGATCGCCGCCTGCGAAAGAAAGAAGGCGCCCGCCAGGTTGACGTTCTGGATCAGATGGTAATCGCTTTCGCTCATCTGCGGCGTGTGGTCGAAGCGAATCAGCCCCGCCACATGGCAGAGCGCATCAAGCCGGCCAAAATGCGATACGCATGACTCCACTGCCGCTCTGCATGCCTCTGCGCCAGACAGATCGGCATGGATTGCAAGCACATCTGGAGAGTTCGCTGAAAGCTCCTTCTCGGTTTCGCGCAGCCGCGTTTCATTGATATCGACGATGCACAGTTTCGCTCCTGCTCTGGCCAGACAGGCAGCGCTCGCCTTGCCCAGCCCTGACCCTGCCCCGGTCACAAGAGCGACACGTCCGCTCATATCTCCGCATTTCATTTGGCCTCGCCCTCCGCAATCCGCCTTTGATCAAGCAAGCATGCAGCGTGCACCGGAAATTTGAAATGCACAGTGCGGGCAAGCGCCAAAGCAATCGCACCAGCGATGCGACACCGCCGTGGCGATAAGAGTTAGGAATAAGGCATTGGCTCTGGAATCGACACGGCTGTTGATTAAGGTCACCAACAAATGGCCATAAAGGGAGAGCCCATGACATCTTGCAAGCCCAGCAACGTGCCGCCAGTCGACGAGATCGACATTGCTGCGCTGCAGGAACGCTATGCTCTGGAACGAGAGCGCAGGCTGAAGCGCGCGGGCGGCAAGCAATATGTCCAGCCATCCGGCGGCGCGGTCTCGAGCTTTGTAAGCGACCCGCACAAGGAAATAACGCCCCGCGAACCAATCAGCGATGAAATCGATGTCGTCATTCTGGGCGCTGGATGGGGCGGCGTACTTGCGTCCTATTACCTGACCAAGCAAGGCGTGACGGACTTCCGCTGCGTCGACACGGCGGGGGATTTTGGCGGCGTTTGGTACTGGAACCAGTATCCCGGAATTCAATGTGACAATGAAAGTTACTGCTATCTTCCGCTGCTGGAAGAAACCGGTTTTATGCCGTCGAAGAAGTTCGCCGATGGCTGGGAAATCCAGGGGTATGCGCGGCAGATAGCCGAGCAGTTCGGATTTGCCGACAAGGCCCTGTTCCATACCATGATCACATCGCTGGTGTGGGACGAAGATCTCCAGCGCTGGCATGTCGGGACCAATCGCGGCGATAATATCAAGGCCCGGTTTGTGGTCATGGCCAATGGCGTGCTCAACATGCCAAAACTTCCCGCGATTGAAGGTATCGAAAGCTTCAAAGGGAAAATTTTCCACACTGCCCGCTGGGACTATGACTATACCGGCGGGAAATATGGCGATCCCACGCTTGAGAAGCTGAGCGACAAGAAAGTGGCGCTGGTGGGAACCGGGGCAACAGCGATTCAGGCGGTCCCCTTTCTGGCTGAAAGTGCGCAGCATCTTTATGTCGTCCAGCGCACACCGTCCTGCGTCGATGCGCGGCCCAATCCGCCAACCGATACAAGCTGGCTAGCAAGCCTCAGCCCGGGCTGGCAGAAAGAGCGGCAGGACAATTTCCATCGCGGCGCAATGGAAGCCTATGGCCCCGATGATGAAGATCTGGTCTGCGATTTCTGGACCGAGATCAACCGGAACATGAAGGCGCGGCTTGAGCAAGAAGGTTGGCCGGAAATTTCCGAAGAAGAATTTCTCGCGCGGCGGATGGAAATGGATCACCGCGTCATGGAGCGTATGCGCCGCCGGGTCGACGAACTGGTGGAAGACGGCGAAGTCGCAGAGGCACTCAAGCCCTATTACAATTTCATGTGCAAACGGCCGCTGTCGAGCGATGCTTTTTACCCTGCCTTTAACCGGAAGAATGTCGAGCTGATCGATGTCGCCGACACCAAAGGTCTGCAGAAGATTACCGAGAAGGGATTTGTCGCAAACGGCGAAGAGTATGAGGCTGACTGCATCATCTTCGCCAGCGGGTTCGAGGTCACCAGCGCGCTCGAAAGGCGTTGGGGCATCGACAGAATCGAAGGCCGCGAAGGCAAATCGCTATACGACCATTGGCGAAACGGGCCGCAGACACTGCACGGCACGATGACGCATGGTTTCCCGAACCAGTTCTACATCGGCTACATTCAGGGCGGTCTCAACGCCTCCGTAACAGAACAGTTTGGCCGCCAAGGCGAACATATCGCCTATGTTATCGCCGAAGCGCTTGAAAAAGGCGCTGTCGCGGTTGAACCGACCGAAGAAGCGATGCGGTCATACACCGATCACTTCAAGGCAACGCAGATTTCAAACGATGATCTGCTCAATATTTGCCCGCCTAGCTATTTTTCGAACGAAGGCGCGGACACGCATGAATGGGGTCTATTCCGCCAATGGGGCGGTGGCTGGCATGATTTCACGAAAATGCTCGCCGATTGGCGCGATGCCGGTCAGCTGGAAGGAATGGATGTCCGCCTTCCCGAGACACAAAGCTGACGATGGGCGAGGATCAACGGAACCGGATATGAGCAACAGCAAGCATCGAGCAACGCCGAACATCGCGCCCGAAGTAATGGATCGCGAAGAGCTAGTCACTTACCCGCTCGAAGCGTTCCAATCGCGCGACTATCTGGACGATGAAAAGCGCCTGCTCTGGCCAAAAATCTGGCAAATGGTCGAACGCGAGGAAGACCTGCCAAATCCGGGTGACTGGCTAACTTATAATGTCGCGGATGAAAGCGTTATCGTTCTGCGAAAGGATGATGGCAGCCTGAAGGCTTTTCACAATGTCTGCCCTCATCGGGGCCGCCAACTGGTTAGCGTACCCGATATGCTTCCCGGGCAAGTGCACGACGTTCGGGGGAACAATCGCAAAAGCTTCATCTGCGGTTTCCACGGATGGACGTTTGATACTGACGGCAACAACACTTTTATTCTCGACCCACAGGACTGGGACAACAAGCTGACCGCCGAAATGACATGCCTGTCAGAAGTGCAGGTCGATACCTGGGGGGGCTTCATCTACATCAACATGGATCCCGATGCCGTTCCGCTTGCGGAATGGATGGGTTTCGCGGGCGAAGTTCTGGAAGCGCACGAGATGTCCAAGATGCGCTACAAGTGGCGCCAATGGGCGATCTATGAGTGCAATTGGAAAGTTGCGATCGAAGCTTTCCTTGAACCCTATCACGTTGCGGGAACGCATACGCAGCTCCTCGCCTATGGTGACTACTATGCCTATTCCAAACAATTCGGCCTGCATTCGGTTTCGGGATACGATGTCCGCGAAGAAGATTTCGCGACAGAGACCAGCGGCGGCACAACGCGCTCCGGCAAAGCGGGCCTCGACCCACGTGTTTCGACATACCAGCTGATCAAGGAAAATTACGAGACGGTAAATTACGCCGCTTCGACCGAAACACTGGTCAATGCAGCAAGCCGTTTGGTCGACGAGCTACCCGAAGGCACGCCGCCGGGCGATGTCGTGGCGCATTGGATCGCATCAGCCAAAAAGGATGACGCCAAGCGCGGCGTTGTCTGGCCCGAAATTCCTGCTGATATCCAGAAAGAATCCGGCCTCGCCTGGGGGCTGTTTCCCAACCAGAATATCCTGCACGGCGCGACATACGCTCTTTGCTACCGTGTTCGCCCCTACGGCGATGATCCCGACAAATGCATATTCGAAAGCTACGCACTTGAACGGTTCCCTGATGGGGAAGAACCCGAGACCGAGTGGGTCTATGCCGAGCCCAATGCCGAAAACTGGGGCACTGTCCTCCAGCAGGATTTCGATAACATGGAATTCGTCCACAAAGGTATGAAATCCAGCGGTTTCAGGGGCCCCCTGCCCAATCCGCATCAAGAACAAAAAGTCATCAATCTGCACCGCAACCTGGCCAATTTCATGGGGCGCGGCGGAGTAAGGAAAATCGAACAATGAGCTACGCAGACGACAAACCGAAAACGGCCACATCCGACCTTTCAACAAAGGAAGGCGGTACGCCTGTATACAAGCGCATTCTCGACCTGTTCGAGGCGGAAGGCATCAAGACTTTGTTCGGTATCCCCGATCCAAACTTCGTCCATATGTGCCTTGAGGCAGAGCGGCGCGGCTGGACCGTTGTTTCACCCCATCATGAAGCAGCAGCCGGATTCATGGCAGAGGCTGCAAGCCGCATCACCGGCAAACCCGCATTATGTTTCGGAACGCTTGGCCCCGGCCTCGCCAACATGATGCCGGCAATCCAATGCTGCAAAGTGGAAAATTCACCGGTCATCTTCCTTGGCGGGCAGCGCGCGCGGGTAACCGAACGCCGCGTCCGGCGGGGGCGGATCCAGTTCGTTCGACAAGAACCGATGATCGAGGATTCGGTCAAATATTCGGGCGCGATCGAATATGCTGACCAAACAGACGAAGTTATTCGAGAGGCGATCCGCGTCGCGATGTCAGGCACGCCGGGGCCAACCTATGTCGAATATCCCAGCAATGTTATCCTCGAAGAGCTTGATGCACCCGACATTCTGCCGCCGGCGCGGTACCGGCTAACCCAGCAAGGGGCCGACGGTGATCGGATTGCCGAGGCAGCCGAACTGATCAAGAATGCCAAGAACCCTGTTCTTCTGGTCGGCCATGCGGTTCACACGACCAAATCTGGCGAAGCGGTCAAGGAACTCGCGCTCAAAATGAACTGTCCGGTGGTACAGACTTCCGGCGGGACGAGCTACATCAAGGGAATCGAAGATCGTACGTTCCAATATGTATTTTCCGATGCCTCTATCGAGGCGGTCGAGAAATGCGATGTTGTCGTGGCCCTTGGCACAGAATTGGGCGAGCCGGTTCACTTCGGCCGCTGGCGTCACTGGTATGAAGGCGAAGCCAATCGCAAATGGATTTATGTGCAGCAGGACCCCACTGCCATCGGGGTCAATCGTCCGATTGACGTGCCGCTGGTTGGCGATGTTCGCGCAGTCGTGCCGCAGCTTACCCGCGCGCTTGGTGATTGGTCTGGGGACACCGCCGATCTTGAGAAGTTCATGCATGACGGCCAGGCAGAGCTCGACGAACTCGCGGAAGAGACACTTACCAAAAGCGATGGGACCGGCAACGTAGCGGTTCACACCAGCCGGTTCATTGTCGAGGCAACCAAAGCCTTTCCCGAAGACGGCATCATGATCCGCGACGGCGGTGCGTCGGTGGTGTTCGGCTGGACCTATAACCAGTGCAAGCCCAACGATGTCATCTGGAACCAGAATTACGGCCATATCGGCACTGGCCTACCCTACGCCACCGGAGCCATGCTCGCCGATCAGGCTGAAACCGGCAGAACTCGGCCGGGAATGCTGGTTACATCAGATTCCTCCTTCCTGTTCCACATCGCCGAGTTGGAAGTTGCGGTCCGCCGCAATCTTCCGCTCGTTTGTGTGGTAGGCGTCGATTTCCAGTGGGGGCTGGAAGTCGGCGTCTACAAGCGCACCTTTGGTCCCGGGACCGAAGAGACCGGAACGCATTGGAGCGACAAGGTCCGGTTTGACAAAATTGCCGAAGGTCTGGGAGCTCACGGTGAATTTTGCGCAACAGCAGACGAGATCGGGCCTGCGATTGAACGCGCATACAAGCGCGGCGGGCCGACCGTGATTCATGTTCCTATCGATCCCAAGGCCAATTCGGAAGAAATGCCCAAGTATGACAAATTCCGGACCTGGTATGCCGAGGGCACCCAATAATAGCCGCTAACCGGCAGGAGAGAGCAATGCGCGAATATCTGAAATTCTACATCGATGGCGAATGGGTTGACCCGCAAAGCGAAGGAACCGTCGACCTGATCGATCCTGCAACAGAGGAAGTCTCTGGCCGCATTGCATTGGGCACAGCCGAGGATGTTGATCTGGCGGTCAAGGCAGCTCGCCGCGCATTCGCCTCTTATTCGCAGACTTCACGCGAAGAGAGGCTCGATCTGCTCCGGGCGATCAAGGCGGAATATGACAAACGGCAAGGCGAACTCGCCGCTGCGATCACCGAAGAGATGGGCGCGCCAGCTTCGCTTGCCTCCGGTTTCCATACCTTCCTTGGTACGGGTCACCTCGACACCGCGATCGCAAGCCTGGAAAACTACGTTTTTGAGGAGCAACAGGGCGACACCCTGATCGTGAAGGAACCCATCGGGGTTTGCGGCATGATCACGCCGTGGAACTGGCCAATAAACCAAGTGACGGTAAAGGTATTCCCTGCCCTCGCCACTGGCTGCACGATCGTTCTCAAGCCGCCACAACTGGCCGCCTATTCCGCGCAAATACTCGCCGAAATTCTCGATGCAGCCGGGGTTCCCAAGGGCGTCTTCAATATGGTGCAGGGCAAGGGATCTGTCATCGGCAGTGCCATCTCCAAGCACCCCGGTATTGATATGATCTCTTTCACCGGGTCGGAAAGCGTTGGTGTCCAGATCAGCAAGGATGCGGCCGACACGGTCAAGCGCGTTTGCCTTGAGCTGGGCGGAAAAAGCCCGTTCATCGTTCTGGACGACGCGTCGATGGCGGAACATGTCACCGGCGCGACGACGGGCATGATGGTCAATTCGGGGCAGACCTGCAGCGCCGGATCGCGCCTGCTTGTCCCGTCATCGCGGATGGATGAAGCCAAAGCTCTGGCCAAGGCGGCGGCTGAGAGCGTTGAAGTTGGCGATCCGCGCGGCAATGCGGCGATGGGTCCGGTTGTTTCCGAAGAGCAGTACCGGACAGTGCAGGACTATATCGAGAAGGGAATTGCAGAAGGGGCCGAACTCGTAGCGGGCGGCCCCGGGCGCCCTGATGGCCTCGAAAAAGGCTTCTTCGTTAAACCAACGGTATTTGCCACAAGCAACGACAAGGTTGTCGCGCGCGAGGAGATCTTCGGGCCGGTGCTGGTCATGATTGGCTACGACGACATCGAAAGCGCTGTCGAAATCGCCAACGACACCGATTTCGGCTTGGCGGGATACGTGAATGGCGAAGATATCGAGGCCTGCCGCTCTATCGCGAAGAAAATCCGTGCCGGCGCAATTTACGTCAACGGTGGATTTGACTTCAACGCCCCGTTCGGCGGTTACAAGCGCAGCGGCAATGGCCGCGAATGGGGTGCGCACGGCTTTGAGGAATATCTCGAAACCAAAGCTATTGTCGGTCACGGCTGAGGAAGAGGCACGAACCAATGTCACTATCGCGAGGTCGCCTGGATACTATCCCGTCAGCAAATGTCGCTGAAGGCTGGACCCTTTCTAGGGTCAGCCACCCAAGCCGGTTGCATGGAGCCAATGGTTTGCGCACCGGTCCTGACGGGCGGATTTACGTCGCGCAGGTGCCAGGCAGCTCTATAAGCGCGATTGATCCTGACAGCGGCGCGGTCGAGACAATTTGCGCCATAGATGGCCCCGTTACCGCTCCCGATGACCTCGTTTTTGACGAACACGGCAACATGTTCATCACCGAGGTGACTCTGGGCAAAGTCAGCATGCTTTCTGCTGACGGTGCGTACCGAGTCGTCAACGGCGCAATGCCTGTCGCCAATCCAATCACGATGCATGAGGGACGCCTAATCGCAGGCGAATGCCGACCCGATGGGCGGGTAATGGAGTTGGACAAGGATACCGGTGCCGAGCGTCTCATTCTCGAAAATGCGCCAATGCCGAATGCCTTTACGGTGGGCCCCGACGGCAAGCTCTACATGCCGATGATGGCGGTCAACGAGATCTGGCGGATCGATTTGCAGGGAGGCGATCACGAAGTCGTCGCCGGCGATCTGGGCGTGCCGGATTCGGTGAAGTTCGATAGCAAGGGCCGGATCGTTTCGACCCAAGTCGCGAGCGGAGACGTTTTGAGGATTGATCCACAAACCGGTGAACGCGAAGTGCTCGCCACAGTGGCTCCTGGCCTCGACAATTGCACTTTCGTGGGCGACCGGCTGTTTGTCTCGAGCATCTCCGGACAAGTCAACGAGGTGCTCTCGGACGGGACAACCAAGAACCTTGTGCCCGATGGGCTGCAATGGCCGATGGGCCTTGCTCTCGGCGAAGACGGATCTCTGTTTATCGCCGATGGTGCGTATAGCTATCTTGTTGACCCCGACGGAACGCGCCAGACAATCGGATTTCTGTTCTATCCCGGCTATCCGGGTTTTGCCCGTGGTGTCGCAGCCGATGGCCCCGGCCAATGGTTGACAACCAACGCAGGCGGACAAGTGATGCGATGGAACCTTGCATCACAGGAAAGCGAAGTGGTGGCGGAAGGTTTCGAAGTTCTTTTCGGTGTAACGCGGGCTCAGGACGGTTCGGCAATTTTCGCAGATGGCGCCGCTGGCCGCGTACTTCATGCAACAAATGGTTCCGTAGAGGAACTGGCCAGTGGCCTTGATAGGCCAATGGGTGTTGCTGTCAGTAGTGGCGGAAAGGTTTTCGTATCCGAGAACCGTGCGGGCCGCGTCGTATCGATTAAAGGCGGTGCAACCGAAACGGTGATTGACGGTCTGCGCGAACCGCAGGGAATTGCCATCCATGCCGATCGGCTATTCATACTCGATGTAGGCGACAGATCGCTTGTCAGCGCGGCCCTCGACGGATCGGATCGTCAGACAATCGCCAGCAATCTGCCGGTAAAAGCACCCCCGGGTGTGACCCCGAAGATTCTCGGCGGGGTTGGAAATCTTTCGGGTCCCATGGAATCCTTTGCCGGAATTGCCGTTGCCGCGGATGGCACGATCTACGTGTCCGGCGATGCTGAAGGCAGCGTGCTCTCTCTCGCACCCGTCCAGTAACAAGTTCAACAGTTAAACAATCGGAACAACCATGCGCCAGATCGATCATTTCATCGTGGGTGAAAGCCCTTCCCCTGCTCGCAAACATCAAGTATGGAATCCCTCTACCGGAGAAGTCCAAGCCGAAGTCGGACTGGGTGATGCCGCTCTGCTGGAGCAAGCCGTTAAAACCGCCAAGAATGTCCAACCCGAATGGGCTGCAACCAATCCGCAGCGCCGCGCACGCGTGATGTTCCGGTTCAAGCAACTGCTCGAAGAAAACATGCAGGAACTGGCCGAACTTCTTGCAAGCGAACACGGCAAGGTTGTCGAGGACGCGAAGGGTGACGTCCAGCGCGGCCTTGAAGTTATCGAGTTTGCCTGCGGAATTCCGGAAGCTTTGAAGGGCGAATATACGCAAGGCGCTGGCCCGGGCATTGATGTCTATTCGATGCGGCAACCGTTGGGGATTGGTGCAGGTATCACACCGTTCAACTTTCCGGCGATGATCCCGATGTGGATGTTCGGAATGGCAATTGCGGCAGGCAACGCGTTTATCCTGAAACCTTCCGAACGCGATCCCAGCGTTCCCGTTCGGCTCGCAGAATTGTTTGTCGAAGCGGGGGCCCCGGAAGGGCTGCTTCAGGTTGTGCATGGCGACAAGGAAATGGTCGACGCAATTCTCGATCACCCGGATATTGCCGGGGTCAGCTTTGTCGGATCATCAGACATTGCGCATTATGTCTATGAACGCGGTGTTGCGGCAGGCAAGCGGGTGCAGGCGATGGGCGGCGCGAAAAACCATGGAATCATCATGCCAGATGCCGACCTCGATCAGGCGGTGGGTGACCTTATGGGAGCGGCCTTTGGATCGGCCGGTGAACGCTGCATGGCGCTGCCGGTTGTGGTGCCGGTGGGTGAAGACACCGCAGAACGCCTCAAGGAAAAGCTGATCCCGGCGATCAATGCCCTTCGTGTTGGTGTATCAACCGATCCGGACGCCCATTACGGCCCGGTGGTAACGCCAGAGCATAAGGCGAATATCGAACGCTGGATCAGCACTGCCGAAGAAGAAGGCGGCGAGATCGTGATCAACGGTCGCGGGTTCAGCTTGCAAGGCCATGAGAAAGGCTTTTTCGTCGGCCCCACCCTGATTGACCGGGTGACACCGCAAATGAAAAGCTATCAGGAAGAGATTTTCGGCCCGGTGCTGCAAATTGTCCGCGCCAAGGATTTCGATGAAGCAGTCCGCCTTCCCTCCGATCACCAATACGGTAACGGCGTCGCCATTTTCACGCGCAATGGCCATGCGGCCCGCGAATTCGCCTCACGGGTCAATGTCGGGATGGTTGGCGTGAATGTGCCGATCCCAGTCCCGGTCAGCTATCACAGTTTTGGCGGCTGGAAACGCTCGGGCTTCGGGGACACCGACCAGTACGGAATGGAGGGTCTGCGTTTCTGGACAAAGGTCAAGAAAGTGACCCAGCGCTGGCCCGATGGCGGTGGCGATGGAAGCAATGCCTTCGTTATCCCGACGATGGGCTGAGAATTCTCAATCTGGCGGGCGAATATAGGTTTCTTCGTCGTCCGCCGGACCGCTGGGGAATGCGCCATAGTCTGGCGTGTCGGCAAAACCGCCAGAGAAATCATGCGGACCACGATATTTGAAACTCCAGTGACGTTTTGCAAAGCGCCACTGCCCCTCTTCCAAGACATAGCGGTCATGATAGACGCCGATTGTCATGGCGCCCGAACCGTCTTTCATCTTTGAAAATTCGATCATCTGCTGCCGGCCGACCGCACCTTCATCGGTAAGATCAAGCAACGGCTGGAGGGCAACCAGCTGGATGCGTTCGCAATAGGACAGCATTGGGCCGGTGAGCTCGAAAATGGTTTCGCGCCCTTCCATGACCCGGCCGCCGATTTTCCAGACGCCTTCTTTCGCAAAGCAATCGGCAAATTGGCGAATATCCTGACGGAAAACAGCGTCGACAAACCGCGCGTGAAGTTGGCCAATCCCTACGGCTGCAACTGTGAAGTCATCCATCGCCTGATCCTTCTCTCAATACTCAGATGTTCATCGACTATAGAGTCCCGCGCAGAAATAGCGCCGTGCCTGCGTATTTATCGCAGACGCGAAGCAATCAGCCGCCCGTGCTTTCAAGCCGGGATGAAAGTACAGCCGCAGATTTTCGCAAGGCTTCGCCAATCATATCCACTCCGGCATCGCGAACATTGCCCTCCATACCCAAAGCGACAAGTGCGTGCCCCGGCGCGCTGCCCGGCTGCGAGAACACCGGTGCGGCAAGCACGGTCGCGCCCGCCATGTAGAAACCGTCATCCACGGCAAAGCCCCGCGTCCGGGTCTCGCCAATCTGGGTGAGCCATTGTTCAAATGTCGGCGGGTTATCCCAGCGCAGCTCCGAAAAGCGTTCCTGCAAGCTGGCAACGGAAACATCGGCAAACGCTGCAATGCACCGTCCGGTTGCGCTAATCAGGGCCGGAAAGCGGCTGCCGATATGAGCGGACAGTTGGAAACTGGCACTTCCTTGCGCCGTTCCGATCACAATGATGTGATCAAGTCCGACAATCTGGACCGCCATGGTGCTGACACCGGACTGCTGCGCCAACAAATCAAGTTCTGGCTGCACGATGTCGGCGAAGCGATCTTGCTTCAGCCACCCCCTGGCGAGTGACAGCACCCCCGCATCAAGCCGGTAAAGCTTGGAGTTCGGATCAACCGCGACAAGCTGTTCTTCAACCAGTGCGCGAAGAACGTAAAGGCACGTGCTTGGAACCAGCTCAAGTTCGCGGGCAATCGCCTGAACTCCAAGAGGTTTTTCGCTGCGCCCAAGCAAGCGCAATATGGCGACCGCGCGGGCAATGGCCGGGGCTTTTCCTTTGGATGGGGGAGTAGAGGACGCAGCTTCATTCATTCGATATATTGAATATCATTCGATATTTGCAATAGCAAGGGCTTTATGGCATTTAATCGGCACTCGCGCCGAATCGACCGGAGAAGGGAAACCAAGTGACCAATCTCAGCAGCTTCACCAGCTATGCAGACGCACAGGAACACGCGTCTTCCGCTGCGCTGTGGGAGCTGTTCGATGGCGACAAGCAAGGCTTCAATATCGCTGCAGAAGCGATGCTGCGTCACGCCGATGGTTCGGGCCGTCCCGCGGTCCGGATCGCACATGCTGACGGCGAAAACGAAATTCTGAGCTTTGATGAAATTGCGTCCGGCGCCGCACAATTCGCCCATTGGCTGGATGCCAATGGTGTTAGCAAGGGTGATCGTATCGCCTTCATGCTCGAACCCTCTTTGCCGTTTTATGTCTGCCTGTTTGGCGCGATGCTGCACGGCGCGATCTCCGTTCCGCTGTTCACCCTGTTCGGGCCCGACGCGTTGAGGTTGAGAGTTGATGACTGTAAGCCAGCGGTGCTCCTGACGAGCGACGAGAAGGCTGAGCTCGCCCGATCGGTCGAAGGCCCGCGGATTGTTGTTGCCAATGATACGTTGATCGGCTCGCTCGCGGAATATCCCACCGAGTATGAAGCCAAAACCAAAGGCGATGACCTCGCCTGCTTCCAATATACCAGCGGCACCACGCGCGAATTGCCAGAAGCCGTAAAACACACTCACCGTTCGCTCGTGACGCTAATGTTTGCCGCTCTCTATGGAACCGGCATCCGGCCGGGCGACGAGTTCTTCTGCCCTTCTTCGCCGGCATGGGGGCATGGCCTTTGGCACGGCACCCTCGCCCCGCTGGGACTGGGTGTGACCACGGGAACGATGGGGCGTGGGAAGTTTGATGCGGCCCGATTGATGCAGGCGCTGCAGGATTTCGGCATTACCAACATGTCGGCTGCTGCAACGCATTACCGGATGATGAAGAATACCGGACAATCGGGCCAGTTCCGGTTTGCCATCGGAAAGCTTTCTTACACCGGCGAACCGATTGACCCCGACACGCTGGACTGGATTGACGAGACTTTCGCGGTCGATGCTTGTTCGATGTATGGCACGACCGAAATCGGCGTTGTGCTGGTCAATTATCCGGGTGCCAAGGATTTCGCGGTAAAGCCAGGCTCGCTCGGCAAGCCTATTCCGGGACTCGCGCTCGAAGTGCAGCGCGCAGACGGCACAGCTACCGATCCGGGTGAGGTTGGCGAGCTGATGCTCAAGCGAAAGGATGGCTGGCTTTCGACCAAAGACCGCGCGAAGATTGATGAAGACGGCTACTTCTATCACTGCGGCCGGGCCGATGATGTGATCATTTCGGCTGGTTGGACGATGAGCGCGGTCGAGATCGAAAACACCATGCTCAAACATGACGATGTGCTCGAATGCGCGGTGATCGGTTCGCCCGATGAAAAACGCGGACTTGTGGTCAAGGCCTTCGTCATCAGCAGTCGCGCAAGATCGGACGAATTTGTTCGCGAATTGCAAGATTTCACGCGCACTCGACTGGCGCAGCATGAATTTCCACGGATCGTCGAATTCGTCGACGAACTTCCCAAAACGCCGGCCGGCAAGGTCAATCGCAAGGTTCTTCGTGATCGCGAAGCGGCACTTGCAGCAGCATAATTTCAAGGAGAACCACAATCATGGCCACTCAGGCAAAAGAGCAGCGATTTCCCAAGATCACCGAAGAAGGCCTGGCCGATCTTCGCAAGCGGATCGGTGTAAAGATCGAGAACACGGTTGAGCCGTGGAATTACGAGGCCACACGAGACGGTATTCGCCACTACGCCCACGGAATCGGCGATGACAATCCATTGTGGTGCGATCCTGAATATGCAGCCAAGACCAAATATGGAACGATCGTGGCGCTTCCGAGCTTCCTGTTTTCGACCGACCGTATTGTTTCGGGCTATTGTGGCGGATTGCCGGGCGTCCATGCGATGTGGGCCGGTGCCGACTGGACCTGGCACAAGCCAGTCTTGCGCAACGACACGATCAGCACCGAATCCCATCTCAAAGACCTGATCGAACACCAGACCCGCTTTGCCGGGCGCGCGTACCAACAGATCTACCACGTCGATTTCTTCAACCAGCACGGTGATCACGTGGCCGAATGCGACAGCTATGTTTTCCGCACCGACCGGGACGAGGCTCGCGAACGAGGCACCAAGTATACCGAAGCGCGGGCAAGTCACGAAGCAGCGAGTGAAAAGCTCACTGACGAACAGATGCAGGAATGGTTCGATCTGTACCGCAACGAAGAAATTCGCGGCGCCACGCCGCGCTATTGGGAAGACGTGCAGGAAGGCGACGAGCTGCCGCGAATGATGAAGGGGCCGATGACGGTCACCGGATTTATCGGCTACGCCCAAGGCTGGGGCGGCCTGTATATCCGCACCAACAAGCTACACTTCCAGCTGATCGATGCGCATCCTGGCCTCGGCATTCCAAATAAGTTCGGTGTGCGTGATGTTCCCGAACGGGTCCACTGGGATGATGATTTTGCGCGCGAAGTCGGAACACCTGGCGCATATGATTACGGACCAGAGCGCCACAGCTGGCTGACCCACCATGTCACCAACTGGATCGGCGATGATGGCTTCCTGCACAAATCGAAAAGCCAGATCCGCCGCCACAATCCCGATGGCGACGTGATTTTCATCGACGGGCAGGTAATCCGCAAGTTCGAAGATGGCGGCAAGAAATATGTCGAGATCCAGCAACGCGCAGAGACCCATCGCGGAGAGCTGAGCGCGCTAGGAACCGCAGTGGCTGAACTGCCAAGCAAGGGCTAAAGGATACGTTCAAATGGATGGTTCTGTTCTCTTTGACTCGCTTTTCAACGGCGAACGGTCGCTCCAATTATGGTTCGGGCTGTTCATCATTGCGGGTTTGGTCGCCGGCCTTCTCACAGGCTTCTTCAAGGCCCGCAAAATCCAGCCAAGAGGGTTCAAATGGCACCGGTTCCGGATGGAGGCACTGTACGGTGTCATCAACGTGGCGATTTCGGGCACGATCCTGGGCCTGACCACAACATGGCTGCAGGATAGCGGCTTTGCCGTGATCGATCCCACGCCCGTCCCCTGGTGGGTCGTGGTGCTCGAATTCGCTGCCTATTTCCTGCTGTTCGACACGTGGTTTTACTGGTTTCATCGCTGGATGCACAAAGAGCCGTTCTATACCTATGTTCATAAGCTGCATCATCTGTCGACTTCGCCAAATCTGCTGACGACAATATCGGTCAACCCGCTTGAAAGCTTCATCAATGGCGGATTCGTACCGATCTTCATCACCACCGCGACATTGTTCGCGCTGCCGATCAGCGAACAGGCAATGTTCCTGATTGGCCCCACCAACATCATTATGGGGCTGTATGTCCATTCCGGTTACGAGTTGTTCCCGCGCTGGTGGAACCGCAGCTGGGCAACAAAGTGGTTCATCACAGCCACATTCCACGATCAGCACCACAAATATTTCAACTATAATTTTGGCGGCTACACGACGATCTGGGACCATATTTGCGGGACCAAGCGGAAAAAATATGACGCCGACTGGGAAAAGCTGAAAAGCCGGCCGTCCGAAAAGGATAGTCAATCGGGCGAGATTGCTGCCGGATAAAATAGCCAAGAGGGGAATTGCCGATATGCGAGTTGCAGCACTTTCAGGAATCGCTCTGCTAGGTTTCGGCTCTGCATTGATGGCACAAGATGCCCCTGCCCGCCCAAGCTTTGACGTAGACGGTACCGTTTCGGTCCCCGAATTCGAATTGCCGCCTTCGGTGCTGGCCAGCGAGGAAGCGCGGGCAGCGCAGGAGATGCGCGGCCGAATTCCTGTCAGCGAAATGACCACAGGTCAAAATCCCGAGATCGGCGCGCGCCGCGCAACTTTGGCGCGAATGCTTCAGCCTCGTGTAGATCAAATGACAGCGCTTTATCCAGCGCTTGTCGAAGAAACGACAATTGGCGGCGTACCCGTGCGGATTATCACACCTGCAAAAGGCGAATTTGATCCGGAGCGCACGCTGATCAATTTGCACGGTGGTGCTTTCAACGTGTGCTGGGAAAGCTGCTCGCTAATCGAATCCCTACCGATTGCTGTGCTGGGCGGCTACCGCGTTGTGAGCGTCAATTACCGCAAGGCGCCAGAATTTTCGCACCCGGCCGGTGTGAAGGATGCAGCAGCGGTGTACCAGGAATTGCTCAAGGAATATGACGCGGCCAAAATTGGCGTGTTCGGCTGCTCTGCAGGTGGTGCACTGACCGCCCAGCTCGCCGCCTATCTCCCGCAAAACAACCTACCGCAAATGGGGGCTGCCGGAATATTCGGCGCCGGTGCCGTCCGTTTTCAATCGGGCGATTCAGCCTATATCGCGGCCAATATTGATGGCAGCTTTCCTGGCCCGGATGCCGAAGGCAAACTGGCTGCGGATTTGACACTTGGTTATTTCGACGGAGTGGACATGAAGGACAGCGTGGTTTCACCCGCCCTGCACACGGATGTCATCGCACAATTTCCGCCGACCCTTGTCACAACCGGCACGCGTGCGATGGATCTCAGCCCCGCCATTGTCACCAATAGTGCGCTGCTTCGCGAAGGAGTGGAGTCTACCCTAATCGTTGGGGAAGCAATGGGGCATTGCTACCAATACAATCCTGCCTTGCCCGAATCGCGCGATGCCTATGCCGCAACGGTCGCGCATTTCCGCAAACATTTGGACTAGGGCTGCGCCGCCGCCTCACACTTGCGGCCAGGTAAATTCCACTTTCTTCTCGCCGGTTACCGCGGCGCTGGCGTCGAAACTGCGTTCGGCAATCAGTCCGCGGCCATCGTTGTTTACGATCACCACGCTGCTGCTGCGCGTTCCGTAAACGGGATTGCGGATAAACACAGGAGCATATTCGGGTTGAGGCGCATCGATCGGTTGCTCTGCTGATGGCTCGGGCGTTTCTGCCCGCAAGGCAGTGAACAGCGGTTCGATCTCGCCAGTCCCCTCCTCAATCCATCGTTCCAAAACCCCGCCCAACTGGAGTGTCTTTGGCCATGGCCGGTCCAATGGCCCGTTTGATACGCCGTGAATTCCCGAAGACAGTTCCTGCCATTGCGCCTTGCCCCGGTTGGAAAGAAATCGGGCGCGCGAAAGGTTGGCCTGCACGACATTGAACGCATTCATGTCCTCAATCTGCTTGGGCTCCTCTCCGCGAAGAATCTGCTCCACCAACTTCCCGCGCGAGACAGGCCCGATCGTGACGTTTTCGGGGTCACGAAAATTGGTAAGCAAGACGAACTGCCCAAGCTTGCTAACACCGAGCCAGGTTCCTCCGGCCCCTTCGTCTCTGCCAGCGATTATCCCGGCATCATCTTCCCAACGCGAAAGCGCGGTGGTCGGGCGATCGTGAAACTCATCGCGATTGCCAATGGCTACTAGCGGAAATTTCTCGCTGACTTGCCATGCAAGCGCGGCCACACACATTGGCGGCTTACGATCTTTGCTGCATGGCCGCTGCCATCGAAACGCGTGCGTCGCGAATGGGATCGCTTCCGTCCCAATTTGCAGCCTCTCTATGCATTGCCTCAAACCATGCATCAAAGGGGCCGTGCCTCACGAATTGGAAGAGTATCGGATTTTTTGCGTCCGTAGGCTCGCAGTAAATCTCCACCATTTCGTCGGATCCGGGAAGCCTGAATTCCTGAACGATCGTCAATGGTTTGCCCGCCTCTGCACTTCTCGACAAGGTCGTGTCAAAATCTTCCGAATAATAGGCGATATGATGCAATCCGCCGGCGGGATTGCGTTCAAGAAATTCACCATAAGCAGATTTTTGATCCCCATGCGGCGAGAGTATCTCGAAGCAGGTGTCGCCGGAATAGAAGAACGCGACATCCATCGACAGCGGGTGTTCCTCGCCGCGATAAATTCCCATCCCGCCGCTTTCCATGGTCCAGAACGGGCCGATCCCGCCTGCCGAAAACCGTTCAAGGGCAGCGTCGAAATCGGGAAAGACAAAGGCTTGATGAATCGCCGGACCGTAAAGCCTGCTCATTTCTCAATTCCGAGTTGTTCTGTGAAGAAATCGGCCATAACCCGATACGCCTCGCGCGATTCCGGAAGGGCCGGATTGTAGAAGAACGCGTGCCCCAGCCCGTCCCAGATATGCAGGTCGGCATCAACCCCTGCCTTCGTCAATTCACGATGGGTGTTCACCGCGGCGCTCAATTCAAAGGCCCGCGTTCCGGTGATCAGCAAAGTGGGTGGAAACTTGGCGAGCAATTCGGGATCTTCCACTTGCGAAATGAGCGGGTCGGACATGTCGATGCCTTCGAAATATGGCGTCACCAGCCCTTCACCGCCAAGGCCCTGAAAAGGCCGGGCGTAATGGGTGGAATCACCCCCCCGGAACCCGTCCGCCGATGCACAAAAGATACCGACGGCCGCAGGAAGCGGAAGCTCCTCTTTCACATACCATGCAACCGATTGTGCAGCGAGCGCCCCGCCAGCCGAGCAACCAAAAATTGCTATTTTCTTTGGATCAAACTGTTCGAGCAATGTGCGATACACCGCCGCCGAATCTTCGCTGGCCGCTGGGAATTTGTGCTCGGGCGCTTGCCTATAACTTATCGAAACAATCGGAACGCCGGTCAGCCCTGCAATCGGGATACTTTCGGTCATTCCGGTTCCGCCAGCGGTTCCGGCAATGAAGCCGCCACCGGGAAAGTTGATCATCACGCGATCTGCGTCGGAGATGCTTTCGAGTCCCTTCGGAATCGCCCAGACCACCGGCACCCCGCCCAATACGCCTTCTTCCATCCGGACGCCGTAGGTTTCAGCCATCTTTGCATGCATTGGCGCCATGCTTTTCGCCGCCAGAGGCCGCACCGCAGACGGGTCGGGCGCATTGAGGATCATGCCAAGCACCGCCATCGGATCACTGGCTTTGCGCGGGAGTGACGCCTTCGCTTCCTCGCTCAGATAGACCGAGGGCGGCAGGTCAAAACTGCCGACCGTAACCGTGCCGTCTTCCTGTACCTCGCCAAGGGTTTCCACCGGCAGCATTGGGGGGCGATTTTCCTGCGCATGCGAGGCAACTGCGGTCGATAGTGCGGCAAGAGTAAGTATCGGACGTATCAGGGACATGGGCACTTCTCCGGTTTTATTCAGGGTCGCTCCACTGCGACGTGAGCGCGCGCGGGGAGAGATATTTGGTTCGCGTCCAACCGCCATCAACGACAATCGATTGCCCGTTGATCATCTCACCGCCCGGTGAGCACAGGAAAGCGATGACCGATGCGACATCTTCTGGCTCCGCGAGGCGCGGGTATGGTGTGGTTTCCACATTCACCCGCTTGAATGTCTCGTCTTCTAAACGGTGGCGGACCATATCGGTCATGGTGACGCCGGGCGCGACATTATTGCAGCGGATGCCCTGCGGACCATATTCGGCAGCCATGTGTTCGGTGAGTGATCGCAATCCACCTTTTGCCGCAGAGTATGGACCACCACGCTTTCCGCCAATCATCGCAAAGGTGCTGGTCACATTGATGATCACCCCGCCCTCGCCCATATGCCCGATCGCCTCGCGGCAAAGGCGGAACGGCGCACGCAGCATCACATCGAGAAACCGGTCGAGCGTTTCATCGTCGGTCTCGTGCAAAGGTGTCGGGCTACCGAGACCGGCATTGTTGATCAGCACGTCTACGCTGCCGAAAGTTTGAAGCGCCGTGTCGACGATCTGCTGCGGACCATCCTGAGCGGTCACATCGATCGCCAGTGTCGCTAGCCGATCGGTTGTGCCGAGAGCTTCGCTTAGGGAGGCAAGTTTGTCTTCGCTCCGGCCCACACCCACAATTGCGTGGCCAGCTTCGTGCAGCATCTTGGCCGTCGCCAGCCCGATGCCGCTACCGGCACCAGTTATAATCGCGGTCCGCACAATCAAAATTCGAACTCGTGAATCTGGCCATCAAAATTATGTGCGAGCTTATGCGTTGCTTGAGACAGCTTTTCGCTTTCGACGCCCGTCAGATGACCGTCGATCACACGATTGTAATTGCTGATCAGTCCCTCGACACCACCGCCCAAGCGCATGAAATCGAAACCTTCTGCGTGCAGTCCTTGCTGCTGGATCGGAATGTTCGAGTAATCCTGCCTTGGAATAGTCGGGAAATCTTCGCTATCATATGGCAAAACAGTAGGCTCAGTCACCGGGTTATGATTGTCGCTTTCGGCGAAATTGGTGAGCGACCAGAGTTCAAACAGGCATTCCTCGGGCCCTAGCGGGCGAATACGGTATGCCGAAGCCGAGCTCATGATTGGCAGCACAAAATAATGCGGGAAGAGGAATTCTACCGCCTGGATCGGATTGCTCACTGCGACCGCATTGAGATCGGGAAGGTCTTCTCCGCGCGCTCTTAGCGCCTCGACGACCTGATGCTGCACTATCCCGTACCACATCGGGATTGCTTCAGCCGGATCTTCGGGAAGATCGACTTCGAGCAGCTGCCCCGCGATTTCAATCTCTTTCTGATGCATCATACCTGCCATACCTTCGTTCAGCAGGATCATGTGCTCATACTGCGCCTTCACATTCTCGCCGACGGAAAGGTTGGGATTGATTGGCAAGCCAATGCCGCCGGTATCCATCCCGTAAAGCGTGTTGTAGAGTTGCGGAAGCTTCTGCTGAAGCTGTGGGTGCGTACGCATCACGTGGTAGCCTTCCATGAAGGCCTCCATCGCAGTCTTCCAATTTGCAGGGAGTTTGGTCGCATACCACCACTCGGCGCGCTGTTTGTGCATTCCGCGCGCTTCAAGATCGTCGATCAGTGGACCGATACTGTCACGCAGCGATGGCGCGTCGTCATCGAAATTGATGAATGCGCAGCCGATAGCGGTTTCGACACGGCAGGGACGCAAGGCCAGATCAGCATGATCGAGCTGCTCCTCACTGAAAAAATGCTTCCCGTAAACGAAGGTGTTCTCGCCATCGAGATTCCAACGCCAGCCGTGAAATGGGCAGATAAACCCCTGCGATTTGCAATTGCCGTGGCCGCCAGGAGACGCGATCGGCACCCCGCGGTGGCGGCATGCATTGTGATAGGCTTTCACCCCATCTTTGGCCCGGACAACGATGACGGATCGCCCAAGGTTCGAATATTCGATCCAGTCACCGACATTCTCGATCACTTCTAGACGTGTCGCCATTTGCCAAACATGCGGCCACAGGCGCTCATTCTCGGCCTTGTAGAATTCCTCGTCATAGTAACGTTTTGACGGGATGCGTTCGGGATTTTCGACCAGATAAGGAATGTCGAAACTTTTGCTTGGGTCGGCCTCGGCCATGGTTAGTCCTCTCGCGCCATTCAATCGTTGATACCAGAGCTACCCTGCTGGGCGGCGGCTGCAAGTCCCTGCCCCAGAAAGCGCACCAGCGATGCAGCGTTCAACCGCCTGCCAGTTCATTGCGCAATACATGCTTCAACACTTTTCCCGCTTCGTTCTTGGGCAGGTTCGCGCGCAAATCGACACGTTCGGGATATTTGAATTTTGCCACCCCAAAGCCGGCAAGAAATTCGCCCAACAAAGTGACATCGGGCTGCGCGCCAGCCGCAGGTACTATCACTGCACAGGCCCGTTCACCGGTCCGCTCATCGGGAATGCCGACAATGGCCACTTCCTCAATCTCCTCCAGTCCGAGCAAGAGGTCTTCGATTTCCTTCGGCGCGATGTTCTCACCATTGCGGATGATCAGATCCTTGATCCGTCCGGTGACCACAACGGCGCCGCTGTCGGTCATCCGGCCCTGATCACCCGTGCGGTAAAAGCCTTGCTCGTCAAAGGCTACCTGCTCATCTTCAGGATGGGCATATCCCAGAAGCATTTGCGGCCCATATGCGCAGATCTCCGACGCCTCTCCCAAACGGACCTCGGCAATACCCGGCTTTCCATCGGTTTCGGCCGCCTCAGGCATGGCAGGCGCATCCAGCGCGCCAACGGTGGTCACCGGCACCTCGGTTGAGCCATAGACGCGCGACACGCGGGCCTTGTCGAAATAGTCATTTGCCTCCCTGATCAAGGACGGAGGAACCGATGCGCCCCCGCAAATGAAAACCTTCAGGTCAGGCAGCCGCGTTTTCTGGTCGCGAGCCGCGGCGAGAAGGTGCTGCAGAAACGGCGTCGCCCCCGCCATATGCGTGATCTTTTCCGAAAGCATGAGTGGGACGGCCGCATTCGCATCCCACTGGTCCATCAGGACGGCTGTCGTTCCAAGCAGCAGTGGGGACTCAAAAGCATATATCGACCCGCCAATATGACTGACCGGCGAAGGGACGAGGAACTTGTCCCCGCGATCAACCAGCCAATGCTCGCCAATCTGGCGAATAAGCGCGTGGATCGTGTTGTGCGTGTGCAAGACGCCCTTGGGGCGCCCTGTTGTGCCCGAAGTATACATGATCATCCGCACATCATCGGCATCCAGATCGACGCGATCTCTTGCGGCTTTCGTTGTTGATACGGTCTCGAAATTATCAAAACCGTCAACCGATCCTCTCACGGTGACAACATCCGTTGGGCCCTTCAATTCGCCTGCTACGCGGCGCAACATGTCCGCATATGAGAAACCGCGAAATTCGACGGGAATGAAAACAATGCTGGTTTCTGCATCCGCGAGGATAAAGCGCAAATCGTGATCACGAAGCGAGGGAAGGATCGGGTTCGCGACCATTCCGGCAAGCGTAGCACCCAAATAAACAATGGCGGCTTCGTGCCAATTTGGCAGCATGAATGAAACAACCGATCCGCGATCATATTTTGACTGCAAATATGCCGCCAGCCGCTGCGAACGCGCCCACAGTTCGGATGCGTTCAGTCGCACTGCACCATCAACGAGCAGCGTCCGGTTTCCATCTGCCTGGGCGAGTTCTTCGAGCGCGTCAGCGATCGTAGAATCAACCCAATGGCCTGCGGCACGCGCCTTTCCGGAAAGCGACCTGTCGTCGCGCACCGACCACTTTCCTGCCATGCGGCGTTCCAATTTCCGTCTCCTGTCTATCGGGTCAGATGCACATCAACGGCACATTCGATCATAGCACAACACTTGGCGCCTCCAGCTGCGCTTGCATCGCCACGGCGATTTGCGGCTGGTGAATGCTGCCTCGGGCGACTCCAGACGGTTTTGCCATTACGATCCGTCAGCCCGATGCAAGTCATGGGAGGACCCGCATGGAGACCAATCTGCGCGATGATCGCAAAACCGCATCCGTTGTACATCAGCGGGCAAAACCCCGGGCAAACTCGCGCTCGGTAACTTCCTACACCAAGGCACGCGAGATCCTGCGGAACAAGGAATTGGTTCAAGCCGGGGGCGGAGCCGAGTTTTTCGACACCAGCGATCCTGCCAGTACACCGGTGTTTTTCCTGGACGGGCCCGATCACAAGAAGAAGCGCGCCGATATTGCGAAATTCTTCACCCCCAAAGCGATCAAGACGCGCTACACCGCGATCATAAACGAAGTCACCAAGGAACAAATCGACCAGCTTCGGCAATCGGGCGAAGGCCGGATCGACTTGATGAGCTTCGATCTAGCAGTTGCGGTCGCCGCGGATATTGTCGGCCTGACAGTAACCGATCGTCAGAAAATGGCGAAACGGTTGTCGACCTCGCTTGCCGCGGCGATCTATCACAAGTTTGACTTTGCAAGCCGGTTCATTGTCAATACGCGCAAATTCTTCAACCAGATCGATTTTTACTGGAATGATGTTAGGCCGACAATTCGCGCCCGGCGCGCCGAACCGCAAGACGACATCATCTCGCACCTAATCGCTGCGGGCTTGTCAGACCGCGCCATCATGATGGAATGCATGACCTATGCAGCAGCGGGAATGGTTACCACCCGCGAATTCATCGTCGTGGCTGCATGGCACATGTTTGAGAACGAAACCCTGCGCCAACGGTTTGTCAGCGGTGATGAAAAGGAACAGGAAGCAATCCTGCTGGAAATACTCCGGCTCGAACCGATTGCCGCATTTCTTTATCGGCGCCAGGAAGACAAAGCGAGCGAAGTGCTGGCGATCTGTTCTCATCAGGTCAATACTGATCCCGATGCCGTGGGCGAATGTCCGTTTGCATTGGATCCTGACCGCGCAACCAAGATCAAGGGACGCGGCGAATTCCTGAGTTTCGGTGATGGCGCGCATCACTGCCCCGGTTGGCAAATCGCACTTCACGAAACACGGATGTTCCTTTCAGCGTTGATGATTGTCCCAGGCATAGCGCTACATCGCGTCCCCGATATTGGCTGGTCAGAGATGTTGCAAAGCTACGAATTGCGTAATGCGGTTGTGACATGTCAGCGGAAAAGCTGATTGCAAACCAATGCGAAAGGAAGAAGCGATGCAGCTTAAGGACAAGATCGCCGTTGTGACAGGCGCTGGCTCGGGAATCGGCCGTGCCATTGCTCAACGCTTTGCCAAGGAAGGCGCCAAAGTCGCCGTTTGGGACATGAACGGTGACGGGATCGAAGAGACTGTCTCGATGATCAAGGCCGAAGGCGGCGAAGCAATCGGCACTGTTGTCGACGTGTCGAGCAAGGATGCAATCGCCAAGGGCGGCGCCGAAGTTCGTGATGCTTTCGGTGATCCCAATATCCTTGTGAACAATGCCGGTATTTCTCCCTTTGTCCCGTTTTTTGAAATTACCGAAGAGCAGTGGGACAAAGTGAACGACGTGAACACCAAGGGCCAGTTTTTCTGTATTCGCGAATTTCTGCAGGCGATGCTTGATGCCAAATGGGGCCGCGTGGTGAACATCACCTCTTCTTCGACCCAAAGCGGCAGCTTTGCACAGGTCCACTACGTTGCTTCCAAGGGCGGCGTGCTGGGCATGACCAAAGCTTTGGCGCTGGAATATGCGGCAAGCGGGGTCACGTTCAATATGGTTCCCCCCGGTGTGGTCGATACCCCCAGCCTGCGCGCGGCACCAATCGACATTGACGAATATGCAAAGACATTGCCGATGAAACGCATCGGCCGTCCTGAAGAGATCGCTTCGGCCTGCCTGTTCCTTGCGAGCGAAGATTCCAGCTATCTCACCGGTCAGACCCTGAGCACCAATGGCGGTCGCTATATGGGCTCTGCCTGACAGGAACGGCGCAACATCGCCCGTGCGAATTGGATGATCAACTCCCCTTCTGTATGATTGGGGTAGTATGCGGAGAAACCACTATGAGCGTAGCCACCGACACTTCGATTGAAGTCGAGCAAATCCGTCCACTGATTGGCAGTAAAATCCTCAACTCGAAGGAAGATCTACTGTCGGGCGAGCTGGGCGAAGCGATCCGCGAAGAGCTGGAAGCTCGCGGCGTTCTGGTATTTCCAAAAATCAACTTCACCGAAGAAGAGCAAATCGCTTTCACCAAGACGCTCGGGACCTATGCCCCGGAACGCCAAGGTGACGCGGAGGAAGTCACAAAGATTTCGATTGATCCGAAGATTGCCGGTGCAACTGCAGAATATCTGAAAGGTTCGCTTTACTGGCACATTGACGGCACGATGCAGGATGTTCCGATCCTGGCTTCGATTCTTGCGTGCAAGAAGCCATCGCCCAAAGGCACCGGAAACACCGGCTTTTCCAACACATACGCGGCCTATGACGCGCTTCCGCAAGAGGAAAAGGACCGGATTGATGGCTTGAAGGTGCGGCACGGCGCATGGGCCAGCCTGTTTTTCTACAACCCGGAACCGCCGGTGGCGATGCTCAAAGGGATGCAGTCAATCGGCGACAATGAACTGCCGCTGGTTTGGAAACACAAATCGGGCAGAAAATCGCTCGTCTTGGGCAACACGGCGCACACAGTTGTCGGAAAAGACCAGATGGAAAGCCGGCTCATTCTCAACGAACTGCGCGAATGGGCGACACGCGATGAATTTACCTATAGTCACGAATGGTCCGAAGGCGATTTGGTCATCTGGGACAATACCGGCACGATGCATCGCGCCGAGTGGTATGATGTCAGCAGCGGCAGGTTGATGGTCCGAACCAAACTTGAGGGCGAAGAATCCTTCGCGTGAAAGCCGACAATTCCGGTCCGCCGCCGATTGCGCTTGTAACCGGCGCAAGCAGAGGTGCCGGCCGGGGAATAGCCCGCGCGCTTGGCTCGCATGGCTGCACCGTCTACGTAACCGCCCGATCATCGGGCACGACCGACAACAGGCTCGGCGGCACTGTTGAACAGACCGCTAATGAAGTGACCGAGGTTGGCGGCACAGGAATTCCCGTTCGCTGTGACCACTCGGTCGAAAGCGATGTGGCCGCGCTGTTTGAGCGGATCGAGAGCGAAAGCGGCCGACTCGACCTTCTCGTAAACAATGCCTGCGCTATTCAGGATGCACTGACGACCCCCGGCAACTTCTGGGAGAAGCCTATTTCGCTCGGCAGGATGCTCGATGTCGGGATCAAAAGCTCTTACGAGGCCAGCTGGTTTGCGGCGCAAATGATGGTGAAACAAGGTGGCGGTCTGATCGCTTTTACCTCTTCACCTGGCGCGGTCCATTATTGTTACGGCCCCGCCTATGGCGCCCACAAGGCTGCGCTCGACAAGATGGCGGCAGACATGGCGGTCGATTTGGCCGACACAGGCGTTTCGGCAATATCTGTCTGGATGGGCGGGCTCGCGACCGAACGCTTGCTCGACATGATTGATCAGGAGCCAGAGAAATACTCTTTTCTTCTTGATCGCTTGGAAACGCCAGATTTCACCGGGCATGTGTTGTGGGAACTCTTGCAAGACAAGGGCCTGCACGACCTATCCGGCCAGACCCTGATCGGCGCGGAACTGGGCCAGCGATACGGAGTCGCCGATGCCGAAGGACGGGTGCCGCAATCCGCGCGCGAAACGCATCAGCTGGCACCGCGCGAGCAATATCCGCTGATCATTCGCTAGGATCGCCATCCCCCCAACGCGGCCCGTCAGAGCCGACTGCAATTGGCCGCTTGTAGGATATATCGTCCTTGTCCCATGTCGGTCTCAGGAACCCCTTGACCGCCGGTCCGTGTACCCATTCGGCACTGCCCTCCAGTGACATATCAACTGTGCACCGGCGATGGAGAATTCGCCACTCGCCCTCGCGTTTCTCCAAACGATCAATGTAGCGGCCCGGCGCAAACGTACAGGTTCCCCCGTCCTTCGACAGCAAAGTGCCAACAACATAGGTCTCACAATTCGCGGTCGCCCCGTCAATTTCGCAGGTGTGACTGGTGATGTTATGCGTTGTCATAGAGAAAAAAGCCGCATGCCCGGCGTTGGCGCGCGCGGGATATTCGGGGCCTTGCATGATGCTTGGCCCATGCTCGTCAAAACCGTCTTCCCAATAGCAAGATCGGGTAAGGTCCTCATCGTGACGGTCGCGGCCACGCACTTCGCGCATGATGCAGTCGAGGATGTCTTGCCGGTCTTTCAAATAACGGACCGTCTCCAGAATTTCATCGATCTTCGTATCTGACATCGAACTGACGTCCCTTGCCTTAATCAAGGGGCACAGGCTCACCAGCGCCCATGTACCGCGCGAGGTTTGTGTGCAGGCTGGCAACCGCCCTTTCCATATAAGGGTTGGGCTGTGCTCCAGCGAAGCCGGCGCTTTTCATACCTTCCTGCACCGCGGCCATGTTGGAGAAATCCTGCTGCAGCACAGGGGGCCAATCTTCCGGCTCGGTATATTCCCATTGTGTTTCAGGCTCTTCGCCGTCGGGATAGAGTTGGTAGACGGATGCTTCGAAAATGCATTTGTCGGGATCGCCCTTATAAGGCCGGGCTTGGTAGCAGAGCATATTCTGGACGCCCTGCCCGATCTGGAAGTTAGGGAAAACCTGCCATGCCGTGCCTGCCTCGACAGTGTGTTCGGGCGCGACCTCAGGCCAGACAACACCGCGCGCAGCGTCCTCTTCCCGCGCGGTCTTGATCCAGTATGCTGAAACCTCAGCCGCAGATGTGCCTTCGGGAAGCTCATCTACCAACCGGTTGGCAACCTCTACCAGCTTTTCGGTAGTATTGGTGTTGGCCGCTTCCCAGGTGTAATTCTGCATTTCCGCAGTGGTGGCACGCGGGTCAATCCCTTCTGTCCCGACGCGCATTTTTCCGGTGTCTTCCTCCATGCCCTTGGGCGCCTCATAGCCGATATTGGTATGCAGGCCGTGGTTGCGCGACCAGCCGCGAAACTTGCCATAGGCATTGAATTCAGGATGCGTGGTGGCGACATGGTACGTTTCGCAAAAAGCCTCCATCGCGACTTTCCAATTGCAGTCGAAGATGATCCACTTGCGCCAACGTGCGCGCATATTTTGGAGCTGATAGGGCTCAAGCATCTGCGGAATCACGCCGAGGAAATCCGCCAAGGGCTCGCATTCAGGGTCCAGGTTGATGAATATCCACCCGCCCCAGCTTTCGACACAGACCTTGCTCAGATCGCCCCGGCCATTGCAGAGCGCGCCCTGCCAGTCTTCCTCATGTTCGACAAATGTGTTTTCGCCATCGAGGCCAAAGGTCCAGCCGTGATACCCGCAAATGAAGTTTTTCCGCGTTCCGCATGCGTTCCGCTCACCCGAAGGAACATCGACCAACCGCCGACCACGATGCGGGCAAACGTTGTGATAAGCGGCGAGATCCCCGCTTTCATCCAGCACGATAACCACTGAATCGGAACCAATCTCGTAAGTTATGAAGTCCCCGGCCTTTTTGAGATCTTCGGTCCGTCCCGCCTGAAGCCAAACCTTGCGCCACAACCGCTCCTGCTCCTGCGCCGCGTATTCGCGCGAAATATAGGCCTCGGCCGGCACGCGCACGGGTTTTTGTAGCATTTCACTATCAGGAAAAGGCTTGTTCATCGCTCGCTCCAGCTATTGCATCAGCTAGAGTGCGCCATCACCAGCATAGGTGCAAGCGATCACCCGCAGGTGATCGCCACGGCGAAACTCGCGGGGCAAAATGCCCTGCTGCTTGCTTCGCAGCGCAATTGCCCGCTAGCTCTTGGATATTCCGCCAAACCGTGCGGAACCAGCGGAGCTTGCACATGGATGAATTGCGTTTCGACGGGCGAACAGCCTTGATTTCGGGGGCCGGTCGCGGCCTCGGGCGATCATACGCCCTTTTGCTGGCCGAACGTGGCGCGAAAATTGTCGTCAATGACAATGGCAGCGCTCAGCGTGGTGACGAGATCGTGGCCAATCCGGCCGAGGATGTCGTGGCGGAGATCAGGGCCGCCGGGGGCGAGGCCATCGCCAGCACCGCTTCAGTCGCGACTCCTGAAGGCGCGGAAGAAATGGTCGCAGCCGCCATAGACGAATGGGGGCAGTTGGACATCCTTGTCCATAACGCCGGAAATGTGCGTTATGGATTGATCCACGAGATCCCGCTGGAAGATTTTGACGCGGTAATTGACGTGCATATGCGCGGCGGGTTCTACCTAGCCAGGGCCGCGATGCCGCACATGATATCGGCAGGATATGGCCGCATTGTCATGACCAGTTCTTGCAGCGGTCTTTACGGCAGCCAGACGACCGTAAATTACGGAATGTCAAAGGCCGCTTTGATGGGTTTGAACAATGTCATCGCGCTGGAGGGCGGCGATCATGGGATCAAATCCAACACGATTATCCCCGCTGCGGTGACGCGAATGGCGGACGGGCTGGATACCAGCGCATATCCGCCTATGGAGCCCGAGCTTGTTGCACCGATGGTGGCCTATCTTTGCCATGAAGATTGCGCTTTGTCTGGCGAACATCTGGTCGCGGCAGCTGGGCGCATGGCACGTGCCTTCACTACCGAAAGCAAAGGCGTGTTCCATCCTTCCTGGACGATCGAACAGATTGCGGGTGAAATTGACGCGATCCGCGACGCGTCAGAGCAATGGACATTCCCGCCCTACCCCAGCGGAATGGCCGATCACCTCGGCAAGAGCTTTGAGTGGGCGCATAAAGGCGAATAGATCCAGCGCAGCCAGGCAGACAGAATTATTCGCCTTTCCAGACAGGTTTTCGCTTTTGTGAGAACGCCAGCGGGCCTTCTTGTGCATCATCGCTGTTGTAAGCCTCTTCGTGAGCCTCCCATGCGGCATCAAGCGCCTCTGCCCGCCCCATCTCTGTCGCCAGCATGACGGTGTTACGCCCCGCTTCTACCGACAGAGGGGCGCCTTCGATCACTTCACGCGCCAGTTCCAACGCGCAATCCATGAGAGATTCGGGATCGGCCAGCCGGTTGACCAAGCCGATTTCGTAAGCCCGCTGCGCAGAGATCGGCTTCCCGGTAAGAATGATCTCCATCATGATCCGCTGCGGGATCATATGGATCAGCGGCGATGCCCATGGTGACCCACGGCCCACTTTAACCTCGGTAATTGCGAATTTGGCTGCTGAACTGGCAACACACAGATCGCACGCTTGCGCGATCATCCATCCGCCGGCAAATGCGATACCGTTGACCGCCGCGATTGTCGGTTTGCTCAACCGCATATTTTCATAGGGGACCGGAAACATGTCGCGCGGCGGAACCCGCAACTTGCGCTCGACCATTTCCTTGAGATCACCTCCGGCACAAAAAGCCTTTTCCCCACTACCCGTCAGGATCCCCACACGAAGGCTATCGTCGGCCTTGAACATCTCCCACTTTTCACGCAGCGCATCGCGCACTTCCTTGCTCAGGCAATTGCGCTGGTCCGGCCGGTTGATTGTCAGAACAGCAATCCCGTCATTGCGGGCTTCGAACAGGACAGCATCGCTCATGTCTCAAAATCCTCTCTTGCGAATTTCGTGCGCTGCTCGGTCAAGGCCATCGCGATAGTCCGGATGCGCAATCGCGATTAGTTGGTCAGCGCGTTCCGCCAAAGTTTTTCCCTTGAGCTCGGCCGCGCCATATTCGGTTACAATGACATCTACCTCGGACCTGGCCGTGGTGACCGGGCCCGACAATGCCGGAACGATCTTGCTGATCGATCCCTGTTTCGCGGTTGAAGCCAGCGCAATGATCGAAGCACCGCCCGGAGAACGCGCCCCTGCCCGGACAAAATCAACCGAACCGCCCGTGCCGCCCAGATAGGCAGGACCTGATTGTTCTGCATTTACCTGACCGGTCAAATCGATTTCGATTGCGGAGTTGATCGTAACAAGCCGGGATAGACGCGAAAGAACGGCGGCGTCATGCGTGTAGCTGGTTGCACACATCCGGATTGACGGATTTTCGTGGGCCCAGTCATACAGACGCCTTGTCCCAATCAGCGCACCGTTGATGGACACACCCACGTCGACTTCCTTGCGCGCGTTTGTGAGCACACCGGCTTCGGCCAGATCAACCAGCCCATCACCCAACATTCCCGAATGAACGCCCAGATCTTTGCGGTCATGGAGTTGCCGCAAAATGGCATCGGGAACCGCGCCCACCCCGGTCTGGAGCACGCAGCCATCACCAATGTAGTCGGCACAAAATGCCGCAATCTGTTTGTCAATCTCGCCGATATTGGCTGGCGAAACTTCTACCGGAGCCCGATCTGCTTCAACCGCAATGTCGATCGCCGATGCCGAGACAGTTTCTCCGAAAGTGAACGGTACTTGTTGATTTATCTCGGCAATGACGATACGCGCTTTCTCAATAGCCGCACCGGTATAGTCGCTTATCAAGCCGTAGCTGTGATTGCCATTCGCATTCGCCGGACTAAGCTGGACCATAGCGACATCGCACGGGATTACCCCTGCGCTGATGAGCGGGGCAACCTGGCTGACATGGACCGGAATTACTTTCAAAGCGCCCAGCTTTGTCATCTTGCGGAGCAATCCGATTGCCCCCATGCTGCTCAGCGAAAAACTATCTATGCAATTTTCATCGAAAAGGCCGGAAAAGCTGGTCGCGATAAACAGCTTTAGATCGGGAATCGTGCTGCCCTGTTCGATGAGCGCTTCGAGCAAGCTGGTCGGCTCGCCGCAAGCCTGCCCCATGACGATGGCATCGCCGGGCTTCAGAATTGCGGAGAGATCAAGCTGCTCGATGGCTATGGATTGAGCCACTATTCCTCTACCTGAGCAAGCAATTGCCGGGCTCGCGACAGATGCGGGCGATCAAGCATTCCACCCTTGTACCCGATCGTACCCACGCCTGGATTTGCTTCAAAAACAGCCACAATCTCGCGGGCTTCGGCAATCTCTTCCGCGGTCGGTGTAAACGCATCATTGATGACATCGACTTGCGCAGGGTGGATCGCCAACATCCCGCGATAGCCATCCCGCCGCACCATTCCCGCCCGTTTGCGCAGCTTTTCCAGATCGCGAAAATCGCCCTGAATAGTCTCTATCGGCGCCACTCCGGCTTTCGAAGCGCCGAGCAAACACATGCTGCGCGCCAATTCATAAGTGAACGAATAGCTTCCGTCCTCATTGACGTTGGAGCTTGCACCGATCGAGTCCGCAAGGTCTTCGGCGCCCCATGTCATTGCGATCAATCGGCGCACGCCCTTGAAATCGCCTGCGTGAAACATGCTTTCAGACGTTTCGGTAACAAGCACGATCACCGGCGTTGTGCCTTCTTCTATGCCATTGGCAACTTCGAGCGCGGACAAATAATGATCGAGAGCCTCTGCATCCTGCCGGCCATACACTTTGGGCAGCATGATCCCGCCCGGCTTTCCCGGCATTATCGCAGCAAGATCGCCTAGCGTGTAAGGCCCATCGAGCGGATTGACCCGCACCCAAAGACGTTGCCGCTCTTGTGCGTGCGACACGAGAAAATCATGCACCATCTGGCGAGCCATCGGCTTGTTCTCGGTTGCAACGGCATCTTCCAGATCGAAGATCACGATATCGGCAGCGCCTTGTGCGGCCTTGGTCATCTTCTTTTCGCTGTCGCCCGGCGAAAACAGCCAGGAGCGCATTGGCAAGGATTGGTCCTGCGGCATCAGATCTGGCTCCCTCAGTATGATTTAGGCAGCTCGAGCACGCGCTCGGCGAGGTAGTTGAGGATCATATGCGGACTGATTGGGGCAGTTCGCGGAATCAGCACTTCGCGCAGATAGCGTTCAAGGTGATATTCCTTCGCATAACCCATCCCGCCAAGCGTTAGCATGGCGGTGTGACAGGCTTCAAATCCGGCTTCAGCAGCAAGGTATTTGCCCGCATTCGCCTCTACTCCGCATTCCTCGTTCGCATCGAATTTGGCCGCCCCTTGCATGACCATGAGATTGGCCGCTTCAACCTGCGCCCAACATTTGGCGAGCGGGTGCTGGATGCCCTGATTCATTCCGATCGGGCGATCGAAAACCACCCGCTCCCGCGCATATTGCGCAGCGCGTTTGATCGCCACCCTGCCCAGCCCAACCGCTTCGGCTCCAAGGAGAATCCGCTCCGGATTCAGGCCTTGAAGGATGATCTTGAACCCGTCACCTTCGGCGCCAATCCTGTCTTCCTCGGGGATCCAAAGATCATTGATGAACAGCATGTTCGACCCGACTGCGTGTCGTCCCATTTTAGGGATCAGGCGGGTTTCCACCTTGGACTTGTCGAGACTGGTATAGAACAGGGATAGGCCCTGCGTTTTCTTCTCTACGTCCTCTAGCGGTGTCGTACGCGCGAGCAGCATAATCTTGTCGGCGACATGCGCATTGGTGATCCAGATCTTTTCACCGTTGACGCGATACCCGCCCTCTTCGCGAACGGCCAACGTCTTGAGCCTGGTGGTGTCGAGACCGACATTGGGTTCGGTCACACCGAAGCACATCTTCTCCTCGCCGGAGAGGACCGGCGGGATCATGCGTTGTTGCTGCTCTTCCGTGCCGAAGCGGGCAATTGGCTCCAGACTGAAAACGGGGCCATGAATGCTCGATGCGGCCGTCATTCCGCCGCCGGATTCCGCAACCGCCTGCATCATGATCGCGGCTTCGGTTATGCCCAGTCCCGAACCCCCAACCGATTCCGGCATCGCAATGCCTAGCCAGCCTGCTTCGGCCAGAGTCCGGTGGAATTCAAAGGGGAATTCACCGCTTTCATCGCGATCCAGCCAATATTCATCGGTGAAATCGCTGCACAGCCTTAAGACCGCCTCGCGTAGCTCTTGCTGTTCTTCGTTCAAGGCGTAATCCACTGCACGCGCACCTCATTGGTTTGGGTGGCTTGCGGTAGCAGCGGCTTAAAAGGCCCACAATCGGCGCGCAACACGATATCGGTGTGGCGAAGTTCAATCGCATTGGAATTGTTACGCTCATGTTCTAGCCGTTGGCTGGCAACAACAACCAACCTATGAGGTCGAATTGGCTGGACCACTCAAAGATGTACGCGTCGTCGATCTGACAAGCATGGTATTCGGGCCCTATGCGACCCAGATCCTTGCTGACCTCGGCGCAGACGTGATCAAAATCGAACCGCCCGGCGGCGATGCAACGCGTTTCATCAATGCGGGGCCGAGCGAAGACCTTGGCGGGGTGTTCACCAATATCAATCGCGGCAAGAAGAGCATCGAACTCGATTTGCGTGATCCTGCGCATTGCGAGGTACTCAAAAATCTGATCGCCGACGCCGACGTGTTCATCCATTCCATGCGCGGTAAGGCAATTGCAAAGCTGGGCTTCGACTATCCGTCGGTCAGCGCGATCAAGCCCGATATCATCTATACCAATTGCTATGGCTATTCCCGACGTGGGCCAGACGGAGACAAGCCTGCCTATGATGACACCATTCAGGCTGAGTGCGGCATTCCGCACGTGCAGGGGCTGATGAACGGGGAGCCAGGTTTCGCGGCGACGATCATGGCGGACAAAGTCGCCGGGCTTCACGCCCTGTATGCCACATTGGCTGCTCTGTTTCATCGCGCGCGGACGGGCGAAGGGCAGGAAGTCGAAATCGGAATGTTCGAAGCGATGAGCAGTTTCATGCTGGTCGAACATGCGAGTGGCAAGCTGTTCGATCCTCCGCTGGGCCCGGCCCATTATCACCGGGCCGTCTCTCCCAACCGCCGTCCCTACAAGACACGGGACGGCTACGTCGCCGCGCTCATTTATAACGACAAACATTGGGATGCGTTCATGAAGTCGCTGCAACCCGCATGGCAAAGCGAAGAATTCGATACTCTCAAAAAACGCGCCAAGCATATCGACCGAATTTATGGCTTGTTAGGGGAGACATTCGCTGAACGCACGACACAGGAATGGCTCGATTTCCTCGAGCCTCTCCAGATACCCTGCGCGCGGGTGAAATCGACTGACGATCTGTTCGACGACCCTCATCTTAATGCGATAGGCTTCTTCGAAAATGTAGAAAGCAAAGAAGGAACCATCCGCTATCCGGGCGTTCCAACCTGGTTTTCCCGCACACCGGGCAAAGTAGCGGGGCCTACCCCGCATTTGGGCGAACATAACGCCGAATATAAAACAGATGATCGTCAGTAAGGACGGCACGAAGGGAGAGAGAATGACGGCAATCGGGGCAAGATCGGAATGGGGAAAATACTGGACACTCCCCATCGCAGCAGCGCTTGGCTATGCGACCAGCGTCATCCATATTTACGGCCTTGGCCCGTTCGTTGTACCGATCAGTGAGGCGTTCGATTGGCCGCGCACGACCGTCACTTTCGGAATTACCATTGCGACATTGATTTCGGGCCTGTTTGCCGTGCCTATCGGCATGCTGGTCGACCGTGTAGGTCCAAGGCCCATCGGCATTGCCGGGGTTGCCCTACTGTCCGGCGCCTTCGCGCTGATCGGCTTTGCCGCCACCGGTGACGAGTGGAACTGGTATCTGCTCTGGGCCGTTCTGGCCTTCGCCACCCTTCCCGTGCAGGCCACCATCTGGACGGCCGCGGTTGCCACCAGGTTCGAGGCATCGCGCGGTCTGGCGTTTGCGATAACCCTGTGCGGCGCATCGACTGCCCAGGCGCTGTTTCCGTGGCTCGGGACCACATTGATTGCCGCCTATGGCTGGCAACAAGCGATGATATTCCAAGGGGCGATCTGGGCTGCAATTGCCCTCCCGGTCATTATTCTGTTTTTCCGCGGCGCACGCGACGTAAAGGCCCAAGCGCACGAAGGCGAAGAAATCGCCGCCGCTGCTACGCCCGGCCAGGCAACCGGGTTCTCGTTTCTGGAAGGCCTGAAAAGCACGGTCTATGTCCGTTTGCTGGTAGCCAGTGTGCTTTTCACATTTGTAGCTCTGGCGCTGGTGGTGAACTTCATCCCGATACAAACCGACAGCGGAATGGAGCCGACGCAGGCAGGCGCCCTCGCCTTCTGGATCGGAATCTTCGCCATTATTGGCCGGCTTGGAACAGGTTTCCTGTTGGATCGCTTGCCCGGAAATTATGTGGGTGCAGCGATATTCTGCTTACCCATTCTTGCCTGCATCAGCTTTCTTTATCTTGGGACCGATGCGGCGTTTCTATCGGCCGCACTGATCGGGTTGACGGTGGGCGCTGAAGTGGACGTGATCGTTTATCTGGCAACGCGGCACTTCGGCCTCAAAGCCTTTGGTGCGCTTTACGGTGGTCTGCTCGTTGCACTCTCGATTGGAACCGCAACCGGTCCGCTCTATGCCTCAAGCATCTTCGACAATACCGGCAATTACGACCAATTCTTCTGGATCTCGATCGGCTGCATGGCGGTAAGTGTTATCTGTCTGGCGACGTTACCCCGCCCGGCATTCGGTGCGGAAAAATAGGCAACGGGGCCTGATGGTTTAGATGCCCATGCACAAATACTTGATTTCCATATAATCATCCAGACCGTGTCGCGAACCTTCGCGGCCGAGGCCCGATTGCTTTACCCCGCCAAAAGGGGCAACTTCGGTGGAAATCAGACCGGTATTGATGCCGACTATTCCGCTTTCGAGCGCTTCCGCTACGCGCCAGACACGGCCAAGATCGCTGGCGTAAAAATAGCTGGCAAGCCCGAATTCGGTATCGTTCGCCATGGCAATCGCTTCTGATTCATTCGCAAAGGGTATGAGAGCCGCCAATGGCCCGAATGTTTCCTCGCGCGAAACCAGCATGGACTGATCAACATCGACAAGCACAGTGGGTTCAAACCATGTCCGCCCCAAATCGCTGCGACGCCCGCCAGTTAGTATTTTCGCGCCCGATCCGGTTGCGTCCGCTAAATGTTCTTCAACCTTTTCGACCGCTGCGTCGTCGATAAGCGGCCCGATCTGGGTCCCTTCTGCGGTGCCGTCCCCCAGCTGCATCTGCCCGACGCGTTCGGCCAATTTCTCGGCGAATTCCGCGTAAACCCCCTGTTGGATATAAAAGCGGTTGGTGCACACACAAGTCTGCCCGCCATTACGAAACTTTGAAACCAACGCCCCTTCAACCGCCGCATCGACATCCGCATCATCAAACACGATAAACGGCGCGTTTCCGCCGAGCTCGAGCGAGAGCTTCTTGATCGTATCGGCGCTCTGGCGCATCAACTCGCGCCCGACCTCGGTCGATCCGGTAAAGCTGATCTTGCGAACAACGGGGCTAGCGGTCAGTGCTCCTCCAATTGCAGACGCGCTGCCAGTGACGATGTTAATCACTCCCGCAGGAATGCCCGCTCTTTCCGCAAGAACCCCGATGGCGAGCGCGGAAAGCGGCGTTTGCGATGCGGGTTTCAGCACAACTGTGCAACCCGCCGCCAGTGCAGGGCCAAGTTTTCGGCCAATCATTGCCGAAGGGAAATTCCATGGCGTGATGGCTCCGACCACCCCGATCGGCTGGCGCAGCGTAACAATTCGGCGATCAACGGCATGGCCTGGGATCACCTCACCATACGCCCGCTTGGATTCTTCGGCGAACCATTCAATGAAGCTGGCCGAGTAGGAAATTTCACCCACCCCTTCGGAAAGCGGCTTCCCCTGCTCTAGCGTCAACAACCGGCCAAGCGCGTCCTTGTGCTCGATCATCAAATCAAACAGCCTGCGCAACATTTGCGCGCGTTCTCCGGCGGCGAGACTGCTCCATGCTGGCAGCGCTTTGCGCGCCGCTTCGATTGCACGATCGGTCTCTGCTGCACCCATCTTGGGAACCGAGGTCAGGACTTCACTTGTGGCAGGGTTGGTGACTTCGAACGACGATCCATCGTCTGCGCCGATCCACTTGCCATCAATCAGGCATTTATCTCTTATAAAGTCGGTGGCATCCATAGTGTCTGTCATATTCCTGCAATACCGCGCGCCGGGGATCGGATTACCGCGCCGGCCAAAGTTTGTCAGCGACACACTGCGCCTGCGCTCCCCGCCCACCGAGTTCACCAATCAATGCCTTAAGTCGATAGGTCCAGAGATGCAGCGGATGCTCCAGCGTCATGCCCATCGCGCCCAGAAATTGATGGAAATCATAGACACAGTTCTTCGCCGATTCCTGTGCGTGAAGCGCAGCCATTGCCGCGTCAGCGGGATCGAGCGTAGAGGCAGCTTTCATTGCCAGCCAGTAGACCCCGTTGGTGCGCACCTGCGCCTCAGCCAGGCGGTGACGTAGCGCCTGAAATGTCGCCAGCGGCCGCCCAAACTGGTTTCGATCAGTCGTATGCTCACACGTGCTTTTCAAAGCTGCGGCGAGCAATCCGGCAATTTCGGCGGCAATCGCAACTTGCCAGCGAACTTTGGCCTCACCCACCGGAATATTGAGCTTTTCCGCATCGTCAGGAACGCCGCTCAACATGGCCATCGGATAGGCAAAAAGCGCCTCTGGCTCGCTGTGCACTACACCCGCTTCCGCGCCAAATTTGCGCACGGAATCTCCAACAACAATGATAGTTGCGCCTTCGCCAAGAAAACGGACCGGGCGTGCAAGGTGTCGCTCGTCAACCAGACAGACCGGTTGCGAGGAAGGATCGCTCAGCAGCGGGCGGAACATTGCACTCGCCCCGGCCTCCACGGCAAAAGGAAGCCGCGCGAGCCTCTCGATCACAATCGCTGCGGTGGTAGTTCCCAGATCGGGATCTTGCGCAACATCGAGAAATCCCCCTTCGACAATCGCCGAATTCAGTTCAGCGCTGGTCGCAGCCAGCGGCGCATCGTGGATCGGCGCGCTTTCGAAAGGTTTGGCAAGGCTATCAAGCGCATCAAGAATTGCGCGCTGGTCGTCAGTAAAATCGAGATGCATCAGCGCGGCTCCCTTGGCAGGCCCAGAACATCGCTGGCGATGATATTGAGCTGGATTTCAGCAGCTCCGGCGGCGATCCCGGCAACAATTCCGCGCTGGTGGTGCATTTTGAGATAGGGATGCGCATCGCAGAGCGCTTCCGGCAGATATTCCGATACGAATTCTGCCACGCGGCGTTCCGCCATGATCGTTGCGAAGCGCGCCGAAGAGGCTTCCGCCCCGATCTTCTCGCCTTGCGCGCGTTTGCTGACGATCGCGTAGCTTGCCATCCGCGATGCCTCGCACAGAGCTGCGGCATGCCCGGCTTCGATGCGGACGCCGGGATCATCAAAATCGCCTGCATCCTCGAGGATCGATACCGCCCTGTCGAGAGCCGCGCGCGCCAGGCTATAGCGCGGAATTCCCAAGCGTTCATTGGTCAGTGAATAGCCGATAATTTCCCATGCCTGACCTTCGTCACCCAGCCTTGCCGAAGCGGGCACGCGAACATCATCGAAGAAAACCTCGTGAATATCGCCTTCGCCGATCAGCGAGGGGATTTGCCGGACCGTAATGCCGGGCGTGTCCATCGGGATAAGCAGGATCGTGATCCCACGCTTTCGATCATCGCTGGTGCGGCAGAGCAGAAAACAGGTTCCGGCGAGGCCCGCATAGCTCGTCCAGATCTTCTGGCCATTGACGACATATTCTTCGCCAACAAGCTCGGCGCGGGTACGTAGCGACGCCAGATCAGAGCCCGAACCAGGCTCTGAAAATCCCTGACACCACAGTGCCTTGCCCTCGACGATTTCGGGCAGATATTGCTCCTGCTGCAGCGCAGAGCCGTATTTCATCAATGTGGGGCCGATCCAGTTGACATTCATGTACTGGCCGCCGCGCGGTTCGCCGGCTATCCACATTACTTCGGCGAGGATTGTCTGATGCCAGGGGTCGAGACCCTCGCCCCCGATTTCCTTGGCCCAATGCGGGGTTAGCAGTTTCTCATCGGCCAGCTTGCCGCAGAATTCCTCTGCGTAACGGGTCAGTTCCGGTGAGGCCGGGCCGTGCTGTGAAAACCGCTCCCAATCATCTGGAAGAGTTTTCTCCAGAAAAGCCAACAACCGCTCTCGGAATGCCTGCTCTTCGTCAGTCCATTTGAAATCCATCGAAGCCTCGCGTTGAATGCCTCTCTCACTCTTAGGCATACGCGCAATCGAATAAAGAGCACAAAGCCAGACAACGCCACGGTGATACTATGGCGCCCCGCTCTTTCGATCAGGAATCTGTGGTATCAGGGGCGCAAAGCATAGGGAGACCCGGAAGTGACTCGGCTCGTCGGATCTACAAAAACTCTGTTCTGCACCGCTTCGCTGGCCTTGCTCACATATGGCGTCGCTGTAGCCGTACCTCTCGGCAAGGCACAAACCGGAGAACCGGCATCGCTTCTTCCCAAGGCGGCAGGCGAAAGGCAATATTCGCCGCCATTGCGGGCGCCCCGTACCAACAATGTCTATTTCGGAGACCTTCATCTCCACACCAACATTTCCACTGACGCTTACTTGCAGGGAACGGTGGCCACCTCACAGGCCGATGCATACCGCTTTGCGATGGGACAAACCGTGCAGACCGACAGCGGCATGCCCGCACGCCTCAAGCGCCCGCTCGACTTTCTGGCTGTGACAGACCACGCCGAGAACTATGGACTTTATCCCGGGCTCGATGCCGGTCATCCCGCGCTTGCCGGAACCGAACTGGAGCAACGCTGGCGCTCGGTTCAATCGATAGCGGCTGAAAAGGGGCTTCGCGCCGCGTTTGGCTCGGTGATACGTGCCAATGGCCCGATGCCGGAACTTCCCGAGAAATTTGTGCGCGACGAATGGGCAAAATCCGCCAGGATCGCTGACCAATATAATCGCCCGGGTCATTTCACGACGGTGATCGGATATGAGTGGACCGGCATGATCAAAGGAGACAATTTGCACCGCGTTGTTCTCTACCGCGATGGTGCTGATCAGGCCGGGAAAACGCTGCCTTTCAACGCGGCGCTCGGCAACGATCCGGAAGACCTTTGGCAAGCGCTTGAGAGCTATGAGGCCAGCGGCGGCCAAGGCTTGGCCATCGCGCACAACGGCAATGTTTCAAATGGCCGGATGTTTTCTCCCAAGACCGTAAGCGGCCAAGCGATTGACGCACGCTACGCCGAACAGCGCCAGCGCTGGGAGCCCGTTTACGAGGCGACCCAAGTCAAAGGTGATGGCGAAACCCACCCATCGCTGTCACCCGACGACCCTTTCGCTGATTTCGAGACTTGGGATCGATACAATGTTGCAGGCTCAACCGCCAAAGAGCCTTGGATGCTGCGATATGAGTATGCGCGGCAAGCGTTGATTGATGGCTTGAAGCTGGAGCAGGAGCTTGGCGCCAACCCGTTCCAGTTTGGCATGATTGGCGGCAGCGATAGCCACACAGGCTTGGCAACAACTGCGGAAGACAATTTCTTCGGAAAATTCGCCAATGGCGGTCCTTCCCCTGATCGAATGCGCGACAAATCGGCGGGCCAACCGCAGAATAATTGGCAGCTGGGCGCGTCCGGCCTGACCGCAATCTGGGCACCGGAAAACACGCGCGAAGCATTGTTCGATGCGCTCAAAAGGCGCGAAGTTTATGCCACCACGGGAACGCGTATTCGCCTGCGCTTTTTTGGCGGGTGGGACTTTACCAAGGAAGAACTGAACTACGCTGATTACGCCAGGATCGGATATGAACGGGGCGTTCCAATGGGAAGCGAATTGGCGGACGGCGGCAGCGGTGAAAGCCCGGTCTTCTTTCTTCACGCCATCAAAGACCCTGATGCCGCCAATCTGGACCGGATCCAGATCGTCAAAGGTTGGATCGACAATTCCGGAACGCCGCGCGAGAAGCTGTTTGACGTGGCGCTATCCGATAGCCGAAAACCCGATAAGAACGGTGGCATCGAGCCGGTGGGAAATACCGTCGATGTGGCCAATGCAAGATATAGCAATTCGATCGGCGATCCCGAATTAATGACTTGGTGGCGCGATCCGGAATTCGACCCCAACCAGCCCGCATTCTACTATGTGCGCGTTCTCGAGATACCGACACCGCGCTGGACGACTTACGACGCCGCATTTTATAATGTGCCAATCGCCACCGGCGCGCCGGAATTCTTGCAAGAACGCGCTTATAGCTCCCCAATCTGGTACCGGCCAACTGGTTCCTGATTGGCGGGCAAACCGCCACACCGATATTTGGGCAGAGGCGCTTGAGGCCCCGCTTTGAAAGTCTATGCCGTTAAGGCAAACAAGTATGGCGATCCTGAACCGCCAAGGAAGAGGTTGGACATGTCGAATACAAGTGTCGGTTTCATTGGCTTGGGCCTGATGGGCAACCCCATCGCTCGCCGTCTGGCCAGACAGGGGTTTGCGGTAACCGGTTGCGATATTCACGGCCCGACTCTGGAGGCCTTTGACGAAGAGGGAACCGCGCGCGCAGCCGATCCGATCGAGGCCGCACGGGGTAAAGACTTTGTTGGCATTTGTGTCAGGACTGATGATCAATTGCGAAACCTTGCGGGCGATGGGCGGATTTTCGAAGCGCAAGGCGATGGCGGCATTTTCATCATTACATCCACCGTCGCGCCCGGACTGGCCCAAGAGCTAGAGGAAATTGCCCGGCCCTATGGGGTCAGCGTGATCGATGTCGGTGTATCTGGCGGGCATCACTATGCGCTTGAGGGAAAACTGTCCTTGTTCGTGGGCGGCGATGACGAAACAATTGCGCGCGCTCGTGAATGGCTGGAAGCGATTGGCACGATTTCGCATCTCGGCCCTGTCGGCCGCGGCCTTCAAGGAAAGCTGCTCAACAATCTCGCCTGTATCGCCAATTATGGCCTTGCCGCTTCGATCCTCGATATTGGCGTAGCGCTTGACTTTGATCGCGAGCAATTGCGCGAGGCATTGCAACGCGGATCTGCGCAAAGTTTTGCACTTCAAGTCGTCCCCGGCATGGTCGGCTGGCGTGAAAATTCGACTGCGGAAGGGGTCGCAGACCTGCGCGACCTCTTGGCTAAAGATGTCTATTTGTCGCGCGATCTGGTCGCCGCAGAGGACCCCGCAATGTCGGCTTTGCAAAACGCCTGTCATGTTCTGCTCCGGCGCATGGACCAAGCAGCGAGCGAGTTGGCAGGAAAATAGATCGTTCGGTTTCAGCCGGTCAGATCGTCAAAAGTGCTGTCGATCCGATAGGCCTTGCGCAGCATCGCGGGCCAGAAGGCGCGAACCGAAAACCGCTTTGGGTTGGACCAATCGATTGCATTCCCGACCTCGGCAGCAGCAACGGGATCGGGCAGATGTACCGATCGCCCTGCCGACAGCGTGCTCATTTGAGTAATGCAGCTCCATTCGAGGCAGTAGAGCCGGTAGAACGCGTCGGCTATTGTTTCCCCCACGCTTAGCGTGCCATGGTTGCGCAGGATCAGCAGGTTTTTTGTGCCAAGGTCCCGTGCCAGACTTTCGCGCTCCTGCTCGCGGTCGGCAATGCCTTCAAATTCATGATAGGCGACATCGGGCAAGATGATCATCGCCGTTTGACTGAGCGGCAAAAGCCCGTCTTCAAGGGCAGAGACAGCCACCCCCGCATGCGTGTGCAGGTGCATCACGCTTCCGGTGTCGGCCCGCGCATCGTAAATCCCTGCGTGGATATTGAAACCTGCAGGGTTCAGTACCGATTCCGCGGGCGAAATTACTTCACCCTGCATCGAAACCCGAACGAGATTGGCCGCGGTGACTTCGTCAAACAGCTGGCCAAACTGGTTGATAAGGAACGAACCGTCGGGCAATCGCGCCGACAGATGCGTGGCCACATGATCATCCCACCCGAAATGGGCGATCAGGCGATAAGCAGCGGCAAGTTCGCGGCGTATCTGGATCTCGCAATCTTGCATGTCACCTCCTGCCTTGGATCGACTCAGGACTCGCGGCGCCCTCTTTGATAGACGCCTACGCTTGCAAAGGTTTCTCCGACGCCCATCGAAAAGAAGCTGGCCATGTGGAGGACTTCCCCATTGGCGAGAGTGACCTCCACTTCCGCGGCTGCATCGGTCGCGGTAGCCACAATCTTTACCGGCTGGGGCTGAGGGCCACCGGCGGCGAACACATGCTCGTACATACCGCGCAATGCATCCTTTCCTTCGACGACCCGGCCATCGGGCAGGTTGAAAACAGCATTATCGTCAAACAGGCTTAGCAACCCATCGAGATCTTTAGCATTGATCCGCCGATAATAGGCGCGAGCGAGATTTTCAGCGGTCATTTCAGTTGCGTTTCCTTTTACCAATGCGGCCGCTGCAGCTGCGCAGCGCGCCGATTACGGATAATTGCATCGCGTTCTTCGGCGGTGACACGAGCGACGTCGCCAGGAAGGTGCGCATCAAGTTCCGCAAGCTTTACCAGCTCGATTTGCGGAACCGGTGTATCGCTGCAATTGGTCCAGCGCCCTTGGATGATACCGCGCTTGAACCCAGCGGGGTCCAGCCAGTTACGGACCCCCGGATCAACATTGCTGACCACAACCCGCCATTTGCCATCGCTGTCGGGAGGTGATTGATCGCCGTTGAGGCTGGAGTGGTTGTTGTACCAATTGGTCGTTTGATACAGATGATTGGTCAGGATCAACGAGCGATAGGGGCACTCAAGGGGGATTTCGGTCTCGATAACGAGCGCTTCATCGTCTTCCAGCTGATAGACTGTTTCGTAGTAAAATTGCCCCTGCAACCCACCTGCAGAGGTGATGTCAAAGGGCTTGAAACGATGGACAAATCCCTCTTCCGCTAGCGCCTGCACGCGATCTACAAACATCCCGCCAAGGAAATCCATGGCAACCGGAGCAGCCTTGAGTTTTTGCGCAAATGCTCCCGCTTCCTCGCGCCCCTGCCCCATGGGCAAATCGAGCCTTTCAAGCGATAGTGTTGGCGACCGTTCTTCTGCCCAATTTGAACTTACCAAACGCACCAGAAGGCGGTTCGCGGCAGGCCGCAATTCCCACCAATCTCCCGCAAACCCTTCCGGCTTGCTTGCGCTAATCAATACATCGAAGCGGCCATCAGCATCGACAGAGATCTCGTTCAGGTCCAGATGCGCGCGCCCTTTGCCGGTTTCCGCGTTTCGCGGAACGACCTGGCTGACCACCGCCTGATTAAGCGACCCGCGCAGTCCGGTCAGCCGGTATGTGCCATCAGGCGCGATACGCGCTGCACGGTAGATGGTATCAGCGTTGGGTTGACCAACGTTCATCACTTCAGAAATGGTTGGCAGAAATTGCGGGAAATCGGGATCCCCACCGAGAGTGTCGAGTCCAACCGAAATGAGCGACTGGAAAGCCAATCGGGTGACTTCTTCCTGTATGCGGGGATCACTGCGCTGGTCCTCGGGCAGCTTTTCCAACATTTGCTGCGGCAAAGCACGGACATTTTCAATGAATGCGGACCAATCCTCCAGCGTAAGGGGTTGCGTGTCATTTTCCGCTTGCTCGTTGCTCATGTCCTGTCCGGTCTCCTGATTGGGCTCGTTGGCCAACGCCGCGCCCGGTGCGCCCGCCACGGCGAGAAAAAACGCAAAGGCTGGCCACACATGCAATCTCTTGCTCCCTATCGAGCCATGCTGATTGCACCGTTCCATACGGCGTCGCAAGCATCAGGGCGCGCAATTCGCCGGGGCGATTTGCTTGGCGTGGCGCTCGTGCACGACCGCAGCATATCGCCGCCGCGTTCTCTCGCGCTTGGGCGTGGAATTGGCTTGCGTGCGGCCTCAACACAGGCTCTTCTTTGATCGGAAAATTGCCGGTCATGGACTTCGTGCCAATGGCCGACGTGAATCAACAGGAGAGGCAGATGCGCTGCGAACCCCATCCTTTTACCGGGGCGATCTATCAAGAGCTCGAAGATGGCATGGTCCGCGTTGAAGACAAGCAGGCAGGCAAAGCCGGGCTTTTCAAGTGGGACGGCGAATATGTGGAAGGCGATCTGACCCAGGCTGACCCCCATATGCTGCGCTATATCGGCGGTCCGGTTATGGACGAATCAAAAGACATTTTCTGGAATGTCCTGCCGCCGACTCCCGAACTCGCCAATGCCATGTTCAAGGAAAATCTCGCTCGCGGGGGCGCGGACAAAGACAAGCAACAACGCCCGAAAATCATCGCGCCTTACAAAGCCGATCCCGGTGTGAAGACCGAAGAAGGAATGCGTTCTTCTGCCTATATTCCCCAGCAATTCTTCATTGAGAACGAACGCAAGCCGGATCTTTTGCCCGAAGTTTACAAGAAGGAAGCGCCCTATCCAGGAGGGCCGAAGCAGGTCCATGTCGACAGGTTTACGACCAAGAAATTCCACGATCTCGAAGTCGAGCATTTGTGGAAGAAGAGCTGGCAGATGGCTTGCCGGGAAGATGATATTCCCGAAGTTGGTGACCACGTTCTCTACAAGATCGCGCATCTCGAATATATCGTCACCCGCAGCGCCGAGGATGAGATCAAGGCATTCGTCAATGCATGCCCGCATCGCGGCCGGCGAATTTGCGAACATAACGGCAAACGCGCCGAGGGTTTCCGCTGCCCATTCCACGGGTGGAGTTTCGGCATTGACGGCAAACTGCATGACCTGACCTGCGAATGGGATTTTCCCAAAGTACGGCAAGAGGTCGGCGGCCTGACCGAACTGAAGACCGCGCGATGGGGCGGGTTCGTTTTCATCAATCCCGACGATGATGCGATCTCTTTCGAGGAATATGCCGGGCCGGACATGCTCGCGCATTACGAGAAGCTTCGGCTCGAGGACCGTTTCAAAATGGTCCACGTCGCGAAGGTCGTGAAAACCAACTGGAAGTTGATGATGGAAGCTTTCCTCGAAGCTTACCATTCGGTCGCCACGCACCCGCAATTGCTGCTTTCAGGCGGTGATCTGGCTGAAACGCGATATGATGTCTTTGGCAATTGGAGCCGGCTTGGACATGCCAGCGCACCAGGCTCCAGCGTGCAGCGGGGCATTGTCGTTCCCAAAGAACGCACGCTCGAAACGTTCCGCATGGTTGCCGACATGATGGGGCAATATTTGCGCGGATTGATCGGCGATGAAGTCGACGAATATTCGGATCACGAATTGGTGGAGCAGAGCTTCAACAATCTGTTCCCCAATTTCCATCCATGGGGCGGTATGGCGCGGATCGTCTATCGCTTCCGGCCCAATGGTGACCGGCATGACGAATGCATTGCCGACATTATGCTGCTCGCGCCGTGGCCGAAGGACAAACCGAAGCCGCCTGCTGCCCCGATGAAGATGCTGGATCCGGATCAGCACTGGGTCGATGCGGAAGAGATGGGGACTTTGGCGCGTATTCTGGATCAGGACAGTGCAAATGTTACGCAGGTCTATCAGGGGCTGCGGACCAAAAACCCGCCCCGCGTCATCTATTCCGCCTATCAGGAATCCATCATCCGGGCATGGCACGACAAATATGAAAAACTGCTCGGCCTTGAGGAAGGCGAATGAACGAGCTTTCTTCCCTTTGTGAAGAAGCCCTTGCCCGCCCCGGCGGATCGCAAGTTATCGAATTTGAAGGCCGCTGGTTTGACTGGGGTGAACTGCGCACCGTTGCAAACGGTGTAGCAACACTGATCAGCCAGAGCGGTGCACCGGATGATGCGCCCGTAACTTTCATACCACGCAACCGGCCATGGGCTATCGCGGCTCTGATCAAATTGCTGGCGCAGGGACGGACCGTACGAATGGTCTATGCGTTTCAATCTCCGGCGGCGATTGCCAAGAATGTCGCAAAACTCAATTCGGGCATAGTCATTGCTGGTGTTGAGGAATTTTCCGCCGAGCTTGAAGAAGAAATGCGCGCGGCGGGGCGTGTTGGCATCGCTTTGGAAGATCTGGATGCAAATCTGGTCGAAGGCCTCGAAAAGTTCGATCATCAGGGAAAATTTTCACCTGCAGATCGCCCCAAGGTCGAAATTCTCACCAGCGGAACCACCGGCCCGCCAAAGCAATTCCCGGTTGAATATGCGATGATCGCCGGTCTGTTGGCTGGTGGCACAAGCGGCAATCAGCAAGCGGCCGATCCGGCCAGCCAGCCGCCGCTGCTGCTGTATATGCCGATTGGCAACATCTCGGGTATCTATTCGACGATACCCACCGTTTTGCGTGGCAGCCGCGCGGTTCTGCATGACCGGTTCAACCTCGACAAGTGGCGCGAGTATCTCGCTACTTACAAGCCGAAAATCGCCGGCCTCCCGCCAGCGGGTGTCCAAATGGTTATCGATGCAGGTGTGCCCAAAGAGGAACTCGCAGGATTGATGGCGATCGGCAGCGGCGCTGCGCCACTGGATCCGACAGTGCAAAGCGCCTTTGAAAAGCAATATGGAATTCCAATCCTGATTTCTTACGGCGCCACCGAATTTGGCGGGCCGGTCACTTCGATGAGTCTGAAAGATGTCGAGGAATTCGGAACTTCGAAAATGGGAACCGTCGGGCGCCCGATAGGTGGGGCACAGCTGCGTGTGATCGACCCGGAAACAGAAAAAGAATTACCCGCGGGAAGCGAAGGTCTGCTGGAAGTGGTTTCGCCTCGTATAGGTTCGGACTGGATTCGTACGTCGGATCTGGCTGTCATCGATGAAGACGGCTTCCTGTTCCATCGCGGGCGCGCGGATGGGGCGATCATGCGTGGCGGGTTCAAAGTGTTGCCGGAAACTATCGAGCGCGCCTTGATCCTTCACCCGGCAATTTCTGCGGCAGGCGTGGTCGCGGTTAAAGACCGCCGTCTGGGTGAAGTCCCCGGCGCAGCGATCCAGTTCAAGCCGGATCAGGATGCACCGAGCGCGCAAGACATCGAGACACATCTGCGCGAGCATGTGATGGCGACACATATTCCAGTGCATTGGCGGTTTGTCGATGCCCTTCCGAAAACACTTTCGTTCAAGGTCGATAGACCCGCCCTGACCGCTTTGTTCGACGATGTCGCATCAGAATAGACCGGCTGGAGAGACCATTTGAAACCTGACCACACATTTATTGAAGACCTGACCCCCACCTCGACCCGCGTTGAACCGGCTGATATTGTTGCTGATCCAGATGCAGCATCCTGGGATGATGAATGCGATGTTCTCGTTGTCGGGGTGGGAATGGCCGGGGTTTGCGCTGCCTTGCGCGCTGCCGAGGATCCGGACCTTTCGGTGATCGCAATCGACCGCGGCCCGGGCGGTGGAGCCAGCAAACTGTCGGGCGGCGTGATCTACATGGGCGGCGGGACCAAAGCGCAGCGCGAAGCTGGGGTCGAGGATGCCCCGGACAACATGGCGCGATATCTTTCTTTCGAAACCGGCGACATTGTTTCGCCCGAAACGGTCAGCCGCTTTGCCAAAGCGAGCGCTCATTTTCAGGATTGGCTCGAGAAATACGGCGCGCGGTTCGGCGGTCCGGCAACGGATGAAAAGACGTCTTACCCCAATTCGCACTCGCTCTATTATTCGGGCAATGAATTGACTGTGCCGGGCCGCGAACGCGCGACCCCTGCGCCGCGTGGCCATAGGGCAAAACCGCCCGAGGGCGGCGAACCAACCAAGCTATCCGGCGAATATCTGTTGCCGCCATTGCTCGCGTCACTTGATCGTGCGGCAAATGCAAAGGTGCTGCGGCAAGCCCGCGCGACACGTCTGATCGCCGATGCAAATGGCAATGTCATCGGGGTGGAGCTCAAACAGATCAAACCCGGTTTTGCTTCGTGGAAGCATGGCAAAGCATGGGGGCTGGCCAACAATATCATCGCCGCAACGCTGGGTCTGACGGGCAAAATTTACGGCACGATCATAAAGGCTGAGCAGGAACACGTTGAAACAAAACGTATTCGCGTCCGCAAAGGTGTCGTGCTGTCTGCTGGTGGTTTCACCTATAATCGCGAAATGATGGCGAAGACCGCGCCCGATTATCTTAAATCACACCCGCTCGGCACCATTGCTGACGACGGATCGGGTATCAAACTAGGCATGAGCGTTGGCGCGAAGACCGACCACCTGGATCGCATTTCAGCATGGAAGTTTCTGTACCAGCCGGAAAACTGGGTGAAGAGTTGTGCCATCGGCCCCGACGGCAAGCGCCTTGTCGGAGAAGAATATTACGGAGCGCGCACCGGTGAAGCCGTTTTCGGCAAAGCTGGTGGGCGCGGATGGATGATCCTCGACGAGCCACTGCAGCAGCTTGTGGTTGAAGAAATTGGCAGCATGAAAAAGATGCTGTTCCAGAAAATCCAGTTCCGCGCGACGCTCAAGGATTACACAGTGAGCGCCCCGACCCTTCCCGCTCTGGCGGAATTGCTGGATGTACCGGCCAGCGAGCTTGAAGCGACAATTGCCGAATACAATGGATATATCGAGCGAGGCGAACCCGATCCGCTTGGAAAGTCGGAGAAATATCGCCGCAAAATCGAAAGCGGCCCGTTTTATGCGACCGACATTGGGGGATCGCTCAAGGTCTCGCCCATCCCTGCCCTGACCATGGGCGGTCTGGTTGTCGAAGAGGAAACCGGACAGGTTAGCAACACCGACGGTGCGCCGATTGGCGGCCTTTACGCCGCCGGGCGCACCGCAGTTGGAATTTGCTCGCACTACTATGTCAGCGGGCTGTCGCTGGGTGACTGTGTATTTTCCGGGATGCGCGCAGCCGAAGCCATCAGGGGCAATGGGGGTTCAGCTGCACTGATCTGACGCGGGGAGCATCGACCTCCCTCACCCACTCGCCAATATTACCGTTTCAAAGGACCATCCAATGACCGAATTCTCTCTCGAACAATTCAGCCTGGGCGGCAAAGTGGCGGTCGTCACCGGCGCTGGCGGACGCGGCAATTCGATCGGCCGGGCCTACGCCAAAGGATTGGCTTCTGCCGGGGCTTCAGTGGTGGTCGCCGACCTCAATCTTGAAGGCGCAAATGCGGTGGCCGACGAAATCACATCATCTGGCGGATCAGCAATCGCGGTTGCGGTGGATGTCGCGGAGGAAGCTTCCACCAAAGCCATGGCCGCCGCTGCCACGGAAGCGTTTGGCGGTGTCGACATCCTCGTCAACAATGCCGCCTTGATGGTGGATATCAGCTATGACAGCCTAGAAACTGTCGGGATGGAGGAGTGGCGTAAAGCCTTTTCCGTCAACCTCGATGGCGCATTGCTTTGCAGCCGCGCAGTTGTGCCCTCGATGCGCGAGCGCGGTGGCGGGGCAATCGTCAATCAGACATCGGGCGGAGCATTTCCGGCAAGCGGCCTTTACGGCGTGACCAAGCTCGCATTGGTGGGCCTCACCACGTCGCTCGCCAAACAGTTTGGCAAGGACAACATCACGTGCAATGCGATTGCACCGGGCAATGTTGCCTCCGATGCAGGCAAGATGCTGGCCCCGGATGGCTCGCCCTTCCTGCAGTTTCTTGAAAATGTCGTTGCAACCAAGGCGCAGGGCCAGCCGGACGAGCTCGTCGGGACTTTGCTCTTGCTTTGCTCGGACGCGGGCAAATGGATTACCGGCCAGACAATCAACGTCGATGGCGGGTGGATCATGCGATCCTAGGACACAATGGAGGAGGCCAGCGGTGAAACTGGAAGACTACAAAGACAAATATGGCAGCATCAACATCACTCGCAATGACGGTGTGATCGAACTCGCGATGCACACCAAGGGAGGGCCGCCAAAATGGGGCACTACCGGGAAAAGCCTGCACGCAGACTTGCCCGACGCGTTTTTGGACGTGGCGCGCGACCCTGAGAACCGAGTGGTTATTCTGACCGGAACTGGCGACAGCTTCATTACCAATTTCGATATGGATGACATGTCGCAAGAAGGGCAGGCAAAGATGTGGCCGCGCATCTATGAGGAAGGCGTTGGCCTTCTCAACAACCTGCTCGCCATCCCCGTACCCGTAATTGGTGCGGTCAACGGTCCGGCATTCATTCACGCGGAATTGCTGGTGCTGTCAGACATTGTTCTGGCTGCTGAGCACGCGGAATTCGCGGACTTTGCGCATGTCCCGGGCCGCACTGTCCCCGGTGACGGAGTGCATGTGATCTGGCCAATGCTGCTTGGCCCCAATCGCGGGCGCTATTTCCTGCTGACAGGCGAACGCATTGCCGCAGAGGAAGCCAAACAGCTTGGTGTGGTGGGTGAAGTTCTTGCCGCAGACGGGCTGCTTCCGCGCGCGCGCGAATTGGCCACACAGCTTGCCCAATTGCCCTTGCCTGTTCTGCGCTACACGCGCCAGGTATTGGTTCACGATCTGCGCTGCCGCATGATGAACGGCCTAGGTAGCGGGCTCGCGCACGAGGCTTTGGCCTCCGTCACGGCGCCCGCCTTTATGGAAAGTGCAGAAGGGGAGCGTTGAAATGGACTCTTCATTGACAGAACTCGTCGATCGCACAGCAATCCGGCATTGCATCGAGCGGATCGCGCGCGGCGAAGACCGCCGAAATGCGGATCTGCTGCAGGCAAGTTGGTGGCCTGACGCCACCTATGACTATGGTGTTCAGGGCGGGAGCTTTGACGAGTATCTGGCTTGGGTCGTGCCTGGCGCGGATGCGATCAAGAACACCCAGCATATTCTCGGCCAAAGCTATATCGAATTGTCGGGCAACACCGCCAAAGCCGAAACCCACCTCGTCTCTTATCACCGCGTGGATATGGGTGAAGGCGATCAAGACACTTGTATTGGAGCACGATATCTCGACCTGTTTGAAAAGCGCGACGGGGAATGGCGATTGGCTTCGCGGACGATGCTGTATGATTGGTCAACCGAATGGGGTGACGCGATCGACTGGTCGCAAGGCCTGATGGGGATGCCGTTGACCGCTGACCATTTTTCGGGCCGCGCAGTGGGCGATCACAGCGAGAAATTCTTCGGGGACCGAAAAGGGTGAGCGGGCCGCTTCACGGAGAAGTGGCGCTGGTAACCGGCGCAAGCCGGGGTATCGGCAAAGGCATCGCGCTCGTCCTCGCGGAACAGGGCGCTTGTGTCTATGTCACCGGACGAACCGTGAAAGAGGGCGACTACTACCTCCCCGGAACTGTCGGCGGGACTGCCGCTGAATGCGACGCGCGCGGGCGCGAGAGCGGCGGAAGCGGCATCGCAGTTGCATGCGATCACAATGACGATCAGGCAGTGGCGGAGCTGTTCGAGCAGATTGAAAGAGAACAAGGGCGGCTCGACATATTGGTCAACTCGGCAACCCAATTGTCGGACGATCTCCTGGAACCCAAGCCATTCTTCGAAAAACCGCTGTCCAATCTTGAAATGTGGGACGTCGGAATGCGGTCCTACTATGTTTGTTCGTGGCATGCCGCGCGGATGATGGCTAAGCAGAAATCGGGCCTGATCGTGATGATCAGCGGCTATACCGGCGTGACCTACACATATGGCGTTTTGTTCAGTGCGACGAAGTCTACGGTCGATCGGATCGCCCGCGATATGGCCATCGAACTTGAGCCCTATGACGTGGCGACCATTTCACTTTGGCAAGGTCTGACACTGACCGAAAAGGCCCGCGACAATCTTGCCAAGATGGCCGACAAGATGACCAATTCTGTGGCCGGGCAAAAGGGAAGCAGCGTGGAGCATCCCGGACGCGTCATTGCCGCGCTGGCACAAGATCCGGCAATTATGGACCGTTCCGGCGGAACCTACATTACCGCCGAAATCGGTGACGAATACGGCGTAACCGATATCGACGGCAGCCGTATCGAAAGCGCGAGAGAGAAGCGTGGTGGCCCGCTTTGGGGACCAATCCGGGAGAACAATTATCATGGGCGCTAACTCTGACGATGCACGCGGCAACGCCATCGATGCACTGCTTGCAAAACAGCAAATCCGCGAAGCTCTGGAAACCTTCAGCAAGGGAATGGACCGGTTTGACCGCGATGCGTTCCTTGCAGCTTTCTGGGACGACGCAACGATAGCAGCGGGCCCGTTTGTCGGTTCACCTGCCGATTGCTGGGATTGGGCAGTTCCGATGCACGAAGAAGGACAGTCGCTCACCCAGCATGCGTTGTTCCAATCCAATATCGAGGTCGATGGCGATAGCGCCCATTGCGAGACCTATTACCAGTTTGTGGCGCGGAACCGCGATGAAACGCTCGTCTTGGCAGGTGGCCGTTATGTCGATCGTCTGGAGAAGCGGGGCGAAAGCTGGCGTATCATCCTGCGCACAAACCTGATCGAGTGGGCTTGCATGCCGCAGGAAATACCCGTGCCGTTTTCGGATATTGAGGATGCCAAGAAGAACGGCCTGCCATCGCGCGATCTCACCGATCCGTCCTATCAGAGGCCGTTGGTCAATCGCCGCAGCAAATCCAACCCGGCCAGCGTGTAAAAGCACATAATAAGAAAACAGGGACAGGAACCGATGGAAGAAACAGCGCAAGGTAATCCGGTATTCGATAAGGAGGAATGGCGCCGCTACGGGCTGATCCTGATACCCTGCGTGCTCGGCATGATGCTGGTCGCGCTGTATGTTTACACGCTCGGAGTGGTTATTGCTCCGCTGGAAGAGGAATTCGGCTGGACCCGTTCGGAAATATCAGCCGCTTCGCTTGTCACCTCCACCGCATTGCTGTTTCTGGCTCCATTCGGCGGCCGCGCGGTGGACCGTTACGGCCCGCGCAAAATTGCATTGATCGGCGTCCCTGCTTTTTCCGGTGCCATTGCAATGCTGTCTTTGGCCAACTCAAATATCCTTAGCTGGTACGCACTCTACCTGCTGCTCTCCTTTGCGACGGTCCTGGTTTACCCCACGGTTTGGACGGCCGCCATTGCGATGCGATTTGTCAAAAACCGCGGCATGGCCTTGGCAATTACCCTTTCCGGAACCGGTTTGACTTCGGCAATTGTTCCGCGCGTTGCCGCAGGGTTGCTTGAAGAATTCGGGTGGCGCGGCGTTTATGTCGGGCTGGGCATTTTGTGCTTCGTGGTGGTTTATCCCTTTGTCTTCGCGCTGTTCGATAAAACCTCTCCGGAGGATAAGAAAGAGGCGAGCAAGGCCGCGACAGAGACAGTCTCCGGCGCTCCGCCAAAGGAACTATTCCGGTGCAAATTCAACAAACTGGCCCTCGCGGCTTTCACCTATTCAGCGGCGGTGACAATGCTTGCGGTCAATACGGTTCCGGTATTGATGGCCGATGGGTTCGAGCTGATCCGTGCCGCTGAGATTGCCGGCTTGATTGGCGTAGGGACAATCTGCGGGCGGTTGCTGGGCGGCTTGCTGCTCGACCGGATGGATGCGCGCTATGTCGCCATCCTGTGCGGTCTGGGCGCGATCATCGCTGTGTCCATTCTGCTCGCATTTGACCAAAGTGCGCTGGCTGCTTCGGCTGCCTGTTTCTCGCTCGGTGTCGCTGGTGGAGCGGAGTATGACGCGTGCGCGTATCTCGCTACACGCCACTTCGACAAACGCAATTTCGGCACGCTTTTCGGCCTGATCAGCGGCCTGACCGGATTTGGCGCAGGTGTCTCACCCATCGTCGCCAATGCTGTCTATGACATCACCGGAAGTTACGACCCTGTCTTGTGGGGCCTCGTGCCTGCGCTTGCAGTTGCCTCTATGCTGTTCCTGTCGATAGGCCGCTATCCCGACGCGCCGGAGCGATAGCCTGCTGGCTCTTTATTGCTTGCAGGGAATCAGCCCGACTTAATGCGGCCTGTCGCAGCTTTAATCACAGAGTCCTGCTGTGCGATCCGCGCCCGCGCGGCCTCTTCGCGAGCCAGGGCTTCTGCGGTGGGGTATTGAACATCATCGCGAATGAGCCGGTCAGAACAAACGTCCCAGCAAGAAATCGCCAACGTGCCTTGATCGATATGGGGGCAGTCGGCGAGCGGATTGGATTTGCGCCAGTTGTTTCTGGCTGCCTGATCTTCGATCCGCCAAATGGCAATGTGGTTATGGGCCGGCGGGAAAGGCATCATCTGCCCATATTCCTCAAACGACAGGAACGCCCCGGTCACAATCCCGTCCTCGCCAAAGCGCTGCGAAAAGTACATGTCGTTGAACCACGCGCGCAGGTCTTCCTCCTCGCCGGGTATGGACTGCATTTGCTCCAACACAACACCGCATCGTTCAAAGCTACGTGGCGCTTTGTCGCGAAACTGGAGAGGGGAATAATAGAAATCATCTAGCCTGCTCATGTCGAGCGAATCTTCGACAATCATAAATGGCGTTCCAGCCCGATCGATGTGCTCCTGCGTGAACCACTTGCGATCAAACACCTCGTAGAGAGCGAGATACTGCGAAGGGAAACCTTCGGGATAGTCCTGAAGCTGCTCATCCGAAAAAGCAAAGCGCTGCTGACCGAACACGCCGCGCATGCGCATTGTATCGCGCGCGTGGATATTGGTGTACCAATCGTTGAAGTCGGCATCGCGCCCTTCGGCGGCATTGGTCAGAACAACAAGAAGCGATTCTATCATGACGTTTTCCCCTGTGGCGGAAGGTAGAATTTGAGCGGTTCACCCATTCGATCAGTCCAGTCTCGAGGCTGCTTTCCGTCGATATCCTGAACGCCGTATTTTTCACCCATCTGTGCGCCGATGACCGTGCGCCCAGATAGCGATTTCAAATTCGGGTCTTCCAACATCGCCGCCAGCACAAGACCGGTAAATTCGGGATGCTCCCATTCGGGCAACATCGCTCTCATTTCAGGCGGAAACTGCTCTTCCGGAATGGCTTTGACCATGTCGGTCAGAATAAATCCGGGCCAGATCGAAACGACCGAAACCGGTGTTTCGGCAAAGTCGATGCCCATGTCGAATGTCATCTTGTCGGTGCCGGCCTTGGCCGCACCATAGGCCGGACCGTGAAAATATCCTGACGCACCATAAAACGAGATGTTAGCAACTAGCGCCGCCTCGCTTTTCAGCATAAGCGGCGCGGCATGATAGGCAGCGACATAATTCGAGCGCAGACCAACATCGATCATCTGGGCCAGACCGAGGTCTTTTTCCCAGAAGGGGCCGGGCCTAGACAGTTCTTGAGGATGCACCGCGGCGGCATTGTTCACCAGCAAATCCAGCCGGCCCTGTTCGGATTCTACTTGCCGGAATAGAGCCGCCACCTGATCATCATCGGCATGGTCGCAAGCAACAGGAATGCCCTTCCCTCCGGCTTCCTCCAACTCTCTCGCCGCGTCTTGCAATTGTGCGTGATCGCGGCCCGTCAGATAGACTGTCATGCCCTTGGATCCGAGCCCGCGAGCAATGCCGCGTCCAAGCCCGCGACTGGCACCGGTTACAACGGCCACTTTACCCGTCATTTGCGCGCCCCCTTGAATGTAGGCATCAATATGCTCCCCATGTTGCGTATTCCTCGTAATTCGGCGCTTCGGTTGCATTTACATCGGGATCAACCGGCACCTGAATCACAGTCGGCTGGCCGCTTTCGAGCGCGCGCTCGATAGCAGGACCGATTTCAGCTGCGTCCTCGACGAATTCACCGCGAGCACCGAGCGCCTCGGCAAGCTTATCGAACCTGACATTCTTGCCCCAATGAGCCTCGGTTTCGGGTGATTGCGCGCCTAGCGTGCGGCGATAAACGCCCACCTCCAACCCCCAGGCATAATCGCTGCTGACGATGACGATGATAGGCAGTTTCTTCCGAACAGCGGTCTCGAGCTCGGACACGTGAAAGAGAAATGAGCTGTCTCCGGTGATGAGCATCGCCGGTCTGCCGGGCGCGGCCAAGCACGCACCGATGGCGTAAGGAAGCCCGGTGCCAAGATGACCCAGATTCTGGTTCCAAACGACATCATGCGGGGTTGCTTGCGAATAGGTCCAGGTGAAGATCGTAATCGAACCGCCGTCCCGAACCATGATCCCGTTTTCAGGAAAATGCCTGGTCGCTTCGACAACCAGTTTCGCTGTGTGGACCGGCGTCATGTCATTGGGTGCGGAGGCAGCGAGCTTGGCGCGATGGTCCGCCTGCGATGCAATCCAGCCGGAAAGATTGGGGTGATCGGCGCGCGCTTCGACTGCGTTCAATAATTGCGGCACGATATCACGCAGATCGCCCACCAATGGGACGTCAATCTTGCGGTTGACGCCTATCGAGAGAGGATCGCGTTCGACATAAATCCATTTCCGGTTTGTGTCCCCGCTTTCCCAGTGCCGGTGCTTGCCATAGTGCACGGGTTCGCCAAGCTCGGTACCGATCGCGAGCACAAGATCGCTTTGCTCGACAGCTTCGATGGCCGGTTGGGAGAACCCATAGGCGAAAGTCCGATCCTCGACGCCCGGGAAAAACGAGGTCCCACCCGAAGTCTGGATGAGCGGGCAGCCAAGCTTACGCGCCAGTTCAGCAACCTGAGATTGCGCTCTGGCAGTGAAGATGCCGTGTCCAGCGAGTATGATGGGTGAATGCGCCTTTGCAATCGCCTCTGCAGCCTTTTCGATCATCGGGGCGCTGGCCGAAAGCGAAGTGAGGCGGTAATCCTCTGGTGGGTCAAGAGGCCCCCAATCGGGCGTTTCGTGCAGCACATGCATCGGGATTTCGACATAGACTGGACCGGGCTTGCCTGAATTGGCGACGCGGATCGCCTCGCGGATAATGTCATCCGTCTGGTGCGCGTATTCGATTACCCCTGTGTACTTCATCGCCGCCTCGAAATGCTTTGGCTGCGAGATGTACTGGATGCGGCCGCGTTTCACGCGTTGGTCCGCCTCGCGCGCGCGATTTCCGGCAAGGAAAATAGTCGGCGAGTTTTCTTTATGAGCGACGATCGCGGCAGCAGCGAGATTCGCCACCCCCGGCCCCATTGTTCCGAAAACCACGCCCGATTTGCCGGTCATGCGGCCCCACGCGTCGGCCATGAAGCAACCAGCCTGTTCATGGTGAGGAGCAACGACCTGCCACCCCCTTCCCTCGGCAGTTGCAGCCATATGGACAAACCCCGGATCGGGAATCCCGAACAGCGTTTTGATCCCTTCCATTTCCAGAAGCTCTAGAACTCGCAGATAGACTGGTGATTGTTCGGTCATTGGAACTTCCCTGCTCTACTCCGCCTGTTTGACCACGATCCTGACGCGATCGATATTGGACAATTGCGCGTATGGGGTTCCCAGCGCCGCTTCTGGCTGGGCGGTCACGCGCAAGCCGGCGAAATAAGTTCCGGGCGTATCGTAGAGGTGTGTCACGGAAATTTCTTGCGCTTGCGCGGCCAGATCAATTGGATCGAATATCCCGTCGCCGTCGAAGTCAAATTCTACGCTGGAGACCTTTCCACTAGCAGGTGGGATGCCAAATGCGCCATGCAGACGGACCTGTTGGCCTGCAGCAATCGTCACGCTTTTGTTCCCGCCGACAGTCAATGCCACGACCGGTTGCAACCCTTTTCTATCTTCCACAGCTGTGGGTACGATCACCTGACCGTCTGCGACGCGATATTGTGTGCTTTCTGGTGGTAGAACGTCTTCTTCCACCCATGCTGCCAGCAAGCGCAGCGATTGTTGCAGAGTTCCTTCGTAGGAAACGATGCGCGACGGATCTTCAACGACCGGGCCGTCGCCGTGCACCGCGTGGTCAGTGTAATAAAGGCGAACCGCATCGGCGCCTGATTGCGCCTCTACGCGGCGTCTGTACCAGTCCGCCTGCCAAGGCATGGCTTCACGATCCCATAAAGAAGCGGCGAGAATGACCTTCTCGCTACCGACATTTCCTGTCAACAAGCTGCCCGCGGTATTCCGGACGAACAAAGGGCCGATAAGCATCGGGCGCTGCGGATAGACAGGGTTACCTTCTTTATCGCGAAACTGATCCCACACGGGAAAGCCTTCGGGCGGAACCTGATGCCGGTGATAGGATTCCATCGCCAGGAAGTTCGAATTGTCGACAACAACTTCGTCACCGACTTTGAGCTGCCTGATGCTCCGCGGATCGGCCACGCCAAACACGACCACCCCGTCCACAATCTTGTCGACCATCAGTCGGTTTCCCGCCAGCGCACCGCTCTTGATGATCAATTCACCGCCAAGGAAATAGTCCGGCGCTGGTGGCACCGATAGCTTGATGCCGACGACATGTTGCCCTGCGCCCTCACGAAATGCGTTGTCGACTCCGCCGCGATTGGCTTCCGCAAATCTGTCGACACCGATACCCAATCGCGCGGCGTCGGATGCCGAGAGCAAATGCGTTATCTTGCTGGCATGCTGCACGCGGTCCTTTACGAAAAGTTCGGGCCGGTCATGTCCCAGATAGCCCGGCTTTTCCCAGAAATCGGCGAAATACGTCGGATCAGCCTGCGCAACGCCGCCATAGAGCGCAGCAAAGCCATGCAAGCCCATATCTTGCCAGCCGGTCCAGCTTTCCATGGGAAAGCCCATTTTTTCGACTTCGCGAAGGACCGATGCCTCGTGTTCGGTCAAGCCGGCATAGGGGTTGCCGTTCCCGCCCGGTTCAACTGCGTCGACGATTTGGGGAAACTTGCCGCGCAAAACCCGCAATGCCTGCATCCGCACCGAAAACATATTGGGTATGGCCAGCGTCGACCCATTCACATAGGGCACGCCCCCGTCCCAAACACCTTCAGTCCGCTCCAGACTGCCAATGGTTCGAAATGCACCGCCTGATCCCCCGTAAAGATAGCCAAAAGGGCGATCGCTTGTTTGATAGAATTGCTGCGCGACAAAGCGCGAAAACTGTGCGGCGGCGGCATTGGCCCGGAAGGCGGTGATTTCAGGGTTCTGCATCCCGCGCGGCCCCTGCCCGAGATCAATTTTGCCGCCTCCGTTCGTTTCAACAAAGTAGGCTCCACTGGAGAGCGAAAACCCGATCTTGTTGTATGGGCCCGGCGCAACCTGCTGCGCCAAATTTTCGCTCAGCGGGATTGGCGTGGCGTGCTGGAAGAAACGATTTTCGAAACCGTCTTCGGGTGGGAAATAGTAAGAGAAGCGGGTCTGTGTTCCGGCAAAGCCGCCATGCACGTAATAATGGCGCACCGGTGAATCGCGCCATTCCTGTTGGTCTATAAACGGCTTGGAAAACCCAATATCCTCGGCGACATATCCACGTTCAGCGATACGAGCCTGCTCAACAGGAAATCCAGAATCAAGCTGACGGTTGGCGCAGGATTCAAGGGGTATCACGGCGAGTGCGATCAGGAAAAACCTGGTTGATTGTGTCCGGGCAAAAATGCGCAAGATAGCTCACCATTGGATTAGGCCTGCGCCCTTCATGTCGCTCCCGGCCGCTTTCGAACAGGTCAGCCACGCCGATATCGCGAGCGCGATGCAACGATTTCGATCACTTGGAGGGGATCGCATCGAGGGCAGCCGATGCCCTCTACTGTGCAGCTATGATCGACTTCATCGCCGCATGAAATTCCGCCAACACACCCTTAGCCAAAGCGGTTTGGCTGCGGCGCCTTAGCGAATAGGTGTTGATCGCGATCCTACGGCGCGAGGGATAATGTTCGACCAGAGTACCGGCCTTGATCAAAGGCTGGATGGAATAGGCGGATGATAGCCAGATCGCATCTGTGTGCTGGACCATTTCAGCCAAAGCGGCAAAGTCTTCGACCACATTGGGCGTTTCAAAAACACTTGCCTTGATTGCCTGCGGTACAGGCATTCCCGCCCAACTCGACCGGAGCAACGGGAAGCGCTCGGTCGTCTTTGGATCGCCGCACAAAGGGTGCCCAGATCGGATGATAGCGCTGAAGGGAAATTCGCCGAGCGGCGCAGATTTGATCTCTTGCCCGACTTCGAATTCGATTTCCTGCGAAATGAAAAATTCGATTTCTCCGGCAAGCAATTGCCGCCTTAGCGCGGGGACATCGCGCACTACCACCCCATTTGCTACTCGCGGTGCTGATCCTATGCGCGCCGTCAATACCGGTGCCAAAAGAGCCCGCGCTGGCATGGGCGCTATTCCGAAACGTATTGCCCCCGCCTCTCCCAGCGCCTCGTCCCGGACTTCTCTTTCGATATGCACGATATCGTTGAGCAGATAGCCCGCCCTTTCCGCCAATTTGGCGCCAGCCGGCGTCAGCGAGACTTTGCCGCGGTCACGATCGAACAGCAGCAATCCGAGCCGGTCCTCCAATGCCTGGATCGAACGCGAAAGCGCCGGCTGGGTTATGCCAAGCTCCTCGGCGGCGCGACTGAAATTGAGCTGCCTTGCCAGAACCGAAAGATGGCGCAGATTGCGCAGGTCAATCATGTATTCCTCGCACTTATAAGTTTAATCAACATAATGCATTGGACATCATAAGGGAAGCGAGAGACATTGGCTGCCGTTCCGCATCGCGATCAACCGTCACGGGAAAGGCAAAACCATGAGCAGCATCAAAGTTCTCGATCCAACAGCCAATCGGCAAAGCGACAATGCCAGCCCCGGACCCGATGCCGGCCCTCTTGCAGGCAAAAAGATTGGAATCCGCGTCGACCAGATTTGGCGTTGCTGGGACTGGATCAGCGAGAATTGGGAAGCAAAGTTCCGCGCAGCCGGCGCCGAAGTATCCTATTGGCGGTCAACCAACCGGTCAGGGGAGGAAGGCGAAGAACAGCTGCGCTCGCTTGTCGAATGGCTCGATACGCTTGATTGCGCGATCTTTGGCCTCGCCAATTGCGGCTCCTGCACGGGCTGGACAGTGCACGATGCCATCGCTTCGGCAAATGCAGGGCTGCCAACCACAGTCGTCGCCACCCAGAATTTTGAGGAATTTGCTCACGAGCTTTCCGAGCGTGGTGGACGATCGGGAATGCGGGTGCACGTGCTCCCCTACCCGCTCAATGAGCTTTCACGCGCAGAAGTCGATCCGGTTGCGGAGGAGTATTTTGACGGGTTGATCAAAGTCATGGGCGCAAGCATTGGCGAGCAGAAGGCGGCGGCATGACCATTCATAAGATCCGCCCATCCGGTCGCCCTGCCAATGTGCCGCACACGCTGGTTAGCCACGATTGCGGCCCAGAAGCATGCGAAATTGACTGGCTGGTCAGCGACCGAGTCGAAGTCGATGATGACATCTCGGCCTTCACCTCCCTCTCGCTGGAGCAAGGATGGGGAGATGGCCTGCCTTTGGTTCCACCGACCGAAAACAGGGTTCGTGCATTTCTTTCCGAAAACCACAGATATCCTGACAAAGTTATCGGACGGATGCCGGACAGCACAGAATGCACGGTTGAAAAGATCGTGGTGAACGCCGTCATGGCGGGTGCACGGCCAGAGTCGCTCGAGCTGATTATTGCAGCACTTGAAGGTGTGACTCAGCCCGATTTCGAACTTTACGGCGTCAACGCAACAACCGCGTCGGTATACCCGGCATTTGTAGTGAATGGGCCCATCCGCAAGGAACTGGATATCCCCTGCAGCTATGGCTGCGCGGGCGGCGTCGCAACGCAGGCCAACGCCATTGGCCGGGCGATCCGGTTGGTAATGCGCAATGTTGCAGGACAAGTTGCAGGGGTCACTTCGCAGACGACCTTTGGTTCTCCGGGACGTTTGGCAAGTATCGTGATGGGTGAGTTCGAAGAACGTTCCCCATGGGCGCCGCTTGCCGAACGTAGGGGCGTGAGCGGCAATGCCGTAACGGCCATGAACACGATGGGTACTATGAACATTCTCGACACCACTTCGACGGGCGCGATGGCCTTCATCGAGATGATCGGAAAATCGGTCGCCTACCCGGCTGCGAATTGCTTCTCCCCCGCGATGGAATATTCGGAAATGTATATCGGGATTAATCCGATCTGTGCCGATCTGATTGCGCGCGAGATTTCGAATATAGAAGACGTACAGGAAGCAATCTGGAAATTCGCCAAGCTTCCCGGTGACTGGCTTCAGGAACATCACCGCGTTCAAGTCGAAGCACAGGGCCGGATTCGCGAGGACGGCTTTATCTACGCGACGCCGGAGCCCAAGGACATCATCCTGTTTGTTGCTGGTGGCCTTGGCGGGCTGCATGCTCTCGGTCTGCACAGTTTTGGCAGTTCGCTTGCACAAACCCGTGCGCTGGCTACGGTCGACGCAAAGGCTACGCAAGCTGCGTAGCGGTCAGTTTGGAAACTAAGCAGATGGGCAAATTGACCGGGCGTGTCGCGATCGTCACAGGTGGCAGCCGCGGCATCGGTAAAGCGATATCCGAAAAACTCGCCAAGGAAGGCGCACGCATCGTAATTGCGGCGACCACATTGGATGTGGCAGAGGAAGCCACTGGAGCGATCAATGCAGCTGGTGGTGAAGCCATCGCTATGCAAACCGACGTGACTGATTTTGGCAGCGTGAAGCAAACGGTCGAACAGACAATCAACACGTTTGGAAGGGTCGACATCCTCGTCAACAATGCTGGCGGCAGCGCCCGCGGTAAAATGAGCCTGTTCTGCGATTCAGAGGAAGAAACTTGGCGGCATGTCCTCGATACCAACATGATGGGAGTGTTTTACGCCTGCCGATCGGTAATCAATCACATGCAGGAACGCGGAGAAGGTGCAATTATCAATATTGGCTCGGTTGCAGGGATGATCGGACTTGCGAGCCAAGTCGACTATTCGGCTTCGAAAGGTGCGGTTATCGCCTTTACCCAAGCATTGGCGAAGGAAACCGCATCGCGCGGAGTACGCGTCAATTGCGTATCCCCCGGGCCGATAAAGAGCGATGCCATTCGGGACATTCCGCCGGAAATGCGCGACAATCTAGCCTTCCGGCAATTGGTCGACTCGACTGGATTGGGCGATTTTGGTGAGCCCGAGGACATCGCCAACCTTGTTGCTTTGCTCGCATCTGACGAAGGAAAGTTCATCACTGGCCAAAATTACGCCGTGTGCGGTTTGATGAATCTGGGCCTCAACACGCCGCTAGCAGGATAGCGAGCCGTACTTTGTTCTATCGCTGACGCACAACCTGCGAGGCAGAGACCGACGACGCATTGTTGCCGAAATTGCTTCTGAGATAAGTCGCAAGGGCAGCAATATCTTCATCAGAAAGCCGGCGTCCGAACGGCTTCATCTGCGACCGGTCCACCGAAAACGGTGGCGGCGGCAAATCGGGACCGTAGAGTATGACATTGATCAAAGAGCTGGGGTCTTCGGCCTGGATGATGGGGTTTTGTTGTAATGAAACGCCCAACGTAGGATCGCCATCACCTTCCGGAAGGTGACATGTCCCGCAATGGACAGTGTAGACCACCTCTCCATCGTCAACGCCCCAAGACGGCAGTGACAAATCCCACCGCGTCGGGCTCGGTTTTAACTCCGAAAAATAGCGTGAAATGGCTTTCCGGTCGGCTGGTTTCAATTGCCGGGTCGCTTCAATCACTTCGTTCATCGGTCCATGCACAACCGCATGGCGATTGATGCCGGTCGCCAGATATTGGTCCATGTCCTGCTCGGTCCATGTCGGCAGGCCGTGCGCGCCGGGAGTCAGGTCCACTGCAGCCCATTGGCGGTAAGTTCCCCTCCGCGTTGCATCGACATAAGTCCCGCCCTGAAACATGCGGCTCCGGTTCGCATTGCCCAACATCCCGCGCGGTGTGTGGCATTCCGCACAATGCGCCACAGCCTCGACCAGATATGCCCCCTCATTGCCTTCACTGCTAAGCGCAGGGCTGTTCGTGAACGGCCGCGGCGAATGAAACATTCGTTTCCAGAAGTGCAGCAAATCGCGATAGCCGAACGGGAATGACATCTCGTTTTCGCGGTTGCCTTCCGCCACCGGCTCCACAGTCTGGAAATAGAGATATAACGAAGCGATATCGTCATCGGTCATTCGTGAGAACGAGGTGTAGGGAAACGCTGGATAGAGATGTTCGCCCCCGTCCCCGATGCCATGCTTCAACGCGCGATGGAAAGCCGCAAAGCTCCAGCCACCAATACCGTTTGCGTCATCGGATGTAATGTTGGTGGAGTAAATCGTCCCGAAATCAGTGACAAACTTGACGCCGCCGGCATAGGGCGCCCCGCCAGGCACCGTATGGCATGCCGCACAGTTCCCGATTGTGGCAATATATTCTCCGCGAACGGGATCCCCGTCGAGAGATGCCAGCGCTGGGGCACGATCATATGGCAGCGGGCAGAAGAAATACGCAGCGACCCCGCCGGCAAGCACCGCGAGCAGCAACGCGGCAAAGCCAATCCGGCGCCAGCTGGGCCTTGCAAAGCGAACCTTCTTGCTCACGCTCCTTCTGCCCCTTCCGCCACGCAAATGCCCGTCAGGGCGAGCCAGACCTTGATTCTGCTGACCAGAAATGCCTCTGCATCGGATTCCGTCGAAGATCGCCACGCAATCAAGGAACCAGTGACCTGCGCCATGAATGCATTGACAGCATCATCCCGATTGACGGAAGTCTCGGGCATTGCCTTGGCCACCGCATCGCGGACCAAGCGGCCGCGTTCCAGCTCCATCTCGCGCGCTGCCGGATCTTCGATATTTTCACTCAGACGCATCATAAACATGCCGAGCTTGGACTTGCCGCCAACCAGCCGTCCGATCTGACCCGCAATTTCCAGCAAACCCTCCCCCCCGGGCGTGATGTCCCAGCTGGCAATATACCCTGCCATGCGTTTGGTCGCCCGATCATAGACCGCGCATTTTAGTGCGGCCGGGCTATCAAAACGCAGCGTTACAGCCGCGCGAGACAAGCCCACCCGGCGCGAAACTTCCGACACAGAGAAATCCAGAATTCCCTGTTCGGCCATGACCTCGTCGGCTGCCAGAAGAATGGCTTCGTCAGTGACTGAAATCGGGCGTGCCATAAGCATTCCTGTCAACATCAGACGGCGGTGTGCCGCCCCAAATTGCGCCCCTTACTATTGCGGCTTGCAGTTTCTTGCAACCCTGTTAGTAACAGGGGTGTTAGAAATAGATTATCCGGTTCTCCGACATGGCGCACAAAACTGCATCATCCCGCCTATGGCTGTCCGCGATTGCAATCGCGGCGGGGGGAATGGCGGCATGGTGGTGGTGGCCGGATGACAGGATTTCGGCCGAATCGGGCGGTCTCATTCGCGATGGGAACGCCAGCTTTATCGTTACGAAATTTGCTTATGCGTTGGGGCCTGATGCGGTTGGCACCGACAGCTGCCCAAATGGTCCTTCAAAAAACGTGGCTGAAATCTTTTCGGAAACCGCCAATGGCAAACGGCGTGCGGGCGAAACGGACGAAGCCTATGGCGAGCGGATCGAGGCAGGAGGACGCGCAATTTCAAACGCGCCGGACGGCCGCAATTTCTGCGTAAACCCGGAAATCGCTCCTCTTGATCCTAACACCCAAATTATGCTGGATCCCAAAGCGCAAGCGGGCGGGATTGACCTTGATGGCAAGAATTCCCGGTCGAAGTCAGACCTTACCAGCGGCCGGCTCGATTTCGCTGCCGCTGACGGAACCACCGGCGTGGACAACCAATTCTGGCGCGCTGTCGGATGCAACCGTTCCTACCAGCAAGACGGCCCTTCGCGCGGGTTTGAAGAGGGGATGTATGTCGGCGAATGGGGTATATTGATCTCGCTGAGCGGCGTTGACGATCTGGAAAATGACAGCGACGTCGATATCACAATCTCCGCCAATGCCGACCCAATGATGCTCAGCCCTTCGCGCGAAGCGCTGGATTATGGGACCTATTCGCGCGACCGCGAGCCCCGGTTTCGCGGCCAGACCAGCGGTCGGATCGAGAATGGCGTTCTTGTTTCAGAACCGGTCGATGTCCGCTTTCATTATGTCGTCAACGGAATGTATCTTGAACGGCCTCTACGCGAAGCGCGGATCCGCGCCAGATTGTCAGCTGATGGCGTGATGGATGGCTATTTGGCCGGCTATACCGATGTGGTTGAGCTCTATGACTTCCAGTTCGGCTATCGCACAGGGAAGGACGCCGAAGGGAAGCCTTCGGACGAGGCGCGGCGGGTTGGCTCGGCCAATGGCGCAGCGCGGGTTCTTGGCCATACTTGCCAGGGCATGTGGCAATCCTTGCACAAACTGGCCGATGGTCACCCGGACAAGAGCGGAAAGTTCACCAGCATTTCTACGCAATACAAATTTGAAGCCCGCCCCGCTTTCGTTGTGGAGCAATCGGGCAAGAACGCAAAGCAGACCAAGTAATGGCAAATCGCGTTTCATCCTTGATGGCCAATATGCCCATACCGGCGCGGCAATTTGTGGTGTTTGCCATCATGGGCCTGATGTTGGCGTTTGCCGCTGTCATGCTTTTCAGCAGCGACGAACCTGACCCGGAGGGCGGTCCGCCTACGGTGCGCAGATTGACCGAGGAACAATATCGCAATGCGATCGCCGATATTTTTGGCCCGGAAACCGAGATCACCGGACGGTTTGAACGACCATTCCGTTCGCATGGTCTTGTTGCTGTTGGCACCGGAGCCGCCGGTATCTCGCCCTTCGCTGTCGAGCAGTATGAAGTAAGCGCCAGAGGCATCGCAGCCAGCGTCCTTTCGAAGAAACGCCGCGCCGCTTTCCTTGATTGCGGCCCAAAGAACGAAACCGAATTTGATGCCGCATGCGCGCAGAAATTCCTCGGCGAAACGGGCCGGTTGTTGTTCAGGCGCCCGCTTTCGCAGGACGAACTTTCCGGATTTGTCGGGCTGTCGCGAAGCGCCACCGGTCAATTGGGGAGCTTTTATGCCGGGCTCGAACTGGGCCTGTACTCAATGCTGATCGCGCCAGACTTCCTGTTCCGCATCGAACGTGTGGCGGCAGGGAATGACGGCGCAATTGTGGAACTCGACGCCTATTCAAAGGCCGAACGGCTGAGCTTCTTTCTTACAAATGCGCCGCCTGATGCCGAACTGCTCGATGCGGCGGCGAGCGGCAGTCTAGACGGCAGCTGGGGAGTAAGCCGCCAGGTTTCGCGGCTGATGGATTCAGAGCGTTATCCCGAGGCGGTGCGCAGTTTCTTTGCTGACATGCTTGAATTTGATGACTTCGGCGAGACCAGCAAAGACCCGCAAATCTACCCGGCATTCAACTCGGTTGTGGCTGGCGAAGCGCAAGAGCAAACTCTGAAAACAATCGAGGATCACCTGCTGGAAAATCGCGGTGACTATCGCGATCTGTTCACGCTCCGCGACACTTTCCTTACCCGATCGCTCGGGGTGATATACAAAACCCCGATACCCAAGCGGGAAGGTTGGCAAGCCGTCCGATTCCAGCCTGACGCCAATCGCGCCGGCATTCAATCGCATGTCGCATTTCTTGCCTTGCATTCGCATCCGGGCCGATCTTCTCCCACGCTACGCGGATATGCCATGCGCAAGATATTCCTGTGCCAGGAAGTACCTGACCCACCGGCGAGCGTGAACTTCACCGCGATCGAAGAACATGTCGACAAGGCCAATGTCACCGCCCGCGACCGGTTGGACATCCACTCCACCGAGCCATCCTGTGCTGGCTGCCACAAGGTGATGGATCCGATTGGCTTTGCGCTCGAAGCCTATGACGGTGCAGGTTCTCACCGGACTCACGAAAACGGCTCTTTGATCGACCTTTCGGGCGATCTTGACGGTCAGGCCTTCGCGTCGACAAACGATCTTGCAGAAGCATTGCGAAACCATCCCGAAACACCGCGTTGCCTTGCGCAGCGGATGTACACCTCTGCTGTCGGCAGGGATATCACCTGGAAGGAACGCTACTATCTCGATTGGTTGATCGAAGGGTTTGCAGATGACGATTATCAAGTCCCATCGCTCATGGAGCGAATAGCAACCAGCGACAATTTCTTTGCTGTGGTCCGTCCTATGGATCAGCCAGCAAGGCGCGTGGCGAAAAACAATGCCGCAAATGGAGACGGGCAATGAAAAGTCTTACACGGCGGACAATTTTGCGCGGTGCCGTTGGCGGCGCGGCGGTGGGCGTTTCGCTCCCGTTTCTGGACTACATGCTCGACAATAACGGTCAGGCTCTTGCAGCGACCGGACAACGTATCCCGACACGGTTTGGAACATGGATCTGGGGCTGCGGCTTTATTCCGGAGAAATGGATACCTTCCGCCACGGGGTCAAATTTTGCACTCCCCGCGGATTTGGAACCGCTTGCCCCTTACAAGGACAAGATGGCGATCCTTAGCGGATTTGATGTCGAACTCGATGGGGTCGCCAACAAACCCCATATTACAGGCTGCCTTGGGATGCGAACGGGGATCCCCGTGCCCGACACAAATGTGAAAGCGCCCACTCTCGATGTTCTGATCAGTCAGATTATCGGAGGTGAAACGCGTTTTCGTTCGCTCGAAATCAGCAGCTGCGGTCTCGAAAATTCCTATTCCTATTTTTCCGCCGGTTCCCCCAACCCGAGCGAGACTTCTCCTGCAGAACTTTACAAACGGATTTTCGGCGCCGGATTTGTCGACCCCAACTCGGGAACGTTCGAGCCGGATGTAGAAGTCATGACACGCAAAAGCGTGCTTTCGGCTGTTTCCGAAGATCGGCAGCGTTTGATGCGCGAAGTTGGGGCCGCAGACAAACATCGGCTAGACGAATATTTTACCTCGATCCGGCAAATCGAGCAGCAGCTTGAGCTACAGCTTCAGCCGCCTGCCCCGGTAGAAAATTTCTCCCGCCCCGATGCCCCGGATTCGCAAGGCGCCGGATCAGAAATTGGCGACGTCCTCAAGACGCATCGCCTCATGGCAGGGCTGTTAGCGCGCGCGTTGCAGAGCAACCAGACAAGAGTTTTCAATATGCTCTTCTCTGACACCACATCGAATCTGCGACTGCCCGGCGAAACCACTACGCACCACACGCTTACTCACGAGGAACCAGACGATCGCCAGTTGGGCTATCAGAAACAGCACAGCCAGTTCGTTACGCAAAGCATGCTCGGCTGGCGCGATTTTCTGGATGCTTTGTCGGCGATTCCAGAGGGCGACGGCACCTTGCTCGACAATTGTCTGGTACTCGCCCATTCGGACTGCTCAATCGCCAAATCGCATGCAGTTGAAGGCATTCCGGTGATGATTGCGGGCAATGCAGGCGGAAAAGTTCGCACCGGATTCCACATGGCCGGAGGGGGCGATCCCATTTCACGGGTTGGCCTGACCGTTCAGCAAGTGATGGGCGTGCCGGTTGAACGCTGGGGCCATCTGTCGATGGAAACAAACCGCACGATCAATGAATTGCTGACCTAAAGCAACCGGGCCCCCCCTCCCCGGCTCGTTCGCATTTTCAAGAAGACAAGTACGCCTTCGGCCCGAGCATAATCTGTTGCGGAATTCGCAGGCAGTCTCGCACCCCAGCGCTTCGATAGATCGATGTGCCGGGCCAAGATGCATGCGCCAATTGGCGCGCGCAGAAAGTCCTCTCTTGCTCATATCTGAAATCTCGGTATGCTCACCTGATGAGCGCCGAAAAGGTGCCTATGTGGAGAGAGATAGCGATGGCATGGGATTTCGAAACCGATTCTGAATTTCAGGAAAAACTCGATTGGATGGACGAATTCGTTCGCGACAAAGTCGAGCCTCTCGGCCTGCTGGGCATCCACCCATACGACGTAAAAAATCCCAAGAGAAACGAACTTGTCCGGCCTCTTCAAGAGGAAGTGAAGGAAAAAGGACTGTGGGCGTGTCACCTCGGGCCCGAGCTCGGCGGACAAGGCTATGGTCAGGTAAAGCTGGGCCTTATGAACGAGATTCTCGGCGGAGCCACATTCGCGCCGATCGTGTTCGGTTGCCAGGCGCCGGATACCGGAAATGCAGAGATTATTGCGCATTACGGGACAGCGGAACAGAAAACACGGTATCTGGAACCGCTGCTCAATAACGAGATCGTTTCGGCCTTCTCCATGACCGAGCCGCAAGGGGGCTCCGACCCTACCAATTTCGTCACCCGCGCCGAAATCGATGGAAACCACTGGAAGATCAATGGCGAGAAATGGTTCTCGACCAACGGGAAATGGGCCGATTTCCTGATTGTAATGGCGGTGACCGATCCCGATGCGCCGCGTCACGAGCGGATGAGCATGTTCATTGTTCCGGTCGATACGCCCGGCGTGGAGATTGTCCGCAATGTCGGAGTCTATGGCCAGGACAACGGTTCGGAAAGTTACGTCCGTTATACCGATGTGCGCGTCCCCGCCGATCATCTGCTGGGCAAGCAAGGCGGCGCCTTTGCGATTTCGCAGACCCGGCTGGGCGGCGGCCGAGTCCACCATGCAATGCGCACGGTCGGCAATTGCAAGCGCTTGCTCGACGCGATGAGCCGCCGCGCGGTCAGCCGGAAGACACGGACCGGTACCATCGCCGATTATCAGGCCGTCCAGATGCAGATCGCCGATAGCTATATCGAGCTGGAACAGTTCAAGCTGTTTGTCCTCAAAACCGCATGGATGATCGATAAATATCAGGACTATCGCAAGGTTCGCAAGGACATCGCCGCGATCAAGGCGCTGATGCCCAAGGTCTATCACGACATTGCGCACCGCTGCATCCATATTCACGGTTCGCTGGGCGTTTCGAACGAGATGCCTTTTGTCGGCAGCCTGATCGGGTCAATGGTGATGGGCATCGCCGATGGGCCGACCGAAGTGCATAAGGTGACTGTCGCGAAACAGCACCTGCGCGCCTATCGCGATGTCGCGGACCCGATATTCCCCGAATACTCGCTGCTCGAACGCCGTGCGCGCGCGAAGGAAATGTACGACCCGGTCGAGGAAATTGTGGAGGCGGCGGAGTAAGCCGCGTGGCGATTCCGGCCATGAGCCGAGGCCAACGCCTGAGCTACGGCTTTGGCGCTGTCGCGAATGGCGTGAAGAACGCTGCATTTTCCACCTATCTGCTGCTGTTCTACAATCAGGTCCTTGGTGTTCCGGCGGCAATCGTATCGACTGCGATTGCTCTTACTCTCTTGGTAGACGCTTTTGCCGACCCATTCATCGGGCGCTGGTCCGATATGACCCGCTCGCGTATCGGCCGCCGGCATCCTTTCATATTGGGGTCTGCCCTCCCCACTGCCTTTTTCTTCGTCCTGGCATGGTTCCCTCCAACGGGCCTGACCGACTTTCAGATGGGTATCTGGATCTTCGCCCTCGCTTCGTTGACGCGAATTTCGATTAGCGCTTTCGAAATCCCTTCCAGTGCAATGACGCCCGAGCTGACCGAGAATTACGCCGAACGCACCAAGCTGTTCGGATTGCGCTATTGGTTCGGCTATGTCGGGACTTTTGGCTTTACCGCCTTTTCGCTGGCCGTATTTTTTGTCGCCACACCCGAGTATGAGCGCGGCCAGCTCAATCCGGCGGGATATGAGAAGTTTGCCTGGCTTGGCGGTGCACTCATTCTGGTGGCTATTCTTGTGTGCGGTATCGGGACGCTCAAGCGCGTACCGCACCTGCGCCAGCGCGACGAGATTGGCGAAGGGGCAACCCCGCCCTCGCACTTGAAGGAAATGTTCGCTGCGTTCGGAAACCGGGGATTTTTGGCTATCTTCGGATTTGGTGTCCTGAAATATACGGCCATCGGCCTCTATGCCGCGACGACGCTGTATTTCGGCACCTACATATTCAAACTGGAAGCCGACCAGCTTGCGCTCCTAACCTTTGACAGCCTTGTCGCGGCGACTATCGCCGCACCGCTCGCGCCCAAATTTTCGGCTTGGCTCGGCAAGCGAAGAACATCGATGGCGATGGCGATTGGCGGAATAACGTTGGGCCTTTCGCCGCTCATCCTCACCTATTTCGATCTCTTTTTTAAGCCCGGCGACCCGATGCTGGTGCCAACGTTGTTTGTCATCGGCGCGGTCTATGGCGCGATGATTGCGATATCACTGATCAACACATCATCAATGCTGGCCGATGTGGTGGAAGATCACGCGGTAACGACAGGCCAGCATACTGCCGGCGTATTCTTCGCCGCTTCCAGTTTCATGCAGCAATGCTCGGCCGGGCTGGGCATTCTGGTCGCCGGGATTGTGCTCGAACTGTCGAAGTTTCCTACCCAGGTGGCTGTGTCAGAGGTCACTCGCGGAATGGAGAAAAGCCTCCTGATCCACTACATTCCTGCATCGGCTGGACTGTGGATTGTCGGGGCGCTCTTGCTGTTCTTCTATCCTATCACAGAGGCCAAACATCGCGAGAATGTCGAACGGCTGCGGTCGCGCGAAGCGCAAGCTCGTGAGCAGGTCATTCGCGATGGCGCGTTTGGCTCGCCAGCCAGGTAAGAGCCCGATGGTTTCCGACCCGCAAGCCCCCAAACTGGGGATCCCAACCAAGCTGTTCTATGGCTTTGGTTCTGTCGGATACGGGGTCAAGGATGTAGCCTTCCGGTCCTTCCTTTTGCTCTATTACAATCAGGTGATCGGCATTCGCGCCGATCTGGTGTCTTTCGCCATTCTCGTCGCCCTTTGCGTTGACGCGATTTCCGATCCCATCGTCGGCCAATGGTCCGATACATTGCGCACCAAATGGGGCCGCCGTCACCCGTTCATGTTTCTGAGCGCGGTCCCGGCATCGGCCAGCCTTTTGTTCCTGTTCTTCCCGCCAGCCGGGATGAGCGAGGCGCAGACATTCTGGTACATCTTGATCGTCGGCTGCTGCGTGCGGACATTTATCACATTCTTCGAGATCCCGAGCAGCGCCCTCGCCCCCGAACTGACCAGCGATTATGACGAGCGTACATCGGTCGCCAGCTACCGCTATTTCTTCGCCTATCTCGGCGGGATTGGCATGGCGTTCATTACGTTGCTTGTGTTCCTGGCACCTACAGATGAGTACCCGGTCGGCCAGTTAAACCCGGCAGGCTACGAGACATTCGCGATTGTCGGTGCGGCGGTCATGTTCGCGGCAATCCTGATTTCCAGCCTCGGCACGATACACCGGGTAAAGTATTTTCGGATGCCTCCGCAGCCCGAGAAATTGGGGCCGCTGAAAACACTTGGCCAGATGAAAAGCACTTTCGCGCATCGCGGATTTCTGGCGATTTTGGCCTTCGGTACGCTCAAATACACCTCCGTCGGGATGACCTCTGCGCTGAACATCTATTTTGGCACATATCTGTGGGGCTTGAACTCGGCGCAGCTCGCGGTGCTGACGATTGACTCGCTCACCGGCGCGTTTCTGGCGTTGTTTGTCGCGCCGTGGGCGTCACGCAAGTTTGGCAAGCGCAATGCCGCGCTCGGCCTTGCTGTGATTGCTGTGGTTTTCGCCAGCACGCCCTATATTTTGCGCCTCACGGGCAACTTCTTCGACAATGGCGATCCGCTGCTGGTGCCGGCGATCTTCCTGTTTTCGACCATCTTCCAATTATGCGGTGTTTCCTCAGCCGTTTTGACCCATGCGATGGTCGGTGATGTGGTCGAGGAAAGCCAGCTTGTAACCGGGCGCCGCAGCGAAGGTTTGTTCTACGCCGCCAACACGCTGATGCAGAAAAGCACATCGGGCCTTGGCGTGTTTGCGGCCGGCATTCTGGTTTCATTCGTCGGTATCGTTCCGGGCCTTGATCCATCGACAATCGATCCGGCCTTACCGCGTGCGCTTGCCGCGGCTTATGTGCCGTTGCTGGTGGTGCTTTATATCGGTGGGGCTGGCTTTCTGTTTGCTTACCGCATCAACCGGGAAAGCCACCAAGCCAGCGTCGCTGAACTTGAGGAACGAGAGCGCGCATCCGCCGACGGCGCGGATGGCATCGCTGATCCAGAAACCCAACCACATCCAATCAAGCCATAGCCTGACGACTTTAAGGAGAACACGATGGCAAGCCAGAAAGATATTGATCGCACAAGCGACCCGGAGACATTCCGGCAGGAAGTACGGCAATTTATCGCCGAAAACTTTCCTGATGAACTCAAATCCAAAGGAAATGCGCTGGCAGCGGTAGAAGGCCCCGCGACCGAAACCGCCGCGCAGAAATCATGGCGGGAAGCGATGGGCTCTCGCGGATGGGGCACTCCGACATGGCCCGCCGAATATGGCGGTGGCGGGCTGTCCCGCAAGCACGCGGCGATCCTCAATGAAGAACTTGCCAAGGCCAAGGCTCACAATCCTATCGGCGGCATGGGCGTTATGATGTTCGGCCCGACCCTGCTGGAATATGGCAGCGAGGAGCAGAAGCGCGAACATATCCCGCCGATCTGCCGCGGGGAGATCCGCTGGTGTCAGGGCTATAGTGAGCCGAACGCAGGCTCCGACCTCGCCAACCTGCAGACCATGGCTGAGGACAAGGGCGATCATTATCTCGTCAATGGCCAGAAGACCTGGACCAGCGGCGGCCAATGGGCGGACAAATGCTTTTGCCTCGTCCGCACCGATCGGTCGGACAAGCACAAGGGCATCAGCTTCCTTTTGATCGACATGGATTCTCCGGGCGTTGAAGTCCGGCCAATCCAGATGATCAGCGGGATGAGCCCGTTTTGCGAAACCTTCTTCGACGATGTGAAAGTGCCGAAGGAGAACCTTGTCGGTGAAGAAGGCCAGGGCTGGACCATCGGCAAACGCCTGCTGCAGCATGAACGCACCAATCTGTCCGGCGGCGGAAGCATGGCCCGGATGATGGGCGCAAGCCTTGCCGACATCGCCAAACGCTATGTCGAGACAGACAGCGACGGGCGGATCGCGGACGCGGTTTTGCGCGACCGGATCGCCGATTTCGAAATCCGCTGGAACGCTTTCCTCCTCACCGCGCGGCGCGCTGCACAGGAAAGCAAGGCGCAGGGCGGCGTGTCCGAGATCAGCTCTGTCCTTAAGAAAGTGGGCACCAAGCTGGGTCAGGAACGGGCCGAACTGACCATCGAGATCATGGGGCTGCAGGGGCTCGGCTGGGAAGGCGAAGGCTTCACCCAAGCTGAGCTTGCCGGCGTTCGCGGCTGGCTCTTCGGCAAGGCGACCACGATTTATGGTGGCTCAACCGAAATCCAGAACAACATCATCGCCAAGCGTGTGCTCGGCATGCTCGACCACCAATAAACAAGCGGGAGCATCAGAAATGGCAGTTCTCAACGAAGAACAAACAATGCTGCGCGACATGGCGCGCGAATGGACCACCAATGAGAGCCCAGTGACCGAGTGGCGCAAAGTGCGCGCTTCGGGCGATCCGCAGGCTTGGGACGCATCAGTCTATGCGACCATGGCGGAAATGGGCTGGGCCGGAATAATCATTCCTGAAGAGCATGGCGGTTCCGACTTCGGCTGGCTCTCCGCTGGCCTCGTGGTGGAAGAGTTAGGCAAAACGCTCACCGCCAGTCCGCTGATCGCAACGACAATTGCTGCATCGGCAATCGTTTTGGGCGGCAGCGACGCGCAGAAGGCAGAATGGTTGCCAAAGATTGCATCGGGCGAAGTCGTAGCGACGCTGGCGGTGGACGAAAGCCCCCGTCACGCGCCCTCCAAGATCGAAACGACCGTGTCAGGCGGCACAATTTCGGGAACCAAGAAGTTCGTGCACGAGGCGCATGGCGCGCATCTGTTTGTCGTGGCCGCAAAGGACGGGCTCTATCTCGTTCCATCGGGTGACGGCGTTACCCTGCACGATCGCAAACTTGCCGACATGCGCAATCACGCAGATGTCGAATTTGCGGGCGCTGCAGCCGACAAGCTGACCGACGGCGGTGACGATTTGCTCGACCAGGTTCTTGACCGTGCGCGCGTTCTGACGGCTTGCGAAATGCTGGGCATGGCGCAGCAGGTTTTCGATACCACGCTCGATTACTTGAAGCAGCGCGTGCAATTCAGTCAGGTCCTGTCGACCTTTCAGGCATTGCAACACCGGATGGCCGATCTGTTCGCCGATCTCGCGCTCATGCGATCTGCGGTTGAAGGCGGCTTGCAGGCCATAGACGCAGGCTTTCTCACCAGTCAGGCTGCGACGATTGCCAAAGCGGAAGCCAACCGGGTGCTGCATCAGCTCAGCCGCGAAGGCATCCAATTGCACGGCGGTATCGGAATGACCGACGAATATGATGTCGGCTTCTACCTCAAACGGGCGCGCGTGCTGGAATCCAGCTTCGGCAGCACCGGTTTCCTGAAGGACCGCTACGCCAGGCTGAGCGATTATTGAGGGATTGGATTCGCTAGAAGATCCTGACGGCTTGGACACGCCCGCCAGCGCGCAGCACCGCGCGCTGGCGGAGCATGCGCGTTTTGTAGATGAAAATCTGAAGCCGAATTACCGCGCCAACTTCATTCATGGTGTGTTGGGGATGACGGGTTTTCGCCTGATTTACGCCCCGACCATCATTCCCGCCTATCTCTTGCTTCTGACCGGAAGCACGGCAGCCGTCGGTCTGGGGGCCGCCCTGCTCCAGCTTGGCGCAACGATCAGCCCAATTGCCAGCGGTTCACGAATAGAACACCGCAGCCACATCCTTCCCTATGCCATCCGCGTGGGATCAATGATGCGGCTGATGATCCTGGGGCTGGCACTGGCCGGTTTCTTCCTGACCGGTCAGTCGCTTCTTTACGCGACCTTAGCCTGTTTCCTGCTGCTCGGCTTTTTTACCGGCGCGCAGCGGGTCGCTTTCCAGATGCTGATGAGCAAGCTTATCCCCATCCGGCAGCGCGGGCGGCTGCAGGGGTACCGCAATTTCGCTGGCGGGTTGATCGCGGCGGTGCTCGCCTGGGTCGCCGGCAATTACCTGATCGCGGACGAATGGCTCGGCAACGGCTATGCAACAACGTTTCTGTTTGCCTTCATCCTAACAAGCGCGGGCTTGGTGGTTCTGAAGACAATGATCCGCGAACCGGCAGCGCCTGTCTCGCGCCCGCAATTGCCGATGCTGGAGCGGATCAAACAGTTTCCCGAGCTGTTGCAGGACCGCGATTTTGCGTGGTTTCTGGTCGTCCAGTGTTTCTCCACCATGGCACGCGTAGGCGCGCCATTCTGGACAGTCTATGCGGGCATGCAGCTGGGGCTGGACGGCGCACTGATTGGCGGCCTAAGCTTCCTGTTCCTCGGTTCCGACACGATATCCAATGTGCTTTGGGGGCCGATGGGAGACCGCTGGGGTTTCAAGCTCATCTATGTTCTGTCGCTGATCTCTTCGATTGCCGGGGTGGGCCTGCTTTTGGTCGGTGAGACCGAACTCCCGGTCTACGCGGCCTTCGTTCTCCTCGGCATCGGGGGCTCGGGTTGGATGCTGGCATCAACCACCATGGTGCTGGAATTCGGCCAAACGGAGGACACGCCAATGCGCCTCGCTTTCGTCACCACTCTGGAAGGCGCAATTGCCGCTGCCGGACCAATTGTGGCGGGTATACTTATCGCAGCGCAGGGTTTCGTGCCGCTATTCGCGATTGTTCTGAGCGCGCTGATCGCAGCACTGTTGCTGCTGCTGTTCAAGGTCCGCGAACCTCGTAACCGGCCCGCTTGATTGACTCAATCAGGGTCGGCCAGCATGCCCCTGCTCAGCACTGACAGATATGTCTTGATCGCCGTCTCCGGCTGATCGAAGCGCGCAGCCCAGCGGCGGGCTTCGTAAGCGCCGTTCAGCGTCGACATGATGATCTGGCTGGCAACGAGCGGATCGACCGGCTTGACCGAACCATCGACAATGCCATCGATAAGGAACCCGGCAAATCTCCGCGCCAAACGGTTTGATCGCATCACAACATCGGTTTTGTGCGCGCTATCAAGAGCCTGCAACGCAGTCGTGCGGAGCAAGGGCATGGCGTCGAAAAACTGCACATCAATCAGTTCGTTGAGAACACTCGAAAGCCGTGTCCAGTATGACCCTTCGAGTTCCAGTCCAGCCATCTGCACTTTTGATAGACGGTCGTAAGACCGCTGGAAGCACTCCATCACCAGATCGTCTTTCGCGTCGTGATGGTGGTAAAAGCTTCCCTTGGTCACACTCAGCGCTTCGGCGATCCGGTTGACCGAAGCCCCGCGATAGCCGCGCTCGTTAATCATCAACGTCGCCGCACGCAGGAATTCGTCATTCTGCTGGACCGGCATATCGCTGTTGCTCCGCCATGGCCCCTCGCCAAGCTCCAGCGGTGCCCAATCACCTGACTTCGCAGGAATGCCGTGGCACAATATTTCGACGATCTTCTTCTCGACCCGCGGAAAATCGAGATAGGAATAGCGCAAGGACCAGACCGGCCACCACAATATGGCTTCGATCAGGATGTGCGCGCGCGCCGAAAAAAGCGCGCGAGTGGCCTCAGCATCGGGATCACCAAAAAAGGCGCGCACATCGTTCACGACTGCGCGGTATTTCAGCAGCAAATCATCCTGATATTCCTGATCGAGCGAGCGGATTTCCGAAAGCGCGGTGATCAGGCCGCGTTCGCCGCGGCGGATGCGTTCGCGCAAGGCAACGTGCAACGAAACGAACTTTGCTATCCGCTTTTCGACCGTGTCTTCCGCCAAGGCTGCCTCGGCGGTCGCTTTCATCAGCGCAATAGTCTCTTCATAGACCGTGACGATCAGCTCGTCCTTGCGAGGGAAGTAATAGGTTACGCTGGTCGCATTCAGCCCGATCGCGCGCGCGACTTTGGTGAGGGTGGTTGCCTTCACCCCCGTCTCGTTAATCAACACGGAAGCCGCGTGAACGATCGCGCTGCGCTTTTCGCCGTATTTGGTCGTCACGTCGGATTTAGTGGCCATCCGTCTCCCCAATCCAGCGAACCTACATCACGTTGCCATCCCCGCCAACAAAATGCGAAAATCTATCCTCAGAAGAAACTTGCCAGTTCCTTCTTGAGTATTTTCCCGTTTGCGTTTCTCGGCAGTGTCTCTTTCGAAAATACGATGCGGACGGGCACTTTGAACCGCGCAAGGCGATCCGCGACCCATTCCTGCAATTCGGCTTCGCTCGCCTCTGTTCCAGGCGCCAGATGCACCACCGCCGCGGGTTCTTCCCCGAGCTGTTGATGCGGCAAACCGACAAGCGCAGCATCGGTTACCGCCGGATGATCATAAAGAACATTCTCAACCTCGGAGGAATAGATATTCTCGCCCCCGCGGATGATCATGTCCTTCGCCCGATCGGCGATATAGCACCACCCTTCCTCATCGAGCCGCGCAAGATCGCCGGTTTTGACCCAGCCATCGACGAAAGTCTCGCTCGTGGCTTCCGGGTTCTTCCAATAACCCTTCACCACCATCGGTCCGCGCGCCCATAATTCACCGATTTCCCCAACAGGAAGCTCGCGCGAACCATCCTCGCTCATGATCTTGAGATCGGCCACCGCGACTGGCGGGCCGCAGCTGTCGGGGCGGTTGAGATAGTCTTCCGAAGAATGGCCGGTCACTGTGGCCATGGTTTCGGTCATGCCCCAACCATTTCCCGGCAGCGCGCCGAACTCTTCACGGATCTTGCGCACCAGCTCGGGCGCAGCTGGCGCCCCGCCATAAGCAATCGCTTCGATGCTGGAGAGATCATAATTCTTGCGCTCGGGATGTTCGAGCAATTGCCACGCAATCGTTGGAACACCGCCGGTCGAATTGACTTTCTCGCGCTCGATAATCTTGAATGCTTCGACCGGATCCCATTTGTGCATGAACACCAGCGTGTTGCCGGCCACGATGTTGCCCATCAGGCCCGCCGAACAGGCGGTTACATGGAACAGAGGGATAACGGTAAGGCCCGTTTTCGGCACAGGCTCAGGAATGGTCTCGCCGCGCCGCAGGACGGCACAACCGGCATTGTAGCCGCTGGACAGGATATTTGTGCATAGGTTGCGATGCGTGCCGAGTGCGCCCTTGGGCTTACCCGTGGTGCCGCTGGTGTAGAATATCGTTGCATCATCATCCGGTGCGATATCGACATCCGGCAATTCACGCGAAGGCAAATCCGCATAGGTCAGAGGCTGTCCGATTACCGACTCAAGAGCTGCAACGCCTTCGTGCGCAGCCTCGGCTCGGGCAACGAACACCGTCTCCAGAGCTGGGCACTGATCACGATATTCCGCAATTCGTTCCCACCGCTCTTCATCGCAAACCAGCAATTTCGTGCCCGAATTTTCAAGGCCGTAAGCAAGCTCCGGCCCCGTCCACCATGCGTTTAGCGGCACGCAGATCGCGCCGACCGTTACCGCTGCGAAAAAGACGACCGGCCATTCCGGCAAATTGCGCATGGCCAAAGCGACCCTGTCACCTTTCTCAACTCCGCGCGATTTGAACTCGTGCGCGAGCGTGGCGACTGCCCTGAACCAGGCATCGTAAGTGACGCGATCATCTTCATAGATCACGAATTCGCGCTGACCGTGCGACTGGCCGAGGAGTGCGATAGCGCGCAGATTTGGCGGGGCGTTTTTCCACGTGCGCAAGGTAACCCCGCGGATGTCGACCTCTTCCATTTCGAAGCGTTCGCCCGGGGCGGTCAGGATTTCGCGGCATTTGTCGCGGCTGATGGCAGGCCAGCCCTCAGGCGGTGTCCAGCCGATTGCCGATGCGAGATTCGCAGTCTGTGATGCGCTGGCCATTACAGAACCTCGAACAGGCCAGCGGCGCCCATCCCGCCACCGACACACATGGTGACAACGACATATTTCACGCCGCGCCGCCGCCCCTCTAGCAAAGCATGGCCGACGCAGCGCGCGCCGGTCATTCCGAATGGGTGACCGATAGAGATCGAGCCACCGTTTACGTTGAGCCTGTCGTCGGGAAGCCCCAGCTTGTCGCGGCAATAGAGGACCTGCACCGCGAAAGCCTCGTTCAATTCCCACAGCCCGATGTCGTCGATCGACAGATCAAACCGCTTCAGCAGCTTGGGGATCGCGAATACGGGCCCAATGCCCATTTCGTCAGGCTTGGTTCCGGCAACCGCCATCCCGACATATCGGCCCAACGGTTCAAGCCCGCGTGCTTTTGCGATCTCTGCTTCCATCAGCACACTGGCCGACGAACCGTCTGCAAGCTGGCTGGCATTGCCTGCGGTGATTGAATAGCCTTCGCCCATAACCGGATCGAGTTTGGCCAGCCCTTCGGCGGTGGTGCCGGGCCGGTTGCAGTCGTCCATGTCGATGGTGACCTCTTTGCTGGAAACCTCACCGGTCTCGCGGTCTTTCACCTCCATCACGGTCGAAACTTCGATGAGTTCATCAGCGAATTTCCCGGCCTGCTGCGCCGCCGCTGTGCGCTGCTGCGACTGGAGCGAATAGGCATCCTGTTCCTCGCGCGAAATGCCATAACGTTTGGCCACTACTTCCGCGGTTCCGATCATCGGCATGAAGATGTCAGGGTGCATCTTCAGCAGTTCCTCGTCGCGTTCGGGCTTGCCGACATTGTTGCGGATGGCCGTTATCGATTCGACGCCGCCCGCGACGCAGATATCCATCCGGTCGACAATGATCTGCTTGGCCGCAGTCGCAATGGCCATGAGGCCGCTCGAACACTGACGGTCGATAGTCATCCCGGCCACATCAATCGGCAGCCCTGCACGCAGCGCAATCTGGCGCCCCATATTGAAGCCTTGTGCCCCGCCCTGGCTTGCCGCCCCGATCACGACGTCTTCAATTTCTGCGCCGTCCAGCTTGGCCCGCTCGACCGCCGCTTCTACAGAACAGGCGCCCAACCTGACCGGGTGAGTTTTGTTGAATGCCCCGCGGATCGATTTGGCAAGAGGTGTCCTGGCAGTGGACACAATGACGGCGTCACGCATCTTCGAATTTCCTTTCCCATTCACCGATTCGTTGATCGGCGTTTGCTTCAATCTAAACCGCGATTGCACGCTCTAGCAAGGGATGTGAAACATTTTTGAATTTTGGGTATGATCTTTATCAGTGTAAAATTTTTGTGTAGTGGAAGTCGAATAAACAAAAGGTATGGATCAACCATCCATGCCTCGGGAGGATTTAGATGGACGTAAATGGCGCGGCTTCGCTGGGTTTCGATGCGGATCGACTCGGGCGCTTGGAACAGTTTCTGGATGAGAACTATCTCGCCAATTCAAAGTTGAAAAACGTCCAACTGCTGGTGTCGCGCGATGGCAAGCCAGCATATTATTATCATGGCGGCAGTTTGCGTGACGATGGCACGCCCATGCGCGAAGACGCGCTGTTCCGCATCGCCAGCATGACCAAACCCGTCACTTCGATCGCGTTCATGCAACTGGTTGAACAATGCAAGGTCGCGCTGGACGATCCGGTCTCTCGCGTATTGCCGGAATTTGCGAATCTGGGCGCTTATGCAGGTGGCGGCGGATCGGTTCCCTTCGCACCTATGGCGCGCGGCAGGCCGATGCGGTTCGTCGATTTGATGACCCACATGTCGGGCCTGACTTACGGTTTCCAGAACCGGTCGAGCATTGATGCCGCCTATCGCAAGGCCGAGCTGGACCTTTCGCGCGGTGCAATTTCGTCGGATGAGTATATCGAGACCCTATCGCGCATTCCGCTTGAGTTCGAGCCGGGTTCGCGCTGGAATTATTCGGTGAGCACCGATGTGCTTGGCATTTGTGTCGAGCGACTTTCAGGCATGAAGCTGGGCAAGTATTTCAAACGGCATATTTTCGAACCGCTCGGGATGCAGGACACCGGCTTTGATCTTGATCCAGCCAAGCAAGACAGGCTCGCTGATTGCTATGGATACCGACCCGGCAATGGGCCGCAATTGATCGACAAAGCGGCGGAAAGCCGGCTTTCCGAAACCGCAAAATTTCACTCCGGCGGCGGCGGTCTCATCTCGACAGCTTCTGACTATAATCGTTTCTGCACCATGCTGTTGAACAAGGGACAGTTTGAAGGCGGACAGATCATCGCACCCAAGACACTGGATCTGATGACCGCAAACCATCTGCCAGGTGGGGCCGACCTGACCGAGATGAGCCAGAGCCTGTTTAGCGAGGCCAACAATGCCGGCACGGGCTTCGGCCTCGGCTTTGCTGTCGTGGTTGACCCCGCGCGCACTTTGATGCCCGCCAGCATGGGCGAGTTTTATTGGGGCGGCGCCTATTCGACTGCGTTCTTTGTTGACCCCGTCGAACGCATAACGATGGTTTTCATGACGCAGCTTTATCCGTCTTCCACCTACCCCATTCGCCGACAGCTTAAGACGATGATCTATTCGGCACTCACCAAAAGCTATTCCTGAAGGAGCCTGACTTCCATGACATCTCCCATTCGCACCGAACGCCATGATAATGTTCTGGTCATCATCTCTGATAATCCACCGGTGAACGCGCTGGGCCAAGCTGTTCGCGCGGGCCTTGTCGAAGGAATTGAGGAAGCGCTTTCGGACGACGCCGTGGAGGCGGTTGTTGTCCGCTGTGACGGGCGCACTTTCTTTGCCGGCGCCGACATCACCGAATTCGGCAAACCGCCTGTCGGACCAAGCCTTCCCGACGCGCTTGACCGGTTGGAAGCCAGCGACAAGCCGGTTGTTGCGGCCATTCACGGAACCGCGCTTGGCGGCGGCTGCGAAGTCGCGCTTGCATGCCATTATCGTCTCGCGGTGCCGAGTGCCAAACTCGGTCTGCCGGAAGTCAAGCTGGGCCTGATCCCCGGCGCTGCGGGGACTCAGCGTTTGCCGCGCCTTGTCGGGGCGGAAGCCGCCCTTCCGCTCGTCGCGATCGGTAATCCCATTTCGGCGAAAAAGGCCAAGGATATCGGCCTGCTGGATGACGTTGTGAACGAAGACGATCTGGCGGGACAGGCAATCGCTTTCGCCAAGTCCAAAGTGGGACAGCCCGTTCCCCGCTCCAGCGAAGGCACCGCCAATGAAGACGGGATCAAGAACCCCGATATCTTCGACGAATTCCGCGCGAAGAACGGGCGCAAGATGCGCGGGTTTGACGCGCCCAATGCGGCGATCAAAGCGGTCAAGGCAGCAGGTGAGCTGTCTTACGCAGATGGGGTGAAGAAGGAGCGCGAGCTGTTCACAGCGCTGATGACCGGATCGCAATCGCAAGCGATGCGCCATTACTTCTTTGCCGAGCGCGCCGCCAACAAGATCGACGATGTGCCAGCCGACACGCCGATCTTGCCGGTCAATAAAGTCGGCATCGTCGGTGCAGGCACAATGGGCGGCGGCATCGCGATGAATTTCCTTTCTGCAGGGATCCCTGTCACGATCCTCGAAATGAAGCAGGATGCGCTGGACCGCGGAACAGGGGTAATGCGCAAGAATTACGAAAACACCGCAAAGCGCGGCCGCATGACAATGGAGCAGGTCGAACAGGCGATGGGCATTCTGACCCCGACGCTCGACTACGGCGATCTCGCCGATTGCGACCTCGTGATCGAGGCCGTGTACGAGAATATGGACGTGAAGAAGGAAGTCTTCGCGAAGCTAGACGAAGTGGTGAAGGACGGCGCCATTCTGGCTTCGAACACCAGCTATCTCGACATTGACGAAATCGCGACCGCCACGCAGCGCCCCGGCCATGTGATCGGCCTGCACTTCTTCTCACCGGCAAACGTCATGAAACTGCTGGAAGTGGTGCGCGGGGAAAAGACGCGCGATGATGTTCTTGCCACATCGATGAAGCTGGCCAAGAAGATCGGTAAGATCGCCGCTGTTTCGGGAGTATGCCCGGGCTTTATCGGCAACCGTATGCTCTCTCCGCGCCAGCAACAGGCCAACCAGCTGATCATGGAAGGCGCGAATTACTGGGACGTCGATGACGTCCTGCTCGAATTCGGTTTCCCGATGGGGCCGTTCCAGATGGGCGATCTCGCCGGTATCGATATCGGCTGGCACCGCGATCCGCAAAAGGTCACAACCGTGCGCGAGGCCTTGTGTACCGCCGGTCGTTTCGGCCAGAAAGCCGGCAAGGGTTTCTACGATTACGACGAATCGCGCAATCGCACTCCGTCGGATGAAGTAAAACAGATCATCGCCGATTTCGCGACCAAGGAAGGCACCGAGCAGCGCGAGATTTCGAAAGACGAAATTCGCGAGCGGCTTCTATACCCCATGGTCAATGAAGGAGCCAAGATCCTTGAGGAAGGCATGGCCCAGCGCGCCAGCGACATCGATGTCGTCTGGATCAACGGCTATGGCTGGCCGCTCTATACCGGTGGCCCGATGTTCTGGGCATCGCAAATCGGCTTGGACACGGTAATCGCCGGTTTGGAAAAGCATGGCCTGCCGGTCTCCGATTACCTGCGCGGCAAGGCCGAAGCGGGCAACGGTTTCAACTGATCCACAAGACGATGTCACGGTGAGCGCTCCAGCATAAGGAGCGCCGCCTTTGGGAGAATATTCAATGCAGACCGAGGCCGCCGCGCCCGCAACAAACCCGTCTGAAATCTCAGATCGGGCGCGCAAAACTACGCTGTTTCTGCTCACCGCGACGTATTTTTTCAGCTATATGGATCGGCAGATCCTGGCGATCCTTCTGGAGGACATCAAAGCCGATCTGCTGCTGACCGACACCCAACTTGGTCTGCTTTCGGGTTTCGCTTTCGCGATATTCTACGCCACTCTTGGTATCCCGGTTGCCGCGCTTGCCGACCGGGTGAACCGGGTCAACATCATCTCCATCGCGCTCGCATTGTGGAGCGCAATGACTGCTGTTTGCGGATTGGCGCAAAATTTCGTCCATCTGCTGCTGGCAAGGATTGGCGTCGGGATCGGTGAAGCGGGTTCCAGCCCGCCAAGCCATTCGATCATCGCAGACATGTATCCAGCGGAGAAGCGGGCGCTGGCGCTATCGATCTATTCCCTGGGCGTGACGCTGGGCGCTGCTGCAGGCCAGATTTTCGGCGGCAATCTGACCTATTTCTTCGACTGGCGCACTGCCTTCATCGCCATTGGCTTGCCGGGCGTGGTGCTGGCGGTGATTGTGAAGCTGTTTGCCACCGAACCCGAAAGACGCGCAGAGCCCGGAGCAGTCGAGAGCGAGGACCAACCGTCTGTGTGGGAAGGCCTGCAAACAATCCTGTCCAATCGTGCCGCCATGTGGCTGGTTGCGGCCGTCACGATCACTTCAATGATCGGTTACGCGCTGACGGGATGGACCCCCGCCTACCTGATCCGGTCCTATGAATTGTCCACTTTGCAGATCGGCAATATTGTCGCGCCTTTGCTCGCGATTGCCGGGGTTGCGAGCGGACTGGGCAGCGGCTGGCTGGCCAACAGGCTGTCAGAGAAATACGGCATGCATGCACAATCTTTGATGGTTGCGGGGCTGAAGACTCTTGCCCTGCCTTTCCTGATCGCGTTCTACTTGGTCGAAAGCGCTTGGATGGCAGTGGGCGTGTACTTTGTCGCGCTGTTCTTCCAGTCCTGCTATCTCGGCCCCACCTTTGCGATGATCCAGACATTGGCGCCGGTGAAAATGCGCGCAGTCTGGGCCGCGGTGACATTGCTCATCATCAATTTGATCGGCCTTGGAATCGGGCCGACCATGGTCGGCGTGATATCGGACATGCTCGTCCCGCAATATGGCGAGCAGTCGCTGCGATACGCACTGCTGGTGATCGCGTCGTTCACGCCACTAGCGATCTTTTGTTATTGGCGAGCATCAGTCGCGCTGCGCAATCGCGTCCAAGCCTAGCTGCAACGAGCGTCTTGCCGAAACGCCATCAGTCCCGCTCACCAATCGGGCTGGCTCATACCTGCTCGTCGGCGAAAGAGTTGCAATCTGAAACCTCGGTATGAAGCCGCACTTCTGGCCGTTTTTTGTTGCGCATAGCCTGGAAACTACACAACAAAACACCCTTCATCGCGGGAGATTGCTCCTATTCCGCCAAGATATGCATGTCACACACTGGCGAAATATTTGAATAAATGACAAAAGCAACTTGACATAATCAGTCTCAATCCGTCATTTTCGACGAATGGGTACGGTCCCCGAATGAGGGAGGCCCATTGGGAGAGGAGAGTATAATGATGAAATTACAGCTGCGACGCAGCTGCGCCTTTATGGCGCTTGCGGCGGGCATCACAACGACGCCTGCTTTTGCTCAGGAGGCCGAACAGGCCGAGCAACCAAACGAAGAAATTGTCATTACGGGTTCGCTCATTCGCGGGACTCCGGAAGACAGTTCGCTTCCGGTCGACGTTATTTCGACCGAGGAACTCGCCGCTGAGGGTCAAACCAACCCGCTCGATTTCATCAAGGACATTCCTTCGGTTGGCGCCGTCCTAGGCGATTCCAACCAATTCTCTTCCGCAGCACAAGGCCTCGGCGGGGTCGGGACAATCAACTTGCGTAACCTTGGCGCAACCAGAACTCTGGTTCTGCTCAACGGCCGGCGCACATTGGTATCACCGGGTGACGGCGTTTCAGACACAAACCTGCTTCCGCTGTTCGCCCTTCAAAGGGTCGAATTGCTGAAAGACGGTGCAGCGGTGACTTATGGTTCTGACGCTGTTGCAGGCGTTGCCAACTTCATCACCCGCACCAATTTCGAAGGTATCGAGCTCCAAGGCGACCATACCTTTGTAAGGGACAGCGATGGTGATTACACGGCCAGCATCCTGGCCGGTTACAACATCACGCCAGACGTCAACATCATGGCGGGCTTTGGCTATCGCCACCGTTCGAAGCTTGCGGCTGTTGACCGTGAGATTTCCAACCAAGACTATTTCACCAATCCATCGGGCTTCTCTACCACGGTGACCAACGCATGGTATCCGGCGCTGCGTGTTTCCGGGCCGGTTCGCGAGACACCTGCACCGGCAAGCCTTGGGGCAGCTTCGTATCGCGGCACATTGCTGGCTGGCGTTCCCGGGGGCGTGGATCCCGATTGTGATGATGTAGGCGGTCTGCCGATCAGCATTTTCTGCGGCTATCAGTTTACTGACTATAACAATCTGGTCGAAGATCAGGATTATTATCAGGGCTTCCTGCAGGTAACGGCGGATCTCAGCGACAAGCTGCGTTTCAACGCTGACGGGCTTTATGCTTACAGCCGGATCGATACAGCGCTGTCACCATCCTATCCAACAACGCAGGGCCTTGCCGGTCCGGGTGCGACATTCCAGTATTATATCCCGTTCACCAACCCGGCATTTGCCGATTTCGCAGCGCGCGTTGGCTTCCCGACTTCGATCGATACCGATGGCGATCCAACCACTGCTCCGCTGCCGGTGACAGGTGCACAAGCGCTGGTATTCCGTCCGTTCTCGCTGGGCGGATATCCGCTGGCGGAAGGGTCTCCGTTCGGTCAGGATGAGAGCTTCTCTATCAACGAGAGTTTCCGCATCTCTGCCGGCTTTGAATATGATCTGACACCAGACTTGGTCATGTCGCTTCAGGGAACCTATGTGAATGCCAAGTCGCGTTCAAAGGTTCCCGATGTCCTGCCCCTGCGTATCCAACAGGCGCTTGATGGGCTCGGCGGGCCGGATTGCGATGTTGCAACGGGTACGCCTGGTCAGGGTAGCTGTTACTATTTCAATCCGTTCTTCAACTCGGTGCAGCGCAATCCTGCGCAAGGTATCGACAACCCCAACTACAACGCCGCATTGGCCAACCGTGATGACGTTGTCGATTACCTCTATGGCGACACCGGAACGCTGCAGAACGAAAAGCAGTTTATCGCAGATTTCCTGATCAGCGGTGAAGTGGCTGACGCGGATTTCGGTGGTGGCGCGCTCGCATTTGGTGTCGGTGCGCAATACCGCTCTTCGAATTTCGAGAGCATGCCGCGCAACGCATTGAACAGCCTCGCGCTGAACCCTTGTGCGGTTCCAGGTGATACCAGCTGTACAATCCAGCAAGGACCGTTCTCGTTCCTTGGTCAGGCACGCGATATCGCAGTCGAGCAGGACGTTTACGCCCTGTTTGGCGAAGTGCTCGTGCCTTTCTCACCGCGTTTCGAAATGTCATTCGCACTGCGCTTTGAGGATTACGGCGATCCCATCGGTTCGACGCTCGATCCCAAAGCAAGCTTCCGCTGGGAGCCGAATGACTGGCTGGTCCTGCGCGGTTCGGTTGGCACAACCTTCCGTGCACCGCTGCCCGGCCAGGTCAGCCAATCGCGGGTTACCGCGCTTCAGCCAATCGATGCTGCCGGTGGCGGTTTCCTTTCGGTTGATGTGCTCGGCAATCCGAACCTGACGCCTGAAAGTGCTTTCACCTACAATCTGGGCGCTGTTGTCCAGAGCGGCGGGTTCCGGGCTTCGCTCGACTATTGGAGCTATGAGTTCGAAGATCAGATCGTGGTCGAGGATTCAAACGCGATTGCCAACGTGGTCGTACCGACACCCAATGGTCTGGCTGATTGTTCCAGTCCGCTGGCTTCGCAGATCGTCTTCCAGGGCGGCTGTGTACAGGGCACAACGGTCGGTGGCGATATCAGCCGCGTCATCACCAACTTTGTGAATGGCCCGCCGATCACCACCACAGGTATCGATTTCGACGCCAGCTATGACTTCGACATCGGCAGCAATGCTACGCTGCGCTTGGGTACCAACGGCACCTGGGTCCTCAGCTATGATGTCGAAAGTTTCGCAGCGCAAAATGTCGAAATCCAACCCGCATTTGGCGCCGTTGGCTTCGGCAACTTTGACCGTACTGCACCTGCAATCTCCGATCTCAGAGCGAACCTGTACGCCAACTTCAATGTTGGCGGGCTGAACGCTCGTTACACCTTCCGATATGCGAGCGGAGTGTATGATGACCGGTATGACTCGCCAACATTCGCAACCGTGCCGCGGACGGCCCAGCAGTCGTTCTACGCACGCGAATCTGGTGACTTCACGCAGAGCGATCTGACCATCCTCTATGACCTGCCATTCGACGGCCTGGATGTTCAGCTGCAAGGCTCGGTGAGCAACATCTTCGACGAAGATCCACCGATTGCCCGTCTGGAACTGGGCTACAACCCGTTCCTTGGCAATGCGATTGGCCGGACATTCCGGCTTGGTGCCAAAGTCCGCTTCTAATCTGGAAGCCTACCTCAAAAAAAATGCCCGGCGTCGAAAGGCGCCGGGCATTTTTCTTTGAATGTTCATCGCGTCCTTGCAGGAACACGATGAAACCGCTGGTTACTGGCCGATTTGGCGGATGGTCCTTTCAGGATCGTCAACCATGCGCGGCTTGACGTCGAGTTCCATCACCATGCGACTTTCAGGCGTATAAGCTTGCCATTCGGGCAGCAGATCGCTGGACGGCGTGCCGGTTTTGGCAAAGCTGAGCCATGCATCGCTCATCATGTCACCCATTGTTTCCGCTTCTTTCCCGGTTCCGACCAATGCCGCGCTTTCCTTGGTGTTGTTAAACATGAAAGGAATGTCGAGCGTGTGCGGCGAGCGAAGAATGCCCCCGCCAACCGGTGTCTCCCAGGTCAGGCGATACACATAGACCGGGGCACTGGCCGTGCGGGCTTGCTGATCGGCGAGCAGATACGTCCCGCGCACAAACCGGGTTCCCAAGGCCAAGCTGGCGATGTGCGTTGGCGAGTATTCGGGATACATCGCCCGATATGCATCGACGGCAGCGACAGCGTCCTCGCCCATCATCGCGGCCATGCCCGTCACGCCAGCTTCGTCTATGCGGCCAAACCAAGGCTGCGATGCGACGAACAAAGTCATTTCAGTCTTGTTGTACCCGATCAGCACCGGAATATCCGAAGATTGCTCGGGTGCCCGGGGCAGAAACGGGTCGCGCGGGATGATAGTGCCGTCTGCGATTGGCCCGAATTGAGGCCCCCGCCCCATTCCCGCCGATGCCGGCGTCGCCTTTCTGACAGCATCGACAATCTCGTCAGCCCGAACGGTGACAAGGTCATCGACCGTTTCCACGCCGGCTTGGTCCAAGATCTTGCCTGCATAGTCGGCGGCGTCTTGTGGTTTGCCGCTGCTTACACCGGGACCGGACTGGATCACTGCCTTATGGAAAAGACCATCGGCTGAGGGCATCGCCATCAGGTGGCTGACTTTGGAGCCGCCCCCGCTTTCACCCATGATAGTGACATTGGCCGGATCGCCGCCAAAGGCCGCGATATTATCGCGCACCCACTTTAGCGAGCGGACAAGGTCAAGATTGCCGACATTGCCCGATGCGGCAAATTCTTCGCCGAATTTTTCGGCAAGATTGAGATAGCCAAATGCATTGAGGCGATGATTAACAGTTACCACCACAACGTCGCCTTTGGCGGCGAGGTTGCGGCCATTATAGGCCGGCCAACCGCCCGAGCCATAGGCGTAACCGCCGCCATGGAACCAGACCATGACCGGTCGTTTCTTCCCGTCACCCGCCGCTGGCGTCCAGACGTTGAGGAACAGGCAATCCTCATTGTCGGTTTTTGCTTCGGTTGCGGTTGGGAAAATGCCCTGGATCCCGCGGGTCAGATCGCTCTCGTTCGGGCCACTGGCCGTGTAAAGCTGCATGCACGGGGCGCCCATACCGGTCGCATCCGCGATGCCGGTCCAATCGTCAGCGGCCTCGGGAGGTTTGAAGCGCAAATCGCCGATGGGCGGCTTCGCATATCGAACGCCCAAAAACGCATCGATCCCATCATCTTCAAGACCTTGGACTTTGCCATTTTCGGTCTCGATCACAGGCGTTGCAGTTTGGGCCACTGCCGCCGCCGATGAGGTGAGCAGGGCAATAGCTGCAACGGCCCTCAAATTCTTCGAAATTCGCATGCCAGATATCCTCCATCATCCCATCTGGAAAAAGGGGCTAGCGTCCCGGTCACAGGGATGCTGGCCCCCTTTTCACTGTAGGGTCGGACCGTCATTGCCGTCCACCCCATTCGCCCCTGGGAGAGTTAGAAGCGAACCTTTGTTCCAAGCTTGAATGTCCGCCCCAGCGCGCTGCCGATAAACGGATCATAGCCATATTCGAGACGAGCCGCTGGCGGGTCGGTATCGAAGATATTCTCGATGCCAGCAGTGATCGTGAAATCGACCCCGGCGGTGTCGATATCTGCGGACACCAGCAGGTCGTGCTGCGAATAACTTCCCACCTCGCGGCCGAAATCGGTATCGCCGAATTCAGGAGTGCTGGCGCATGCAACACCCGGGGTGCAGCGGTTGTCCGTCACACCATCAATGTATTGGAAGTTGTAAGTCGCAGTGACCGCACCAAAGCCGAGCGATGCATAGGCATTGCCGCGCCATGGCGAGACCGTGCCCGGAGCGCGGTTGTAATTGGCAAAGCCGACCGCGTCATAGCCTTGGCTGAAAGTCAGGCCTTCATACACGAAGTCCGAGAACTGGTACTCCAGAATGTGAGTCGCATTTGCCCCCACATCCAGTGTTACTGTTCCCAGATCGGTGCCGTAGCTGATGCCAATATCGATACCGCGCAGCGTCGTGTCCGGGCCATTGACCGTTTGAGTCCTGATACGCGAGATATCGAGACCAATCGTGTTGGCATCGCACACCCCGCCTTGGAAGACTACGAACTGCGTAAACGGGCTGGCGCAGTTTACAGATTGCTGGCCATCGGTTCCGCCGGGTGCGACTTGCGCCGCGATTGCCTGGATCGGAAGGTCGGTAAACCGGCCTTCGAATTCATAGTTCCAGAAGTCCGCTGTCAGCGTGAAACCACTGCTCTGGATGATCGCGCCGACATTGTAAGTAAGGGCCGTTTCCGGTTTCAGGTTCGGGTTGCCGCCTGAATCTGTTGCCTTGAAGTTGTTGCCCAGAACATCGATACCTGCAACCGCGCTTGCGCCGACAGGGGTCAGGTCCCCCGGCAACGGACCGCGGAAAGTGTCACCAATCGATCCGCGCAGGGCGAGCCAATCGGTCAGTTGCCAGCGCGCGGTGAATTTCGGATTGATCGTCGATCCCACGCTGCCGCCGTAATCTTCGAACCGGATTGCCGCGTTGAGTTCCAATCCTTCAATCGGTTCGGCCTGAACCTCTGCGAACAAGGCGTATACGTCTTGCGACAGGTTGGCCGCAGGATATTGGCCAAGGAAGATGAACGCACCGGTCGGGAAGTTGTTGTCATTGGGATCATCAAGACAGCTCGTGTCGCCCTCCAGCGCGCACGGATAAGCATCCGGATCGCTGAAATCATTGAGTGGACGGGTGACAAAGGTGCTTTTCCGGTACTGACCACCAAATGCGTATGAGACCGGAATACCCAATTCGAATTCACCGCTGAAAACCAGATCGGTTACAAACAGCTCTTCCCGCGCAGCCGTGCCGTTTCTGGCTCTGAACCATTCGATCACGTCGGGATTGTTCTCGTTGCCCGGCACATAGCTGGGATTATCGAGACCAAGCGCCGGATTTCCGGGGCGCGAGTTAAGGAACGGGTTGAAGTACAGGCATCCATTTGCACCCGGTGTCGTGCCGGTACAATTCGGCCCGCCCAGCCCGTTCAAGGCGCGCTGGAGGCGGTCGCCGATGATGTCGAAGGAATAGGCTTCACGGGCGCTGCGCAGATAGGTGGTGTATAGCTCGCCCTTGAAGTTCCCGCCGAATTCCTTCTCGAAACCGGCAGTAACGCGCCATGCATCGTTAAATGCGGCGCCCTCACCCGAACCTTGATCGTCCAGCGGGTTGCCCGTCAGCGCAAATGGGCGGCTAAACAGTATGCTCGCGTAGCTGGCGAAAAAAGCAGGCGAACCGGTCGGGAATGTCTGCGTAAGAAACGTATCGAAGCCCGGATTGGACCGGGGCACAAAGAATGCCTGCGCAGTACCCGGACCGCGCGGGCCCGATGTTGGTGGATAGCTGGGCGAATAGCCCAGCTGCGGCACATCCGTATGCGAATAGAGCGCATCGGCGACGAACCGCAAACTGTCGGACAGATCGACATCCAGTTGCGCGAAAGCCTGATAGCGGTTTTCTTCCTCGATCAGGTTCACAAAGGGAATGTAGGTGTAACGGCACACCGGAAAGCTCGATGCACCCGACGGGAATACGCCCGCGAGGCCGCCGACGGCTTCGCAAGCACCATCAAGCTGGCCGTCGACCCCCAGCCCAAGCGAAGTCCCCGCAGGGCCAAGCGTGATCGGGCCGAGCTTCGGAATGTAGGTGCCGGCATCGGACAGGAACGACCAGCCCGATGGGTTAACTTCGTAAGGTCGCTGGGTGAAGCTGCGCTCCAGAGTGTCGAGTTCGCTCCGCTTCTGATAGCCGAACCCAACCATGATGTTTGCATCGCCAAAGTCTTGACCGGCAAGGATGCTGGCCTGCCAATTGCCGTCAGAGCCATCGACAAACTGATAGTTGCCGCCGACTTCGATACCGGAAAAATTCTTGCGGGTTACGAAGTTGGCGACCCCGGCGATTGCATCAGAACCATAGGTTGTTGACGCGCCGTCTTTGAGCACCTCCACACGTTCAAGAGCAAATAGCGGGATCAGGTTGGTATCCGATGCGCCGTCCCCCGGCTCGTTGAAGAAGCGCCGTCCGTTCATCAGCACCAGCGTCCGTTCGCGGCCCAGATTGCGCAGGTTGATCGAACCCACGCCTTGGCTGCCGCCGGCTGCATACTGGTTTGACTCGCCCAGCGTTGTACCAACAGATGGCAAGCTGCGGACCAGCTCGAGCGGGCTGTCTATGCCCCGCTGGCTCAATTCTTCGGTGCTGTACACTTCAACGGGCAGTGAACCGTCTTCAGTCTGACCGCGGATATAGGTGCCTGTCACGATGATCGTATTGCCATCATCAGCGACGCCGTCTTCTGCATCCTGCGCCATTGCCGGGCATGCTCCGATAGCCAATGCCGGGAAGGCGAGCATCGAGCTCAACAAGTAACGTGTCCTGAAAGTCATCCTATTTCTCCCATTTTTGCAGCCGTCTTTTGACCGGTCTGTTTCTTCAATCCTGAGCGGGGCCGTCCGGGAATTCCCGGCCGTCCGCCAATTCAAATCCATCTGATGTGAAACGGGCAGTTTCGCCCTCGACGTAAGGCTTCCATGCGAAGCCATCGGCGCAGTCGATTGTCCGTGTATCGGCCGGTAGCTTTACGAAAGCGACCCAACAGGAATTCACCTGCCGGGCGATCGCACGGTCACGGTCATCGGCACGCTTCCCGCCCCAACTCGACGTGTCGATCGAATCAAAGGCGAACATGAGCTCTGCCGAATGGATCGGACCCTTGGTCCATTCTTCTTTCCGGAAAGCCGGAACATGTTCGAAGCGATACAGAAATGCCGGAGCGCCGCTGTCGCCGGCAAGAGATGCAAAGGTGCGTGCCGCGCGGAAGCCCCCTTCACCCATGTTAGAGCCCACCAGCAGCGGCACGTCGATTTCGGTCCCCGCCCGCAAGGCGTCTATCGTCGCGGCAGGTTTCCAGCCTGGATCGCTGGTAAAAAAGAAGCCGCGTTGCAATTTCTCTGATGCGGCAAAGGTCTGCGCGGATATCGCCCTTAGATCTTGAGCAGTGGCATCTTCCCCAACTCCGATTGTCTCAAGCGCTTCGATGGCAAGGCGGGTTGCCTCGGCCGGATCGCGATCGGGCAACAACAGGCTGCCGGATTGGACGATGGCCTTGTCAAACAGGCCCTTGGCCGACGGCAAAGATAGCAGGTTGGTGACGATGCCTCCGCCCGCGGATTGCCCGGCAATCGTAACATTATCCGGATTTCCGCCGAAGGCCCCGATGTTGTCACGCACCCATTCGAGCACGGCAACGCTGTCTTGCAGGGCATAATTGCCTTGCGGTTCGTCACCGCGATTGTCCGCGAGCGCGGGATGAACAAAGTTGGCCAATGCGCCGAGACGGTAATTCACGCTGACGGTGATGACGCCCTGCTTGGCATTCGCGGTGCCATCGTAGGAACCCAGATGGCCCGCGCCGAGGAAGAACGCCCCGCCATGATACCACACCAGTACCGGGGCATTCTGCGCGTTTTCGGGCGCGTGTATGGTAAGAAACAGGCAGTCCTCTGACTGGGCGCCGCTTACTCCTCCGAAATTCGCAACGGTTGGGTCAAGGTCGCCCGGTTGCGGACATGGCGCATCATGCGCACTTGCCGCACGCTCCCCCGTCCAAGGGACAACGGGCTGCGGTGCGCGCCAGCGCAACTCACCTGTCGGAGAGGCCGCGTAGGGCACACCCCGAAAAACAAGTACGCCGTCTTCACGGGAACCGGATAGCGTTCCGCCTTCGACATCAACAGTCACCGGATCGATCTTTGCCGGCATCTGCGCGAGCAATGGCTGCCCGAACACAAGCGCTGCAAACGAAAAAATGGCTCCAATGGCTTTGCGACTCATGAACAACCCTCCTCTTCCGGATTGCATCACTATCCCGATTCTAACGATCTAACAAGTAAGGTAATAGAATATGCGGTATGAATCGTCATCGGCCAGCGCCAGACCTACGGCGCAAGCGGATGTAGACAGCGCGTGCTGCGGATGGGTAAGAGCTTTCCCATGGAATTGACGCGGGCTAAACTTTTCGACCTGATATGGTCAGAGCCGATCGGCAAAGTCGCCGAACGCTTTGGTATGACCGGCAACGGGCTTGCGAAAATCTGTGATCGGCTCAACATCCCGCGACCAGGTCGATCGCACTGGACTCGCGCTGCCGAACGGCGCGACAGCCAGCCCGATCTGCCGCCTCCACCTATCGGCCTCAGCGAAATCGTTGCCTTCGGCAAGCGGCAGACGCGGCAGTCGCCCGGTGTGCGGCGGCGCCTCGATACCGAAAGCCGGGTGCGCCAGCTCATGGAATTGGCGACCGCGATTGCGATCAATGAAGGCCTCAACGCGCTGACAATTCGCCGTTTGGCGCAAGACGCAGGCATCAGTGAGACGCAGGTTCACAACTGCTTCGGCGGCCGTTCGGATTTGCTGGTCGCGATGGCCAAAGAGGAAATCTCCAAGCAGGAGAGCAGCCGGCAAAAACGCATCTCGCGTAGTGGCGACCGGCATACGAAAATCGTGCTTTCTACCGTCGGTTATCTGCACGAATCCGCACAGCGTGGCCCCTTGCTACAGATGCTATTGCGGGTCCCCGAAGTGAAATCCGCCCTGCAAGAGAAACGCGCCACCACAGCGCGCACCGCCCGGGCGCCCATTCTGGAACGGCTAACCGGCACGGGCCGCATGGACATGGCGACAGCAAGGGCATCAACCGCTGCCCTGACCGCTGTGTCATTGAAAGCCGGCGGGATCATCGCCGGACAGCGGGCGCCCTTTGCGACGGTCGAGCAACTGTGTCTGTCAGTTGTCCTCGCGGGCGTCGCCAGCGATGACGAATTGTCCGGTAGCTAGCCCGCTTCGCGAACTTCGAGCGCATCGATCGATGCTTTGACCAGCCGCCGCGTCGTTGCGCGGGCCGTGCCCGCGTCGAGCTCTTCGCTGCGGGCCAACCGCGCCAGCGATTCCGGAATAGACGCGAGAAGCTCCAGCAGAACGAAGGACTCTCTTGCGCTCAGTTCGAGATTGTCCGCAATGTCGCGAGACAGCAAGCGGAGCATCGAGCGGAAATGGCGCTTGCTCATCTCGCCAAGCGGGCTGTCCTGATTGCGTTCCCGCAAAACCAGTAGCATCAACGGGCCCTGTTCGATTAGATGCTCCAGATAGAAGTCGAAAAGCGCAAGCGTACGTTCGGAAAACGCCAAATCGCGATATTGCGGCGAGACGATGAATATTCCCGCCTCGCGAATCCGTCGCTCGAACAGGGCGTCGATTATCTGCGGAAAGTTGTCGAAATAGACGTAAATGAGGCTGCGGCTGACCCCCAGTTCATCCGCGACATCGTTGAGCGTTATGGCGAGTGAATTCTGCGCAAGAATGAGGCTTTCTGCCGCAGCCAGCAGCTGATCGCGGCGATCATTTTCTCCACGCGGGGCTTCCATAAAGCCGCTATCGGCGCGGCTCGCGTGAATTTCAAGCCGCAAGGCTGTTCTGCGTCAGGACTGCACGGCCAAAGCTGCCCCCATCTGAGCGGAAGCAGCTTTGGCGCGCGGCCTACTCCGCTGCTTCCGCCACCGCCTGGCTTTCACGGAACATCATATGGTCATAGTTGGTCCGGAAGAACATGTCCTTCACACCCTCATCCAATCCTTCCAGAGACGTTTCGAATTTGCCAAGCGGATCCTTGGTTCCTTCGGGATGCGGATAGTCGCTGGAGAACATGTATAGTTCGGGCGAACTGTCTTTGATCATGCGCCCTACATCTTCGTTGGGGAAGGGTGTAAAGCGGATCGCGCGCTTGATATATTCCGATGGCATCTGATCCATGTCTTTCAGATAGGGATCGGTGCGGTTGAATGAATACCAACCGTGGTCAAGCATCCGCAGGAATTCGGGCACCCAGCCCGCCCCACTCTCGATCACCCCGCCCCGCAAATCCGGGAAGCGCTGGAACACTCCGTCATAGACCATCGCGGTGAGGAATTCCTGCGGCGCGTACCACAGGCAAAGAAAGTCCGGAAAACGCAGGTTTTCACCGCCGCCATGGAGGTCAGGCGCACGTTCGCGGCCGTTATTCTTGAACTTGCTCGGCTGAACTTTCGTGCCGGGGCCAATGTGGAGCATGAAGGGGATTTGGCGATCCTGCAGATATTGCCAGAACGGATCAAATGCGGCGTGCCCCGGGCTTTTGTCTCCAGCCGGGCCGGCAGAGAACATCACCGCTGCCGCGCCCTTCTCGATGGCGAATTTTGCTTCTTCCAAAGCGCGATCCGGATCATCGAGCGGCGTGAATGCAACGCATTGCAGGCGCGGATCGGCATCGCAGAAATCCTGCTGCGCCATATTGAGCGCGCGCGCAGCAGCGTAACGCTGATCATCGGTTTCCGCCTTGGTAATCGCACCAAGCCCGAAGGTCGGGAAAACCAGCTGGTTTTCAAATCCCAGCCAATCGAGCGCTTCTACACGCTCATCCTTGTCGAATCCGCCATATCCGAGCCAGCCCTTGGCCCCTTCAATGGGATTTTCCAGCGCCTTTGCGCGCGCTTCCGGATCGGTTTTGCGCGCCTTTGCCATATCGATCATTTGTGTGATGCGTTCGCCGCCTTCGCGCTTGGAATACACTTCGGAATACAGCTCTTTATATTCGCCCTCGAGATAAGGCGCGAGCCAGTTCTGCGTTTCCATTGTGTGCGCGTCAGCATCATTCACGATGCGTCCTTTAGTATAAACCACGATGATTCTCCTCTCAATTGGCGATATGTATTCTAACTATTTGTTAGTTTGTCAATGCATCGAATGCTCGCAGCATCAAAGGCGCAAGTCGGATAAGGTCCAGGTTGGCCCACGCCCGCGTCAGCCTTGTTTCGCTGCGCGATCCAAACCTCCTGACAAATAAGGGACTTTTCATATTCTGAATATCGAGTATGGATTCTTTACGAGGGGAGAGAACAATAATCGATCTTACGGAACTTTTGTCGCCGCGGGCAGAGACGCCCAATCTATGGGTGGGCGAACCGGGGCCTGCCATCGGGCCACGACTGTTCGGCGGGCAGGCCGTCGCGCAGGCCCTGATGGCTGCCAGCGGAGAAGAACAGGATGGGAGATTGGCCCATTCGGTGCACGCCCATTTCCTGCGTGCCGGCGCGGCCTCTGTGCCGGTTGAATACACCGTCACAACACTCGCCGAAGGCCGCAGCTTCGCAACGCGAAGAGTAGAAGCGCGGCAAGGCGCGGCGCTGATCTTTGCCATGACGGCTTCGTTTCACGGGCAGGAGCCCGGTTTTGCGCACGCTGTCGATCCGCCGTTTGATCTTGATGTCGAGGCCGCCCGCAATTCTCTTAAAAGCTGGATGGCGCATAATACAGAGGCCGCCAGTTCACCGCTGATCAACCACCTTCAACATCGCCCGGTAGAAATTGTGCCGCTCGATCCCGGATCGCTGTTCGGAACCCGCGCACGCGAGGCGCAGACAGGTTCGTGGATGCGGATGCGCGAAGCAGCGGGTGCTGGCCCCCAGATGCAGCGCGCCCTGCTCGCCTATGCGTCCGACATGATGTTCCTGCGCAACTCTCTGCTTCCCCATGGCGTCCGTCCGGGAGGGGACAAAGCGCAAGTGGCAAGCCTGGACCACGCAATCTGGTTCCACGACACGCCAGATTTTGACCAGTGGCACCTGTTCGCGACCGGTAGCCCGTGGGCCGGACATGCGCGCGGATTGAATCAGGGGCATTTCTTCAGCGTCGACGGCAAACTTGTGGCCACGGTAGCGCAGGAAAATCTGATGCGGCCGCTGGGAAGTTCGCTCGATCGCGTGCTGGCAGAAAGCGAACCGTCATGACCGGAACAGATACACAATTTGCCGATCTGGATCACGCCAGGCTCGAAGCCTGGATGCGGAGCGTTCTGGGAAGTTCGCTCGAACTGACGGCAATCGAGAAGTTTGCCGGCGGCCAGTCGAACCCGACCTATCGCATCGAAACTTCCGATGGCGAAATGGTTCTTCGCAGAAAGCCGTTCGGGAAGCTTCTCCCATCGGCTCACGCGGTCGAACGGGAACACAGGCTCATCGAAGCGCTTCATCCTACTGCTGTGCCGGTCGCGCGCCCGATTGCTTTGTACGAAGACGGCGATGTCATCGGTGCGCCGTTTTACCTGATGGAGAAAGTGGACGGTCGCACGTTCTGGAATGGCGCCTTGCCCGAATGCACTCCTGAAGAGCGCAGCCCGCTTTATCGCGCGATGATTGATGCTCTGGCGAGTTTGCATGCCATCGATCCCGAAGACGTCGGGCTGGGCGATTTTGGTGCGCCGGGCAATTATTTTGCCCGCCAAGTTGGCCGCTGGACCAAACAATATCGCGCATCGGAAACCGAAGAAATTCCGGAAGTGGAGCGCCTGATTGAATGGCTGCCCGCAACATTGCCGCAGCAGGATCGGGTGTCGATTATCCATGGCGATTTCCGCATCGACAATATGATCTACGCGCCGGATCGGCCTGAAATACTTGCGATTATCGATTGGGAGCTATCGACGCTGGGCGATCCGCTGGCCGATTTCGCCTATCTCGCCATGAACTGGGCCATGCCCCACGGCGAGCGCGGCGCACAATTGGACGGATTGGATCTGCGCGAGCTCGGAATTCCGACACTTGAAGACGTGACCGAACAATATTGCAAGCTGACCGGCCGCAGCTCCATCCCGGATCTCAATTGGTTTTTCGCATACAACCTGTTCCGGTTGGTTTGCATTATCCAGGGAATTCGCAAGCGCGCGCTCGATGGCAATGCTTCCAACGCGAATGCCACCGCCGCGGGGGCCCGCATCGTCCCGCTGGCGCAGCAAGCCTGCGCTTTCGCTGACCGCGCCAAAATATAGAACTGTTTGAGGGAGAGACCAATGTCGCTTTTTGACCTGACCGGAAAGGTCGCCATCGTAACCGGATCGAGCAAAGGAATCGGGAAGGCCATTGCCGAGGAACTGGCGTCTCAAGGCGCGCGGGTCGTGATTTCCAGCCGCAAGCAAGAGGTATGCGATGAAGTCGCGGCGGCGATCAACGCCGAACACGGCGATGGCAGTGCAATCGCCATCGCGGCCAGCATTTCCGACAAGGCTCAGCTCGCGGACCTTTTTGAGCGCACTCGTGAAGCGCTCGGCCCGGTCGACATCCTCGTCTGCAACGCGGCGACCAACCCCTATTACGGCTCGATGGACGGGATCGAGGACGAGCAATTCCGCAAAGTGCTCGACAACAATATCCTCTCCAACCACTGGTTGATCCAACATGCCCTGCCCGACATGCGCAAAAAGGGCGATGGTGCGATCATCGTAGTCAGTTCGATCGGCGGACTTCGCGGAACATCCACGATTGGCGCTTATAATGTTTCGAAAGCGGCAGATTTCCAGCTGGTGCGAAATTACGCGGTCGAAAACGGGCAGCATGGTGTTCGCGTGAACGCAATCGCGCCCGGCCTTGTCAAAACCGATTTCGCCCGCGCCTTGTGGGAGAACCCCAAAGCCCTCGCCGCCGCCGAAGCGCGCTTGCCAATGCGCAGAATTGGCGAGCCTGGCGACATCGCAGGCGCCGCCGTATATCTTGCTTCACCAGCCGCAAAATGGACCACGGGCCAGATGGTCGTGGTTGACGGAGGATCGACGATATGACCGGCCGCCTGCACAACAAGACTGCAATCATTACAGGTGCCGCTTCCGGCATCGGCAAAGCGAGCGCCCTGCTCTTCTCCAAAGAAGGGGCAAATGTCATCGCGTTCGACCGCACCGATGCGGTCCATGAGGTTGCAGGAAGGATCAACGAAGCCGGCGGCCGCGCCACCGCAATAGCGGGCGATGCGGGGAGCGAAAGCGATGTCGAAGCTCTCGTGAAAGCAGCACAGGCCACTTATGGCGGCCTGCATGTCATGTTCGCCAATGCCGGAATTACCGGGGGCGTCCGCGGCGGCTTCTTCGATGCAACGCCCGACGATTGGACCGAAGTATTGCGGGTCAATCTGATCGGCCCCTTCCTCGCGGTCAAACACGCCGCACCCATCATTCAGGAATCGGGAGGCGGCGCCATCGTGTGCACGGCCTCTGTCGCCGGTTTGCGTTCGGGCGCCGGGCCCGCGCAATATTCTGCCAGCAAGGCTGGCGTTATCAATCTGGTGCAAACCGCGGCGCAGCAGCTTGCCGGTACCGGTGTGCGCGTCAACGCAGTGCTGCCCGGCCTGACCGAAACCGGCATGACCAAGCCGATGTATGACGGTGCGCGCGCCGCCGGCAAAGAACACCGGATCGGTCAGCTCAATCCCATGCTGCGCGGCGGCGAGCCGCACGAAATTGCAGCCGCCGCACTGTTCCTGGCCAGCGAAGAAGCAAGCTACGTCAACGGACAGGCACTTGCCATTGATGGCGGCCTTTCCAGCTCGCACCCGACATCGCGCCCGCCGGGCGATCCCAAACGCCCCAGCTCTTGAGGACCACAATGACTGAACAAACAAACCCCGCCCTTTTCACCTTCGTCAAGCTGACCGTGCGCGATATTGACGCGATGACACGGTTCTTCGCTAAAGGCTTTGACATGACGCATGTCGACACGGTCGATACGCCCGAATTCCGCGAACATATGATGGCCGGAAAGAAGGGATCTGCAACCATCGTGCTGTTCCACTGGAAAGACGGCCGCGCGATCGAGATCGGAAATGGATGGGGGCCGGTGGGCCTGATTTCCCGCGACGTTGAAAGCGACCGTGCACGCGCCATCGCCGCCGGGGCCAGTCCGCGCGGCGAGATTGTGAACTTTGGCAAAGCCCGCATTGCTTTCGTGAAAACACCCGAGGGGCACGAGATCGAAATGATGCAAATGGGCTAATCGGCAAAAGCCAAATGGCCTGCTATTCAGCGGTCATCCCGCCCGCAGCAAATTTCGACCAGAATTCGCGGATTTCGCGGCGGGGATCATCGACGATTTCGGGCTCGCTATCCATGATCAATGTGGCACGCCGTTCCTGCGTGTAAGCCGGCCATTCGGGCAGCAAATCGTTGTTGGGATTGCCTGTCGCCGCGAAGGTTGACCAGATGGACCCCGCTCGCGCGCCCATCTTGCGCGCATCCGGTCCCGATCCGTTCAAGCCGGACCGCAGCGAACGAAGCCCCGGGCCCACGTCGATACCATGCACAGCGCCGAATATTCCGCCCATCGCCGGGCTTGGCCATGTCCATAGATATGTCCACACCGGCGCAGCCCCCTTGGCTGCCTTTCGCTCCGCCATCGCGAATGCGCCGGGTCTGAAAGTCCGGTCGCTGTCCATCCGCGCGGCCAGCAGGAACGGTTTCGCATCGGGATCTTCGCTCCGGTACATCTCGACCGCCTTGGCTGCGTCTTCGCCAACCCGCTCACGCGCAAAGGCCAGCAATCCGGCATCATCCATCGCAAAATCGAGCATGCGGTAAGCGCGCTCATCCAAAGCGGTGGAAACGATCATCGGAATATCGGCGGATATATCGGGCGCGTCAGGGTCGAATGGATGGCGCGGGATGATATTCCCCTCGACCACCGGAGCAAAACTGCCGGGCGCTTCGCCTTTGGCTCGCGCCGCTGCCTCCGCAGCCGCTTGCGCCTCGAGAATGGCAAGGAAAGGCAGTTCCTGCAATTTGCGAACATCGGTAATGTCGAGCGCCTTCATCAGTTCGGCTGCACGGCGATTGGCGATCTCTTCGGGCATCAGGCGCAAGGCAGATCCGCTCATCACGCCGGCGCGGTGCATCAATCCTTTCGCGGAAGGCATTGCAAGAAGGCTGCTCGTCTTCGCTCCGCCCCCGGACTGGCCGTAAACAAGCACCCGATCAGGATCGCCGCCAAACTGCGCAACATTGTCGCGTATCCATTGCAGTGCAGCGACAAGATCCTGCATTCCGACCGTTCCCGATGATGCGAAGTCTGATCCGCCAGCCTCAGCCAGATGCAGGAAGCCGAAAGCACCCAGCCGATGGTTGACCGCAATAACGACGCATTTTCCGTGCCGGGCCTGCGATTCCCCGTCCATGCCGACATTGTTGCCCGACCCGCCATAGAACCCGCCGCCGTGCAGCGTGACAATGACGGGCAGCTTTGCCGATGGCGAAAGGTCTGGCGACCACAGATTCAGAGCAAGGCAATCTTCACCGATACCCGCGGGCTGAATGTCGAACTGGATAAGGTCAGCATAGGGGCTGCGCCGATCCGCCGGCACTTGCGGCGTAACATCGGAATATTGCAACGCGTCGCGGATGCCGCTCCACGGCTCAACCGGTTGCGGCGGCATAAAGCGGTTGCGCCCGCCGGTGGGCGCGCCGTAACGAACCCCGATAAATTTGGCGACGTCGGCAGGTTTGGCCCCGCGCAGCTTACCATTTGTTGTCTCGACCACCGGAAACAGGTCCGAAGCAAATGCCGATCCCGAGCTCGCCGCGATTAGCGAAGCCGCCCCCGCGCCGATCGCGCCGCGCCGCGTCATATTGAAACTGCTTGCCATCAGATATCTCCTCCCTGCGCAATTCGCTTTTAGCGAATCGTCTATTGTCGAGGGAGCATACCACGTTTTAGAATTTTCGGTATGGCCATCGATTCTGCCGCGCAGAACACAGCGCGCGGAATTCCCGCAGCGAAAGGCGCCAAAGGTAGCAGCGCTGTTGCCTGAAATTTCGGAAAGGCCGTCATGCGGCCTGGTAGCGGAGGAGGGACTCGAACCCCCGACACGCGGATTATGATTCCGCTGCTCTAACCAGCTGAGCTACTCCGCCCCATGCGAGGCCTGTTGTGAGGCAGCGAGGCGTATATTGCCATCGCAGGCGGCGCATTTAGGGCTGCCTCGTGACTTGGTCAACAGCAAAGGCGAACGCGCCGTGCATTCGTCCCTATCGCCCGCGGAACGGATAGGTCCGAACATGCTCCCACGGGCCATTTCTGTAGATATGAAGCGATAGCCCGGCAAAGCGGAAAGCGCGCGGTTCAATGGTGGGGGTAAGCTTTGCCTGCAGCGCTTTGGCTTCTTGCGGACTGACCTTGTTCTGGATGGTTACATGAAGCCGCGGCCGGTGGGTGTCTTGCGGGGTAAGCAGCCCGAAGAACCTGTCTGCCAGATCTTGCCAGATGCCCAGCATGGCCGGGCTGGTCAGTTTCAGCGCGGTCCCCCGCCCCAGTGACATTATCCCCTCAAGCTGCGCCTCAACGGGTGCATGTTGCGCCGCTTCGGCCGCCAGCGCCGCTTTGATCTCTGACCCAGCCGATAGCGGCAAAGCGTGGAATAGCGTGACATGAGCAGACAAATGGTTCCGTTCGGGCGGAAAATGCTGTGTGCGCAATCGTGTGGCCCAGCCTGCCAGATCGGGCGGCAGCTCTGCAGTGATTATGAACGGGGCATCGGCGATGCGCGATCACATCTCGCCGCGTTCGCGCCGCAGCGCAAACCAGCGATCCACATTGGCGTTATGCTCTTCCAGAGTATCGGCAAAAACATGTCCGCCTTTGCCATCGGCGACCATGAACAGCGCGCTGGTTTTGGCCGGGTCAAGCACCGCTTCGATCGAAGCGCGCCCCGGATTGGTAATCGGCCCCTTGGGCAGACCGGTCATCGTGTAGGTATTATAATCGTTGATCGCTGCGATTTCGGACTGCCTGATGCGCCTGCCGAGCGGTTTTCCCCGGGTGATCGGATAGATGATGGTCGGGTCTGCCTGAAGCAGCATTCCCTGCTTTACACGGTTCGAATAAAGCCCCGCAACCATTTGTCTTTCCGAAGAAACACCCGTTTCTTTCTCGACAATCGAAGCAAGAATAACTGCGTCTTCGGGTGAATTCACCGCTATGTCCGATTTGCGCTTCGGCCATGCTTCGGCGAGGAAATTGCGCATCGCAACCTGCATCCGGGCGAGCACTTTCGTGCGGTCTTCCCCGCGCTCAAAATCATAGGTGTCGGGAAGGATTGAACCTTCTTCGGGAACGGGGATTTCGCCGGTGAGCAATGGCTCTGCCATCAGCCGTTCGTGCACCATAATCGAAGGCATACCTTCCGGAATGGTGACAAAACGGCGGATCACATCCCCCGTCTGGAAAGTTTCCAGAATCCGCGCCGGGCTGATCCCCGCGGGCAGCATGAATTCACCCGCCTGAACCGGATCGCCGCCGCCCAGGATCTTCGCGCGCAGCAGGAAGGCATCGGCCGATGCAATATGGCCGCCTTCCTCCAGCTGGCGCGCAACCGAGGTCAAAGTCGACCCCGATGACACAACGAAGCGCGAATCCTTGTCTATCGAAGATGCGGTGTACCAACCGGCGGCAAGCCACCCTGCCCCCGCAACCCCGAGCAGAACCGCAATACCAACGAGCAGCAGGCCTATCCGGCGCATCGTCAATCGACTTTCGTCATCACCAGGCTGGCGTTGGTACCGCCAAAGCCGAAGCTGTTGTTCAGAACGGCTTTGACTTCGCGTTTTTTCGCCACCAGCGGCACCAGATCGACGCCATCGGTGCCTTCGTCAGGATTGTGCAGATTGAGCGTTGGCGGGACAATCTGGTCGCGCAGCGCCAGAATACAGAAAATCGCCTCGACCGCGCCTGCGCCGCCCAACAAATGGCCAATGGCTGATTTGGTCGAGCTCATCGACACGCCGCCAATAGCATCGCCAAACAGCTGTTTGACCGAACCCAGCTCAATCGTATCAGCCATCGTCGATGTGCCATGCGCATTGATGTAATCAATGTCAGCAGGCGTAAGACCGGCCTTTTTCAATGCCATTTCCATCGACCGGTATGCCCCCGATCCTTCGGGATGCGGCGCGGTTACGTGGTGGGCATCGCCCGACAGACCATAGCCGACCACTTCGGCGTAGATTTTCGCGCCGCGCGCCTTGGCGTGCTCATATTCCTCGAGCACGACAACACCCGCGCCCTCGCCCATTACAAAACCGTCGCGGTCCTTGTCATAGGGGCGGCTGGCCTCTTCAGGCCGGTCATTCATGCTCATATTGAGCGCGCGCGCCTGAGCAAAACCGGCAATGCCAATCGGGCAAATGGTCGCCTCTGCGCCCCCGGCGAGCATGATATCGGCATCGTCATCGCGGATCATCCGCGCCGCGTCACCAATCGAGTGCGCGCCGGTTGAACAAGCAGTTACAACCGCATGGTTGGGGCCCATCAGGCCATATTTGATCGAAACCTGGCCCGAAATCAGATTGATAAGCCGCCCGTGGACAAAATGCGGGCTGACCCGCCCAGGCCCGCGATCGCGCAGCACCAGCGACTCGCTTTCGATACCCGGTAGGCCGCCGATACCCGAACCGATGGAGCAACCGGCGCGAAACCTCGTTGCTTCATCCATTTCCTCAAGTCCGGCATCCTCGAGCGCCTGCCCAGCCGCATCGATGCCGAATACGATGAAAGGATCGACCTGCCGCTGGACCTTGTGATCGACGCGCTTGTCGGGATCAAAGCCATATTCGTGATCTTTGGGCTTCACTTCGCACGCGATGGTGCATTTGTGGCCTTCTGTATCGAATTTGGTGATCTGTCCTGCACCGCTCTTGCTGGCGAGGATATTCGCCCAAGAGGTTTCGACGTCTGCCCCCAGCGGGGTCACTAGGCCAAGTCCGGTTACGACGACACGACGCATTATCTTCTCCAAAGAACCTAATCGGGCTTTAAAAAAACAACAGGCCCGGCCCTACTAAGGGTCGAGCCTGTCAATTTCCCGCTAGCCGCCTGCAAGACAAGCCCAGCTAGACTGGTATCGGGCGAGCGTAGCGGGATCCGGGCTTAGCCCTTGTGCTCTTCGATGTACTTCGTAGCATCGCCGACGGTTGCGATCTTTTCAGCCGCATCGTCTGGAATTTCCACGCCGAATTCTTCTTCGAACGCCATGACCAGCTCGACAATGTCGAGGCTGTCTGCGCCAAGATCATCGATGAAACTCGCTTCCTGAGTTACCTTGTCGGCTTCGACACCTAGGTGCTCGACAACAATCTTAGAAACGCGATCTGGAGTATCGGACATATTTTCCCTCTCGATTTGGGGGTTAGAAACTTTCCTGTCGCCCTAGTGAACAGCGGGCCTTGTGGCAAGAGGGATACGTTCGCATTCCCTACTCTTCATAATGCGCGGCAAGCTGGCGATCAGCGCGATACCGGTCCGCAATCCGCCGCAGCCCCGATATGGGGTATTCCTTGCCCGGTTCAACCTCCAGCGCCCTGCGGTAATAGGCTTTTGCGGTTTCCAGCTCACCCTGCCCTTCGGCGCACAGCCCCACATTGAACAGGACTGACACATGTTGCGGATTGGCCGCTTCAAGCGCGGAAAACGCCTCGCAGGACGCGTGAATGTCGCTCTTTGTCAACCGAACAGCGTTTCTGAACGCACGCCCGTCTTCGCGGCTCAACCCCTTGCGGCTTTCCAGAATGCGGATTTGTTCGTTGCGATGAAAAGGGGCGAAAGCATAGCGGACACGGCCCGCATATTGCTCGACCAGATTTTGCGCCATCGTATCGACCGACGGAGCCGAATAATCATCGGTGCAATGGCGTTCTTTGTTGGTTACCCGGTCCCGCATACTATACAGCTCAGCACCGTCTCTGGCGATCAGCCGCACATCGGGCATGACGCTGACGGCAATCTCGTAGCAGTCGTAGAAGCGCACCTTTTCGCGGATGCATTTGCGATCATCATCGCGTTCTTCGCATTTGGTGACCTTTTTGGCTTCGAGTTCGGTCTCAACCACTTCCAGCCCGGCGGCACCGCGCAGGACCGCATCCACATCGTCTCCACGCGTCGGATAAAGGCGGAAATAGGGTTCGCCCTCAATCACCGCAGCCTCCAGCGCGTCGGTGATCGCGAAACTCAGCGACGCACCCTTGTCACCGCCAAAATTATCAACCGCAATCGTGTTGACCGCCGCGGCGGCATCGCTTTGCGCCGGATAAATCCCGGCGACCGGCAAAGTCTCTGCCGAAGCCGATGGGACCACTGCCCCTGCGCCCAAAGCTAAACCGCAAACAAAAGCCAATTTCGCCGAGAATCGAAGATTCACGTTTTCCCTCCCCCAATTTCACTCAGCCTAACGACTGAACGGGGGGCGTTTAATCACCGCTGAATGTTTGATTCAACCCTGTTCACCAGCTGGCTTGGGCGGTTCGACCACGCGGATATGGACATCGCGCAGCTGAGCATTCGATACTTTGCTTGGCGCGCCCATCATCAGATCCTGCGCTTTCTGGTTGAGCGGGAATGCGATGACTTCGCGAATGTTGGGCTCATCGGCGAGTAGCATTACGATCCGGTCGATACCCGGCGCCGAACCACCATGCGGCGGTGCGCCCAGCTTGAACGCCTCGATCATGCCGCCGAATTCCTTATCGACGGTCGTATTATCATAGCCAGCGATTTCAAAGGCTTTGTACATGATTTCCGGCTTGTGGTTCCGGATTGCGCCGCTGGACAGCTCATAGCCATTGCAGACGATGTCATATTGCCATGCCAGAATATCGAGCGGGTCCTGCGTTTCCAGCGCTTCCATCTCGCCTTGCGGCATCGAGAACGGGTTGTGGCTGAAATCGACCTTCTTCTGCTCTTCATCATATTCGAACATCGGGAAATCGACGATCCAGCAGAATTTGAAGCAGCCTTGCTCGATCAGGTCGAGTTCTTCGGCAACACGGGTGCGCGCTGCGCCCGCCAGCTTGGCAGCCTCTTTCTCCTTGCCAGCAGCAAAGAACAGGCCGTCATCATCGCCAAGTCCAAGCTCGTCATAGAGCGTTGCCATCAGATCAGGGCCATGGTTTTTGGCAATCGGACCGCCAAATTCGCCTCCTTTGCGTGTGACATAACCAAGCCCGGCAAAGCCTTCACCGCGCGCCCAATTGTTCATATCATCGAAGAACTTACGGCTTTTCTCGTTGGTTTTTGGCGCAGGCACAACGCGAACCACGCCGCCGCTGCCAACAATCTTCTCGAACAGGCCAAAGCCCGATTTGGTAAAGTGGCTGGTGACATCCGAAATCAGCAGCGGATTACGCAAATCGGGCTTGTCCGAGCCATATTTCAGCATCGCTTCCTTATATGGAATACGAGGGAATTCACCAGCTGGCGTTACGCTCTTTCCGTCTGCAAATTCTTCAAACACGCCCGCGAGCACAGGTTCGAGCGCCTGGAAAACGTCTTCCTGCGTCACAAAGCTCATTTCCAAGTCGAGCTGGTAGAATTCGGGGCTGCGATCGGCGCGCAAATCTTCATCGCGAAAACATGGCGCGATCTGGAAATAGCGATCAAAACCGCCAACCATCAGCAGCTGTTTGAACATCTGCGGAGCTTGCGGAAGCGCATAAAAGCTGCCCGGATGCAGACGGCTTGGCACCAGATAGTCGCGCGCGCCCTCCGGGCTTGAAGCCGCCAGAATGGGCGTCTGGATTTCGTTGAAACCCTGATCGGTCATGCGCCGGCGGATCGATGCAATAACCTGACTGCGCAGCATGATGTTCTTGTGCATCGTCTCGCGCCGCAGATCGACGAAGCGGTATTTCAGGCGGATTTCCTCCGGATATTCCTGCTCCCCTGCAACCGGCAGCGGCAATTCATCGGCTTTCGATTGCACTTCGACGCCGCGCGCAAAAACTTCGATCTCACCGGTTGGCAGATTGGCGTTCACCGTTTCGCCAGCGCGCGCCTTCACTTCACCATCAATGGTGACCACGCTCTCGACACGCAGCCCGTCCAGAATTGGCAAAGCAGGCGAATCTTCGTCCGCGACAATCTGCGTCAGGCCGTAATGGTCGCGCAAATCGACGAACAGAACGCCGCCATGGTCGCGTTTGCGGTGGACCCAGCCCGAAAGACGAACGGTTTCACCGACATTTGCCTTGGTCAAGGCGGCACAATTGTGGGTGCGATAGGCGTGCAAGGTCATGGTTCAGTGTATCTCAGAATAATGGAGGAGAGCGCTCGAACGCTCCGGTCGTGGGTCCACTAGCGACTTGCGGAGGCTTCGTCATCCCTTTTGCCATCAATGATCCGTTTTACCCTCGATTGGCGCTGAAGCATGCGTGGCCCATCAAACGGAAGGTAAGCCCATGCGACCATCGACACTTCTTCTGGCGATCAGCGCCAGCCTGACCATTTCGGCGTGCAACGATTCGGGAACTGTCACCGAAGAACCCGAAGAGGCGCTTTCGACGCCTGATCCGTTGGCCCAATTGCGCGAAACCGCCACATGCTGGGTCGCGGCGGATCGTTCGGCCAAGGTTTACGATACTCTCGCCGAAACCGCATCCGATCCGGTGGAGCAAGAAGAGATGCGCGCTAACTCTGATTCAGCAAGCAAGGTCAAGCAATGGTACGATAATCGCGCCGACGAACTGAAAGACGCACTTGATATGGATTATGACGAATTGCAGGTCATCGCCGGTGAAGTCGAAGCGGAATATGAGCAGACTCTCGACAATGAAGGTTTCGAGGCAATGGCGCTCAAAGCCGCACGGCAACTTGACCAGTGCCGCGCCGCGACCGAAGGCTGACCGCGCCGCTCGTTTTGGCCGGTGTTGCCCGCATGCATCTGACATGTGGGTAGCGTAAACATGAGTCTACAATCGTTCATTCTTTCTCGCTATTGCAACTCGCGCGCAGCGTAACAGGACGCGCGAGAGGCGGCACTCCGCCCGACTGACTGACTGAAAGAAACGATGAAAATACATGATCTGATTACGACGACCGAAGCGCTCGATGCGCTGGTCGCACGCCTTGCCCAATCCGAATTCGTCACGGTCGACACGGAATTTATGCGCGAGAACACCTATTGGCCCGAACTGTGCCTGGTACAAATCGCCAATGATAAAGAAGCCGCCGCGATTGACCCGCTGGCCGATGGGATCGACCTTTCCAGCCTGCTCGAATTGCTCACCGATAATGAAGATGTGCTCAAGATCTTCCACGCGGGCGGGCAGGATGTGGAGATTATCTACAACCTCACCGGCAAAACCCCGCATCCGATTTTCGACACGCAAATCGCGATGATGGCGATCAGCCAGAGCGAACAGATCGGATATGCCAATCTGGTCGAAAGCTGGCTCGGCACGACAGTCGATAAGGGCGCACGCTTCACCGATTGGAGCCGGCGCCCGCTGACAGACCGGCAGATCGAATATGCCATCGGCGATGTGACATATCTGTCCGAGATTTTCCCCAAAATGCTCAAGAAGCTGATCAAGACCGGCCGCGGCGGATGGCTCAATGCGGAGATGGAGAAACTCGCCGACCCCGAAAATTATCGCAATGATCCCGGGCAGTCGTGGAAACGCATCCGTTCGCAGGGCCGCAATCCGCAGGTTCTCGGGCGGTTGAAAGCGCTGGCGGCGTGGCGTGAGGGCGAAGCGCAGCACAAGGATATTCCGCGCGGCCGCATCATGCGTGACGAGACATTGGCCGATATCGCATCGCACCCGCCCAAGAAGCAGTCCGATCTCGCCAAGGTCCGCGGCCTGTCCAATGCCTGGCGCGAAAATGACATCGGCAAGCGGATGATGAAAGTTCTGGAAGACGCAGAACCGCTGCCCGCCGAGGAAATGCCATCGAAAAACAAGCGCGGCGCCCCGCTTGGCAAAGAAGGCGCGCTGGTGGCCGATCTGCTCAAGCTGTTGCTCAAGATCAGGGCCCGCGAGCTTGACGTGGCAAGCCGGCTATTGACCAAATCAAACGAGATGGAAGCGCTCGCCGCAGGTGTCCGTGATCTGCCGATCCTCAAAGGCTGGCGTTATGAAGTGTTCGGAAAAGACGCTCTTGAACTGGTCGAAGGCAAAACCGGATTTGCTGTCAAAGACGGCAAGCTGGTGATGAGCCATATTGACGATATGCACGCCGGTATGATGGACGCGGCGAATGGCGCTGCAGACGATCAGGCAGCCGCAGCAGAATAGTGAGCACCTATCTGCCCACCATCAAGCAGCTGCAGTATCTGGTTGCGCTGCATGAGCATGGCCATTTCGGCCGCGCGGCCGAGGCCAGCTTTGTGTCGCAATCAACGCTGTCCGCCGGGATACGCGAGCTTGAGACGCTGCTCGGCGTGACATTGGTCGAACGCAGCCGCCGCGTGGTCAGATTCACCCCGCTGGGCAATTCGGTGGTCGACAAAGCGCATCGCCTGCTGCGCGAGGCCGAAGAACTGAGTGCTCTGGTCCAAGCATCGGGCAAGCCGCTATCGGGCGAATTGCGGATGAGCGTCATCCCCACGATCGCGCCTTTCTTCCTCCCGCGCATATTGCCGCGTTTGCGCAAAGAGCGCCCTGCCCTGAAACTGTATCTGCGCGAGGAAACCAGCGCCGACGCCATCGAGTCATTGCATCACGGGCGCGCGGATTGCGTGTTGCTGGCCCTTCCCTTTGCGACCGGCGAAGTGGATTTTGAACATATTGCGGACGACAAGCTCTATGTCGCTTTCCCGCGCGACAAGCCGAGCGATCTGCCCGAGAGCATTCCGCCATCGATGATCGATGAAGGGCAGTTGTTGCTGCTCGAAGACGGTCACTGCCTGAAAGAACACGCCTTGGCTGCGTGCAACCGCCCGGAGCTAAGTTCCAGCGCAACAATGATCGGAACCAGCCTGCACACGCTGGTGCAGATGGTCGACAACGAATTGGGTGTGACGATGCTTCCGCAAATGGCCATCGATGCGGGAATTTTGCACGATACCGAAGTCATTGCCCGCCCGCTGAAAGCGACCAATCCGAGCCGCGAAATCGCCCTCGTCTGGCGCAAGAATTCGCCGCGCGAGGAAGAATTCCGGTTGCTATCGGAAGAACTGCGGACCGGGTAAACACAATTGCGCAATGGCGTTCGCGCCGAGGAAGCCCCGCCCGTCAATTCACGTTTTATTTGTAAATTTCGCGCTACGTATATCCGGCTAGGACAAAAAGGGGCCAGGTTATGCGTTCGTACAACCGATTCAGAACCGATCAGGAAATCGAATGCCGGATAGGCGGCAAAGACCTCATCGTATCGCTTTATAACTTGTCGTGCGGCGGCTGCATGATCGAAACCAGCGATGACGCGGCCGAAGAAGGCGCGGAAGTGGAACTGTCGCTAACCGGTAAAACAACCATCCCTGGCCGTATCGTCTGGCGTTTGGGCAAGAATACCGGGATCAAATTCGATCTGCCGCTGCACCAGAAAATGGTCGAGCATTTCGGATATAGCGACGAGGAAGATTTTGATCGCAATGACCCTCGCGATCGCTTTGGTATTCCGCTGGTGGATATCCGCCCGGTTGCAGCGGGCATGATCGAATAAGATCTGCCTTGCCTCAATCCATATGCTTGAGGCCGACGCGCAAATAATCCCAACCGGTAATCAGCGTCAAAATCGCTGCGCCCCACAGGCTGCCGAGGCCGACCAAATGTATCCATTGTTCAGACAAGGGCCGCGCTGCATCTTCCAGCAATACCGGCGGGGGCCCGTGGACCGCACCGCCAAAGATCAACGCACCCAGAGAAAGCAGCTGCAAGGTGGTTTTCCACTTGGCCAGCTTGGTAACCGGCACGGACACTTTTACCTCCGCAAGAAATTCGCGCAGGCCGGAAACCGCAAATTCCCTGATCAGAATGATCAAGCCGGCGATCACGTGCAAATCACCAACATAGGGACCGCGCAAATAGCCCTGTGCGGTCAATACCAGAATCACCGCGGCAACCATGATCTTGTCGGCAATCGGATCGAGGAAGCTGCCCAGTTTGGACACTGCGCCGCTTGCACGTGCAATATAGCCGTCGAAATAGTCGGTAATGGCCATCAGCGCATAGAGTAGCCAGGCAAGGCCATAGCCAAGCCGCCAGTCAGGCCACCACAACAGCGCCACCAGCAAGGGCACCGCGACAATCCGCGACAAGGTCAGGATATTGGGCAAGCTCAACATATCCCCGCCTTAGCCGAGCTTGGCGAGAGGCAAAAGGCTCTCATTGCCCTTGTTCACCCCTGTTGCCCCTTGTTCAACGCTTTCAATCGGGTAGAGCCTGAACCGCAACCGGTTTTTCGCCGGGCAGTTTGGGATGGGGACTCATGACAACAACGACGCATCTTCTGCACCGCAGGCGTTTCCTCCCCTTGTTCGTCACCCAATTGTTCAATGCTTTCAACGACAATCTCTACAAGAACGCGATGGTCCTGTTCGTCGTGTATCAGGTGTATAATTCGCCCAGCACCGAAGGCATTTTTAGCGCGGTCGCATCGGGCCTTTTCATTCTACCGTTCTTTGTTTTGTCGGCACTGGCCGGACAATTGGCCGATATGCGCGACAAGGCCGCGATAATCCGCACGGTGAAGGCCTGCGAAATAATCCTGATGCTGATCGGCGCTGCGGGGCTTTATCTCGCCTGGAATGGCATCGCGGTGAACGAAGTGGCGATCCCCTTACTGATGCTGGCCCTGTTTCTGACGGGTGTACAATCGACCTTTCTTGGCCCGATCAAATACGCAATTTTGCCGCAGCATCTGAAGAAGGATGAAGTTCTGGCCGGTACCGGGCTGGTCGAAGCGGGCACTTATATCGCTATCCTAGCGGGCACGATTCTGGCGGGGTGGATCGATGTTAAATATGCCGCTGCCGGCATCATCATCACCGCCATTATCGGTTATTTCGTCAGCCGGCAGGTCCCCGACGCGCCGCCGCTGGGCAATGCCGAAAGCAAGCTGGACTGGCATTTGATCCGCGCTTCGAAAAACTTGATCAGCGAAACGATGCACAACCGCGAGGTATTCTATGCCATTCTGGCGATCAGCTTCTTCTGGACTATTGGCGCGGTGCTGTTCATCCAGTTTGTTCCGCTGGCCAAGAATGTCATCATGGCCGAACCTGCCGTCGCCAGCCTGTTTCTGGTGACTTTCTCGATCGGTGTGGCGATTGGTTCGGTGTCGATCAACAAACTGCTCAAAGGCAAGGTTTCGGCAAAATACGCGCCGGTTTCGGTGATCGTAATGGGGCTGTTCGTTGTCGCGTTTTATTTCGTGACCCGTCTGTGGGCCGCCGACCAGCCGACCGAATTGCTTGGCGTTGCCGAATTTCTGGCATGGCCGATGGCGACATTCCTGCTGCTGTGTTTGCTGGGCATCGCCGTGGCCGGGGGCATGTTTGTGGTCCCGCTTTACGCCTTCCTGACGACGCGCGTGGCCCCCGAACAGGCTGCGCGGACAATCGCCGCCAACAATATCGTCAATTCGGGGGCAATGGTGGTCGGTTCGCTCGCAGCAATGCTTCTCAATGTGATCGGCCTGTCGATACCCGAGCAGCTATTGCTCAGCGCGGCAATGTGTCTGGTGTCCGCCTGGCTCGGGCAGCGGCTCTACAAAGCAGAGCAGGACGCAGCGGACGCGCCAATCGAAATGGAGATCTGAAGCAGCGCTTCAGCTGATAAAGATCGAAGCCGCGACAAAGCAGCCGATATAGGCCGCAAAAAACCCGCGAATGTCATCGCGCGTCAGTCGCAGTTTCGGGCGGGCAGCGGCGGCTGGTTCACCCGACCGGATATGTGGTGGAAGCGAAGCCAGGAATGGATGCCCAGCGGTTTCATCTGTAAGAACAAGCGACCTTCTCATGACGCCGCTGTTAACGCATTGCTAACCATCGCGCGCGGCCCGATTGGCGACCGTCGCACGATGGGACATTAAGCATTCCGGTTATTCATCGCGCTTAACCGGCGAAACCGTTCGGGCGCTAAAGCCCCGCCATTTTAAGGATATGATCCCATTCGGCAGGGCGCACTTCGCTCACCGACAGGCGCATCAGCTTGACCAGTTCCGTTTCCGACAGCGCAGGATCGGCCTTGATCTGCTTGAGCGTGACAGTCTTTGGGAGTTTCTGCTTCGGAACCACTTTGACCGCCGCCCATTTGCCGGTCGGATCGGTTGGATCGGTAATTCCGGCAACGCTCACTTGCGCAATGCCGACAATCTCCAGCCCGATATTCGAGTGGTAGAAGAAGACCTGATCGCCAACTTCCATGGCGGCGAGATTGTTCTTGGCGCGGTGATTGCGCACCCCGTCCCACGTGCCCTCCTCCTCTGCAACCAGATCGTCCCAGCCATAGACGTTGGGTTCTGATTTCATCAGCCAATATCGGGCCATTGCGAAACTCCGGTATATCTTGGGTGTGAGCCGCCCGTTCCCTAGCGCGCCAGCCGCGCAAGCGCCACTTGGCTTAGAAGTGTAATTAACGGCTTATTTAACAAGCTCCGCCATAGCGGTGATCCTCTCGAAACAGGGGAAGTTCCGGTTCGTCACCGGTTGGTGCACTTATGGCAAGCAACAACGCGCATATCACCAAGGCGAAACAACGCATCGAGCGTGACGTTGTCGCGCTGGGTATCGCGGTTGCGGCCATCCTCATGTTCATCGGAACCGGCGGTTCGGTTTTACCGCAAATTGTCCGCAATTGGATGTCCGGCGCCGAGGGACCAAACAATCTGATCATTAACGCACTGCTTCTCAACATCGCGCTGATCATCTTCGGTATGCGCCGGTACCGCGAATTGATCGTCGAGATCGAGCAGCGCCGCCAAGCCGAGAAGACGGCGCAGGCACTGGCGGAAACAGATCCGCTGACCGGATGCCTTAACCGGCGCAGCATCATGCCCGCCACAAACACGCTGATCGCCGATAATTCCGCAGATCGCAGCGCCGTGGCGTTTCTGATGGTTGACCTCGACAATTTCAAACAGATCAACGATCTCAACGGGCACAAGGTCGGCGATCAGGTGTTGGTGAATGTTGCTGACCGGATGCGCGAAGTAATGCCCAAAGACGGGCTTGTCGCGCGACTGGGCGGTGACGAATTTGCCTGCGTTTTTTCGTTTGATAACGCCGCCCCCGACACCGTGGACCAACTCGCCGCGCGGCTCATCTCGCGCGTTGCAAAGCCGCAGGAAATCGACGGCGTCACCATTGAAATCACCATGTCGGTGGGGATCACCACTACGGCGCAGGACATGCCCAAGCACAAGGAAACGCTTGGCGGCGAAGAATTGATGCACCGCGGTGACATTGCGATGTACCACGCCAAAGGCCGAGGGAAGAACCGGTATTTCTGGTTCGAAGCCTCGATGGAAAATGAACTGCGTTTCCGCAACGAACTGGAATCGGGTATTCGCCGCGGCGTCACAAAGGGTGAATTTGTCCCCTATTACGAACAGCAGGTGGACATCGACACTGGCGAAATCGTTGGTTTCGAAATGCTCGCGCGGTGGAATTCGCCCGAGCTGGGGCTAGTCAATCCGACCGTTTTCATCCCGGTTGCCGAAGAAATCGGGCTGATCGCAACACTGTCCGAACAGCTTATCGAGCAAGCCTTTGTCGACGCGAAGGAATGGGATCCCAAGCTGTCATTGTCGGTCAATATCTCGCCGGTCCAGCTTCGCGACCCGTGGTTCTCGCAGAAATTGCTCAAACTGCTGGTCAAACACAGCTTCCCGCCAAGCCGGCTGGAAATCGAGATTACCGAAAGCTGCATCCACGAGAATATCGGCGTGGTGCGCTCGATGATCACCAGTCTGAAGAACCAGGGCGTGCATATCAGCCTGGACGATTTCGGAACCGGCTATGCCAGCCTCGCCCAATTGCGTTCCTTGCCGTTTGACAGGCTGAAGATCGATCGCAGCTTCGTTGGCGAGCTCAATGAGAAAAACGCCAGCGAGAAGATCGTCAATGCCATCATTTCGCTGGGCGATGGCCTTGAAATGCCCATCACCGCCGAAGGGATCGAAGACACGAAAATACTCGAAGCTTTGCGCGGCAAAGGCTCGATGAAGGGTCAGGGATACCATTATGGCCGTCCCGAAGATTCAGAGGCCGTGCGCAGGCGTTTGCGGGCGAAAGGCTTGCTGGTGGTACCGGCGGAAGCGGCGCAGGAAGATACCGGAAAAACCGCGCATGAAGAGTCGGAAGAGACAAGCAAGCGCAGCAGAGCGTAAGGTCTTTGTCGCTGCCTGATCCGGCATAACGGCCCGCCGCGAAACCCCAAGATACCACACCGCCACTGGACGTTGGCCCCGGCGATGCATAAATGCGCTGGGTGATGCGTGTTCCCTTCATCAAGATGCACGGCCTCGGCAATGATTTTATCATTCTCGATGCGCGCGAGGCCCAACTGCCCGATTTGAGCGAGCAAACCGCCGCGGCGCTGGCCAACCGGCGCACGGGAATTGGCTGCGATCAGTTGATCTTGCTCGAGACATCCGATGCAGCTGATTTCCGCATGCGCATATTCAATTCCGATGGCAGCGAAGTCGAAGCATGCGGCAACGCTTCGCGTGCGGTGGCTTTGATGCACGGTGAACGCGCCTGCGTGGAAACCGATGGCGGTATTATTACCTTGTCGCCCACCAATAGCGGTGCGCGGGTGGATATGGGCGAGCCAGCTTTCGAATGGGACGCGATCCCGCTCGACTATGCGATGGATACCGCTGCGATGCCAGTTTCCTGGGAAATGCTGGCCAATCCGTCCGCGGTCAATGTCGGCAATCCGCATGTGGTTTTCTTCGTGCCCGATTGCGAAGCAGTGCCGCTCGACCGGCTTGGCCCTGAAATCGAGCATGATCCGCTGTTTCCCGAACGGATCAATGTCAATGTTGCGGATGTGCGCGATGGCGCCATCAATCTGCGCGTGTGGGAACGCGGCGCAGGTTTGACCCGCGCCTGCGGCACCGGCGCATGCGCCACCGCTGTTGCGGCGCTGAAACGCGGTCTGGTGACGTCTCCTGTGACGGTCAATTTGCCCGGCGGCGCGCTGACGATCGAATGGTCCGAAGGTAGCACGATTGTGATGGAAGGCCCCGCGACAGAGGCGTTTCGCGGATCATTTGAATGGGCAGACTACGCATGACCCGTTCCGCAAACGCCGAAGTGATATCGCTTGGTTGCCGCCTCAACATATCGGAGAGCGAGCAGATCAAGGCGATGCTGGGCGGTGACGATGACATCGTGGTGATCAACAGCTGCGCGGTAACGATGGAAGCGGTGCGGCAGACGCGGCAAGCCATCCGCAAGGCGCGCAAGGCACGCCCCGATGCGCGATTGCTGGTAACCGGTTGCGCAGCCGATATCGAGCGCGAGCAAATCGGCAACATGCCCGAAGTCGATGGGTTAATCGCCAACACCGCCAAGCTCGATCCGCGTGCGTGGAATGTGCCGGTCGACACCGCGCCTGCTGTTCCCAGCCGGACGCGCGCTTTCGTCACCGTACAAAATGGCTGCGACCATGCCTGCACTTTCTGCGTGATCCCGCAGGGGCGCGGAAAAAGCCGGTCGATGACAGTCGCGCAAGTGCTGGCGCAGGTCGAAACACATCTGCAGCAAGGCGCCCCCGAAGTGGTGCTGACCGGCGTCGATGTCACATCCTGGGGCCATGATCTGCCCGACACACCTGCGATGGGCACCATGGTGCAGGCCGTGCTCGACAATTTTCCGCAGCTACGCCGTTTGCGCATGTCTTCGCTCGACGGGATAGAGATCGATCCACTGCTGGAGGATCTGTTTGCGCAGGAACAGCGGCTGATGCCGCATCTCCATCTCTCGCTGCAGCATGGGCACGATATGATGCTGAAACGCATGAAGCGCCGCCATTTGCGGCACGATGCAGTGGCCCTGGTCGAGCGATTGAAAGCGCGCCGGCCGAACATCGCGATCGGGGCTGACCTTATCGCCGGTTTCCCGACCGAAGACGAGGCTATGCATGCCCAGAACCGTTCCATCATCAAAGAGCTCGATATCGTCCACGGCCATATCTTCCCCTATTCGCCCCGCCCCAACACGCCCGCGGCGCGCATGCCGCAGCTTGACCGTAGCGTGATAAAGCACCGCGCGGCTGAGCTTCGCAGCGATGTTGCCGCGCGGCGCGACGCATGGCTGGAAACTCAAGTGGGTAAGCCGCTGACGGTCCTCGCAGAGCGCGACGGAACCGGCTATGCGCCCAATTTCGCGAGAGTGGCGGTTCCCCAAGGCACTGCGCCGGGGACCATTCTCACCATCACGCCAACCGCTTTGGATAAGGGCTTGCTGCAATGAGCGAGATGAGCTGGAAAGACCGTCTGTTTGGCGGGTTCCGCAAAACGTCAGAGCGGCTTTCGACCAATCTTACCGAGGTGGTTGGTACTGCCAAGCTCGATGACTCGACGCTCGACAATGTCGAAGACGCGCTGATCATGTCGGATCTCGGTCCGTCTGCCGCTGCGCGCATTCGCGCCAAACTGGCGGAGAAGAAATTCGGCCTCAACATCACCGAGACCGAACTGAAAGAAGCCGTGGCGGAAGAGATTGCCGAGATCCTGCGCCCGGTTGCTGTTCCCATTGAAATCACCGCTTTCCCCCGCCCGCAAGTTTTGTTGGTGATCGGGGTGAATGGCAGCGGCAAAACCACCACAATCGCAAAGCTGGCGCATTGGTTTCAGGAAGATGATTACGGTGTCATGCTGGCCGCTGGCGACACGTTTCGCGCCGCGGCGATCAGGCAGCTGGCGACTTGGGCGGAGCGGATAGACGTGCCGATCATTCGCGGGCCAGAAGGCGGCGATCCGGCCAGCATCGTGTTTGATGGGGTTAAAGCCGCAACCGAACAGGGTATCGACGCTTTGGTGGTCGATACTGCGGGCCGCCTGCAGAACAAGCGCGAATTGATGGATGAGCTTGCCAAAATTCGCAAAGTGCTTGGCCGCCTCAACCCCGAAGCGCCGCATGATGTGGTTCTCGTGCTCGATGCGACCAACGGGCAAAACGCGCTTGCCCAGATTGACGTATTCAAGGAAGTCGCCGGCGTTACCGGCCTGATTATGACCAAGCTCGATGGCACCGCGCGCGGCGGCGTTCTGGTCGCCGCGGCCGAGCAATATGGTTTGCCAATCCACGCGATTGGCGTGGGTGAGAAGATAGACGATTTGCGGCCTTTCGATCCCGATCTGGTTGCCAAAGTGATTGCAGGAGTGGCCTGATGGCTGACGAAAAACCGCCGGTTAAGCCCAGCTCGTCCGGCTGGCTCAATGTGCTGGTCGATTATGGCCCGTTGCTGGTGTTCCTCGCGGTGTACAAATATTACTCACCCGAAGAGACCTCTCCGGGCGGAGAGATTATCGCCATTATCTATGGCACAGCAGCCTTTATGATTGCAGCGGTCACGGCGCTGCTGTTCTCGAAATTCCGGCTGGGCAAAGTTTCGCCGATGCTGATGTTCTCGACAGCCCTGATCGTTGGCTTCGGCGCGCTGACGATTTTTTTCGGCGATCCTGTGTTTGTCCAGTTGAAGCCGACGATCATCTATTCGGTATTCGGCGCCGCTTTGCTGATCGGCTATTGGTGGAAAGGCAAAGCGCTGCTCAAAGTGCTGCTAGAGGCCGCGTTTGAAGGGCTGAGCAACGAAGGCTGGCTCAAACTTTCGCGCAATTGGGGGTTCTTCTTCTTTGCCCTCGCCGCGCTCAATGAAGTGCTGCGCGCGCAGCTAAGTTTCGAAAGCTGGCTCTGGGCGAAATTCTGGGTGTTTATGCCGCTGACCTTCCTCTTCACATTCAGCCAAATTCCGATGCTGTTGAAGCACGGATTGAATGTCGGTGAGGAGGATGATGTGATCAAGGACGAGCCGCCAACGGCATAGCCATAACGCGTCATCCCAGCGAAGGCTGGGATCTCAAGCAGCGAAGTACGACCTGGAGACCCGAGACCCCAGCTTCCGCTGGGGTGACGTGCTAATCAAATCCGTACCTGACTGCCCAGCTCAACAACCCGGTTGGTCGGCAGACGGAAGAATTCCATCGCAGTCGCCGAATTGCGCAGCATCCACGCAAAAATCTTCTCGCGCCAGATCGGCATCCCCGGTTTCTCTGACGGCAGCAGCGTTTGCCGCGACAGGAAGAAGCTGGTCTGCATCATATCGAATTCGCCGCCGCACACGGCCATGTTCTTCAGACCTTCGGGCACATTGGTTTCTTCCATAAAGCCGTAATGCAGCACGGCGCGGAAGAAGCCGTCGCCCAAATCGTGATATTCGCAGCGCGCATTGGGATCGACATAGGGTATTTCGGCGATCTCGATGGTCAGGATCACCACCCGCTCATGCAGCACCTTGTTGTGCTTGATATTGTGCAGCAGCGCAGAGGGAACCCCGCCCTTGGCCGATGCCATGAAGATCGCGGTTCCGGGAACGCGGGTTGCGCTGTTCTTGGCCGATTTGGCGAAGATTTCCATCGGCAGCGAGACTTCGCTCATCCGTTCGCGCATCAGCTTGCGGCCGCGCGCCCAGGTGGTGAGTAAGGTGAAAGCGACAAGGCCGACCACCAATGGGAACCAGCCGCCATCGGGTACCTTGGCAAGGTTCGCGGCGAAATAGGCCCCGTCAACGATCAGGAACAGCAGCACCACCGGCGCGGCGTACCACCATTTCCATTTCCACACCCCGACCAGCAATACCGCCATCAGCAGCGTATCAATCGTAACCGCGCCGGTTACCGCGATGCCATATGCGCTCGCGAGGTTGGAGCTGTTCTGGAACGTCAGCACCAGAATGATCACCGCGATCATCAGCGCCCAGTTGACCACCGGAATGTAAATCTGGCCGCCTTCGGTTTCGCTGGTGTGGCGGATCGACAGGCGCGGAATATAGCCCATTTGCATCGCCTGATGGGTGATCGAGAATGCACCCGAAATCACCGCCTGACTGGCAATGAAAGTGGCGAATGTGGCGAGGAACACCAGCGGCAGACGCCATTGTTCGCTTGCGAGGAAAAAGAACGGGCTCTGGATCGCCTCTGCCGCCTGATCGGTGGGCAATCCGATAATCATCGCGCCCTGCCCGAAATAGTTGAGCAGCAGGCATGGCATTACAAAGCCGAACCACGAAAGACGCATCGGACCGCGCCCGAAATGCCCCATATCCGAATAAAGCGCCTCGGAACCGGTTACCGCCAGCACCACCGATCCCAGCGCTAGAAAGGCGGTAAAACCGTCGAGAAAGAAGAAATTCACCGCGTAATAGGGGTTGAGCGCCCACAGGACTTCAGGGGTCTGGAAAATCTGCCATGCGCCCATGCTGGCAATCACGGTGAAATAGACGATCATCACCGGCGCAAACAGCGCGCCGACCTTTGCAGTGCCCCGCTTCTGCAGGACAAACAGGAAGATCAGCAGGACCAGCGCAATCGGAATAACGAATCTATCAAGCCGGTGATCGACCACGGTCAGGCCTTCAACTGCGGACAGCACCGAAATTGCGGGCGTAATCATGCTGTCGCCGTAAAACAGCGAAGTCGCAAACACGCCCAGAAGCACTGCCATCCAGCCATATTTTGACCGGCCGATATGGCGCGAAATAAGCGCAACCAGCGCGAGCGAGCCGCCCTGCCCCTTATTGTCCGCGCGCATCAGGATCGTGACATATTGGATCGCCACGACCAGCGTCATTGACCAGAAGATCAGGCTGACCACGCCCAGCACATGCGCTGCATCCAGCGCAAGCGGGTGCGGCCCAACAAAAGTTTCGCGGAAGGCATAAAGCGGACTGGTGCCGATATCGCCGAACACAATGCCGATAGCACCCACCGCGAGCGCCGCTTTCGAGGCGCTATGGCCAGTCTGCGAGCCCGGAGGCGGCTGAACGGTATGTGTTGAGGCTTTTGCCATGAAATTCGGTATCCCGCTTGCGCTTAAGGATCGTCCCTAATTGGCGCGCAATCAATCACCACTCGAAAGGCGGCGGCAACTAGCAGCAACCAATGTAAGGGGCAACACGCATGATGATCACTGTTCCACCACAGGAACAGGCCCGCCCATTTGCGCCAGAAGCTCGTCCAGCCGCGTCAGGCGGTCTTGCAACGGCGCTGCCCATTCGGCCCCCTCTGGCGCATTTTCAAGCAATTCCGCCCAAATTGCGCGGGTTTCCATCGGTTTGCCCGAACGCAGCAGCCCAACGCCAAGGAAATAGGCCGGTGCAGGATGGCCTGGCTGCACTTTCTCCGCCTCGGCAAAGGCATAGAGCGCGGCGGGGGTGAGCGATCCATTGGCGTGTTCGATCAGCGCATTGCCCAGCGCGACCCATGCCTCGATATCATCGGGATTTTCGTCAACCGCATTGCGAAGCATATTGGCCGAATCCTCGAACTGGCCGTTGCGCGCGAACCCGTCGGCCACCGTCACCCAGCGCGATGGAACACGGTCACGCCCGAAGAAATCACGCCGCGCTTCGACAATGGCTTCGCTATTGGCGCTCGCGACCGGCGCGTTTTCGGTCGGAGCCCCCGCATATCCCGGCGATCCTTGCAGCGCATAGCCGGCAAGACCGAACACCAGCGCCGCGCCAAACAGCGCCCAGCCCGATTTGGGCAGGTGCAGCAGCCATGCGGCAATCACGAACGCCGCTAGCGCGAGGATCAGTATCGGCAGCCAGCTCATGCGGATTTCCTCAGGCGCCGCCAGATCAACGCGCCGGCAACCAACATCAGCAGCAAGGGAACCGCAAATAGCGGCCAGGTGGTTTCGCTAACCGATGGGGCGTAGCTGACATAATCGCCATAGCGTTCGACCAGCCACGCGCGGATCGCCTCCGGGTCTTCGCCCGCAGCAATGCGGCTGCGCACCTGATGGCGCATATCGCCCGCCATCGGCGCATCGCTATCGGCAATCGACTGGCTTTGGCATTTGAGGCAGCGCAGCGTCTCCATCAGCTCCTGCGCGGCCTGTTCCTGCGCCGGATCTTCGAGCTGCTCGTAAGCCAGCGGTGCCGGGGGGAGCGATTGCTGGGCTGACAGTGGTTCAGGAACGAGAATCATGATGGCCAGCATCGTCATTCCCGCGAAAGCGGGAATCCAGAGCGATCTAGCAATACGCCACACTGGATTCCCGCTTTCGCGGGAATGACGGGAGGTTGTATATGCTTGGCCGTTCATCCTCCTGCCTCCGCCAGTTTTTCCAGCAACATCGGCACATGTTCCGCGCGGACATCGCCGATATGCTGGTAGACAATGATACCGTCGCCATTGACCACGAAAGTCTCCGGCACGCCTGACGAACCTATGCTCAATTGCAAATTGGACAGATCGTCCTTGCCGATTTTGGAATAGGGATTGCCGTGCTGCGCAAGGAAGCGCGCGACATCTTCAGGACGGTCGCGGATTGCAACGCCGACAATATCAGCCCCCTCGCGCTTCAACCTGTCGAGATGCTCGGCCTCGGCAATGCAGGGAAGGCACCAGCTCGCCCAGATATTGAGAAGTTTCGGCTTGCCGTCTTTCAGGTCAGAAATCGTCAATCCGGGCCGATCGGCATGCGCCGGGGGAAGATCGAATTCGGGCACCGGCTTGCCGATCATGGTACTTGCGATGAATTCGTCCTTCGGCTGGGTCAGCTGATAGGCCGCCAATCCGGCAAATCCGAAGAATAGCCCAAGCGGGATCCAGAGCCATGCTTTGTTCATGCGGCCACCTCCGCAGCGCGATCGGCCAGACGCGATTTGACATAGCGGCGCTTCAAATCACTCTTCAGCCTACCAATCAGCGCCAGCAATCCGCCCAGCGCAACCAATATCCCGCCATACCAGATGAAAGTCACAAAGGGTTTCCACCAAAGCCGCAATTGCCACCGGCCATCGGGTGCCTGATTGCCGATCACCGCGTAAAGCTGGCCATTCCACCGCGTTGCCAGCGTGCTTTCGGTGGTTTCTTGCGGCGGCGCCCAGAAATTGCGCGCTTGCGGGGTCAGGATAACCGCATCGCCGCCGTCATAACGCGCTGCAAAACGCCCCTGGATCGCGGTCCAGTTGGGTCCGGCCACAGGCTCTACATTTTCCAGCGTCACCGTCCACGGCCCGACTTGCGCGCTTTCGCCAACCGGCACCGCGGCCAGTTTTTCTTCGGAGAAGGCGGTTTCGCTCGCCATTCCGAACAGCGCCACTGCCAGGCCGAAATGCGCGACCACCATGCCCCATGTCGCAATCGGAACGCGGAGCAGATTGCGGCCCCTGAGCGGCAGGAAGCTGGCGATCGCAAGCCCGATTGCAATGCTCAGCCCCAGCACCGGCAAAATCCCGTAAGAGCCCAGAACCACGACCAGCGCCAGCACCGCAAGCATGATCGCCGCGACAATCGCCAGCGAATTCTTGATCCGGCCCAGACTATCGCCGCGCCAGCGCAGCAGCGGGCCAACGCACATCACCAGCAGCATCGGAATCGTAAAAATCGCGCCCACCGGATTGAAATAGGGAGGGCCGACAGAGACACGCACGTCGAACGCTTCGGTCAGCAGCGGATAGAGCGTGCCGAGCAGGACAATCCCGAGGATCGCGCTGAGCATCACATTGTTGATTACCAGGGCGCCCTCGCGGCTGGTCACGCGGAAACGCTCGCCTTCCGCCACTGTGGCCGCGCGCAGCCCGAACAACAGCAATGCACCGCCGATATAGAGCACCAGCAAGAACAGGATAAATGTCCCGCGCTCCGGATCGACGGCGAAAGCGTGCACGCTGGTCAAAATGCCCGACCGGACAAGGAACGTGCCGAGCATCGACATCGAAAATGCCACCACGCCGAGCATGATCGTCCATGTCCGCAATGCATCGCGTGCGGCGAGAACGCCGACCGAATGGAGCAAAGCGGTCGCGGCAAGCCACGGCATAAGCGATGCATTTTCGACCGGGTCCCAGAACCACCAACCGCCCCAGCCGAGCTCGTAATAGGCCCAATAGCTGCCTGCCGTGATCCCCAGCGTCAGGAATATCCACGCGCCCAGCACCCACGGCCGCATGGCGCGGGCGAAAACGGGATTGACCTGCCGCGTTACCAGCGCGCCGACGGCAAAGCTGAAAGCGACAGAAAGGCCGACATAGCCGAAATACAAAGTCGGCGGGTGGAATGCGAGGCCGATATCCTGCAGCAAGGGATTGAGGCCTCTGCCCTCCAGCGCGGGCATGGGCAGGCGCTCAAACGGGTTCGAGCTCAGCAGCAGAAATGCATAGAAACCCAGCCCGACAAAAGCCTGCGCCGCAAGCGTTGCCAGCATCGTTTTTTCGGGCAAACGCCGTTCCGCCAGCGCGATCAGACCACCCGCCAGCGCCATCACCGTGATCCACAGCAGCATCGAGCCTTCATGATTGCCCCATGCCCCGGCCAGCTTGAAAACCATCGGCTTGGCCGAATGCGAATTGGTTTCGACCAGCTTGACCGACAGATCGGTGACCGCAAACAGATAAAGCAGCATCAAAAAGGCGAAACCCGCCAACAAGCCCTGCAAAATCGCCGCCGGGCGCACCAGCTTTGCCAGTTCCCCGCCTTCGTCGCGCAGCGCCAGCGCGCCCGCCACCAGTTGCAAGACCGATAAAGCAGCCGCCAGCCACAAGGCGGTCAGGCCGAGTTCGGCAATCATTGGGAGGTTTCCAGCGTTTTGAGCGTCTCGTCGGCCGAATGCTGCTGCATATCCTGCAATTCGCGCGGGACGTAATTCTCGTCATGCTTGGCAAGCAATTGTTCGGCAATGAAAGTGCCGCCTTCATCCATCCGTCCGTCGGCTACTACGCCCGACCCTTCGACAAACAGATCGGGCAAAATGCCGGTATAGCGAACCGGCACCGTCGCGCTTTTCATATCGGTCACGGTGAAAGCCACGGTCACACCGTCTTCCAGCGTGGAGAGCGAGCCTTCCTGAACCATTCCGCCCAGCCGGATCAGCTCGCCCGGCTTGGGCGGATTGGCGGCGATCTGGTCTGCAGTGTAGAAATAGCTCGCCTCGTTGCGCAGCGCATACGATGCGAGCAGCCCTGCCCCGATAATGGCGACCAGCGCGATAGCCAACAATACCAACCGCTGATGCTTGGGTTTCAGCGCGCTCATTTGCGTCTCGCCTGCTCGCGGCGTTTTTCCGCGCGCCGCATGGCCATCACACTCCAAATGACCAGCGCCAGCGTCGCGACAATGCCAATCGCATAGGTTGCGATCACGAAATCCATCTGATCGAGACCTTCGCGCATCACCCGTTCTCCATCGCTTTGCGCCGCAGCCGTGCCTCGGTTTGCATATCGGCCAGCAGCGCGCGCATCCGCGCCAGTACAACGCCTGCAAAAATCAGCGAGAAGCCCAGCACGGAAATCAGCATCGGAACCAGAAAGGTGCTGTCGATCGCGCTTTTGCCAATCGTGATGCTGGGGGGCTGATGCAGCGATTGCCACCATACGACCGAACGATTGATGATCGGGATATTGATCGCCCCGACCAGTCCGAAAATCGCGGTGATGCGGCTGGAACCGCCTTCGCGGTCAATTGCCTGGGCCAGCGCGATATAGCCGAAATACAGGAACAGCAGGACCAGCATCGAGGTTACGCGCCCGTCCCACACCCACCAAGTGCCCCATGTTGGCCGCGCCCAGAGCGATCCGGTTACAAGACAGATTGCGGTGAACACCGCGCCGGGAAGCGCAGCGGCCCTTGCCGCGATACTCGCAAGCGGATGCCGCCAGACAAGGAAAACGAGGCTGGAAATGGCAATCGCGGTCCAGCCGCCCATGCCCAACCATGCCGATGGCACATGAATGATCAGGATCCGCACGGTATCGCCCATCAACCTGTCAGGAGGGAGATAGAAAAAGCCCCAGATCACCGCGATGCAAGCGAGGATGCCCCCGCTCACCATCAGGAGCGGAGTCAGCCACTTTGCCAGCGACAGAAAACGTTTGGGATTCGCAAAGCCGTGCATAAGAATTGAGCCTCAGCTTTGGCAGGCCGTCACCTTGCTCGCAAGTGAAAGCGCTATCGACCGATCAGCTTCTGCGCCATCCGGTCCGCCACGGCATCGGATGACACGCCGGAGCTGTCGCTTTCCTGCCAGATTTCTTCGAGCCTGCCGGGGATCTGCGCGATCCGCTTGCGCACCTCGTTGATGTCGCAGGGAGTGCCGTCTTTCTTGCACAGATATTCCATCGCCACGCTGATGATCCCGCCGGCATTGATCACATAATCAGGCGCGTAAAGAATGCCGCGATCGGCAAGCATCTGCCCGTGCCCCTGCCGCGCAAGCTGGTTGTTCGCGCCGCCTGCGACAATCGGCGCATCAAGCCGCGCAATGCCTTCATCATCCAGAATCGCGCCCAGCGCGTTGGGGCTGAACACATCGCACTGCACGCCCATAATCGCGTCGGGCGCGGCAAATTCACCGTCAAGCTCGCTCGCCAGCGCTTTGGCGCGATCTTCATTGATGTCGGACAGCGTCAGTTTTGCACCGTCATGCGCCAGCAGGCGCGCAACGCCGCCGCCCACGCTGCCAATTCCTTGAATCGCGACATGCACATTTTCGACCGAATCCTTGCCCAGCTTGTGCTGCACGGCCGCCTTGATCCCGTGATAGATACCCATCGCGGTAAACGGGCCAGGATCGCCGCCTGCGGCATCTTCGCCCGAAACGGGCAAGCCGGAGACAAACCGGGTGCGCTGTGACACCGCAACCATATCCGCTTCGCTGATGCCGACATCTTCGGCTGTGACATATCGTCCATCCAGCGCATCAACCGCATCGCCAAAGGCAGAGAGAATTTCGGGGGTCTTGCTGGGATCCTTGTCCGCCAGAATCACCGCCTTGCCGCCGCCCATAGGCAGACCGGCCATCGCGTTCTTGTAGCTCATCCCGCGGCTGAGGCGCAGAACATCACGGATCGCGTCCTTCGGTTCGGGATAGTGCCAGAAACGGGTGCCGCCCGCGCCGGGGCCAAGATGCGTGGAATGCAACGCGATAATCGCGGTCAGGCCCGATGCGCGGTCATGGACAAGCTGCACAAGCTCGTGATCGTCAAAATCCGGTTCGGTCCAGAACGCCGTCATCGTCAAAGCCCCGCCTCATTAGGGAACGCTACCGCGCCGCAGAATCGGGCGCGTTGTTTCGACGGCAATTTCGGGAAGATAATGGGGCGACCGAGGGAGCTCGAATCCCCGACCTCCGGTACCACAAACCGGCGCTCTAACCAACTGAGCTACGATCGCCACATATCCAGCCCGCTTCTTCGAAAGAAAGCCGTGCTGACGGGCCTGTTAGCCCCACACGCCGCGCGGTCAAGCCGCTTCCGAACCGGGCGCGAGCCAATTGCATAGGTTTGGCAGTTTGGGAAGCGAAAACTGTCAAAACCCGGCTCTTACGCAAGATTATTTCACACCTTGCGAAGTCTTGCCCGCTGGTGTTCATTGTTTTTGATGGATCGGACGGGCGAATCTTGGGCGGAAAAGCTGCTATCGCGCAGCGGGGTGCAACGCGTCCCCTCGCCAAAGGCCGAAATATACCAGCTTCGCGGATTCGTTCCCCCTGATCTGTGCCAGCGGCTGATCGCGCGGATTGATGCAGAACGCCGCCCTTCGACCATTGCCGACGACAATGGCGACCAATATTTCCGCACCAGCGAAACCTGCGATCTGGCGCCGGAAGTTGCCTGCGTGGTGGAGATGGAGGCGTTGCTCGAAGGCCTGTCAGGCATCGACCCCAAATTTGGCGAGCCGTTGCAGGGCCAGCGTTATGATGTGGGGCAGGAGTTCAAACCGCACACCGATTATTTCGCGCCAGATGGCGAGGATTATGCCCGATATTGCACCATTTCGGGCCAACGGACATGGACTTTCATGGTCTATCTCAACCCGGTCGAGGCTGGCGGCGGCACGCGCTTCAAGGCGATCAACAAGATTTTCAAGCCCGAAACCGGCAAGCTTTTGTGCTGGAACAACAGGCGGGCAGATGGCCGCGTCAATCCCAACACGCTCCATCACGGGATGAAAGTGCGCAAGGGGCTGAAATATGTCCTGACCAAATGGTACCGCGAGAGGGAATGGGGGTGATCGCGCCATCTGTCATCGCAGTCGCCAAAGATGGAACGCATCGCTTTTCCAAAGAGGTTGTCGAGGAAATCACCATCCGCGCTGGGCTTGGCGTTGAGGGCGACGCTCACGCGGGCGAAACAGTGCAACACCTCTCGCGCGTTGCGGTCGATCCAATGCAGCCCAATCTGCGCCAAATTCATTTGATCCACACAGAATTGTTCGACGAGCTGCGCGGCAAGGGATATGACATCGCATCCGGCGATCTAGGCGAGAATATTACCACGCGCGGGATCGACCTGCTCGGCCTATCGCGCGATACATTGCTGCATATCGGTGAGAGCGCAGTGCTGCGCGTTACCGGCCTTCGGAATCCTTGCAAGCAGATCGAGAATTTCCGTACCGGGCTGCTTGGCGAGATGGTCGAGAAATCGCCTGAAGGACTGATCCGTAAAGCAGGGATAATGAGCGTGGTAGTTGCCGATGGAGTCATTCGCGCTGGCGACGCCATTTGCGTCGAAGCAACAGGCCGCGGGCATATTCCATTGGAGCGCGTATAGAAAAGGGCGGCCCCGCGGGACCGCCCTTCTCTATTTTTATGCCTGCGAGGCTTATTTCTTCTTGAGCGAAAGACCGCCGAAACGCTGGTTGAATTTGGCCACGCGGCCGCCTTCTTGAACTTGCTGACGGCCACCGGTCCATGCGGGGTGGCTTGTCGGGTCGATTTCAAGCGACAGAGTGTCGCCTTCGCTGCCCCAGGTAGAGCGCGTCTGAAACTCAGTACCATCGGTCATTTTGACCGTGATCATGTGGTAATCGGGATGTCCTTCGGCCTTCATGGCATATGTCCTTTATAGCTTGTGCCCGGTTCCGACCGGACGCGCTGTTGTTCGGAAAGCGCGCCGCTTAGTTGGTCTTGCTTCGGAAAGCAAGACCAACCTCGCTGGATTCTTTGTTTTGCCTCAAGCGCCGAAGAGTTGTTTGTTTGGTCCCTCAGTCGCCGGGCGCTGGCCATCCGGCCAGCTTGGCTACCTTGCATAAGCTCGGGCGGCCGTACAGGTGGCCTTTGGCCGTCTGGGCCTTCGGCTTCGACTCCGGCCTTGCGGTCAGCTAGTCGCTGACCGGATCAGCGCAATACGGAACATTCCAAGCCATCGACATTTGGTCTGGACCTTGGTCGCGGCAGCCAAAGGGCCAAGCGGCCCGCCCGAGCGTTAGCGAGGACAGCCAAGGAACGCGGATGCGTTCCGCCCGGCGACTGAGGGTCTAAAACAAATCAGCTAGGCGGATCGGCGATCATCGCGGTGAATTCGACCTGGCAAGTCACTTTGCCTTCCACGCTGGCCACGCCTTTGAACTTATAGACGCGGCTGCGTTTCTGGACGAATTCGACATGCATATCGAGCAGGCAGCCCGGCGTTACCGGCGAACGGAATTTGGCGTTCTCTATGCCCATAAAGAACACCAGCTTGCCGGTTCCTGCCAGCTCCAGCGTCTCTATGCCAAGGATCGCGGCGGCTTGCGCCATCGCCTCGATCTGGAGCACGCCGGGCATGATCGGTGCGCCCGGAAAATGGCCTTGAAAAAACTCTTCGTTGAAGGACACCGCCTTCACCGCATGAATTTTCTCGCCTAATTCCAGCGACTTGACGCGGTCCACCAAAAGCAGCGGGTACCGGTGAGGCAGGGCCTTGAGTATTTTTTGGATGTCATATGCGGCGCCATCATTCTCTTTGGCGCCTGATTCACTACTCATTGCCCCGTCCCCAAGGTTGCTGAATTAACGGCCAGTCGGCGCCGGTGGTTGCGTGGGTTGCGCTGGTTGCTGCTGTTGCTGCGCAGCCGCAGCAACGGCCTGCTGCTGAGCCACGGCCAGCAAAGCTTCCTGAACGTTCTGGAACATCGCAACCGATGCCCGCAGCGGACGCCAATCCTGTGGCGGAGTGATGCTGGCAACAGGAAGCGTGGTATTGATAATAGCGGTAACTTCATCGCCGATATTGGCGTCTGGTGCTGCATAGGTGACCGAATTGGGGTTCAGAACAACCTGCACCTGTTGTTGCTGGATGACCTGCTGCAACGCGGGATTGTACTGCGTCAAAACCTGCTCGACCGCGTAAATGCGCACGCGTTCGATCTGGTTGCTCAGCTGTGCAATTTCCTGCTCCAACTGCTGCGCCTGCTGAACCTGCGCGGCATTTTGCGATGCTGCCCGCTGTTCGGCTTCGTCAAGCTGACCGTCGCCGTTCGTGTCGAGCTGTTGCAACAGCGTTTGGTACTGCTGGGTGCGCTCGGCAAGCGTGGTGCGCTGGGTCGCGTAAGTGGTGTTGATCTGCTGGTACGCATTCTGCAGCGCAGTGGTGCTGAGCACGACTTCGGTCGGGCTGATTACAGCAATCTTGCCAGAGACTTGCGCAGTGGCGGGTGCAGCTGACATTGCGGCAGTCGCGAGCGATGCCGCCGCGAGCGTTTTGAGAAAAGTCTTCATTAGAATTGTGTTCCTACATTGAACGTGAATTTCTTGGTGTCGTCGCCCGGTTGCTTGCGCAACACATGGGCGAAATCGATCCGGAATGGCCCGAATGGCGAATTCCAGTTCACCCCGATCCCGATCGAAACACGCGGGCTTACGGAGTCACCAAGGAAAGTCTCGGAAATAAAGCTGTTGGGCAGAATGAGCGGCGTATTGGGTGTCACCAAATCTGCCGCAATCGGATTGGTTGTCTGCGTTGGCGTTACGCCGCCATTGCCGTCATCGACATTCTCGATGAACAGCAAATTGCTGTCCGCATCACGCGCTTGCACCCCGTTGGGGAAGTTCTGCAAATTCGGCGTGTCCACACCAAACAATGCGCCCACATCGAGGAAGACCGAAGGCCGCAGACCCAGTTCGCGTGCGCCAGTGCCCAATGGAATCTCGAGCTCTGCGCGGCCCAGATAATAGCCGGTGCCGCCGATCGCATCGTCAGAGATCAGATCTTCGTTGGTGGTCGGCACACGCGGCGTCAATGGATCCGCATCGTCATCGACCAGAGGGGTACGGATGATGCGCGGTCCGACACCGCGAATGTCAAACCCGCGGAACTGCGGTTCACCCAGGAAGAAGCGGTCGTTCAAACGGACATCATCGACGCCCGGCCCGCGGTCCTTCAGACCTTTGATAAAGCCGCCTTCGGCCTGAACGGAGAAGATGAAGTTCCCCAGCACAGGCCAGTATTTTGCACCTCTGCTGCGAAGCCGGATATAACGCTCTGTCCCGCCCAGCCCGGCAAATTCGGTCGTAAGCGAAATGCTCTCGCCGCGTGTCGGGCGGAAACGGCTGTCGAGATTGTCGAACGCCAATGTTGCGCCGAGGATTGAACTTGTCCGCTTACCAATCGCATCACACAGGAACCGGCCGGCGAGCAGCGGTTCGCATGTTCGCACCCCGTCACCGTCAAAATCGGCAAAGAACTGGTTCTCGTCCAGAGAGATATCATCGTAGTTGAAGGTATAGCTACCGACCAGCGACATATATTCGGACAGCGGAACGCCAACCCTGATAGAGGCACCTGTGGTGGCCTGTTCAAAGGTCGTGTTGCGATCACCGCCGCGGAAGTTGAAGCTGTTGAAATCGCGCCGGTAAATATCGATCCCGGTCGAGATATTCCGGTCGAACACGTAAGGTTCGGTGAAGCTCAGATTAAAAGAACGCGAGAAGCGCGAATAGTTGACGCTGGCGCCAACGGTCTGGCCGCGACCGCGGAAGTTACGCTGACGGATCGAAGCCGCCAGAATAAAGCTCTCGATCGAAGAGAAACCAGCCGAAAGCTGGAGTTCACCCGTCGGGTTTTCTTCGACATTGGCTTCCAGAACGATCCGGTCGGGCGCGCTGCCATCGACCTGTTCGATTTCGAAATTCTCCTGGAAGAATCCCAGCGATTTGATCCGGTTGGTGGAACGCTTCACGCCAATCGAGTTAAACGCATCGCCTTCGGACACACGAAATTCGCGGCGGAGAACCTTGTCTTGCGTCAAGGTGTTGCCGTTTACATCGACCCGCTCGACATAGACGCGCGGCGCTTCGTTCAGGACAAAGGTGATGCTCATGGTGAGATCTTCTTTGCTGCGCCTGAATTGCGGGCGAACATCGGCAAATGCATAGCCAAAGCGGCCCGCCAGTTCGGTCAGCTGCTCAACCGTGTCCTCAACCGCTTTTGCATCGTACCAATCGCCGCCTTTCATGGGCAGGCTCTGGCTCATCGCATCGCTGTCAAAATCGCGAATCTGGCTGTCCACGCTGACTTCGCCGAATTTGTAGCGCTCGCCCTCTTCCACCACATAGGTGATGATGAAGTCTTCTTTGTCAGGCGTAAGTTCAGCCACTGCCGAAACAACGCGGAAATCGGCGTAGCCTTCGGTCAGATAGAACTGGCGCAGCTTCTGCTGGTCAAACGCCAGCCGGTCGGGATCGTAGCTGGTGTTGGAACTGAAGAAGGTCGTGAAGCGCGATTGCTTGGTGACCATTTCACCGCGCAGATCGCCGTCGGAAAACACTTCATTGCCGATAATGTTGATCTGGCGGACCTTCGATTTGGGGCCTTCCGAAATCTCGTAAACCACATCGACGCGGTTCTGGCTCAGCTCGACAATCTTCGGCTCTACCGTCGCCGCGAAACGGCCTTGCCGCTTGTAAAGTTCAAGAATACGCGCGGTGTCCGCGCGCACTTTGGAGCGGGTGAAAATCTGCCGCGGTGCCAGCTTGATCTCGGGCACGATCTTGTCATTCTTCAGGCGCTTGTTGCCTTCCAGAATGATGCGGTTGATGACCGGGTTTTCGACCAGATCGATAATCACATTGCCGCCATTGTTGCGGATGCTGGCGGTGGCGAACAATTCGGTCGCGTAGAGCTCTTTCAAAGCCTGGTCAGCCGCAGCCTGCGAATATTCCTGGCCGGGGCGCATCTGGATATAGCTGAGGATCGTTTGCGGCTCGAGGCGCTGCGCGCCGGTGACGGCGATCGACTGGATAGTATCCGGTTGCGGCGCAGGGGCCGGTGTGGGCTGATCCGCAGCCTGCCCGCTTTCGTCCTGTGCAATTGCCACAGCAGGCATCCCCGCCAGCATCGTTCCGCCCAGCAAAGCCAGCGCAAGTCGGCGACCGTTTCTAATCTCTGTGTCGCCGCTCATTTTCCGTCCATTCATAGACACGGGTATCCCGTCCATTAAAAATTATGCTTCGGCGCCGCCTGATCCGCAGGGCCAGGACACGCTTACGCGCCCTCTGCCCGATGCTGTGCCCCCGATCAAGCGGTGTCGAAACCCACTCCCCTGCGTATTCGTCCCGATCAGAGCAAAACGCTCTAAATCGCCAGGTCCACGACATCATTGATCGTGAAAAATATCATCAGCACCAATACGAATGCCACGCCCGTCCGATATGCCCATTCGGTTGCAACCGGGCCGGCCGGCTTCCGCCGAACCGCCTCAACCGCATAGAATGCCAAATGTCCGCCATCGAGCGCGGGGATTGGCAGCAGGTTAATGAATGCCAAGTTAATTGAGATCAATGCGATGAAAAAGCTGAATTCGGGCGCCCCGAGGCTGAGCTGCTCGCCCGAATATTTGGCGATTTTGATGAAACTGCCCATCTCACGAACGGAGCGGTCACCGACGATTACCTGCTTCAGTCCGGTGACGATCATTTCAAAAATCTCGACGCTTTGGGTAACCGAAAGCGAGATAGCCTCGCCCAGCCCGACCGGTTCGAAAACCCGTTCGGGGGCCGCCGCTGAAACGCCGATCCGCCCGACTGTCGATTCGTTCCCGAACTGGTCCTTTTCCTGGAAGCTGCCGATCTTCACCGGGATGGTCGAAACCACACCGTCGCGCGAATAGGTGATCGAGACGGTCTGGTTCGGGTAAAGCGAGATATTGCGCTGGAGATCCATGAAATCTTCCAGCTTTTCGTCATTAACCGCGATGATCTTGTCGCCAAGCTGCATACCCGCTTCGCGCGCAGAGGACGCTTCGGCAAAGGCTCCGATGACATTCTCCTGCTCCGGATCAGCGGGCAGGACTTTGCCGTAAATCATGTTGAAGCCGATGAAGATCGCCAGCGCGACCAGTATGTTGGTGGCCGGCCCAGCAAACACGATCAGCGCGCGCTTCCACAGGGCTGCGTGATGGAAATTTCCGGCTTTTTCCTCCGGCGCAAGTTCTTCCAGCGATTCTGCATCGGGAATGCTCGCCGGGTTCATATCGCCTTTGAACTGGACATAGCCGCCAACCGGCAGCGCGGCGATTTTCCAGCGCGTCCCATGTTTGTCGGTGCGGCCCCACAATTCCTTGCCGAAGCCGACCGAAAACGCTTCTGCCTTCACCCCGAACCAGCGGCCAACCAGATAGTGGCCCAGCTCATGAATCGTAATAAGCGGCCCGAGCACGAGCAAAAAACCGACGATCCACATCCAGATGGGTACAGATTCGAGCACTTCAGGCGTTCTCCAACAATTCACTCGCACGGATGCGAGCGGCGCGATCAACCGCAAGCACATCATCCAATGTGCGCGGCGCAGGCTCTATATCGTGATTGAGCGTTTCTGCCACTATTGCCGCAATCCGTGTGAACCCGATCTGACCGTCCAGAAACGCGGCGACTGCGACTTCGTTTGCAGCGTTGAGAGTAGCCGGGGCCGCACCGCCCACATGCACCGCCTCGCGCGCCAGCTTGGTCGCGGGAAAGCGGGTTTCATCGGGCGCAAAGAAGGTCAGTTCGCCAATCGCGGGCAAATCCAGCGGCTTGCAGCCGGTTTCCATCCGCTTAGGCCAGGCAAGGCAGGACGCAATCGGCACTTTCATATCCGACGGGCCCAGCTGCGCGAGCGTAGATCCGTCGCGATATTCGACCATCGAATGAATGACGCTTTGCGGGTGAACCACGATGCGCAGACGGTCCAGCCCGACCGGAAACAGATGATGCGCCTCGATAAATTCGAGGCCCTTGTTCATCATCGTCGCTGAATCGACGCTGATCTTCGCGCCCATATCCCAATTGGGGTGCGCGACGGCCTGTTCGGGCGCCGCTGCCTCCAGCTGCGCCTGCGACCATTCGCGGAACGGCCCGCCGCTGGCGGTCAGAGTGATCCAGCTCACCTCGGCAATGTCGTTGCCAGCCAAGCACTGGAAAATCGCATTGTGCTCGGAATCGACGGGCAGCAGGGTCGCGCCATGTTTGGCGACCGCAGCGGTCATCACATCGCCAGCCGAGACCAGCGCTTCCTTATTCGCAAGTGCGATGGTCCCGCCCTGCTCTATCGCGGCCATGACTGGCCCCAACCCTGCACAGCCGACAATCGCCGCGACGGTGATATCGACCGGGCGTGCGGCTGCATCGCACAAGGCCTGCTTGCCGCCAGCCGACTTGATGGAGGTGCCCGCAAGAGCCTCACGCAGATCACCGAGGCAGGCATCATCGCCCACCACTGCAACCTCCGCATCAAATTCTATGGCCAGCTTTGCCAGATCCACCGCGCTACAATTCGCCGTGAGCGCAACCACCCGCCACTTATCCCGATCCCGCCGGATCAGGTCGAGGGTTGATGCGCCCACAGAGCCAGTTGCGCCGAGGATGGAGATGCTGCGCATATCAGGCGACACCCGAAAGCAAGCCGACGATAAAGGCAACGGGGATCACCCCGTCCACGCGGTCGAAAACGCCGCCATGTCCGGGGATCAGGTTCGAACTGTCTTTCACCCCGGCTTTGCGTTTGAGCCAGCTTTCGAAGAAATCGCCCGATTGTGCGGCAACCGCCAGGATGATGCCGATGGCCGCCGCGCCAAGCGAGTCTTCGGATGTCGCCTCCCAGAAGTCCGCCCAACTCGTGTAACCGCTGGTGTAATGAAACGTCGAAACCCATGCGCCCAGCCACAGCGCCGCGCCGATTATCCCGCCGACCAGCCCTGCCCATGTTTTCGAAGGGGAAATTCTGGGTGCGATCTTCGGGCCGCCAATCCCGCGGCCGAAGAAATAGGCAAAGACATCGGTGAAAATCACCGCACCAAGCGCGGCGATGAGGTAATACGAGTCTGCTGCGATCAGCGCGTAACCGGCATAGCCGATATAGCCGACGCCAAATATCACCGCGAGAAGGCGATTGAGCGGCTTTTGCGTGATCTTGAAAATCAACGCGCAATATTCCGCGAATGTCACCAGCACGACCAGCGCCAGAAACGCATCGAGTACACGTCCGCCCATCCACAACGCCGTCAGCGCAATCGCCAGCATCACAAGCGCCGACGCCACCCTCACCGGCAGGTCGGACTTGGGCTTCTTCGTCGCCTCACCGTCCGCCAAAGCGTCTCTCCCGGTCGGCGAATTCGTCTAGCGCTTGCTGCAAATGCTCCGGTGTGAAATCGGGCCACAGAACATCGACAAAGGCCATTTCGGCGTAGGCACATTGCCACAACAGGAAGTTCGACAAACGCACCTCTCCGCTGGTGCGGATCAGCAGGTCGAGCGGCGGCAGATCGGCGGTGTCGAGATGGCGTTCGATGGCATCGGCGGTTACTTCGCCTTCATCGGCAGCGCGCCGCGCAGCGCGGACGATTTCATCCTGCGAACCATAATTGAGCGCCACCGCGAGAATGCGCGAGCCTTTGGAAGTCTGTTCCAACGCATCTTCAAGCTGCGCGACAATGTCGGGCGCCAACCCCTTCCAATCGCCGATGATTTTCAGCCGCACGTCATTGGCGATGAATTCGGGCAGATCGGATTTGATGAATTTGCGCAGCAGATTCATCAGATCGCCGACTTCATCTTCGGGCCGTTTCCAGTTTTCCGAAGAAAACGCATAGAGCGTCAGGCAATCGATCCCCATCGGCTCGACACTGCGCACCAGCTTGCGCACGGCCTCGACACCCTGCCGGTGCCCCATCGCGCGAGGCAAATGCTTGCGCTTCGCCCAGCGGCCATTGCCATCCATGATAATGGCAACGTGTTTGGCGGTGTTGGGCTGGCTAGACATTAAAAATACCGATCGGGCTGAGCCTGTCGAAGCCCTGCCCTTTCTTCAAGTAAGTGCACCCCTTCGGAGTCGAAGACGGCGAGCAGCGCCACTGGCTCAGGGTGAGCGGAAGAAGAGAGCGGTGTGAGGAGTTTCCTCACTGCGTCATAATTTCTTTTTCTTTGGCCTCGGCCATGGTGTCGCATTCGCCGACGAATTGATCGGTCAGCTTCTGCACATCTTCCTCGTGCCGCTTGCGCTCATCCTCGGAGATTTCTTTCTTCTTCTCGTCGTCTTTGAGCGCTTCCATCCCGTCTCGGCGGACATTGCGGATCGCGATTTTGCCGTTCTCGGCATATTTGCCCGCCAGCTTGGCCAATTCCCGGCGGCGTTCTTCGGTCAGATCGGGCATTGGCAGACGCAAAGTCTGCCCGTCGATCATCGGGTTGAGGCCAAGGTTTGCGTGGGCAATGCCCTTCTCCACCGCAGCCATGTTCGATTTATCCCATACCTGCACGGTCAGCATGCGCGGTTCGGGCGCAGACACGGTGGCCACCTGGTTGAGCGGCATCATCGCGCCATAGACGTCGCACACCACCGGATCGAGCAGCGTCACATTGGCGCGGCCCGTGCGCAGACCGGCAAGATCGCCCTTGAGCGATTCCACCGCGCCTTTCATCCGGCGCTCGATGTCTGATTTGTCGTATTTTGCCATTTTGGGCTTCCTCTCCCTTAAGCTTTTACAGTGGTCTGGACCGCCGTGCCGTCGAGCACTTTGACCACATTGCCCTTCTCTCTAATCGAGAAGACCACAATGGGAATGCTGTTTTCACGGCACAGCGCCACCGCGGTGGCGTCCATCACTTTCAAATTGTCATTGAGCACGCGGCTATAGCTGATTTCATCGAAGCGCTTGGCATCGGCGTTCTGCTTCGGATCGCTGTCATAAACGCCATCGACGCTGGTCCCTTTGAGCAGCGCATCGCAGTTCATCTCTGCCGCGCGCAAGGCCGCGCCGGTATCGGTGGTGAAGAACGGATTGCCCGTGCCCGCCGCGAAAATCACGATCCGGCCCTTCTCCAGATGCCGCTCTGCACGGCGGCGAATGTAAGGCTCGCACACCGAAGACATAGGAATGGCCGATTGCACCCGCGTGGGCACGCCCGCTTGCTCCAGCGCATTCTGCATCGCCAGCGCATTCATCACCGTGGCGAGCATGCCCATATAATCGCCGGTGGTCCGGTCCAGCCCGCGCGCCGCGCCCGCGACCCCGCGAAAGATATTGCCGCCGCCGATAACCAGGCAAATCTCAAGCCCGGTATCCTTGGCCGCTTTCACCTCCTCTGCCAGCCGCGCGACATATTCGGGATCAATCCCGTAATCCTGATCCCCCATCAACACCTCGCCCGAGAGTTTCAGAAGAACGCGGTTGTATTTGGGTGTGGGCGCAGGATCGGGCATAGCTCAGAAGAATCCGAATGAATTGAGGTTGCAACGCTCCTTATACGCACGCGCCAAAACGCGCAAAGGGCCATTGCAAATAAAGGGATACGCGCAACCAATGGAAACCGGCTTTTGAGAAAGAGATATTGGATCGCGCTGGCTCTGTTTGCGCTTGCCGCCGCTTTGGGCGCGAAAGCCTATAGCGACACGATGGCGACGCCGATTGTCCAGCGAACCGAAGTGTCACTGGCAGGCTATCCGGTGGATGCGGCGCCGGTCACCATGGCGCTGATTTCTGACGTGCATGTTGCCGGTCCGGATATGCCGCCCAGCCGGTTTGAAGGTATCGTCGAGCAGATCAATGCGCTGGCACCCGATTATGTGATGATCGCCGGTGATCTGGTGAGCGAGAAACGCAGCGCCACGCATATTTACACGGCGGCGGAAGCAACCGCGCCGCTGAAGGGGCTGGATGGCAGCATCATCAAAATCGCCGTGCCGGGGAACCACGATCACTGGTTCGATATGGAGGCAATTCGTGCCGGGCTGGAGAATGCCGGCTTCCGCGTGCTGGAGAACGAGGCCGCACAATTCGGCCCACTGGTGGTTGGCGGAATTGACGATGACTATACCGGCCGGGCCGATTTGCCGGCAACGCTGGCTGCGATGGAGCCACTCTCTGGCGGGCGCATTATCCTGAGCCACAGCCCCGACCCCTTCCCCGATATGCCCGCGAATTTCGGCCTTATGCTCGCAGGCCACACCCATTGCGGCCAAATCCGCTACCCATGGGGCGGCGCACCCGCAACCATGTCCGACCATGGCGAACGCTATGCCTGCGGGCGAGTGGATGAAAACGGCAACAGCGTGATTGTCGGCGCGGGATTGGGGACGAGCCTGTTGCCTGTGCGGCTGTTTTCAAAGCCGGAGATTTGGGTGATAGAGGTTGGCCGGTAGAAGCCTTGATTTTCCTACACGCCACAAGCTTGCTAACTTCGCGTCTGGCTCCTTGAAAACCGAATCCAACACGATGGCAGGTATGCTCGTCAGAGCACGCTCAGCTCATTACGCACCGCGTCAACAACCTCCGCGAAAATCTGCGTCGCAAGTCATCAAAATTTTCGAATGGAAAAAGTGTCACCCTGATTTTCGCAAAATACTTTTGAAAATCACGCACATAAAAAAACGGCCAGAGTTACAGTGTAACCCTGACCGTTTAATTTGCCTAGTTCTCCTCCCCCTTGAGGGGGAGGTTGGGTGGGGGTGTACGGCGCTTGTATTTTACGTCGAACACCCACCCCTAGCCCCTCCCTCAAGGTAGGGGAAATAGGCGTCTTACCCGCCCACAGCCGCAGCAACCTCTGCTGCGAAGTCGCTTTCTTCCTTCTCGATGCCTTCACCGAGCTGGAAGCGGACATAGTCTTTCAGGACGATTTCCGAACCGGCGTCTTTGCCAGCTTTGGCAACAACGTCAGCCACCGGGGTTTTGTTGTCCATCACGAATAGCTGGCTGAGAAGCGCGTTTTCTTTGGCGAATTTCTTCACCGCGCCTTCGACCATTTTTTCCTGCACGTTCTCAGGCTTGCCGCTTTCGGCTGCTTTTTCCGCAGCAATCGCGCGTTCGCGATCGAGCATGTCAGCATCGAGACCGTCAGCGTCGAGTGCCTGCGGGAATGCCGCCGCGATGTGCATCGCTAGCTGCTTGCCCAGAGGCTCGAGAACGTCTGCGCCTGCTTCGCTTTCGAGAGCAACCAACACGCCGATTTTGCCGAGGCCGTCAGCCGCAGCATTATGGACGTAAGGAACGACAACGCCGTTTGCGACCGAAACGGTCTTCATCCGGCGAACCTGCTGGTTTTCACCAATGGTGGCGATATTGTCGGTCAGCTTGTCGCCCACGGTACCGCCCGATGGGTAAGCCGCTGCTTTCAGCGCTTCGACATCGTCACCATCCACGCCCAATGCAACCGATGTGGTGCTGCGCACGAAGTCCTGGAACTGGTCGTTCTTTGCAACGAAGTCTGTTTCCGAGTTTACTTCGACGGCAACGCCTTTTGTGCCTTCGACGGCAACGCCGACGAGGCCTTCCGCAGCGGTGCGGCTCGATTTCTTCTGTGCGGTGGCGAGGCCTTTGGCGCGCAGAGCGTCAACCGCAGCTTCGATATCGCCGCCAGCTTCGGTCAGCGCCTTTTTGGCGTCCATCATGCCTGCGCCGGTTTTCTCACGCAGGGTTTTTACGTCAGCGACTGAAATTCCAGCCATTGCTTTGTCCTTTCAAAATATGCGCTGCCGGACCCGCTCTTTGGGGACCGGCCCGAATTCGGGGCCTCCGGCGCGCTAGTTCGCGTCAATTACAAGAATGTGACGCTGATAGGGTGATCTTCGGCTTAGGCTTCGACCGGAGGCTCAGCCATCGCACCAACGTCGGCGCCCGAGTCTGCAACCGCACCGCCGCGGCCCGAGATCGCCGCTTCGGCAATCGCGTCGCAATACATGCGTACCGCGCGGCTTGCGTCGTCATTGGCAGGAACCGGGAATGCGATGCCCGAAGGATCGACATTGGTATCGAGAATGCCGACAACCGGAATGCCCAATACGTTGGCTTCCTTGATCGCCAGATCTTCCTTGTTGGCATCGATCACGAACATGACATCGGGGATGCCGTTCATGTCGCGGATACCGCCAAGCGAGAGTTCCAGCTTGTCACGCTCGCGTGTCAGTTGGAGAACCTCTTTCTTGGTCAGACCCGAAGTTTCACCCGACAGCTGCTCTTCAAGCGTCTTGAGGCGCTTGATCGACTGGCTGATGGTTTTCCAATTGGTCAGCATGCCGCCCAGCCAACGGTGGTTGACGAAATGCTGGCCCGAACGTTTTGCGGCCTCTGCGATAGGCTCTTGCGCCTGGCGCTTGGTGCCAACGAACAGAACCTTGCCGCCACTGCGCACAGTGGACTCAACAAAGTCCAGCGCGCGGGCGAAAAGCGGAACAGTCTGCGACAGGTCGATGATGTGAACACCATTGCGCGCGCCGAAAATATACGGCTTCATGCGTGGGTTCCAACGGTGAGTCTGGTGGCCGAAATGCGCGCCGGCCTCGATCAATTGCTGCATTGTGACGGTAGGTGCCGCCATAGTAGAATTCCTTCCGGTTATACCTCTGGAAAACTGGAACTGTTGAGGAGATCCCTCGCCAGCACCGGTATGTGTGCTTTCCATGTGAATTTCCGCATTCCAGAAAGGTCGTGATTCGACCGCCCTGTTTGCGGATGCGGCCCTCTAACGAGGTAAAAGCGTAAAATCCAGCCAGAAATTACATTTCAAGCCTCCACCGAGGTAAATTGGCTCTTGACATTTCGGAACATATCGTGAACATCATAGGTCGACGGATTAAGAATGGAACCAAAGCCGTTCTCCAATCGTAGTCAATTTATCCACAGGATACCCACAAGGCCCTGTGTAAAAGATGAGGTAAGTACAATGATCACGTTCTCGCTGGTTGCCCTGTTCGTCATTGCGGTCATCGCGGTTGCTATATCGCTTGGCGATAGCATCCTGCGCGGGGCCCGTGCGTTCAGGCGCCTAAGCGCAGCGACACAGCTTGACCGTGCTGATGAAAAGGCAGTGCCAGCCGCACCGAAGCCAAGAATTGTTGCTTTTCCGGTGGAAGCGAAGAAGCAGGTTGCGGTGCAGGCCTTCCCTATAGCTCCGCTGCCCGTTGCCGCTTAACGCGGCCATACCGGAACAGGCCGAGCGGCATCAGCGCGAGATAGCCGACAGAGATCACAGCGATTGTCCACCAGGGTTCAACCAGCATCGCTGCGAAGAGCAAGCCGATAAACGCGATAAATGCCAGGCGGAATTGGCGGCGCGGTTTGAGCGATCTCCAGCTTAACGTGGCGATGTTGGAAATCATAAGAAACGCAATAACCACCATCCATGCCGCATTTGCCCAGGGCAAACGAAACTCCTCCAGCCCGGTCGCCATCCACAGATAGAATGGAAGAAAGGCCAGCCCCGCCCCCACCGGCGCAGGAATGCCGGTCAGGAAACCGGCCGACTTGTGCGGTTGATCGTCCGTATCGATCTGCGCATTGAAACGCGCCAGACGTAGCGCACAACAGATTGCGAATGCCAATGCGGCGAACCAGCCAAGTCGCGGAAGGTCCTGCAACGTCCAGAGATAGAAAATGATTGCCGGCGCCATGCCGAAGGACAGCGAATCTGCCAGACTGTCGAGTTCCGCACCGAAGCGCGATTGCCCCTTGAGCAATCGCGCGACACGCCCATCGATCCCATCAAGCACTCCGGCGAGAATAATTGCAAATACGGCCAATGACCAATTGCCTGCGATCGCGAATTTTATGCCTGTGAGGCCCGAACACAGCGCCGCCGCAGTAATTGCGTTGGGCACTACGGAGCGAAGGGCGATCCCCCTCTTCACACGAGTGGTTTGCAGAGGTTCATCTTCAGCCGATTTGGGGCCGACGCGCGGGGGTTCATTGCTCATTGTGAAATACCTTCGAGCAGCTTTTGATCGCCCAACTCTGCCAAAATCGTTTCCCCAGCGACAGTCTTTTGGCCAAGCAGAACTTTCGGTTCGGTTCCAGCGGGCAAATAGACATCAACGCGGCTTCCGAAACGGATCAGGCCGACCCTCTGCCCCGCGGCAATCATATCGCCCGGCTTTACGAACGGAATAATCCGGCGCGCTATCATTCCGGCGATTTGCGTAAACCCGATCATCACGCCATCGCTTCGCTCGACCAGAATGTGCTGCCGCTCATTCTCCTCGCTCGCCTTATCAAGTTCCGCGCTCATGAATTTGCCGGGCATATAGATGAGGCGTTTGACTGTGCCGCCGATCGGTGTGCGGTTGATATGAACGTCAAACACGCTCAAAAAAATCGAAATCCGGGTGACTGGACCTGGAGGCAGACCGATCTGGCCGCTGCCGTCATCGCCAACCAGCTCGGCAGGCGGTTCGACGACAGAAATGAGCGAAACCATGCCATCTGCAGGTGCAATGATCGCATGGGGATCTTGCGGTACGACTCTGTCCGGATCGCGGAAGAACGCAAAAATCCCGCCTGCGAAAGCCAGAAGCGGCCAACCTATCAGCTCAAGATCAAGCAGGAATATCGTGACCAGCGCGATGCCAGCAGCGATCACGCCAAACTTTCTACCTTCAGGATGGATTGACGGCCATTGCCAGTCAGCTTCCCCGCTGCCTTTGTTGTCGAAAATCTCACCTGCCATCACAAACACCTAGTGTTTTGGCGTGGAGGGAACAAGAGACCCCAAGCCATTCGCCGCACCACCTGTTAACCAACGCAAATGAAGGCGAGCATTTTCAACGATGTAAGGGGCAAACCTCTCAGGCGACTTTCCTGACAAACACGGTTCCGGCGGAATAGCCCGCCCCGAAACTGCAGATCAGGCCAGTATCGCCCGGCTTCAAATCTTCGCTGTGCCGGTGAAATGCTATGATCGAACCGGCGCTCGACGTGTTGCCATAGGTATCAAGCACCGTCGGGCTTTCATCTTCGTTCGCCTCGTGCCCCAAGACCTTATGCGCGATCAGCCGGTTCATTCCGGTATTGGCCTGATGCAGCCACATCCGCCGCAATTTCGTGGGATCAATTTCGATCCGCTTGGCTTCGTCCACGATCATCTGGGCGACCATCGGTACAACCTCTTTGAAGACCTTGCGCCCTTCCTGCACAAACAGCTTGTCCGCCGCACCTACTCCTTCGGGGCTGGCGCGGTTGAGGAATCCGAAATTGTTGCGGATATTGTTGGAGAATACGGTTTTGAGCTTTGTGCCCAGAATGTCCCAATGTTCTGCGGGGGCGATCGATACATCCTCGACCAGAACCGCGGTGGCAACATCGCCAAAGATGAAATGGCTGTCGCGGTCGCGCCAATTCAGATGTCCGCTGGTTATTTCCGGGCTGACCACAAGGACCGATCGCGCATTGCCCGCGCGGACATAGTCTGCGGCGGTTTGGATACCGAATGTTGCAGAGGAACACGCGACATTCATATCGAAGCCGAAACCATCGATACCCAGCGCTTGCTGGATTTCAATCGCCATAGCGGGATAGCCGCGCTCCATATTGGAGGCCGCGCACAATACCGCATCGACATCCTTTACATCGCGCCCTGCACGATCGAGCGCCTGCTTTGCCGCCGCAACGCCAATTTCCGCCATCATGGACAGCTCTTCATTGCTGCGTTCGGGCCAGCGCGGGGCCATGGTTTCAATGTCGAGCACAGGCGCCTTGGCCATAACATGGCGCGCTTTAATGCCGCTGGCCTTTTCGATAAATTCGACCGAACTTGGCTCCAGACGCTCTACTTCGCCGGATTCGATTGCGGCAGCGTTATCGGCATTGAATTTGGCGACATAGGCGTTGAAGCTTTTGACCAGCTCTTCGTTGGAAATACTCTCCGCAGGCGTGAACAGCCCGGTGGAAGAGATTACGGGGTGATTGGATGCATTCATGCCCGCCTGACTAAACTTCGGCGCGCATTGCGGCAAGATTCAACATACACAAAATGAAAGGGCCGCCTGCGCGATGCAAGCGGCCCTTCCGGTATTCGTCGAGCAAGTCGATTAGAATTTGGTGCGAAGCGTCACACCATAGCTGCGTGGCTCTTGCGGGAAGGCCGAACGCGAACCGGACCGCAGCACGGTGTTGAATGTAACACCGCGTGTGACCTGGTTGGTGATGTTGGTGCCGAAGACCTCGATCGCCCAGCTATCATCCTGCGCACCGATACCGGCGCGAAGGTTGATCTTGGTATTGCTGTCCTGAATATCGAAAGGAACAAGCACTGGGTTGGTAAGATCCGATGGATCAAACGCCTGTGTCGACGTGCGACGATCATCTTCGAAACGGATTTGCCCGTTGATGAAGAAATCAAGGTAATTGCCCAGATCCTTCTCGTAAGATGCGCCCATAATCGCCACAATTTCTGGCGCGTTGGTCAGCGAGTTGCCGCATAGCGCCAGAACGTTCGGGGCAGTTTGCGTACCAGCACAATCGAGCGGATAGCGTGCCTTGGTGTAAGTCACGCCGCCATTGACGGTCAGGTTGTCGCTAGGACGAATGACAGTCTCGATCTCAAGGCCGGTCGAATTCGCTTTTGGAACGTTGAATGTGGTGAACTGAGCACCGGTGAATTCGAGAACCTGGAAGTTCTGGAATTCCTCGCGGAAGGCAGCAACATTCAATGTTACAGCATTGTCGATCAGCTTGGCTTTCACACCGATTTCATAGGCATCCACCGTTTCAGACAGGAAGCGCGGGTCCGCACCACCGGCTGCACCAGTTGAATCGAGGTTGAAACCACCTGATTTGTAACCGTGGGTGAAGCTTGCATAGATATTTACCGGAGCGGCAAATGCATAGCTAAGCTTACCGGTGTAGATCAGCTCGTTATCGTCAAACGTATCGCTGAAAGATCGTGGCAGCGGGAATACTGCTGCCGCCGGAAGATCGGCTGGCGCGGTAAAGGCAAAACAACCTGTACCGAACACATTGTTGATCAGCGGTGCAGGAACGTTGCCCGCAGCGATTGTCCCCAAAATGGCCGGACACAGCGCATTGTTATTTGCGCCCTGCGCGAAAGAACCGTCCTTGGTTTCATCCGAATAGCGAAGACCAATCGTCGCACTGAACCTGTCGGTGATGTTGAAGGTGTTGTGCGTAAAGATCGACCAGCTTTTGCTGTTCTGAGTATACAGATTGGTGTTCAGCGTCCCCGCAGGATCAATCCCGCCTGGAACGTTCAGCGGCGAGTTCGGGAAGAAGTTGCTGTCCGTTAGGAAGGTCAGCGGGTTCGCACCAAAGGCGCCGCCAGTTGGTGCGAAGAACAGTGCACCGATCAGTTCACCATAATCTTCGCCAAGCCCGAAATTGACCTGCTGATTAATGTCTTCGGTCGAATAATAACCACCGATCAACCAATCCAGAGCGCCATCGAAAGCTTCGCCCTGAACGCGAAGCTCGTGAGTCATTGTCTCAATGTCGGTGCCGCCACCCGGAAGGACATTGAACACGTCAATGCCGGAGAAGTCTGAATCGTAAGATTCTTCCGAGCTATATTCACGGTAGGACCCGATATAGATCAGGTCTGCACTGTCACCGATCGGAATCTCGATTTCACCTGTCAGACCCCATTGATCCGAATGGGTGCTCGGTACGAAATTGGCGGTCGACGTCAGATTGTCGACCGACGCTTCTGCAGCAGACTGATCGAAGCGGTTCGTTGTGGTGCCCGGTACAGCCATGCCGCCGGTCGCGCCCAAGCCAACCAGGCCGAACAGACCAGCCGTTTCAACCGGTGACTGCAGCACTTCGACCGCAGCACCAAATGGTGCATCGCTCTGAGCATAATCAGCGATCACGCGGCCCTTGATGCCGCTGTCGGTTTCCCAGCCAATCTGGCCGCGGATCAGATACTGATCTGCACCGTTGGTTTCACCCAAACGATTGCCTGCAGCATCGATGACTTTAACAAAGCCGTCACGCTGGCGATAAGCGCCAGTCAGGCGCATCGCAACGGTGTCCTGAACAAGTGGGACGTTTACTGCGCCTTGAACGCTGAACAGATCGCGGTTGCCATAGGTGCCGTTGACGAAACCGCCAAATTCGGAAAGATCGGGTCGCTTGTTGGTGATGTTCAGCGCGCCAGCAGATGTGTTCCGGCCGAACAAAGTACCTTGCGGGCCGCGAAGAACCTCGACACGCTCTACATCGACAAATTCGGAAAGAGCGACACCGGGGCGCGATTGGTATGCACCGTCGATGAAGATACCGACAGCGCTTTCAAAGCCGACATTGTTCGATGTTGTACCGACACCGCGGATACGCAGCACGACCGAGCCGGATGAAGTCTGGGCGTTCGAAGTCGAAAAACTTGGTGAGACCTGGGTGATTTCCTGAACGTTGACCACGCCCTGGCGTTCAAGCTGGACCGGGCTGACCGCGGTAACAGCAATAGGAATGTCTTGAACATCCTGTGCCCGGCGGGTTGCGGTCACGATGATGATATCATCATCATTTACTTCAGTGTCGTCCGTGTTTTCCTGTGCTTGGGCGGTTCCTGCCATGCCCATTGCCATCACGAACGCCGTCGAACTCAGAAGAGCTTTTCTCATCCCATTCCCTTTTTATAGCGCACCCTATTTTGGGCACTTTTCACGTAAAATTCTGTCACACTGAGCCGACGCTCAATGTAATTTCAGATAATTGCACGACCGAGTTGCGACATACAACGCAATCCCGCCAATTCTTTGCGCAACATTGCAACCTAGTGGCCAATTTGCATCAGTGTGGCGAGACGGCATCGTGGAGCAAACCGTCAGAGCGGCACAAGGAATCTGGAAAAGTGGCGGACCGTTTCAGCGGTTAGTCACCACCGGCAGACGCGAGCTTGCGCAAATTCTCTTCATGTTCGTCTTTGCCGACTATGGCAATACCGCACTATTGGAAAGGCTTAGGGCAAGTGGTGGACAGGATAGGATTCGAACCTATGTACGCTTGCGCGGGCAGATTTACAGTCTGCTGCCTTTAACCACTCGGCCACCTGTCCACTGGCTTGCCTTGGGCGAGAATTCCCGCCGTGCTGGTTGTCGCAATCGCATGCGTTACCTGCCGAGAGGCGCCCCAATGGCGAAGCTGCGCTTGCCTGTCAATGGGCCTGCTGGCATGGCGCCGAAATCAATTATAATCCGGCGAGCAATCCGGTTATCTGTTTAGGGAAGTATAATGGCCAAAGGCGGCGGAAAACGCGCATTGAGAGGCCGTGCTGGCCGGATGCAGGGCGGACGCGGCAGCGGGCGTGCCAGCAGCGGACAAGTGCGCTTCTGGGGCAAGCACGCGGTCGAGGCCGCGCTGAAAAATCCCGAACGCAAGCATCACAAATTGTGGGCAACCCGCGAGGGGATAGATTCGCTCGATGGCGAATTGCCCGATAACTTTCCGGTGGAATACGCACAGGCACCCGATTTGGCGCGCCTCGTAACCAAAGATACGCCGCATCAAGGGCTGGTCCTCGAATGCGCGCCGTTGGAAGATGTCCATCTGGAAGACGTGTTGGTGATTGCCGATGGCAGACCCGTTGTCGTGCTCGACCAGGTTACCGACCCGCACAATGTCGGCGCAATTTTGAGATCCGCCGCCGCATTTGACGCAGCAGCGATTGTCACACAGGACCGGCATGCTCCGCCAGAATCGGGCGTGGTTGCCAAATCCGCTTCGGGCGCGCTGGAAACGGTCGCGTGGGTTCGCGTCGTCAATCTGGCGCGCGCGCTAGAACAGATTGCAGAGGCCGGATATTGGCGGATCGGCATGGCGGGCGAAGCGGACGCAACATTGGCAGAGGCGATGCCCGATACGCCGGTTGCGCTGGTGATGGGGGCAGAAGGCGATGGCATGCGCCACAATATTGCGGGCCATTGCGATGCATTGGCCAAATTGCCGATCAGCAGCTCTATCGAAAGCCTGAATGTCTCCAATGCGACAGCTATCGCGCTCTATGCTATCGCCACGCGCAGCAGTTAAGTCCTGAACGAAGGAAGCCCTATGAACCTCCCGCTCACCCGGCGCACAGCCGCCGCTTTCATGGCAGCATTGGGCTCTCTACTGCTGACAAGCTGCTTCATGATTCCCGGCAAGTTTGACGCCAAGCTTGATCTGCGGTCCGACGGGTCTTTCACCTACTCCTATGATGGCGAGATCCGGCTTCTCGGCATGACGCAGCTGATGGAGATGTCCAGAGGTGGCAACAGCACTTCAGTTTGGAATCCGGATTCGCAAACCTGCTGGGGCGACGAGCCGACGACTGCCGATCCGGCAGCGGAAGCTGTTGCCGAAGCCATGGAGGAAAGCCCTGCCGAAGAAGCAGCTGAAGTCGCGGTCGAAGTAGCTGCGGAGGAAGCAAAGGATTCTTCTCCGCCACCGCCGGTCGTCTTGGTTCCCACCCGCCCCGTTTCGGCAAGTGCCGCCCGCGAGTGTAGCGAAGAGGAACTGGCCGAAAGGCGTAAGCAGTTTGAAGAGCGGCAGGCCCGCAGCCGCGAACGCAGGAGCCGCGAAGCCAAACAGATGCAGGCCGTATTCGGCGGGATCGACCCCAATGATCCTGATGCCGGCCAGCTAATCGCCGAACGGCTGGAACGCCAGCATGGCTGGAACAGCGTCGAGTATCTTGGCGAAGGGTTGTTCAAAGTTGATTTTTCGATCGCCAGTCGGATCGATCATGATTTCACCTTTCCGACGATGGAAGGCATGAGCGCGGGCCAACCCTTCCTCTATGTCTATCGGCGCGACGCAAAAACCGTGCGGGTCGATGCGCCAGGTTTCGGTGCGGGCACCAATCCGGGCGGCGCTGGCGGTGGCTCGATGAGCTGGCTTATGATTGCCGGTCTGGAACGAAGCCGCAATTCGCGCGATCCTGATCTCGCGGAAATCTTCAAAACCACCAATGGCACTTTCACCATTACCACCGATGGCGAAATCTTGGCGAACAATACCGACGAAGGGTATCGCGACACGGCGAGCGGCCGAGCATTGGTTTGGCAGATCAACAGTGGGAGCATCGACCGTGCCCCGCCCTCTGCCCTGATCAAGCTGGCGCAATAGTCTGCTCAAGTACCAGACCGGAAAATTTCTCCAGACACAGAAAAGCCCCGCTTGCGGTGAAAGCAAGCGGGGCTTTTTCTATCGGGTCGGTTCAAACCCGCTTCGGGTCAGCGATCAGTTGACCGCGTCTTTCAAGCCTTTGCCCGCTTTGAACTTGGGCTGGTTAGAAGCCTTGATTGTCATTGGTTCTCCGGTACGCGGATTGCGGCCGGTGGATGCCTTACGCTTTGCTACAGAAAACGTACCAAAACCGACCATGCGAACTTCGTCGCCGTTTGAAAGCGCCTTTACGATAGTGTCGAAAACGCCTTCGACCGCGCTTGCTGCGTCGCTTTTCGAAAGACCGCTAACATCGGAAACTGCATTGATCAGTTCGTGCTTGTTCATTCTGTGAAACCCCCAAAAAGTCTGGTGCGGCGAAGATCATGAATCGTCTTCGCGAATGGCGGGGATAGAAGGGATTTTTGGTGCTGCTGTCAAAGGCAATCCGCACCAGATTGCCGAGAATCCATTCAAAAGCGGATTATTTGCGGCAAATCGAAGGTCCAACAAGCGATCGCCCCGCTTTGCGCCGGGGCTGGCCAAAAGGCCAAGCCCCGAGTCGCTGCGCTGCACAATTTAATGCGCGGTACGGGAAACGGTTTCGCCTGATGCAGCAGCGGCTGGCTGGCTCGCCAGATCATCTGCCTCTGTCCATTCGATAGGTGTCAGTTCAGCAACCAGCGCCGTTTCGAGAACCTGATCGACATGCCCGACCGGAATAATCTCCAGCCCCTCTTTGACGTTTTCCGGAATTTCGGTGAGGTCTTTGACATTGTCTTCCGGGATCAGAACCGTTTTGATTCCGCCCCGCAGCGCCGCCAGCAATTTCTCTTTCAAACCGCCAATCGGCAAGACCCGTCCGCGCAAAGTCACTTCGCCGGTCATCGCAACATCGGGACGAACCGCGATGCCTGACAGCGTCGAAACGATTGACGTGACCATCCCGATTCCGGCGCTCGGACCATCTTTGGGCACCGCGCCTTCGGGCAAGTGGATATGGATATTCTTGCGCTGGAAGATCGATGGCTTGATGCCGTAAGCGGGCGCCCTCGCTTTCACAAAACTGAAGGCGGCAGAGATGGACTCGTTCATCACTTCGCCCAGCTTGCCGGTGGTTTTGACTTCACCTTTGCCGGGTGTGGTCACGCTCTCGATCGTCAGCAATTCGCCGCCGACTTCGGTCCAGGCCAGTCCGGTAACGGCGCCGACTTGCGCCTCCTCATCAGACATGCCGTGCTTGAATTTGCGCACACCCGCAAAGTCTCCCAGATTGTCGGGGGTCACGACAACGCTGGTAACTTCGCCTTCGAGAATCTTGCGCAGGCTCTTGCGCGCCAAACGGGCAATCTCGCGCTCCAGCGTCCGGACACCAGCTTCGCGCGTGTAGAACCGGATGAGATCGCGAAGGCCGGCTTCGGTCAGCTCGAACTCACCGTCTTTCAAACCATGCGCATCGATTTGTTTGGTGATCAAATGGCGCTGGGCAATCTCGACCTTTTCATCCTCGGTGTAACCTTCGAGGCGAATGATCTCCATTCGGTCGAGCAATGGTTGCGGCAGATTGAGCGTGTTCGCCGTGGTGACAAACATGATGTCCGAAAGGTCGAGATCGAGCTCGAGATAATGGTCCTGGAACTTGTTGTTCTGTTCGGGGTCCAGCACCTCGAGCAAAGCCGATGCCGGATCTCCGCGGAAATCCTGACCCAGCTTGTCAATCTCGTCGAGCAAGAACAGCGGATTGCTCGTGCCAGCCTTTTTTAGGTTTGTCACGATCTTGCCCGGCAGGGAGCCAATATATGTTCGCCGGTGACCGCGAATTTCCGCTTCATCGCGTACACCGCCCAGCGATTGCCGGACAAATTCCCGGCCGGTTGCACGCGCGATGCTCTTGCCGAGGCTGGTCTTACCGACGCCCGGAGGGCCAACAAGGCACAGGATCGGGCCTTTCAGCTTGTTGGTGCGGGCCTGCACCGCGAGATATTCGATGATCCGGTCCTTGACCTTTTCAAGCGCGTAATGGTCCGCATCGAGGATTTCCTGCGCTTTACCGAGATCCTTCTTGAGCTTGCTTTTCTTGCCCCAAGGCAAACCCAACAGAATGTCGAGATAGTTGCGAACCACGGTCGCCTCGGCGCTCATCGGCTGCATGCCTTTGAGCTTTTTGAGCTCGCTATTGGCTTTGGTCTTGGCTTCTTTGGAGAGTTTGAGCTTCTCAATCTTCTCGGCAAGTTCGGCCAGTTCGTTGGCTTCCTCTGCTTCGCCGCCAAGCTCGCTCTGGATCGCCTTCATCTGTTCGTTGAGATAATATTCGCGCTGGGTCTTTTCCATCTGGCGCTTAACCCGCCCGCGGATCTTGCGTTCTACCTGCAGGACAGAAAGCTCGCCCTCCATAAAGGACAGAACCATTTCCAACCGGCGCAAGGGATCACCCTCGGTCAGCAGCGCCTGCTTGTCGGAAACCTTTGTGTTGATCGCAGCAGCGATAGCGTCAGACAAAGCGCCTGCATCGTCGATTTCGCCGATATCGTTGCCGGCATCTTCGCCCAGCTTCTTGTTCAGCTTGGCATATTCACCGAACTGTTCGGTGACCGTGCGCATCATTGCAGTCACTTCGCTGCCAGACGCCGTCACCGGTTCCTGCAGATCAACATCGGCGACCACATGCTCGCCCACTTCGCGCAGTTCATTGAGCTTTGCGCGCGAGGTGCCTTCTACCAATACGCGCACAGTGCCATCGGGCAGCTTCAAGAGCTGCAGCACCTGCGCGACAACGCCGACATCGTATAGGTCATCGGTTTGCGGATCATCGCAAGCCGGATCGAGTTGGGCCAGCAGGAATATGTCCTTGCTGCCTTCCATCGCGACTTCAAGCGCTGCAACCGACTTGTCGCGCCCGACAAACAGCGGAACAACCATTCCGGGGAACACAACAATGTCGCGCAAGGGAAGAAGGGGAAAATTGCTCATATCAATATCCGTAAACCGGGTGCGTCTGAAACAGTCAGCGCTACTCTGTACAGGGATGATATGGGAAGCGTAGGGCGATGCTGCAACGCCGGATTTGAAGAAGCTGTGGAAGCCCGATCGCGGCGTGCTCAGAACTCGATTTGAACTGTCAGAGTATCGCGGTAGCTGCCAGCTGCGTTGAACGTGCTGACATTCGGGATCCTGCCATAAACGTTGAACGTCCCCTCTGCAGCGCCCGAAGCATAGAAACGAACCCCGCGATTGCCCAGGCCCCATGGCCGGGTTCGCGCCGCATTGCGGTAAACATCGTAAGCCAGCAAATCGCCATCGCCGCTGATCATCCGTCGCTGCGTGCCGTTGGCATTCTGGCCGTAATCAATAGTGACGGTGAAGAACGTGCGCTGGGTACATCGGAGATGGATGGTCGCAGTTGCGTCAGAACTGCTGTTGGCGCCGACATTGGCGATCTGGAACCGCATCGGTGTGGCAACGATATCGCAGCGGGACCGCACTTCTCCGGAAACAGGCATGGCGATATCGGATGCTTGTTGCGCGAATGCAGAGCCCGATCCAAACGCCGCAACCGGAAGCACCAGCGCGCAGAATGCCGTACGAATATACAAGATTGCGACCCCAAGTTTCCTTTGAGATCGTGCTAGGGATTTATCCCTTATTTCGCGTTAACCACACGGTATCAAATGATTAACCATGTTGCACTGGACCGCGCAGCTGCGGTGGTAGAACGGACTACCGGCGCTTCGCTTCAGAATTGTACCGTTACTACGACGGTGTCGCTGTAACTATCAGCCGCATTGAAGGAGCTGACCGTGGGAATGCGGCCATAGGCCGTAAAATTCGCGCTTCCGGCGACCAACACGAAACCGACTTGTCCGCCGAAAAACCCCTGTCCCCAACGCTGAGTCCGCGCGGCGTTCTTGTAGATATCATACTCAAGATAGTCGCCGGAAACAGCACCGACCATACGTCGCTGTGTTCCCAAGGCATTTTCGCCATTGTCCATGGTAACGAGGAAGAAAAGCGTCACACTGGTACACTGAACTTGAACGGTTGCAGTGCTGTCTACATTTGTGTTGGCGCCCGGATTGGCGACGAGAAAGTGCATGGGTGTCGCGGTTACATTGCACCGATCCACCACTTCGCCGGACACAGGCAAAGTTGTATCGGTTGCCTGGGCCAGAGCCGGGCTCGATATCAACGCTCCGGCCGCAAAGCCCAGCATGCCTAATGTTTTGCGAAAGTTCAAAAAATGCCCCGAATTACAGTTCATCCTACGCCATAGCAGCGCATGAACTGCGATAAGGTAACAGGATCAGGTTAACCGATTGGCGAATTCCTTAACCAAACCGGGCATTCTCCATCGATTTTCGCCTAGAAATTGACGGTTACCGTGATTGTGTCCTGATAAACACCCGATGGCGTTGCAAGATCTACCGTATTTATCCGACCGTAGGCGGTGTAACTTTTGCTCGTCGCCGCCTGCATCTCATCTGCAACAGCTGCCGAACTTGTACCCCACTCTTTCGATCGCGAGGCGTCGGAGTAGATAGTGTAGTCCAAATAGGATCCGTCGGCACTCACCATCCGGCGTTGTTCGCCGGCGGCATTGCTTCCGCGGTCCATTTCAACACTGAAAGCGGTCGGCGCGGTGCATGTGACGTTGATTTGAGCCGAACCATCGACAGCAGTGGGAGAGTTAACCGTCTTGCCGGTAAAGGCCATGGGAGTCGCCGCGACGATGCAGTTATTCTGTATCACCGCAGAAACCGGCATTGTTGCAGAACGGCTCTCGGCCAGTGCCGGAACAGAGAAAATCGAAAATGCCAATATGAAACAGGCAGGGAGATAGGGGCGCATAATGCGTCCTTTCAACAGATGACCTCCTAGCCGCCGATGGCTATCGCTGCGTTGCGTGAAAATTTGGTTAAGGCGCGCATTTTCCATGCACATCGGATTAGCAGGAAGGTTCGCAGCCGCACGCGTGACCTTCGCCCCGAACGGTTCTGGGACACACTGCCAGCAACCCTTAACGCCGCTTTTAGCCCATGCCGGGAAATTCAAATCCGGGGGGAAGACCCATTCCACCCTGTATTTCCTTCATTTCCTTTTCCGAAACGCGGTCAGCCTTGGCCCGCGCATCGTTAAACGCTGCGGTCACCAGATCTTCAACCATGTGCTTTTCTTCAGGCTTCATCAGGCTGTCATCAATGGCCACGCCCAGCACCCGCCCCTTGGCGGAACATTTCACTTTGACCAGACCGCCGCCTGCTTCACCGACCACCTCGATCGCATCGAGTTTGGCCTGAACGTCGTTCATTTGGGTCTGGATGGTTTCCGCAGCCTTTTGGGCAGCCTGGATCATTTCTTCCATCGATTTCATGCGCGCTTACTCCAATTGTTCCGGCCCCGGGGGCGAGCCGTATCTTCTTCGACCATTTCCGCATCGGGAAAGGCTGCAAATGTTGCTTCTACCAGGGGGTGCTTGCGAAGTTCGTCCATCGCATGCTGCTGCGCGGCTTCTTCGCGTTCAAGCAGGGTCGGCTCCCCCTCTTCCTGACATTCCTCCACCACCCAGCGCCGTCCGGTCGCGCCCATCAGCGCGTCGCGCAATTGCGGGGCGATATCATCCTGGAACCGGCTGTCGCGAGAAAACCGCAAGGACCCTTCTTCGAGCGACACGACCCGGACTTGCATCATCATAATGCTGGCCGCGAGGTGGTTTCCATTGGCCTGTACGCTGTCGACCACCTGTTTCCAGTCCAGATCAGCCGAGGGGCCCTGCGCGGCTTCGCCTGCTCCGGAATTTGCTGGCGCGGCGCCGCCGGTTTCAGCCAAATGTTCCAGCTTCTTTGCCAGCTTGCCCGGATCGGGGAAGTCATTCGCATGAAGCGCTCTGAGCATGGCCATTTGCGCCGATACCAGCGGATCGGGCGCTTGCCGGACTTCGTCATGCCCTTTGAGCAGCAATTGCCAAAGGCGGTGAAGCTGCCCCGGTGACAAACGCTCGGCCCAATCTTTAAGCGCATCGCGTTCTTCACTGGTCGGTGCATCAGCTTCTCCACCGCTCACCTGCGCCACGGTAATCCGGTGGACCAAATCCATCTGGCCGCGCATCAACGCAAGCGGTTCAACGCCCAGCGCATATTGTTCATCCATCGCGGCCAGCATCGCTTTGGCATCGCCTGCAAGCAGATGCCCCAGCAGTTTTCGCTGCGCGCTTTTATCAGAAAGCCCGAGCATATCCTGGACCCGCGCCGCAGTGACCTGCCCTTCCCCGCCAAGATCGGCATGGGCAATCGCCTGATCGAGAATGGAAAGACCATCGCGCACAGAACCTTCAGCGGCACCTGCTATCATCGCCAGCGCTTCGTCTTCAGCCTCGACATTTTCCAGACCGCAGATCTTGCCGAAATGCGATTGCAGCAATGCGGCGGGGATGCGGCGTAGATCGAAACGCTGGGTCCGGCTGAGCACGGTGACCGGCAGCTTATCTACCTCTGTCGTTGCAAACAGGAATTTCACATGAGCGGGCGGTTCTTCCAGCGTTTTGAGCAACGCGTTGAAGGCATTGCGCGACAGCATGTGAACTTCGTCGATAATATAGATCTTGTAGCGCGCACTAACCGCCGCATAACGCACGGCCTCGATAATCTCGCGCACGTCGTCGACACCGGTATGCGAAGCGGCGTCCATTTCGATTACATCGATATGCCGCCCCTCGGCGATTGCCGTACACGGTTCGCATTGGCCGCAAGGGTCAATAGTGGGGCCGCCCTCTCCGTCAGGCCCGACGCAGTTGAGCGCTTTGGCGATCAGGCGCGCGGTTGATGTTTTGCCCACCCCGCGCACGCCCGTCATCAAGAATGCATGGGCCAGCCGGTCGCGCGCGATTGCATTGGCCAGCGTCTGAACCATCGGTTCCTGTCCGATAAGTTCAGAGAATGTTTGCGGGCGGTATTTCCGCGCGAGAACGCGATAGGGTTGATCTGATGGGGCCGGTTCCTGAGTCTTGCCTGGTTCGGGCTTAGCCTTTTCTTCCGGTTCGACAGAAGGCGCATCGCCAAACATTGCAGATTGCCCGGCATCCTCCAGCTCAGCGGCAGTAGGCTGCGCCTCTTCCTTGTCGCTGCTTTCATCCGTGTCCCAAGGAACGGTTTCTGGATTGTCCGGTGAATCGATCATGTGCTGGCAGGTTAGGCGTTCAATACCATCTTGTCATGCCTTGCCGGGCAACAAATGAAGTGGAAAACACCGCCAGTCCATCGGCTGGCCCGAACGCGCGCGCGAATGCGGCCACCCTTTCAATTGACGGGCATCCAGCCTATCCCGATGCGATCAATGAGGGGAGAAGAGATGATACCGCGTAATAATGTCCAAAAAGCAATCGTAGCGGCGCTTGCCGCCTTGTCGGTAAGCGCGTGTTCTCCCGAAACAGCGAGCGAGCCTGCATCGAGTGAATCGCAGGCGCCCGATTCTTCAGCCCCCGTAACCGGCGCCGCGCAGACCGCCCGGAAAGACATCAGCGAAATCGACTTCGGCACCGATGGGGGCGATTGGGCCAATGATGGCGAATGCGATGATCCCCGCTTCGTAGGCGAAGGGATGACTTCCACCCCGCTGCTTGACGAAGACATCAAATCCGATGCGACCGATTGCCGCACCGCCTATGAAAAGGGCGAGCTTAGCCTGAAATAGTGGAAAAGGAGCCGGGCGACCCGCCGCAAATCGTTGTGGCTGCTTCCTTCCGGACCTGACCAGGTTGGCGAACGCAAACGTCCACCCGACTCCCGGCGCGCATATGGGGAAGCGGCGGGCAAGAATCAAGATGATTTCCCGCCAGCATTCCGAAGTTTATGCCGGGCCCCACCGTTCATGGCAGGTTTGACTTCGCCATCCTACGTTTGGTGGCGATTTGCCGGAAAGCTGATAGAGCCAAGCTGGCGACATGAATCAAAGGGGGCCGCAATGCGCATCGCGAACAACTCACTCATAATGGGATTGGCTGCACTATCCTTGGCTGTTCCGCGCCCCGCGCTTTCTCAGGATATCGATTTCGGCGACGACAGCAGCGCGTGGGCAAATGATGGCGAGTGCGATGACAAGCGCTTTGTTGGCCCCGGCATGACCGAAACAACTTTGCTGGAAACCGATGTCGGTCGTGACGCCACTGACTGCCGGACAGCCTATGAAGACGGCAAGCTTTCGCTGCGCGGAGACAAGCCGGGCATCGATTCATCAGCGATCGATTGGGGCGATGATGAAAGCGAATGGGCGAATGACGGCGAATGCGACGACCGGCGCTTTGCAGGGGCCGGTATGACTGCGACACGCCTGTTGGAAACCGATTTAGGCCATGATGCGACCGACTGCCGGACAGCTTTCGAAGCGGGCAACCTCAAGCTACGCACCGACACCCCCCGCCCCGATGCGGCATCAATCGATTGGGGCGATGACGAGAGCGAATGGGCGAATGACGGCGAATGCGACGACAAGCGCTTTTTTGGCCCCGGAATGACAGAAACGCCGTTGCTCGATGCAGATGTTCTGCATGATGCGACAGATTGCCGGTCCGCCTACGAAGCGGGTGACCTGTCGATTAGCGAATAGCGACTACCGAAAATTGTCGGCGTAAGCCTGAATCTTAAGCGACTTGGGCGGCGTGGCATAAATGCGGGCCGCTATCCCGTATTTGTCGGCATAGGCTTTGGCCGATTCCTTGTCCGCAAAGCTCAGTTGCACCTGCGCCTGCGTGTCCGCGCTGCCGGTCCAACCCATAAGCGGGTCAGCTTTGCGAGCTTCGGTCTGTTCGAACTCCAGAACCCATTCGTCGGTCCGGGCCTTCCCCGATTGCATCGCGCTTTGCGGGCGTTGATAGATACGTGCAGCCATGGCGGCCTCTTAGTTCAGCTTTCCTCGCGTGAAAAGGCGTTCTTTGTTTTTAGGCTGGGCTTTTCCAGCCAGGGCTGTTCGGGCCAGCGATGCTTTGGATAGCGCCCCTTCATGTCTTTGCACACGTCCATCCAACTGCCGCGCCAAAAACCCGGAAGATCGCGCGTTGCCTGAATCGGACGCCCGGCGGGGCTGGTAAGATTGAGCAGCAAAGGCGAAGAACCGATCCGCGGATGCTGGTCGAGGCCAAACAGGGCCTGCACTCTTACATCGACCGAAGGGGCACCCTCCCCCGAATAATCGATTGGATGCGATGTACCGGCGGGGGTCTGAAATTCACGGGGCGCGAGCCTGTCCAATTGCTGGCGCTCGTTCCAATCCAGCTGCGCCAGAATAGCATCGGCCAGCTTGCCGGGAGAGATATTGAGATCGCGTCGCCCCTCCAGCAAGGGAGCGAGCCAAAACTCTGCTGACGCTTGAAGCTGATCCAAGGCCAGCGATGCTATGCCCGCGAACTTCGCCCGCGCGACCAGTGATGCGGGCAGCAATTCATCCAGCCGTTTCAACGCTGTGTCCATCAGCAAAGTCTGCACCGCCACGGGATCGGGTGACGGATCGGGTCCGCTCGCCATCGTAATTGCACCCATCTTGCGCAATTGCCGCGCTTCGACGCGTGCGTCTTTCTCGTTCCATTCCAGCGTCGATTGGCGCTTGATCAGATATTGGAGCGATGTTTCCACATCCTCCGGCTCAAGCCGCGCCGCAGCTGTAATTCTGGCGCCTTTGGCATGGCCTTGGGCATCACCGATAATGAGCCACTCGGCACTGGCCAACGGCGATGCTGGGTCAAGAAAATATCCGCGCCCGCCAGCCGATATCCAGTTTTCACCCGAACCATCGCGGCGCCGGGCAACATTGTCGGGTTTGGCAAATGCCAGAAAAAGAGCTGGGTTGATCGGATCAGAGTCAGCACCTGAAATCAGCCGCTCTGCGCGCCGCGACCACCCTTCGGCCAGCTTCCGCGCAGACTTGGCGCGCGGCGAACGGTCCGTGTCCCATCGCGCCAGACGCTGTATCAAGTCTTCCCCGCGTCCGCCCAGCCCGCGCTCTTGCAACAGCAAAGCAAGCTTGGCGGCAGGAAGGGCTTGGCTCACCTCCGCACCGAACAGCACGGTTGCCGCAGAAACCGGGTCCATCGGCAAGGATGCAATCTGGTTGCCCCAAGGGCTGATTGAACCGCTATCCTCTAACGCGCCAAGTTTCTGCAGCCGGTCGCGCGCGGATGCGATCGATGCTGCTGGCGGCGTGTCGAGCCAGCAAAGCGTTGCCGGATCGGGCGTGCCCCATTTGGCCAGCGAGAGTACCAATGGGGCAAGGTCGGCGGTTTCGATTTCCGGCGGGTCAAATTTGGGCCTTCCCGGATGGCCGGCCTCTTCCCACAATCTGTATGCAATGCCGGGCCCCAGCCGCGCCGCGCGCCCGGCCCTTTGCGCCGCTGCCGCCTGGCTTGCGCGCATCGTGACAAGATGCGTGGTCCCCGCAGCGCGATCAAACTCCGCCCGGCGCGCCAATCCGCTATCGACCACAACGCTGACGCCGTTGAGCGTGAGCGAGGTTTCCGCAATTGCTGTTGCCAGCACGATACGCCGCAAACCGTCGGGATTGCGGCGAATTGCGGCGCGTTGTCCGGCCGGATCCACTTGCCCGTGCAGCGGCAGGATTGGCGTGCCTGCGAGTTTTGCGGAAAGCCGTTCATGCACCCGTTCAATCTCTCTGACGCCGGGTAGAAAGGCCAGGATGTCGCCCTCTTCCTGCTTCCACGCGGTCAGGATCGCGCTGGCCATCTGGTCCTCGATGCGCTGTCCGGCGCGCGCACCTAGCCATTCGATCCGCAAGGGAAAGGCTTTGCCTTCGCTTTCCACCACGGGCGCATTGTCGCCGATCAATCCGGCAAAACGTTCGCCATCGATGGTCGCGGACATGATGCAGATGCGCAGATCTTCGCGCAGAATCGCACGGCTTTCGAGCGCCAGCGCAAGGCCAAGTTCGCTGTCGAGATGCCGTTCATGCGCTTCGTCGAACAGAACCGCGCTTACACCGCTCAATTCGGCATCCTCGATAATCCGGTTTACGAATATCGCTTCGGTCATCACCAGAATGCGGGTTTTGGCGGACTGCCTGCTGTCCATGCGCGTGAGATAACCGACCGTGTCCCCGGCTTTCTCCCCCATCATGTCCGCCATACGCTCCGCCGCGGCGCGCGCTGCAACGCGGCGGGGGCTGAGAAGGATTATCTGCCCCGTGCACCATGGCTGGTCGAGCAATACAGGTGCAACGGCAGTGGTCTTGCCCGCGCCCGGTGGCGCAATCAGGACAGCGCCGGTCTGCTCGCGCAGCGCGCTTATCAGATCGGGCAGAACTGCATGGATGGGAAGCTCGTTCACAAGCCTTCCCTAACCCATAATCCGCTGCGTAACGAGGCCTTCAATAGCCCCTGGCGACGGCAAAATGCGCCGCTTCGGCCATTGCCTGACGCGCCGTGCTGTCGGGGAAGATAGAAATGGCGTCGATCGCCCGATGGGCAAAATGCTGCGCACGTTCGCGCGTGGTTTCAACCCCATCATATTTTGCAATCAGCGCGATCGCTTCTTGCAAAGCCGCATCGTCCGATTGGGTGCCCGATATTGCCGCTTTCCAGAACTTGCGTTCGGCTTCGGTCCCGCGCGAATAAGCGAGGATAACCGGCAAGGTCATTTTGCCTTCGCGAAAATCGTCGCCCTGATCCTTGCCCATTTCCGCCGCTTCGGAATCATAATCGATGGCATCGTCAACCAATTGGAACGCCACGCCCAGGTTGCGGCCATATTCATCCAAAGCACGCTCTTGCGCATCGTCACATTCGGCCACAACAGCCGAAATTCGGCTGGCAGCGGCAAACAGAGCAGCTGTCTTCGCCCCGATAATGTTCAAATAGCGTTCTTCGCTGGTTTCGATCTGCCGCTGCGCGGTCAGCTGATCGACTTCGCCCTCTGCAATGATCGCGCTGGCACCTGACAGGATTTTCAGCACTTTCAAGCTGCCATCTTCGGTCATCAGTTCGAAAGCGCGGCTGAAGAGATAATCGCCGACCAGTACGGTCGCAGGATTGCCGAAAATTATATTGGCTGCGGCTTTGCCCCGACGCAGATCGGACCCGTCCACCACATCATCATGAAGCAGCGTCGCGGTATGGATAAATTCGACCGCAGCGGCGAGTTTGTGATGCCTGTTGCCGGTATATCCGACCAATTCTGCGCCAGCCAAAGTCAGCATCGGACGGAGCCGCTTTCCGCCGCCTGAAATGAGATGACCGGCAAGCGCAGGGATCAACGGAATTTCACTCTGCATCCGGTCAAGAATAACCGCATTAACCGAATTCATTCCGGGCGCGGTCAGGGCCAGCATCGGATCAAGCGTCGGGCGCTTGCGCGGAAGGGGAACTACCTCGGCAGACATAATGATGCGCACATGGCCGTGGAGACTGCCCAATGCAAGCGAGAAGCGGCTTGGAAAGCGTGCAAATTGCGTGATAGACGGTGCGCGATGAGCAACTCTGACGAAAATCGCGACACCGATCCGCAACTCGCCAAATTCCGGCGCAGCATCGACAATATCGACGCAGCGCTGATTCACATGCTGGCTGAACGATTCCAGATCACTCAGGCGGTTGGCGAATATAAGGCCAAGGTCACGTTGCCTCCGGCCGATCCAGATCGCGAGGCGCGCCAGATCGCGCGCCTAAGGAAACTGGCTGAAGAGGCGCAGCTCGATCCGGAATTCTCGGAGAAATTTCTCCGCTTCATCATCAAGGAAGTCATCCGCCACCACGAAAAAGCGCGCGAGCAGTAACCGCGCGATCAATCGTCCTGTCGGCGCGGCTCCGCTGTACGGCCCGGATTGCTGGGGCGAGCGGGGCGCGAAACGCGCGGAGGCGGTGGCGATGATGGCGTGGCAGCAGCAGGCGGCGGAGTAGCCCGCGCCGGGCGTGCGACAGGTGGCGGTGTAGGCGCAGGCCGCGAAGTTGTTGCTGGCTGCCGCGTCCCGCCGGTCGAAGCAGAGCCATTTCCTGGCGATCTGCCTGTGGGTGCCACAGCCCCGCGGCGGCCACCACGCGTGCCATCGCGAGCCCTGCGATCTGTTGTACCGCCGCGCACATCGGGATCGGGGCTCAGCCCGAAACCGCGCCGGTCGCCGGTATCGCCCGAGCCGTTCTGGCCCCGATCTGCGCGCCGACCACGGCGGCCATCGCCATCTCTACGCTCGCGGCGACGGTCACGGTAAGTGCCATCGTCACCGCGTTCATAGCCTGACCAATTTTCGCGATGGCTGCGTCCGCGGCGGCGGCCTTCCCAATAGCGGCGCTGGCGCTGGTTCCACTGGTGGCGGTTCCCCCGGCGGTCGTAAACAATGTAGCCTACGCCGGGATAGTAATAGTCTTCGAACCAGCCGAAATAGCCGCCATAGTAAGGCTGATCATAATAAGTGTCGTAATAGGGATCGTAATAACCCGCATCGGCCCCGTACCCCATAAACGCCGAACAGCCGCCAAGCGACGCCGCAGCCCCGGTCACGATCACCAACCTCGAAATCTGTTTAGCTGAAACACGCATTGCACTTGCCCCTGGTTAATCTGATTCGCGATTTATCTGAACGAAATTGAACCGTGGCTTAATTTGCGGGCGATGTCCCAGCGCGGGGCAAGCTCAATTTGACCAGCAAGCCGCCCAGATCTTCGCTTTCGCCCAGCTCGACATCACCGCCATAGATTTCCGCCACATCGCGGACGATCGCCAGACCCAGACCGGTCCCGGGTTTTCCGGTGTCCAGCCGCGCACCGCGATCAAATATCTCGTCGCGCTTTTCTTCGGGAATGCCCATGCCGTCATCTTCGACCCAGATCGTGCACAGATTGGGCCGCTGTTCGGCGTCGATCGTTACGAACACACTGCCCCCGCCATATTTTGCGGCATTCTCGATCAGATTGCCGAGTATTTCGTCAAGATCCTGGCGTTCAATCGCAAGTTCGGCGTTGCGATTGCCGGCAAGGTCGAAGCGTGTGCTTTCGTAAAGGCGAGTAACGGCCCGCAAAACGGCTTCGGCGCTCGGCCACACTTTTGCCCTGCTCAGCCCCGCCGCTTTGCGTCCAATAGCCCGCGCTCTGGCGAGATGGTGTTCCACTTGCCGCTGCATCACCCGCGTTTCGCGGTGGACCAGTTTGGAAAGCCCCGGATCGCGCGCAGTTGCGGCGTTGATCAGAACTGTAAGCGGCGTCTTAAGCGCATGCGCCAGATTACCCGCATGGGTGCGCGCTTCATCGGATTGTTTCTCCGAATGTTCGAGCAGCAGGTTGAGCTCTTCCACCAGTGGTTGGACTTCCAGCGGCAGTGGATCGGTCACCCGGTTCGATCCCGTTGTCCGGATACGCTGGATCGCCATGCGCACGCGCCGCAACGGTCGCAGGCCGTAAAATGTCTGCAGAGCGGCCATCACAAACAGGCCGAGGCCGAGCACCGCAAAGGACCACACCAGAATGGCGCGAATGCGGCCAATCTGTGCGTCAAGATCCTCACGCGCAGAGGCGACGATGAATGTCCAGCGTGTATCGCTGTCTGGCAAAGTCAGGGTGCGTTCAGCGATCCGCAGGCGCTCGGTAGGGAACTGGTCGCTGTCGTAATAATGGACTTCGTTGTCGATATGCTCCGGATTGACCTTGAGAGTCCGGTCCCAAAGGCTGCGCGAAGGCCAGTCCTCATGCCCCGCGCCGCTGATCTGCCAATAAAGGCCACTATTCGGTTCAAGAAAACGCTGATCGCCAAGCGGGCGATAGGTGTTTACCTCACCATCTGGACCAACCTCTGCCGAAGCGACCATTCCGGTGAGCAAATAATCGAGCTGCTCGTCCAGATTGTCTTCGACCAGATCGGTAAGCACACGGTCGAGCGCAAATCCGCCCGCCAGCAGCAACACCAGAATCCAGCCCGCCGCGATCACCATCATCCGCTGGGACAGGCTGCCCGTTTGCAGCGTCGATATCGCGCCGCCTTTCACCATTTGCGCGCGCCCATTCTCCGCTTCTGCGGTTTCGGACGCGCTCATGTTAGGAAGCTCGCGGCGTTTCGTCTGGATCGTCGAGGCTGTAGCCCAGGCCGCGGATCGTGGTGATCACTTCGGCACCCAGCTTCTTGCGGATACGCGTCACAAACACTTCGATGGTGTTTGAATCGCGATCGAAATCCTGATCATAAATATGTTCGATCAGTTCGGTCCGGCTAACAACCTTGCCTTTGTGATGCATCAGATAGCTGAGCAGCTTGTATTCCTGCGCAGTCAGTTTGACCGGCTCGCCTTTCAAGGTGACGCGGCCAGAGCGCGTATCCAGCCGTACTTCGCCAGCGGTCAGTTCCGAAGAGGTGTTGCCCGACGCACGGCGAATCAATGCCCGAAGGCGCGCGATCAGTTCTTCGGTCTGGAACGGTTTGGCCAGATAATCATCGGCACCGGCATCAAGCCCGGCGACTTTGTCAGACCAGCTATCGCGCGCGGTCAGAACCAGAACGGGAAATTTGCGCCCTTCCTTGCGCCACATGCCCAGCACGGTCAGGCCATCGATTTCGGGCAGGCCGAGATCGAGAATAACCGCGTCATAATCCTCGGTCGACCCAAGGAAGTGACCATCTTCACCATCGGTCGAAAGATCGACCGCATAGCCGGTTTGCTCGAGTGTCGATTTGAGTTGCTGGCCGAGTGTGGGTTCGTCCTCGACAATTAGGATGCGCATAAAGCTTGGGTCCCCTGAACTTTGCTCTTTATCTGACCACGCGGCCATGTGTTCTTGCTAAGTGGTCTTTTGTGGCAAATGCGTCAACTCGCCAGCTTCATTCCTTACCGGCTGCGCCGCAGAATCCGTCCGGTTCGCGCATCGACGTCAACGAACAGAACCCTGCCATTGCAAATGAATTTCAGACGATAGGCCATTGCGGTCGAATCGTATGCCGGCCCCAGATATTCGCCGCAGCGCATCGACGGCAAAACGCGCCGTTCGATTTCGCGCAGCGACAGCACATTGCCCGCACGCATTTCCTTGCGCGCTTCTTCCTGATCGGTGCGCGATTGCGCATGGGCAGGCACCGAAGCCATGCCAGTGGCAAACAGCGCCGCAGCGAGAGTAGAGGCAAGAATCTGTTTCATCGTGGCTATGTGCCTAAGCCGAAAGCATTGAACAAGGTCTGAATGGACAGGTTACGGCCCGTTAAAATGAACAAACTCTAATTTGTCATCTCGTATTTGACCGTGACCGACACACCAGTTGAAACCATTCCTGGCTGGATTGGGGTCGATACCGCCGGCTCTGCGGCCATCTCTACCCGCGCTTCCATCAGCATTGGCCTGCTCGATTGGACTGTTTCGCTCACCGCCAGCAAGCGAATGCCAGAATATCCGGCCCAACCGGCATATTCCATCGCCCGCTCGCGCGCTGTTTGCATTGCTGCTTCGCGGGCCTGCGCTTTGGCAGCCGTATCATCATCGATCAAAAAGCTCGGCCCGCTAATATCGGTCGCGCCCGCTGCCACCAAGGCATCAAGCACCGGCCCTGTGCGCGCAACTTCGCGCAGTTTTACGCTGACCCGGTTCGACACCGAATACCCTCTGAACACCTGCCGCTGGTTCGTGCGGTCATAATCATAACGCGCGCTGAGGTTTACACCGGTTGTCTGGATATCTTCTTCATCGATCCCCAGCGCCTTTATGCGGTTGATTACCGACGTCATTTCGCGGGCGTTGATTTGCATTGCTTCCACCGCAGTTTTCGCATCGGAAGTTACACCGGCGCTGACATTGGCGATGTCTGGCGCTGCTTTCACCTGTTCGTTGATTGTCAGTTCAATCACCGGGCCGGAAGACTGAATCTGTACTTCTGTCGCTGCGAGCGGGGTCGCGATGGCGGTGGCAGCCAAAAGCGGAATGGCAAAACGTAGCATAGAAATTCTCCTTTAAAGGCGGTTTTAGGGATGCCAGGCTTTCACCGCTGTGAACCACTTCACACTTCGCATCGGTGCGGCTAACCCTTTGCTACTCAATGAGGAGCGAGACGCGATGTTCCGAATAATTCTGGCCGCACTTCTGACTATCACCGCAACGGCTGCCAGCGCGCAGGCGGCGATGGAACCGGTCCCTTCCCGCGGGGCCGATGAAGGCGGTGGGCCCTTTGCCACTCTGGTTATTCGCGGCGCTACGATGATCGACGGAACGGGCGCTCCGCCAGAAGGCCCGGTCGACATTGTGGTCAACGGCAACCGGATCAGCGCGATTGCGCGCGGCGGCGCCTCGCAAGAGGTCATCAACGCCGCGACACGTGTGATCGACGCGCAGGGAATGTATATCTTGCCCGGCTTTGTCGATGTGCACGGCCATAATGGCGACCCGTCCAAAGCGCCCCAACCTTCTTACGGCTACAAACTTTGGCTCGCGCATGGCGTGACCAGCGTTCGCGGCGTTCCGCTGCATTTTGGCCCCGGCGCGCTTTCCGATGAACAGCGCAGCGCCAGCAATACCATCGTCGCCCCGCGCCTGTTCCCCTATGGCGTGTTCGGCACTGGCAACGGACAAGCTTACCCCACCACGCCTGCAGAAGCGCGCGCATGGGTGCGCTGGGCCAAGGGTGCAGGATTCCACGGGGTCAAATTCTTTAACAATGCGTCACCCGATGTGCTGAAGGCAGCTCTCGATGAAGCCGATGCGCAGGGTCTTGGCACGGTTGCCCATCTCGGCCAGCGCGGTGTTGCGCAGGTCAATGCCCGCAATGCCGTCGAACTGGGGCTGGACGGGGTAACCCATTTCTACGGCCATATGGAATCGCTGCTGGGCGATGGCGCGCTGGTAAAATATCCAGAGGACTACAATTATCTGGACGAACAATCGCGGTTTGCATGGGTCGCGCGGCTTGCCGACCAGATCGTCGAGCCAGGCAGCGAGGAATGGGACGCCTATGTCGATTATCTGGTTGAAAGCGGTGTCACGCTGAGCCCGACATTCAACATCTATTCCGCCAGCCGCGACGTGATGCGCGAACGCAATGCCGATTGGCACAACAAGTATACGCTCCCCTCGCTGATGAATTTCTACGAACCGAGCCTGACCAATCACGGCAGCTATTATCATGACTGGTCCACCGCCGATGAAGTCGCATGGCGGAAATTTTATACGCCTTGGATGCGGCTGACCAACGAGTTCAAGAACAAGGGCGGCCGCGTCACCGTCGGCTCGGACCCCGGTTATATCTATCAGACGTGGGGCTTCGCCTATATTGGCGAATTTGAGATGTTGCAGGAAGCAGGCTTTGCCCCGCTCGAGGTGATCCAAGCCGCGACAATGAACGGTGCGGATGAGATTTACGATGCCAAAGGAACCCCCGCCCCCTTCGGCACGATCAAAGTGGGCAAGCTTGCCGATCTGGTCATCGTTCCGGAAAATCCGCTCGCCAATTTCAAGACGCTGTATGGCACCGGCCATGTCCGGCTGAACCGCGAAACCAATGTTCGCGAACGTGTCGGCGGCGTGCGCTGGACGATCAAAGACGGCATTGTGTACGACGCGCATCAATTGCTCGCAGATATCGAGCAAATGGTCGCGGCAAAGAAACGGACTGGTTCGGACTAACGCCCGTCCCTCTGACACGGGGATTTGGCTTGCGAGCATGGGCGCTAGCGCCTACCTGCCGCGTCCTATGGCACAGCCACCAATCCTCAGCTGGGAAGGTCTCGGCCTGCAACAAGGCGGGCGGTGGCTGTTTGGCGCGCCCGAAACGGATGGGCTTCATCTGCATGTCGGCCCGCGCGATCGCCTCGCGCTGATTGGCAGAAACGGGGCCGGGAAAACTACGCTGTTCCGGATGATCAATGACCAGGTCGAGGCCGATCGCGGGACGCGCAAGGTCAAGCCCGGAACGCGGATTGTTGTGCTGGAACAGGAACCCGACTTCACCGGCTTCGAAACGCTGATGGATTTCGCTCTATCGGGTGAGCACCCCCCGGAAGCCTATGAAGTTGAGGCGATTGCCGGACAGCTTGGCATCGATATGACCACCGCCGCCAAAGGCGCGAGCGGCGGCGAAATGCGGCGCGCGGCGATCGCGCGGGCCTTGGCACAGGACCCTGACCTGTTGCTGATGGACGAGCCGACCAATCATCTCGATCTGGCGGCAATCGACTGGCTGGAAGGCTGGTTGGAAAGTTACAAGGGTGCTTTCATCGTCATCAGTCACGACCGGACTTTCCTGAAGCGGCTGACCAATGCGACGATCTGGCTCGATCGCGGGATCTTGCGCCGCAAGGAAGTGGGCTTCGGCGGCTATGAGGCTTGGGAAGAACAAGTCTATGCAGAGGAAGCACGCGACGCGCACCGGCTCGACACAAAGTTGAAAATGGAAGCCCGCTGGCTCGAACGCGGCGTAACCGCGCGGCGCAAACGCAACCAGGGCCGGCTCGAGAAATTGTGGGAAATGCGCGCGAGGCGCGCGGCAATGATCGATCCCAAAGGCTCTGCGAAGCTTGGCCTGGCGGCTGATGAAGAGAACAAGAGCAAGTCGGTCATCGTTGCGGAGAAAGTCCACAAATCATTTGCCGACCGCAAAATCATCCGCGATTTTTCGCTCCGTATCCAACGCGGCGACCGGATCGGTGTTGTCGGTTCAAATGGGGCCGGAAAGACAACGCTTCTGAAATTGCTGACGGGCGAGCTGGAACCCGATGAAGGCACGGTCACCGTCGCGAAAACGCTGAACGGCGTGATGATCGACCAGCAACGCGCGCTGCTCACACCAGAAAAGACCGTCCGCGATGTTATTGCAGAGGGCAGCGACTGGATCGATGTTCGCGGGACACGCAAACATGTGCAGGGATATCTGAAGGAGTTTCTGTTCGATCCCGGCTTGGTCGATACCAAGGTTGCGACCATGTCGGGCGGCGAACGGTCACGCCTGCTGCTGGCGCGCGAATTTGCCCGCAAGTCGAACCTGCTCGTGCTCGACGAACCGACCAACGACCTCGATCTGGAAACGCTCGATCTGCTGCAGGAAGTGATTGCCGATTACGAAGGCACGGTCTTGATTGTCAGCCACGATCGCGATTTTCTTGACCGCACGGTGACGCTGACGCTGGGCCTCGATGGCAGCGGTTTTGTCGACATTGTGGCAGGTGGTTACGAGGATTGGGAAAAGAAGCGGGCAAAGCGCAACGCGCCGGTCAAAACCAAATCCTCCAAAGCGCCGCAAACCAAAGCAGCAGCCGCATCTCCGCCCGCACCGAAAAAGGCAAAGCTCGGCTATAAGGAACAGCGCGATTACGAATTGCTTCCGGCCCGCATCGAAGAGCTGGAGGCCGCCATCGGCAAAGGCGAAGCGATCCTGTCCGATCCCGATCTCTACACAACCGACCCGCAGAAATTTGCCGATATCAGCAAAGGTGTCGAAAACGCCCGTGCGGAAAAAGATGCGGCAGAAGAACGCTGGCTTGAACTGGCCGAGCGCGTCGAGGGATGACCCCGCTTCACCGCGAAATTGCTGCCTGCACGGTTTGCGCCGGGCAGTTGACCGATGGCGTGCGCCCGGTTGTGCAGTTTTCCTCCACCGCGCGGCTTCTCATCATCGGACAGGCCCCCGGCTCCAAAGTACATGCCAGCGGAATTCCGTGGGACGATGACAGCGGAGACCGGCTGCGCGAATGGACCGGTTTGAGCAAAGAGCAGTTCTACGATCCGGCCCGTGTAGCGTTGGTGCCGATGGGTTTCTGCTATCCCGGCAAAGCCAGCGGCGGAGACAAGCCGCCACGCAAAGAATGCGCGCCAATGTGGCATGATCGCGTGCTTGCCGCTCTGCCCGAAGATCGCCTGACTTTGCTCGTGGGAAGCTATGCGCAGGCCTATTACCTGCCAGATACGCGCAAGATGTCGCTGACCGAGCGCGTCCGGCAGTTTGAAGACTTCCTGCCTGCCGCCATGCCGCTGCCCCACCCCGCATGGCGCAGCAGAATCTGGATGGGCAAGAACCCGTGGTTCGAGAAAGACGTTCTGCCTGCGCTGAGATTGCAGGTCTGGAAGTGCTTTAACTAAGCCGCTAGATCGGCAGCCTGCAGTTGCTCATATGCGAGCACTTCCCCGACGCCGCCTTCCGCGTGAATTTTGAGTTTGGCAAAGGCGTTCTGGCACGCGTGTGTCAGCATCGCGACTTCGGACTGGTATTCATCCATCGTCAGCCCCGGAGCAAATTCGCCCTCCGTTCGCGCCTTTATCGTGCAGCTGTTCTCGCCGGTTGCTTCGATCTCAAAACTCTCGCGCGTCCACAGCAGCTCTCCGACACCCTCGGGCATCGGCGAGAGATAGGCGTAGCGTTGATGTGGCACGCATTCTTCTACGGTCAGTTTGAAGTCGAGATCGGGAAGAAAGCTCATCACCAGCACGAATTGGTCGCTGCCGACCTGCTCGATAGTGTGGCCCAACTCGACCTTTGCATTTCGCGGACTGGCAAAATCAATCAATCCGAAGAAATCTTCGGCCGAACATGCAACATCGAATTTTGCTTCCAATTCTACTGGCCCCTCGGGCGCTGGTTTCTTTTTGAACAGTCCAAACATTTATGCAGCTCCGCAATAACTGGTTCGGGCCATCTATCAGGGCTGGATTAGAGAATGGTAAAACGCGCCTATCTCAGTTGATCCGATAGAAATCGGCGACACGGTCGAGCGCAAGTTTCAGCACGAGCTTTCCGCTTCTGGCGGGCCATGACAGTGCTTTTTCTGCATCGGGAAGCGGTTCGCAGCCGCAAACCACGCGCCACAATATGTCCGCCAATCCATTTCCAGCTTCGGCAATCGCCCCGTCAAACCGCGCTTTCGCCGCAATTTGTCTCTCCGTAGGTGACAAGCCGCCATCGCCGCCCTGCCCCCTGATCCGAACCACATCCCACCGCATCGTCACATTCGCGCCCAGCTGCGCCCGTTCGTAGTCGGCGCGCAATTTCTCCCCCGCATCGAACAGCCTGTCATCAAGATGGCCGCGCGAATGGAGCCAAGACAGCGGAGATTCGGCCAGATTGACCGTTGCGCTGCGGCGCTTGGCGCGGGTTTTCCCGGACCGTTTCGGACCCTCGCTGGTCAATTCGCATTCGATAAGCTGGCGGCGCATCGCATTCTCCCTTTTGTAGCGAATCGCCTCTTGCCAAAACGGACTACTTGTAGGAAAGTGAAAACCTATTTGGTTCGAAACTCTCGGAGAGAGCATCTGGTGATCAACCGTATCCGCGATATCCGCAAAGCTAAAGGATGGACGCTGGCCCAGCTTGCCGAAGCGTGCGATCCGCCCACCACCGCGCAGACCATCGGGCGTTTGGAAACCGGAATGCGCAATCTCTCGATTAAATGGATGGACCGGATTGCATGGGCACTGGACATCGATCCGGAGGCACTGGTTCGTTCCGATCAGAACGAAAAGCCCAGAATTGTTGCCACTCTGACACCGCAAGGCGCGCTGGCTTTGTCCTCTCCCGCCGAAGCAATCGCTCCGACCGAACTCGGCGGCGGCGATCCATTGATGGTGCTGGCGATAGATGCGAGTGCGGGCGAATACAGGGCGGGCGATCAATTGTGGATGCGCAAACTTGATCCAGATGATGCGGCAAGCGCGATCAATCGCGATGTTCTGGTCCCCCGCGCGGGCGGACGCTTTGCCTTTGGGCGGTTGATCGACCGGCAGGGAACATTGGTCGGTGTCTTGCCGCCGGGCATGGGACAGAAGCAACAAGTGGTCGATGCGCCTGCATGGATCGCCGTCGCGGAAATGCTGGTCCGCCCGCTATGACCCGCACTAAACGCGTCCTTTCCATAGCCACGCTCTTTCCCAACGCGCATACGCCGCGCTTTGGCACATTTGTCGCGCGCCAGTTGGAAGCGCTGGCGAAACGGGGCGACTGGGATGTCACCGTCGTGAATCCGATTGGCGTGCCCCCCATCGCTTTCGGCAAATACAAACCCTTGGCCGCAGCAGCTGTTGACGGAGAGGAAAATGGCGTTTGCGTTTTTCGGCCAAAATTCACGCTGATCCCGAATGTGGGCGCGCGCATCAATTCCAGCGTTATCGCGCGCAAAATCCTGCCGCTGGTGCAGCAACTTCATGCGGAAAATCCGTTTGACCTTGTCGATGCCCAATTCTTCTATCCCGATGGTCCCGCGGCAGCCTGGATCGCCGGGGAGCTGGGCTTACCGTGCTCTATCAAGGCGCGCGGGTCGGACATATCCTTTTGGGGCACCAGAGGCTTCGCGCGTGAACAGATGCTGGAAGCCGCAGAAAGGGCGACTGGCTTGCTGGCAGTTTCGCAAGCCCTGGCCCGCGACATGGCCGATATCGGCATGCCCTACAGCAAGATCACCGTGCACTATACCGGGCTTGACCGCGACCGCTTCCGCCCGCTCGATCACACCGGCTTGCGGCTCCATCTCGGCAAAACGCTGGGGATCGATTTGCACGAGGGAAAGCCGCTTTTCGTGTCGGTCGGCGGGCTGATAGAGCGCAAGGGGCAAGACCTTGCCATTGGTGCATTGGCGAGCATGCCGGATGCCCGGCTGCTGCTGGTTGGCACCGGCCCGGACGAGAGGCACCTGCGGAATCTGGCAAACGACCTGCGCGTGACCGACCGCGTGCATTTTCTCGGCTCTGTCGATCATGATTTGCTGCCGGTGATATTGTCTGCGTCCAACGCGATGGTCCTGCCTTCCGCCAGCGAAGGCTTGGCCAATGCTTGGGTGGAAGCGCTTGCCTGCGGGACGCCTATTGTCATTTCGGACGCTGGCGGCGCTCGCGAATTGGTGACCGGCCCCGATGCGGGCTTTATCACCGAACGCACGGTTGAAGCTGTCGCAGCCGCGATGCGGGCACTGATTGGCAATCCGCCCGACAAGCAAGCGGTAGCGGCCGTGGCAAGCCGGTTTAGCTGGGCCAACAATGCCGCAGAACTAGCCGCATATTACGACCGGCTGATCACAGCCTGACTGCTGCGCAGAAATGCGCGGCGATTACATTTCGCCGCGCGCCAGTTTTTCCTGCTTGTCGGCCACTGTTTCTTCGGGAACGAAGCTGTTCGAATTGACACCGAGCCAGATCAGGATCGGCGCAGCCATGTAGACCGAGCTGTATGTACCCACGAACAGGCCCAGAGTGATCGCCGCGACCAGCCCGAACAGGCTTGGCGGACCGAACAATAGCAGCGGGACCAGCGCGACGAGCAGCGTCAACGATGTCATCACCGTCCGCGCCAATGTCTCGTTCACCGACAGATCGAGCAATTCGGGCAGCGGCATTTTGCGGTATTTCTTCAAGTTCTCTCGAATACGGTCATATACCACGATCGTATCGTTGAGCGAATAGCCGATAATCGCCAGAATGGCGGCAATGATTTGCAAGCTGAATTCGAGCTGGAACAGCGCGAAGAACCCCAACGTCAGCGACACGTCATGCGCCAGCGCAAACAAGGCACCAACGCCGAACTGCCATTCAAACCGGATCCAGATATACAGCGCAATCGCCAGCATCGCCGCAAGCAGGGCATAGACCGCTTTCTCGCGGAACTCGCCCGACACTTTGCCCGATACCGAATCGACCCCGTCAATCCGCACATCGGGATGTTCGGCCTTGATTGCGTCGGTGATCGCCACCGTCATCTTGTCGGCAAATTCGGGAACGCCTTCCGCTTCGGGCGGCAATTTCACACGGATCGAAACCTGGTTCGGATCACCGAAACGCTGGATCACCGGATCTTCAACTTCGTCCAGCGCGGACACGGTATCGCGCAATTCGACAACAGGGGCGGTTTCTTCACCGACAAAAGTCGCGCGAATTTCCTGTCCGCCGGCAAAATCGACGCCGTAATTGAGGCCCTGCGTCAGGACCAGGCCCCAACTGGCGATCATCAGCAACACGCTGACCACATAGAAGGGCATGCGCCATTTGAGGAACTTGATGTTGGTATCATCAGGGACGAGTTTTAAAAGTCGCATTGTGTGTCTCCTCCCTTAAACGTTCAGGTCTTGCGGGCGCGCTTTGCGCAGCCAGCCGGCAACCCACATGCGGGTCAGGGTAACGGCGGTGAACACGCTGGTGAACAGACCGATAATCAGCACCACGGCAAAGCCGCGGACCGGACCGGAGCCGAACAGGAACAGCAACACACCAGCAATGAAGTTGGTGATGTTGGCGTCATAGATCGCGCGGCTGGCTTCTTTGTAGCCATTTTCGACCGCCGCGATGACACGTCGCCCTCGCTTTCGTTCTTCGCGTATTCGTTCGTTAATCAGCACGTTTGCGTCAACCGCCGCACCCACTGTCAGGACAAAGCCTGCGATACCCGGCAAAGTCAGCGTAGTATTGAGCACGGCCATGATGCCCAGCAGCATCAGCACGTTTATGGCCAGCGCGGCGGTGGCATAGACGCCGAAACGGCCATAGCTGGCGACCATCAGGGCAATCACTGCAAAAGAACCGATCAACATCGCGATCATGCCGAGACGGATCGATTCTGCGCCCAGTTCGGGGCCAACCGAGCGTTCTTCGACCACGGTCAAATCGACCGGCAAAGCGCCCGAGCGCAACGAAATCGCCAACTGGTTTGCGCTGTCAGCGGTAAAGCTGCCCGAAATCTGCGCCGCGCCGCCACGAATAGGCTCGTTGATGTTGGGCGCGGACAGCACTTTGCCATCGAGAATGATCGCGAACGGCTTGTTGACGTTCTGCTCGGTCAGCGTCGCAAACCTCCGCCCGCCTTCGGGATCGAACTGGATCGATACAACCGGCTCGTTGGTTTGCGGATCAACCGATTGGCGGGCATCGGTCAGATTGTCACCCTTGATGCCACCCAGACGTTTGACCGCGAGGAATTGTCCCTCTTCATTGGTCCCTTCGGCGAAGGGGAAAATCTGGCTTCCGGGAGGGGCAACGCCCGCCGCGACATTGGCAGGCAAGGCTTGCAGATCAACCAGCTTGAATTCGAGCTTGGCGGTCTGGCCGAGCAACGCCTTGAGCTGATCGGCATCCTGCAGGCCAGGTACCTGGACAACGATCCGGGTGTCACCTTGACGGATAATAGTCGGCTCGCGCGTGCCCAATGCGTCAATACGCTTGCGGACGACTTCGGTGGCGCTGTCCATTGCGTTGGTAACGGCTTGCTCCGCACCTTCATCGCTTTGCCGCAAGACAAAGCGGGTTTCATCGACCACTTGCAACGACCATTCCTGAACCAGTCCGGTGCCATTGACCAAAGGCAGAATCTCTTCACGCGTACGGTCAACATCGGCAGGGCTATCGACCATCCAGGCCAACTGTCCGTCGCGCGTCGACATATCGCCAAACCGGATGGCCGGCTGCGCGTTGTTCATTGCAGAACGGACCGACTCTTCCATGTTTTCGAGCCGGGTTTCGGCAACTTGCGCTGGATCGGCTTCGAGAAGAATATGGCTACCGCCTGCGAGGTCGAGCCCGAGATTGACCATCGGATCGGGCAGGCTTTCGGGCCATTGAACATTGGCCGACGACAAAATGGTGGGCAGCGCGGCCAGCACCGCAAACAGCGTCAGGGCCCAGAGCCAAATCTTTCGCCAAAGTGGAAATTCAAGCATTATCGGGGCCTTGTTTCTGTATCAGTCCGCTTCAGCGCCAGATCAATCGTTCGCCGCTGCGTTGCCAGCCTTGGGGACAATATCGCCGATGGTGGCCTTGACCGCTTTCACGCGCACGCCTTGGGCGATTTCGATTTCGGCATAGTCGTCATCGACTTTGACGACTTTACCGATCAGGCCGCCAGCGGTCACGACTTTGTCATTCTTCTTGATCGAAGCGATTTTTTCCTGATGCTCTTTCTGCCGCTTCATTTGCGGGCGGATGATCAGGAACCAGAATATCAGGCCCATACCAACCAGCGGGAGGAACTCGATCCAACCCGGTGCTGAACTGGCGCCTGCCGCTGCGGAAAGAAAATCGAGCATCGCGAATATGTACCTTCAATAAAGTCCGAAACCGTATGGACTTGAGGCCGATACAATCCGTATCTCCCTGTCCCCGGCAGTAAGTGGGAGCGGCTAGCAGCATTGCAAGGGCAGAGCAACGCGCGAACATGCCGAATTCGCACCCATGGGGGCACAAGTGTGGTTGCCATACATCACCCCCGCCTTTATAGGCCCCCCTCCACTGATCGGGACGTAGCGCAGTCCGGTAGCGCACTACACTGGGGGTGTAGGGGTCGTAGGTTCGAATCCTATCGTCCCGACCAGTGGCTCAAACACCCAAAATCTCCCAAATTGAGGAAGCATGGCCATTGCGAACGGCCTGCGTGCATCCTAATCCCGCGCGGATAGGAGAGTTTCGCAATGCCCACCCCTGCCCCGTTCAAGGCCCGATCCTGGCTATTTGCTCCCGGCGATAGCGAAAAGAAAATGGGCAAGGCCGCAGACGGCGACGCCGATATCGTGCTGCTCGATCTCGAAGATTCGGTGATGCCCGAAAACAAGGGGGCAGCGCGCGAGCTGGTAGCCGGTTTTCTCTCCAGCCGCGAAGACCGCGAACGTTTGTGGGTTCGCGTCAATCCGCTGTCGGGCGGCGAAACCGCAGCCGATCTCGCTGCGATCATGCCCGCAAGGCCGGGCGGATTGCTCCTTCCCAAAGCCGAAGGGCGTGGAGACGTAGAAACGCTCGACCAAATGCTGACCGAGCATGAGGCGAAAAACGGCATCGCGGCCGGTTCCACCAAAGTGGCCGCATTGGTAACCGAAACGGCCAAGGCGATGTTCCACACCGGCGATTACGCGGGCGCTCCGCGTCTGGTGGCGATGAGCTGGGGCGCAGAGGATTTGTCCTCTGCACTTGGCGCCCGCATTCAGTTCCAGCCCAACGGCGCTTATATGCCGACATTCGAACTGGCGCGCAGCCTGTGTCTCCTAGGGGCAGCGGCGGCTAGCGTGGCGCCGATCGAAACCATCCAGTCCGATTTCCGCGATCTCGACGGATTGCGCGAACGGGCGCTGATGGTGCGCAGCCAGGGTTATCGCGGCATGCTGGCCATCCACCCGGCGCAAGTCCCGATTATCAACGAAGCGTTCACGCCCAGCGCGGAAGAACTGAGCGAAGCGCGCGCCATTATTGCCGCATTTGATGCCAATCCGGGGGCCGGAACGGTGGGTCTGAACGGCGCGATGCTGGACCGGCCGCATCTGGAACTCGCGCGCGCTTTGCTCGCCAGCGCCGAATAGCGAAAGGCCCCGGCACAATGTGCAACCTCTATAAAATGAGCAATTCGGCGTCAGAAGTAGCGCGGCTGTTCAATGCCGACTTCAGCCCCGGGGCCAATATGCGCGACGAGGTCTATCCTGGCTATCCCGGGGCGGTCATTGCCGAGGGGCGGTTGCAGACAATGGTCTGGGGTTTCCCGCTTACGCTGAAAAGCAAGAAAACGGGCAAACCGCTCAAACCCAAACCGGTCAACAATGCGCGGACCGACAAGCTGGACAGTTATATGTGGCGGCAAAGCTTTACCGAGCGCCGCTGCTTAATCCCCTTATCCGCATGGTGCGAGGCCGAAGGGCAGAAAGGCAGCATGACACGCACATGGCTGAGCCTGCCCGATACCGAATTGTTTGCCGTTGCCGGCATCTGGCGCGCCAGCGATGAATGGGGCGATTGCTATTCGATGGTCATGACCGAGGCAGCAGGCGATGCCGCGCAGGTCCATAGCAGGATGCCGGTGCTGCTCGATCCCGATAATTACACGACTTGGCAGGAAGGTCCGCCGGAACAGGCGTTGGCGCTATGCCAACCCTTCGCGGGCGCGTTGGCAATTGATCGCACGCCAGAGCCATGGTTCCGCCGCCAGTGAAGCCCGCTGTATCGGCGCTCCCCTCGCTAAACTGGCAAATTAATTTTCCTACATGAACCAATTTGGTTAGCCATGTTGCGACTCACCCTTGCACGGAGCGCACCATGCCAATTCTTGACTCGCTTATCGGCCCGATCACCTCGATCATTGACAAGATCATTCCGGACAAGGAAGCCCGCGCGAAGGCGAAGCTGGAATTGCTCAAGCTTGAAGGCACGCAGGAATTGCAGTCAATCGAAGCGCGCCTTTCCGCGATTGTCGCCGAAGCCAATTCGCAGGACCCGTGGACCAGCCGCGCCCGCCCCAGCTTTCTTTATGTGATGTATGTGCTGCTGCTGTGGGCGCTGCCCATGGGCGTACTCGCGGCTTTCAATCCTTCCGCAGCAAAAGACATCGGCGCTGGAATGAACGCCTATCTCTCCGGCCTTCCCGACTCGCTCTACGCTTTGTTTGGCACAGGCTATCTCGGCTACACCGCCGCCCGCCAATGGGGCAAAGTGAAAGGCGTTGACCGGTAACAGGCAGCTGACACCGGCGAGCGGTCCGCATTCGCCGCGCTAGGTATGGCTAGGCGCTTTTCGCTCGGGATTCGAACGATTCCATCCGCACTATTTCAGCTTGTAGAGCTTCGATACTCATCGGGCGACCGAACAAGAACCCCTGTACCAGATTGATCCCCGCGCGCTGGGCCAGGACTAGATCGAGCTGGTCTTCCACTCCTTCGATCAGACAGGGCACATCTAGCGTTCTGACCATGCCAACGAGCGAGCGCAGGACCCGCTCTGTCATGGGATCCGCCTGGTTTTCCAGGAAGGATCGATCCACCTTCAGCTTGTGGATCGGCAGTGTCCGCAAATAGTTGAAGTTGGAGTAGCCCGTACCAAAGTCGTCGAGCGCAATCGAATGTCCCCGGTCGACCAATCGATTGAGATTGGCAGTTGCCCGATCGGCATCGGCCATCATGGCCGTCTCGGTAATCTCAAATTCGATATGTTCTGGCGCGACATTTCCCTGATCAAGACAGTCGAGAATTTCGTTGGTCGTCTGATTGGAATTCAGATCATAGGCGGACAGATTTACCGAAACCGGAAAACCAACATCCACTTTCCTCCTTGCCTCGATCGTCTTTTTCAGAACGGTTGTGGTGATATTCGCTATCAGACCGGTTTCCTCTGCAATCTTGATAAATTGCCCCGGACCGATCTCGCCAACCAGCGGGTTGGACCAACGCGCCAGCGCTTCTGCCCCGACATAGGTTTGCCTGACCAGATCGAATTGAGGTTGGAAAACAATATCGATTTCTTTGTCAAAATCGGCCGTGCGCAAAGCGCGTTCGATGCGAAAATGCCGCTCCGCCCTTTCGGCATGTTCGCCATCAAAAATAACGTGCCGGTTCTTGCCGCTCTTCTTGGCGTGGATAAGCGCGAAATCGGCTTTCTGTAGCAACTCGTTGTCCGTTTCGTCGGCGACCACTTCGCAGCAACCGATCGAACCGCTGATCTGGATTAGCCGATCTTCGATCAGATAGGTCTCTGCGATCAGCGAGAGCAGTGCTTCGCACCAATCCTTCAGGCTTTTGCTGTCATCGCCGCCAAAATGGAGAATGCTGAATTCGTCGCCTCCGATACGGCTGACATAGCCATCGTCGAGGCAGTGTTCTTCAAGACGCCGCGAAACGCATCTGAGCAGCTCATCGCCCATATTGTGCCCATAGCTGTCATTCACCGCCTTGAACCCGTCCAGATCGAGCAGCATCAACTGCACCGGTTCTGACTGGCTGGCCAGCAATTTGCCTTCGACCAGTTTGGCGAAGAATCCCCTGCGGTTGGGCAAGCCTGTAAGATCATCCGTCATCGATTGCAGACGCATGGTCTCGTTGATTTCTACCGCCTTGGCGAGTCGGTCCTCGGCATATTCGCGCGCTGCCTCAGCTTCGTTGCTGGCGTCCAGCGCAAGCCAGATGGCCCGGCGCAGATAATAGGCAATGGCCACCGAACCGATTGAAGCAGCGAAGCCGACAAACGCATAGATCTTGGTGGCCGATGGATCAGAAACCGCCACCTGGACGGAGAGGCAAGCCAACGCGACGAGTATGGAAAACAGTGCTTGCCGGGTGCTCGCGCTGGCCAGCGCGAAGACCATCACGATAATGATGAAATACACCAGCTTCGATTGATCATAGTCAACGTATAGAGCTGCCAGAATATTGCTTATAATCAGCAGGTTGATCGACCCAACAAGGAGTTCAAACTGGACGATCGAGAGCTTCTTGCTGGCCAGTTTCCATGCTGCGATAGATGCAATGGCGGTAAGCAAAGACAATGAAGCAAGCAGCAACAGTGACGAACCGCTGCGCACGGATAGGTGCAGCGGCGTCATCACCATGTAATATGCCGCAACAATTACAAAGTAACCGATGATGATGGGCTGGTAAGCCAAAGTCACGACGGTGCTGTCGCTTCGACTCAATTGTGGTAGGTTGAGGCGCATCAATCCAACAATTCTCCCCGCGCCAATTCGTCTTGGCCAATTTATATTTCGGCCCCATTGGAGGAGAATTATTAACGCCTCTTTCTAAAATTTTGTAAAATGGTGTAAATTGCAAGCGCACTACAGTTGGTGCCTACCAGCAACAGGCGCCTCGCACAGCATCTAGATTGTGATTTCGGCCTTCCGGAAGGGCCCGCCCAAATGCGAATAGGCCGGAGGCGACTGGTAGAGGATGCCATTCTGGCGAACCCCGATCGATTCCGCTCGCCATTCGCTACTTTCATTGTGAATCTGCAGAAATTCTCCATCGAATGATTCAAAGCGCGTGGTCCCGTCAGACCCATAGCTTCTGACATCGTAAAAGCCGCGATAGACCAGCATGCCGGAAGAATAGCCCAGCTCTTTTTGCCGTTCGTTCAGCTTGCCGATCCGGCCTTCTACTTTCCCGCCAGTGCCAATCGTAAAGACGAGAGTTCCACCCGTCGGACGCGTCTGATCACCCCACGGACTGTAGGAATCCCATGTCCCAAGCAGCCAAGCGAACTTTTCAGCCTGACCGGGATATGCGCTGTTCGATATGTCTGTGGTGGACGCCGAAGTGCCATTGTTCTTTTCTTCAGGCTGGGGGTCTGTGGGCCATTTTCTGTCGTAAGCCTTTTCGTAGTCTTCATAGAGATCGAGCAGCTTGTTGTTCCGATCCCGCGCCGATTTGATTTGCTCTGCGTAGAAACGCGTGTCGCCAATAAACATGGCGTTCCCGAACAGGTATTTTTCCGTGAATGCCTGTTTGGCATCGAGGCTCTTCAGCTTGGCCATGGTCCGACGAACACGGTCTAGCGCTTCTCTTGTCTCGGCCTGCTTGTTCGCATTGATCAGCTTGAACAATTCGTCCAGTTCACGCGTCATTTCCTCATTCAGGAGCTTGAGCCCGCTTGTCACTTCACTGGCCGGATCCCAGTCGTCGTACTTACTCCCAAAAACGACCGTCCCGTCAGGTTTGATCATATCGGGCTTGATTGTATTGTTGAGGCCATGGGCGATTTCATAAGCCTGCTTTATCAGCCGCATCTTCGTCTTCTCGTCGCGGGTGTTTGCAAATTCGGCCAGATAGGCATCCCGCTCCTCGTGTAATTTCTTGAACACATTCTCGTAGGCATCCCGGCGGGCACGAAAGGAAGGGTCACCCTTTCCCAGTTTGCCGTAAGGTTGCTGTTCTTGCCATTGCTTGCTGGCCTGTCTGACGAAATCGAGCTCGGCCGCGCGTTGTGCGGCCCTGTCAGGCGACTCTGGCTGATCGGGCGGTGCGGTTGGTTGGGACAGAACAATTGCCGGGCAAGCGGCAATCACCGCACCCAGCGCGGCTGCGAAAAATTTTTGGTCGGCATGCATGAAACTCTCCCTCGACCTCAAAGTAGCAAATTTTCGGGCCTTTGTCTGTGCTGGCGGATTTGGGCCTGGACGCAGGGCCATGGCGTCAATGGCGAATATCTGAGCCAAAGCGGCAAAGCCGGGTTTCGTTGCCAAAGCGAAATCGCTACTGCGCGTGGAATGAGCAACACCGTTTACGTCCTCAATGGCCCCAACCTCAATCTGCTTGGCCTGCGCGAGCCAGAGATCTACGGCTCCGAAACGCTCGATGATATTGCAGGCATGCTGGAAGATCGCGGGCGCGAATTGGGCCTGACTATCGATATGCGGCAAAGCAACCACGAAGGGCATCTGGTCGATTGGCTGCATGAAGCGCAGGCAGAGGGCGCGAAAGCGGTTTTGCTCAATGCCGGGGCTTACACGCACACCTCGATTGCGCTGCTCGATGCGATCCGATCAATCACCACGCCGGTGGTCGAAGTGCATATATCCGACCCCGGCAAGCGCGAGGAATTTCGCCATCACTCCTATGTCGCAATGGCTGCGAAAAAGACCGTGCAAGGCCTTGGAGCAAAAGGATATGTTGTTGCGCTGGACGCTGCGGTGGGGCTTTAGCACGGGCCATTTTGCGCGCAATCAACGCTTGCCCTCACGCATTATGGCGAATAGGCGAGAGGCATAAATCAATACTGCATCACTCCAATATGAGGCATATATGGCCGCGACTAAGGGCACTGCCGGGAAAAAGACCGGCATGATTGTGGATACCAAGCTGGTTCGCGAACTGGCGGAAATGCTCGGTGAAACCGGGCTTACCGAAATCGAAGTGGAAGACGGCGAACGCAAAGTCCGCGTATCGCGCGGCGGCGGGGTTGTGGCGGCAGTTGCACCCGCGCCTTTTGCAGCCGCTCCGGCACCTGCAGCGCCGGCTGCTGCTCCCGCCCCTGCTGCCGAACAGGCCGCGCCAGCCGAAGACACGGCGGATGCGATGAAATCGCCGATGGTCGGCACGGTCTATCTTTCCGCCGAACCGGGCGCTGCACCATTTGTGAAAGTTGGCGACACCGTCAGCCAGGGCGACACATTGCTGATCGTGGAAGCGATGAAAGTGATGAACCCGATCGCCGCAGACAAAGCCGGTACCATCAAGGCCATTTTGGTCGAAAACGCCCAGCCGGTCGAATTTGACCAGCCATTGGTAGTAATCGGCTAATGGGTATTTCCCGGATTCTGATTGCCAATCGCGGCGAAATCGCGCTGCGGATCCATCGCGCAGCGCACGAAATGGGTATTGAAACGGTGGCGGTCCATTCGACTGCGGATGCCGATGCGATGCATGTGCGCCTTGCCGATCATGCGGTCTGTATTGGCCCGCCATCCGCGACTGACAGCTATCTCAACACCGCCGCGATTATTTCCGCAGCCGAAATCGCACAATGCGACGCGGTGCATCCCGGTTACGGTTTTCTTTCGGAGAACCAGCAATTCGCCGAAATCGTCGAGGCTCACGATATCGCGTGGATCGGCCCCAAGCCCGAACATATCGGCACGATGGGCGACAAGGTCGAGGCAAAGCGTACCGCGGGCGAACTCGGCCTGCCCTTGGTTCCCGGGTCGGATGGCGCGATCAGCGATGTCGACGAAGCGAAGAAAATCGCCAAGGACATAGGCTATCCGGTAATCATCAAAGCCGCATCAGGCGGCGGCGGACGCGGGATGAAAGTTTGCGAAAGCGAGGACCAGCTTGAACCGCTGATGCAGGCCGCCGGCAACGAAGCGAAAGCAGCATTCGGCGACGCCACCGTCTATCTCGAGAAATATCTGGGCGATCCGCGCCATATCGAATTCCAGGTGTTCGGCGATGGCAAGGGCAACGCTATCCATCTGGGAGAGCGCGATTGCTCGCTGCAGCGCCGCCACCAGAAAGTCTTCGAAGAGGCGCCCTCTCCGGTTCTTTCAGACAAAGAACGTAACCGTATGGGTGAGATTTGCGCCAATGCGATGGCCGATATGGGCTATCGCGGCGCAGGTACGATCGAATTCCTGTGGGAAGATGGCGAATTCTACTTCATCGAGATGAATACGCGCCTGCAGGTTGAACATCCGGTGACCGAAATGATCACCGGCGTCGATCTGGTGCGCGAGCAGATCCGCATCGCCGATGGCAAGCCTCTGTCGGTCAAGCAGGAAGAGATCGAGTTCAACGGCCACGCCATCGAATGCCGCATCAATGCGGAGGATCCCTTCACTTTCGCGCCCTCACCCGGCGAAGTCACATCCTACCACGCGGCGGGCGGCATGCATGTCCGCGTCGATAGCGGGCTCTATGCCGGCTATAAAATCCCGCCGCATTATGACAGCATGATCGCCAAGCTGATCGTCTATGGCCGCAACCGCGAAGGCTGCATAATGCGCCTGCGCCGCGCGCTGGAAGAAATGGTGATCGAAGGCGTCAAACACTCGGTCCCGCTGCATCAGGAACTGATCCGGCAGGACGATATCCTAAACGGCGATTACAGCATCAAATGGCTGGAAGAGTGGCTGGCGAAGCGGGAGGGTTGAGCGGCTACGCTCTATAGAAAAATTTTTAGTCCGGCTTCCCAAGCGCAGATTTGCTCTGGTCACTGACAACGTCCTCTAGTCGCAAGGTGTATTTCACCCTCCGTGTGCCGAGTCTGCCGGGGTCGGCAAAGATGAGAAACAACTCGCCAATATCGCCACGAATTGCGGCTCCGTTCCCAGGATAGTTACAGCTATTGTAGTCGATAGGCTTCAGCTTGAATCGAGTGTTCGGCCCCTCACCTTTAAGCCACTGCGTTGGCTGCAGCGTCACGGTTATCTTAAAACTCCCGCGAGCCCTGACTTTATCCTTATTCGTGTTGACCATCCGCGCAATGAACACACGCTCTGAAGTCGCCCAAAGTCGATCCTCGCGGTTGATACGGAACTCAAAATACTGGGCTTGCTCCTCGGCCACCTGATCGCGACGAAATTCTTCCGCTCGCGCCGCATATTCTGCGTCAGATTCTGACTCCAATTGTGGAGGCGGCGGTGGTGGCGGTGCGATTGAGCAAGCGGAAACAGGGTGAGCGATTGCTGCGAGCACAATCGCAAAGAATACGGAAGTAGCGCTTAGGCCGCTCACTCCAACGGCACACCCGGCTCGTGCTTCGCCGTCCGGATTGTCAGCGAAGTCTTCACGCTGTCCACATTGGGTGCGGGGGTGAGTTTGCTGGTCAGGAATTCCTGAAAACTCTGCAAATCCTTGCTTACGATTTTCAGGATAAAATCAATCTCGCCATTGAGCATATGCACCTCGCGCACTTCGGGGAGGTCATTCATATGATCTTCAAATTCGCGCAGCGCGCTTTCGGCCTGGCTTTTCAGGCTGACCATCGCAAAAACGGTGATAGCGAAGCCGAGCCGTGATGCGTCAAGCTCTGCATGATAACCGCGAATGACGCCTTCTTCCTCCAAGGCGCGGACGCGGCGCAGACATGGGGGTGCGGTCAAACCGACTCGCTGCGCCAAATCCACGTTGGTCACCCGCCCTTCATTCTGCAATTCTGCAAGCAAGCGCCGGTCAATTTCGTCGAGATTGGCCATTAATGATGCCCCTATTGTTCTTCACACTTGCAAATATGCGCGGACAAGTAACGAATACCGCGTTGCAGTGCGTGCGCGACTAACATTATTGTTTCTGACAGCAATTGTCCCGCTTTGCAACGTTCGCCCGCACGCCTGTTTCTTGGCGAATTGAATCGTCTAGACCCGAAGCTGGCTGACAGTGTTTCTGCGGCCCCACACGCGCACGCCTGCGCCGCCGGAGAACTGAACCAACGCTATGCATTTTGACGATCGCCTTTCCACTGTGTTGCGCCACCGCGCAGCGGGCGACCGTGCGGCGCGCACCCAATTCCGGCAATTGCTCGACCTGCTCGGCAGCAAGCCGCGTCCGCGCGAAGGGGAACGCGATGAAAGCCTGCTGGCGGCGGCATGGCTGCGCCTGGGCGCGCTGGGAGAAGCGATTCCCAAAGCCGATCGCGTGGCGATGATCCAGGATCCCGCATTGCGGTTCCGCAGCGCAGAGCTGGCCGCGCATCTGGCCGAGGACGAGCCCGATGTCGCCGCAGCTGCTTTGGCACGCGCCGATCTGAGCGAGGATGACTGGGCCGCGCTGATCCCGCGATTGCCCGTTCGCGCCAGAGGTTTCCTGCGGCTACGACGCAACTTGCCCAGGGGAACGGTCGATTTGCTCGACCGGCTGGGCATTCAGGACCGCGGCCTTCCCGAACCGGACCAGTCCGAGCCCCGCCCCAACGTCAACGGATCGGGTCAAACCACGACGCCGGACACGCCCCCAGCCCCGGAGAAGACCGAAAAGCGGCTTCCCGAGCCGGCCAATGATGGTCTGGATCCCGAGCCAGCTGCCGGAGACGAAGACACCGCCATCGGCGCGCTGGTCAAGCGGATCGAGGCTTTCCAGAAAGCGCGCAGCGATCCGCGCGAATCGCCCGACGCGCCGCGCCTCCCTCTGGGTGAAAGCGCGGATGCAGCACCGGCAGAGCTGACCGGATTTGCTTTCACCACCGATGCACAGGGCCGGATCAACTGGTCCGACCGGGCGGTTGCCCCGATGGTGGTCGGTACCATGCTCGATCGCAGCGTTGTCGGCACCTCTTTGCGTTTCCGCCAGCCGATCAGCACTGCCAGAATCGCGCTCCAAGGCGGGCCGTTGATTGCGGGCGAATGGATCATCGACGCGCAGCCGCGATTCACCCGTCCCGACGGGCGATTTTATGGCTATGCGGGCATGCTGCGCAGAAATCCGCGGGCCGTCGAGGATGAAGCGCGGCAAAACGGCAACGAGGAAGCCGATCGCCTGCGGCAATTGCTGCATGAGCTGCGAACGCCGGTAAACGCCATTCAGGGATTTTCCGAAGTTATCCAGCAACAACTTTTCGGGCCGACCCCGCATGAATATCGCGCGCTTGCCGCGGGTATTGCAGGCGATAGCGCGCGGATGCTGGCCGGGTTCGATGAACTCGACCGGCTGGCAAAGCTGGAAACCGGCACACTCGATATCGACCCCGGGCAATGCGATTTCGCCGCGATTGTAGAACAGCAGGTCGGACAATTGCAGAATGTCCTCGCCCCGCGCACCGCATCATTCACGCTGGGCGTTGATGGCGATGCCAAGGTGGCCTTGGCGCAATCCGATGCAGAAGCGGTGGCTTGGCGTATCTTGGCCAGTCTGGCCGGGGCAACGGGTGCGGGCGAACAGATAACTATCGAACTTGCCCCGCATGGCGGGGCGCTGCGGCTGTGTAGCGAATTGCCTGCCTCGCTCGCCGCCGAAGCGGATTTGTTTGCAGCTTCTGCCAAACCGTCTGCCAGCGTAATCAGCGCGGGAATGTTCGGCGCGGGATTCACGCTTAGGCTGGCCCGGGCAGAGGCGCGCGCGGCAGGCGGCGACCTGACACGTGTGGATGATTGGTTGCTGCTGACACTGCCGCTATTGACCGGGGCGGAGGCCGAACCTAGCCAGTCCAAATCAGGAAGCGCGGCCTAACGACACAGACCGCCGCGTGCACAGCAGGGGAGCGGAATCACTTGGAACGGTCGATGATCGAACCGCCGCCAGCGCGTTCGGCAGCGCAATTTTCGCCAAGCTTTGGTCAGCGATCCCTGCTCACTGTCGATACCGAGGAAGAATTCGATTGGACCGGCCCGTTCAGTGCCAGCAATCACGGGCTCGACCATGTTCCCAGATTGCGCAAATTTCAGGAATTCTGCGAAGGGATCGGCGTTAGTCCGGTCTATTTGATCGACTGGCCCATCGCCACCTCGCCATTGGCAATGGAGATATTGCGCGAACCGCTGGCGCAGGGGAAAGCCGAAGTGGGGGTTCAACTGCACCCTTGGGTGAACCCTCCGTTTGAAGAAACGGTCAACACGCATAACAGCTTTGCAGGAAATCTGCCGTCCGATCTGGAGGAGAAAAAGTTCCTCAATCTGCGCGACGAGATAGAGAAAAATTTCGGCGTGGCCCCGCAGATATACCGTGCGGGGCGCTATGGTCTGGGCCCATCGACCAGCCGGATTCTGAAGCAGGCGGGCATGGCTATCGACAGTTCGGTGCGCGCAAATTTCGATTACAGCACCGGCGGCGGGCCCGATTACAGCAAGCATCCGCTTGAGCCCTATTGGATCGACGCCGAACGCAGGCTGCTCGAACTGCCGCTGACCACCGTTTACTGGGGCATGCTGCGCAAGCAGGGGCGCATGCTGTACCCGGCATTTGCGCGCATTCCCAAATTGCTGGGCCTGGCATCCAAGCTGGGCATGCTGGAGCGGATTTCGCTGACACCCGAAGGCGTTTCTGCCGAAGAGGCGCTGCGCGGGATCGATATTGCGGTGGATGACAAATTGCCCCTGCTGGTGCTATCATTCCACAGCCCGTCTCTCGCCCCCGGCTACACGCCTTACGTGCATACAGAGGATGATCTGGACGATCTGTATGATTGGTGGCGGCGGATATATACCTATCTCGACATGCGCGGAGTGCGGCCGACAAGCGTGAAAGAGATCATGCAATCGGTCGAAATCGGATAAAAATTCGCATTTGCTGCAAACTGCCGCTTGCAACACGCCCTCACCGCAGCTAGGCGCTTGCCGCTGTCTCGCAATCGCGAGTCAGTATTGCTTTGGGCATCCCTAAGGGCCTGTAGCTCAGTTGGTTAGAGCTGGCCGCTCATAACGGCTAGGTCGGGGGTTCGAGTCCCTCCGGGCCCACCGGATGCCAACGCGGCCAAAGTCCTTTGCCGGATGGCGGCAAATATGATCGTCGGGGAGTGGCGCAGCCTGGTAGCGCACCTGTTTTGGGTACAGGGGGTCGCAGGTTCAAATCCTGTCTCCCCGACCATCATATTTCAAATGTCCAATACATTCCGCCCGCTAATGGAAATCCCGTGACTTCGGGATCACCTGCACATTGCGCGGGTGGCGGCCGGTGTTGGATGGCAGCGGGTTCACCACATGGTCCGCCCGCGCCACATCGGGTTTGAGCAGATCATCGGACAGATCGGATAGACGCGCAGTATCGTCGGACATCTGTTTTGCGACGACATGGATCACGTCTTCATCCATTTGCACTGTTCCTGTCACCGACATCAGCCGCGCGCCCATAATCACTTTGCGATTGGCCTCCATCGCATCGGGCCATACCACCAGATTGATCACCCCGGTTTCATCTTCCAGCGTGATAAACACCACCCCTTTGGCGCTGCCGGGCCGCTGGCGGATCAGGACAACGCCCGAAACAGACACACGCTGCCCGAACTTGCAGCGGCGAAGGTCAATCGCCCGGGTGAAGCCGCGCTGCCTGTAATCCTTGCGCAGAAACGATAGCGGATGGCCTTTGAGCGAGAGGCGCGTTGTTTGATAATCGGCAACCACATGCTCGCTGAGCGGCATGGCGGGCAGCAGAGTGGGAATATCCGCCCCTTCGTCTCTTGTGTCGGCAAAGGTGAAAAGCGGCAGATCGGGTGCATTTTTGAGCGCGCGCGAATCCCACAGCGCCGCGCGGCGATCCTTGCCTATCGAACGGAAAGCATCAGCCGCGGCCAGTAACTGGATCGGGCGCATGCCCAGCTTCGCGCGCGTGCGCAATTCCTCGACATCGCCATAGGGTTCGCCGCGCGCATCAAGCAGCTTGGCCCCGTCCAGCTTTGCCAGACCATCGATTTGCCGCAGCCCCAAACGCACTATCAATTGCCGTTTGCCGTCGATGGTCTGCCATTCGACGGTGCTATCCCAATCGCTGAAATTCACATCGGGGGCCAGCACCGTAACGCCGTGCTCGCGCGCATCGCGGACGATTTGCGCAGGGGCGTAGAACCCCATCGGCTGCGAATTGAGCAGACCGGCGGCAAACACCGCCGGATGGTAATGTTTGATCCAGCTCGAAACATAGACAAGATGCGCAAAGCTGGCCGCGTGGCTTTCGGGAAAGCCGTATTCGCCAAACCCTTCGATCTGGCTGAAACAGCGCGCGGCAAATTCGGGATCATAGCCGCGCTGGATCATCCGCCCGACCATCTTTTCCTTATGCGCCGAGACCATTCCGCGCGACCGGAAAGTGGCCATCGCCTTGCGCAGCTGATTGGCCTCCACCGGAGAGAATTTTGCCGCAACCATGGCGATTTTCATCGCCTGTTCCTGAAAGATCGGGACGCCCAATGTGCGTATCAGGATGTCCTTCAATTCATCGGGGTGGCCATGCTCTGCGCCGGGCGAAGGATAGACCGCCACTTCCCTGCCCTTGCGCCGTTTGAGATAGGGGTGAACCATATCCCCCTGGATCGGCCCCGGGCGCACAATCGCAACCTGGATGACCAGATCATAAAATGTCCTGGGCTTCAGCCGCGGGAGCATGTTCATCTGCGCGCGGCTTTCGACCTGGAAAACGCCCAGAGAATCTCCCTTCTGCAGCATAGCGTAGACCGCGGGATCTTCCTGCTCCACGCTCGCCAGCGTGTGCTTTTCGCCGCAATGCGCCTCTATCAGATCGAAGCATTTGCGGATGCAGGTGAGCATGCCCAGCGCCAGCACATCGACTTTGAGAATGCCCAGCGCGTCTATGTCGTCCTTGTCCCATTCGATGAAGCTGCGGTCCGCCATCGCGCCATTGCCGATCGGCACAGTTTCGGTCAGCGGCCGCTCTGTCAGAATGAAACCGCCCACATGCTGCGACAAGTGGCGCGGCTTTCCGATAAGCTGGTCGGCCAATGCAATCGTGCGGCGCAGATGCGGATCGGCGAGATCGAGGCCTGCTTGTTCCTGCACGCGCGCCTCATCCACTTCGGAGCCCCAACTGCCCCAGACGGTTTTGGCCATGGCGCTGGTCACATCTTCGGACAATCCCATCACCTTGCCCACTTCGCGGATCGCCGAACGCGGGCGATAATGGACCACAGTGGCGCACAGCCCCGCTCTTTCGCGGCCGTATTTCTCGTAAATATGCTGGATCACCTCTTCGCGCCGTTCATGCTCGAAATCGACGTCGATATCGGGCGGTTCCTTGCGTTCTTCGGAAATGAAACGTTCAAACAGCAATTCGACCTGCACCGGATCGACCGCGGTAATGCCGAGGCAATAGCACACCACGCTGTTTGCCGCAGAACCGCGCCCCTGGCACAGGATCGGCGGATCGACGCCGCGCGCATAATCGACAATGTCCTTGATGGTCAGGAAATAGCGCGCAATGTCGAGCTTCTCGATCAGTTCAAGCTCGCGCTCGATAAGCCGGGAGACTTTCTCCGGCACGCCATCCGGATAACGCCTGTCCGCGCCTTCCCAAGCCAGCGTCGTCAGATAGGCTTGCGGGGACTTTCCCTCGGGCACCGTTTCGCGCGGATATTCATAGCGCAGCTCTTCAAGATCAAAGTCGATACTGTCGGCAATGGCGCGCGTTTCGGAAATCGCATGCGGCCAGTCACCGAACAGGCGGATCATCTCCCCGGGCGTTTTCAAATGCCGCTCGGCATTCTGTTCGAGCAGCGCGCCCGCTTCGTGCACCAGACACCCCTCGCGGATACAGGCCATAACATCGGCCAAGGGGCGTGCCTCGGGCGCGTGGTAAAGCACATCATTGGTCGCAACGAGCTTGAGACCATGTTGGCGTGCCAGCAGATCGAGCCGGTTGATCCGTGCGCGTTCTTCCCCGCGATAGAGCCAGCTTGCCGCGAGATGCGACATTTTCGGCAACATCCGCACAAGCTCTGGCAAATCGGCAGCAAATGCATCCAGATTAGCCGGCGGCAGCGCGATCAGTACCACTCCTGAATCAAAACCGCCCAGATGGTCCGCAATCATTTCCAGCGTCAGGTCACATTCGCCCTTTGCCTGCCACTCCCCGTCGACAGTGCGCATTTTGGCCGCAGACAGCATCGCCGTGAGGCGGCCATAGGCACCGCGTGTTTTGGGATAGGCCAGAAATTCGCGCGACGGTTGATCGCCGGTTGCCAGCGTGACCAGACGGCACCCTGTCAGTGGGCGTTGATGCACATTGCGCAGCTCGCTCCAATGGCGCACCACCCCCGCCATGCTGTTACGGTCAGCAATGCCCAACGCATCATAGCCGAACGCATAGGCGCTCTGCGCATAATCGACCGCGTCCGACACTCCGCGCAGAAACGAATAACAGCTGGCCAGCCCCAGTTCGACATAGGGTGATGGCGGATGGCGGCGGCGAGTCCCGTCATCAATGATCGTCGGTCTGTCAGGCGTCAGCGAGGGATCAGGCATCAAGCCCGTGGACGAACCATTGCGGGTTGCCCCCTCTCCCGTCATCCATCAGCCCTTCCCGGTAAAGCCAGAAACGGCGGCCTTCGCTGTCTTCGACATGGTAATAATCGCGCAGCCGCGCGCGCGAATTTTCGCGCCACCATTCGGGCGCGATCCGCTCCGGTCCCTGGCTCCGTGCGACATCGTGAAGTTTGTAGCGCCAGCGAAAACGCGCGGGCGGGCCATCGGGTACCGCGTGAATGACTTCGGCTTCTTCGGGGCGCTGCAGCATCCGCAGCGGCGTTGTGGTGCGGCGCTGCACCGCAGAGAGGCTGCCCGCATTTTCGATAGCGGCCGGCGCCCATAATTCGCCGCGTTCGGGGATATGGCTGCCTTGCCGCACGGGCTTCAGCACCGCGCCGATGCCCAGCCGCGCGACCAGCCGGTCGATCAGGCCCGTAAAGGCCATATCATCGCGCGTCTTACCCGTCAGGTCGTCCTGCGCCGCAGCCAAAACTTCGCTGTCGACGGCCTCAAGCGCGGCGGCTTCGATCCCGAAACCGGGATCAAACCGGTCAAGCTTCCCGTCGAACAGAGCGGTCAGATGCGCCGGATCGCGATTGGCGCGGCCCGTGCGCACATCGCATTGCAAAACCCCGCCATCGACACGGTAGGCTGTGAAAACCAGCCCCCGCGCACCGCGCCCCTCACGCTCCAGCAACGCGCAGAGATCAACCGCCAGATCGCGCAATATCTGCGACAGGCCATCGAGATGCCCGATCGGTTCGGCCAGTTTGCGCAGCGCGCGCAGCGGCGGAGCGATGTCTTCGGAAACGAGCAATTCCTTGTGCCGCCCGAGAGCCTGATCGAGCCGCAGCACCGGATTGGCAGAAGGCGCCTCGATACGGCGGAAACGGCGGATCAGCGCCTCTCGCGGAACATCCATCAGCGCACCGATGCTCTTCAGCCCCAACCGTTTGAGAAGCAGCACCGTTGCCCCGTCAAGCCGCAGCGCGGGAACCGGCAAAGGTGCCAGATGACGCGCCGCATCCGCTTCTTCGCAGATAAAGCGCTTGTGCCCGCCATGCCGCGCCAGCGCCCACGCGGTGCCGATTGTCGGGGCAATCGCCAGCCTTGCGGTCAGCCCCATCGCCGCAAAGGCGCGCGTCATCTCGCGCAGCATCGCTTCCTCGCCGCCATGCAGATGATCCGATCCGGTACAATCGAGCAAGAGACCGTCCGCGCCGTCGCTTTGCGCCCAGGGGCACCAACGGCGCACCCAGAAAGACAGCATCGCAAGGTCCGCCGCATCGGCGGCGCATGCGGCATCTTCCACGCGCAGATCGGGCAGGATCGCGCGCATATCGGTGATCCGGCTGCCTCTGCTGATGCCCGCTGCCACAGCCGCGGCGTTGCAATCATGGACCACGCGCCCATGCGTCGCCTCGCGCGCCAGCACCATCGGTGTCTGGTCAGCAGGCTCAGCCTGTTTGTACTTGCGGAGCTGCCTCCTCCGCCATCGCTGGATGGGAAAGTAGGGGAACCAGATCGAGACGATGCGCCGCGCGGTCATATTCGGCCTGCCAGATGCCCGGCTTCGCGCCGCGTGCGCGGAACAGCTCTGCCCGCCAGCGCGGTATGCCGGGGGCTTTGCCATCGTAGGGATGCGGCGCGGAAGGGAGCGAGCTGATATTCCATCGCTGCCGTGCGGCGGAAAGGTTGGGATGCCCCTGAAAACGGATCAGGAAGACATGCACGCCCTGCCGCTCGGCGCGCATCGCCAGCCGCTTTGTCGCGGTAAAGTCGAGCGCTTTGGGATCGCCCCACACTTCCCCGATAATGGCCGCAATAGAGGTGCATCTCAGCCCTTCCTCCATCGTCCACAAGAGGTCACCCGTATTGCGCGAACAGGCGAGCACCAATTGCTCCGGATCGCCGCCGAAACGCCCGAAACCCTGCCCGAACGGCCTACCCGTTTCGAGCGCGGCCATCCGTTCCTGCACCCACAGGATACGCCCGCCGCGCGGAACCTGCGCCAGAGCAAAGCCTGCCACCCCGGCATCGCGAAAGTCGGAAAACAATTCGACCAGCTGCGGTTTCGCCGCCAGCGGAGTCGAATCCGCTCGCCGATCATCCACCGGGGAATTGTCATTTGATACTGGCGAAACATCGGGCTCCAAGACTCGCACATCCGTAAGTTTGTTCTGCTTATGTTCTTATTAGGAAGCATGGGCCGGAAGAGTCAACGGCCAATCCGCCAGGGCGCATTCTGCCCGCCCTGCCAAAATACCCGCACGCAGTTCCATTCGCCGCCAAATCTGGCATGATGGTTGCCGAAAAGAATCAGAACCAATGAATCGCGCCATCGCGCGAAAGAGGAGAAACACCCATGGATGCTGTCACCAAAGACGCCGGAACCGCGCTGCATGCCCAACCCGGCTTCAACATTCCCGACCCCAGCAGTGTCGAGCCGCTGAAAGGCAAAGTCTCCGATATCGAATGGGCGATCCGCTGCGATCTGGCCGCGACCTATCGCCTGTGCGCAATGCACGCATGGACCGATCTGGTGTTCACCCATATCTCCGCCCGCCTGCCCGACGAAGACGGCGAAGAGCGCTTTCTGATCAATCCCTATGGTGTGATGTTCGACGAAATGACCGCGTCATCGCTGGTCAAGATCGATCTCGACGGGAATATCAAGCAAGACACGCCCTATATGACAAACCCCGCCGGATTTACGATCCACAGCGCGGTGCATAGCGCGCGCGAAGACGCCGGCTGCGTGATTCACGTGCACACGCCATACGGTATTGCCGTATCGGTCCAGAAAGAGGGGCTGCGCCGTTACACCCAATTCTCGATGCAGGTGCATGATGATGTCGCCTATCACGATTATGAAGGTATCGCGCTGGATCTGGACGAGCGCGAGCGGCTGATCGCCGATATGGGTGACAAGAGCCTGCTGATCCTGCGCAATCACGGCACGCTGACGGTCGGCGAAAACTGCGCCATCGCATTCCTGCGCATGTATTTCCTCGAAAACGCCTGCAAAACGCAGATCCTCGCGCAATCGGTTGGCAGCGCCGACAAACTGCATGAGGAAAGCGAAGAAATGGGCCACCGCGTTTACCAGCAGGGCCTGCCCGCCTTCACCAAGGGTATGGGCGACAATCTGGTCTGGCCCGGCCTGATGCGCAAATTGGCGCGCACCAATCCGGGGCATGACTATTAATGGCTGGAGGGCCGCTGGAGCCTGAGCCTTAATGCAAACGCCTTGCAATATCAGATTCCGCCGGTAGAGACCGGCCCGAAACATAAACTGGAATAGAACTGACTCATGGTAAAACCGAAAACCCGCAATCTGCTGATCCTCGCGCACTTGCTGTTCGCGTCGTTCCTCGCGCCAATGTTCATTTTGGTGGCGATCACAGGCTTCAACTACCTTTCCGGTACGAAGGGCGAAACTGTCGAGACCGCGCTGACCGTGCCCGAAGGCATCACGATTGACGCGGAAAGCGACACGATCGAAGACACCGTGCGCGAAGTGCTGACCGCCAATGATCTGCCAACCGATTTCGAATATCTTCGGATGCGCCCGGGCAGCATCACCACGCGCCCGACATCAACCGACTTCGTCGTGCTTGAAGAGGAAGAAGGCGTGTGGAGTGCAACGCTGCACGAACCGAGCCTGCAATACCGGATGATGGAACTGCATATGGGCCACGGCCCGGAAAAGTTCAAAATCTACCAAACGATTGCTGCGGTGGCTTTGCTCTTCATCATTCTTGGCGGTTTGCTCGTTGGGCTGCTCGCTCCGGCATATCGCAAGAAGACCATCGGTGCCGCCGCGCTCGGCACGGCAACCTTTGCATTGCTTGCATTTGTAATCTGATTGCGCGCTCGCTGCCTGCGGATGAGCGGGCAGCGAGCAGGCAGATTTGCGCCGGCGGCAAGCGCTGTCGAAGGCTTACTCGCCTTTGATCGAACCTTCGTAATTCGCGAGGATGCCGGTCACCTGCGTCCACACAGCGACATTCTGGCGCAACTGCACCGGATCGATCTTGTCGAGCGTATCGTCAGGCGTGTGGTGCAGATCGAAATAGCGCGAGCCATCCTGTTGTAGATCGATGATCGCGGTTTTCTGGTCGCGGGCGATATTGATATCCGCCCCGCCCGACGCAACGATAGTGGAATTTGCCACTCCAAAGCGCGCCACCGATTTTGCGAGAAGCGCATGCAGATCGGGATTGCTCGTTCCAAAATTGCTTTCGAAACGCCAGATCCGGTCGGCACCGAAATCGCTTTCGAAAGCCACGCCAATCGGTTCATCGATATGCGCTTTGGAATAGGCGACGCTGCCGTGCAGGCCGACTTCCTCTGCCCCCGCCATCAGCACGCGGATGGTGCGCAGCGGCTGGCCGGTATGCGACACGTGTAGCGCAGCTGCCGCGGCAATGCCGCAGCCAGCCCCGTCATCAAAAGCGCCCGGTGCGTTCCACCAGCTGTCGAGGTGGCAAGCCAGCAAAACCGGGGGCAACGACGGATCGCGCCCGACAATTTCGCCCACCACATTGCCGCTTTGCGTCATGCCGAGCTTTTGCGGGGTTAGCACCAGTTTCATTGTGATCGGGCGGTCACCCGCGCGGGCGAACATCCGTTCCAGATTGAGTGCATCGGGGATCGACAAGGCGCCGGCGGGAATCATGCCGTCAACCACCTGCGTGCCGCCGACATGCGGGGTGCGGTGATTGTCCGTCCCGACCGATTTGATCACGGTCGCGGCGGCGCCCTTGCTCTTGGCGATGCTTGCGCCAACCCAGCGCGCCGGGCCCGCAAAACCATATTGCGAACCGTCCTGCGTTGGCGTCATCGAATGGCTGATATAGGCGATCTTGCCCGCAAGGCTGCCCTCGGGCGCAGCGGCCAGATCACCAACATTTTCGAAATAGACCACTTCCGCTTCGATACCGCCCGGTCCGGTAGAGGCGCTACCGCCCAATGGCTGCACCACCAAAGGCTGCGGAAACGGGCTGATGATTTCGGCCTTGTGCAGATCGCCCGGAACCCAGGTATCCATCATAAAGGGCTCGTCAGCGACATTCTGGAAACCCTGATCTTTGAGCCATTTGACCGCCCACGCACGGCCGCGCGCTTCCGCTTCGGTCCCTGCCTGCCGCGGGCCGACTTCGGTGGTGATCCCCTCTACGAAATCCCACGCGATCTTGTCCTGATCGAGTGCGCCATCAGCCATATCAGCCAGCGGGACCGAGCCGGCCTGTTGGGCCATTGCGGGATAGGAAAGCGCGCTTGCAGCAAGCGCCAGAGCGAGGGGTTTGGCAAATTTTGTCATGCCGCTGCTGCTATCGGCGCGCGGCCGCTAAGTCCAGCAAAGCCGCATGCAAAGCCTATTAAGCGCGCAGACCTTTGAGATATACGGTCCGCCCGCTGCGCCGCACGGCGGACAATTCCATATTGCGCATGCGGGTGGCGCTGTAACTGCAATGGACCCAGCCCGCTTCGCCATATTCATAGATCAGCTGGTCATAATTGAGCTTCTTTTCCATCCATTGGCAGACTTCAAGATTGCTCACGCCCGATACGGTGAAATCGGCGGCTTCGCCCAGACAATGCTGGCTCGAGCCCGATCCACCTATCGCGCGGTTGAGCTTGGGAGAACGGTATCCGCTGCTGATATTCACCGGCCTGCCGAAATGGTCGCGAACAGGCTGAAGTACTTTTTCGCAAAGGAGCTTGAGCGCCGCCGTTTGATTGACCCCGGGCCGGTTGCGGATGCCCTTTCGACTGGCCGTTTGCGATCTGACCATTTCGGCTAGGCTAAAATTTTCTGATAATTGTGTCACCAAACCCTCCATTCTTCGGTGCATTGTGGACTTCTATTCAATCTTGTAAATAGTCGCCGTAGATTTTTCTTGCACGTTCCCGACTAATTGGTTTGCTTAACATTGCCGCGCGGCAATGGCTGTGACCTGAGGCACGGCTTTTCGATTCACTTGCCCCGCAGGCGATCACCCCCTATCTGCACCACCAACTCATTCACATCAGATACTACCTTCGAAGGACACGCCAAATGGCCGCGCAATACGCATATGTCATGAAGAACATGACCAAGACATTCCCCGGTGCAAAAAAGCCGGTTCTGTCGAACATCAATTTGCAATTCTATCAAGGCGCGAAAATCGGCATTGTCGGCCCCAACGGCGCGGGTAAATCCACCCTGATCAAGATCATGGCCGGGATCGATACCGATATTACCGGCGAGGCCTGGGCGGGCGAGAATATTACCGTTGGCTATCTGGCGCAGGAGCCCGAGCTGGACGAGAGCAAAACCGTGCTCGAAAACGTCAAGGATGGCGCGCGCAATATTGCCGACAAGGTTGACCGTTTCAACGAAATCACCGGCCTGATGGGTGATCCTGACCGTGATGATTTTGACGATCTGATGGCCGAAATGGGCACTTTGCAAGAAGAGATCGACGCGGTTGACGGGTGGACGCTCGACAACCAGCTGGAAATCGCGATGGAAGCGCTGCGTTGCCCGCCATCGGATGCCTCGGTTGCCAATCTTTCGGGCGGTGAGCGCCGCCGGATCGCGCTAACCCGCTTGCTGATCCAGAAACCTTCGATCCTGTTGCTGGACGAGCCGACCAACCACCTCGATGCCGAAAGCGTCGAATGGCTGGAAAACCACCTCAAGGAATATGCCGGCGCTGTTCTTATGATCACGCACGATCGCTACTTCCTCGACAATGTGGTGGAGTGGATTCTGGAGCTCGATCGCGGATCTTACTATCCTTATGAAGGCAATTACTCGACCTATCTGGAGAAGAAAGCCAAGCGTCTGGCGCAGGAAGATCGCGAAGACGCTGGCCGCCAGAAAGCACTCAATGAAGAGCTCGAATGGATCCGTCAGGGAACCAAGGGCCGCCAGACCAAATCAAAAGCGCGTATCCGCAAATTCGAACAATTGCAGGAAGCCCAGCAGGACCGCAAACCGGGCAAGGCCCAGATTGTTATCCAGGTTCCCGAACGCCTCGGCAGCAAAGTGATCGAGGCCAAGGGCATTTCCAAAGCCTATGGCGACAAGCTGCTGTTCGAAGACCTGTCCTTCATGCTGCCCCCGGGCGGCATTGTCGGCGTGATCGGCCCCAACGGCGCGGGTAAATCGACCTTGTTCAAGATCATAACCGGTCAGGAACAGCCCGACAGCGGCACCATCGACATCGGTGAAACCGTGCATCTGGGCTATGTCGATCAAAGCCGCGACGATCTGAACCCGAAAAACAATGTGTGGCAGGAAGTCAGCGACGAGCTCGACTATATGAAAGTCAACGGCCACGACATGAGCACGCGTGCTTACGTGGGCGCGTTCAACTTCAAAGGCGCGGACCAGCAGAAAGTCGTCGGCAAACTGTCGGGCGGTGAACGCAACCGCGTGCATATGGCAAAAATGCTCAAACAAGGCGGCAACGTGCTGCTGCTCGACGAACCGACCAACGACCTCGACGTCGAGACATTGCGCGCTTTGGAAGACGCGATTGAGAACTTCGCAGGCTGCGCCGTGGTAATCTCGCACGACCGCTTCTTCCTCGACCGCCTGGCAACGCATATTCTGGCGTTTGAAGGCGATAGCCACGTTGAGTGGTTTGAGGGTAACTTTGAGGCGTATGAGGAAGACAAGCGGCGCAGGCTTGGCGATGCGGCGGATCGGCCTACACGGTTGGCGTACAAGAAGCTGACTAGGTAAGCCTTTTGCTTCCCTCGTTGTTTGTTGTTTCAATCCCGTCATTCCCGCGATAGCGGGGAAGCGAAGCTGTCCAAAGGACAATCTAGGGTGGCTTGGTGACTGGTTGCTCTGGATTCCCGCTTTCGCGGGAATGACGGTGAGTGGTTGCATTTGGCACAAGCAGAGCCACACGTTACAGTTCCGGAAACACCGCCCTTCAAAGGACTCCGGCCCATGAAGATGACCCCCATGAACATCGCGATTTTCGGCATTGCCGCAATCGGGGGGCTGATCATCGGTATGCAGTCGCCGATGCTGGGAATGCTGTTGATCATACCCGTGGTGATCTTTGTCGCCGTGATCCTGTTGCGTAACCAGAGCGGCGCGCTGGCGGATGCGGAGGTCACTGCCGATGCCAAGGCGATGACACCCGCAGCGGGCAAGGCGCGGATTTACATTATGCGCAACGGCTTTGTCGGCGGGCAGCAGGGTATGAACATCACCGTCAATGGTGATCTGAACAGCCAGATCCGCAGCAAATATTTCCTGATGGCCGAAGTCGATCCGGGCCAGCATGAAGTGACCGCAAAAATGTCCAGCGGGTCAAAATCGGAAAGCCACACATTCAGCCTTGGGGCTGGCGAAGTGATCTTGTTCGATATGAAGCTCAATATGGGGATGGTTCAGGGGACCCCCGATTTCACCGAAATTCGCGGCGCGCGCGAGGCACAGGGGATGTTCCGCAATCTGAAAATGGTCGAGTGGAAAAGCGCGGCCTAACGCGCAATTTTCCTACATCGCCGGGCCACGCTATTGCGTGTGAATGGCTTTCTTCGCGACCTTCCCTGCGCGCGGTCAAACGCGTGCTGTGCGCTGCAAGACAGCCGCTGCGGGCCTGCCGATTATTTCCCCATTGGACTGTGGTCCATGTGGTCCATGTCTCCCCCGGGCGCGGCAGCAGGCCAAGCGGATTTGGCGCGCAGCAACGCCCAGAAAGCCGCCGGGAATCGCGCTTATGGTTAATTTCGTCACAAGGTTTTGTTTTCGATTCATCAAGCAATCGCATGTAAAAACTTGTTCGAAGTCAAAGGACGCGCGCAGTGATTGATGTCGAGATTCAGAACGAAACCACCCAAACGCAGGAGAGAATCAAATTCTCCGTCGTTCCGCGGATTGGCGAAGGGGTCCGGCTGAAAGATGCGAACGGGTTCTGGGCATCATACGACATCCTCGACCTGTGGTATCAAAAGGCCGAATATGGCGATGTCTGGGTCCCGTATCTCCACGTGACCAAGACCGAGGACGAAGCGCAAGCTCCGCAGCCAGCCGCCAAACGGCAGGCCGGCCAGGGGGAGGTTGTCCCATTCACAATCTGATCAAACGCCAGAACCTGCCCGAGCAGAAAGAGCAAGACGCAGCGTCCGCGCCCGCTCCTGCTGCCGAGCCAGCTGTAGCGCCCGCGCAGGAAACCCCCGCTCCCGCCGCTCCTATGCGCTATGGCCGCAGGGGTCCCGATGCCGCGGTGCCGCATCTGGTGGCCGAGCGAGCGCCCGCACGAAATTGCCTGATCGTCGACGATTCACGGATGATCCGCAAAGTGACGCGCAAGATCGTCGAACCGCGCGGTTACCTGACCGACGAGGCCGAGAATGGCGAAGAAGCCTTGGCGAAGTGCAAAATCGCGATGCCCGATCTGATCATCCTCGATTGGGACATGCCGGTGATGACGGGGATCGAATTCCTCACCGAACTTCGCCAGCTCAATGGCGGGCAGCAGCCCAAAGTTGTGTTCTGCACCACCCATTCGCAGGCTGTCGATGTACATCAGGCGGTTCAGGCCGGTGCCAATGAATTCGTGACCAAGCCTTTCTGCGAGGAAAGCCTGGTCGCCAAATTGGGCAATATCGGCGCAGTGTGATGCGCTTGGTTGAATGGGATCGCCCCAAGGCGTTCACCTAAGCAACCGCCAACATTAACAAACACCTTTACATTTTGTTCAGTTTTCGGTCATCCAAGCTGAACTAGAAGGCGATTCATCAACAGGGCCGCAGGTGGGCGCGGCATCTATTATGGAGAGCCGTATGACTATGAAACAACTGATGAGTGCTGGAAGCGCATCGGCCCTTGCGATGGCGATGGCGTTGATCGCTCTTCCCGCGAAGGCGGTCGAGGTACCCCAAGCGCAAGGCGCAGACCGCAGCGACCGCGATGGCAACCAGGCGTTGCAAAATCGCGGGGACCGCAATCAGGCGCGTGAGAACAGAGGCCGCCGTGCAGCCGATCGGCCGCGCCAACGCAACGCTGATCGCCGCGGTGCACGCAGCACCCCGCAACGCGAAGTTCGCGAACAGAGGCGAGCCGCGCCTGACCAACGTGCAGAGCGCCGTCAGGAACGACGGACAGAGCGCCGCGTAGACCGCCGCCAGGATCGGAGCGCTCGCGGCCCCGCAATTGCACCAGCACAAGCGCGCGAACGCGCCGAGCGCCGTGTGGATCGCCGTGTGGATCGCCGCGTTGATCGTCGTCAGGACCGCCGCGTCGAACGCCGGACGGAACGCCGTGTTGATCGGCGTGTTGATCGCCGGCAAGATCGCCGGGCCGACAGGCGTCAGGAGCGCCGCGTAGACCGCAACCGCACTTATCGTGATGCGCGGCGTGATGGGTACCGCAACGGGTATCGCAATGCCCGCCGCGACGTCCGTCGGGACCGCCGTGAAGCGCGCCGCGATTATCGCAGGTGGAACCGCAACCAATGGCGCCAGAACAACCGCTACAACTGGTACAATTACCGCCGGTCTAACCGCAGGTTGTACTCGCTGGGCCGGTATTACTCACCCTATCGCGGATATAATTACCGCCGGATCAGCATCGGGTTCTACCTCGATAGCCTGTTCTACAGCAATCGATACTGGATCAACGATCCTTGGACCTACCGCTTGCCCGAAGTCTACGGCCCCTATCGCTGGGTCCGCTATTATGACGACGTGCTCTTGGTGAACATCTACACCGGAGAGACTGTCGACGTGATCTACGACTTCTTCTGGTAAGCCAGCGCCGTAATTCTGTCGGGCCCCATGGGCCTGATCAGAAAGCTCGGCTAAGAATACCCCCGTCAGCTTGGGCTGGCGGGGGTTGTTCTTTGCAGGCCGTGCGCACCTTTTGACTTGTCGCAGCAAGCCAGCGCCTTGAAGCGCGGGAATTGAATGCTAGAAACCCGTCATGGCTAAAACTCCGATTTCCCCCGATAAAGACGCCCTGAAACGAGTCGGCGACGCGGTTCGCAAACGGCTCGATGCCAATCCGAAGGCCGAGGCAATTGATACCGGCGGCAAGGCCGAAATGTACGCGGTTAGCCATTTCCTCTCGGGCGCCGAATGCCAGAAACTGCTTGGGATGGTCGACGTAATCGCGCAGCCAAGCGAGCTGTTTGACCAGGATTATTCCACCGGCTTCCGCACATCCTTCTCGGGCAATCTCAATCCCCACGATCCGTTTATCGCGGAGCTTTCAAAAAGAATGGACGATCTGGTCGGTCTAAAAGCAGAAACCGGCGAGGCGATCCAAGGCCAACGTTATCATGTTGGCCAACAGTTCAAGCCGCATAACGACTTCTTCTATCCCGATCAGGAATATTGGAAGATCGAGCGCAAACGCGGCGGACAGCGCAGTTGGACCGCGATGACTTTCCTCAATCCGGTCCAGAAAGGCGGCGCAACGCATTTCGTGAATCTGGACCTCAAAATATTCCCGCAGCCCGGCGTTTTGCTGCTATGGAACAATGCCAATCGCGATGGAACACTGAACGAAGATATGATGCACGCGGGCACGCCAGTGGAAGCTGGCGTCAAATATGTCCTGACCAAATGGTACCGGACGCGCAAACTAAACCACAAGGCAGCAGCTAAGTTCGATCGAGCGCGTCGGCGATAAGTTTGCGGGAATTTTCAACGCCGTATAGCGCGAAGAAACTGCCCATGCGGGGCCCCTGATCGCTACCCAATAGCGTCTGGTAGAGCGCCTTGAACCAGTCCCGCAGATTTTCGAAACCGTATGTTTCCTGTTTGCCGATCTCATAGACTTTGGTCTGCAAATCCTCTGCCGAAATATCCGCCGGAGCTGCAGCCAGCTCTTCATCCAAAGCACGCAGCGCAGCCGCTTCGTTCTCCGCCGGCGCACGCTTGTTGAGCGTTGGCACGATGAAATCGCGCGTATATGCCACGGCTGCATCGATCATCCGGTCGAGTTCCGGACTATCAGCCGGCTCGCCAATGTAGTTGTCGAGATATTCGGCAACATTTTCGGCGGTCGCTTCTGTCCCCAGCACGCTGGCAAGGTTCAGCATCAGCCCGAAGGTCACCGGCACTGTGTCGCCCGCCCCCGGCGCATCGGGCCCGTCATGCGCCTCGTTTGCGCGCAGCAAATGCCACACCGGATTGCCCAACTGCTTGTCGAGCGGCTGCTCGGCCAAACGCTCGCGGAATTGCCAATAATCATCGACTGCGCGCGGGATCACGCCGACATGCAATTGCTTGGCACTTTTCGGATTGGGAAAGATATAGAAGCCGAGGCTTTCTTCGGTCCCGTATTCGAGCCACTGTTCGATGGTCAGCCCGTTACCTTTCGATTTGGAAATCTTCTCTCCATTCTCGTCGAGGAACAGCTCGTAGATCAGACCGTCCGGCTTGCGACCGCCAAGAACTTTGGCGATTTTGCCCGATTGGATCCCGGTGTCGGTCAGATCCTTGCCATACATTTCATAATCGACACCCTGCGCCACCCAGCGCATGGCGAAATCAACTTTCCATTGCAGTTTCGATTGGCCGCCAAGTGCGGATTGTTCGACCACCGATCCATCTTCATCGGTGAAGCGGATCAAACCGGCATCGGCGTCCACGACTTCTACCGGTACCTGTAGTACCGCGCCGGTGGTTGGCGAAATCGGCATGATCGGGGAATATGTTGCTGCACGTTCGGCACGCAATGTCGGCAGCATAATGTCGAGGATTGCCTGATTGTTGCGCAAGACATTGACCAGCGCATCGTCAAACGCACCGGTGTTGTAGCGATCAGAAGCCGCGACAAATTCATACTCGAAGCCGAAGCGATCAAGAAATTCGCGCAGCATCGCGTTGTTGTGCGCGGCGAAACTTTCGTACTTCTCAAACGGATCGGGAATGCGGCTGAGCGGCTTGTTGAGATTCTCTGTTAGCATTGCCTGGTTCGGCAGGTTGTCCGGCACCTTGCGCAGCCCGTCCATATCGTCGCTGAAGGCCACCAGCCGTGTCGGCGCGCCGCCTGTCATCGCTTCGAATGCGCGGCGCACAAAGGTAGTGCGCAACACCTCCTGGAAAGTGCCGATATGCGGCAGGCCAGAGGGGCCATACCCGGTCTCGAACAAAACCGGTGATCCATCGGGCTTGATACCGTCAGGATACCGCTTCAGCAGGCGCTGTGCCTCTTGAAAAGGCCATGCCTTGGAGCTGCGCGCCGTCTCGATCAAAGTGCTGTCAGTCATGGCGCTGCCTTTTGCGGTTTTGCGCCATTGTTGCAAGTGCGAACGGCATTGCCTGAATTCGAACGCACGAAAATGGGACGGCACTCGGCGCGCCGCCCCACCCTTCGGTCAGCCATAGCGACCCGCTAGGCCGGCGAATATTGGTTCTTGCGGTACAGACGGCTGAGCTCTGGCCAGTTGTTCGGATACTGGCTCAAATCGATGCTCGGAGCCGCGGCCTTGAAGCTCCGGCCAAGCGACTGGAGGATCAGACGCGCCCGGCGCAGACGTGCCCTGGGCGAACGGAACGGGTTGGCCCGGTCAGGCTTGGCGTCGATCATCTTCATCAGTAGATCGCTGCGCTCATCGAAGTCCTCAGGGGCATCCTTCGGAAGAGCGACAGCTGCACCTGCCGATGGGAGTACGTCCAACCCGTCCGCCGCTTCGGTATAGTCCGCGCTTTGCGAATAGGCCGCGGGCGCAGCGGGTTGATGATCTTTCACGTCGTCATCGGGAAACACCACTGTTTGCTCGATAACCGGCGCCGCTGGCGCTGGCGTTGCTTTGGGCGTTACCGCTGCTGTGGTCGCGGCAAGGGCAACGGGTTCCGCAGGGGCCATCTGGGGCTTAGGCGGAGCAGACTTTTCAAGCATCGTCCTCTTTTCGATCTTTTCGTCACGGATGACGCGTGAACCGCTGCGGATCCACATGAAGAGGAACACGACCAAGGCGAGCGGGATCAATCCGGCAACCGCCGCCGCGATCAGAGTGTTGTTCTGACTATCGCCAGCTGCAATCGGCTCGGCTGGCGGAGCAAACTCCACCGGCGCTGGAACCGCTTGCATCTCTGTTGCGGTGTCAGCCGATGTCATTGCCACGGAACTGTTGTCGCCCATTGCGACCGGCTCGATGTCTGCTGCAGGTGCCACGGAAGCAGGAGCCACAGTTTCACGGCTGGTAGCTCGTACACGGGCCGGGGCTGCAGCCGCTCTTGGTGCCGGAGCAGGTGAAGCCACCGCAGTAGGTTCAGCGGCTGGTTCCGCAACCGCTTCCTCAACGGCTGGCGCGGGAACTGACTGGACTATCGGAACGCTGATCGCTCGCGGCGTTTGCGGCGCTGGTTGAGCGTCAGCTGTGGTGGCAGGTTGATTGCCGATCAGCGGAGACTGCAAAATCACCGGCTCGGTGGGAGCAGGCGCGACTGGCGGTGTCGGCGAAACCGGGGCTGGCGGAGCAGCCTCGGGCTGCGCCTGAGCCATCAGCGGGGTTGAACCAAGCGCCAGGCTCGCTGCAATCGCAAGCGGGGCACAATGAGCGAGAGAATGTGTTTTCGTCATAGTGCTAAACCAACCAGCGAAAACACAAAGACGTTCCCTTAAGCTGGCATACAGAAAAGGGTTAAAGCATTGAGTTATTTAACTTATTGCCATCCAATTTTCGGACAATGCGGTTTGCCGCTGCGGTGAACCGAGGGGCGCAAAAGCACTTTTCTTTCCGATTTCGCGGCCAATCTTTGATCGGAATGAGGATCGCGAACGGGGCCGCCGCTAACTTGGCGAATAGGTATCAATTCGCGTGATCTTGCCGTTCTTGACCGTAAAGTAAGACAGCGAGCAGCAAATATCGGTCCCGTCAGCCAATATATAGCCTTCGGACAAGACCAAACGGCCTTCGCGCATTTCGCTGGCTGCGATGTAAATGCTCGGCGCGCCGGGTTGGAAGTTCATGGAATATGCGTGGCGGATTTGCGCTTTTCCAACAAAGCGCTGGCCATCATAGGTGAGGACGGCGTTGTCGGCGAACGTATCCATGAACGCGCCTATGTCCCCCGCCCGATAGGCATCGACATGCGCCTGCACCACGACCGCCGACGCATTTTGCTGGGCAATCGCGGGCGCTGCCGCGCAAACGCCTGCAGCAAACATCAATGCGAGTTTCCGGGCAATATCCATTGATCCCTCCAAAATTCAGTCTTCAATGCTAGCCTCTGGCGATTAACAATTTGTTTTCTCACAAATCGCCAGCTTTTTTGGCCTTTCGCTTGCCCCGCGTTCCGCATCCGTTTTAACGCATGGCGGTGCCCCAGCCGCTCCCCCTAACTGCGCTCCACGCTTCGCACGCCGGCACCTGGTTGCGCGATGCCAATGGCAACACGCGCGGACTCTCCAAGGGGGAAGCGATCATGGCGGCGGCGGATACGCCTGCCTTGATGCTCAATGCGCCCTTGATAGCAACACGTTTGGGCTATCCAGATCTTTCCGGACTGGATCTGCTGGAATTGTTTGCTTTCGTCTATCCCGCGCGGTTCTGTGTGCCTACGCCCAAGGGGCTGGCCGATGCCTTGGGGCTGGCAGAGCCAGAGAGCGATGACGCCGTTCCGGCCATGCTGCAATTGGCGGCCGGGGCTATTCTCGAACAATGCGAAGCGGAGGATTGGGCGCAGCGCGATGGCGCTTGGTCGAGCCTGCAATCGCTGACCAAGTTGCGCTGGCCATGGGCACAGATTCTTGCGCCGCATATCCGCAAGCCCGACCGCACCGAACGGTGGCTGTTCGCCAAGCTACCAGAATGGGAAGACGTTGCGGAACGGCCGCAGCCGGCACAGATCGAAATTTCTTCAAGCGCGATTGAGGCGCAGCTCGATCATCTGACCGGAGATGACGCTGAGCGGCGGCAAGGCCAGCGCGACTATGCGAAAGCGGCGGGCAAGGTTTTCGCACCGCGCGGCAAACAGGATCAGCCGCATGTGCTGTTGGCGCAGGCCGGAACCGGCATCGGCAAGACATTGGGCTATCTCGCGCCCGCTTCGCTTTGGGCAAGTGGTGCAAGGGGAACGGTGTGGGTCTCAACCTTTACCAAGAACCTGCAGCGCCAGTTGCGCTCCGAAAGCCGCCGCGCCTGGCCGGAGAAGCGCGCCGATGGTTCACAGCCAGTCGTGGTGCGCAAGGGACGGGAAAACTACCTTTGCCTGCTCAACCTTGAAGACGCGCTGCAAGGCGGATTTGGCGGACGTCCGGCCATCCTTGCGCAACTGGTCGCACGCTGGGCGAGCTTTACGCGTGACGGCGATATGATCGGCGGGGATTTGCCCGGCTGGCTCGGCACGCTGTTTCGCAAAAGGGGGATCACCGCCCTCACCGACCAGCGCGGCGAATGCGTTTATGCTGGCTGCCCGCATTACCGGAAGTGCTTTATTGAACGATCAACGCGTGCCTCTGCGCAAGCCGATCTGGTGATCGCCAACCATGCCTTGGTGATGGTCAACGCAGCCAGAGGCCGCGATCATGCGCAGCGCCCATCGCGCATCATTTTTGACGAAGGCCATCACGTGATGCAGGCCGCCGACTCCACATTTGCCGCCGCGCTAACCGGGCAAGAGACGATCGAACTGCGCCGCTGGATCATCGGGCCGGAGCGCAAATCCAAGGGGCGGCGACGCGGCCTGGCTGCGCGTCTTGCCGATGTCGCAAGTTATGATGATGCGGGCGAGAAAGCCGTGGAAGAGGCCGTAGAGGCGGCGCAGGCACTACCCTCCGATGGCTGGGTGCAGCGGCTGAATGACAACGAACCGTGGGGCCCCGTGGAAAGCCTGCTCGCGGCAGTGCGTGCGCTGACTTACGCACGCGATGAAAGCGGCGGACAAGAGGCGGGTTACGGGATCGAGACCGAGGCGGCGCAGCTCCCCGGCAATTTTGTTGAGCTAGCCGGAGAAGCGCAAAGCGCGCTCGCCGCCATTCGTCATCCGCTGGTCAAACTCGCAGTCCGGCTCGAGGCAATTATCGAGGACGCGCCGGATTGGCTCGACGGCCAAGGCCGCGCGCGGATTGAAGGCGCGCGGCATTCAATGGCATGGCGGATCGATATGCTGGCGGCGTGGGAATCGCTGCTGGACCGGATGGGCGGCCCGGGCGATCCCGAATTTGTCGACTGGCTGTCCGTCGAACGCAGCGAGGCGCGCGAGTTTGATATCGGTATCCATCGCCGGTGGCTGGACCCGATGAAGCCCTTTGCCAAAGTGGTTCTGGAGCCTTCGCATGGCGTGATGCTGACCTCTGCAACGCTTACCGACCGCGGTGCCAATGGCGATGACTGGGACAGCGCCGTGGCTGCCAGCGGAGCACCGCACATAGAAGTCGAGCCGCAACTCTCCTCCGCCGAAAGCCCATTCGATTACAGCAACAATGCCGAAGTGCTGATCGTGACCGACATCAAACGCGGCGATTTGCCGGCGCTGGCGGGCGGATATGCGCGGATGATCGAGGCCGCGGGCGGCGGAGTGCTGGGCCTGTTCACCGCGATCAAACGGTTGCGCGCGGTGCACGGGCGGATAGCCGACCGGCTGGCGCGCGGGGGATTGCCGCTATTTGCCCAGCATGTCGATCCGATCGATACAGGCACCCTAGTCGATATATTCCGCGATGACCCGCGCGCGTCGCTGCTTGGAACCGATGCCTTGCGCGACGGGGTGGATGTGCCCGGCGAGTCGCTGCGCTGCGTGGTAATGGAAGGCGTTCCATGGCCCAAACCCAGCATCCTGCATCGCGCGCGCCGCGCGGCGGCTAACGAGGCAGCAGGCGGCGGCGGCGCCTATGATGACCGGATGATCCGTGCGCGGCTGGCTCAGGCTTTCGGCCGGCTGATCCGTAGCAAGGATGACAAGGGACACTTCGTGGTCCTGTCAGCCGCATTTCCCAGCCGCCTGCTCAGTGCATTCCCGCGCGGCACCCCTGTCATACGATTGACACTTGATGAAGCTTTACAACGCGTGGCAGAAGGTGTCTCGGGTAAGCAGGCAACACCGCCAGAGCCCGAAATCACCCTGGACGAGGATAGCATTCCGTTTTGAAGACGAGATTTTCTTGAAAACTCTGGGCCTCCTCCGCCACGCCAAATCCGATTGGGATGATATCGGCACGCGTGATTTTGATCGCGGTCTGAATGACCGTGGGCGCAAGGGCGCGAAACTGATCGGTCGGCATATCGTGGATCACGGGATCGCTTGGGATATGGTCCTTGCCAGCTCAGCCGAGCGCGTACAGCGCACGGTGGAAGCCGCCCTGCCCGAAGCAAATCCTCAATTTGACAAACGCCTCTATCTCGCCAGCGTCGATACCATCCTCGAAGTGGTGCACGAATATGGCGGCGATGCAGACAGCATACTGCTCGCAGGTCACAATCCCGGCCTGCAGGAACTGGTTTATGCGCTGGTCCCGCCATCAGCGGAAAATGCAATGTTTGATGACGCTGCCACCAAATATCCAACCGCGACGTTCGCCGTGTTTGAACTCGACATCGACGATTGGGCTGATCTGAAAAAGGATTGCGGGAAACTGGTGCATTTCATGCGGCCGCGCGATCTTGATCCGCAGCTGGGGCCAGAAACCGCCTAGCGCAATACGTGCCGGGGGCCCGCTCCCTCTTCACCGGCAACATCATTCTTGTTGTAAAGCTGGCACTTCTTGAGGCTCAGGCAGCCACAGCCGATACATCCGTCCAGCCGGCTGCGCGTTCGTTCCAACAAAGCGATTTTCGCGTCCAGTTGCTTCCTGATCGAAGTGCTTATCTTACCCCAGTCGCGCGCGGTCGGATTGCGGCCTTGCGGCAGTTTGGCCAGTTCCTCCTCAATTTCCGACAGAGCAAGGCCCAGCTTTTGCGCAATCAGGATAAAGCTGAGACGACGCAGGTCCGACCGGAGGAACCGGCGCTGGTTTCCAGCGGTGCGGATCGACTGCACAAGCCCCTTCTCTTCGTAGAATCGTATGGCAGAAACCGACAATCCGGTACGCCGGGCCAATTCGCCAATCGGCAGAAAATCTTTTGCGGTCAGCGATCTAGCCATATGGATTTCTCTCAGCAAAACCTTCCTTGACCTCAACCTAGCTTGAGGTTGCAGAATTGTCAGCATCTTGATTCGCGGGCGCCAGGTGCAGCCGCGAATCGCGCAATTGGCAATGAAAGAAAATCGCCATGGCATCCCCCAAAGGCATCGCCGCAATAGAACATGTGAACATATCGGTCAGCGATCCGCAGCGTAGCGCCGCATTCCTCCAACAGCTTTGCGGATGGCATATTCGCTGGGAAGGCGCGGCGATGAACAACGGATACACAATCCATGTCGGAAGCGAGACCGGCTATCTTGCGATTTACACCAATGACGACATCAAAGCGGCATTGAGCAAGGGCAAATTTGCAAAGAGCGCGCCGCTCAATCATGTCGGGCTACAGGTCGATGATCTGGCCAAGGCACGCGGCATTGTGCTCGATGCCCGACTCGAGCCGTTCAGCGACAGCGATTACGATCCCGGCCCGCGCTCTTTCTACTTTTTCGACTGGGACGGAATCGAATTCGAGGTGGTGAGTTATGAATGAGCCACTTCTCCGCCGTCCTATTTTTGCAACGGCTAGGCCCCGGCATTCCCAACGACAAAGCACGCCGCAGCCATCAACGCGCCCGCCCAGCGGTTTGATCGAAACCGCTCCAAAGGATTGGCGGGATCGTCAGCGTCCAGCGTCGTAACCTGCCAGAGCAGGTGGGCGGCGACCGGGATCAGCGTAAGCAAAGCAACCCAATCGCCCCTGAGCAACCAGAAACCCGCCGCCCACAATGCGATCGCACCGCCATAAAATATTGCGACGCCGCTCTTCACGCTTTCGCCAAGCCGCAGCGCGCTGGATCGGATACCGACCAACGCATCGTCTTCGCGGTCCTGCAAGGCATAGATCGTGTCGTACCCGATCACCCACAGCACCGATCCCGCATATAGTGCAGCAAGTGCGTCGAGATTGTCCGACCGAATGGTGAACCAGCCGACCAGCAAACCCCATGTGAATACCAGCCCTAACCAGGCCTGCGGCCACCATGTGATCCGCTTCATGAAGGGATAAGCAGCCACCATTGCCAGGCTGCCAAGCGCGATCAACTTCGCCTGCCAACGCAGCTGCAACAGAACGTGCAACCCTGCCAGGCTCAGTGCAACCAGCCACAACCAGGCGGTCTTCTTGCTGATCCGCCCGCTGGCGACCGGGCGAACCGCGGTGCGTGCAACCTGCTTGTCGAGATCCGCATCAACAATGTCGTTATAAACGCATCCCGCCCCGCGCATCGCAATGCTACCCAGTAGAAACCAACCGAGCAAAGCCCATTGGAAACCTTGCCCCGCAAGCCACAGCCCCCATGCGCAGGGCCAAAACAGCAGCCACCAGCCAATCGGGCGATCAAAGCGGGCAAGCATGGCCAAATCGCGCGGCAATTGCGGCAGACGCGCAACAAAGCCGCCCGAGATGCTGTTTCGCTCGCTATCGGGGACGATCTGGTCAGACATGCTTGCCTCCTACCGCTTGTGCAGCCTAGTGAAAAGCCATGCCCGCAACCCCCGCCTGGCCTCCACGCAGCGCACCACGATTGTTTGTCGACACGCGCATCGAAGCCGAAGCGCAGATAGCGCTGGAAGGCAGCCAAGCGCACTATCTGTCCAGAGTGATGCGCGTGTCGGCCGGCTATGCGGTGATTCTATGCGATAATCAGACGGGTGAATGGTCCACTCGCGTCGAAGAAGCGGGCAAGCGCTCTGTTGCGCTTCGAGTCGTCGATCATTTGCGCGATCGGGAGGAAGTTCCCGATTTTTGGCTTTGCCCTGCTCTGCTGAAGAAAGACCGTTTCGATCTAGTATTGGAGAAAGCCACCGAGCTGGGTGTCCGGCGGATCGCGCCGATTGTGACCAATCGCTGTGTCGCGGACAAGCTCAATCCAGCGCGGGCACAGGCCAATATTATCGAGGCGGCCGAACAATGCGCACGCACCGCCCTGCCCGAACTGTGCGATGTCCAGAAATTCGCTGCCAAGATCGCCGATTGGCCGAGCGACCGGACTTTGTTTTTCGCCGACGAGATGGGCGGGCAAGATGCAGCCGAAGTGTTTGCGAACACAGCCGGTCCTGTGGGCCTGCTCACCGGGCCCGAAGGCGGTTTCGACGATTCTGAGAGAAAAATATTGTTGGCGCATCCCAAAGTGAAACCAATCAGCCTTGGTCCGCGAATATTACGCGGAGAAACAGCGGCGATTGCGGCGGTTTCGTTGTGGATGGGTATCGCCGGTGACTGGCGCAAAGGGGAAAGCAATGCTTGATGATTTTTCTGGTCAGGCGACCTTCAGTTGCCTATTGCAACTGACATGAGCACGCGCGACACTTCAGCCAAGCAGGATCCGGTGATTGAGAGCCGGGATCAGCTGGTTGCACCAATGCAAGCTGGCGAGAAGCCGAAGAATGAATGGCGGATCGGGACCGAGCATGAAAAGCTGGTCTACAAAACCGCAGATTTCCGCGCGCCTTCCCATGAGGAACCCTGCGGCATTCAGGACCTGCTGCTCGCTTTGCGCGAATTCGGTTGGCAGCCGATAGAGGAAAACGGCAAAGTCATCGCGATGGGCGGCCCCGATGGCACGGTGAGCCTTGAGCCTGCGGGACAGCTCGAACTTTCCGGCGCGCCGCTGGAAAACCTGCATGAAACCTGCGCCGAAACCGGCCGCCATTTGGAGCAGGTAAAGGCCATCGGCGAAAAATGCGGCGTCGGTTTTCTGGGCCTTGGCATGTGGCCTGACAAGACCCGTGAAGAGCTGCCGATCATGCCCAAGGGGCGGTACGGAATTATGCTGCGGCATATGCCGACAGTCGGCAATCTCGGGCTCGACATGATGCTGCGGACCTGCACCATCCAGGTCAATCTCGACTATTCGTCAGAGCAGGATATGGCGAAGAAGTTCCGCACCAGCCTGGCGCTGCAACCGCTTGCCACAGCGTTGTTTGCGAATTCACCTTTTACCGAGGGCAAGCCCAATGGCTTCCTCTCCTATCGCAGCCATATCTGGTCGGACACGGACCCGCATCGCACGGGCATGCTGCCTTTCGTGTTCGATGATGATTTCGGCTATGAACGCTATGTCGATTACATGCTCGATGTGCCGATGTATTTCGTCTTCCGCGATGGCAAATATATTGATGCTGCGGGGCACAGTTTCCGCGATTTCCTGAAAGGCGAGCTCGCCGTTCTGCCCGGTGAGAAACCGCGCGAGGGCGATTGGTGGGATCACCTTTCCACCGCCTTTCCAGAAGTCCGGTTGAAAAGCTTCCTCGAAATGCGCGGCGCGGATGGCGGTCCGTGGAGCCGGATTTGCGCCTTGCCCGCATTCTGGGTGGGATTGCTGTATGACCAATCGGCGCTTGATGCCTCTTGGGACTTGGTCAAGCACTGGACGATGGAAGAGCGTGAAGAGCTACGGAACACCGTTCCCAAGCTCGGCCTCGACGCTGCCATCCCCGGCGGAGGGACGTTACAGGACCTCGGCAAAGAAGTGCTCGCAATTGCGCGTGGTGGCCTGTCTGCGCGTGCCCGCCTAAACACCGGCGGTGATAATGAAACCGGTTTCCTCGAAACGCTCGACGAGATTGTCGCCAGCGGCAAAGTCCCGGCACAGCGCCTGCTCGACAAATTTCACGGCGAATGGAACGGAGATATAAAACGCGTCTATAAATACAGCTTCTAGTCAGCAACTTTCTGCGGGAGAAACGCAATGATCACCGTTATCGGCAAAATAAAGCTGCCAGTGGATCAGATCGATGGAGCCCGCGAAGCGCTCGTCAAAACTGTCAAGGCCACGCGCGCAGAAGAAGGCTGCATTGAATACAACTTCGCGGAAGATCTAACCGAGCCCGGCGTCATCCGCATCAGCGAGGTATGGGATGACAAAGAACGGCTCTCCTCGCATTTCCAATCCGCACATATGGTCGAATTTATGGCCGTCGCCGCGACGCTCGACATATCCGAGCGCGAAGTGACAATGTATGAAGTAAGCGGCAGCGCGCCACTTTAATCATTCAGCCGGTTCGGCATGCAGCACCGGTCCGCGCGGGCGCAGTCGCCGCTTGAGAATCGATAGTGGACGGGTGAGCAGCCCGTTCTCTTCCATCCATGCGTGATACTCGCGGTATTTCGGATCTTCCTGCAGCAAGTGCTTCTCTTCGGTCTTCGCGCGCCAATAGTAAATCGCGCTGACCACGCCGAGGAAGAACGTGTTGCGGACAACGTCGACCATCGAATGGCTGGTCACCAGGAATGGCATTGTCGCGCACCACCAGAACAGGTTTTTTGACAGATAGGCCGGATGCCGGGTGAAGCGGTAGGGACCATTGGTCAAAACGCCGCGATAGGTCAGATTGGAAAAGCGAATGCCGAATGCAATCGTCGCCCAAGCGTAAATTCCGGTCAGGAATATAAGCCAGAAGGCCCAAGCATATAGCGCCACGCCATTTCCGGCGAACCAGTGGCTCCATCCCGCCGTGTTGACCTCATAAGCGATCATCCCGTCGGCGCCCATGAAGGCAAAGACCAGCGGCGGATAACAGATCATCGCGGCAAGCCAGCCGGACAGGAACGGGTTCCCGCTGCGGATTTGCGCGTCGAGTGGGCGCATGGTGACCAGATAGCCGACCGTCCCGATCTGCACATCGACCACGAATAGCAGTTCGATCATCAGAATGCCGAAACGCACCGGATCATTCATGATGTCGGTCAGGTCCGCCGTCACCACGGCGGCGAATCCGCCGGGGAGGATCGAAATCATGAATGCGCCGAAGAATCCCTTGATGATCCACGCCCGCCAGTGCTTCTTGACCTCTTCGGGGTCATAGGCCTCGCGGCCCAGCAGCATCGCGCCGAAATGCCACGCATGATCGCGCGGATTGATCATCACCCGATCCAGCCACCGGACATAGGGCACCGATAGAATGAACATCGGAATTGCCGCAGCGCCGATAACCTGCATCGCAAACAGATATTGGCCCGACCAATACCACCGCGCGACGCAATAGAAGAAGCCGATGATTACCCAGGTCGCCCACAAGCCGGTCAACTTGGTCAACGTGACACTTCGCACTTCGGATGATTTGCGCGGATTGTCCCAATCAATCCCGGTTGAGGCCCGGCGATGAACCTTGTCGACACAGACCGACCACAGCACCATCGGCACGCTTGTGAACAGCAATGCCGCCAATGCGGCATAGGGGCCCGACATCGGCTCCCTTGGGCCGGACAGGCCGAAAGTCTCTGCAATCACGCCATAATTGCGGCAGAACAAGATCCACGCAAACAGCCCGAACAGGCCAACAAAGCCGACTGCCGCAGAGACGTCGCTTTTTGGCAGTGATGCCCCGCGCGCTGGCGCGGAATTATTGTGGTGCGTATCCATTCCCGCCCGCATAGCGCGAAAGGGTTAAGACCCGCGTAACGCTTGGACGAGGCGTACCGAGGTGGAGCAGATTGTCAGGACTTCTTAACGTCGGCCTTAGCGATAAGCGTGGATGCGTCCGCTGTCATCGAGCACATACAGCGTCGAATTGGCCACAATCGGCGCAAGCGATACTGGCGTTTTCAAATCACGATAGAGAGCGGCAGAGCCCTCACCCGTGCTCATGCGATAAATCTGGCCATCGGTGCTGGCGGCCCACAGGCTGTTTCCAGCCAGAACCGGGCCAGTCCAGAAGATCGGGCCCTCTTTGTCCTCTTCATCCTCGAAACGCGCCAATTGGCTGATCCAGCGGATTTTGCCGGTGGCGCGCGCAATTGCGAGCAAGCGGGCGTCATCGGTCAGGGCAAAGATCCATTCACCGGCGATCGCCGGTGTCGAGATTCCGGCCACGCGGATTTCCCAGATACGCTGCCCGGTAACCAGCTCGTAAGCCGCCATCCGGCCGCCCTGGCCCAGCGCATAAACGCGCCCATTGTCGATGATCGGATCCGCATCGATATCGGTCAGCGCGCCCACTTTTGTCGAAATCGAAGTCCGTGCAAGCGCATCCGCCCACAAGGTCCGGCCATTTTCATAACGGTATGCGGCCAATTCGCCCGAGCTGTAGCCGGCGATAATCGAACCTTGGCCCGCCGATGGTGCGGCGACCCCGAACACGCCAGCCTGAGTGCTCGACCCGGATTCCTGCCACAGGATCGAACCGTCGGTGATGCTCAGCGCAAAAATCTGGTTATCCTGCGTCATCACATAGGCGGAATTAAACGCGATTGTCGGTGCTCCGCGAAGCGGACCTGCAGGTTGCACTTTCCACTTTTCGGCACCGGTCTGCGCATCAAGAGCGGCAACTTCGCCAATACCGTTGGTGGCATAGACCGTACCCGCGGCATAGCTTGCGCCCCCGCCAAAGGCAGAGCCCTGCAAATCGCCATCCACTTGCATCTGGTGCCGCCAGCGACGTGCGCCAGACTGGCTATCAAACGCATGAACCACGCCGTCTGTATCGACAGCGATCAACATTCCGCCGCCAACTACGGGCGATGCGGCCAGCCGCCGCCGGTTGGTCGAGCCGGCTATTTGCGCGGTCCAGACCTGCGTCGGGTTTTCGGCAAGCGCAACGTGGCCGTTCGACTTGGCGGCATTCCCGCCCGCTTGCGCCCATTCGGTATTGGCTACCGGAGGGGGAAGGACCACCGAAACACCGGATAGCGAGGTATCGACCGTCGCGCCGCGTTCGATCTGTGAAAGAACGGGCTTGCGCTCGCCCAATGTCGGCGTCGTCTTGGAATCGCCGCCGCCGAACAGGCCCCCGCTACAGGCGGCAATGCTACCAAGCAGCACGGCTCCGGCAGCGATACGGCCGATATTTGAAAGATATTTACGGGTCATAGGGTCGAAATCCTGCTTGTCGCTGCGGTCGGGTCTATTGGACAAAAATCACTGGGCTGGAGGCGCGCCGGGCGCAGATTCAATTCTGCTTTCCTCTAGCACCTCGTCAACATCTTCGATGGCGTCGACGCCGAGCTGCCCGGCCATCTGCCTTGCCCGCGAACGCAAACTGTCGGGAACATCATCAGATTTGGAAATTGCCGCCAGCAGATCACCGGCTTCTTGCCGCTTGCCTTGTTCGAGATAGGCGATGGCGAGCAATTCGCCCGCGCTGCCATAAAAAGCATTTTCGGGAACCGCCAAAGGCTTGAGCCGGGCGACGATATCTTCCGGCTTGCGCGTGTCGAAAGTGGCGGTGATTTCGCGGATAACCGCCAGATCGCGATAGGCCTGCGGCGCATCTTCATCAGCAGCCACCGCCGCAAAAATCTTTGCCGCTTCTTCAGCCTTGCCCTGTTGCTGGGCGATCCCGGCTTGCAGCATCATGGCGGCGGTTTTGGCGCCGCCTTCACCCTCTGCGGCCAAACCATCCAGAGTTGCAGAGCCGGTCTGGATATTGCCCGCCTCGATCTGGTCCAAAGCACTGACAAGCGTTTCAGACTGTGCTTCGCGCGGACCTTCGCGGCTCGGCACCCAAATGAACAGGTAGGCAGCAAAAGCCGCCAGCCCAAGAACCACAATTGCCAGCAACGGCTTGCCGTATTTGTCCAGGGAGCTGGAAAGCTCGTCCTGACGGACCGCTTCGTCGACTTCGCGCAGCAGGACGTCTTCCTGTGCAGCAGCGCGTTCCTTGCGCTTGTCGGTGGAATTTTCTGGTGTGTTTGAAGGTGTCAGGGCCACTTGTGGCGCATCCAATCTGCTTAACTGTTAAGGTTTCGCCGTCTTTAGCCGATGGGCGCGGCGATGCAATTCAAGATTGATCTGTGTCCCCCGCAGCGTGAACCGAAGGTGAAGCGGGTTTCCCCCGCATTCACGCCCTATCGCGCAATCACCTGCCCCATGGCCGAGCTGTAGAGCCGCCGATAGCTGTCGATCATGACTTTCTGATCATACTCTTCCAGCGCTTTGACACGGTTTGCTTCGCCCACCGATTTCCGCAGCGCCGGATCTTCCGCCAGCGCCTGCAACGCACTGGCCAACTCAGCAGCGTTCGCCTTGTCAGTGATGAAGCGCACGTTTGCCTCGCTGACCATTTCCGCAACGTCGCCGACCTTGGTCGATGCCACCGGCAAACCCGCAGCCATCGCTTCGACTACGGAGATCGGGAATTGTTCGGTATCAGAAGACAGCGCAAATATGTCGAACAGCCCGACATAGCGCGCGGGATTGGCGGCGAAGCCGGGCAAATGGACCCGATCGCTGATCCCAAGCCGGATTGCTTCTTGCTCGATCGCTTGGCGTTCAGGTCCTTCTCCGACGATCACCAGGCGCCAGTCATCGGGAAGGCCGGCAAATGCGCGCACCAATCTTGGTAAATTCTTGACCTCGCGCATGCCGGCCAGCGTTCCGACCCATTTTTCTCCTGCCTGCTTGACCAGTCCGGTCAATGCATCGGGTTTGGGTTTCTTGGCAAAGGCCCGCGTTTCGATCCCGTTGGAAATCCGCTTCACCCGGGTCATCGGCTGGTACCACACCTCGAGCGCGATTTCCTCAAGCTGTTCAGACGGAACCACCAAGGCAGAAGTTTTGCCCAGAGCCAGCCGGCGAAACCAGTTGCGCTTGGCTTTGAGCTTTTCTTGTTCGTCCTCGTTAAAGCCATCCTCATGGTGGATCAGCGGCGGCAGCTTCAATGCATCGCCGAACAACGTATGCGCCATCACCGCATCCATCGCCCCCCAATTGTAAGTCAGAACCAGATCATAGGGCTTCATCGCTTTGGCAATCCGCAGCAAGCGCGGCGGCAGTGGCTTTCCTTGAAGCGACGGAAAGTCATCGGGATAAGTTACTGGAAGTTTGCCGGAAATCAGCGCCCGAGCTTCCATGCTTTCTGGTACAGCCGAGACGATTTCGTGTTCGACCTTGTTCCCGAATGCGTTGATCAATTGCGCGCAGCGAATTTCTTTCCCGCCGGCTGCAAAGGTTGAGTGAAGATGGAGAATCCGTGGCCGCGTCTGCTTCTTGGCGCCCGCATTTCTGGTCATGGCACCTGCGCCAGCAATTGATCAATTGCTGCAACTGCCTCCAGCTCGTCCAGCGTTGGCGCGTGCCCGATATCGGCTATCGTAACCGATTGTGCTTGCGGGATGCGCTTTTGCATTTCGGCAAGCGTTTCACTCGTCAAAAGGTCTGACATCGCACCGCGCACAATCAACATCGGCCGGCCCGCCAAAGCCTCAAAAGCGGGCCACAAATCGGGCGGTGCAGCGCCTTCATCTTGCTGGAACGGTTCGGCGATGGTCATGTCATAATCAAACCCGATCCGCCCGTTCTGCTGAACCACCATCCCGCTTTTGGCCATGTTGAGCCAATCATCGACGGTAAATTTGGGGAAGGAGGACGCGTGAAGATCCTGCAATGCGCGGGCCGCGTGCATCCATGAGGGATAGCTGCGCCCTTGCCCGACATATTCGCGGATTCGTTCGATCCCTTCCGGATCAACAACCGGCCCGACATCGTTGAGCACGACCGCGGCGATTTTGCTTTCATCGGTCGCCGCCATGAGCATCGTCATCAGCCCGCCCAAAGACGTGCCGATGGCGGCAAACCGGGAAATCTCTTCCTGCGCGAGCAAGGCCAGAACATCTCCGACATAGGTAACCGGATTGTAAGTCGCCGAATCCCTTGCATATTCGCTGTCGCCTCGCCCGCGCATTTCCGGAACGATGACGCGGCGCGAAGCGGAAATATGTTCTGCCAGTGCCGCAAAATCGCGCGCGTTGCGGGTAAGCCCATGCATACACAGCACGGGAATGCGGCCTTCTCCCTCGGTATCGCGCGCGGGATAATCCCGAAAATGAAGCTTTAGGCCGTCCGGACTATTCCAGAAGCGGTCAACATACGCTTTTTCCATAGTTTTGCGGTTATTCCCCAAAGCTGATCCGTTACGCCTTGCGAAGCGAAGCGCGCCGCCCCACTATCGCGCGATGACGGCAGAACCGCAAGATGCGAACTATCGCCCGGACACAGCCATAGATGGATTGAAGGACTGGCTTGGCGATCCCGTCTCAGCGGCTGACTTTCCCGAAACGCAAATACGTTTCCGCAATAACAGGCATGCGGCCACCATTGGTTTGGCCGGCTTGAGCGATGCCGAATGGATTGGCCATTTCGGACGTTTCAAGCCGTTGAAAGACAATCTCCCGCAGCCGCTCGCGCTGCGATATCATGGCCACCAGTTCCGGCAGTACAATCCGGAGATCGGCGACGGACGGGGTTTCCTGTTTGCGCAAATGCGCGGGTCCGATGGGCGATTGCTCGACCTTGGGACCAAAGGCTCCGGCCAGACGCCTTACAGCCGCGCAGGAGACGGACGGCTCACGCTGAAGGGCGGCGTCCGCGAAATACTTGCGACAGAATTTCTCGAGGCGCTGGGCGTTAACACGTCAAAGACCTTTTCGATTGTCGAAACCGGCGAAGCGCTGACCCGAGGTGACGAACCATCCCCCACCCGATCATCGGTCATGGTCAGATTGAGCCATGGGCATATCAGGATCGGAACGTTCCAGCGGCTTCTCGCAATCGAAGAACCGGAGCATATGGCACAGCTTGTTGCCTATTGTCTGGAACATTTCCCCGGCCCGCCGCCACCGGACGACGCCCCGGGCCGCGATGAGCCGGCTGTGCAACTGATGCACCAGGTCGTCGAACGGTTGGCCGATCTCGCGGCCAGTTGGATGGTCGCGGGATTTGTTCATGGTGTGCTCAATACCGACAATATGAACATTTCGGGCGAGAGTTTCGATTATGGCCCGTGGCGCTGGCTGCCCAAATGGGACCCTGGCTTCACCGCCGCCTATTTCGATCACAATGGCCTCTATGCCTTTGGCCGCCAGCCGGAAGCGCTGCATTGGAATTGCGGCCAGTTGGCAGTTGCATTGCGCCTGCTTGCCGATGCGCCGCCGCTGATTGCAGCAATGGAGCGCTTCGGCCCGCTCTATATGAAGGCGATTGCCCGTCGGTGGTGCTGGCGGCTGGGCGTCGGGCAAATGAGCGAAGACCGCGATGCACAGCTGGTCGCCATCTGCGAGAAGACGATGCGCGAAAGCGGCGAACAGCCCGATGCGTTTTTCTACAAGCATCGCGGCGGCCGCGGCGCTGAAGGCGAATTGGCGGATGCTCTGCAAGGATATGCAGCGATGCAAAGCGACCATCCCTATTGGCACGAGGGATCGCCGCAATCGATGCTGATCGACGAGGTTGAAACGCTGTGGTCCGCGATTGATCAGCGCGACGACTGGCAACCGCTGCAGGACAAGATCGCAATGCTGCGGATCGTCGCCGAGGCATATGGTGAACCGCCCGAACCGCTGGGTCATCGCCCGTAATTGAGAGCCCTGTCCTATGATCGCGCTTTCCGTTTGAAATTGGACTTTTATCTACCAATCGCTAACCAACCGGCATTAAATTGACCTTGGGGCACCAGAAGCTAAAAGCCGCAGTTCACCAGGTTCGCCTATCCAGCTCGATTTGGGATGCTGTCCCGAATCCACAGACGAAAGTTATATCCGCGTGTCGCAGACAGAGATCATTTCTTTCCAACCCGCCACGGGCGAAGAGCTTTGGCGGGGTAAAGCCGGAAATGTGGACGAAGCGGTTGACCGCGCGCGGCGTGCCTGGCCGGCATGGGCTGCGCAGCCATTGGCCACCCGAATCGAGCTTTGCCGCCGCTTTGCCAACGAAGTTCGCAAGGTTTCCGACCCGATGGCAGAGCTTATCGCCAAGGAAACCGGCAAGCCCTTGTGGGAAGCCCGGACCGAAGTTGAGGCGGTGATCAACAAGGTCGATATCTCGGTCAACGCCTATGCAGAACGCACCGGGCAGAAGAAGCTCGACAGCGCGTTGCAGGGAACATCAGCGGTCCGGCACAAGCCGCATGGCGTGATGGTTGTGCTCGGCCCCTATAATTTCCCTGCGCATTTGCCCAACGGGCACATTGTTCCCGCGCTGATTGCCGGCAATGTCGTGATTTTCAAACCGAGCGAGAAAACGCCAGCGGTTGGTCAATTGTTGATGGAATGCTTCAACAAGGCCGGCATATCAGCGGCTGTCGCGCAGTTCTTTGTTGGCGGCCCCGAAGAGGGGAAAGAACTGGTCGCGCATCGCGGGATTGATGGCGTTTTGTTCACCGGATCGGCGCAGGCAGGCATCGCCATTAATAAGAAGCTGGCGAACAACCCGGGCAAGATCGTCGCACTGGAAATGGGCGGCAACAACCCCATCGTGGTCATCGACACGCCGAAAATCACCGATGCCGCAGCCCTGATCGTGCAATCTGCCTTCACCTCTGCGGGCCAGCGATGCACGGCGGCGCGCCGGTTGATCATCAAAGACAGTATGTATGATCCGATCATGGACGAGCTTAAATCGCTTGTCAGCCGGATCATTGTGGGCGAACCCTTTGCCGATCCGGCGCCCTTTATGGGGCCGGTTATCGACAATGCCGCGGCCGACCAGCTGGTCGAGAGTTTCCTCTATTTCCTGTCCAATGGCGGAAAGGCCATTCGCCACATGACGCGGCCCAATGATGATCTGCCATTCCTGTCACCGGCGATTATTGACACCACCGCAATGGCAGACCGGCCCGATGTCGAATTGTTCGGGCCATTGCTGCAAGTCATCAAGGTCAATGATTTTGACGCCGCGATTGCAGAGGCAAACCGCACGCGCTTCGGCCTGTCGGCATCGCTGATCGGCGGGAGCCCGCAAGATTACAATCGTTTCTGGGCGAATGTCCGTGCGGGCATTGTCAATTGGAACCGCCCGACCAACGGCGCATCGTCAAAGGCACCATTCGGAGGCCTGGGTCTGTCGGGCAATCATCGCCCTGCGGCCTATTACGCGGCAGATTACTGTGCCTATCCGGTTGCCAGTACCGAAATGGACCAGCCGAGAGCGACGATCGGTGTCGGCTTGTCGCAAAGCTGATTTAGTGCCCCGAAGTGATGAGATCCACTTCGGTGAGGCCCGAGGGAAGCTGGCGCCCGTAAATGACATAGGATGCCTTGCCCTTGGTTCCGCTGAGGACGTTGTCCCCATCCTGAACCACATGCTGCGTCGAATATCCGGCCGTGGTGGCCCGGCTGAAATAGAACGCCAGTACCTCCTCAAGCGGGACCGGTGACAGGAACGTCACTGTCCTAAGAGAACACCCGCCCATGTTGGTACCGGCGGCTTCCTTGGTGCTACCGCGCGGATAGACTGGGAAAACCGTTGGAAGGTTTGCCGCCCAAGACGCTGAATATTTGGCGTTTTCAACACAGTTTGTATTGCCCGCAAAAGCCGCAGCGCGGGTTGTGGCGGTGAGCATTTCTGCCTCTGTCCGGTTCCCTTCCACGTTTTGCGCCTCGGGCAGGTCTTTCAATCCGTCACTACCGCCAACCAGAGCAAAAGCCTGATCGCGCGCGTCCTGGATCGCCGCTGGAGTCATATTTTCGGGAGGAATCGATTGATCCGTTCCGCCAGTGAGCGCGGCGTTGCCCTCGTTCTGGTTGGCCAGATCGGGATCGACCATAATCTGGTCGTTGAGAGCTTGCTCGGTCGCCGGGTCCGGCTCTCCGCCCTGCCCGTCATTGGCTCCGTCACTACATGCAGCAATCGCCAATAGAGGCACGAGAGCCGTAGTCAGACAAAAACGATTTGGCATTGCGGACCTCCGAATAATACCGGGCATACTGCCATAAACCCGGCAGGTGCGCCCAAACTATCGGATCGGCTCTCGCCTGTTAGAGTTAACGAAAAATTGCGTAACAGAGTTAAAATTCTGGGTGTCCCTATTAGGGAAACTTGACGGGCACAGAATGGGCGCCTGACTCTCGAAGAGGAGTGCCAGGCGCCCTACACGGCTCGCTGAACCGCGCTGCAGCTGCCGGTGGGAACAGCTGAAGCGTAGAAATGGAAGTTTAGCGGCAGCGCGAATTGCTGCGATCAATCGCGCGGCCCAGAATTGCACCGCCAGCTACGCCCAGGATTGTGCCCAGCGTGCGGTCACCGTTTCCGGCAAGCTCGTTGCCGACCAAGCCGCCAACTGCTGCGCCAATCAGCAAACCGGTGGTCCCGTCTTCCTTGCGGCAGTAATAGCGCCCGTCGCGGCCGCGCCAGATCCGCGTGTCACGACGGACAGCCTCTCCGCGATAGCCATAGTCACCGCGGTGCTGGTCACCATAATGACCACGGGCGTGTTTACGGTTATGGCCACGCCCGCGTTTATGTGCGGCAACCGTTTCGGTCTGGAATGTCGCAAATTGCGGTGCCGGGGCCGCAGGAGCGGCGAATTCGGCAGCAGAAGCTGCGGTGCCGGGAGTGGCAATTGCAAGGCAGGGGACAGCAATTGCAATTGCGGCGGTTTTGAATGTTTTCAGCGTCATAGTTCTTTCCTTCACGTAATTGAACGGGCGAAGGGAGGAGTCGATTCGTCCGCTGAGTTCATAAATATGGCGCTTTTTATGAACGGCGTGCAACGCGTGCGTCAGAATAGCAAATTCCCGACGAACCGAGCCTTTGCAGCGGATGAAACGTTGCTTGCGAGCCCGATCTACGGACTCTATGGGCCATCCATGAGCGATCAGGACCCCAAACCAACGCCATCCGGCCTTCCCGCCGCCGTGGCTGCCTACACAATGTGGGGGCTGCTTCCGCTCTATCTGATTCTGGTCAATTCGGTCCCGCCGTTTGAATTCGTTGGCTGGCGGATCATCTGGACGCTGCCGCTATGTCTCATCATCGTGGCCTTCCGAAAGCAATTTGGCGAAGTGGCCGCAGCCTTGCGCTGCCGGAAGACCATGCTCACTTTGCTCGCTTCCTCGATGCTGATCGCGGTCAACTGGCTCGCCTATATCTGGGCGATCCAGAACGGATATGTCTATGCCGGCAGTCTGGGATATTACATCAATCCTCTGTTCAATGTTTTGCTTGGCACGCTGCTGTTGGGAGAGAAGCTGAGCCGCCGCCAATGGATCGCGGTGGGCTTTGCGGCATCGGGTGTCGCCACTCTGGCGGCGGGCGCGGTGACCACATTGTGGATCAGCCTGACGCTGGCCATCAGTTTCGGCACCTATGGCTTACTACGCAAGCAGGTCGCGGTGGGTTCGCTGTCCGGCTTGACGATTGAATCGACCATTCTCCTGCTGCCCGCTGCCGCAATCGCGTTTTACTATGCCGGATTGCCGCAGGGATCTGCTTTTACCAAAGATGTGACGCTCAGCGTCTATATCATGCTGGGCGGCGTGGTTACTGCGGTTCCTTTGCTGCTGTTTGCGGTGGCCGCGAGGCGAATGGACTATTCCTCGCTTGGCTTCATCCAGTTCCTCGCCCCGACGCTGGTGTTTCTGTTGGGCCTGTTCGTGTTCAAGGAAGAGCTCAAGCCGGTCCAGCTCGCCTGTTTCATCTTGATCTGGATCGCGCTGGCGCTGTTTGTCTGGGATTTGTGGTCACGCCGGAAAAAGCCCGTTCCAGCCAAAATCTGACAGCCTAATCCAAAGTCCAGCCGAGCGTTTCGCCAGCATGGAACGGAACGATCGTCGTCCCGTTGGCATCCAAAGTCGCGGGCACGTCTGCGCCCGATTTGCGCAAAGTGATGGTCCCTTCATTGCGCGGCAGGCCGTAGAAATCGGGGCCGTTCTCGGCTGCAAATGCTTCGAATTTGTCGAGCGCGCCCTCCTCTTCAAATACCGCCAGATAGCTTTCCAGCGCGTAAGGCGCATTGAAGATTCCCGCGCAGCCGCAATCGGTTTCCTTGGCTTCTTTGGCGTGCGGTGCGCTGTCGGTGCCGAGGAAGAACTTCCGCGATCCTGATGTAACCGCTTTGCGGAGCGCCAACCGGTGCGTCTCGCGCTTGGCAACAGGCAGGCAATAAGCATGCGGCCTAATCCCGCCAACCAGCATCGCGTTGCGATTGATGTGCAAATGCTGCGGGGTCACCGTGGCCGCAACATTCGGCCCGGCATCGCGGACGAAAGTGGCGGCATCCGCGGTGGTGATATGTTCAAACACGATTTTCAGACCGGGATAGTCTTCCACAAGCTTGCGCATGGTGCGCTCAATAAACACTTTCTCCCGGTCGAAAATGTCGACATCGTGATCGGTCACTTCGCCATGGATCAGCAGCGGCATGCCGACTTGCTGCATCCGTTCCAGCACGGAGGTGAGTTTGAGAATGTCGCTGACACCATGTGCTGAATTGGTGGTGGCGTTGGCGGGATAGAGTTTCGCCGCGGTAAATACGCCTTGCTCAAACCCGCGCGCGATCTCGTCTGCGTCGCTTTCATCGGTGAGGTAACAGGTCATCAGCGGGGTAAAGTCCGAACCGGCAGGCAATGCCGCGAGAATCCGTTCCCGATAGGCCGCTGCGCCCGCAACATCGGTTACTGGCGGTGACAGGTTGGGCATCACAATCGCCCTTGCAAATTGCCGCGCTGTGTAGGGAACAACGCCGCGCATAATGTCGCCATCGCGGAAGTGCAGGTGCCAGTCATCGGGGCGGCGGATGGTGATTTCGTTCATGTTTCTAGCAAGTTTCCTTGAGACATGGACCACATGGACCACAGTCCTGATTGAGAAAACGGCCCATTCCCAACATGCCGGGCTCACTCTGCATCGGCAGCGCGTTCGGTCGGGATTGTGGTTCGCTCATGAGCCGACCCTTGGCATATCTGCGCAGAGTAGGACAGGCCCGACTGCCGCCCTGCTCTTGATTTACCCGGGCAAATGGCCACTTTCACTCCATGCCCAACACCCGCCTTTTTGATCGCGCCATCATCCGCCTTACTCCGCAGGACGAAGCGGAGAATGTGGCCGATTTCCTCCAGGGCCTCGTCACCAACGATATTGCCGGAGAACTGCCGGCCTATGCCGCGCTGCTCAGCGCGCAGGGCAAGGCGATGTTCGATTTTTTGGTGTGGAGGGGCGATGACGGCGAATTGCTTCTCGATTGCGAGGCCGAGCAAGCTGATGCCTTGGTCAAACGGCTATCGCTTTACCGGTTGCGCAGAAAGATAGAGATCGCGCGCGATGATGGGGCGGCCGTCTATTGGCAGCCCAAGCTGGGGGTTGGCGGAACGCCCGATCCGCGCCTTGCCGAATTGGGCCAACGTTGGATCGGCCCGGCTGGTGAAGCCGATGATGCGGCTGACAGTGAATGGCGCGCGCACCGTCTGGCGCTGGGCGTGCCCGAAGGCAGCGCAGAGCTGGCCGACATTCTCTGGCTGGAAACCAATGCGGTCGAACTCAACGGCGTCAGCTTCGACAAGGGATGCTATATCGGTCAGGAAAACACCGCGCGGATGAATTGGCGGCAGAAGGTCAACCGGCGGCTGGTCGTGGTCCCGCTCGAACAATCCGAGGAAAAGCGGCAGAAGGCTGCCTATCCGGAGCTGGGATTGGCAGTCGATCATCTGCGCGTGGCGGATATTCCGGCAGAGCTTGTTCCCGATTGGATGGGAACCATATCCAAGTGATCTCGTCAGTTTGAGCGACTTGGCGCCAAACCCGGCATGCTCAATCGCAGCATTGCTCTGGAGCGATCGACGCGATTGAATCGGTCAGCAGTGCCTCTGCGCGATCGCGCGCAGCGCTTTCGGGCAGATTGAGCGCGCGCGACAGCGCCTTGCCCATCAGCGCATCACCCAATGCCAGCAGCACCAAAGTCAGCGTGTTTTCATGCATCGCCATCACGCCGCGGTGGTCCTCTGCCTCTTCGGGCGCGATTTCATCGACCAGTTCGTGAATAGTCTCGATAATCGGGTCCAGCGCATCTTCGTTGCCGGTCAGCAGCATCCAGCTGGCAAGGCCGCCAGCGCCTTCCTTGTCAAACGCGTCAAACGCCAGATCAACCACTTCACGCGGGCTGCCCAGCCCTGCCCTGCTCGCCCGGACCGCATCCTTGATCGTCTCGCACACGGTCTGTGCCAGATGCGCAGCGAGCGCCCGTTGCAGCCCCGAAGCCGAACCGAAATGATGCAGCAGATTGGCATGCGTGCGCCCCACGCGCGCCGAAACCGCTTTCAACGTGACCGATTGCGGCCCGGTTTCGATCAGCAGCGCCCTGGCCGCATCCAAAGCAGTGCTTCGCGATTCTTCGGGACTCAGTCTTTTGCGCGTTGCCATTGACACCTGTGCCTGGTTGATTCTGCCTGAAACCGGCAGCTAGCAATGACCTAGAACGGGGGAATGCGCCCGACAAGTCAGGCTGCACGTCATCCGCGAGAATTTCGAAGCCCTGTCAGGCCATCTCGTTTGTTAGACAGCCCAGGCTCGAGCTAGGCTTTCGACCTGCGGTAACCGGCGCGGCGTGCTTGCGATTCGGTGCAGAACAGTTCTTCGGGGCGGGTTTGATCGTAATATGGCCGGCCCGGCAGGTGATAGATCCACTGGCCACGGCGATTCCGGTTTCCCTTGATAGCGCAGCCAAATTCGTTCCGGTAAACCCGCTCTGGCGTTGGACGCTGTCTTTTCGCCTGTTGCGGTTTTTGCTGCTCTTGCGCGGGTTTGAACAGCTCGGGATGGCTTGCCCGCCATTCCGCTGGTGTCTGAAATTCGGAACCCCAGATGCCTATCTTGTGGGTAATCCTGATTTCCTGTGCCAGCTTGTATTCTTCGGGCCCGTCGTTCGACACAACAGCCAGTCCCGCCCCGACAAGGCCCAAACCCAGATCATGCCCGCCACTAGAGCAAAAGGCGAGCAATCGGGCATAGGTGTCCCTTCCGGTAGTCCGGCACTCGACTTCATTGTTCTGGAGAATTAACTTCAGGAAGTCGGTGGCTTCTTTTCCGCATTGCCATTCGGCATCCTCTCGTTTGCAAGTCTGCCCGGCTTCTGGCGCGTCAATCCCCATCAGGCGGACGCGCGTTCCCGTCAGGTCGAGAGTATCGCCGTCGATCACGGTAGCCTTGCCGGAAACGACCTGGGCAGCCAGCATTTGCGGCGCCCCGAACATGGCGGCCAGGAAAGCCATCAATCCTAGAAACTGTTTCATGCACGCTCCCACCACTGGCTTTCGTTGTGGGCGCAAATCCTTACCAATCAGTGTGCGAGGCGGTCCGGTGTTGGCAGCAACAGGCAGCGCAGCACCTGCCATTCGCATGCCCAAAGCCTATTGACATCAATGTAAGTAACGCTTACTGACACTGATGTTAGTAAGTAGATGGAGCTTTTCGTGAACGCGCCTGCAAAAATCGATCTTGATTCCCGGACGTCCAACCCCACCCCTTCGGATCTGGACATTGTCGTTCGCGACGAACGCTTTAACCGTGAGAACAAGCCCAACCGCTGGTGGGCGGGTGATGCATTCGGAACCGCATGGCACAATGCGCTGTCGGCCACTTTCCCGCGCGGCGAAGCCTTCTTCATCGAAGCCGTCAAAGCCCATCGTGACGGCGCCGATGCCAAGCTGGCCGCAGAAATCCGCGCCTTCGTGAAGCAGGAAATCAACCACACGCGCGAGCATATTGCGTTCAACAAGCTTGCCGAAAATGCCGGTTACGATATCAAGGCGATCGACAAGCGCGTGGAAGAGATGCTGCTGCTGACCAAGGACCGTCCGGCAATTGCCAATCTGGCGGTGACGATGGCGCTGGAACATTACACCGCGATGATGGCGCATGAATTCCTCGCCAACCCCAAGCATTTCGAAAATGCCGATCCCGAAGTGCGCGATATGTGGCGCTGGCATGCGGTCGAAGAGATCGAGCATAAGGGCGTGGCCTATGACACGTGGAAGCACGCGACCAAGGATTGGTCCGGCTGGAAGGCCTGGAAAGTGCGCAGCCTGGTGATGGTTTCGGTTACCGGCCGCTTCTTCAAGAACCGCTGGGTCGATTCGATCAACCTGTTGGCGCAAGACGGGATCACCGGCTGGAAAGCGCATTGGGGTCTGTTCAAATATCTGACCGTATCACCCGGGGTTGTGCGCCGGATTTTCCCAGCATGGCTCGCTTACTTCAAACCGGGTTTCCACCCGTGGGACCACGATGATCGCGAATTGATCAAGATCTATGAAGGCGAATTCAGCGACGCTCTGATGCCCGCCGAATAGGGCCGAATAAGGCTCGGCATCATCCGAAACCAAAGCGGGCGGCCCTGTCAGGCCGCCCGCAATGATTCTGTAGTGTCCAGATTGAGCACATAGGCGGTTGCCTGGACCTTTTCGCCGCGCCCCATCGACATGCGGTTTTCGGTCTTGCCCGTCGGCAGGAAGCCCAGCTTTCTAAGCACCCGGCCCGATGCAGGATTGTCGACATAGTGGCTCGCCACAAGCCGCGCATGTCCCATCATTCGCGCGATTTCCAGCACCGCTTGCCCGGCTTCGGTGGCGAAACCCTTCGCCCAATGCGCGCGCGCTATCCAATAGCCGACTTCAACCTCGCCATCATGCGGGTCGATGCCGATGCAGCCCACCAGCTCGCCACTATCAGCCAAAGTGATAAGCCATGTCGGGCTGGAGGGATCAAGCGGCCGTTTTGCCCAGTCGCGCGCATGCTCGGGCTCATAGGGCCATGGCGCTCGCGCCAGATTGCGCACCACGCCTTCGTCGCAAATGCCGCGATAGATCGCTTCCCAGTCTTCTGGCCAGGCAGGCCGCAGGAACAGCCTTTGTGTGCGATGGAACATGACGTATTCTCCTCAAAGCCCCACGCTGGGCCGCTTAGGCCGCGCGCATGACAGTCCCGTTGCAGCGAAATCACTTTTCGCTGGTTCCAGAGGGAGAAACGACAAGAGGGAGACCGGCCCCCTATTTAAAGGATGGGCCGATCTCCCTCTGGAGTTTGCCGATTGCTCGACGGACCATCCTGTGTGGATGATCCCGTCAATGAATCATCCGGTTATTCTGCGGCTTCGGCTACCATATCCACGGACACATATTTGCGTCCCTGTTTGCCGCCGTGGAAGCGCACTCGGCCGCCTTGAAGGGCGAATAGAGTGTGGTCCTTGCCCATGCCGACATTGGCACCAGGATAGAACTTGGTGCCGCGCTGGCGCACGATAATGTTGCCCGGAATCACTTCCTGGCTGCCGAATTTCTTCACACCAAGGCGCCGACCTGCTGAGTCGCGACCGTTGTTGGTTGAACCGCCTGCTTTTTTATGTGCCATTGTCTCTTACTCTTCGAAAATCTGATCTGACCGCGCTTATTTCTTAGCGGCTGGTTTCTTCTTGGCAGCTGCCTTTTTAGGGGCGGCTTTCTTAGCTGGTGCTTTCTTGGCAGCGGCTTCTTTCTTCGGAGCTGCTTTTTTGGCTGGTGCCTTTTTTGCAGCTTCCTTCTTTGGAGCAGCTTTCTTCGGCTCGTCAGCTTTTTTGGCCGATGCCTTCTTCGCGCCAGAGCCAACATCGGTGATCCGCAGCAGAGTCATCTGCTGACGGTGGCCTGCCTTGCGGCGGTAATTATGGCGACGGCGCTTCTTGAAGACAACGACCTTCTGGCTCTTCGCTTGCGCGATGATTTCAGCCGAAACCGACACTTTCGAAGCGTCGGCGATCGAATCGCCTTCACCGGCGAGCAAAACGTCGCCCAGAGTTACGGTGTCACCGGCTTCGCCAGCCAGCTTTTCAACGGCGATCTTGTCTCCAGCAGCAACCCGGTATTGTTTGCCGCCAGTGCGCACTACTGCGAACATGGTCGTATCACTTTCAATTTATCTGTAGTGCCGCTTTCATCGTAAAAACGGCGCACCCAATGAACCGCCGGAAAGGCAGTTCGCCGGAAAGAAGGGAGCCGATAAGCGAATGACCTGCGCAAGTCAACGTTTTGCGCCGGGTTTTTTGCCAATCTGCGCTTAGCGGTTCGCCGCAACTTCGCGCTTCGGGCTGGCAAGCCTATTCCTCCGTGCTAAAGGGGGCGCAATGCGAAACGGCACGCTCACTCTATCGGTCCTGCTCAGCTGCACCATACTCGCTGGCTGCGCTTCCTCGGGAAAAACCTATCCCTCGCTCGCGATTCGTGATGCCGAACGGGTCAGTGGATTCTTCGAAGCGCCCGAACCGCTTGAACCGGCGCCGCTTCGCGCGGAAATCGCGGGGCAACTTGATCAGATTCGCGCCGAATCAGCAAATAGCCACCGCGCCTTTATGGCCGCCGCACCTCGTGCGCGCCGCACGGTGGCATCGGGTGTGGGTGCTGCGGTGACCAGCGATTCCTGGGCCGCCGCGCAGGTTGCGATGGCCGATCTCGATTCACTGCGCAGCGTAACCGCTGTGGCGTTGGGCGATCTCGACCTGCTTTATGTCGATGCCACACTCGCTTTCGAACAACGGCAAGCGGTCGCCGCAGCCCGAGACGAAGTGATCGGTTATGTCCGCGAAGAGGATCGGGTGCTGGCCGAATTGCGGGGCAATTTCGGGCGATGAGCCTGGCCTGCGCCACGTGCCCGGTGCGCGATCGGGCGGCTTGCGCAGTCTTGTCTGAAGAAGAACGCTCCACGCTCGCTGCCGCCGGTCGCAGCGTGCAGCTCTCAAAAGGCGAAACGCTCTTCCGCGCAGGGGACAGCGACGCTGCCTGTGCGACTTTGCTGTCCGGCGCGATGAAAGTGACATCCACCGATCATGACGGGACAGAGCGGATTCTGGCGCTCATCCACCCCGCCGGTTTTATCGGAGAGCTTTTCCGCCCCTTTGCCGATTATGATGTGGTCGCCCTGTCCGATTGCGATCTGTGCGTCTTCGCGCGATCGGCAATGGAGCGGGCGCTCGATCGCCATCCTGCTCTCACTCAGGCGCTGTTCCGGCGCGCGCAGGAAGATCTTCACGCATCGCGGGCGCTGCTCGCTTTGACCGGAAAGAACAGCGCGTCTGAGAAAGTCACCGCGCTGATCCTGTCCCTGGCGCAAGCGGCGAGCGATTCCCCATGCCATCCGGCAACCGTGTTCGATCTGCCGCTGTCGCGCGGAGAGATTGCCAATCTGCTCGGCCTGACGATCGAAACGGTCAGCCGCCAGCTGACCAAGCTCGAACGCGGCGGTTTAATTGCAAAAAGAGGAACGCGCGGGATCGAACTGGTCGACCCCGCGCGGCTGCAGCTTGCGAGTGATCTGCTCCCCTGATCAGACCAGCGCAGCGATTAATGTGACCGCCAGCCCCCACATTACGATCAGCACCGGAAGGATCAGCATCTGGATGATTGTGTCCTTCATCGAGAGGCGCCCGGTGTAAGTATCGATTCCCTGCGAACGCAGCTGGCTCCAGCGGATGATTTTCGATTTTGCAGCCGGGTCAATTTTTACGAACAGCGCTGCAAGGCCAAAGAATGCGGTCAGGAAGATCACGAAGATCCCCATCGGAACAATCAGCCCGGGAGACGAGAACCCCACGGCCATGATCGCCAGAAACGCGAAATACAGGCCAGCGGTTGTGATGTAGAGGCCGGTTGGCAAATTGAAGCTGCGGTCAGCTTCCGGAACGGTTTCCAATCCGGTTTTTACGATTGCGCGTTCGGCAATGATCTGGCGGGAAATATGCTTGGACATGACAGTCTCCTTGGTGTTGGAGACATGTTTGAACCCGAAGCCCGCTTTGCGCTTTGATCTCGATCAAATTTGCGAAAATTATTTCCACCGCGCCAAATCGGCGTGGTCCTGATCGCGCGGCTCGATCCAGTGCCACCCGTCAGCCCGCTTTTCGCGCTTCCAGAACCATGCCGCGCTCTTGAGGTGATCCATGCAAAAATCGACCGCGTCGATAGCCCCGCGCCGGTGTTTGGCCGCAGCAGACACACAGACGATCGGTTCTCCGCAACGCAGTTTGCCTATCCGGTGGACCATCAGCAGCCCCATCAAACCGAAGCGCGCGCAGGCCGTGTCCGCCAGTTCTTCCATTCCGGGTAGCGTCAGCGGCTCGTAATGGGTCAGCTCCAGCGCCTCGACGCCGCCCTCCCCGCGCACTTCGCCTACAAAAGTGCAAATTCCGCCCAGTCCGGGGTTGGCATTGGCGAATGGACCAATCAGCATGCCGGGTACAAACGGATTGGTCAGCAGGCGGATATCGCGCATTAATCAGCCACCGCTTACCGGCGGGAGCAAGGCGACCTCGTCACCGTCTTGCGCCATCAGTTCGGATTTCACCGCCAAAACCTTGCCACCGCAAGCGACATTGATGCGTTCATTTTGCAATTCGGCCTTTGTTTCTGCGTTGACCAGCGAGAGCAGGCCAGCCCAATCGAGCGGGGTTTGCGCCTGCATTTCAGCGGCCCCTGCCAGGTCAGCCAACGGGCCCAGGAATAGAATACGCGCGGTCATTTCACCCCCCTGTCATCGACATGTGGCGCGGCTGGGCAGGCTTTGCCCCGGCCTCTTCTATGCGGAAATGATGGCGTTCGGGCTTGATCCGCATCGCAGTGTCCAGCGCGGCGGCGAGATTGCCCTGCGGATCACCCGATCGCATCGCCCTGCGCAAATCAACACATTCGCCCCCGCCGAGACAGGGATAAAGCTGACCCGTGGCAGTTACGCGCACCCGGTTGCAGCCGGCGCAGAAATTGTTGGTTAGCGGAGTAATCATACCAAGCCGCCCGCCGGTTTCCGCAATATCGAAATATCGCGCCGGGCCGCCGGTCGTGTGCGTTGATGGCACCAGCGTCCAGCGTTCGTCCAGATCATCCATAACTGCAGGCAGCGGCAGATAGTGATCGGCGCGGTCCTGATCTACTTCGCCAAGCGGCATGGTCTCGATCAAGGTGAGCTCGCAGCCGCGCTTGTGCGCCCAGGCAATCATATGCGGGATTTCGCGATCATTGATCCCTTTGAGCGCAACGCAATTGAGCTTTACGCGCAAGCCCGCCTTCTGCGCCGCGTCGATTCCGGCCAGAACCATGGGCAATGCGGCGCGGCGGGTAAGGCGCTGGAATGTTTCGGGATCAAGCGTGTCGAGCGAGATATTGATGCGCTTCACGCCTGCATCGGCAATCGCCTGCGCATGCTGGGCAAGCTGCGTCGCATTGGTGGTTAGCGTCAATTCGTCGAGCTCGCTCCCGACATGCCGGCCCAGCGTCTTCACAAATGAGATCACATCGCGCCGAACCAGAGGCTCACCGCCGGTCAGGCGGATTTTGGTGATCCCGCGCTCCATAAACCCGCGCGCCAGACCGTAAAGTTCTTCGAGCGTCAGAATTTCAGCGCGGGGCAGAAATGTCATCCGTTCGGGCATGCAATAGGTGCAGCGCAAATCGCAGCGATCGGTGACCGACAGCCGGAGGTAGGAAACGCGCCGGTTAAAACCGTCAACCAGTGGCGCGGGATTATCCATCGGCGTTCAGGGGCAGATATTGACCGGTCACGCCGGGGGCCTCGGCGAGATATTCGACCGAGGCATCGACGGCGTTTTGCGCCGCCGCAGTGATGAAATTCACCCGGACCGGTGCATATGCCCGCGCCAGATCGCGCACCGCCGCGCGCCGCCAATCCGCGTGGTCATAGCCGGCTTGTGGCAGCACCACGACCAAATCCTCCCCCCGCCCCAAATGCTCGCGAATGGCGGGAAGGTGTTGTGCGGTAAATCCGGCGGCGGCTTCCAGCGCCGTGTCTGGCAAAGTGTCGATCGCCAAAACCGCTTGCATGGCTGTCAGCGCCGCTCGCGAGTCAAGGTGATGCCGATTTTCTCATTGGCTTCGGCGATAGCCAGTTTGACGATCTTTACCGTCACCGCTTCGATCCGGTCATCCTGCACCAGCAGCGTTTCGCAAATGTGATCTGCCAGCGCTTCGATCAGTTTGAAATGAACGCCTTCGGGCAATGCTTCGGTCGCCGCGAATTTGAGGTCCATATAGTTCTTGCTGGCTTCCAGCGGCGTATCCGGATCATAACGATCAGCGACTTTGAGCTTCGCCTGGATGGTAATGCGCAGCGGCTGCGGTTTGCCCGTTTCTTCCGAGTAAATGCCGGTCAGGACATCATGCTCCAGATCGGCAACTTCAAGGATCAGCGAATCGGCCATAAGTGTCTTTAACTCCGATTGGACCAACGCGCGAAGATTGCCGTGGGCAGCAAGCGCCCTGCTTCGCCTTCCTCGCGTACCGCCAGATCGCCATGTTCGATCAAACCGGGCATGTCGCCAAACATTTCTGCGAGCAGCCCGGCCAGAGCGAGGCTAGACATGCGCACTGCATAGACCGTGAGGAACAGAAACCTGCTGTCTTGATCGAGCAGTTCGCGGCAATCGGAAACCAGATCGGGCAATCCCTGTTCGATACGCCAGGTTTCCCCCTTAGGGCCGCGGCCAAACTTGGGCGGATCCAGGATGATACCGTCATAGCGGCGTCCGCGGCGTACTTCGCGTGCGGTGAATTTTGCTGCGTCATCGACCAGCCAGCGGACCGGGCGATCCTCCAGCCCGGCAAGCGCGGCGTTCTCCCGAGCTTGGGCGACCGATTTCTTCGAAGCATCGACATGGGTGACCCGTCCCGTCCCCGACAATGCGAGCGATCCCACCCCGGTATAGCCGAACAGGTTGAGCGTCTCTGCATCGGATTTCCCGTCCAACTGCTCAAGCATCCAATCCCATACCGGCGCCATGTCGGGGAAGAAGCCCAAATGCCGGAATGGCGTGCATTGCGCGGTGAAACCGACATCGCGCCATGTGAGCGGCCAGCCTTCGCGCGGGACCGGCTTGTCGAATTGCCAGCGCCCGCCGCCATCTTCATCGGATCCCGGCACGAATTCGCCATGCGAATCCCAATTGCCATGGCGCGGTTGCCACATGGCCTGCGGTTCGGGGCGGATGAAACGGTAATCCCCATACCGTTCCAGCTTGCGTCCGTCGCCGCTATCGACCAGCCCGTAATCGTCCCACGACGATCCGGGAAGCAACAGCGGCGCTTCGCGTAGTTCCGCCATCAGTCCGACTCGGTGGCCCGCTCTGCGACATAAGCGGCAAGCGCATCGTAATCGCCGGACAATTCGTCAAACCGTTCTTCGCGGGCAAACAGGTCACCGACGCGTGGCGGCAGGCTCGGGCGGGTGCCGGTCGCCCGCTCGACTGCGTCGGGAAATTTTGCGGGATGCGCGGTCGCCAAAGTGACAACGGGAATATCGGCGGCGATGCCCGATTGGCGCGCGGCGTGAAGCCCGATCGCGGTATGCGGATCGATAATATCGCCCGCCGCTTCGCTCGCCCAGCGCATCGCACGGGCCATGTCATCGGCATCGGCACGGGCGCTGGTGAACAATCCGGCTGCGCCTTCGCGCTGCGCATTGGTTAGCTGCATGGCCTTGGTCGTTTCGAACCCGTGCATCTGCTTGGCCATGGTCGCGCCATCGCGTCCGCCGCAATCGAACAGCAAACGTTCAAAATTGGAACTGACCTGGATATCCATCGACGGAGCAGCGGTCGGCGTCACCGTACCCGCCGAATAATCCCCGTTCGCAAGCGCGCGGTGGAGGATATCATTCACATTGGTTGCCACGATCAATCGCTCGATCGGCAGACCCATCCGGGCCGCGACATAGCCTGCAAATACATCGCCGAAATTGCCCGTCGGAACCGAAAATGCGACTTTGCGATGCGGGGCGCCCAATTGCAGGGCAGCGGCGAAATAATAGACGACCTGGGCCATCAGCCGCGCCCAATTGATCGAATTGACCGCGCCAATACGGAAGCGCCCGCCTTTGGACGATGCCATCGCCGGATCATTGAACATCCGTTTTACCGATGCCTGCGCATCGTCAAAACTGCCGTCGATCGCGATGTTGTGAACGTTGGGAGCAAGCACCGTCGTCATCTGGCGGCGCTGCACATCGCTCACCCGGCCTTTGGGGTGGAGCATAAAGATATCGATCTTGTCGCGCCCGGCCACCGCGTCAATCGCTGCAGAGCCCGTGTCTCCGCTGGTCGCGCCGACAATCGTGAGATGCGCTTCCCTTCGCGAGAGGAAGGTTTCGAACAGCCGCCCAAGCAATTGCAAAGCGACATCCTTGAATGCGAGTGTCGGGCCGTGAAACAGTTCCAGCAGCCATTGCTGTTCATCAAACTGCTTCAGCGGGGTGACCGCGTCATGCGCAAATCGGCCATAGGCGGCGGTGCATAATTCGCGCAGTTCGTCGGCCGATAGCGCGCTGCCGACAAAAGGCGTCATGATCCGCGCGGCGAGTTCGGGATAGAGAAGGCCCGCGAGCCCGGCAATTTCCGCCTCGGTAAAGCGCGGCCATTCTTGCGGAACATACAGCCCGCCATCGCTGGCAAGCCCGGCCAGTGTTACGCCTTCGAAATCGAGCGCAGGAGCGCTTCCGCGAGTTGAGATATACTGCATCGTAGGGTGCGGTTAGCGCCGCACAACAAGCAGGGCAAGCGAGCGCAACTAACTCGCGCTAAGCTTATCCTTTGCCCCCTCTTCCAAGTCGCGCTTCAGGCGCGCCAGTGCAGAGGTCGCAGCGGCCGCATGCGGACCGATCCAGCGTTGGTGAATCCGTTCTATCGGCATGGCGTCCAGATAGTTGAAACGCTCCCTCCCCTTGCGCACGGGGATCAACAATCCGGCGCTTTCCAGTACTTTCAAATGCTGCATCACCGTTGTCCGATCCAGATCGGGAAAACCCATGCAAATTTGTTTGGTGGTGAGAGGCCGCAATTTCAGCTCGTCACAGATCGCCCGCCTCACCGGATTGGCAAGCGCTTTGAAAATTAGATCGATTTGATCCTCGTTTGACATGTTATATTTTTATAACATATTATCGCGAGAATCAAGCCAGGAGCGACCAATGGAAATCAAGTTCAGAGTGGCGACGCGCATCTCCCGCCCGGTAGACGAAGTGTTCAAGGCGGTTGTCGATCCGGATCAGCTGTCCGGATATTTCACTACCGGCGGCGCGCAAGGCAAAATGGAAACGGGCGCTACCATGCAATGGGAATTCCACGACTATCCCGGCGCGTTCGATGTCGAGATTATCGAGGTCGTCGAAAACGAACGGATCGTCCTGCAATGGCCCGCCTATGAAAGCGACCCGCCCAATGTCGATGGCGCAGAGGATCATGATTCCGGTGCGGAAGCTGATTACAACACCACCGTAACGATGACTTTCAAATCAGTGGAAGGCGGGACGATGGTAGAGATTGCAGAAGAAGGCTGGCGCGACAGCGATGCCGCGCGGCGCGGTTCCTACGGCAATTGCCAGGGCTGGTCGCAAATGCTCTGCTGTATGAAAGCGTGGATCGAGCACGGCATCAATTTGCGCGAGGGGATGTACAAGGCCTGAGCCTATTCTTTTCGCGACCGGTATCTCAGCGCCAGGCCATAGATAACCAACGCAGTTAGCGCGAACAGGAACCATTGCACCGCATAGGCCATGTGATTGTTGGGCAGATCTTCCGGATCGGGTTTTGCCAACGGACCGAGATCGGCCAGCGGCGGGGAGGCGACGATTTTTCCGCCTGGCGCAAGCGTGCCGGTGACTTCTCCGCCGCTCCATTCCGGTGCATCGGGATTGCGCGACCAGCCCAGGGCAATATCCGCCTCGAACCCGCTATCGAGCTGGCACTGCGCAATATGCGCCCAGCCCTTCGCACCCACGCGGTTGGTGCCCGCAGTTGATCGTGTGCCAACAACCTCGGTGCAATTGGCCGAAGTCGGGCGATACAATCCCTGCTCCAGCGCCTCGTCATTTTCCGGGTAGGCAATTGGTTCCGCATTCTCCGGCACGCCTTTGTACCGCGCGAGCAGCAGCTCTTTCTCGTCTGCCCGTCCGAGTTGCCAGAAACCCAGCGCAACCATGATCGCGGCGCAAGCCACAACAAGAATGGTCGGGATCAAAGGGATGGAGCGCAGGCTCATTGCTTGTTCCTCGATTCGCCCGCTTCGCTGTTGAACTCGGCATAAAGCAGCGCCGCCTTGGCCGCGCGTAAGCCATAGAAGACCAAACCAACCACCACCGGAATCCAGATGACCGCGTGAACCCAGAACGGCGGGGCGACTTTGACTTCCAGCCAAAGCGCAAGGCCGACAACCACCGCGCCGATTATCAATGTCAGGAACCCGGCCGGCCCGTCCCCCACATTGAAAGCGGAATAGTTGAGATCGCACGATCCGCATTTGGGGGCGAATTGTGCAATCCCGTCAAACAGGGTCGGCTCTCCGCAGCGCGGACACAAACCGAAAAGGGCAGCCCGTCCTATGGAAGGCTGCCCTTTGCTGTTGGGAGTTTCCCCGGTCATTATTCCGCCCGTTAGTGGATCTCGGCGCCCCAGCCGCCCCAGACGTAAACGGCAACGAACAGGAACAACCACACCACGTCGACAAAGTGCCAATACCATGCCGCAGCTTCGAAGCCGAAGTGCTGGCGCGGGGTGAAGTGTCCTTTGTAAGTACGGAACAGGCAAACAATCAGGAAGATCGTGCCAATCAATACGTGGAAGCCGTGGAAACCGGTCGCCATGTAGAAGGCCGAGCTATAGGTGTTTCCGCCAAAGCCGAAGGATGCGTGGCTGTATTCATATGCCTGAACAGCAGTGAACACGAGGCCCAGCAGGATCGTCGCCCAAAGGCCTTTTTTCAGGCCATCGCGATCACCGTGAATCAGCGAGTGGTGCGCCCAGGTAACCGTGGTACCCGAACACAGCAGGATCAGCGTGTTGAGCAGCGGAAGGTCGAACGCGTTGAGAACTTCGAGGCCTTTTGGCGGCCACTGCGTAATCGCCGCCGCACCTTCCTGACCAAACAGGCTTTGGGTGACGGTCGAAACGGTCCCGTCCGCTGCGGTCTGTTCGACCAGCTGGATCGGTTGCGGGAACAGCGAAAAGTCGAACCAGCTCCAGAACCAGCCGACAAAGAACATCACTTCGGAAGCGATAAACAGGATCATTCCGTAGCGCATATGCAGCTGCACGACAGGCGTATGATCGCCGCCCTCAGCTTCACGAACGATATTGGCGAACCAGCTAAAGAAGGTTGCGATCAGGCCCGCAATGCCAAGGCCCAGCACAAGATGCGCATTGGCCATTTCGTGCATGTAGAGCACCATACCGCTGGTAAACGTCAGCGCTGCAAAGGCGCCGATCAGCGGCCAAATATCGGGTTCCAGAATGTGGTAATCGTGGTTCTTAGTGCCAGCCATGAAAATTCTCGTCCTGTCGGAACTGGTTAGTCTGAAATCTAGTCACTGCCCTTAGTCGCCCATGCACCCAAGGTCCAGTGTTACGAAGCGGGTTTCTCCGCGCTATTCTCTGATTTGTGGAAGGTGTAGCTCAGGGTGATCTGTTCAATATCCTTGGTGTTCTCGTCCTGCATGATCGCGGGATCGACATAGAACAGCACCGGCATGCGCACTTCCTCACCTGGTTGAAGCGTTTGTTCGGTGAAACAGAAACACTGGATCTTGTTGAAATAGATGCCTGCCTGTTCGGGTTCCACATTGAAAGTCGCGGTGCCGGTGATCGGGACTTTGCTGTCGTTACGGGCGATATAGAATGCCAAATCGCGCTGCCCGATCTGCACGGTTTCGGTCGATCTTTCGGGTGTGAATGTCCACGGCACGTCGCGTGCGATCGACGCGTCGAAGCGAATGGAAATGGACTTTCCGCCTGCCGACAGGGCCATCCGTTCGGCCAGATCGGCGTCCGCTTCGGTCGCTTGCTGGGTGGTTCCGCCAAACCCGGTCACCCGGCAGAACAGATCATATAGCGGCACCGCTGCATAGCCCATGCCGAGCATGGCAAGCGCGCCCGCAAAAGCGAACAGGCCGGTCTTCAGATTTTTCTGCTCAAGCGCGATGCCGGTCATCGTCAATCACCCATGCGAACAATCGTGATCGCGTAAAACAGAACGACAAAAAACAGCAGCACCCCGCCAACAGCCAGATTGCGGCTCTTTTGACGGCGCTGGATTTCGGCTTGTTCTTCGGGAGTCAGGGTCATGATATCCATCCTTGATAGAAAGCGACACGGTCTGCAACGAGCGCTGCGAACAGCGCGAAGAGATAGACGATACTAAAGGCGAAGAGCCGTTTTTCCGGCTTCATCGTGTCATCAGGCTGCGACCGGCGAAACGCGACCGGCAGCGACAGCGCGAGGAATAGCGCGGAAAGCACCAATGCGGAAATTCCGTAAATCGCTGCGGTTCCGCCGATGAACCAAGGCGCGGCAGCCAGCGGGAGCAGCAGGATCGAGTAAGCGAGTATCTGTCTGCGAGTGGAGGCTTCGCCTTTTACCACCGGCATCATCGGGATGCCGACCTTGGCATAGTCACTCTGCACAAACAGCGCCAGCGCCCAGAAATGCGGCGGTGTCCAGAAGAAGATAATCGCGAACAGAAGCACCGGCATCGCGGTGATGTCACCGGTCACGGCAATCCACCCGATCATCGGCGGAAATGCCCCGGCCCCGCCGCCAATTACGATGTTCTGCGGCGTGCGCGGTTTGAGCCAGATTGTGTAGACAACCGCGTAATAGACAATTGAAACAGCCAGGATTCCGGCCGCGAGCCACCCCACGCCGAGCCCCATCACACCGACCGATGCCGCCGAGAGCAAAATGCCGAAATTGCGTGCATCCTCGCGCACGAGCCTTCCGGCTGGCAGCGGGCGTGCGGCTGTGCGCTTCATCCCTGCGTCGAGATCCGCTTCCCACCATTGGTTGAGCGCGGCCGCCCCGCCCGCACCAATCGCGATGCAGAAAATCGCGGTAAATCCGATCACCGGATGGATCGATCCGGGGGCCGCCAGCAGGCCGCACAGCCCGGTGAAAATCACCAAGGTCATCACTCGCGGCTTGGTCAGCGCAAAAAAGTCGCGCCAGTCCGCCGGTAGGGTCTGCCCCGAAGAGGTGGTCGATACGGTCATCGGCTCAATGCGCTGTCGCGGTCGTTCCTCATAAAGGGAGGGCGCACCGTTTCCGATACGCCCCTCCCCATCGTGATAGTCGCGCTTCCGCTGCCGGAAGCCTTCAGCGCTTATGCGCTTGCAGGACGGTGATCGTGATAATCGTGATGATCTTCGATCACCGGCAGTGTTTCGAACTGGTGGTAAGGCGGAGGCGAGGACAATGTCCATTCGAGCGTGGTCGCGCCTTCGCCCCATGGATTGTCAGCGGCCTTCTTGCCCACCGTGAACGAGTAGATCAGATTGACGAAGAAGATCACAATCGAGATCGCCATCACCATATATCCGATCGAGGAGATGTGGTTCCAGTACTCGAACGCAGGGTTATAATCCGGGATACGGCGCGGCATGCCCTGGATGCCCAGGAAGTGCTGCGGGAAGAAGATGATGTTCACGCCGATGAAGAACACCCAGAAATGCAGGTGCGCCAGAAATTCGCTGTGCATCCGGCCGCTCATTTTCGGGAACCAGTAATAGAAGCCCGCGAAGAGCGAGAACACCGCACCCATCGACAATACGTAGTGGAAGTGAGCGACCACATAATATGTGTCGTGCAGATTGTCGTCGACGCCGCCATTGGCCAGCACCACACCGGTTACACCGCCAACGGTGAACAGGAAGATGAAGCCCAGCGACCATACGAGCGGCGATTTGAATTCAAGCGAACCGCCCCACATGGTTGCGATCCAGCTGAAGATTTTCACGCCGGTCGGAACCGCGATGACCATCGTGGCCGCCGTGAAATACATCTTCGTATTCACGTCCATACCCACGGTGTACATGTGGTGTGCCCAGACGACGAAGCCGACCACACCAATCGCGACCATCGCATAGGCCATGCCGAGGTAACCGAACACCGGCTTGCGGCTGAAGGTCGCCACGATCTGGCTGATCATGCCGAAGCCGGGCAGGATCATGATGTAAACTTCTGGGTGGCCGAAGAACCAGAACAAGTGCTGATACAGCACCGGATCACCGCCACCGGCTGGGTTGAAGAATGTCGTTTCAAAGTTGCGATCGGTCAGCAGCATGGTGATCGCCGCGGCAAGCACAGGAAGCGCGAGCAACAGCAGGAACGCAGTGACCAAAACCGACCAGACAAACAGCGGCATTTTGTGCAGGGTCATACCCGGCGCGCGCATGTTGAAAATGGTGGTGATGAAGTTGGTCGCACCCAGGATCGAACCTGCGCCGGCCAAGTGAAGCGAGAAGATCGCGAAATCGACCGCTGGCCCCGGCGAATATCCGGTCGAAAGCGGCGCATAGACCGTCCAACCCACGCCGGCACCAAGGCCCGAAGGACCGCCCGGCACAAACATCGAGAACATCAGGCTCAGGAAACCGGCCACGGTGAGCCAGAACGAGATGTTGTTCATCCGCGGGAACGCCATATCGGGTGCACCGATCATCAGCGGCACGAACCAGTTACCAAAACCGCCAATCATCGCCGGCATAACCATGAAGAAAACCATGATCAGGCCGTGGGCAGTGATGAAAACGTTCCACATATGCAGATTGGCATCGAGGCTGGCTTCACCGCCGAGCATATCGACCCACCAACCCAGATATTGAATACCCGGAGCCGCAAGCTCCATCCGCATTACGCCGGAAATCACACCACCAATGACACCCGCCATAATGGCGAAGATCAGATAGAGTGTGCCGATATCCTTGTGGTTGGTCGACATGAACCAACGCGCGAAGAATCCGGGCTTGTGATCAGCATGGTCATCGTGACCGGGGTTGGTTGCGGCTGTGTCTGCCATGGTGTTTCTCTAAACCTTCTTTGAAATTCGTTCGGGCTTATTCAGCAGCGGCTTCTGCGGTTTCGGCTTCCACCGCACCAGCAGCATCGCCTGCAGCAGCGGCGTCTGCAGCCGATTGCGCGTCTTCAGCGGCCGCGTCGGCCCCGCCAATGGTCCCGCCTTTCGAGACAATCCACGCTTCAAACTGTTCGCGCGGAAGGGCCTCTACGGCGATTGGCATAAAGCCGTGCTTGATGCCGCAAAGTTCGGAACATTGGCCGTAATAAATGCCTGGCTCGTTGATCGTCAGCAGACGCTCGTTCAGGCGGCCGGGCACAGCGTCAATCTTGAACCACAGAGAGGGAACAGCAAATGCGTGAATCACGTCTGCCGATGTCGTCTGCAAACGGATCGGTGTATTTGCCGGAACAACCATCCGGTTATCCACCGCCAGATTGCGAGGTTCGCCATTGGCGTCTGCATCTTCATCGGAAAGCATGTTCGAAATCACTTCGAATTCGCCGTAATCCGGATAGCTGTAACCCCAGTACCACTGATAACCGGTCGCCTTGATCGTTACCGCATCTTCAGGTGCGGTTTCGAACTGGCGCGCCAGCAGTGTGATCGACGGAATTGCAATTCCCACCAGAATCAGGACCGGAACCAGCGTCCAGACAACTTCGATGAAAGTGTTGTGCGTGGTTTTCGACGGTTCGGGATTCGCTTTCCGGCGATAACGGACAACGACCCACAGAAGCAGCGCAAGAACAAACAGGCTGATAACGGTGATTACCGGCACCAGCAGATAGGTGTGCATCTTATAGGCGAACTGACCGTCATCGGTATATTGCGGCTGGAAATCGATGCCGCCCGCTTCGGGAACACCTTTGATATGTTCGGGGCCAAGCGGGGTGTAAGCCGGAGCCTCTGCCGCTTCAGTTTCCGTCGTTTCTGCTGCAGCAACGGGCGCGTCAGCAGCTTCATCCTGAGCCAGCGCCACTTGCGGGGCGAGAGCCAGCAGGGCTGCCGCCCACAGAGTTGTTACAATCCGAAGAGCCGCCTTGGGCCAGTCACCGAAATTCATGCGTCTCCGCTTTCTGTCTTAATTGCACAGAGCCGCAAGATGCCGCCCCGCCCATCCCCCTATCCAGCAGATATGGGGACCATTCAGCCGCGCCTATACGCATGCTTGCCCGCTGTCTCAAGCGCTTCTAGGAGAAAAATACGCAAGCCATGTTGTCAAACCGGCAACCAACCGCAGGATTACCGTTAAATCACCATGACAGAAGACGAAGTTCTCTCCGAATTCAGAGCCAGCGAAGCGTTGCTCGAAGGCCACTTTATGCTCTCTTCCGGCCGCCATAGTGGCCATTATTTGCAATGTGCGCGGGTGTTGATGGACCCGATGCGCGCTGGCCGACTCGCATCGGCGCTTGCCGCCAAGCTCCCACGCGCCATTCGCGAGGCGGTGGACGTGGTAATTTCGCCAGCGATGGGCGGCATTATTATCGGCCATGAAATGGGCCGCGCGCTGAGCAAAGACGCGATGTTCCTCGAACGTCCGGAGGGCACCTTTGGCCTGCGCCGCGGATTCGCCATCGAACCGGGCGCAAAGGTGATCGTTGTGGAAGATGTCGTCACCACTGGCCTTTCTTCAAAAGAAGCGATGAAAGCTGTGGAAGAAGCAGGCGGAGAGGTGCTTGCGCTGGTCTCTGTCGTCAACCGGACCGGCGGCGAAGCCAGTTTTGACGTACCCTATCATGCCTTGGTCGAGATCACCTTCCCCACTTATGCCGACGATGAAGTACCTGCAGAACTGGCCGCGATTCCTGTGACCAAGCCAGGAAGCCGGAAATAATGCCAACCCCGCTGCGCCTCGGCGTCAATATTGATCACGTCGCGACAATCCGCAATGCGCGCGGCGGCGATCATCCCGATCCCGTGCGCGCGGCAGAGATTGTCGCTGCGGTCGGCGGCGACGGAATCACTGCGCATTTGCGCGAAGACCGGCGGCATATTCGCGACGATGATCTGAAGCGTATCCAGGATGCGACCAACCTTCCGCTCAATCTGGAAATGGCCGCGACCGACGAAATGCTCGAAATTGCGCTGCGCCACAAACCGCATGCGGCATGCATCGTGCCCGAAAAACGCGAAGAGCGGACCACTGAAGGCGGGCTGGATGCTGCGGGCCAGCACAACCGGATCGCGCCCATCGTCGCCCGGCTGACCGATGCCGGGATCCGGGTCAGCCTGTTTATTGAAGCGGAAGAGCGGCAGCTCGACGCGGCGCTGCGGCTCGGCGCGCCGGTGGTCGAATTCCATACCGGCGAATATGCCCACGCGCATCTCGACGGTGACCGCGACCTGATGGCATCCGAACTCAAACGCATTTCCGATATGGCCGCGCTGGCTGCGAAAAACGGAATCGAACCGCATGCCGGGCATGGGCTGACATACGAGAATGTCCAACCGATTGCCGCGATCCCGCAATTGGCCGAACTCAATATCGGGCATTATCTGATGGGCGAGGCGATTTTTGTCGGGCTAGAAAACGCCGTGCGCAAGATGCGCGAACTGATGGATGAAGCGCGGTGATTGGAAGTCGGGAATCCTTTGACCGATTTTCAGGGTGCTTAAATGTTCTTCTAATTCTATTTTCGTTTTTCTTTTTGCTATTAGTCGGTCTCCACCTCTCAACCTCCGGTTGGAACAGAGGTGAGATGGTCTCCGTGCTGAAATTTCTAGGTGGGTTTTTCGCTACCGCAATGGCCATCTATTTGTTCAAGCAGTGGCTAGTTGGTCTGTTGTCGGACGCAGTCGATGAGGAGTAGTTTTTTATGATCATCGGCCTCGGATCGGACCTTTGCAATATCGAACGCATTCAGGGCGTTCTCGACCGTCATGGCGAACGGTTCGAAAAGCGCAGCTTTACCGAGATCGAGCGTGCCAAGGCCGCTAAGCGTCCTTTCACCCGCGCTGGCACATACGCGAAGCGCTTTGCCGCCAAGGAGGCCTTCTCCAAGGCGGTCGGCACCGGATTCTACCGCGGCGTCTATATGAAGGATATCGGCGTGGTGAATGCGAAATCGGGCGCGCCCACGCTCGCGCTTACCAATGGAGCGGCCGCGCGGCTTGCCGAATTGACGCCAGACGGCCATGAGGCGGTTATTCATCTTACCCTCACTGACGATCATCCATGGGCGCAGGCCTTCGTGATTATCGAGGCCGTGCCCAGATAATCGCGGCGGTCCCCCACTTTTAAAACAACGAAACAGCGTGACAGACACAGAATCCAAAGACGACAAGGAAAAGATCAACTGGCTCAGCGAAATACGCGGGCTGGGATTGATGCTGCTCGCCGTGCTGGCGTTTCACAGCCTTGTCGCCAAACCTTTTTATATCCCCAGCACATCTATGTTGCCGAACCTGATGGTCGGTGACCGTTTGGTGGTCAGCAAATACCCCTATGGTTGGTCGTGGGTATCGGCATCCTTTCACATCTTGCCGCGCGGCAAAACACGGGTCTGGGCCGATACGCCCGAATATGGCGACATTGTTATCGCCGTTCCGCCGAATGCGGGCACCGATTACATCAAACGCGTGGTCGCGCTTCCCGGCGATACGATTGCCGTGGTCAACGGTCAGATTATCCTCAACGGCACCCCCGTCCCGCAACAGGTTGAGCCCAATATGGCACTGCCGATTGATCCGGAACAATTGTGCGACGGCACCCACTGTCTCTGGTATTTCGAACAATACCGCACCAAACTTCCCGATGGTCGCGAAGTGTTTGAAGTGCCCACCATGCGCGAAACGCTTCCCAACGGGGCAAGCTATCTGATTATCGATGACAAGCGAAACCAGCCGCTTGATAATTTTGCCGAGATCACCGTGCCCGAAGGCCACGTGTTCATGATGGGCGACAATCGCGACCATTCGGCGGACAGCAGGGCATCAATTGGCGAGCAAGGCCTTGGCGGCCCGGTTCCGCTGGAAAATGTGGGCGGCCGCGCTGAATTTATTACATTTTCGCTCGACGGCAGCACCAAGTGGAACCCGGCGAGCTGGTGGTCATCCTTGCGTAGCAAACGCGCTTGGACCACTCTGCGTCCTCCGGTTGCAGATGGAGCAGAAGCCGAGTGAGCGACAAGAAGGATTCGCTGAACGAACCGATCGGGACCAGTCCGTCGCGCATTGCGGACCCTGCGCTGCGCCTTGAAGCCAAGAAAGCTTTCGTCTGGACGGCGGTGATCGGCACGGCGATGCTAGCGATTTACATCGCGCAGCCGCTGCTGATTGTCTTCGGTGCTCTGGTGGCGGCTTCGCTGATCGACGGCGGGGCACGTCTGCTCGGCAGCGTGCTGCCTATCCCGCGCACCTGGCGCGTGATCATCGTGCTGCTGAGCGCATTGGCGTTTCTCTATTGGCTCGTCGCCTTTGCCGGATCACAAATTTCACGAGAGGCCGCGCAATTGCCCGCGATTGTCCAGCAGCAGGCCGCGCTGGCGATCGAATGGGTCAGCGATCAGGGGTTTAAAGTCGACGCACCCGATTTTCAGGACGTTGCGACCAATGTGATGTCCGGCGTGGGTACGGTGACGCGCGCGATCGGGGGGATCCTTGGCGGGTTCACCACGATTGTCCTGATCACGATCATCGGCATTTATCTCGCTTTTGAACCACGGATTTACGAACGCGGCGTGGCCTGGATGCTCCCCGCACACCGGCGGGCCGACTTCTTCGAAACCGCATCGCAAATGGGCAAGACCATGCGCCGCCTGATGGCTGGGCGTGTGATCGGCATGGTTTTCGAAGGGGTTTTCACCTGGGCGCTGCTCGCATGGTACGGTGTGCCCATGGCTGCGCTGCTGGGCATTATCACCGGCTTGCTGGCCTTCATTCCCAATCTCGGGGCGCTTCTGGCCGGGGTGCTGATGGTGCTGGTCGGCTTCTCCGGCGGAACCGACATGGGGCTCTACACAATTTTCGTCTATTTCCTTGTGCAGACCTTTGACGGCTATGTTCTCATTCCCATGATCGCCAAGAAAACCGTCGATCTCGCGCCTGCGCTGGTTCTCTCTGCGCAGCTGATTATGGGTATCCTGTTTGGCGTGTTGGGACTGTTCCTGGCCGATCCGATGATGGCGATGATCAAAGTTGCGCTGGAACGCCGCGCAGAGCGCTATCAATCTGCAGATATGAACGCGAAGGAAGCCACAGATGGCGCGTAAGTTTCTCTATTTCGTAGCATTCGTAACCGTCCTGTTCATCGTCGGGGCGATTGCACTGAGCATCTGGTGGAAAGAGGCCACCGAATACACCTTCGTTCCGCGCGGGGAATTTGTCGAACAAAGTCCGCTTGAAGGAAACGCCTATGAAGACCCCGAAATGTGGATTTCACGGCCCGGCATAGGTGTGACCGACCCTGCCCGCTGGCAACCTGCTGTGGAAGGAGAAGCGCGCGACATTTCGGAGACAGGCACCGACACGCCCAATTTCGCGGTCTTCTTCATCCATCCCACCAGCTATCTCGCGACCAATTTCGAGAATGTGCAGTGGAATGCCCCTCTCGATGACGAAAAAGCCAATGCGCGCGCGCGGCTGTTCGTGAAAGGCCTTGCCAGCCCGTTCAATCAGGCGAGCGAGATCTGGGCCCCGCGCTACCGCCAGGCAGCGACCGGCGCCTTTCTGGTCACGACGCCGGATTCGCAAAAGGCCATCGACGCCGCCTATGCCGATGTGAAGCAGGCTTTCGAATATTTCATCGCCAGCGTGGCCGAAGATACGCCCGTGGTGTTGAGCGGCCACAGCCAGGGCACGCTGCATTTGCTGCGGCTGCTGAAGGACGAGGTGAACGGCAAACCCGTGCAGGACCGTGTCGCAGGAATTTATGCGGTGGGCTGGCCGATTTCGATCGAGCATGATCTGCCCGCGCTCGGCTTCCCGGCCTGCGCAACTGCGGATCAAACCGGCTGTATCGTGACATGGTCGAGCTTTGCGGAACCAGCTGACCCCAGCGATGTGCTCGATTATTATCGCCTGTCGATCGGATTTGACGGGCAACCGCGCGGCGACAGCAAAATCCTGTGCGTAAACCCGATCTCGGGGATCGTCGATGACACGGCAACCGCCGACCAGAACACCGGCACGCTTGTTCCCGCACCCGATTTTTCCACCGGCGAATTGCGCGTCGGGCAAGTCCCCGCACGCTGCGATGATCGCGGGTTGCTGCTGATCGGCGACCCGCCCGAAATGGGGAACTATGTCCTCGATGGGCAGAATTACCACGTCTATGATATCCCGCTGTTCTGGAAGAATTTGCAGCAGGATGTTGGCCGCAGAGTGAGCGCATGGACCAAAGCGCGCTGATCACCGACTCAGCGGCTGATTTGCGCGAAGCCCTGCCTGATGGCGGGGCTTTGCTGGCGCTGGATCTGGGCACCAAGACCATCGGCACGGCGACTTGCGATGCCGGCTGGCAATTCGCAACCGCGGGCAAGACGCTCGAACGCGGCAAGTTCGGGCGCGATCGTGATCGGCTGGGCCAGCTAATCCAGGAACGTTCGATCCGCGCGATTGTGATCGGCTTGCCGCGCAATATGGACGGCAGCGAAGGCCCCCGCGCACAAGCGAGCCGCGCCTATGCGCGCAACCTGTCCGCCGCATTTGCGCTGCCCGTTTTGCTGTGGGACGAACGTTGGTCCACCAGCAGCGCGGAACGCGATATGATCGGGCAGGATATGAGCCGCCGCAAACGCGCCGAACGGATTGACAGCCATGCCGCTGCGGTGTTCCTGCAAGGCGCGATTGACGCCTTGGCCGGCGGAATTCTCTAGCCCTGACCGCTCCCCCAACAGGCGAACTGTCCACCCGGACCATCAATCACGACCAATGAAAATTAAAGATTGAATTGGGCCGTGAGACCAAGCAGAGCATAAAAATGGCCAGCGAGCTTCCTCCATTCGATCTGGCGAAGACCGCCCGGTTTCTGATGCGGCACGGACATCCGGCAAAACTCGGTATGAAGTATCGCGGCCATGGCGCGGACTGGGCCGAACTGGAATTGCCATGGCGCGCAGACCTGGTCGGCCAGGTTGAAAGCGAAATCCTCGCTTCAGGCCCGATCATCAGCATGCTCGATATGGCCTCTGGCATGTCGATTTGGGCCAAGCACGAGACTTTCGCCCCGGTTGCCACGCTCGATTTGCGAGTAGATTACCAGCGGCCTGCTCGCGAACGCAGCCCAGTGATCGGGCGCGCAGAATGCTTCCGGCTGACCAAGTCAGCAGCCTTTGTGCGCGGATTCGCGCATGACGGCAATCCGGAAGATACAGTCGCGACCATGTCCGGCACATTCATGGCGATAGAAATGGACCCGCTCATTGTCTGGCAGTAATTCCCCGGTCCTGACGGCATATGCCGAATCTCTGGGCATCCGGGTGTTCGGGGAAGAGGATGGCGCGCCCGTATTGGCGTTTGAATTTGGCGGTGATGTAGAGGGCAGACCGCAACATCTGCATGGCGGTGCGATCAGTGGATTGCTCGAAACAGCGGGTTATGCGCTGCTGCAGCGCGAGCTTGAAAAGCGTGATCGCAAGCACCGGCTCAAACCCATCAATATCACCGTCCAGTTCCTGTCACCGGGCAAGCAAAAAACAACCTATGCCAAAGCGCGCATTACCAAGCTTGGCAGCCGGAATGCCAATATCGCTATCGAAGCATGGCAGGACGACCGCGACAGGCCGATTGCCACCGCAACGATCAATATTCTCATGGGCGAACCCGATAGCTAGTTTTCCGGTTCGGGAGTTTCCACTCGCAGCCCGTCCTGATCGAGCCGGATATCCACGGGCGCGCCCCCGATCTCGGTCGAGATAGTCGCGCCTTCACCGTCCCTGACGCTGATCGTTGTGCCATCGTCACCAATCGGGACATCTTCAAGATCGGGCACATCAAGAGGCTGAACCGGGCCGGAGGGATTGGCCTGCGGGGCGGGACGCGGCTTGGCCGTTGCGCCTTGAGCCTGTCGCATGAAATCGCGCCAGATACGAGCGGGCAAGCCGCCGCCGCTAATCCCGGCGAGCGGAGAATTGTCGTCATTCCCAATCCACACGCCGACGACGAGATCGCCTGCATAGCCAACGAACAATGCATCGCGATTGTCCTGGCTGGTTCCGGTTTTCCCGTAATTCGGACCGCTCAACATCGCGGCGCGGCCAGTGCCGTTGTTCACCGCACGCCGGAGCATTTGCTGCAAATCGTCATGATCCGAATTGTACATGCTGCCCGACCAGTTCCAGAGCCAGTCAAACCACCCGGGCTCTTCTGCGGCGAGAGCCCTTGGCGTGACCGGGAAACTGTTGGCCGCGACACCGGCATAAGCCGCTGTGAGCTCCAACAGAGTGACGGTGGACGTGCCCAGAGCAAGGCTGGGGTCACCCGCGGGCAACGGCGAGGTAATTCCCAGATCGCGCGCGGTTTTGATCACAGCTTCGTCACCCAATTGGTTGAACAGACGCACGGCGGCGACATTGCTCGATTGGGCAAAGGCATCTTCCAGCGTGATCGACTGCGAATAGCGCCCGTTGGAATTTTTGGGGCGATAGCTGCCAGTTACGATCTCGGTATTATCGATCTCGTCATCGGGCTCCATTCCGGCTTCCAATGCGGCGAGATAGACGAACAGTTTAAAGGTTGAACCAGGCTGGCGCTTGGCCTGTGTCACGCGGTTGAACGGGGATTCGCTGTAATCCTTGCCGCCAACCATGGCGACCACTTCCCCATCGGGGCGCATGGCCACCAGCGCGACTTGCGCCTTGCCCAACGGCGCGCGGGCAATCACATCGCGGGCAATCCCCTGCAGGCGCGAATCGAGCGTGGTCGTGTAGGTCTGGCTGGCATATCCTGCGTCGGACAATTTGCGCACTTCGGGCAGAGCCCAGTCGGCAAAATATGTCCCCGTTGGCAGGTCGTTCTTGGCGCGAGCATCGATCACCGGTTTGGGCATCGCATCGGCCTGTTCCTGAGTCAGATAGCCCGCCGCGACCATTGATTTGAGCACCAGCTGCATGCGCTTTTCCGCGCGGTCATAATGCCGCGTCGGCGCAAAGCGCGAAGGTGCCTGAACCAGCCCGGCGAGCATCGCCGCCTGTTCGGGTTTAAGGTTTTCCGGCTTGCGATAGAAATAGTGGAGCGATGCCGCGCGCAGCCCGTAAACATTGTCGCCGAAATAGACATTGGAGAGATAGCGTTCGAGAATCTCTTCCTTGGTCAGCCATGTTTCCAGCCAGAATGCGATCAACATCTCGCGCGCTTTGCGGCTCAGGCTCCGTTCGGGGGTGAGGAATGAATTCTTGGCGAGCTGCTGGGTAATAGTGCTGCCCCCGCCCACGCCGGTCCACATCGCCCGCGCAATGCCGCGCGGATCGACGCCCCAATGGGTGTAGAACCGCCTGTCTTCAATCGCGAGGAAGGATTGGGCCACGTGATCGGGCAGTTCTTCCAGTTCTATCGGTTCATCGGTAATCGCACCATTGCGCGCAATCGGCGTTCCATCCGCAGCGAGCAGGGTAATCTGCGGCGGCGCAATCGGTTCGAGCGATTTGGATAGCGGCGCGGTAACCGCCAGCCACGCGACCATCAGGATGAGCAGCGCGATGATCGCTGCCAAGATCCGCACCGCCCACCAGCGTTTGCGCCGCTGCTTCCAATAGCGCGGCTGCCACCATCGCTGCCTTTGGCGGTCCTCCGTCGCCGCTTGGTGGTCGATTTGATCCAGCCGCGAATCCCACGCCTCATGATCGGGGCTTGGCGTGCCCGATCGATAGACGACTTCATCGTGGTCGTCGAAATCGTCGTCGTAGTCATCCTCGTCATCGAAGGCGGAACCATATGGCTCTTGCAAGGAGTAATAGCGATGGTCGCGCCCGGCCGGCTCTTCGCTGCGCGGCTCCGCCGGTCGCCAGAATCTAAGCAACTGAAATACCATCGGTTACTGTGTTACAATAACAATACAGCTTTGGCGAGCGCTTTTCGAACTACCTCGTGCAGCTCGTCCTAATGTCGCGAATTTACAAGATGTTGTGCGAAAATTGGGATTACAAACAACGCGATGGAGAATGAGGGAGATCAATCTATGAAACTGCGTTCATCCAAGGCAGGCGCGCTGGCCGTTACAGCTCTGGCGCTTTGTTCCACCATGGGACTGTCGGCAATCGGTACCGCTGCCGCGCAGGACGCAGCATCAACGGCGGCCAGTTCGGCTGCCGAAGTCGAAGGCCATTATGCAGGGACATTTGTCTGCGGTTTTGGTGAAGTCGGGATGACTTTGACTGTCAGGGATGCCGGACCGGCAAAGTGGGACGCGCTGCCCGGTTCCTGCAAATCGGGCGCCGGACCATGCAACGATGCGCGCGCCGCAAGACTGGCAACTTTGCGATCGGTAGACGGTGTGCTCAATTTCTTCCCGACCGCCACAAATCCCGATGCAAAGGCCGGATCGTTCAAAGTCAGCGGACTGGTGGAAACGGCCAACGCACCCGCTTACCAGATAGAGCTCAATCCCGGAGAATGGATAGAGAAGCCCGAACGCTTCGGTGCATCGGCAATGGAAGCAACCATATTCGACGGCGAGATGGTGGGCAAACCGACCGCGCCCGGGTGTTATACCCTGCGGCTGCGTAAACTTAGCGGAGTATAAGGCGATGAAAATTGCCGCGAACCTGGCGGGCGCCGCTCTGATTGCTGCCTCGATATGTGTGCCGATTGGCGCACCGCTGCTGGCGCAAACGGAGGCGCAGCCGGCCACTGTCGCTGGCGGAATGGAGGCCTTCACCAAGGCGCAATATGATCGCGCGGCGCAAATCCTCAAGCCCTTTGCGGATCAAGGGAACGCCGACGCGCAATATGCCATGGCCTATATGCATTTGGATGGCGATGGCGGCTTGACCCAGTCCAACGTTCTGGCCTTTGCCTATGCCGACAAAGCCGCCAAGCAAAACCATCGCGCCGCGCAATTGTTTCTCGCCAGCGCCTATCTGGAAGGCGTGGGAACGCGGGCAAACCCTGCCAAGGGCATTGCGATTGTCGAGACTGTTCTGAAAGCGGATGACACTTCTGCAGAAGACCGCGCCGAAGCCTACACCACCTTGGCTTATGTCCATTCCGAAGGGATTGGCGTTGGTCGTTCGCTTCCAAACGCTGCCGGGTTCTACAAGAAATCTTACGAGGCCAAGCCCGACAAGTTTACGCTGACATATCTGATCGAACTTCTCGATGCGGGTCACGGCGGCACATTCGAACAGGAAGTGGATTGGTATCGCAAGCTGGCCGAATTCGGCGACAAAAATGCCTTCGCCAAGGTCAAGGCGCATGCCGATGCCGGCGATGCCCATTCGCAATTGGTGGTCGGCAATGTCTATTATGGCGATCAGCGCTTCGGCATCCGTAACGCCACCAATATCGGCGACATTGAACGCAACGGCCAGCTGAACTGGGAATATTGGGAACGCGCGGCAAAAGGCGGGATTGGCGAAGCCGCAATGAAATCGGTCGGCGCATTCACACGCGGGCTGGCTGATGCGCAGCGCCGCGAAAAGGCCGCCTATTGGCTCAAGAAAGCCCCGACGATGAAATTCCTCGACGAAAGCAATCGCCCGCAGGCCTATATCGATCTGGGAGATGCCTATTTTTCCGGAGAGCGCGGTAACTTTATCCCGCGCGATCTAAAGAAGGCAGAGGAAAGCTATCGCGCCGCAAAGCACGGTGACGGCCTGAACGAGGTCGCCAAGGCCCATGTCAACGCCAAGGAAACGCCGTTGAACATGCCCAAGGGCATTGCCCTGTTCGAAGAATGTGTAGCGCTGGAAAATGCGAAGTGCCAGTTCAACCTTGCCGCATCCTATGTCTACGGCAAAGGTGTGGAGCGGTCATATGACAAGGCGCTCAAGCTGTTCGATCGATCTTACGCAAACGGATATGCCAGAGCCAAGATCTTCGCAGCCGAGCTCAGGCGGCTGGGCAAACTTCCCGACGTTACGCCCGACCAATTGGTGGGGTAAACCCGCTCAGCCATTCGCGCCAACAGGCCCGCGTTTATTGAGCAACGACGCTTTCAGGCAATTCGGTGCCGAATACACGCTGGTAATATTCAGCCACCAACAGCCGCTCAGCCTCATCACATTTGTTGAGGAAGCTAAGGCGGAAAGCGAAGCCCACATCTTTGAAAATTGCCGCATTCTGCGCCCAAGTGATGACGGTACGCGGGCTCATCACGGTTGAGATATCGCCGTTCATGAAACCTTGCCGCGTCAGATCGGCAACTTTGATCATGTCACCGATCTGCGTGGGATCGGCATCGGGGTTTTTCGCTTCTACAATGGTCTGCTCCACCTCGGCAGGCAGATAGTTCAGCGCGGTGACGATGTTCCAGCGGTCCATCTGGCCCTGGTTGATCGCCTGCGTGCCATGATAAAGGCCGCTGGTATCGCCGAGACCAACCGTATTGGCGGTCGCGAAAAGACGGAAACCCGCATCGGGGCGGATCACGCGGTTCTGATCAAGCAATGTCAGCTTGCCTTCGGCCTCCAGCACGCGCTGGATTACGAACATCACATCGGGCCGGCCCGCGTCATATTCATCAAACACCAGCGCCACGGGATGCTGCAGCGCCCATGGCAGCAAGCCTTCGCGAAACTCGGTAACTTGCAAACCGTCGCGCAGCACGATTGCATCGCGGCCGACCAGATCGATCCGGCTGATATGCGCATCGAGGTTGATCCGGATACAGGGCCATTTCAGGCGCGCGGCAACTTGTTCGATATGTGTACTTTTACCGGTGCCGTGATAGCCCTGCACCATCACCCGGCGATTGTGGGCAAAGCCTGCAAGGATCGCCAGCGTGGTATCCGCATCGAAAACATAGCTTTCGTCGAGATCGGGCACGCGCTCATCCGCCTCGCTAAATGCGGGCACTTGCCAATCAATATCCACCCCGAAAGTTTCGCGCACATCGACCGTTGTGTCGGGCGCGGCGAGGGATGTTTTTGAAGTCGGATCGAAAGTCTTGTCTGTCATATCGCGGGAACGCCTAGACGCGCATGCGTGCGGCTGCAAGCCGTGAAAGGCGAACATTCCCTTGCCGGTGGATTAGTGTATTTTCACACCATGCCAACAATGCGGCCATCAGATCGAATCCGCCAGAAGCTTGTTGACCGGGTCCGCGCGGTTTTTAACGATGTGGATGCAGGGCAAGAGCCGGTTCCGCCGTCCGACGAAGCGCTGTTTGCAAAAGATACCCCGATCCGCATGGTCCATGCCGATGCGGTATCGATGATGATCGGCGGAATCCGCAGCCTGTTGTTGCAAATGCTCCACCCCGCTGCCTTGCAGGGTGTGCTCGACCATTCGAATTTTCGCGAAGATATGCATGGGCGATTGCGCCGGACCGCGCGCTTCATCGCGGTCACAACATTCGGCCACCGCGATGATGCGGCGGAGATTGTCAGCCGGGTAAACCGCATTCACACGCAAGTGAACGGTTCACTGCCCGACGGCACACCCTATTCCGCGCAGGACCCGCGGACGCTGGCGTGGGTGCATGTTGCCGGCGGGCTCAGTTTTCTTGAGGCCTATATTCAATATGTCAGGCCCGCGATGCCGCGCGCAGAGCAAGACGAATATTTTCGCCAGTTCGCGGTGATCGCGCGAATGCTGGGCGCAGATCCGGTGCCGGAGACAAAGTCCGAGGCCGAGGCGCTGTTTGCAGAAATGCGCGCCGATCTCAAACCTTCGGCTGAAGCGCGCGAAGTTGCCGATCTGGTACTCAATCAGCGCCCAGAAGGCACGCCGCCCGGGATCCAGACCATGCTCGGCACAGCGGCGGTCGATCTCCTCCCGCCTTTTGCCCGGCCGATGCTCGGGCTGAAACAGCCACGCCTGTCGCTGCTTCCAACGAAAATCGCGGCGCATACGGTGGGCCGGACGTTGCGATGGGCATTCCGCCAAAATTGAGCGCGGCGATCCCCGCATTTGTGCTATGTTGAAGCGGAGAGGAGAGACTCATGTATATTCAGGGTTTCGTTGTTCCCGTTCTGCCGGGCAAGAAGGATGCCTATCTCGCCATGGCCAAACAGGCCGGTGAGATGTTCCAGCGCTATGGCGCTCTCGAAATTGTCGAGGCAATCGAGCAGGATGTGCCCGAAGGCGAGCACACCGATTTTCGCAAAGCTGTGAAAGCCGAAGAAGGCGAACAGATCGTCTTTTCCTGGGTCGTCTGGCCGGACAAGGCCACTTGCGATCAAGCCGCCAAGCAAATGGAAGAGAATGAAGAGATGGAACCGCCCGAAGACATGCCCTTTGCCGGAAAGCGGCTCATCTATGGCGGTTTCACGCCGATCTATACACTCGGACGCGATTGAGGAGAGCAACAATGGCAGACAAACATGGTGATTTCGTTTGGTACGAATTGATGACGCCCGATCCCGATGCAGCGCAGACATTTTATGGCGGGCTGCTGGGCTGGGAGTTCGAGGAAGCGGGCTTTAACGGGCAGGATTACCGTTCTTTCAAAGCGGGCGATGCGCAAGTCGGCGGTTTCCTGAAAATGACCAAGGCGATGGAAGATCACGGCGCGCGGGCATCTTGGGTCGGCTATGTGCGCGTTGATGATGTTCCCGCGGCGGTCGAGCAAGCGCGCGGCGCTGGCGGCCATGTGTTTATGGAAGGCGGCGAAGTCCCCGATGTCGGGCCTTTCGCGATGCTCGCCGATCCGCAAGGCGCGCCTTTCTATGTAATTGACGACCGATCGGGCCAGCCAAGCGATGCATTTGCCAAACACACCCCGCGCGAAGGGGTTTGCGCTTGGAACGAACTGGCGACATCCGATCCTGACGCAGCAGACACATTCTATCGCGGTCTGTTCGGATGGGAAAAGGGTGATGCGATGGATATGGGGCCGATTGGTCTCTACCAGATGTACCAGCAAGATGATTACGGGCTCGGCGCGATGATGAAGAAGCCCGACGAAATGCCCGTTTCGCTTTGGGCATTCTATTTTCGCGTGCCCGAAATTCTCGCGGCAAAAACCCTTGCCGAAAGCAACGGTGCGCAGATCGTCAATGGCCCGATGGAAATTCCAGGCGGCGACTACATCGTGCAAGGATTTGACCCGCAAGGCGCCTTCTTCTCTCTCATCGGGGCGAAGGGCAGTTAGGCGATGGCGGACTTCACATTCTTCACCAACCCGATGTCGCGCGGGCAGATTGTCCGCTGGGCACTGCACGAAGCCGGCGCAGATTATGCAACCAAGCTGGTCGATTGGGCAAACAAACCGCAGAGCCTGCTCGATGCCAACCCGCTCGGCAAAGTGCCGACGCTGGTGCATCATCATAGCGGGCACGACCATGTCGTGACCGAGGCGGCGGCGATCTGCCACTATCTGGCCGAGATGCACCCCGATGCCGGCCTGCTTCCCGGCGAGCACGAGAAAGCCGATTATTTCCGGCGCCTGTTTTTTGCCGCGGGGCCAATTGAGCAAGCGATCCTGTGCAAGGCGATGGAATGGGATGTTGCCCCGGACAAAGCGATGACCACGGGGTTCGGCAATTACGATATGGCAATCGACGCGTTCGAAACGCTGATGAGCGGGCGCGACTTTGTCTGTGGGGACAGATTTACGATGGCCGATGTCTATGTCGGCAGCCAGATCGATTGGGGGCTGCAATTCGGTTCGATACCGGAACGCGATGCATTTTCTGCCTATGCGCAGCGACTGCGCGACCGGCCCAACTATAAGGAAGCGAAAGCCATCGACATGGCGCTAATAGCAGAGGCCGAAGCTGCCAAAAACTAAGCGAAAGCGCGGCTTTCCTTAAGCAATTGATAGGCTTCCACCACTTTGCCCAGGCGGGCCTCGTGGCTGCGATCGCCGCCATTGCGGTCAGGGTGATATTGGCGAACGAGCTGCGAATAGCGGCGGCGTAGCTGGGCACGGTCAATATCCGTTTCCAGCCCCATCACGGTCAGCGCTTCCTGTTCGCGCGGGGTGAAGCGGCCAAAATCCGTCATATTTCCGGCAGCGCGTTTCTTGATGCTGGCAGCGCGCCCGCTGATCGCATCGAGCGGATCATCGAAATCGGCCCAGCGCGGCATACCATCGATCCCGGCATCGGGTCTGAATGCACGGCTCTGGTTTCGCCATCCCGCCAGTGGAGATTGCGCGGCGAATATTTCTTCGGAATTCATTCCCTCAAACCAGTCATAGCCGGCGTTGAATTCACGGATATGGTCGAGACAGAACCAGAGATAATTGCCCGGTCCGTCGAAACCGGCGGCCTTGGGGCCAGGCGCGCGGAATTCCCCAGCTTCGGTGCATCCCGGCGCGTGACATTCTTGCCCCTCCCCTTCAAACCGACCATGAAACCTGTCACCGCGCATAGCGCCCTAAAATGGGGGTTAAGCCGCGAAATGCAAACAAGGATCTGAACCGGATGAGCGTAGCCGATAAAATGCGGGAGCTTCTGACCGGAGCATTTGCCCCGACAAAGCTGGAAATAATCAACGACAGCGCCTCGCATGCTGGCCATTCGGGCGACGATGGCAGCGGGGAATCGCACTTTACCATTGTCATCGAAAGCGCGGCGTTTGACGGCGTTGCACGGCTGCAACGCCAGCGGATGGTAAATGCGGCGCTGGGGGATATACCCGGGCAGCGCGTACACGCACTTGCGCTCAAGGTATCAGCACCGGGAGAAAATGTATGAGCACACTGACAGTCTGGATTACGGGCGCATCCTCGGGGATTGGCACGGCTTTGGCCAAGGAATGGTCTTCGCGCGGGGCGAATATCATTTTGTCGGGCCGCGATGAGGGACGGCTGGCGGAAGTCGCCGAGGCTCTCGCCACCGAAACCCTGATCCTGCCTTTCGATGTGCGCGACGAAGCGGCGCTTGCAGAGGCAACCCGAAAAGCCGTCCAATGGAACGGCAATGTCGATGTGTTTGTTGCCAATGCAGGCGTTTCGCAGCGCAGCCAGGCATTGCACACCGATATGCAGGTCTATCGCGAGATCATCGACATCGATCTGACCGCGCAGATTGCCGCAACGCAAGCGCTGCTCCCACATATGGCAGAGCGCGGTTCGGGCAAATTCGTGTTCATTTCATCGGTCGCAGGAAAAGTCGGCGTGCCAATGCGCACGGCCTATTCAGCGGCGAAATTCGGGCTGATCGGTTATGCCGATGCGCTGCGGGCCGAAATGTCGGTCAAAGGGGTTGATGTGCACGTGATTGCCCCGGGATCGATTAAAACCGATGTTTCGCGCAATGCGCTGACCGCCGATGGCAGCAAGCGCGGCAAGAGCGACAATGTGATCGACAACGGTATCCCGCCAGCAGAAGCTGCGACAACTATGATCGATGCAATCGAAGCCAGCCAGCGCGAAATCATCATCGCGCGCGGTGCGGAAGAGGCGATGGCCGAAATGCGCCGCACGCCTGACGCGCTTTTCGATCAGGTCGCAGCGTTGGTCGCTGGCGGCTATATGGAACAAATGGAAGCCGAGGGCGCCGAATGAGCGATGATATGACACGCGTTGTACTGCCAACCGGAATAGAGCTGGAAGTTCTCGACACCGGACCGCGCGATGCCGAAACGTTGGTTTTCCTCCATGGATTTCCGGAAAACCACCGCACTTGGCGGCATCAGATCGCGCATTTTTCCGGCCGCTATCGCTGCATCGCGCCCAATCAGCGCGGCTATGCGGGGTCTTCCAACCCGCAAGAGGCGAGCGAATATACGATCGAGAAATTGATGGGCGATGTCGAGCATATGGCCGATGCGCTGGGTGTCGGAAAATTCACGCTGGTCGGCCATGATCTGGGCGGTGTGGTCGCATGGGCGATGGCGCTGACCGGTGCGATGAAAGACCGGATAAAGCGGCTGGTCATCGCCAATGCACCGCATCCCTTTATCCTGTCCAGTCTGCTCTATCTCAACCAGCATCAGCGCGCGGCCAGCCAGTATATCCGCCATTTCCGCGACCGTGAAAATGACGCGATGATCCGCGAGCACGGGTTGCTGCAGCTGCTGGTAAAAGCTCTCGATTTCGAAGGCGCTGCGTCGATGGAGGACGCCGAACGAAAATTGCTTCTCAAGGAGTGGGCAAATCCCGATACGGCGATGGCGATGATCAATTGGTACCGCGCGGGGCTGGCCGAAGTGCCGCCAATGGATGCGCCCTATGAATTGCCGGCTGATTATTCTCTGCCGCCGCTGCCCAATGTCGCGATCCCGACGCTGATCGTGTGGGGCATGAACGATGTCGCCCTGCCCGTTGCCAATCTGGACGGGCTGGATGCCCTTGTCGATGATCTGACACTGGAAAAAGTCGAAGGTTCCGGTCACTTTGTAACCTGGGAAGCACCGGACAAGTTCAACGCGGCGCTGGAGACGTTTTTGACCGCGCGCTAACCCCCGAACCATTCCGCCCATGCACCATGGGGGTGGCCGCATCCCAGCAGCACTTCCTCGCCCCCGCCCGGCCAATAGCGGACATGCAGCTCGTGGCGGAATGTCGCGCGGTTGGTTTCCAGCGCGATCCAAGCGAGCGGTTTTTCAGAAGTGGCTTTGGCGCCCGCTTCCAGCATAGCCGCTTCGATCGCATCGCGCGTCGTCTCCGGAATGTATTGCCACACAATCGAATGGCAAAGCACCCGCGTGACGCCTTCTTCCTGAGGCCGCGCCATCATATCGGCGACAAAATCACCCGCATCCTGTTTGACCAGATCGGGCGCGTGCTCGCCCGCCAGCTGGATTGCAGCCTCGATCCTTCCCATGCGCGCAATGGCTTCGGGCCAGACATAGGATTTCAGCCGCAAGGCCGCTTCGGGGTCGGACAGATCAACCGGTGCCTGATCGCATCCCCTGATAGCGGCAATCTCGACCGGAGCATCGGGCGGCGGGGGCCCGCGCCATTCGGGTTTGATCTGCATTGGTGATTTGACGGGCCCGGCGCTCACCCCGCCCAGATCAAAATGATAGCGGTCCATCATGGTGTTGACGCCCGCGCTAGCGCCCAGTTCATTGATTTCGAATTTAGGCCCCAATCGCTGGGAAAGCCACATCAGCGCGCTCATGAAGCCCCATGACCGTCCCGCTTCGTTGGTCTGTGGGGGGCCATCGAGCCATGGCAACAGGCGTGTATCAAACGTTTCCACCAGATCGGCGACAATGGCATCCACCGCAGCCTGATCGGTTGTTAGCCCCGCATAGACCGGCTCCAGCCGCCGATCCGCGCCGGTCAGCAGCAAATTGTGCAAGCCGCCATTGATCCGCAGCGGCATTGCATCCTCAAGGCTCAGCCCTTCCCAGCTCGACATTCTGCGGCCAACCGCAGTATCCGTTTCCAGCACGGCCAACAGCGCCCGCACCACCCGTCCGGTATTGGGTGCGCCTGCTTCTTCCGCATGGGTTGCCTGCCATTCGATTGCTTCGCGCACATCGACAATATTCATAATTCCGTTTGCAGCCATGCAATTTCCTTTTCATTGCCCTTTACCGGTTCGACGCCTATTTGCCGCCCCATTATGACATCCCCGCTTACCTTCGCAGTGCCCAAAGGGCGCATTCTGGACGAGGCCTTGCCCGTGATGGCGCGCGCCGGTGTTGTTCCGGCGGATGCGTTCCACGACAAAAAGGACCGGTCGCTGAGCTTTGCGACCACGCGCGAGGATATGCGGCTGATCCGCGTGCGCGCGTTTGATGTCGCGACCTTTGTAGCACATGGCGCGGCGCAAGTGGGAATCGTTGGCTCGGACGTGATCGAAGAGTTTGATTATGCTGACCTTTATGCGCCGGTTGATCTTGATATCGGCCATTGCCACCTGGCGGTTGCCGAACCCAAGGAAGGTGCGCAAAGCGTGGACGGCGCCAGCCACATCCGCGTCGCGACCAAATATCCCAACATCACCCGCCGCCATTATGAAGCGCAGGGGATTCAGGCCGAATGCGTAAAATTGAACGGCGCGATGGAGCTTGCGCCCAGCCTGGGACTGGCAGGTCGTATCGTCGATCTGGTGTCAACCGGCGCGACATTGAAGCAAAACGGTTTGGTCGAAAAAGACAAGATCATTGAAATCACCGCGCGGCTGATCGTCAATCGCGCGGCGCTGAAAACCGATGCGCGCGTTGCCGCTTTGGTAGAAGCTTTCCGCGCCAATGCCGCTCAGGACGCGGCCTGATGCGAAGCCTATCGATCAACGATGCGGATTTTGCACAGAAGTTTCGACGGATAGTCGAGGACAGGCGCGAAAGCGGCAGCGATGTGGCGGGGCAAGTCGCCTCTATCCTTCGCGATGTCCGTTCGCGCGGCGACGATGTTCTTGTCGAACTCACCCAGCGCTTCGACCAGCACACGCTATCGAGCGACTCCGATTGGTCGATCACCCCGGGAGAATGCAAAGCCGCCTTTGACGGTTTGGATACCGGCCTGCGCGATGCGTTGCAGCTCGCCGCCGATCGTATCCGGACATATCACGAGGCGCAGCTTCCCGAAGATCGCGATTATACCGACGATGCGGGCGTCCGCCTTGGCGCGCGGTGGCAAGCGGTTGACGCGGCCGGTCTGTATGTTCCCGGCGGCCGCGCGGCCTACCCCTCTTCGCTGTTGATGAACGCGATCCCGGCGAAGGTGGCAGGGGTTAAGCGGCTTGCGGTGGTCACCCCCACGCCCAAAGGTGCGGTCAATCCGCTGGTCCTTGCCGCCGCGCATATCGCAGGCATCGACGAGATCTGGCGCGTTGGCGGCGCGCATGCGGTGGGCGCGCTCGCTTACGGGACCGGACGGATCAAACGCGTCGATGTCATCACCGGGCCAGGCAACGCCTTTGTGGCAGAGGCCAAGCGGCAACTTTTCGGCGTGGTCGGTATCGATATGGTCGCCGGACCGAGCGAAATTCTGGTCATCGCCGATGGCAATAACGACCCTGACTGGATCGCCGCCGATCTGCTCAGCCAGGCCGAACATGATCCCAGCGCGCAATCGATCCTGATTACCGATGACGAGGCATTTTCCCGCCAGGTTGAAGACCGCATTGATGTGCAATCCTCCATGCTTGCGACCAAATCGGTGGCGCAGAAAAGCTGGCAGGATCACGGTGTTATCATTGTCGTGGACGAACTGGCGCAGTCGATCGCGCTCGCTAACGAACTGGCTGCGGAGCATGTCGAACTTGCGGTCGAAGACCCCTCGCCGCTGTTTGATGGCATCCGCCATGCGGGAAGCATTTTCATCGGCCGCCATGCGCCAGAGGCGGTTGGCGATTACGTCGCAGGCCCGAACCATGTTCTGCCAACCGGTCGCCGCGCACGCTTTTCCAGCGGGCTGTCGGTGCTCGACTTTATGAAGCGATCCAGCTTTATCGAACTGGACGAAGCCGCATTGCGCGCTATTGGCCCCGCAGCCATATCGCTGGCCGAGGCCGAAGGCCTGCCGGCCCACGCAAAATCAATCGAAAGCCGCCTCAAATGAGCAAACATTCCTCCCAGGCACGTTCCGCAGCCCGTTTGGCTGCCGTGCAAGCGCTGTATCAGCAACATATGGAGCAAACCGCGCTCGCCAAGCTGCTCGATGAATTTCACCAGCACCGGCTCGGTCGGGAGATTGAGGATGACCAATATGCCGATGCCGATGTCGATTTCTTCGATGATGTGGTCAGAGGCGTGGATGCGCGGCGCGACGAGATTGACGAAAAGCTGACCGAAAAGCTGAGCGAAAGCTGGACCATTGCACGGCTCGACAAGACCATGCTGCAGATCCTGCGCGCGGGCTCTTATGAATTGATGGCGCGCAACGATGTGAAAGTCGGCGTGGTGATCAATGAATATGTCGATGTCGCCAAGGCTTTCTTCGACGATAAAGAAGCAAAATTTGTGAATGGCGTGCTCGACGCGGTGGCGAAGGCTGTGCGGAACTGACCCCGACCGTTCGGTCTGAGCTTGTCGAAGCCCTGACCTTTTCTTCAAGAACTGCAGCCCTTCGACAAGCTAGGGGCGAACGGTTAGTGGGGTTGGATGCGCGAATCCGACTTCATAGCCCTGCTGCAAAAGCTTCCGCTCCATCCGGCAGCGCGCAATCTGCAAGACGATTGCGCAATTCTTGAAGTCGGCGGCGAGACCTTGGTCATCACACATGACACCATGGTCGAGGGCGTTCATTTCCTGCCCGATCAAGACTTGGCAGACGTAGCCTGGAAACTTGTTGCGACCAACCTCTCTGACCTCGCCGCCAAGGGCGCAGCGCCGGTCGGCATTCTGCTTAGCCATTCGCTTTCCACAGCCGATGACCGTTTTGCAGCGGGGCTTTCCGAAGTACTCGAAACCTATCGCTGCCCACTCCTTGGCGGCGATACGGTTTCCGGCGGCGCATCAAGAACATATGGCGCCACTCTGATTGGCCGCGCCACACATTGCCCTGTGCCTTCGCGGTCCGGCGCGAATGCCGGGGACGGTGTCTATCTGACCGGGCCAGTCGGCGCAGCGATGCTCGGTTTCGAGGCCTTGCGGAACAAGACCGGCGCGGATGCCTCTGCATTCTTGCGCCCGCTTCCCTTGCTGGCCGAAGGGCAAGCGCTGGCCCCGCATGTCACCGCCATCATGGACGTGTCTGACGGATTGCTGCTGGATGCCAGCCGCATCGCAAAAGCCAGCGGCGTCTCCATCGATATCGATGCAGCGCGCGTCCCGATCGCGGTGCCCGAAAGCCGCCGCGATGATGCGATGCGGTGGGGCGACGATTATCAATTGCTGTTCACCGCCCCAGCGGGCGCAAAATTGCCCGTCGCAGCCACGCAAATCGGCACCGTAGGCCCCGCAAACGATTCGCCAATCTTGCTCGATGGCGTCGCGCCGGACGGGAATAGCCCGCTCGGATACAGCCATTAACCGCGGCGAAATTCGTGCCGTCCCGTCGATTTCTACCGCTTAGCCCTTGCGCAGCCCACGGGCGTCCCTATAGCCACCTGCACCTTTTAGGACCCGCAAAAGCGGGCCTTTTTGTTCTGTGCATACGTATGGGGGTTCTCGTGGAACTAGTATTTATCTCAATTGGACTGGGATTGCTGGCCGTGATTTACGGCTTTGTGACCAGTCGCCAAGTGCTCGGCGCCAGCGCCGGGAATGAAAAAATGCAAGAAATTGCCGGCGCGATTCAGGAAGGCGCACAAGCCTATCTGAACCGCCAATATGCAACCATCGGCATGGTCGGCGTTGTCGTCGCGGTGCTGGTTGGCGTGTTTCTTGGCGTAATTCCGGCTGTCGGCTTCCTGATCGGCGCGATCCTTTCGGGCGTTGCCGGCTATATCGGCATGAACATTTCGGTTCGGTCCAATGTGCGGACTGCTGCTGCTGCGGAAACCAGCCTGCAATCCGGCCTCACCATCGCGTTCCGCGCGGGTGCGATTACCGGTATGTTGGTCGCAGGTCTGGCGCTGCTGGCTATTGCAGTGTTCTTCTACGTGCTGGTCGGCCAGATGGGCTTCGCAGCGAACAGCCGCGATGTCATTGACGGCCTTGTCGGCCTCGCATTCGGTGCATCGCTGATTTCGATCTTCGCGCGTTTGGGCGGCGGTATCTTTACCAAAGCTGCTGACGTTGGCGCCGATCTTGTCGGTAAAGTCGAAGCAGGCATTCCCGAAGATGATCCACGCAACCCCGCGACAATCGCTGACAATGTCGGCGACAATGTTGGCGACTGCGCCGGTATGGCTGCAGACTTGTTCGAAACCTACGTTGTGACCGTTGGTGCAACAATGGTTCTGACCGCGCTTCTGCTGACTCAACTGGATGATCTGCTGATGCCGCTGATGGCGCTTCCACTGCTGATCGGCGGTGCATGTATCGTCACATCGATCATCGGCACCTACTTCGTTCGTCTTGGCAAGGGCACGAATGTTATGGGCGCGATGTATAAGGGTTTCCTTGTTACCGCCGTTCTGTCTATTCCGCTGATCTGGTTCGCAACAGCACATGCCTTGGGCACCGCTGGTACCGACATGAACACAGTCCTTAATCCGGGAACCGGCATGGTCGAATTCACCGGGCGTGACCTGTTCTATTGCTCGCTGATCGGCCTCGTGCTGACCGGTGTCATCATCTGGATAACCGAGTACTACACCGGCACGAACTACCGTCCGGTCCGTTCGATTGCCAAGGCTTCAGAAACTGGCCACGGTACCAACGTGATCCAGGGTCTGGCGATCAGCCTTGAATCAACCGCTCTGCCGACCATCGTCATCATCGCCGCCATCATCGGCGCGTATGAGCTCGCTGGTTTGATCGGTCTCGCTTACGGTGCAACCGCAATGCTGGCGCTGGCCGGTATGGTTGTTGCTCTCGACGCTTACGGTCCTGTTACCGACAATGCCGGCGGCATCGCTGAGATGGCGGGTCTGGACGAAAGCGTGCGTGAGAAAACCGATCTGCTCGACGCAGTTGGCAACACCACCAAAGCTGTCACCAAGGGGTACGCCATCGGCTCTGCCGGTTTGGCTGCATTGGTGCTGTTCTCCGCCTACACCGCTGACCTTAACGCGTTTGCGGACAAACTGGGCCTTGACGTGGTCGATGGACGCGCGGCTGTGAATTTCAGCCTCGAGAACCCGTATGTGATCGTTGGCCTGCTTCTCGGCGCGCTGCTCCCGTATCTGTTCGGTGCGATGGGCATGACCGCTGTGGGCCGTGCTGCTGGCGACGTTGTGAAAGACGTTCGTGAGCAGTTCAAAGAGAAGCCAGGCATCATGGATTATTCCGAAAAGCCTGACTATGCGCGCACGGTGGATCTCGTCACCAAAGCTGCGATCAAGGAAATGATTATTCCTTCGCTGCTGCCGGTTCTTGCGCCGATCGTGGTGTTCTTTGTGATCCGCTGGATTGACGGCTCGGCGAGCGCTTTTGCCGCTCTGGGTGCGTTGCTCCTCGGTGTGATCGTTGGCGGTCTGTTCGTCGCGCTTTCCATGACCGCTGGCGGCGGCGCATGGGACAATGCGAAGAAATATATCGAAGACGGCAATCACGGCGGTAAAGGCAGCGAAGCTCACAAAGCTGCAGTGACCGGCGACACCGTTGGCGATCCTTACAAGGATACCGCGGGTCCAGCCGTAAACCCGATGATCAAGATCACCAACATTGTGGCTCTGCTGCTTCTTGCTGCTCTGGCACACTGATCCGATCCAATAGCTTCGGCTATCAAGAGCCCCGCCGGAAGCAATTCCGGCGGGGTTTTTTGTGTCTGGCACAAAGGCGAAACCGCCAATTCGTTAACAGCTTGTCAGCATTCGCCCGCTAATCCGGCAAGGCGGCGCAATTTGCCGCGCGATATAAGGGTTAACGCGTGGCGAGTATCACGCTTGGCAAAGTCAGTCCTGACGGAACGCAGATTCCTGCGGCTGCCCCCCTGTGCGAGGGCGAAATTCAGGCCCGGAGCTGGCAACAGACAATCGACCCTGCATTCCTGCGCGAATGGAACGACCTTGCCGAAGTCGCGGCCGAACCCAATCCGTTTTTCGAAAGCTGGAACCTGCATGCCGCGCTGAAATCTTTTGATCCGCGCGGATCGGTAGAGATTGTCCAGTTCCGCCAGAACGGCGTTTTGTGCGGGCTGATGCCGATAGAGCGGCCCGCCATGTATTATGGATATCCGATCCCGCACATCAGCGCGTGGCTGCACGACAATGCATTTTGCGGCGTTCCTCTGGTCGCCAGCGGATCGGAAACGGCGTTCTGGGATGCCTTGATCCACTGGGCCGGTGAAAGCACCAGAACCGGCCTGTTTCTTCATCTGATGCATATGCCCGACAATGGAGAGCTGTTCTCTTCGCTTCGCGATCGGTTGGGCGCTCGCCCCGCTTTTGTCGTCCACCGCGAAGACCGGGCTCTGCTGCGTTCCGAGCAATCCGCAGAGGATTATTTCACCGCCTCTATGAGCGGCAAAAAGCGCAAGGAATTGCGCCGCCAGTTCAACCGTCTTTCCGATCTGGGCGCGGTAAAGATAGAACGGCAGGCGGGCGCGAACGGCATCACCGACTGGATTGACCAATTTCTCGCGCTCGAAGCGGCCGGATGGAAAGGCAAGGAAGGATCTGCCCTCGCCTCCAGCAGCGATACCGAGCAGCTGTTCCGCGAGTCCCTGACACAAGGCGCGAAAGCCAATCGTATCGAACGGCTGACACTGTCGCTCGACGGAAAGCCAATTGCGATGCTAGTGAATTTCATCAGCAAGCCGGGAATATTCTCTTTCAAAACCACTTTTGACGAAAGCTATGCGCGCTTTTCCCCCGGGGTGCTGCTTCAACGCGAAAACCTCAAACTGCTCGACAATCCGCAGATCGAATGGGCCGATAGCTGCGCCGCGGCCGATCACCCGATGATCGAACGGATCTGGCGCGAGAAACGTTCTGTCGTACGGGTCAATATCGGCATTGGCGGATCGCTGCGGCAGGCTGCTTTCAAGCAGCTGGCACGCGCCGAAAGCGGCGCGCAAAGCCTCGGAGAATGACAATGGATGGCCTTCAGGACTTTCAAACAATTGCCGCCGATGACTTCGATGATGGCGAGCACGCGGTCGAAGCGGTTTTCGGCCAAAGCGCGCGCGATATGTTCGCCGCGAACTATCCCGAAACGCCGCATATCCTGCACCACCAGATGGCGGATCATGCCGCATTGTCGCTCGATGCACTGGCCGAGCTTGCAGGCGTGCTTCCGGCCAGTTCTATCGAGTTCAACAGCGGCGATTTGCCGATCGGCGTTGACGGAAAGCCAGACGCAACCGGTCTGACGATCCAGGACACTATCCGCCACATTGCGACGAGCAACAGCTGGGCGGTGCTCAAGAATATCGAGCAATCTCCCGCCTATGAAAATCTGCTCCTCTCGCTCTTGGAAGAGCTCAAACCGCAGATCGAGGCAAAGACCGGCGCGATGCTTCGCCCGCAGGGCTTTATCTTCATCTCATCGCCCGACGCGGTCACGCCCTATCACTTCGACCCGGAGCATAATATCCTGCTCCAGCTCAAGGGTTCGAAAGTGATGACCCAATTCCCCGCAGGCGACGCCCGGTTTGCGCCCGATCAAGTGCATGAAGGCTATCATTCGGGCGGCGCGCGCGAACTGACTTGGGATGACAGTTTCGCCAAGGGCGGGACAGAGTTTGCAATCAGCGCCGGACAGGCTCTGTTCGTGCCCGTAATGGCACCGCATTTCGTGCGCAACGGGCCGACCAGCTCTATTTCGCTATCGATCACCTGGCGCAGCGATTGGAGCTTTGAAGAAGCCGACGCGCGCGGTTTCAACCGCATCCTGCGCAAATCCGGCATCACCCCGACCGCGCCATCACGCTGGCCCGGATCGAACAAGCCAAAGGCCTATGCCTACCGCGCGCTGCGAAAGTTTGGGCTAGTCGGCTAAGCATCGTTGACCTGCGCTGCGCTGCAACGCAAAACGGTTTCATGAGCGAACCTAAATCACCGCAAGATCTGGTCGACGATCTTGTTCAATTGTTGACTGTCCAGCGCAACAGCGATGACAATTTCACCGGAAGCCCGCAGAAAGGCGGCGTTGGCCGCGTGTTTGGCGGGCAAGTGATTGCGCAGGCCCTGATGGCTGCACAACAATGTGTTCCCGAAGACAAGCAAGCGCACTCGCTGCACGCCTATTTCCTGCGCGGCGGCAAAGAAGGGCCGCCGATCGATTATACCATCGCGCGCGATTTTGACGGTCACAGCTTTGCCAACCGGCGTGTGGTGGCCAGCCAGACCGAAGAGGATGGGCAAAGCCGCCCGATCCTGAACATGACGGCCAGCTTCCAAAAAGCCGAAGAGGGGCTTGAGCATGCCGACTATGCCATGCCCGATGTCGCGCCTCCGGAAGAATTGAAATCTGACATGGAAATGCGGCGCGAGATGATCGCCAAGCAGCCCCGCATGCCCGAAGCGGCGCGCAAGATGATGCTGCGCCCGCGCCCGATTGAAATGCGCACGATTGACCGGCTGCACTGGATGAATAGCGAGAAGAAAGAGCCCAGGGCGCATAGCTGGTTCAAAGCGGCCGCTACGCTGCCCGATGATCCGGCGATCCACCGCGCAGTGATCGCCTATGCCAGCGACTATACGTTGCTTGGTACAAGCGCGCTTCCGCATGGCCTTAGCTGGATGCGGGGCGAGTTGAACGGGGCGAGCCTGGACCATTCGATCTGGTTCCACCGCCCTGCCCGCGCCGATGAATGGCTGCTCTATGCGACCGACAGCCCGTGGAGCGGAAGCGGAAGGGGCTTCAACCGCGGGCGTCTGTTCAACCGCGATGGCGAATTGGTTGCCAGCGTGGCGCAAGAAGGGATGATCCGCACCCGCAGAGCGCAATCGGAAAGCTGATCGAACGTGAAAGGGCTCTCTCGAATCGAAGAAGCGTCCATTCAGGATCACCCCATCATCTTGTTCGATGCTGAATGCGTGTTGTGTTCAGCCAATGCGCAATTCGTGCTCGACCGCGATAGGAATGGCTATTTTCGGCTGGCATCAATGCAGGGAAAAATCGGCGCGGGCTTGTTTCGCAAACACGGACTGGATCCCGAAGATCCGGTCAGCATTCTGCTGGTCCACGGCGACACGGTAAAGCAGGATAGCGATGCGGTGCTGGGCATTTATGAAGGGTTGGGCTGGCCGTGGAGGCTGGCGAGCGTCTTGCGAATAGTACCTGCCTTCTTACGCGACGCGGTGTACCGTTTTATCGCCCGGAACCGCTATCGCATTTTCGGGAAGCGAGAGATCTGCTGGATCGCGCCGCCCGAATATCGCGACCGTATCCTCTAGCGGCGCGGCCCTCAGGCCTCTGCGCTACTTCTTCAGCGGCGGCTGCTTGCGAGAAAATACCAGCTCTGTGTCGTTCGACGCTTTGGCATCGAGCGAATATCCTTCCGCATTGAAGTCTTTCAGACCCTCTGCCCGGTCAACACGATTGTCCATGATCCACCGCGCCATCAGCCCGCGCGCGAATTTCACGTGATACATCAGCTTGCGAGCTTCGCCGTCCTTCACGTTGAGGAAAGACGCGGTGACGACCGGCGATGAAAGCGCCTGCGGATCGACCGCTTTGAAATATTCGTCAGAGGCAAGGTTGACGATTGTTTGGTCCGCATGGCCGCCAAGGTCGCGATTGATCGTCTTGGCAATCTTGCTGCCCCAGAAATCATACAGCGATTTGCCGCGCGGATTGGCCATCTTCGTGCCCATTTCCAATCGATAGGGCTGGATCGCATCCATCGGGCGCAGCAGGCCATACAGTCCAGACAGGATCCGCAAATGATCCTGCGCATAGGACAGCGTTGCGTAATCCATGCTTTTGGCCTCAAGCCCCCAATAGACATCGCCGTCAAAAGTCAGACCAGCAGGCTTGGCCGAATTGCTCCGGCCGCTAAGGTTGAAAGCTTTGAAACGCTCTGCATTGAGCTCGGCCAGATTGTCCGAAATATGCATCAACCGCTTGAGGTCGCCTGCCGATTGCTGCTTCGCGACCTCGGCAATTTCACGCGTGTCCTTGGTCAGGCGCGGACGTGTGAATTCAAGATCGGTCTCGGCCGCATCGAAATTCAGCTTTTTCGCGGGGGACAGCAAAGTAATCATTGGTGGTCATATTCTCTTGCAAGCGGGGATGCCTGCGCGCGTAACCGATGCATGTTTCGCGAGTCAATTTTGCGCCCGTCAAACCGCGGTGCGCAGTGGAGAAAATTCACCCGCCCGCGTGGTAATAATCATACACCGTCTGCGCCACGCCTGCGCTGACGCCGGGTGCGCGCTGGAGATCTTCAAGCGAGGCCGCGCGGACTTTCCCGGCGGTACCGAAATGGAGCAGCAGCGCGCGCTTTCTGGCGGGGCCTACGCCGGGAATCTCATCGAGCGGCGATGCTGTGATCGCGCGGCTCCGCTTGGCACGGTGCGCACCAATTGCATAGCGATGCACTTCATCGCGCCATAGCTGCAGCTGGAACAAGACGGGCGAATTCGTCGGCAGCATTTTCTCGCGGCCATCGGGGAAATGGAACACTTCGCGCCCTTCGCGGCCATGGCCCGGCCCCTTGGCGATGGCGATAAGCGGCACGTCCTCGATGCCCAGCTCCTCCAGCGTATCGCGCACCGAACTCATCTGTCCCTTGCCCCCATCGACCAGCACCAGATCGGGCCACACGGCTTTCTCTCCGCTGGTCTCTCGATCCGGGTCATCTTTCATCGCGCGGGCAAAGCGGCGCTGCATCACTTCGCGCATCATCCCGAAATCATCATCGGTCTGCGCGTTCTTGATGTTGAATTTGCGATACTGGTTCTTGATGAAGCCTTCCGGCCCGGCGACGATCATCCCGCCCACTGCCTTCGCGCCCTGAATGTGGCTGTTGTCATAGACTTCGACCCGCTGCGGCACTTCGGGCAGCTCCAGAAACTCCGCCAGTTCGCGCATGGTTTTGGCCTTGGTCCCGCTTTCCGCCAGCCGCCGGTCAAGCGCTTCCACCGCGTTGCGCTGCGCCTGCTGCATCAGCTTGCGCCGGTCACCGCGCTGCGGGGTGGAGATCGCGACCTTGTGTTCGGCGCTAGCGGCAAAGGCTTCTTCGATCAGCGCTTGCTCGGGCAGTTCACGATCAACCAGAATGGTGCGCGGCGGCGGGACTTCTTCGTAAAATTGCGCGAGCACATCGGTGAGCACTTGCGCTTCGTCCACGCCCTTGGTGTGGCTGGGGAAGAAAGCGCGATGGCCCCAATTCTGCCCACCGCGAATGAAGAATGCCTGCACCGCGATTTGTCCGCCTTTGCTTGCCAAAGCAAAGACATCGGCATCGCCCACGCCGCTGGCATTGATCGCCTGACTGCCCTGGATAAAAGTCGCCGCGCGCAGCCGGTCGCGCAGGATAGCCGCGGTTTCAAAGTCCAGATCGTCCGCCGCTTTGGCCATTTGCCGTTCAAGATCGGCCTGCACCGCGCCCGATTTCCCCGCGAGGAAATCCTTCGCCTGCTGCGTCAGTTCGGCATAATCCTGCTTGCTGATCCGATCCACACAGGGGGCCGAGCAGCGCTTTATCTGGTAAAGCAGGCATGGCCGGTCGCGCCGGCTGAAAAAACTGTCGGTGCAACTGCGCAGCAGGAACAGTTTTTGCAGCGCATTGATCGTGGTGTTGACCGATCCGGCGCTGGCAAAGGGGCCGTAGTAATTGCCTTTCGCACGCCGCGCACCGCGATGCTTCATGATCCGCGGAAAATCATGATCGGACCGAAGCAGGATAAAGGGGAAGCTCTTGTCGTCGCGCAGCAGCACATTGAAAGGCGGGCGGAACCGCTTGATCAGCTGCGCTTCCAGCAGCAGCGCCTCTGCCTCGCTATTTGTGGTAACGATTTCCATCGCCCGCGTCTGGCTGATCATGCGCAGCAAGCGTTGCGGCTGGTTCTTGGGCTGGGTGTAATTGGCAACGCGGTTTTTGAGCACGCGTGCCTTGCCGACATAAAGCACATCGCCGCGCTGATCGAGCATCCGGTAAACACCCGGCACCGGCTTTAAAGTCTTCACCGTATCGCGGATCGCCTGCAGCCCGGCATCAAGGTCCGGCGTGGCGGAAGCAACGGTATAGGTCGCCTTCTCTTCATTGAACCGCTCAGCCCCGCGCGGATCATGCGGGCTGCCTGCAGCAGAGGGTTCGCGCGCTTTGGACATGCGCGAAGCATAGCCTCGAATGCGTCAGATGACACCTACCCAACTGATTCAAAACACTGAATCATTTCAGTGGTCTTTCGTCCCGAAACGAGAATCGAATTTACTTGTGGAAAACATGTGAATTGGCGACACTATCGGGCGAATCCCGAGTCGCGCTGGACTGCGCAATTCGGCGGTGAAATGGGGACCGAGGGGCAGTTATGGGCATTCACAATCCGGCAGCAGGCAGCCAGGCAACCGGCAAACCCGGCGTGGATGGAGAGCATCCATCAGTTGTTCTGGCGGACATTCGCAATCGCCCGGAAATTTCCGCACGTGTCATCGTATTTGCCAATGAAAAAGGCGGGGTCGGGAAATCGACGCTGGCATTCCATACGTCAGTCGCGCTTGCCCGCGCCGGGCACAAGGTTTTGGCGATCGATCTAGACAAGCGGCAACGCTCGCTCGACCACGCATTGGAAAACCGCGAAGCCACGACGCGCAGTCTGGGCATTGAATTGCCCACACCGAAACATCTTGTTCTGAACCATCAAAGCGGTGCGATGCTGATGCAGGAAATCGCCCGCAGCGGGCAAGGCTGCGATACGATTGTCATCGACGTTGCCGGGCATGATTCACCCATCGCAAGACGCGCCATTGCTCTGGCTGACAAGCTGGTCACGCCGGTAAATCCGAACTTTGTCGATCTGGATTCGGTTGCGAAGTTCAACGTCGGCACGATGAAATTGACCAATGCCGGAAGCTTTGCCGAATTGGTGATGCAATTGCGCGCAGAACGCGTCGCGAACGGCTTTGCGCCAACCGATTGGATGCTAGTCAAAAACCGCGTCCGCCGCGCCGAAAAGCTGCAACTTGAACGCTTCAATGCCGCGATTTCGCAATTGCCCGCCGAACTCGGGCTGCGGGTAACCGGCGGATTGGCAGAGCGTGTGGCGTACCGCGAGTTGTTCCTGTTCGGCCTGACCCATGCGGATTGCACCGATTTACCCGGAATGGCCGGGATGAGCGTCCGCAGCTCGACGGGAATGTCCCGTTTGCTGGAAGAAATGGGTGTGCTTGGAAAGACCGAGGCGTCTTCAGTCCCGCCGCTTGTCCAGTCGCGCCAGCCCGCCCGGTCAATGAAACGGTACCGGCAATCTTTGCGGACCTATATCGGCGCATCGAAGAAAGTGCCGACCCACGCCTAGCAGCGGCGCGCTCGCCACCCACCAATCACCACAAGGCTACCGTCTATGGCCTTGCCCGGCTGCCATTGACGATGGGCGCAACTCTGTTACCCAAGGAAGCATAGTGCAGGCGGTTTTGCGATCAGACCTGCCCCGGAGAGGAAAATAATTTGCGCCAACTCCAAGGTATGGACGCCTCTTTCGTTGCGCTGGAGACGCGCAACTCGCCAATGCATATTGGCTCTATCCTGATCTACAATCCCGAAACCGCACCGGGCGGGTTTGTCCGCTTCAAAGATATTTTGAGCTTCTTTGAAGGACGATTGCAGCTTTCCAAACTCGTTCGCGAACGGATGGTCAAAGTCCCGTTTGATCTTGATTATCCCTACTGGATCCAAGACCCCGACTTTGATCTGGAATATCACATCCGCCATATCGCGCTGCCGCAGCCGGGCGACTGGCGGCAATTATGCATCCAGGCCGCGCGTATCTTTGCGCGCCCGCTCGACCTCAAGCGGCCGCCTTGGGAATTCACCGTGGTCGAAGGGCTCGACAATATCCCTGGCATTGCCAAGGGCAGCTATGCTTTGGTGACCAAGGTCCACCACGCGGCGATCGATGGCAAAAGCGGCATCGATCTGATGGAAGCGCAGCACACGCTGACACCCGATGCGCCGCCGCTCAACAGCCCAGATGACTGGAAGCCGGAAAAAGTGCCGAGTACGGCCGAATTGCTGGGCAAATCCTATCTCAACGCGCTGACCAACCCGACCAAGCAATTGGAAGTTGCCGCGCGCGCGGTTCCAGGCGTTGCCAAAGCGATCAAGGGGCTTGCGGTCAAAGATTTTGAAGTGAGCCGCGAAATGATCGCACCGCGCACACGCTTCAACCGGACAATTTCCAGCCACCGCGTGGTGGAAGGGCGCAGCGTACCCTTGGCCGATATCAAGGCGATCCGCACCGCCGTGCCGGGGGCCAAGGTCAACGATGCGTTCCTTGCGATTATCGGCGGGGCCATGCGGCGATACCTATTGGCGAAAGAGGATTTGCCCGACAAAACGCTGACCGCAATGGCCCCGATTTCCGTCCGCACCGATGGAGAGAAAGGCGATATGGGCAACCAGGTCGCGGCGATGATTGCCCCGCTTGGCACGCATCTCGAAAATCCGGTCGAACGGCTACAATATGTCTATTCGCAAACGACCAATAGCAAAGCGATGAGCGATGCCATGGGCGCGCGCAATATGACCGAAATGAGCAAGGTCAGCCCCGCCTTGTTCATGGCGCTGGGCGCGCGGCTGTACACCCGGCTCGGCCTTGCCGATCGGGTCGGCCCGCCTTTCACCACCGTCGTCACCAATGTCCCCGGCCCGCCGATCCCGCTCTATTCAGCCGGCGCACGGTTGGAGAGCATGATGGGCCTGATTTGCCTGACTGACGGGATGGGGCTTGGCCATGTGGTGCAAAGCTATCTGAAAGAGGCGACAATCTCTTTCACCGCCTGCCGCGATATCATGCCCGATCCGGAATTTTACGCGCAATGCATCGAAGAAAGTTTCGAGGAATTGCGCGATGCCGCCAAGGCCGCCGCACCTTCGCCGGGCAAGCCCCAGCCTGCCAAGAAAACGGCGAAACCAAAGCCTAAACCCGCAGCCAAAAAAGCAGCCCCCAAGAAGCCAGCTGCGAAGAAACGCCCGGCGAAAAAGGCCCCAGCAAAGAGAACAGCACCAAAGAAAGCAGCACCAAAGAAGGCTGCACCAGCAAAGAGCCGCGCCAGAAAGACATAGCGGCGACCTGCAAAACGATGCCCCGATAACTATATAAGAGTCGCAATTCGAGAGGACCCATATCCAGATGACCAGCGCAACCATGACCGAAACGCGCGCGCCGCGCGCGCCGCACCGCTTGCTCGCCTTGACCGAGCCAAGCCGGGCTATGGCTGAATTGGCCAGTTTCATCGCGCTGCGGCCGATGATGAAAGCGCTGCCCAAGGGCGATGGGCATGGTGTTCTGGTACTGCCCGGCTTTCTCGCGGGTGACAGATCAACTGCTGCAATCCGGTCTGTTTTGAAGGGGCTTGGCTATCACGCGGCGGGATGGAATCTGGGCCGCAACATTCACATCACCAACGAGCGGGTCGATGCGATGACAGCGCGCGTTACCGAATTGTCAGAACGCACCGGCGGGAAAATTTCGATTGTCGGCTGGAGCCTTGGCGGTGTGCTTGCCCGCGAGCTGGCCAAGGCCACGCCCGAACATGTCCGCAGCGTGATTTCGCTTGGCAGCCCAATTGCCAACGAACCGGGCGCGCATACCAATGTCCACCGGCTGTTCCAATATTTCAACGGCGACCAGCCGGAGCCGCAGCGCGACGGCAATTTCGCCAATCTGGCCGATGCGCCGCCCGTCCCGACAACCTCGATCCTGACCAAAGGGGACGGCGTTGTCCATTGGCGCGGCTCGGTCCAGCATCCCCATCCTGACAGCGAAGGTCAGACAGAGAATATCGAAGTCATCGCAAGCCATATCGGCCTGGGCGTGAACCCTTCGGTGATGTACGCAATCGCGGACCGGCTGGCCCAGGCGGAAGGGGAATGGAAACCGTTTGAAGCGCGCGGCTTCGCCAGCTTCCTATTCCCCAAAACGAGCCTGCACTGACCGCCAGCAGCTAGAACAGCTTGCGAATTTCCATTCCCAGATAGCGTCCGGTCGGGTCGATCAGCAGCGGCTGGTAGCTGACCGGAATATCGCCATTACCGTCGCGCACGATGCGGCGGCCATCAAAGATGTTGTCGAAGCGGAATGACATCCGCATTCCCTTGAATATCCCGTCATCCTTCTTGAGCAGTTCGCCCAGATCGGCAAACAGCCGCAGATCGAAACTGGCCAGATCATCGATGAACAGATCGGTGCTGGTCGGCGCGCCTGTACCGTCAATCCGCGCAGGGCCGGTATAGCGTGCGGAAAGCCGCAGACCGAGGCCGCCGCGGAACATACCCGCTTCAATCCGGGTGGAATTAGACGGCGTTCCGGTGCTGCTGAGCGAATCCCCGTTGAGCAAATCCAACGCAGGACCGCCCGGAGCAATCAGCACTTCGCGGTTGAGTTCGAATGAGTGCGACAGGTTGAAGAAGAAACGACCGCGACCATCGCCGCCCCGCCCAAATCCGGGGCCGCCACCGCGCTGACGGGTGTTTCCGCCGGCTGGCGGGCCGCTGGCTTGACCCGCGCCGGGCATGCTGCATATGCGTGACCGGAACGCCGCCAGCCGTTCGGGAGCGATCGTTCCGTCTTCATTGCGGAACCGAGCGATCATTCGTTCAGCCCGTTCCGGATCAAATCCGGGCAGATCTTCCAAAGCTTCACCGCGACCAGCCGCCTCGACAAAGCGCAACAAGAATGCATCGCCATCAGCCGCGCAGACTTTGGTGCGGAAAGTCATGAAGGCGGACCGCTGTTCTTCGCTCATATTGGCAAAATCGGGGGCTCCACGCGGACGTTCGCCCGCGCTATCGCCGCCTTGACCACCCGGCCCTCCGCCCTCGCAAACGCGCGATCGGAATTGCGCCAGCCGTTCGCGATTGATCGTGCCATCCTCGTTTTGAACACGGGACAGCATCATCTGCGCACGCTGGGGATCGAAACCGGGAATTTCGTCAATTGTTTCGCCGCGCGATGCAGCTTCGATCAGCCGCAGCAGGAATGCCTCGCCATCATCGGCGCAGAGACGCTCGCGAAAGGCAGCAAAGTTCCCACGACCTTCTCCGGCTGCGGGACGGCCTGCAGGCTGTGCTGCGGATCGAGCTGGCGACTGTGATGCCGGGGCAGCCTGCGGGCGCGCCTCGCCAAACGCACCGCGCAAAGTCAGCCCGACGGTCAGCCGTTCGCTGCGTGTTTCAAAGAAATCGACCGGACGGCTGTCAATCGCGGTCAAGGTTCCGCCCGCATCGCGCGTCACCCGTCCGGGAAAGGCCGCTTCTATTTCGGGCGTCAAGAACGGGAAGGACGAAGACACATCGCTGGATCGGTTGTTCGAATAATCGATCCTGAAGCGCGCATTTTCGATAAAGGGCACTTCCCAATTGGCTGACACGCTCCAATCCGATTGGGTTTCCGCCTGAAGCAACGGATTTCCGCCGGTCGTTACCGTCGCAAGAACGGTATCGCCTGTCGCAAAATCAAATGTCGGGACGTTGAATGTCGTAACCTGCGGATTTCCCAATTGGGCGAGGCTTGGCGGCACTTCACGCCAGACATAGGTCGCCTGAAGATCAAGCGTGTCCGTGGGCGCCCAGTTCACACCGCCGCTCCACCGGTACAATGTGCCGAAGTCCGAATAGTGATTGAACCCGACCTGCCCGTTCAGCGTCACACTGCCCAGCGCCGCCAGAACATCGTCGCGCGTGCTCGCGATCGGCACAGACACATTGAAACCGCCCGAAAGATCGCCGCGTGTTAGCCGGATCGCAGAGCCTGCGCGGGAATCGTCGCTGTCCAGACGTGTCCAGTCATAACCAAGATCAAAAGTGGTCGAGACATCGCCCGCAGGGAGATAGAATGGCCTGCCTGCCAGCGTCAGCTTGCTGCTGGCGGCATAGGTTTTGAGATTGGCGGTATCGAAACCGGCATCAGCCAGTGCGGGAAGCATGCCGTCGATAGCCAGCGTTCCCGCCAAGGCATCCGCAACCAGCCCCGAAGTATCGGCGCGCCGGTCAATCTCTGTTGTCGAATCTGCGTAGCTGCCATCTGCGGTTGCGGTCAGCTGCCAATCGCCGATTGGCCGGTTGTAACTCGCCGATGTTGAAGACGTGTCGGTCCGCGAACGCCGCTCAAGCGGATTGTCGGCGCCAAATGTGCGAAGCGCGCTATTCCCGGCCCCATCGGTCAAGAGCACGCTGTCCAACCCGGACAGGCTGCGGCTGTCGCTTCTGTTGAACGTTGCGTTCAGGCCAAGCGAACTGCCGCTATCCAGAAAGGCTTTGGCATAATTGGCTGTCGCCTCGATATCCGCGCTGTCGGCAATCAGACTGCGATATTCGGCCGGATCAGGGTCGGTCGCAACATCGGGAATGCTGCTTTCTGTTTGGACAATATCACGTTCGCTTTCCGTCAGCAGCGTGGTGTCGTTCAGTTCGAGATTGAAGTTCAGGCGTCCGCCGCCGGTAATTTTGAGCAAGGTCGCTTCCTGCTCGGTTCGCGAATAGCCACCAATGGAAGGCTGTTCGTATTCCGCCTCGACTGTCACAGCCGAAAAATCATCCTTGAGGATGAAATTCACCACACGCCGGTCGGGCGCAAAGCCGAATTTCTGTGCTGTTTCCTCGGGAAGGACCTCTACCTTGCGGATCGCTTCTGGCGGATAGGAACGAAACTCGCGGAAACTGCCGACGCGGACGCCGTTGATCAGGAATACCGGAGGGCCGCCGCGCCCGCGAGAGGATTCCGTTTGCGGTCCCAATGCTTCGACCAGATCGGCAATCGAGCCTGCCCCATAGGCCGCAATATCTTCTTCATTCAGTTCGAGGATCGGCTCCTGCTCTGTATCGACCTGGCCGCGAATACGTTCACCCACAACCACAATCGTGTCATCAAGGGTGATCTCTTCTTCCGGTTGGGTTGCAAGATTTTCTTGAGCGACAACGTAGGATGGAGTGGCAAGCGCGAGGATTGCGCAGGAGCAAAGAAGTTTGGGATCTAACATGCGAAAAGCCATTTGCAGCGATACAGATAAACGCAAGCCGCGTTTCGTATCAATTTGTCGTAATTTCATGACAGTAGGGTGAATGCCCCGCGCCATAAGGGTCAGGCTTCCCTTTTGTCCCGCCTGGGGCTATGGGCGCGCAACACTATTCGACCAACTACATAGGTTATGAAAATATATGGCTAAAGAAGAACTCCTCGAAATGCGCGGGAAAGTGGTTGAGCTGCTTCCAAACGCGATGTTCCGGGTAGAGCTTGAGAATGGACATGAAGTCCTTGGCCATACTGCCGGGAAGATGCGCAAGAACCGCATCCGTGTTTTGGTCGGTGACGAAGTTCTGTGCGAACTGACACCTTATGATCTGACCAAGGCGCGAATTACCTATCGCTTTATGCCCGGACGCGGCGGCCCCGACCCGCGCGACCCCGGCGCACCCAGCGCTTAATTGCCTGATGCGGCGATGACATCGCCCAAACTGATTTTGGCTTCGGCCAGCCCGCGGCGCCGAGATCTTCTTGCCCGCATCGGCGTTGAACCGGCCCGGATCGCTCCAGCGGATATCGATGAGGACCCGCTGGAGCATGAATTACCCAAAGAATATGCCCGCCGCATAGGGCGTGAAAAAGCGCTCGCCGGCGCGTCGGCGGACGGGTTTGTCCTTGCGGGTGATACAGTCGTTGCTGTTGGTCGGCGCATTTTGCCCAAGGCAGAAGATGAAGCCACCGCGCGCAAATGTCTGGAGCTTCTGTCAGGCCGCCGCCACCGCGTTCTGAGTTCGGTGGCGTTGCTTTCGCCCGACGGGACATTGCGCGAAAAGCTGAACGAAACCATCGTCAAGTTCAAACGCCTGTCTGGCGCCGAACTGTCCAGCTATCTGGCCAGCGGAGAATGGGAAGGCAAAGCCGGCGGCTATGCCATCCAGGGCGCGGCCGAAGGGTTGATTGTGAGCATTCAGGGTAGCCATTCCAGCGTCATGGGATTGCCGCTTTACGAGACTCGCGCGCTGCTCAAATCAGCGGGGTTTGCCATTGGCTGACTGGCTGGTTGAAGAAGGCATCGGTGAACATCGCGCGCTCGCGATGCTCGGCGGAACCGCACTACGCGCCCGCGTCGATTGGCCGGGCAAAGCATCCGCCGGCCAAGTGGAAGAAGCAAAGCTTGTATCCCGCGCCAAGGGAAGTGCGCGCGGTACGGCGCAATTGGCAAATGGCGAAGAAGTGCTTGTCAGCCACCTGCCGCGCGATGCGGTACAAGGGGCAAGCTTGCGGATCGAGATTACCCGAAGCCAGATCGGTGAAAGCGGACGCGTAAAACGGGCGCAGGCGCGGCCGACGGAGCTTCCCCTATGCCCTGCCCCAACGCTAGCCGACAGCATAAGAGCCGCGGGCGACACGGTTCAGATTGTCCGCCAATTTCCCGATGATTTCTGGGAAGAAATCTATGACGACGCGTGGACCGGATTCTATGATTTCAAAGGCGGATCGCTGCACTTTTCACCCACGCCCGCAATGACCTTGATCGATATTGATGGCGCACTTGCCCCTCGCGAGCTTGCCCTGGCCGCTTGCAGGCCGATTGCCAAAGCGCTGGGCCGGTTTGATATTGGCGGTTCGATCGGGATCGACTTTCCTACATTGGAAGCCAAGTCTGACCGCAAGGCAGTTGACGATGCGCTTGCCGCGGCGCTTGGCGATTGGCCGCATGAAAAAACAGCGATGAACGGCTTTGGCTTCGTCCAGATCGTTGCCCGGCTGGAGCGCCCGTCTCTTCTCCACCGCACCCATTTCTCGCGCACCGGTGCTGCTGCAAGATTGCTGCTGCGCCGCGCTGAAGAAGTCACCGACCCCGGCGCCATTCTGCTGCGCTGCCATCATGCGGTGGCAGACAAGCTGACAGCGCCGTGGCTACAATCTCTGGCCCAGCGCACCGGGCGCGAAATCAGGATCGAACGCGACCCGACGCTTGCGATGGAAGGTGGATTTGCCCAGGCAGTCCCTCTAGAGAGCCCGTGATGAGCAAAGCCTGCCCCATTTGTAAGAAAGCACGCGTGGAGGAATTTCACCCTTTCTGTTCGCGCGGATGCCGTGATCGCGATTTGAACCAGTGGTTTGGCGATGGCTATGCGGTGCCCGGACGCCCTGCCTCTCCAGAGGAACTTGCGACCGGCGATTGGGAAACGCAGAAATAGCGCCCTTTCGAGTCACTTAGGCCCTTGCCAAGCGCGCGCTGCTTCGCCATAGGCGCTCTTCCATTATCCAGCAGCCACTCCGGTGGTTCGCGGCGATATGAATGCCTCGATAGCTCAGTTGGTAGAGCACACGATTGAAAATCGTGGTGTCGGTGGTTCGAATCCACCTCGAGGCACCATTCCCCTCAGCAGAATTGATCGCGCAACTCGCCAAGGGCGAAATCCCGTCTACGCGAGTTTTGATCCGGCGTTGACGCTTCCCAATTGCGCGGGGTGAGCGTAAACCACACCAATGAGCGCGCCTTCCCATCACAACAAAACCGGAAATCCGGAGCGGCCGTCAAATTTTTATGACCGCAAGTTCCTCGCAGTCGATCATCGATCGGCGCATTATACGCAGTCACCCTATTTCCCGATGTGGGCGGTGATAGCAGACCGTATTTCGCGCGAAGGCTTTGAAAATATTCTCGATATTGGATGCGGACCGGGGCAGTTCGCGGCGATGCTGTTTGACCAGGGCGTGCCGTCCTATACCGGGCTAGACTTCAGCCTGGTCGCTACCGTCAAAGGGCAAAAGGCCTGCCCTGACTACAGCTTTATATGCGCAGATATCAGAGCGGATAACTCGCTTGAGGACGGCAATTATGACTGCGTCGTGATGCTGGAATTTCTGGAACATGTCGAAGACGAAATCGACGTTCTGCGGCGTATAAAACCGGGTGCGACTTTGCTCGGGTCAGTTCCGAACTTCCCCGCTTTTTCGCATGTTCGCCACTTCAAAAACTGTGACGAAGTGACGGAGCGTTATGCTAAACTGTTCCAATCATTCACGGTTCGGGAAATGATGTGGAAAGATTACGGTTCGAAATTCTTCGTGATCCAGGCCGTTATGTAGCCGCAACCGGTGCCGATGAACCGCGAAATCTTGCCTTAGCTGCGATCGGCTTTGTCTTTGGCATTGGTGCTCTTGATCATAGAACGCATTTGCTCCCATTCCGCGTCGCCCAAAGGTGCCAGTGACTGGAAGAAGTTCCCGCCAGATGCCTGATAGCCGGCACCATCAATCGCTATAGTCTGCCCGTTCACCCATTCCGCGCCCGGGCCCATCAGGAACACGGCCAGATTGGCAAGCTCGTGCATTTCGCCGTGGCGACCCATCGGATTCATCTGGTCACTGGAATTGTCGCCGCGACCGCCGGGAGAGAGCCGCGCGCTCATCCCGTCGGTCGGGAACAGGCCCGGTGCAATGGCGTTGAACCGTAGGCCGTACCGCCCCCATTCGACCGCAAGGCTCTGGGTCATGGTGTTGATCGCCGATTTTGACATGGCCGACGGCACCACGAAGGGCCCCCCATTCCACACCCAAGTCGTCAGGATGGAGAGAAAGCTCGCCTTCTTTTCTTCTGCAATCAGACGTTTGCCGACATTGTGAGTCAGATAGAAAGTCCCGCGGAACACGATATCCGAAATCGCATTGAAGCCGTTGATAGAAAGGTCCTCGGTCCGGCTGATAAAATTGCCCGCCGCATTGTTCACGACACCGGTCAACGCGCCGCCATCGGCCCAGATCGCGCCGACCATCGCATCAATCGCTTCTGCATCGCGGATATCGCACGCATGGCCCACCACACTTCCGCCATGCGCGGCCATCAATTCACCGGCGGTTTCATCCAGCTTGTTCGGGCGCCGCCCGCAAATATGCACCGTCGCCCCAAGCTTCAGGAAAGCCTCGGTCATTTCGCGCCCCAAGCCGGTCCCGCCGCCAGTGACCAAAATTCGCTCACCCGCGAGCAGACCGTCGCGATACATCAGCTTGGCAATATCCATTCCTAATCTCCTAATCAGCAAACTTGGCCGGGCGTTTTTCGGCAAAGGCGGTTGCCCCTTCGGCAAAGTCATCGTCGGTAAAGGCATCGGCAAACATCTTTCGGGTCATCGCATCCTCATCGCTCTGGCCATCAAGCACGCGGCGCATCATCAGCTTCATTGCTTTGTTGGAACGTCCGGAATTTCTGGCGATAGACAGCGCCAAATCACCAACCTCGTCGGCAATGATATCGACCAATCCGATCCGCGCGGCTTCGGATGCGGAAAGATGTTCACCCGTGAACAGCAATCTTTTCGCTTGCCCCGGCCCGACAAGATCGCTGAGCAGTTTGATATCGTGGAATGGGTAAACCAGCCCCAGCCGCGCAGGGGTAACCCCCAGCCTGGCCGCGCCGGTGGCCATGCGGATATCGCATGCCAAAGCAATCGCGCAGCCGCCGCCCATCGCGTCCCCTTCAATGAACGCAATGGTCGGGACCGAACACCGCGCAAGCCGGTGCTGCGCCTGTGAAATAGCCGCGCGATTTTGCGCCAACCAGTCGGAATTGCCCCGATTTTCCAGCATTTCGTGAATATCCGCGCCGACGCTGAACGCGCCGCCTGATGCCGATTTCACAACGACCACCCGCAATCCCGCTTCGGTTTCTATTCCGTCGATCAAAGCAGGGATGCTTTGCCACATCGCCAGCGACACGGCATTGCGTTTCGCGGCGCGGTCAATCAGCAAATATCCAATCGCGCCATCGCGCTCAAATCTCATGGTCATTGCGCATCAATGGCGCAGTCCCCCGGAAGCGGCAAGGCCAGCTACGATTGGCAAGGTTTGGCAATCCCGCATCGTCGGGCTATGCGCCGCACATGCACGAGACATCATCCGCGTTTTCGCCTTTCGACATTGCTGCAATTCTGGTCGTCGCCTCTGCGGTGCTTGGCTGGCTCAATCACCATTTCATCAAATTGCCGCATGTCATCGGCCTGACCGTGATGGGCGCGATCGCGGCCATCGGATTGATGATTGCCGACGCTTTTATTCCGGGCATCACGCTGGACAATTGGGTGGCGGACTTGCTCACCCAGATGAACTTTACCGACACGCTGTTGCAAGGAATGCTGAGCTTCCTGCTGTTTGCCGGGGCGCTGCATGTCGATCTCGACCGGCTGCGCGTCGCGTGGCTTCCGGTCCTTCTGCTTTCGACCGTGGGCGTGATATTCTCAACAGTTCTTATCGGACTTGCCACCTGGGGCGTGGGCGCATTGCTCGGCCTTGCGATCGAGCCGATCTGGTACTTCGTTTTCGGCGCATTGATATCGCCCACCGATCCGGTTTCGGTGCTGGGTGTGCTCAAGGAAGAAAACGTCCCGGCTTCGCTCCAATCGGCGGTCGCCGGAGAAAGCCTGTTCAATGACGGGGTGGGCATCGTTGTGTTCACGATCCTGCTTGGCGCCGCAGTGACGGGCGCGGATTTCTCGCTAAGCGAGGGCGCGCGATTGTTCGCGATCGAGGCAGGCGGCGGGGTGCTGGTTGGCCTGGTGTTCGGATATGTCGGTTACCGCGCGCTGGCGAGCATGGATGAATATACGCTCGAAGTGCTGATTACGCTGGCGATCGTGATGGGCGGATACGCGCTTTGCACGCAGTTCCACCTGTCCGGCCCGCTGGCGATGGCGGTCGCCGGCCTTCTGATCGGCAATCACGGCGTCAGCTTCGCGATGAGCGACGTGACCCGCGATTATGTTCTCAAATTCTGGGAGCTGGTCGATGAATTGCTCAATTCGGTACTGTTCCTGCTGATCGGGCTCGAACTGATCGCGCTTGTTCCCGGCATTCCGCACGTAATGCTCGGCATCGCTGCGATCGTGATTACGCTGGCGGCGCGCGGTATTGCGGTGGGCAGCGCCACCAAGATCATCCCTGCGGCGCGGCTCGATCAAAAGGGCGCCGGAAGAGTGCTTTGGTGGGGCGGTCTGCGCGGGGGCATTTCGATTGCACTGGCATTGTCTCTGCCAGAAGGGCCGACCCGCGACCTGTTGCTCGCCGCGACATTCGCCGCAGTGCTGTTCTCCGTACTGGTCCAGCGTGCGACTCTGGGCAAGCTGATAGAAAGCCTCAAAGCCAAGCATGTGCCTGCGGTTGAAGAAGAACTGCCGCCGCCTACCCATTGATTGCCTCATTGATTGCGCTTTTTCCCGTCAGGCGGTAAACAGCGCAAACGCCCCGGCACTATCGCAGTCCGCCGGGGCGCTGCTATTTTCGAAGGAACCCGCGCATGTCCCGTCGCCGCAAGATCTATGAAGGCAAAGCCAAGGTCCTTTACGAAGGTCCCGAACCGGGCACGATCATCCAATATTTCAAGGATGATGCGACCGCGTTCAATGCGGAGAAAAAGGGCACGATCAACGGCAAAGGCGTGATCAATAATCGCATAAGCGAATATGTGTTTTCCCGTCTCAGCCATATCGGCATCCCGACTCACTTTATCCGCCGGCTGAACATGCGCGAGCAATTGATCCGCCAATGCGAAATTGTGCCGATCGAAGTGGTCCTGCGCAATGTCGCTGCGGGCTCGATTTGCAAGCGGCTCGGCCTCAATGAAGGCGACCCGCTGCCGCACACATTGATCGAGTATTATTACAAGGACGACGCGCTTGGCGATCCGCTGGTGTCCGAAGAACACATCGCCTGCTTCAACTGGGCAAGCCAGGAAGAAATGCAGGATATCGCCAGCATGGCGATCCGTATCAACGATTTCCTGTGCGGAATGTTCGCCGCCATCGATATCCGCCTGATCGATTTCAAACTGGAATTCGGCCGGCTGTTCGACGGCGATTTCAGCCGCGTCATTCTCGCCGACGAAATTAGCCCCGATGGCTGCCGCCTGTGGGACATGAAAACCAACGAAAAAATGGACAAAGACCGTTTCCGGCAAGATCTGGGCGGCGAAGAAGAAGCCTATCAGGAAGTAGCCCGGCGTCTGGGCATCCTCCAGAATGACGATAATGGCCCCGGCGAAGTACTCGACATGAACGCCCATCGCAGCAAATTGCGCACCACTCCGCCGAAGAAGTAACCGTTTAGAGCCGGGCCTTTGCTTTCAGCCCGTTGTTGCGGGTTCAGGCTTAGTTGGGCATGAGAACGGGATGAAATCCCGCATCTTTACGCGCGCCGCGCTGTCGCTTTTCCTGACCACTGCCCTTGCCGCTCCGCTTGCCGCGCAAGATGGCGCTGAGGCAGGCCAGGTTGACCTTGCCGAACCCGCACCTGTCGCCGCGACTTCCGGCTGGGACCCGGCCGATTGGGATCTCGAGGATAGCGAGTTTTCACCCGAGGACGGTTGGACTTTCGGCAAGCTCGACAACGGAATGCGCTACATCATCCGGCGCAATGACCGCCCGGAAAATACCGCTCTGGTGCGCATGGAAATAGCCACCGGTTCGCTCGACGAACGCGATGAAGAGCGCGGCTTTGCGCATTATGTCGAACATATGGCATTCAACGGATCGACCAATGTGCCCGAAGGCGAAATGGTCAAACTGCTTGAGCGATTGGGGCTGGCCTTCGGCGCGGATACCAATGCCTCCACCGGGTTTGACCGCACCCAGTACAAGCTCAATTTACCCAAGGCAGAGGAAGAACTGCTCGACACGGCGCTGACGCTGATGCGTGAAACCGCCAGCGAGCTGACCATCACAGAAGAAGCGGTCGAGCGCGAACGCGGCGTTATCCTGTCCGAGCGGCGGGTGCGCAACAGTTTCGGATTCAAGGATCTCGTCGATGGATTGGAATTTTCCTATCCCGGATCGCATGCGACGCAGCGCCTGCCGATCGGCACGATCGAAACGCTCGAAGGCGCAACCGCGCAAGGACTGCGCGCATTCTGGGAACGTGAATATGTCCCTGCCGACACGGTGGTGGTTGTGGTGGGCGATTTCGATCCGGCGATGGTCGAAAGCAAGATCCGCGCGCGGTTTGCCGATTGGCAAGCCGCCCCCTCCCCCGATCAGCCTGAGGCCGGGCCCGTCGATCCGGAATATCGCGGCCAAACCGATATTTACCTCGACCCCGCGCTGACCGAAACCATCACCCTGTCGCGGCACGCGCCCTATATGGACAAGCCCGACACTGCCGAAGAGCGACGCGAAAACCTGCTGACCACCGTCGGGGCCCGTGCGTTACAGCGGCGGCTGCAACGATTGCAGCGTAGCGAAAACCCGCCATTTCGCGGCGTCGGTATATCCTCGGGCGATTTCCTCAAATCTGCGGAAACCGTGCAGCTGCGTGTCAGCACCGAAGAAGGCGGGTGGAAACTGGGCCTCGATACCGCAATTGACGAATTCCGGCGCGGCTTGATGCATGGTTTCACCGAAGCCGAAATTGCCGAACAAGTGGCCGGTCTGCGCACGTCTTACGAAAACGCCGCAGCCAATGCCGCGACCCGCACCAACAGCAATTTTCTGGGCGACGCATTCGACATTGCGCGCGGAGAGAGCGTTACCACCGATCCGCAGGCATCGCTTGCCCGCTTTGAGGCGCTTGCGCCAGACATTACGCCAGAAAATGTGCTCGCTGCGATGCGTGCAAAGTTCCTGCTGCTCGAAAATCCGCTGATCCGTTTTTCCGGCAAGACCGCGCCCGATGGCGGCGCAGATGCACTGCGATCGACGGTCAACACCGCCTTTTCCCGCGAGCTGGCACCGCCCGAGGACGCCGGGACCGCCGAGTTTGCCTATACCGATTTCGGCCCCGCAGGTGAGGTGGTGTCTGACGAGCGGACGGAAGATTTGGGCATCCGCACCATCCGCTTCGCCAATGGCGTAATGCTCAATCTGAAAAGCACCGATCTGCAGGACGACCGGATAACAATCCGCACCTATATTGATGGCGGGGACATGCTCCGTTCGGCCGAAAACCCGCTTGCGGTAGAACTGGCAGGCCTGCTCAGCAGCGGCGGATTGGGCCAGCATAGCCGCGATGAATTGCAATCGATCCTCGCCGGCCGGTCGGTCTCGGGGAGTTTTGGCAGCGCGGGCGAAACTTTCGTGAGCGGCGCCACTACGACGCCGCGCGATTTGAAGCTGCAGCTGCAATTGTTCGCCGCTTACGTCACCGATCCCGGTTATCGCCCCGAAGGACTGGGCCCTTGGCGCAAGGGTCTCGATGATTTCTTCGCGCGTCTCGGGAAAACACCAAATTCGGCCTATGGCGAGGGATCGAGAGCGATCCTGTCAGACAACGATCCACGCTTCGCCCGGCAACCTGTCGAGGCATATCGTGCGCTCGATTTCGACCAGCTCGAAAAGGTCATCGGCGACCGGCTGTCAAACGGTGCAATGGAAGTGGCGATCGTCGGTGATTTTGACGAGGATGAAGTGATCTCGATGGTCGCCGAAACATTCGGTGCCTTGCCCGCGCGCGAGGCCGCTTTCCAGCCCTATGATGATGCGCGGCGGATCCGTCCGTTCACTGCGCAGCGCGGGCTGCATATGATTACGCATGGCGGCGAACCCGATCAGGCGATGATCCGGCTGGTCTGGCCCACCACAGACGACAGCGATTGGGAACTGTCCTCCTCGCTCAGCCTGCTGGCACGGGTCGTGCGGCTGAAGCTGACCGAAAAGCTCCGCGAAGAGCTGGGCCAGACTTACTCCCCTTCGGTGAATAGTAGTCAGGCGAGCATTTATCGCGATTATGGCGTCTTCTCGATGGGGGCGTCGGTCGATGTGACCCAGCTCGATGCGACCAAGGCGGCTCTGCTCGAAGTGGTGCAAGATCTCATCGCAAATGCGCCGGACGAGGACACGCTCCAGCGTGCGCGCCAGCCGGTGCTGGAATCGCTTGAAAACCGTTTGAAGACAAATAGCGGCTGGATGAGCCTGGTCGATCGCGCGCAAAGCGATCCCGATGACATCCGCCGCTTCTTAACCGCCAGCGACCGTTACAAGAACATCACCGGCAAGGATTTGCAGGCATTGGCAGTGCGATATCTCCAGCCTACCGACGCGGTCGAGTTCCGCGTTGTGCCCGAGACGGGCGACAAAGGCGCAGCGACGGAAAGCGAATGAAACGAGCCGGGTTTTTCCGACAGCTTAGCGTCACTGCAAACTTGCCCTTGGCGGCATAGGCGGTCATAGGCTGCGCGGGACTCGCCAGTCGTGTAGATTTGCAAAGGTTTGGCCCATGAAAGTCCATATTCACGTCTCTTTGAAACCCGGAGTGCTCGACCCGCAAGGGCGCGCGATCCATCACGAGTTGGAGGCATTGGGATTTTCCGGCGTGAACGATGTTCGCGCAGGCAAACTGATCGAACTGGATGTCGCCGACGGCACTTCGGATGATGATCTTGACCAGATGTGCCGCAAGCTCTTGGCCAATATGGTGATCGAGAATTACCGGATCGAGAAGCTGGAGAACGCATAGTGAGCTTCCGCAGCGCCGTTATCACTTTCCCCGGTTCCAATTGCGACCGCGATATGGCGGTGGCGTTGGAACAAATCTCTGGCACCGCGCCGGCCCGCGTCTGGCATGGTGACGCCGAATTGCCGGAAAGTCTCGATTTTATCGCGCTGCCCGGCGGCTTTTCCTATGGTGATTATTTGCGTTCGGGCGCGATGGCTGCGCGCAGCCCGATCACCAAGGCCGTCGTTGCCGCTGCGGGGCGCGGTGTGCCAGTGCTTGGCATATGCAACGGCTTTCAGGTGCTGACCGAAAGCGGCCTGCTGCCCGGTGCGCTTATGCGCAATGCGAGCCAGAATTTCGTTTGCCGCGATGTGCCGCTGCGGGTGGAAAACAACCAGTCGCTGTTCACTTCCGGCTACGATTCGGGTGAAACAATTCACATTCCCGTCGCACACCATGACGGCAATTTCTTTGCCGATGAAGACACGCTGGACAGGCTCGAAGGCGAAGGCCGCGTGGCCTTTCGCTATCTCGATTCGGTCAATGGATCTCAGCGCGACATTGCCGGTATATTGAATGATGCCGGAAACGTGCTGGGAATGATGCCCCACCCCGAACGCGCCATCGAAGACGCGCATGGTGGCAGCGATGGCCGGGCATTGTTCGAAACCGCGATCAAGGGTTTGGTCGCGGCCTGACCCGCGCCGTTACGCGATACGCGCTCTGACTTCACCCTTGCGCGCAAACACCTGCTGAACTTCGTCCACGGGCATCGGGCGCCCGAAATAGTACCCCTGGATTTTCTTACATCCCAGCCCGCGGACCATTTCGGCTTCTTCGGCGTTTTCGACACCTTCGGCAGTCGTCGACATTTCTAGACTGTCCGCCATTGCCACAACGGCGCGAATGATCGCGAGGCTTTCTGCGCTGCCCTGCGCAGCGCCTTGCACGAAGCTGCGGTCGACTTTGATGGTCGAGAAGCTGAGTTTGCGCAGGTAACCCAGCGAGGAATAGCCTGTGCCAAAGTCATCCAGCGCTACGGTACAGCCCAAGGCCATGACCTGTTCAAGCGCAGATCGAACGACATTGGCATCGCGCAGGAAAATGCTCTCGGTCACTTCGACCTCCAGACGGTTGGCAGGCAGGCCGCTGTCGGACAAAGCCTGAACCACTGTTGTCGCGAAATTGGGTTCGATCAATTGCTCGCCAGAGACGTTGACCGCAACGCGGACATGGGGCGGCCAATTCACCGCCTCGGCGCAGGCCGTCGCCAGGACCCATTCACCGATCGGAACGATCAGGCGTGTGTCTTCTGCCAGCGATATGAACTTGTCAGGCCGGACATAACCATGTTCGGGGCTGTTCCACCGGACCAGAGCTTCGAAGCTGACCACGGTTTCGTCATTGGCATCGACAACGGGCTGGTAATGCAGCTCGAACTCGTCGCGCTCCAGCGCGCGGCGCAGCGAAAATTCCAGTTTGCGGCGTTCTTCGGCATGCGCGTGCAGAGTCGGCTCATACTGGCAATGTTCGCCCCCGCCTTCATCCTTGGCGCGATACAGTGCGAGATCGGCATTGCGCATGATCTCTTCGACCGTTTTGCCATCGCGCGGACCGATCGCCGAGCCAACGCTGGCGCCGACATAGAGCGTGTTGTTGCTGATATCATACGGCATCGACAGGCTGGCGATGACATTTCTGGCCAGCTCTTCAACTTTTCGCTTGTCGGATGCGTCGCGGATCACAATGCCGAATTCATCGCCGCCCAAACGGCCGCACATCGCGTTTTCGCCCATCAATTGTTTGAGCCGCTTGGAAACTTGCGCCAGCATCTGGTCACCAACCAAGTGACCGAGCGAATCGTTTACCGCCTTGAAACGGTCGAGATCGAGCATCAGGAACGCGCAGCGCGTGCGCCATTTTTTGGCATAGTCCATCGCATCGCTAAGCGCTTCGTTGAGCATCAGCCGGTTGGGCAAGCCGGTCAGCGTGTCATAGCGGGCAAGGTAAGCGATCTTGTCGCTCGATTCGCGTTGTTCGGTTACGTCCGAACCGACCCCGCGGAACCCGAGATAGGTCTGTCGTTCGTCAAGGATCGGCGTGCCCGACAATTCCCACCAGCGGTTTTGCCCGCCTATGACAACTTTGACGATCAGGTTGGAGAAACTTTCCCGGCGCTTCAGCTTGTCAGCAAGCTCGTGAAGACTTGGGGGAAAGGACCCCGATTCCCACGCGTCGCCGGCAATAAGCTGCAAGAATGGCTGCCCTTCCAGCGCGTCCGGTTCCTTGCCGAGAGCGAAAGAGAACCGCGGAGAAACCGACCGGATGCGGCGATTGGTGTCGATTTGCCACAGCCAATCTGCCTTGTTGTCCTCGAACTCGCGCAGCAGCAGCGAGACGACTTCACCCTTTTCCGCCATGCCTGCTTCGGCAATTCGGGCGGTCAGATATGTTCGCGCGCTGGCAACCGTGCCGAACAGCACGACGACAATGAAAAACCCGGCAATGGCAGCGGCCTTGAATTCCCCAAACACGAGAGACGAAAAGACCACCGACAGGCCTGTGAGAACCGTGAATATCACCGTGCCAAGCGGCGCTGCCGCGACGACCAGAACCAATCCGACAATCATCACCGAGATCGCCGTCCATAGGACCAGCAGGTCGGAAATGGTGCCTTGTTGTGCGAATAGCGTGAGCGGAACGCACCAGGCCAAACTCAACAGGGTGATCGATATGGAGCGATTGCGAAATTCTGTGCGCGTCAGCTTGCGCGTTTCCGCACCTGCCAGCTGGCTATCGCATTTATGGCACAGATAGAGCGTGCCCATCAGCGCAACCAGCCACACGCCCAGCGCGGTTAGGCCAACGGTGCTGGCGTAGACCCAAACGACAACAGCAGCAGCGATGGAATGCGATGACAGACGCAGCCAGTTGCTTTCCGAAAGCCTCGCATATTGCAGACCGCGCAGGCGCGCCCAATCATCCTGATCGGGGCTGGTTATTCCAAGCACAGCCAGCGCGGGAAGACGCTCCGGTAATGCCGGTAAATCGGATGGGTTCTCGCTCACGCATTTGCAGGTAAGCAAAAAAGGTTAGCGGGCAGTAAAACTTTGCGCAGAAAACGGGCTAAATTTCCGACAGTTTTGTCACTCGACTGTAACCGACTTTGCCAGGTTTCTTGGCTGGTCAACATCGGTGCCTTTTACGCAGGCCACATGATAGGCCAGCAGCTGCACCGGAACCGCATAGACCAATGGCGCGATCAGCGGGTGGACCTGCGGCATTTCGATGGTGGCAATACAGCCCTCGCCCGCTTCCTCGATTCCCGCACGATCAGAGATCAGCACCACTTGCCCGCCGCGCGCGCGCACTTCGTGCATGTTGGAAACTGTTTTCTCGAACAACGGGCCAGACGGCGCCAGCACGATCACCGGAACCTCTTCATCGATCAGAGCGATCGGCCCGTGCTTCATTTCACCCGAAGCATAACCTTCGGCATGTATATAGCTGATTTCTTTGAGTTTGAGCGCACCCTCAAGCGCCAGAGGGAAGTCAGGTCCGCGGCCTAGATAAAGCACATCACGCGCTGGCGCGATCAGATGCGCCATGCTGGCGATGTCATCATCATGATCGAGCGCGGCATTGAGGCACGCGGGCGCTTCGAGCAGATGTTTAACCACTTCCTGTTCTTCGGAACGGTCCATTCTGCCCTTTTTGACGGCCAGATGCGACGCGAGTGCGGCCAGCACCGCAAGCTGGCAGGTGAAGGCCTTGGTCGAGGCCACACCGATTTCCGGGCCGGCATGCGTGGGCAGCAGCAAATCCGCTTCGCGCGCCATCGAGCTGGTCGGCACATTGACGACCACGCCAATAGTCTGGCCTTCTGCCTTGCAATGGCGCAGCGCGGCCAACGTGTCGGCGGTTTCGCCCGATTGGGAAATGAACAGAGCCAGGCCGCCCTCTTCCAGAACCGGCTCGCGGTAACGAAACTCGCTGGCGAAATCCAAATCGACCGGCACACGGGCGAATTGTTCAAACCAGTATTTCGCCACCATCGCGGCGTAATATGAGGTGCCGCAAGCGACGATTGTGATACGGTTAACAGTAGACAGGTCGAAATCGATCTGGGGCAGCGCAACCGTCTCGTCCGCCTGGCGTAAATAGCTGCTCAGAGTTTGCGCAACCACGGTTGGTTGCTCGAAAATCTCTTTCTGCATGTAATGGCGGTAATTGCCCTTTTCGATCGATGCTGCGGAGGCGCCCGAAGTGGTAATCTCGCGTTCGACAGGGTTGTTCTGTTCGTCATAGATCGCCGCACCGTCGCGCGTGATGACAACCCAGTCGCCCTCTTCAAGATAGGCAATTTTTTGCGTTAACGGCGCCAATGCAAGCGCATCAGAGCCAAGGAACATCTCGCCCTCGCCATATCCAACCACCAATGGCGAACCAAGGCGTGCGCCGATCAGCATGTCGGGGTTCTGGCGGAAAGCAATCGCCAATGCGAACGCGCCGCGCAGCTGCGGCAGAACCGTTTTCACCGCGTCTTGAGGGCTCGCACCATTTTCGACTTCTTCGGAAATCATATGCGCAACCGCTTCGGTGTCGGTCTCGCTTTCGAGCTGACGCCCCTTGGCTTTCAGCGCCTCGCGCAGCGGCTTGAAATTCTCGATAATACCGTTGTGAACCAGCGCCACTTCGCCCGTGGCGTGCGGATGCGCATTATGCGCGGTCGGCGCGCCATGCGTTGCCCAGCGTGTGTGCGCGATACCGATATTGCCAGGCGCAGGATTGCTCTCCAGCTCGGTCACCAGATTTCCAAGCTTGCCTTCCGCACGGCGGCGGACCAGTTCGCCGCCCTCTATCGTGCACACGCCGGCGCTGTCATATCCGCGATATTCCATCCGCTTCAAACCGTCGACCAGACGATCCGCGACTGGCTGGGTGCTGACGATGCCAATAATTCCGCACATGGAGAGGTGCCCTCAATCAAACCGGGTTACATTTGACGCGCCCACTAGGGGCAATTCCTTTGCAATTCGTGTAGCGCGTGTGGTCGATGTTTCAATCACTGATTGGTTCGAAGATAGCTCTTAACAGGCCCCCGGTGGGCCGCTGCTCACCAAAATCTTTCCACTCGTGGTTTACACTTCCTTAAAGCCTTGCCTGCCAAACCGCCCTCACGCGCGGTTTTTCGCGTGCATGTGGGGGCCAACGACCAAGACAATGACCAAGCTGATTGTCCAGATACCGTGTTTCAACGAGGCAGAGGATCTGCCTGCGACGCTGGCGGCGATCCCGCGCAAAATCGACGGGATTTCTGCCGTAGAGATCCTGGTGATCGATGACGGCAGCCATGATGGCACCGCCGATGTGGCGCGCCGCTGGGGCGTTCATCACATCGTGCGCCATCGCCGCAATCGCGGTTTGGCCACCGCTTTCCGCACAGGCATTCGCACAGCATTGGACGCGGGCGCGGATATCATCGTCAACACCGATGCGGATGGGCAATATGTTGGCGAGGATATTGCCAAGCTCGTCGCGCCTGTCATTGCGAGAGAAGCAGACATTGTGATCGGTGATCGCGGGGTCGCCAACAATGCCTATTTCGGCCCTTTCAAGCGGCTGTTGCAAAGGCTGGGCAGCACCGTAGTCCGGCGTCTGTCGCGCACTGACATCACCGATGCGGTCAGCGGTTTTCGGGCAATGACCCGGGCGGCCGCGCAGCAAATCAATATCACCACGGATTTCAGCTACACCACCGATATGCTGATCCAGGCGGGCCGCAAGCGTCTGGCCATCAAGAGCGTGCCCATCCGCACCAATGAAACGCTGCGCCCTTCCCGCCTGTTCACATCAATCCCGCGTTTCATCATCAACACCGGAATCACCATCGCGCGCGCCTACACCACTCATAATCCGCTGCGGGTGTTTGTTGGCGGCGGTGCGTTGATGGCTTTGATCGGCCTCGCACCTATCCTGCGTTTCGTGTGGTTTTACCTGACCGGAGATGGCGAAGGTCATATCCAGTCGCTGGTTATTGGCGGTGCGCTGCTGGTTCTTGGCACTCTCATTGCAACAATGGGCGTGCTGGCCGATCTGGTTGCTTCCAACCGCAAATTGATCGAGACCAATCTGTACGAAATTCGCGAGCTGCGCGATCAATTGGCGAACGGCAAATCGGACGAGACACCCCGGAATAGCAAAGTCCGCAAGGTCGGCTGAGAATGGCGAGCCATGCCCCAACTCTTGATGTGCCGGCGAAACGATCTTCAACGCTAGAGGCAAAGTGGCTGATTTTCGCCGCTTTGTTCCTTGTCGCGGTTCAGGTGGAACTGCTGTTCGCCAAGAGCATCAACTGGGACGAATTTTTCCATTTCAGCCAGATTCACGCCAGCCTGCGCGGTGAACCGGTCCAATGGCTGCAGACGCCGCATGTGACTTTGTTCGGCTGGGTTCCCGCGCTTCCTGGCACGCCGATTGATCATATCCTGCTGACCCGTTTGCTGCTGCTGCCCTGTTCGCTGGTCACGGGTCTGGCGATTTTCGATATTGCGCGCCGCTTCACCAATAATCTGTCGGCGGCGCTGGCCGCCTTGGCCTTTGCCGGCGGCGGTTATGTCTTCCTCCATGCATTTGCTTTGCGCGCGGATATGATTGCGGCGGCGCTGTTGACCGGGGCGCTGTGGATTCTCGCGACCCGTCGCAGGACAATGCTTTGGGCCGCTGTCGCCGCATTGCTGTGCGGGCTTGCGACAATCGCGACAATCAAGAGCGTGCTTTACGCTCCGGCTCTGATGGCGATGGCCGCGTGGCGCTGGCAGGACCGGATCCAAGCCGGGACGCTCGCCATGGTGGCCGCGGCAGCAATAGCGCTCGCCGCTGCCGGTTGGTTGCTGGTTCCCGCCGATATAGTGCAGTCATTTACCGGCCTTGCCGGATCATCACTCAGGCGCATGTTCAGCGCAGGCCTGTTCCCGCAAGGGCGCTTCTTTATTGACCAAATGATCTTCGCGCCGGTCCTGACCGCATTCATCCTGTGCACCATTATCGCTGCGCTACGCGGCGATCGCACGATGCCTTGGTGGCTGCTCTCCGGCTTGATAGCGCCGCTTGCCTGGGTGCTCATCTACCGAAATGCCTACCCGTATTTCTATGCCTTTATCTTGCCGCCTGTCGCGATTGCCGCAGCCATCGGCGCATCGGTGATCATCGAGCGCTACAGCGCCAAAATCACTCTTGCGGTGATAATCGCCAATGCGGTTCTGCTGAGCGCCACCCAGCCGCGGGAGATGCTGGACCGCCAGCGCGCCGTTCAAGACGGCATTTCCGAGATTTTCCCCAGTCCCACGCGCTATATCGATGACATTGCCTTCCGCCCCGATTTCCCGCGCGCGGTGCCGCATTTCGCGTCTGGTTGGGCGCTCGCCAATTATCGCCGCAAGGGTACGCCGATTTATACCGCCGCAATGGATAATCCGCCCGCGCCATTCCTGTTCCGTCAGGGGTACGCGCTTGAGGTTCTTGATCCCGCGGAAGACGACATCAACGCCTTGCTTCCCCAGGACGCAAAGGCGCTTCGCGACAATTACATCCCGCATTGGGGCCGGGTCTACGTTGCTGGCAAATCGATCCCGGCTTCAACCGAGTTTCAAACGATCGAGCTGCTTATTCCCGGATTCTACACGGTAGAAGGCACCGCTCTGACGATAGACGGCGCGCTCCATCCGGTGGGGTCGGTCATCCGGCTTGATCGCGGCTCTTATTCGGTCGGTCCGCTAAGCGAAGCGGCCACGCTTCGTTGGGGCGACAATCTGCCCATCCCGGCAGAGCCATTCCCCGCCGGCGCATTGTTCACGGTGTACTGATATGTCAGCGCACGATCCCTCGCTCCATGCGCCCGCCGGCAAGAGCGCGCATCGCACAAATCGGGCGGCGGATTTTCTGTTTGTTACGCGCAAATGGGCACCAGCCATGGGCGGGATGGAGACATGGTCGATCCAGCTGGCAGAGCATTTGCTTGCGCGGCGCCCGATTGATCTGATTGCACTGAAGGGGCGCGAGAACGGGATGCCGCCATCGGTGTTCAGCCTGCTGCTGTTTCCGTTTACGGTCCTGCGCCGTTACCTCACCCGTTCAGAGAGCCTCAAGGCCATTCTGCTTGGCGACATGGCGCTTTGGCCGCTCGCGCTTCTGGCCAAATTGCGCGGCGGCAAACCCGAGATTTTGATCGCCGCGCACGGGACCGATGTTGCCTATCACCGCAGAGGCGGGATCAAGGGATCGCTTTACGGCGCTTACCTGCGGCTGGGTGCACGACTGCTGCCGGCCTCCATAATCATCGCCAATTCGCGCGCTACCGCCGAAGTTGCCCGCGAAACCGGCTGGACCAACAGCGAGATTGTCCCGCTGGGTACTGCGCATTGCGGGGCGTCATACGATTCCAGCCACAATGGACACATCCTGTTTGCCGGTCGTCTGGTCCACCGCAAAGGGTGCGGTTGGTTCGTCAACAACGTCCTGCCTCACCTGCCCGAAACAATCCGCCTACAAATCGCCGGCACAGGCTGGGATGACAGCGAAGCGCATGTGATTGAAGACCGGCGCGTTGATTATCTCGGATGCCTTAACCCTGACCGGCTGGCCGATGCCTATCGCAATGCGCTGTGCGTCATTGTGCCCAATATAGAGCCTGACAATGGCGAGTATGAAGGGTTCGGCCTCGTTGCGGCAGAAGCGGCTGCATCGGGCGCAATAGTTCTGGCGGCAGATCACGGCGGATTGCGCGATGCGGTGCTGGACGGAACGACCGGGCACTTGATTGGCACGGGCGACGCCCAGGCATGGACCGATGCGATCGAAAAAATCGCCGCAATGCCCGAGGTCCAACGCAGCGAATTTTGCCGCGAGGCACAGACTGCAGCGCGCGATTTCTACAATTGGGACCGTGTTGCTCTGGCCGTTCTAAAACATGCGGGGATGGAGCGATGACCGGCGCGCTTCGCAAATTGGTCAATCGCGGATCAGCGCTTGCCGCCGGGCCCATCGCACGCGGATCTATCGTCAGCGTGCTGATCCGCATCACCGGCCTTACGCTTTCCTTTGTGCAGGCAATCATCGCGGCACGTTTGCTGGGCGTTGACGGCTATGGTTTGGTCGCGGTCGCATTGTCTGTTGCGCATATCGCGGCGGCTTTCGCGCTGTTCGGATACGGAACCTTGGCCACGCGCGAAATCGCCGGCTGGCTGGCCAGCGGAAAACAGCATTTGCTGGGCAAATTTGCCCGTCATGCAGTTGTATCGGTGCTCGGGATTTCTGCGCTTTCGGCAATAGTGATTTTCGCAGCGAGCCCCTTTCTGGCGGAATATCGCTCGGTCATTCTGGTTGCCGCGGCGATAATACCGGCAGTCGCGCTGATCCAGCTTTTGCGCGGGATGGCGCAGGGGTTTGGCGATGTATCGGCCGCGCAATGGCCCGGGGAAATATTGCGACCCGCGATGCTGATCGCCTTGGTGGTCTGCTCGCTCGCTTTCATACCCGATGTGACCGCGCCCGGCTTCCTGATCATGTTTGCCATGGCGAGCCTGTGCAGCGCCCTGGCCGGGGCGATATTGGTCCGCAGGCACATGTCCGCGCGCAATACAGTCGAACGCACAGCCAACACCGAAACCTCAGACAATCCCGCATTCTTCGGCAAAGCCGCGCCTTTTTTTGCCCTGTCGATGCTCGCTATCGTCCAGGGCGAATTTGCGACAATCATGCTGGCACTGTTCGCCTCTCCCGAGCAGGCCGGACTTTACCAGCCGATCGCTCGCCTCACTCCGATCATTGCGCTGCCAGCTACCGCCGCCGCAATGCGTTATGCGCCGCGCGTGTCGGAATTCTGGAATTCAGGCCAGATGTCGCGGCTGGCCGACGTCACCCGCACATACACGCTTGCCACTTGCGGCCTGACCACAGCCGTCACGATCACTCTGGCCGGCCTCGGCCCGCTGATCCTGCTGGCATTCGGGCCCGATTTTACTGCGGTCGCGCCGTTGCTGTGGATCGTCGGCGCGGGCCAGATCTTCAACACTGCAACGGGGCCGGTCGGCTATCTTCTGACGATGACCGGACATGTCCGTATGGCAACAATCAGCAAGGTTCTCGGCGTTGTTGCGGCTCTGGTGGCCGCAGTTCTGCTGGTCCCGCATTATGGTGCAACGGGCGCAGCCATTGCAGTTTCTGTGGGATTGATTGCGTGGAACACCGCCGCATTGATTGCAACGCGCCGCTTATTGGGCTTTGACCCGTCGCTATTGCAATTGATTGGCCGCCGTCAGCCAGCCACCGGTAGAGAATTATGACTTCGCAATATCCGAACCTCTTCCTTGCAGGCGCACCGAAATGCGGCACGACTTCGCTGTATGACTGGCTCGCGCAGCATCCCGAAATTTTCGGTTCGAAAGTCAAGGAACCGATCTTCTTCCGTGGCGGCCTGACCATGGCGGGCGATTTGCCGGAGGCCGACTATCTGTCATTCTATGATGAGTGGGATGGCACGGGCTACGCTCTCGATGGCTCTACCCATTATTTTTACAATCCCACGGCCCCTGCAAATATCAAGGCGGCATCACCCGATGCAAAGATCATTATCGCCTTGCGCAATCCGGCGGACGCGGTGCATTCGATGTATCACCAGCTCAGCTTTACCGGCGCAGAAAACCTGCCCTCGCTGGAGGCTTCGCTGGCAGCAGAAGAGCGCCGCGCTGCGTCAATCGCGCCGAAGCGCAAGGGCATTCCGGAGAACCTGATCTATTCGAAAGTCTATGGATATCAGGAGAATATCAGCCGCTTCTTGGAGACTTTCGGAGAGAGCAATGTCCGTCTGGTCCTGCTCGACGATCTCAAAGACAGGCCGGTGGAATGCCTGCGCGAGCTCTATCAGTGGTTGGGGATCGATCCGGAATTTGCCGAGCGGACCGAACTCGCAGTGAAAAACGGCGCGAAGGTTCCCCGATCGCGCTTTCTTCTCGACCTCGCTTTCTATCCGCCTGCATGGCTCGGCAAGTTCACCAAGCCGCTATTCGGTGCATCGACACGCCGCAAGGTTCGCGAGATGCTCAAAAAGGTCAGCACCGCCAAAGCAAAAAATCCGCCTTTGAATGCCGATACGCGCGCGCTTCTTTTGTCGCGTTTTCGCGGTGATGTTGAATGGGTGGAGAATTTCCTTGGACGTGATCTGACCCATTGGAAACCGGTGCCGGCGGAGCGTCCTGCGGATGCTGCACGCCCCGCACGCGCGCTGCAATATGAGACCACCGATGGCTGACCCACTCTCAATCTCGGTCATCATTCCGGCCTATGGGCCGACGCCCTATTTGCGCCGCGTGCTAATGGCGCTGCGCAATGGAACGCAGCAGCCAACCGCCATCTTTGTCAGCCATAGCGGCACCGACGATCCGACCGACTGGATCGCGCGCGAATTTCCCGAAGTGACCGCGCTCCATTCGCCTGAAAGGCTGTTCGCGGGCGCGGCGCGGAACAAAGCTGCAACGATCGCTACGACAGACGCGATTGCCTTTTGCGATTGCGACACCGTGCCTGCTGCGGACTGGGTCGAACAGGCCGCGGAGAACTTGCACGCAAATCCTGGCGCCTTCATTGTCGGCTCGATCGGCACTGCGGAAACGGGCGGGTATTGGGGCATGTCAGTATGGCATTGTGAATTTTCCGAACAAGCGCCGTGGCGCCCCTTTGGCGAGCAGCGCGGCGGCGCATCGTGCAATCTGGCGGTGCGCAAGGCTGATCTTGCCGCAGTCGGCTATTTCCCAGAGAATTTCCGGGCAGGACAAGATACGATGCTGTTCCACCTGCTTCGCCAATCCGGGAAAACACAGATTTTCCAACCCGATATGCAGGTCGGCCATTTCAACCTGCCCGGTTTCAGCCATTTCTACCGCCATCTGATGAATCAGGGTCGTCACTTCGCCAAGGTTCGCATGAGCACCGACATGCCCGGGCATAAAGCCGTCCGCTTCTGGCCCGCTTCACCACTGCTCGGGGCGGCGAAATGCGCGCTGATCCTCAAGCGAATAGTCAGCGGCGGAAAATTCGGCATGGCGATCAAATATCTGCCCGGCATCGTCGCAGGGACCACGATCTGGGCGGCCGGCTGCACCTATGCCGCGGCGACAGGCCGGTTTACGGGGCGATATTAAGATGGCCGGCACCGCAGTCTCGATCATAATTGCCAGCAAGGACGGCGAAGACACGCTTGGGCCTGTGTTCGCGATCCTCGAGCCGATTGCCGCGGCGCATGACGACGTCGAGTTTGTCCTTGCCGATAATGCGAGCACAGACAGCACCTCAGAAATGTTCAACGCATTTGCCCAAGGGCGCAATGTTTCGATTGTGCATGAGGCCAGGCCCGGAAAATCCTTCGCGCTCAACACGGCGATAGAACAGGCGCGCGGCGATCTGTTGGTGTTTATCGACGATGATATTCTTCCCGCCGATGGCTGGCTCGATGCCTATCGCAAGGCAGCCCGCGACAATCCGGATACGGGCGCATTTCTGGGGCAAATCCGGCCCGAATTTCTTGCCCATGCCCCCGATTGGCTCATCCATCTCACCAATATCGGGAAATGTTGTGGCTGCACGCCGCTTTCGCTCGAAGAAGGGCCCTGCCCACCGCGATTTGCCAAAGGCGGCAACTGGGCGATCCGCCGATCCGCTCTTGACGATTTACGCTTTGACGAGGACCGGACCAATCTGAAAGCCGGGGCAAAACCGACCGGCGGGCAAGATACCGAAATGGCCCATCGACTGCACCGGAAAGGGGCCGGCGTACGCTTTATCCCGAATGCCCTGGTCCGGCACCAGATCCAGCCGCACGAGATGACCAGAGAGTTCATTTTCCGGCGCTATCAACGGCTTGGACGCGGAGCGGCGGCGCAGGGAAATCGCGGCCGCTTGCGAAATATGCTCCTCCCCATCGAGATTCCTGTTCTTGCAGCGATTTCGGCCTTCGGCTGGCTATTTGGTGCGCGCCGGATCGGCGCCGTCAACATGACCCGTCTCGCTGCCTGTCTCGGGCGCGCAGAGCATATGCTCAAACGCGGCGCACGCTGACAGCAAAAACAGCCCGAGACCTTTAGAGAAAAATAAGGTTTCCAATCTATTCACCATTTCTGAACACGACTGCTTGGGCATCTATGGCCAGCAGTCGTTAGTGAAATTGCGTGGGTGAGCCCGATTTTGGGCACCACAAAGAGGGGACGCCAAGATGAGCGCTTTCGGACGTAAGAATGGACCCAGCGGAATGAAACCCGGTGCACGTCCCTCTTTCGGCGTAGCACGCCCGATGAAGGGCGGCGAAAGCGCTGCCCCCGCCAAAGACGACGTTCCACCCCCGGGCGGCGAACAATTCCCGCCGCTTCCCGGTGAAGACACCGCAGCAGACATCCCTGCCAGCAGCGCGCAGCCCAACAAAAGCGATGCGATGACACGCCTTACCGACCGCGCCAATGCGGTGATGGAAGGCAATGCAGAAGTGGGCGGTTTTGAAGCCAGCGTTCACAAGATCAAGGAACAGGTGCTTCCGCGTCTGCTCGAACGGGTCGATCCCGAAGCCGCAGCAACGCTGAGCAAGGAAGAACTCTCCGAGGAATTCCGTCCGATTATCATGGAAGTGCTGGCTGAACTTAAAGTCACACTGAACCGCCGCGAACAATTCGCGCTGGAAAAAGTTCTGATCGACGAGCTGCTCGGCTTCGGCCCGCTCGAAGAATTGCTCAACGACCCCGACATTTCGGACATCATGGTCAACGGGCCCGACCAGACCTTTATCGAGAAATCGGGTAAGCTGGTGCAGGCACCGATCCGGTTCCGCGACGAACAGCATCTGTTCCAGATTGCCCAGCGCATCGTGAACCAGGTGGGCCGCCGCGTCGACCAGACCACACCGCTGGCCGACGCCCGTCTGAAAGACGGCAGCCGTGTAAACGTGATCGTTCCGCCGCTGTCGCTCAAAGGCACCGCGATCTCGATTCGTAAATTCTCTGAGAAGCCGATTACGATCGACATGCTCAAGGAATTCGGTTCGATGAGCGACAAGATGTCGACCGCGCTGAAAATCGCGGGTGCGTGCCGGATGAACATCGTTATTTCGGGTGGTACGGGTTCGGGTAAAACGACCATGCTCAATGCCCTGTCAAAAATGATCGACCCGGGTGAGCGCGTGCTGACCATCGAGGACGCCGCCGAGCTTCGTCTGCAGCAGCCGCACTGGCTGCCGCTTGAAACACGCCCGCCGAACCTTGAAGGCCAAGGCGCGATTACGATTGGTGACCTTGTTAAGAACGCCCTGCGTATGCGCCCTGACCGGATCATCCTGGGTGAGATTCGCGGCGCCGAATGTTTTGACCTTCTCGCCGCGATGAACACGGGCCACGATGGTTCGATGTGTACGCTTCACGCCAACAGCCCGCGCGAATGCCTTGGCCGTATGGAAAACATGATCCTGATGGGCGACATCAAGATCCCGAAAGAAGCCATTTCGCGGCAGATCGCTGAATCGGTGGATATTATCGTACAGGTGAAACGTCTGCGCGACGGTTCGCGCCGTACCACCAACATTACCGAGGTGATCGGTATGGAAGGCGACGTGATCGTGACGCAGGAATTGTTCAAGTTCGAATATCTCGACGAGGACGATGACGGCAAGATCATCGGCGAATATCGCGCGTCTGGCCTGCGCCCCTATACGCTCGAAAAATCGCGCCAATTCGGCTTCGATCAGGCGTATTTGGAGGCGTGCCTCTAAAGAGGCCTGCAAGCTGGGGCCTGCCCCCGGTTACTCGCCAGCGATAATTCCTTTGGCGGCAAGCGCGATGAGCCCTGCCCCAATCATCGCGCTTGTCAAGAAGATATTGAGCCACGGGACCCAGCCGATCCGGTCAATCCGCGCGACTTTGTTGCGGCGTTTTTCCGCGAGCAGCGCAAAAATGGCGACGGCAAACATCGCCAGTCCCCAAAGACCGACGATTTCTGCCTCGCTGGCAAATGTAAGATAATGCGTAATCGCCATTGCCCCGCGCATATGGGTGGTGATGCACCCCCTCACAATAGTTGATCGCTTCGGCGCGTGCCCTATGGCTGCGGCATGGATGGATCCGTTGCCCTGCCCCGCCCGATGCTTGCGTTGGGTCTGCGTCTGCTGACGGCGGCTACGCTGGCGACAATGGGGGCGCTGCTGAAGCTTGCCGAGCAACGCGGCGCGCATTTGCTGGAACTGATTTTCTGGCGTCAGGCGCTGACTTTTTTGCTGATCGGCGGATTCTTGCTGCTGGCTGGCCGGATTGCTGTGGTGCGAACCCGGCGCATCGGGGCGCATGCCCGGCGGGCAATGTACGGCATTATCGGCATGGTTTTTGTATACGGAGCCATCGTTTTGCTGCCGCTTGCCGAAGCGACCACTCTCAGCTTCACCACGCCCATGTGGGCGGTCATCCTGTCGATGGTGTTGTTCCGCGATAAAGTGGGCAAATACCGCGCGGCAGCAATCGCGATCGGCTTCGCCGGGGTGTTGATTGTGATGCAGCCGGGCGGCGATATGCTCAATCCAGCAGGGACATTGGTGGGGCTGATTGCGGCATTCCTGATCGCGCTCATTTCGATCCAGATTCAGGATCTCAACACCACTGAAAGCCCGTGGGCGATTGTGTTCTGGTTCACCGCATTGACCGCCCCCTTGGCAGCAATTGCCATGCCCTTTGTCGCGGCAGCGCATGACCAGACGACGTGGCTGCTGATACTGGCCATGGCCCTGTGCGGCGCATTGGCACAGATGCTGCTCACATCCAGTCTCCGCTTCGGGTCTGCAGCCACGATCATCATCATGGACTATACGTCACTGATCTGGGCGACTTTGTTCGGCTATTTCCTGTTTGACCGGCTGCCGCCGGCAACCTTGGCCATCGGCGCGCCTCTGATCATCCTTTCGGGCATTCTGGTCGCATGGCGCGAACGCGTCCTGTCGAAGCAGAGTAGCGCGAAAAGGGCGCCCTGAGGAACCGGACCGGCTTCGGCGCGTTACCTTGCAATAGCCCCGCGCAAAACGCGCCTGCATTGGAGGTAAAATTATGTTTCGCAAAATAGCACTGTCTCTTGGCGTTGCAGCTTTGAGCCTGTCCGCCGCGGCCTGCAATACGGTCAAAGGATTGGGCGAAGATATCCAATCTGTTGGCCAGTCGGGCGAAGACGCAATCGATTGACCTGTTAACCCGCAAGGGTCGCAAGGAGACGCCTGTCGGACACTACCGGCGGGCGTCTTTTCATTTGCGGTAGACAAGCATCAGATTGTTGGCCGGCATCGCGTAGCGCGCGCTCCGCGCAAAGCCGTGCGCTTTGGCGAGTGCATCAACATCGGCAATGTCGCGGATGCCCCAGGCAGGATCGCGTGATTTCAGACTTTCATCAAAAGCCACATTGGACGGCGCGGTTTCGACATCGCTTTCCAGAAACGGCCCGTAGAGGATGAGCGGACCGCCAACGTTCAACACCCCGCCTGCATTGCGAAACAGCCCCTCTGCCGCACTCCACGGGCTGATATGGATCATGTTGCAGCAGAAAATCGCATCGCAATCGAGTGCGGGCCAGGGTTTCGAAGCATCGAGCGCAATCGGCGGGCGGATATTGGCCAAGCCAGCCTCCCGCGTCCAGGCGGCAATCGACGCGAGGGCTTCTGCGTCCTGATCGCTGGGTTGCCAGACAAGCCCGGGAAATTTCTGCGCGAGGAACACCGCGTGTTCCCCCGTGCCGCTGGCAATTTCGAGCACGCTGCATGGCAGCTGCAGCTCTGCCTTCAAGACGTCCGCGATGAAGCTGCGGTTGCGTTCGGTCGCCGGCGCATGCCGCTTCATGGGCGTGCCCTCAGGATTTTTTGATGCTGCTTTTCCATCCGCCCATCCGCGCGCGGCCCTCTCGGACAAGCAGCCAGATGAACAGGCCGATAGGGCCAAGCATGAAAGTGAAGAACAGGATTGGCGCCTGCAAAATCCGCGAAAAGCCTTTTGCATCCGCGTCTTTGGCGATCCACAGCCCGACAAACAGATCAAATGCCAGATAGTGCACCCAGCCAATCACCACTCCGCCCTTGGTCGAAAAGATCGCGCGAACACCCTCTATCGTGGTGAAATTTACCGCCTGATCAGCCGGACCGACCGGATCCGCCCAGCCTGTCTGAACCGCGATCATGCTGGCGGTGTAGACGAGGCAAAGAAGCGCCACGCCCAGATACATGATTGCGCTGGTGGCGAGCGGCTTTCGCGGCAGAAAAATCAGTATCACCCATGCTGCCATGGCCAGATAATTCGCCGCTTTGAAGACAAAGTCCCACATTGCGTTTCCCCCCTATTGCGCCGGTTGTGGCAGACTATGCGCCGCACGCAAAATCGCATCGTGATCGTGTTTGAACTTTCCCGCCGCTTTGCGCATCGACAGGGCGAGCGCCGCATCGGCCATATCCTGCGCTGAAATCGAGCGGTACTGCCGGTATTTCCCGTGCAGCATTAGATCGACAAGCGGGCTCAATGCGATGCCGAGACGCTCCCCAATGCGCCGGTCATTGCTGCGCTGTCCGCGAAGCAGGCCCGGGCGCAAAATATCCACGCGATCAAACCCAATGGTGAGCAATTCCCGCTCCACTTCGCCTTTCACGCGTAAATAGAAGTTTTTCGACGCAGCATCCGCCCCGATCGAACTGACCGCGATCATTCGCTTTACGCCCTGCGCGTGTGCCGCGCGCGCAGTGTCCAGGACCAGTTCCTGATCGACCTCGCGAAAGGCCTGTTCGCTTTTGCCCGCCTTGTTCCATGTGGTGCCGAGCGCGCTGACAAGAACCTCTGCGGGCGAGCTTTCAAATACATCAGCCCATTGGGACGGTTCGCTGACGACCATCTCCATCCGGGCGCCCATGGGCAATTTCATCTCGCGCCGCGCGACCGCCAAGATGCGCACATCTTCGCGGCCTGTCGCACGCTCGATAATGGACCGCCCGATCAACCCTGTCGCGCCGACAAGCGCAATGCGTACGCGTTCAGACATTGCTCAATCCATCGGGAACAGAGCCGTAGATCTTGGCGCATTGATCCATCGCGAAACGATCGGTCATGCCTGCGATAAAGTCGGCAATGTGGCGGCTTCGCGCGGGCTCGGCATCGGGCAAATTGTCGCGCCAGCCTTCGGGCAGCAGCGACGCGTCCTGTTCATAGGCGGCATAGAGCCGCGAGATGACGTCGCGCGCGCGTTCCGCGGTGGCGAGCTGTTCGGGGTGGTAATAGAGCTTCTCATACATGAAATTCTTGAGCAGCCGTTCCGACGCAGCCATCGCCGGCGAAAAGGTCGCCAACATACGATCCGCGTTGCGCACTTCGCCAAGCGTTTCGATATGCGCCACCGATTTGCGGGTATTTTCGAGCACGTCGTTGACCATCAATCCGATTTGCCCCCGAACCAGTTCGCGCAGCTGACGCTCTCTCGGCACGCCGGGAAAGCGTTTTTCGACCGTCCGCCATTGGTCGGCGATGAATTCCAGTTCGAGCAATTCGTCCAGATCGACAAAGCCCGCTCTCAATCCGTCATCGATATCGTGATTGTCATAGGCGATATCATCGGCAATCGCGGCCACCTGCGCTTCTAGCGAGGGATATTTGCGCAAGGCCAGCGGATAGTCGGCATCGAGTTCGGCCAAGGCCCAGCCCGGATTTTCGACCGGGCCATTATGCTTGGCCAGCCCTTCCAGAAGTTCCCATGTCAGGTTCAGCCCGTCATGATGCGGATAGGGGCTTTCCAGCCGCATCAATGTGCGCAGCGACTGCGCATTGTGATCAAAGCCGCCATGGCGTTCCATCGACAGCGAGAGCGCCTTTTCGCCCGCATGGCCGAAAGGCGGATGGCCGATATCATGCGCGAGACACAGCGCCTCGGTCAGATCTTCATCCAGACCGAGCGCGCGGGCGATCACCCGGCCGATCTGCGCAACTTCGAGGCTGTGCGTCAGACGCGTGCGGTAATGATCGCCATCGGGCGCGATGAACACCTGCGTCTTGCTGCGCAGCCGGCGGAAAGCGATGGAGTGGATGATCCGGTCCCGATCGCGCTGGAATTCGCTGCGCGGACCGCGCGTGCCGTCTCGGTTTTCGGGGAATTCGCGGCCGCGCGAGGCGTCCGGGTCTGCGGCGAAGGTGGCGCGTGTCATCGGTCAGGCGCACTTAGTTGAGTGCAGCATTCCCGACAACGGGAACAATCTGGCAACAGCGCGGGTTCAGGCCTCTTGATCGCCGAAAATCCAGTCCACCGCCGCCGCACAATGGATTCGCGCTGAATCGAATATCGGCAGCACATTGGCATCGACATCGACCACCAGCTCCAGTTCGGTGCAGGCAAGAATGACCGCTGTCGAACCGCGCTGTTCCTTCTGGGTGATGATTGTCTTGAACAGACGTTCTGCATCACGGCTGGCCTTGCCCACCAGCAGCTCGTCATGAATGACCCGGTCCACCGCGTCGACATTGTCCATATCGGGCGCCATCAGATCGACCCCGTGGGCAACGATACGCTGGCGAAAGAAGCTTTCGGTCATCACGTTGCGGCGGCCAAGCAGTGCGACATTGGTTTTGCCTTCCTTGACCACTTTGGCACCAATGCAATCGGCGGCATGCAGGATCGGGATGCTGACCGATTCCGCGATCTTTTCAAAATCGCGGTGCATCGAATTGGCGCAAATCACCAGCCCTTCGGCGCCGGCCTGTTCGATCCGCTGGGCAGAGGCGATCAGGTTGCGCGTCGCCGCATCCCAATCGGCATCGTCTTTAAGCGCGCTGAGCGAGGCAAAATCGAGGCTTTCGATCAGCAGAGGCGCTGTTGTGCGCGGCGTGGTCCGTTTCTGAACCATCCTGTTGATCTGTTCGAAATACAGGCGGGTAGAGACCCAGCTCATTCCCCCAATCAAACCCAATTTGCGCACGAATAACTGCCCCTAACCTATTGTTCGCGAAGACCCTCGCCAGCGTGTAACCTATGCAGATGCGCGCTGTGCGTCCAGAGCCAAGCGTCAGGCCTTACTGTGCCTGCGTTTCGCTGGTTAATCGCAGATTTTCCATGAACTTGCGGATGTCGTCTGCGCTCATGTCGGGCGCTTCTTCCATCGGCAAATGCCCGATGCCGGGATAGTTGGCAAGCGCCGCGTTGGGCAGATGACCCATATACCAACCCGCCGCATCGTAGGGGACAAGCGAGTCTTCTTCGCCCCACATAACCAGCGTCGGGACGGTCATTGCCGCTGCTTCGGCTTCGGTGAAGACATGGCGCGGTGTGGTGAAGCGGGTGCGCGTTGCCGCGCGATTGCCCGGATAGCGGGCCAATTCCCAGTAACGATCAACCGCATCGCTCGTGACAATTTGCTGATTGGAAACGCTTTGCGACAGGCTGGTTTCCACAACCGATCGCGGCAGCAGCGCGCTCATCGCTGCACCGACGCCGGGGATCGCCGCCAGTTTATAAACAAGATTTCCGCCGCCTTCGCGTTTGATCGGCGCGCCGCTCGCATCGACCAGCACAAGACCATTTAGCCGTTCGGGATGTTCCAACGCATAGCCCATCGAGATCCAGCCGCCCATCGAATTGCCCGCAAGGACAAACTTCTCGAGGCCCAGCTTGTTGGCAATCTCGTCGATATCCGCGACGAAACCGTTGAGCGCGTAATTGCCGTCCATGGCCGGTCCGGTCAGCCCGTGACCGATCTGGTCAAAGCGGATCACGCGGTAATCTGCGCTGAGCCGTTCAACCCACGGTTCCCACGTATGGAGATCGGCGTTCGAACCGTGGAGCAAGACAATAACCGGCGCATCTTTCGGCCCCTCGTCGCGCAAATGGACGGTCAGGCCATCGTCCAGTTCGATAAATTGGGACGGTTCACCGCCATATTTGGCGCGCATTTCCGCCGGGTCGGTATCGGGCGTTCTGAAGATCAAAAACGCGATCACCAAAAGCGCCGCAACAACACCGAGAATTTTGGCAATCCGCTTCATCTATTTCATCTCCGCAATCCAGCGTTCCACGATGGCAACGCCGTCTTCGTCAACGGTGGATTTGCCCAATTCGGGCATCGCCACGCCGGGATCCTCGCTCCGCATCCGGTGGACCATGATCGAACGTGACGGATCGGCGGGCAATATCGAAAAGTTCAACCCTCCCGAGCCGCGTCCGGCGGCGACCGGGCGTTTCATAATCCCGATGGCGGTCAGATCCTGCTGTTCCCATCGGAGATCCAGGCCCGAATTGGACGCGGTTCCCCCGGGCCGGTGGCAATGCGCACAATTGACATCGAGATAGGCGCGCGCGGCCTGATCTGCCGGCGCATGATCGCGCTGTGTCCAGTCAGGAAGAATGTCCGAATGTTCGGGCCGCGTATCCAATTGGCCAGTTGCCACACGGTGATCGAGCCATTCATGCGAAAGGTTGCGCGCCTTCGGGCCGATCGGCACCAAAGTGCCATCAATACTGTGGCATTGTTTGCACTGGTTCTTGTTCGGGATGCGATAGCTGATCGTGCCGTGATCGGGCGTATCGATCTCCAGCCGAGCGCCCACCAGCGCCAGCTTTGCCTCGGTCTGTTCCTCGTTCCACCGATAGGGCAAGGCAATCCAGCCATCCTCGCGGTGCAGAAGCACCCGCGTTTCGATCAGGCGGCGATCCTCGCCCTCGCCAAAGGCAAAGGTCTTGATCAGCGCGCTCCCCACCGGAAATTGCAGCAAGCCTTCGCCATCGGCGATGGCCTGTTTGCCGGCGGGTATATAGACAAAGCGCAGCTTGTCCGCGCCATCCGAATAGAGCGGCGTATTCAGGCTGTAAGGTTCGACCCCCATGGTGGGCATTTGCGCGTCCGCGTGGATGAAGAATTGATAGTCTTCCAATGTGCGCGGCATGCCCGGCCTGGTGATCGCTTCATCGGACACCACGGGCATAGCGCGGCGGGCATCCGCGGCAATGGCGCTGCCGAACGCCAAGGCACCAGCGGCCAACAAGCAAAAGCCCGCCTTGCCCATCATTGCTTGACGACTGCCTCCATCGCTTCGGGCAGAACAATGGGTTTCAGGCTGAGCGGCTTGTCTGCATCGCCCGACAGATCAACGATGCCCGGCTTGGCTTCGGTCACCGGCTGGGCAGGCTTGGTATAGCCCAGCGTCAGCACCGGTACGCCATCCTGCACCACAATATCTGTGCCATTGCCGTCATGCGTCACCGGCGGGATCGTACCGCCAAAGGCCGCGGCCAGCATCTCTCCGCCATCCATATTGGGTTTATATCCCGCGCGGCCCTGGATATTGTCTTTGACCAGAACATTGACCGGCAGAGGGTTGTAATCCTCGTCCTCTGTCTCGTTGGGATAGGCGATGATCAGCACGTTGCCGGTGGCGTTTTCCGCGAACACATTCTTGAAAACTTCGACATTGTAATGGCTCATCACCATCACGCCCATGCCGGAGGGAACTTCGGAAACGATATTGCCTTCCGGCGCGAAATTGCGCGTGTTGTTATCGACCACGATATTGTTGAACACGCGCACATCGCGCCCGCCCTGCTGCGGAATATCGGGTAGATCGAACACCAGAATGCCGCCGGTATTGTTGACCGCCAGATTGTTATAAACATCCGCGCCATAGCTGTTCTCAATCTCGATCCCGGCTACGTTATATTTGGCGACCGAATTGCGCACGATGATGTTCTTTGACTGGCCGACATAGATCCCTGCATCAGAGGCAGCGATGGTGGTCACGCTGTCGACCAGCACATTCTCGCTCTCGACCGGATAGATCGCATAGGCGCCGTTTTTCTCGTCGGGGCCGCCGGTCCACTCGACGCGGATCTTGTAATAGACGATGTTGTCAGCGCCTTTGGATTTGATCCCGTCGCCCTTGGAGTTTTCGACACCGAATTCGCGCAGTACGACATTATCGCTGGTGACCAGCAAGCCTTCGCCCGCCCCGAGCTGCCCTGAAAAATCGAGCACCGACTGGTCCATCCCGGCGCCGCGCACGGTAACCCCATCGACATCAAGGCTCAGCCCGTCAGTCAGGGTAAAACGCCCTGCACCCAGAACGATTTCGTCGCCCGGCTCCGCCAAAATCAGCGCTTCCTGCAAGCGTTCTTGCGCGCCCTCTCCCGCCGCGACAGTAATGGTTTCAGCCCATGCCGGTGTGGCTGCCATCAGCAAAGCGCCCGCAGCCAGACACATTCCATTCAGAGTTTTCATCTTACGTCTCCCATTGAAACCCACTCTGCGCCAAAAACAGTTTGAAACCAAGTCGCTCTTTCAAACGTATCCATAAGCACAAAGCCACAAGAGGATGCCGCCCATGATCCCTGCCAAACTGCTCCTTCCGGTCATTGCCGGCCTTGTCTTCGCCGCACCGGCGCAAGCAGCGCCCGCTTCCATCGCGGGAAACTGGAAAGCAGACGATGGCAAATCGGTGATCCAGTTTTACAAATGCGGCAATGCAATGTGCGGCAAGATTGCGAAATTCCTTGTTCCCGAACCAAGCGGCGGTGCGCGCGATACGAAAAATCCCAAAGCGTCGCTGCGCAGCCGCAAATTACTGGGGCTGCGTATTTTCTGGAACCTGGCCGCCGATGGCAGCCGGTATAAGGGCAAAGGCTACAGCCCCGAAGATGGCCGTTATTTCAATGCACAGGTTTGGCGCAGTGGCAACCGGCTGAATATCAAGGGCTGCGTCGTGGTGTTCTGCAAAACGGCGACTTTTACGCGCGCCTAAGCCCCCCTAACAATCAGCCAATGCCAATTGTGCATATGCCGGCAGAGCTGGCGGTGACTTTGATGACTTCGGGATCACCAATCCGGTCCAGCCGGTCCCTGACCTGTGCGATCAAGTCTCCCAGCCCGTCCAGATTCTGCGGCTCGCCCTCTATCGGCTCCATCCCCGCCTGCAGATTGCGCAATTGTGCGAAGCTGAGCCGTTCGACCATCCGCACCGACATGCAATCGGCAACGCCTTCGTTCACGCCCGCTTCCACCAGCGCGGATTTGACCCGCCATTCGGCATAGCGGTCTACACCGCCCAGCCCCACAACCAGCGCGGCAATGCCTGCGACCAGCACCAGAATGACGAGAAGTTTCTTCATGGCGAAGAGGCTATAGGTTCTTGGCCGCGCAGACAACTGCAGAGCTGCTGGTGACCGCGATTACTTCGGCATCGCCTACCCGGCGAACACGCTCGATATATCCTCTGATCGTGACCGGCTTCAAAGGCTCTCCCTTTTCGCCCTTGAGCCGTTCGAGCTTGCGCAGTTGGCTGATCGACAGGCGATCAACCATGCGTTCGGCCATGCATTCGGAATTGGCTTGCGAAAGGCCGCCTTTCACCAAAGCGGATTCCACGCGGCTCTCTGCAATTTTGGTGATGCAACCCGATAGTGCCAGCACGCCAACGCCCAGCGCCACAGCGCGGGCAACGCTAAGCGCGCTCAATCGAGGCCCTTGACGATTTCTTCGACCATCTTCTTCGCATCGCTGAGCAACATCATCGTCTGGTCCATATAGAACACGTCATTGTCGACACCGGCATAGCCGACCCCGCCCATGCTGCGCTTGATGAAGAACACCTGTTTGGCCTTGTCCACATCGAACACCGGCATGCCGTAAATCGGCGATGATTTATCGGTTTTCGCCGCCGGGTTCACCACGTCATTCGCGCCGATGATGAAGGCCACATCGGCCTGGGCGAATTCGCTGTTGATGTCTTCCAGCTCGAACACCTTGTCGTAATCGACGCTGGCTTCGGCAAGCAGTACGTTCATGTGCCCGGGCATCCGCCCAGCGACCGGGTGAATTGCGAATTTCACCTCAACGCCTTTTTCCTCCAGCAAATCGCACATCTCGCGCAAGGCATGCTGGGCCTGCGCCACCGCCATGCCGTAGCCGGGGATGATGATGACCTTTTCGGCCTGTTCCAGCATAAAGGCGGCGTCTGCGGCGCTGCCCTGTTTATAGGGGCGCTGTTCGCGCGGTTCGCCATCGCCGCCCCCACTGTCATCCGCGCCAAAGCCGCCCGCGATCACGCTGATGAAGCTGCGGTTCATCGCTTTGCACATGATGTAGCTGAGGATCGCGCCCGATGCGCCCACCAGCGCGCCGGTGATGATCATCGCCGAATTGCCCAGCGTGAAGCCCATCGCCGCCGCTGCCCAGCCGGAATAGGAATTCAGCATGGACACGACCACCGGCATATCCGCGCCGCCAATCGGGATGATCAGCAGGAAGCCGACAAGGAAGGCCAGCACGGTGATCGCGATGAAATAATCCTGGCTGGCAATCTCGCCCATGGTGAACAATGCGGTCAGCACAATGATCGCGACCAGAGTGCCCAGATTGATCACATGGCGCATTGGAAGCAGGATCGGAGAACCGCTCATCCGCCCGGACAGTTTGGCAAAGGCAATCACCGAGCCAGAGAATGTTATCGCGCCAATCGCCACGCCCAGCGCCATTTCAACGCGGCTGACCTGCCCGATTGTGTCGCCGACCAGCAGGCCAAACGCGCCCGGCTCCAGAAACGCCGCCCAGCCAACCAGCACCGCCGCCAGACCGACCAGCGAGTGGAACGCAGCGACCAGTTCGGGCATCGCCGTCATCGCAATACGCCGCGCGATGGTGAAGCCGATCAGGCCGCCAATCGCGACGGCAATCAGGATTTCGTAGATGCTGGCAATGCTATGCGTGACCAGCGTTGTCACCACCGCGATCAGCATACCGATCATGCCGAAACGGTTGCCCGCGCGGCTTGTTTCGGGCGAGCTCAGCCCGCGCAAAGCGAGAATGAAAAGAACGCCTGCGGCAAGATAGGCCAGCGCGACCCATGCAGTGGTTCCGGCGCTGCTTGCTGCGCCTGATGCAAGGAGAGAAACCATCACTTCTTCTCCTTCTTCTTATACATCGCCAGCATTCGCTGCGTCACCGCAAAGCCGCCAAAAATGTTGATGCTCGCCAGAACAACGCCCGCCAGCCCCAGCCATTTGGCCGCCGGGCTGCCCGCTTCCGCCGCCGCGATCAGCGCGCCGACAATAATCACGCTGGAAATCGCATTGGTCACCGCCATCAGCGGCGTGTGCAAGGCCGGCGTAACCGACCACACGACATAATAGCCAACGAAACAGGCCAGAACGAAGATTGAAAGTATTGCGATGAAGTCCACGGTCGGCCTTTCGTCAGGTCACATAGTCAGGCGATTTTGGCGGGTATCAGATCATTCCCGCCATTTTCTCTAGCGCCGAAAGGCGCTGATCCGCGGTCGCCAGTTCCGCGTCGAAAGCCGCCATGCTTTCTTCGGTGTCGGTTGGTCCGCATTCGGCGGAATTGACCGACCAATAATGTTTGAAATTGCCCTCTGCGATGGCGAGGTCGATTGCGAATGGGGTCTTGGCGACCCATTTGCCCAGCGCTTCGTAGCGCGCATTGAGCGCATCATAGCGCGCCAGCTGGTCGACGTTCTCGGTGAACGGGCAAACCGGATTGAGCTTGGCATAGACTTCCAAAGCCTCTGCACGAAACGCCGCCCCGGCGATCGCTTCCTCTCGCCCATAGCTTGGCCCATCGCCTTCGAATGCAGAGCAGCCCGCGAGAGCCAACAGAACGATTGGAAACAGCTTTTTCATCCCAGGAGCCTCTCATTCACGATTTTTCCGCCTTGGGTCAGGCGCACGGCATCGCCGATTTCTTCATCGAGAACCGGTTTGCCCTGCTCTTCATCCCAAAAGGCGGAGAGGAAATTATAGAGGTTGCGCGCGAACAGCGCCGACGCGTCAGCCGCCAAAAGGCTGGGCGTGTTCGCAAAGCCGATGATTTTTACGCCATGTTTGACCACGATCTTGTCAGGCTCGCACCCTTCGACATTGCCGCCTTGCGGAGCAGCCAGATCGAAAATCACGCTGCCCGGTTTCATCGTGGCGATCTGCGCGTCCGAAATCAGCCGCGGTGCGGCTCTTCCGGGAATCAGCGCGGTCGTGATGACGATATCCTGTTTGGCGATGTGGCTGGAAACCAGTTCAGCCTGCGCCTTCTGGTATTCCTCGCTCATTTCGGTGGCATAGCCGCCGCTGCCTTCGCCTTCGATCCCGGCGACATCTTCGACAAAGATCGGTTTCGCGCCAAGCGACTGGATCTGTTCCTTGGTCGCGCTGCGCACATCGGTTGCGGACACCTGCGCGCCCAACCGCTTTGCCGTGGCAATCGCTTGCAGCCCGGCAACGCCCACGCCCATCACGAAACACCGCGCGGCCTGCACCGTGCCGGCAGCGGTCATCATCATCGGGAAAGCGCGGCCATATTCGTCAGCCGCGGAAATCACCGCCTTGTAACCTGCAAGGTTTGATTGGCTGGAAAGCACATCCATGCTTTGCGCGCGGGTGATGCGCGGCATAAATTCCATCGACAACGCTTCAAAGCCGCCTTTGGCATAGGCTTCGACACGGTCTTTATTGCCGAACGGATCAAATGTGGCGGCAATCCACGCGCCATTGGCGGCGCCTTTCAGCGCGGCAACATCGGGGGCTTGCACGCCCAGCACAATATCCGCGCCCTCGACCGCTTTTGCGGCGCTCGCGATGCTTGCACCCGCGCTTTCGAATTCAGCGTCAGAAATTGACGCCGTATCGCCTGCGCCCTTTTCGACCGTCACCGACGCGCCAAGCGCGACAAACTTTTTCACCGTTTCCGGCGTTACCGCGACGCGCGATTCGCCGTCGGCGCGTTCCTTCAGGGCTGCAATTTTCAAAATTGCGACCTTAGTTGGAGATCAATACGACAACGATCGCAGTTATGATTGCGATCACCGGAACGCTCCATTTCAGGCTGTTAATGAACCCGCCATAGGTTTTTTCCGCTGCTTTCATGTCATTTGCCGAAGCCATTACGCGTGTTCCCCACTTGGTTTTTCGATAATATTCGGGGCAATTCCCCCGTTCGCAGGCGGTCTATCGCGCAGATGCAGAGGCTTCAAGGCCTGAAAACCTATTCTTAGCCTTAATTAGACCTTTACTGATTTTCCCTATTCGAGACGCCTGTACCGCATTGGGACGATTTTGAGGGTTATGGCAGAGAGCGATTCACGCCTTTTGATGCTGATCGATGATGAGCCGGCGCAAAGCCGCCTTATCACTGCGCTCGCTGCGCGCGAGGGTTGGCGCACGCTTGTCGTGCAGGATTCCGAAACTGCCATTGCAACGCTTGGCACGCGCCAGGGCATGCAATGTTCGGCGATCATTCTCGATCAATGGGTTCCCGGCGATGATGCTTGCAGCCTGATCGAAGAGCTGAAGGCGCGCCGCCCGGCTATGCCGATCCTGATGTTGACCACCAGCGCCAGCCCGATGCTGGCAGTTGATGCGATGCGCGCCGGTGCAACCGATTATCTGGTCAAACCGGTCTCTCCCGACCGCCTGATGCAGGCCTTGCGCAGCGCAACCAAGCAGGAAGCGCCCAAGGACGAATTGCAGCCGCTGACCGAAAAAATGGTCGCCGCGCTCGATTTCGATGCGATGATCGGCAATTCGCCCGATTTCCGTTCGGCTCTGGCAAAGGCGGCCAAGGCTGCGCGCGGCCACGGCCCGGTCCTGATCGAAGGCGAAAGCGGCACCGGTAAAGAAATGCTGATGCGCGCGATGCAGGCAGCCAGCCCACGCGCGAAAAACCCGTTCCGCCTGATCAATGTCCGCAGCGTTGCTGCCAATTCGATCGAATCTGTGCTCTTCGGCCACGAACAAAACGCCTTTCCCGGCGCTTTCGACCGCCAGATCGGCGCTTTGCAGCATTGCGATGGTGGCACGATTATCCTCGACGAGATCGACCGGCTCGAAGAAGGTCTGCAAGCAAAACTGGCCGAGACACTCTCATCCGGGATTGTCCGCCCGATTGGCGCCAAGCACGGTTTCAAAATCGATGTCCGCGTGCTGTGCGCGAGCAACCTTCCGCTGTCGGATATGACCGATGGCAAGAACAGCATCGGTCACTTCCACCCCGATCTGCTGGCAGAAATCTCGCAGACAAAGATCACTCTACCCCCGCTGCGCGACCGGCAGGGCGATATTACCGCGCTGACACGGCATTTTCTGGGCCGGTTGGGCGACGAGCCCGGCTTGCGGCAGAAATCGATCAGCGACAGCGCGCTGCAACTTCTTTCCGCTTATGACTGGCCCGGCAATGTCCGCCAGTTGCAAGCGGTTCTGTTCCGCGCTGCGGTGTTTTGCGACAAGGAAACACTCACCGCCAGCAGCTTCCCGCAATTGTCGGAACTGCTTGGTGAAGTCGGCGAAGCGATCAACCCGATGCAGGAAGGTGTGGGCGTCATGCTCTACACACCCGACGGCAATCTGCGTCCGCTCGAGGAAATCGAGGCCGATGTTATCCGGCTCGCCATCGGGCATTATCGCGGCCGCATGACCGAAGTCGCCCGGCGGCTCGGCATTGGCCGCTCCACGCTGTACCGCAAGCTGGGCGATCTGGGCATCGACAACGCGGCGTAATTTCGCCCTGCTCCCTAGGCCGCGCAAAGACTTGCTGCTACGCGCTGCCCATGCAGAATGATCACGAGTTTTCAGGCAAGAGCATCCTTATAACCGGCGCCGCATCGGGCATCGGTGCCGCATGCGTGCAGTTTCTCGCGCAGCGCGGTGCAAGCCGGTTGATACTCACCGACATTGATCCGCGCGCTTTGGCCGCGCTCGATCTGCCCTGCGAAACATCGCGTATCGCGGGCGATGTGGCCGATCCCGCGCATTGGGAAGACGTGTCCGCGAGCCTTGGCGAGCTGGACCACGCGGTGCTGAATGCCGGCATAGCCGACGGGTCGCCAATTACCGAGCTCGATTTCGCCGATTGGAGGCGCGTTCTTTCAACCAATCTCGACGGGGCGTTTCTCTCGCTCGCAGCGGCAATGCGCGCGATCAAGGAAGGCGGCAGCATCGTCTTGACCGCCTCGGTTTCGGGCATGAAGGCAGAGCCGGGAACCGCCGCCTATGGCTGTTCGAAAGCGGGCGTTTTGCAGCTTGCCCGCGTGGCCGCAAAGGAAGCGGCGCCGCGCCGCGTCAGGGTCAATGCGATTGCGCCGGGCGGTGTTGATACCCCGATTTGGGACCAGACCCCGTTTTTCCAGGATCTTGTCACCGAACATGGCGGTGACCGGCAGGCCGCGCTCGATGCGATGGCGGCAATGGCGACGCCGCTGGGCCGTTATGCAACATCGGCCGAGATTGCCGGGCAAGTCGCCTTCCTGCTGTCCGATGCAGCGGCAACGATCACCGGAACCGCACTGGTCAGCGACGGCGGATATTCGCTTTAACTTAACCACGCCGTCACAACTTCTTAGCACTTTCGCGATATGTTGGCGCAATGGAACAGGACGAGTTTCAAAAGGCATGCGACCAGTTTTCGAGCGTCGTTGACGAGGCGCAGTTCGAGCGATTCCGCTGGGACCGCGACGAGGCGCCCAAACTCGCGCGTCTGGTCGAAATGGTCAAAGCCGCATTCGAAGGTCGCCGCGATTTCGAATTGGCCGAAGAAGGCTCGACCAGCGATTTCAAACAATATGTCCTCAAAGTCCACGGCATGCGGACAGTCGCGATTGCGTTCATGCTCAAGGATGGCCGCGCGGTTTTTGCGTCCGACACTGTCGAGCGTAGTTCCTATACAATCGCTTCAGGCGATCCGATCGCGACCGATTATGACAATGTTGACGAGCAATGGATTTCCGACACGCTCAAGATATTGATCGGACGCATTCGTACGCCGGCCGCCGCGCCGCAGAGCGCTAGCCAACCGGAAGATCAGCCCCAAGGTCACTAAAATCCGTGAGCGCCGCGTCGCGCATCCCGCGCCACACATTGCGCGCCTGAACCGCGGGCTGAACATCATGCACACGGTGCAGTTGCACACCTGCATTCATCCCCGCAACGGCCAGCGCGATACTGCCGCCAAGACGCTGGTCCGCCGGCACTTCATTCGATAGCGCGCCAATCATCCGCTTGCGGCTTGTGCCCAGCAGCAGCGGCTGACCCAGCGCATGAAACAGCGGCAGCGCATTCATCAGTGCAAGATTTTCGCCCAGCGATTTGCCGAAGCCGATACCCGGATCGAGAATGATATTTGCGCGCGCGATACCAGCATCAATCGCCGCATCGCGCCGCGCCTTTAGCCAGTCAAACACATCGAACACCACGTTCGAATAGTTTGCATTGCCATGCAAATCCTCTCCTTCGCCGGGTGCATGCATCAAGATGACCGGGCATCCGCGCGCCGCCATCAGTTCCAGACTGCGCGGATCATGCCGCAAAGCCGAAACGTCATTGATGATATGCGCCCCTGCATCGAGCGCCGCTTCCATCACCGCAGGGCGGCGCGTGTCGACGCTGATCGCCGCGCCCATGGCAGCGCAATATTCAACCGCGGGGACAACCCGCTCAAGCTCGTCGCCTTCCCATGTCGCGGGCGCACCCGGCCGCGTGCTTTCGCCGCCAATATCGACCAGCGCCGCCCCCGCTTCCAGCATGGCAGCCGAATGCGCGCGGCCCGCATCGGGATCGTCAAGAAAATCACCACCATCGGAGAAACTGTCGGGCGTGACATTGAGAATGCCCATCACCTGTGGCTGATCGAGAGCAATCGTTCGGTCGCCCAATTGTAGGGGCGCATGCGTGGCTGAAAGCGCCGCCCATTGCGCGTGCGCTTCTTCTGTTACGCTATCCGGCAACGCGCCAAGCGCTTCTTCGACACCCTTGGGCGAGAACACCTGCCGCTCAACCACTTCGCCATCGCGGCGCAGCACGGCAGCAAAACGATGCGCATAGACCATCCCGCCCGCCAGCCGGATTGTGTCCCCACCCTCGCTTTGCGGGCCCGGCGTCAGGCCGATGGGGCGAATGTAGATACTTTCAGACATAGCGTTTCAATCACCATCCCCGTCATTCCCGCGAAAGCGGGAATCCAGAGTATCCCGCACCGCCTGACCATCCTGGATTCCCGCTTTCGCGGGAATGACGAACGATGTTCCGTTCAATCTAGCAATCATGCAGCTATTCCCCGCGATGTGAATGATAGACATGGACCACATGGACCACTGTCCAAAGAGAAATAACCCGGGAGGGTTGCAAAACCGATTTTGCACGGCGGAAGATGGTGATTTGCAGTCATTCCTCACGCCTAGCTGGTTACGGCAATGTAGGACAGATTGCGCGGCAATTTATCGTCACCCGGCTGGCGCAGCCGAGGCAGAGCCTATTCACCGCGATCAACGGTTACGCGGGCGATGTGGTTGGTTCCGCTTTGGTGGATCAGCAAGGATTTGCCATCGCGCGATGTGCGCATGTGGCGCAAAATGCCGGCATAAACAGGGCCGGACGGTATCGGCCAGCTTTGGAAAGTCTCGCTATCCGGATCGAAGCGGACGAGCATGTCGGGGCGCACACCGCTTTCATTGTACCAGATCGCGCCGTCAAACACGGCAATCGCATAGGGGTGCGACTTGGGCCCGCTGGGCGAATCCCATTCGGTGATTTCGCCGCTTTCGGGATCATAGCGGCCCAGGCCGCCGAGGCCCGAATTGACCCACCAGATTATCCCGTCCTGATCGATGTCGAGCCGCCGCACCGTTGTCTTGTCCCGCGGCAGCGTGATTTCGGTGACCTCCATCGTTTCGGGATCGACCCGCAACAGGCAATTGGCCCCATTGCACGCCACCCAGATGGTTCCGTCAGCGGCGATTTTCACGCCATAGGGCCGCGAGTTTTCGCGCGGGCTGGCAGCGAGCTTTACCTCGCCCGTCGCCGGATCGAGCCGGCCGATCATATTGCTGCCCTGCAAGCTGAACCATAGGATGCCCTTGGCGTCGAATTCCGCCGTATGCGGATCGCGCGCTGCCGGATCGGGCATCGGATATTCGGTGATCTGCCCCGTCGCCGGATCGACTTTGCCCATCGTTGCGTTGCGATTGCCAGTATACCACGCGAAGCCCTTCGGCCCGATATTCACCGAGTGTGGTTTCGCCCCCCTTGGCAGACGGATTTCGTCCATCTTGCCCGTGCGCGGATCGATCCGGCCAAGAATATCGCCCCATTGGCCGACCCACCAGATATTGCCCGCCGCATCCTCAACCGGATCGCGCGATCGCTGCCCCAATGTCGGCACTTGCCACTGCTCGAAACGGATTTTGAGCGGGCCCGGCACCGGTGTAGCCGCGCGGTTTGCGCTGGGCGGAAAATTGGCCGCAAGGTAATCGAGAATTGCGTTTTCGGTGTCCGGATTGTTCGACAGATCGATCATCGTCGAGGCAAGAAACTGCCAATCCTCGCGCGTATAGCCAGAGCTCCGTTCGATCACGCTAGTCCGGTGGCAGGAACTGCACACCCCCTCGACCAGAGCTTTGCCCTCGCCTTCGGGCAGCGCCTGCGCCGAAGCGGGCAGCATCAATGCGGCAATGGAAATGGCTATGCTAAAGGCTCTGGTCGGCATGGTTGGACGCTCGCAAGTGGCTTTGTCGTTACGCAACCATGCGATAATGCCGTGTTGCTTTCAAATTGCCAAGCGGCGGCGGCTTGATTTCAATCCTCAACCGCCAGCAGATAATCCTGCCGCGCGGCATCGATCGGCTTCACATCTCCATCGACTTCATAGTGCCAGAAGGTCCAGCCGTTGCAGCTGGGCGCGCCTTGCAGCTCTTTGCCCAAACCGTGGATCGAGCCGACTTGCTTGCCATGCGTTACCGAACCATCGGCGCGGACTTCGGCGATCCAGCGGCGTTTCTTGTCGAAAATCTGCGTACCCGGCTTGATATAGCCGTTTTCGACCAGCGCGCCGAAGGCCACTTTGGGCGCATCGCGTTTGCTTTGCATGGTCTGCAGCGCGCTTTCATCGAGCGGCAGTTCTTTTGCGATCCGCTTGAGCGCGGCTTCGGTATAGACGCCTTCGCGTTCGCAGCCGATCCATTCGCGGCCCAGACGTTTGGCCACCGCGCCGGTGGTGCCGGTGCCGAAAAACGGGTCGAGCACGACGTCGCCTTTCTCTGTGGTGGCCAGCATCACGCGGTATAGCAGCGCTTCGGGCTTCTGCGTCGGGTGCACTTTGGTGCCGCGTTCTTTCAAACGCTCTCCTCCGCCACAAATCGGCAGCACCCAGTCGCTGCGCATTTGCAATTCGTCATTGAGCGTTTTCATCGCGCGGTAATTGAAGTGGTATTTCGCCTTTTCACCCTGGCTCGCCCAGATCAGCGTTTCATGCGCGTTGGTGAAGCGGGTGCCGCGGAAATTGGGCATCGGGTTCGATTTGCGCCACACGACATCGTTCAAAATCCAGAAGCCCAGATCCTGCAAAATCGCGCCGACGCGGAAGATGTTGTGATAGCTGCCGATCACCCATAGCCCGCCATCAGGCTTGAGGATGCGCTTGGCCTCGGTCAGCCAGTCGCGGGTAAAATCGTCATAGATCTTGAAGCTGTCGAACTGGTCCCAATCATCGGTCACCGCATCGACCTGGCTGCCATCAGGGCGGTTGAGATCGCCGCCAAGCTGGAGGTTATAGGGCGGGTCTGCAAACACCAGATCGATGCTGGCATCGGGCAGCGCGCGCATCGATTCAATGCAGTCGCCAGACAGAATTTGCCCGAGCGGCAAATCAGCCTTGGCGACTTCTGTTTTCTTCGCCGTTTTCTTTGCGCGTGTTTTCGTGTTCGCGCGTTTCAGCAAGGTCTCCTGGACCCCCATATGCTTTCCCCCGATTCAACTTATCCACAGGGTGAGTCCAAGCGGACTCCACGTCAAGCAAAGAGTTGTCGCACAACATGGTTAACAGGCCGATAACCATGCCGGAACCAAGAGAGAACGAAAAGAGTCCCCCACAACATGTTGAGTCTATGCAGTTTTGCAGACTCGATATGGTGGGGTGTTGCGCGAAAGACTCGGTCGCCGTTTTATGTCAGCAAAAGAACATTGAAAGCGGCGAAGCCTGCCAATAACAGCGCGCCCATCGCGCGATTGATGCGATGCGCGAACCAGCAGAGCAGCAGGATCATCAGCGCGGTTGCGATCACCAGCGGCCATTCCACATCGAGCAGTTCAACCGGAATCGGTCGCGCGGAAATTGCCATGGTCACGCCGCCAATAAGCAGCAGATTATAGATGTTTGAACCGACAACATTGCCCAGCGCCAGCCCCGGCTTCCCGCGCAAAGCGGCAGCCACCGATGCGGCCAGTTCGGGCAGCGATGTTCCCACCGCAACCACGGTCAGGCCGATCACCGTTTCGCTGACACCGGCCAGCGTGGCGAGGTCGATTGCGCCATCGACCAGCAGTTTTCCCCCGATCACCAATGCGGCAACGCCGAGGATAAAATAGACCAAAGAGCGGGATAGCGGGGGAACCTCCAGCTCTTCCTCATCGGCGGGGCGCGGATGGGTGTATCGCCAGATGATATAGACAGTCAGCGCGGCGAGCAGCGCGGCGCCGATCCATGGCGATCCCAATTGCCACCAGGCGATGGCAAAAAGCGCGGCAGAGGCGGACAGTCCGACCACCGCATCGCGCCGCCCGGTACCGGTCAGGACAATCGGCGCGACCAAAGCCGTCGCGCCCAGGATCAGCAGCGAATTGGCAATGTTCGATCCGGCGATATTGCCCCATGCAATCTCTGGCGAACCGGCGGCGACGGCCTGCACGCTTGCGACCATTTCGGGCATTGACGTTGCCGCACCGACGATCACCAATCCGGTAACGAGATTGGAAATGCCCATCCGCTGGGCAAGACCCACGCTGCCGCGGACCAGCCACTCACCGCCAAGCCCGAGCCCGATCAGCCCGGCGAAAATCATCAAAATTGCTGTGGTCATTGCGCTCTCAAATCAGATTTAATTGCGCAACCGGCGCAAAGCTTTTGCGGTGATGTGGGGTTGCGCCGTATTGGTGCAAGGCGTCCATATGTTCTCTCGTGCCGTAACCCTTGTTGCGGCTCCAGCCATATTGCGGAAACTCCTCAGCCGCGGCCAGCATCATCCGGTCGCGCCATTCCTTCGCGACAATCGACGCTGCCGAGATGACCGGCTCCAGCGCGTCCCCTCCGACAATGGGCGTGCCCTGCCCCCATTCCGCCTTGCGCCAATGATCGCAGCGTCCGGCGGGGCTGAGATTGCCGTCGATCAGCACCGCGTCAGGCTTGCCGCCCAGCAGCTCGCAAATCCCCGCCACCGCCTTTGTCATCGCCAGCATTGTCGCGCCGAGAATATTGAGCGCGTCAATCTCCTCCACATCGACCACCCCCACAGCCCATGCGCAGTGCTGGCGCACCGCAAGATCGAGCTGCGCACGTCGTTTGACGGATAGTTTCTTCGAATCGTCGAGCGCCCCGTCGAGTTCAGGCGGGAGCGGCTTGCAAAGCACCACAGCGCCCGCCACAACGGGCCCCGCAAGCGGGCCACGCCCTGCCTCATCAACGCCGATTACATATTGTTCGGCACAAAAATCATTTCCGGGAGTTCCAGCTACCATGATGATCTCGAAAAAATCGCTCGTCGCCCTTACCTTCTCACCCGCGGCTTTGTTTGTCGCAAGCTGCAGCATGGCCGCAACCGTGGACAGCGAGGCCGCGCCGGTCGCAACTGCCGAAGGGGCAGAGGTGGTTGGCCCGTTCTCCGTCACCGAGCATGGCGGTTACAACGAACCATGGGCCGCAGCGGTCGAGCCGGGAACGGGCAATGTTTTCATCACCGAGAAATCGGGAACGCTCAAAGTGTTCCATGTCGCCTCTGGCAAGATCAGCACCGTGCCCGGCACACCCGAAGTGGATTATGGCGGCCAAGGCGGATTCGGCGATGTCGCCTTCGCGCCCGATTATGAAACCAGCAAGGCAATTTACCTGAGCTGGGCCGAAGCTGGCGATGGTGACACGCGCGGCGCAGTGGTCGGTCGAGGAACGGTCTCCTGCTCAGGAGATGTCAGCTGCACCATCGATGATCTTACGGTCATCTGGCGGCAATCGCCCAAGACCGACGGGCGCGGCCATTACGGGCACCGGATCGTCTTTTCTCCCGATGGCGAATTGATGTTCGTTGCCTCCAGCGACCGGCAGAAAATGCAACCGGCGCAGGATAATTCCAATAATGTCGGCACCATTGTCCGGCTCAATCTCGATGGCACGCCCGCCGCTGGCAATCCGATGGCAGATGAAGGCGGCCTCACCAGCGAGATCTGGTCCTATGGCCACCGCAATATTCTGGGCATGGATTTCGATGCGGCCGGCAATCTGTGGGATATGGAACACGGCCCCGCTGGCGGAGACGAGCTGAATTTCGTCAAGGCCGGTGCCAATTATGGCTGGCCGATCGTTTCGGACGGCAATCATTATCGCGGGGAAAAGATTCCCAACAATGACACCCGGCCCGATCTTGCCCAATCGGCAATTACCTGGACGCCGGTCATCGCGCCGGGCGACATGATGTTCTATCGCGGCGACCTGTTCGAAGGTTGGAAAGGCACCGCCCTGATCGCCGGTCTCAAGAGCCAGGGCCTCGTCCATGTCGCGGTCAATGGCGAAGAAGCGACAGAGAATGCGCGTTATGACTTTGGCGCGCGGATCCGTTCGGTGGCAGAAGCCGCCGATGGCGCGATCTGGGTTCTGGAAGACGGTGAAGGCGGGCGCTTGCTGCGGCTGACACCGGCCAGCTAAGGGGCGCTGCCTCCGAAGCTAAAACTGGCCGCACCCTAGGCGAAATTGATCGACAGCGCCCACAGCGCGTCCTATCGGCTCGCGCGCAATGCCCACACTCATTCCCCTTGCCAATGTCGATGCCGATCTGGTCGAGCAATTGCTCGACCGCGCTTTCGGCGACGGGCGGCAGGCGCGCACCGCCTATCGCATCCGCGAAGGGGCCCAGTGGCTGGAGGCATTGAGCTTTGCCGCGCTCGATGATGACGATTATCTGGCGGGCACAATCCAGCTGTGGCCGGTCGCGCTGACCGATCCCGACGGCCGCAATCATCCGCTGATCATGGTCGGCCCGGTTGCCGTCCTCCCCGAAAAGCAAAGCGAAGGATACGGCAAGGCGTTGATGCTTGCCGCGCTCGGCGCGATCGATGCTGGCGCAGCTCTGCCGCAGGTAATGATTGGTGATCCGGAATATTACGGGCGCTTTTTCGGCTTTACCGCAGGTCCGACACAAGCCTGGCATTGCCCAGGCCCGTTCGAGCGCGAAAGGCTGCTGGTCCGCTGCGACAATCCCGCGATTTTGCCCGAAGAGGGAATGCTGGGCCCCTGGCCCGCCGCGCTTGCACCCTGATCATATCCAATGCGCCGGGGCAGGAATGACACCGGCGATGTTGAGTGAAAGGGCACTATCTGCCATCGCAGCAGCCAATGCCCTACACACCCCCACCCGAACTTGCGGACCTGTCGCTTGCCGAAATTGGCGAGCAAGTCTCACAGCGCAAACTGCCCCCTGTCGAACAGTGGAACCCGCAAAATAGCGGCGACAGCCTGATGCGGATTGCCGCCGATGGAACATGGTTTCACGACGGCGGCGAAATCACCCGGCCGGCAATGGTGCGCGCCTTTGCCAGCCTGCTGGTGCGCGATGCGGACGGCACGTATTGGCTGGTCACACCGTTCCAGAAACTGTCGATCGAAATCGAAGACGCGCCCTTTATTGCAACCGATGTTGCCCAGCGCGATGGCGGTCTGGCCTTCCGCCTTAATACTGACGAATTGGTGGTCGCAGGCGCGCAAAACCCGCTGATCGCACGCGGCGATGCCGATACGCCCGCGCTTTATCTGACCGTCAGGCGCGGCTGCGAAGCCCGGCTCAATCGCAGTACCTACCAACAATTGGCCGATATCGCCCTGGCATCGGGCTCTGACTGGACCGTTGCCAGCGGCGGCGCGTCATTTTCGCTGTTGCCTGCATGAGCGCGCTGTTTGATCGGCTGTCCGATCTGTTCGAGAAAGGGCATCGGGAAGAGCTGACCGACCTGCTGACCGACAAACGGTTTGCCGATGCGCAGCGGACCGCCGATGCCGCCGTGCTGATCGCGGTGACCGACCGCGAAGAGCCCGGCATTATCCTGACCCAACGCCCGACCACGATGCGCGACCATCCGGGGCAAGTCGCCTTTCCCGGCGGCAAGCTGGATCAAGGCGAAACCGCGATCGAGGCCGCTCTGCGCGAGGCGGAGGAAGAACTTTCGCTGGACCGCGAGCATGTCCGCCTGATCGGCACAACCGACAAATACCAGACCGGCACCGGCTTCGAGATTACACCGGTTCTGGGGGTTGTCCCGCCCGATCTCGATCTGGTCCCGCATCCGCGCGAGGTCGAGGCATGGTTCGAAGTCCCGCTGGCGCAAGTGTTCACACCCACCAACTGGACCGAACAGGAGGTTTTCTGGCGCGGTGATATGCGCCATTATCTGGAGATGCATTGGGACGGGTTCAGGATATGGGGCGTAACCGCGGCGATCATCGCCAATCTTTCGCGGCGGATCGCGATGGAAGAGCTGCTGCCATGATCCCCAATTGCGTTGGCCCCAAGCTTGTCGAAGGGGCGCATTTTCTTCTAGCATGGCCGCTCAAGTAAAAGCGGCCCTTCGGAGCCGAAGACGGCGCTAAGCGCCACTGGCTCTGGGCAAACGGGTTCTATGATGGCCGAATTACCGCAAGCAGAATGGACCAAGCGCGACGATCTGGCGCAGCTCGTCAGAACGCTCGGCGCGGACAATATCCGCTGGGTCGGCGGCGCGGTGCGCGACACGCTGCTGGGGCATGCGGTGGAAGACATTGACGCGGCAACCCCGCTGACGCCCGATATCGTGATTGACCGGCTGAAAGATGCGGGCATCACCAGCGTCCCGACCGGCATTGACCACGGCACGATCACCGCGGTTCTGCGCGGCGGACATGTGGAAATCACCACGCTGCGAAAGGATATCTCGACCGACGGACGCCGCGCGACAATCGCTTTTGCAAGCGAATGGCGCGACGACGCCGCCAGAAGAGATTTCACAATCAATGCGCTTTACGCGCATCCGGAGACTCGGGAAATCTCCGATTATTTCGGCGGGCAGGAGGACTTAAAAACGCGCCGTATCCGCTTTATCGGCGATGCGCGTGAAAGAATTCGCGAGGACCACCTACGTATCCTTCGCTATTTCCGGTTTCAGGCGCGATTTGGCGCCGAACTGGATCAGGAAGCGGAAGATGCCTGCTCTGAAATGGCCGAGACGCTCAAAGGATTGAGCCGAGAGCGTGTGGCCAAGGAATTGCTTTCGCTGCTGGGCCTCGCCGATCCGCATGCAACCGTCGCCCGCATGCGCGAGCGCGGTGTCTTGCAAGTGATTTTGCCCGAAGCAGGCACCCATGAGATTGACGCTCTGCGCAAGCTGATCGCGGCCGAATTGGCAGAATCTGTCGCGCCCGATCCGGTGCGCAGGCTTTCGGCATTGCTGCCCGCCCTTCCGCCGGTTGCGGAAACGGTTGCCTCGCGCCTGCGCTTGTCACGTGCGCAGCGCGAACGGCTGAGCTGTGTTGCGGCGCGGTTGCCGGCGGATAAGGACAAGGCGAGAGCGCTTGCCTTCCAGCATGGCCGCGAATGCGCGGTGGACCGGATCCTGCTGGCCGGCGGAACGGTGGACCAGCTTGACGGATGGGACATTCCGCAATTGCCGCTCAAAGGCGGAGAGATCGTTGCCAAAGGGGTCGGTGCGGGCCCGGAAGTTGCGCGCATTCTGCACGCCGTCCAGAGCCGCTGGGTGAGCGAGAGCTTTCCTGACAGGGACCGCGTGCTGGCGATTCTGGACGAGGAACTGGATGCGCAAGAACGGCGCGGCGCGTAATTTCATTGCCAAATTGGCCTGCGCTACCTACATGGCCTGCAACGTCCGGCGCGGGACAATCCTGCGAAATCGGTTGCGAGCGTGAACTTTCCCTTCAGAGCAAGGGCTTAGTCCCGCACCCGATGCACGGAATTTGCGTTATTCGCATGCTTCCCTTTTCACGCATGGGTCGCCGTAAGGACCCCTGACTTGCGCCCGGACTCCGTTTTTGGGGCCGCATGGCGCACAATAGAAAGTATTTATGTCATTTTTTGAAGAACTCGGCCTTGCCGAGCCTATCCTTCGTGCATTGAACACGAAGGGCTATTCCGAACCAACACCGATCCAGCGAGAATCCATTCCGGCATTGCTCGATGGCCGCGATCTGTTGGGAGTCGCACAGACCGGCACCGGAAAAACCGCTGCCTTTTCGCTGCCCTCTCTCCACCGTTTGGCGTCCGATCCTACCGGACGGTATCCTGCGGCCTGCCGAATGCTGATCCTCTCTCCCACGCGCGAACTGGCGGCGCAAATCGCCGACAATATGCGCGATTATGCGCGTTTTCTGGACCTCAGCGTCCAATGCGTTTTCGGCGGCCTTCCGGTGCGCCAGCAAGCGCGCAAGCTGGTCCCGGGCTGTGATGTGCTGGTGGCAACGCCGGGCCGGTTGATCGATCTGGTCGAACAGCGCGCGCTGACGCTGAACCGGGTCGAGATTTTCGTGCTCGATGAAGCGGACCAGATGATGGATCTGGGCTTTATCAAACCGCTCACCCGGATCGCCAATATGCTGCCCAAAAAGCGGCAAAGCCTGTTTTTCTCTGCGACAATGCCCAAAAGCATTGTTGAATTGGGCAAACGTTTCATCGACAATCCGGTGCGCGTCGAAGTCACCCCGCAATCTACAACAGCAGAGCGCGTTGACCAGTTCGGCACTTTCATTGACCAGAAAGAGAAGCAGGCACTTCTTACAATCAGCCTGCAAAAAGGCATCGCCAATGGCGATATCGAGACTGCGCTGGTTTTCACCCGCACAAAACATGGCGCAGACCGCGTCGTGCGGCATCTGGTCGCAGCGGGCATCAATGCCGGCGCGATCCATGGCAACAAATCGCAAGCACAGCGCACCCGCGCGCTAGACGGTTTCCGCAGGGGCAGCGTTCCGGTTCTGGTGGCCACCGATATTGCCGCACGCGGGATCGACGTTCCCGGCGTAAGCGCGGTGTTCAATTTCGAAATTCCCAATGTCGCCGAACAATATGTCCACCGTATCGGACGGACGGCGCGCGCGGGCCGAAGCGGCCTCGCGGTCAGCTATATCGCGCCCGACGAACGACCCTATATTCGCGATATCGAGCGCTTGACCGGGGTAAAACTGACGCAAGCACCGATCCCCGAAGATTTCGTTGCGCAAGCTAGCGCGCTGCCCGCACCGGCGCGCAAGGGATCGGGCGCTGAACGCAATCCGGACGACCGCACTGCGCGCTTCCGCAAAGGTGGCGGCGGCGGGGGACGCGGAAAACCCCTGAACAAGCAAGGCGGCAAACCCAAAAACAAACGCGGCCCGCAACCGCGCGACCGCAACTGGCGCGATGCAGAGGGACGCAGCCCGGATCAAGGCAATTATCGCAGCCGCGAGGACCGCGACCAGCGAAGCCGCGGTAAGTCTGCGCGCGAGATTCAGTCGGATGCACCGCGCCCGAAGAATGTTAGCCACAAAAAAGGGCCTGTAACCAAACCCGTTGTCGCCGCGAAAAAACATATTGAGCGAGGTGAACGGCGCGCAAACACGCCAGCCGCGGGCCATCGCAACAACGCAAATCGCGGCGCCAAGGGAGGCGGCGGCCGCCCCCTACGCAGGCGGAAATAGTAAACAATTGTAAAACCTATGCATGCCTAATATTGCGTCAGCATAGCTTAATGTTACTAGGCTAATGTAAAATCCATTCACGGGATATTTGAGTTGGGACCACCCACTTGCCCACCCTCCCTCTTCGGGCGGTGGCGGTTCCACGCAGTCCTGAAGTGCTCTCAGCGCTGTGTTTCGATACAGAGCAGAGGCCTTTGGGTCGCACGGGAGGGTCAGGCGCGCTTCGGCGTTCCTGGCCCTCTTTCTTTTTGGGCCCCCTTACCTTCGGGCCCGCTTGATCTCTAGAAAGTGTTGTCGCGCGGGAAGCCTTGCGGGGGCAAACGCCCGGCCGCGCCGCGCGCGACTTTCCACTGCCAGATATCGCTTTCGGTTCGCGTCCGGTCGCCCTTGCCGCCCATCGCCCAGCTAAGCCCGTCTTCCAGTTTGAAAGTCGTCGCATCGGACAGGCCGCCGTCGCGATAGCGTTGCAGCATGACCCCCTGCCCGCGCCCGAGAATCGGCAATTCTTCCAGGCAGAACACCACCAGCTTGCGGTTCTCACCGACCACCGCGACATGGTCATGCTCGCTGGCGATTTCGCGCATGACCGCGAATTTGGCATCGCCTTTGAGATTGACCACCTGGCGGCCCTTTTTGGTTTCCGCCAACAACTCGTCGGTTTCCGCCGCAAAGCCCTTGCCGTTTGACGAAGCGAGCAACAGCTGCCCCTTGGGCTTGTGCACCACCACCCCGACAATCTGCGCCTCTGCATCGATGTCCAGCGTGTTGCGCACCGGTTCGCCAAAGCCGCGCGCGCCGGGCAATTTGTCGCAGCCCAGTGTGAAGAAGCGGCCATTATCGACCGCGATCAGCAGCTTATCGGTGGTCTGCGCATGCAGCGCATAAGCAGCCGCATCGCCTTCCTTATATTTGAAATCGCCCATTCCGTCTTCGGAACCTGCCAGATCGACATGTCCCTTGGCCCCGCGGATCCAGCCCTTTTGCGACAGGACCACGGTGATCGGTTCCTTCTCGATCATCGCATCCATGCTGAATTCCACCGTGGGCGCGGCCTCGGCAATCGTGGTGCGGCGGCGGCCGATATCGGTGTCTTCGCCATATTCCTTGCGCAGCGCCGCCAGGTCGCGCTTCAACCGCGTGCGCTGGCGTGCGGGGGAGCCGAGCAGTTTCTCCAGCTCTTCCTGCTCTTTCAGCAGATCGGCCTGTTCCTGCTTCAGCTGCATTTCTTCCAGCTTGCGCAAGGACCGCAGCCGCATGTTGAGGATTGCCTCGGTCTGGCGATCGGTCAGCCCGAATTCCTCCATCATCACCGGCTTGGGTTCATCCTCGGTACGGATAATTTCGATCACGCGGTCGAGATTGAGGAAGGCGATGATATAGCCGCCCAGCAGTTCCAGCCGCGAGGCAATCTTGTCCAGCCTGTGCTGCGTGCGGCGGCGCAGGATTTCGATCTGCGCGGCGGTCCAGTTCTGCAGCAGTTCCTTCAGCCCCATCACCAGCGGCGTGCGGCTGGCATCGAGCACGTTGAGATTGAGGCCGAAACGCGTTTCCAGATCGGTCAGCTTGTAAAGCGATTCCTTGAGCAATTCGGGGTCAACATTGCGGTTCTTGGGAACCAGCACCAGCCGGATATTCTCGTCGCTTTCATCGCGCACATCTTCGAGGATCGGCAGCTTCTTGTCGGCGATAAGCTGAGCGATTTGCTCGATCAGCTTGCCCTTCTGCACCTGATACGGAATTTCGCTGATGACCAGCTGATATTGCCCGCCGCCGAGCCGCTCGATGCCCAGCTCTTTATCCTCAGCTTTCTCCGCCTCGGCAGCGTGGAAGCGTCCGCGAATTCGGAACGATCCGCGACCGGTTTCATAAGCGTTGGAGATGATTTCGGGGCTATCGACGATCAGCCCGCCGGTCGGCAGATCGGGCCCGTGGAACAGCTCCATCAGCCGCGCATGTTCGACATGCGGATTGTCGATCAGTTCCAGCGTCGCATCGATAATTTCCGCGACATTGTGGCTCGGCACATTGGTCGCCATCCCCACCGCGATCCCGCTGGTGCCATTGGCGAGCAGATTGGGGAACAGGCCGGGCATCAGCTCGGGCTCTTCTTCCTCGCCATTGTATGTCGGGATGAAATCGACCGTGCCTTCGTCCAGCCCCTGCATCAGATGCATCGCGGTCTTGGTCAGCCGCGCTTCGGTGTACCTATACGCAGCAGCATTATCGCCATCGATATTGCCGAAATTCCCCTGCCCCTCGACCAGCGGATAACGCAGCGAGAAATCCTGCGCGAGCCGGACCATCGCATCATAGGCCGCGGTGTCGCCATGCGGGTGATACTTACCGATCACCTCACCCACGACGCGGGCGGACTTTTTGTAAGTGTTGCTCGGGTCCAGCTTGAGCTGCCGCATGGTCCATAGCAAGCGCCGGTGAACCGGCTTCAACCCGTCGCGCAGATCGGGCAGCGAACGCGCGGTAATCGTTGACAGAGCATAGACCAGATAACGCTCGGACAACGCAGAATCGAACGGCGCATCAACGATTGCGTCAAACGGATCGGAATCGGGGGTATCAGTATCGGTCACAGCCATGGCCGCTCTCTAGCAAGTGGGGCGGCGGCTAGGGAGAGGCGTTTCCACAGGGAATCGCATTGCGAGCAATCGTGTGAGTAAACGGCGGCTTAAAGCAATTTGATGATTTCATTGTGGCTCGAAACAACGAACATCGCGCCGTTGGCGAGCAACCGATCCCTTAAGCCACTGTCAGCGTGTCCGCCTCCAACAAAACCTATTGGGGTCATGCCTGCTGCCCGTGCAGCCATTACACCATTTACGCTATCCTCGATCACCGCGCATCGCTCTGGCTGGACACCGATCTGCTCTGCCGCGTGCAAGAACAGATCTGGAGCGGGCTTTCCCTTCTTGACGTGATCGACCGAATAAACATGAGGCGTGAAGTGGGAAATGAGACCTGTTATTTCCAGTTTCCTCGTTAGCCTCTCAATTGGTGCTGAGGAAGCGACAGCAACCCTGCCTGCAAATGCTTCGACCAGTTGCACCACCCCAGCGATCGGCTGAAGTTCAGCCTCAATCCGTGGCTCAATGCGTTTCTGCAGCCGTTGGCCGAAGTCAGGCGGAAATTCTCCACCAATACGCGCCGCATAATCCGATGCCAGTTGCGAATAGAAGTCTGGATTGGACAAACCTACGAACCGAGACAGGTACGTTTCAATCTTGTAGTGCAACCCAAGTTCCGCGAGCAGCTCTTGTTCAACCGCAATATGAATGATTTCTGAGTCGACAAGGACTCCATCGCTATCGAATATTATTGCGCCACAATCTGCAAGGTTCATAGCGCGACAGTACCGAACGCGCGCTTCATGACAAGAAAATCAATCACATCGACAAGCGAACCGCGAGCACACGCCCCTACCCCACAGGCAACCCCACCACAGCAATCCGCTTCCCATCCGGGCTGACCGCGATCCGATTGGCAGACTCAATGCCGTGATCCGCTAGATCACCAATAACTTCCCAGCCCTCGCCGCCCTCGCGCCAGCGGTGCACTTTACCGTCTTCGATCTGCAGGATCGCCCCGTCGGGGGCCCAGGTGTAGTTGGCGTTGGTGCCGACAATCGGGGTTAGCGGGCGGATGGCTTTGGTCTTCGGGTCGAAGGCCTTGATCCAGACTTGTTCGTTGGTCTGGCGGTGGACGAAGCTGATTTCATTGCTGCCGGGGATCACATGCGGGGTCGCGGGGACGGCGTGGCCGCTGATGAAGTGATAGGCCGGCTTGTCGGCGTGGGTCAGTGCGACGTTGAAGCCATAGCGCGACCAGTAGAGGAGATCGCCGGTCGCGAAATTGTGCGCGAAATAGCCGACCGGTTCGGTAACGCCCGCGGCCTCCAGCGACCATTGCGGTACATCGGGCAGGTTGCGATCGATATGCCAGATCGAATTGTTACGTTCGAACACCATCATGATCGTCCGGTTGTCGGGCGATGGCGTGGGCGAGAATTCGGATTCGGGCGTGCGCGTGATCTGCGCATGCGTATCGCTGGCGAGATCATATTCCCAGATATCGGTCTGCGTCCCGTCATCGCGTGAATAGAGGAATGTCGCGCTGTCCTTGGTGAAATAGGGCTGGTTGTCATAGCCCGCACGCGCGGTGACATTGCGCCCGTCCCACAGCGCATTGTCTTGCGCCGCGGCGTCATAGTCGAACAGGAAGATTTCGGTTTCGGGGAAAGCCGCAGGTGGCGCGTCTTCCTCTGCATCCTGCGCGAAAGCCGCGCTCGCCAAGGCAAAGGGCGCGCATAGGGCAAGGGCTAATCCGCGTATCGGCATATCTCTCTCCTCCGTTTGCCGCGCCTTAGCAGATATTGCGTGGCCGCCCTATTCTCTCTTGCCTCTCAGCGCGGCGACATCCTCCCGCAGCGCCTTGAGCTCGGCGATAATCATCTCGCGCTCGCCATGCGCCGCCTCGTCGGTGGCTTCGGCCATCGCATTGACGATCACACCGATGAAAAGATTGAGCACGATGAAACTGGTGAGCAGGATAAACGGCACAAAGAACGCCCAGGCATAGGGGTAAACCTCCATCACCGGGCGCACGATCCCCATCGACCAGCTTTCCAGCGTCATGATCTGGAACAGCGAATAGAGCGACAGGCCAAGCGTGCCGAACCAGTCGGGAAAAGCCTCTCCGAACAGCTTGGTCGCCATCACCGCGCTGATATAAAACAGCAAGAGCAGCATCACGATTACGGTGCCGATGCTGGGAATGGCGCTGAACAGCCCGACAATGACTTTGCGCATGCTGGGGACCACCGAAATCAGCCGCAACACGCGCAAAACGCGCAGCGCACGCAGCACACTATATTGCTGGCTGGCGGGGATCAGCGCGACGCTGACGATGGCAAAGTCGAACAGGTTCCACCCGTTCATGAAAAAGCGCAGGCGGTAAACGAACAGCTTGAGCAGAATTTCGATCACGAAAATCACGATCGCAATTTTGTCCAGCCAGTCGAGCACCCCGCCATAATCGCGCATGACCGCGGGCATTGTTTCCAGGCCCAGCACCACCGCATTGACGACAATGACCGCGGTGATTGTCCATTCAAACCGCCGGGACTCGATGAAATTTCGCAGTGTCTCGCGCATGTGGACCTTATCAATATGCCAGCGACAAGAGGCTCCGTTAGCGGCGCGATTGGGGGGACGCAAATGGCATGTTTTGCAACCCCCTCCGCCGCTGCGGATTCGCGGCCAAACCGGTCCGATGGCGGCATTTTCGCGCATCCCCTGCCTTATTTCGCCCCATTGCCGCGCGAGATTTTTTGCGGGATATTTTATCGTTCAATATCAGCAATATACGCAGCGGATTGACTGCCCCGCGATCGCTCAAAGCGCAATTTCGGCTTGACTAAACCCTGCCTCCTGCCCCAATTGTGGCGAAATTATGGCAAAAAGGAGGCCAAAATGAGGCAAGTAATTTCCAAGAAATTTCTACTGGCTGCGGCGCTGCCCGTTCTCGCGCTCGCGGCTTGTTCGCAGGAGGCGAGCGAGAGCCACATGAGCGACGCCGAAATGGCGGCGGACACCGAGTCGATCGCAATGGAGGCAACGGCCACTACCGATGAAGCCGCCGAGTCGATTGCCCAGCCGGAGATGGAAGAGGCAGGTCCTTCCGACGCCAGTGAGGCAGCGGCGCTTCCCGATCTATCAGATGTTGCGATCAGCCTTCCCAAGCTCGCCTATGTCTATGAATATTCGTGGAAGCTCCCCGGCGAGGATATCGGCAAGTTGCAACGCCGCCATGCCGATCTGTGTGACCAGCAAGGCCCCTCCAGCTGCCAGATCATCGGCATGAGCAAAACCGGTGAAGAGGGCGACGAAGTTACCGGTGTCCTGCAATTATCCGTTGCTACGCGCCATGCCCGCGCATTCGGCGCACTGCTCGAGAAAGAAGCGACCGACTCGGGTGCGGAACAGGTCTCGGCCAATATCCAGGCCGAAGAATTGTCCAAAGCCATCGTCGATACCGAAGCGCGGCTGGAAGCCCGCACTGCGCTGCGCGACCGTTTGCAAGAGGTTCTGCGGACCCGCACCGGCAGCGTGCGCGAATTGGTCGAGGCAGAGCGCAGCGTTGCGCAGGTCAACGAGGAAATCGATCAGGCCCGCAGCTGGCTGAAGGAAATGCAGGGCCGCGTCGCCTACAGCAAGGTCAACATCCACTATGAAACCGGCACAGCCGTGACCAATGATTTCCTTGCCCCGATCCAGAGCGTTCTCGGATCGATGGGATCAATCCTCGGCTTTGTAATCGCAGGGCTAATCCTTCTCGCTGTGATCTTCCTACCGATCGGCGGATTGGTTTGGGGTGTCCGGGCGATCAATCGCAGAAGCAAAACACCCGTGGCCGAGGGCTAACCCTCCCCCTTCGGTCATATTCCGGGCGGCCATCTTCCCACTCGCGGATGGTCGCCCTTTTTTTCCGCTACATCCGCGACATATCGCGGCTTTCGGAGGGGAGCCTGACCACCAGTCCTTCCAGTTCGGCGGATATGTCGATCTGGCAGGACAGGCGGCTGCAGCGTTCGACTCCATAGGCCAGGTCGAGCATGTCCTCTTCCTCTTCGCTCGCTTCGGGCAAGCGGTCGAACCAGCCCGGATCGACAATCACATGGCAAGTCGAGCAGGCCATTTGCCCTTCGCAGGTTCCCTCCAGCGGCAAGCCGGCTGCTTGCCCCGTTTCGAGCAGCGACGCGCCTTCGGCCGCATCGCATTCGGTCTCGGCGCCGTCGGTGCTGACAAAAGTGACTTTGACCATCAGACGCCTTGCACCTTCGCTGCGGTAAGGATCGCCTGAACGCCCTGTTCCAGATCCGCCATCGTGGTGTAGCGGCCAAAGCCCAGCCGGACAGAGCTTTTGGCCTGTTCCTGCGAAAGGCCCAGCGCGGCCAGCACATGGCTGGGTTTGCCCGATCCGCTGGCGCAGGCCGATCCGGCGGAAAAGCACACATCGCGCGCGTCGGACATCAGCCGCGCGACATCGAGGCCATCCTTGCGGATATTGAGATTGCCGAAATAGCGCGCGTCGCTGCTGCCGTTGAGCGTCCACCCGTCAAACATGTCGCGCGCGCGGTTCCACAATGCGGCCACGTGCTCGGCATCTTCTGCCATACGTTCCTGCGCGACTTTGGCGGCCGCGCCGAAGCCGGCACATAGCGCGGGGCTGAGCGTGCCTGCACGCAGCCCCTGTTCCTGCCCGCCGCCGGTCTGGACCGTGTCAAGCTCAACACCATCGCGCACCCACAGCGCGCCGACGCCTTTGGGCCCGTGTATCTTGTGGCCCGCAACGGCAATCAGATCGGCGCCGGCAACATCCATCTTGCCCGCCGCCTGCACCGCATCGCACAGGAACAGCGCGCCCGCCTCTTTCGCCATCCGCGCCACTTCCAGCGCGGGCTGGACGGTGCCGATCTCATTATTGACCTGCATCACCGCAATCATCCGCGTGGTCTTGTCGAGCCGGTTGGGCAGTTGCACCAGCCCATCACCATCGACCGCAATCTCGTCCACCGGACAGCCCAGCGAACGCACCGTATCGCTGACGGCAAGGTGTTCGATCGTCGACACAGCAATACGGCCATCGCCGCCATCCGCGGTTCCGCGAATGGCCAGATTGAGCGCCTCGGTCGCGCCGCTGGTGAAAATCACTTTGCCGCCGGGCGGGAGCAAAGCCGTTACCCGCTCGCGCGCCAATTCTATCGCTGCGGCGGCTTGCCGCCCGAGCCGGTGCGGGCTGTTGGGATTGCCGAACCCGCTTCCATCCGCGCCATCGAGCCACCGCAACATCGCATCGCGCGCCTCGGGAGCAAGCGGAGTGGTGGCTTGGTAATCGAAATAGATCATTGCTCTGCAGCCTCTAACCGCTCGGGCTGAGCTTGTCGAAGCCCTGCCCTCTACTTTTAGCCGCCTTGCCAAAAGAAGTGCAGCCCTTCGACAGGCTCAGGGCGAACGGATTAGGTAAGTTTCCGCCAGGCTTCGGCAAAACGTTCAAGTTCCTCGGGTGTCGTATTCCAGCCAATGCTAACCCGGATCGTCCGAGACGCCGTGTCATCATCAACCCCAAACGCATCCAGCACGCGGCTTTTCTTGAGCGTGCCTGAAGAACACGCACTACCAGCGGAGACTGCAAAGCCCATTGCGTCGAGACGGATGAGGAGCGCCTGAGCCTTCATGATGGGATGCGCGAAGGCGTGGATGAAGCTTGATACATTGCCACCACAATCGACGATCCTTCCGCCCGAGGTGAACACTTCATCGTGCACCCGGTCGAAAGCCTCTTCGACCAGGTCAAAAGGCTGACGGGTCCACGCATCGAGCGCTGCCGCCATGCCCATCGCGCCCGGTAGGTTTTCGGTTCCTTGACGGTATCCGCGTTCGTGCCCGCCTATCGGATCGAGCAAGTTGTAATTCTTCACCAACAGGGCGGCCACTCCGATGGGACCGCCAAATTTGTGCGCCGAAATCACCGCCATATCTGCATCGGGTAGCGCATGTTTGGCCGCGCTCTGCGAGCAATCGCACAGCAAAAGACCACCGGTGGCGTGAATTTCAGGCACAAGATCGGCAACGGGCTGGATCAAGCCAACTTCTGAATTGACGTGCTGGATCGCGACGACCGAACGATCAAATCCCGAAATTCGGGAGAGGTCGCTTGTGCCGTTTGCTCCAACCGGCACCACCTCCGCATCCGGCGCAGCCCTGAATACCGCATCATGTTCCACCGCACTGACAATCCGCCGATCTACTTTGGCGCGGTTGAGGGCGATCCATAGCGCCTCGCTCGCGCCGCTGGTGAAGATCACTTCGCCGTCCCAGCCGAGCGCTTTCTTCACCCGTTCGCGCGCATCTTCCAGCGCTTGTTTCGCCTTGCGGCCCTCTGCATGCGGGCTGCTGGGGTTGGCCCATATCGCAAAGCCTTCCTCCATCGCCGCGCGCGCTTCGGGGCGCAGCGGGCTGGTGGCGGCATGGTCGAGATAGATACGGTCGGAGATAGGTGTGTTCCCGTTCTGGCGCAGACGTCTGATGATAATTGCGAAAATCGGAAGTGACACTATATAGACGGCGAAACACGACGCGCCACCCGCGCGTTCGAAACATCTGACAGGTACCGCGCATGCCATCCGTAATTTTTCCCGGCCCAGAAGGCCGCCTTGAAGGCCGTTATTCTCCTGCCCCGCGTCCCCGTGCGCCGGTGGCGATGATCCTGCACCCGCATCCGCAAGGCGGCGGCACGATGAACGAACAGATGACGCAGAAACTGTTCAAGACTTTCACCGATCGCGGCTTTGCCACATTGCGGTTCAATTTCCGCGGTGTCGGGCGCAGCCAGGGCAGCTTCGACAACGGCATTGGCGAGCTTTCCGATGCCGCCGCCGCGCTCGATTGGGTCCAGTCGATCCACGCAGAGGCGCAAACGACCTGGGTCGCCGGCGTCTCCTTCGGCGCGCTGATCGGCATGCAATTGCTGATGCGCCGCCCTGAAGTGCGCGGCTTTATCTCGATTGCCCCGCCTGCGAACATGTATGATTTCAGCTTCCTCGCGCCCTGCCCTGCTTCAGGTATCTTTATCCAGGGCACTGCGGACACGGTGGTCCAGCCCAGCGCGGTGCAAAAGCTGGTCGATAAGCTGCGCACGCAAAAGCACATCACGATCCATCACGAAGAAATCCCGCGCGCAAACCACTTCTTCGAGAACGAGCAGGAAGAATTGATGGCGTCGGTCGACAATTATCTCGACTTCCGTCTCGATCCCAATTGCCCGATCAAGTGATGCAGTGCGGGGTCGCAGTAAGCGGCCCCTAGCTGTTCATTCCCCCGTTCTCGCCTGCGGCGAACCGCGATCAGTGGCAAAACGCCACGCGAAACCTCGCGCCTCTTCTTGCAATTTTAATGTAATGTTGTAACATAGCATTTATGAGCCGTCACAAAGTACGGTCTCTGGAGAGGAGAAAAACTTATGGCCTATGTAAATGTAGGAGGGCCCGAGGATCGCAAAACCGCAATCGCCGGGGTGGCGCTCATCCATGCGGGCTTGGCATCGGTTCTGGTGTTTGGCTTTGCCGGAGGGGCAATCACGGAGTTCACTAGGGATATTCTGATCGGTCACGATTTTACCGACCCGCCGGATATTCCCCCACCGCCGCCCAAGCCGGATGTGAAGGATCCCGTCGATCCCCCCAGCCGCACCAGACCCGATATATATCTGGATGATCCGGTGATCGAACTTACCGACACGCCTTCGCCGTTCGACACGACCGACGAAATTCCGCCCGCAGGCGGGGAGATCATCACCAATCTGGGCGAAGGGCCCGGCCCGGGAACGGGGGCCGGCAACAACACCGACTCGCTGCCCGGCCCGATTACCCCACCTGCCTTTGACCCGATCCCGGCAAAGCCGATCAACAATCCGGGAAGCTGGGTATCCAACCGCGACTACCGCTCCAGCTGGATCCGCCGCGAGTTGACCGGCATCGCGCGTTTCCGCGTGTCTATCGGCACCAATGGCCGCGTGCAGGATTGCCGGGTGCTGTCATCAACCGGCCATAGCGAATTGGACAACGCAACCTGCAGTCTGGTTTCGCGGCGGGCAAAATTCGAAGCAGCCCGCGATTCGCAAGGCAACAAGGTCACCGGCAGCTTTACCACAGCGATCAGTTGGGAATTGCCCGATTAGGACGCGGTATCAGGCCCAAAAAACCGGGCCAGAATATCAGGCAGGCGGATCGTCCACCTGCTCCAGCTTGTCGAGGGGCGCTGTCCCCTCGGCATCCGGCACGGTCCAGATCGCGACATTGGCCATTGCGATCAGCGCCAGGATAACCATCAGAAATGCCTGCTTTTGATGGCCGCCGCGCCGCCACAGCACAAAGGCCCCCAGAAGCAGCGCAATGGCCGCCAGAACGGTAATCGAAAGCGCGATATTCATAGGCGAAACATAGCCATTTGTAACAAATTGTGAAGCCGGTGCTTGCGGTGGAACGATCGCTCGCCAATCCCGTTGTAAAATTGTAGGGTGACCGGCATGGTGGCCGTTCACCACAGACGAAAGGGATCAATTCTATGGGTATTTTCAGCACGATCAAAAATGCGGTTTTCGGGGACGATAAAGAAACCAACGAAGCAGCGAAATCGGCAGCAGCGGCAGCGGTTGCGGCTTCCAAGCCAGCAGCGCCAGCGGCGGTTTCCGAAGTGGACGTGGCCGCCAATCTTGATGCCAAGCCGGGCGCGGACAAGCTCAACTGGCGCGGTTCGATTGTCGATCTGCTGAAACTGATCGGCGTCGATCCCAGTTTCGCCAACCGCAAGGAACTGGCCGGTGAATTGGGTGACACCGATTATTCGGGCACCGCAGAAGAAAACATCTGGCTGCACAAGAAAACGATGCAGGAACTCGCCAAGAATGGCGGCAAGGTTCCGGCCGAATTTCTCGACTGAGAATTCGCCTGACTTTTCAGCGGCCGCGCGCGTTTGACTAAACCGCGCTGCCGCGCCAGACATCGGGAATGAAAAATCCCGACACTCTATCGCCAAACGCGATTTCCATCACCCGCCGCCAAGCCCTTGCCGGGATTGGGGCGGGTGTTTCTTTGGCTCTGCTGCCTGGCTGCAAGCCTTCGCAAACCCGGTTGACCGGCACACCCGAAGAAGAACTGGACGCGATCGCGTACCGGTTGCTCGCGCATGAGCCCGAACGGGCAACGGGGCTTGGCGTGGATATTGGCGACTATGCCGAATTGCGCGGCAAGCTGGAGGACCAGTCGCAAGAAGGACAGGATGCTTACGCGCAAACGCTGCGCGAAGATCTGGAACGCATCCGCGGGATCGACACTTCCGGTTTCGATTCAGACACACGCACCAATTTTGAAGTGGTCGAAAGCGCCTATGCCAATGCGCTGGACGGGTTTGCCCTGCCCTATGGCGATGTCGCGGTCGGCAGCTGGCGCAATGCGCCCTATGTCGTGATCCAGAATGTCGGGACCTATATCGACATGCCGCGCTTCCTCGAATCCACCCAGCCGCTGGAAAATGCCGGGGATGCCGACGCCTATCTCAGCCGTTTGCGCCAGTTGCCGCGCGTATTGAACGGTGAATTCGAACGGATGAAGGCGGCCCGCGAAATGGGTGTGGTCCCGCCCGACTTCCTGCTCGACAAGGCCATTGCCCAGATGGAAATGGCCGTCGAAGGCGCGCGCAGCGGAGACGCCCTGGCCCCCAAACTGGCGGCAAAGGATGACGAGCTGGGCGGCGGCGGCAAGTGGCGAAGCGAAGCGGGCATGATCGTGACCGCGAGCGTGGCCGATTCGCTGACGTTGCAACTGGAAGAGCTCAAGACCCAGCGCGGATTGGCCACCGGCGATCCGGGCATGTGGGCGCGCCCGCATGGTGATGAATGGTATGCCTGGGCGCTGCGCGCCAGCACCACCACCCCGCTGACCCCCGACGAAGTGCACGAGCAAGGATTGGAAGAGCTCGAATCGCTTCACGCGCGGATGGACCCGATCTTGCGCGATATCGGCTATACCAGCGGCTCTGTCGGCGAACGGATGCAGCAATTGGGTAGCGATCCGCGCTATCAATTTGCCCAAGGCGATCCGGGCCGCGCGCAAATCATGGAATTCATCAATGAGCGCGTCGACTGGATCAAGGCGCAAATGCCGCGCGCGTTCAACACGCTGGTCGATCCCAAAATGGAAGTGAAACGGATCCCGCCGGCCGAAGAAATGGGCGCGCCGGGCGCTTATGGCGGCGCGGGCAGCAAGGACGGCAAGATTCCGGGGCGGATGTGGATCAATCTGCGCAGCACCGATCTGCACCGCAAATATGATCTGGCCGATCTGACATACCACGAAACCATCCCCGGCCATGTGTGGGAAGGCGAATATTCCAACCGCTTGCCGCTGATCCGCAGCATCCTTGCCTTCAACGCCTTTTCCGAAGGCTGGGCGCTGTATGGAGAGCAGATCGCGGACGAGCTGGGCGCTTATGATGATTTCGCCGTCGGCCGTCTCGGCTATCTACAAAGCCTCGCCTTCCGCGCCTGCCGGATGGTGGTCGACACCGGCCTCCACCACAAACGCTGGAGCCGCGATCAGGCGGTCAATTTCTTCGTCGAACGCAACGGCAGCAAACGCGCCGAGGTTGAAAGCGAAGTGGACCGTTATTGCAGCTGGCCCGGCCAGGCCTGCGGGTACAAAGTCGGCCACAGCGAAATCGTCCGCCAGCGGACCATGGCCGAAGAAAAGCTCGGCAGCGCTTATGATTTCAAAGCGTTCAATGATGCAGTGATCCTGGGCGGCAATGCCCCGCTCGATGTGCTGGGCAAGAATGTCGAACGGTATATCGAAGGGGCAGCGGGATAGCGTTGTTGGGCGGTTTGGACACGGCTTGAAGGGCGGGACAGAATGATACGTATTTTCGCGATTTTGATCGGGCTGTTTTTCGCGATGCAAGGCGTTGCCCATGCCAAATGGCACAAGGCCGAAAGCGACCATTTTGTCATTTACGCGGATGACAGCGAAGAGGATGTGCGCCGCTTCGCAGAAATGCTGGAGCAATATCACGCGTCGATGGAACTGGTTACCGGACGCAAGGTCGACAAGCCCAGCCCGTCTAACCGGGTGACCATTTTTGCGGTTGGCAGCCAGAGAGATATTCGCCGGCTGGCGGGAACGGACAGCCGGTCACTCGCCGGTTTCTATGTCCCCCGCGCAGGCGGATCGAAGGCCTTCGTTCAGGACATCCGCCTGAAGAACGGATACCCCGATTTTTCGACGGTCATTCTGCTGCACGAATATGCGCACCATTTCCTTATATCTACCTCGCGCTTTGCGATGCCGCGCTGGATGAGCGAAGGCGCGGCTGAATTTTTTGCCGCAGCATCCTTCAATCGCGATGGCAGCGTCCAGATCGGACGCCCGGCGCAGCACCGCGCAAATGAACTTGCCTATGCCGACGAGGTATCGATCTACCATCTGCTCGATCAGGAGCTTTACAATCAGGAACGCGGCAAGCGTTACGATGCGTTCTATGGGCGCAGCTGGCTGCTTTATCACTTCCTGAATTTTGACGGGGAACGCAAAGGGCAGCTTCCTGCCTACTGGCAAAAAGTCGCAGGCGGGGCAGCCTCTATCGACGCAGCGCGGGAAGTGTTTGGCGATCTAGACCAGTTGGAAAAGGATCTTGATCGCTATCTGCGGCAGCGGCGGATGCTCAATTACAAGATCGAAAGAGAGTTGCTCTCTTACGGCGAAGTCACCGTCACCCGGCTTTCCGAAGGGGAAGCGGAAATGATACCGGTGCGCATGCGGTCGCAGCGCGGCGTGGATGCCGAAACCGCAGCCGAAGTGGTTGTGGATGCGCGCAAAATCGCGGAAGAATTTCCCGATGATCCGGGCGTCCTGACAGCGCTTGCCGAAGCGGAATATGATGCCGGAAATGACGAGAAAGCGATTGCCGCTGCGACAGCTGCGATTGCGCGCGATCCGAACAGGGCAAATGCCTATGTCCAGCACGGCTATGCGCTGTTCCGCCGCGCGGAAGATGCCGACGATCAGGAAGCAGCCTATAAGGCCGCGATGGTTCCGTTTCTGGCGCTGAACAAGATCGAGAACGACCATCCGATCCCGCTGATCCATTTTTACAGGAGCTACGTCCAGCGCGGCGAAGAACCCAACGAACAAGCCAAGTTCGCGCTTGAAAGAGCTGCGGTGCTGGCCCCGTTCGATCAATCGCGGTGGTTCAATGTGGCGATGATGCAGGCTGGCGAAGGCAAAATTGCCATTGCCCGGCAGAGCCTGACTCCGATTGCCAACGATCCCCATGGCGGATCGCGTTCGCGAGCGGCCAAGGTTTTGCTGACCGCGATGGCAGATGCTGAGGAAGGCAAGCCCTTCTATGTCGCGCAAACGCTGGACACAGAAGACGATCAAACCGGCGATCAGACGGGCGATTCAGCCGATGACGACACTTCAGAGGATGAAACGCCGGAAAGTGACCACGCGCCCGATGGCAAAGACGCCGATGCCGAATCTGAAACCAGATTGCTGCTGGCGCGCTTCGGTTAACACTCCACCCCGCTCTTCCAGTCCGCGGCGGGTTAATCGCCGATTGCATCGGCCTGCGTTTGTATCCAGCTTAGCGCCAGATCGCAGACTTTCTTCGCATCGTCTTCGCTGTTGCCGGGAATATTGATCCGGGTTTTGACCATCCAATCGCCCGCTTCGTAAACCGACAGCAGTGACGTTTCGGACCGCGCCGGATCACCGTTCATCGCCGGAATGTCATAGTGATATATGGTCGCCCATTGGTTGACCGTGTGCGGCTGGTCAGGATCATCGTTCACCGCAGCCGCCACCAGCGCCAAAGAAATCGCGCCATTGCATGTCTGGCCCCATTCCGGCTTTTCGGTGATTGCAATTGCGCTGCGTTCGGACACCTGGCGGATTGCGCCTTTCGCGGCTTGATACTCACTCTCCGCTTCGGCACCGCGATAGGTGTAGATATAGCCCGTGACGCGGCTCAGCCCGTCTTCCTGCTGCAAATCATATTGGCAGGCGACATTTGTCCCGTCGCTGGGGCGCAGATTGTGCGTTTTCGCCAAGGGCAGGCCGCCCAGTTCCATCGGGCAGATACCGCCGCTCTGCTTGTGCGCGACAACGCGATCGCCATCGGTCTGGGTCACTTCAAAGGCTGCCGGATCGGGTGTCGGCAAGCTGGCCGATTGCGCGGAAGCCGCAGCGGGCAAAGCAAAGGCCGCCCCCAAGAGTGCGCTTCGAAACGCGGTGTTGAGTGACATAATATTCCCCCTATCGGCTGCTCTTTTGCGAGCGGAAATGTGCTCGCCTGTCTTGGTAGAGACCCGTGAACCGTCTGTGAATAGTGCTTGAATAGTGCTTGAATAGGGCCTGGACATTCCAGCCACAAACGCAAAGCGGCGGCCCGGACTGCTCCGGACCGCCGCTTCATTGCATCTGCAACCAGCCTATCGGGTCATCATGCCCGTCACGATAGAGCCGAGAATTCCGCCCAAAGCGCCGCCGCCCGCGCCGCTTCCAGCACCGCCATCGCCGGCTTTCTTCGCCATGTAACCGGCAACCGCCATTGCGAGGATCGGGAGCATCTTTTTCAGCGTGCCTTCGTCAATGCCGGTAATCGCGGCAACTTCACCGGCAACGCCGCGGCTAACGTCTTTGCTGCCAAAGATCGTGCCGAGAATATCGTTGCCCTGCTGCGTAGGCGTTGGTGTCTGGCCGAGCACGGCATCGAGCATGCCGCCACCGCCGCCGCCCAAGATCGCACCGGCCAGGCCGCCAAGCCCGCCTGCACCGCCGCCACCGGCACCCGACGCGCTGCTACCCATTCCGGCGACAATTGCGGGCAGCAAAGCCCCGGCGCCAGCTTTGGCCATTTGCGGGTCGATGCCCAATTCCCCGGCCATGCTTTCGATCACGCCGCTTTGCTGCAGCATTTGTGCGAGGCTCATAGTCTTCTCCTGATTGCTGTGATTGGATTACGCGGTGAAGTGCGCAGCGCTTACTTCTTGCCGAACAGGCCCGACGCCATGCCCGCCAGATCGTTGAGCGGATTGCCGTCACCATCCTTGTCGATCATCGAGGCAAATTTGCTGAGCGAACCTTCGCCGCCAATCTGGTCTTTGATCTGGCTGAGGATGTCTGCGCTCATGCCGGTTTTGGCAGCGGCGCCTTCCACCGTATCGCCTTCTTCGCCATGCGCTTCGCCCAAGGCCGCGACAGCCTTTGCCGCATCTTCCGGATCGATTCCCAGCTTCTCCGCCATGTTTTTCACGGTCGGATTGTCAGTCACCTGGCTCAAAATGCTGTCGAATAGTCCCATCTCGTTTCTCCTGTATGATTCGCACCATTGTGCACGTCATTCCTTAAACGAAAAAGCCCCCTTCCCGTTCCGGAAAGAGGGCCTTCGATCATGTAAACAATTGTAAGGGTGATCGGGGTGAATTCGGATTAGGCCGCGGTTGGTGCAGCCTGCTTCACGCCATCATCAACATGTGCTTCAAATTCCGCGAAATTATCGACGAACAGCTTCACAAGTTTCTGCGCTGTGCGATCATATTCCTCTGCATCCGCCCAGGTCGAACGCGGGTCGAGAATGGCGCTGTCAACGCCATCAACCGCAACCGGAACTTCGAGACCGAAATTGGGGTCTTTGCGGAATTCCGCATTGTTGAGCGAACCATCAAGCGCAGCGTTCAGCAGCGCGCGGGTGGCCTTGATCGGCATCCGGTTGCCAACGCCATATTTGCCGCCGGTCCAGCCGGTATTGACCAGCCAGCAGGTCACCCCGCCTTTGGCGATACGGTCTTTCAGCAGATTACCGTAAACGCTTGGATGGCGCGGCATGAATGGCGCGCCGAAGCATGTGCTGAAAGTCGCCTCTGGCTCTGTCACACCGATTTCGGTGCCCGCGACTTTCGCGGTGTAGCCGGACAGGAAGTGATACATCGCCTGATCGGGCGTCATCCGCGAAATCGGAGGGAGAACGCCAAACGCATCGGCGGTCAGCATGATGACATTGCTGGGTACCGGGCCAAGATTGTCGGCGCTGGTATTGGGGATAGATTCGATCGGATAGGCACCGCGGGTATTTTCCGCGAGGCTGTTATCATTGAGATCGATCTCGCCATCATCATCCATCACCACATTTTCCAGCACGGTGCCTTCCATGCGGGTGGTGGCAAAAATTTCCGGTTCCGCTTCGGGATCGAGGCGGATCATCTTGGCGTAACAGCCGCCTTCGAAATTGAAGACTGCGGTGTCCGACCAGCCATGTTCGTCATCGCCGATCAGCGTGCGGCTGGCATCGGCAGAAAGCGTGGTTTTGCCGGTGCCTGACAGGCCGAAGAACACCGCGGTCTTGCCATCAGGGCCGATATTCGCGCTGCAATGCATCGGCATCACGCCTTTGGTCGGCAGCAGGTAATTGAGAATGCCGAACACGCTTTTCTTCATCTCACCGGCATATTTGGTGCCGCCGATCAGAATCAGCTTCTCGGTCAGGTTCACCGCAACAACCGTTTCGCTGCGGGTCCCGTGGCGTTCCGGATCGGCGCGGAAGCTGGGCAGATCGATGATCGTATATTCAGGGGTGAAATCGGACAGGTCATCAACCGTCGGGCGCACCAGCAGAGTGCGGATGAACAGATTATGCCACGCCAGTTCGTTGATCACGCGCACATTGACGCGGTGTTCCGGCTGCGAGCCACCAAACAGATCGGCGACATAGAGCGTGTCTTTCGCGCCAACCGCCGCGAAGAAATCTTCCTTCAGATTGGCGAAATGCTCTGGCGTCATCGATGCGTTGACTTTGCCCCACCAAACGGTGTCTTCAGTCGTCTCGTCACGCACGATGAACTTGTCATTGGCAGAACGGCCGGTATGCGCGCCCGTTTCAACCACCAGCGGTCCGTGCTTTGCCAGGCGGCCTTCGCCATTTGCCAGAGCGTGCTCGACCAGATCCTTGGTACCGAGATTGGGGTGGATGGTTGCCTTGGTATCGATACCCAGGCCGGAAAGCGGGAAGAAAAGCGGGGTCGTCACGAATATCTCCTTGCCGTAGCCAGCCACATGACCGGAACGTCCCCATCGGTTGGGGGTGAGTGTAAATTTGTCCGATTCGCCTGCATACGAATGCATCGGCGCGCGTTGCAGCGCATAATGACGCAGCGGCGCTACGTCAAACCGTACCGGAATGATCGCCCACCCGCTATCCGTATGCCTTGGCCGCACGCGCGCGATTCTGCCCCGCGCGAACATACGCGAAGGCGGGCGCGCGGCGCTTGTTTCGGCTCTGCGTTGTCTGATGCGGAGTAACGGGCTATTTCATCCGCAATTGTTTTAATGTGAGGCGGGGCCTTGATGTCAGATTCGCAGCAATCATCGCAAAATGCCCGGAATTCGGGGCAACAGACGATTGCGTTGGTTGATGATGACCGCAACATCCTGACCACCGTTTCGATCGCGCTTCAGGCCGAAGGGTACACCACGCGGCTCTACTCGGACGGAGAGGCGGCTCTGAAAGCCTTGCTTGAAAATCCGCCGGATCTTGCCGTGTTCGATATCAAGATGCCGCGGATGGACGGGATGGAATTGCTCCGCAATCTGCGCCAGCATTCCGCGCTGCCGGTGATATTCCTGACCAGCAAGGATGACGAGCAGGACGAAGAAGCCGGGCTGGCGCAGGGCGCGGACGATTATATCGCCAAACCTTTCAGCATCCGCCTGTTGCTCGCGCGCATCCGTGCGATTCTCCGCCGCAGCGATGCACGCGCCGGTGTGGTCACCGGTGCCGACCTCACTTCTGCAGATCCGCCAATCGAAACTTTGACTCGCGGGCGATTGGAAATGGATCCCGCGCGCCACCATGTCACTTGGGATGGCAAACAGGTCTCGCTGACCGTGACCGAATTTCTTATTCTGGAAGCGCTTGCGATCAGGCCGGGTGTGATCAAATCGCGCAACCAGCTGATGGATGCGGCCTATCCCGACGATATGTTCGTCGATGACCGGACCGTTGACAGCCATATCAAGCGGATGCGCCGCAAGTTCCGTTCGGTCGATTCGGGCTTCAACGCCATCGAAACGCTGTATGGCGCGGGGTATAGTTTCACCGATGGCTGACCACAGCATCGGCGACCGGCTTGAAGCTGGCATCGACAAGATGCGCTGGACCAGCTGGGCGTCGCTGACCTCGCGCATTCTGGCGGTGAACCTATTGCCGCTGGTTCTGCTGGGCGGCGGCATTTTCTATCTCGACACCTATCGCAAGCAATTGCTCGACGAACGCTACAAGCTGGCACGGATCGAAGCGCAGATCACCGCTGAGGCGTTGGCGGGTGCGACGCGCGAACGGCAGGAAGCGCTGATGATCCAGATCGGCAAAGAGCAGAAGATGCGCCTGCGGATGTTCGATGCGCAAGGCGAATTGTGGGCCGACAGCTTCGCGCTGGACGAGCCCGCGTTCGAATTTGACGACCCCGCGCGCGATACGTGGCAGGAAGATTTCGCGCAGATGCTGGACCGCGCGGTGGACAGCATTGTCGGCGCGGAACCGATTCCCGATTATGTCGAACCGGCCGAAGCGCGGGCGGATTCGTGGCCCGAGCTGGAGCGCGCGAGGAACGAAGGCATCTCGCAGATCCAGCTTCGCGATGCGCCCGACGGGACGCCGGTGATCAACGCCGCCGCACCGGTCGGGCTGGTCGGCTCCACTCTGCTGACCACGCGCAATGCGGTGGATATTACCGAGACGGTGCGCGGCGCCCGCTCCAGCCTGGTCAGCGCGGTGTTTGTGGTGCTGCTGATCTCTATTGCGCTGTCGCTCTATCTCGCGCGGACCATCGTGGTGCCGCTGCGATCGCTGGCGAGAGCCGCAATCCGCGTGCGGCAGGGCCGCGAACGCGATGTCGAAGTCCCGCGTCTGCCCAACCGGCGCGACGAAATCGGGCTGCTCGCACGCGCCGCATCGGACATGACCGAAGCGTTGCGCGAGAGGATCGACGGGGTCGAACATTTCGCCGCCGATGTCGCGCATGAAATCAAGAACCCGCTGGCCAGTTTGCGCAGCGCGATCGAATCGCTTGGCCGCGTGGAAGACAAGGAACTACGCGCGCAGCTGCTGGATATTGCATCGCATGACGTGCGCCGGATTGACCGGCTGGTCACCGAAATATCCGATGCCAGCCGGATCGACGCGGAACTCTCGCGCGCCACTTTCGAACAGGTTGATCTCGCCAAATTGACCGAGGGCATTATCGAGCGGCGCGAATACCGCGCTGAAAATGGCGAGAAACGGGTCGATCTGGTCAGCCCGCTGGGCGCGGCGATCGTCAATGGCGTCCCGGTCCGGCTGGAGCGGGTGATCGAAAACCTGCTCGACAATGCGGTGTCCTTCTCGCCGCCCGAGGGTCTGATCGAAGTCAAAATCTCTCTCGATGCGGAAAGCGTAACGCTCTCGGTTTGCGACGAAGGGCCGGGAATTCCCGAAGGCGCGCGCGAAAAAGTGTTCCAGCGTTTCCATTCGGACCGCCCCGACACCGAGGATTTCGGCAATCATAGCGGGCTCGGCCTCGCGATTGGCCGCACGATCGCAGAGGCGCATGACGGGTCGCTGACCGCGCATGGCAGGGCCGATGGAAAAGCGGGCGCCTGCATGACGCTGAAACTGCCCGCCGCAACCACCAAACGGGCATGAGCAAAGAGCAACTGCGGCAATCCACCGCGATCGCGATTGATGGCCGCGCGATCCTGCTGGAAGGCCCACCGGGCATCGGCAAGACCACTCTCGCTTTGTCGCTAATAGACCGCGGCGCGCAATTGATCGGCGATGATGGCGTGCTGCTGAGCACCGAAGGCGGGCGTCTGGTCGCCTCCCCCGCGCCCGAAACCGCCGGGCTTATCGAAATACGCAATGTCGGCATTGTCCATCAGCCCTGCGTCAGCGCGCCGGTCGCGCTGGTCCTGACGCTGGCAAAAGAAGCCCCGCGATTTGTCGAAAAGCCGCGCAGCGTAGCCATTGCCGGCCACGACATCCCGCAGCTGCTCTTCGCGCGGATGAACGAGGCGGACCCGATCAGGGCAGAGCGCGCGCTGGCGCATCACGGCCTTCCCGCAGCGGAACGGCCCGATCAATAGCCCTTTTCATACAGTCCAATTACGCGCACACCGTGGCAACGCATGAGCAGCGATTCGCCCCCTTCCCCGACCGAGCCCTCCCCAATCGAGCCGTTGCCCGTCGATCCGCGGCAACGGATTCTGCTGGTCACCGGCTTGTCCGGCGCGGGCAAGACGACCGCCTTGCGCGTGCTGGAAGATCTCGGCTGGGAAGCGATCGACAATTTCCCGATCCGCCTGCTGGGCGGGTTGATCGGCCAGGCCGACAGCGACGGGCAGAAGTCACCGCTGGCCATCGGCTTTGATTCGCGCACGCGCGGTTTTGTCCCGCAGGACATTATCGAATTGGTGAAAGATCTGTCCGCGCGCGAAGATCTGCTCATCACCACCTTGTTTCTGGACTGTAACAGCGGCGAGCTGGAGCGGCGCTACAACGAAACGCGCCGCCGCCACCCGATGGCGCAGGAACGCCCCGTGCGCGTCGGTATCCAGGCAGAGCGCGAATTGCTGGAACCTTTGCGCCGCTGGGCCGATGCGGTGATCGACACCAGCACTTTCGCCAGCAACCAGTTGCAGCAATCGATCCGCGAACAATTCGCGCAGACCGCGCCGCAGGATATGTCGGTGATTATTTCCAGCTTCGGCTTTGCCAGGGGAACTCCGCCGCTGGCCGATCTGGTGTTCGATATGCGGTTTCTCGACAATCCGCATTGGATAGAACATTTGCGCGAGCAGACCGGCCTGGATGAGGCGGTGGGCGCGCATATCCGCCAAGACCCGGCCTTCCAAACCGCGTTTGACCAGATCCGCCAATTGCTGCTGACTTTGCTGCCGCGTTATCAGGCGCAGGGCAAAAGCTACGTCAATATCGCTTTCGGCTGCACCGGCGGCAGGCACCGTTCGGTTTTCACCGCGTCGCAAATGGCCGAAGAATTGACCGAACAAGGATTCGCGCCGACCGTTCTGCATCGCAATCTGGGATCGCGCGCGGCGGACGAGATCGAGGGACCGCAGGCGTGATACGGTCGATTAACACCCTGGCCCTTGCACAGCGGCGCAATTCAGGACAGATGGCGCCTCTATGATCGGGATAATCCTTGTGACCCATGGCAATCTGGCCGACGAATTCGTCCATGCGATGGAACATGTCGTGGGCAAACAGGAAGCCGTGGCAACGGTTTGCATCGGCCCCAATGACGACATGGAAGAACGCCGCGCGCAAATCGCCGATGCCATCGCCAAAGTGAACAGCGGCGAAGGCGTAGCGATCCTGACCGATCTGTTCGGCGGAACCCCTTCCAACCTGGCGATATCGCTGATGGAAGCGGGCACGGTCGAAGTGATCGCCGGGATCAATTTGCCCATGCTGATCCGCCTTGCCGGTGCGCGGGAAAAATACGATCTGCGCGATACGGTTGTGGCCGCGCGCGATGCAGGTCAAAATTACATCACCATCGCTTCGGAATTCCTCGGGCAGGAGGCGAATGCATCATGAGCGAACATCGCCGCACTCTTGAAATCGTCAACCAGCGCGGGCTGCACGCGCGCGCCAGCGCCAAATTCGTTGGTGTGGTCGCCGAATTGCCCGATGCTGTCAGCGTGAAAATTTCCAAAGACGGTACCGAGGCGGCGGGCGGTTCTATCCTTGGGCTGATGATGCTGGGCGCGGCCAAGGGCGACACAATCGAACTGATCGTATCGGGCGACAATTGCGAAGCGGTGTTAGAGGATCTGAGCGCGCTGATCAGCGACGGATTTGGCGAGGAATAATGTCCGCTATTGAACGGCGGGAGATTACCGGGTTTTCCAACCCGACCGTCAAATATCTGCGCAATCTGCGCGACAAGAAACACCGCAAACGCGAAGGCAAATTTCTCGCCGAAGGATTGCGCCTGCTGACCGATGCACGCGAATGCGGAAGATTGCCCGAAACGCTGGTGATGGCGGGCAAACGCGATGCACATCCGCTGCTCGATGAATTGGAAGCGGCGGTTGCGGGCAATGGCGGCGATATCATCGAAACCACCCCCGATATTCTGACCAAGATCACCGGTAAGGACAACGCCCAGGCGGTTGTCGGCATGTTTGCCGAATTCGATACGTCGCTGGGCGCTCTCGATCGCAGCCGGGGCGATATCTGGATGGTGGCGCAGGCGCTGCGCGATCCGGGCAATCTCGGGACAATGCTGCGCACCTGCGATGCGGTGGGCGCCGGCGGATTGATCCTGATTGATGATTGCGCCGATCCGTTTTCGATGGAAGCCGTGCGCGCGAGCATGGGCGCGGTGTTTACCCAGCAGATTGGCCGCGCGACTTGGGATGAATTTGTCCCGTGGCTGCGCGGCGCGGATGGGCAGCTGGTCGCGGCCAGCCTGCGCGATGCAGTGGATTATCGCGGCGCGCCCTATAACGCCCCGTGTTTCGTGCTGGTCGGCAATGAATCGCGCGGGCTTCCCGAAGCCTATGAAGGTGAATGCGATCTGCGCGTGACCATGCCGATGAAAGGCCGCGCGGACAGCCTCAACGCGGCGGTTGCGGGCGCGGTGCTGGCCTATGAAGTGCTGGCAGCGGTGGAGAAATAATCAATCGCCGGCAATGAATGCGGTGATTTTCCACCCGTCATCGGTGTTGGAAACGATCAGTCGGAAATCGATCAGGCTGCGCAGATAAGGCTCGGCCATATAGCCCGTCTGACCCGACAGCGTGGTGACCTTGTGATATCCGTTGACCGGCGCTTCGTAGCCACCGGTCACCCAATTCCACGAAACGCGCCCCTTCACGCGCGCATGCGGCGACGGGCCCGAACGCAGCAACACATTATTGCCGGTCACCAGCATCGCGGCATAGGGATCGCCATTGCCTTGGTGGTTTGACCAGAAATAAGGGTAGGCAGCGCTGTCTGCCTGTGCGCTGCGGTCGCAGCCAAGCGCCACTGTACCGGCCAGATCGGACCAGTTGTTATATTCGCCGTCCAGCCGATCCCGCCACATCTGCTTGCCCGCGCCGCCGCCGAAATCGAGCGCCACATCCTCGCTCGCCAGTTGCATCAGCAAATCGGCATCGCGCCGCGCAATTGCATCCTTCAGCTTGGTTTCAAATGCGGCAAATCCGGGCAACGATCCGCACAGATTGCGCGGCGCCAAGGGGCCGGCGGGTTCCTCTGCAACAGCAGCCGATACCGGCAGAACCGCCAAGAGCAGCGGTGCCAAGACAAGTGCAACTTTCATCCCGCAGCCTCATCATCATTGTTTATAGAATTATCCGCAGAAATGCGTGCCAAAGAGCGCGCTTCTGTTTCCACTGGATCGAAAGAGCCTAATCTTTTCTCGCTTTTTGTAAGATTCAGATCTTCCAACTTGCGGGCACCCAAAATAACCTTGCCATCAGCACTTTTGATAAAGTCGTTATATGCTTTTGCCGTGCCATCGATACGGCTACCAAGTGTACGAATTCGTTCGGTCATCAACGACAGATTGTGGTGAAGCTCGCGACCCAAATCGATGATTTCCTGAGCTTTGTCTGTCAGTTTTTCCTGATCCCACATCGAGGCAATTGTTCGGGCCAACGGGAGGAAAGTGGCAGGGCCTGAAATGATTACACGGTTCTTAGCAGCTTCCTCCCACATCGTTGGGCGATGCTCCAACGCAGCCGAGTGAAAGTTGTCGCCTGGAATGTAGAGAATTACAAAGTCTGGCGCGTCCTTGAACTGAGACCAGTAGGACTTCTTCGAAAGCGCACTGGCATGCCCCCAAACTGTGTCGGAATATCTTTTGAACCCCGCCTTTCTCTCGGTAGGGTCGAGCAAATCAGTCGCCGACAGATACGCATCTAATGGGCACTTTATATCGACGATGAGCTGACGCCCGCCAGGTAGGTTTATGACAAAATCCGGCCGTAAAAGGCCATCATCCGATCGGACCGATACCTCTGACTGGTAATCCGTGAACTTCGAAAGGCCAGCCATGTCGAGCAGGTTCTCGAACTGCTGCTCTCCCCAACGGCCACTTGTTTTCGGAGCGGCTCTCAACGAACTAACTATATTGGAAGCTTCGAGCTTCACCGCTTCTTGGCCTAGCCTAACTTGATCAATCAGACTCGAGATATTGCCGTATTCCTTTTTACGATCTGCCTCGATCTCTTTGACTGACTTTTCATACCGACCGAGAGATTCTTCAACAGGCTGAAGCAACGCCTTTATTTTTGCTTCTCCCTCGTTCTCAGATTGTTTGAATCGCTCATTCGCACGATTGAGGAATGCTTCCTGAGCCTTTCCAAGCACCCGTGCGCCCGTGCTTTCAAACTCTTTAAGCAGCTTCTCGCGTGATTCTTCGAGCAGACGTTTCTGCTCGGCAAAGCCAGCAGCCTGTGCTTTCAAGCCGGTCAGCTCTTCGCGGGCAGAATCGAGTTGCGCTGCAAGCCCATCCGCGCGCGCCGCACGGTCGCTCATAGTCGCCAACTCAGGCGCCATCCGGCTGACTTTCTCAGTTGCGTCCTTCGCTTCAACATCACGCTCGGCAAAGCGCTCGCGCCATTCGGCCACGGGTCGTGAGCCGAAAAACCAGCCTGCGCCGCCGCCCACGACTAAGCCAAAGAGCAAAATGAGAATTGAAACTAGAGTGCTATCCATCCGCCTAGTTTAAGCGGAACGGAGCAAGAACGCTAGGGGATACTGCCGATACACACATATTCGTCATTCCCGCGAAGGCGGGAACCTAGGATGGCCTAGCGCGCGGTTTTCTGGATTCCCGCTTTCGCGGGAATGACAGAGGCTGGCGGCGCTATTAGCGCGTGATTCTGAGGAGATCGATGGCCTAGCCGGTGACTACTCCAATGCAATCCATGCCCAGAACATAGCCGGAACGCGGCGCATTCACAAACCATTTTCCTACAGGCCAAAGCGCCGCTAGCTTCGCTGCAGCTCTTTCTCATCGTCAGAAATAAACAGCCGCAAATACACGCCCATGGATGCGGCGCAGCGGATGTACTTCATCAACTAACCCGCCCGATCCGGGCGGATTGGCGGTGATTTTTGTGAAAACGAATCAGGCGGCTTTGCGCAGTTTCTTTAGCTTTTTCAGCGCCATCTGCTTTTTCAAACGGCTGAGATGGTCGATAAACAGGATACCTTCGAGGTGATCCATCTCGTGCTGGATGCAAGTCGCCATCAAACCGTCGAGTTTTTCCTCATGCGTCTTGCCGTCCAGATCCTGGTAACGGACTTTGCACGTTTCCGGACGATCGACATCGGCGTAGATTTCAGGAACCGAAAGGCAGCCTTCCTGATAGGTCGCCAGCTCCTCTGCCGGATCAAGGATTTCCGGATTGACGAAAACGCGCGGCTCCCGCTTGATCGGATAGTGTTTGTGCGCGCCTTTCCCGTCGCCGTGATCGTGGCCGCATTCCTCCGGTTCGGCATCCATATCCGGCTCTTGCAGATCGATGACCAGCACCCGCTTGGGCACGCCCACCTGAATCGCCGCAAGACCGATACCGGGCGCGTCATACATCGTCTCGAACATATCCTCGACCAGCGTTTTCAGCTCGTCATCAAACTCGGTGACGGGGGTCGAGACGGTTTTCAGCCGGGGGTCCGGCACTTCAAGAATTTCGCGTATAGCCATGCGGGTTCACTTAGTGCGCGTTGTACGCTGCTGCAAGCTTAGTCCACCGGCCTCCGCGCCCTGAGCGCCTGCGCCAGAGTGCCCTCGTCCAGATAATCCAGTTCGCCGCCCACCGGCAGTCCGTGCGCCAGTTGGGTAATGCGCACCGGATGCTGCTCCAGCCGTTCGGCGATATAATGTGCGGTGGTTTGCCCTTCCAAAGTGGCATTCATCGCCAGCACAATCTCGTCAATTTCGCCCGCATCAACCCGCTCCAGCAGCGAACCGATATTCAGATCTTCCGGCCGCACGCCGTCCATCGCCGATAGCTTTCCGCCCAGCACGTGATAGCGCCCGGTAAACAGCTTTGCCCTGTCGAGCGCCCACAGGTCGGAGACATCTTCCACCACGCAAAGCGACCGCTGATCGCGGCGCGGGTCGGCGCAGATGCCGCAGGGGTTTTGCGTGTCGACATTGTGGCAAATTTCACATTCGACCAGCTTGTCGCGCACCGCCTCCAGTGCATCGAGAAGCGGCCCGAGTGCATTTTCGCGGCGCTTGACCAACCACAACACCGCGCGCCGCGCCGAACGCGGTCCCAATCCGGGAAGCCGCGCCAATGCCGATGCCAATGTCTCGATCTCTTGCGATGCCATTGTGACCCAATATCCGCTTGGGCTGAGCTTGTCGAAGCCCTGCCCTTTCTTTTGCTCGGAATAAAAGTAAGGACAACCCTTCGACAGGATCAGGGTGAACGGGTTTTTCTAGAATGCGCATTATTTTCATGGGGACGCCGGATTTTGCGGTGCCGACTTTGACCGCTCTGCACGAGGCCGCGCATGAGATTGTCGCTGTCTACACCCAGCCGCCGCGCCGCGCAGGGCGGGGAAAGAAATTGCAGCCCTCGCCCGTGCAGATCAAAGCGGAGGAACTGGGCATCGAAGTCCGTTGCCCGACCTCGCTCAAGAAGGCGGAAGAACAGGAAGGCTTCGCCGCACTCAAGCCCGATATCGCCGTGGTCGCGGCCTATGGGATGATCCTGCCACAGGCGGTTCTCGACATTCCAGAGCACGGCTGCCTCAATGTCCATGCCTCTATCCTGCCGCGTTGGAGAGGCGCCGCCCCTATCCACCGCGCGATCATGGCGGGCGATCCGGGCACGGGCGTTACCATCATGCAGATGGAAGCAGGATTGGACACCGGCCCGATGCTGGCAATGTTGCGAACCCCCATAGAGGACAAGACCACCGGCGAATTGACCGAGGAACTGGCCGAGCTGGGCGCGCAACTGATGGTTGGCACTTTGCGCGAATTGAAGAACCACACTCCCGTCCCGCAAGACGACAGCGAGGCAACGCATGCGCCCAAGATCGACAAGGCCGAAGCGCGCATCGACTGGAACGAACCCGCGCAGGTGATCGAACGGAAAATCCGCGGCCTTGCCCCATTCCCCGGCGCATGGTTTGAACTGGAAGGTGAACGGGTCAAGCTGTTGAAAGCAGAAGTGGTTGATGCGGAAGGGGAAGCTGGCGTCACTCTGGACGATTGCCTGACAGTCGCCTGCGGGACAAAGGCGCTGCGCATTGCGCGAATCCAGCGTGCCGGCAAGCCGCAGATGGACGCTGCGGATTTCCTGCGCGGGCAAACAATCGCATCGGGCGTTTCGCTGCGCTAGTGAATTGATATCTTAGATTGTCTTGAGGAGAAACGAATATGTATCGCACCACGGCTTTGACTTTGGGTCTGATCGGGCTGGCATCATGCTCGGCCTCTGGTGAAGACGCGCAAGTGGATGGAAACAGTGGTGATGCGCTGTCCGGTGCTGCGGCAGTCACGGTGGAAAGCTTGGCCGCAACGCGCAGCCAGCCGGTGGACGACCAATTCATCACTTGTACCGAAAAACAGGACAATGGCATCACCTCGACCCAGTTCTTCCTGATCACCGACGGCGCAGTGAAAAGCTATTCGCGGATGCAGAACTTCGCCCGCGATATGTGCGATCCGGGGCAGCCGGGCTGCGGCCTGGGCTGGCAGGGCGAAAAGGTCGGCCTGTATTTCGAAACAGCCAGCGGTGCGGTGAACCAGATGCTGCTCGATATCGAGACGCTGACGATGGAGAAGCGGCTCACCTCAGACACCAGCGGCGTTGAAGAATTCACTTTCCAATGCGAAAGCGGCCCATTCCCCGAAGGCGTGACAATCGACTGACCGGGTTTGCTGCCCGGTTTACCACGCATGACCCGTTTCGCGCTCACTCTGGAATTTGACGGCACTCCCTTCATGGGGCTGCAGCGGCAGAAGCATGGGCCAAGCGTCCAGCAAGCCGTCGAAGAAGCCGTGCTCGCTTTTTCCGGGCAGGAGGTGCGGATGCAGTCGGCCGGGCGAACCGATGCGGGCGTGCATGCTTACGGAATGCGCAGCCATGTCGATGTGGACACCGGACTGACGCCGTTTCGCGTAATGGAAGCGATCAATGCGCAGCTCCGCCCGCATCCGGTTGCGGTCACGCATATCGAGGTGAAACCCGACGATTGGCACGCGCGGTTTGACTGCGTTGGGCGCAGCTATCTCTACCGCATTTGCAACCGCCGGGCGCCGCTGACGGTAGAGCGCAATCGTGCGTGGCAGGTGCCGCAAGAGCTTGACGAAGCGGCCATGCACGATGCGGCTCAGTTGCTGGTCGGGCAGCATGATTTCACCACCTTCCGGTCGGTAAACTGTCAGGCGAAAAGCCCGGTCAAAACGCTCGACAGGCTGGATGTCCGGCGAGAGGGCGAATGGGTCTATATCGAGGCAGAGGCGCTTAGCTTCCTGCACCATCAAGTCCGCTCGATGGTCGGCTGCCTTGCCTATGTTGGGATGGGCCGATGGTCCAAGGCGCGCCTAAAAGACGCGTTGGAGGCCAAAGACCGGCAGGCACTCGGCCGTAATGCCCCGCCGCACGGTCTCTATTTCGTTGCAGCTAAGTATCCAAATGAAACCTAGCCAAGCTGCTGCGGCGTAGCTAGCTAAGTGACCAAGCGCGGCATCGGTCCGCGATCACCAAATTTATGGAGAGTACCAGATGACAACCGGCAAGCAGCTATTCACCACCCTCACCAGCGACGGCACATTGACGGTTGGAGTCGAGGAAGTGACTTTCCCCGAACCCACAGGAAACCAGGTTCTGGTCAAAATGGAAGCTGCGCCGATCAATCCATCGGACCTCGCCATCCTGACCAGCGCGGCGGACCTTGAAAATGCCGAATACACGCCGGGGAAATTTGTCGCCAAGATGCCCGAACCATTCAATTCGGGCGCAAAAGCGCGTCATGGTCAAAAGCTGCCAGCCGGCAATGAAGGCGCAGGCACCGTGGTCGCGACCGGCGACAGCGATATGGCCAAAGCGCTCGACGGGCAGCGTGTCGCCTGCGTACCGGGCAGTGCTTACAGTCAATATTGCATCGCCGATGCTGCGATGTGTGTGCCGCTGGGTGATCACTCATCCGAGGATGGGGCCAGCGCCTTTGTCAATCCGATGACCGCACTCGGCTTTGTCGAAAACGCCAAGATGGATGGCAAGAAATCCATCATCCACACCGCGGCAGCATCCAATCTGGGTCAGATGCTAATCAAGATCTGTCAGGAAGACGACATCAATCTGGTCAATATCGTGCGCAAGGCAGAGCATGTCGAAATGCTCAAAGGGCTTGGCGCGAAATATGTCGTCAATTCATCCGACGATGATTTTATGAAACAGCTGCGCACCGCGATTGACGAAACCGATGCGTTCTATGGCTTTGACCCAATCGGCGGGGGCCAAGCGACCGACACTGTGTTCAAAGCGATGGAGCAAGTCGCGGTCAGCAAGATGACCGAGTATAATCGTTACGGGTCGAATCAGGAAAAGCGGATGTTTATCTATGGCCGTCTGGACCTTGGCCCTACGATCCTGACGCCAAGCTACGGTTTTGGCTGGACGCTGTCCGGCTGGCTGCTGACGCCGTTCCTTGCCAATGCGGGCATGGAAACGGTCATGCGCATGCGCCAGCGCGTTCTCGACAACCTCACCACCACTTTTGCCAGCAGCTACAAAGCCAAGGTCAACCTTGAGCAAATGCTGGAGAAAGATGCCGTGCTTGATTATCGCGCCATGAAAACCGGCGAGAAATATCTGGTCACGCCTTGGGGCTAACTCACCGCGTTATCGCCGGCTAAATTCATCCTGAATCCGAGCCGGATCGCTGATCCCGTTTGCCAGCAGCAATTGCAGCAATATCCGTGCGCGCGCAGGGCCGAGCGCGCGTGCAGCAACGAAATTTGCGCTGTCATCTTCGGGCTCGCGATCGACCAATCCTTCGTCCACCCGCGACGCGCGAACAACCGGCACGCCCTGGGCCACCACTTGGGCCAGCGCATCGCGGATTGCGCGCGGCGCGTTGCCGTGGCCGAAGCCAGCCAGCACAATTCCCTTCGCGCCGCCTTCTACCGCCTGCTTGACGTTGTCTGCCGACATTCCGGCATAGGCATAGAGGATCGATACTTTCGGCATATCAAGATGGAATTCATAGCGCGAGCCCTCACCCACACGCCAGGCGGGGCCAAACCATTCGAGAGAAGTTGGCGTGACATGGCCGATCGGGCCGCGCGGAAAGCCTTTGAACGCGTCGGTCATTTCGGTGTGCGCCTTGCGCGCATCGCGAGCGGCAAAAATGCGGTCGCTCATCACCAGCACAACGCCCCGCCCCGCAGCTTGCGGATCGCTGGCGACGCGTACTGCATTGGCGAAATTGCGCAGTCCGTCGCTTCCAACTGCATCGGCAGGCCGCATTGCTCCGACCAAAATAACCGGCTTTGCAGTGGGTAGCGTTTGATCGAGCAGAAATGCGGTTTCTTCAGCGGTGTCAGTGCCATGCGTTATAACCACGCCCTGGCAATCGCCGTCTTCCATCGCGGCCAGCGCTGCATCATGCAGCCTCTGCCACAGCTCCGGGCCGATATCTTCCGATCCGATATTGGCGAATTGCTGCCCGCGCAGTTCAACCCCAAGGTCCAGTTCGGCCAGCGAATCGAGAAATTGGTCGATCCCAATCTGTCCCGGCCGATAGTCGCGCCGTGTCGCTGACCCCGCGATTCCCGCAATCGTACCGCCGGTTGCGAAGATGGAAATATAACCTTGAGCCATGCCGCGCCCTTAGCGCGGAGTCGAAAAAGGCACAAAGAATTCCATATTGGTAATTGCTTTTGCACTTATGGACGCTATTAGAGCGCTTCCGAACACGGATCGGGCGATTAGCTCAGTTGGTAGAGCATCTCGTTTACACCGAGAGGGTCGGCAGTTCGAGCCTGTCATCGCCCACCAGCATTTTGAGACGCAAATTCATCCGGGGGATGAATTTGGCCAAAATGCTCCCGACCGCAAGGGAGGGTAAACAACTTTCCTTGGTCATTCAGCCAAAGCCGCCGCAATCGCCTCCTGCGTTTCCGCGCTCGACCAATCATATTCGCCTTGCACGCGCCAAATCTCGCGGCCGGATGCGTCATACAGGACAGTTATCGGAAGCACATTCGCACCCAGCGCTTTGCCGATCAGCCCTTCCGGATCCATCCACGGGTGAAGATTGTCGAGCTGCTTTTGCTGGAAGAAGGCCAGGACATTTTCCGGTTTGGATAATTCCTGACTGACAACGATCACTCTCAGCGAGTCTGAATTTTCCGCGGCGAGCGCGTTCAGCATCGGCATTTCCACCTTGCATGGCGGGCACCAGGTCGCCCACAGATTGAGCAAAACCGGCTGCCCTTGCAGTGCGCCCAGATTGATCTTCTTCCCATCGGGATCGCTGACATTGATCGCGGGCATCAGGTCACCCGCGCGGCTATCATCAATCTCTCCCGACAAGCTGGCCTTCTGCGCTGCCAAATCGGCCTGTTCTTGCCCCGGAGCCTCTGCCCCACTATCGCAGGCGCTCAAAGCCAGAGACAATCCGGCAAGCATCAAGGCAGTGCGCGTGAGCGAAGACGGTAACAACACAGCAGGCTCCAATCAGATGTGGGGCGGTAGGTTCGCTGAGGGACCTAGCGCTATCATGCGCGAAATCAACGCCTCTATCCCGTTCGACAAGGCGCTGTGGCGCCAAGACATCGCTGCCAGCAAAGCGCATGTCACGATGTTGGGCGCGCAAGGAATCGTCAGTGCCGAAGATGCCAAGACAATTTGTGAAGGGCTGGACCGTGTCGCTGCGGAATATGAAGCAGACGGGGTCCCGGAAGATTGGGATCTCGAAGACATTCACATGACCACAGAAAGCCGGCTCGCCGAATTGATCGGTCCGGTTGCGGGGCGGCTTCACACCGCGCGAAGCCGCAACGATCAGGTGGCAACCGATTTCAAATTATGGGTGCGAACGGCGATTGACCAGACCGATGACGGATTGGCAGCTTTGCAGCGCGCGCTGGTTACGCAGGCCGGTGCGCATGCGGACAGCATAATGCCCGGATTCACCCATTTGCAGACCGCGCAGCCAGTCACTTTGGGGCATCATCTGATGGCCTATTACGAAATGCTGCGGCGTGACCGTTCGCGGCTGGCCGACGCGCGGATGCGGATGAATGAAAGCCCGCTGGGTTCAGCCGCATTGGCGGGAACCGGATTCCCGATAGACCGCGATGTGACATCGGCTGCGCTCCAATTCGACCGGCCAACTGCCAACAGTCTCGATGCAGTATCCGATCGCGATTTCGCGCTCGATTATCTGATGGCAGCCAGCCAGATTGCACTGCACCTCTCGCGCCTTGCCGAGGAGTTCATCATCTGGGCAAGCCAGCCCTTCGGTTTCGTGCGAATGGCGGACAGCCTTTCGACGGGCAGTTCGATCATGCCGCAGAAGAAAAACCCTGATGCAGCCGAGCTTGTGCGCGGGCATGCCGGGCGTGTCATCGGATCCACCACCGCACTGATGGTTACGATGAAGGGCCTGCCGCTGGCATATTCGAAGGATATGCAGGACGACAAACCGCCGGTGTTCGAAGCGGCTGGTCTGCTGGCGCTGTCGATTGCGGCGATGACCGGTATGGTTGCAGACAGCACTTTCAACACCAACCGCATGCGCGAGGCTGCCGAGCTGGGCTATGCCACGGCAACCGACCTTGCAGATTGGCTGGTGACCGAAGCCGATATCCCGTTCCGCGAGGCGCATCACATAACCGGTGCAGCGGTCAAACTGGCGGAGCAAAAAGGTGTCGCGCTGGACGAGCTTTCGCTGGACGAGCTCCAAGCTATCGATGAACGGATTGATGATGGCGTTTATTCAGCTCTATCGGTCGAAGCATCGGTCGCGGCGCGCGCATCCTATGGCGGAACCGCGCCCGAACAGGTAAAGCAGCAAGTCGCAGCTGCGCGCAAAGCGCTGGGCCTGAATGATGGAGCGACAGCATGATACGCGGATTATTGCCAGTTGTCGGCTTGTTTGCCTTGGGTGCCTGCGCACAGACTGGTGAATTGACGCCTCCCGAAGGCAGCAGCTTGCCCGTCGCGCCAACCGGCGCCGAAGCCCCGCCCAATGCACAGGAACTGCTGACCCCCGATCCGCAAGCCGCGCCAGAGCGGAGCGTAGAGCTGCGCCGCCGCAGCGAAGAGCGCGAAGACGACCCGTTTGATCTTCCGCCGCCCGAGTAAAGTCGATGGACCATTTCCAACTTCGTGACGGCGTGTTGCATGCCGAGGATATTCCGCTGACCCGCATCGCGGAAGAAGTCGGCACGCCAGTCTATGTCTATTCACGCGCGACATTGGTGCGCCATGCACGGGTCTTTCGCGAGGCATTGAGCGGGGTCAAAGACCCGCACATCGCCTTTGCCGTGAAGGCCAATCCGAACCTTGCCGTGCTCAAAGTGCTGAGCCGCGAAGGATATGGCGCAGATGTCGTATCAGGCGGCGAACTTGTCCGCGCCTTGGAAGCCGATATGGCACCCAAAGACATCGTGTTCTCCGGCGTTGGCAAAACAGATGCCGAGCTGCTTCAAGGCCTCGAAGCCGATATCGGTCAATTCAACATTGAATCGCAGGAAGAAGGCCGCGAGCTTGCCGCGATTGCGAGCCGCCATGGTAAAATCGCACGCTGTGCATTGCGCGTGAACCCCGATGTCGATGCACGCACGCATGAGAAAATCTCCACCGGCAAAGCGGAAAACAAATTTGGTGTGCCGATCCATCGCGCTGCCGAAATCTACGCGACGTTGGCCGCGCTTCCCGGCCTCGATATGCGCGGAATTGCGGTGCATATCGGAAGCCAGCTTTCTTCGCTCGAGCCGCTAGAGACCGCTTTCGCCAAGGTCGGCGATCTGATTGCAGAATTGCGCGCGCAAGGTCAGACAGTCACTCACGCCGATCTCGGCGGCGGATTGGGAGTGCCCTATAAAACTGGCGAAATTCTGCCTTCGCCGGCCGAATATGGCGCAATGGTGGCGCGCGTGACAAAGCCTTGGGATGTTGCGCAGTCCTTCGAACCGGGACGCGTGATCGCAGGCAATGCCGGTGTGCTGCTAACGCGCGTGATACGTGTTAAACGGAGCTCCAATGCCAGCCCCTTTGTCGTGGTCGATGCGGCGATGAACGATCTTGCCCGCCCGGCTATGTACGGCGCGTGGCACGATATTGAGGCCGTACAGCCAAGCGGCGCGAAGAGCGTGTCGCATATTGTCGGCCCTATTTGCGAAACCGGCGACACATTCGCGATGAACCGCGAAATGGATACGCTTGAATCGGGCGATCTTGCGATTTTCCGTACCGCTGGCGCCTATGGCGCGACCATGGCCTCCAGCTATAATTCGCGCGGTTTTGTGGCCGAAGTGCTGGTTGATGGTGACAAGTTCGCTGTTGTCGCAGATCGCCTTGCGGCAGCAGCTATCATGGACGCGGAAACGGTTCCCGACTGGCTATGATCAGCTCGCTTCCCTTGCTTCACCGGATCGCGGGCAAGAAGGTTGTCGTGATCGGCGAAGGCGAAATGGGCGAAGCAAAACGCCGGCTGGTTGAACGTGCGGGGGGCATTCCCTGCAGCGAAACAGAGGCCCATCAGGCCAGCCTGGCATTTATTGCTTTGGAGGATGAGAAAGCGGCGAGCGCCACGGCCAAGCGCCTGCGCGACAAGGGATTGTTGGTCAATGTGGCCGACCGTCCCGATCTGTGCGATTTCACAACGCCAAGCATTCTCGATCGCGAGCCGGTGCTGATCGCAATTGGCACGTCAGGGGCATCGGCAGGTCTGGCCAAACAACTGCGCCTCCGTCTCGAAAAGCTGTTGCCGCAATCGCTTGGGGCATTGGCAAGCAAGCTGGCTGCAGGCCGGGAAAGCATGCGGTCAGCTTTCCCCGATCCGTCTGACCGGCGCCGCGCGCTGGACGATGCACTTGGCGAAGGCGGCTTGCTCGATCCGCTTAATCCATCCGCTCCAGATCGAGTCGAGGATTGGCTTCAAGGCGATGTTTCCCACGCCAAGCCTGAGACAATCGAGATCGTGCTGAGCAGTGACAATCCCGAAGATCTGACGCTGCGTCAGGCGCGCCTCCTTGGAACCGCAGATGTGGTACTTCATGACACCGAAGTGGCTTCTGCCATTCTGGATAGAGCAAGGGCCGATGCATTGCGCTGCACTTTGCCATTCGACGCGAATGAGCGCGACGGTTTGACCATTATCCTCCGCCGCAAATAGCAATCGGCCTGTCAGACCGTTCGCACGGCATCTTTGCCAAGTTCGGCAAAGTAACGCGCCATCCCGTCCGCAGCCGTGTCACTCAGCGCAATGAATGCACGGCGTTTGTCGGTTTCATCCTCAACCCGAACGAGCAACCCTGCCTCGACCATCTGGCTGATCCATCGCAAAGCGGTGGTCGGCGGCACGCCCGATGCGATACATAGCGATGTCACCGAGACGCGCGTGTGCTCTACCCTTGCCGCAGTTAGGTCGAGGAGAATATCCCAAGCGGGATCCGCAAACAGTTCGCCGTCAAAAAACCGTGCGCGCAATTGGCGCTGGCGGATGATCCGGCGCACCAACCGCGGGTCGGGCAGCGGGGGGCGCGCAGCGCGGACCAATCGCTTGGAACCCTCGTCACTCACTTCCCTGTTGAAGCCGGGCTTCGGCGATTCAAAGCGAAAGGCGCCGCCATCCGCCGCTTTGCCCCGCGCGCCCATTCTCTCTAGCCGTTCCGCGAGTTGCCCGACCTGCTCGGTCAGCCGGATCAATGTCAGCCGGTCATCATTGGTAAGTTCGCGCAGCCGCATATTGGGCATTTTGGATAATATTCGGCCAAGGGCAATTACGCGTTCTGCCCTACCCGGATCGACCATCAGCTGCGGGTTTGATCGATCAAGGCACCCGAAGACATCGTCCAAAACATCGACCGAAGTCGACACGATCAGATGCGCCCCGCTATTGGCTGCTCTTTCGTCAAGGCGCGCAATCGCTGCGAGTTTGCCGCCATCGACCACCGGACAGTCGAGCATAACAACCTCTCCCAACGGCTGGGCATTGCCTTCGAGCAGATCCGCCACTGTGCCAATTTGCCCCATACGGAATCCTGTGGCCAGCGCATCATCGCGAATCGTGTCGCGAATATGCGCGCGATCAGCAAAGATCGACACCACCAAAGGCAGACCGGCCGCGTCATTGGCAGCGCCATCAACCACGCCTGTCGGTTGGTATTGAAAATCTGCCTGCGTCATGTTCCGACTCCCGAATGATCGGTACAAAGCTAGAACAAATAGGGTTCATGTCAAGAATAGTTGAGAATATTTGCGAAAGCGACAGTAGTGATTGAACCTTTCGGCCACTTGCCGCGACTATAGGACCAAATGACGCAGCGAAGCCCCATATCCAAACCGCCGGCAGGTGCCGCGGAGCGCATCTATGACGAGTTGCTCGTCACGATGATCTGGGCGGGTGACCGCCGCGCGATGGACCGGCTTGCCGCGCGCTGGCAGCCAAGGCTGATCCGGACCGCCTCCCGCTATTTGGGGAGCGGGCAAGATGCCAATGCCGCGGTGCAAGAGGCGTGGATTTCCATTCTGAAGGGGATCCACGGCCTCAAGGATCCGGCGCGCTTTGCCGCGTGGGCATACGGCATTTTGCGCAGGCGATGCGCCGATATGATCCGCAAGGCGACCAATCGGCGTTCGGTGCAAATCGAACTTGCCGACGGCGACTCGAGTGAAGTCACGAAGCCGCTTGATGGTGTCGCGATCCGCGTCGCTTTCAACGCCTTGCCAGCCGATCAACGTTTCGCCGCGCATCTATTCTTCGTCGAGGGGCTGACCCTTGCCGAAATTTCCGAGGCGCAAGAGGTGCCGCTTGGCACCGCCAAATCGCGCCTGTTCCACGCTCGCCGGCAATTGAAAACGGCGCTGAGCGATCCACCACCAGGAGATGACCAATGACCACTATCGATGACCAAATTCGCGGCGCGCTCGATGCCGATGACAAGGAATTTCTTGCTTCCCTTGAAGCCGACCGCGGCATGTTCCGGCAAATCGGCGACAGCTTTTCCGGACCGCTCGGCGGTTGGGCCAAATTCAGCTTTGCCATCGCCATCGCGGTGGGCATCGGGCTTGCTTTCAGCTTCTACCGCGCAATGACCGCAGACGGGGATGCGATGCTTGGCTGGGGCCTGATCTGCCTGGCACTTCTGATCATGCAGGGCTTTTTGAAGGAGTGGATGTTCGCGCGGATGAACCTGCTGGCCGTATTGCGCGAAGTGAAACGGCTTCAGCTTCAGGTTGCGATGCTGGACGAAAGTCAGGCCAATACCGGACCTAAGGCCTGATTTCTATCGGCGTGCCGTTGGGAACCGCATTCCACAGCTCTTCAATCTCGGCATTGGACACGGCGATACATCCGTCTGTCCAATCGCCAGGAATACGCCCGACGGGCAGGCTGTTGGGCTGCCCATGGATGAAAATATCACCGCCGGGTGAGCGCCCCAAACTCTCTGCGAAGGCTCGATCTTCCGCGTTCGGATAGGATATCCGAAGACTGAGATGATAGGCGCTGTTGGGGTTGCGCGCATCAATTGTGTAGCGCCCTTCCGGTGTCCGCTCGTCGCCTTCGAATTGCTTGTGACCGGCTGGCGCATCGCCAAATCCGATATTCTCATAGGTCTTGATCAGCTTGCCATCGAGATAGGCGGCAAGCGTCCGGTCGGACTTGTCGACCAGCAGAAAATCAATCTCGGTCGGAACGACGGCAACAGGCTGGGGCTTGGGCTGACAGGCTGCGGCTGCCAGAAGAAGCGGAAACAGGGCAAGGCGGCCAAACCGTATCATCAATCCACAAACGGGTCCTTCATCAAGATCGTATCATCGCGCTCAGGGCTGGTCGACACAAGCGCCACAGGCGTTTCGATCAGCTCCTGCACGCGCTGGATATATTTGATCGCGTTGGCGGGCAAATCGGCATAGCTACGCGCCCCTGCTGTGCTTTCGCTCCAGCCTTCCATTTCCTCGTAAATCGGTTCGACTTCCGCCTGATCAGCGGCATGGCTGGGGAAATAATCCAAGATCTTCCCGCGCAACCGGTATCCGGTGCAGACTTTGACCGTTTCAAACCCGTCAAGGACATCAACTTTGGTCAGCGCGATCCCGGTTACCCCGCTGATCGCACAGCTTTGGCGGACCAGCACCGCATCGAACCAGCCGCAACGACGCTGCCGGCCGGTCACGGTGCCGAATTCATGCCCGCGTTCGCCCAGTCGCTGGCCATCGGAATCGTCAAGCTCTGTCGGGAACGGGCCGGAACCGACGCGCGTGGTATATGCCTTCACAATACCCAGAACGAAGCCGGTTGAATTGGGGCCCAGCCCGCTGCCGCTTGCCGCAGTGCCGCTGACCGTGTTCGAGCTGGTGACGAACGGATAGGTACCGTGATCAACATCGAGAAGCACCCCTTGCGCCCCTTCGAACAGGATTTTCGCGCCAGCCTTGCGGACTTTCTTCAGCCGTTTCCACACCGGCTGCGCAAATCGCAGGACAAAGGGAGCAATTTCGCGCAGATCATCGAGCAGCCGCTCGCGATCGACCGGCGGTTCATCGAACCCCGCGCGCAAGGCGTCGTGATGGGCGCAAAGCCGGTCAAGCTGCGGCTCCAGCCCGTCAAGATGCGCCAGATCGCACACCCTGATCGCGCGGCGACCGACCTTGTCTTCATAGGCAGGGCCGATGCCGCGTCCGGTCGTGCCGATCTTGCCCGAGCCTGCAGCTGCTTCGCGCAGCCCATCCAGATCGCGGTGGATCGGCAGGATCAGCGGGCAATTATCCGCAATCGCGAAATTGTCATCTGAAATCTCGACGCCTTGCGATTCGAGCTTTTCGACTTCGTCCTTGAGCGCCCACGGATCGAGCACCACCCCGTTGCCGATGATCGATAAAGTACCCGAAACGATCCCGCTTGGCAGAAGACTTAGTTTGAAAACATTGCCGTCGATTACCAGCGTGTGGCCGGCATTGTGACCGCCCTGGAAACGGACAACCGCATCAGCCCGGCTGGCGAGCCAATCAACGATTTTGCCCTTACCCTCATCGCCCCATTGGGCACCGATCACAGTTACGTTGGACATAGATATACCTTCACCCCTGCCAAGGGGATCCTCAACGTCCTTCGACAGGACTCGACGTTAGGATGGAATGAACGGGCCGCGGGCCCGGAATGCGTGTGGAGCGTTAGAGAGAAGGCGGGAGTCGAGTCAAGCATTGCAAGGCCCTTGGCCCCCGGATTGGTCGCCTTTGCCGATCCCCCTGTGACAAGCAGATATACAAAACCCGAAAACCGCGTAACGTGCACCGCATCAGCCTGCGCAAGACAGGTCACAGGAATTTTGGGAGTTGAGATTTGGCCAATGCAATTGCGAATGGCAGTTCGCCGGAAGCGGGTTTCGGGACAAAGAATTACCGCAAATATGTCCTCGGCGTGTTGCTGACGGTCTATATTTTCAATTTCATCGACCGCACGATCATCAATATTCTGACAGAGCCGATCAAAGAGACGTTTGGTGTCGAGGATTGGCAGATGGGGCTGCTGGGCGGCCCGGCATTCGCAATCCTGTATACCTTTGTCGGCATTCCCATCGCCCGGCTTGCAGAGAAGAAGCACCGCGTCTGGATCATCGCGCTTTCGATAGCATTGTGGAGCCTGATGACGGTTTTCTGCGGCTTCGCGATGAGTTTCATCGCGCTGTTCATATTCCGCATCGGGGTGAGCATCGGTGAGGCAGGCTGTTCGCCGCCGGCCAATTCGATCATTGCCGACTATTTTGTCCCCGCAGAACGTTCGACGGCTGTCTCTGTCTATGCGCTAGGCATCCCGCTGGGGGGAATGGCCGCGTATGTTTTTGGCGGATATGTCGTTGGCAGTCTCGATGGAGCAAACGTGGCCGCCATGTTCAGCAATTGGGGCTGGACTTGGGCGGCTAACGCGCTCGACTGGCAAAATATCGAGGCTTGGCGCATCGCCTTCATTGTGGTCGGCCTGCCTGGTGTGCTGGTCGCTCTCCTGGTCAAAATGACCATCAAAGAGCCGCCGCGCGGCTATACCGATCCCGCTCATATGCAAGACAAGGAGCATGTGGGGTTCAAGGAAGTTCTCAAAATTCTCGCGACCAAGCCCGCCTATTGGCATGTCACCATGGGCGTTACCATTGCGTCATTCGTCAATTACGGTGTCGGCCAGTTCATGGTTTCATTCCTGATCCGCACGCATGAAATGTCGATCTTCGACGCATCGGTAAAGATCGCCATGGTGTTGGCCGTGATGGCCTCTATCGGGACCTATATGTCAGGTTATCTGGCCGACAAATATGCAGAGCGATTTCCAAAAGCACTGGCCTATATCCCGATGTTTGCGGTGGCCGGCGTGATACCGCTTCATGTCACGGGCTATCTGGTTGAGTCGCTTTGGGTCGCAGTGCCGCTGCTGATGGTGGGGCAAATGCTGCTCTACACCTATCTTTGCCCGCTTTATGCCGTGCCCAGCGGTGTCGTTGACAGCCGCATGCGCGCGACCGCCGTTGCGGTGACGTTGTTCATCGTCAATTTGCTGGGTTACGGCCTTGGGCCTCCGCTGATTGGCGGGCTTTCATCGATACTGAACGCCTCATTCTTGTCCGGTATTGATCCATCGCTGAGCCTAGAAGCCTGCAAGGCCAGCGATTTGACAGCGGCAGCCCGGTCAGCTTGCGACACCGCCAATGCCGACGGGCTGCAATGGTCGATGGTCATCTTCAAATGCATGTATATCTGGGCGGTGTTCCATTTCTTCATGGCCAGCCGCACGATCCAGCGCGACATGGGGCGCGAGTAAGCCGCGACATTTTGTGACAATGCGCGACTGGACTCGCCCGCCGAAGAAAGCCAGCTTCGCGCGCATGCCAGAATAGGAGATCGCCATGCGTTCGGCTTTGATCACAACCTGTATTGTCACGGCGATGGTGGGCGCCACTGCCGCCCCTGCGCAGCAGCGCCTACAGGCCGAATGCCGCCAAGAAATTCGCGCATTATGCGGGGGCGATCGCGGCAATATTCGGGCGTGCCTGCGCGAGAACCATAGCGAGCTGAGCGAGACCTGCTCTAGCGAATTGCGCGAACGTATGAAGCAGCGCAGATCGGATCGAAGCGGGCAGTCGACAAAACTGCCGCCGCAGAAGTTCGACGTGATCACCTATGGCGACCATTTGAGGCAGGCGGTTGATTTCCACCGGGCAGAAGGAGGCGCTGGATCGCCACCGCTGATCCTGTTTGTCCATGGCGGCGGCTGGGCGATGGGCGACCGGACCAGATCGACCCATGCCAAAGCGGAATATTTCACCGGCCAAGGATACGCTTTCGCTTCTGCGGGGTATCGCGTGTTGCCCGATGCCCCGGTCGAAGATCAGGCACGCGATGTCGCCGCAGCAATCGCAAAATTGCGAAGCGAGGCCGATGAACTTGGCTTCGACCGTGACAGAATTGTTTTAATGGGACACAGCGCTGGCGCGCATCTGGCTGCGCTTGTCGCCACCGATCCTTCCTACGCCGGCAGCGATATGGACGCCATCAGCGCAGTGGTTCTGCTAGATGGTGCCGGATACGACGTCCCCGCGCGGATGAGCGGAAAAATCCACTTGGTTTCGAAGCTTTACAAGGACGCGTTCGGAACCGACCCCGCCAGGCAAGCGGCACTTTCACCTATTACCCATACCGGCGGTGATGATGCGCCCAATTGGATAATCTTGCATGTCGCGAACCGCGCCGATTCCGCCAAGCAGTCGAATGCGCTCGGTGAAAAATTGCGCGAGGCCGGAGCCGATGTGGAAGTGGTCGCTGTCAGCAACACCTCTCACAGCAAGCTCAACCGCAATCTCGGCGCCGATGGTGACATCGCGACCGGTAAGGTCGATTCGTTCCTGGCCGGGCTGTTTCGCTAGCCAGGCAGTTTCTCGGGCGTGTTTGCGCTGAGGATATGCGTGCACTCGAGCTGCTCCGGATCGTCGTTTTCACTCAGCGCTGCAATAGTTCGCCACCCGTCGCTTCGCAATTGCGCAGCGACCTTTGCATCGTGCTCCAGCGCCAGAAACACGGCTTTACGGGTGCTGTTTTTGTCCAGCGTATCGAGCAGTCGATCGATATATAGCGAGAAACCGGTTGCGGCCCCGTCTTGCGCAGAAGTCGCGCCGCTGATCGAATATGTTCCGCCCCGCCCCATCGCGCCGCGAACACCCTCTGCATAGATCGTGAAACCGAACCAGCTTTGATATTCGAAGCCGTGCCGCTCGGTTGGATCGAGCGTCACACGCGCCTTGTCACACACGCGAGCAGCGATGGTCCTCAATCCTTCTATGCGAGAGGCCAATGCACCGCCGGCATCAATTGCGGCCAATCGTTCGATCGCCACTTCAAACGGACCGGTCGCGTAGAGAAGCGGCAAATATGCCTCACCGCCTGCCTGTTTCAGGCCGCCCGCATCCTTGGTGTCGAGCTCGCGGCGCACGGAAGCAATTTGATCAACCGAAAGCGGCAACGCCTTTTCGGCCAGCGTATCAACCAGATCGGGCAGCGTGAAATCGACCGAAATGCCTGTGGCGCCCGCAGCTTCGAGCGATTCAATCGCCAAAGCGACCACTTCGCCCGCCGCCGCCACGCTGTCGCTGCCGATCAGTTCGGCCCCCAATTGCAGCCGCTGCCGCGCGGGATCGAGCTGATCGGAAGTTATTGTCGCAACCTCGCCCGCATAGCAGAGCCGCAACGGGCGCGGCGCGGCTGCCATCGAAGTTGCCGCAATGCGCCCGATCTGCACCGTCATATCGCTGCGCAGCGCCATTGTGCGCAGGCTGACCGGGTCAACAAAGCGGAACATGCGGCGTGGCTGAACACCGTCTCCGCTTTTGGCCATCCGCTCCGCCATCGATGTTTCAAACTCGATCAACGGAGGCCGCACGCGATCATAACCGTGACTGTCCATCACCGACAGAGCACCGCGCATTGCATGCGTTAATGCCGCCGCTTCGCGCGGGAGACGGTCGGACAGGCCGACGGGCAGGAGATCGTTTGTGTTTGTGGTCATAACCTGCCCCATAACCAAGTCGTCCCCCCAGCGAAAGCTGGGAAGACGCCCGGTCTCAGAATGCCAAAGGCGTTACCACTTTCACACCTTCAAGCGCGCAAGCTTGATCGACGACCTCTTGCGGTATCGGCTGGTCCACCGACAGCAGCAACACAGCCTCACCGCCGCCATCGCGCCGGCCAAGGTTGAAGTTACCGATATTGATGCCGTTTTCACCCAGCAACGAACCAATCCGGCCAATAAAGCCGGGCGCGTCTTCGTTGACGATATACAGCATATTGCCCTGCAAATCGGCCTCGATCCCGATGCCGAAGATGTTCACCAAACGGGGCGCCTCGCTGCCGAACAAAGTACCGGCGACAGAGCGATTGCCCTGCTCTGTCTCCACCGTCACGCGCAGCAGCGTGTGGTAGACGCCCTCTTTCTCGTTGCGGATCTCGCGCACTTCCATGCCGCGTTCCTTGGCCAGATAAGGTGCGTTGACCATGTTCACGCTATCCGAATATCGGCGCATGAAGCCCGCCAGAACCGCGCCGGTGATCGGTTTGCCATTGAGCTCTGCAGCGTGACCTTCGCGCTCGATGCTGATCTTGGTAAGATTGCCGTGGGCAAGCTGCCCGACCAGCGAGCCGAGATTTTCCGCCAGCGCCATATAGGGTTTGAGCTTGGGCGCTTCTTCCGCGCTCAGGCTGGGCATGTTGAGCGCGTTGGTCACACCGCCATTGACGAGGTAGTCAGAAAGCTGTTCGGCCACTTGCAGCGCAACATTGACCTGCGCTTCGGTGGTCGACGCACCCAGATGCGGCGTGCAAATGAAATTCTCCTTGCCGAATAGCGGGCTTTCGGTCGCAGGCTCGGTCTCGAAAACGTCGAGCGCGGCACCAGCAACATGGCCGCTTTCCAGCAGATCGGCGAGAGCGGTTTCGTCAATCAAGCCACCGCGTGCGCAATTGACGATCCGCACGCCGGCCTTGGTTTTTTCAAGGTTTTCGCGGCTGAGAATATTGCGCGTCTGGTCGGTCAGCGGCGTGTGGAGCGTGATAAAGTCCGCCCGCGCCAGCAGGCCATCCAGATCGACTTTCTCCACGCCAATTTCCACTGCGCGATCTTCGGTCAGGAAGGGATCGAAAGCGATCACTTTCATCTTCAGCCCAAGCGCGCGGCTGGCGACGATCGAGCCGATATTGCCAGCGCCAATCAGGCCCAGCGTCTTGCCGGTGAGCTCGATGCCCATGAAGTCTTTCTTGGGCCATTCACCCGCCTGTGTGCGTGCATTGGCCTGGGGGATTTGCCGCGCGAGCGCCATCACCATCGCGATCGCATGCTCGGCCGTGGTGATCGAATTGCCGAACGGCGTGTTCATCACCACCACGCCTTTGCCGCTGGCATAGGGAATGTCGACATTGTCAACACCAATGCCGGCGCGGCCGATGACTTTCAAATTGGTCGCCGCGTCGAGGATTTCCTTGGTCACTTTGGTCGAAGACCGGATGGCTAGCCCATCATAGTCACCAATGCGCGCGATCAATTCCTCGGGTGTTTCGCCGGTGATGACATCGACATCGCAGCCGCGCTCTTCGAATATACGCGCGGCATTTGGGTCCATCTTGTCGGAAATAAGTACTTTGGGTTTGCTCATGGGAATTGTCCCTTCGTCATCCCAGCGCAGGCTGGGACCGCTATCAAATTAAGTCGGAATATGAGGAGAACGATCCCAGCTTTCGCTGGGATGACGTCCTACTTCTGCAGCTCGGCGTAGGCCCATTCAATCCACGGCAGCAGACGTCGCAGATCTTCTTGCTCCACCGTACCGCCGCACCAGATGCGCAGACTTGGTGGTGCATCGCGATAGCCGTTGAAATCATAGCCAACATCAAGCTCGTCGAGCTTTGCCGCGATAGTCTTGGGCACCGCAGCCTGATCTTCAGGCGAGAGGCTGTCATAATAGTCGCCCTGGAACACGAAGCACACACCGGTATTGGTGCGCTGCTGCGGATCGGAAACCATATTGCGCAGCCAAGGTGTTGATTCGACCCAGTCGGTTACGATCTTGGCATTGGCATTGGCGCGTTCGAACATCGCCTGACGCCCGCCAATCGACTTCGCCCATTCCAGCGCGAGAATGTAATCCTCTGTCGCCAGAAGGCTGGGCGTGTTGATCGTTGCGCCTTCAAAGATCGCGCGATTGACCTTGTCGCCTTTCTTCAGCCGGAACAATTTGGGCAGCGGCCATTCGGGATCATAGCTTTCGATCCGCGCTACCGCTTTCGGGCTAAGGATCAGCATGCCATGCTGCGCCTCTCCGCCCATTACTTTCTGCCAGCTGAAAGTCGTGGCATCGAGCTTTGCCCAATCCATTTCCTGCGCGAAAATTGCGCTGGTGGCGTCGTTGATCGTGATGCCTTCGCGATCATCGGCGAGCCAATCGGTGTTCTTGATTCTGGCACCCGATGTTGTGCCATTCCATGTGAACACCACATCATTGTCTTGCGGGATGCTGGAAAGGTCAGGGATTTCACCATAATCGGCGTCAAGAACAGTCAAGTCTTTCAGCTTCAGCTGTTTGACCGCATCCTGAATCCAGACATTGCCAAAACTTTCCCAAGCAGCGACAGTCGCGGGACGCGCGCCCAGCATGGTCCACATCGCGCATTCGAGCGCGCCTGTGTCGCTGCCCGGCATAATGCCAACCAGATAATCGTCAGGCACACCGAGCAGTTCACGCGTAAGATCGATGGCGTATTTCAGACGCGCCTTGCCCACGGCGCTGCGATGCGACCGGCCGAATGCTTTGGTTTCAAGATTGCTCGCCGACCAGCCTTTGTGTTTGGCGGTTGGCCCGGACGAGAAGAAAGGACGCTCAGGTTTGAGCGATGGTTGTTCAGTCATGTATTCTCTCCTTACAGAGAGCACGCGCGGCGTTGGGACCGCGTGGCCCAAGTGCCGCACTAATGTTGCGCCGCAGCATGTCAAGCTGCATTGGTATTTCTTTGGAAAAGAGCGGTGGATTGCAGCTATTGCGCGACCAACTCACCTCTCGCCAAAGAGCGTGTGGGCCGATAAAGCGCATCACAATGCAAATGACTGACCTTCGCATTGCCCTGTTTAGCGGCAATTACAATTACGTCCGCGACGGCGCGAATCAGGCGCTGAACCGGCTGGTCGAATATTTGCTGCGTCAGGGCGCAAATGTGCGCGTCTATGCGCCGACAATTCCGGTTCCAGCATTTGAACCTCAGGGTGATTTGGTCAGCTTGCCCTCTGTTGCCATACCCGGACGCAGCGAGTTTCGCTTTCCTTTGGGTCTTCCCGCCGATGTGAAAGCGGATATCGAGGCATTTAATCCGAATATCCTGCATGTTTCTTCACCCGATGTATCTGCACATCGGGCCGTAACGTGGGCCCGGAAGAAGGGGCTTCCCATTCTCGCATCGGTCCACACGCGATTTGAAACCTACCCGCGTTACTATGGATTGGGCTTTACCGAGCCGTGGCTCGAATCCATTCTGCGCCGTTTCTACCGGCGCTGCGACGGTTTGGTCGCACCGTCGGAAAGCCAGATCGAAACCCTGCGCGAACAGGGCATGCATGAGGATATCAGCATTTGGTCGCGCGGCGTGGACCGGGCAATATTCGCCTCCGAGAAACGCGATCTGGCCTGGCGGCGTTCTCTGGGCATCGAGGATGGCGATATCGCCATCGTCTTTCTGGGCCGTCTGGTCATGGAAAAGGGCCTCGACATTTTTGCCGAAACCATCGTCCAATTGCGCAAACGGCAAGTGCCGCACAAGGTTTTGGTGATCGGCGAAGGGCCCGCGCAAAAATGGTTCGAAAAGGCCCTGCCTGGCGGCATCTTTGCCGGCTTCCAAACCGGCCCGGATCTTGGCCGTGCGCTGGCAAGCGGGGACATCTTCTTCAATCCATCGATTACCGAGACTTTTGGCAATGTAACGCTGGAAGCGATGGCCTGCGGACTGCCGGTGGTGGCTGCGGGCGCAACGGGTGCGGCCAGTCTTGTGCTTGACGGGGAGACCGGAACGCTGGTGCCGCCCACCGGTGCGGAAGCCTTCGCCGAAGCGCTAGCACCCTATTGCACAGACCCCGCATTGCGCGCGAAGCATGGCGCCGCGGGCGAAAAGCGCAGTCTCGAATATAGCTGGGACGCGATCAATCAGGCGGTGGCTGATACTTACATCCGCCTGATCGAAGCGCGTCAGAATAAAGCCTAGCGAAGCACGCCATTTGCCGATTGCCGGCGCGAATACCAAAATTGCAGCGCAATCACCGCCGTGATTATGAACGGCATGATATAGAACATGACGGTCGGATATCCTTGCGGCGGTCCCTGCAAAAATTGCTGGGCGAAGCTGATCACCGCGGCGAAAAGCGCAATAAAAAAAGCAGTCGCTGCGTGGCGTGACCGTGCGAAGAGTAGCAATGATCCTGCCAAAGACACCCAAACGCCGATCGCCCAGAGGCCAAGCGTCCATGCCGGTTTGGCCTCCATCATCGCGACAAATCCAGGCGGCATTTGCGCGAGATAAGCTTCGTTCCCGCTAACCGTCATGTAGTAATCATAACAGCCATAGGCATTCCACAGCAGGCCGAGCGCGGTCACGACCCAAAGATGCCATGGCGCAGTCCTGTTCGCGCTCAACGCAGAACACCCGCATTCTTCATTTTGTGGGCATACCACAACATAAACAGCGTAATGACCCAGATAGATGCCGCGAGCCCGATGCTATCGAGGTTCGTCGGAATATCGGTCATGAAACGCTGAAAATAGGTCGTGCCAATCAAACCGATCACTGAAATAATCAGCGATGCAACGGCCCAGCGAGAGCGCAGCAGGATCAAGATCGACCCAACGAATGCGCCCCACACACCCATTGCCCACAAGGCATTGGACCATGCCGGAAAGCTGTCAAAATAAGCGATATCCGCGGCAGACATGCCAAGCGATTCCAGCTTGCCCAACCGGGTCATCATATAGCTGTAAATCCCGACAGCGTTCCAAAGCAGCGTCAATCCGCCGACCGCCCAAATATGCCAAGGCGTTTTACCATTAACTGTCATGATGTTTCCCTCCACCAGATTGAATGGAAGAGAGTTAGCATCCCAAAGCAGCTAAGCCAAATAAGCCTAGGTTGAAAAAGGTCGCATCAGGCAGACGATTTTATCGGCAGGCCTTTTCGTAACCCAGCTGGCAGCTGCGACGGTACAGCGCTTTGATCTTTGCCGTGTCAGCGCTCTTTTCATTGGTTTCCAGAATGCGCGCCAATTCATAGCATGCACGGCGATTGTCCTCGTCACACAAGCCGGAATAGACACGCTTTGCCTCGGGCCGATCACCGCGTGCTTCAGCCTTTTGTGCCACGCCCAGACGAACGGCATTGACCAGTCCGGGCATAGACATTCCCGCCTTGATCGTATTCAGGCTGTCGCAGGCGCGCTGGTCCGTGCGCCTGCATCCGTCAGCCAGCATCGCAAGTGCCCGCTCACCACCATCTTTTCCGCCTTTGCCGCCAGAAAACTGCCCAGTCGCTTCATAACACGCGCGCGCATGGCCCTGATTACAGGACAAAGTGTAATAGGCGTGGGCTTTCTCGATGTTGCCCAGCAACACTTCGGTTTCGCCCAACTGGAAGTATGTTTCGGCCCCCGCTGCGGCCGTCCCTCCGGTCGAGTAACCCGGTTTTGGTGCGGTGTTCGCAGCGCGAGAGGCATATCTGCGATTATCCGCCTGCACCAATCCAAGATATGCCCCCAGGATTCCATCCGGCGGAGTGCAAGCGGTTACTCCGGAATTGACGCGTTTCTCATAAGCGAGCGCCCAACTGATTGCGCCGTCGGGCACGTCGTTTCGTTTGACGGCAGGCTGGCCATCGGCCCGCGAGCCGTTCAGCGCCCCGAAGATAAGGTTGTAGGCCTCTTTGCAGTCGATTGTCTGTGCCCCTGCGGAAGCAGAGAAACCGGACAATGCAATCAGCGCTGCGCACATCAAAGCCAGACTTTTTGACACCAAACGACCCATCATGACCTACCCCAATGTTATCGAGTGAGTCGCAGATTAGGCGATATGGCCACGAAATGCTTTGGAAAAACGCGTCAAAAGTCCACTGCTCATGTGCGCAGCGATCATGCGCAAAGACCCGCCTAAAGACGTTCGATCCGCTTTGCGGCATCATCGATAATATCGACAATTTCCTCGACATCTGACGCGTCAAAGCCGCCGCTACGGTACTTGTTCTTGAGAACGCCAGCAAGATTGCCCATGGCGCGGAACAATTCGGGTGCGCGGTTGCGCTCTTCAGTGCCCGACATCGCCGTGAGCTTTTGCACAATCTTGGCGATTTCGTCCTCGCGTTCGGCCAGTTCGTCTTTGCCCGCCTGGGTGATTTCAAAGGCTTTCTTGGCCTCTTCGCCCTTTTTCGGCTTGGCTTCCTTGATCACGCCTTCATCGGCAAGCATCTGCAGAGTCGGATAGACCGCGCCAGGGCTGGGTTCATAATTGCCGCCGGTAATTTCGCCGATGGCTTTGATCAGTTCATAGCCATGGTGCGGTTTTTCGCCGATCAGCATCAGCAAAGCGAGGCGCAGTTCACCGCTCCCGAATACGCGCCGTTTGCGCCTATGGCCGCGCCCACCCCCGCCAAACGGGCCGCCCGGGCCGAACGGGCCATCTCGGCCGAAATCGCCGCCCCAATTGCCCCAGCTTCCCGAAGCAAGCATCGCCTCTATCGGAAACCCTTTCCGGCGCATCTTTCTCATTTTGTGAGCTCTCATCGCTCATTTCCTTTCGATATATTTATGATAGGTCTACGATATATCTTAATCAACCGATTGCAAGCGATTGATGCAATCCTTCGGCAAAGCGCCTATCTGATCCGACGAATGACAGATCTGTTTGCCGATGACCTTGTGCCCGAAACCCCGCGTGATGCCCCGAGGGACGACGCGCCGCTGGCTGACCGCTTGCGGCCTCGCGCGCTGGATGAAGTTGTCGGGCAGGACCATCTGACCGGCCCCGACGGCTCGATCGGGCGGATGGTGGGCGCCGGCAAACTTTCCTCGATGATCTTGTGGGGACCGCCGGGGACCGGAAAAACCACGACGGCACGTTTGCTGGCCCATGCGGTGGGAATGCGCTTCGAAGCGATCAGCGCGGTATTCTCCGGCGTTGCCGACCTGAAGAAAGCATTTGCCGCCGCAGACAAGGCCGCAGAGGCGGGCCAACGCACACTGTTGTTCGTGGATGAAATTCACCGCTTCAATCGTGCGCAGCAAGACGGCTTCCTGCCCTTTGTAGAGCGCGGAACGGTCACGCTGGTAGGTGCAACCACCGAAAACCCCAGCTTTGCGCTGAATGCTGCCCTGCTCAGCCGCGCACAGGTCCTGATCCTGCAAAGGCTAGATCAAGACGCTTTGGGCACGTTGCTTGCCCGGGCAGAGAAATTGGAAGGCCCCCTGCCCCTAACGCAAGAAGCAAGAGAGGCCTTGGTCGCATCGGCCGATGGCGATGGGCGGTTCCTACTCAATCAGGCGGAAACGCTCTACGCGGCCAATATACCGGAGCCGCTCGACCCCGCAGGCCTCGGCGCGTTTCTCCAGCGCCGCGTCGCCGTCTACGACAAGGATCGCGACGGACATTACAACCTTATCAGTGCGCTGCACAAAAGCCTGCGCGGATCGGACCCGCAAGCAGCGCTCTATTACATGGCGCGGATGCTCACAGCGGGGGAGGAGCCGCTATATGTGCTGCGCCGGCTGGTTCGCTTTGCCAGCGAGGATATCGGCCTCGCCGACCCGCAAGCGCTCACCCAATGCCTTGCCGCCAAGGACGCTTACGAATTTCTCGGCAGCCCCGAAGGCGAATTGGCTATTGTCCAAGCGTGCCTTTACCTTGCCACAGCACCCAAATCGAATGCCGCCTATGTCGCGCAAAAGGCATCGTTCAAAGCGGCCAAGGAAACCGGCAGCCTGATGCCGCCGCAAAAAATCCTCAATGCCCCGACCAAGCTGATGAAGGATATCGGGTACGGCAAGAATTACGCCTATGATCACGACGCCCAAGATGGCTTTTCGGGCGATGACTACTGGCCCGACGAAATGGAACCGCAGGTTTATTACGAACCTGTCGAAAGGGGTTTTGAGCGCAAGGTCCGCGAACGCATGGATTGGTGGGATCGCAAGCGGACAGAATTGCGCGGCGAATGAGCCTGCGCAAATTCGATCACTTTGTCGCGATCGATTGGTCAGGCGCCGCCGGTCCGCGCCAGCCGGGCATTGCGATGGCCATATGCGAGGCGGAAGGCGGGGCCCCGGTGTTGGTGCAGCGCGGTTCCGCGTGGTCGCGCGAAGAAGTGCTGTCCATTTTGCGCGATCAATTGCCGGCCAACACGCTGATCGGGATGGACCTCGGCATATCGCTGCCCTTTGCCGATTGCGGGGCATTCTTTCCCGATTGGCCAGAAAGCCCCGCCAGCGCCAAACAGTTATGGGCATTGATCGATCTAATCTGCACCGACCAACCCAATTGCGAAGCCACCGGTTTCATCGATCACCCCGAACTATCCCGCTATTTCCGCCGGCACGGTGGCCGCGAAGGCGACCGTTTTCTCGCCGCCGGTGCGCCTGACAAACGCGGAAGGCTGCGCGTGACCGAGCTTGCCCAGCAAAATTTGGGGTGCAAGCCCTACAGCAATTTCAATCTGGTCGGCGCCGCACAGGTTGGGAAATCAAGCCTAACGGGCATGCGCATGTTGCACCAGTTGGGCGGCGCAATACCCGTTTGGCCGGTCGATCCTCTGCCAGAAACCACTTCTGTGATCGTCGAAATTTACACCGGGCTCGCCGCGATTGCTGCGGGGCGCACTGCCGGTCGCAGCAAAATTCGTGATTATGACGCGTTGAATTCAGCGCTCGCCACGTTGGGATCGCCGCCGGTCAAAGGCCGCGGCCCGATCGACGATCACAGTTCAGACGCGATATTGACTGCGGCATGGCTGCGCAATGCGGCGCAAAATCCACAATTTTGGTCGCCGAAAGGACTAACTAAACAAATTGCCGTAACTGAGGGCTGGACCTTCGGCGCATTTTGAGCCAAAGGGCGCTCCGCAATCCGACGGACCGACCGCGTGATTGCTGTAGATGGGCCGGCTTAGCTCAGTTGGTAGAGCAGTTGATTTGTAATCATCAGGCCGCGGGTTCGACTCCTGCAGCCGGCACCATCGAAACTTCTTTTTCCTAGTGCGCTAGTCACCCGGCGGTCGCGTTCTGGATGCCGCGACCATGATCCGAATGCCTCTATTGCAAGCATCGTGATTTTCCGACATCGCGGCGGCTCGGCAATTGGGAGTGCGCGATGTCAGATTTCAAAGTCAGCTTCGGATTCACGCAGCCTGACAAGACGCCTGCGCAAGCAACTCCGCCAGAGGCAACCGGTCCCGCGCCTGACGACACGATGGAATTTCTCTGCGACCCTGCCCTGCTAGGGAAGATTCCCGCACCGGAACGGTCGATCCGGTCAGCGCCCGAATGGTTCAAGCAGCTTGATCGCGAAATGGGAATAAAAGACGCGCATGGCTTGCCCGGATTGACGGTGAAGGCCTGCCTTCCCGTCACCGACACATTCTCGCTCGGTTATATGATCCCGCTGCCGTTCGATGTGCAATTGCGTATTCCGGAAGACCGTGTTTCGATCCAGATGGGCTGGGCACCCGATGTTCCCTTCCAACCGATTGAGCAACATCATCCCGCCCAGATTGGCGCGCCGAACCCTCCGTTTGAAAGCACAATGCCGCTAAAATTCATCAATCCGTGGCGGATCAAAGTGCCTGAGGGTTACTCGGTGCTGTTCTCTCAGCCGCTTAGCCGGCCCGAGCTGCCCTTTACGTGCTTTAGCGGGATGGTGGACTGCGACCGCTTCGATACCACGGTCAATATCCCCTTCGTCTGGTCCGGCCCGATTGGTGACCACTTCCTTCCCGCAGGTACGCCGATTGCGCAATGCATCCCGATAAAGCGCGACGCTTTGCTCAAACAGACCAATGCGCGCGCTTCAACGCCAGATGAGCTGGCCGAACAAGCCGCTGCGAAGCAGCGTAAATATCACGAAGAGTCGACTTACGCCCGCGATTGGCGAGTCAAAAAATAATCGGAGGGTGGCTTACCCGCGCCCGCGATAGGCCTGCACGCCCTGATCGGGAACCCACAGCCCTTCCGGCGGCGCGCCGGTTTGCCAGAACACATCGATCGGAATGCCACCGCGCGGATACCAATAGCCCCCGATCCGCAGCCAGAGCGGCCTCATCTCTTCGGCCAATCGCTGCCCGATTCCCACCGTCACATCTTCGTGAAAACCGTTATAATTGCGGAAGCTGCCGAGAAACAGTTTGAGGCTTTTTGATTCCACGATCGTCTCGCCCGGCGCGTAATCAATAACCAGATGCGCGAAATCGGGTTGGCCGGTTACGGGGCACAGCGACGTAAATTCGGGCGCCGCAAAGCGCGTGAGATAAAGCGCACCAGCACGCGGATTGGGCACGTAATCGAGAACCGCCTCTTCGGGCGATGAAGGTAGCGGTGTTTGTTGGCCCAGAAATTGCGGACCGTTGCCGCCGGATTCGTTGGAAACTGTGTCACTCATGCCGCGCTGATGCCGTGATCGACGCGCATGCACAAGTCACCTGTGGTATATCGCGAATTCAGTCCCTATTCAGCGCCGCGCTGTCTGGAGCGATCTGTTGTACCCCATATACCCGTGAATATGAGCACCAAAACCGCCTTATATCTGACCTCTGCGTCGCTGTTTGCAATGGCAACCGCGCTGCCCGCCAGCCCGAATCCCGGTTCGGTGCGCGATTTTCAGTTGCCCCCAGCGCCAACGCCGACGCCGTCTCCGCGGGTGCAAGGCCCGGTCGACACCGAAGGCGCAGTTCCAGTCGCTCCGCGCGTTATTCCAACGCCGACACCCAGCCCGGCTCCGGCATCAACGCAAACGCCCCGGCCAACAGCCACGCCAACACCCTCCCAGACATCGAGCGCGCGGCCGGCACCTGTCCCGTCGGCGACTGAAAGCGCAGCGCGTAGGCCGCAACAGCAACCTTCGCTTTCAAGCCAGGCTCCAACCGTACCCGGCGCGGTCGCAACCGATTCCCTGACACCGTCACAGATTCAGGATGACACATCGTCTTCGGCCACCGACTTGCTACCCACCGGGCAAGCGAGTTTGCCGACAGGCGTAGGTCCGGTTCAGGCGCAAAGCGGCGCAGCCGATAGTGCAGACAGCAGTTCCTCGGGGTATGTGATGTGGCTGGCGCTCTTGACCGGATTCATCGTTCTGATCGGCGGGGCAATGGTGTTCTGGCGCAGGCGACAGCCGGTTGCGGCAGGCGTCCCGCAGATCGAGGCGCCGACCAAGTGGGTTCGCGAAACTCCCGATGCCGACGATGCCTCTTTCGACCCAAGCGCATCGGCACAGCCTGTTGCCGAAACGGTTGCGCCACCGGAAACGAAAACCCGCCCAGAGCCGGTTCCGGCCAAAGCAAATGCCAATATCCAGATCAGGGCGCAGGCAATATCGCTCAGCCGCAGCCTGATGAATGTCCAACTGTCTTACCAACTCGATCTGGTCAATCGCGGCGGGGAGCCAATCAAAGACCTGTCGATCAAGGCAGATATCATCACCGCGCATGGAAGAAAGCCAGTGAACGAGCAGGTTGCGAGCGAGGCAACCTATCTCGACTATGTCACATTCGTTCCCGAAATCCCGGCGCGCGAAACGCATGAAGCAAAACTCAATGCGACAATGCCGGTTGGATCGATCCAGCTTATTCCTCAGCGCAATGCACAGCTTTACGTTCCCTTGCTGCGCATCCGGATAGAAGCTGCCGGTCTCGACCCGATCATTCGGACATTCGTGGTCGGTACAAGGTCGCAAACGAATGCGGACCGCCTGCAACCATTCCGCCTAGACGAAATGGCCCAGACCTATCGCGCGATCAGCCTTCGCGCTCTCGACTGACACTCTGCGCGGCGCTACGCATCGCGGATGGACAAACTGGTTTCGACGCAAGATTTACACAAGCAGCTTGCTGCGGATGATCTGGTAATACTCGATGCGTCCGGGCATTTGCCCTCTGCCGCGCGCAGTGCCGCGGACGAATTTCTCGTCGAGCATATTGCCGATGCCCGGTATTTGGATCTCCCGACGCTGACAGACCAATCTTCGGCTGTACCATCGGCGCTACCTTCACCCGAGCAGTTCGGGTTGAGGCTTCAGCAATTGGGTATCACGCCAAACCACCGCGTCGTGCTCTATGATGACAGCGCCTTGCGCAGTTCAGCCCGCGCTTTTTTCATCTTCACGATGTTTGGGTTTGGCAATGTCGCGGTTCTCGATGGCGGTTTGGCCAAATGGCGGGCGGAGGGCCGCCCGATGGAAGCCGGTGAAACGAAGTGCAGCACCTCTACGCATGTTGCCTTCTCCGCCAACCTGTCGCGGATTCGAGACAAGGCGAGCGTCCTGACCAATTGCGCGTCACGGCAAGAACAGCTTGTCGATGCGCGCGACGAAGACCGATTTTCGGGCGAAAGCGAGGATAGCGTGCACGGCCTACCCGGCGGCCATATTCCCGGATCACGCCATCTGCATTTCGCGCGGTTGCTTAGGCCCGATGGTACATTCAAGACGGAATCCGAAATGCGCGCCTTGTTCGACGAAGCCGGCATCGACCTGAACCGGCCGATCACCGCCAGTTGTGGCAGCGGCATGACTGCCGCCGTTTTGCTCTTTGCTCTCGATCTACTGGGCCATGAGCAAACCGCGCTATATGATGGGAGCTGGAGCGAGTGGGGTGCCGATCCAGACACCCCAAAGGAAACAGGATACGCGCGCTGACTATGTCAAAAGACAATCCAAACTACCATCGCGAAACGCGCGTTACGACTGCCGGACGCAAAGAAGAGTGGACCGGACAAGTGGTCAATCCACCTATCTGGCGCGGGAGCACGCATCTCTATAGCGACGTTGCCGCGCTCGAAGCCGGCAAATCGACCAACGAGGATGGCCGGTTCTTTTACGGGCGGCGCGGCTCGCCGACGCAGTGGGCGCTTTGCGACGCGCTGACCAAGTTGGAACCGGGCGCGTTCGGCACGGTCCTCTACCCCAGCGGCACCGCGGCACTTGCCGGCGCGCTTTTTTCGGTTTTGAAAGCGGGCGATGTCTTGTTGATGGCCGACAATATCTACGATCCGACGCGCGGCATGGCGAACGGATTGTTCAAGCAAATGGGCGTCGAAACGCGTTTCTTCAATCCGCTCGATCTCGATGATTATCGCAGCAAATTCTGCGACCGGACAAAGGCGGTTATGCTCGAAAATCCGGGCAGCTTGACGATGGAGCTATGCGATATTCCCACCCTTGCCCGGCTAGCGCGAGAGAAGGGCGCGGTCAGCCTGATCGACAATACTTGGGCCAGTTCACTCGGTTTTGCGGCTCTGGAGCACGGCTGCGATATATCCATCATGGCGCTGACCAAACATGTCGGCGGACATTCCGATGTAATGATGGGCAGCGCCTCTGCCGCAGAGCGATATTACCGCAGGTTGCGCCGGACCGCGCAGCAACTTGGGCATGTGGTTTCGCCCGATGATGCGGCGCTGGTCATGCGCGGACTTCCAACGATGGCGCTGCGGCTTGAGCGATCTTCGCAAAGCGCCTTGCAGATCGCGCGGTGGCTGCAAGACCGAAAGGAAGTTTCACACGTGCTGTGCCCTATGCTGCCGGGAACACGCGGCCACGAAGTGTGGCAACGCGATTTCACCGGCGGCTGCGGTTTGTTCAGCTTTGTTCTGCGCGATGCCGACAAGGCGGCAAGAGCACGCTTCGTGGACGCGCTCGACCTGTTCGGTATCGGCTATAGCTGGGGCGGGTTTGAAAGTCTGGCCTTGCCGTTCGACCCCGGACATATCCGCACCGCATCGACTTGGCCGCCCGTCCAATGGGGCACTGGCGAACATCTGGGCATTCGCCTATCGGTAGGGCTGGAACACGCCGCCGATTTGATCGAAGATCTGGAAAACGGCTTTGCGGCAATGGAGAATTCATGACCACCGGGACCACCTTGCCTCCTGCCAGTGTAGATGCGCCTGCAGAGGAAACTCTGCAAGCAGGCGACACTGTCGTTCTGCAACCCGTTGAAGGTGGTGAAGGAGGCGCTGCCGAGGGTACCGCGCCGAGCACGGCCGAACCAGCGGAGCCGGTAGAAGCAATCGATGCGGCGGGGGATCTGAAAGACGCGGTCGCAGAGAAAAGCGAGACTGTAGGCAGCATGGTCGACACTCTCGATGCCATGGCCGTTAGCGTCGGCGACATGCGTATCTCGCTGTGGGACGGCTTGGTCGTGATCGGCGTCATTTTCCTCGTCATCATGTTCGCATGGATCGCGACCCGCCTTTCCGGCTCTTTGCTCAAGCGCGCAACCAAGTTTGACGACACACAGCGTTTACTGGCGGAAAAACTGACCACCATCGCAATTTGGGGTGCTGCGTTCTTCCTAGGCATCGATCTGCTGGGAATTGATCTGACAGCGCTCGCGGTGTTTTCCGGTGCATTCGGTTTGGCGATCGGTTTCGGTCTGCAGAAGACTTTCGGTAATCTGATCGCGGGAATCATCCTGCTGATGGACAAGTCGATCAAACCGGGGGACGTAATTGCTGTTGCCGATCAAGCGGGTGCAACGACGTTCGGCCAGATCCGCAAAATCGGCATTCGCGCCGTGTCAATCACCACGCGAGACCAGAAAGAATATCTGATTCCAAACGAAAACCTGATGGTCAATCAGGTGGAGAACTGGTCCTATTCATCCAAGAATGTGCGAATGCAAATTCCGGTCGGGGTTTCGTATAATTGCGATATCAAGCTGGCCGAAAAACTGATGCTGCAAGCTGCCAAAGACAGCGACCGGGTGCTCAAGTCGCCCCCGCCGACTTGCTGGCTGGACGGTTACGGAGATAGCTCTGTCGATTTTGTGATCCAGGTCTGGATTACTGATCCTGAAGGCGGGATCGGCAACATTAAATCAGAAGTGCTAAAGCGGCTTTGGGATCTGTTTCAGGAAAGCGAAATCGAAATTCCATTCCCGCAACGCGATCTCAACATTCGCAGCAGCGAACAGATGGAGCAACTGGTTGCGGCGATTGCCCAACGGGTCGAGGACAAACCGAAGAAATTGTGATTTATCCGCCTGCCTGACACGCGAAAGTTCCGCTTCCACATTGGTTACATCCGCTTTCAACAACTTTCCTTCCTGCTCTGACAAGCATTCTAGCTGGCGATGGATCGCCCCCGGGTCCATTTCGGACGCATGGAAAATATCGGTACAGTGTATCTCGTCGGCGCGGGACCCGGCGATCCGGAGCTGCTGACGCTGCGCTCTGCGCGGTTGCTGCAATCGGCCACCTTGATCGTGCATGACGGTCTGGTCGATCCGGCAATCATTGCAATGGCACGGCCCGATGCGAAGCTGGTTTCGGTCGCCAAGAAGCGGTCAAAGCACACTTTGCCGCAAGACCAGATCAACGCGCTTCTTATCCGCGAAGCGCGCGCCGGAAACGACGTGGTGCGCCTGAAAGGCGGCGATCCTTTCATTTTCGGGCGTGGCGGCGAAGAGATGGAAGATTGCCAGGCAGCGGGCGTTCCGGTCGAAGTGGTGCCCGGCATCAGCGCTGCCAATGGCGCGGCGGCCGCTGCGCAGATTGCGCTTACGCACCGCGACAGCGCGAGCGTTGTCAGCTTCGTTGCGGGCCAATGCAAAGGCCTGAAGGACCAGAACTGGGCTGGCCTCGCCGGACCAAATCGTACGTTGGTAATCTATATGGGCGTCAAAACCGCACCGCAGATCGCCGAAAAGCTGATCGAGGACGGGCTGACCCCCGATATGCCCGTGGCAATCATAGAGAACGCCGCTCGTGCTGAAATGCGCGTGCTGCGCGGGCCGCTTGCCGCTCTGCCCGATCTTGTGGAGCGTGAGCAGGTGGTCAGCCCCGCCTTAATCGTGATTGGCGAAGTAACAGCGCGCCTGTCGCGTCATCCCAGCGCAGGCTGGGATCGGTCCGAAATCGTCCGCGAGCTCGTTCGCGATCCCAGCTTCCGCTGGGTTGACGGAGTAGAAGAATGATTATTCTGACAGGCAATGATTTGAAGACCGGCGCGGTTGTTTGGTGGGACGGTGTCAGCTGGTCGCTCCATGTCGAAAACGCCGTTGATGTGGGCGATCAAGCGGGTGCAATTATGGCGCGCGAGGAAGCAGCCCGCCGCGTCAATGTGCCCTATTCGATCGAGGCGACCAAAGACGAAAACGGTGTGCGCCCCGCGCATATCAAGGACCGCGTGCGCGCGCTTGGCCCGACCGTCCGCCCCGATCTGACTCTCAAACCAGCCGATCCCGATATCGGCGAGTGGGTGATTTAAGATGTACCAGTACGACCAATACGACCAAGCTATGGTCGATGCCCGCGTTGCCGAATTTCGCGATCAGGCTCAGCGCCGTCTCGAAGGCAAACTGAGCGAAGACCAGTTCAAGCCGCTGCGCTTGATGAACGGGCTCTATCTGCAGCTCCACGCCTACATGCTGCGCGTCGCCATTCCTTATGGGACACTCAATAGCACGCAAATGCACGTGCTGGCTGATATCGCGGACAAGTATGACCGCGGCTATGGCCACTTCACCACGCGGCAAAATATCCAGTACAATTGGATCAAGCTGGAAGATGCAGGCGATATTCTGGCCGATCTGGCCAAGGTCGAAATGCATGCGATCCAGACCAGCGGAAACTGCATCCGCAACATCTCTTCGGACCATTTCGCTGGTGCTGCGCAGGATGAGGTTGTCGATCCAAGGCCTTATGCCGAGCTGCTAAGGCAGTGGTCGAGCTTCCATCCCGAATTCATGTATCTGCCGCGCAAATTTAAGATTGCGGTGATCGCCAGCGACACCGACCGTGCGGCGATGCGTCTGCACGATATCGGTATCCAGATCGTTGAACGCGACGGCGAAATTGGCGCGAGCTTCTATGTCGGCGGCGGCATGGGGCGTACCCCGATGATCGCGCCGAATATCCGCGACTTCGTGCCACTCGATCAGCTGATTACCTATGCCGAAGCCTGCCTGCGCGTCTACAATCGCTACGGCCGGCGCGACAATAAATACAAAGCGCGGATCAAGATCCTGGTTCATGAATTGGGCGCAGAGGAATACACCCGCCAGGTCGAAGAAGAATTCGCGCATCTGCTGGAGCAAGGTATTGAGCCGCCAATTGCCGAGTTGGAGCGGATCAAGCCTTACTTCGCCGATCCGGCATTCGAAGACGGCCCAAAAACGGTAGACCGCAGCGATCCCGATTTCGCGCTGTGGGTTGATCGCAACACGCACCGGCACAAGCATGATTCCTATGTCAGCGCGGTGATCAGCCTGAAGCCTGTTGGCGGAATACCGGGTGATGCGACCGCCGAGCAAATGCATTTGATGGCGGAACTCGCCAAGCTCTACAGCTTCGACGAATGCCGTGTGATGCATACGCAGAATGTCGTCCTGCCACATGTGAAGATCGCGGATCTGCACACGCTTTGGACCAAGCTCGAGGCGGCAGGTCTGGGCACGCCTAATCTCGACCAGATCGGTGACATTATTGCCTGCCCCGGCCTCGATTATTGCAGCCTCGCCAATGCCCGCTCTATCCCGCTCGCGCAGAAGATATCCGAGCGCTTTGCGGCGAATGGCAAGCAGGACAAGCTCGGCGAACTCAAGCTCAAAATCTCCGGATGCATCAACGCCTGCGGTCACCACCATGCGGGCCATATCGGCATCCTGGGCGTCGATAAGAAGGGCGTCGAGAATTACCAGCTCTCGCTCGGCGGAAGCGAGGCAGAGGATACCTCCCTCGGCAAGATTACCGGGCGTGGTTTTGACGAGGCCGGGGTAATCGATGCGGTCGACACCGTGACCGACGTCTATCTGGCCCAGCGGGAGGACGGGGAACGTTTCCTCGATACCTATAACCGCATCGGTATGGCTCCGTTCAAGGAGGCGCTTTATGACTGATCCCCAAACCGATCTCGGCTCCAGCCCAGACGGCGTGCAATTCCGTTTCCGCGATGATGAAACGGTTGATCACGCCAGCGTCACGGTCGATTCTTTCCTTGAGCAATCGAATTCCTCTGCCGTCCGCATCGAACCGGGCGACGACGCGCGTGAATTGCTGCCGCTTCTGGACCGGATTGCCTTGGTGGAAGTGAACTTCCCCGTCTTCGGCGATGGACGCGGATATTCTGCAGCCCGCATCCTGCGCGAAGCGGGTTATACGGGCGAAATCCGCGCAGTGGGCGATGTGCTGGTTGATCAGCTCAACAATATGCGCCGCTGCGGGTTTGACGCTTTCCAGCCCGACACCCCGATGAATGAGGCCGACGCCCAGGCCGCGCTCGAAACCTGGCCCGAAGTCTATCAAGCGACCACTGACGGGCGCACACCCATTTGGGATTTACGTCACGGTGCTGGCCGCAATGAATGATATGCGCGCCATCGATCGCATTGATACAGGCCCGCGCTTCTCTCAAGAAGATGCGGTACGATTGAACGCGCGTTTCAAAGATCACGATACCACGGACATGCTGCGCGAACTGATCGAAGAAGGATTAGTCGGAGAGCTTGCCACCGTGTCGAGTTTCGGCGCGGAAAGCGCTGTTTTGCTGCACCTTATCAGCGAAGTCGCGCCCGATCTTCCGGTTCTGTTTCTTGATACGGGCAAGCATTTTCGCGAAACCCTGACTTATCGCGATGAGGTTGTTTCGAAGCTTGGCCTTACCGGATTGCGCAATCTTACGCCCGATCAGCAAACGCTGGCTGCAAAGGACGAAACAGGCCTGCGCTGGTCCTATGATCCCGACGGATGCTGCGAAATCCGCAAGGTTATTCCGCTCGCCAATGCACTGGCAGACTATGATGCCACGCTAACCGGGCGCAAAGCCTTCCAGAATGCCAGCAGAGCCAATCTGCCCCGTTTTGAAGTGGATACGTCAGACTCTGCAGGTCGTCTCAAGATCAACCCGCTGATCGATTGGACGGCAGAGGATATCGAAGCCTATTTCGAAGCGCATGATCTGCCGCGCCATCCCTTGGTGGCGCAGGGTTATCCATCGATTGGTTGCAGCCCCTGCACGCATAAGGTTGCACCCGGCGATGACCCGCGATCGGGCCGCTGGAAAGGCTGGGACAAAACCGAATGCGGCATCCACACGCCGCTTACCGATGAAGGCGAATTGCCGCCCGGTTACGATCCGGCGTTCTAGAACCAACCCTGCGCGCGGTACCATTGGGCAGTTTCGTTCAACCCCTCGCGAGAGGGAATTTTCGGCTTCCACAGATCCTTAGGCACGGCGCGGTCCGTACGCGCAACCCAGTTGGGATGGCACATATAGCCGACTCGGTCGGCGGTGAGCTTTGCCTTGTCGCGGCGAAGCAACCGGTCTGCTTTTGCCGCGCTGGACAGCACGAATTTGGGCAAATGCGGCGCAAACACACGCCGTCCCATGGCCTCACCAATCGCCTTGCCCATTTCCTTGTGTGACCAGCCGCCGACGCGGCCATCATGGGGCTCAAACAACTTGCGCCGGATCTTGGGTGACGATGGCACCAATGCCAGCAACAATTCGGCCAGATCATCGACGTGAATCAACGAGGTTGCACCGCCCGGCGGCAACGGAACCACGCCAAACCGCGCGCTGTTGAACAGTTCGAACATGTCATTGTCGCGCGGGCCATAAACGGCGGGCGGCCTTACGATGGTCCAGTCGGCTCCGCTCGCCTCGACGAGCTTTTCAGCCGCTAGTTTTGACGCACCATAGCGCGACAATTCCGGCTTGCGCGCCGAAAGCGAGGACACGAAGATCAACCGCTTCACTTGTCCCGCCTTGCACGCGTCAATCACTGCCTGCGTGCCCGCGACATTGGCTTCTTCGAATTCCCCCGGATCGGGTGTGTTGGTCAGGCCTGCAATATGGATCATCGCCCCGGCGCCCGCGGCCAATTGCTCGAGCGCAGCCTGATTGGCCAAATCACCCTGCACCCACTCCACTTCAGGCCGGTCATCGGGTACTTTGCGCGCCAAGGCTCTGACCTTGACGCCTTGCTGCTTGGCCGCATCGAGCACCGCTTGCCCAACAAAGCCTGTTCCCCCGGTGATCGCGATGGTCATAGCTGCACCATATGATCGCGATGCACGACTGCGGCACGCGGGGTGTAGCCTAGTTTCGCCGCCTGATCGCCTTCGCGCAGGCCCAGTATCGCGCGGCATTCATCGGCCGAATATTCGACCAGCCCCTGCCCCATGCGCTCGCCCTTGGGGCCGTGAATGCTCACCAACGCGCCGCGATCAAATGCGCCTTCAACCTCGATCAGTCCAGGTGCGAGCAGGCTTGCGCCATTGCCCAGCGCCTCTGCGCATCCGGCATCGACCGTCAACACGCCTTCGGGCGCGATCCGGCCGCCAAGCCACGCCTTGCGCGCAGTGTCGCTTCGCCGGGGCATGAACAGCGTTCCGCGACCTTCTTTGACAGCACGCGCGATTGGTGCATTGCCGGTGCCGTTGAGGATCGCCAGCGTAATTCCGGCACGCTCTGCAATCCGCGCGGCCTGCAATTTGGCCAGCATCCCGCCGGACCCCATTCCGGAAGACGAATTGTCGCTCGCCATTGCGATAATCTCCGGCGTTACGCCTTCGACCCGCTCAATCAGCTTTGCGCCAGAATCCTTCGGATCGCCATCGTATAATCCATCGACATCAGACAACAGCAGCACCGCGTCCACGCCAGCCGCCTGCCCTACCCGGGCGGCCAACCGGTCATTGTCACCAAAGCGGATTTCCTCGGTCGCAACGCTGTCATTCTCGTTCACGACGGGCACCACGCCCGCATCCAGTAGGCGTGACAACGTGGATGAGGCATTGAGATAGCGGCGGCGGTCTTCCAGATCGTCCAGCGTCACCAGCATTTGCGCCGCTTGCACGCCATGTTCTTCCAGCAGGCCCGACCAAAGCCCTGCCAATGCAATCTGCCCCACAGATGCCGCCGCCTGCGCATCGGCCAGACTGGCGCGCCCTCCTTTTGGTAAGTCGAGCCGCGCCGCACCCAGCGCGATCGCCCCAGAACTGACAACAATCACTTTCTGACCGCCCGCCCGCAAACCGGCAATTTCACGAACCAGCGCATCGAGCCAATCCTTGCGCGGATGGCCATCGCCATCGACCAACAGCGCCGATCCGATTTTCAGGACCAGCGTCTGGCAATGGTCTGCCTCTGTCAGGTGATGGATATGCTCAATCGCCATTGGAAGGGATTAGCGGGCAGCGCGGCTTTTTTGAAGCATCGCGCCGCGAAGAAATCAGATGGGCGACCAAGGCTTCGCTTCATCGACATTCTCTTCCTCCACCGCGTTGGTTTCGGTCGATGTCCGGTCGGGCAGATAGGAAAGCACCGCATTGAGCAATTCCTCCATCCCGTCCCCGGTTGCGCCTGACACCGCAAAGACGCGCTCTGCGCCCGCATCTGCAAGCTCCTCTGCGAAGCCTGCAACTAACTCGTCATCGGCCAAATCGGTTTTGTTAAGCGCGATGAGTTGCGGTTTGTCCACCAAGCCTTCGCCATGCGCTGCAAGTTCGTCCTGAACCGTTTTCATGGCGTCCGCCGGATCAGGGCCGGCGATATCAACCAGATGAATCAGCACACGGCAACGCTCGATATGGCCAAGAAACCGGTCGCCAATCCCCGCTCCTTCCGATGCACCTTCGATCAGACCTGGAATATCCGCGATCACAAATTCGCGGCCTTTGTGGTGGACCACGCCAAGTTTGGGCACCAGCGTGGTAAAAGCGTAGTCGCCGACCTTCGCCTTGGCATTGGTGATCTGGTTGATGAAGGTCGATTTGCCGGCATTGGGCAGGCCCAGCAAACCCACATCGGCCAGCAATTTCAGGCGAAGCCAGACCCACATTTCCTCCGCCGGTTCGCCCGGCTGATGCTGGCGCGGAGCGCGATTGGTAGAGCTTTTGTAGCTGGCATTGCCGCGGCCGCCCTGGCCGCCCTCCAGAAACACAACACGCTGGCCGACTTCGGTAAAGTCCGCGAGTATATCTTCCTTGTCTTCGGACAAAATCTGCGTGCCAACGGGGACTTTGATCACCAGATCATCGGCCCCGGCGCCCGTCCGATCGCGGCCCATGCCGTGCCCGCCACGCTTCGCTTTGAAATGCTGCGCATAGCGAAAGTCGATCAAGGTATTGAGGCCTTGCTCAGCTTCGAAAACAATGTCTCCGCCCTTGCCGCCATTGCCCCCATCTGGTCCGCCATATTCGACATATTTCTCGCGCCGGAAGCTGACAGCCCCCGGGCCGCCTTGGCCGGACTTGATGTAGATCTTGGCTTGGTCGAGAAAATGCATGGCTGCGCCTTTAGGGCCTATGCCCCGCAGAAGCCAGAAGTACTCGCAGGTCTATTGGTCGCCGTTGCCAACCCCGCCGCTTTCGTCAGCAGAATCGCCGGAGCCTTCGTCTGTGCCCTGCACGACAGGCTCGCTTACAAAGCGGACGGCAGGTTGCGCCGGGGCAGGCGTAATGACCGGCGCGGGTGCGGGTGCAGTTCCTGTTGTCGGATCGACCGCAAAGCCGGGTATCGGATCGCTGCTGGTTGTTGCGGGCGGTGCGATAATCACAGGCTCAGCTGCACTTTCCGAGGGCGCAACCTCGACATCGAAAATCGAACTACTCGGCTCAATCGAAGGGCCAGCCACTGGCCCCGTAACCGGTCCCGTCACCGATCCAACTGCCGGTCCGGTTACCGGAGCAGTGGTTGGTCCAACTGGCTGCACGGTGGTTATAGTAGTGGACGGAGCAAACCCAGAAACGACCGCGCGGTTCGGGTTATAGCGTGCATCCCACGCAGCCACGTCTACGCGGTATTGCTCCAGACTGGTGTAGAAGCCGTCAAACACCTGTTCCAGGCGCGGGAGATTGTTGAGCGCGAAGAATTCCAGATTTGCCGGATCGGCAACCATAGCATCGGTGGCCACCTGCAGCGCTGTATCGCAAAAAGCGGTCTTGGCCGGGGGGAGCGCGAAGTAATTATAAACCTGCGTCATATAGCCATCAAATGCATCGCGATAGGACGACCCATAATTCGCGCGGTATTCGCTTTGGATGGCGTTGTTCGTGCGGCTCAGCGCGGTGCGGTTGCGTTCCAGAAACGAGGAATAGGCTGGCAGCAATCCTGCATATTGCGGTTCGGTGCAATTCAGCGTTGCGACATTGATTGCCGATCGCAGGTTCCAGATCGATTGCGACGTCGAAATCCCGTAATTCACAGTCCTGCGAATCCCGTCGAGCCCGCGTGGCGGGATGTACATATTATCCGCTGCACCGCCCGGAGGTGTGGGGCGCGGCGGAATGATTTCAACCGGCGGTGGCGGAGGCGGTGGCGGCGGTGGAGGCGGTGGCGGCGGTGTTACACACCCGGCCAGCATCGCGAGCCCCATAGTTACTGCAACAAGGCGAATTTTCGTTTTGTTCGCTACGAACATTCAGTGGGGCCCTCCAAAGCCGATCCAAAGCATTCCCACACCCTGCATTACGCTGGCATGAAGCGCCACCCTAATGCGCAAGCCGCGCAAAGAAAATGCCCGGAATGCGCTTTGCACTCCGGGCAGGTTCAGTTGAGTCAAATATGCGGTGGTTCGTTATTCGCGGCTTCCGAGGAAGCGCAGCAAGAACATGAACATATTGATGAAGTCGAGATACAGGCTGAGCGCCCCAAGAATGATCGACTTCTTCGCCCATTCGGTGCCGCGGAAGTGGAAATATTCCGCTTTCAGGCGCTGCGTGTCGTAGGCGGTAAGACCGGCAAAAATCAGCACACCCAGCGCGGCAATTGCCAGTTCCAGACCGGGCGAACCGATCAGAAACGCGTTGAGCAGCGATGCGATGATCAGGCCGACAACACCCATAATCAGGAAGCTGCCCATGCCGGACAGGTCTTTCTTGGTGGTGTATCCCCACAAGCTAAGCCCTGCGAATGCACCCGCCGTCGCAAAGAACGTCACCGCAATCGAGCCTGGGCTATAGATCAGGAAAATCGTCGACAGGGCCACGCCCATTACAGCGGCGTAAGACCAGAACATAACCTGCAAAGCGCCAGCGCTGAACTTGTTCGCGCCAAAGCTCATCAGCAATACAAAGGCGATTGGCGACAGCGCGATTACGAACCAAATGCCCGATCCGACCAATGCGCCGGTAATTCCCGATGCAACCGAAGCCAAGGCAACGATGCCAGTCAGCAACACACCCGATGCCATGTAATTGTAGATCGAGAGCATGTGCTTGCGCAGCCCTTGATCCATAACAGTGTTATCGGTGACGTCCCCCCGCGCGTCAGGTGCAGTGCCAAAGCCCTGCCTTTCGTGCTGGTTCTGGTTCCAATCAGCCATTTGATTCAAACTCCTTAGTTCCGGGACCGCAATAGGTCCGGCTCTCTTTTCCAATAATGGGGCTTTGCCGCGCGTTTTTCAAGGAAAACCGGAGAAATTCCGGCATTGATAATTAACCACTTTTTGCGGTTATTCGCGCGCTTCGGCAGCCATTTCAGCGCCGCGATCGCGCGCAGCGCGCAAGCATTCGGTCATCAATTGGTTGAGCGCGCCCTGATCGTCGAGAATATCCAGACCTTTCTGGGTCATACCGCCGGGGCTCGCCACACGCTGCGCCAGTTCTCCGGGCGAGAACTCCGACGCAGCGGCAAGCGCCCCTGCCCCATCGACCATCGCAACCGCCAAACGCTGTGCCTGATCTTCGGGCAGACCGAGAGCGGCTGCACCTGCTGCCAGAGCGTCGGTAAACCGGTAAACAAATCCCGGGCCCGATCCGGCCAGCGCCGTCACCAGGTCAAACTGGCTCTCATCTTCAACCCATTCCGCGGTGCCGAGATCGCTGGCCAATTGCGTAACCGCCTCCTTAGCGCTGGCGGACAAGCCATTGGCGATCAGCGCATTTGGCGATTTCCCCAGCGCGGCAGCAAGATTTGGCATGAAGCGCACGATCCCGCCCGTGCGCGGAAACCGCGAGATGTAACTCGACAATTCCACACCGGCGAGCACCGATAGCAATATCGTGTCAGGGCCCAAAAGCGGTTCAAGACCGGCGGCCACATCGTCAACCATATGCGGTTTTACGCCCAGCAAAACCGCGTCGAAATGCGCCTCTGGCCAGTCATTGTGGACTGCCAATCCATGCGCAACTTCACTTTTGCGCGGGTGATAGATTTCAAAACGCGAAGGGGCATAGCCTGCCGCCAGCCAGCCATCGACCATCGCCCCGGTCATGGTGCCGAAGCCAACAATCAGGATTTTTGCAAATGTCATAGCCGCGCCTTTAATGCCGAGGCATCAATCTAAGCTTCGCCAAGCGCGTCCACAAGCGCGCTATCAAGAGCATCGCTGGCCGACTTGTCACCCCACAGAACGAACTGAAATGCCGGGTAGAAGCGGTCGCATTCCTCGATTGCGGTTTCGACCAGTGCCTGTGCCTGATCCAGCCCAAGAAGCCCGTCACCGCCAAGCATCGCCCCGTTGCGGTAAACCAGCACACCGCCTTTTGACCAAACATCGAAATGGCCGAGCCAAATCTGTTCATTGACCATCGCCAGCAATTCCACCGCAGCGGCGCGTTTTTCTGCCGGAACGCGAACATCGGGCAGGCACAGGACCTGCAGCACATTGTCTTCCTTGCGCCACACAGCGCGCAATTGGTATTTTGCCCAGCTGCCTTGGATCTCGCCGACAATCTCGTCGCCGGATTGCGTCGTAAACGGCCAGCCGCGCGCTTCGAACAAGGCCGCCAGCATATCTACCGGTGCTGCGTCATCATTTGCGGAGAAGCTGGGCGTGGTCAGGCGCATAGGGGGATGCCATTGATCATACCCATCGGAATGAAGCGGCAGCGGGCGAGTTGCAATGAAGCGCAATCGCAGCGCTGGGGAGAAGTCATCTTGCTTGTTCAAAGCTTGTGTAAAACGGGCTTGGGCGCAAAATCGGCGCCCTCGCAGCGGTCAGAGCTTATCGACCACTTCGCCTTCGGCGCTTGTGAAGGTGAAGCTATCCACACCAGAGTTCTTGAGCGAATTCACAGCGTTACGTGCGGCGCTTTGGCTATCATAGGGGCCGGCGAGCAAGCGGTTTGACTGCCCCCAAGTTGCCGCATGGGGTGAGAATGCATCAAGCGCGCCATCGGCGTTACGGCTAAGCCTGCGCCAGTCAAATTTTAGCCTGTCACGGTCTTGTCCGGTTGCGATTTGCACCCAGAAGCGACGCGGATGTTGCGGTTTCTCCGGCTGCGCCGTTGCCGCTCTTTCGACCTCTCTGCGCGGCTTGATTGTCGTGATATCAACCCCGCCCACAGGAACTTCAGCCGCACTTGGCTCGAACGAGAAATCCGCAAATGCATCGGCAACGCTTGCCGGTGCCGGATCGGAATCGTCGGAACCAGCCGTCTGGCTAGCCGCAGTGTCAGTTGCCGGACGTGCAGGGCTGCGCTCCACATTCGCAAGATCGAAATTCGCCGCTGCCGGAGAGGCGGTCGTTGCGCCCGCATCTGTCTGATCGCTTCTCCCACTTTGAGCAGGCTCGATAGCAGCGATAACCACCGGCGCGGCGGGTTGAACAACCGGCTGGGAAACCGTGGGAACGGGTTGTGCAGCAGTTGGCGCCAATTCGCCGCGAGCGGCTCTGGCCGGCGCAGCATTCTCCGTCAGATTCGTCGGCGCGGTTGCGGGTGGAGTTGCAGGCACCGGAATGGCAGCTTGTGGTTCCTCGGATTCGGTGTCCCGCCTGACTCGCACGCGCGTTGGCGCGCGCGATCGGGCCATTGGGTCAGACGCCGCCGCCCGATCCGCTTTGGCCAACCGCGCGGCTTCAGCTTCGGTAATGGCCGGCTCAGCATCGACCGAACTGCTCCCACGATCGGGGCGGCGGCGCGGACTGCTGTTGTCAGCGGTGCGCCGCCCCAATGGTTCGCCCTGGGGTGCAAGACGGGCATCGGGGCTTCGGCTGCCCGTTCTGCCTGCATATTGGGCAATTTGCGGCGTATCGCGCCCGATCTGGGCAGCGCGTGGAAACACACCAAAATTGGCCGCAGCGGCCTGCTGCGCTTTGGTCAGCCGCGGCATATAGCGCAGATAGGGCGCGATCCGTGCGGACAGATCGCGCGGCATCACCGCTTCGGTAATGGCAATTGCCTCGTCCTCATCCCCCAGGATCGCAAGACCGAAGGCGCGCGTTCGATAGGCTGCGAAATCCTCTTTCTCGATCAGCGGATACAGCACCGCCTCAAACGCCTCGCGATTGCCCGCAATCGCATGGCTGAGCGCAAGTTGGCGGCGAGTATCGGGATTTTCGCGCCGCGCCAGAGCTTCGCGGTAATAGCTCGCCGCAGCTTCATTATCGCCGACAAGATCATAGGCCATCGCCCGGTCAGCCGCGAGCGAGTCAGTCGATGCGCCCGCAGCCTGCGCTTCGTCGAACAGTCGCAGCGCATCAATCGGACGCTGGCGCCGGACATAGGCCCCAGCCAGTCCGATTTTCACTCGGGGATTTCCCGGCGACAGTTCCTGCGCCCGCCCGAAGAACCCGATCGCGGCCTCAACATCGTCAATCGTCAGCGATGCATTTCCCGCATCGATCAGGGCATCGACATCACGCGAGTCGCGGGCAAGCCTGCGCAGCGCTTCGTTAAGTTGGCTGGTTCCTTCCGGCGGAAGCGGCTGGACCACTGCGCGTGACACGGGATCGCCAGATTGCTGCGCAGAAACGGGCGCACTGAACGAAACCGCAATAAGGACAGCCGCAGCCGCGCGACCGGCGGTGAGCGCGCCTCTGCGATGCGGCTTTGCAAAATGCCGGTGTTGGTGGGACTGCATCACGAGTGGCAAAGCGACCCTGCCTTCTGTTTCAAATATCCGCACATCGGCTGTGCCTTGTCACGCAAGGGCTGAACCAAGGCGGAACAACCTGAAGGCTGCATGTCAGTGGATGCTACTGGTTGTTCTGACGCCCCAGAAAACGTGGAATGTTGAGCGCGCCGCCATCGTCGCCCTCATCATCTTCGTCTTCTTCGTCGTCAGAATCGGATCCGCTCGAACCTCTGGACAGATTGGCCATCCGTTCGAACAGAGTGCTGCCCGCGCCGCCGCCATCATTGCCGGAGACCAAACCGCGACGTTTCCCTCCAGTATGTACCTGAAGCGGTTCATCGTCATCGGCGAGCTTGTCTGCATTGCTGAGCAGATCGTCCTGAGCAGCCGCGTTTTCTTCCCCGTCCGCCTCGGCGGTTAGATCGAGAGGAGCTTCGTCGGATTGAGGCTCTTCCGAAGCAGCCTCCGCTGTCGCTTCCGGCACATCATCCCAGTCGTCCTCACCGCCCGAGCCTGCCTCGTCTGCCGCATCGAGCGAAGCACCACCGGAAAGTGCACCTTCGCTTTCAACCGGAGCGTTCTCTTCTTCGTCCGCTTCGTAGGGTTCAGGGATATTCTGACGAAGTCCGGCGAGCGGATCGACGATACCATCGACATCGCCCTCCTCGGAATCTTCGTCTTCAAGTTCATCATCCAACGAAAGTTCAGTCAGCGATGCCGGTGCTGGCGCATCAAACTGTTCTTCGTCCGCTTCATCCTCTTCCGGCAGATCGAGCACTGGACGCTTGGGCGCGCGCGATGCGCCGAGCGAAAGCGAATGCGTTTCGCCCGTGCTGTCAACCGCACCCGCACCCGCTTCGATACCCGTTGCGACGACCGATACGCGGATCTTGCCGTCCAGATCGGGATTGAATGCGGAACCCCAAATGATGTTCGCATCTTCGTCGACCAATTCGCGGATATGGTTTGCCGCTTCGTCGACTTCGAGAAGTTTCATATCCTCGCCGCCGATGATCGAAATGATAACGCCTTTGGCACCTTGCATCGAAACGCCATCGAGCAATGGATTGGCAATCGCACGCTCTGCGGCTTCGAGCGCACGGTTCTCGCCTTCACCCTCGCCAGTGCCCATCATTGCCTTGCCCATTTCCTCCATCACCGACTTCACATCGGCGAAGTCGAGATTGATCAGGCCGGGCATGACCATCAGATCAGTGATCGAACGCACACCTTGCTGGAGAACTTCATCGGCCAGCTCGAACGCCTGTTTGAAAGTGGTGTCGGCTTTCGCTACCAGGAACAGGTTCTGGTTGGGAATGACGATCAGCGTATCGACATGCTTCTGCAGCTCTTCGATCCCGGATTCAGCCGCACGCATGCGCCGCGTGCCTTCAAACAGGAACGGCTTGGTCACCACGCCGACGGTCAGAACGCCTTTACGCCGCGCAGCTTCGGCAATCACAGCCGCAGCGCCGGTGCCGGTGCCGCCACCCATACCGGCAGCGATGAAGCACATATTCACGCCTTCGAGCGCATCTTCGATTTCCTGGACGGTTTCTTCGGCTGCTGCCTTGCCAACCTCTGGCCGTGCACCTGCGCCAAGCCCGCCGGTAATGTCGGGGCCAAGCTGGATGCGCGAGTCTGTCGCTGCATTGTTCAGCGCTTGCGCGTCGGTATTTGCGACGATAAAATCAACGCCTTCAATTTCCGCGGCGATCATGTTGGCAATCGCGTTGCCGCCAGCCCCGCCTACACCGATGACGGTGATTTTCGGGCGAAGCTCGTCGGATGCTGCCGGACCAATATTGATGCTCATTTGATGTCCCTCCAAGGGAATGTGCGCAAATTTGAAAGACTGTGATTGGCTTGGCACAAAGCGATTCGGCGGTGAATCGGAGAATCCCGCTTATCCACAGTGGTTAACAAGGCGATGCCCACTCAAAAATACTCTTTAAGCGCGCGGAAAATGCGGTTCACCATTGCCGAACCGCCTGGCTTGATCGTTTCTTGATAGGCCGGATCGATCGAACGGATGTCCACCGGATCGTCCGCGGCATAGAGGCATAGGCCCGACAATGTTGCGAAGCCGGGGGTTGCATGCGCTTCCGGCAATCCGCGCAACGAGGGCGCTTTGCCAATTCTAACAGGGCGGCCAAGCGCGCTCTGCGTAAATTCCGCGATCCCCGCCAATTCTGCTCCGCCGCCGGTCAGGACGACTTGATTGCCGCGCGCACCGGCAAAACCCATTTCCTTAAGAGCCTTGCCGATTTCGTCAGTCATGCGCGACAGTTGCTCGGTAACCACCGACACAAGTTCTGCGCGGGGGATACGGTTTTTGTCGTCAGCACCCCGAGCAGTATGTTCGGTCGGCTCGTCATTGGGGCCGCCAAGAGGGATCATTTCGCGGTGGTCCGTCGGGCTGGCAATGGCCGAGCCGGCAACACATTTCAATCGCTCAGCCTGAAACCGGCGAATTCCGAATGCGGAGGCGATGGCGTCGGTAATATCGGCAGAGCCAAGCGGTATTGCCTTGAGGCCTAGCAGCATGCCGGCTGCATAGACCGACACGTTGGTCACTTCTCCACCAATTTCAATGAGCGCCGTTCCCAGCTCGCGTTCCTCGGGATTGAGACAGGCATGGCCCGCCGCAATCGGCGCGGCGACAACGCTTTCAACCTCGAGATGCGCGTTCTGGACCGCCTCGATCAGATTGCGGACAGGTGCCCCGTCGGCCAGCATCACATGGATGTCCACGCCCAGACGCTCTGCATGCAGCCCCTTGGGATTGGCCACCCCATGCGCACCGTCGAGCGTGTAGTGCGCCGGTTGCGCATGCAGCACCATCCGCCCATCGGGCTCTACGCTGTCGCGCGCTGTGACCAGCAATTGCTCAATGTCCTCTTCTTCGATCCGGCGGCCGCCAATATCGATTTCTACCTTGGCAATCTGGCTGGCCAAACCTGCACCGGCGCAACCGATCCACACGCTGGAGACGCGCGTCCCCGCGTTCTTCTCTGCGCGTTCAACCGCATCGCGGATGGCATAGGTCGCCGCCGCCATATCGGTGATGTAACCGCGCTTGATCCCCTGGCTCGCGCGGTGACCCGAGCCCAGAACAACCATCTCGCCGGTTTCGGATACACCCATGATCATCGCAGAAATGCGGAATGACCCGACATTTACCGCGCCGTAGATTTTGCTGATGCGGGGAAGCGCCATTAGCTGCCTCCCCCGACATCGAGCGATTTTTCGGAACGGCCCGGAATACGCATGTAAATCCGCTCCGGCGCGCGCATGTCGAAAGTCGCGACTTTTCCGCCCAAGAGGCGGCTTTTCCCGTCGAGACGCGCAAAAGCCACCAGAGCCGAAGATGCCTGCCCTTTGCCCTGCGGAAGTGCGAGAACCTGATCGGTCGAGAAAGTCAGGTTCCAGCGCCGGTTGCCGATCCATTCGGCTTTTGCAACCTGCGGTTTCAAAGCCGGGGCTGCGTCTAGCAATTCAGTCAGCTGGGCAACCTGCTTGCGCGCGCCGGGGCCGGTAATGACCAGCATTCCCTTCGCATTGGCTTGCGAGATTGGCTCAAGCTCTTCGCCTGTGGGATCGATCAGAACCAACCGGTCCGCTTTGGCCAGCACCGCATGAGGTGTGCGCTCGACAATGTCGATCACCAGCCGGTCAGGCAATTGGCGCGAGACACGCGCATCTTCGACCCAGCTAAGCGCCAACAAATCTGCACGGATTGCTTCGATATCGACGAGTGGCATCGGGCGGTCCTGCTCGCCAAGCACCTGATTGTAGACTTTGAGTTCGTTCATCCGGTCCACGCCGGTGATGCTGACATGGCGCACTTCGAAACCCGCGCTGGTCGCGAGGCCGGCAATCTGTTGCTGCGCCATCGCGGGAACACCAGCCAGACTGGCAACAAACCATGCGAGCGCAACGCCGCCGCCCAGAATGATCGCAAGAAACACGCGCTGCAATTGTTCTTCGGTAAACGGCAGTATTGCCATTACCGAGTCCATTGCCGAGCTGGTGCGTGCTTTCGCCTTACGCGCGGTGTTGGCGCGACCTTTCGCCGCTGCAGAGCGGCGCACACCCTTTGCATTGCGCTTAACTGTCGCCATCGGCGTGTCCTTCGGTTTTGGATGCCTCGGCCACCCGAAGCGCTTCTGATACAATGGCTTCGACCAGATCGCCGTAATCCATGCCGCAATATTTCGCCTGCTCGGGAACGAGGCTGAGCGGCGTCATACCCGGCTGCGTGTTGGTTTCGAGTATGAACAGGCCTTGTTCGCCCAGCTCGTCGTCCCAGCGGAAATCGGTGCGGCTGGTGCCCTTGCAGCCCAGAACCTTATGCGCGCCCACAGCGTAATCGAGGCACAATGCCGCGATGTTGTCAGGAATGTCCGCCGGACAGATATGATCGGTCATGCCATCGGTGTATTTGGCATCGAAATCGTAGAAACCCGATTTGGGCACAAGCTCGGTAACGGTCAGCGCGCGCGGCCCTTCAGCACTATCGATCACCGCGGTCGTCAATTCGCGCCCGCGAATGAAGGGTTCGGCAAGCAGACTTTCAAATTGCTGCCAAGGCCCGGCTGCATCGCGCTGGATCGGGTTCCCGTAATTGCTGTCGTCAGTAACAATGGCGACGCCAACCGAAGAGCCCTCATTGACCGGCTTGAGCACGTAGGGGCGCGGCAAGGGATCGCCTTCAAACAGCTCTTTGCTCTGCACGACCCGCCCGCCAGGCATAGGAATCCCGGCAGGGACAAGCGCTTGCTTGGTCAGTTCCTTGTCGATCGCGATGACAGATGTGGCGAGGCCCGAATGTGTATAGGGAATACCCATTAGATCGAGCATCCCTTGCACGGTGCCATCCTCCCCGGGAACGCCGTGCAAGGCGTTGAACACGACATCGGGCGCTGCCTCGGCAATGCGCGCGGCGACATTGCGGTCCATATCGATCCGCGTGACTTTGTGGCCGCGTTCTTCAAGCGCGTTTGCGCAGCCTTCGCCCGACATGAGCGAGACCGGCCGTTCATTGGCCCAGCCCCCCATCAAGACAGCGATATGAAGTTTGGGAAGTTTACTCATGTCCTGCCTACCCGCTGAATTTCCCATTCCAGTTCCACGCCGGAATGCGCGAGGACGCGGCGGCGGACTTCTTCGCCCAGCCCTTCAATATCCGCGCTGGTCGCGTCACCGGTGTTGATCATGAAATTGGTATGCTTTTCGCTGACTTGCGCGCCGCCCATCATCAGGCCGCGACATCCCGCGGCGTCGACCAACTGCCACGCTTTTTGACCTTCCGGATTTTTGAAAGTTGACCCACCGGTCTTGGTTCGCAGCGGCTGCGAATTTTCACGCGCCTCGGCGATACGGTCCATTTCTGCACCGATTTCAACAGAATCACCCGCAGTGCCCTGAAACCGTGCAGAGGTGACCACCGCGCCTTCGGGAAGCGCCGAATGGCGATAGCTATAGTGCAGATCAGCTGCCGGCATTGTGACCAGTTCGCCATTTGGCAGGATCACATCGCAATCGATCAGAATATCGGAAACTTCGCGGCCATAGGCTCCGCCATTCATCCGCACGAAACCGCCGACCGTACCGGGAATGCCGCGCAGAAATTCAAGCCCGGCCACGCCCGCATCGCGTGCGGTGGACGACACCAGAATACCGCTCGCCCCGCCGCCGCAGGATACGACATGATCTTCAAGAACCTCGGCTTTTGAGAAGGGCTTGCCCAACCGGATCACAACACCAGCAACGCCGCCATCGCGGACAATCATATTGGACCCGAGCCCGAGCGCCATCACCGGCAATTTCCCCGCAAGCTCTCCAAGAAAGAGGCGCAGATCGGCGATATCTGCGGGTTCGAACAGCCAATCGGCATTCCCGCCAGCCTTGAACCACACCAGCTTCGCCAAAGGTGCGTTGGCAGTCAGCTTGCCGCGAACATCCTCCAACGGGACCGGCAGCACCGCTGCGCCATCGATTTCTGGGTTCAGCGCGGCATTCATGATGCCGCCTCAATCGCATCGGCCAGACCTGCTGCCCATTTGGTAATATCGCCAGCGCCCAGGCACACCACCAGATCGCCCTGAGCCAATTCACCTGCCAAGGTTTGGGCAAGATCGGCTTGATCGGAAACTGCCGCCGCAGACCGGTGTCCGCGCGATTTGAGGCCGGATACCAGCGCCTCCGAATTGACACCGTCAATCGGATCTTCGCCTGCCTCATAGACCGGCGTCACATAAACCTGATCGGCTTCGTTGAAGCAGTTCTGGAATTCGTCCATCAGATCGTTGAGGCGGGTGTAACGGTGCGGCTGCATCACAGCGATCACGCGCCCTTTTGCGCTTTCGCGCGCCGCGCCAAGCACCGCCTGGATTTCCACCGGATGGTGCGCATAATCGTCGATTATCGTCGCGCCCGCGATACTGCCAACCTTGGTGAAGCGACGGCGGACACCGGTGAATTCGCCAAAGCCATCGACGATGACCGCATCTTCGCACCCCATTTCGATCGCAACCGCAATCGCTGCAAGCGCGTTCTGAACATTGTGGCGGCCGGGCATCGGCAGCCTGACACCTTCGATACGGCGGTCTTCTTCTCCGCGTTGGCGCACCACAACGTCAAACACATTCCCGCCATCGACAGGGCGAACGTTCACGCCGCAAATATCCGCCTGCAACGAGAAACCGTAAGTGACCACACGGCGGTCACGGACTTTGCCCACCACCGCTTGCACTTCGGGATGGTCGATGCACAGGATCGCCGCTCCGTAAAACGGGACATTGTGGATGAACTCTACGAATGCGTCTTTGACGCCATCGAAATCGCCATAATGGTCAAGATGTTCCGGATCGATGTTGGTGACAACTGCGATGGTTCCGTCAAGGCGCAGGAAGCTGCCGTCGCTTTCGTCGGCCTCGACCACCATCCAGTCGCTGTCACCCATGCGGGCATTGGAACCATATTGTTCGATAATGCCGCCATTGATGACGGTCGGATCGACTTTTCCAGCATCGAGCAAAGCAGCGATCATGCTGGTCGTGGTTGTCTTGCCGTGCGTGCCTGCCACCGCGACGGTGCTTTTAAGCCGCATCAGTTCGGCCAGCATTTCTGCGCGGCGCACCACGGGAATGCGGTTTTCGAGCGCATGCGCAACTTCGGGATTGGTCCGGCGTACCGCGGTCGAGGTTACGACGACTGCAACGCCTTCGACATGTTCTTTCTGATGGCCGATGAAGATCTGGATGCCTTTGTCGCGCAGCCGTACCACGCTCGGCCCTTCGGCCATATCGCTGCCCTGCACCGTGTAGCCCAGATTGTGCATCACTTCTGCAATGCCGGACATGCCGATCCCGCCGATACCGACGAAATGGATGGTCCCGATATCGGTGCCTACGCCCTTCATGCGCCGATCCCTGCGGTTGCAGCAACCATCTTGGCGCCCTTGTCCGTTTCGCTGGAACGGATGACATCCATCAAATCGGCGCCGCCTGCGCTTTCGACCAGATCAGCCAGATCTTTGACCGCATTCGGCCGGCCGCAGTTCCATGCAGCATGCGCCGCTGTGGCAAGCGTTTCAGGGCGCTGGGCCATGGCTTGAATTTGCTTGGCCAATTCTTTGGCCGTGAAATGTGTCTGCTTGATTGCCCGCGCGCCGCCGGTCTTGGTCATTTCGCGCGTATTGGCCGTTTGGTGATCATCGGTCGCAATCGGCAGCGGGACGAGAACTGCCGGGCGGCCAACAGCAGTCAGCTCAGCAACCGTCGAAGCACCGGCCCGTCCGATGAACAGATGCGCGTCAGCAAGCCGCGCCGCCATATCTTCAAAATATGTGCCCAGTTCTGCAGGTATATCGTGATTGCGATACCGTTCGCGCACCGCATCAAGATCTTCGGGGCGGCATTGCTGGGTAACTTGCAAGCGGGATCGCAAGGCCGGTTGCAGCATCGCCAAACCATCGGGGACAACTTCCGACAAAATTCGTGCCCCTTGGCTCCCGCCGGTCACCAGAACACGCAGCAAACCGTCTTCGGTGAACGCGGGAAAGGGCTCGTCGCGAAGGCCAAGAACCCCGTCCCGCACCGGATTGCCCACCAGATGCACCTTGTCCAAATGTTTCGCTTTCAATCGATTGATTTCGGGATAGGCCGTCGCGATTGCCTGCACACGTCCGGCGAGCAGGCGGTTGACCCGCCCCAATACCGCGTTCTGTTCGTGCACCAGACTGGGAATTTCTGCCGAGGTTGAAGCCAGCAGTGCTGGCAAAGCTGGATATCCGCCAAAGCCGATCACCGCGCTGGGTTCGAAACTCTCGAAAAGGCGTAGCGCCATCTTGCGGCCCTGCAACACAGCCCGGACACCCTTGACCCAGTTCAGCGGATTCTTGCCGAACCGCCCGGCCGGTAAAATATGCGCCGGAAGGCAATCGGGCTTGCCGGGAATATTGGCACCGCGTTCATCGGTGATCAGGGCGACGTGATGCCCGCGCCGGTCCAGCTCGGTCGCCAGCACAAAGGCGGGGATCAGATGCCCGCCCGTGCCGCCAGCCGCCAGGACAAAATGTTTGTTCGCACCGCTCATTTGCGGGATCCTCTTTCAGGCAAAATGGTACGCAGTCCCGGCGTCTCGCGCGTCAAGAACGGGTTTCTGCGGGTTATTGCCAATAATAGTCCGGCAGCGAGGCAAACCGCAATGGTTGAGGAACCGCCATAGGACACCAGCGGCAAGGTCATCCCTTTGGACGGGAACAGCTGCAGATTGACCAGGATATTAATGAACGCCTGACCGCCAATTTGCGTCGCCAGGCCTGCACCCGCCAGCAGCGTGAACAGATTTTCTTCATCGGCCAACCGCACCAGAACGCGGGCGATGATCGCCAGATAAATCAGCACAATCAGCGCGCAGACCAGCAAGCCGAATTCTTCGCCGATTACGGAGAAGATATAGTCGGTATGCGCTTCGGGCAGGTTGAGCTTGCGCACGCCAAGCCACAATCCGCTGCCGGTCCAACCGCCCGCTAGCAATGTCCGCTGCGCCAGATCGACCTGGTCAAACGCCGTGCCGCCGCCGAGAAAGGCATCGATCCGGTTACGGCCATTTTCATATGTGAAATACATGGTCACAAATCCGGCAACACCCAGACCGATCAGCGCGCCGATGCGCTGGATAGAAACGCCCGATAGCAGCACCAGGACGAACCACACGCCGCCAAACAACAGCGTCGCGCCAAGATTGGGCTGCAACATCAGAAACACGCCGACGAAGCCCATCAGGCCGCTGACAATTGCGAGCACCGGCAATGTGGGATCGCGCAGCCGCCAGGACAAAATCCAAGCGAGCACGATTGCGAAGCCGGGCTTGAGAAACTCTGATGGCTGGAAGCGCATGCCCAGATTGAGCCAGCGCTTCGCGCCGTTCACTTCATATCCAACCACCGGCACCAGCACCAACAGGAACAGCGCACCCGCGGCGACCAAAACGCCCAGCCGCCGCGCATTGTCGCGCGACAGGAGAGACGCTCCGAGCAGTGTAAGGAGCCCGAGAAATTGCCATTTGAGATGCGACCAATAGAAGTAAAGGTCGGGCAGCGTAACCGTGGCCGTCGACAGGCGTCGGGCGCTGGCAGGCGACGCGGCTGCAACCGCCGCAGTTCCGAATGCCATCAGCAGCAGGATCAGAAACAGCAGTACGCGGTCAATTTCGCGCCACCATATCTTGAGTTCGGCGCGTTTGGAGCCGCGGAACCTGTCCGCCGATGCCATGCGTTCGCCGATACGGGGTATATAGGGCTGGGCTGTGTTCATGTCTGTGCCGCGCCCTTTTCCTTGGTCAGCATGCCGACAATCTTGCGGAAGTGTTCGCCGCGAACTTCATAGTCGCGGAATTGGTCAAAACTGGCGCAGGCGGGCGAGAGCAGGATGATGTCGCCGCTTTTGGCAGCCGCCACCGCGCGCTTGACTGCATCGCACAGCAATTCACAATTGCGCACGGGGACCACACCATCGAGCAGTTCCGCAAAGCGCGGTCCGGCCTCGCCGATGGTATAGGCGGCCGCCACATTGCCGAGATGATCAGCGCACTCCCCCAACCCGTCTTCTTTGGGCAGGCCACCAACGATCCAGTGGATACGCGCATGTGGCGCAGGGGGAAATGCAGCAAGGGCCGGTGCGGCCGAAGCCTGATTGGTGGCTTTGCTGTCATTGATGAACAGCACGCCGTCATGCTCGCGGATAACTTCCATACGATGCGGCAATCCGCGGAATGTCTCCAGCGCTTTTTGCCATTGCGCAGCGGTGACGCCCAGCTCTTCGACGATCGCAATCGCAGCGGCAATATTTTCCAGATTGTGCGGACCCTGCAATGCCGGTGCGCGGTCTTGCAGCCGCGCCAGAGGCGGCTTGTCCACACAGACAACGCGGCCATCCGCGCGGCGCGCTGCTTCGGCTGCCTTGACAGCGTTGGTCGGGGCATCTCCGCATCCGAATACGGCAAACTGGCCTTCACCCTGCAAAGCGAACAAGCGGGCTTTGGAACGCGCATAACTGTCAAAATCGGCGTATCGATCGAGATGATCGGGAGTAATATTGAGAAGCGCCGCGGCTTCGCATGCAAGCGAACGCGTCAGGTCGATCTGGTAACTGGACAGCTCCAGCACATAGACACCGCCCTCGCCCAATGGCTCCTCGCCCAAGACGGGCACACCGATATTGCCGCCCACACGCGTGGGAATGCCTGCCTCGGCAAGAAGATGCGCGACCAGCGCTGTCGTGGTGGATTTGCCATTGGTGCCGGTAATTCCGACAACCCGGTGCGGCGGCAGGTTTGCTCTCGCGAGCGCAAACAGTTCGATATCACCGATAATCGGCACGCCGAATTTGGCCGCATGTGCGGCAATTGGGTGAGAATTAATCGGAACACCGGGCGAGACCACCACACCGTCAAAACCGGTCAGGTCAATTTCCAGCGGATCGGCAATCTCGGCCCGCCCTTCCAGCTTCTCACGCGCGACATCCTGCCGATCCCACGCAGTGATCTGCGCCCCGCTAGCCAGCAGCGCTTCCGCTGCAGCGAGGCCCGATCGGGCGAGACCGAGAATGGCATAGCGTTTGCCGTTAAAGACGGGCGAAGTGATCATCTGATCTTGAGCGTAGCCAATCCGATAAGAGCAAGGACAATCGAGATGATCCAGAAGCGGATTACTACGGTCGATTCCGCCCATCCCTTTTGTTCGAAATGGTGATGGATCGGCGCCATGCGGAATATCCGCTTGCCCGTCCGTTTGAACCAGAACACCTGGATGATCACCGATGCGGTTTCGGCAACGAACAACCCGCCGATAATCAGCAGTACGATCTCATGATGGCTTGCAACCGCAATGGCACCCAGAGCTCCGCCAAGGGCGAGACTGCCTGTATCGCCCATAAACACCGCCGCAGGGGGCGCATTAAACCATAGGAAGGCCAAACCGCCTCCCATGATCGCCGCGCACAGGATCGCCAATTCGCCGGCGCCGGCGACATGCGGGATACCGAGATATTCGGAGAAGTCAGCGCGCCCAACCAGATAGGCGATAATGGCGAGCGTACCCGCCGTAATGATCACCGGCATTGTGGCCAGCCCATCCAGCCCGTCGGTCAGATTGACCGCATTTCCAAAACCGACAATCACCGTGGCCGCGAAGACATAGTAAAACGGGCCAAGCGGTATAGACAGGCCGGTGGTGAACGGGATGTAGAGATTGGTGTTGATCTGGCTGACGATAATCCACGAGGCGACCCCCGCCACGATAAATTCGAACAGCAACCTGACCTTGCCCGACACCCCTTTGTGGCTGGCCTTTGTGACTTTGTCATAATCGTCGAGGAAGCCGATAAATCCGAAACCGATTGTCACGCCAAGGCAGGCCCAGACAAACGGATTGCGCAGGTCCATCCACAATAGCATCGAGAGCACCAGCGCGATGAGGATCATCAAACCGCCCATCGTCGGGGTTCCGACCTTGGCCTGATGCGACTGCGGGCCGTCTGCGCGGATCGGTTGACCCTTGCCCTGACGGACCCGAAGCATGTTGATGAAGCGGGGACCGATTATCAATCCGATGACCAGCGCGGTCATCAAGGTCGCCCCGGACCGGAAGGTCTGGTAGCGGATGAGGTTAAATATCCCCTCGAAATTCAGCCATTCGGCGATCAGATAGAGCATGAAGGCGGTCCCGTCCTCAAATCAGTTTCTGGCCGTGAAATGTGCGACCAACCTGCCAAGGCCGACCGAATTCGACCCTTTGACGAGGATCGCATCACCGGCGGTAATGCCAAACTCTTCCAGCGCCGAAATCGCCTCTGCAGGGCCGTCGCAATGGGCAAAGCTGAGTCCCGCGGCAAGCGCCCCGCCTGCACCTTTCCCCAAGTCCCGGACCAGTGCCTCCATTTCCGCGCCGACCAGCACGGCAAAATCGACATTGGCCTTGGCCAGTGGCTCGGCCAATTGCGCGTGGAAGCGCGGGGCGAAGTCACCCAGTTCCTTCATCGATCCCAGCACGGCAACGCGGCGCGTGGCCGGTGTCTGCCCAAGTTGACGCAAAGTCGCGCGCATCGACGCGGGATTGGCGTTGTAACTTTCATCAATCATCAGCGCCTTCCCGCTGATCGCTGCGATCTGGTGGCGCGCACCGCGCCCCTTCAAACCGCCCATTTCGGCCAAGGCAAGTCCCGCAGACCCAAGATCGCCTCCGGCCGCCTGTACCGCCGCCATCACGCACAAAGCGTTGCTGATCCAATGTTCGCCCGGTTCGGCGACCGAAAAACACAGCCGCGTTTCACCCATATCGGCTGTGACGAGCGAGCCGCCATTGGCAGCCGGTATCGCATCGAGCAATCGCACATCGGCATGCGCGCTTTTGCCGAATGATCTGACTACCAATCCCTTCGCAATTGCAGCGTCTCGCAGCTGCTCGAATTGCGGACTATCTGCGGGGATTACAGCCGTTCCGCCCTTGGTTACGCCTTCAAAGATTTCGGCCTTGGCATCAGCAATCGCTTCGATACTGCCAAGGTTTTCGATATGCGCGGGCGCGATCGTGGTGATGACCGCGACGTCGGGTTTGACTTGCGCGGCCAGGCCGGAGATTTCCCCGGCGTGGTTCATGCCCATTTCGAACACACCATAATGACACCTGACGGGCATTCTGGCGAGGCTGAGCGGGACACCCACATGGTTGTTGTAGCTGCGAACCGAGCGATGCGTTGCCCCGCGGCTGGCCCGGTCTAGCGCGGCAAAGATCGCTTCCTTGACGCCGGTCTTGCCTACCGAGCCTGTCACGCCGATCCGCAGCGCGGCCGACCGTTTCCGCGATGCCGTTGCCAAGGCTTCCAGCGCAGCGTTGGTATCGGGCACAAGGATGTGCGGTTGGTCGATCGGGCGATCGACGACCGCTGCCGTTGCGCCATTGGCAAAGGCTTTATCGAGGAACACATGACCGTCCATCGTTTCGCCCTTGAGCGCAAAAAACAGGTCGCCAGAGCGAACATCGCGCGAGTCAATTTCAACGCCTGCAACCTGGAAATCCCCGCTTGCGGTGCCGCCGGTTGCCTCGGCGATTTCAGCGGCCGTCCAAAGGGCAAGACGCAAACTATCGCGCCGGTCGGCGGGCCAGCTGCGCAAGGCTTTGATCGCATTCATGCCAAAGCTCCCAGCCCTTGTGGCGCGGCGCATTCACGCGCCACTGTCACATCATCAAACGGCAATACGCGCATGGTTTCTCCTGCACCGATAATCTGGCCCTGTTCGTGTCCCTTGCCCGCGACGAGCACGATGTCATCGCGTCCTGCCTCGGCAATCGCTGCGCCAATTGCCTCGCGCCGGTCGCCAATTTCCTGCATTCCGCAGCTGTCACCGATCACTTCGCGGCGGATTGCAGCGGCATCTTCGCCGCGCGGATTGTCGTCCGTAACAATCGCCAGGTCGGATTTTTCCGAAGCAACGCGTCCCATTTCCGCGCGTTTTCCTTGGTCGCGGTCGCCGCCCGCACCGAACACCGTGATCAACCGGCCGTTGACATGCGGCCGCAGCGCTTCGATGGCGGATTCAAGCGCATCGGGCGTATGCGCATAGTCGATATAGACCGGTGCACCAGCAGGTGTGATCACCGCGCGTTCCAACCGGCCGCGCACGGGCTGGAGCCGGGCAACCGCATCGAACACCATATTCGCTTCACCGCCCGTCGCCAGCGCAAGACCCGCTGCGACAAGTGCATTGGCAGATTGATACGCGCCGATCAGCGGCAAATTGATTTGCCGCCTTGCCCCTTGATGTTCGATTTCCAGCGTTTGTCCCAATTGCGTTGGCGTATGGGTGAGAAGACGAATTGTTTCGCCTTGCTCACCCACCGTGAACACGCGCAGGTTCCGTTTCTGCGCATGTTCCAGTGCCCGGGCCGTCCACTCGCTATTTCCGGTCCAGACCACAACCGTGGCGTCATCATTTACGACTTCATCAAACAGCCGCATCTTGGCCGCGAAATACTCTTCCATATCCTTGTGATAATCGAGGTGATCGCGGCTGAAATTGGTGAAGCCCGCAGCGACAACCGACAGGCCTTCATTGCGATATTGAGAAAGGCCGTGGCTCGATGCTTCATAGGCTACATGCGTCACCCCTTCGCGCGCCAATCCGCTCATATTCGAATGGAAAGTGACGATATCCGGCGTGGTAAGGCCGGTGGACACGCTTTCATCAGGGGTGGTCACGCCGAGCGTACCGATGGAAGCGGCACGTTCACCCATCATGCGCCATATCTGGCGCGTCATCTCGACCGTCGAAGTCTTTCCGTTTGTCCCGGTGACCGCAACAATCGTTTCTGGCACGGGTTTGAAAAACTGTGCCGCAAGATGCGCGAAAGTCTTGCGCGGCTCGGCCGAAGCGATGTGGATTGCGCCATCGACCGATGCTTCGGGCCGCGCCACAATCGCTACCGCGCCTGCGGATATTGCAGCCGGGATGAAATCCTCCCCGTTCACCGTCGCGCCTTGGAAAGCACCAAAAACCGTTCCCGGTGCAACTTTGCGATTGTCGATAGCAAAGCCGGAGACGGAGACGGATTTGCCGCCCGTCACGTCCACCCCTGCGGCCGATGCGAGCGCAGCGAGATCCATCAGTTCGCCCCAATCAAGGGTTGCAGATCGCTGAGATCGATATCGCGCGAGGTATCGGGCCGCACGCCAAGGATCGGCCCGATCCGCGGAACCAGCTTGCCCACGATAGGGGCCGCATTCCAAGCGGCGGTGCGCTGGAAAGAGCTCGCTGTGGTTCCCTTGGGTTCGTCAAGCATAGCGACCACGACATAGCGCGGTTTATCCATCGGGAAGGCGGCTGCAAAAGTCGAAACCAGCGTTGTCTCGCGATAGCCGCCCCGCCCCGGTTTCTCTGCGCTGCCCGTTTTACCGCCAACGCGGAAACCCTCGGCATCGGCATTCTTACCCGTGCCATAAACGGCGATCATGCGCAGCAATTGGCGCATGCGTGACGAAGTGGATGCTTTGAAAACGCGGCGCCCTTTGGGTGCAGTGCCCGGTGCCAAACGGTACATGGTGGCCGGACGCCAGGTTCCGCCATTGACCATCGCCGCATATGCGCTGGCCAGATGGAGCGGTGTCACTGCAATACCGTGGCCGAAGCCGACATTCATGGTCCGCAGCCGGCCCCATTTTTCATGCCAAATCGGATGGCCGCGTGCCGGAAGTTCGATTTCCGGACGCTCGCTCAGCCCCAAATCGACAAGCGACTGGCGCAATTTCGGTTCGCCCAACTCGTCCGCGATGCGGGCACTAACAGTGTTCGACGAATGAATCAGGGTCTCGGCAACATTCAGATGATTGCCAATAAAGTGCCCGTCCTTGATCGTGGCGCCGCCGACTTTGACGTCAGACGCGTCATACCGCCGCCCGAAATCGCGCACGACACCCGCATCAATCGCCGCTGCAACAGTCAGCGGCTTGAACGTCGAGCCAAGTTCATACACCTGATTGGTGACGCGGTTGAACATGTGGTTCGCGCCATCTGCCGTGATCTTGTTGGGGTCGAATTCAGGCAGAGAGGCCAGCGCCATCACTTCGCCCGTGTCCACATCGAGGACAATGCCCGCCGCGCCCTTTGCGTTGGTGGCCAGCATCCCGCGACGAAGCTCGTCCTCAAGCGCGCCTTGCGCACGCAGATCAATCGACAAAGCCACCGGCGTTCCGCGCATTGCGGGATCCATTAGCCGGTCATCGAGAACCTGCTCCATCCCGACCTGGCCGCGCCCCTCGGCATCGACATAGCCCAGAACATGCGCGCCCATCGATCCTTGCGGATAGTGACGGTCGGTTTCGCGCGGTAGCTCAAGCGAAAGCTCGCCAAGCGCCATAACCTTGTTGGCCTGTTCTGGCAAAACGCGGCGCTGGAGGTAGCCGGGCTTGCCCGACGCCAATTTCTCGGCTGTCGCTTCAACGTCGAGCCCGGGGAAAATCGCCTCCAGATCGGTCGCTACTTCACGCGCGCTTCGCACGAGTGGGTCCTTCGGATCACCCATGGCTTTGGGATTGTACCACAGCGCATAGGCGGGAAATGCGCGCGCCAAGGGCACATCGTTGCGATCGGTCAATTCGCCGCGCGGGGGCAGTAAAGCATCTTCGAGCGAGGCAGTGCGGGTAACGTTGTCGCTAACCCCCAGATAGCTGATCCGAGCGACAGCTGCTGTCGCGACGCAGCCAAAAATGATTGCCACCCACAGCACCCGCAAGCGCGCAACATTGAGCGAATGCTGCCGCAGCGTGGTCAGATTGACTCCTCCGCCCGAAAATGCGGTTTTGACGGCGGCCAGACTCATTCCTTGGCCCTGCCAATTTGCCGGCCAATCGGGTTATCGCGGGCGAGACGATCGGACAGCGAACGCGGCGCCGACATCGGATTGCTTTCTGGCTTCTCGGTTTCGCCCGATTGCTCGATCTCTTTGGCTTGCGCCGGTTCGCCGGTTATCGGCGAAACAAAGTCCGGAAATCCGCCTTCTTCGCCTTCCACCGGCGCAAGCGCAACGCGGATCGGATCGGGTGCATCGGCGCTGCGCGGCATGCCCAGGCTGGCAAGTTGGCGTTCGTTTTCGAGATATTGGCTGGCTTCGGGGGCCTGATATCCAAATTCCACGCGATTCCAATTTGCCAGTTGCTGCTGGCTTGCGCGGGTTTGGAACTCGATCTCGAGAATCTCTTTTTCGCGCTCCAAAGCGACAATCTCGCGCTCTGCCAAGCGGACCTCGCTTTTGACCGCATTGACACGGAATGTCAGCGCGACAAATCCGGTCACGCACAGGCTGAGCGCTACGGCCCATCCGATTTGACGGAGACGGCTACCGGTCCGGATCATGCGGCTACCCTCGCTTTCGCATCGGTGCGAATGGCGTGGCGCAGCACCGCCGAACGGGCGCGCGGATTATCGTTCACTTCGTTATCCGACGCTTTGATGGCCTTGGAAATCTTCGTGTAGATCGCGGGGGCCCGCTCTACTTCTGGCAAATAGCGCGATCCGCCACCAGTCGATGATGCGTCTTTGAGGTAACGCTTTACGATCCGGTCCTCGAGGCTGTGAAAGCTCACCACAGCCAGACGGCCACCATCGCCCAGCAGGTGCTCTGCCGCGGTCAGCCCTTCGCGCAGTTCCTCCAGTTCGGCATTCACATGGATGCGCACCGCCTGAAAGCTGCGCGTGGCAGGATCTTTGGGCGCGCGCTTTGACTGCGCGTCCGCGCGATAGCCCAGCGCTTTGCGCACGACCCGCGCCAAGTCGCCGGTGGTCGAAAGCGGCCGCGCCGCGACGATGGCCCGCGCAACACGGCGCGATTGGCGTTCCTCCCCATATTGGTAGAGCACATCGGCAATCGTGCTTTCTTCGGCAGTGTTGAGAAAGTCTGCCGCGCTTTCGCCATCCTGCGACATTCGCATGTCGAGCGGCCCGTCGGATGAAAAGGCAAAGCCGCGATCGGCCTGATCCAGCTGCATCGATGATACACCGATATCCATGGTGACGCCGTCAACACGGCTCACCCCGGCCTCTGCCATTGCAGCGACCATTTCCGAAAATCGGCGCGGATGCAGAACCAGACGTGGCGGTTCTTCCTTGGTCTCGGGCCATTTTGCACCGCTCGCGATCGCATCGGGATCGCGGTCGAATGCGTGCACCGTCGCGCCTGCATCCAGAAGCGCGCGGGTATATCCGCCTGCGCCAAATGTCGCGTCGATGATGACATCACCTTGCTGTGGGGCAAGCGCGGCAACCACTTCATCAAGCAGAACCGGAATATGCGGCGGTACGAAGGGTTCTGTCGAAGTTGCCGGGGTCATTTTCGCTTCCCCTTGGCTTCGACTTCCTTGACCAGACCGGCGCAGCTGGATTTTACCGGATTCCAGTCGCTGCCTTGCTGATCCAGAACGGCAGGGTTCCACACCGTGAAGGATTGGCCAGCACCGCGGAAGAACAGCATATCTTCAATCTGGCCGTCGCTGCGGAGATAGTCCGGCATGTTGAACCGGCCGCTATCGTCAAAGGGAATCCGCTCGAATCCGAACAGCAGATTGGAACGCAGTTCGCGGTCATAATCGCGGCCAAGGCGCAGGGCGGCGTCTTCTTCGCGGTCCAGTTGCGCTTCAAGCTCTTCCTGACGGGACAGGCCGAACCCGACCAGGCAATCCCAGCGATCATGTTTGGCAAGGCACAGGATACGCTTGTCATCGCTGGAAGCTTTTACGATTTTGCGGAAGTCGGAGGGTATGACAAAGCGGTCCTTGTCCCCCAGAAGGGTCAAGGCTTGCCCGCTGTAACTGTGCCGCACTCCCGCCACGAAATCCCCAATCCTCACCCGTTTCGCAGACAAGCCTCGCCCGCTTCCGCCCGCGCGCAAGCAGGGGCGGCTCGCATCCGGAATTGGGTGCGCAGCACGAGACAAACTGTCTGATGGAAAGCGGTGATAACCCGTGAAATACGGGGATGGAAGGGGAAATTAAGGGTTTCGTGGGGATTGATTGATAAATGATTGGTATTACGTGATAATTATCCTTAACATTTCTGCCATAGTGGCGGCTTTTCGCCCGAAATATGCCTGAAAATGCGCGGTTTCCCGTGATTTCCCCACAAACGACTCCGAATTGACGGCCTATTCCCCGAATTTCCCCATATCTGAGTCACTTGCCGCCAAATGCTCTCGCGACAATGTAATTGAGCGCCTTTTCATTGGCGGGGCTGCCGGCATCGCGTTCCAGCAAAGCCGCATCGGCAATTATCACAGCCTGCCCTTGTCCGATGGAGCATTGCGCGATCACGCCGCTTGCCGACTGGGCGCAATCAGAGCCGCCATTCTCCACCAGTTCCAATCTGCCCGATTTGTGCACGGGTATATCGATCGAGCCGAGCGAAACAGTGTCCGGCCCATCCGATTGCGTGTCTTCATAGACAAGCTCCAATCCCCATCGCGCCAGAATGGGGCCTAGCATTGCAATATCCTGCGGCCGGCGTCTGTCGCCGAGGCCAAAATCGGAGTGTTCGGTTAGCATGGGATCGGCGAAAATCAGCACTTTCCCGCCGCCTCGCACCCATTCGTCCAAAGCCACCAAATCAGCCGGCGGCAAGGCGTAGGGTTGCGCCAGGATCAATTGATCCAGTTCGGCAAACGCCCCGTTTGGCTCGGTTGTATCGGCGCCGGCCAATGCATCCAGTGGTACCAACTCATAGCTGTCTTCGAGCCGCGCCTTTACCCAATGCACCTCCGTTTGATCCGAAAGCATAACTTCCAAACCGGCCGCTTCATTCCAGTAGATCGGGAGCGAGGTCATCAATCCGGCGCGAGATTTGGGCTGCTGCGATTGCGTTTGTGGCTGTGCGGCCCGCTCACCCGCAAATGCCCAGATCGCGGCGCCGATCAGCAGCGACACACAAACGGCAAAAAAAGCGATCCGCGTCGCCTTCACAAATTATTGCTCGTTCTGATTGCGAAGGACGCTGGCCGTTGGCGTTGGCGACGGTGTCGGTTCAGCGGGCAGTTCGGGCACCACCCCGGCTTCGGCCAAGGGATCGCTTTTCGGCGTTTCGGTCGGCTCCGGCGCGACAGTGGCAACCGCTTCGGGAGCCACAGCAGCTTCGGTTTCATCCGCCCGGTCGCGAATGACGTCCGCCAGATAGACCAGCATAATCATCAGCACCACGCCGGAAATCCCGACTTGCAGGCGCTGAACAGCCTCGGCGCGCGTACCGCCCAGCGGCACGTCGGGGGCTTCGGTTGGTCCGTGCAAAATACGCGAGAGAAAGCGATTGGCCATCGGTGGAATCTAGCCGACAGTGCGGCTTAGTCAAAGAAGAATTCGCTTAACTCTTGAGCCAATCGAATACCGGCAAGCCTTTCGATTCCAGCCATTTCGCGTTGTAAAGCGATGAAAGGTAACGAAAACCAGTGTCGCACAGCACGGTTACAACGCGCGGGTCTTCGCGCCCGTCCGCAACCAGCTGCTTACCCAAAGCAACCGCACCCGCCACATTGATGCCGGAAGACAGGCCCAGGCAGATCCCCTCTTCGCGCAGCAACCGCGCGACCCATTCGAGACCCTCTTCATCCGAAATACGGAATTGCGTATCGATCGGTGCGCCTTCCAGATTGCCGGTGATCCGGCCCTGCCCGATCCCTTCGGCGACCGAAGTCCCTTCGGATTTGAGCTCACCCTCTGCGAAATAGCTGTACAGCGCCGCACCATGCGGATCGGTCAGCGCGATCTGCACATTCTCGTCACGCTCTTTGAGGCCAAGGCCAACGCCTGCAATCGTCCCGCCTGTGCCGGCAGCGCAAGTGAACCCGTCGATCCGGCCTTCCATCTGGTCCCAGATTTCGGCCGCGGTGGTTTCTATATGGACTTTGCGGTTGGCGGTGTTGTCAAACTGGTTAGCCCAGATCGCTCCCTCGGTTTCCTCTGCCAAGCGGCGCGATGTGTGCACGAAATGGTTGCAGTCGGAATATTTGGTTGGCGGGACCAAAACCAGCTGCGCCCCCAGCGCGCGCAGCGTATCCATTTTTTCCTGCGACTGGTTGTCGGGCATCACGATGATGGTTTTGTAGCCCAGGGCATTGGCGACCAACGCAATCCCGATCCCGGTATTGCCAGCTGTGCCTTCGACAATCGTACCGCCGGGCTTGAGCTCGCCGCTCGCCTCCGCGTCGCGGATTATGCCCAGCGCAGCGCGGTCCTTAACCGACGCGCCGGGATTGGCGAATTCGCATTTGCCATAAATCTCGCAGCCCGCAGCTTCGCTCGCGCTTTGCAGCAAAACCAGCGGCGTATTGCCGATCAATTCAATCGCGTCTTTGCGCGGTATATTGGTAATCATATGCGTGAACTAGGTCGCGCAGCGCCAGCATTCAACGCAATTGCACTTTCAAAGAAAGTGTTTTTTGTTGCGGAGCCTCAATCTTCAGGAGCGATCGTGACTTTCAGGCCGTCGAGCTCCGCCGTAAACGGCAATTGGCAGCTCAGACGCGAATTGTCCGCACGGTGATCAGAGCTTTCGAGAAGATCGTCTTCATCCTCTGACATAGCGGGAAGCTTGTCAGCGAATGCAGCGTCAACATGAACGTGGCAGGTTGCGCAGGAACAGCAACCACCGCACAGAGCCAGCAATTCATCAAAGCCATTGTCGCGAATTGCTTCCATAATGGTCAGGCCGTCTCCGACTTCAATCGACGATTCTTCACCATCACGGTTGACGACGACTAACTTGGGCATGATGAGCAGGCTCCGAAAAGTTCTGGCCGGAAATGGCCAATTTGCGCGGCTGCTAAAAGACGGGGCCGCGTTTTGCAAGCGATAGGACAGCAAGATGGGCTTAACGAAGGATCAGATCAAGCAAGGGGTGGACCACGCAGCCTCCGTCGATCCTGCCTTTGGTGAAGCGCTGAAAGCCTGCGGATATCCCGAGCCGCGCATTCGCCCGACCGGCTATCGCACGCTGCTGCGCACCATTGTCGGGCAACAGGTCAGCGTCGCCGCGGCATCTTCTGTTTGGAACAAGCTGGAAATTGAATTGGGAGAGGACATCGCCCCCGATGAATTGCTGTCGCGGGATTTCGATGCCCTGCGTGCTTGCGGCCTGTCGCGCCAAAAGCAAGGCTATGCCCGCTCTTTGTGCGAGCTGGTTGTCAGCGAGGAGTTACAGCTTGATAATCTTCCCGCCGATGATGAGGAGGCGATTGCCGAGCTGACCAAAATCAAAGGCATCGGGCGCTGGTCTGCCGAGATTTACCTGCTCTTCGCAGAAGGACGCGCAGACATCTTCCCCGCAGGCGATCTGGCCGTACAAGCGGCCATGCACAAGATTATGGAATTGCCCGAGAGGCCATCAGAAAAACACGCGCGCGTACTTGCCGCGCCTTACAGCCCGCATCGCGGCGCGCTCGCGATCTTTAGTTGGCATTGTTATGACAATCCGGCTTTGTAAGGCCGTTCCCGATCACGACATGGCGTAAACAAATCCTGCTTCTTTCGGTGTACCCTTGACAATACCACCTCTGGTGCGGCTGACCGCCGCAGTGCGCTCTACAATTGGCTTCGCCCAAACCTTCTTAGGGGCAGGTGCGACGGAATTGCGCGTCAAACTCACTGCCTCAAAATCTTTATCTGGCATAAAATTGTCCCTCTTCAATTGAAATTTCAAGCTCTTTTGATCGAAAACAATGTCGAGCGTAAGCGTTCGCACACGCACCATTCGCTCGCGATTCTGTGTTAATCCGGTGCTCTTGCCGGAAGAATACAGCTCAAGACGTATAGTAAACCGCATTCTCTACCGATGGACTATAAATGAACCCGCCACAGGCTGCCTTCACCGGCGTTGTCGCAGTAACTTTTAGCTTTGTCCAACGCTTCGATTCGATCAACTTTTTCTCTTTGATAGACACGAATTTTCCCTCTTCGATGGTCTACAGATAACACCCATTCCCACAGCAAGGGCGAAACTATTGCTCTCGCCCCCACGATGTGGTCGCGGCCCTGCAAGGTATTGGCAAGACGATCCGGCGCTCTAGGCTCAGTTCTCGAAGCTCACGATGGCGTATAAAATGCAGCCTCAATGGGATTGACGGTCAAGGGACCACCGCGCGTGTCCTGAACCGGGGTTACCGTAGTAACTTCAGGCTTGCTCCAACGCTTTGGAACAACCGGCTTTTTCTCATTGATCGTCACGAATTTTCCCTCTTCGATGATCTACAGATAACACCACCCCCCACAGCAGGGGCGAAACAATTGCTCGCGCGCCCACAATGTGGCCGCGATCTCGCAAGGTATTGGCAAGACGATCCGGCGCTTTAGCCGGAGGCCGTCTGCTTAGGACGGATAATAAACTACGTTCTCGACCGTCGGTTTCTTGATGAATCCGCCGCGCGTTTCCTGAACCGGAGTTACTGCAGTAACTTCCGGCTTACTCCAACGTCTTGAAACAATCGGCTTTTTCTCTTTGATCGTCACGAATCTTTCCCTCTTCGTTAGCCAACTACACTTACCATGTCTCAACTTGGCTGAAATTGCAATTACAAGTGCAAAGACAATTCTTTGCTTGCCGCTGTTCAATTTGGAAGGGTGCGACCTTATCTTGCAGGGAACTTGAAAAGTGCCGCATAATTGCGGAACAAACATCCCGGAGAAAATAGCCGCATGCCAGCATCCACCACGCCCATCCCCCTGATCGCGCGCGACCATCTGTTTGGCAATCCAACCAAAGCGGGCGGGCAAATCAGCCCCGATGGCAAATGGTTAAGCTGGCTTGCTCCACTCGAAGGCGTGCTCAATGTGTGGATGGCACCTGTGGAAGAGCCGGCTTCCGGCAAGGCGATGACAACGGCGAGTGAGCGGCCGATCCAGCAATATTTCTGGGCACCGGATTCAAAGAGCCTGCTTTATATCCAGGACAAAGGTGGCGACGAGAACTTCCTGCTCTACGGCGTCGATATCGCCACCGGTAAAGAGCGCACGCTGACCGATTTCGAGAATACCCGCGTCGATATTATCGGCACGTCGGAAACCATTCGTGACAGGATTTTGATTGGCCTCAACAACCGCGATGCGCGGTTTCACGATGCCTATCTACTCGACCTCAATTCAGGGGACCTGGCTCTGGTCCAGCAGAACGATGCCTATGCCGGGTTCATGGCGGATGATAACCTGGACCTGCGGCTTGCGGTTGCCCCCAATGCGGCAGGCGGAATGGACTTTTTCCCGATTGTCGATGGTGCGATCGCCGAAGAACCTAGCGACAGCACCGATCTTGCGGACTCGCTCACCACCCAGCCCGCGGGCTTGACTACCGACGGTTCGATCATGTACTGGATTGATAGCCGCGGACGTAACACCGCCGCGCTTTTCGCGCAGGATGCCCAGACCGGCGAACGCACCTTGATCGCGCAGAACGAAAAAGCCGATATCGGCGGCGTTATGGGGCACCCCAAAACCGGCGAAGTGCAGGCATATTCCTTCACCTATCTGACCGCCGAATGGACCGCGACCGATCCTGACATCGGTGCCTCGCTCGACTGGCTCGGCAAGCAATTGGAGGGCGATTTCGGCGTTTCCAGCCGGACCGAAGATGACCAGACCTGGATCGTCTGGAATGATCCTCTAACCGCGCCAGCGCAAACCTTCATCTATGACCGGAATGCGGAGACTCTGGCCGAATTCTACACGGGTAGACCGGAACTTGTCGGTGCACCATTACAACCGATGCAGACGCTGGAATTGAAAGCGCGTGATGGCCTCACCCTGCCCTCTTACCTGACCGTCCCGGGCGATGCAGAAGGCCCTGTTCCGATGGTTCTGCTGGTTCATGGCGGCCCTTGGGCGCGCGATGAATACGGGTTCAACTCGCACCACCAATGGCTCGCCAATCGCGGCTATGCGGTGCTTAGCGTCAATTTCCGCGGCTCCACCGGCTTCGGCAAGGATTTCATCTCCGCCGCCGACCTCGAATGGGGCAAGAAGATGCATGACGATTTGATTGATGCGGTCCGCTGGGCAGTCGAAGAGGGCATCGCACAGGAAGACAAGATCGCGATAATGGGCGGTTCTTATGGCGGCTATGCGACATTGGCCGGTTTGACATTCACGCCCGAAGTCTTTGCCTGCGGCGTCGACATTGTCGGGCCATCCAATCTCGAGACATTGCTGGCCACGATACCGCCCTATTGGGAACCGATGATTGCGCAGTTCCATGAACGGATGGGCAATCCTGCCACGCCCGAAGGGTTGGCGATGCTCAAAGAGCGCAGCCCGCTCAATTCAGCGGGTAACATCGTGCGCCCATTGCTGATCGGCCAAGGCGCGAACGATCCGCGCGTCAACCAGGCGGAGAGCGACCAGATTGTCGGCGCGATGAAAGACGCGGGCATTCCGGTGACATATGTTCTGTTCCCCGATGAAGGGCACGGTTTTGCCAATCCTGCCAACAATATCGCTTTCAACGCGGTGACCGAGAATTTCCTCGCCGAATGGCTTGGCGGACGATCAGAACCGATTGGCGACACCGTAAAAGGTTCGACCGCCGATCTGGTCGAAGGCGCGGAGCATGTGAAGGGATTGAAGGAGGCGATGGCTTCCTAATGTACGTCATCCCAGCGAAGGCTGGGATCGGTCTCAAATCAAGCACCCGCCGATAGCGATCCCAGCCTTCGCTGGGATGACGTACATTGTGGTGCTGACAAGCGTGTAAGTAACCGCTACCTCACCTCAAAACCTCAGGGAGAGATCGGGTGAGCGAGCGCAAAGCAATTTTCATTACCGGCGGCGGATCGGGAATTGGCCGGGCCATCGCGCAAAAATTCGCGCAGGAGGGCTGGTTCGTCGGCCTTGGCGATATCAGCGAAAGCGGGATGAAAGAAACCGCCGCGCTGATCGGTGAGGACAATGCTTTTTGCCATGTGTTCGATGTGCGCGATCGGGCTGCGTGGGACGAAGCGCTGGACGCCTTTGTCGCGGTCAGCGGGAGAATGGACGTACTCGCCAACAACGCAGGCATTCCGGTTGGCGGATCGATTATCGAGAACAGCGAAGACGAAATCACCCGCTGCCTCGATATCAATCTGAAAGGCGTGCTGTTCGGCGCGCAGGCGGCGCATCCGCATCTCAAGAAAACCGCGCCCGATTCATGCCTGCTCAACACGGCGAGCGCAGCCGGAATTTACGGCAGCGCTGGCGGGTCGGTTTATTGCGCAACCAAGTTCGGGGTTCGCGGAATTACGGAATCGCTTGACGGTGAATGGGCGCCCGACGGGATCAAAGTCCGCTCGCTGATGCCCAGCTTCATCGAAACTCCGCTTCTCGACATGGTGCCCAATGCCAAAACCAACGAGCATGTTCGCGCGCGCGTCAAACAGGCAGGGCTGGAGATTACTCCGGTCGAGGAAGTGTCCGACGCGGCATGGCGCGCGGTGCACGAAGACAAGATGCACTGGCCGGTTGGCAAGACCGCCAGAAGTATCGCCTTTGCAGCCCGCTGGATGCCCGGCCGGGTCCGCAAACGGATGCGCGGGCAAATGCAGCTGCTGGGCGACTAGGCGTGTTTCAGTCGTTTGCTTGTAACGAAAGCATGGCGGCGCGGCCTTCCATTGTTAGGAAGGGCGCCAGTTCACCCCACGGAACCACGACGGTTTCCGCGCATACCGCGATGACATGCGGAAGCGAGGGAATGAACGCCAGCCCTTCGCTTTGCGCCGCCAGCCCGACATTCCAGTAAGATTGTTCACCCGCAGCTTGCATGCAGCTGTCGCGATGTTCGCGCTCGTCTTCGGAAGCTGAATCAGTGATGGGCTGCCAATGGCGCAGCAGCACATCCACGAAGCGCTGGTTTAGAGTCGTATGCACGTCCGCATCGGGAGTGTCTTCGGCAAGAATCTCTCGATCCATCGCTTGGTCGCTTAGCCACGAGGTTACTTCGATCTCTTTGCCCGAATTTCGGTCAAACACGCGCCGTGATTGCCAATGCGACGGATGCGCGCCGCCACATTCGACCGAATTGCTTTCAATCACCCCGAGCCAGCGGGGCGTGATCAACTCGGGTTCGACGAATTTGTGAAAATATCCATCGACACCGCGAAACGCCATCGGCCGCGCAAAGCACTCTGCATAGGCATCGCCGATAGTGCCGCGCGGCAAGTGAAAAGCGAGCGCATAGTTGATCGAAATGTCGCCATAGCGGGTTCCATCCAGTGCGATTGTCTGGATCGAAAGATCGTCAGCGCTGAAATGCGCGGGCGGCACAAATGTGAGCTTCGTGTAACCGGCCTTTCCCAGAGTGGCAGGCTCTGTCTCTATCTGCCCGCCAGCCAAACGCGGCCCCATAAAGGCTTGCGATTCGCACGCGCTGGCATGCCTGTCCGCCACTGTCCACGGGACCGCGCGCAAGCGGATCGGCAACTGGCGCTCGCCATCGCTCCACTCGCCTTCTACCCGGTCAGCTCCGGAATAGGTGATGCTCCATCGCGCCGACGTCTCTTTGTCCCAACCGATCCGTTCGGCAAAGCGGGCTCCGTCGGGCCGCAGGAATATCGGGCGGAGATGGCGATCGTAATAATAGACGCCGGTGTCGTCGTTAAAACACGCATGGATCGGCTGTTCGCCGACAGTCCCGCGCCACACGCCTTCCATACCACCAATCGTTTCCTGAGCCGAAACTTGCGTTGCGCCGGTCAGAGCCGCGAGAAGAATTGCCAAAATCCGCATCGTCAAACCAGCCCGTCAATCGCTTTGGCAAGATCGACATCGCGCTGCGACAATCCATTGCCATCGCCCGGCACATCATGCGTGGTCAGGGTGATTTCTACGCGATTGTAAACGTTGAACCATTCAGGATGATGATCGTGTTTCTCGGCGAGGATCGCAATGCTGGTCATAAAGCCGAAGGCCTCGACGAAATCGTCGAATTTGAGATGCCGCTCGATTGCGGTGCCATCGCGCGCAGGCGCCCATTCGGGAAGATCGGCAAGCGCGGCTTGCGCTTCGGCTTCGGTTAGTTGGGCGACACTCATGGCATTCTCCATCCGGTTGGGTTGGCTTGTCCGTAAAGAACCTTTCCCCTATCGCGCGGGCCTATGCAAGACTGCAGCATCTCCACCACCGATCTCGCATGCCGCAGAGGCGACAGCGTGCTGTTTCGCGGGGTGGAGTTGGAACTGCAAAGCGGCGATGCACTGCAGGTGACCGGCACCAACGGGATCGGCAAGACAAGCCTGATGCGGATTTTGGCGGGCTTGTTGCGGCCATTTGATGGCGCGGTCAGCGCAAAGGGAACGCTGGCCATGATTGACGAGCGTCCCGCGCTCGACCCGCAATTGCCGCTGCAAAAAGCGCTGCAATTCTGGGGCGGATTGGACGGCTGCAACAACGTCCAGCAGAATTGTGATGTGATGGGATTGGGCGAACTGCTCGACGTCCCGTTCCGCTATTTGTCAACCGGCCAGCGCAAGCGCGCAGCCTTTGTTCGTATGCTCAATCAGGGTGCAAATATCTGGCTGCTCGACGAACCGCTCAACGGTCTCGACGGAGATGGTATCGCCAAGGTTGAGGCATTGATTGCACTCCATTGCGGCGGCGGAGGGATTTGCGTGGTTGCCTCGCACCAGCCGATCGACTTGCCCGATGCAAAGGTGCTGGCTTTGCGGGACTATGCCGCATGATCGGCAGGCTGCTCCTTCGCGATTTGCAGATGCTGCTGCCCGGTGGCAAAGGGTCGGGGGCGCGTGGCGGCACGATGTTGCCGCTGCTGTTTTTCCTCGCGGTGGCGATCCTCTATCCGTTCGCCGTTGGCCCCGATGCCCCCTTGCTCGCGCGTACCGGCGGCGGGGTGATTTGGATAGCGGCCTTGCTCGCTGCGATCCTGCCCCTCGACCGCCTGATCGCGCCCGATTTGGAGCTGGGCGTGTTCGACCAATTGGCGCTGCGCGGCGTGTCGGAGGAGGCGGTTGTTGCGATCCGGATACTCGCCCATTGGCTCAGCTTCGCCCCGCTGCTGCTGCTCGCGACTTTGCCCGCTGCAGCGCTGCTCGGCTTGGGAAGTGAAACGGTCCGGCTGGTGATGATCGGCCTGCTCGCCGGAACACCGGGGCTCGCCGCCATTGGCGTGATGATCGCAGCGCTAACGGCGAGCCTGCGAGGCGGCGCAGCTTTGTCCGGCCTCATGCTGATCCCGCTCGCCATCCCGATCCTGATTTTCGGAGCCGGCAGTCTCGCCCGCGGCGATATGAACGGCATCGCCTATGCGGGGGCGTTTAGTCTGCTGCTGGTGGCGATTGCTCCCTTTGCCGGCGGTGCGGCGATCAGGGCAGCGCGGGAGGGGTGAAGAACGCACGTCTTTGCGAGCGAAGCGCGGCAATCCAGTGTGGATCGCGCTAACTCTGGATTGCCGCGGCGACTGCGTCGCCTCGCAATGACAGCCTACGAATAAGGCGGCTGATGCAACCCTTTCGGGCTCGTCGTGAAAATCTCGTTGCCGGTCTCGGTAATCGCCAGCGAATGCTCGAACTGCGCGCTGAGTGACTTGTCGCGCGTCACGGCGGTCCAGCCGTCGCTGAGCATTTTGCCCCATGGTTTGCCGATATTGATCATCGGTTCGATGGTGAAGAACATGCCGGGCTTCAGTTCTGGCCCTGTGCCAGCCTTCGCCGCATGCACAACCTCAGGCGCATCGTGGAACAGCCGCCCCAGCCCGTGCCCGCAAAATTCGCGGACCACTCCGTAGCGGTGCTTTTGCGCATGTTCCAAAATCGCCGCGCCAATATCGCCTAGCCGGTTGCCCGGCTGCGCTTGCTCGATGCCCAGCATCAGGCATTCATAAGTCACATCGACCAGTTTGCGCGCTTTGAGCGGGACATCGCCGACAAAATACATGCGGCTGGTGTCGCCATGCCAGCCGTCGAGCAGAGGGGTGACATCGATATTGACGATATCGCCATCCTTCAACTTCTTCTCGCTGGGAATACCGTGGCAGATCACATGGTTGATCGAGATACAGCAGCTATGCGTGTAGCCGCGATAGCCGAGAGTCGCCGGGACCGATCCGCCGTCGAGCATCAATTGGCGGATCTTGTCGTCAATCGCCGCAGTGGTCACACCCGGCTGTACCATCGGGGCAATTTCATCGAGAATAGTTGCTGCAAGCTTCCCAGCCTTGCGCATCCCTTCAAAACCCGCCGGTCCGTGCAGCTTGATTGTGCCGTCGCGAATGACGGTCTCTGTGCCTTCGATATGCTGATATTCGTTCATGCAAGTCCACATAGCGACCGCGCGATGAAATTGCGAGCTTGGAACGCGCGGCGCAATCGCTAGATAGGGCCTATGAGCCAGAAAGTTGATTTGATCGAGCCGGACCGCGGGCAAGACGCGGTTGCCATCCACCTGACCGACAAAAGCGGATTCGATGCTTTTGCGAAGGATTTGAACGCAGGTCAGCGCAACGCGCTCAAAGCACAGAAATTTGATGGCAGCGCGTTTCAGGTCGCAATTGTTCCCGATGGCGAGAACTGGTTTGCGGTTGGCGGCGTTGCCGATCCGGAAGAGCTTTCAAGCTATTGCCTAGCCAAACTGGCCGAAGTCTTGCCCGAGGGTATGTACCGGCTGGCATCAGGTGATCCGAAAGCGGCCATGCACGGCTGGGTCACAGCGCAACATGTGTTTGATCGCTACCGGAAAGACGATGACGCCCAAGGCCCGCGTATCCTGCTGAGCAAGCAGGCCAAACATATTGACGCGGCAATTGCAGAGGCAGAGGCGGTCAATCTGGTCTGCGATATGGTCAATACGCCCGCCGAAGATATGGGCCCAGCCGCGATCGAGGCAGAGGCCGAGCGTATCGCCAAGCAATTCGGCGCAGATATCAAGGTCACCAAGGGTGATGCGCTGGAAAACGATTATCCGATGATCCATGCGGTGGGCCGCGCGGCATCGCGCCAGCACGCCCCGCGTCTGATCCAGCTGGAATGGGGTGATGAAAAGCACCCGCGCGTTGCCATCGTTGGCAAAGGCGTGAGCTTTGATTCGGGCGGTCTCGACGTGAAATCGGCCGCCGGTATGAAGTTGATGAAGAAAGATATGGGCGGCGCGGCACATGCGATTGCCTTGGCAGGTTTGATTATGGGGGCGGGCCTCAATGTTCGCCTGCATCTGTTGGTACCCACGGTGGAAAATGCCATTTCGGGAAATGCCTTCCGCCCGGGTGACGTTCTGCAAACGCGCAAAGGCCTGACAGTCGAGATTGGCAATACCGATGCCGAAGGACGCTTGATTCTGGGCGATGCGCTGACGCGCGCGAGCGAGGATGATCCCGAACTGATTATCGACTTTGCCACGCTAACCGGGGCGGCGCGCGTGGCGCTTGGCCCCGATCTTCCCGCGCTGATGACGCGGCGGGATAGCACCGCAGAGCAGCTGATCGCCGCCGGCCGCGCGCATGATGATGAACCCTGGCGCTTGCCGCTTCCGGCAGCCTATGCCGAATGGCTCAATTCAGACATTGCCGATATGAACAACGCGCATGGCAATGCCTATGCCGGAGCCAGCGTCGCTGGCCTGTTCCTCGACAGGTTTGTGGGCGACGGCATCGACTGGGCGCATTTCGATACATTCGCCTGGCGCCCATTCGCCAAACCCGGCCGCCCCAAAGGCGGTGCGGCATACGGGCTGCGCGCAGCATTCCATATGCTCTGCGAACGCTACTCCGGTTGAGCGTTCACAACCGCAGAAACTTGCCCATGACATTTTCACGACTATAAGCGCGCCAACCCGCTTGAAGACGCGGTGCAATAGGGGCAGACAGTCAAGGTGAGCGACACAGTGCAGTACGAATTGCCCAAGGGCAAACTTGGCCTGAAAGGGCCAATGACCCGCCCTGCGCCGGGTACTTTGCCATTGCGCGGCGATCTGGCGCATATCGCGCTCGCCGAAAGCCATCTGGTCCCGCATTACGTCATCCCGCAATTCTATACGGTGGGCGATGATCCGGTCGAATTAAAGCTGGATGCCAATGCCGGATCAGATACGCTGGCAACGCTGGCATCGGGATCGACTTTCGAAGTGCTCGACCATGTTGGCGACTGGTATTGGGGCTGCGTCAGCGCCAAGGGGCCCAGCGGCTATGTGCCAAGGGACGCGGTTACGCCCGACGCGGCATGACGATTTCCGTTTTCATCGATGGTGCAGCCGGGACCACCGGGCTGGAAATCCGCGACCGGCTGGCCGCGCGGAGCGAGTTTACGCTCGTCACCCTGCCCGATGATCTGCGCAAGGATGCAGGTGCCCGGCGCGAGGCAATCAATGATTGCGACGTCACAATCTTGTGCCTGCCCGATGACGCCGCGCGTGAATCGGTCGCGCTGATCGATAATGACCGCACCAAGGTGATCGATGCCTCCACCGCGCATCGCGTTGCCGAAGGGTGGACTTACGGCTTCCCCGAATTGGTCGGGCGCGAAGTGGTGGCCGGTGCAAAACGCGTCAGCAATCCGGGGTGTTATCCCACCGGGTTTCTCGGCCTCGTCGCGCCGTTGGTCCGCCAAGGGCTGCTTCCCGATGATTGGCCTTTCACGGTCAATGCGGTGAGCGGATTTTCGGGCGGCGGAAAGGCGTTGATCGAACGGTATGAGGCTGAACCTGACCTCGCTTTCCGCACATATGGCCTTGATCTGGCGCATAAGCACCAGCCGGAAATGCAGCGCCACGCACGCCTGAAACATGGCGTGCTGTTCGCGCCCTCGGTCGTCCCTGCCTATCGCGGGATGCTGGTCGACGTGCCGCTCCATCTCGGTGCGATGCGCAATAATCCGGCAGCCGACCAGCTGCGCGACGCGCTTCGTGAGTTTTATTCTGGTTCGAACATTGTGAACGTGAGCGAAGCCGCACCGCCCGGCGAGCTGTTGCTGCGCGATGGCGATCCGCCTTTTGATGGTATGACATTGTCGGTCTTTGGCAATGAAGGCGGGTGGAATGCCCGCCTGATCGCGCGGCTCGACAATCTCGGCAAAGGCGCGAGCGGCGCGGCGGTGCAGTCGCTCAATCTGATGTGCGGATTGCCTGAAGAAGCCGGGCTCAACCTCTCTGCCTAATTTTTAAGCACGCGCTGCCTAAAATTTGGTCGGAATTTGGGTAAACGAAACCCTCCGCCGAGGCGGACCTTGCCGTGCGGATCGCTCAAAACGGCTCAACTACGCGAGTCCTGCATGCACCGTGCCAAGATTCCGCGCGCCTGCGAAAATTGGCACAGTTCTTGGATAGAAAATGATATTCAACAAGCCGACGCAACTGCATCGGCACCAGCGCCTATCAGGGGGCAAATGTGAAAAAGATCGAAGCAATCATCAAACCGTTCAAACTGGACGAAGTGAAGGAAGCGCTCCACGAAGTCGGCGTGTCGGGCATCACCGTGACAGAGGCAAAAGGGTTTGGCCGCCAGAAAGGCCACACCGAACTGTATCGCGGCGCGGAATATGTTGTCGACTTCCTGCCCAAAGTTAAGCTCGAAGTGGTCGTGCCAGACACGATTGCAGAGAATGTGGTCGAAGCAATTGCGTCTGCGGCGCAAACCGGCCGTATCGGCGATGGCAAAATCTTCGTCTCATCCATCGAAAGCGCATTGCGCATCCGTACCGGCGAAAAGAACGACGACGCGATTTAAATCCAACCAACCCTTCCCGACAAAGTGCGGGCAACCACAAGAGGAACGACAATGGCCAAAGCAAAAGACATCGTAAAACAGATCAAGGACAACGAGATCGAGTGGGTCGATCTGCGCTTCACCGATCCCAAAGGCAAATGGCAGCACCTTTCGATGTGCGCCAGCGCGATGGATGAGGACGCTTTGGAAGACGGACTGATGTTCGACGGTTCTTCGATCGAAGGCTGGAAAGCGATCAACGAGTCGGACATGATCCTGAAGCCTGATCTGGATGCGACCGTAATTGATCCGTTCTCGGCCACCCCGATGCTGACCTTGTTCTGCGACATTGTCGAACCTTCGGACGGCCAGCTCTACTCGCGCGATCCGCGTTCAACCGCAAAACGCGCAGAAGCTTACCTGAAATCGACCGGCATCGGCGACACTGTCTATGTCGGACCGGAACCTGAATTCTTCATGTTTGACGATGTACGTTTCGAAGACGGCTATGCGGGGTCAGGTTACACGATCGACGACATCGAACTGCCGACCAACACCGCACGCGATTATGACGCGGGTAATATGGGCCACCGTCCGCGCGCCAAGGGCGGTTACTTCCCTGTGGCACCTGTCGACAGCGCAATGGACATTCGCGCCGAGATGGTTTCGACGATGATGGAAATGGGCCTGCCCATGGACAAGCATCACCACGAAGTCGCCGCCGCGCAGCACGAGCTGGGCATTACCTTCGGCAGCCTCACCGAAACTGCTGACCGCGTGCAGGTGTACAAATATGTCGTGCATCAAGTCGCCCATGCCTATGGCAAAACCGCGACTTTCATGCCCAAGCCGATCAAGGAAGATAACGGCAGCGGCATGCACACGCACATGTCGATCTGGAAAGACGGCAAGCCGACATTTGCCGGCAATGAATATGGCGGCCTGTCCGAATCCTGCCTCCACTTCATTGGCGGTGTGATCAAGCACGCCAAGGCATGTAATGCTTTCACCAACGCCACCACCAACAGCTACAAACGTCTGGTACCTGGCTTCGAGGCGCCGGTTCTGCTCGCTTATTCGGCGCGCAACCGTTCGGCGTCGTGTCGTATTCCTTACGGTGCAGGCGACAAAGCAAAGCGGGTTGAATTCCGCTTCCCCGATGCGCTGGCCAACCCCTATCTCGCATTCTCTGCACTGCTGATGGCTGGCCTCGACGGGATCGAGAACAAGATCCACCCCGGCGACGCGATGGACAAGAACCTGTACGATCTGCCGCCAGCCGAATTGGCCGACGTGCCGACCGTATGCGGTTCGCTTCGCGAAGCACTGGAAGCTCTCGAAGCCGATCACGAATTCCTGCTCAAAGGCGATGTGTTCTCCAAAGACCAGATCGACGCTTATGCAGAACTCAAATGGGAAGAAGTCATGCGCTTCGAAACAACCCCCAGCCCGGTCGAATTCGATATGTATTACAGCTCGTAATTACATATTGGACATACGAACAAAGAATGGCGTCCGGAGCGATCCGGGCGCCATTTTTTTCTTTAGGGAAATTGATCTGAGCATTGACTGACCAATGGAAGGTTTTGCGACACCCTCAGACGCAGAACAAGCGGGGTCTTGATTCAGTTAGGTGTAAAAAGCCTTCGGATAACCTGTGAGAATTCGAGTTTCATCACCATCGTTACAACTGACCGCTAGTGATGCTTTATGAGTTGATGACTACTTTCGCGCGCTAGTCGGCGGATCACCGCTGGCCACGGAGCCTAGGATTTTGTCGAATTTACTCTGATTATTGTTCATCTGGCTAGTATCGCTCATAAAGACCCTCAATACAAACGAGGGCAAAATGAATCTAAATCGGGGCGCTCGGAAGCGCGAAACCAACGAAGGTCAACAACCCGAAACTCAACCAGAGGAAGCACCGGCGCCTGTTTCGAACAATCCCTCCAGTATCCAAGGACAAACCGAAAGCGCCAACCAAAGTAATGAGCGTGGCGACCTAGGTCTTCAGTCCCACACTGAGGTCGCACCGAGGACTGAAGAATCCATGGACGCTGCATGGTGGGGCGTGGGCGCTGATTGGGCCAGTACCATACTCTCGTTTTTCAGTGTATTGCTCGTCATCTATGCGTTGCGTCAAACTAACAAATCTCTGAGGCTCGCTCAAAAAGACAGGGCCGCCGCGACCCGCCGCTCTATCTCGCAATCTGCGGAAACAACCGAGGCGTTGAAATACGGCTCGCAAAGCGCAGAGGCCATGACGCGGGTTGCGGAGTCCATGGAAAACAACGCCACTCACATCAAAGAAAGCGTTGAGGCCAGCAAAAGAGTTGCTGACCAGCAGATGGTGATTGGGCGAATGCAAATGAGGCCCATCCTTTCGGTCCTGATCGGACGCGCCACGTATCAAGACAGCCGACACAACTTCTCTGTCTGCCCCATTATTCGAAATACTGGGAATTCTGCTGCCAAGAATGTCCGCTTTCGGATCGTGGCGTCCATTTTGCCCGCCCTGCTGCCCCAGGATTTTAAGTTCTGGCTGCCGGAAAGTGGTCGTGGAGGTAGTAACACTATTGGCCCCGGGCAAACTGGCGACATGTATGCGAGCATTGATGATCGTGTTCACGACGATGCCATTCCCAAGATTAAGGCTGGAATCGAGAATGCACTCTACGTGTGGGGCTACTTGTCTTATCAAGACGCGTTCAAGAAGACTTACCGAACAACATTCGCCCAGCAAATTTTTTGGCGGCAGACTGGAATCGCCGGAGAGGATGGCTTTTTCCCAGAGGCCATCGAGGGAATTTACTTGGGACGTCACAACCGCTCCAACTGACTGAGCGTACAAAAGCGAGCCAGCCAGCAAGGCAACCAGCCCACATTCCCAATTTACGTGTCGCGAAGGGACAAGCTACGCAGCCCTCTACACATCCGCGTTTTCAGGACCCGCTCCACACGCCGCCGCGCCGCGGGGGGATTGCAAAAACCATTTTCCTACTCGGCGTCTTCGTGCCTAATTGTCCGGTCTCGATTCCCCCCTAAAGCGAGGCCCCGATATGACTTCCCCGACCAAACGCACCCCTATTTTCGATACCGTCCGCAAAATGCTTGGACGCGGATTCAAACAGCATGAAGTTGACGCGCTGGATGGCGCGCTCGACCAGGCGCTCGGCAGCGAAGAAAATTCTGGTCAGGACAGTGGTCCAAGTGGTCCATGTCTCTGCCCTACCGCCATCGGCAGTGCAGGTATTGCCCTGATCAAACAGTTCGAAGGCTGTGCCCGGCTGCGCACCGATGGATTGGTGGAAGCCTATCCCGACCCCGGGACCGGCGGCGATCCATGGACCATCGGCTGGGGCGCGACCGGCCGCGGATTGGATGGCATGGGGCGGATCGGCCCCGGCACCGTTTGGACCCGCGCCCAGTGCGATGCCCGGCTGGAAAGCGATCTTGTGCGTTATGCCGATGATGTTGCGCGCGCGCTGGACGGCTGCGCAACCACGCAAAACCAGTTCGATGCGTTGGTCAGCTTCCACTATAACACCGGCGCCATTGGCCGCGCCACGCTGAGCAAATGCCACAAGCAGGGTGACTACGCCGGTGCCTTGCGCGAATTTGCCCGCTGGAACCGCGCAGGAGGCCGGGTGCTCAAGGGTCTGACTCGGCGCCGCACGGCCGAAGCCGCGCTGTACGGAGCGGCTGCATGAACAGGCCGCTTTCCCCCGATGCCAAGGCCATTCTCGAGGCTTTGAAGCCGGAAGCCACAGCGATCAGTGCCAAAACGCAGGCCGATTTATGGATCAAGCTGGGCGTTGCGACATTCAGCATCGTCCTGATTGGCGGGTTCGCGCTGATCATGGCGCAGATCACCCAGGCCAGCAGCACCGCCAACGCCAATAGCGACAAGATTGACCGGCTTACGGAGAATGTCACTTTGCTTGTGGCGGCATCGCAAACCATGCAGACCGAGCTGACCAAGCGCGGCGGGTGGATGGACGGGCAGGATATGTATTCAGAACAATCGCGGCTGAAAGATCAGGAGCATGACCAGCGGCTGAAAGCCCTGGAAGCGCATCAATAATCGCGGCTGATTTCCAGCGATGCGCTTTCCCGCCCGATGGTCGACACGCTTCCGAGCAAGGACAGCCAACCGGTGATGCGGAATTCGGCTTCGGTCGCGCTATAGCCGCGTCCGTCGGTGACGATTTCAACGTAGAAACGCCGCCCGATATTCTTGCCCAAAGCGACGCCGGTCTGGCGGCCCAGTGCGGGATCGGCGCTGACAATCCGCAGCCGGTCGAGGCCGATTGCGGTGCGCAGCGCATTGATCGGATCGAGCCCCGCCCCGCCCCGCAGGCTGGCCAGCGCTGTGCCCAATTGCAGTGCATCTGTGGCGGAGAGCTGGGTAATTGATCCGCCAAACAGCAGGCGCGAGAGGATCTCTTCTTCGGGCAGCGGTGGGGTTGAGCTGAAAGTGATTTCGGGCTGCAGCGCATTGCCCTGCACCGCGACTTCGACGTTCAAGCCGTCGCGATCTGTCTCGGCGATAATATCAAGCCGCGGATCGATCGGGACGTTGGCATCGAAATCGATCCGGCCGCGTGTCAGTTCAAATCGCGTGCCGGCAAAACTGTAATAGCCGCGCACCACCCGCGCATTGCCGCCGATACGCGGATCATCGGTGGTGCCGCGCAGCTGGATGTCGGCGCGCCATTCGCTGTCGAGCCCCATCCCGTCGACATCGACGCGGCTGTCGGCCTTGGCATTGATCATATAGCGCCATGGCCGGTAGCCCGCGCGGCGCGGGGCGATATCGGCAGGTATGTTGATCTCGCGCGTGCGAATACGCGGCAGGCTGGCATCATCCGCCGCCGTGCCAAGCGACCAGGCCGCACGGTTGATCTGCACCCGTCCGGCGATGGTCCCGCCGATGCCGTTGGAGATCAGCCTGAGCGGGCCGGTCACCGTCGCATCGATCCCGTTGGCATTGAGCAGCCGCGCGTTCTTTGCCGCCACGCGGATATCCAGCGCAGGCCCGCGCTCGCCAAGGTTTTCCAGATTGACCGTGCCGCTGCCCGAAACCGTACCGCCATTTGCTGTCGTGCCCGCAAAACGCGTAAGCCGCAGCCTTGATCCGGCAAAGCTTCCGCGCACCGACACATTCTGCACATCGGTACCCGACAGCGCGCTTTGCACGCGCAGATTGTCGCTTGTCAGCGACCCGCGAACTTGCGGATTGGCCAAAGTGCCGGTGACATTGGCAGCAACGCCCATCGGTCCGGTCAAATCGAACGCTTCGATCGCGGCAAGACGCCATATCGCAGCTGCCGGTCCGTTATAGCGCAGTTCCGCAAACAGCGATCCGCGTCGCAACCGGCTGGTCAGATCGCCCGACCGGCCGAGGCCGGTGATCCGCCCCTGCACACGTCCGCGCCGAGTGCCGTCTTCCTTGACCACCGCGCGCAGATCAAGCCGGTCAGCGGTCAAACGCGAGACCAGCGCCAGATCTATCGGCTTCGAAGAGAGTACCAGCCCGGAACGGGTCAGATCGTCGACCACCACCCGGGCATTGCCGGTTGGCGCGCCCGAACCGGAGGAACGGAAATCGACCTTGCCCGAAACCGTGCCGCCCAATCCGATATCCGCAACCGCCAGATCAACCAGCGACAGCGGCATATCGTCAAGAGCGAGATCCATCGCAACCGATCCGCCGCCAAACTCACCCGAGGCAACCATTGCCCCGTCGCCATAGGAAACCTGCGTCGGGGCAAGCTGCCAGCCGCCATCGCCCTGTCTCGTCAGCACCGCGCGCCGCGGCATGGTCACCCGTTTGCCCGCAAAGTCTCCGCGTCCGGCAATGGCAATGCGATCAGGGGTAAATCCGGCATTGAGCTGCATATTGAACTGGCTTCCGCGACGCCCGGCGAGAGAGGCGATGGCCGTACCGGTGCCATTCTCAAGCTCTGCCTTTGCCGCAACTCTGCCGATGAACAGCGTCCCGTAGCTGAGGCCCTGCGCGGTCATGCTGGCTTCCACATTGGAATTGCCATCCTTCAGATAGCCGCGCCCTTCCAGATCGGCTTTGGCAATCGAAATCGGTGTTGCGCCGGCGAAGCTGGCATTGCGTGCAGTAATATCGAATGAGAACCCCTGCCCGCCCCCGCGCGAGGCAAGGCCGATCCGTCCGTCAAGCCCGCCGCCGGACAAGATCAGCCCGCCGTCAACGCCGCCATCGCCCAACGTCAGGCTGCCAGCGACCGAAGTCTTCCAGATGTTCAGTTCCTGGATGGCAATCTCGGTCGGGCCATTCGCGGGCGAAATCAGGCCGAGCTGGCCATTGAACGCGCCGAGCATCGATTGTCCTTCGGTGTCGATCGCAAAGCCGTCTTTGGTGGGGGCAATCGCAACACGAACATCTTTGAGACCTGCAGCGGGGAGCGGGCTTGCAAAGACCAGCACAGCGGTGGGGCCCGCGTCGGCCATCGCGGCTTCTACCGTGAACGCGCCGTAATCGACATGCCTGCCCCGGCCGGCAACGCTGGTCGTGCTGCCGCGCACCTTGCCGTTGAGCGAGAGCGACAGTTTCTGCGCGCTCAGCTGTACATTCCTGAAATCAAGCGGCGCAACCGAACCGAGAGAAACACCGCCGCTGAGCTTGATATTGGGCCCGGCAAGATTGGCGAGAGTGGCATTGGTCACCTGCGGGATCCGCCCGTCAAAGTCCGCTTTCAACGTCCAAGGGTAATTGTTGCCAATGCGGAAATCGATCTTCGCAGAACCACTGACCGCGCCGATATTTTCCAGCGGAAGTCCGCGCAGGGAAATCGGGCCGAGCAATGCATAGGCACCGCGGCTTGTGTCACCCGCAAGCGCCAGTCGCGCATTCGCATCGGGGAAGTCGATCGCCAGATCGTCCGACAGCAGCCGCGAACCGCTATAGACAAGCGTTCCCGAGACAGTGCCATCAACCAGACGCGGATCGGCCAGCACATTGCCGGTTTCGATCCGTGCCAGCGTGGCATTGAGCGGCAAGGTCCAGCGCGTGCCATCATATGTCGCTTCGCCTCGCTGGGTAACGTTGGATATCCGTGTCTCGCCGGTCTGGAAGGCATCGAGCGTGAGCAAGTGATCGATTGTCAAATCGCGAAACGCGCCATCGACGGTCGCAGTCAGTTCTGCGCCATCGAGCCGGATGTTCTGGCCGAACAAGGCCGGTTTGGTCAGCTGCGAACTAAGTTCAAAATCAGCAACGCTGTTATTCGCCAGATCGATGCTGCCCGCACCCTTGCCGCGCAGCGATGCAGTGCGAAAGGCAAGCGAACCTGCCGCGACGCTTTCTTCCAAAGTGCCGGTCACGCTCAGCGAAACGGTATCTCCCAAAGCATCGGCGGTAAGCCCGGCGAACAGACCCCCGGGATAGGCCTGACCCAGAATTTTGTAACGGCCCTGCTGGTTGCTGATCTTGAATGCGGCGACTCGTTCTTCATCGCGCTTTGCGAGAAAAGCTCCGTCCCACGCGCTCCATGTGCCGTCGCCGACTATTTTTGCAGAGTAGCCAGATTCCGCGCCAATCAATCCGGCCAGCACACCGCCTTGGGGCGCATCATAGTCCAGCTTCAGATCAAATCGGTCACCATCGGGTTCGGCATGGATCAGAGCGTAAAGTTTGTCTTGTTCTCCCAAATCACCTTCGGTTTCCAGGAACACCAAACCATCGCGGATATCGGCTTTGGCGACCAAATCGATGACCGGAGAGCTGTCTCCGACAATCCCGCGCGCGACGGTCAGGCTGTCGATCTCGAGATGATCGACCCTGATATCGAAGTCAGGCAATATCGGCGCATCCGGATCGCCGGGCAGCAATTCGGGTGTACGCAGCAAATTTCCCCGCCGCGCAACGAGTGTTCGGACATCCAACCCGCTGGTGAGCCAGCTGAGCGGGCGCCAATCGAGTTCGACTTCTGGAATGGTCAGAAATTCGCCTTTGGGATCGGAAACCGTGACATCGTGCAATGTCGCTGCGCCAAAAATGTCACCCTCTATCCGGCCAACTTCAAAGCGCAGGCCTGAGGCCGGGGCGACTTTGGCAATTTCGTCGGCGATCCACCTTTTGCCGAACGGGCTGTTGATGAATGCTACTGCCAGGGCCAGCAAGACGAACAGTCCAACCACCGAGCCGGCCAGCACTTTGAGCAGCCTTCGCCGTTTGCGCGTGGGCTCGACGGATGGTTCGTCGATTGCGGCCGCTGCGTCCCGCTCGCTCATCAGAAAGCTTGCCCAAGCGAAACATATACCGCCACCGGATTGTCATTGGGCCCCGGATTGAGCGGCACTCCAACATCGACGCGGATTGGGCCGAAGCCGGTATCGTAGCGAATGCCAAGTCCCGCGCCGAATTTGATCTCGTCAAAATCGGGTGTTGTCCCGCGCCCGACCGATCCCGCGTCGACAAAGGGTACTACCGACACCGCACCGTCCATAAAGCCGGTCTGCACTCTCGCCTCGAGCGAGAATTCGACCAGCGAACGCCCGCCGCTTGGCTCCCCCAAAACGTCGCGCGGGCCGATTTCCTGGAAACCATATCCACGCACCGAACTGCCTCCGCCTGCATAGAGACGGCGCGACGGTGCGATATTGGCGAGATCGGTACCGGGGATGCTGGCAAAGCGCGTGCGCCCGGCCACAACCACTTTGTCGGTTACGGATTGATAGTAACTCGCGTCAAACTGGCCGCGCAGATAGAAACTCTCGGTCCCGTTGCTGCGCGAAATTTCGGGCGAGAGCCGCCCTCCGATGCGGAACCCTTCCTTGGGGTTGAGAAGGTCATCGGTCGAATCGAGCAAGGCGCTGACTGGCAAAGCGCCGACGAAGAATGTCTGGCGCGGCTGGACTACACCGTTCACTGCGGCCGGGCGCTCGCTGGTTGCAATCGCCTCAAAACCCGCGCTCCAGCTAAGTGGCTTTTGGAAAAGCAGATTGGATGTCCGCTCATATGTCGCGACAAAGGCGGCTGTGCGCGCATCGAACGCATCGCTGTCGATCGTGCTGGCATAGGCATCGAGCGTCAGGATCTTGTCGCGCCCGCCAAAATTGTTCTTGCGGAATGTAATACCTGCCAATTGTTCGCGCGTACCGGCGATCCCGCGAAATTTCAGCGAACCTTCGGGCGGGAAGAAATTGCGGTGTTCCCAGCTTGCCGCGATCCGGAAGCCTTCTTCGGAACCATAGCCGACGGCCCCGGCGATGGTCCGCAGCGGCGCTTTGGTCATCGCCACATCGAGCGCCACCACGCCCGGTTCGGCCCCGGAGGGCGGCTGGACTTCACGCGGTGTAACCGAAACCGAAGAAACCAGCCCGGTGGCGGTGATTGCCCGCCGCAAGTCAAGCTCTAGACTGCGCTGGAAGATGTCCCCCGCTTCGAAACGCGCAATCGAGGCCAGATGTCTGCCCGAGAGAAAATCGGGATCCGAACTCACCACCTCGCCAAAGCGGTATTTGCCCTTCGGTTCGACCGGCAGCGTCAGATCGCCGCGCGTTTCGCTGTGGTCGATCAGCAGATCGGCCTCACCGATTTCGGCAAAGGGATAACCGTTTTCGCCAAGCGCCATGTCGAGATCGAGCTGTTCTTCGACGATCTTGTCGCTCGACACCGGATCGCCGGTTTCAATCTCGAAAACGCTGCGCAGCATCGGATAGTCCGGTGCCGCGTCGAGATTGCCCAGATCAATCGCACCAAAACGGTAACGGGGCCCGGGGATAATGTCGAAACGGACCACCGGATCGGTATCGGCGGTGTCCTGCCCCGGCCTCAGTCCGCCAACGGTGCGGATCACTTGCGCATCGTAATAGCCATAGACGCGCAGCATTTCGTCGAGCAGTTCCTGATCGGCTCGCGCGCGCGCCGCAAGCTGGGCGATATTCTCCTCTCCGTTGGACAAATCCGCGACGGTCGAAAGCGAGCGGAACCGGCCAATAAACTCCTCTCGAACAGAGAAGTTCTGCGTGTCATTTGGAAATGCCAACACCAGGTCGCTGCCGACTTTGACCAGCGTCGCATCGGGAAGTTCGGGAAGCGGAGGCAAATCTGTGTCAGCGAAGCGGACATCAACATCGGGCTCCAGCCGCTCTAGCGGCGGCAAGTCAAGATCGTCTGGCCATTCAACCGTCAAAGACGGCATTTCGGTCATCGGCGTATCGGGTTGAAGCGGCGTCTCATCAGTCTCTGGCGAAATCTCTGCTTCGGGGTCGCTTGCCCACTCCTCGGGGTTTTCGACTGCTTCTTCGGGAATAAGATCGTCGAGGCTCATCCCTGTCGGGTCTTGCGCGAAAACAGGCTGCGCCGCCAACATCAGGGATCCCGCAGCAGCATAGGCCAACCATTGCCCAATCGCTTGGGCCTGGTCCAAGCGAGGCTTGTTAACCGGCTGCGCTGTCGCTTTGCGCGGAGTACTGCGCCCGGTCTCCATCTTTCGAGGCGGTGCCACCGGCGCTTCGTTCAGCGCGCTGCTTGCTCGCTGTGTCAGAGATAAGCGCGTCCTGCTCTTCACGGCTGAGGCGCCGCCACCCTTCGCGGGTAAGCCGTTCGAGCGGCCGGTAACGCACCTTGTACCGCATCCGGTCTGATCCTTCGACCCAATAGCCGAGATAGGCGTAGGCCAAGCCTTGTTCCGCCGCCCGGCGAATGTGTTCAAGAATGATATAATTACCAAGACCAGATCGCGACTCATGTTCAGGGTCGTAGAAGCTGTAAATCATCGACAACCCGTCACCCTGCCTGTCAGTGAGGCAAGCTCCGACCAATCGGCCGGGCTCTTCACCGTCAGAGGGTTCCCTATATTCAATGACATAGCTGGATACCGGGGTATGCTCAACCATATCTGCGTAGTCAGTTTCATCCATCGAGGCCATGCCGCCGCCCGGATGGCGCACGCCCAGATAACGCTGCAAAAGTTCGAATTGTTCCTCGGTCGCCCATGGACGGCATTCGGTTGCGACCAGATCTCCGTTGCGGCGCAAATTGCGGCGCTGTGTTGAACTGGGCGTGAACTCGTCTGCCACTACGCGAACCGAAACGCACGCATTGCAATCGGCACAGCTTGGCCGATAGGCCACCGTCTGGCTGCGCCTGAATCCGATCCGCCCCAGCGCTTCGTTCAGTTGATCGGCATTGTCGCCTTTGAGCTCGGTGAACACTTTGCGCTCGCTCTTTCCCGGCAAATACGGGCAAGGCGCAGGCGTTGTCACAAAGAAACGGGGAAAGCGAACGGGGGCCGTCACGACGGTTTATCTGTCCTCAAGCATTAGAATCGGTCGGATAATCTAGGCCTCTCTTTATGCATGCGCAGGACGGTCGGTAAAAGGTCCTTAACCAAATAACTCGGTTAACGATTGATTATTTTGCACAATTTCTCGGGCCGGAAAAAAGCTGTGCCGGATTGTGCCAACTCGCCGGGACAAAGCTAACGGACAGAACAGAAAATCGTGCTGCAGATCAATTGCTGCTGAACTTGCTCGCAGTTTTGCCTTGCAGTTTGATCAGGTCAAAGCGGTAGCCTGCTTCGCCCAATGCCTGAAGCAGCCGGTCGCGCGCAGCCTTGTCCCGCACTTCAAACTCGATGTCGGTTTGAATGTTCTTGGCCGACAAATTGCCGAAAATCCGCTGGTGCGTAACCTCGATGATATTGGCATTGTGCTCGGCAAATATCCCGGTCGCTTGCTGCAGCGCGCCCGCGCGATCATCAAGGATCATGCTGACCCGACTAATCCGCCCGGATCGCACAAGGTTGCGCAGGATTACATTGGCGAGAAAGCGTTGTTCAATATTTCCGCCGGTCAGAATGACGCCGATTTTCTTGCCTTCAAATTCTTTGCGGGGCACGCCATTGGCGGGCGGAAGCAAAGTCGCGAGCCCGACAGCACCGGCCCCTTCTACCACGGTTTTCTCTATATCGAGAAGCAGCGAGATGGCCTCTTCGATGGCCGATTCCTTGACGACGCGCATTTCGTCGATGAATTGCTTGCCGATATCGCGGGTGAAAAAGCCCGGTTCTTTGACCGCGATGCCTTCAGCCAATGTCAGCCCTCGCCCGGAAATCTGCTTGCCGGTGAACAGCTCGTAAAACGCGGGGAATTCTGCCGTCTGCACACCGATCACCTTGATGTCGGATTTCAGCCCTTTGGCCGCGACTGAAACACCGGACACCAATCCCCCGCCGCCTACAGGCACGACGATCATATCAAGATCGGGCACATCTTCGAGCATTTCGAGCCCGACTGTCCCCTGCCCCGCCGCAACATTCGGTTCGTCAAACGGATGAACAAATGTCAGCCCGCGTTCGGTCTCCAGCTTGCGTGCATGGGCATAGGCATCGTCGAAGGTCTCTCCATGCAAAACCACGTTTCCGCCAACGGCTTCGGTTTGCATGACTTTGACCGTTGGCGTGGGGCACGGCATGACGATTGTCACCGGCACTCCAAGCCGCCGACCATGATACGAAAGTCCTTGCGAGTGGTTTCCGGCCGACGCAGCAATGACACCGCGTGACCGCTGTTCTTCGGGCAATTGCAACAAGGCATTGAGCGCCCCGCGTTCCTTATAGGCCGCAGTGAATTGCAGGTTTTCAAACTTCAGCCAGACTTCGGCGCCGGTAATATCCGACAAAGTTCGCGAATGCATCGTCGGCGTGCGGACAACCGCGCCCTTGATGCGGTCAGCCGCTGCCCGCACATGGTCGAGCGTCAGAAGATCGGAAGCTTTGTCGGTCATGCATCGCGGGTTAGGCGAAAACGCGGCTGTGGGGAACACTGGTTTGGTTTGTGTCCGCTATGCATTTGCTTTGCACGGCAAACGCCGTAATCCGTGGCCATGGATGAAAAACTGACAATCGGATTTATCGGGCTGGGTGTGATGGGCGGGCCAATGGCCGGCCATCTTGCCAGCGCAGGCCACCGCGTCATCGCATTCAACCGCACGGCAGCGCGCGCAGAGGCATGGCAGGCCAAGCAAGCCGCCGCCGGGCTGAGCACCGACATAGCAAGCTCTCCGGCGCAAGCTGCATCGGGTGTCGATGTGGTCATTTCATGCGTTGGAAACGACGATGATGTCGCCGAAGTGCTGACGGGCAGCGACGGCGCGCTGCAATCGATGGCAGAAGGGACGCTGCTGATCGACCACACAACAGTCTCCGCCAAAATGGCGCGCACAATCGACGAAGCCAGCCAGAAGCACGGAGTCTTGGCGATCGATGCGCCGGTCTCCGGCGGGCAAGCGGGCGCTGAAAATGGCGCGCTGGCGATCATGTGCGGCGGGACGGCAGAAGCATTCACCCGCGCCGATCCGGTCATACGGGCCTATGGCAAGCGGATCGTTCATGTTGGCGGCGCCGGTGCCGGGCAGACTGCCAAGATGGCCAACCAGATGTGCATTGCCGGTGTCCTAGGCGGGCTAAGCGAAGCGATCCGCCTGACGCAGGCATCGGGCATTGACGCCGACAAGGTTTTTGAAGCGATCTCGGGCGGCGCTGCACAAAGTTGGCAAATGGAAAATCGCTGGCACACGATGGTCCGGAATGAATTTGACTTCGGCTTTGCGGTCGATTGGATGCGCAAGGATCTGGCCTATGCGCTGGAAGAAGCGGACCGGCTGGGCCTCGACAGCCCGGTGTCGCGATTGGTCGATAGCTTCTATAAAGACATTCAGGAAATGGATGGCGGGCGACAGGATACCAGTTCGCTGATACGCAGATTGCCACGCTAGAATCGACGGAACAGAATAAATGATCAAACGCATTTTCACGGCATTCGCCGCCGCTGCAGCGCTATTTGCAAGCCCTGCTTCGGCTGACATAATCGTCGACAATATTCAGGGCATTACCATCGGCGAAGATGGCAAGTTGCAGCGGTTCGTCGCGCTGTGGATCGACGATGACGGCAGGATCAAGCAAGTGCTGGATCACGGCGACAAGTTGCCCGTCACCGATTTTCGTTACGACGGAAAAGGGCAATATGTCATTCCCGGGCTGATCGATTCGCATTTGCACGTAATGGGTATTGGCTTCGGCGCGTTGACGCTGGATTTGTCGGACACCGGATCGCTCGAAGAAGCGCAAGCCAAGATCGCTGAATACGCCGCCGCCAATCCAGCCAGTCGCTGGATTATCGGACGCGGATGGAATCAGGAAAAATGGGGCCTTGGCCGTTTCCCTACCGCTGCGGAATTGGATGCTGTTGTCTCGGACCGTCCCGTTTGGCTGGAAAGAGTAGATGGCCATGCTGGCTGGGCGAATAGCCGGGCGATGGAAATCGCCGGTGTTAGCGCTTCGTCTCAAGCGCCCGCCGGTGGGCGGATCGAACGCGTCGGCGGAAGCCGTCAACCTTCCGGAATATTTGTCGATAATGCGAGCGAGCTTGTACAGCGCGTAGTTCCCGCCCCGCGGCCCGAAGATCGCGATCTGGCCTTGTCCAAAGCGCAGGAAATCCTGCTTTCGATGGGGGTGACCGCGGTTGCCGATATGGGCACCAGCATCGAAGACTGGCAATCCTTCCGCCGCGCTGGCGATGGTGGCTGGCTGCAGCTTCGGATCATGTCGTACGCTTCGGGCGTTGAGGCAATGGAACTGATCGGCGGCCCTGGCCCCAGCCAGTGGCTCTATGACGACAAGCTGCGGATCAACGGGGTGAAGCTCTATCTCGACGGAGCTTTGGGCTCTCGTGGGGCGTGGCTCAAAGCACCCTATGCTGATGAAGCCGGCAACACCGGACTGCCGCTCAAAACCGGCGCTCAGCTGCGCAATTTGATGAGCCGCGCCGCGCTCGACAAATTCCAGCTGGCGATCCACGCAATCGGCGATGCGGCAAATGCTGAAGTTTTGAGCGCGGTCAGCGAATTGTCCGGAACATATGACGGTGATCGCCGCTGGCGTATCGAACATGCGCAAGTGGTTGACCCAGCCGATCTCGCGAAATTTGCCGATCACGGGATCATTGCTTCGATGCAGCCGGTTCACCAGACGTCCGACCGGACAATGGCAGAGGCACGGCTAGACCCACCTCGGCTGGAAGGCGCCTATGCGTGGCGCACAATTCAATCGACCGGGGCTCCATTGGCGTTTGGTTCAGACGCGCCGGTCGAATCGCCCGATCCTTTTGCCGGGATTGCCGCGGCAATCTCTCGTACAGGTCCGGACGGTCAACCATTTGGTGGATGGCGCCCGCAAGAAGCCGTCAGCCGCGAGCAGGCATTGGCCGGATTCACATCCTCGGGCGCATTTGCCGGATTCGCCGAAGGGCGATTCGGAAGGCTGGTGGCAGGTGAACGCGCCGATTTTGTCCTGATCGACCGCGACCCGATGCTCGCTTCCCCCGAATCCATCCGCGAAACGAAGGTGCTGTCGACCTGGGTCGGCGGGAAAGAGGTCTTCGCGGCCGATTGATCCGCCCGAATATCACTCGGAATATCCGCAGAATCCCACGGCTTATCCTAAAAACCCAAATTTATGGGGACGTTAACCCTACCGTAACGATATCTACGCAAAGCAGCCCGAGATGGTGACGAGGTTCGCTTCGGCACCTGAGTTTTTGGGAATAGAAGCATCGCGCCGACCACATTTGTGGTGACGATTAACTAGGATAAGTGTTACAATCCGGTAACATATTTGACAAACCGTTACGAACTTTGGGCTTGCCTCGGTACGCTGACTGCCCTAGTGAAGCGGAGAGTTTGAACAAAACTAGAGCTCTGAGGAGACGTTTGAAATGAAGTTCCGTAATCTACTGGCTGCTACTGCAGCAGTTTCGCTGGCAGCATCGCCAGCTCTCGCACAGAACGCTGACCGTGCTGCTGCACCGACTGCTGAAGAAAGCAATCTCGGTGAAGATTCGGGCGGCGCTGGCATCATCCTCGCTATTCTTGCTGCTGCGGCAATTATCGCTGGCATCATCATCGCCGGTGGTAACGAAGACGACGCACCAACCAGCCCGTAACAACGGTCTGAGTTGAAAACATTCAAGGCGAGGCCTGCGGGCCTCGCCTTTTTTGTGCGTGTTGCAAATGTGGTTTGGCTGTCGCCAGGCCGATTCGCCGGCCTGTTAAGCCTCTTCAACCGGCTTCTCGGTAGCGTCCTTGGCGGCCTTGCGTTCGGTCAGCCGCATGATCAGCAATGATCCTTCAAACAGCAACAAGAGCGGGATAGCCAGAATCAGCTGCGATCCCGGGTCCGGCGGCGTAACGATCGCAGCCAGCGCCACCACACCTACGATGATATAGCGGCGGGCGCTGGCAAGCTGTGTTCGCGTCACTATTCCCGCACGATGCAGCAGCAGAAGCAGCACCGGCAGCAGGAAGCATATTCCGAAAGCCAGAATGAACTGCATCACCAGGCCGAGATATTCATTGGCAGCGGGCAGAGCTTCTATTTCCAGACCGCCTACTGTTCCTTCAAAGCCGATGAACCAACGGAATGCAGTCGGCATGACGACATAATAGGCCAGACTGGCCCCCGCGATAAATAGCAGCGGTGTCAGCAGCAAAAACGGCAGAAATGCGCGCTTCTCTTTGGCGTAGAGCCCCGGGGCAACAAACGCCCAAAGCTGGTTGGCAATATAGGGGAAGCTGATGCAGAACCCGGCGAACAAGGCGACCTTGAGCTGCACGAAGAACACTTCGTACAATTTGGTGAAGATCAGCTGCCCCTCCCCATCGGGGAAGGCGCTTTTGAGCGGCTGGATCAGAAAGCCCAGAATCGGGTCGGCGAAATAAAGGCAAATTCCGAACGCCGCCACCAGAGCCAACACGCAGCGGACCAGGCGCGCGCGCAACTCCACCAGATGATCGAGCAGCGGGGCCTGCGTTTCATCGATATCGGATATGCCCAGCGCCATGGTTCAGGGCTTCCCCGGCTTTTCTAGCGGGAGTGTCGGCTCATCCGTCTGTGTGGGCTCATCAGTGGCCTTGTCTGCTGCAGAAGCCCCCTGCACATCGGCAAGCAAATCATCAGGCTGTCCGTCGCCTGCCGGAGCCTGCCCGTAATCAGCTGACGGTAACGGGCCCATTTCACCCTCGGGCGTTTCCGCCATGATCTTGGCGTTTTGCTCTTTCCACTTTTTCTCCATTTCCTCCAGCTCCGCCTCGCGAACCAGCGAATCGAAGCCGCTGCGGAATTGCGCGGAAGCACGGCGAAGCTTGCCCACCCATCGCCCTGCAACGCGCAGCGCAGCGGGCATGTCTTTGGGGCCAATGACGATCACCGCCACGACTACGATCAACAAAAGTTCAAGGGCACCAATGTCGAACATGTCTCGAGCAGTGCCTCAGGCAGGATCAGGAATTGTCAGAAGTCTTGGCCGGGTTCTTCGCGGATTGATCATCGCTGGCGGCCGCCGCCGGACCTTCGATCTTTCCGCCGGGCTTGGGCGTGTCTGCCGACTCGTCCTCATTCATGCCCTTTTTGAAGCTTTTGATGCCTTTGCCAAAATCACCCATCATTTCGGAAATGCGCCCGCGTCCGAACAGGACGAGGATGACAAGTGCGATAACCAGAAGCTGCGGCCAACCAATACCCATGGAAATTCTCTCAAAGCTGCGATTAGCGCCAATATAGTGACTAAGATGGCTCTACACCAGCATGACCGGACAAATCACCATCGATCTCAATTTCTACGTCCTCTGGCGCTTCGGTTAGGTCATCCGCTTCATCGCTGGTTTCTTCGTCAGCAGCGCTCTCTTCATTTTCCTCATCGTCTGAGCCGGTTAGCGCCTCATAGGCGTCATCGACCGGATCAAGCAGGCCGGCGGCGCGCAATTCATCCAGCCCGGGCAAATCGCGCCGCGATTGCAGGCCGAAATGCTGCAGGAAATCGGGCGTTGTCGCGTAAATCACCGGGCGCCCCGGGACTTCGCGCCGCCCCGCTATCCGTATCCAGCTGGCTTCCATCAGCACATCAAGCGTACCCTTCGCCGTTTGCACACCCCGAATGGATTCGATCTCCGCGCGGCTGACAGGTTCATGATAGGCAACAATCGCCAGAACTTCGGTTGCCGCGCGCGACAATTTGCGGACTTGTTCGCGTTCGCGCCGCAACAAATGCGCCAGATCCGCAGCGGTCTGGAAATGCCATCGCTTGTTGCGCTCGACCAGATGAACCCCGCGCTCTGCGTAATGGTCAGCCAGATTCTTGACCGCTTCGCGCACCAAAGGGACCTCTGCGTCACCCAGATGTCCGGCCAAGGCTTCGACCGTCATCGGTTCTTCGCTGGCGAAAAGCGTTGCCTCTACCGCGCGCTGCAGATCATCCATGTCCGAAGCACTCATGCCCTGATTCTCCGCAATTTCAGCGGTCCGAAGACCTCGTCCTGCGCAATCTCTGCTTTGCCCATCCGCGCCAGTTCCAGCACTGCGACGAAGCTCGATGCCAGCGCGGACCGGCGCAGGCCAGCCTCTGCGTGCGGCGGCAGGAATTCTTCAATCCGCATCCAGTCCAGCGTAACACCCAGCATGTTCGATACCCGGTCGAGCGCGCTCTCAAGCGTCATAACCGGGCGTTCGCGGACCATATGAATGGCCGGTGCGGTCCGCGCTTTCACCTGACCATAGGACTGGATCAGCCCGTACATATCGCATTGCCACTGCGTCTTGCGATCGATCCGTAGCCCTTCGGGTGCTCCGCGCAAGAATACGTCGCGCCCGATCCTGTCGCGCGCCATCAGGCGTGCCGCAGATTCGCGCATCGCGCCCAATCGCTGGAGCCGCAATTGCAATTTGAGCGCGAGTTCTTCGGGGCTTGGATCTTCCTGCTCTTCCTTGGGCAGCAGCATCGAGGATTTCAGGAAGGCCAGCCACGCCGCCATCACCAGATAATCCGCTGCAAGTTCCAGCTTCAGCGCTTCCGCCCGCTCGATATAGTCGAGATATTGATCGACCAATGAAAGGATCGAAATCGCGCGCAGATCAACCTTCTGCCGGCGGGCAAGATCGAGCAGCAGATCAAGCGGCCCTTCCCACCCCTCTAGCTCAAGATACAGCGCGCTATCGTCAGTTTCAGCGGTTGCGGGTGCAATCCAGTCCGAATCGGCAGAATTGCCCTCCTGCTCGAACATCAACCCGCCTTCATTTTGGGAGACATTCATGCGGCCGCTCCCTTTATCGCGAGCAGTGCATCGCGTTTGGCAAGAAGCTCCGCCTTGTCGCCACCGGCTTTCGCCTGATCCGCGACGCTGAGCGCTCGCTCAAGACGCTCTGCCGCCCCAGCAGACATAGTCGGGATCCGGTCAACAATGCCGATCATATCGTCCATTTTTGCCCAGCAATTGAGGACGATGTCACATCCCGCGGCAATCGCGCGTTTGCTGCGTTCCGGGACCGTACCATCAAGCGCTTCCATATCGATATCATCGGTTAGCAGCAGGCCATCAAAGCCGATCCGTTTGCGAATGATCTCGCTGATAATAAAGGAAGAAAGCGTTGCCGGATTGGCCTTGTCCCACGCCGCGAACAGCAAGTGACCGGTCATTCCGATCGGAGCATCGGAGAGCGCGCGGAAAGGCGCAATATCCCATTCCAGCTCTTCATCGCTGGCGGTCACCGTGGGCATTTCCTTATGCGTATCGCACAGGCTGCGACCATGGCCGGGCATATGCTTGATGCAGCCCGCCACACCGGCAGAGGCCAGTCCGTCGAGGATGGCCCGTCCCAGCGCGGCTACTTGCTTTGGCTCCGAACCCAGTGCGCGATCACCGATCACATCATTCGCGCCTGCCTGCCTGACATCCACCGGCGGGTGATAGTCCACCGTGACGCCCATTTGTGCGAGTTCAAGCCCCATGGCTTGAGCATTCACACGCGCCGCTTCGATCGCGCTGGCCGGGGCGATCTGATAGAGCTTGTCGAACACTTCACCCGCCGGAAAGGCCGACCAATGCGGCGGCTTCATCCGCGCGACCCGTCCGCCTTCCTGATCGATCGAGATCAGCAAGCGTTCGCGCCCGTGAATTTCGCGCAGCGAATCGGTAAGAGCCCGCATCTGTTCGGGATTTTCGCAATTGCGCGCGAACAGAATATACCCCGTCGGATCGGCCTCTTTGAAAAAGGCACGCTCGTCGGCTGTCAATTCGGCTCCGGCCAGTCCGAAGATTGCGGGTGTCATAGAGCGAAAGTCGCAGTCTGGCACGGCATAGGCAAGCGCAACGCCGCCCGGCGGTGTGGAAAATCAGAGCGAAAACGGAGCCACCTTTGCAGGGAAGGCTCCGTTCGGCTCAATTCTTGACCTGACACTCGATTCCGTCGGCTTTCAGCGCGTTGCAAAGCCGGTTTGCTGAAGCGGTATCGCCTGCAACAGCTTGCAAGCGGAAGACAGTGCCGCCATCGACTTCGCCCTCAACCACGCGGTATTTGAAACCGTTCAGCGCCTGCGTCTGGCCGTTCAGCGTGCCCCACGCCTTGGTCGCGCTATCTTTCGAACGGTAGGCGCCGACTTGCACGCCGACAGCGCCGCCAGATGCGTTGCCCGCTCCAGCTTGACCGGCATTATTGGGCGTTGCGGTATCGATGCTGGGACGCGCCGAATCGTCTCCGGCGAGCCGGCCCTCGGTTGTCTCACCCTGCCCGACACCGGGCGCCACGTTGCCAGTTCCTTCAAACTCCTTGCCGCCCGGGTCCTCCGGGCGCTCCTTGGTCGGTCCGTCAGGCGCTTCGATCGTGCTACCATCGGCAACCAGCTCGGGATCGGCACCCGGATTGCTGAGCCACCAGACAAGGCCAATGATCGCCGCCAGTGCGAGCAGCGCCAAGAAAATGAATCCTGCGATGTTGCCCGGATTGTAAGACTCATCCTCTTCACCATAGTCGGATTCGAGCCAAGGCAGCGGCTCGTCATCATCAACCAGAGCGAGTTCTTCGGTCTCTACGGCTCCATCTTCAGCGAAGCCTTCGCCATCTTCAAACGGTTCTTCACCGTCGCGTCCGGTTTCATGGACAGTCATCATCACATCTCCTCGACGGCTTCCACCCCTAATATGGAGAGCCCGTTTCGGATAACTTGCCCGATCTGCGCCGCCAGGAAAAGCCTTGCGCGGCTCAATTCCTGATTCTGTGCCACGATGAACCGTTTCTCAGGCTTGTCATTCCCCAAATTCCAGTAGGAATGGAATTCACCGCCCAGATCGTAGAGAAAGAACGCAATCCGGTGCGGCTCGCGCGCTTTTGCAGCGGCTTCGACGATTCGCGGGAATTGGGCAGCTTGCTTGACCAGCGAAAGCTCTGCCTCGCCCAATTGCGCAATTCCGTCGGCAGACGGCTCCAACCCCTCTGCCGCCCCTTTACGCATGGTCGAACTGATCCGGGCATGCGCATATTGCACGTAAAACACCGGATTATCCTTCGACGCCTCGACGACTTTGGCAAAGTCGAATTCCATCTGCGCTTCGGGTTTGCGCGTGAGCATGGTGAAGCGGACCACATCCTTGCCCACTTCTTCGACCATTTCCGCAAGCGTAATGAAATTGCCCGAGCGTTTGGACATTTTCAGCGGCTCTCCATCGCGCATCAGCTGGACCATCTGGACCAGTTTGACGTCGAACGGGATTGCTTTGCCTTCGCCTTCAGCGAGCGCAGATACGGCCGCTTTGATGCGTTTGACCGTGCCTGAGTGATCTGCCCCCCAGATGTCGATCAACGCGTCGGCGGTTTCCGCTTTCTGCATATGATAGGCGAGATCGGCCCCGAAATAGGTCCATTTTCCGTCCGATTTCTTGATCGGCCGGTCTTGGTCATCACCGAATTTTGTCGAGCGGAACAGCGGCAGTTCAACCGGTTCCCAATCATCCGGCGGGGCCTTGCCCTTCGGTGCTTCGAGTACGCCATCATAGACCAGATCATGCGCGCGCAGCCATTTCTCGGCCTCTTCAGGCTTGCCCGCTGCCTGCAGCGCAGCTTCGGAGGAAAACAGATCATGATGAATGCCGAGCAAGGCCAGGTCAGCCTTGATCAAATCCATCATCTTCTCGACCGATTCCGCGCGGAATACCGGCAACCAGTCTGCTTCATCGGAGTCTTTGAACCGGTCGCCCAGCTCCCGCGCCAGATGTTCGCCAACGGGCACCAGATAATCGCCCGGATAGAGCCCCTCGGGTATGTCACCGATAGTATCGCCCAGCGCCTCGCGGTATCGCAAATGCGCAGACCGGGCCAACACATCGACCTGCCCGCCCGCGTCATTGACGTAATATTCGCGTACGACCTTGTGCCCGGCAAATTCCAGCAGCGACGCCAGCGCATCGCCCACAACCGCCCCGCGGCAATGGCCCATATGCATCGGGCCGGTCGGATTGGCAGAAACATATTCGACATTGACGGTCGATCCGCCACCAATCGCGGATTTTCCGTAATCTGATCCCGATTGGGCAATGGCGCCGAGTTCGTTAAGCCACGCCTCGTCAGACAGGCGCAGATTGATGAAGCCGGGGCCAGCAATGGTCGCTTCGATGATGTCCGGATCGGCGTTCAGCCGGTCGACAATTTTGCCCGCAAGCTCGCGCGGATTTGTCTTGGCCAGCTTGGCCAGCACCATTGCCGCATTGGTTGCCAGATCGCCATGCGAAGAGTCGCGTGGCGGCTCGACAGTGACATTGTGTCGCGGTGTTTCGGGCGGCAATGCGCCGTCCGCTTCTAACTCAGCAAGAACAGCATCGATTTTCGCCGCAAAAGCAGCGTGCAAAGTAAGCATTTCGGGCGTGGTATCAGACATGCCGCGCGCCTAGCCGAATTGGCCAAAATCGCAAGGGGTGACGCGGTTCACAGCCCGCATCGATGCCTGCGACCTTTTACCGAGTCGCGTTGTACGCCAATTGATCTTCGCTCAGCTGGAATCCGACCAGCAATTCGAATGTCGCGCGATTGAGCGCCGCGCGGACCACCGGATCCGCCAAGGGATCGAGTGCGGCATCGGGATCACCTGCTTTGCGACGGCGTGTGATTTTCTCAACGATATCAGGCGGAAGCGTTGCTGCCGCGCGATTGACAAAGGCACCCGCGCGTCCGGTCGCCTGCGCGCGTTCCTGACCATCGGCAAAGTTGAGCGTCACTGTGCCAATCCGCTTGGCCTGAATCGCAGATCCGCCTTGAAGGACGGTCGAGAAATAGGGCAGCTGCACCTGGCGCGCGCCGCGCGTATCGGTTCTGCGGGCGAGCACATCAAATGTCGCTTCCGAATAGACGTTTTCGCCTGCTTCGTTGCAACCGCTGCGCACATTCGTGATCGCGGCAACTACATCGATCTGGTCGGCTGTGGTCAAATTGGCCGAACGGAAAGTCGTGATATCTCCGGTGTAGTCAGGCACACCCACAGCAGGGCAAGCAGAACGGACCGCTTGCACGCCAACCCCTTGATCCAGAACCAATTGCCCTTCATTCGAGCAACCGGCCAAAGCAGCGGCCATCACCATGGCAGATACAATCGAACGACGGAGTTTCATGCAGCTTGGTCCTTCAAATTCGCATTCTGGCAGCCCCCAAATCGGGCCAGCAGCCAATTTCACTTTTTGCGGCCCTAGCGGCCCGTGCAGCAAAGCGCTAGAGGGCCGGATATGAACGCCCCCTTGCAGCCAACCAATTCGCCGGAAACAAAACTGGCGCTTACCCTGCTAATCGCGGCCCCGCGGGGCTTTTGCGCGGGTGTAGATCGCGCAATCGAAATCGTCGAACGCGCAATCGATCGCTATGGCGCGCCGGTGTATGTCCGTCACGAGATCGTCCACAACAAATTCGTCGTCGACGGATTGAAAGAAAAAGGCGCGATCTTTGTCGAGGAGCTGGATCAGGTTCCCGATGGCGCGCCGGTTGTATTCAGCGCGCATGGTGTACCCAAATCGGTACCCGCCGAAGCGGAGAAACGCGGCCTCGACTATCTCGATGCAACCTGCCCGCTGGTCAGCAAGGTACACCGTCAGGCTGAGCGACAGATCGAAGCAAACCGGCACATCATTTTTGTCGGCCATCGCGGACATCCCGAAGTAATCGGCACAATGGGTCAGGTTGCTGCGGGCCAGATGACCTTGGTGGAAACGGTGGCAGATGTCGCAGCGTTGGAATACACCCCGGAAGATGATCTCGCCTTCCTCACGCAAACCACATTGTCGGTCGATGACACTGCAAAAATCGTATCGGCTTTGAAGACCAGATTTCCCCAGATCGTCGGGCCGAAAGCCGAAGACATTTGCTATGCCACTTCCAATCGTCAGGCAGCGGTCAAAGAGATTGCCCCGGGCAGCGATCTGGTGCTGGTAATTGGCGCAAGCAACAGTTCGAATTCTCTGCGATTGGTCGAGGTGTCCGAACGATGCGGGACCTCGGCCAAGCTTATTTCACGAGCGAGCGATATCAATCCGGCGTGGCTCGATGGTGTGGGCACAATCGGGCTGACCGCAGGCGCATCTGCGCCCGAGCAATTGGTGCGGGAAGTCGTCGAGAAATTATCCGAATGGCGCGATGTCGAAGAGCATACCTTGGTGACGGCCGAGGAAAAGATGGTCTTCAAATTGCCGCGTCAGCTAACCGAATAAGCCAGCGTCAGCGATGGCCGTATATACCCATCTCAGTGCAGAAACACTCGGCGATCTGATCGCTGAATATGATGTCGGTGAGGTGATCTCGGCAAAAGGCATTGCCGAGGGAATATCGAACAGCAACTGGCTGATCGAAACGACCGGAAAAAATGGTGCGGGGGATGCCGGCGCGCGGTTCATCCTGACGATGTACGAATACCGGATCAATGTGCAGCAGCTGCCCTTCTTTCTGAATTTGCTCGACCATCTGGCCGCGAAGGGATGCCCCGTTCCGGCCACTATCCATGACCGCGAAGGCAATGCCTATCGCGAACTGGACGGCAAATGCATTGCGCTGATCGAATTTCTGCCCGGGGTTTCGGTTGACCGACCGACCCCGCAGCAAGCCCGTGCGGTTGGCGAGGCGCTTGCGCAAATTCACGTCGCGTCCGCCGATTTCCCGATGCAGCGCAAGAATGATCTGCGCCCTGCAGATTGGCGGAAGCTGTTCGATCAATGCGGCGATGGAGCGATTGCGGCGATCAATTCTGACCTCGCTCAATCGGTTTCCAAACACATGCCGCAGCTTCTCTTAGAATGGCCGACCGATCTTCCGGTTGGGACAATCCATGCGGATTTGTTTCCCGACAATGTGCTGGTGCTGGGTGATCAGGTGAGCGCTTTGATCGATTTCTACTTCGCGTGTACCGATTTCGTGGCCTACGATCTGGCCGTGACGCATGCGGCATGGTGTTTCACGCCCGACGGACGCGAGTTCAATCGTGACATATCCAATGCGCTGATCGAGGCATATTCTTCGATTTGCGCATTGAGCGAGCCGGAGATCGCGGCGCTGCCAATTCTGGCCAAAGGGGCGGCAATGCGGTTTATCGCCACCCGGACTTATGACTGGATCAACACGCCCGCAGACGCGCTGGTTATGCGAAAAGACCCGATGGATTACGTCAGACGGTTGCACCATTATGACGCACTGGGCGGCAGCGCCTTTTCGCCGCTGGCCTGATCGGGCATTATAGAGCTCATGAAACGCGTAGAAATCTTCACCGATGGTGCCTGCAAAGGCAATCCCGGCCCCGGCGGTTGGGGCGCGATCCTGCGGATGGGACAGCATGAGAAAGAACTGTCCGGATCGGCAGAAGATACAACCAATAACCGGATGGAGCTGACGGCCGCGATCAAGGGATTAGAAGCCTTGATCGAACCATGCGAAGTCGATCTCTATTCTGACAGCAAATATGTGCTCGACGGGATCACCAAGTGGGTGCACGGCTGGAAAAAGCGCGGCTGGGTGAATGCCAGCAAGAAGCCGGTGCGAAACGCCGATTTATGGCACGAGCTGATCGCCGCTGCTGAACGGCACACGATGCATTGGCACTGGGTCAAAGGCCATGACGGCCACCCCGAAAACGAACGCGCTGACAAGCTGGCGAGCGACCAGGCCGATTCTGTTCGCTAAAACGCCGTGCAAAGAAAAAGGGCGCGGTCATCGACCACGCCCCTTTGCAAATCTGTTTTGGATTACTTGGTCGTATCGACCACTTCTGCATTCGGACCGTTCTTCAACACCGACTTGATCGCATTTTTTGCGGCGGCTTTGGAGCTGTAGCCTTCGGTCCACCAAATCGTTTCCGAATTGTAGATGAAGTAAGAGACGAATTCGCCCTTCTTGTTGTTACGGATTTCAAAACGGTGTGCCATCGGCCTCTCCTATCATGACGATTGGTGGTGGTGTTGAAGGCACACTATAGGCTGGGCCGAGAAAATCTAGCCGAAGCGTTATGCAAACCTTGTCGCTGCATACTTTTTTACATTTATCCCGGCGAGATGATCGGGAACAGAATGGCCCAGAAGCTGGCAGGCGGTGATTTGCGCTGCGGCGGGCGCAGTCTGGATCCCGAACCCGCCCTGCCCGGCAAACCAGAAGAAATCAGAGTTGGACGGATCTGGCCCATATACGGGGAGCCGGTCGGGCGCGAAGCTGCGCAGCCCAGCCCATTTTGTTTCCACGCGGTCGACTTGCCAGGTAACGACATCCTGCAAGCGGTCAATCGCGGTCGCTACAGCGAGCTCTTCCGGCGCCGCATCGCATGGCGGCGAGGCTTCTTCATCATGCGGGCTCAGCCAAATGCGGCCCGACTCGGGCTTGAAATAGAACCGGCCCGATATGTCGAGAACCAGCGGCTGGTCCGATGCCGGTGCGGGGGTTGTCCGCAATTGCGCAACGGTGCGGCGATAAGGAGTAATTCCCAATGGCCGGCATCCCGCCATCTCAGTGACGGGATCAGCCCATGCGCCGGCTGCATTGACCAGCTTGTCCGCGCGGAACTCGCGGCCATCGGCGGTTCGGATGTGCCACCCCTTTGCGCTAGACTTTGCCTGTTCGACACGTGCGCGAACAGCCAGCTCCACGCCCGCCGCTTTTGCCTTGGAAAGATACAGGGCATGAAGGCCGCCCACATCGATATCGGCGCAGGCCGGTTCCCAAATCGCTTCGACCCAATGATCGCGCAATCCGCCAAGTTTGGCATCGATCTGGTCGCGATCGAGCCGCTCGATAGAAGCCCCCGTGGGGCCAAATGTATCAAGGAACGCATCTACTTTCGCCCGATCTTGCGTCCGCGCAAGATGCAATGCACCGCGCGGCGACAACAGGCCGTGTTCACGCAGGAACCCGCCCGACGCCAGCGTCAGCGGAACGACATCTGGCCCGCCATAGCATTCGTCCCAGAATGCGGCCGAGCGGCCTGTCGCATGGTAGCCGGGTTGATCTTCCGCTTCGAGCAGCAGTACGCTGGCATGCGGCGCCAGCTCGGCGGCCAGGCTTGCGCCTGCCATCCCAGCCCCAACAATTGCGAAGTCAAACCGTGTGTCGTTCACGTCTTCGGCGCAGTCCTGTCGAGAAATTCGCTGATGCCATCCATCGCCCGATCGCGCACCGGGTCAACTTCGCGCAATATTTCGTGATGGGCCTCTTTGCCAAAGGCGATCAATTCCGCTTTCGGGAGACGTGCTTCGGCCTTGGTGATCGCCTTCATATCGACCAGCTTGTCATTCGAAGTTGCGACCATCAGGATCGGCGTTGTCACAGCCTCCAGCGCACCCGGCGCGAAAATCACATTCATCGATGCATAACCCCGTTCGACCCAGCCCCAGCTGCCCGGCCCCATGACCAGTTCCGGGCGCTTTTCACGCCACCAGAGTTCGTCCTCGTACCGGTCCTTGTCGTGAGTCAGGAGATTGATACGCCCAACCGGGATTTCGCCGGGCTTTTCGCTCCATTTCCACGCGCGCATTGTCGCGCCGCGGAAACGCTTGAGCAACTTGGCGGCCCCATGCATCAAACCGCGTGGCAGAAAATTGCCGAAAAAGCCCAGCATCGGTGCAATCAGGAATGCAGCATCGGGTGCAATACGCTTTTCCACCATCCCGCGCAGCACCAGGTGCCCGCCCATCGAATGGCCTGCGATCACATGGGGGGCAGGTGTAGTGGCCGACCAATCGGCCCAAAAGGCGGCCAGATCGTCGATCCACGTTCCATAATCATCGATATGGCCGGTTACCGCATCATCGCCCAGCCGGCCCGATCCGGCCTGTCCGCGCCAATCGGCGGCGGTGACGTTCCACCCAGCCTGATGCCATTGGTGCAGCGCCTCCAGATATTTTTCATAATTGTCGCCGCGGCCGGGAAAGAACAGGATTGAACCGCGCGGTGCGGCATCATCTGACGGCCAGTCTATCCGGCGGATCGCATGGCCATCCGGGGCGTTCCACACGCTCTCTGCCGCCTCTGCCGGTATCGCCCGCCGATCAAATTCAGGCACCGCACTGCCGCCGTCGGCATTGGTATGTTGTGGTTGGCTAATACCGTCCTCCTGCGTTTGGTTACTATTTGGTAAGCACTCGGCTGTAGCACCAGTGGTTCACGGGGACCTCTGGGGGCAATTATGCTGGGCGAATATTTCCAATACGGACTGCTGGTTGCATTGGCAATCGCGCTGCTCTTTGCGGCGTTTACCGATATCCGGCACCGGCAAATCGACAATTGGCTCAATGCCGCGATTGCCTTGGCTGCACCACTATTCTGGTGGGCAAGCGGTTTGGATCTGTGGCCCGATGTTGCGCTGCAGATTGCCGTTGCCTTTGGCGCCTTCATCATTCTTGCCGGACTGTTCGCCCTTCGCGCGATGGGCGGCGGTGACGTCAAGCTGCTGACCGCGCTCGCGCTGTGGGTTCCCTTTGGCCAATTCTTCGAGCTGCTGGTGGTGATGGCGCTGGTTGGTGGCGTTCTGACCATCCTGATGGGCGCGTGGCATGTGATGCGCCGCCAGAAAGAACGCCTCGCAATTCCCTATGGTGTGGCGATCTCCGCCGGCGGCCTGTGGGTCCTTTCAATTCATCATTATCCGACCGCTGCGCAGGCATTCGGCGCGGGGTGAACCTGATTTTAACCATTCGGGTCGTAACCATGAAATTCAACCAAGCCCACAATACCGTAGGGCGAGATAGGGGGCTAGATTAGCCATGGATAGGAAGAAGCTGGCTCTGCTGATCGGAGCACTGGTCATCGCGATCGGTACTGCACTGGCAGCACGAAGCATGTTTGCAGGAGCATCTGCTCCAGAAGCGGAAGCTGCCGCACCTGTACCCCAAGGACCGAAGGTTCTAGTGGCACAACGCGGTCTCCCAGTGGGTACCATTATCACCGCTGATGCGATCAGCTATCAGATGTGGCCCGAAGAACTCGTCCAGGACGCCTATTTCATCGATGGTGAATCGGATGTCACGAAATTGCTTGGTACGGTTGTCCGTCACCAGATCACTGCTGGCGAGCCGGTAACCCAAGGGTCGCTGGTCAAGCCGGGCGATCGTGGTTTCCTCGCAGCAGCGCTGGGCCCCGGCATGCGCGCAGTCACTGTTCCGGTGTCGGCCAAAACCGGCGTCGGCGGCTTTGTCTTTCCGGGCGACCGGGTTGACCTGGTTCTGACCCAGACGGTGAAAGGCGATGAGGGAGAACCCCTAAAAGCGTCGGAAACCATTCTTCGCAACATTCGCGTTCTCGCAACCGACCAATCGACGACTCAAGAAACCGTCGACGGAAAAACCGTTGTGCGCGCTTTCCGCACGGTTACTCTGGAAGTGACCCCGCGGATTGCAGAGAAAGTCGCCGTATCGCAAACGATCGGTACGCTCAGCCTGTCGCTCCGCTCTATCGCAGACAATCAGAGCGAGCTGGAGAAAGCAATCGCATCGGGCGAGATTAAAGTTCCCGATGATGCAACGCCTGAAGAAGAAGAAGCTTTGCTCAAGGCCGCAATGTCGCGCCCGATTGACAAGGCAACAACCTTTGTAACCGGCGGTGATGTCTCGCGCTTCCAGCGCCGGAGTATACCACAAGCCGGGCCCAAAGCCCCGCCAGCTCCGCCTAGTCTGGGTGTTCCATCGGGCGGAAATGGCGCCCCGGTACGTCGCGGCCCGACTGTTCGCGTAACCCGCGGCAAGAACACATCAGAAGTTCCTGTGGGCGGCGGTGTGGCAGCCATGGTCGGCCAAACACAAGATGCTCTGCCAGACGGCGGTAGCAAGGCCCCTGCAGTCGCAGGCGGGCTCGTCCGGTGAGGTTATCCATGAACAGCAAAACATCGCCTAGCGATCCGCGCGGCCACACATCCGCATTCACTCAACCTAGGGGCAAGCCAATGAAACGCCGCCTTACTGCAACTCTGCTTCTGGCCGGTCTGGCCGTCGCACCGCTGGCCGGAATTCCAGCCGGAACGGCCAACGCGCAATCGGTTTCCCGCCCGTCGCAGGACATTGTTCTGTCGATCGGACGCGGACAGCTGATTACCGTGCCGGGCACGATGGCTGATGTTTTCATCGCCAATGACGGCATCGCCGACGTGCAGATCAAATCGCAGCGTCAGCTTTACGTCTTCGGCAAAGCAGGCGGCGAGACCACAATTTACGCCAGCAACGCTGCAGGCGACATCGTTTGGTCTGCCAATATCCGCGTTGGTTCGAACATTGACAGCGTCGATCAGATGCTCGCCCTGGCCATGCCAGAAGCGAAAATCTCTGTCGCGACAATGGGTACCGATACGGTGCTTTTGACCGGCACGGTCGCAGCACCTGAAGACGCCGCCGAAGCCGAGCGTCTGGTTCAGGCATTTGTCGGCGAGAACGCCAATGTGATCAGCCGGCTGAAAATGGCAACTCCGCTGCAAGTGAACTTGCAAGTGCGTTTTGCCGAAGTCAGCCGCTCGCTGGCGCGAAACATCAGTTCCAATTTGGCAACTGCTGACACGAGTGACGGTTTCCAGTTTGGTGTAACCACCGGCCGCGGAAGCAGCGGTCCGCAATGGACACCTGGCGGTGCTGTCGGCGTTGGTGTTACCGCAGGAGCCGACGGAACCACCGTTGTTACCGGAAGCGGGACTGGCGCGACTGTTGCTGGACTGGGGCGCCTGTTGGGCCTCGATCTTCTGGGCACACTTGATGCAGGCGAGACTTTGGGTCTTGTCACCACATTGTCGCAGCCCAATCTGACTGCTCTTTCGGGCGAAACAGCCGACTTTCTGGCCGGCGGTGAATTCCCGATCCCGATCAGTCAGGGTCTAGGCACCACCGCGGTTGAATATCGCAAATTCGGTGTCAGCCTGGCCTATACACCAACGGTTCTCGCGAATGGACGGATTTCGCTCCGTGTGCGTCCTGAAGTGTCCGAATTGTCGAGCCAGGGGGCGGTTACGCTCAACGGCTTCCAAATCCCGGCACTGACCATCCGCCGTGCAGAAACGACAATTGAACTCGGCTCCGGCCAGAGCTTCATGATCGCCGGTCTGATGAGCAACAATGCTCAAAACACGATCGACAAGGCACCGGGTGTTGGTGACATTCCGATCCTCGGCAACCTGTTCCGCTCGCGCTCTTTCCGTAAGGGCGAGACCGAGCTGGTCATCGTGGTGACCCCGTATCTGGTCAAGCCGGTCAACGCATCGGACATCAAGCTCCCGACCGACGGTTTCCGCGCTGCAACAGAATTGCAGAGCTTCATCGGTTATCGCGAAAATGATGGTGTCTCAGGCCAGCAGCGCCCCGGTCCAACCGCGCGCAATCAGGATGGTTCGGCCCCTGAAGTTTCGCGGATTGATCCGGCTGATGTGCTCCCGTCTGACGAGCCATCAGCGCCTCAAAACGCGCAAAACAACGATGCCAACCGGAACAATGAACGCACCGCAAATGCCGCTGCTGTTCCCGGTTTCAGCCTCAAGTGAGAAAGGTGAAGATGATGCCTATTGCAAATACTCGCAAACTAGCCGGCGTTCTCGCCCTTTCTATCGGGCTCACGCTCGGTGCTTGCGGCGGAATGCCGACCAACCGCAGCCTTGACAGCGTCAAGCAGCCGGTGGTCGAACGCACCAACTTCACGCTCGATGTGCGTGCTGGTGCCGGCGGCTTGTCCATTCCCGAACAGCAACGCGTAGCGGGCTGGTTCGAAGCAATGGATCTGCGTTACGGAGACCGCGTCTCTATCGACGATCCGATGGCAAGCGGCGCTACCCGCGAAGCAATTTCCAAATTGGCAGGACGCCACGGCATCCTGATCAATAACGGTGCGCCGGTAACCGCTGGTTATGTCCAACCCGGAAATGTCCGGATCGTGATCACGCGTTCGGAAGCCTATGTGCCCGGTTGCCCGGACTGGTCGGCCAAATCCGACATGAATTACAACAACGCGGCAAGCCCCGGCTATGGCTGCGCGAACAACAGCAATCTGGCCGCAATGGTCGCCAATCCTGAAGACCTGATCAAAGGTCAGGAAGGCACCGGCGAGACAGTTGTTTCGACATCCAACAAAGCCATCGACAGCTACCGTAACCAAGCTCCGACCGGAGAAGGCGGTCTTGCCCAAGGCGACACCGGAGGAGGAGGATAAGTCATGAATGCTCCATGGAAACAAGGCGGTGCGGGTAACCGCGATCCATTCGCCGCTTTCATCTGCGATGAAGCCGCTCTGGATGCTCTGCGCCCGGTCGTAATCGAAATGGGCTGGCAGCCCGAAAAATGCGCCAAAGGCGGCCTGCGTAATGCCGTCCAGTCGCTTTCGGTGGCCGCAAGCCCCAATATCCTGATGGTCGATTTGTCCGAAAGCGGAGATCCGCTGAACGACATCAACGCACTGGCAGAGGTTTGCGAACCTGGCACAGTCGTGATCGCAGTAGGACAGGTAAACGATGTCCGCCTCTATCGCGATCTGCTCGCCAGCGGCATCCACGATTACCTGCTGAAACCGCTTTCGGCCGGTCAATTGCGCGATTCGCTCAACCAGGCCCAGGCTGTATTTTCTGCACCGCGCACAAGCGATCCGGAAGCAGCCAAGCGCCATGTTTCGACCGCAGTTGTCGGCACACGCGGCGGTGTGGGTGCTTCAATGCTGGCAACTTCGCTGGCATGGATTTTCAGCGACGAGCACAAATTGCCTACTGCCCTTCTGGACCTTGATGTCCACTTCGGCACCGGCGCTCTTGCGCTCGATCTGGAACCGGGCCGCGGCCTGACCGATGCAATCGACAATCCCAGCCGGATTGATGGACTGTTTATTGAACGCGCGATGATCCGGGCGAATGATAATCTGGCCATTCTGTCGGCAGAGGCACCGATCAACTCGCCGCTTATGACCGATGGATCGGCATTCGTTCAGCTGGAGGAAGAATTCCGCCAGGCTTTCGAAATGACGATGATCGATCTGCCGCGTAACATGCTGATCAACTTCCCGCATTTGCTGACAGACGTGAATGTGGTGGTTCTGGCGTGCGAAATGACGCTTGCTTCGGCACGCGATACGATCCGCATCCTGTCTTGGCTCAAAACGAATGCCGGACATGCGCAGCCTATCGTTGTTGCCAACAAGGTTCAGGGCGGCGTGCAGGAAATCAGCAAGTCTGATTTCGAAGCATCGATCGAACGCAAGATCGACTTCACCGTTCCTTTCGACAGCAAAGCCGCTGCCAATGCTGCCAAGCTTGGCCAGACATTTGTCGATGCAAACGGTTCGGCCAAGGCCACCTCGGTTGTCAAACAACTGGCCGATCGTGTTCTGGGCGCCAGCGAAGAAGAAGCCGATGGCGAAGAGCCAGCGAAGAAATCTTTGCTCGGCAGTTTCGATCTGAAGTCGCTGCTCGCCAAGAAGAAAAAGCCCGCTGAAGAACCGGCAGAGGCTTAACAAAAAATCCGTGCGGCCGCGCCCATTTGATCGGGCGCGGCCCCACCAAACTTTTGCGTGCGACCAATCGCACTGATATAGGAAAGGCAGACCCAGAGCATGGACATACTTCAGCTCCTGCTTATCGCTGGCGGACTGATGGCCCTGATGGTCATCGGATATACGCTCATGGCTGGTCCGTCTGCCGGAAAAGAGAGCCAGCGCCGTCTTGAAGCGCTCCGTTTTCGTCACTCGGAAAGCACCGATACGAAAGTGGAATCGCAGCTCAAGAAGGCGATCGCCAACCGCAAACCCATGCGGCACAAAGTTGCGGGTTCGACATCGCGTATCGATGCGCTCGCGATCCGGCTCGACCGCACCGGCAAAGGCTGGTCGCTGTCGCAATATTTCTACTCTTCATTGGGCTTGGCACTGGCCATCGCGGTGCTGATCTATCTGCGCTCTGGCGCGGCATTCATGGCCCTGGGCATCGGCGGATTTATCGGACTGGGCCTGCCCCATCTGGTCGTCAATTTCTTCATCAAACGCCGGACCGCGCAGTTCAACGCGAAGTTTCCCGACGCAATCGAGCTGCTGGTTCGCGGCCTTCGTTCGGGACTTCCGGTGACCGAAACGCTTTCGGTTGTTGCGCAGGAATTGCCCGGCCCCGTCGGGATCGAGTTCAAAGGCATCGTCGAGCGGATCAAAATCGGTCGAACGATGGAAGAATCGCTCCAAGAAACAGCCGACCGCCTTGGCATTCCGGAATTCAACTTCTTCTGCATCACGCTCGCCATTCAGCGTGAGACCGGTGGTAACCTGGCAGAGACGCTGTCGAACCTCGCCGAAGTGCTTCGCAAACGCATGCAGATGAAACTGAAAATTCGCGCGATGAGCTCTGAGTCCAAAGCATCGGCATACATCGTTGGTGCCCTGCCCTTCATCGTGTTTGGCATGATTTACTGGATCAACCCGGGCTATATTGGCGGCTTTTTTGAAGATGATCGCCTGATCGCAACCGGGCTTGGCGGCATGGTTTGGATGAGCATCGGCGCATTCATTATGGCCAAAATGGTCAGCTTCGAGATTTGAGCGGGGACAGACGGATATGTTAAATCAAGGTTCCGGACCAACGCTCCTCGGCTTCGATGTTATCTTCATCGGGTCCATTCTGGCGGGCGTCGCTACGCTGGCCGTTATCCTCGCAATCTATGCGGCGGTGACGGTTAAAGATCCGATGGCAAAACGCGTCAAAGCGCTCAATGCGCGGCGCGACGAGCTGAAAGCAGGTATTGTCACATCGAGCGCAAAAAAACGCGCAAGTCTGGTCCGCAAGACCGACCAGACCGAAAAGATGAAGGACACGCTGCAGGGGATGAAAGTCCTCCAGCAAAGCCAAATCGAAGTAATCCAGCAAAAGCTGGCGCATGCGGGCTATCGCAACAAGGAACTTGCAGTTCTGATCATTGCCGCACGTCTGGTGCTGCCGATCGTGCTCGGCCTGATCACTTTCATCGCGCTCTATGTCATTGAAATCTATCCCGATTGGGAAATGAAAAAAGTGATGGCCATGGGTGCCGCGATCTTCACCGGGTACAAAGGGCCGGAGATTTTCCTCAAGAACAAAGCCAACAAGCGTACCGATGCGATCCGCAAGGGTCTCCCAGACGCGCTCGACCTGCTGGTTATTTGCGCTGAAGCCGGTCTGACCGTTGACGCATCGTTCAATCGCGTCGCCAAGGAATTGGGCCGCGCTTACCCTGAACTGGGTGACGAATTTGCGCTGACCGCAATCGAGCTGTCGTTCCTTACCGAACGCAAGCAGGCATTCGACAATCTTGCTTACCGCGTCGATCTGGAATCGGTTCGCGGCGTGGTGACCACCATGGTCCAAACCGAACGTTATGGTACGCCGCTGGCCTCTGCGCTGCGCGTTCTCTCGGCCGAATTCCGTAACGAGCGGATGATGCGCGCCGAAGAAAAGGCCGCACGTTTGCCAGCCATTATGACTGTTCCGCTGATCATGTTCATTCTACCGGTTCTGTTCATCGTGATTTTGGGACCAGCGGCTTGCTCGATCAGCGACGCCTTTGCCGCGAAACCCGGTCGGTAAGACCAAGTTTCGCCGTAAAACCCGGGCCGCAAGGTCCACCAACCCACCGAGTTCGGCCTCGAAGTCTAAACGCTTCGGGGCCGATTTCGTTGTGAAGCAGCTTATCCCGCTTGCAGGCGAAGCTTTTCGAGCAGATCGCGGAATATCTGCTGTTCATCATCGCTCATCGATTCGAGCAGGCTGCTTTCAATCTCGCGCGCCATGGGGACGATCTTGTCATGCATCGCTCGCCCCGTTTCGGTCAGTTCGAGATGGTGCGAACGGCCGTCCTGCAAATTGGGCAAACGCACCGCCAGTTCACGGCTTTCCAGCACCTTGCACGCACGGTTGACCGCAACCTTGTCCATCAGCGTTTTCTCGGTCAGCTCGCGCTGGGTCAGGCCGCCTGCATCGCCCAGCATTGCCATCACTCTCCACTCGGTGACTTTGAGGCCGAATGCATCGTGATAAGCCGCCGCAATCCGGTTGCTGACCGCGTTCGATGCGACCGACAATTGATAGGGCAGAAATTCGGCAAGGCGGAACGGGGCGTTACTCATGCAACTGGTTACTAATGCAACTACGTCGCTTGGCAAGTGGTTGCCATCTTGGGCCAACCGATCATTCGTATTCAGGCTCGTTCCACCAGGGGTAAAACTCCGGCATGTCCTGCGAAACTTTGCCCGGATAGTTCGGCTCTCTCTTCTCGAGGAAACTTGCAACGCCTTCCCGCGCGTCTTTGCCGCGCGACAGCATATAGATTGACCGGCTGTCAACGCGGTGCGCCATCATCGGGTGGTCGCCCGAAGGCAGGCGCCACAACATCGCGCGGGTCATCGCGACTGAAATGGCTGACGTGTTGTCGGCAATCTCATGCGCCAGCCCGCGCGCTACATCCATAAGATCGGGGATCGGATGGATAGATCGGATCAGGCCACCACCAAGTGCCTCTTCAGCGTCAAATACCCGGCCTGTCATGCACCATTCGAGCGCTTGCTGCGGCCCCACAAGCCGCGGCAGGAACCAGCTCGAGCATGCTTCCGGCACGATCCCGCGCCGGGCAAACACGAAACCATACTTGGCGTTGTCTGACGCCAGGCGAATATCCATCGGCAGCTGCATTGTCGCGCCAACGCCCACAGCCACGCCATTACAGGCACCGATCAGCGGCTTGGTCGATTGGAACATCCTGAGCGTCAAACGCCCTCCGCCATCGCGCACAATTTCGTCCGACAAATCGGCAACTTCGGTCTCGCTGGAAAAGGGCCGCGAACCATCATCGGGCGTCAGATCGGCCCCGGCGCAAAAGGCGCGGTCGCCCGATCCGGTGACAATCACAGCACGCACATCATCGTCCGCATCAGTGTTGTCGAGCGCATCGATAATTTCTGTCATCATCACCCGGGTAAAAGCGTTCATCTTTTCCGGGCGATTGAGAGTGATCGTGGCGACCGGGCCATCTTTCTCAAGCAGGATTTGGGTATAGTCGCTCATCACTCTCTCCAGAGTATCAATGGTAGTAAGAAAAAGGGCCCCGCAATCGCGGAGCCCTTCGGTCAGTTCGGCTTAACGCGGCGCCATGCGGATCGACCCGTCGAGGCGGACATCCTCCCCGTTGAAATAGCCGTTCTCGATCATGGTCATGGCGAGATGCGCATATTCTTCCGGATAGCCGAGCCGCTTGGGGAACGGGACGGACGCTGCGAGCGCGTCTTTCACCTGCGGCGGAGCTGCTGCCATCAGCGGCGTGTTGAAAATGCCCGGCAGAATCGTGTTCACGCGAATGCCTTCATTCATCAGGTCGCGCGCGATCGGGAGTGTCATGCCAATAACCCCGCCTTTCGATGCGGAGTACGCTGCCTGACCGATCTGGCCATCTTCGCCAGCCACCGATGCCGTGTTCACAATCGCCCCGCGATCACCATCATCGCTGAGCGGATCGAGAGTCATCATACCCGCGGCCGATTTTGCAATACAGCGGAATGTGCCGACGAGGTTGATCTGGATCAGCCAGTTGAACGCATCGAGCGGGAAATGCGAAATCTCGCCGGTCTGCTTGTCGCGCTTTGCGGTCTTGATCGCATTTCCGGTGCCGGCACAATTGACCAGGATGCGCTCTTGCCCGTGGGCCGCGCGTGCTTTTTCAAAACCGGCATCGACAGATGCATCATCGGTTACGTTCACTTCGCAGAAGATGCCGCCAATATCGGCCGCAACCTTTTGACCCTTTTCTTCCTGAAGGTCGAAAATCGCCACTTTCGCGCCCTTGGCGGCCAGCGCCCGCGCCGTTGCTTCGCCCAGCCCCGATGCACCGCCGGTGACCACTGCGGGTGTGTTTGCGCCTACTTCCATGTGATATTCTCCATTCTATGGTCATCCCGGCGAAGGCCGGGATCGTGTTCAATAATTTCCAACTATACGGGGAGCGATTACAGCGCCTCGACAATCGTGACGTTGGCGACACCGCCGCCTTCGCACATCGTCTGCAGTCCGTATTTTTTGCCGCGCGCTTTCAGTGCATGCACCAAAGTCGCCATCAGCTTGGTGCCCGATGCACCCAGCGGATGGCCCAGAGCAATCGCCCCGCCATTGACATTGAGCTTGTCCGGGTCCGCGCCAGTATGCTTGAGCCATGCCAGCGGAACCGGCGCAAACGCCTCGTTTACTTCATACAGATCGATGTCGTCGATCTTCATACCGGCGCGTTCAAGCGCTTTGTCCGTCGCAAAAAGCGGTTCTTCCAACATGATAACCGGATCGCCGGCGGTCACGGTCAGATTGTGAATGCGCGCCATAGGCGTCAGATTATGATCTTTGAGGAACTGTTCCGATACAACCAGAGCGCCGCTTGAACCGTCGCAGATCTGGCTTGCGCTGGCAGCGGTGATGGTGCCTTTCTCGTCGAGCAGTTTCACCGAAGCAATGCTTTCGAAAGTCGCATCGAAGCGGATGCCTTCATCGACGATATGCTGTTCTTCGCCGTCGGGCGTTTCGACGGTGACGGGAACGACTTCATTCTTGAACGCCCCCGCTTCGGTCGCGGCGATCGCGCGCTTGTGGCTTTCTAGTGCAAACCGGTCGAGATCATCCTTAGTAAAACCGTGCTTCTGCACGATCATTTCCGCGCCCATAAATTGCGAAAACATCACGCCGGGATATTTCTCTTCGAGATCGGGTGATTTGTAGTGGCCAAGCCCTTCCGCCATGTGAAACTTGGCATTGGTGCCCATAGGCACGCGCGTCATGCTCTCGATCCCGGCAGCAATGACTGCATCCTGCGTGCCCGACATGACCGCCTGCGCGGCAAACTGGATCGCCTGTTGAGAAGAACCGCATTGGCGATCAATTGTCACCGCCGGGGTTGACTGCGGCAGATGCTTCGACGCCAGCACGGCATTGCGGCCCACCTGCATTGCCTGTTGGCCGGCCTGTGTCACGCAGCCCATTACCACATCATCGATGGCATTGGGGTCAACGCCGGTACGTTCCATCAAGGCATCGAGCGATTTCGCCGCAAGGTCCACCGGGTGGACGCCCGCGAGACGCCCGCCGCGCTTGCCCCCGGCTGTTCTGACTGCATCGACAATATAGGCTGTGGCCATGATCAATTCTCCCGAAGGTGGTTCACTTAGTTAGCTATGTCAGTTAGCAGCGGCACGGAGCGGGTCAAGCAAAGCTTGCCGCTTACGTTCACGTCAAGCGGACCCGAATCATCGCCCAACAGCTTGCACAAGGCGCCCTCAACCGCCTATTGGCTGGACAGCTTCCATTCCTCAGAATTGCAAAACCAATAGGCCGATGTCGCAGAAACTCTTCGAGATTAATCCCGATCTGGACCGCAAGGCATTGGCCAAGCAGTTTGCGGTCAACAAGCGGATACAGATCCGCGATGTCCTGACGCGGGAGACCGCCGAAGAAATCCGCATGATCCTGTCGAAGCAGACGCAATGGGGCATGGCGATGAAGGCAGGGTCGGACAATCCGACCGGGGCAGATCAGGTCCGCGCCGAGGCGCTTAAGACACAAGAGGGCCAGCAGCAGTTACAGCAATTGGCGCAAGCCTCTCACGAAGCGGCGGCGAAAGGGGATTACGCCTTCCGCTATGCGCATTATTCGCTGGTCGAAGCCTATCTGGAAAAATGGAATGAAGGCGGCCCGCACGACTTGATCCTCGAATATCTCAACGCAGAGGATTTTCTGCAGCTTGTCCGCGAAGTTACCGGGATCAACGAACTGATCAAAGCCGACGGCCAGGCCACGCTATATGCGCCGCAGCATTTCCTTGCGCAGCACACAGACAGCCATGTCGGCGAAGGGTGGCGCGTGGCCTATGTGATGAACTTCGCAATCGACGACTGGAAGCCAGATTGGGGCGGTTACCTCAACTTCTTCGACGAGGATGGCGATATTATCCAAGGGTTCAAGCCGCGGTTTAACGCGCTGAACCTGTTCGCCGTACCGCAGGCACATGGCGTATCCTATGTCCCGCCATTCGCGCCGCTGGGACGGTTGGCAATAACCGGCTGGCTGCGCGATCAGTGAACAAACTGACGCCGCAACAATGGCGTGATCGCGCAGTATCCGCTGAACGCAGCGGAAATACCGAGGCGGCACGACAGGCGATGCGCGACGCTCTGGTCCAATACCCGCAAGAGGCCCCGCTGTGGAACAGCGCGGGGGGAATGCTCCTTCGGCTGGGCGATGCCGCAGAGGCAGTCGAACATTTCGCGCAAGCGGCCGAACTTCAGCCGGCCAATATGGAATTCGCAATCAACGGGGCGATAGCGCTGTCGGCGGCAAACCGGCACAGGGATGCCATTGCAGAACTTGACCGCTTTGCCGAACAGGGCCGGACATCTGCAGTTTATTGTTCGACACGCGGAACCGCAGAGCGCGGACTGGGCAATCCCAAAGAGGCGGCATTCTGGTACGATCTTGCGATATCGCTGGAACCGGGGCGGATCAAAGCGCTCCACGGGCGGGCGCGTGTAGCGCTCGATCGCGGCGAAGAAACCGCGCTGCAACGCTTTGACCGGGCGCTGAATCTCAACAATGGCGATGCGGATTTGTGGCTCGGCAAGGCGCAGGCGCTTGATGTACAGGGCAATCAATCGGGCGCGAGGGAAATTGCCGAAGCACTGGTCAAGCAGGCGCCCGGTTGGACCGAAGGCCTTCGCTTCCTCGCGCAGCTCCGCCTGGCGGAAGGTGAGGAAGATTTCACCTCGCATTATGGCGACGCGGCCAAGGCGGTCCCGCAGGACCCGAACATCTTTGCCGAATGGATATCGGTCCTAGCAGGTCTCGACTTTAACGAGCGCGCGGCTTCTTTGGCTTCGCGGGCGCAAGCGATATTCCCCCATATCAATCATTTCACATTGCAAGAAGCCATCAATGCGGGGGCAATGGGGGACAATGATCGCGCCGAACGGCTATTCGCAAAACTGGAGCGCGACGATCCCGAACGCTGGCTGCACGAGGCGCGCCACCGGATCCGGCGCGGGGAATTTGACCGTGCGGACACTTTGCTCGGACAAATTATTGAAGCGGATCCGTGGAGCATTTCAGCCTGGGCTTTGCGCGGAGTCGTCTGGCGAATGATCGGAGATGCACGCTCCGATTGGCTCCACGGCGGCGACAAGTTGGTTGACCTTGTTCCGCTGCACGATGCGGATAGGATCCTGCCGAAAGTGATCCCGCTATTGCACGGGCTGCACGATGGATCACCGCTGCCGCTCGGCCAGTCGCTGCGCGGCGGATCGCAAACGAGGGGAATTCTGTTCGACCGGACAGAGCCCGAATTTGCCGAACTGCACGATGCCATTGCGGCGAGTGTTGAAGATTACCGCAGCAAACTGCCGCCCGCAGATCCTACGCATCCGCTCCTGCGCCACCGCGACAATGCCTGGTCGCTCGCAGGCTCTTGGTCGGTCCGTTTGAGCGGCGGCGGTGACTTTCATACGGCTCATATCCATCCGCAAGGGATTGTTTCCTCCGCGCTGTACCTCGAAATGCCCGCACCAAAGCCGGGGGACACGGACAAAGCGGGATGGCTTGAAGTTGGACGCCCTGCGGCTGATCTCGCGCTCGATCTCGAACCGATCCGCATAATTGAGCCGAAGCCCGTCCATATGGCACTGTTCCCGAGCACGCTCTATCACGGAACGCGCCCCTTCGCGGAAGGACAGCGAATGACAGTCGCGTTTGATGTGACACTGACCCAAGGAACGCCGCGATGAGCTCCTCACATGACAAAGCCTGGAGCGATTTCTGGGCACAGAACACCCAATCGGGCCAAGATGGTGGGTGCCTGCCCGCAAAGTATCAAGGGATTGATGCGGCGCAGCGCGCGGTTTGGCACGGCTTTGCAAAATCGCTTCCGCGCAAGGCCGCGTTGCTCGACATAGCCACCGGCGATGGCCGCGTGATGCGCTGGATCTTGGGAAAACGACCCGATCTGAAGCCGGTCGGCGTCGATATGGCGCCCGAATTACCAGCCCCGCCCAAAGGAACGAAAGTCCGCGGCGGCGTGAGGATGGAAGAACTGCCCTTCCCCGACGACAAATTCGACGCAGTGACCAGCCAATTCGGGTTTGAATATGGCGATCTGAGCGCTGCCGCAACGGAAATTGCGCGCGTCCTGCGGCCGGAAGGCAGCATCGGTCTGATTACACACCGCATTGACGGGCCGATTCTGGCCCACAACGTCGCGCGGCGCGAACAGATTTTGTGGGCAATCGAAGAACATGATCTGGTTGCCGTTGCCAAGGGCAATCTCAAGCTGCGGGCGAGCGGCTTACAGACCGTTTCCTCCAAGATTATGCAGGCCCCTGCAGCCGGCGCGGCCCGCTTTGGCCAAGGGTCTGCAGCATGGGAAATTGCCGAAGCGGTTCGGCAAACGCTCGCGCTCAGCACGCGCGACCATCCAGACAATGTTTCGCGGCTGCTCGATACAATCCGCGATCATGCTCTTAACGAGATCGGGCGGATCAATTCGCTTGAGGCGGCGTGTAAGCAGACAGCCGATGCTGCGGGCTTTGCCGAAGCGATTGACGTAGGCGGGCTGGAGCAAGTCAGCGTCGATGCGTTGATCGACAATGTATCGACCAAGCCATTTGCCGATTTCAGGTTGCTGCGTAAGAAATCCTGACCGGACCGCCGGCGGTGGTTCTACCGCCGCCAGCTACTTCTTAGTCGCGCAAAGAAAAGGGCGGCGGACCGAAGTCCGCCGCCCCTTCTTTTTAGCTTTCGCTGTTCTTCGAACTTAGAACTTGACGTTCGCCGATACGAAGAAGTCACGGCCGAGCACGTTGTATGTGCTTGGGTATGTGTTGGCTTGCTCTTGGTTGTCACCGAGGAGCGTGCCGTTGCTTGTGGTCGTAACGTTACCCGCTGCATCGAAGCTAGGTGTTTGTGGCAGCGTGTCGAACACGTTGTCTACACCCATCGCGATGGTCAGGTTTTCGTTCACTTCGAACGAGAACGAGATGTCGAGCAGGTCGTAAGCATTGATACGCTCAACGCCGTTGAACTGGCTGTAATCAACACCATCGTTGTCATCACGAACACCGCTCAGGTGACGCCAGCGGAACGAAGTGGTCAGAGGACCGTCGACGAATGTCGCACGGCTGGTCCACTTGTACTTCGGAGTTGGCTCACCGCAGGTTGTGCCGAAACGACCAGCGCATTCGTTGACAGTCGCAAAACCTTGCACCGGAGTGAAGTTGGACTTTTCAGTCCAAGTACCCAGGAACGAAAGGTTAAGCTGCTGCTCACCGCTGTCAGTCAGGAGCGAGAACGGAATGGTTGTTCCGTAGTTGACCTGAAGGTCGATGCCCGAAACTTCCTGGTTCGCAATGTTTGCGGCCAGAATAAGCGGGTTGTTCGCAGTGGTGATCGCACCACCTGGCGAACGAGCGCCGGTGCCTGGTGCAAACGGAGCACAGATCGGATCGTTAATGTCCTGAACCTGGTTGAAGCACAGATCCAGAGCATTGTTCAGACCGCCACCAAATACCGAGATCGAGTCATCGATCGAGATATTGAAGTAGTCAGCCGTGATCACGAGACCAGGGACAAACTGCGGCTCAAGAACAACACCGAAGGTGTAGCTGTCCGAAGTTTCTTCGCCCAAGCCAGCGAAACCACCAAAGGTTGCTGGAATTTGGCCGTTTGGCTGGATGTTGCCTTGACCAACTTCGTTCGCAGGAACGCCCGAAGCCACACAAGTTGCAGTCAAAGCCGCACCGGTGCCGAGGTTACAAGGGTCGGTTGCTGGCGGGAAGCCGATTGCGCGGCCACCGAACAGTTCACCAACGTTTGGTGCACGAACAGCGCGCTGATACTGAGCACGGAGCGTGATGTCTGGGACTGGAGCGAACTCGATGCCACCGGCATAAGTCCAAACACCGCCAACAGCGTCCAGCGAGTAGTCAGAGTAACGCGCCGCAGCGGTCACATCCAATTTCTCAACACCAGCATCGGGGCCGAGGATCGGAATGTTAAGCTCTGCGAAGAGTTCACGTACGTCGTAAGAACCTTCGGTCGGCAGACCAGCGTTAAAGCCGATCACGTCGCCCGAAGACAGTGCAGTGTCAGGAATGAACTGCGATGCAACCTTACGGTATTCAGCACCTACAGCGAAACCAACATCGTCACCGCCCATACCAAGGTTTCCGAGGAAACCGTTGATCGAAGCCGAAGCAACTTGCATGCTGGAGATGTCGCTGTTCTGCGCCTGGATTGCAATTTGCTGGAACATCGCTGGAGTCAGCGTGTTCAGACCGAAGATGTTGATCGGTGTCGCAGTACCGTCGAGGCCGGCCTGGAATGCCGAACGCGAGATGTTACCAGCTTGGATGTTCGAGTTCCGAGTACGGGCGAACATGTAGTACGCGTCGTAGTTCAGATTGTCGTTGATCGCACCACGAACACCACCGAGCACGCGGAATGCGCTACGCTCATCAAGGCTGTTACGACGGCTAGCTTCGATCGTACGACGTTGTACGAAGAAGTTAACTACGCCTGGATCGTCAGCCACGCCGTCAAGCGCGTTCTGAGCGGTTTCAGCCGCGTCGATGTCGAGCAGCTGCTGCTGGTCGCTAGGAACAAGAAACTGGAGCTGAGTTGCCAGATCGATGTTGAAGTTGCCGGTCACCGGAGTAGCAGCAAGTTCTTGTGCAACGCGGTTATTCACAAACGACACTTCGGTGTAGAACTCGTGACCGTCGCTGAATTCGTAATCAGCGTAACCGCCCATCAGATACCGCTCTTGCGGGAGCTGCAGGTAGTTAACCGGTGCATAGTTGTACAGGTCGCCTGCACGCTGGCGGAAATCACCAGGTGTGTTGTCGAAAACTACGCCTGTGCCGAAGCCGCTAGCGCCTGCAGGGCCGAATTCGGTGCCGGCTGGAAGGCCGGTGTTGCCGTTCGCACCACCAAGATAACGCAGAACGCCGTTTGGCAGAGTCGAAGAACCGAACTGGTACTGCTGATCGCCATCGGTTTCACCACCGAGTGCGAAGTTCGAGAACGCACGGTCGCCTTGGAACAGCGAGTCACGGTTGTAGTATTCGGCGTAGACAGTCGCGCTACCGCGGCCATCGTCGAACGAAGTACCGATTGCACCGTGAACTTCGTAACGAGCTGCGTCGCCACGTTCGGTGATCGAGTACTGGCCGCCCATTTCGATGCCATCAACGTCTTTCAGACGGAAGTTAACAACGCCAGCCAGAGCGTCCGAACCGTAAACAGCCGAAGCACCACCGGTCACAACGTCAACCGAGTCGAGCAGGAACGATGGGATGGTGTTCAAGTCGACGATTTGCGCGGTGTCGTAAGACATCCAGCGACGGCCGTTAACCAGAACCAGAGTACGCTGCGAACCGAGACCACGAAGGTTCAGTGTAGCGGTACCGTTACCTGGGTTGTTCGAGAACGATGTGGTGCCAGGAACAACTTGAGGAAGCGTGTTGACCACGTTCTCAACGTTGACTGTACCCGAAAGTTCAAATTCTTCGCTGTCGACGACTGCTACAGGAGCAGGGCTATCAACATTGCGACGTTGAATACGCGAACCGGTAACGACGATGAAACCATCATCGGCGTCAGCGCCATCGGTATTCTCTTGTGCATATGCCGGAGTAGCGACCATGGCGCCTGCCATAATCGTACCCGCCAATAGTGCGGCTTTGTTAAAACGGTTGGACATTCCAATCCCCTTAATCTGAACACCCCCTTGGTGTTCATGTGAGTAGGTAAATTCAACGAGCAAAGAGCTCGAATGGACGCCCTCTAAGCCATAGGAAACCACATTCGCAATCGCAGTGATCGGTTAATGCGCGGGTAAGATGTAAACTGTGGCATTCGTGTTACAGTTGGCGAAAGGCCATTCCTGTGCCAACCAGCGGGCGAAATTTCGCGATTTTTAGGCCATTGCAGGCCGGGAGAAATACATATGTCAGGCCACGGCACACCAGAAGCTTCAAATTTGCTGCCCAAGGCAGCCACCACCGCAGCTTTCGCAGCCGCGCTATTGGCATTCGGAACCACCCCGGTTTTTGCTCAGGAAAGCGATGAAAAACAGGATGATGCCTACATTGCCGGCTTGAAAGCATGCCAATCAATCAGCGAAGCAGCCGAGCGGCTTGCCTGCTATGACGCGGCAGTCGGAAAAGTGGTGGAAGCCAGCGACGAGGGCGAGGTCCAGATCGTCGACCGGGAGCAAGCAAAGAAGACCCGCCGGAGCCTGTTTGGCTTTTCGCTGCCCGATCTAGGCATTTTCGGCGGTGACGATGACGACGAACTGTTTGAATCGACCATTACCAGTGTCGCGATTTCCGGCCGCAACACCGTTCTCATCACCATCGAGGATGGCGATGCGGTGTGGCGTATACCCGGTGCGAAACAGCGGACAATGAATGCGAAGCCGGGCGATAAAGTCGTCTTCAAGGAAGCATCCTTGGGCAGCTACTTCATCAGGATCAACGGGCAGATCGGCGTGAAAGGCCGCCGGATACGCTGAATCGCTTACGCGACCTCCATTTTCAACTCGCCGTCGCCCTCGTCGATTTTCAGGGTCGCACCATCGGGCACATCGCCGCGCAAAATCATGTCTGCCAGCGGATCCTGTAGGTAACGTTGAACCGCACGTTTGAGCGGTCGCGCGCCGTAAACCGGATCATAGCCCACGCGCCCGAGCCAGCGCAGCGCCGCTTCGGTCAGATCGAGTTCGATCTTGCGGTCTTTCAGCAGCTTTTGCACGCGTTTGATCTGAATTTCGACAATCGGAGCCATGTGTTCCATCGCCAGGCGGTGGAACAGGATGATCTCGTCCAGCCGGTTGAGGAATTCGGGGCGGAAATGCCCGCGCACCACATCCATCACTTGCGGCTCGACATCGGCGACCTTCTGGTCGTCCTCCATATTGGCGAGATACTGGCTGCCGAGGTTCGACGTCAGGATAATCAGCGTGTTCGAGAAATCGACCACTCTGCCCTGCCCGTCGGTCAGGCGGCCATCGTCGAGCACTTGCAGCAGCACGTTGAACACGTCGCTATGCGCTTTTTCAACCTCGTCAAACAGGATCACCTGATAGGGCCGGCGGCGGACCGCTTCGGTCAGCACCCCGCCCTCGTCATAGCCGACATAGCCGGGAGGCGCGCCGATCAACCGCGCAACCGCGTGTTTCTCCATAAATTCAGACATATCGATACGAACCATCGCATCGTCATCGTCGAACATAAATTCGGCCAGCGCTTTGGTCAGCTCTGTTTTGCCGACGCCGGTGGGGCCGAGGAACAGGAATGAACCGAGCGGCCGGTTCGGGTCCTGCAATCCGGCGCGCGCGCGGCGTACTGCCTTGGACACAGCCTCGATCGGCTGCCGCTGCCCGATCACGCGTTTGCTGAGCATTTCCTCCATCTGGAGAAGCTTCTTGCGCTCGCCTTCCATCATCCGATCAATCGGAATGCCGGTCGCACGGCTCACCACACCGGCGATATCATCTTCGGTGACTTCTTCGCGCAGCAACGCGTTCTCATTGTTGTCGGACGCTGCCTCGATCGCTTTTTCAAGCTCGGGAATTTTCCCGTAAGACAATTCGCCTGCTTTCGCGAGATCGCCTTCGCGCTGCGCCTGTTCCAGTTCCAGCCGCGCGTGATCGAGATCTTCCTTCAGCTTGCTTTCGGCCTGGATCTTGTCGCGCTCGTTCTGCCAGCGCGTGGTCAGTTCGGACGATTGCTGCTCCAGATTGGCAAGCTCTTCGCGAAGCGTTTTGAGACGATCCTTTGCTGCCTTATCGGTTTCTTTGGAAAGCGCGGATTCTTCGATCTTCAGTTGGATAATCCGGCGGTCCAACCCTTCGATTTCTTCCGGCTTGCTTTCCACTTCCATCCGGATGCGGCTCGCCGCTTCGTCCATCAAATCGATGGCTTTGTCGGGCAGGAAACGGTTCTGGATGTAACGATTGGAAAGCGTCGCGGCGGCCACCAGCGCACCATCGGTAATCCGGACGCCGTGATGCAGTTCGTATTTCTCTTTCAACCCGCGCAGGATCGAAATCGTGTCTTCGACGGTCGGCTCATCGATATAGACCGACTGGAAACGCCGCTGCAGCGCTGGGTCTTTCTCGACATATTTCTGATATTCATCGAGCGTGGTCGCGCCGATGCAATGCAGTTCACCGCGCGACAAAGCAGGCTTGAGCAGATTGGAAGCATCCATGCTGCCCTCGCTCGCCCCTGCCCCGATCAGCGTGTGCATCTCGTCGATAAACAGGATGATCTGGCCATCGGCACCCTTCACTTCATCGAGCACCGCTTTCAACCGCTCTTCAAATTCGCCGCGATACTTCGCGCCGGCAATCAGCGCGCCCATATCGAGCGACATCAACGTGCGCCCTTTAAGGCTGTCGGGGACATCGCCATTGGCAATACGCAGCGCGAGGCCTTCGGCAATCGCGGTTTTACCCGTGCCGGGTTCACCAATCAGCGCGGGATTGTTCTTCGTCCGCCGCGCAAGAATTTGCACTGTGCGGCGGATTTCCTCGTCGCGCCCGATAACCGGATCAAGTTTGCCGTCCTTGGCTGCCTGCGTCAGATCGCGGGCATATTTCTTCATCGCGTCATAAGCGTCTTCGGCGCTGGCGGTGGTTGCCGCGCGGCCGCCGGTCAGTTCCACAATCGCTTCGTTGAGTGCTTTGGGATCGACATTGGCTTCCTTCAGGATCTGCCCCGCAGGCGTGGTCGATGCGAGCGCCAAAGCCACCAGCAGCCTTTCAACGGTGACGTAGGAATCGCCCGCCTTTTCCGCGATAGTTTCAGCAGAATCGAGAACCCGAACCGCATCATTGTCGAGGCCCGGCGTTTGCTGCGCGCCGCCACCCGAAACAGCAGGAATCTTGGCGAGCGCTTCATCGACCATGTCCTGCGCTGTCGCCACCTGACCGCCGGCGCGCTGGATCAGGCCCGCTGCCATGCCTTGATCATCTTCCAGCAGAGCCTTGAGTAGATGCGTGGGCGATATGCGCTGATGGCTGTTGCGGATCGCAACCGTCTGAGCAGATTGCAAAAATCCTTTGGCGCGGTCGGTGAATTTTTCCAGGTTCATCCTTTGGTCCTCAAATCCTACTCGTAGGTGTGTTACTCACATATAGGACCCGTGCGGCGCGTTTGAAGGGGCAGTCTGTTCGCACTTCACCAGGCCCGCATTTCCCGCTACGCACGCGTCCGGAGAGAATATATATGAAGCGATGGTTGGTTCGCGGCGCGTGGTTGCTGCTTGGTGTTACATTCACGGTCCTGATCGGGCTGATGGTGTGGGAGCCGTTTGCTGCGCAAAAGGGCGCCGCCCCCGGACAAGACCGGACCTATCAGGCAGAAATCCTCCGCAGCGAATTTGGCGTTCCGCATATCTACGGAGAGACCGATGCCGATGTTGCCTATGGTGTGGCCATCGCACATGCAGAGGATGATTTCTTCACATTGCAAGATGTCGTTGCGATGGCGCGGGGTCGCTATGGCGCGATTGCAGGCGAAGAAGGCGCGCAGATCGATTATGCCTATCACCTGCTCGATGCGCGCGGCACGGCTGAGCGGCATTACGGCAAACTTCCCCAAGACACTCGCGCACTTTTCGAAGCTTATGCGACAGGCCTCAACCAGTTTGCGCAGGAACATCCGGACGAAGTAAAGCTGGCCAATCTGTTCCCGGTCAATGGCGAAGATATCGCCACCGGTTTTGCCCTGCGGCAGCCGTTCTTTTTCGGCCTTGGCAATACTATCGGGCCACTGGTTGCGGGCGAGGCGCTGAATCCCGAATTCGGACCACCAATTCCCGAAGCAGGAGAAGCTGTTGAACCCAGCGAAAATGCACCTGCAATCATGCAGGATCCTGAGAAAGAAGAACCCGCCAATGTCGCCCGTGCCCACCCGATTTATTTCGGCGAAGATGGCGCATTGTCCGGTTCAAACGCATGGGCCATCGCCCCGGCCAAATCGGGCGACGGGGTGACCCGGCTCGTTTCCAACAGCCACCAGCCATGGCGCGGCGGCGTCGCATGGTACGAACTGGTGGTGGAGAGCAATGAAGGCTGGCACTATGCCGGCGCGAACTTCCCCGGCAGTCCGTTTCCGTTTCTGGGTCACAATGAACATCTGGGTTGGACGAACACGGTCAACCGCCCTGACATGACCGATATTTACCAGCTGGAACTGGACGATAACGGCGAAAATTACAGACTGGATGGAGAGTGGAAACCGCTGGCATCCAAACGGGTGATCCTGCCGGTCAGGTTTGGACCGCTGGTTATTCCTGTTCCGCAAACTGTCTATCGCAGCGTCCACGGTCCGGTGATCAAGAATGACAAAGGCGCATTCGCGATCCGCTATGGCGGCATGGACAATATCGGCCAGCTGGACGCCTATTACCGGCTCAACAAGGCAAGCACCTTTGATGAATGGAAGAGCATCCTTGCGCGGATGGACATCCCCTCCACCAATTTCATCTATGGCGATAATCAAGGCAATATCGCCTATGTCTATAACGCCGCGATCCCGGACCGGCCCAAAGGTCCGAACTGGCGCGGCATTCTGCCCGGCAATGACAGTTCGCTGATCTGGCAGGGAACTGTCGATTTCGATGCGATACCCAAAGTGGAAAACCCCTCTAGCGGCTGGGTCTATAACGCCAACAACATGCCCTATTCGGCGGCGGGACCGGCGGATGATATCGATCCGGACAGCGTGCCGCCCGAAATGGGCGTAGAGCTGAAAATGACCAACCGTTCGCGCCGGACCGAACAACTGATGGCGCAATATGACATCATCGATCGGGCGACGCTGGAGAAAATCAAATATGACACCGGCTATGTCCGCGAGAGCTACGTCGATCTGATGATGGACGGGGTGGAAGCGCTCGACCTGTCTGACGAACCGGAACTTGCAAAAGCGCAGAAACTGCTCGCCGAATGGGATATGAATGCCGACAGCGTCGGCTCGGGCGATTCCATCGCGCTGCTGATGATCCGTCCATGGATGAGCGCGGAATATCAGAACAAGCCGCTGCCCGATCCCAGGGAAGAACTGGAACGTTCGGTCGAGCATTTGAAAACGTATTTCGGCAGGCTTGATCCGCCAATGTCCGAATTGCTGCGCTTGCGACAGGGCCCCGGTGAGTATGCGGTCGATCTTCCACTCGATGGCGGGAGCGACACCTTGCGCGCATCGACATTGTGGGATGTCGAACCCGACGGCCGGTTGGCGGTGCGTCACGGCGACAGTTTCCTGATGTTTGTCGAATGGGAACCGGGTGAACGCGTCCGTTCACAGTCCATCCAGCCCTTCGGTGCCGCCACCACCCGGCCTGCAAGCAAGCATTTCACCGATCAGGCAGCGCTGTTCGTCAGGCATGAATTGAAACCGGTTCATTTCTGGCGCGTTGATGCACTGAAAAAATCCACCAGCCGCAAGACGGTGACCAACCGCCCGGCAAGTTAGCCAAGCCAGCCAAATTCTGCCAAGCTATTCGAATACCAACAGGGAACTTCACTATGCGCATTTCACCTTTTACCCGTTTCGCTTCGGCCAGCCTGGTCGCCCTTTCACTGGCGGCCTGTTCCACCGTTGGGACAGAGCCTGTCGCCGGAGCCACAGTCCCGCCGCCGGTCAGCGACAGCGACATCGTGAACGATGCGGCCCCCGCACAAGACGAAGCAGCCGAAGTCGCGCCGGCATCGGTCGCTGAACTGATCGAAGCGGTTTCGATCCCCTACGACCAGTTCCAGCTCGACAATGGCCTGACCGTGTTGGTCCACGAAGACCGCAAAGCGCCGGTCGTTGCGGTTTCGGTTTGGTACAATGTCGGCTCAAAGCACGAGCCAGAAGGCAAAACGGGTTTCGCGCATTTGTTCGAACATCTGATGTTCAACGGCAGCGAGAACGCGCCCAACGATTTCTTCGAACCGCTCCAGCAAGTGGGCGCGACCGATTTCAACGGCACCACATGGTTCGACCGGACAAACTATTTTGAAACGGTTCCTACGGGCGCGCTTGACCGCGCTTTGATGCTGGAAAGCGACCGGATGGGCTATCTGCTCGGCGCAGTTACGCAGGAAAAACTCGATAACCAGATCGGCGTCGTCCAGAACGAGAAACGTCAGGGAGACAACCAGCCATATGGCCTGACCGAATATGAGCAGTTGGAAAACCTCTATCCCTCGGGCCACCCCTATCACCACTCGACTATTGGTTCGATGGATGATCTTTCCTCCGCCACGCTGGAAGATGTAAAGCAGTGGTTCCGTGACAATTACGGCCCCAACAATGCGGTGATCGTGCTGGCGGGTGATATCGACACCGCGACCGCCAAAGCGAAGATGAACAAGTGGTTCGGCGCCATCCCGCGCGGCCCCGAAACCAAGCCGGTCGTCGCGCCGGTGCCGACGCTCGACGCGCCCGAAGCGAAAACCATTTACGATCAGGTGGCCACAACGCGGCTATACCGGATGTGGGCGGTGCCCGGGCTCGATAATCCGGACTTCCTGCCGCTTTCGATGGGCGCAACCGTGCTTGGCGGCCTTGCCTCATCGCGGCTCGACAACAGCCTGGTGCGCGAACAGCAGCTTGCCGTGCGCGTCGTCGCCAATGCGCAAATCTTTGCGCAGGCGGGCCAATTCGTTGTCTATGCCGACGTGAAGCCGGGTGTGGATCAGGAAACTGTTGCGGCTGCGCTTGATGCCGAAATCGCCAAATTTGTCGCCGAAGGACCAACACCTGCCGAAATCCAGCGCGCAACCACGGTCTATGCCGCGGGCCAGATCCGCGGTCTGGAGCAAGTGGGCGGTTTCAGCGGCAAAGCCCCGACATTGGCCGAAGGGCTGCTCTATCAAGGCGATCCAGCTGCCTATAAGAGCACTCTGCAGCGCGCCGCAGCGCTAACCCCTGCCCAAGTGCGCGATACCACCGCGAAATGGCTTTCGCGGCCCGTTTTCGAGCTGACTGTCGAGCCGGGCGAACGCAAGGAAGGCGGCGAGGATCGCGGCGGCTTTGTGGTTTCGCCGGAGGGTGAAGGCAATCAGCCGCAGTTCTATATCAACCCGCTTACGATGCAGCGTTCGGCCATGGCTGCGGTCGAGGCCGACAGGTCCAAACTGCCCGATATCGGCGAGCTCAAACCGCTGGATTTCCCGGCGATCGAACGCGCCACGCTGTCGAACGGTATGGAAGTCTATTTTGCCAAACGGGACGCGGTACCGGTCGTCAGCGTCCGCGTGCAGTTCAATGCCGGCTATGCCGCCGATCCGCGCGATCGCCTCGGCCTCCAGTCGCTCATGCTGCAATTGATGGATGAAGGAACCACTAGCCTCGATTCGGCTGCTTTGTCGGTCCGCCGCGAAGAACTGGGCGCATCGGTCTGGGGTTCGGCGGACGCGGATACCACTTCGTTCGGTCTCGACGCGGTCTCGCCCAATTTACTCGCGTCGCTCAACTTGCTTGCCGATTACATCCGCAACCCGGCATTCGACGCGAGCGAGCTGGAGCGTGTCCGCGCGCAGCAGCTGACCCGGATCACCAGCGAGCTCAATAGCCCCGCACAGATCGGACAACGCGCCTTGGCGCCGATCCTGTTCGGCGATCACCCCTATGGCATTCCGCCAAGCGGAACCGGCAATGCAGACGTTGTTTCCTCGGTCACGCGGGAGGAAATTTCCGATTTCCACCGCGCATGGCTGCGGCCCGATCTGGCGCGGGTGTTTGTGGTTGGCGACACATCGCTCGACGAAACGGTCAAGCTGCTGGAAGCGAGCTTTGGCGATTGGAACGCGCCCAATGTGCCCGCCCCGGTCAAAAGCTATGACGCGGAAATTCCCGCGCCGCAGCAGAAAATCGTCCTGATCAACCGGCCCAATTCGCCGCAATCGATCATTTTCGGCGCGCATGTGCTTGACCAGAAGGGTACCGATGATCTGACCGTCCTGCGTGCAGCCAATGAAGTGTTCGGCGGCAGTTTCCTGAGCCGGATCAATATGAACCTGCGCGAGACAAAGGGTTGGTCGTACGGCGTGCGCAGCATTTTGCAGGCTCCGCTCGATCGGTCGAGTTTCCTTCTTTACGCGCCTGTGCAGGCGGACCGGACAGGGGACTCGCTGGCCGAACTGCGCAAGGATCTGGCTTCCTATACCGGCGGCAATGGCGTTACCGAAGAAGAGCTGACCCGGCTCATCAACGGCAATGTGCGCGAATTGCCGGGGCAGTTTGAAACCAGCCGGGATGTTCTGGGCGGGATGATCAATATCATCACCTATGACCGTCCCGACAATTATTATGAGACGCTGGCGCAAAAATATTCCGCACTGTCTGCAGAGCAACTTGACGCTGCGGCATTGCAGTCTTTCAAGGGCGATGACCTTGTTTTTGTCATCGTTGGCGATGCCGAAGTCGTCCGCCCGCAACTTGACGCGCTGGGGCTTCCTGTGGAAGTCCGCGAAGCAACAGGTGAATAACCCGTTCTTGAACATTTGAGAGGAGAAGACACATGTCCGTAGCAGGCACTTATGATTGCGTAACCAAAAGCCCGATGGGCGACCAGAAGAGCACCGTCACCATCGTCGACAATGGCGACGGCACATTCTCCGGCACCAATGCCGGCGCAATGGGCAGCATGGATCTGGAAGACGGCAAGATCGACGGGAACAAGCTGACCTGGACGATGAATATGACCGTCCCGATGCCGATGAAGCTGGAGGGCGAAGCCACCGTAGAAGGCGACACGCTGACCGGTGAAGTCAATGCCGGCGCATTCGGCAAAATGGCCATGACCGGCACCAAAACCGGCTAAACCCAGTTCTCTGGAACAAAAAAGAAGGCCGCCGGAGCGATCCGGTGGCCTTTTTCTTTGCGTTTCCACCGCTTGTTTTGGCCCGCGCCCTACCCCGCCATAGACCCATTGAAATCAGGGGCTTGCGCCCGGCAACAACTAGATTAAACACGTCTGGCAGAGGATGCATTGCCGTTAATGCTTTTCGCATTGCGGCTCTCAATTTGATCCGTCCGATCTTGGGCGGATCTTTTACTCAGGGGCGTATAAATTATGAAAAATCTGGCGGTGTTTTTGGGTTGCGCGGCTGCAAGCGCGATGGCCTATCCGGTTTTTGCGCAGGACGCAGCTTCCCAGGTGGAAGAGGCTGTCGAAACTGCAGTAGAAGAGGTCGCGACCGAGGCTGTGCAAGTGGCTGAGGAAGCCGCCGAAGCGCCTTGCGAGCTTCACGTGTTCCCTACAACAGAGGGCCAAGCGCAGAATTTTGGTCTGTTTGGCCCCGGTCTCATAAATTCGGCAATTAACGCCGACAATAATGTCTCCAATGCTGAATATATGCGCGAGGCTCTCAGCCCGCGATTCCAGGTTGAAGCATTCCGATCAATCGACGTCGCGGCTTCGGTAGGCATGCCCGACGGGACCGAGGTCGTTTACCAGACACCGATCAGCGACCGCGATATCACCACCAAGGTGAAAACACGGCTGAGCGACAGCGAGCATGAATGTTATGCCGAACTGATCGTGACCCAGAACCTGTACCAGAAGAAAATGATCTATGGTCGCTCGCTGAACAACCGTTTCATTTTCAAGGATTTCCGCGGCGGAATCGAGAAAGCGAATATGGTCAAAGGGCGTGGTGGTAACGGGCTTTCGCACTTCCCGCCTGATACCGTTGAAGATCGCCCAGCTGCAGACGCGGATCTGCGCAAGGCATTTTTGGCTAATTTCGATGAATATTCAAAACGTTTTCGCTAAGATGCGGGCGCTCAGTTCAATCCTGGCGCCTGCGATCTTGCTGGCATCCGGCGCGCAGCCGGTTCACGCGCAGACCGAGCGATATGTCGCTGAATCGGCCCGCCAAGTTGAACCGGCTCGCCCTGTCGGATCGATTGTTCCGCAAGAGCAAATCGCGAGCAGCATCGATCTCGGCAGGATCATTCCCAATGAAGGCGGTCTGATCGGTGCGCTGATCGACCGCACTCCTGAAAAACTCGCCCAGAATGCAGCGGCAAAGGCTGACGGTTTTTTCGCCCCTTTGCGTGATGCCCTTGACGGTTTTGATGCGAACGCACTGGCAAGTTCGGCAACCTCGCAAGCAGTGGCGCAAACCGTATGGTTTGGAGCAGGCGAGCCCGCGCTCCATGCCGGAACGTCCATGGCGGCCACGCTGAATGACGAAAAGAGCGGCCGCGCCGATAGCACGGTCAGCATGACATATTGGATCGGCGCTTTTGCGACCGAGGCAAATGATACTGTCGGCGCATTGACTTGGGAGCAGGAAAGGCAGCAGCTCGAAGAAGAATTCGCGGCGCAGCACCCCGATGCCAAGGAGCTGGCCCTCGTCACCTGGCGATATCAGCTCTCTGCCGATTTCACCAATATGCAGGTCATTGCCGACCTCGCAATCAGGCGGCAAAACTCGTCCGTACGGCTCTATGAACAGCAATTGATCAGCATTGTGAAACTTCGCCGACCTTCATTCGTCGAAGAGGAAAATGTCGCGCTATGGGCGGCCAATGATGGCGCGCTGGCGCGGCGTGCCTTGGAAATGGCTTTTGCCCGCGCAGGAGAAGTTCTGCCCGCGATTCTCGCGCTAGATGAAGGCGGGTACAAGGACGCGATCAGCAAGAAGGACAGTGAAACCGCGACATCTGCAGGCTTCCATGGCCCTGTCCTGATGCGCGACGCCAAGGGGCCGGTTTTCTATGCCCGTGACGGTGACCAGCGTCTGAAAGCATTCGTGACGGTGCAAACCATCCGCAATTAAGCCAAAGCAGAAACAGAAAAGGCGGGCCGCATTTGTCGGCCCGCCTTTTTGCATATTGGATATAATTGCCGGCGCTATCCGCGCGCGGCCAGAACTTTCGCCTGCCCTACCCAGTCATCGCGCGTGATGCGGCCTTTGAAGCTGCCCAGATGCGCGTCGACTTCGGCGATTTCGCGCGCGCCCCAATCGGCAATCTGGTCAAACCGGCTGACGCCCAGCGAGTTGCACAAATCGCTGAGCTTGGGCCCGATACCTTTGATTCGGGTCAGATCATCAGGTTCGCCAACCGCGGCGGCGATGTTCGGCTTGGCCCCGTCAATTTCGGCAACTGCTAGCGGGACAGGCGCCGCAGCCGGTGCTGGAGTTGGTGCCGGAGCAGGCTCTGGTGCCGGGACGGGAGCCGGTGCCGGGGCTGGAGCCGGAGCAGGCTCTGCCTCGGGGGCAGGTTCAGCATCGTAATCGCCTGTTTCAGCATCCGCATCGGGCACAGTGCCCCAAATCCACCACGCTGTGGCAAGGCCAATGATTACCGCCAGAATAAACGGGATCGGATTGGATGTTATGAGTGATAGCATGTCTGTTCCCCCGGCCTCAGCTGCGCTTCCAGATGAAGCGGCCGATGACCACTCCGATCGCGAAAAAGAGGATCAACAAAATCCATGATTCCATAAGCAATGGCATCGCCTTATTCCCCCTCTTTGGCGGCGGCTGTACCGCTCACTGTAAACTCGATCCGGCGGTTCGCCTCATTGGCGCCGTCGCCCGGAACTTTAAGATTGCTCGATCCGAAACCCTTGGCGCTGATCCGGTCCGCAGCAATACCGCGTTCGGTCAAAGCCGCAGCAACCGCATCCGCGCGGCCTTGGCTAAGATTGTTGTTCACTTCGGCGCTGCCGGTCGCATCGGTATGCCCGCCAACGGCGACGCTCAAACCTTCGCAGGCTTTCAACACGTCAGCGACTTCGGTCACAATCGCCAGCGAGGAATCGGGCATATAGGCGCTGCCGCTTTTGAAATTGATCGTCTTGCCGGCAATCGCTTCGTCGACATTTTTCTGGCAATCGGCAACCGCAGCTTGCGATGCCTCTCCACCGGCTTCGCCGTCTTCCCTGTCGCTGGCCCAGACCACCGATGAAATTGCCGGATTGGATGCGAGCACCGCCTGCTCTGCCTTGGCCCGGTCTGCGTCGCTCAGATCGCCAAACAGGATCGCGGTTCTGGTCAGTGCACCAGCGGTTTTCATTTCAACCGATGCGCCTTCGATGCCGGTAGCAGCAAGCGCCTGACTCGCGTCGGACCCCAGCCCTTCGACGAATCGCTCGCCCGTTGCGGCGTGGCTTCCCCACGCCAAAAGTGAGGTAATTCCCCCACCTATCAATAGCTTAACCCATTTCGACATAGCGGCCCCTTCCCATTGGTTGACGGGAAACTACCGAGAGTCCGGCGAATAGCAAATGCACCAAATGTAAAATCGCATTCGGGCGCAATTGGCTGCCTGTTGCTTGGCAACCAAATCGATGGAATCAACTCTCTGCTTAGCCCAGCTTGTCCTTGAGGATCTGGTTTACAACCTGCGGGTTCGCCTGCCCCTTCATCGCTTTCATCGTCTGGCCGACGAAGAAGCCGAACAGCTTATCCTTGCCGCCCTTATATTGTTCGACCTTGTCCTCGTTATTGGCGAGGATTTCGTCGATTGCTGCTTCGATGGCGCCGGTGTCGCTGACCTGCTTAAGGCCTTCGGTGTCGGCGATCTCTTCCGGATCGCGGCCGGTTTTGAGGACAATCTCGTAGATTTCCTTGGCCTGACCGCCCGAAATATCGCCCGCACCCTGCATACCGAGGATCGCGGCCTGCGCTTCGGCAGTGGCGTATTCGAGATTGGCTTCGTCACCCAGCGACTTCACCACGCCCGGCGCGGTCGACATTGACCAGTTCGCAACCGTGGTCGCCAATTCGCTTTCGGGCTTGCCAAGATGCTTGGCAGTGATGCCGAGCAGCGTTTCAAACCGCGCGAAGGTTTCCACCTCTGCGGTTAGAACCGCGGCATTGTATTCGCTCAGACCCAGCTCCTCGATATAGCGCGTGCGCTTGGCATCGGGCAGTTCGGGCAGGCTGGCGCGGCATTCTTCAAGGAAATCATCCTCAAGATTGACCGGCAGCAAGTCCGGATCGGGGAAGTAGCGGTAATCATGCGCGTCCTCTTTGGACCGCATCGAACGCGTTTCGTGCTTGTCAGGATCGTAGAGGCGCGTTTCCTGCACCACCGTGCCGCCATCCTCAATCAGATCGACCTGGCGGCGCGCCTCGCCCTCGATCACCGCCATCACAAAGCGGACCGAATTGACGTTCTTGGTCTCTGTGCGCGTGCCCAGTTCCTCGCCCGGCTTGCGAACCGAAACGTTCACGTCGGCGCGCATAGAGCCTTGCTCCATATTGCCGTCGCACGATCCGACATAGCGCAGGATAGAGCGCAGCTTGCGCACATAGGCACCGGCTTCGGCAGGGCTGCGCATATCGGCCTTGGAAACGATTTCCATCAGAGCGACGCCGCAGCGATTGAGGTCGACATAGGACATCGTCGGATGCTGGTCATGCATCAGCTTGCCCGCATCCTGCTCGACATGAATCCGCTCGATCCCGATGATCTTGTCCTCGGGAATGCCCGCTTTCTCGTCCTTCTCCAGCAGGATCTGCCCTTCGCCGACGATGGGGTGGTAGAGCTGCGAAATCTGGTAGCCCTGCGGCAAATCGGCGTAGAAGTAGTTCTTGCGGTCAAACCGCGAATATTTGTTGATCTGCGCCTCGATCGCCATGCCGGTGCGAACCGCCTGACGGATGCACTCGGCGTTGGGCACAGGCAGCATTCCGGGCATCGCCGCATCAACGAGGCTGACCTGCGTATTCGGCTCTGCGCCAAAAGTTGTATCCGCGCCGCTAAACAGCTTGGACTGCGACGTGACCTGCGCATGGACCTCAAGGCCGATCACGACCTCCCATTCGCCCGTTGCGCCCTGGATGCGGTAGTTACTCATTTCCAATTACACTCCAAACCAGTCGTATTTGCCATTCCAGAGAAGATCATTTTACTGCGATCGTCCGAAGCAAAGACTTCGAGTACGATGACCTGCCTCCACTCAACATGGCGCGGCGTCATCTTCAGAAGCCGTCCGGCATATTTCCCGCTCACTGCCCTGGCTTCCCAACCTATGACGTCTGCGGCAAACTCAACACCCTCTTCGAGAATTTCGGCCTCAAATGGACGTGCCAGTCGACCATCAATGGTCTCGCTGTAACCCCATCCATCTATCGGTGTAATTCTCACCATTTCAAATCACTACCACCACTTCTCCGGCTTCGCGGTGAATCCGGCGCGTTCTTCAATCGCCAAACCAGCGTTCATCACGCCTTGCTCGTCAAAAGCCTTGCCGACCACTTGCAGGCCCAGCGGTAAACCATCGCTGTTCACGCCGCACGGTACGCTCATCGCGGGCAGACCTGCCAGCGACGCAGGCACGGCGAACACATCGTTGAGATACATCGTCAGCGGATCGTCCGACAGCGAGCCAAGGCCGAAGCTGGCGGTGGGCGTGGTCGGGGCGAGGATCACGTCGCACTCGTTCCATGCATTCTCGAAATCCTGCGCCACCAGTGCGCGAACCTTTTGCGCCTGATTGTAATAGGCATCGTAGAAGCCCGCGCTTAGCACATAGGTCCCAATCAGCACGCGGCGCTTGACCTCGTCACCGAAACCGGCGGCGCGAGTCTCGGCATACATATCCTGCAGCCCAGCCCCATCGGGCAGATCGCGCAGACCGTAACGCACACCGTCATAGCGCGCGAGGTTGGACGATGCCTCGGCAGGTGCGATGATATAGTACGCAGGCAGCGCATATTTGGTGTGTGGCAGGCTGATATCGACGATTTCAGCGCCCGCATCTTTCAGCCACGCAATGCCATCATCCCAGCTTTTGAGGATTTCGGCATCGGTGCCGTCCATCCGGTATTCCTTGGGAATGCCGACCTTCTTGCCCTTCATATCCGAATTGAGATTCGCCTCCCAATCGGGAACGGGCAGGTCAAGGCTGGTCGAATCCTTCGGATCAAAACCCGCCATCGCGCCGAGCATAATCGCGCAATCGCGCACATCATGCGCCATCGGGCCTGCCTGATCGAGCGAGCTGGCAAAGGCGACCACGCCCCAGCGCGAACAGCGGCCATAGGTCGGTTTGACGCCGGTGATGCCGGTGAAGGCCGCAGGCTGGCGGATCGAACCGCCCGTATCGGTTCCCGTTGCAGCAGGCGCCAAGCGCGCGGCGACAGCGGTAGAGCTACCGCCCGAGGAACCACCCGGACTCATCGGCGTATTCGAGCCATCGGGCTTGCGCCATGGCGATGTGACATTGCCGAAATAGCTGGTCTCGTTCGACGAACCCATCGCGAACTGGTCAAGATTGAGCTTGCCCAACATCCCCGCGCCCGCATCCCACAGGTTCTGCGAGACGGTGCTTTCATATTGGGGCGTGAAGCCTTCGAGGATATGGCTCGCGGCGGTGGTCTGCACGCCTTTGGTGGCGAACAGATCCTTCATGCCGATAGGCACGCCCGCCATGCTGCCCAAATCCTTGCCCGCAGCGCGGTCAGCATCGACTTTGTCGGCAGCTTCCAGCGCGGCATCGGGAGTGGTCACGATAAAGGCGTTGAGGTCCGCCGCTGCAGCGACATTGGCGTTAAACGCCTCCGCCACTTCGCGCGCGGTGAACTCGCCGGAAGCAACGCCATCACGGATGGCTGCGACGCCTAGGTTGGTTAGTTCGGTCACTTAAACTTCCCCCGTCATTCCCGCGAAAGCGGGAATCCAGCTAGAACTTTTGTTACTGGATCCCCGATCGGTCGCCGCTGCGCGGCTGTCGGGGATGATCGAATGAAACCGTACGGTTTTCATTCGATCACTTTCGGAACGCCAAAGAACCCGTGCTCGGCAGCAGGCGCATTGGCCAGCACATCATCGCGCCGGTCGCCGCCGGTTTTGGGATCGGCGTTTACCTCGTCCGCGCGCAGGCGAAGCGTGTTGGGAATGACCGCGGTCATAGGCTCGACATTGCTCGTATCAACCTCGCCCAGCTGGTCGACCCAGCCGAGAATTTGGTTGAGTTCGGGCACCATGCGCTCAAGCTCTGCATCGCTCATTTTGATGCGGGCCAGAGAGGCGATCTTGGCCACGTTTTCTTTGTTTACAGACATAGGCAGCGCTTAGCCGCGCGCGCGGGCGGCTTCAAGCATCTCGTGTGCGCTGCACAAATTAATCGAAAGGATCGCCCACCGGTTTGCCATCGACGTAAATCTGCCGCCCGCGATATTCGCGGATTTCGACTTGTGACGTGGCTGTCACTTCGCCCGCTTCTTCGGCCTCCGCACTTTCCACCTCATCAATGAATACTTCGTCCTGTTGTTCTTCGCCCGGCAGCGGCTTCGCCGGGTCGAGGACGACGAAAGACACATGGCGGCCCTGAATCAAGGCGATCCTGTGTCCCCGCTCTACGCGGCCGGTATCGAGCGCAACACAGGCATCGGAACACATCCACCGGCTACCACCGACGTGATATTCAAGACGCTCGGCCAGCGCGGGATTGTCAAAATCGATCCGCAGATTTGCCAGCCGTTCCTGCTTCTCGTCCTTATCCTCGCTGACATGGCGATATTGCCGGTATTCTTCGGCAAGCGCGGTCTTGGCGCCTTTGGCAACCGCATCATCTTCCGATTTCGCCAGCTGGTTGAGCGCAGTCCGGCCCGCTTCCCCGAAATCCCAGCGCAGGGCAGAGAAATCGAAATCCTCCGCGCTGACCACATTGCTCTTCAGACGCGACAATTGATCGCGCGTGGAGATCGCCGCAAAATCGAAAACCGGCATCGCCAGCAGCAGCGCAATGCCCGTTACAATCACCGCCAGATGCAGGTTCGACCGGCGCAGCGCATCGCGCCACCCGGCCATGCGCCCGCGAACAACTGCCGCGAAATAGGCAATGCCAAATGCGGTGGCGACGCCAATCGAAACCAAGGCCCATATCCGTTCGGGCGAGAGACCGTGCTGCGCAATACGCGCGCCAACAGAAACCGCCGCAAATACGGTCAGCGGCAGAATGCACAGCGCCAGCACCAACGCAGCCCAGCGGAGGATTTTGGACCCGGACATGTCTGCATCATCATCGCGGATCACCGCATTGGTCAGCACAAATGCCCCAACCGCACAGGCAAGCAGAACGGGTGTCGCGCTTCTGGTCGCTTCCCAAAGCACATCGGGCCCGGAAACGATCATCGCCAGCAGGAACAAAACCAAGGCGATGGCAAGCGGTATGGCGAGCAAAGACAAGACCAGAAGCACCACGGATTTGAGCGTGGAAAGTATCTTGAGCTGGTTGCGCAAAACGCCCAGCGCCGCACCGAATGCGACGCCCGAAAATACCCAGCCGAACCATTCCTGATTCAGCAGATCGCTGAGCAAAGTAATCTGCAGCAGTTCGAACAATTCGGCGAGCATCGCAATGACCGCCCAGCTCAAACCGGTAAAGGCCAGCGCACCGGCCCCGCAAATCGCGTCGGTCCAGACGAAGTAATGCGTATCGGCATAGGATGTTTTGAAACGCTTGTGGTGGAATCCCGACTGGAACAGCGGCAGCGAAAGCGTGACCGCCAGCGCCCCGGCGGCAACCCAGAATGCTTCATCCGAATAGTAATCGCTCGCGCTGGTTGCCCGCCACGCGATCCCCGCCATAACCAGCCCGGACAGCCCCGCGAAAATCGCTGGCGGGATCAGGTAATCGCGATCCAGCGTGAACGCCAAAACGCCCCCGCCGAAAAAGAAAAACGCGGTGAGCGCCATGCGCCATGGCTCGTCATCCGCGCTGTCGCTGGCGAGATGCACGCCCAGAGCAGCAATGCCGAGCAATACCGCGAGCGCCCATGGCCGCAGCGACCAATCCTCAGGCATGGAGCCTGTATCGGGTGCATCCGGCTCCAAGGTTGTGTCACTCATCGTGTCTCTCCTCGAAGCCGGTTGTAATGTGCGCGGTGATTAATTGCCCGGTTGCGCCTGTGGCGGAGCGCCCGCTGGCCCGCCGGCACCGCCTTCTTCACCCTGCTGCTGCATCTGCATCATCTGCTGCAATGCCTGCAAACGCGTGTCGAAATCGGCGCGGCCCATGAAGTCGATCACTTCGATCTCGAAAATCAAATCCGCACCCGGGGGGATCGGCGAACCGGGAGGAACGCTGTCTCCGTAACCCTTGTTCGACGGGATATGCAGAACATAGCGGCCGCCCTTGCGCATCTTTTGCAGACCTTCGAAAAAGCCCGCTACGGTTGCGCCTTCTTCAATCGGGAACGGTGTGCCTTCGGGGAAGATGCCAGGCGGAATTGGCGGGCTTTGCGATTCTTCAAAAACCGTCCCGTCAGCCAGTTTGCCGGTATATTTGACGAACACCATATCGCCGATATTTGGCGTTTCTCCGGTGCCTTCTTGCACGGTTTCGACCGAGATGCTGGGCGGTACAGCAGCCCACGCAATGCCCGCGCCGATCAGTGCGGCGACAATGACGCCCAGCCACAATTTGGTAAGCGAACCCTTTGCTATGGGTTGGAGAGGAACGCGGGTGACTTCGGTCATGTAGGTATCCTGATACTGTCTCTGTGCGGATTCTTACGCACCAAAACAAAAGGGCGCAGATTTCTCCGCGCCCTGATGGCTTATCACAGAACTGTGTTCAAGCGAGTATTGCGTTTCTTGTAGAGCTGGGTTCCCGCTTTCGCGGGAATGACGTCCCTTATACCCCGTCGCGTTCCATCCGCTTGCGGTCCATCTTACGAGCGCGGCGAACGGCAGCGGCTTTTTCACGCGCGCGCTTTTCGCTTGGCTTTTCGTAATGACGACGCAGTTTCATCTCGCGATACACGCCTTCCCGCTGCAGCTTCTTCTTGAGAGCGCGGAGAGCTTGGTCGACATTGTTATCGCGAACCATGATTTGCATAAATTCAAAAACCTCAGTGCAAAAGGTCTTGGGCCGCAACAACGCGGTCAGACCCCGTAAAATCAACGAAAATGGGCCGAATCCGCGAGGGATCGGCTCGAACGAGGGCGCAACTAGCGAATCATCGGTGTTTTGGCAAGTGCGAAGGTGCAATTAGCCCGATCTGTTATAGGCCTCGCGCATCCATGTTTGAACTTCGGAATCAAAATCGGCGGCTGTTTCAAGCCGGACCCGGTGGCTGCACATCGCGTTGTAACTTTCCAGACGGCCCGTGGCATCATCGCCTTTGAGCGCAAGGCCGAGGTCGATCCGCGTCTTCGTTGCGGGGGTGATCAGCGCAAATTGTTTCTTCCGGCGCAGGCTCACACTCGCTTTCTTCGGGGCAATTTCAACATCGCTGCCCAGTGACTTGGCAAATTCGACAATAGCATCATGGATCGGCTTCAGTCCGGCTTTGGCACCGGAATATTGTTCGGCGACCTGATCGACTTCCTCCCCAGTTTCCTTGCTTTTGGCCGCGATCAGATTGGCAAAGCCGTGCGAAATGCCATGCTCGCCTTTGAGAAACGCCATGATTTCCCCGTGCTTGGCGAAATTTTGCGCGGCGATCAGCGCCAGCCATTCTTCCAGCGGCTTGCCCGTTTTTTCCGGGATGTTGGCAAGCATTGTCGCCAATTGTTGTTCGGGTGTCGCCATGTTCCGCTCCGTTTTCGCCTCTGTTATGGAACCCAGCCTAGGTCGCTCGATGCGCGGCGGCAATATAAAGCGTGCCGCCAGATGTTAACTCCGCAGCCAAGCTACTTCCAAGCAGCAACCGGGGCGGCTAAGGCGGCGGCCATGTCCACGCTTTCTCCCCTCGCAGCCACGCTCAACGTCGCCATTGGCGGCGCGGTGGGCGCTGTGTTGCGGTATCAGGCGGGTCGCGGGATTACCGCCTTGCTGGGCCCGAAAACGGTGATGGCATTTCCGTGGGCGACGCTGACGGTCAATGTTATCGGCAGCATGGCAATGGGGCTGCTTGCCGGATGGCTCGCGCGCCATGGCGGATTGCAGAACGAACAATGGCGCTTGCTGATCGGTGTGGGTCTGCTTGGCGGATTTACGACATTTTCGGCCTTCAGTCTGGAACTGATGCTGCTGATCGAACGCGGCCAATCGGGTCTGGCGCTGACCTATGCCCTGGTATCGGTCCTGGCGGGGCTGGTCGGGCTGTATATCGGTCTGATTGTGATGAGGCTTGCAGCATGAGTGACAAGGAAGCCGGATCATCGGCCAATCCGTGGGATGCGGAAAAATCCTCTGCCAATGTCCGGCAGTACACGATCGGGCAGGACGATAACGACATTCGCCTTGATCGCTGGTTCAAGCGCAATCTCCCGCAAATCGGTTTCGCAACGGTCAGCCGCTGGGCGCGCACCGGGCAGGTTCGGGTCGATGGTGGCCGCGTCAAACCCGACACGCGGCTGCAAGCGGGGCAAGTTCTGCGTGTACCGCCCGGGGGCGAGAGCCAGAAGCGCGGGCCGCGAAAACGCGAAGAGCTGTCTGACGAGGATATCGACCGCGCCGAAGCAATGCTGATCACGCAGGACAAGGCGGCGATTGTTCTCAACAAGCCGCCCGGCCTGGCGACACAGGGCGGCACCGGCACGCGCGATCATGTTGACCGCTTGCTCGATGCTTTTGCCGGGCCCGACGATCCGCGCCCGCGGCTGGTACACCGGCTCGACAAGGACACCAGCGGCGTTTTGCTGACCGCGCGGACACCGGGCAGCGCGGCGTTTTTCTCCAAACGGTTCTCGGGCCGCGATGCGAAGAAAGTCTATTGGGCGCTGGTGGTTGGCGTACCCGAAGTGCAAGACGGCATAATCGACGCGAAGCTTTCCAAACAGCCCGGCACCGGCGGCGAGAAAATGCATGTCGACGAGCAAAGCGGGCAAACCGCGAAGACACGGTACCGCGTGGTCGATCGCGCGGGCAATCGTGCGGCCTGGGTCGAACTGCAGCCTTTCACCGGCCGCACGCACCAATTGCGAGTCCACATGGCGGCGATCGGCCACCCGATTGTCGGCGACGGCAAATATGGCGGGCCTGACGCGTTTCTCACCGGCAGCATCAGCCGCAAGATGCATCTGCACGCGCGGCGCCTGATTATCGAGCACCCCGGCGGCGCGCCTCTGGATGCCACCGCCAGCCTGCCCGAACATTTCGCGCAAAGCATGGAACAGCTCGGCTTTGACGAGAATGACAGCGACGCCGCGCCCGAAGCGGATCGCGAGCCGATGGGCAAGGCGCTGAAGAAGAAAGTCGCGAAGCAGCATTCGAAGAAAATCCGCAAGGACCAGCGCGAGGAACGGCAGAGCCGCGGCACCGGCAAACGCAAGCTGGGCAAGAAATCCAAAGCAAAATTCGCCAAAGGCGGCCCGCCGCCCAAAGGTGGCAAGCCCAATAAGAGGGGCAGGCGCTGATGCATCCCAACCCCACTTTTCGCAGCGAAGACCGCGCCTTGCTGGAAACGCTGATCGACCAGATCGGCTTCGGCATGGTCTTTGCCCAAACGCCCGATGGCCCGCGCGTGGCGCACACTCCGCTGCTGTCGACCGGCGATGGCGCAGTGCAATTTCATCTGGCGCGCGGCAATGCGCTGACCAAGACGCTCGATGGCACCAACGGCCTGATCGTCGTCAACGGACCCGATGCCTATATCAGCCCGCGCTGGTATGAAGAACGCGGCACGGTGCCCACATGGGATTATATTTCGGTAGAGCTGGAAGGCAGAATCCGGCGCATGAATGATGAAGGGCTGGAAGCCTTGCTCCATTCCTTCATCGAAAAGCACGAGACGCGCATTGGCGGCGAGCAATGGTCCGCGCAGGAAACGCCCGATTCTGTCTGGCAAAGCCTGTTCAAGGGCATTGCCGGTTTCGAAATGGAAATTCTGGCATGGCGCCCGACGCTGAAAATGTCGCAAAAGAAATCGTCTGAGGACCGGGAGCGGATTGCCAGTGGTCTGGATGAAGCCGGCTCAAGCGCGCTTGCCCATTTGATGCGGACATTGGTGCCATGACGGTCAAGCTAGCCGTGTTCGATTGCGATGGCACGCTGGTCGATGGTCAGGCGAGCATTTGCGAAGCGATGGAAACTGCCTTCGCCGCAGCCGGCCTGCCCGCGCCTGACCGGCACCAGATCCGCCGGATTGTCGGGCTCAGCCTGCCGCAGGCGCTGCGCCACCTCGCCCCCGATGCGAGCGACGACCAGCGCATTCACGCGGTTGAAGCTTATAAGGAAGCGTTCCGCACCAGCAGGCTGCAAGGCCGCATCCAGGAACCGCTTTTTGACGGCATCTCAGCTCTGCTAGACCGGCTGCGCGATACCGGTTGGCAGTTGGCAGTGGCCACAGGAAAATCGGACAGAGGGCTCTATTCCTGCCTCGCCATGCACGGATTGAGCGAACATTTCGTCTCGCTCCAGACTGCGGATCGGCACCCGTCAAAGCCGCATCCGGCCATGCTCGAAGCCGCGATGGCGGATGCCGGGGCAGAGCCGGAAAACACCGCAATGATTGGCGATACGACTTTTGACATCGCCATGGCCGGGGCCGCCAATGTCCGCGCTATCGGGGTCGATTGGGGCTATCACACGCCGGACGAGCTGATCGCGGAAGGCGCAAGCGCCATCGCAAGCACCCCGCAAGCTATCGGAGATTTGCTGCTATGACCGTCCCTGCCGATGACGTCACCACGGCGCGCAACCGGCTGCTGTTTATCAGCTTTACTCGCCTGATCGGATTGGCGATGATTGTTGTCGGCTCTCTGATCTTGGCCGGCAGGATCGAGTGGCCGCAATTTGTCGGATATGTCCTGATTGCCATTGGCGCTGCCGAAACAATCATTATCCCGCGCCTGTTGGTCAAAGTATGGCGGAGCGGCGGCGAGTGAAACGCTTCTTCAAGGATGTCACTGTCGATGCAGCGGATGACCAATTCCGTGTCCTGCTCGACGGGCGGGCGGTAAAGACGCAGCTTGGCAAGCCGCAGTTTTTGCCAACGCAAGGCTTGGCGGAAGCGATGGCCGCTGAATGGAGCGAACAAGGCGACAAAATTGATCCCGCCCGGTTCCGCTTTCGCGATCTTGCCGATTTTGCGATCGATATGGTGGCCCCTGATCCGGATGCCACGGTGACAAAGCTGCTGGGTTTCATCGAAACCGATACGCTGTGCTATCGCGCCGATCCCGAAGAGCCCCTTTATCGCAAACAGCAGGAAATCTGGGACCCGCTTCTAACGGCGTTTGAAGAGCGGGAGAGCGTTTCGATTGAGCGGATCAGCGGCATCATGCACAAACCGCAAGCGCCGGAAACGCATGAGAAATTGTCTGAAAGACTAACCTCGCTCGACTGTTTTTCTCTCGCCGCGTTACAGACCATGACATCCTTGGCCGCATCGCTGACCGTAGGACTATCCGCGCTCGAAAAAGACGCCGATCCTGATGCGCTGTGGCGCGCAGCCAATCTAGAAGAAGATTGGCAGATCGAATTATGGGGCGAGGATGCGGAGGCAGCAGACGTCCGCGCGAATCGGCACGCAGATTTCCTCAGCGCATGGAATTTCGCGAAGCTCGCCGGGGCCTGATCCCGATCAGGAACCGATCCAGTCGGCAACTTGGCCGGCAACATCATTGGCCCCGCGATTGAGCGCATCCCCGACAGCGCCAGCTTCTGCAATCACACCCGGCTGAATGCTTTCGAAACGCCGCGTTTCGACACCGCCTTCTGATGAAGCGCGGATGGCATCAAATCGGACCACCACCGAAGAAGTGCGCGCATCATAACCAAAATCGCGCAGGGTCCCGCGCAATTGCGCATTGGCAACCACGCCCGGATCATCACCATCGATGACCAGCCGGTTGCCGCGTGAACGGATGGTTTCGGCAAGCAAGCGGCGGAACAGGCGGGTTGGCCGTTCCACCCATGTTGCATCCTTGAGGTAAGCGATTTCGGTATCGTTGATCTGTACCGGCACCCGCGGCACACCCAGACGCTGCGGCGCTTCCGGTTCGATAATCTTGATCGCGGTGTCCGCAGTGCCGCTGGCGGCGGCCCCGGCGGGAACCGGCGTTGTTGCGGTCAGCGTCAACAGGCTTGGCGGCGGCTCTGCCCCGAAACTGATGCAGCCCGCGAGCAGCAACGCAGCGCCAAGTGCCAGACTGCCGCGAGTTGTCCCTGTCATCGAGAAATCCTTCTGTCTGTGTGTCACCAGCTTCATGGTTCATAATCCGGCAGTGGCTGAGATCCGATCAAGGAGCTTGCCCCTTCGGTTTCCAGCCGTTCGGTAACATTGCGAAGCGCTTTGCTGGTGGCGCGCAAATCTTCCATTGTTGCCTCGGCCGCGGGTAGCGTTTCGGTTGCCAGTTGGCGCGCCGCGGGCCGCGCATCTTCCAGCGTGGCGCTTAGCGAACGGGCCGCCGCATCTGCACCGTCCAGCGTTTCGCGCAATTGGGACGCAAGCTGCGCGCCTTCCTGATTGATCAGCGCATCGGTCGACTGAGTGGCCTTTTCAAACGCGTCCAGCGCCTGGCTCGCCTCGCTCAGCGTGTTTTCCAGTTCTGCCATTGTTGCCTGGAATTGCGGGCCGGTATCGGCCAGCTCGTCGGTCATACGATTGGTATTGGCTAGAATCGCGCTGATTTCCGACTGGTTTCTGTCGGACAGGACCAAAGTCAGCCGTTCGGTCAGAGTGGCCAGCCTTTCAAGCAAGACCGGCGCACTGGATAGCAGCGCACCCAATCCGCCCGCTTTGGGCGGAATTTGCGGAACATTTTCGGCAAAGCACGCGGTCGTTTCGCACGTGATCGGGGGTGCGCCCTGACGCGCACCTTCGAGCAAAATCGTCGAAAGGCCGGTAAACGAGCCCTGGATTGTTGCGGTGGTCCCGATCAGGATCGGCACTTCCTTATCCACCTGGATACGCACGCGCACGAACTCGAGATTTTTCTCATAGAGCTTGATCTCGCTGACCTGCCCCACCGGAACGCCGGCAAAAGAAACTTGTGAACCGATGGCAAGGCCCGAGACATCCTGCCCGAAGAGAATGTCATATTCTTTCTGTTCGCCCTGACCCAATTGCGCCAGCCAGATGATGAACGCCGCAAGCGCGCCAAGCAGCAAGAGCGTTATCGCCCCGACCCACAAATGATTTGCCCGCGTTTCCATATGCTTCCTCTTGTCTTGGGCCTTATGCCTTGCCCTGTGTGGGTTTGTCCATCGACCGTGACCGGCTCTGCGCCTTGCGGCGTTCGTCGCGTGCCTGGCTGGCCTGCGCAGCGCGCCCGCGCGGTCCGTTGAAATATTCCTCTATCCACGGGTGGCCGGTTTCCAGCAGTTCGGGAATTGTCCCCACGGCAACAACCTTCTTGTCCGCCAGCACCGCGACACGGTCACAAATTTCGTACAAAGTATCGAGATCATGCGTGATCAGGAATACAGTCAGGCCAAGCGTTTCCTTCAGTTCCAGAGTCAGCTGGTCAAAACGGGCCGCGCCGATCGGGTCGAGCCCCGCGGTCGGCTCGTCAAGAAACAGCAGCTCCGGATCGAGCGCCAGCGCCCGCGCAAGCCCCGCGCGTTTCTTCATCCCGCCCGACAATTCTGAAGGATATTTGTTCGCCGCTTCTTCGGGCAGCCCCGACAGCATCACTTTGTAGCGCGCAATGTCCTTGAGCAGATCGGGGCCGATTTCGGGATGGAACTGTTTCAGCGGAACCTGAACATTTTCGCCCACGGTAAGCGTTGAAAACAGCGCTCCGCCTTGGAACAACACGCCCCACCGGCTGCGCACGCCGATTGCCTCGTCAGGTTCGGCATCGGTTATCGAATTGCCGAAGACCTCTATTTCGCCTTCGCTGGGCCGTTGCAGCCCGATGATGGATCGCATCAGCACCGATTTGCCGGTGCCCGACCCGCCGACCACGCCCAGAATTTCGCCCTGCCGGACTTTGAGCGAGAGATCTTCATGCACCGTCTGGTCGCCAAAGCGATTGACCAGCCCCTCGACCACAATAGGGTATTCGTCTTCGAAACGGGTGAATTCGTGATTGTCCGCAGCCATCAGCCCCACCCGACCGATGTGAAGAATACGGCGAAGAAGGCATCGAGCACGATTACTGCAAAGATCGCAGAGACCACCGCCATGGTGGTGCGCCGCCCGACTTGCTCCGAATCGCCCTTCACCTGCATCCCGTGATAACAGCCCGCCATGCCGATGATCAGGCCGAATACCGGCGCCTTGATCAGGCCGACCCACAAATCATGCGGCGGAACCACGTCCTTTATTCGCGACAGGAATGTCAGAAAGGGAATGTCGAGAGCGACATCGGCGATCACCGCGCCGCCGATAATGGCGACCACAGCGGAATAGAACCCCAGCAGCGGCATCATCAGGACCGAGGCGAGAATGCGCGGGATCACCAGCGCGCCTATCGGCGAAATACCGATTGTGCGCATGGCATCCACTTCTTCGGTCAGTTTCATCGTGCCGATCTGCGCGGCGAAGGCCGAGCCGGAGCGACCCGCGACCATGATCGCAGTCATCAGCACGCCCAATTCGCGTAAGGTAATGCGCCCGACCAGATTGACCGTTAGCGTCTCCGCGCCGAATTGCTGCAATTGCACCGCGCCCTGCTGCGCAATCACGATGCCTATCAGGAAGCTCATCAAGCCGACAATCGGCAGCGCGCTGATCCCGACAAGTTCCAGCTGGCGGATCAGCGCCTTTCCGCGGAATTGCCCGGGATGACGGATCAATGTAGCAAAGCCGGTGATGATCTGCCCGAGGAAGCCGATCACTCCGGCCAGCCCGAATGCGAAATCGCGGACCAGTTCGCCCATACCCGCCGGAACGCGCGTCCAGAATGGCAGCCGTTCGGGTTCGATATCGGCCGCATTGCCCGACGATTCGACCGCGTCGAGCAACCGCTTTGCCCGCGACCCGGCGCCGACAATCTCTGCCTCATGCCCCGCCGCCAGCGTGCATGCGATCCATGCCCCGACGGTGTCTATTGCGTCAACACCGGACAAATCGACCTGCGTTATGTCGTCATCGAGTTCGCGCAGTTCCTGCTCGATTTCTCCAATGGTTGAAACGAGATAGGCCCCGGACAGCGCCAACCGGATGCCGCCGCCCTCTGCTTCCTCTAGGGAAAAATCTGCCCCTTCACTCATGGCCGCAAGCTATGCGGTGAAAACTCTGATACTACAAGCCGCTAAGAGTAAGTTGCTTACCGCGAAAGGCGCTGGCAAAGGCGTTTTGATATGACAAGCGAGCTTTCAAAGACTTTCGACCCCGCCTCCATCGAAGCGCGTTGGTACCGCCATTGGGAAGATAACGGGCTGTTCCGGCCCGAGCGCCCCGATGCGCAGCCCTTCACCATCGTGAACCCGCCGCCAAATGTCACCGGTTCGCTGCATATCGGCCACGCGCTGGACAATACGCTGCAGGATATTGTGATCCGTTACGAACGGCTGCGCGGCAAGGATGCCTTGTGGGTGGTCGGCACCGATCACGCGGGCATCGCGACGCAAATGGTTGTCGAGCGCCAGTTGGAAGAACGGCAGGACAAGCGCACCAATTACAGCCGCGAAGACTTCGTCAAGAAAGTCTGGGAATGGAAAGAGGAAAGCGGCGGGACGATCACCACCCAGCTGCGCCGCCTCGGCTGCTCAATGGATTGGAGCCGCGAGCAATTTACAATGGACCCGCATTTCAGCGATGCGGTGCTCAAGGTCTTTGTCGATCTCTACAATGACAAGCTGATTTACCGCGACAAGCGGCTGGTCAATTGGGACCCCAAGCTGAAAACCGCGATTAGCGATCTGGAAGTCGAGACGCAGGATATTCCCGGCCAGTTCTGGCATTTCAAATATCCGCTCGCCGACGGTATAAAACTGGATGATGGCCGCGATTATATCGAAGTCGCGACCACCCGCCCCGAAACCATGCTCGCCGATATGGCGGTTGCGGTGCATCCCGATGATGATCGTTACAAGTCGGTTGTCGGCAAGGAAGTTATTCTGCCGATTACCGGCCGCAAGGTTCCGATTGTCGCGGATGAACACGCCGATCCCGAGCTGGGCAGCGGCGCGGTGAAAATCACCCCGGGCCACGATTTCAACGATTTCGAAGTCGGCAAGCGCGCAGGCATCGCCGCGGGTGACATGCTCAACATGCTCGATGCCGAAGCCAATGTTTGCCAGACGGCGGACGGGCTGGTGCCCGAGGAATATCTCGGACTGCACCGCTTCAAGCGCGATGGCGTCGATGGCGCACGCGAACTGGTGATCCAGCGGCTCAAGGAACAGGGCTTCCTGATCCCGCACGTCACCAAGACCAAGAAGGGTGAGGAAGTCGAACTCGATTCCGAACCGCGCACCATCGCGACGCCTTTTGGCGATCGCGGCGGGGTGGTGATCGAGCCATGGCTGACCGATCAATGGTATGTCGATGCCGAAAAGCTGGCGCAGGCCCCGATGCAGGCGGTCCGCGACGGCGATATCGAGATCATCCCGCAAAGCTGGGAGAAAACCTTCTTCCACTGGATGGAGAATATCCAGCCTTGGTGCATTTCAAGGCAGCTTTGGTGGGGGCACCGGATTCCGGCGTGGTTTGGTCCGGACGGCGAGGTGTTTGTTGCGGAAACCGAGCAGCAAGCGATCGATCTTGCACTCCAACACTACAATGCCGAAGCTGGACGGTCACTCACCGTCGAAGTGTTGGAAGCTGCCTCAGTTAAGCACGGAAACAAGGAAATCGGTTGGGTCGGGGAGGCTCGAGACACTAGCGACACTCCCTCGCCATCCAACACGGTTATTCTTCGTCGCGATTCCGACGTGCTCGACACCTGGTTCTCCTCCGGCCTGTGGCCCTTCGCGACGCTCGGCTGGCCCGATGAGAATGCGCCGCTTTACCAGAAGCATTATCCCAATGATCTGCTGATCAGCGGGTTCGACATCCTGTTTTTCTGGGATGCGCGGATGGCGATGCAGGGGATGCATTTCACCGGCAAGGCGCCGTGGAAACGGCTCTATCTGCACGGCCTGGTCCGCGCGGCGGATGGCTCCAAAATGTCCAAATCAAAGGGCAATGTCGTCGATCCGCTGGGCCTGATCGACCAATATGGCGCCGATGCGCTGCGCTTCTTTATGGCCGCGATGGAAAGCCAGGGCCGCGACATCAAAATGGATGATGAGCGGGTCAAAGGATACCGCAATTTTGCGACCAAGCTGTGGAACGCCACCCGTTTCTGCCAAGCCAACGGCATCACCGCATCGACCACTCTGGAAGCCCCCGCTGCGGGCCACGCGGTCAACAAATGGATCATCGGCGAAGTGACGGAAACGCTGGCCAAGCTCGATACAGCGATGGCCGATCTGCGCTTCGACGCGGCGGCCAACATCATCTACCACTTCACATGGGACACATTCTGCGACTGGTATATCGAGCTCATCAAAGGCAACTTTGACGAGGAAACCAAAGCCGTCGCCGGCTGGGTGCTCGACCAGATTCTGGTGATGCTGCACCCCTTCATGCCCTTCGTCACCGAGGAACTTTGGGGCGCACAGGGTGATCGGGCGAACTACCCGCTGATCACCGCGAAATGGCCCGATTTCGACGCGGGCGTTGATGCGGATGCCAAAGCCGAAGTCGAATGGCTGATCGGCCTGACCGGTGCGGTTCGCGGCGCGAAGAACGAGCTCGGTATTCCTCCGGGTCAAAAGCTGGACGCCTATTGCGAAGCGCCCAGCGCGCTCGCCGCCGATGCGATTGCCCGCAATGCAGCTGCTATCGAACGCCTCGCGCGGATCAGCACGATCCACACCTCCACTGCCCCCGAAGGCGCGGCAATGCAGATCGGTGCCGGCACCGATACGCTGGTCATACCGCTCGAAGGCCTGATCGATATCGACGCAGAAAAAGCACGCCTGACCAAAGCGCTCGAAGCCTCGACCAAGGAAGTGAAATCACTCGAAGGCCGCCTCGGCAATGCAAACTTCGTCGAACGCGCCAAGCCCGAAGCGGTGGAGAAAGCCAAAGCCGACCACGCGCATCACGGCGCCGAAGTCGAGCGGCTGACGGCGGCGTTGGAGCGGTTGGGATAGGTATTTCTGTCATTGCGAGCGACCGACAGGTCGCGCGGCAATCCAGGACGTATTGCGATTCACTCTGGATTGCTTCGCTGCACTCGCAATGACGAGTACCTGTCTGTATTCGGCACTACCAAACTATCCGACGCGACCCTACCTGAACAATATGTCGCCTTGGATCGTTCTTGCCGCCGCCCTGCTGATCGCAGCACTTCTGCTGTATCGCTGGTACGCGCGCGCGCAGAAGCGCAAGGCCCTGCTTGCGACGCCGCTTACCCCTCAGCAGCGCGTGGTGGTCGAGAGGCTGGTGCCGCTTGTGCGCCGACTGCCGCAAAACCTGCGGTTGACGCTGGAAGGAAAAATGAACCGCTTTCTCGACCAGGTCACCTTTCACGGGCAAAACGGGCTCGAAGTTGGCGAGGAAACGCGGCTGTCGATCGCTGCCCAAGCCTGCCTGCTGATCGTCAACAGTCCGGTGTGGTACGATACGCTGCGCAATGTGCTCATCTATCCCTCTGCCTTCCTCACCCATCGCGGCACGCATGACGGGCATTTGATCCACGAAAACAATCACGCGACTTTGGGCGAAAGCTGGGCGCGCGGGCCGGTGATCCTGTCATGGGATGATGCGCTGCATGGAGGGCTTGATGCGACGGACGGGCACAATGTCGTGATCCACGAATTTGCGCACCAGCTGGATGGCCTTTCGGGGCATACCAATGGCATCCCGATCCTGCGCAAGGGACAGGCCTATGCCGGGTGGGAAACGGCCATGCTCGATGCCTATCACGACCATGTCGAACGGCTCGAGCGCGGGGAGCACACGCTGATCGATCCCTACGGCGCGACCAATCACGAAGAATTTTTCGCCGAAGCGATTGTCACTTTCTTTGAACGACCCGCTGCGTTGCGCCGCGAAGAGCCCGCGCTTTATGCGCAACTGGCAGAGCTGCTTGCACTGGACCCTGCGGCGTGGGGTTAAATCCTCCCCGAAACGGGGAGGTTGTGATTGGGCTGCTGCGCAGCGTTGCGTAGAGACTATAAAGCCCCCTCTTCTTCAGAGGAGGGGGTTTGGGGGTGGTGGTGCGCCGGCGTCGTTCGCGCCCAGATACCACCCCGCTGCGACTAGGCTCACCTGCGGTTCGCCAAGTCTCGCTGCCCCTCCTCTAAAGAAGAGGGGCGCTATGATAGGATTGTCCTACTTATCAGTTTTGAGGCAAAGAGGCGGCATGAACCAGATTTCACTCACGAGCCGCAACCGCGTTGATCGATTCAGCCGATCAAAAGGTGCGTCTGTGATCGAAGCGATTTTAGCGTTTGAACAGTGGTCCATGCGGTCCATCTGTTCTTCAGCAGCGACCAACCGAGCCGGTGTGTCATGGCCAAGCTAATCCTCGCCACGCAAGCGCCCGGTGAGCCGGAGATTTTCGCCTCGGTTCAGGGCGAAGGGCCGAGCGCGGGTACGCCCTGCACCTTCATACGCCTTTCGCGCTGCAACCTCGCCTGCGTGTGGTGCGACACGGCCTATACTTGGCACTTTGCAGGGGACGAACGCCCGCATCGTGACGGTGAAACGTTCGAGCGCAAGGCCAACCAGATCACGCTTGATGTGGCCGATGTGGCGGAGCGGATAATGCAGCTTGGCCAAGGTCGGCTGATCATCACCGGCGGAGAGCCATTGTTGCAAGCGGGGCCGCTCGCCGAGCTGCTCGAAGCACTGCCCGATTTGCTTGTTGAGGTCGAAACCAACGGCACCACCACCGCCCCGCCGCGGCTCGATATCCGCGTGGACCAGTATAATGTCAGCCCCAAACTGGCGCATAGCGGCAATCCGGCAGAACTGGCGCTGATCGCAGAGCGGCTGCGCAGCTATTCGCTCGACGAACGGGCCTTTTTCAAATTTGTCGTCGCGTCACAGGCTGACGTGGCCGAGGCCGCCGAACTAGTCCGCGCGCATGGCTTGCCCAAAAAGCGTCTGTTCCTGATGCCGGAAGGTACCGACAGCGAAACGCTGCGGACTCGCGAAAAATGGCTGATAGAGGTGTGTCTCGAACATGGTCTGCGCATGTCAGACCGGCTGCATATCCATCTGTTCGGTGATACGCGCGGAACGTGAATTGTTTGAAGCCCTCAGTCGCCGGGCGCGAGCCATCCGGCTCGCTTGGCTTTCCTCGCTTCCGCTCCCTGACGGTCGCTTCGCTGCGGGCGGGCCGCTTGGCCCTATGGCTGCCGCGACCAAGGTTCAGACCTGATGTTGATGGCTGGGAATGGACCGGTCCGCCGACGGACGGACCGCAAGCGCGACCGCGCGTCGCCGTTAGGCGTAGCCAAGGAATGCGGAGGCATTCCGCCCGGCGACTGAGGGACTCAGCAAATCAAACCCCTTGGGAACGCCATCTCTGCACAGTGCGATGAACCGCTTCTTCCTCGCCGCCGGTACCGTTCCACAGATCGACGAAGCTCGGATCTTCCGAAGCAGGGCGCTTGATCTCTTCGAGATTGTCGAAGCTGACGCGGATCGGAATGGCCACACCCTCGCCGCAGATGATGCATTCGCGGTTGCGGAGCGCGGGGATTGAATCGAGGAAGCCGCGCGCGCCTTCGGGCATGGCGGCTTTCACAAAGGCCTGGTCGCGATCGTTGTTGAGGCGCATCGAAATGATCGTGCCGCATTGCGACAACACGCCTTCGGCAAGGTCTGACGGGCGCTGGGTAATCAGGCCCAACGAGATTCCGTATTTCCGGCCCTCTTTGGCAATCCGGCCAAGGATATTACCGACCGACGAACCATCAGCATTCGCCTCGTTCGGAACATAGCGGTGAGCCTCCTCGCAGACGAGAAGGATCGGGCGCGTCTTCTCGTCGCGGCCCCAGATTGCAAAGTCGAACACCAGGCGGCTCAGCACCGCAACAACGGTGGATGTGATATCCGATGGAACGCCCGAAACGTCGATAATCGAGATCGGCCGGCCATCGCCGGGCATGCGGAACACTTTGGAAATGAACTCTGCCATCGTGTCGCCCACCAGCATGCCGGAGAACATGAATTGGTAGCGCGGATCGCTTTTCAGCTCTTCAAGCTTGTTCTTGATCCGCATGAACGGAGCCGAAGATGTTGCCTTGTCGAGCTTGCCCATCTCGTTCTGGATCTCGTTGGAAAGGTCCGACAAAAGATAGGGAATGGGCGAATCCACGGTGATCTTGCCAAGCGATTCCGCAAGGCGGTTCTTCGAGCGGGCCCTGAGCAGGCAGCGCGCGAGAATGTCTGCATCAACTTGCCGTTCATTGCCATCCGATGTCAGCAGAACTTCGCAATGCTCCTCGAAATTGAGCAGCCAGTAGGGCAAGTTCAGATTGGATACGTCGAGGATTTCGCCATTGGTCTTGAACGCCGCCGAGTATTCGCCGTGCGGGTCGATCATCACGATATGGCCATCCGGGGCGGCCTCGCAAATCCGGTGGAGAATCAGCGCCGCGCTAGTCGATTTACCGGTACCGGTCGAACCGAGCAGCGCGAAGTGCTTGCCCAGCATCGCATCGATATACATGCCTGCGCGGATATCCTTGGTGGGGTAGACCGTGCCGATCTGGATGTTGGCGCGGCCATCGCTGGCGTAAATCTGTTTGAGATCGGCAGTGGTCGCCGGATAGATCAAGGCGCCTGGCACGGGGTAGCGGGTAACACCGCGGCGGAAGCCATGAATCTTGCCCGTCAGCTTCTCTTCACTGCCTTCGCCAAGAAAGTCGATATTGGCGATGATCCCGCCGCCGGTACGGCGGTCCTGTTTCTGGTTGCGGACATTGGCGAGAAGCCAGCTGCTGCCGACGCGAATCTTGATTTGGCTACCAACCTGACCGGCAAGCGCAATCGAGGGATCCTGGTCGGCCATACATTGGTTGAGCCGCTCCAGATCGAGCGCGATTTGCGATCCCGAACCGGCAATCTCGAGGACTACCCCAATTGGCTGGGTCGAATTGTTGGAAGGGGCTGCTTGCGGAGCTTTGGCCTGAGCGGCGGGCGCCGCGGCAGCAGCCGGTGCGGCAGCGGGTGCAGGTGCGGGTTGGGCCGGAGCCTGCCTCACGGGCGCTGCTTGGCCGGGCGCTGCTTGGCCGGGCGCAGCTTGCGCAGCATGGCCCTGAGCATGCCCTTCTGCGTGCCCCGCAGCTTGCCCCTGTTGAAAGTTCCGATTGCTCATATCACCCATGATCGCGCCCAATTCCTGATTTTGGTCGGAATTGCGTTACGCGACAAAGGGTTAATTTCGCGTCAACTTTGCGGCGCAGATCGCCGTATAATTTCGCTAGATCAGGGCAAAAAGCCGGCCCGCGACCCAGCCCATAAAGATCGAAAGAGAAACCGCGAGCAAGCCGTACCAAAAGGCATAACGCTGCGAAAATATCTCGATAAAGCGTTCGAAACCCACCTTTTTCACTTCGACTTCAGCAATCGCGGAATCGATCACCCGCCCTTTCGCAATCGCGAATGTTTCGGCGGTATAGACGCCCGTTTGCACGTTGGAAGGCAGCGATATCCTCGCCTGATACAGAACCTGTTCGCTGATCTGCACACCCTCGACAACTTCCTTGTAGAGGCCTTGCCTGCTGCGCAAATCGACCAAGCCGGCCGTCAAACGCGCTTGCTCGTCAGGATCGATGGTCCCGCTTGGCGAGAGCTGGATGAAATCCAGACCAAGCTCGTAAATCGCCGCGGTCCGTTCATCGACAATGTCGAGCACCCGCGCAGAAGAAGCGACGGCGAAGAAGGATGGCGCCGATTGAAAAGCGCTGCTGTCGGCATTCATCCAGATGCCCGCGATGCGGTCCTTCTCGCGCAGAACGATTGGCTGGGTCGGGCCTTTGAGCACGACGACGATGTCATAGTCTTGGCCCGCCCGGGCACCCGTCGGATCAAGGATCGCCCCGAACAAGAGCAGCTCTGTACCGGTGAAGCCTTGTCGGACCTGCACTTCATGTTGCGAGACTTCGGGCACGAGAATCGGATCTGCCTGTGCAGTCAGGCCAAAGAAACACAGGGCAAGAAACAGCAGACGCTTCATTGCACCGTCACCGTGTAAATCTCGTTCGGCTGGACTCCCAGCCCGAACAGCATGACGGCGGCAACAATCAGCACGATCGCCGCCAGCGCAAGCCGCAGCCACTCGGCCTTCACCCTTTGCGCGATCTGGGTGCCCATTTGCGCGCCGGTTACCGAACCGATCAAGAGGAAGGCCGCAAGCACGATATCAACCGCCTGCGTCGTTAGCGCATGCATCATCGTTGTTGCCATGGTCACAAACAGGATGTTGAACAAAGATGTCCCGACGACAACACCGGCGCTCATTCCGAGGATGTAGAGCATCGCGGGAACCATGATAAAACCGCCGCCGACCCCCATCAGCATGGTCAAAATCCCGACCACAACCCCGAGTATCAATGGCGCGAAGGGCGAAATATACAGACCGGACCCGTAGAAGCGCCATCGCAGCGGCAGTGCCGTGACAAGCGGGTGATGCCGCCGCTTGGCCACTTTCTTCTCGACCGCTTTTTCCGATGGCCTGATCGATTGGAAAGCTTCTTTGGCCATGAGCGACCCGATCGCGCCGAGCATGAGCACGTAGAGGATGTTAATCACCACATCGATTTGCCCGACCGCCTGAAGGAAGCGGAACAGGATCGCCCCGATCGCTGCACCAAATATCCCGCCGACTACCGTCACGCCGCCCAATTTGTAATCAACGCCCTTGCGCTTGCTTTGCGCGAGCACGCCCGAAACACTGGCCCCCGTCACCTGCGTCGATGCCGACGCCGCAGCAACCGTTGGCGGAACCCCGTAAAAGATCAGCAGCGGTGTGGTGAGGAAACCTCCGCCCACACCGAACAGGCCGGACAAAACACCCGTCAGCAAACCCAACCCGACGATAAACAACCCGTTGACCGAAAGGTTTGCGATGGGAAGGTAGAGGTCCATGCCATCGCCCTAAACCACGCGGGCCGCCGATTAAAGATGGTGGAGCCTAGAAACCCGACGAAATTGTAATTGCGACCCCGGACTGTGGCTCTGCGTCACCAGTAAGACGGTGGCGATAGTCCATCGATATGCGCGCGGGCGTTTCACCGATCTTGATATCGAGGCTTGCGGTCGGCCCCGCATCGAGCCGCGCGGCGCCTTTCTGCGCCCCGCCCCAGACACCGCCGCCAAGGCGAAGTGACCCGAGATCGAATGCCACAGCTTCGCGATCGAGCCGCAAATGTCCATCGACAAACCCTGTCGCGAAATCACCGCCGACATATCCTGCCTGCGCATAGGCTTCGAGCCGGCTCTGGAGCGGCAATCTGACACGGGGAAGCTCGGTGACGACAAATGCGGCAGGTCGCGCCCTCACCTTCCCATTTGGCCGGCTCACGCGTACTTCGCCATGCGCTGCAAGCGGGAGGCTCGCGATTGGCCGCGCCGCAAGTCCCGAAGCGATTTCGGCTTCAGCGGTCTGTGCCAAGGGGCTGTTGACGCGAAGATACACGGCCGGCCTGTTCCCGCTATGCGGCGCCAGCCGATAGCGTAGCACCGCGCCTGCTTGACTGGCGCCATAGGTTGCTGGCGCTGGGCCAATCGTCACATCGCGCTGCCCGCCTTGCCTGATAAATAGCCAGCTATCGAGCGACCAACGCTTTGCCGTTTGGCGTTGATCGGCACCGGTCAGGACAGGGGGATGCTGCACAAATTCGCTTCCCGGTCGAGACGGCCTCGACCGTTCATTGGGTATCGTGGCGGGATAGCGCAAAGATTTCGGCATGGCCTGCAGTGCAGTATCCTTTTCGCGCTCACGCAAACTAATGTTCACTCCCGCGCGGTACAGATCCGCAAGCGCATAAACATCAGCCGATTGCGCAGAGTGGAACGTCGGATATTCGCGACTTCTTGAGCCTGCTGGCCAATCCGGCGTTGCTGCTTCAACGCTTCGGGGCAGTGCAGCCGGTGCAGGCGCAACGTAGCCCGGAAGTTCGAATATCGGCGAAGAACCGGCAAAGGGCGACTCCCACAAAGCGGCGCGCCCGATTGCCCAAAGCAATAACAGTGCAGCCAGAACCACTATCGGCTGTCCGCGGCGACGTTTGGCGCTCGCGCCCGCAATCCTGCTCACGCCGCACCGCTTTGCGCGCGGATCAAGACCGGATGGGCGACGTGCTCGGTTTTATCCCAACTCGGCAATTGCCCGAACAGGCTGCGCACATATGCCCCCAAAGCTCTGCGTCCGGCCATGATCGCGATAATATTGGCGACCGGCATTCTGAGGACCGCCCGTATCCCCTCGCGCCAGCCATATTCGCGCCATGTAAATGCGAAACGCCACGCCGCGCGCCACACCAAGCTTACGACATTCAGGATCAGGATGATTTTCAGGCCGGTCGTGAGTTCGAACGAGACGCCATAGCCAAGTTCGCCCAACACCCAGCCAATGGTCGAAAGAACCAGCAACAGATAGGCTGCGGCCAAAACCAGAGCGGTCAGCGGGCCCCGGCGGTCCCTCAGGCGCATCCACAATTCGGTCGGACGCGCTGACCAGCCAAGCCGGTCCCAACTTTGAAAGGCAATTCCGTGCACCCATCGGGTTTTTTGCCGGACAGCTTGGGCAAGTTCTGCTGGAAAGCAGGCGCGCGTTGCCACCAATCTGCCATCTGCATCGCGCATCCGGATGAACTTAACCCTTGCGCCGAGTTCCGCCACTCCGATTCCCAACTCGTAATCTTCGGTCAGGCATTCGGCGGAGAACGGGCGCTTGTGGCGCTTGCTTTGGGCAAGACGGGCCAGCGTTTCACGTTCCACCGCGCAGCCCACACCGGCCAGCGGCATAGCCGCACGAACCGCATCGCGAACGATCATCGTTTTGCCGTGGGCCTCGGCAAATTCCTCGCAATAATGGCCCGAGATCCACCGGGATTTGGCGATCGGGACCGGTAGGACGGGCAACTGGATCAGCTCGGCTTGGTCCATCGCCTCGTCAAGCAGGGCAAGCTCGGCGGTATCGACCATGTCTTCCGCATCATGAAGCACGATCATCCGCGCGCGGAAGCCTTGCCGGGTTTCATCCTCTTCGAGTGCGGCGAATAGCCGGTTGAGGCAGTCGGCTTTGGTGCTGGGCCCGGCCCGATCATGTAGCACCAGTCGCAACCGCGCATCACCGCCGGCAGACCGGGTGATCGCATCCATCGTCTCGGGATCATTGCGGTAACACCCCACATAAATGCTGAACTGTGCCTGCTTCCAAACGGACAGCATATGCGCGATCGTGGTGCCGACCACCGCCGCCTCTTGCCAGGCGGGAATGAATATGGCGGCCTTCCCGCGTAGCGGTGTCGTTCCCGCAACATTCTGGCCGATGGATCGGGTTTTCTTGCGGCCGGTAAGTTTCAACCAGACCCACGTCAGATCAATCGCCATTTCGTCGATCATTCCGATCAGGAAAAACACGCCAGCGAACAACAACAGCTCCTGCTGGATCAGCACGAGCCATTCCCCTGCGGTAAAGTATGTCATGGAATTTTGACCCCCCAAAGCGAGGTCCTCATCACAAAACAGCGTATCGAAGGCAGGCAGCGCTTGCAACGGGCAATGATTTGCCAATATGGGGCGGGTAATCATGTCCGAAAACAAATCACCACTTCGTCTAGTCTTTGCCCCTGTCCGCGCGCTGTTCGTCAGCGATGCGTCTGCGGGTATATTGCTGATCCTGGTTGCCGCCGCGGCGATCATTGCCGCCAACAGCCCCTTCGCCGGCGAATATCGGGATTTGTTTTACGGCACATTGAGCTGGACCCCGATTGCCAAGCTCAAAGATCTGCATTTGTGGATCAATGACGGACTGATGGCGATTTTCTTCTTCGTCGTCGGACTGGAAGTGAAACGCGAATGGATCGAAGGGCAGCTTTCCAGTGCAGAGGAAAGACGCTTGCCGATCCTCGCAGCAATTGCGGGCATGGCCATTCCGGCGCTTGTCTATCTTGCCTTTATCGATGGCGACGCTTCGCTCGTTCGCGGCTGGGCGATTCCGGCAGCAACCGATATCGCCTTTGCCATGGGCGTGCTTGGGCTGTTGGGTAGCCGCGCCCCGGCATCCTTGCGGCTGTTTCTGCTAACCGTCGCCATCGTCGACGATATCGGTGCGGTTCTGGTTATCGCGGTGTTCTACACAGCCAATATCGAGCTGATGTGGCTGGTGCTGTCTCTGGTGACAGTCGGGGTCATGTATGCGCTCAACCGGATGAAGGTGTCGAGTTACTGGCCCTTTATCCTGCTTGCGCTGGTTCTTTGGTACTTCGTGCTGAACTCCGGTGTCCATGCGACGATCGCCGGTGTTGTCGCCGCGCTGACCATCCCGATGCGCGGCCGAGATGATGAAACGATGGTCGAAAAAATGGAACACAGCCTCGCCCCGTGGAGCGCCTATCTGATTGTTCCTGTATTCGGTTTCGCCAATGCCGGTGTTTCGCTGGAGGCGATGGGCATGGAAGGCATATTGGCACCGCTTCCGGTGGCAATTGCCGCAGGCCTGTTCCTGGGCAAGCAAGTGGGCATTTTCGCGGCCATCTATGCCGCTGACAAGATCGGCTTTGCAAAGCGCCCTGACGGCGCCAGCTGGCCCGAAATCTGGGGCATTTCGATTCTGTGCGGGATCGGCTTCACGATGTCGCTATTCATCAGCGGCCTCGCCTTCGAAGGGCAGGCATTGCTGATTGAAGAAGCCAAGATCGGCATCCTTCTCGGATCGATATTGTCGGCGATTGTCGGCTATACGATCCTGCGTCTGACCACCGATCACCCGGACGACCAGAAGTCACCCTATCTGGGCTAGCCGCCAGCCGGTCTACCAGCTGCCAGTGTTTTCCATACTCGCCCAAGGTTCTTGAGCGGGCAGGTTGCCGTCCTGAAGCAATTCGATGGAAATACCATCGGGTGATCTCACGAAAGCCATATGCCCGTCACGCGGCGGGCGGTTGATCGTGACACCCGCATCCAGCAGCCGCTGGCATGTCTCGTAAATATTGTCGACGCGATAGGCGAGGTGCCCGAAATTGCGGCCACCATCATAATCTTCCGCTTCGCTGCCATCTTCCGGGGGCCAGTTGTAAGTCAGCTCAACCTCGGCAACGCCTTCCTGCCCCGGAGCGGCAAGGAAGATCAGCGTGAACCGGCCCGCTTCCACATCGAACCGGCGGACTTCTTCCAATCCGATCAATTTGAAGAACGCAACCGTTGCATCGGGATCGCTGACGCGGATCATGCTGTGAAGATATTTTGTCATGGCTGGCGATACTTCCTTTTCTGGCACTGACTCAATTGTCTTTGGCAGCCCTCTAGCGGTTTCTTGCCGCGCAGCGCACGCAAAAAAGGGCCCGCGCTTTCCCCCTCGACAGCGCGGGCCCTATCGTGCTTGGCAGATGCCTTAAGGCCTGAGGGCCTTAGAAGCTCGCGCTAAGCGTGAAGACGAATGCGTCGTCGACAAAGTCATACGCACCCACCGGAATGTCTCCCTCAGCACCGGTGTAAGCGACGCCCAGAGTCAGAGGCGTGTCAGGAATGGACGCCTCTGCGCCAATCGACCAGTCAAACGCTTTGCCGTCATTGGTGAATGTCAGGAAGCCGTCCGTGTAGCCGACATGACCGGTCACCGAGATCGGGGTGTCAGGAACGCCAATTCCAAGATCGGCATAGACATAGGTGTTATCAAACCCGAGCAGCGAATCCTGCTTGGGCGCATAAGCCGCGCCAAGAGTCGCCTCTGCCGGGCCGAAAGTGAAACCGACCGAACCGTAAAATTCGGTATAGTCGAAATCGCCCGGGCCAGCGTCTGGGTAGATGTACTGGATTACGCCAACATCAATCGCGACGCCCTCGGCGACATCGCCGCCCCAGCCGCCATAGATGTCGAGTTCGGTGCTGCCGAAACCAACGGTCGTTTCGTCAAGCGAAGAAGCCCAGGTTCCGATGTAGAAACCCGATTCGTGGGCAACATCGACCCCGCCCTGCACAGCGAGTTCGCCGCCAGACAGGTCAACACCGCGAAAGCGGTATTCGCTGGTCAAGGCAACGTTTGCAGAAACTTCTACTGAAGAACCGGATTCATCGTCCTGCGCAACAGCAGGAACAGACGAAAGTGCAGCACAAGCTGCGATAGAAACGGCGGTCAAACCGCGAATGGACGTAAGCATACCAAAAAATTCCTTGGTTGGTGAAAAGTGCTACGTCCCACCTGCAAATCCACCGGACGCCTCGTTTTAATGTGCGATCGCGTGTGAATATGAAATAATCTTGCCATGCGATGCTGCATCGCACAAGACAAATATACTAATGCCGGTTAAACATCGGCCTTCTGTTGATTTTATGCATCAGGTGGCGTTTAGCCGCGCCGTATCACAGCGATTGCGGCCTTTCTCTGATGCTCCTATGTCCGCCGCAAAGAACCGACCCTATTCCCGATTTCATGCTAAAACCGTTCCTGAAGATATTTAAAGGCAAGTCCGAAAAGAAGCGCGCCCGCTTCCCAAAGGGGCAACGCGCCTATGTGATCGGCGACATTCATGGCCGGCGCGACCTGTTCGATGCGCTGATCCATGCCATCGAAGAAGACGACAAGGAATCGGGCGAAGCCGACACGGTTATCATTTTGCTGGGCGATCTGGTTGATCGCGGCCCCGACAGCGCTGGCGTCATAAAGCTTGCCCGGCTTTGGGAAGAATACCGCAATGTCCGGTATCTATTTGGCAATCACGAAGAGATGTTCCTCGATGCGTTCACCGATTTGGACATCATGCGGCATTTTCTCAAACATGGCGGCCGCGAGACAATTTTGAGCTACGGAGTGAAATCGAAGGAGTTCAACAACGCGACAGCCAAAGAGCTGCAGGCGATGATGGCCGAGATGGTCCCCGAGGAAGACAAGAAGTTCCTCAAAGGGTTTGAGGACATGATCATCATGGGCGACTATTTGTTTGTCCACGCAGGGATCAACCCCAAGCGCGCGCTGGATGAACAGAAACCGCGCGAGCTGCGCTGGATCCGCGATCCGTTCCTGCAGCACAAGGACCGGCACACGCATATTGTGGTCCATGGCCACACGATCACGCGCAAGATTGACGAGCGAAAAAACCGCATCGGGGTCGACACTGGCGCATACAAATCCGGCACTCTGACCGCTCTGGTGTTGGAGGATGACACGCGCCGGTATATTCAAACCGCTGTTACCAAAAAGGGCAAGATCAAGATCGTGAAGACAGCCCCGAATGATGAAGGATAAGACACGATGAAAATCGCAATGGTTGGATCGGGCTATGTCGGCCTCGTGTCTGGCGCATGTTTCGCCGATTTCGGGCACGATGTTGTTTGTATCGACAAGGACCAATCGAAGATCGACCGCCTTCACGAAGGCGTGATGCCGATTTATGAGCCCGGTTTGGCGGAATTGGTCGGCGCAAATGTGCAGGCAGGCCGGCTGACTTTTACCACCGATCTGGCCGAAGGAATCAAGGACGCGCAGGCAATCTTTATCGCTGTTGGCACACCAAGCCGTCGCGGTGACGGCCACGCCGACCTGTCATTTGTCTATGCAGTGGCCAAGGAAGTGGGCGAGAACCTTGCCAATGATGCGGTGGTGGTCACCAAATCGACCGTGCCGGTCGGAACGGGCGACGAAGTCGAACGCATTTTGGGCGACAGCGGTACCGCGCATCAGTTTGCGGTCGTCTCCAACCCCGAATTCTTGCGCGAAGGCGCTGCAATCGGGGACTTTAAACGCCCTGACCGCATCGTCATCGGCACCGAAAGCGATTTCGGGCGGGAAATCATGCGTGAAGTATATCGCCCGCTTTTCCTCAACGAATCGCCAATCCTGTTCACCAGCCGCCGCAGCGCAGAGCTGATCAAATATGCCGCCAATGCGTTCCTTGCGACCAAGATCACTTTCATCAACGAAATGGCCGATCTGTGCGAAAAAGTCGGCGCCGATGTGCAGGATGTGAGCCGCGGTATCGGCAGCGACAACCGGATTGGCGCAAAATTTCTGCATGCCGGGCCCGGCTATGGCGGCTCGTGCTTCCCCAAAGATACGCTCGCATTGCTCAAGACGGCAGAAGATTATGAAAGCCCGGTCCGCATTGTCGAAGCAGTGGTCAAAACCAACGATACCCGCAAGCGCGCGATGGGCCGCAAGGTGGTTGATGCGCTTGGCGGGTCGAAGAAGGCGCGCGGCAAGAAAGTCGCGCTGCTGGGCCTGACGTTCAAACCCAATACCGACGATATGCGCGACAGCCCCGCCATCGCCATCGCGCAAACGCTGCACGATGCGGGTGTGAAAGTGGCCGCCTACGATCCCGAGGGTATGGAAATCGCCGCCCCGCTGATGCCCGAGGTTTCGATGATGGAAAATCCCTATGCCGCCATTGAAGGCGCCGACGCGATTGCCATCGTAACCGAATGGGATGCATTCCGCGCGCTAGACCTGAACCGTGTGAAAGAGCTGGCAAATGCTCCGGTGCTGGTCGATCTGCGCAATATCTATCAGCCGGGCGATGTCCGCGCGGCAGGGTTTGAATATTCAAGCATTGGCCGGGCTTAATTTGAAATCTGCAAAATCGGGCCGTTTCATGTCCATCTGAAACCGGCTGAACTGCCAAGGATAGGATGCAACGCGGCCTTGCGGGTCGAAGTACCAGCTGTCGCAGCCCGATACCCAAATCGTGCCGTGCATCGCTTCGCGTAGCTCTTTGTTGTAAGCATCGGTCACATCTGCTCGGGGTTCTACGGCCAAGCCCTCGCGCGCTTTCGCGATTAGCGAGACAACAAATTGCGCCTGATGTTCTGCGGTCATCAGGTATGAGAAATTGCCGATCGGACTGTTGGGGCCGCCGATCATGAACCAGTTGGGAAATCCCGGGACCGCGACAGAGCGATAGGCATAGTTGCCTTCGGCCCATTCTTCGGACAGCACCCGTCCGCCACGCCCGACTATGCGCATGGGATGACACAGGCTGTGGGCATGGAAACCGGTTGCAAAGATCAGATAGTCCAATTCTTGCAGCGTGCCGTCGGCCATGCGAACGCCCTCCGGCTCTATCCGCTTGATCGCGCCGGTTTCCAAAGCCGCATCGGGCCGCTGGATCGCCTCGTAGAAACTGTCCGATAGCACCAGCCGCTTGCATCCCACCTTGTAATCGGGGGTCAGCTTGGCCCGCAATTGCGGATCGGTGATGCTCGTCTGCAAATTCTCTTCGCATGCATCGACCATCTGAGCATAGGCTTCCGGATTGTGGCCCGAAACGGCATCGCCAAACACGTCGTTAAACCGGCCCGCGAGATAATGGTAATAGCTGTCCATGCTGGCCGGATCGTCGCGGAATTCCTGCCGCTTTTCCTCGCTGATCGGATGATTGGGCAGCGGCATGATCCATTGCGGCGTGCGCTGGAACAGTGTGAGCGAACCGGCAATCCCGGCCAGAGCGGAAGTGATTTGCGTGCCGGTTGAACCGCTGCCAATGATGCCGACGCGCTTTCCCGAGACATCGGTACCCTCGTCCCACGCCGCAGAATGGCAGGAACGGCCGGCAAAGCTGTCGATCCCCTCAATTTCTGGCATTTTGGGATGATGCAGCGCGCCGCTGGCGGAAATGACCGCATCGAAGCGCCCTTGCGGTCCTTTGCTGGTGGTCACATCCCAGCCGCCATCGCAATAGGATGCTTCGGTCACTTCATGGCCGTAGGCAATCTTGTCTGCAGCGCCGATTTTCCGCGCGATATCGCGCATATAGTCTTGGATTTCCGCGCCGGGGGAACAACGCCGCGTCCATTCCGAATTGGGCGCGAAGGTGAACCGATAAAGATGCGAAGGCACATCGCAAGCGACGCCGGGATAACGGTTGTCGCGCCAGGTACCGCCCAGATCGTCATGCTTTTCAAACAGGGTGAAATCATCGATCCCCGCTTGCCGCAGATAGTATGCCGCGGCGAGCCCCGACGCGCCCGATCCGATGATCGCAACGCGCATCAGCGTGTTCCCTCATACAGCCATTTCGCCACCCACACTGCAATCACCGCACCTACAAACTGCGCCAATACGAACCCGCCCACATCCACCGGTGCGATGCCGGCAAAAGTGTTGCTGAGGCTGCGCGCAACGGTAATTGCCGGGTTCGCGAAACTGGTGGAGGAAGTGAACCAATAGGCAGCGCTGATATACAGCCCGACGCTGGCGGGGACCCACGCCTTGTTGACCTTGATCGTGCCCAGTATCGTCAGCACCAGGCCGAATGTTGCAATCGCTTCACCCAGCCATTGCCCCGCGCCGGTCCGCGGCTTGATCGAATATTGCATCAGCGGTTGGTCGAACATTGCATGCGCCGCCCATACACCGATGATACCTGCGGCCAACTGGACCGCTACGAAAAGCAGAGCTTCTTTTGTCGCGATCTCACCGCGCAGCCGGAAGGCCAGCGTCACCGCCGGATTGAAATGCGCCCCCGATATCGGACCCAGCATTGCGATAAGGACCGCCAGTATTGCACCGGTCGCCAGCGTATTGCCGAGCAGCGCAATCGCCACATTCCCGCCGGCGAGTGTTTCGGCCATAATCCCCGACCCGATAACGCAAGCGAATAGAAAGAAGCTGCCAATCGCTTCCGCCAGAAGTCTACGTCTCATCAAGTCCCCCACTGTCATCCAGATTGGCTCGGGATAGTGGGGGTTCGTCTTGGAACAAAGCCCAAATTTGATTTGGCGGTTACTCGCCGCCAATATCTTCCAGCGTTTCGCCCGGCGACAGAATGTAGCGCCAAATGCATGCACCGATTATCGCGCCAACGATTGGCGCAACCCAGAACAGCCACAGCTGGCCCGTGGCACCAGTTTCGGCAAAAAACGCCACGCCGGTCGAGCGCGCCGGATTGACCGAAGTGTTGGTCACCGGGATCGAAACCAGATGGATAAGCGTCAGCGCCAAGCCAATAGAAATCGGGGCGAAACCGCCCGGCACCGCTTTTGAAGTAGAGCCGAGAATCACGATCAGGAAACCGGCGGTCAGGATGATTTCGATCAGCAGCGCCGCTTGCATCGAGTAGCCATGCGGCGAAAGGTCGCCAAATCCATTCGACGCGAAGCCGCCTGGTGACCAACCATCCACGCCCGATGCAATTGCATAAAGTGCGAAACCGGCCGCAAATGCGCCAAAAACCTGCGCCACAGCGTAGCCGGGCAGATCTTTCCAAGCGAACCGACCAGCCATAGCCAGACCGACCGATACCGCCGGGTTGAAGTGCCCGCCCGAAATCCCGCCGACAGCATATGCCATGGTTAGAACTGTCAGACCGAATGCCAGCGCAACGCCCGCATAGGCGATCCCAAGATCAGGAATACCAGCAGCCAGGACAGCCGCCCCGCAGCCGCCAAAGACCAACCAGAATGTGCCGAAAGCCTCGGCGCTCAATTTGCGTATCATATGTCTTTCCTCCGCTTGAATGGATGCGTTGATCGCGTCGCGTTTCGGCCGAAAATTCCGTGGGCGGCCAATTTGGCTGCCCTTGCTCTACGCGATTGCCAGGCTTTCCGATGTAAAAGTCGGTAACATGTAAAATTGCGCCACCTACGGCGGCGGGCACGGCTTGTTCGCGCCCGCAACTGCACCTAGACTTCGCGTAGTTTATATCGGGAGCCTGCCTTGCTTGATCTGGTAAATCTGCTTGCCAACATCTTCATTTTCGCTGTCGGCGTTCTGTTGGTGATATTGGCGGTGCTCTACGTCATCGACCGGGCTCAAACGCAGGATGCCGTGCGCCGCAATTACCCCGTCATCGGGCGGCTGCGTTCCATTTTCAGCGAGCTGGGCGAATTCTTCCGCCAATATTTCTTTGCGATGGACCGCGAGGAAATGCCTTTCAACCGGGCGCAGCGCGAATGGGTCTATCGCGCCGCCAAGGGCAAAGGGAACACCGTGGCGTTTGGCTCGACCCGCAATCTCGATTCCGTGGGTACACCCATTTTCGTCAACGATCCGTGGCCAACACTGGACAGCGACACGGTCGCTGCCCCGCCGCTGCAGATCGGCCCGCATTGCGCGAAACCCTATGACGCCCCCTCGCTGTTCAACGTTTCGGCGATGAGTTTCGGGGCCATTTCGGCCCCTGCTGTACGCGCGCTGTCGAAGGGAGCACAGATTTCCGGATGCTGGCTGAATACCGGCGAAGGCGGTTTGGCGCCGCATCATCTTGAAGGGGGCTGCGATATCGTCTTCCAGTTCGGCACGGCCAAATATGGCGTGCGCAATGCCGATGGCGGCTTGTCCGATGAAAAGCTGCGCGAAGTGGCGGCGCATGAACAGGTCAGAATGATCGAACTGAAGCTCTCGCAAGGGGCGAAACCGGGGAAAGGCGGCATTTTGCCCGGCGCGAAAGTGACCAGCGAAATTGCGCAAATTCGCGGCATTCCCGAGGGCGAGGATTCGATTTCCCCCAATCGCCACCCGGAGATTACCAATTGCGAAGATCTGCTCGACATGATCGCGCATATTCGCGGCGTGACCGGCAAACCGGTCGGTTTCAAAGCCGTGATCGGGACACATGCCTGGCTCGACGAGCTGTTTGACCTGATCGAGAAGCGGGGAAGCGCATCGGCGCCCGATTTCATCACGGTTGATGGCGGGGACGGCGGGACCGGCGCCGCCCCGATGCCGTTGATCGACAATGTCGGGCTGACGCTGCGCGAGGCGCTGCCCATGCTGGTCGATCTGCGCGACAGGCACGGCCTCAAGGACCGCATCCGGATCATCGCCTCGGGCAAGCTTATTACTCCCGGCGACGTTGCATGGGCGCTGTGCACCGGTGCGGATTTCATATCTTCTGCCCGCGGGTTCATGTTTGCCTTGGGATGCATTCAGGCGATGAAGTGCAACAAGAACACCTGCCCCACCGGCATTACCACGCATGACAAGCGCCTGCAGCGCGGGTTGGATCCGGCTGACAAGGCCCAACGGGTCGCGCGTTTCGTCGAGGGCATGCGCAAGGAAGTGGGCATCATCGCGCATAGCTGCGGCGTTGGCGAACCGCGCCAGCTCCGCCGCCATCACGTGCGGATTGTCTGTGCAGACGGACGCTCCCGTCCGGTCGACGAACTGTATCCGCCGGTGGCGGTCAACACACCCGCAACCGAAGGGAAAACGCCAGGAGGCCTGTAAGCCGGGTTCTGTCCTGCGCGTGGTTTCCTGACGGACCCGTCACGCAGAGGCAGCCATTCCTCTAGGCCGCATGTTGCCATGCGGCTCAAGCAGCCAACCCGGGCGATCACGGTCCGAAACAGACCTGCTGACTAGCAGCGCGCCGCCCCTATTTGGCCTTGCTCCGGGTGGGGTTTGCCATGCCGTTTCCGTTGCCGGTCACGCGGTGCGCTCTTACCGCACCCTTTCACCCTTACCCCGCAAGCGGGGCGGTTTGCTCTCTGTGGCACTGTCCCTTGACCTCGCCCCCACGCGGAGTTTGAAGCCCGGCGGGCGTTACCCGCCACCCTTGTTTCGTGGAGCCCGGACTTTCCTCGGTATCCGAAGATAACGCAGCTGCCCGGCCCCCTGGCGGATGCTTACCTAGCGGCTCCCCTGTCGCGATCAAGCAACAACTGGAACAGGATCGCGCGGATTTCTCCGTCGATCTCACCATCAATCTTGCGCGGACGCCAACGGCGCTGGAACGCTTCGACAGCCTTGTGGCCGTCGGTGATGTCATATCCATAGCGTTCAAGCGCGAGATAGAACGCCCCGTCATTGTCAAATGGATCGCCCAGTTCGATCTTCGGGACCGGCGTTGCAAGGCCATAATCGGCAAGCCTGTCCCACGGAAACAGTTCCCCGGGATCGGTTTTGCGCGCCGGGGCGACATCCGAATGCGCGATCACATTGGCCCTGGGAATGTCGTAGGTCTGCACGATCCGGTGAAGCAGCGGGATCAGCGCTTCGATCTGCGCGTCCTCGAACGGGCGATAGCCCAGCCCGTGCCCCGGATGATCGAGCTCGATCCCGATGCTGGCCGAGTTCACATCCTTTGTTCCGCGCCAATAGGAGGCGCCCGCATGCCACGCGCGCTTTTCCTCAGGTACCAGCAGTGTCACCTCGCCCTCTTCGCTGATCAGATAATGCGCGCTGACCTGCGCTTCGGGATCGCACAACCGGTCGAGAGCGGTCTCGACCGGCTTCATTTCGGTATAATGCAGCACGACCATCGAGACCGGCAATTTTCGCTCGTTGCAATTGGGCGAAAGCCGGGTGTGATGGACGAGCTCGTCTGCCATTTATCCGATCAGCCCGTCTGGTTGCGGCAATACCGCGCCCAGCACCAACGCCTTGTCACCAAGCTGATATTGCAGACCGCCGCCCGCCTTCGCCGCCAGCTGCGCGATCATATAGGCGGGTGCCGTGCGGCTGCTCAATTCGGTCTCCGGCAATTCGCCTTGCAGTGCCTGCCCGATAGTCTCGTCAAAGGCGATCTTGTCCCCCGCCGCGCGCACGACAATCTCGGTATTTCCGCCGGTCATCTCTGCGCCGATGTCCAGCGTCCCGCCGCGCACCAGCGCATCGAGCGCGATGTGCGCGAGATTGAGCAGAACTTTCACCGCATCCTTGGGCAGTTTCACCGCATCCATCGACCAATTGGCTTCAACCCGTTTGGCATCGCCGATCAGCGCATCGATCACTGCCTTGGGTTCGGCCACTTCCACCATTTCGCCAAAGCCGCCCGCGGCGCCGAAGGCGAGGCGGAAGAATTTGAGCTTGTCCGTGCTTGTCTTGGCGCTTTGCACAAGCAATTCCATACATTGCTGCCGCATCGCCGGATCGTTTTCGTCAGCAAGCAGTTCCAGCCCGTTGCTCATCGCGCCAACCGGGCTGAGCAAATCATGGCACAGCCGCGAACACAGCAAAGCGGCGAGATCGGGTGAAGGGGTGTCGTTCATCGGGTTTCAGCAATTCCTGAACAGATTGGGAGACATGGACCACATGGACCACTGTCTAAAGGAAAAAATCTTGGGGCGCACTCTAACACGCGTTGGGCGGCATCGAAACGCAAAATTGGGCTGTGGGTGCGGGGTTCCATGCGCGCATCTTTACGGATCGGTGACCGAGTAGGAAAGCGGTTTGAAACCGTCCGGCTGGTCGAGCCAGAACCGGATCTCGCCACGGCCAATGATCGCCCAGATTTTCCCGTCGCCAGCGGCCGATGCCTGATCGGTCCTGGACGGTTCGGGCGGACCCTTGGGGTGCGAGTGGTAATAGCCGACAATCTTTGGCCCGCCTTCCCGCTCAGCCTTATGGGCCGCGATCAGAGCGGCGGGTTCGATTTCGAAATGCGTTGCGGGTGCTGGGTGGACGTTTTGTGTGGGTTGGATGTGCGTGATGGTCTCGTTTTCGCCAAACAGGATACCGCAGCATTCGTTTGGTTGGGCGTTAGAAGCCTCAATTCCCAATGTTTCAACAAGATCTGCCTTAATCTTCATCGTCATTCCCGCGGTTGCGTAGCAGACCGTTCAGGTCAATGCGGGAATCCAGCTATTCTGCAAGCGAATATCTCATTAAGCTGGATTCCCGCTTTCGCGGGAATGACGAGACAGGGTACGGAGCTAGTGTGGCAGAATCGCAAACCCTAACCGGCACCCTCGCCCTTTCCGGCCGCCTGGATAAGGCGTTGGCCGAGGCATCGGCCCTTTCGCGCGAGCGGGTTAAGGCGCTCATGGCCGATGGCGCGGTCACCGTCGACAGCACACCCGCGACCAATCCCTCCGCCAAGGCAAAAGCTGGCAGCGCTTTTTCGATCACGGTTCCGCCCGCCGCCGAAGCAGAGGCGCAGCCGCAGGATATCCCGATCGATATCGCGTTCGAGGACGAGCATCTGATTGTCGTCAACAAGCTCGCCGGTATGGTCGTGCACCCTGCCGCCGGAAATCCTGACGGCACGCTGGTCAATGCGCTGCTCCACCATTGCAAAGGCCAATTATCCGGAATCGGCGGTGTTGCACGCCCGGGCATCGTTCACCGGATCGATAAGGATACTTCTGGTTTGCTGGTTGTAGCAAAATCTACTGCCGCGCATGAAGGGCTGGCAGCGCAATTTGCTGACCATTCGATCAGACGCCGTTATCTCGCCATTTGTGGCGGCCACCCCAATCCCGCCAGCGGAACGATCAGAACCCGCATCGGAAGATCGGATAGTAACCGCAAAAAGATGGCGGTTCTGCCCGATACATCGGCGCGCGGGAAACATGCCATTACGCATTACAAAATATTAGAAAAACTTAATCATTGCAGTCTGATAGAGTGCCGTCTGGAAACCGGGCGGACGCACCAGATACGGGTTCACCTTGGGTCAATCGGCCATACGCTATTAGGGGATCCGATATATGGACGTACACCAGCCAAATTGAGAGCGGTTTTGAAGGAATTGGGCTTTACCCGGCAGGCGCTGCACGCGGCATCTTTGGGTTTTGACCATCCCCTGACGGGCGAAAAAGTCACGCTTGAGGCCGAAATTCCGGCCGATATGCGGGAACTAATCGACCAAACCGCTCGTTCTGATCGATGAATAACACTGCAAAACGCGAAATGTGCGTCTATATGTAACCAAGCGACCCGAAATCGCGGATGCCCATCAGGGGTCCACGAGCATGAGGTTGGCGAAGAAAGGTTAGGGAAATGAGTAACGTAACGACCAAAGTCCCCGCGCTGGGCGGCGAGCAGAGCCTCAACCGCTATCTCGCGGAAATCAAGAAATTCCCCGTATTGACCGCCGAGCAGGAATATATGCTCGCCAAGCGTTATGCGGAGCATGAAGACCCCGAAGCAGCTGCACAATTGGTGACCAGTCACCTGCGTCTCGTCGCGAAAATCGCGATGGGTTATCGCGGCTACGGGCTCCCCGTTTCTGACCTCATTTCAGAGGGCAATGTCGGGTTGATGCAGGGCGTCAAGAAATTCGAGCCGGAGCGCGGCTTCCGCCTCGCCACCTATGCAATGTGGTGGATCAAGGCGAGCATGCAGGAATTTATCCTGCGCAGCTGGAGCCTGGTCAAAATGGGCACCACTGCGGCGCAGAAAAAGCTGTTCTTCAACCTTCGCCGGATGAAGAAAGAGCTGGAAGCTTACGAAGACAGCGACCTGCATCCCGATGATGTGACCGAAATCGCGACCACGCTGGGCGTGGCCGAGCAGGAAGTCATCAATATGAACCGCCGGATGATGATGGGTGGCGATGGCTCGCTCAACACCAAGATGCGCGGTGACGAAGGCGAAAGCGGCCAGTGGCAGGATTGGCTGGTCGATGACGGGCCGCTGCAGGATGAAACCGTGGCTGACGCCGAAGAGGCTGAAGTGCGGCACGAAATGCTGGGCGAGGCGATGGAAAGTCTGAATGACCGCGAGAAGCACATTCTGACCGAACGCCGCCTGACCGAAAACCCGCAAACGCTCGAAGAGCTGTCGCAGGTTTACGACGTCAGCCGCGAACGCATCCGCCAAATCGAGGTGCGCGCGTTTGAAAAGCTGCAAAAAGCAATGAAAGCGATTGCCGGCGAACGGTTTATGCCGAACCCGGTGTAGACGCTCGCATAACAATCACCGAGGCCCCGCCGGTAGCAATACCGGCGGGGTTTTTCTTTGCCGTTTGCCGGCGGCGGTCGCTGGGAGTGATTTGCCATCCCTCCCTATTGCTTCGCGACGGGGAGGAATTAAGGAAGGCATATGACCCGCATCCTCAAAATCCTCGCCAAGATCGTGCTGTGGTTTGTCGGCCTCAGCCTGGTTTTGGTGTTGCTGCTTAAATTCGTTCCGCCGCCCGTTACCGCGACGATGCTGATGGACGAAAACGGGATTACCAAGGACTGGGAGCCGCTTTCGAACATTGATCGCAATCTGGTGCGCGCGGTGATTGCTGCGGAGGACGGCAAATTCTGCAGCCATGACGGGTTTGACCGCGAGGCGATCGAGAAAGCGATCGAGCGTAATGCGAAAGGCGGGCGTATCCGTGGCGGCTCCACCATCAGCCAGCAGACCGCCAAGAACGTGTTTCTGTGGCAAGGTGGCGGATATGTCCGCAAAGGTTTCGAGGCGTGGTTTACTTTCCTGATCGAAAATATCTGGGGCAAGCGGCGGATCATGGAAGTCTATCTCAATGTCGCGGAGACCGGCATCGGCACATATGGCGCTGAATCGGGGGCGCAGCGATATTTCAACCATTCCGCCGCGCAATTGAGCCCGAGCGAGGCCGCACGCATGGCCGCCGCGCTGCCTTTGCCCAAGAAGCGTTCGGTCACCAACCCGACCGGCTTCATGCGCCGCTATGGCAATACAATTGCAGCGCGGATCGGCGTGGTGAGCCGCGACGGGCTCGACGCCTGCGTATACCACTGAGCCGATCTTAAACGGTCCCCTTCGTGAAATCCTGCGCAATCACAAATGCTTGCATCGCCCGGGCATAACGTTATGTTGTACCATTACATTGTCGTGTTATTCTATATCATATTGAATTTATTTGCTTTTCTTATTTGCCAATGGTTTGACGCCTTGTTCACACAGCGGCGAATCGTCGCCGGATAACGGGTTTGCAGTGGGGTAGAGTTTGGGGCACGCGCATTCACATGATGGCCACGACCATGGGCACGGGCATGGACACGCGCATTCGCACGCGCCCGCCGACTTTGGCCGCGCTTTTGCCATTGGCATCGTCCTCAACACCGCATTCGTCATTGTCGAGGCAACCTATGGGTTTCTCTCCGGCTCGATGGCGCTGGTGGCGGATGCGGGCCACAATCTATCCGATGTGCTCGCCCTGCTCCTCGCATGGGGAGCCAGCATCGCCGCCAAGCGCGCGCCGACGGATCGCTTCACCTATGGATTCAAAAGCTCGACCATCCTCGCCGCCATCGCCAATGCGGGATTGCTGCTGATCGCGATTGGCGCGATCCTGTACGAGACGATCCACCGCATCGCCGAACCCGCCCCGGTAGAAGGGATGACAGTGGTTATCGTTGCCAGCATCGGCATATTGATCAATGCCGGCACGGCGATGCTGTTCATGAAAGGCAGGAAGGACGACCTCAATATCCGCGGCGCCTATCTGCATATGGCCGCCGATGCGCTGGTTTCGGCGGGCGTTGTGCTGGCCGGCCTCGCGATCCTGTGGACCGGCGCGAGCTGGATCGACCCGGTCACCAGCCTGGTCATCGTTGCCGTGATCGCCTGGGGCACTTGGGGCCTGCTGAAAGACAGTGTGAAGATGGGCATGCTCGGCGTTCCTGAGGGCGTTTCAGAGGCCGAAGTGCGCAGCTACCTTTCCAGCCTTGGCGGTGTCGAAGAGGTTCACGAGCTCCACATCTGGCCAATGAGTACCACCGAAACCGCGCTGACCGCGCATCTGGTTATGCCCGCCGGCCATCCCGGCGATGCGTTTCTCAATGAAATCGCGCATGAGCTGGAGCATCATCACCGCATCCACCACGCGACGGTCCAGATCGAACTGAGCCGCGAATGCGCACTGCATGGGAAGGGCTGCGGGGCCTAATCAATACGGAGTTAACGAGAGAACGCCAAATTGGCGCCTTGGGACCATATCTTGGCCAGAGCAGGCCGCTAAATCCGAGACTTCGCCCAGCGGGACAGCATCCACAGGACCGATGCCTGGCTAGCCAGAAGTGTCGCCGAAACAAGATACAGGCCCACCGAAGGATCGCCGTTCACCATGTCTGGCGAAAGCGCGATCAGAAGCACAATCATCGTGACAAGAATAATGCTAAACATCACCGGTAATAGCCACGCCATCACTGCGCGGCGTTCCATGCGGGTTGCACGGCCTTTCCAGTCATAATGGGCAGGCAGCTTGTCAAACCGGGCATAAGTGGAGTTGGTCCACCAGCCTGACAGCAGCAGCAACAGGATAGAGGCCACTGCAACGGCGAGTGATGCCGTGCTGGGCCCCACCCCAACCGCCATTAGGCAGCTTCGTCCTTCTTCGCATTTTCGCCGCCGACAACGCGGATCGGATCCTTGTTCCCTTCGACCACGTCCTTGTCGATCACGATTTCGGTCACGCCTTCCATATCGGGCAGATCGAACATCGTATCGAGCAGAATGCCTTCGACGATTGACCGCAATCCGCGTGCGCCGGTTTTGCGTTCGATCGCTTTTTGCGCGATGGTTTCCAGCGCGTCTTGCTGGAATGTCAAAGCGACATCTTCCAGCTCGAACAGTTTCATATATTGTTTCGCCAGCGCGTTTTTCGGCTCGCTGAGGATTTCCACCAGCGCATCGATATCCAGATCGCGCAGAGTGGCGATAACCGGCAGACGACCGACAAATTCGGGGATCAGGCCAAATTTCAGCAGATCTTCCGGCTCGCATTTCTCCAGCAGTTCGCCGATGCGGCGTTTGTCAGGATCGGCGACATGCGCGCCAAAGCCGATGCTGCGCTTTTGCAGACGGTCGGCGATGACTTTCTCAAGCCCCGCAAACGCACCGCCGCAGATGAACAGGATATTGGTCGTATCGACTTGCAGGAATTCCTGCTGCGGATGCTTGCGGCCGCCCTGCGGCGGAACCGAGGCAGTGGTACCTTCCATCAGCTTGAGCAGCGCCTGCTGCACGCCCTCACCCGATACGTCGCGCGTGATCGAGGGGTTTTCCGCCTTGCGTGTGATCTTGTCGATCTCGTCAATATAGACGATGCCGTGCTGCGCCTTGTCGACATTGTAATCGGACGCTTGCAGCAGCTTCAGAATGATATTCTCGACATCTTCACCGACATAGCCCGCTTCGGTCAGCGTCGTTGCATCGGCCATTGTGAAAGGCACATCGAAAGTCCGCGCCAAAGTCTGCGCGAGCAACGTCTTACCGCAACCGGTCGGACCAACCAGCAGGATGTTGGACTTGGCCAGTTCAACCTCGCCCGCTTTGCCGCCATGCTTCAAACGCTTATAGTGGTTGTGCACGGCAACAGAGAGAACGCGCTTGGCGCGGTCCTGACCGATCACATAGTCATTGAGCGTCGAAAAAATATCCATCGGGGTCGGGACATCGCCTTCGCCCTTGCCGGCGATTCCGGCTTTTGCTTCTTCGCGGATGATATCGTTGCACAGCTCCACGCATTCATCGCAAATGAACACGGTCGGGCCAGCAATCAGCTTGCGCACTTCGTGCTGGGACTTGCCGCAGAAGCTGCAATACAAAGTAGATTTAGAGTCGGTTCCGCTCAATTTCGTCATATCCCGTCTTCCAAAATCCGCGCACAATCACCGTTCGCACGTGGTTTTGACCGACTCTAAGGCCGGATTATTGATAATCAACCAGCCATTGCTAGCAGGTGCCAGTTACAGCCTGCTGAAGCGACAAGGTTGCTGAAATGCTACAGTTAACGTCCCGAAGGGGTACATTTACCGGGCATATTGTGGGCAAACTATGGCCCATCCAAGGGCCAAGCAAGCGTGGATTACTTCGGCGCGCCGCCCGATCCATCGGCGTCATCGCCGGATTCGTCGGTTTCGGGGCGCGTTTCAAATACCTTGTCGACCAGACCGAATTTCATCGCTTCTTCGGCCTCGAGGAACGTATCGCGATCCATCGCCTTTTCGATCTCGGACAATTTCTTGCCGGTATATTTGACGTAAAGCGCGTTCATGCTCTTCTTGATCCGCAGGATCTCGCGCGCCTGAATCTCGATATCGGACGCCATGCCGCGTGCACCGCCCGATGGCTGGTGAATCATGATCCGGCTGTTGGGCAATGCAACGCGCATGCCCGGTTCACCGGCTGCGAGCAGGAAGCTGCCCATCGACGCTGCCTGACCGATGCAAACGGTTGAAACGCGCGGCTTGATATATTGCATGGTGTCGTGGATCGCCATGCCCGCAGTCACCACCCCGCCGGGCGAATTGATATACATCGAAATCGGCTTGGAAGGGTTTTCGCTTTCAAGGAACAGCAATTGCGCGGTGATGATCGATGCCATCCCGTCTTCAACCTGACCGGTCACGAAAACGATCCGTTCGCGCAGCAGGCGGCTGAAAATATCGAAGCTGCGTTCGCCGCGCGTGGTTTGTTCGACCACCACCGGCACCATCGCGCCGGTTACCGGATCACGGGTAAATTGGCCTTGAGAGCCATAAGTGTCGCCGAGCTGTTGTGAGACGTCGATCATGATCTTCCTAACCTGATTTAGTTTTGAAAGCCTATGTCGCGACTGCAGGCGCGATGTTCAAGGGCGTTAATCATTGGCGCGCATTCTCCTGTGGAGTGAATGGCGCGCACCCGCCCGGATCGCTGGAAAGATCGGCTCGTCTACAAAAGTAAACGGATTATCTTTCGTTGTCTGACATTAATGTTGTTTATCGTGCAGGAACGACTCCCGGTCGAAGCAAACTGTTTCCGTCAGCGCGCAATTGCGAAACTGGTGCTTATGGGAGGGACCAACTATGGTTGAAAATCCAGTATTTTCGCGTTTTTTCAGCTATTTGATGGCAGGTTCGGCGTTTTGCATTGCTGCGCCGGTTGCAGCGCAGGAAGAAGCGGGCGAAGAAACGACCGGGCCAACTGCCGATCAATCGGGCGCTATCCAAACAAGCAGCACTGAAATGCGCGGCCAGGTCTATAATCCCGATTTTTTCGAACAATTCGCCCCGCGCAACGCGCTCGACATGGTTGCGCGCATACCCGGATTTACCATCGACGATGGCAATCGCGGCCAGCGCGGACTGGGTGAAGCCAACCAGAATGTGATCGTCAATGGAGAGCGCTTTTCGAGCAAGTCGGAAAGCATCCGCGACCAGTTGCAGCGCATTCCCGCAGCCGATGTTGTCCGGATCGAGATACTCGACGGGACATCGCTCGATATTCCCGGCCTGACCGGACAAGTCGCCAATATCGTCCGCAACAGCAGCGGCACGTCCGGCCAGTTTCGCTGGCGCACAGGCTTTCGCGCGCACAACACCGAAGCGCAGCTGTTTGGCGGCGAGATTTCGTTGACGGGCACTTCGGGCGCGCTTGGCTATACGATCTCTCTATCGAACGAGAACAACCGCTTCGGCGCTGACGGCCCTACCCTGATCACAGCCGCGGACGGTTCGCTGATCGAGGAACAATACAGCAAATTCTCGGGCAAATTCGACAATCCCAAACTGGCGACCAATTTCACCTATGATTTTGGCGGAGAGACAACCGCCAATCTTAATCTCAGCTATGGTTCGGACTTCTTCATGCGCAACCAGCCTGAAACCGGTTTGCCGCCGGGCGGGCCATTGCGAACGCGCGAATCCACATTCGAAGAAACCGGCCCCGAATATGAGATCGGCGGCGATATCGAGTTTCCGCTGGGCCCGGGGAAGCTGAAACTAATCGGGCTCGAACGGTTTGAACGCGATAATGGCGAAAGCATCCTGATCGATCGCTTTGACGACAACACGCAATCAACCGGCTTCCGCTTTTTGCAAGTCAACGAAGCCGGCGAGCGGATAGGCCGGCTGGAATATAATTGGCCCATGTTTGGCGGGGATTGGCAGGTTTCGGGCGAAGCCGCGTTCAACCGGCTGGATCGGGCATCGCGCCTGTTTGAACTGGACGCCAATGAACAGTTCATCGAGCTCGCCTTTCCCGAAGGGACCGGCGGGGTAACCGAAGACCGCTTCGAAGCCATTGCCAGCTATTCGAGCCAGCTTTCCGACACGCTGTCTTTCCAGCTGTCGCTGGGCGGGGAATATTCAAAGATCGAACAAACCGGCGTCGCCGCCAATTCGCGCAGTTTCCAGCGCCCCAAAGGCGCGGCCTCGATTACGTGGAAGCCAGAGGACGATTTCGATATCTCATTCGAGATCCGCCGCCGCGTGGGGCAATTGTCCTTTGGCGATTTCCTTGCCAGCGTGTCCTTGAACGACAACAACCAGAATGACGGCAACAACACGCTGCAGCCCGACCAAAGCTGGAATTTCGATGTCGAGATTAACAAGGGTCTGGGCGATTGGGGATCTGCCAAGCTGCAATTCCGCCATGCCCGCTTCGAAGATTTCGTGGATTTCTTCCCGCTGGCATCGGGCGGTGAAGCGCGCGGCAATATCGGCAATGCAGAACGCACCCAGCTGGAGCTCAACACAACGCTCAACGGCGAACCCGTGGGTTTCGATGGTGCCCGCCTTGAAGTGCGCGCGATCAAACGCTGGATGAGCGTGATCGATCCGTTTACCGGGCTGGACCGCCCCTTTTCGAACGATCTGAATGATCTGCTTGATATCGACTTCCGGCACGATATTCCCGGCAGCGATTGGGCCTGGGGTGGCGGCTTGTTCACCGAAGACAAGGCGCCGTTTTCCCGCAGATTCGAAGTCGGGCGCGATTATGAAGGGCCAACCTTTGCGCGGCTGTTTGTCGAGCACAAGGATGTGTTCGGCCTGACCGTCAACGCGACTTACGCCAATGTGCCCGGCGCGCGAAACAAGTTCGAACGCACGGTGTTTGACGGATCGCGCCCCAATGCTCCGATCCTGTTTGTCGAACGAATGAACCGCCGGATCGGGCCAATCTTCCGCTTCAGCGTAAGCGGAAGTTTCTGACCCCGCGCTTGCGCTTTGCCGGGCGCGTGGCACAGTGCGCGCATGACTATCAGACAATTGACCGCGACGGCATTTCTGCTCGCTACGGCCTTGGGTGCCCCTTCCGCTTCGGCGGATTCGATCCGCAATACTCCTGAGGAAGCGCGGCATTATTTAGAGCGGATCGAAGCGCTCGATGATGCGGGGCCGGAACTGAACGCGGTTATTGTCTATAATCCCGAAGCGCCGGAAATCGCCGCTGAAATGCGCGGGACAACCCGCCTTGGCGGTCGCACTGTTCTGGTGAAAGACAATATCGAAACCAGCGAATTTCCAACCACTGCGGGTAGTCTCGCTTTGAAAGACAACAACACGGGCCGCGATGCGCCGCTGATCGAGAATATCCGCGCTGCGGGCGGCGTTATTCTGGGCAAGACCAATCTCAGCGAATGGGCCAATATCCGCGACCGGAATTCGACCAGCGGGTGGAGCGCGATTGGCGAACTGACCAAAAACCCGCATGCCACCGACCGCAATGCCTGCGGATCATCTTCGGGCAGCGGCGCGGCGATTGCCGCCGGATTTGCCTGGGCCGCGATCGGAACCGAAACCAACGGTTCGATCACCTGCCCCGCCAGTATCAATGGCGTGGTCGGCTTCAAGCCCAGCGTGGGGCTGGTCAGCCGGACCCATATTGTACCGATTTCCAGTACCCAGGATACCGCAGGGCCGATGACCCGGACCGTCTATGACGCGGCTCTGCTGCTCACCGCGATGGCAGGTGAAGACGCGGCGGACAAAGCGACCTTGGGTGTTTCCCGGCAGGAAGATTACACGCAGGGGCTGATGCCGGTTCAGGCCGCGAATTATCTGCAAGGCATCCGCATTGGTGTCATGCGCAACCAGATCGGCAATCGCGAAGATGTTGCCGCGGTGTTCGAGACAGCATTGGCCGATATGCAGCGCGCGGGCGCGATTCTGGTCGATATCGAGATTGAACCCGATCCGGAAATGTACCGCGACAGTTTCACCGTGCTGATGTTTGAATTGCGCGAGGGAATGGGCAAATATCTGCAAAGCCTGCCCGCGAAGGAGGGCGATGCAAACGTGCCGCACAGCCTGGCCGACCTGATCGCTTTCAACAAACAGAACGCCGCCGGTGAAATGCGCTGGTTCGGTCAAAGCCTGTTTGAGCAGGCCGAACAAACCACCGATCGCGAGGTCTATGAGACAGCGCGCGAAAACGCGGTGCGGATTGCGGGCGCGGAAACACTCGACAAGCTGTTGGCGGACAACGATGTCCGGTTCCTGATTGCGCCCACGCGCGGTCCGGCATGGGTCAGCGATCTGGTCAACGGAGACAGCTTTAACGGCAGCATCGGCTTTGGCAGCCCGGCAGCGATTGCGGGCTATCCGCATCTGACCGTGCCGATGGGGGCGGTCGAAAGCCTGCCCGTCGGGATCAGCTTCTTCGGCGCGAAATGGAACGATCACGAGGTGTTGAAAGCCGGCGCGGCATATGAAACGGCGCGCAGCGCCAAATTGCCCACGCCCTCATTCGAGCGGTGGGATCTCGTACGCGGCGACTGATACAAAAAGGGCCGCGTCGGAATATCCGCGCGGCCCCCTTTGATCGTAAGCTCAGGCGCTTACTTCTTCTTGGCAGCTTTCTTGGGTGCAGCCTTCTTTGCTGCCGGCTTTTTGGCGGGCGCCTTTTTAGGTTCTGCTTTCTTTGCCGGAGTTTTCTTCGCAGCGGCTTTCTTGGCCGGAGCTTTCTTGGCTGTTTCCTTCTTTGCCGGGGCCTTCTTCGCAGCGGCCTTTTTAGGAGCCGCTTTCTTCTTGGCCGGCGCTTTCTTCTTCGCGCCCTTCTTGGCCGCAGCTTCCTCCGCCGCCTCATCCGCTTCGATAGCGGCTTCAAGCTCTTCGCGGGTCACTTCGCGATCGGTCACGTCGGCTTTCCCGAACAGGAAGTCGACAACCTTGTCTTCGTATAGCGGCGCGCGCAGCTGTGCGGCGGCCATTGGTTCGGAATTGATATATTCCACGAAGCGCTGGCGATCTTCATCGCGATATTGCTGCGCTGCCTGCTGGATGAGCATGCTCATTTCCTGCTGGCTGACTTCGACACCGTTGTTCTGGCCGATTTCGCTGAGCAACAGGCCCAAACGCACGCGGCGTTCGGCGATGTTGCGGTAATCGTCCTTCTCGGCTTCGATTTCTTTCAGCGCGCCATCGGGATCTTCGTCCTTGGCCGCTTCCTGCTGAAGCTGCGCCCAGATCTGGTCAAATTCGGCATCGACCATCTTTCCGGGAACATCAAAATCGTGGCCCGCAGCAAGCTGGTCGAGAAGCTGGCGCTTCATTTGCGTACGGGTGAGGCCATTGGTTTCCTGCTCCAGCTGGCCGCGCAGCAGTTCTTTCAGCTTGTCGAGGCTTTCAAGACCCAGCGAGGCGGCAAAATCATCGTCGACCTTGCTTTCGCCTTCGACTTTGACCTGCTGGACAGTGATCGCGAATTGCGCGTCCTTGCCCGCCAGGTGTTCGGCCTGATAGTTCTCGGGGAAAGTCACCGTGATGGTCTTCTCGTCACCCGTTTTGGCGCCTTTCAGCTGCTCTTCAAAACCGGGAATGAACTGGCCCGAACCGATTACCAGCGGCGCCCCTTCGGCTTTGCCGCCTTCGAATTCGACACCGTCGATGCTGCCAACGAAATCGATAATCAGCTGGTCGCCGTCACCCGCCTTCTTCGACTTGGGCGCATCTTTGTAGGTCTTTTGCTGGTCGGCAATATTCTTGACTGCTTCGTCTACCGCATCGTCGCTGACTGGAACCGTCAGGCGTTCCAGCTTAAGCTTTTCGATATTGGGAGTCTCGATCACGGGCAGAACTTCCAGATCGACAGTGATCGATGCGTCCTTGCCTTCTTCGTAGCCGTCTTCCAGCTCGATCGCCGGCTGCATAGCCGGTCGCAGTTCTTTTTCTTTCATCAACCCGTCGACAGATTCGCGAATCATGTCGTTGAGCGATTGCGCATGCAGCTGTTCGCCATGCATTTTCTTGACCAGATTCGCCGGAACTTTTCCGGGGCGGAAGCCGGGCATTTTAACCTGTGGGGCGATCTTCTTGATCTCTGTATCCACTCGGGCTGCGATATCGGCAGCAGGAAGGGTCACCGTATAGGCGCGCTTGAGGCCTTCATTTGTGGTCTCTTTGATTTGCATGATGCGCTACTTAAACCTTTATAAAATCACGTTTTTGCAAGTGACAAGAGCAGCGTCCTGGTGCGGGCGAAGGGACTCGAACCCCCACATCGTAAGATACTGGTACCTAAAACCAGCGCGTCTACCAATTCCGCCACGCCCGCAACCTGAACGAAGCCGCACAAGTGTCTAACTCGCGAGCAAGGGTGCGCCCATAAAAGGCCCGAGGCAAAAGGGCAAGCGCGCGATGCGTTTGGCGCGATTCTAATGCCATTGGGCCCAACCAAATACCGCGCCAAACCGCGCACCGTAACATGCCGTCTTGCCTGCCCGCGCGCGGCAGATTAGGGGGCGATCATGAGCGACAAAAATACAGAGCAAGCACCCGAGGCCGACACCAAGGCAGGCCCCGACGTGCCACCAGACCGCATTTCGGTAAACCCGCGCCACGAACATTTCGATGGCGAGAAACTGCAACGCGGGATCGGAATCCGCTTCAAAGGCACCGAACGGACCAATATCGAGGAATATTGCATTTCCGAAGGATGGGTCCGCGTGCAGGCAGGCAAAACGCTGGACCGCAAGGGACAGCCGCTCACCATCAAGCTGAAGGGCCCTGTCGAAGCCTGGTACGAAGATCTGGGTGACGAACCGCCTATCGCCAAGGCGTAATTTATTTAGCCTCAAGCGCCGGCGGTCGCATCCGCTCCCTTAGGCTTCCGCCCTACCGGGCGACGCGCGGTTGCGCTTGCGACCCGTCTGGGTCGGGTCGGACCATTCCAAGCCATGTCAGTATTGCGCTGATCCGGTCAGCGACTAGCTGACCGCAAGGCCGACCGGCCGCCCGCAGCGAAGCGACCGTCAGGGAGCGAAAGCGACGATAGCCAAGCGACGCGGACGCGTCGCGCCCGGCGACTGAGGGCCTAAATCAAATAGCCCCCTCAGTCGTAGAGTGATACCGCGCGGGACACTTGATCGCGCGCTGCCGGGCGGCTGCGGCGGGGAGCGGGTGCGGGACGCGCAGCAACGTTGTGGCGGACTGTCCGGCGAGGCGTAGTCGTCCCCAGATCGGCAAAGGCGCTGGTAAACCGGCGCGATGGAGCACGCGAAACGGGGGGCTGTTTGGGCTCTACGCGTGCGGCCGGTGCCTTGGCTATGCGAACGGGCCGGTCGAATTGCGGCGTTTGGAAATTCGGCGACTTGTCGGAATAGATAAATCCGTGGATCGGCCACGCGGTCTTGCCCAATTTCTTGATCGGATCATACCACACGCGCACGCTGCTCCAATCGTTGTTGGGTGACACATCGATCGCGCGAACATCATTTTCGATCTGGCCGCGGCGCCCATTGATCGGCGACCAGTTGGCATGGCGCAGCAAAACCGTGCGGCTATCTATAATCTTGCTGACCGCAGCCACATGGCCGAGCTGCATATTCCGATGCGGCTGGAACGCCATCACAGCGCCAACGCGCGGTTTGCGCCCACGGTCGAAACGACCCTTGGCCTGTTCCCACCACGTGTGCGCATCGCCATAGATCGCGATCCCCGATTGCTGGCGTGCATAGGGGACGCATTGAAGGTATGGCGCAAGCTCGCGCGATTGGCTGGTCCGGCTCTGCGCCTGAACGCTATCAGCCAATGCAGGGACCGATCCGGCCATGACTGCGACGATTATAAATTTTGTATAGCGACGTAACATGCCGTCACTAATGCGCTGTTAGGGTTGAGAACGTCTTCGTTTCTTAGGTTAACTGACACTAACCATACCTTCCCGCCCTCGGTACGTTACACGCTGGTGAAACGGTCACAGCTTGCCATTCGTCCAATAAAGGCCCAACTGCCCCGCATCATGCTACCCCAAGTTGTCATTATCGGCCGTCCCAATGTCGGCAAAAGCACGCTTTTCAACCGTCTGGTTGGCAAGAAACTGGCGCTCGTGGACGATCAGCCCGGGGTCACGCGCGACCGCCGAAGCGGCGAAGCAGAAATCGCCGGACTGAAATTTGAAGTGGTCGATACCGCGGGTTGGGAAGATGATGATCCCGATACGTTGCCGGGCCGGATGCGCAAACAGACCGAAGTCAGCCTGACCGGCGCGGATGCTGCGATGATGGTAATCGATGCGCGCGCCGGCGTTACCACGCTGGATGAAGAAATCGCCTTGTGGCTGCGCAACCAGAAAGTTCCTGTGGTGATGGTGTGCAACAAGGCCGAAGGCAAAGCCGCCGAAGCGGGCATTTACGAAAGCTATGCGCTGGGATTTGGCGACCCGATCGCTGTGTCGGCCGAACATGGCGAAGGCATTGCCGATCTGTTCGGCGCATTGTGGCCAATTATCGGCGACAGCGAGGCGCGGATTGCTGCGGAAAAAGCGCAAGCCGAATATGAGCGCAAAGTGGCGGTGGAAGAAGCGCGCGCCGCGGCCGAAGCTGCGGGTGAAGAGTTTTTCGAAGAGGATGAACCCGATACCGGCCCGCTCAAGCTTGCGATTGTCGGGCGGCCCAATGCGGGCAAGAGCACGCTGATCAACCGGCTGCTGGGCGAAGACCGGCTGCTGACCGGCCCCGAAGCAGGGATCACGCGCGATTCCATTGCGGTCGATTGGAAATGGCTCGATCCGCAAAGCGGTGAAGAGCGCGATATCCGCCTGATCGACACCGCCGGTATGCGCAAACGCGCGAAAGTTACCGAAAAGCTGGAGCGGCTGGCGGTGCAGGACGCCAAGCTGGCGATCGATTTTGCGGAAGTCGTGGTACTGCTGCTCGACGCCACGCAGGGGCTGGAGCATCAGGACCTCAAAATCGCCTCGCAGGTTCTCGAAGAAGGTCGCGCGTTGATGGTCGCGATCAACAAATGGGACGTTGCGGGGCAGGAAGGAACCGAGGACGCCTCCAGCCTGTTCAACGGTATCCGCGCTGCGCTCAATGACGGGCTGGCGCAAGTTCGCGGTCTCCCGCTATTCGCGGTCTCGGCGAAAACCGGCAAAGGGCTCGACACCATGCTCTCAGCCGCTTTCGAGATCCGCAGCAGCTGGTCGAAACGCGTGCCCACCTCTGCGCTCAATCGCTGGTTCGACGATGCGCTGGACCAAAATCCGCCGCCAGCCCCCGGGGGCAAACGGATCAAGCTGCGCTATATCACGCAAGTCGGCACCCGCCCGCCGCGTTTTGTGATTTTCGGCACGCGGCTGGATTCTCTGCCGACCAGCTACGAACGCTATCTGGTCAACGGCATCCGCAAGAATCTGGGGTTTGAAGCGGTGCCGGTGCGGGTCAATCTGAAAAGCGCGAAGAACCCGTATCACGTCCGCCAGCAGGCGAGTAAACAAGAGCGGACCAATCGGTGATTTGTCAGAGCTAGGTTTATGAGTAGCACCGCGCTCAAATATCGGGCTGAGATAGATGGCATACGTGCCATCGCGGTAGTTTCCGTCATATTGTTTCATGCAGGCTTCGCAATCATTCCGGGCGGTTTCCTCGGGGTCGATGTCTTCTTCGTCATCAGCGGCTTCCTAATTACGTCCCTGATTATCAAGGACCTAGAAAACGATCGCTTCTCCCTTCTAGATTTCTGGAACCGCCGGGCGCGACGAATATTGCCCGCGCTAATTCTGGTGCTAACCGCAACCATAGTCCCGGCTTGGCTTCTGCTGTTCCCGAGACAACTGGAATTGTTTGGCCTTGATCTCGCTGCGGCGACAGTCTTCGTATCAAACATCCGATTGTGGATGAGCGCCAATTACTTTTCAGAAAGAGCTGATTTCGAACCGCTGATCCACCTTTGGAGCCTTGGTATCGAAGAGCAATTTTACCTGCTGTTTCCAATTTTTATGATCGTTATGTGGCGTTGGTTCCGCAAGTTCCTGCTGGCCAGTCTGCTTCTGATCTTTGCGTCCAGTTTAGTACTTGCTGAATGGCTGAATCTGGCCAGCCCCGCCGCAACATTTTATTTGCTGCCCATGCGCGCTTGGGAGTTGGTTGCCGGATCGCTCATCGCGTGGATGATGACGAAGCATGATCCGCAATGGTCCAGAGCCGTGCGCGAGGGCGGGACAGCCATTGGCCTGACAGCAATCTTGCTGTCATTTGCTTTGATTGACGAATCGATGGCGCTGCCGGGCTTTTATACTCTCCCGACCATTCTGGGTACGATGTGCCTCCTGGTTTTTGCCAGTGAGCAAGACCTGATTGCCAAAATTTTTACGGCACGGCCGATGGTGTGGATCGGATTGCTCTCCTACAGCGCGTATCTGTGGCACCAGCCACTGTTTGCATTTGCCAGAACCCTGACTGTCGTCGAACTGAGCCCGGTCCAAACCGCCAGCCTGATTGCCGCAACATTCGCCTTGGCGCTGGGCAGTTACAGATTTGTAGAACAGCCAACGCGCGATCGAGAGAAAATTCGCACGCGGCCTTTCATTCTCGGTTGCTTTGTCTGCTTACTGACACTTGCGGGCGTAGCGCTCTGGATGAATCATAAAGAGGGATATCCCACACGGTTTTCACCTGACCAACTGAGCACGATTGCGGCAAACAGGTCCGATGCCGAAAGCGGGCCATGTGATCTGGAGTCGGATGACCAGGCGCAAGCGCTCGTTGATGCGACCGATTGCTATGTCGAGGGGAAAACGCTCTATCTTTTTGGAGATTCGCACGCGCGGGAGTTTCAACGCGAATTCTACATCACAGCTCGCGCAAATGGTTTCAAGCTCGTGTCGATCACATCGCCTGGATGTTTCCCTATCCCAGGTACCCGTAGATTGGACCGTCCGTTTTGCGAAAACCTTGTGAGGCTAATCCCGAAATTGTTGTCTGAACATCCTGCTCCGGCAGTTTTCATCACCCGCTGGCGGTTGCATCTGACCGGTGAGAGGTATGACAATGGTGAAGGAGGAATCGAGCCCGGCGAGATTAGAAAGACCGAATTTGACGCCCAAGAATATGCGTCGATCTACGAGAATGTTGAGACGGAATTGACGATGCTCTCTAGATCGGCGCCGCTCATTGTCGTCGATCAAATTCCAGAAACGGGTTGGCATGTGCCGAAGATGATGATTCGTCGGACGCAACTTGGCAGCCGGCCAAAGGATGGCCTCTCCACCAGCTACGACCGATATTTGTCTTCCAATGCGGAAAATATCGCCATGTTTGACAGGCTGGCAAGCAACCCGCGAATCAACGTCGTCCGCACAGCGCCACTAATTTGCGACAAGGAAACACGCAGATGTCTCAATGAGCGAAACGGCAGTCCACTTTACTTCGATGACGACCACGCTACCAAACAGCTCAATCGCGAAATCGCCACGGAAACAATGCGAAGAATCTTGACCGCAGATCTTGGCTCGCGGGACCTGATCGCCGCTAGCTCCAAAATTGAGGACTGATTAGCCCTCGCCCTCACCAGCAGCCTGGCTTTGCAATTGGACGTAGTTTTCAAGCCCCATGCGTTCGATCATATCGAATTGGGTTTCGAGGAAGTCGACATGCTCTTCCTCGCTGTCGAGGATGCTGGCGAATAGATCGCGGCTGACATAGTCGCGCACGCTTTCGCAATATTCGATGGCATCGCGCAGCAGAGGAATCGCTTCTTCTTCCATCGCGAGATCGGCCTTGAGAATCTCCTCAACCGTTTCACCGACTTTCAGCTTGTGGATTGCCTGGAAATTGGGAAGCCCGTTGAGGAACAGGACGCGTTCAGCCAGCTGGTCCGCATGCTTCATTTCATCGATTGATTCGTGCCGCTCATATTCGGCCAGTTTGGAAAGGCCCCAATCATCGAGCACCCGGTAGTGGAGCCAATACTGGTTGATCGCGGTCAACTCGTTGGTCAGCGCCTTGTTCAAGAATTCGATGACTTTTTCGTCGCCCTTCACGGCATGTCTCCTGCTTGCAATCCAGATTGGGAATTGCCGCATCCTATGCGCTTGCACGGGTCCGTTTAGCAAGGGGGAAACACGAAAAAATGGCGGAATTCCGCCACTTGCGAGTGATTTGCGTTAGTAGGAAAAACTACTCGGCGAAGGCCGGCATCAGCGCCATTTCGCGCTCTTCTTCGACAATCGCCTGCGCATCTTCGAGGCACTGTCCGCAATCGGGGCGCTTGTCCATGCAGGCATAAATAGCTTCTACATCGCCATCGGACGTGCACGCAGCGCGGCGCAAATCGCTTTCCCTGATGGCGTTGCAAATGCAGATATACACGCGGGCAATCTCCTCGATACACAGGAGGTAATGCGAATTAGTCGCAATAGCAAGCGCTTTTGAGAATCATTTGCAAGGTTTTGGTAACGAAAAACGCCCTCCCGAAACCGGAAGGGCGCTTCGCTGTTATTCAGTTTTTTTCGAAACGGTGGAAACCATCCGCCCGAATCAGCGGCTGGCCATCCGGACACCGCGATCAACCGCACCGGGAAGAGGCGCATTGGCCGCCCATGTGATGCAGCCCTGACCGCGCGATTTGACCGTAGAGCACATGCTCTTGGCACTCGCGCTGCGGAAACCACCAGCAGAGACACGGAAATAGGTTTTTCCGCGCACACGCGCTTTGGTGATTACCCGGCTATATTGGCCCAGTTCGGGATAGCGTTTGGTATAGATATCCCAAGCACGTTTGGCACTGGCTTCGCTCGAGAACGAACCAAGCTGGACCAGATGATCGCCATTTGCCGCGACTGTTGCGTCAGGAGTTCCGGCGACTTCAGCCTTTGGCGCAGCTGCCGCGCGGGCAGGCATACGCTGGATAACCGGTTCAGACACGAAACGGACCGCAGTTTGCGCAACGCGTTGCGGGCTAGGATTTTCGGCCATTGTTGCTGGAACAAAAGCGTCTTCAAACCGCTGCGGCTGCGCCACTGGCGGCGGAGAATAGGCCGCAACAGCTTCTACAGGCTGTACCGGTGCAACCGGAGCAGCGGCATTTGCTGGCGGGAGTTCACCACCACCCATTGGCGGGAGAGCATAATTCGGTGAGGCAACCGGAGCGGGCGCTTGCGCAAATTGTGCTGGTGCATCCGCCGTAGCTTCTGCGGCAAGTTGTTCCGCAGTCGAGTGGTTGGACAAGGCCAGCATCGCCGGCTGGCCCGCGTCACCCACAAGCGGCACGTTCAAAAGCTTTGCAACGCGCGCTTGGAAATGCTCAGGACGCGCTGTTTGCGCCCATTCTGCGATACGGTCGCTGACTTTGTCGGCAGGCACGTCTTCTGCAGCCATCAGCCGCGCTGCGCGCCAATTGTCCGCCAGTGCATATGAGTAAGCCAGATTCTGGCGAACCTTCGGTGTGGCTTGACCATTGCGAAGCGCGTTACCCAAAACGTGGATGCCCTGTTGCGGATCGCCCGCAAGCGCCAGAGCCAGGCCCAGATCGGCCGGATCAATCGAATCGCGACGATCATTCAAAACGGCAACCGCAGCGGCATTATTGCCCGCGGCGATCTCTGCCAGCGCATAGCTCAATGCAGTGCGCGCGCTACTGTCACCCAGCGACATTGCATCTTTGAAACTGGTTGCCGCCGATTGGAAGCGGCCCGCTTCCATATAGGTAGCGCCGAGCATCGCCCGGTATCCTGCATTGCGCGGTTCGGCCAAAACCGATTCCTCAGCAAGCGTGACCGCTTTGTTGGTTTGTCCATTGGCCAATGCAACCTGGGCTTTGTCAGCAGAAAAATCAGCGCGCGGTGCCGCTTGTGTTGCGCAACCTGCAAGCGCGGTGGTGGCCAGTGCGGTCGTCACGGCAAGCGTGATGGCCCGGTTTCTCTTGGCTATCGTAGACATCGTCCGTTTCCCCTTACAAAATCAGGCGGTTTCGCCTTGGCCGCGCAATTGGGCGGCGAGTGAATCTACATCGGGCATTTCGCCCAACAGTTCGTCGAGTGCATCTGTCACCAATTGCTGCGCGCTGCGGCTGCGCAAAGTGCAGGCGAGGCGAAGCTTGAAATGGCGCTCGGCGTCGAGCCGGAGCGTGAATGCCGCGCGTTTGCCGCGATCAAGTGCCGACCGGCGTTTCCGTGCAGGCGCGCTGGATGTTGGGAGCGGCGGCTGCGCGGCAGGTTTCTTGTCAGCGAGCAACGATGCTGACCTGGGCTGGGCCGTGTCATTCGTGCTGGTGAGTTTTTCCGAAAGCGCCTGCTGTTGGCGGTGAACTTCGGGCGTTTTGACCGGAGCATCTGCCAGAGCTGCCTGCGATTGCTGATCGAGCGCCTGCGCCTCTGCTGCGGTGTCCGGATTTGCCGGGGCCGGTGTCAGATGGGCGACTTCTGCATCGTGCCTGGCCGCCGCGTCTTCTTCACCCATGTCGTTCCAGCCGAGATCTTCCAGACTTTCGGCTGCGCTGCCCACATTCAGCGGTGTGATCTGCGGACGCATGGCAGGCTTTGCGCCGCCTTTACGCGCCAGCAGCGTCGGGCTGAGAGAGGCAAAATTTGTTTCGTCCATTGCGCTTGTCCCGTCCTCTCCCGATTACTGAGCTACCCGGCGGCCGAAGCCTCCGGATGGACGGTGCGCTGGTGCCACTTGAGACACCGAACCTGGTGCCGCGAACACTGTGCGGCGGAAATTCTTCTCAAGACGATCGGCCATATAGTTCCACAGCGCGGTAACTTCGGCTGCGCTGCGGCTTTCCGGATCCACTTCCATAACCGTGCGGCCATCAATCATGCTGGCTGCAAAGTCAGTGCGGTGGTGGAGAGTGATCGGGGCAACCGTGCCGTGCTGCGATAGCGCGACGGCGGCCTCTGAGGTGATTTTGGCCTTTGGCGTTGCGGCGTTGACCACGAAGACCAGCGGTTTGCCGGCGCGTTCGCACAGATCAACGGTGGCACCAACGGCGCGCAGATCGTGCGGGCTCGGGCGTGTTGGAACAACGATCAGTTCGGCCACACCAATCACCGATTGAATGGCCAGGGTAATGGCCGGCGGCGTATCGATAACAGCCAGTTTGAAGCCCTGCTGACGCAGAACCTGAAGGTCGTTGGCCAAACGCGCAACGGTGGTTTGCGCGAATGCAGGATATTCCGCCTCGCGTTCGTTCCACCAATCGGCGAGCGAACCTTGCGGATCGATGTCGATCAAAACAACCGGGCCGGCCCCTGCGCGCTGCGCCTGAACAGCCAGATGTCCGGAAAGCGTGGTTTTACCCGATCCACCCTTTTGCGATGCTAATGCCAGTACTCGCAAGGTCTGGTCCCCCTGAATCCATTTACATATCCCGCACTATTGCGGGTCGATGGTTGAGATCGCAGGATATCGCTAATTTTGAGTTAACGCCGTTCGTGTGCCATGACGGTTTTGTTAACTATGTTATTGCGCGGGCAGGGGAATTGGGCGGAAACTAATTGCTAACGCCTTGTTCACTATAAGCTCGCCACAACTGGGCCATGACCCGAACACAGAAGGTTTGCACAAGACCATGAAAATTTCCCGGGCAATTTGCTATCTTGCCGCATCGCTAACATTCGGCGTCGCAGCCCCCGCTTTGGCCGAACTAAATGCGGGCTATGACGCATGGAACCGCGGCGATTATGCAACGGCCGTGCGCGAATGGCGCGACCTAGCGGCAGAGGGAAACGCCGACGCGCAATTCAATATGGCGCAGGCCTATCGCTTGGGACGGGGTGTCGAGCAAAACTCCGCGCAGGCAGAGATTTTGATCGCGAAAGCCGCAGCCCAGGGCCACATCAAGGCAACCGACACTTACGGCCTGCTGCTGTTCCAAAGCGGCCGCCGCGAAGAAGCAATGCCCTATGTGATCAAAGCTGCTGAACGCGGAAACCCGCGCGCGCAATATCTGCTCGGCATCGGTCATTTTAACGGCGATCTGGTCGCGAAGGACTGGGTCCGCGCCTATGCGCTGATGACATTGTCCAATTCTTCCGGCTTTGCCCAGGCCAAGCCCGCAATCGCGCAAATGGACGATTTCATCCCGCTCGACCAGCGGCAGCAAGCGCAAGTGCTGGCGCAGCAACTGAAGCGCTCTGCAGATTCGAACCTGGCCGCGCAACTTGCAGCCAGCGATCTTGGCGTAACGGTTGATCCAGTGGCCCGCCCCGCCCCTGCCAGAACCTCAAGCGCACCGGTTCGCGCCCCGCTGCCCAGCGCGGCAACGCGCATCCCGCAGCCAATTCCGTCAATGGCAGTTCCGCCCTCAGTCGCAGCAGCACAGGCGGCTGTTTCGGAGGCCGCGCGTGTGACCGGTACGGAAAGCCCGGCGCGTGCAGGCGCTGATTTCGCCGGGCCAAGCCAAGCCGCCCCTGCCCCCACCAACGCTGCACCTTCCGCCGCTGCGCCGGTCCGAACCGCTCCGGTACGGGTCGCGCAGGCTCCGGCCACAGCAACTCCGGCCCCGCGCCGCGCTGCTCCGCCACCTGCCACGCCCGCGCCGCGTGCGGAAACCAGCGCGAACGGCCCGTGGCGCGTGCAGCTGGGCGCATTCTCGGTACGCGGAAATGCGGACCGTCTTTGGTCGCGCCTGTCAGGAAATTCAGCGTTGAGCGGGAAGCAAAAATTTGTGGTTCCGGCCGGCCGGCTTGTTCGCCTTCAGGCAGGCGGATTCGCCAGCCGGAACGCAGCACAATCGGCTTGCAACGCGCTCAAACGTAGCGGCCAAACCTGTCTCGTAACAAAATAGCCGTTTCCCCCTAATCATCGCGGTGCTATCACTGCGAAAAGGGGGAACGGATATGAGCGAACAGCAAAGCAGCGCACCGGCGGCAGGCGGCACTCCTGATCAGGTGGTGCCCGCATCAGCCAGCGGAACGCCGCGATTGCTGGGCCTGGATTTTACCCGCGGAATTGCCGTGCTGGGCATTCTGGCCGCGAACATCGTTGCCTTCGGGCAGCCAATGTCGGCCTATATGTGGCCCGAAGCCTTTCTCACACCGCATGGCGAAACATCCAACTGGATGTGGGTTGTGCAATTTGTCCTGATCGACGGAAAGATGCGCGGCCTGTTCACTCTGCTCTTCGGCGCGGGATTGGTCCTGTTCATGGAAAAAGCGTGGGAGAAAGGGCACACGCGTTGGCTTCAGGCACGGCGGCTATTGTTCCTGCTGATGTTCGGCATGATCCATTTCTACTTGATCTGGCATGGTGACATTCTGATCCTTTATTCGCTTGTCGGTTTTATCGCGATGGCTTGCTTGCGATGGGCGGCAAAGACGCAAATCGTGGTGGGCATCCTGGGCTATCTGGCCGGAACGATCATGTTCGGTGCGTTCATGACTTTCCCCTATTTCATCGCGGAAACGTCTTTCGGTGAGCAAGGCCCGATGCTGGAACAGCGCGTCGAAATGCAAAAGGAAGTCGACCGGCAAATGGCGATCGAGGCGAAGGAGACAGCGATCCACGCCGATGGATCCTATGTCGATCTTGTGGCGCACAGATTTCAGGAACATGGGGCGCTGCCCTTTATCAATGTCTTCATGTTCATTTTCGAAACATTGCCTTTGATGCTGTTGGGCATGGGGCTGTTCCGGCGTGGCTATTTCAGCGGCGGAATTGATCCGGGGCGACAGCGTAAACTTGGCTGGGGCCTCCTGCTTGTGGGAACGGCGCTGACGATCCCCGTCGCGCTTTGGGCGCTCAACAACGGCCTGACCTATTGGGGCACTCTTGCCGCCTTCATGGGCTTTTCCTTCCTGCCCCGGCTGTTCATGGTGCTTGGGATGGCCATGTTGCTGGCGCTTTGGGGAGAGAAAGCAACCGGTTGGCTTGGCACGAGATTTGTCGCCGCAGGCCGAATGGCATTCTCCAATTATCTTGGCACTTCGATATTGATGATGCTGGTCTTCCACGGATGGGCTGGCGGAATGTGGGGCAAGCTGACCCGGCCGGAGCTGTATCTGGTCGTCCTGGCAGCATGGGCCATCATGCTATTGTGGTCCAAACCATGGCTTGAACGCTTCCGCTTCGGCCCGCTCGAATGGCTGTGGCGCTGCCTCACTTATGGGCGGCTATTCCCGCTCAGGAAGTAAGTTCCACGCCGCCTTTGAAGACCGACAAAGCTCTGCCCTGCGTGGGCTGATGGTCGAACGGCGTGTTGCCGGCTGTTGCGGCCATATGGGCTGAATCGACGATCCACGGTTTTTCGGGATCAATGATGCAGATATCCGCTTCTTGCCCGGTCTCCAACCTACCGCAAGATACGCCAAGCAAACGCGCAGGCGCCGCTGCAAGCAGATCAAATGCGCGGGCTATGTCGATGGCACCGTCACGAACCAATGTCAGCGTCATGGCAAGCAAAGTCTCCGCCCCCGCCATTCCCGGTTCTGCATCTGCGAACGGAAGGCGCTTGTCTTCCGGACCGCGCGGATCATGGCCCGAAGCAACAACGTCAATTGTTCCATCACCGATCGCTTCGATGACCGCTTGCCGGTCAGCTTCGCTGCGCAAAGGCGGTGACAGCCGGGCGAAAGTGCGAAACTCTGCGGTGGCGAGGTCTGACAACATGAAATGCGCGGGCGTTACACCCGCCGTCACTGTCACGCCGCGCGCCTTCGCAGCGCGGACCAAATCGAGAGCCGGTTTGGTCGTTACCTGCCGGATGTGCAGGTGCGCACCCGCCATTTCCGCCAAAGTGATGTCGCGCGCCACAGCCAGCGCTTCCGCTTCTGCGGGGGCGCTGGGCAGGCCCAAGCGCGTCGCCATATCGCCAGCGGTGGCCGCTGACGCACCGGCTAGGCCGCTATCTTCGGCGTGCGAAACAACCACGAGATCGAGCATCGCAGCATATTGCAGCAACCGCAGCATGGCCCCTGAATCGGCGATCCAGCCGCGCCCTGTCGCAACGCCGCGCGCGCCAGCCTGCTTCATCAGGCCGATCTCTGCCAATTCTTTCCCGTCTAGACCTTTGGTCGCCGCGGCAAGCGGGTGGACCCACAGATCGGGCTTCCCGCTATAGGCGACGAGCCGCACGCGCGACGGATAGTCGAGCGGCGGGTTCTGGTCAGGCATCACCGCAGCGCGGGTAATTCCGCCAAAATGAAACGCAGGCTTATCGACCGCAAACACGCCGAAATCGACAATGCCGGGCGTAATCAATTTGCCTTTTGCATCAATAACCGTGTCGCCGTCCCGCGCCGAAACCTCACCAACGCTTTCGATATGTCCGTCCACGCAGCGCAGCCCGCCCCACGCGGTGCCACCGGGCAGAACCAATGAGCCATTGATAATCGTCAAAGGCGCGACTTGCTTCATGCCCAGGTCACTCCCGATCCATCATTGGTCCAGCCATCAATTCCGCGCGTCCTGCGCGTCAGGACATCAAGCGCCGCCATCCGGATCGCGACACCCATTTCAACCTGCCGGGTAATGATCGACCGGCCTATCATGTCGGCAACTTCGCTATCGATCTCCACGCCGCGATTCATCGGCCCGGGATGCATCACCAAGGCATCGGGCGCTGCGCGTTGAAGCCTGTCTTTCGAAAGCCCGAACAGATGATGATACTCGCGTGCGGAGGGGATGAATTGCCCCTCCATCCGCTCGGTCTGCAGGCGCAGCATCATCACCACATCGGTTCCCTCCAGAGCCGCATCGAAATCGTGGAACGGCTTAGCGCCCATTGCTTCGATCTCGGCGGGCATCAGCGCTGGCGGCGCACATATTCGGACAGAGGCGCCCAATGCTGTCAGGCACAGAATGTTTGATCGGGCAACGCGGCTGTGCAGAATGTCGCCGCAAATGGTCACGGTCAGCCCGGTGAAATCATCGGCTTTATGGCCTCGCTCGCGCAAGGCGTGGCGCAAAGCAAGCGCATCGAGCAAAGCCTGTGTCGGGTGTTCGTGCTGCCCGTCCCCGGCATTCAAAACCGGGCAATCGACTTTGCTTGCAATCAGATCGACAGCGCCGCTGGAGCCATGCCGGATAACAATCGCATCGGCGCGCATGGCATTCAGCGTGATCGCAGTATCGATCAGCGTTTCGCCCTTTTTTACAGACGATTGCGCCGCATGCATATTGACCACATCCGCTCCCAATCGCTTGCCCGCGATTTCGAAACTCAACAGCGTTCGTGTGGAATTTTCAAAGAAAGCATTGATGATCGTAAGACCGGCGAGCGCATCCGAATGTTTTGTGGTTTGGCGATTGAGATCCACCCATTGCTCTGCCTCGTCGAGCAGGAACAGTATCTCGTGCCGCTCCAACTGGCCGATGCCGAGCAGGTCGCGATGCGGGAAGGCGAGCGAGCCGGCGGGATATTCGCGCTTGCTGCCCTGTGGGGATGTCGTCGATGTCATTAAAGTGAGGCCCTTAGTCGAACCCTATCGGTCGCTCAAGCGGTTTCGACTGGTACGAAAGGCAATCTGTCCCTAACTAGAATTCAAATCAAGGCTTGAAGGCGGTTTGAATATGGCATTTGCGGGCAAAGTTTGGCGATTGTTGGTTGGCATCAAGGACGGCTTGGCGCTGATTTTCCTCTTGCTCTTCTTCATGGTCCTGTTTGCCGTGATGACCGGCCGGCCCAGCCCCGCTCAGGTCAATGATGGTGCGCTGCTGCTCGATCTCAACGGGATCGTCGTTGAGGAAAAAAGCGAAGTTGATCCCTTCGAAGCTCTTGTAACCGGCCAGACCCCGGTCACCGAATTTCAAGCGCGCGATCTGGTTCACGCGCTGAATCAGGCTGCAACCGATGACCGGATCAACTCGGTCGTGCTCGATCTGAGCAGCTTTATGGGCGGCGGCCATGTGCATATGCAAACAATTGGCGAAGCGCTGGACCGCGTGAAAGCTGCCGATAAACCGGTGCTGACATACGCGTTGGGTTATGGCGACGATGCAATGATGCTCGCGGCGCATGCCAGCGAGGTCTGGGTCGATCCGCTTGGCGGAGCCGTGATTGCCGGCCCTGGCGGTTCGCGGCTCTATTACAGCGAATTGCTCGACAATCTTAACATCAATGCCCGCGTCTATAAGGTGGGCACTTACAAATCAGCTGTAGAGCCCTATTCGCGCAGCGACATGTCACCCGAAGCACGGGAAAATTACACCGCGCTTTATGGCTCTTTGTGGGAAGAATGGCAGGCAAACGTCAAGAAAGCGCGCCCGAAGCTCGATCTCGACCTTGTTACGAAAACTCCGGCCGAATGGGTCCAAGCAAGCCAGGGCGATCTGGCAAAAGCCGCGCTGGCCGCAGGGTTGGTCGACAAGCTGGGGACCAAAGTTGAATTCGGAAAGCGCGTTGCGGAACTTGCAGGCGAAGACAATTGGGATGAAGCGCCCGGCAGCTTCGCGCATACCGAACTTGACCCATGGCTGGCAGACAATCCTTCCGACACTTCGGGCGAGGCAATCGGGGTTATCACCATCGCTGGCGAAATCGTTGACGGCGATGCCGGACCGGGCGTTGCTGGCGGAGACCGGATTGCCGATCTGCTCGACGATGCGCTGGACGACGATTTGAAAGCGCTGGTGGTCCGGGTGGACTCTCCGGGCGGCTCGGTTACGGCATCCGAAGAAATTCGTCAGGCCATTTTCCGTCACAAGGCTAAAGACATCCCGATCGTGGTTTCGATGGGCAATGTCGCGGCCAGCGGCGGCTATTGGGTGTCCACGCCGGCTGACCACATCTTTGCCGAACCGGAATCGATCACCGGTTCGATCGGCATTTTCGCGGTGATTCCAACCTTTGAACAGGCCGCGGCGGAATGGGGCGTCAATGGCGATGGCGTGCGCACCACGCCGCTATCGGGCCAGCCCGATCTGATTTCCGGCTTCACACCCGAAGTCGACGCAATTCTGCAAAGCTCCATTGAAGACGGTTATAACAACTTCCTAGAACGCGTTGCGGAATCGCGCGGGATCACCACTGCGCAGGTGGACGAAATCGGCCAAGGCCGCGTGTGGGACGGCGGGACCGCGCGCCAGTTGGGTCTGGTCGACCAATATGGCGGAATTGACGACGCGCTCGCATTTGCTGCCGAAAAGGCAGGCCTCGAAGAAGGGGATTGGCATGCCCAATATCTGGGCGGCGACATTGATCCGTACAATTCGCTCATTCGCGATATTCTGAGCGGCGACGATACCGAAGCGGCGCGGCAGAATGGCGATCTGTTCGCGATGGTCGCGGGCAGACAGCAGGCGCTGATGGGCCAGGTCCAGATGGATCTCGAGCGGCTATTGTCGGTACGCGGGATGCAGGCTTACTGCCTCGAATGCCCGGTCTCCCCCAATGTTACTGCGGCCAGGAACACAGCGCCGACAGGATGGCTGGCGAAAGCAGCGGCGTTTTTCGCGCAATAAAGCGTCGGTGTCTGGCCTAGCTATGGCCAGTGAATGGCGGTTTTAGCGCGCTGTTATTTGGAAACGGAAATGCCGTTTGCCAGCAGCGAATTGGCGGCGGCTGCAATTTCGTCTGACGGCAAGTCGCCGTCCCTACCCCAAATCGCAAATCGCAGGCCAAGAAACACGTTCATGCCCATCAGTGCCCACGCATGGACTTCCTGCGGATCGGCGCGAAATTGTCCCTTTGCGGCGCCTTCCTTGAGCCGGTCGAGGATGCGCTCTGCGGTCGTTTCATAATGCGATTGGTAACTTGCCGGATCGACAAATTCCGCCTCGTCGATGATCCGGTAGATTTCCTTGTGCTTTGCCGCAAAGTCGAGAAATCCTTTCAGAGCCGCGCGTTCGACCTCAAGCGCGGACAAATCTCCCGCAATGGCTTCTCGTGCGGCGTGTTTTACCGAATCGCTCATATCGGCGACCAGCGCGCGGAAAATGGCGTCCTTTGAATCGAAATAGGTATAGAAACTGCCCAGCGCGACCCCCGCGCGGCGGGTAATCCCGCTGATCGAGGCTTCGTGGAATCCCCTCTCACCGAATTCGACCGTTGCGGCATCGAGCAGTTTGCGCAGCGTCTTGCGCCCCCGCTCTGTCCGCGGCCGCTTGCCCGAAGCATCCAAAGTGCCCGGCAATCCGTTCGGTTTTCTGGCTAAGTCCCCTGCTCCCATGAGCGTCAGTTAGGCGTCAAACACAAAATGCGCAATACAAAACTTGAAAGTTGGTTCAGGTTTCAATATTGGGGGTTCAATAACACTTGGGAGAAGATCAATGCGAACCACCAAAAATGCGCTTAATCTAACTTTGCTGTCGGGTACGGCGCTGCTCGCATTTGCGGCTGCACCGGCCATGGCGCAGACCGCCGGGGCCGAAGAAGCTGCCGAAGCTATTGATGATGACAACATCATCACAGTTACCGCACGGCGGCGTGAAGAGCGGTTGCTCGATGTACCGCTGTCGGTAACCGCAATTGGTGGAGAGGATCTGGCCAAAACCGGAACTCTGGAATTGACCGAAGTTGCGCAGGAAGTCCCCAACCTCACGCTGGAGGTATCGCGCGGTACAAATACCACGCTTACCGCTTTCATTCGCGGTGTCGGTCAACAGGATCCGGTCGCCGGTTTCGAAGCTGGTGTCGGCCTGTATGTCGATGACGTCTACATCAATCGCCCTCAGGCCGCAGTGCTGGACATTTACGACGTCGAACGGGTCGAAGTCCTGCGCGGTCCGCAAGGCACGCTTTATGGCCGCAATACGATTGGCGGCGCGATCAAATATGTAACGCGCCGCCTTCCCGATGATCTCGAGCTGAAAGTGCGCGGGACTTACGGGTCCTACGATCAGGCTGACCTTGTGGTGAGCGGTTCCGCCCCGCTTTCCGACACGCTTCGCTTCGGAGCGAGCGCCGCACGGCTGAGCCGCGGCGGTTTCGGCGACAATCTCAACCTGCAAGGCGTTGAAAATTACAACAAGGATGTTTGGGCGGGCCGCGCCACTTTGGAATTTGACAATGGCCCGGTCTTTGCCCGCCTGTCGGGTGACTATGTGAAGGATAAAAGCGAAGCCCGTCAGGGGCACCGCTTGATCCCCGGCCTGTTTTCGGGCGCGCCGGTTCTGGACAATGTGTATGATACACGCGCCGGCCTCAACGTCGTCGACCAAGAGGTCGAAGCCTATGGCGGCGCGCTCAATATCGCGGTTGAAGTCAGCGATATGATCACTCTCAAGAGCATCACCGGATACCGCGAAGACAAATCAACCACACCGATTGATTTTGACAGCCTGCCCGCAGCCGACCTCGATGTTCCCGCGATCTATAACAATGACCAGTTCAGCCAGGAACTGCAGCTGCTGTATGAAAGTGACAATCTGAACGGGGTTGTCGGCGCCTATTACCTTGACGCCAACGCGTTCACTGCATTCGATGTGGCACTGTTCACAACCGGCAGCCTGATCAGCCTGCCCGGTTTGAATGCGCAAACATTGGGTGACGTAAACACCAAGACATGGTCGATCTTTGGCGATTTCACTTACGACATCAATGACCAGCTGAGTGTTTCGGTCGGCGGCCGGTACACCAGTGACAAGCGGACCAGCCGTGTGCTTCGCACCACATTTATCGGCGGTTTTTCTGACTTGTTCGGCCCGTCGACAGCGGTTCCGATTGCGGTAACATCCGATTTCAATGGCAGCCGGACTTTCAAAGAGTTCACGCCCCGCGCTTCGATCAGCTACAAGCCGGATGAGAACCACAATATCTACTTCTCCTACTCGCGCGGATTCAAAGGCGGCGGTTTCGATCCGCGCGGCCAAACCACCGCGGCACCCGATCTTGATGGCGACGGCGACATTGATTTCGACGATCAATTCGCATTTCTCAGCTTCGATCCGGAAATGGTAGACAGCTACGAATTGGGCTGGAAAGCCTCGCTGCTCGATAACCGGCTGAATCTCAGTTTCGCGGCTTTCAAAGGTGACTATACCGACATCCAGATCCCCGGATCGGTGGGGATCGACACGAATAATGACGGCGTCAATGACAGCTTTGTCGGGATCACTTCAAACGCTGGCGATGCCGATGTGAACGGGTTCGAATTTGAAGGCAACGCGCTGGTCGGCAAGGACTTTGCCGGTGTCGGTAGCCGTTTCAATGTGAACTGGGCGCTTGGCTATGTCGATGCCAAGTACAAGACGTTCATCGACGCATTCGGGGTCGATGTAGCTGACCAGCGGGTGTTCCAGAACACCCCGGACATTACCGCCAATATGGGCTTTGATCTGGGTCTGCCTGTGGCAAGCGGTCTGGTCGATTTCATCGGCTCTGCCAGCTTGCGGTCGGACGCAAGCCAGTTCGAAACACCCAATCCGTTCCTCGATCAGGACGGGTTCGTGCTTCTGAATGCAAGCATCGTCTATACTGATGATAGCGACCGGTTCAGCATCGGTATCCATGGCAAGAACCTGACTGACAAACGCTATATTGTCGCAGGCTATGCCTTTGCCGCGGGCGGAACAAACGGACAGCCGCTTACGTCAACGCTCGGCCTCGAAGGGTCTTTGACCGGGTTTTACGGCGATCCGCGCCGGTTTTACGTGACCGGCGAGGTCCGCTTCTAGACCAAGGGACACTCTCTGCCGGACGTTTCTCTCCCGATGCGTCTGGTTTCCCGAGACCGCGCGGCTTCCACAGTGAAGCTGCGCGGTTTTTGGTTCCACTCACCTTCGGCAAAGATCACCATATCACCCGCCAAGGTGTCGTCGGCAGCATAGCGATCCCACGCCTCGTGGATCATATCGGGAAGGCCCCAAATACGCACTGCATTCCAATAGCGGTCGTCGCGAAAACCAACAAAATGGACGAGCACCCTGGACATATTCACGCGTTAGCCACCGCGATGCTTGAGACCAAACCAAAACGAGTCCATAGCCGCGCCTATGCATGATATCCGATATATCCGTGAACATCCCGAGGCTTTCGACGCCGGGTTGAAGCGACGCGGGGCAGAGCCTGCCTCTGCCGCGATACTGGAACTGGACGAGCGCAAACGCGCCGTCGCCACCCGAATGCAGCAGGCGCAAAGCCGCCGGAATGAAGCGTCCAAAGCCATCGGTCAGGCAATGGGCCAAGGCGATACAGAGAAAGCCGAAGCGCTGAAAGCCGAAGTCGGCGAACTCAAGAAAGTGTTGCCCGAACTGGAGGAAGAGGACCGCCAACTTTCTGTGGAATTGCAACAGGCGCTGGCCATCATCCCCAATATCCCCGCCGACGATGTGCCCGATGGCGCAGATGAAGCGGACAATGTCGAGATCACAAAATGGGGCGAATTGCGCGAATTTGATTTCGAGCCTCTGGAACATGCCGATTTAGGGCCCGCGCTGGGGCTCGATTTCGAAACCGGTGCGCGGCTTTCCGGTGCGCGCTTTACTTTCCTGCGCGGGGGAATGGCGAGGCTGCACCGCGCGCTGGGGCAATGGATGCTCGACCAGCAAACGGGCGAGAACGGCTATACCGAATGCGCCCCCCCGGTCTTGGTCAATGATGCAGCCATGTACGGGACCGACAAGCTTCCCAAATTTGCAGAAGACAGTTTTCAGACCACCGATGGCCGCTGGCTCATCCCGACCGCTGAGGTCAGCCTGACTGCCTCTGTACAAGGCGAAATCATCGACAACAGCGCGCTGCCGATGCGGATGACCGCGCTCACCCAATGTTTCCGCAGCGAAGCAGGCTCTGCAGGCAAAGACACGCGCGGCTTTATCCGCCAGCACCAGTTCGAAAAATGCGAGCTGGTGAGCATTGTCCGCCCCGAAGAGAGCGAGGCCGAGCACGAGCGGATGACCGATTGTGCCGAACGCATTTTGCAAGCGTTGAAGCTCCCCTATCGCAAGGTACTGCTGTGCACCGGCGATATGGGGTTTGGCGCGCGTAAGACCTATGATCTGGAAGTCTGGCTGCCCGGACAGGGCGCCTATCGCGAGATCAGCTCTTGCTCGAATACCGGCGATTTCCAGGCCCGGCGGATGAACACGCGGTTCCGTCCCGAAGGCGAAAAGAAGACTGAGTTCCCGCACACGCTCAACGGTTCGGGCCTTGCGGTCGGGCGGACTTTGGTGGCGGTGTTGGAGAATTACCAACAGGCTGACGGCAGTGTCACAATTCCCGATGTTTTGCATCCCTCTATGGGCGGAACAACGAAGCTGGAGCCCCCTGTTTGATGCGCATTCTGGTAACCAATGACGATGGGATTTTTGCACCGGGCCTAAAGGTGCTGGAAGATATCGCAGCGGAATTTAGCGATGATGTGTGGGTCTGCGCGCCGCATGAAGAACAATCGGGTGCTGGGCACTCTCTAACTCTCAACGCACCGGTTCGCTTGCACAAGCATAACGACCGGCGCTTTTCGGTTACCGGCACGCCCACTGACTCGGTTACGCTGGGCCTGCGCAAAGTGATGGACAGTCCGCCCGACCTGATCCTTTCGGGCGTCAATCGCGGGGCCAATCTGGGCGATGACATCACCTATTCGGGCACCGTTTCCGCGGCCATCGAAGGCGCGCTGGCGGGGATCCGCTCGATCGCGCTTAGCCAGGTTCTGGATCGCAAAGCTCCGCATGAGGAATTCGCTGCGACACGCGCCTGGGCGGCAAAGGCAATCGCGCCCTTGCTTGATACGCCGCTGCCCGAACGGACATTAATAAATGTAAACTTTCCACCACTTCCGGGTGAAAAAGTTGCGGGGATTCGCGCAGTCAGGCAAGGTTTCCATGACTATTCGCGCGGCTCGGTAGTCGAGGGCAAAGACCCACGTGGCTTTCCCTATTATTGGTTCGGGCTGCACGCGATCGAGCATACGCTTGATCACGGGACTGATCTGGAGGCTATTGACGAGGGATTTGTGTCGGTGACGCCGCTTCAACTCGACCTCACCCATCATTCTTCTCTCGAAGCCTTGGCTGGGAGATACTCGTCATGAAGAAATGGGCATTGTTGCTCGCCGCGCCGTTTTTGCTTGCTGCAGGCGACCCTGCGACCGAAACCGAACACACGGTCGAAGAAGGTGAAACACTGGGCGGGATTGCCAATCGCGCCAAAGTCCCGGCTGCTGTGATTGCTGCGGCCAATGGCCTTCAGGAACCTTACAATCTGCGCGCTGGCCAAGTCCTGCAGATACCGCGCCAGCGCATCCACATTGTGAAGGACGGCGATACCGGATTTGGCATAGCCCAGCGTTACGGCGTGCCTTTCAGCAACATCGCAATCGCCAACGGTCTGAAACCACCGTATGCAATCTCTACCGGTCAGCGGCTGATCATCCCTGCCGTGTTGAAGGCCGCGCCCGAACCGGCGCAACCTGCACGGACAGAGCCCTATTTCCGCTGGCCGCATGACGGCCGCGTGATGGCCGGTTTCAGCCTGCGCGACGATGGCAAGGGCCATGACGGTTTGGACATCGAAGCCAACCGGCTCGACATGGTCCGCGCCTCCTCTTCAGGAACGGTCGTGTTCGCCGATGACGAACCCAAGCGCTTTGGCCGGTTGGTGGTTATCGACCACGGCAATGGCTGGCGCACCCGCTATGGCCATCTGGCGCGGATTACGGTCAAGCTGGGCGATGTGGTCAAAACCGGCGAACGCATCGGGTTGGCCGGCGATGCGGGCGTGGCTACGCGGCCCGAACTGCATTTCGAAATCATGAAGGATAACAAGCGGATTGACCCGGCGAGCAAGCTGCCGCAACGTTAGGCCTCAATGAGTAGCTCCCGAAACCGAAAGTCGAACGCGCCGGCAGAGATCATGCAGCGCAAATCGACATTCCAACCGCTGCGCCGCACGGTTCAGGTGCCGATTTGGGGCGATCTTTCGATCAGGCTGGGATCAGCCATATTCCTGCTGTTCCTGGTGATCATGATCCACTGGTGGGATCGGGGCGGACTGGTTGACAATCTCGATGGCGAAGTGAGCTTTTCTGACGTCGTCTATTTCACGCTGATTTCGGTCACCACAACCGGCTTTGGCGACATCGTGCCGATCACCGACAGGGCACGCATGGTAGAAGCGATTATCGTGACGCCGATACGCTTTGCAGTGTTTTTCATTTTCGTCGGGACAGCCTATAATTTTATCATCAAGCGCAGTTGGGAGAAGTTCCGGATGGCCCGCATTCAGGAAAAGCTGTCCGATCACATTGTCGTGCTCGGCTATGGTGTGTCGGGATCAGAGTCGGTTGACGAACTGATCCAACGCGGCACCGATCCGCAGAATATTGTCGTGATCGATCCGTCCGAGGACCGGCTCAAAGATGCAGAGAAGCTCGGCTGCAATGTGATGGCCGCCGATGCAACGCGCGATGACACGCTGAACAATGTGCGGATCGACAAGGCGCAGAACGTTCTGGTTTCCGCCGGCCGCGATGACACTTCGATCCTGATCGTGTTGACCGTGCGCCACCTTGCGCCCGATGTTCCGATCAGCGTGGTCGTGCGCGCCGACGATAACGAGTTTCTCGCCCGGCAGGCTGGGGCAAACAATGTCATCAACCCGGTGCGTTTTACCGGATTGCTGCTCGCCGGTTCAGCCAAAGGCGCGCATATTGCCGACTATCTGGCCGACCTCGCTTCGGTCACCGGCCGCGTTCAATTGGTCGAGCGCGAAGTGACCACCGAAGAATGCGGGCAGTCTATTTCCGACCTCAAAACCGGCGGTCGCGGATTGCGCGTCTATCGCGGCGGCAAAGTCATCGGATTTTGGGAGGACGAATGCCAAAGTCTTCGACCGGGCGATATCGTGGTCGAAATCGTCCCGACCGAAAATGGTGAAGCGCGCGGCGATGGCCATAATGGCGAAGAATAGGCCGCGCGCCCCAGTGCGTTACGGCAGATAGGCGTGAACCACGCCCATCGCGATATAGAATAGCAGCCAATATCCGGCATCGATGAAGAACAGCGTCTTGCTCTTCTGGCTGAACAGGTAATTCGTCCCGATCGCCGGAATGACAAAGCCCAGCGCCACACCGAATGCGGTCAGAACCTTGCCCTGGAACGAGACCGGATCGCCCCAGAAATCATAAGTCGCGAAAGTATGCGCCAGCGTCCAGCTTGCGAGCAGCGAGAACGCAAACGCCCCGCCATAGATCAGGCCCATATTGCCTTGCTTGATCTGTTCTTCGGTCAGGCCGACCGCGCCCATCCATTTCTTGCCCATGATCGGGCCGTACCAGATCCCGCCGACAATGAATCCGCATGCTGCGGCCAATACGATGGCCAACCAGTTCACTTCAAACATCGTTTCCTCTCCCCGTAGAAGCGACCCTACACGCTCTCTATAGCGCAAAGCCGCATTCGGGTGTAGGGGCGCGCCCATCATGAGCGCTACAACCACTCTTCCCCCGAAGAACCTGCCCGAAGCCAAGAAGGTCGGCATGGTCAGTCTCGGCTGCCCCAAGGCCCTGGTCGATTCCGAACGCATCCTCACCCGATTGCGCGCAGACGGCTATGCCATGTCGCCCGATTATGCCGGTGCGGATGTGGTGCTGGTCAACACTTGCGGCTTCCTCGACAGCGCAAAGGAAGAAAGCCTTCAGGCGATTGGCGAAGCGATTGCCGAAAACGGCCGCGTGATCGTGACCGGCTGCATGGGCGAGGAAGCCGACGCAATCCGCGCCGCGCATCCGCAAGTCCTCGCAGTCACTGGCGCGCATCAGTATGAACAGGTCGTCGAAGCGGTGCATACCCACGCCCCGCCATCGCAAGGCCCGTTCGTGGACCTGATCCCGCAGCCCGATATCAAGCTCACCCCGCGCCATTATTCGTATCTCAAGATTTCCGAAGGCTGCAATCATTCCTGTTCGTTCTGCATCATTCCCGATTTGCGCGGCAAGCTTGCCAGCCGCCGGATCGACGCGGTGCTGCGCGAGGCGGAGAAGCTAGTTGCCGCGGGCACGCGCGAACTGCTGGTGATCAGCCAGGACACCTCAGCCTACGGAGTCGACACAAGGCACGAGGAACGCGACTGGAAAGGCAGCCCCGTCCGCGCGCATATGACCGATCTGGCGCGCGAATTGGGCAAGCTGCGCACGCCCGAAGGCGACACCCCGTGGACCCGGCTGCACTATGTGTATCCCTATCCGCATGTCGATGCGGTGATCCCGCTGATGGCGGAAGGCCTGCTGACGCCCTATCTTGATATTCCGTTCCAGCACGCCAGCCCGGCGGTTCTCAAAAGCATGAAGCGCCCGGCAAACGAGGCAAAGGTTCTGGAACGTCTCAAAAACTGGCGCGAAATCTGCCCCGAAATCGCGGTGCGAAGCAGTTTCGTGGTTGGCTTCCCCGGAGAGACCGAGGAAGACTTCCATTATCTGCTCGATTGGCTGGAAGAAGCGCAGCTTGACCGTGTCGGCGCGTTCCGTTTCGAACCGGTCGAAGGCGCACAGGCCAATGCCCTGCCCGATCCGGTACCCGAAGAAGTGAAAGAAGAACGCTACGCACGGATCATGCAAGTGACCGAGCGCATCAGCGCGGCCAAGCTGCAAGCCAAGATCGGCAAGACATTGCCGGTCATCGTCGATGAAGTGGGCGAGCCGGACGAAGACGGCGATATCGGTGCCACCGGCCGCAGTCAGGCCGACGCACCCGAAATCGACGGCGCGGTCTATCTGCGCAATGTCTCGGCGGAAATGAAGCCGGGCGATTTCGCGGATGTGACCATCGAAGATGCCGATGCGCATGATTTGTTCGGCGTGCCTTGCTGAACAGGCGGCGCGTTCAGCTTCGCGGCCAAAACCTTGAACACATGGACCACATGGACCACGGTCCAAGCACCAAAAAGCGGACAAAGGTGACACTGCGTCACTTTCGCTTTTGCCGCCTGCCCTGCTGATATTGCCGGGAATAATAGCAGCTTCAACAGGCGGACGGACAGGGAACCGGAGGCCATTCTGTCACCCGCAATGCACGAAAGCGCGGGAATTGGATCGACAGTGAGAAAGAGCATGCCCTGCGCAAACAAAGGCAATGCGGTGCTAGCAAGCGGACGTGATGTAGGAAAACGCCCAGCCGTCGCTGCACAGGCGGGGAGCAACTTCCTCTCCATTGACAGGTTGCGACGCGCGATTGGCGCGCTAAAACAAGCGTCGAGGGAGGCCATTTAAATGCAAAGAATTCTCATTCTTGGAACCGCACTGCTGATGACAACCGCCTGCGGCAAGAGCGAAGGCGAAATTCGCGCAGAGGAACGGCTGAAATACGCCGAAGAACGGCTGGCAGAAGAGAAAGCGCGCAACGACAGCCTTGCGAATTCAACCGATGAAGCGGAAACCAAGCCGGAAGCTGAAGTCGTAAGAGATGCCCCTGTTCGCGAAACATCTGCGAGCACAGTCCGTGCGAATGAACGCCGTATCGGCAGCTACCGTGCCTTTATCGGCAGGGATGATTTGTATAACAGCAGTGGCAAGCGTCTCGACCAACCGTGGCAAATCCTGCGTCAGGACCGCGCGAATTTTCACCGCTTCGGCGTTTCGCAACGCGGCGATACTTCTGACGAATTCTTCGCCAGCGGTCGCAACCGAGAAATCATGGAACGCTTGGTCCGCAGCGGATCGATTTCTCCTGTCGCCAAAAACCGCCTTGTCAGGGGTGGCGCGGTGGTCTTCGTAGAAATCTACGGCGAAGGCGACACTGGAAACCGCGTTGTTGTAACAGTGGACTAGCGGCCCGATGTGAGAAGGATGAGATCGAGCATGCTCCAGTGCGCGAGAGACTCAAAGCCCGATTGCCTTGAGTAGCGCTTGCTCTTAGAGACAGGGCGTGGCAACCAACTGATATAATGGCAAAAGCGACATCTTCTCGGAAGAACAGGCAGCAGGCGCTCGCCAATGCCATGACCGAGATGGCCGTGGGAAAACGTCAGGCGCTTGATACTGTTTACGAACTGACATCTGCAAAATTGTTTGCAACAATCATCCGAATTGCCAGGGACCGCGAACGGGCCGAAGACATACTTCAGGACAGTTATGTCAAGATTTGGAGGCGCGCTGACAGCTTTGACCCGGCGAAAGGCAGCCCCATTGCATGGCTGTGCACCATTGCCCGAAACACCGCATTGAACGAAGTCCGCCGCACAGGTCGCAGCAATGAAATTTCTGATGATGCGATTGACCAGATCCCCGACGATACAAAACAGGCCGAAGATTGGCTGTGCGACTCTCAGGAAGCCGAAGCATTGCATCGCTGCCTTAAAGGATTGCAAGCAGACCATCGCAAATCGATCCTTTTGGCCTTTTTCGACGGGCTAAGTCATTCCGAGCTGGCTGAAAAAGTCGATGTTCCGCTCGGCACCTTGAAGAGTTGGATTCGGCGCGGTCTGAAAGGACTGAAAAGGTGTCTCAATGGTTGATCTGCATACAAGCCTTTCCGAAGATGATTTCCTGACTGCGGGCGAATTGGCTCTGGGTGTGCTTGAAGGGGAAGAGTTGACTGCTGCACAGCGGATGCAATTGTCGTCACCGCCCCTTGCCGATGCCGTTACATGGTGGAAGCATACACTAGCGGCCACGAGCGAAACCGCAGGAAGCTATTATCCTTCGGAAGGTTTGCTGAGCGCAGTCCATGCTCGGCTCGACCTGTTGGAGCATGGTGAAGCGGGATCTTTGCCTGTCCTTCACGGCCCGCGCACTGCGTCGCGGTGGAGCATCGGCTTGGCAACATTCGGATTAACCGCCGCCGCAGCAGCTTTGGTACTGTTCTTGGCCACGCCTGCGGTCGAAGCGCCCGTGCAAACCGTACCTGCACCGCAATTGATCGCACAGGTTGCCGACGAGACGTCAGGCCGGAAAATTGCCAGCATTATCGACAGTGCTCAAGGCAAGATCACGGTCACTACCTCCGGACTGGACGCAGAAGCCGGCAAGACTGCGGAACTTTGGGTTGTTCCAGCCGAGGGCGCACCCCGATCGCTTGGCTACTTGCCAGCAGAAGGATCGATTACGCGCGATCTGACGGACTCCGAAACCGCCATGCTTGTCGAGGGCGCGTCGCTGGCGGTGACGTTCGAAGAAGACACCGGCAGGCTGCACACCCAGCCGACCCTGCCGATCGTTCTTGTCGGTCCATTGGACACCGTTTGAGCTGATCAACAGCCAAATTCTGAAGTTTGTTTATCGATAAATCAGTAACTACTGGTTTATCGAAGCCAATTCCAAAAAAATTCCTGTCCCCCCTGCATCCAATCGGGGTGCTGCTGGGTAGCTGCTCCCGTCATCAATCAGGATGACAGGCCGCTAAACGTCTGGGACGCGGGTTTGAGCGCCATCCATTTCCGGATTGCACCGCTCGGATCCATTGGAGAGGAACCAACGTAGATCGGCACTCTGGTCCAAAAAATGGGTAAGGAAAACAAAATGATAAAGCAATTTTCAAAGCCGATCGCAGCAGTACTACTGGCAGGCAGCGCAACAATCGCGTTCTCTTCGCCGGCGGCAGCAACTGAGTGTATTCTCGACACCAATGATAACGGCGTTGCCGATCCGCTAGACACCGATGGCCTAGCAACAAGCGACAATCCAACAGCGCTGGCGTGCGGTGTGGTTGCCGAAGCCAATGGCATAGACGCATTGGCAGTCGGCACCGATTCATCCGCCAACGGAAACTCCACAACGGCAGTTGGCGGCGAAAGCGTTGCAACCGGTCCGGGCGCAACCGCAATAGGCTGGCGTGCGATGGCCACCGCTGAACGCGCGCAAGCATTCGGGCATTTGGCAACCGCGCAGGGTATCCGCTCTCTTGCAGTTGGCGAGAATGCCGATGCGCAAACCGACTTCTCGACGGCCATCGGCAATGAATCGATCGCGAACGGCATCGATGCGCTTGCGATTGGTGACACGGCGAATGCCACCGGCAATTCGACCACAGCGGTTGGCGGTGAAAGTGTCGCCACCGGTCCGGGAGCGACTGCCTTTGGCTGGCGTTCCGGCGCAAATGCCGAACGCGCCACGGCTCTAGGTCATTTGGCGCAAGCTGATGGCGTTCGCTCGGTTGCGGTCGGCGAAGCGGCTGGGGCCGGTGCCGATGGCGCAATCGCGATTGGTAACGAGGCCAGTGCCGACGGAGTCGACTCTATCGCAATTGGTAACGGGGCCACGGCGACAAATGATGGGCAAGTGGTAATTGCCAATTTGGGAACAAGCACCGCCAGCCAGATGGGACCGATTTCGGTCGTTACCGCTGACCAGAACGGAACGCTCGGCCTGACAACCGGCCTCGCCAGCAATGCGGCCGTGAGTGCGAACTCCGCCAACATTACGGCTCTACAAACGCTGACAGCCAATCAATCCGCACGGATCGATGATCTGTTCGGTCGGACTGCGGCGAATAGCGCCGCTATCGATCGGGCCAATGAAGGTGTTGCGATGGCGCTAGCAATGGAATCGCCCATGCTGCCACCCGGCACCAGCTTCGCGCTTTCGGGCGGTGTTGGCTACTTTGAAAATCAAGGGGCTGGAACGATCGCCATGACCGTTCGCGCAGGTGAAAACGCGGCGTTCTCGGCTGGCGTAGGTGTCGGCTTTGACAGCGGTGAAGTGGGTGCGCGCGGCGGTTTCCAAGTCGCCTGGTAACTTCCATTGGACCGGAAGGATGGGGTCGGGCCTTGTGTCCGGCCCCATTTTTTTCGGCTAAAGCGCATTGCTCCTTCCCTTTCTTCTGGGGCCAGGACCAGTCACCGCGCACAGACTCCCCCGACCCCACCCCCAATGAATACATATGCGGCAGGCTGAATCGGGCATCATGCCGCGTGCATGGTGCGCTGCCCGCTGCTAGGGTCGTGCGGTAACCACAAGCGATTATTGGGAGATATTCCTTGGGAGAAACGCGCGCATGACATTCACAGCGGACAAGCTGTTACTATTCGGGGCGACCGGTGATTTGTCGCAGCGGATGCTGTTGCCCTCGCTCGCGGCGCTGCATGCGGATGAATTGCTGGCCGAAGATGTGAAAATTATCGGTACCGCGCGCTCTGAACTCACCGATGCCGAATTCCGCAGCTTTGCGCGTGAAGCTCTGGAAAAATTCCTCCCCGCTGACCGGCGCAGCGGGATGGCCGAATTCCTGGGCCGGCTGAGCTACCAACCGCTCGATGCGACCACGCTGGAAGGATTTGACGCGCTGGCGGAGAAAGTCGGCACGCCCGATCGCGGGTTGGCGATTTTCCTCTCCACCGCGCCCAGCCTGTTCGAACCCACGATCAAGGGGCTGCAGCACGCGGGGCTGGACGGCGCAAATGTCCGGATGTGTCTGGAGAAGCCGCTCGGCACCGATCTGGAAAGCAGCTGCGCGATCAATGATGCGGTTGCCGCCGCTTTCCCCGAAGACCGGATTTTCCGCATCGACCACTATCTGGGCAAGGAAACGGTGCAGAACCTGCTGGCCCTGCGCTTTGCCAATATCATGTTCGAACCGCTGTGGAATGCGGCGCATATCGACCATGTGCAAATCACCGTGAGCGAAACGGTCGGGCTGGAAGGCCGCGTCGATTTCTATGACGATGCCGGGGCGCTGCGCGATATGGTGCAGAACCATATGCTGCAATTGCTCGCGCTGGTGGCGATGGAACCGCCGGGCAATTTTGATGCGACTGCGGTGCGCGATGAGAAGGTCAAAGTGCTGCGCGCGCTGCGCCAGGTGCAGGCGGGTGAAACGGTAACCGGCCAATATCGCGCGGGCGCGATCAATGGCGAGGCCGTGCGCGGCTATGATGACGAGCTGGGCAAGGAAAGCGGCACCGAAACCTTTGTCGCGATCAAGGCGCATGTCGATAATTGGCGCTGGAAAGGCGTGCCCTTTTATATGCGCACCGGCAAACGTCTGCCCGAACGGGTGACGGAGATTGTCGTGCAATTCCGCGATGTGCCGCATTCGATCTTTGCCGATAAAGGCGCGCGGATGATCCCCAACCGGCTGGTGATCGGAATCCAGCCCGAGGAAAATGTCCAGCTTTCGATGATGGCCAAAGTGCCCGGCCTGGACCGCGACGGGATCCGTCTGCGCTCCGTCCCGCTTGATATCGCGATGCCCGATGCGTTTTCGGGAACGGTACGGCGGATCGCCTATGAACGGCTGCTGCTCGATCTGGTCGAAGGTGACCAGACGCTGTTCGTGCGCCGCGACGAGGTAGAGGCGCAATGGGACTGGGTTGATGCCATCCGTGCCGGATGGGCCGATCAGGCGCTGTCCCCGCAAAGCTACACCGCCGGAAGCTGGGGCCCGAGCGCGGCGATTGCCTTGGCCGAAAAGGACGGGGTGAGCTGGCATGAATAGCCTTCACGACACGCTCCACCGCGTTACCCAGCGGGTGATCGAGAATTCGCGCGACAGCCGCGCGCGCTATCTGGAACTGATCAAGCGGGAAGCGGAGAACCAGCCCGATCGCGGTCAGGTCAGCTGTTCCAACCTCGCCCATGCCTATGCCGGGGCAGAGGAGGACCAGAAAGCGCTGATGGCGCATCGCGGGCCCAATATCGGGATCGTCAGCGCCTATAATGATATGTTGTCCGCGCATCAGCCCTATGGACGCTATCCCGAACGGCTGAAAATCTATGCCCGCGAAGTGGGCGCCACGGCGCAAGTCGCGGGCGCGACGCCGGCGATGTGCGACGGCGTGACGCAGGGCGAAACGGGAATGGAGCTGAGCCTGTTCAGCCGCGACGTGATCGCGCTGTCCACCGGTATCGCGCTCAGCCATGCGATGTATGACGGCGCGCTGATGCTGGGCATTTGCGACAAGATCGTGCCCGGATTACTGATCGGCGCGCTGCGTTACGGACATGTGCCGACGATCTTCGTACCCAGCGGGCCGATGCCCAGCGGCATTTCGAACAAGCAGAAACAGGCCACGCGGCAACTTTATGCCGAAGGCAAGGCGACGCGCGCCGAATTGCTCGCCAGCGAGCTTGGCTCTTACCACTCGCCCGGCACTTGCACATTTTACGGCACTGCCAATTCCAACCAGATGATGATGGAAATGATGGGGCTGCACATTCCGGGCGCGGCCTTTATCCAGCCGGGCACCAAGCTGCGTCAGGCGCTCGATCGCGAGGCGGTGCACCGTGTTGCGGCGATCGGGATCGACGGCAATGATTACCGCCCCATCGGCCACTGCGTCGATGAAAAGGCGATTATCAACGCTGCAGTCGGCCTGCTCGCGACGGGCGGATCCACCAATCATGCGATCCACATTCCGGCAATGGCGCGCGCGGCGGGTGTCCAGTTTGACTGGAACGACCTGTCCGAATTGTCTTCCGCTGTCCCGCTGCTCGCGCATGTTTATCCCAACGGTGCGGGCGATGTGAACCATTTCCACGATGCCGGCGGGATGGGATATGTGATCGGCGAATTGCTGGACGCAGGGCTGGCGCATCGCGATGTGCTGACCGTCTGCGAAAGCGACCTTGGCCTTTATGCGCAGGAGCCGGGCCTCGATGAAGACGCGCTGGCTTGGCGCGAGGTTGGCCCGAGCGGCGATGACACCATGCTGCGCCCCGCCAGCGATCCGTTCCGGCCCGACGGCGGAATGAAGCTGGTCGAAGGCAATCTGGGCCGCGCATGTTTCAAAACCAGCGCGGTCTCCGAAGAACGCTACACAATAGAGGCGCCATGCCGCGTTTTTGACCGTCAGGAAGATGTCAGCGCGGCGTTCAAGGCCGGCGAGCTTGACCAGGATATTGTCGTGGTCGTGCGTTTCCAGGGGCCGCGCGCCAATGGCATGCCCGAATTGCACTCGCTGACCCCGCCGCTCGCGGTGCTGCAGGATCGCGGTTACAAGGTCGCGCTGGTAACCGACGGGCGGATGTCGGGCGCATCTGGCAAGGTCCCGGCGGCGATCCACTGCACTCCCGAGGCTTTGGGCGGCGGCCCGCTGTCAAAGTTGCAGACCGGCGATGTGGTGAAGCTGTGCGCGAAAACCGGCACGCTATCGACCAGCGCCGATCTGGATAGCCGGACAGCCATGCCCGATCCGGTCAGCGATGACGGTTTCGGGCGCGAATTGTTCGCCATGTTCCGCACGCATGCCGATGGGGCTGAGCAAGGCGGATCGTCAATGCTCGCGCAAGCGGGGCTGTGATGGAGCTTGTTGCGGTCGATATTGGCGGCACGCATGCGCGCTTTGCCATCGCCGCCATCGGGCACAATGGCGCGATCACGCTTGAGGAGCCTGAAACGCTGCACACCAGCGATCACGTCAGTTTCCAGACCGCGTGGGAAGATTTCCGCGCCCGCAAGGGCGGCTCCTTGCCCGATGCCGTTTCGATGGCGATCGCCGGGCGCGCCGATGGCGATGTTATCCGCTTTACCAACAACCCCTGGACCATCCGGCCCGCGCTGATCGGGGAGAAACTGGGCTGCAACCGTTTCACCATCGTCAATGATTTTGAAGCGGTCGCGCATGCCGTTGCGCGCGCGGATGAAGAACAATTCGTCCATCTGACCGGCCCCGACACACCGCTTCCGCCAACGGGCAGGATCAGCGTGCTCGGCCCCGGCACCGGGCTTGGCGTGGCGCATCTTTATCGCGAACAGGCGGGCGAATATCGCGTTCAGGCCACCGAAGGCGGGCACATCGATTTTGCCCCGCTCGACACGATCGAGGACGCGATCCTTGCGCGCCTGCGCAAGCGGCACAACCGCGTATCGGCAGAGCGCGTTGTGTCAGGCCCGGCAATCACCGATATCTATCAAACGCTTGCCGCACTCGAAGGCAAAGCAGTCCCCGAAGAGGATGACATTTCCATCTGGACACGCGGGCAGGATGGCAGCGACAGCATCGCAGCTGCAGCGGTTGACCGCTTCTGCCTGTCGCTCGGCAGCGTCGCGGGCGACATTGCACTGGCGCAAGGCGCGGCGGGCGTCGTTATCGCTGGTGGTCTGGGCTACCGTATTCGCGAAACACTCGCCGCATCGGGCTTTGCAGAGCGGTTCTGCGCCAAGGGGCGCTTTGCCGCGATGATGGCCGCGATCCCCGTCAAACTTATCATCCATCCGCAGCCCGGCCTGTTTGGCGCCGCCGCTGCCTTTGCCGCCAAATATCACGGAGACAATCAATGACCGATATCGAAACAATCATGCGCACTGCGCCGGTAGTCCCGGTCATCGTGATAGAGGATGTCGCACATGCCGTGCCCTTGGCAGAGGCTTTGGTCGCGGGCGGTCTGCGCTGTCTCGAAGTGACCTTGCGCACCCCGCAAGCGCTGGAGGCGATCAAGCTGATGAAGCAGGTCCCCGGCGCGATCATGGGCGCAGGTACTGTAACCAATGAAGAAGAGCTGGAAGATGCGCTGGAGGCAGGCTGCGAATTCATCGTTTCGCCGGGGCTTACCGACACGCTGGGCAAGGCCGCGGTCAAACACAATGTCCCGTTTCTACCCGGCATCGCCAGTTCGAGCGACATCATGCGCGGGCTCGATCTGGGGCTGACGCATTTCAAATTCTTCCCGGCAATGGCGGCAGGCGGACTGCCTGCATTGAAAGCCATGGCGGCTCCTTTCGGCCAATGCCGTTTCTGCCCGACAGGCGGCATCAATCTGGAGAATGCGCCCGAATGGCTGGCCTTTGACAAGGTGCTGTGCGTCGGCGGCAGCTGGGTCGCGCCCAAGGGTGAACCCGATACCGCGATGATCGAAGCAATGGCGCGCGAGGCAGCAGGGCTGAAAGCATGAAAACAGTTGCCGAACTGACCGCGCGGCTGCGCGATTTGCACCAGCGGACACAAGAAACACCGCTGTTCAATCCGGTGTTCCAGCTATCGCTCGATCTGTCGCGCAAACTGGAAGCCAAAGAGATCAGTCTCGACGATATCGAGAACATGGTTGCCGAGCTCGAATGCGGTTCGCTCAAAAGCCGCGCAACACGGCTGCGCAGCAACCTCGCGCCGGTCGCACCCGAAGCAAACGACGCCGCGATTGCCGGTTTGGGCGGTGACGATTTCGACGCCTTTCGTGCGCAGTGGGAAAATCCCGGAATGCATGCGGTGTTCACCGCGCATCCCACATTCCTGCTGACGCCCGAACAAACCGAAGCGGTGGCAAGATCAGCCAGCAGCGATGCCGATATCACCGATGACACCTGCGTCGCCGCATCGCAGCGGCCGACCATTTCGCTCGGCTATGAACATGATCGCGCAATGATGGCGATTGCCAATGCGCAGGACGCGCGCGACCGGATCGTCGGCAATGCTTTGCAGCAAGCGTCCGACCGCTTTCCCGACCAATGGCTTGCTGCAAAGCCGCTGCCGTTCCGCTTCGCCAGCTGGGTCGGCTATGACATGGATGGCCGGACCGATATCAAATGGTTCGATTCCATCGGCTTTCGTCTGGCGGAAAAGGCGCAAAGGCTGGAACGCTATGTCGCTTCGCTCGAAGCCATAGACGACACGCATCCGCTGCTCGAAACGTTGCGCAACGCGCTCGGCTATGCGCAAGAGCGCGCGGCCGATTTCCGCGAGGACCTGTCCGACCCCGCGGCACTATCGGCGGCAGCAAACACGCTCACAGCTGACCACCCTTACAAGCTGTTGTCGCTCACCCCGATCATCGAATTGCTCGAGGGCGAGGCGGTGGGCGCCGATGCCAAGCGCGCAATCGGCCTCAAGACGCTCGCCGCAGCGATGCGGGCAGATGGCTTGGGGATGGGCTGGATCCATTTCCGGGTCAATTCCAGCCAGCTTCACAACGCAATCCGCCGCCGGATCGACCCCGACAATACGCTCGATCTGGGCAGCAAGGGCGCGATGGCGACATTGCGCGAATTGCTGGAGAAGGTGAAGCCATTGCGGTCCAATTTCGCGGCACTTGCTATCGAAAGCAGCACCGCGATCCGTCAATTTCTCGCGATGGCGCAGATCATCAATCATATCGATGGCGATGCGCCGATCCGGATGCTGATCGCCGAATGCGAACAGCCATCGACCATTCTCGCGGCACTCTATTTCTCCAAGCTGTTCGGGATTGCCGACAAAGTCGATGTTTCACCGCTGTTCGAAACCGAAAGCGCGCTGGAGCATGGCGGACGCTTCCTCGACGCGCTGCTGGCAGAGCCGGTGTATCAGGACTATGCCCGCACGCGCGGCCGCGTGGCGATCCAGACCGGCTTTTCCGATGCGGGCCGCTTTGTCGGGCAAATTCCGGCGAGCCTCGCGATCGAGCGGCTGCAAGGCCGGCTGGCCGATGCGATGCGCGATAACGCCATGACCGATGTCGCCGCGCTGATTTTCAACACCCATGGCGAAAGCATGGGGCGCGGCGCGCATCCGGGCGGATTTGCCGACCGGCTCGCATGGCCGCTCAGCCCGTGGGCGCGGCGGCGCTTTGTCCGCGCGGGCATCCGTCTGGAGCCCGAAGTCAGCTTCCAGGGCGGTGACGGATATCTGCATTTCGCCACGCCCGAACTGGCGCTGGCCACGCTCACCCGCATTGCCACGGTCAATCCCGAATTGACCGATCCCGACGCGCCGACCGATCCGTTCTACCGGCGCACCGATCTCAGCCTCGATTTCTACCGCGCGGTCCGTTCGCACCAGCGCCACCATCTGGAAAGCCAGACATACAGCCGCGCGCTGACCGCGTTCGGACTGGGCCTGCTCAACAGCACCGGCAGCCGCGTTTCGCGCCGGCAAAGCGATCTTAGCGCCGACCGCGATATGAATCTGCGCCAGATCCGCGCGATCCCGCACAATGCCGTGCTGCAACAGCTCGGCTATCCGGTGAATGTCATTTCGGGCATCGGCAGCGCGGCGGACGGCAATTACGAAGATATCGCGGCTTTGCTGTCCGAAAGCGAACGCGGGCGGCAATTGGTCCGACTGGCGCGGGCTTCCAATGCGCTGGCCAGCATCAAGACCGTTGCTGCTTTCGGGGAACTGTTCAATTCGGCCTATTGGGCCAGCCGCCCCTATCGCGGGACAGAAAGCCATTTGTCGGACGCTTGCGAAACGCTGGCCGAATATCTCACCAAGGATGACCGCACCGGCGTTTTCCGACGCCTTGCCTCGCGGCTTCGCGTTGACGCACTGAAGCTGCACCGCCTGCTGGCCCTGATCCCCAACGAGGCACCGCTGGATGATCGCGAAAATATCCGCCGTTCGATCGGGGCATTGCAAGCGCTGCGGCTGACGCTGCTCCAGCATATGTTCCTCAAGGCGGTATCGATCCCGGCCTTTAGCCGTGCCAACGATATCAGCCGCAACGACGTGCTTGAAATGGTGTTCACGCTGCGGATTGATGATGCACTCGCCCAGCTGCGCCGCGCCTATCCCACGACATTCCCCAGCCTCGACAATTTCAATGTCGAGGAGCCAAGCGATTATCCCGATGGCGATGGCGAAGGTTATACCGCGATCCAGCGCGACTATATTGATCCGCTCGACCGTGCTTACCAGCTGAGCTTGCGGATCGGCACGGCCATCGCCAACGAATTCGGCGCGCACGGCTAGGCCAAGCGCCGATTTTCATGTTTTTACACTTGGCAAAAACCCGTCTCGTAGAGGGACGGGTCAAAGCCGATACTGGAAAAATTAGGGCTTTTGCGGCATAAGGGTGGGATGAACCCGATGATGAAATGGATAGGCGGCGCAACCGCTGCCCTGGTGCTGTTGGTAGGCGGCGGAACGCTTGCCAGCGAGATGATGTCTGGCGATGAGAGCGAAAGCGTGGCTGACACGGCGACTTTGGAAGACGCTATTCCGGTCGATGAAGCTGCGATTGCGGGCGATGACGCCGCCGCCACCGGTCAACAAGCTGATCCCGAATTCATTTCCGAAGAAGTGGTTCAGGAAATTCCCGAAGCCAAGCCCGAACCGAAGGACGAACGCTTCGTCGTCAAGCGCATCCTGCCGATTGAAGGGCCGATCAAATATGGCGAATGGCATTGGGATGACGAAGGCGTTCCGCCCGGCCCGATCGTTGTGACCGTTGATCTGGATGCGCGCGTCATGTCTGTCTTCAAAGGCGGATATGAAATCGGCGCGACGGCGGTGATGCTGGGTACGGACAAGCACCCTACCCCGCTCGGCACGTTCCCGATCCTGTGGAAGCAGCGCCACAATGTGTCAGAGAAATATAACAACGCGCCAATGCCATGGAGCATGTTCCTGACCCGCGACGGCATTGCCATTCATGGCGGCAGCGAAGTGGAAAACGGCTTTGCCAGCCACGGCTGCATCGGAACGCCCGATGGCTTCGTGTCCAAGCTGTTCGCGATCGCCAAGAAGGGTGACAAAGTAATCATCACCCGCGGCGAAACCATGGATATGGGCGACTCGATACTCTGATTGGGCCGGTTAGCCGGTTTTGCGCGGCGGTTCGGGTTCGAATTTCCAGGCTTCGGTGCTGCTATTCGCCCCGGTCGGATGCATAACCACGCGCCCCAGAACGCCTGCAAGCGACGCGTTTTGCTTGCGCTTCAACCGCTCGATCATTGCCGCAATATCCGATCGTGACGCATCGCCGCCCAGCTGGCCGATGATCCAGCGGACATTTTCGATTTCCAATGTTTTTCCGTGTCCCCAGAGATAGACGATCCCGTCATCCTGTTCGATCACATATGATCGCCGCTGCCGCGCCAATATCCTCTCGAGGTCATGGAGCATTTCGCCCAGCAATCCCGCGCTCTTCGCGATTGCAACGGGGTCCAGCCAATGTTGACCGGCCAGCGCCGCGCGCATCCGGACGCGGTCGAATTCTTCGTTTTGGTTGGAAGGGTCGCGCACCGGTATTACGCCTGACATGCGAACGACCTCTTCAAGTTCCGCCTTGCGCCATCCCAGCAGCGGCCTGACCAGCTCAAATTCACCGGGCGGGTCGATCGAATGGCCCCAAGACCACGCGCGCACTCCCGCCAGCCCTGCCAGCCCGCTTCCGCGATTGAGCCGCATCAACAGCGTTTCTGCCTGATCGTCTGCGTGATGCGCCGTCGCCAATGCCCCCAGCCCCCGCCGGGATGTCCATGCGGATAGAGCACGGTAACGCGCCTCGCGCGCTTTGGCTTGCACATTACCCGCGGCGACTTCGACTTTCAGCGTTTCGTGCGGAATGCCCAGCCCCGAACAAAGTCGGGCGACAAAGTCCGATTCCGATTCGCTTTCCGTGCGCAATCCATGGTCAACGCTCGCAGCTTCGACACCGCCCGGATACGCGGCGTTGGCAAGGAGGAGCAAAGCGAGGCTGTCAGGGCCGCCCGAAACGGCCACTCCGAGTTTTCCCGTTTCTTCCCTGACTGCGTCGAGATCAGCCCTGAACCGTTCAACTAGCTCCGGATCGACCGGACCGATTTCGTCAGGGATATCAATTGCAGGTAACCTTACCCAGATTGCGCTGGTACTGGTCGCTCAGCCGGCCCGAGGCAATCGCGGGATAATTATCGGCAAATTCGGCAAGCGCGATGCAGGCACGATTGGTATCGTTCATCGCGATCATTGTCTCTGCCAGATAGAGCAGGCTGTCGGGCGCGCGCGCATCCTGCTTGTTCGCCTGATAGTTCTTGAGGAACCACGGAGCGGCATCGTTGGGTTTGCCATCATCGAGATAGGCGCGGCCCAGCAGGTTGCGCCCGAAAGTGGTCCGCCAATGGTTGGGATGCGCTTCAACAAACATCGTCAATTGCTGCTGCGCTTCGGGATAGAAGCCCGCATTCCACAAGCGATAGCCATAGGAGTATTCATCATCCGCCGCGTCGTCTGTCTGCGGCTTGGCGATCTGCTGGACCGCGGCAATCCGTTCGGCGGTCGGCGATGCGACAGCCGGCGTAGGCGTGGGGGCCGGAGTGGGCGTAGTGGTGGTTGCAGATGTGGCGGTGGGAAGAACACTGGTCGGGCCCGATCCGGTAACCGGCGCTCCACCGGTCGAACCGGCCGATCCACCATTTTCCATCGCCGCCACACGATCGCTCAGCAGGACAATCGCGTTGCTGTTCTGCTCTGTCTGCGCGGTGAGCGAGGCAATCTGCGCTTCGAGCGCGTCGAGGCGGATCAGAATATCGGTAACCGCCGTGGTCGACGGGTTGGAAACACCGGCGGGATTGGGCGTGCCGGTAATCTCCGGCTCGAAATAACGGCCATCACCGCCCGGGAAAACCTTGCGCTGCAGCGCGCGGACTTCGGATTCCAGTTTGCGAATACGCGCTTCGTCACCGCTGCTTTGGGCCAGCACCGGTTGCGAAGTTCCGACCATAGCGGCCAACGCCAAACCAGCAAAAACGGTGCGGCTTTTTCGACTCAACATTGTTCTAAACGCTCCTGTCCCATTTCCAGCCCGGGTCCTCTGCCGATCACACATGACGTCAAAACGCCAAACCCAAGCTGAACGTCGCGGGGAATCTTGCAGATTAGGCACGGTCTTGTCGAGGCTGAAACCGGCCAAATCGGTGGAGATAGACACAGCACCCCGCAAAAGGGGCTCGGAACATCGCGCTAGCCGTCGGAATCGTTGCCGGAACTTCCGCTCGAAACTTCGGCCGATCCGGTAGCTTCATCCTCTGCGGATTGCTCCGCTTCCAACTCGGCTATTCTCGCATTCAGGGCTTCTGCGGTAACCGGAATATCGCGCACGACTTCGCTGGTGTTGGACAGGGTACCTATCGCGGTTCCGCCGATACGGATTTCCAGCGATTCCGGTTGCCCGGTCCACACTTGCGGCCCTTCTGCGTCAGCGGGAACGGTATAGCTTTCCCCTTGCGCCATTTCTTTTTCCATCAGCCGTTCGCCAGCAGCATCGTAGAATTTCACCCACACGCCTTCTTCGGTGGATGTAAACACAACCGTTCCCGTTGGATCAGGCTGCGCAGGGCCGGCATCCGATGGCGTTTCAACGCCGGCATCGCGCGGCGCGGTTTCTTCACCGGCAACGATCGATCCCGGCCCGGAACCCGGGAAGAAATAGTCGCGGAAATAGGCGAGCGAACCCGCCACCAGCAGGATCGCCGCAAACAGGCTGAACCATGCGAGTTTGCGCGAGGGAATACGCGCCGGATCGCTCGGTTCAAATGTCGAACCGCGATGCGGGTCGGCAAATGCCTCGCTGTCGCCAGCCATTTCTTCGCGCACCAAAGAGGTGATTTCCTTCTCGTCCAGCCCGACTTCGCGGGCATAGGACCGCGCAAAACCGATTGCGTAGGTTTTGGCCGGGAGCGCGGCAAAATCGCCGGATTCAATCACTTCGAGATGGCGCTGCGGAATACGGGTCGATGCGGCGATCTGCTCGATCGTCTTGCCCGCGTCTTCGCGCGCGCGCCGGAGCCTTTGCCCCGCGCCTTCAAGCGGCAGTTCACCTTCGGGCTGTTCGCCTTCTTCGCTCATTCAGTAACCCTTGTACCCGACTGTTTTATTTTTCCGCAGAAAAGAAGCCTATTGCCACCCTGTCAAGCACAGAACGTGTCGCTTGCCGAATGTTCCGATGGAACGGGCAGGTTTCAGGATGAAGTCAATCGATGGCGATCCCGTGCGCCCCTGCCCACTTCTGCAACTCTTCGCGAAGGTTCTCCGGCGGGTGGGACAGCCAACCGTTCATCGCTTCGCTGATCTCAGCCAGATCAACCTGCCTCACCAGTTCCTTGATCGGCCCGACCGAAACCGGGGTGATCGACAAGCGGCGAAAGCCCAGCCCTAGCAATGCAAGCGCTTCGAGTTGCTGCCCGCCCATTTCGCCGCACACGCCCAGATCAACCTCTTGCCCGACCGTGGCCTGCGCAATCCGCCGCAAAAACCGCAGTATCGCCGGCGAAAGCCAGTCATAACGCTGCGCCAGTTTCGGATTGGCGCGGTCGGCCGCGAACAGGAACTGGGTTAGATCATTGGTCCCGACCGAAAGGAATGACAGCTTCGGGATGAGGATGTCGAGCACTTCGGCCAGGGCCGGCACTTCTAGCATCGCGCCATATTTGATCGCTTCGGGAAGCGTTTTCTTCTGCTTCTTGAGATAGGCCAATTGTTCTTCGAACACGGCCTTTGCGGCGTCGAATTCCCACGGTTCGGACACCATCGGGAACATCACGTAAAGCGTGCGCCCAGACGCCGCTTCGATCAGGGAGCGTGCCTGCGATTTGAGCAAACCGCCGCGTTCCAGCGCCAGCCGCAATGCGCGCCAGCCCAGCGCCGGATTTTCCTCGTTCTCGGTCTCCGCTGAATTCAAATAAGGCACTGCTTTGTCACCGCCGATATCGACCGTCCGGAAAATAACCGGGCGATCACCCGCGGCATCGAGCACATCGCGGTACAGCCGCAATTGCTTCTCGCGCTGCGGCAATGTTGCAGAAACAAGGAACTGGAACTCTGTCCGGAACAGGCCGATCCCGTCCGCGCCGACCAGATTGAGATTGGAGATATCCTCGCGCAGGCCCGCATTCATCATCACCTGAATGCGCGAACCGCAGCGCGTAAAAGGTTCGACATCGCGCAATTCGGCATAGGCGGCCTGGCGTTCCTTGGTCTTGGCAAAACGCGCATCAAACGCTTCGGCAACCGATTGCGAGGGGCGGATCGTTGCGGTGCTCGTGTCGGCATCTAGCAGGATCTCGTCGCCTTCGCGCACGATTCCGCGCAGCCCCTTCGCGCGGCCCATCACCGGCACGCCCATCGCGCGCGCAACAATCACCACATGCGCGGTGAGCGAACCTTCCTCGAGGATAACCCCTTTGAGCCGCCGCCGGTCATATTCGAGCAGTTCCGCCGGGCCGAGATTTTTGGCGATCAGGATCGTATCCTTGCGCAGCCCCTGCGTCGCGGCGGTGCCCAGCTGCCCCGAAACGATGCGCAGCAAGCGGTTCGCCAGATCTTCCAGATCGTGCATCCGGTCCGCCAGCAACGGATCGTCAATTTCGCGCATCCGCATCCGCGTGTGCTGCTGGACGCGCTCGATTGCGGCTTCGGCTGTCAGGCCGGAATCGATTGCCTCGTTGATCCGGCGGCTCCAGCCTTCGTCATAGGCGAACATGCGATAGGTTTTGAGCACTTCTTCATGCTCGCCGCCCGCGCCAAACTCGGCATTGCTCGCCATATTGTCGATCTGTTCGCGCATTTTGTGGAAGGCACGATAGACACGTTGGCGTTCGACCTCGATGTCTTCGGCCATCACCTGATCGATGGTCACCCGCGGCTGGTGGAACACCGCAACGCCGCTGCCCAGGCCCTTGACTAGTTGCAGGCCGTTGATTGTTGCGGGGCCGGTTTGTTCGGGCGCCAGACCGCGCGCTTCCTCCACATCAACCAGATCATTGTTCGAAATCAGTTCCGACAAAACCATCGCGGTTGTCTGGAGCGCTTCGATCTCGACATCTTCATAGCGCCGCGGATCGACATGCTGGATACACAGCACGCCGACGGCGCGTTCGCGGTACACAATCGGCACACCGGCGAAAGAGTGGAATTTCTCCTCGCCCGTTTCCGGCCGGTACTGGAAGTCCGGATGTGCCTTTGCCTCGGCCAGATTGAGCGTTTCGACATTGTCGGCGATCGTGCCGGTCAGGCCTTCGCCCATCGCCAGCCGGGTAACGTGGACCGCCGATTTGTTGAGACCATGCGTCGCAAAAAGCTCCAGCATCTGGTCGCGCAGCAGATAGATCGAGCAAACCTCGCTATCGAGATTGCGGGCGATAATATCAACCACACGGTCAAGCTTGCCTTGCGCATGGGTGCGCGATGCCATGATCTCATGCAGCTCTGTCAGAATCTGGCGGGCGGAAGCGGCGGCTGTCATGCCGCAGGACTACACCAGATAAAGTTGCATGTTAATGGCAGCAATCATCCATTCGAATGCAAAATTTGCGGACGCGAAATGCCTATTGCATTTCCAGCTCTTCCTTCAGTCGCAATTTCTGTTTTTTAAGGGCCTGTATCGTCGCAGTGTCAGGGGCCGGCCGGCTTTCCTCTTCACGGATCCGGGCATCGATTCCGGCATGTTTGGATTGCAGCGCGTTGACGTGAGACGATTCCATTAGGCTCTCCTTCTTGGTGCGACACCAGCTAGAGCGACTCGTCCCTGCGGACGTGCCGCGTAGCATCATAAAAACACAAAGCGCGGCCCTTGCGAAGTCCTGATTAACGCGTAAGCGGTAGAAAAGGTTTGGTGCACGACGAGCCGTGCCGATCAACCAATCCAGCCCAAGGGGTCCGAGCCGGTGAACGAACAGGAATTGCGCAAACGTCTGGCCATTCTCAAAACGGATCATCGCGATCTCGACGCCGCAATCGATGCCTTGCGCGAAACAGGTTCGACCGATCAGCTGCAAATCGCGCGGCTAAAAAAGCGCAAACTGGCGATAAAAGACCAGATTACTGCAATAGAGGATTCGCTGATCCCAGATATTATTGCGTAGGTTGTTTTGGGCCCTCAGTCGCGGAAGTCTTTTGTTTTAGTCCCTCGGTCGCCGGAATTTTTTGTCTGGCCTCAAGCGCCGGCGGTCGCATTCGCTCCCTTAGGCTTCCGCCCTAACGGGCGACGCGCAGTCGCGCTTGCGACCCGTCTGCGTCGGGTCGGACCATTCCAAGCCATGTCAGTATTGCGCTGATCCGGTCAGCGACCAGCTGACCGCAAGGCCGACCGGCCGCCCGCAGGTGCCCCGCACCCCGGACTTGATCCGGGGAAAGGGAAAAGCACCGAGGACGCTCACGCGGATGCGTGAGCGAAAGACAAAAATTCCACCAAATTCGCCCCGATTTGGGACACTATCCAAATCCCTCGGGATAGTTTGGTTACGCCGCTGGTTTGTTTGCCGCGCAGCTTCTACCAAAATCGCGCATGGGGAATCCGACCGACATTAATGAGCCCATCGTCGAGGCGCTCTACAGCGAAGCTTTGCTGCTGGCCGATGAAGTGCGCCAGGTGTTTGACCTGCACCCCATTCGCGAGACAGGGCAAGATGCCGATGACCTGAGACTGGCGCTGTCTATCGAGGGGCTTCGCACAACCACCCGCGTGATGCATGTGCTTGCATGGCTGCTCAATCACCGCGCTTATTTTGCGGGCGAGCTTTCCGAATTCCAATTGCGGCGGCACAGTAAGTTGCCGCCAGATCGCCCGGCGGAGCGCGAAAATCTTGCGCTGCTCGAATATACCACCTGCGAATTGATCGTCGAAAGCGAGAATTTGCACGCGCGGATTACGCGGCTCGATGCGGCTTGGCGCGAACGGTTTGAAATGCGCCCCGCCGCAATCCTGCGATTGCAGGAACGGCTGGGTCAGGCGATGTATCGCAGCTAGGCCGCCGTCAGCGCTTTTCGCCAACCGGCCAATCTGGCCTGCCGCACATCTCCACTCATAGAAGGTTCAAACGACCCGACGGCGCCGCGCATTGTTTGGCTCGCTTCGTCTAGCGATGCGGCCAATCCGGCACCTTTCGCGGCGAGCATCGCCGCACCCAGGGCAGTCGTCTCGACAAAATCGGGGCGCTCTACCGGCAAGTCGAGCAAGTTGGAGATGTCTTGCGCCATCCAGTCATTGGCGCTCATCCCGCCATCGATTTTGAGCGAAGTCCATTTGGCGCCATCGGCGGCAAAGGCTTCAGCCAGATCATAGGTCTGATGCGCCATGGCTTCCAAAGCAGCGCGGGCAATCTGCGCCCGGCCGGTGGCAAAGCTGAGCCCCGCAATCACCCCGCGCGCTTCCGGCTGCCAATGCGGCGCGCCCAGCCCCGACATGGCCGGAACAATCACAACGCCGCCGCTATCGTCAATCGACCGGGCAAGCGTCTCGGTCTCCGCCGCTGTACCGAGCAGCCCCAGTGAATCGCGCAGCCATTGGACCAGACTGCCCGCAACGAATACCGATCCCTCCAGCGCATAGGTGCGCTTGCCGCTTCCCTGATAAAGTACCGTGCCGAGCAGCCGGTGCTCCGATGAGGGAATGTCATGCCCCTTATTGGCAAGCACGAATGCGCCGGTGCCATAGGTCGCTTTGGTTTCACCCGGCGTGAGGCACCCCTGCCCGATTGTCGCCGATTGCTGGTCCCCCACCAGTCCGGTAATCGGGATCGGCGCGCCGAACAATTCGCGCAAGGTCACGCCGAAATCGCCCGCATTGTCGGTCACTTCGCCCAGCGCCGATTTGGGAACACCGAACAATTCGCACAGCCCATCATCGAATTGCGCACCGCCCAATGGCAACAGCAAGGTCCGGCTGGCATTGCTAGCATCGCTGATATGCGCGCCGCCGGTCAGCTTATAGACAAGCCAGCTTTCGATTGTTCCAAGTGCCAGAGTGCCCACATCCGATGCCGCTTTGACCGCTGGTTCGTTTTCCACCAGCCAGCGCATCTTGGTGCCCGAAAAATAGGGATCGAGCAGCAAGCCGGTTTGCTTCTGCACTTCTGCTTCATGCCCGGCAGATTTCAATCTCTCGCAGAAATCCGCGGTCCGGCGGTCCTGCCATACCAGCGCCTTGGACAGCGGTTCGCCGCTGTTGCGGTCCCACGCCACAACCGTCTCGCGCTGGTTGGTAATGCCGATACAGGCAATCTTGTCTGCGCCGCCGGCTTTCTCGACCATTTCGCGTGCGCAGGCCAAAGTGCGGTGCCAGATTTCGGTCGCATCATGTTCGACTCTGCCCGGCGCGGGATAGTGCTGCGTCAGTTCATGTTGCGCGCTGCCCAGCGGCGATCCATCAGGACCAAACAGCATCGCGCGGGTCGAGGTGGTTCCTTCATCGAGTACGAGAATCTTTTTGGTCATGCTGTCACCATACATATTCGTCACCCCAGCGGAAGCAGCGATCGCTTCGCATCATCCGGCAAAGGTGGGGCGACGCACGGCCCTTCAGGGGTGACGTTATTGTGGACAGCGCGCCTGTGCATCCCCATATCCCCAACCATGGCAATGCCACCCAAACCATGGCCGACCGGATTGGTCGAGCAGCCCGAACCGCTGGTACGCCGCGTGCTCGCGCCCAACCCATCGCCCTATACCTACACCGGAACCCAGACCTATATTGTCGGCGCGGAAAACGAAGTCGCGGTGATTGACCCGGGCCCCAACGAGCCTGCTCATCTTGACTCGCTGATCGCCGCGATTGGCGAGGCCAAGCTTACCGCGATCATGTGCACGCACACCCATCGTGACCATTCTCCCGCGGCCAAACCTCTTGCCGAACTGACCGGCGCGCCGGTGGTGGGCTGCGCGCCGCTGGTGCTTGATGTGGAAGGCGGGCCGCGTTCAGACGAAGCGTTTGACGACACTTACGAACCCGATCGGGTGCTGGAAGACGGCGAACAGATGACCGGGCGCGGATGGACGCTGACCGCGGTTCACACGCCCGGCCACACGTCGAACCATTTGTGTTTCGCGCTCGAAGAAAGCGGCGCATTGTTCACCGGCGATCACGTTATGGGCTGGTCAACCAGCGTGGTGATCCCGCCCGATGGCGACATGGGCGATTATATGAAAAGCCTCGACAAGCTCTATGCACGCGAAGACACGGTCTATTACGCAGCGCATGGCGCCCCGATCGAAAAGCCGCGCCAACTGGTGCGCGGGATGATCGGCCACAGGCGGCAGAGGGAAAACCAGATCCTGCGCCTGCTTGGCGAAGAACCCAGCGCGATCGAGGGGCTGGTCCCGCAAATGTACAAAAATCTCGACCCGCGGCTGACTGGCGCGGCGGGGATGTCGGTCAAGGCGCATCTGATTGATTTGGAACGCCGCGGCATTGTAAGCCGGTCCGGCAATATTTGGCAGACGGCCTGACCGGTTTTGGCTAGGCTGCGGCAATAGTTTAAAGAGGCGGGACCGAATCCCGAAAAGGACTTTTCATGAGCGTAGAATCCAAACTTCCCTCCGGTGATGATCTGCTGGCCGAAATCGACCGGCTGCGGAAGGAAAAGAACGCGATTATCCTGGCGCATTATTACCAGAAGTCGGAGATTCAGGATCTGGCCGATTATGTCGGGGATTCGCTTCAGTTGAGCCAGAAAGCGGCAGAAACCGATGCCGATGTGATCGCCTTTTGCGGGGTGAAATTCATGGCCGATACCGCAAAGATCCTCAGCCCCGAAAAGATCGTGGTGCTGCCCGATATGGATGCAGGCTGCAGCCTCGAGGATTCGTGCCCGCCGGACAAATTCAAGGCCTTCCGCGAGGCGCATCCCGATCATATCGCGCTGACTTACATCAATTGCTCGACCGAAGTGAAAGCGCTGTCAGATGTGATCGTGACCAGCTCCAGCGCGGAGACGATCCTCCAGCAAATCCCCGAAGATCAGAAAATCATCTTCGGCCCCGACCGCCATCTGGGCGGCTATCTCAGCCGCAAGTTCAATCGCGAAATGCTGCTCTGGCCCGGCGTGTGTATCGTGCACGAAGCGTTCAGCGAAACCGAGCTGATCAAGCTGAAAGAAGAACACCCCGACGCGCCCATCGCCGCGCATCCCGAATGCCCGCCAACCATTGTCGATCACGCCGATTTTGTCGGATCAACCAGCGGCATTTTGAATTTCGCCAAGGAATTCGAAGGCGACACACTGATCGTCGCGACCGAGCCGCATATTATCCACCAGATGGAAAAGGCGCTGCCGGAGAAAAACTTCATCGGCGCGCCCGGCGCAGACGGCAACTGCAACTGCAATATCTGCCCCTACATGGCGCTCAACACGATGGAAAAACTCTACACCTGCCTGCGCGATCTGGAGCCACGGATTGAGATCGAGGAAAGCCTGCGCCTGCAAGCGAAGAAAAGCCTCGACAAGATGCTTGAGATGGCGAGCGGGACCGTTGGCAAGGGTGATTTGGGGAATAGGTAGAGCCCGACTTGCCCGGGCACGCCCGCCTTCCAGAAAATATTCGTCATTCCCGCGAAAGCGGGAATCTAGGGTAACTCGCTCCATGCCAATCTGGATTCCCGCTTTCGCGGGAATGACGGACTAAGGGCTAATTCCGGTTAACCATCCCCCCCACACGAAACCAGTTTAAGCACTTCCATTGGCAACCATCCTTCGTCTCGTGCGTTACTGTCGTCGATGACAGCTGAAATCCGTTTTTTCTGGGCGCGCCTGAACGCCAATTACTGGTTCTATCCGGCGACCTTCTCCATTCTTGCGGCGATGCTCGCCTTCGCCATGGTCGCGCTTGATCGTAGCGGCTTTGCGCAGGCGTTGAACGATGTTGACTGGCTGATCCCCGCGCGGCCCAAGGGCGCGTCCGATATGCTAACCGTGATGGCGGGCAGCATGATCGGCGTTGCCTCAACCGTGTTTTCGATCACGCTGGTCGCGGTGACCTATGCCAGCGGCAATTACGGGCCGCGCTTGCTCACCAATTTCATGGAAGATCGCGGCAACCAGTTGAGCCTCGCCACATTTATCGGCAGCTTTGTCTATGCGCTAATCGTTCTGAGAAGCGTCCGCGCCGAAGACGAATCCGCATCGAGCGCCGCCGATGCAACCGCCACCGCGCTACCCGGATTCACCCCGCAATTGTCATTGCTGGTCGCATATGCGCTGATGGCCGCGTGCGTCGGTGTGCTGGTGTTCTTTCTGCACCACGTCCCCTCCAGCATCCGGATCAATCGCGTGCTTGAGCGGATCGGAAGGCGGCTGCTCAGTGCGGTGCAATCGGCCTATCCGGTTGAAGACGTATTTTCCGAAGCCGCCAAACCGGTCGAAGGCGAACCGCTTTTGGCCTGGGATTCGGGCTATGTGCAAATGATCGATTTCGAAGAGCTGGCGCAAACAGCGCGCGACAATGGTGCGACATTCTCACTGAAAGTACGGACGGGCGATTTCGTGCATCCGGGGATCCCCTTGCTTGAGGCAAGCGGCTGTAAGCCTGCGGATATCGAAGACAGCCTGCGCGAACACTTCACGCTGGGCGCATCGCGCACTCCCGAACAGGACCCGCAATTCCTGATCGACGAGCTTGTCGAGATCGGCCTGCGCGCGCTGTCGCCCGGCATAAATGATCCCTTCACCGCGATCACCGCGCTTCATTGGCTGGGCGCGGCGACGTCCGAAATCGGGCGGCGCGATCTGCGCAAGGATGTGTGCGGCGGCGATGCGGATGACTGCCCCATTATCCCGCTGCCCGACGGTTTCGAACATTATCTCAAACGCGGTTTCGGTTCGATCCGCAGCGCAGTGGCCAGTTCACCCATCGCGGCCGAAGTGATGCTGGATACGATTTCAAACGCCGCCATGCCGATCAAGGACCGCAAGCGTCAGGCGCTTCTGCGCGAAGAGGGCAAGCTGCTGGCGCAGCAGGCCCGCAATCATCTTACCGGGCCGGATCTGGAGCGGTTCGAAACGCATGTCGCAGATTTTGAACGGCGCTTCTGGGAAGACGCCAGTGCCAATTAAGGCCGGTTGACCGGCGCGTTGGCGACCTTTGCCTTGGTGCTTTTTGCCACCACCAATGCCCCGCCAAGCAGCACCATTCCAAACACGTCCATCGGCAGCAAAACCTCGCCGAACTGTGCATAGCCGATCAGCGCCGCGACCGCTGGCTGGGTCAGCAAGGCCAGCCCGATGATCAGCGGCGGGAAATGGCGCAGGCTGAACACCAGCAAGCCTTGCCCGATCAGTTGGCTGGTCACCACCAGCGTCACGATGGGGGTCCAGTTGGTTGGCCAGATCAGTTCACCATTGAGCAGCGCCAGCGCCAATATCACCGGGCATGCAAAGATGCTGACCCACACCAGCAGGCTCCACGCGCCGATATTCTTGCGCGCGTCTTGCAATGTCAGCAGATAGACCGCGTAGAACAGGCCCGCCGCTAGGCAGAACAGATCGCCGATCAAAGTTGCGGTGCTAATTTCCAGACTGCGGCCCATCAGGATCGCCGCCCCGCCCAGCGCGAAAATGATCGCCAGCCACTCCATCCCCTTGGGCAAAGTACGCGTGATGATAAAAGTCCAGAACAGCAGCACGATGCTGCCCGCATTGCCGAACAGCGTTGCATTGCCGAGCCGCGTTTTCTCGATCCCGATATGCCAGCTCGACAAATCAAGCGCGAAAGCAATCGCCCCGAGCACCACCAGCATCAGTGTCTTGCGAGGAATTCCGGAAAGCGCTTGCCCCGTGCCTCTGGCCAGAAGAACAAGGAACGGAATGGCCAGAAACAACCGCCAGAAGGCCGCCGAAACCGGTCCGGTATCGGCCAGCCGGACGAACCACGGCCCCGTTGCCAAAGCAATATTCCCCGCCAGCAAAGCCGCCACCAAAACCCAGCGCGGCCAATTATTGCTTTCCTTCCTAGAGGGGATTGTTGCGGTTGAATTGCTCATGCAGCGCCCATAGCTAGCAAAAAACCAAAGCATAGAAAAAAGTGAGAATCCGCGCATGACCGCTCCACAAAACGCCGAACTTTTCCAGCCGATCACTCTCGGCGATATCGAAGCGAAGAACCGCATTTTGATGGCTCCGCTGACGCGCGGTCGCGCCACTCCGCCGGATTTCCAGCCCAACGAAATGAACGTCACCTATTATCGTCAGCGCGCCAGCGCCGGGCTGATCATCAGCGAGGCGACAGGGATCAGCGTCGAAGGTCTGGGCTGGCCCAATGCACCGGGCATCTGGAACGATGATCAGGTCAAAGGCTGGAAAGCGATCACCGATGCAGTCCACGAAGAAGGCGGCAAGATCGTGCTGCAATTGTGGCATATGGGCCGGATCGTGCACCCCGATTTCCTCGGCGGCGAGAAAGGCGTTTCCGCATCCGCCACCACCGCGCCCGATCATGCGCATACGCCCACCGGACGCCAGCCGCATCAGGAAGCCCGCGCGCTCGATATTGACGAGATTCCGCGGGTGATTGCGGATTACAAACACGCGGCTGAAAACGCCAAGAAAGCCGGATTTGACGGTGTGCAGCTGCACGGCGCGAATGGCTATCTGGTCGATCAGTTCCTGCGCGAAACCACCAATCTGCGCACCGATGAATATGGCGGCCCGCCAGAAAACCGGGTGCGTTTCCTGCGCGAAGTGCTGGAGGCATTGATCGAGGTGTGGGGTGCAGGCCGCGTTAGCGTGCGTCTGTCACCCAATGGCGATACGCAGGGCGCAGATGACAGCAATCCGCCGGCTATTTTCGGTGCCGCGGCGCAGGTCTGTCAGGATCTGAACCTTGGCTTTGTCGAGCTGCGCCAGCCCGGCCCCGACGGCACATTCGGATCGACCGATGTTCCCAAACAGGACGCGCTGATCCGCAGCATCTATAAAGGCCCGCTGGTGCTCAACAGCGATTATACGGGCGAAGAAGGCGCGGCAGATATTGCTTCGGGCCGCTGCGATGCGATCAGCTATGGCCGCCCGTTCATTTCCAATCCCGATTTGCCCGCGCGCATTGCCAAGGGTGCGGAATTTGCCCCCAATGTCGATGTTCCCAAGAGCTGGTATCTGCCCGGCCCCGCCGGCTATATCGACTATCCGACGATGGAAGAGGCAGAGCAAGCCGCCGGAAACGCCGCGTAGGGCGGATAGAAACACTCTTTAACATTTTCGCGATATAGCCGGTCGCATGCGATCCTGGCTTTTCATCGAAGGCGATAATGCCGCGAAAATGGGCAAGGCCCCCGGTATCGGTGCGGATGCGCTGGTGCTGGACCTGTCGCATGTCGTGGCGGGTCCGGCGGCTGCGCAACTGCGCATGGATGCCGCCGAATGGCTGACCATGCACGGGACGCGGGTCACCAAAAAGGCAGGTTTCTCTCGCTGGCTCAGGATCAAATCGCTCGATCAGCCGCATTGGCATGATGATCTGGCGGTCGCGCTGCAAGGTGCGCCCGACGGGCTCATTCTGCCCAAATGCACCGGCCCGGAGCAGATCCGGACGCTGGCATCCGAATTATACGAGTTGGAACAGCGGCTGGGTATTGAACACAGTTCGACCAAGATTATCCCGCAAATCGGCTCGACCCCGGGCTCGGCGCTGACGCTGCGCGATTACACAGATGATCCGCACCCCCGCCTCGCCGGGTTTGCCTGGGATGCCGAAGGGCTTGCTAGGGCATTGGGTGCACAGCGGACCCATACCGAGACGGGCGCGTGGTGCGACACGATGCGTCTGGTGCGCGGCACTGTGATCCTGCTCGCCAAGACGCTGGGGCTAATGGCGATTGAAACGCAGGTGTCCGATCCCAAAGATGTGGACACGGGCCTGCTGGCCGCGCGCGGTGCAAAGCAGGACGGATTTACCGGCATGTGCGCATCGCACCCGCGTCAGGTACGGATTATCAACCAGCAATTTGCCCCGACACCGTCCGAACGCGCCGAAGCGCAGCGCATTGTCAGCCTTTTCAAAAGCAATCCTTCGGCCAGCGCCGTCGATCACAATGGCGCATTATTCGACCGGAAAGCCTTGGGTCAGGCAGAACGGCTTCTGGCGGTCGGCTAGAACGCGGATTACTCGCTGTCGTCCGAATCGTCCGCAGCGGCGTCTTCCGCTTCGCCCGGATTGGCCGGAGGGGAACTCGATTCCAATTCGTCCAGCGGTAACATCTCGTCGCTGATTGACCCTTCGAGCACATCGCCCGAGACGCTGCGGTCATCGTCCGCTGGGCCTGCCGTGGTGGCGGAATTGTCCCCGCAACCGGCCAGGACCGGCGCGGCTATCAGCAAAATCGCGTAACGGATCATGTTCGAGCTCCACAAGTTTCAGCCAGCATATCGAGGAATGCATCGCCCCGCGCAAGCAATGCTTCATCCCATTGCTGGGCAGAGACATCCATCCCCAATCTGGCAAGGCTGGTCACGCCATATTCGGCAATTCCGCATGGCACAATTCCGGTGAAATGCGACAAGTCCGGGTCCAGATTGACCGAGAATCCATGCATCGTCACCCAGCGCCGCACGCGGACGCCGATTGCGCCGATCTTGGCCTCGCTGCCGTCAATATCGCGCGTCCAGATTCCGATCCGCCCCTCGGCCCGCCAGGCTTTGACGCCCAAATCGCCGAGCGTGTCGATCACCCAGCCTTCCAGACAATGGACAAATCTGCGCACATCGCGCCCGCGCTTGGTCAGATCGAGCAGAACATAGCCAATGCGCTGACCCGGCCCGTGATAGGTGTAACGCCCGCCTCTACCGGCCTCGACAACTTCGAAGCGGGGATCCAGCAGCTCTCCCTCGCCCGCGCTGGTACCCGCGGTGTAAACCGGCGGATGTTCAAGCAGCCAGAGCAATTCGCGTGCGTCACCCGCCGAAATCGCGCGGTTGCGCACGTCCATTTCTTCCAAGGCGCTGCGATAGGGCACTTGTTCAATGGCGCGCCTGACCGCGATATCTGATGCAAGTTTTCCGTGCATTATTATTGCGTGGCGTGCCTTGTTCCGCTTATCAAGAGCAAAACCTAAGCGGGGGACAACAAATGCAATTCGATCTGGGTCTGGCGTGGAGCGATGGCGTCGGCAAAGTACGCGACAATTTCCAATTGCTGGCAATTGTTGCCGGTGTTTTCATGTTCCTGCCCAGCGCGATTTTCACAATTGCAGCGCCCGATCTGATGGCCGCCGCGTCTGGCGCAGGGATGAATCCGCAAGACCCGACGGCCATTCTCAAGCTGTTCACCCCGATGGTCATCATTGGCTATCTGGTGATGACGATCCTTTCGACGGTCGGATATACCGCGATGATCGCGCTGATGCATCACGATCAGAAATTGACGGTGGGTGAAGCCATTACGCGCGGTTTCAGGGCGCTGCCGACGCTGCTCGGCGTCTTCGTGCTGTTCTTTATCGCCTATATTTTGGCGGCAGTTGTTGTTGGTGTTGTTGTGGGTCTGCTGGTTGCAGGCCTGGGCGCAATATCAGGCGCGCTTGCCGGTATCGTCACCTTTGTGCTGGTTGTAGGCCTGTTTGTGGCGATCCTGTGGGTATTCGCCCGTCTTTCGATGATCATGCCGGTTGTCGCAATCGAAGGCGTGACCAACCCGGTCACGGTCCTGAAACGGTCATGGTCGATGACCGGGCCTGCTCAGTGGCGGCTCCTCGGCTTCTACGTGCTGCTGTTTGTCGCCTATATGGTGATCGCGCTGCTCGTATTCGGCTTGCTGGGCGTTGTGGTATCTGCCGCTGGCGGGATCGCGATCCTTGGCATCCTCAGCAGCTTGCTGGGCATGGTAGTGGCGATGTTCTTCTCTGGGATCCTCGCCGCAGTACACCGCCAGCTATCGGGCTCTTCGGGCGAATCGCTGACCGATACGTTCGGGTAAATCCGCGCGGGCAAAGCCGCCGCAATAGGGCGGCTTAGTCTTTCCAGCCCCAGAAAAGCTGGCAGGGCAGGATGTTCCACAATTCGAAACCGCTATCGATCCGGTCGAAATGGACCGCCATGAAATCGCGCGCCTTGGCGCTGAATTGATAGACCAGAAACGCACCGCCGGGGCGCAGGATGCGGTGCGTGGCGGCGGCGATGGCCGGCCCCACCCCATCGGGCAAGGTGGAAAATGGCAAGCCGGATAGGACATAATCCGCATGATCGTGCCCCAGATCGGCGACGATTTTCTCCACATCAGCGGCAGAGCCATGCACTGCGGTAAACCGGCTGTCAGTAATGGTCCGGTTGAGATAGTCGATGAACAAAGGATTGGTGTCGATCACCACCAACGCCCCGTCGCTGCGGAGCCGCTCCAGCACCGGGCCACAAAATGTTCCGACGCCCGGTCCGTATTCGACGAACAATTTGCATTCGTCCCATTTTACCGGGCCCAGCATCTTGCGAATGGTGAAGCGCGACGATGGAATGATCGATCCGACCATTCGCGGGTGCTCCAAAAATCCGCGGAAGAATACACCCCACTGGCCCATCAGACGGCGAAACCGCCCGCCTAGACCCGCAGGTTTGCTTGCGGGAACATTCTGTATCTCAGTCAAAAAATGCACCTTGTGCTATGACAACGTTCCGTATCGGAAGGTTGGACTGCGTGCGCCTGCCAAATTCGCCATCCCATTGCAAGCATAGCAAAGCAGGCGTAGCGGCTTTGACAATGTCCCAAAGCGATCAATCCCCAATGCCGCAAGCTTCGCCTGACGCGCCGTCCAAGCCGATTTCGCGAGAGCGGATGGCCCTGCTCTTCACGGTGATGCTGGTCACTGCGGCGGGCAATACGGCGATGCAATCGGTGATGCCGTCGATCGGCACTGCGCTGAAAGTTGACGATGTGTGGATCAGCCTTGCCTATTCATGGTCAGCATTGCTGTGGGTGGTATGTGCCCCGATCTGGGCCGCACGGTCTGACCGGCGCGGCCGCAAAGCCATGATGGCATTGGGCTTGGTCGGCTTTATTGTTTCCATGGCGCTGTGCGGGGCTGCGCTTTGGGCGGGCCTGTCTGGCTGGATCACGGCCATCTGGGCGCTCATAGCCTTTGCTGCTGCGCGCAGCCTCTATGGCGGCTTTGGCAGCGCCGCACCGCCAGCGGTACAGGCCTATGTCGCTGCACGCACCCCGCGCGCGGAACGGACAAAGGCGCTGTCTCTGGTGGCATCAAGCTTTGGTTTGGGAACAGTGTTCGGCCCCGTTTTGGCGCCTTTGCTGGTATTCCCCTATCTCGGTATCGGGCTGACCGGTCCGTTTCTTGGTTTTGCCCTGATCGGCCTTGTTGCGCTGGTGATTTTACGCCTTCGCTTGCCCAATGACGTGCCTCAGTTCCCCGCGCGCGGGCAGGCCTATGATGCGCCCTATGCCAATGGTTCGGCAGGTGCGCCCAGCGACAGTCACGATGAAGAGGATTATTCCGACACACCGCCAGCGGGAAAGCTACGCTGGTTTGAACCACGCCTGCGTGCGTGGGTGCTGGCCGGACTGTTTGGCGGACACGCCCAGGCAATGATCATGGGCATTGTCGGCTTCCTGGTGCTCGACCGATTGGGATTGCGCGCGACTCCCGATGTCGGGGCCAGCATGGTCAGCCTTGTACTGGTTTTTGGCGCGCTCGCGACCTTGCTGGCGCAATGGGCGATTATCCCGCGCTTCGATCTTGGCCCGCGCACTGCCACGCTGTCAGGAATTCTGGTGGCCGCATTCGGCACCGTCATATTGGGCATCGCCGAAAATCTGTTCAGCCTGTCTTTGGGTTTCGCGATTGCCTCGCTCGGCTTCGGATTGTTCCGTCCTGGCACCAATGCGGGCACATCGCTTGCCGTAAGCAGAGCCGAGCAAGGGCAGGCATCGGGCATTGTCGCATCGGTTGCCGGGGCAAGCTTTATCTACGCGCCTGCATTGGGGGTGTGGCTGTATAATATCAGCGACTGGCTTGGCTTCGGATTGATCATCGCGCTGTGTCTGGCGGTGGCCGCCAGCGGCTGGAAGTCGCTCCAGCGCGACAGCGATCTGACTCGCGAACGCGGCGGGCAGGAAACCGCTTCAGATTAGGGTCTTTGGACTAGAGAATTTCCAGCACGGTGTCCTGCGGGCGGCACAGGCGCACGCCCTTTTCCGTTTCGACAACCGGGCGATTGATCAGGATCGGATCAGCCGCCATTGCCGCAAGCACGGTTTCATCATCGGCATCGGGAAGCCCGCGTTCTTCTGCATCGGTTCCGCGCAGGCGCAGCGCCTCTTGCGGCGACAATCCGGCATCCTTGTACAGCTGCGCCAGCTTTTCGGCCGTCGGCGGTGTTTTGAGGTATTCGACCACGGTCACATCGACTTTTGACAGATTTTCCAAAATCGCCAGCGTTTTGCGCGAAGTGCCGCATTTGGGATTGTGCCAGATGGTCGCTTTCATCGTGATTCTCCTGAAAAGTGTTGCGCGCCTCCTACAGCGAGAGAAATTTCACGCCAAGTCGAGATTGAAGGTTGCTACTGCAAGTTATTCTCAATAGCAGGCGCGCTGTTACCGCGAATCATTTGCATTAAGGATTGATATGTCTTCTTACTCGCTGCGCGCCGCTCTTTTCCTTGGCGCGGCATTCACTTTCACTGGCACATTCACCGGTCAAGCCGCTCTGGCGCAGGAGACCGAAGACACGGCAAATGATGCCGATATCGTCGTCAGCGGCAAAGTGCTTTATGTCGATCAGGTAAACGCGGTAAAAACCCCGACCCCGATCATCGATGTGCCGCAAAGCCTATCGATCACCACCGAAGAAGAAATCCGCGATCGCGGATTTTCCAGCATCGGCCAGATCATCGATTACACCCCGGGCGTGAATACCTCGCAAGGCGAAGGCCACCGCGATTCGGTGGTGTTCCGCGGCGTGCGCTCCACCGCCGATTTCTTCATCGACGGCGTGCGCGACGACGTTCAATATTACCGCCCGCTCTACAATCTGCAGCAGGTTGAAATCCTGCGCGGCCCCAATGCGCTGCTGTTCGGCCGCGGCGGCACCGGTGGGATCCTTAACCGCGTCACCAAGAAAGGCGTGGTGGGCGAAAACTTCACCGGATTCCAGGCCAGCGTCGATACATTCGGGGCGTTTTCCGGCCAAGTTGATCTCAACCTGTCCGCCAGCGACAATGCCGCATTCCGTATCAATGCGATGTACGAGAGCCTCGATAATCACCGCGACTTTTATGATGGCGAGCGGATCGGCATCAACCCAACCGCGCGCATCCTGCTGGGCAGCGATACAACGCTCGACCTGTCTTATGAATATCTCGATCACCAGCGCTTTATCGATCGCGGCATCCCGACCGGATCGGATGGCAGCCCGGTCGAAGCGTTTCAGGATATCGTCTTCGCCGACCCAGAGCTCAACACGACCGAGCTGGAAGCCCATCTGCTGCGCGCCAAATTGCAGCATAATCTTTCGGACAGCGTCAAAGCCAATATCAGCGCCGCCTATGGCGATTACGACAAGCTCTACCAGAACTTTTACGTGTCCGGTTACAACCAGGCAGCCACACCCGATCGGGTTACGCTTGACGGATATCTTGACACAACCCAGCGGCAGAACCTGACTCTGGCAGGCAATCTGATCGCCGATTTCGCGACCGGCGGCATCGGGCACACGCTGATCGTTGGCGGTGAATATATCAACACATCATCCGATCAGGACCGGTACAATTCGTTCTGGTCGGCCACTCTAGACGACAACGAGATTTTCCTTGCGAACCGCCCGCTCGCGCTGAACGGCGGCATCGGAACCAATGCCTCGGGCCTGCCAACCTCCAATGATTTCACCGTCGATATCGCCGATGATACGCGCGTCAGCATCGATGTGTTTTCGGCCTATATCCAGGACGAGATCGAACTGGCCGACTGGCTCAACGTGGTCCTCGGCGCGCGTTTCGACAGCTTTGACATTACCGTGAACAATGTCGTCGCCAACGAAGTCCGGACCCGCAAGGACGAGGAAATTTCGCCGCGGCTCGGCCTGATCATCAAGCCGCAAGAAAATGTCTCGATCTATGGCAGCTACAGCGAAAGCTTCCTGCCCCGCAGCGGCGAACAATATGCCAATATCAATGGCAACAACAGCGCGCTCGATCCCGATACATTCTCCAGCCTCGAAGCCGGTGTGAAGTGGGATATCGACCCGCGCCTCAGCCTGACCGCTGCGGTGTTCCAGATCGAGCAAAGTTCTCCGCAAGTTGACGACAATGATGCGTCGCAACTGGTTGTCGTGGATTCAAAGATCCAAGGGTTTGAAGTGCAGCTGCAAGGTGCATTGTCAGACTTCTGGTCAGTCTCTGCGGGCTACAGCTTCCTTGATGGCGAACAAGTGGATCAGGCCGGCCCCACCGGGCTGCGTCCGCGCGAATTGCCCGACAGCACTTTGGCAGTGTGGAACAAGTTCCAGATCACCGATCGCTTCGGCTTCGGTGCCGGTTTCACTTATCAATCGGAGAGCTTCATCGACAATGGCAACAACGCCACTCTGCCCGAATATATCCGGATTGATGCGGCGGCGTTTTACGAATTGAGCGACAATCTGCGGCTGCAGGTTAATGTCGAGAACCTCACCGACACGCTCTATTTCCCCAATGCGCATTCAACGCATCAGGTAACCGTTGGCGCGCCGATCAATGCGCGCTTTTCGATCAGCGGACGTTTCTAACGGATCCGTTATTCATCGGGCGCACGCAGCGCCGGAACTTCCTCAGCCGCATCCTCCGCACTGATACCCGGTGCGGGGGCTGCGCTGATGGTTTCGCGTCGGCGGGTCACCCGCCCCGCCCGCTCGATCGCGCGGACCAGCCGCGGATAGACCCCGCAGCGGCACAGATTGGGAATCGCCTGTTCGATGTCTTCCCTGCTGGGATCGGCATTCTTGGCGATCAGCGCAGCGCCCGCCATCGCGATACCCGGCGTGCAAAAGCCGCACTGGATCGCCTGTTCTGCCACCAATGCTTGCTGGACCGGGTGCGAACGATCGCGCGAAAGACCTTCGATCGTGGTGATAAAGCGGCCTTCCGCCTCGGCGATGGTGATCAGGCAGCTGCGCAGAGCCTCCCCGTCAATTATCACCATGCATGCGCCGCAATCACCCACGCCGCAGCCATATTTGGTGCCGGTCAGATTGGCGGCATCGCGCAGCGCCCATAGCAGCGGGGTGTCGGGTTCCATGTCGAACTCGACCGGCTGTTCATTGACCGTCATCCGCGGCATGTAATCCAAGCTCCCCGTCACTGCGCCTTATGGCGCGTCCGCTATCATGGGCAGGAAGCGCAGCACAAGCAACGGGAAATCGCTTTCCCGTTTCCGTTCGCGGCGCTAGGGGTTCTCGCAATGAGCGGGGCAGCAAAATTAACGCGCGGCGATATTCGCGGGCACCTCGTCACCCAAACCACACCTATGATCATTGGCGTCGCCGCGATGATGTCGGTCGGCCTGGTTGACGCCTATTTCATCGGACAGCTTGGCAGCGCCGAACTGGCGGCCATTTCCTTCATCTTCCCGATCAGCATCGCGCTGACCAGTCTGGGCATCGGCGTGATGGTCGGGATCAATTCGGTTGTTTCGCGCGCGCTTGGCGCGGAAGACACCGAAGTCGCCGCAATCCGTGCCAATATCGGCATTGCGTTCGCGCTGGCATTGGGCGCGGTGATGGCTGTGGCGCTTTACGCTTTGCTCGATCCGCTGTTCACATTGATGCAAGCGGATGAGGAAATGCTTCCGATAATCCGGCGCTATATGCAGCCCTATGCGCTGGGCTTTCCGCTGTTGCTGCTGATGATGGGCGTGAATGGCGTGATGCGCGGCCAGGGCGAGGCGCGCAAAACATCTTATGTTTCGATCTTCTATTCGGCAGTGAACTGGGTGCTCGACCCTATTCTGATCACCGGCGCGTTCGGCTTCGAAGGGTTTGGCATCGCCGGCGCGGCCTATGCGACCAATGCCGGTTGGGCGCTGGCGATCATTCTGGCGCTGTTCCTGCTCAAGGGGACGAGCCTGCCCTTCAACCCGTCAAAAATCGAAAAAGCGCACGTTGCACCCTCGTTAAAAGCCTTGGCGTCGGTGGGCGTGCCCGCCGGATTTTCCAACGCGATCAACCCGATCGGCCTTTCGGTGTTGACCGCTCTGATCGCCACACAGGGACAGGATGCGGTTGCCGGATTTGGCGCGGCCGGGCGCGTCCAGTCATTCGCCATCGTCCCGCTGCTGGCACTGTCAGGAGCCATCGGGTCGATTGTGGGCCAGAATTGGGGCGCGCAGAAATTTGATCGGGCGCGTCAGGCAATGCGCTGGGCCGGCGGATTTTCGATAATCTACGGACTGGTCATTGCGGTGGTGCTGGTCAGCGCGAGCGATAGCTTTGCCGACCTGTTTACCAATGACCCCAAGGTGATCGACGAATTTGCCCGCTATCTGGCCATTGCCGCGTGGGGCTATGCCGGGTTCGGATTGTTGATCGTCAGCAACGGCGCGTTGAATTCGGTTGGCAAAGCCGGCTGGGCGCTGACGCAGAGCTTTGTCCGCGTGTTTCTGGTGATGATGCCGGTGGCATGGTTTCTGCGCAATTCGTGGGGTTCCGATGCGGTCTATAGCGCAGAACTCGCCGCCAATGTCATTGGCGGGCTTGTCGCGATCATCATAATCTGGCGCGTTCTCGATCGAGACTAAATTTCACAGCCCGCCGGACAAGTGCCGCGCGGTTACAAATCATTAACCATCATGGCCCATAGGTTTCGGGAGCTTTCTTAGGGGCATGGGATGATGGATGATCTGCTGGAAGATTTCGTCGCAGAAACGCGCGAAATGCTCGAAGCAATCGAGGGCGAGCTAGTCGCGTGGGAGGCGCAGCCGACTGATCGTGCGCGCCTCGACCATATTTTCCGTTTCGTTCACACCGTCAAAGGCAATTGCGGCTTTTTCGACTTCCCCCGGCTCGAAGCGCTCAGCCATGCTGCCGAAAGCGCGCTGGCAGAAGTGCGTTCTGACCGCCGCCATCCCGACAGCCGCCTTGTTTCTGCCATTCTCGCCATAATCGACCGTATCACATTGATTGTGGGTGCCATCGAAGCTGGCAAGGAAATGCCCGAGGGTGACGATGAATTCCTGATCGCAGCGCTCGAAGCCGATGCGATCGATGTGGGCGAAACCGTTGCAATGCAGGCCGCGCAACGGGTTAGCCAAAGCACCGAAAATGCACCCGCAGCCCCGCGCTCCATCCGCCTCCCCGTCGAATTGCTCGACCGGGTGATGAGCGGTGTCTCCGACATGGTGCTGGCACGCAACGACCTCGCGCGGCGGTTGCGCGATGCGGGCAGCGATCCGACGATTGACGGGCCGTTTGACCGGCTTTCGGGCATTCTTGCCGATGTTCGCGAAGCGATCACCAAGATGCGCATGCAGCGGATCGAGCATCTGTTCAACGCAATCCCGCGCTTGGTCCGCGATGTGTCATCGCAGCTCGACAAGCAAGTCATGGTCGATTTCAGCGGCGGCGAGGTCGAGCTTGATCGCGAAATGATCGAAGTCATTCGCGACCCGGTGACGCATTTGATCCGCAATGCGATTGATCACGGCATTGAAAAGCCGTCAGTCCGCCTCGCCGCCGGCAAGCGCGAGATCGGGATGCTGGCGATTTCCGCGCGCCAATCGGGCAACAGAATTATGATAGTCATTTCCGATGACGGCGCCGGGCTTGATACCGCTGCGATTGGCAAGAAGGCAGTCTCTTCCAGCCTGATCAGCCAGGCCGAACTCGACGCGATGTCGCATGATGCGATCACTTCGCTCATTTTCGAACCGGGATTCTCGACCGCGGATCAGGTCAGCGAAATATCGGGCCGCGGCGTCGGAATGGATGTTGTGCGTGCCAATATCGAAAAGATCGGCGGATCGATCAAAGTTTCGTCAAATCCGGGCGAAGGCACGATGTTCTATCTGCAAATTCCGCTAACGCTCAGCATCATTTCCGCACTGACCGTCAGCGTAGCAGGGCAACGTTTCGCAATCCCGCAATCCTATGTCGAAGAGATTGCGCATGGCGCCGCTGGGTGGGTGGATTTTGCTCAGGCCGGCGACACCGACCTTGTGACATTTCGCGGAAGCCGCATTCCGTGCCTGACGCTGAACAATATTCTCGGCGTCAATCCGCGCGCTGCGGGTTCCGACCAGCGGCTTGTTTTGCTCAAGCTGGGCAAGGATGACCTGTTCGCGATCTCGGTCGACAAGATTCACGATCAGGAAGATCTTGTTATCAAGCCGCTGGCCCCCGCGGTCATGCAAAGCGGCATCTATGCAGGGACAACTTTGCTGGATGATGGCAGCCCGGTGTTGATGCTCGACATCCCTTCGATCGGGGCGCAGCACGGATTGGTAAGCGATGCACGCCAACGCCCGGCGCAATCGGCCCCGTCAGAACCCGAAATCACTGACAAACCCAGCCGGACATTGATGCTGTTTACCGCATTCGACGGCCGGGAACGGGCGATCGGGATGGAGCTGGTCGCGCGGATCGATCAGGTTCCCGGCGAAGCGTTCTCTTTCACCGGCGCGGACGGGCAAGTCGTTATCGACGATACCATTCTTCCGGTTGCGCGTATTGCCGGAGACATGAACGATATGAGCGGCGAGCAGATCAGGGTTCTGCGGCTGTCAGACAGCGATTGCGAGCTCGCTCTGCCGGTATCAGAACTGGGCGAAACAGTCGCGATTACCGACAATCTGACACCGGCAAACAGCGATACAGACATTGAAGGCACCGCTTTGATCGGCGGGAAGCCGGTTCCGGTGATTGACGGATACCAGCTATTCGCGCGCTATGGTCAATCGGGCGTGGCGCCTGCGGACCGTCTTGTCTGCAGGTTGCCACAGGACGATCCATGGGCGTCGCGAATGCTCGCTCCGCTGGTCGCTGCCGCAGGCTACCGTATTGCCCAATCGCACGATAATCATGCCGATGTGACGATTGCCATGGCCGATGATCTTGATCTGTTGTCGACGGCTTTGAGCGGAGAAATAATCACCATCCACAACGATCCTGACCGCACCGGAACGAATGACAATTCCATCTATCGCTATGACCGCAGCGGGCTTGTCAGCGCGCTGCGAGGCGTCAGTGCGGGGCTCGGCAAAGTGCGCAATGCAGGAGGCGGATCATGACCGGATTGCTCGTAATGGTCGACATTGCCGGACGGCGCGCCGCAATTCCGGCAGCCGAAGTAAACTCGGTGATCGAGTTGGAAAAAGTATACCCGATCCCTCGCGCGCCGGATTACGTCACCGGATTAAGCGCAATGCGCAGCCAATCGCTGACGGTGGTGGACTGCCGCAAAGCGCTTGGCCTGCAAGGCGAAAGCGACGCCGCCGAACGCGCGCCGGTGGTCGACATTGACGGCCATCTGTACGCTTTGTTGGTCGACGCAGTCGATGACGTTGCCGAAGCGCAATCGGAAATCACCGCTGTGGCCGGCGGATTTGGCAAGAATTGGCAGCGTGTTGCGCATGGCATGGTCGAAACCGCAGACGGGCCGGCACTGGTCATCGATGTGCGCTGCCTGATTGAAGGACCACCTGCCGTCGCGGCTTAATCATTTGGTTACCATGACAGCATATGAACCTTGAGTGCAGAAGAATAAGAGGGATCGTCCAATATGAAGAGCTGCTTGATCGTCGATGACTCGCGGGTAATCCGGAAAGTTTCGCGACACATCCTCGAATCGCTCGATTTTGTGGTCGATGAGGCCGAGAATGGGCAAGATGGGCTGGGCAAGTGCCAGGAGGCCATGCCCGACGTGATCCTACTCGACTGGAATATGCCAGTGATGACCGGCATCGAATTCATCGCAAAACTGCGTGAACAGCCGGGCGGCGACAAGCCCAAAGTGGTCTTCTGCACTACTGAAAACGATATCGCGCATATCCGCGAAGCGATCAGCGCCGGTGCCGACGAATATGTGATGAAACCGTTTGATCATGAAACGCTTCAGATCAAACTCCAGCTGGTTGGCATGGCCTAAGGCTGCGGCCATGGGCAGCGAAACCAAGATATCCAAATCAGCACAGCCGCCTTCTATAGGCCGATTGCGCCCCACACGCGTGATGGTTGTCGATGACAGCCTGACAGTGCGCACGGCGTTGACCCGGCTGATCGCCGATCAGCCTGATCTCGAAATCGTCGGCAAGAAAAGCAGCGCGGAATTGGCGCTGCAGGCGCTGAAAAAGACACCTGCAGACGTGGTTCTGCTCGATCTCGAAATGCCGGGAATGGGCGGGTTGAAGGCATTGCCGGACATCCTCGCAACGCAAAACAATGTGCAAGTGCTGGTTGTATCGACGCTTGCCGAAGAAGGCGCCGAACCCACTCTCAAGGCCCTCTCCATGGGCGCCGCGGATACAATGCCCAAACCCCGCTCTGGCGGGTTTGATACGGAGTACCGCGAAACGCTTCTGGCCAAGATCCGCATATTGGGGCGCAAGAGCAATGCTGTTGCTGCCGCCTTGGAAGGCGCGCAGATAACGCGCCCGAAGAAGGTCAGGCAAGACAAGGTTCCGCAATTGCTGGCGATTGGCGCATCGACCGGCGGTATCCACGCGCTGTGTTCGCTGCTGCAGGCGCTGCCAAAAGAATTCCACTTACCAATACTGGTGACGCAGCATTTGCCCGAATCTTTCATGACGGTGTTCGCGCGCCAGATCGAAACCGCATCCTCGCGCAAGGCGTTCATTGCCGCAGACGACATGCGGATCGAGCGGAACAATATCTACATTGCGCCGGGGCACGGCCATCTGAATGTGATTGCCGCGGCGGGCGGGTTCAAATGCAACATTTCAAACGAGTCCATGCCCAGCGGATGCACCCCTTCGGTTGATCCGATGCTGGCTTCGGCTTCGTCGGCAACAGATGGTCACGCGATCGGCGTGATCCTGTCCGGGATGGGCCGTGACGGATCGCTTGGCGCGGCAGAGCTGGTCGAAAACGGCGGGGCAATTTTCGCGCAGGACCAGGAAAGCTCTGCAGTCTGGGGAATGCCCCGCGCCGTTGCCGAACGCGGCCTTGCCTCAGCGCTTCTGCCACCGATCGAACTGGCCGACCGGGTCATGTCTAGCTTGGGCGCATCGCCATGGAAGTAAGCGACATTTCCTACCGGATTATCGCCGATCTGCTTCGTGCGCGGACCGGGCAACAGCTGTCCGAAAGCCGCAGGTGGCGGATCGGAACGGCGCTTTCGGGCGTGTTCAGGGATCGCGGCATTTCCAATCTGGACCAGCTTGTTTGCATGCTGGCCGAACACAATGCGGATGACCTTGCGCAGGACGTTGTCGAAGCTTTGCTCAACAACGAAACCTATTTCTACCGCGACCGGATCATGTTCGAGCTGCTATCGCAGCGCGTGCTCCCCGATCTGGCGAAAAAGCGCGCGGACACAAAGCGCCTCTCGATCTGGTCTGCAGGCTGTTCCACCGGGCAGGAAGCCCTCTCGCTCGCGATGCTGTTTGCGGACAATCCCAGCCTTTGGAAGGGCTGGAAAATCGATATACTTGGCACGGATATTTCGGAGAAAGCGATCCGCCTCGCGCGGCGGGGCATCTATTCGCAATTCGAAGTACAGCGCGGTCTGGGTGTGGCCCAGATGCTGACCCATTTTAGCGAAACCAGCGAAGGCTGGGTGCCCTCGCCTGATTTGCGGGACATGATCGTCTTCAAACCCGCCAACATTTTGGAACCGATCGCCAGCATCAAACGGTTCGATCTGGTGCTGTGCCGCAATGTCTTGCTCTATTTTGACAGCCCTTTGCGCACCCGTGCGTTCAACCGGATTGCCGGCGCGATGCACAATGACGGGTGGCTGATGCTGGGTTCAGGCGAAACCACCGTCGGTCATTCGGACAGGTTCCTCTCTGTCGAGGGGCATCAGGGGCTTTTCGTGCCTCGGCTTGGTGCAAAAAACCAGTCCGAACTCGGGCAATTAAACCGTCGCTCCGGATCCTAGAAAAGTCGGGCGCAGAAAATCGTAAAATAAACCCGAAATTAACCAGACTTTAGTGTCGAGTGGTTAACTCCGGAGCCCAATGTCGCTGATGCGGCAATTTTGGGGGTATTGATGCAAGTTTCGTGGCGAAAATTTGGCTCTGCGCCGCGCATGCTGGTGGTGGCACCGCTTGCGGGCCTGACCGCCATATTTGTTGCGGTCATGGCGGTGATCGCGGCCAGCGGCACAACAACATCACCTACCCTGATCGTCGCCGGATTGCTCAGCTATCTGGTCGTTGCCGCGCTGCTCGGCTGGTTCGGTGTGAATATCGTTTCACAGCTGGAAAAGCTGGGGCTGACCGACAGTTTGAGCACTTTGCCCAATCGGCGCGCACTGCAGGCGGAAATTCGCAAGCTCAAAGAGAACAAGACCGCGCTGGCTGTGGCGCTGATAGATCTCGACGGGTTCAAAATGGTCAACGATCTGTATGGCCACGCCGTTGGTGATGCGCTGATCAAAAGCATTTCGGAAACATTGCGCGAAGTGTGCGGCAAGGAAGCCAAATGCTTCCGCCTCGGCGGAGACGAGTTTGCAATCTACATGGCCGGACCTTTGGCCGGGACCATCCTTGAGGGGATTTGCCGCAAGTTGCTGGGTCGGTTTGGACAGCCCATCGCCATTGACGAACGCCGGATTGCCATTGGCGCCAGCGTTGGCTTGTCCGAAACAGACGGAAAAGATGGTCTGGGCGCATCAGAACTTCTGCGCCGCGCCGATGTCGCGATGTATGTTTCCAAGCGCGGCGGAAAAATGCGCTGCACCTGGTTCAAAGGCGAATTTGACCGCAATATCGAAGCCATCCGTGACATGGATGAAGAGCTTCGCCGCGCGCTGCAAGAAGGCGAGTTTGTCGTAAGATACCAGCCGCTGGTTGATGCCAAGTCGCGCGAGATTGTCGCGGTTGAATCGCTGATCCGGTGGGAACGCCCCGACGGAAAGCAAATCTCACCCACGACTTTTATTCCGGTGGCCGAGGAATCGGGCCTGATCAACGCGATCGGGCTTTTTGTCCTCCGTCAGGCTTGCAGCGATGCAATAGCCTGGGACGGGATAAAACTGTCAGTCAACATTTCCGCCGCCCAGTTGCGCAATCCGGAATTTCCGATCCAGCTGGGGCAAATTCTTGAAGAAACGGGATTCGAGCCGACTTTGCTCGAGCTAGAGATTACCGAGACCTGCCTGGTTCTCGATCCGGTTATTGCCGAACGAAGCCTTGATCTGATCCGCGGGTTCGGCGTCAACATCGCGCTGGATGATTTTGGCACCGGTTACGCCTCTATCGGTTTTCTCCGACAGTTCCGCTTTGAAAAGCTCAAACTGGACAGGTCGTTGGTGGTCGATTCCGCTGAAGACGAGTCGATGCGGGCGATGATGCTGTCGAGCATTTCGATGGCCCAGGCGCTCAAAATGGACGTGACTGCGGAAGGTGTCGAGACCGAGGCCCAGGCCGATCTCGTCCGTTCCGCCGGGTGTGACCAAATACAGGGCTGGCTTTATTTCAAAGCGATGCCGGCCGAAGACGTGACGCGGCACCTGGCCGCGCCGGACCCGCTCAAGAAAGCGGCTGCAATTTCAATCCAAAGGAAAGTGTCATGAGCGCTGTGGCAACACATCCCACTCAAGCCATTGAAACGGGCAAACGCCAACGCGAAAACCCGTTTTTGCGCCTGCGCGATTGGTTCCAGGACCAGTCCATCCCGCGCAAGCTCAGGGCTGTATTCGGGACTTTTCTGGTCGTTCTCACCATCACAGTAGCTGTGCTCGGCGTGGGAATGATCGACGTCTATTACCGCTACCAGCAGACCGAAGCGCTCAATGACGCAACCATCGAAGCTGCCAATTTGCGCAGCCAGATTGGCGAAATTCGCTATGTGGCGGCGGTTCACACCGTGTCATTCGGCGCATCGTCAATCGACCAATTGTCGCAAAATATGGCGGATGCAAAGAACAGCATCGCGACTATCAAGACAAAGGTCTCCGGCACCAATCCCGAATTCATACCAGCCGCCAATGCGCTGGACACCCAGCTTGCCGACTATGACAAAGCTTTCGACCGGACCATGGCTAGCGTCGCACGCGACAGCGACGGCCCCGAAGCGCGGGAAAATGCGACGGAATTGAAAGCGATCGGTGACGAATTCTACCGGCAAGTCGATAGCTTGCAGACACAGCTGAACAACGAAGTCACAGGCCTGGAAACTACGGGCATGGCGTATTTCATGAATCTGGTAGTAGTGGTGCTGGTCCTCGCGGCGATTGCAGGTGTGATCCTGTTTTTCAGCATGCGTTACTTCCTCAGCGATCTGATCACCCAGATCACCAACATCACGGGATCGATGACCAAGCTCGCGCAAAGCGATGACCAGTTCGAACTCCACGGTGCAGATCGCGGAGACGAAATAGGCGAGATGGTTCGCGCGATGGACGTATTCAAACGCGCAAACGGCATCCTCAAGAAAACCGCAGCCGAACGCGAAGAGCGCGAACAGGCCAAGCAGGAGCAACGCCGGGAACGTGAACAGGAAAAGGCAGAGCAACGCGAGCAGCAGGCGAAGCTGCTGAGGGATCTCGCAGATCGTTTCGAAATGTCGGTTGGCGATATTGTCGGCGGCGTCGCCACGGCATCCTCGCAATTGAAATCAACCGCCGGTTCGATGGCAGCAGCGGCAGACCAGTCCACTGCGCAAAGTTCGATTGTTGTGCGATCGATGGGCGAAGCATCGTCGGGCGTGACCGCAGCAGCGGCAGCGAGCGACGAGTTCGCCATGTCGATTGGCGAAATTAGCCGCCAGGCCGCATCTTCGGCCGAACTGGCGCGCAAGGCATCGGATTCTGCCGAAGAAGCCGATGCCACGATTTCGGCCCTTTCCGATTCAGCCCAGCAGGTCGGCAATATTGTGGAACTGATCCACTCTATCGCCAAACGCACCAATCTCCTCGCGCTCAATGCCTCTATCGAAGCAGCGCGCGGTGGCGAGGCAGGCCGCGGATTTGCGGTTGTCGCGTCCGAAGTCAAAGAACTGGCCGCGCAGACAAGCCGCGCGACAGAGGAAGTGGCCGAGCAAATTCGCGCCATGCAGAGCTCCACCAGCAACAGCGTTTCCGCTTTGCGCACAATCGGCGGCCAGATCCAAGAGCTTGAATCCACTGCGGTTTCGATTGCATCGGCGGTGGATCAGCAATCGGTCGCCGGGCAGGATCTGGCGCGCAGCATCGATCTCGCCGCGCGCAGCAGCGACGAAGTATCATCCAGCATTGTCGGGGTTCGCGAAACCGCGCTGGCGACCGGGGCCGCTGCATCGCAAGTGCTGACATCGGCAACTGCGCTTGAAGATCAGGCCGCAACGCTGCGCACCCAAGTTGGTGATTTCCTGAGGCACGTGCGCGCCGGATAGCTACTCTACAAGCGGTCAAATCGGCCAGACGCACAGCATGGACGCGCCGCCTTCCCGCCCCTAAAACCTGCTCAGCATTTTAGGGGAGCCAATTATGAAAACTGCCAAGTCATTCGGCAAAGTCACCGGCGTGGCATCAGTCCTTGCCGGTCTGCTTTTCGCCACCTCAGCCTACGCGCAAGACGCAGCAGAGGCTCCCGAAGAAGAGCTTGCCGGTGAAGCTGCTGAAACCGGCAAGAAAGGCTGGGACGTTAACGCGCCCGAAGGCGCGACGATCAAGCAGGTCCCGATCAATGTCGATGAAGGCAGCTGGATGGATGTCGATGTCAGCCCCGATGGCGGCAGGATCGCGTTCTCGCTGCTGGGGGACATTTACACGATGCCGATCAGTGGCGGCACCCCCACCCGGATCGCAGAGGGGCTTGCATGGGAAGTGCAACCGCGATGGTCCCCCGACGGCTCGCAAATCGCATTCACTTCCGATCGCGGCGGCGGCGACAATATCTGGGTTATGGATGCGGCGGGCGGCAATGCGAGGCAAGTCACCAAGGAAAGCTTCCGCCTGACAAACCAGCCGACATGGAGCCCCGATGGCCGTTTCATCGCGGCGAAGAAGCATTTCACAACGGGCCGTTCGCTGGGAACCGGCGAAATCTGGCTTTACCACGTATCGGGTGGCGGCGGGGTCAAACTGGTCAAACGGCCCAATGAAAGCCACCAGAAAGAATTGGGCGAGCCGACCTATTCGCCCGATGGCAAAGCAATTTACTACACCCGCAACACGACGCCGGGCGGAACCTTCATTTACGCCCAGGATTCCAACGCGGGCATTTTCGATATCGAGCGGTATGATCTCACCACCGGAGAGATTTCGACCGCCGTATCGGGTTATGGCGGCGCGGTCCGCCCTGCCCCTTCTCCGGATGGAACGAAGATCGCCTTTGTCCGGCGCGAGCAGGACCAATCGCGGCTGTTTGTAAAAGACATCGCATCGGGCCGCGAAACCAAAATCTATGATGATCTGGACAAGGATGTGCAGGAAACCTGGGCGGTTACCGGCGTCTATCCGAACATGGATTGGACACCCGATTCACGCTCCATCATCTTCTGGGCGGGCGGAAAAATTCGCCGGGTAAATGCCGATGGATCAGGCGCCAGCGTCATCCCCTTCAGCATTTCCGACACGCGCGGAGTGGCCGATGCGCCGCATCCTGTAATAGAAGTCGCACCAGATAGTTTCACCACCAGCATCCCCAAATTCGCCAGCGTATCCCCCGATGGCCGGCAAGTGGTGTTTGAAACGCTGGGCAAACTCTACATCAAATCGACAAGCGGCGGCGGCCCGCGCCGCCTGACATCGGGCGGCGGCGATGCCATCGAAGCCTTCCCGAGCTGGTCGCGCGACGGACGCAAGATCGTGTTCGTCCGCTGGACCGATCAGGGACTGGGCTCGATTGTTACCGTGGGTTCAAATGGCAGCGGCGAAACCGCTGTCACCAGCCAACCGGGCCATTATGGCAACCCGGTCTTTTCTCCCGATGGCAGAACCATCGTGTTCGAGAAACGCAGCGGCGGATACCTGACCTCTCCCGAATGGTCAGAAAATACCGGCGTCTATCGCGTTTCGGCGAGCGGCGGCGCGCCTGCTCTGGTTGCGCAGGGCAAAGGATCGCCCCAATTCGGCGAGGCATCGGACCGGCTGTTTATGACCGGCGGAAGCGGTAGCGGCCTGCAACTGGTTTCGACCGATCTCAACGGCGAAGCACAGCGCGTCCATGCGCAAGGCGAAATGGTCAATGCATTCACCGTCTCTCCCGACGGGAAATTCCTCGCATTCCGCGAAAATTACGAAGCTTTCGCAATGCCGCTGATGCCCGGCGGGCAGATGGTTTCGGTCAGCGCGGGCGCCAATGCGCTTCCGGTTGCCAAAGCCAGCAGCGGCGGCGCGGATTATATGGGCTGGTCGAACAATGGCGGGACGCTCAATTGGAGCATGGGGCCCACGCTCTATTCCGCAGCGATCAGCGCAATGTTCCCGAAGGTTCCGGCGCAAGGCGACAATGCCTATAGCCCGCCCCAAAGCGGAATTTCGCTGTCGATGACGCGTAATGCAGCCAAGCCGAGCGGCGCTGTTGTGCTGACCGGCGCGACGCTGCTGACCATGACCGGCGAAGGCGCGGGCAGGATCGAAGGCGGCACCATCGTGATTGAAGGCGACCGGATCACCGCTGTTGGCGGTCCGGATGTCAAACTGGCGATCCCTGCCGGGGCCAAGCAGATTGATATGAGCGGCAAGATCATCATGCCCGGCCTGGTCGATGCCCACGCGCATGGTGCGCAGGGAACCGGCGATCTGGTACCGCAACAAAACTGGGCGCTGGTGCAAAATCTGGCCATGGGGACGACCACGATCCACGATCCCTCTTCATCTGCCAGCCAGATATTTGCCGCGTCGGAACGCCAGCAGGCGGGAACGCTGCTCGCCCCGCGCATTTTCTCTACCGGAGAGATCATTTACGGCGCGAAATCACCCAGTGTTTATGCCGAGATCAACGATTATGAAGATGCGCTCGGCCATGTGAGGCGGATCAAGGCACAAGGCGGTATCTCGGTCAAAAACTACAACCAGCCGCGCCGCGAACAGCGCCAACAGGTCGCGCGTGCCGCAGCGGCGGAAAATATGCTGGTTGTGGCCGAAGGCGGTTCGCTGTTCGGCATGGATATGAATCTGGTCGCAGACGGCAATTCAACCGTTGAGCACAATGTCCCGCTCGACATTTTCTATGATGATGTCGTGCAGGTCTTCAGCCAGAGCCAGACCAATTACACCCCGACACTCACCGTCACCTATGGCGGACTGGGCGGCGATCCCTATTGGCGGCAAGCGCAGGACGTTTGGAAAAACCCGCTGCTGGTTCACACCCCGCCCAAGCGCCTTCTGGCAGACAATGCGCGGCGCACTCTCGCACCCGAATGGGCATTCGTTGATGACGACAATGCGCGCGAGGCAAAGAAGCTCGCCGATGCCGGCGTCAAGGTTTCCATCGGCGCGCATGGCCAGCAGGCCGGTATTGCCGCGCATTGGGAATTGTGGAGCTTTGTACGCGGCGGAATGACCCCGACCGAAGCGCTGCGCGCGGGCACTATTATACCAGCGCAATCGCTGGGAATGGATCGGGACATTGGCAGTATCGAGGCGGGCAAGCTGGCCGATCTGATTGTGCTGTCTGCCGATCCCACTGCCGATATCCAGCACAGCGACGATATCGAGAAAGTCATGCTCGGCGGCAGGCTGTACGATGCGACAACGATGAACGAGGTCGAAACCGGCAACGCGAAACGCCTGCCCTATTGGTGGGAGTGAAGCCCTAAGGACTGGGGGGCGAGCAACGCCAACAAGGCAAAGCTCGCCAACCAGTGTTCACCGGCATAATCGCCTGCGACATGCGGCATTGCGGCGTCGAGATGTGTATGGGCCAAACGCTCGGCCAGTTGGCTATGCTCCGGCGTCGCTTGCCCGACTTCGCGCCAGGCCCATGCGCGGCTGAGATTGAGCCCATCCAGATGCGCGACTTTGCCGTCGCTGCGGTCGCTCACCGTCGCCGGGGTGAACAATGTCGCGGGCCTGCTGTCAGCCAAATCTGGCAAGAAAGCATCGAACCAGTTTGCGAATTCTTCCGGCGGGAGTGACTTTTGCATCAGCATCGCCACGCTGAGAGCAGGTGAGAGAAATTCATCGCCGCCCGGCTCCCACGCCTTACACCCGCGATCTTCTCCGAACCATCGCTTGGCGGCCTCGCGCATAGTGCCCGCAAGGTTCGCATCAAACGCGTCCGCCCATTCCATTGCCAGCGTCAGTGCAAAGGCGCTGTTGAAATGGGTACCGGTCCGGATCGGGTAAGTGAGGATAGAAAGATAGTGTTTGAACCGTGCGGCAAATGCGCGTGCCAGCGGTTCGAGCCGTTCACCCCATGGCTGATCCGCATGCCGCACTGCTTCCAAATGCAGATAGAGCAACCAGCCCCAACCATAGGGGCGCTCAAATCCCGCCGAGCCCGGACGATCGAGATATCGCAGCTCTGCGGCGAGCTTTTCTTCGGTGAACGTGCTTTCGGCCAGTTCTGCAATCTGCGCCGCTTCGGGCATGTCCGGATAGAGACGCCGTAAGGTAAGCAGTGTCCACCAGCCATGCACGCAGCTGTGCCAATCAAAACTGCCGAAGAAACACGGATGCAGCACACGCGGAGGCAACACATCGGCATCATCCGACATCACATGATCGAGCTTGTGCGGGTACTCCTGCGCCACATGACCCAGCGCGATCCGCGCAAAATTGCGCGCAATGTCCCGGGTCAGTTCCATAGCAGGAACGCCCCGACATAGATGATGATCACATTGCACACCCATAACGGGATCGCGGTGCCGATCTGCTGGCGGATCACTCCGTTCTGGTCTTTGAGCTCCAGCAGCGCAGCGGGCACGATGTTAAAATTCGCCGCCATCGGCGTCATCAACGTGCCGCAGAAACCGGCGAGCATCCCGACCGCACCGATCACTGCCGGATCGCCTCCATATCCTTCGACCAAAAGCGGAATGCCAATCGCCGCCGCCATCACCGGGAAGGCGGCAAAGGCATTGCCCATGATCATCGTGAAAAGCGCCATACCGAGCGCGAAGACTATGACGGTGAGGAGCACGCTGCCTTCCGGGATCACCGATCCCGCGATGCCGCCGATTATATCGCCCACACCGGCCAGAGCGAACACCGCTCCGAGAGCCGCGAGCATTTGCGGAAGGATCGCCGCCCAGCCGATTGAATCGAGCAAACGCCGCCCTTCTTCGGCTGCCGCCAATGCGGGTGGTTTAAGCCAAACCATCGCTGCGGCCAGCGCAAAAAGTACGCCAATGCCGAACAGGATCAGCGTCTCTCGACGCTCTTCGAACAGGCCGGTCTCTCCAAACGGCGTGTAATTATAGAGCAGCGTCCCGGCGAGGGCGGTTACCGGTACAATCAGCGCGGGGACGAACAACTTGTTGCCCAGCAAATTGGAGAAATTGAGGCGATCCTCCAATGATGTCGTGTCAGGATTGCTTCGCCCCAATCCGCCCACGCCGGCAATCGCGACCATGGCAAGAACCAATATCCCGTTGCCAAAATCGCTCAGGTGACTGCCGAACAGGAAACTACCCGAAAGCAGTCCCCAAAACGCTGCATTGCCCCAGCGTTTGGTGTTCGATCTGTCGAGAATACTCAGCAGCGACCAAGCGAGGAAGAACAGGCCTGCGAGGATATAGAGCCATTCATAAGTGATCATCATTCCTCTCCTTTGGGAGAGGGGGACCGCGACGCGTCAGCGGCGGGGTGGAGAGGCACGTTCAAACTATCAGACTCTCTACCACCTAAGGTAAACGCTGACGGTGCCCCTCCACCATCCTGCGGATGGTCCCCCTCCCCCGGCGGGGGAGGAATATTCGCCAGCCTGCGATCAAATGCGAGTATGCGGCCCCCATGGATAAAGAACGCACAGATCGCTGTCGGGATCGCCCAAACCGACAATTGCAAAGGCGTGAGCGGATAGCCCGCGCTTTCAAACACGCCCTGGATCAGCAGGATCGACGCGATGGCGAAGAAAATATCCTCGCCGAAGAACAGCCCGACATTGTCTGTCGCTGCCGACATGGCTTTGACCTTCTCGCGCTCGGCATCGGGTAGATCACCATGCGATTTTTCCGCCGCGGCTTCGGCCATCGGCGCGACCAGCGGGCGCACCGCTTGCGGGTGGCCGCCAATGTCCTTCATGCCGATAGCTGCGGTTAATTGCCGGAAGCCGAGATAGACCACCAGCAGCTTGCCCATCGTCGCCCCACGCATGCCTTCGATCAGCCCGCGGGCACGTTGCTGCAGACCGTACCGCTCCAGCAGGCCGATCACCGGCAGAATAATCCACGTAACGCTTATGTAGCGATTGTCGTTAAACGCCTTGCCAAGCGCCTCGATCACCGCGACAAAATCGAGCCCGCCGAGCAGCCCGGTCGCAATCGCCGCAACCACCACCACAAGCAGCGGGTTGAAGCGCAGCGCGAAGCCCACCACAACGATCAATATGCCGGCCAATGGCCAATATTCGCTCATTTCGGTTCCCCCTGAACCTGTCCAAAACCGCCGCCGCCGGGCGTTAGAATTACAAATGTATCGCCCGGCTGCATTTCAGCGGATGCCGTAGCCGAAAGGTCCTCGCGCGAGCCATCAGCGCGCTCAACCCAATTCGCGCCGGCCAGCGCATCACCGCCACCTGCTATTCCGCGCGGTGCAATTGCGCGCCGGTTGGCCAGCATATTGGCGCGCATTGGTTCAAGGAACGTCACCCGCCGCTCCACCCCGTCACCACCCTGATGTGCGCCCTTGCCGCCCGAACCGCTTCGAATGGCGAAGCGATCCAGCCTCACAGGCAGCCGCGTTTCGAGAATTTCGGGATCTGTCAGGCGGCTGTTTGTCATATGCGTTTGCACCGCGCTGGTCCCGTCGTGATCCGGCCCCGCGCCCGATCCTCCCGCGATTGTCTCGTAATATTGGTGCTGGTCATTGCCAAAAGTGAAATTGTTCATCGTGCCTTGCGATGGCGCAAGCTTGCCTGTCGCCGCGAACAATGCGTCGGTCACCGCCTGACTGGTCTCGACATTGCCCGCCACCACCGCTGCCGGATAGGCCGGATTGAGCATCGATCCTTCGGGAACGACCAGTTCAATCGGGCGCAGGCACCCGTCATTCATCGGTATCGCATCGTCAATCAGCGTGCGCACCACATAGAGCGCGGCGGCGCGTGTGATCGAGCGCGGGGCGTTGAAATTGTTGTCCTGCTGATCGCTTGTGCCGGTGAAGTCGAAGACGGCAGATCGCTCTGCGCGATTGATCCGGATTGCGACACGGATTCGCGCGCCATTGTCCATCGGATAGGTGAAGTGCCCATCCTCGAGCCGGTCGAGCAATCGCCGTACTGACTCTTCCGCATTGGCAAGCACATGGCGCATATAGGCAGCGAGCACATCGGCTCCTTGATCCGCTGAAGCGCCCGCCAGCAATTCCGCACCGCGCGTGCACGCTGCAATCTGTGCGCGAAGATCGGAGATATTGCGATCCGGATTGCGCGCGGGCCAATCGCCCGATGCCAGCGCCGCGCGGATTTCGTTTTCGCAAAAGCGCCCTTCATCGAACAGCAGCAGATTGTCGAGCAGCACGCCTTCTTCATCGATATTGCGGCTTTCGGGCGGCATCGATCCGGGCGCGATCCCGCCAATATCGGCATGGTGCCCGCGCGCCGCGACAAAGGCATCGGGCGCGCCGCTATCGTCAGAATAGAACACCGGAACAATGATCGTCACATCGGGCAGATGCGTGCCGCCGCGATAAGGATCGTTGAGTACGTAAGCGTCGCCGCGACGGATGCCGCGACCATCGCGCGCTGCGCCGCCCTCGCAATTCCCGCGCGCTTCCAACACGCGCCGTATCGAATCCGCCATGCTTCCCAGATGCACCGGAATATGCGGCGCATTGGCGATCAGCGAACCCTCCGCATCGAACAGCGCGCATGAGAAATCGAGCCGCTCCTTGATATTCACCGAAGTCGCGGTGGATTGCAGGACAACGCCCATTTCCTCTGCAATCGCCATGAAAAGATTGTTGAAGATCTCCAGCCGGACCGGATCAACATCGGTCCCCTCTGCGCGTTGGCGTTCAAGCGGCGAATGGCGCGTGACGACAAGGCTGAAATCGTCCTGCAGCGCGGCTTGCCAGCCCGGTTCGATGACAATGGTCGATCCCGGATCGATAATCAGAGCAGGCCCCTTTACCGGCTGCCCACGCTCCAACTGGCTGCGATCATAGGCCGGCCAATCACCCTGTGCTGCCAAGCGCGCTTGCTTGGGCTGGTACGCCGCGCTGGCCAATCCGCCTGCGGCCCCGCTCGCTTCTACGCTAAGCCCTTCGACGATGATCTGCCCTTCAGCCTCGGAATAGCCGAAGCGGCGGCGATGCTCGATCCGGAACGCTTCGGCCATCGCGCCGGCATCGGCAAGGTCGAGCGTCAGCGTGCTGTCGCTGCCGGCAAAGCGCAACTTTGCGCGGCGTGCCAAAGAAATTTGGGCATCCTCCAGCCCCTGTTCGCGCATCACCGCCATCACGGCATTTTCCAGTTGACCCAGCTCTGCCTCGATCGGTTCCCCGAGAGGTTTGACGACGCTTGTTTCTCTGATTGCTTTGATAGGCGCGAGACCGATTCCATAGGCAGAGAGCATTCCGGCCAACGGGTGCACCAGCACCGTCTCGATGCCCAATTCGTCGGCCACTTTGCAGGCATGCTGCCCGCCAGCCCCGCCAAAACAGGCCAGGGCATATCGCGTCACATCATAGCCGCGCGCCACGCTGATTTTGCGGATCGCATTGGCCATATTGTCGACCGCGATGGCGAGAAAACCCTCGGCAATTTCCGCCAGCGGCATGTCGCCCTCCAGCGATGCCGCAACTTCCGCCAGCCGATCGCGCGATGCCGCCGGGTCGAGCGGCTCGTCGCCTTGCGGTCCGAAAACCGAAGGAAACAATGCCGGATCGATCCGCCCCAAAAACAGATTGCAATCCGTGACCGTCAGCGGCCCGCCCTTGCGGTAACAGGCAGGCCCCGGATTGGCCCCCGCGCTTTCAGGTCCGACGCGGAATCGTGTCCCGTCAAAACGGCAGATCGAACCGCCACCCGCGGCCACCGTGTGAATCTGCATCATCGGCGCGGCAACGCGTACGCCGGCAACCACACTATCACCGGTCAGTTCATATTCGCCAGCATAATGCGCGACATCGGTCGATGTCCCGCCCATATCGAAACCGATCAGCTTCTCGTAACCCAGCGGTTGCGACGCCGCGACCATACCGACCACCCCGCCTGCGGGACCGGACAATATCGCATCTTTCCCGCGAAAACTGCGTGCTTCGGCAAGCCCGCCATTCGACTGCATGAAGCGAAGCTGCTGCGCCGCCGGCATACGCGCGGCAACCCGATCGACATAACGGCCAAGCACCGGCGACAAATAGGCATCCACCACTGTCGTATCGCCACGCGGGACCAGCTTTATCAGCGGTGACACTTCATGGCTGGCGCTGATCTGGGTAAAGCCCAGTTCGCGGGCAATGCGCGCCAGCTGCGCCTCATGCTCCGGATATTTCCAGCCGTGCATCAGCACGATGGCCAGCGCGGAAATGCCTTGCTTGCGAATCTTGCCGAGCGCTTTGCGCGCCGTGTCCTCATCGAGAGCGGTAAGCACTTGCCCATCAACCCCGACCCGCTCGTTAATCTCGACAATGTCCTGCGCCAATTGCGATGGCAGCACGATATGCCGGGCGAATATTTCCGGCCGGGCTTGCGTGCCGATTCTCAAAGCATCGCCAAATCCGGCGGTAATCGCCAGTGCAACGCGCTCTCCCTTGCGTTCGAGCAATGCATTGGTCGCCACCGTGGTGCCGATGCGCACTTCGCGGATCGCGGCTTCGCCATGCTCTGCCATCAGCCGGGCCACCGCCTCACTCGCCGCATCTTCGTAATGATCGGGATTTTCGGAAAGCAGTTTGTCGGTAACAATCCGCCCGTCGGGCGTGGTGGCGACGACGTCGGTAAAGGTACCCCCGCGATCTATCGCAATGCGCCATTGGCCCTCGGGCTTTTGTTGCGGCGCGGGATCGGCATTGGACATGGCGAGACTATAGGCCCGCCCTTTCGCGCGACAAGCATCGAAAGCCACAATCCCCTGCTTGTCACCTCCCCCACGAATGTCGAGAATCCAACTGATGTTCGGCGCGAGTGGCTTGCCAGCGTCAATCGCGCGATGCACACAGCCCCAATGCGATTGCGGCACATCGAAATTTTCTACCATGTCTATCTCGAAGGATCGATCAGCGGTGCCGCGCGTGTGCTCCACGTCTCGCAGCCTTCGGTCAGCAAGACTTTGCGTCATGCCGAAGACCAGCTGGGCTTCCTCTTGTTCGACAGGATCAAAGGGCGCTTAAGACCAACCCCCGCAGCCGATGAGCTGTTTGTCGAAGTGCACGACATTTACAGCAAGATGGCGTCTTTTGACCGGACCGCACGCAATATTCGCGGGCGCACCGGCGGGCATATCCGTTTGGGCGTTTTGCCTTCGCTCGGCTTTTCGGTTGTGCCAAAATTTATCGCACAGATGCGCGCGCTCAATCGTCATCTCAGCTTTGATGTAAGCACGCTGCATACCGACGATTTCGGGCCCGCTTTGGTGGAGCGACGCCATGATATCTGCCTGGGCTTCGGATATGAGGAAGACAGCCGGATTGCCCAGCATCATATCAACAATGTCGACATGGTTGTCCTGTCGCGTCCGGGCGATCTGCCGGGTAGCGGCGAACAGATATCCATAAACGCACTGCATGAGCGCGAGTTTATTGGCCTGACCGACAGCGGGCCTGCTGCTGCGCTCGCCAATTCTATGATGATTGAAAATGGCATCGAGCCCACCGGCATCGTTACCGCACACACCCACTATGTCGCAGCCGCGCTGGTGCGACTCGGTGTGGGACTAGCCATCGTCGATATGTTTACAGCGCAATCTTCGGCGGCTGACGGGCTCAAAATTTCGCAAATCGAGGAGGGAATGCAACTTCCTTTCGAAGCGATGTATTTGCGCAACAATCAGCAATTGGCACTAATCGAAGAGTGTATTCACGCCCTAGACGCGCTGTTTGGCAATGGACCGATCAACCCCGCGGAAAGCTGAACCATAACGCAAGGCTATGGTTCGGGTCGGACTTTCTAAGGCGTGTCGGTTGCGTTTTCTTTCCCCATCACGTTACAGTTTTGCTTCAACTCGACGGGTGCAACGCCCGTGTTTGGATGGGGGAATTGATGAAAAAGAGTTTCGTAAAGCTGGGTATGGCTATCGGCACGTCGGCGCTTGCTTTGGCAAGCAGTGCGGCATTGGCGCAGGGAACTGACGCGCCACCGGCCACCGATCAAGCCCAGGAGGAACCCGAAGACATTATCGTTGTCACCGGTTCGCAAATTCAGGGAGCCAAGGTCGATGATGTTCTTCCGGTAACGGTTGTCGACGAAAAGAACGTCGATGCCATTGACCCGGCTTCAGGCGACGAGCTGTTCCGCGCAATCCCGCAAGCCGGCTCTGTCGAGTTTAACGAACAGAACACCACCGGCGGCGTCAACGGCGCACGCGGCGATATCGCATCAATCAACCTTCGCGGGCTTGGCACCGGCAACACGCTGCTCTTGCTCAACGGCCGCCGGATGGTTTTGAACCCCGGTTTCCAGACCGAACTTTTCGTTCCGGTGGTATCGCCTGATACAAACACTATCGTTCCTGGCAGCATTCGCCGGGTCGAAGTACTGCGTGACGGTGCATCCCCGATTTACGGTGCCGATGCCGTTGCGGGCGTGGTCAACACGATCCAGCGCGGCGGACGGACAGGCGGCTTCCTGCAGGGCAATTGGCGCGCATCGGACGACACCAGCCTATATAGCGCCAGCATTCGCGGCGGTTACGGTTTCGATTTTGCCGACGGACGCGGCAATCTGACCGTCTATGGCTATTATTTCCACGAGAACGGCCTTCGCGCGACCGCGCGTGACTATGCTGCCAGCAGCGATCTTCGTCCCTTCCTGGTCGGCACCGATTTCGAAGGCGATACGCAATTCGACAACCGTTCGATCAACTCGCCATGGGGCGCCTTTGATATTCAAGGCTCCAGCGCGACATCGTCAAACACAACTGCGCTGCGCGATGATGACTTCCACCTGCAACCCTGCAGCCTGTTCGGCCCCAACGGCGCAGCAGACAGCGATGGACGCGTGATCGATCTGGGCGGCGGAGTTTGCGCCGACAATGGCGGCACAATCGATCGCGTCCTACGCCACAATTTGAGCGGCGATCGCTTTCTGTTCTCCGAGAAAGACCGCTATAATGTCTCGGGTCTGTTCAGCTACGAATTAAGCAATGCTGTCGAGTTCTATCTCGAGGGTTCCTATTACCGCTCCAGGTCGCAGCGCGAGCGCGAGCAGAACACAATGCTAAGCGCGGTTCCTCTGGGGGTAGAGGCCACTGCCTATTGGAACCCGATTGGCGCGACGACGCTTGCCGATGGTTCGCCCAACCCCAACCGCGCCGATAACGGCATTGGCCCCAATGTCGGGCCCGGCGGACGCGATCTGTTGATGGAGGATTACCGCTTCATCGACGCGGGTCCGCGCGTTGGTATCGTGACCAAGGACACGTACCGGTTCGTTGCCGGATTCCGCGGAGATCTGTGGGGTTGGGACTTCGATACCGGCTTCCTCTATTCGCAAGCCAATACCAACGACCTGACGCTCAACCGGATTTCCAACACGCTTGTGCAGGATGCAATCAACCGCACCGATGCAACGGCCTATAACCCGTTCAATGGTGGCTGCTTCCCGCAATCTGCTTTCGAAAATCAGGATTGCACACCCAATCCGCAATCGGTGATCGACGACATCACCATTGATGTTTTCCGCAAGGGCGAAACCACATTGGCGCTGGCCGACTTCAAAGTCTCCAGGCCGGACATTCTTACCCTTCCCGACGGCGATGTAGGTCTGGCCATGGGTGTCGAATTCCGCCGCGAGACTTTCAAGGATGATCGCGATCCGCGTCTCGACGGTACGATTACCTTCGTCAATGCAGTCAACGGCGATACATTCGGCAGCGACGTGCTCGGTTCCAGCCCATCGCCCGACACTAGCGGAGATCGCGAAGTCTATTCGGCATTCGCCGAATTGCTCGTTCCGCTGGTCTCAGAAGACATGAATATCCCGCTGGTTAATTCGCTTGAATTGCAACTTGCTGGCCGGTTCGAAGACTTCTCGGATTCGACCAGCGCACTAGTACCGCGTGCTGCACTGGCGTGGCGTCCGGTACGCGATGTTCTCTTCCGCGGCGCCTATTCGCAAGGGTTCCGCGCGCCGAACCTGATCCAGATCAATGATGCGGGCACAACGCGTTCCAACTCGGTCATCCGCGCGGTTGAATGCGTTGCGGAGATTCTTGCCGGCGACGAGGATGATGTTCCAGATTGCGGCACCGTTGGCACGATCGACTTCCGGTCGGGCGCAGCCAATCTCGAGCCCGAGGAAACGGAGAGCATCAACCTTGGCGCTGTAATTACGCCTAGCTTCATTCCGGGCCTTACGCTGACCGCCGACTATTGGCGGGTCAACCAGGAAGGTATTATCGGTATCTTTGGCAACCAGAATGCGTTGCTGCTCGATCTGGTGCTGCGTTCACAAGGAAGCTTCAACCCCAATGTGGTCCGCGATGCGCCCGATGCCGGGCAGATTGCGCTGTATCAGGGAACCGGGATCAATCCCGCTGGCGATATCCAGCAAATCCTGAACCCGTATCGCAATCTTGACCAACGGACTTCGGATGGTCTGGACTTTGGCGTGTTCTATGAATTCGGAACCGGCTTTGGCGATTTCGATATCCAGCTCAACGCAGCGCGGCTGCTTGGTTTCAACCAAGCCGCTGGCCCTGACGCAGAGCCGTTGTTCACCGATCTTACGCCGCTACTGCAAAGCCTGACGCGGACCGATCCTAGCGGCACTGAACTGTCGGTGGGCGATATTGCAGCGCTGCAGCCATTCGGCTTCGGCGAATTGCTCGAGATAGACGGACGTCCGAAATGGCGTTTCTCGGGGTCGGTTACATGGGACAATGGCCCGTGGCGCGTGAACGCATTCGGCCGCTATGTCGGCAAAGTGTTCGATCCGAGCGCACAGCAAGACCAGACCGCGGCGTTCTTCCCTGTCGATGACTGGTTCACCATGAACGCTTCGGTCAGCTATACAGTTGATAATGACACCGCCCTTGACGGCCTGCGCCTGCGGTTCGGTATCAACAATATCTTTGACAAGGCACCGCCGATTGCCGATGAAAGCTATGGTTTCTACGGTAGCTTGCACAGTGCACGCGGACGGCAGTTCTCGGTCGACATCCGCAAGGACTTCTGATCGAAATTGGTGGGGCATTCGCCCGAATGTCCCACCAACTGATCGATTGGGAAAATGATTGGTAGGGTAATATGCGTTTCCTGATTCCCGCCGCCCTACCCGCCTTGTTTCTGGCGATCTCTTCCGGCGGCGGCGCATCGGCGCATCCTGCCGGAGCACAACAGGAAACTTGCGCAAATCGTTCTGCAACGCTCGATGGCAATTTCCCAACCGGCGCCTATGCAAAATGCGAGGCTGCGGGTGCAAAACGCTTCACGCTGACCATCGCGCCCGAAGACGATACCGACATAAATTGCAGCGCATGGTATGCATTCCGGCTGACGCCCGAACACAAAGGACGGGTCACGGTTGACCTCAACTATACCAAATGCGGCCATCGCTATTGGCCCAAAATGAGCACTGACGGGGTCAATTGGGAATTTCTTCCAGCCAAATCGGTACGAATTGACGGCGAAGGCGATGACAGCGCCGCCACCATCAAGGTCAAGCTGGGCACCACCCCGGTCTTTATCGCCGGACAAGAAATACTGCCGCCATCGGTCTATGATGCATGGCTCGACAAGCTCAGCGCTTCGCCCGATACCCAGCGGCGGCTGCTCGGCAAATCTGCCGAAGGGCGCGAAATCCATGCGATGACTATCGCCGCACCTTCGGGCGGCCAGCGCGAAACGGTGGTGCTTGTCGGCCGGCAGCATCCGCCCGAAATTACCGGCGCGCTGGCAATGCTGCCATTCGTCGAAACACTGCTCGGCGACAGCGATCTAGCCAAGCGATATCGCGCCCGCTTTGAAACGCAGGTCGTGCCTATGCTCAATCCAGACGGGGTAGTCCGCGGGCATTGGCGGCACAATACGGGCGAGATTGATCTCAATCGCGACTGGGGGCCCTTCACCCAGCCCGAAACCAAGCTGATGCAAACGCTTTTCAATGAAATTGCCGAGGACCCCGACAGGCAATTGCGCCTGATGATCGACTTCCATTCGACGCAGCGCGATATTTTCTACACCATCCCTGACGATCTACCGACCGATCCGCCGTTTTTTACCCGCGATTGGCTGGCGCGGTTTCAGGAACGGATGCCTGGTTACGAAGTAACCCGCGATGCACGGCACACGGCAGGCCGCCCGATTTCGAAAGCCTATGTGTTTGATACCTATGGCGTTCCCGGCGTGACTTTCGAACTGGGTGACGAGACTGACCGCGAACTGATCAAGCGGATTGGCGAACAGTCGGCGCTTGCAATGATGGAAACGCTGCTCGCCACCGATCCCAAATGATCCGCTGGCGGCATTCGTTGGCGGCAGCGGCGCTGCTGTTGACCGGTTGCCAGACATCCCCGCCCCCTGATGTTCCACTGCCGGTCGTTGACCTGCTGATCACCGGCGGAAGCGTCTTTGATGGTAGCGGAGAACCCGCCCGCCGCGTGGACATTGCCATCGATGGAAACCGCATTGCCTATCTCGGTCCGGATGCCGGATCACGCTTTGCACCGGCGCAGATCTTGGACGCATCCGGGCTCGTCGTTGCCCCGGTTTTATCGATCCGCACACTCATGCAGGCAGCGATCTTGCTTCGGGCGACAAAGCGCGCCGCGCCAACCTGCCCTTCGCATTCCAGGGCGTCACAACCGTTGTCGTTGGCAATGACGGCGACGGCAAACCCGAGATTAGCGAGCTGGCGAAAAATGCCCGCTCTGCCGGGATTGGCACCAATGTCGCGTATCTTGCCGGCTTGGGACCGATCCGCGAAGCTGTGCTCGGCAAAGCCAACCGCGCGCCGTCGCCAGACGAACTTGCGCAGATGAAACAGATTACACGATCGGCAATGTGCGAGGGCGCATGGGGCCTATCCGCTGGTCTTTACTACGTCCCGCAAAACTATGCTTCGAGCGAAGAGGTGATCGCGCTCGCAAAAGTCGCTGCTGAGTTTAACGGGTATTACGACACCCATCTTCGCGACGAGAGCACCTACAATATCACCGTCACCGGCGCGGTGAACGAAGCCATTTCAATCGGCCGCGCGGCCGATATTCCCGTACATATCTCGCATATCAAAGCGCTGGGCCCGGCTGTGTGGGGGCACAGCACAAAGATGATCGCAGCGATCGAGCAGGCGCAGGCAAGCGGCATCAGGATCACTGCCGATCAATATCCGTGGGAAGCCTCGGGCACGCGGATCAGCAATGCTCTGGTCCCGCGCTGGGCGCTGGAAGGTGGCTTGAACGGTCTTCGCGCGCGGTTGAACAGTGCAGAAACCCGCGCGACAATCCGCCAGGAAATGCTCGGCGGTCTGGAAAGGCGCGGCGGCGCAGACAAATTGCTGATTACCGGCCTGCTCGGCCATACCCATGTTGAAGTGGGCAAAACGCTAGCAGAGCTCGCGCGGGCCACTGACCGCGAGCCGGTCGACGCGGCCATTGATGTGTTGATGACGGGCGATGCCCGCGTCGCCTCATTCAACATGAGCCCGTCTGACATCGCCGCATTTGCCCATAAGGAATGGGTGGTTACCGGATCCGATGGATCGAACGGCCACCCGCGCAAATATGCCAGCTTCCCCAAAGCTTATCGCGATCTGGTGGTGAACAGCAGCACGATGGATATGGCGCGCTTCATCCGCCGGAGCAGCGGCCAAACCGCCGATATAATCGGCCTGCGCGACCGGGGGTACCTGAAGAAGGGATTTGCCGCAGACATCGTCATTTTCGATCCCGACGCCTTCGCCCCTGTGGCAACATACCAGTCACCGCGCGAACTCTCGGTTGGTGTGCGTCATCTTTTGGTGAACGGTGTACCGATGATTGCCGATGGCGATTATACCGGCGCGCTGCCCGGTGCGCCGTTGCTTCACGAAGTCATCTGCATCGGGTCCATCAACCGTATCCAATATTCGGCAGAGCCCATCGCCAAGGTCCAGCCCAACATGCCGTGACCGGCATTGATCGCCAATGCACGTTTGGGCCGTGACATGATGGGCATCGAATTGGGCGTCATCGGGCGCAGCCCGGCCCAATGCTTGTCCGCCAGGTCATAATCACCCGCATCGGGCAAAGATGCCCGCGCCGCTGCGACCAAGCGCGCTGCAACTAGGGGATCGACTGCGGGATCGCGATTGCCAAGATCCGCAAAGCCCGCAACGCGCATCCGGTCGCCCAGATTGGTAAAGACGATCCTGCGCGCTGTATCGGTAACCGAAACCTTGGGCGAACCCTCGGTCAGCGGCATTTCAAACGAGTAACCTTTCATCGGTTGGATCGGAAGCGAGAGGCCCAGCGGGCGCAGCAGCGCATTGCTGCCCTGCCCGGCGCAGATAACCGCCAATCCGGCTTCGTAATCCTCTCCGCTTTGCAAGTGCAGGCGGGCAGTGTCGCCAGCTATATCGAGACATTTGACCGCCGATCCAAATGTTGTTTGCACATCGTAATGGGTCTTCAAAACCGTCAAAAGGCCGCGGCAGAAACGGTGAGGATCCCCGACCTCTTCGGAAGGCGTATAGATCGCGCCAGCAAGGCTGCCTGCAATAGATTTGAGTGCGGGGTCGATCGCCGGAATATCATCGGGCGAAAGCACCGATTGCTCGCATCCATGGCGCGATTTCAAATCCAGCACTCGCTTGGCATCCTCGAACGCGGCAGGGGCAAAATAGAGATGCATCTTGCCCGATTTGCGGTGGCCGAACGATATCGGATGCTTGGCCAGCAGAGCATCCATTGCCGCCCGCGATTCCTGCGCCAGCGCCAATGCCGCAAGGGTGTTCTGCTTGAACCGCGCGGATGTGCAATTGCGCGCAAAGGCGGCCAGCCACGCGGCGAAGGCCGGGCTCAGGCTTGGCGTTATGCTAAGCCCGTCATCCTTGAAAAGAATGGACAGCGAATTGGCCAGAACCGCGGGCGAAGCAAGCGCGTCTGCATAGCAATAGCTGAGCTGCGCTCCGTTGGAATGCGATGCGCCCATTGCCGGGCCCATTGCCTGGTCGACCAGCCTGACGCGCCACCCGCGACGGGCCAGCGCATAGGCTGTCGCCATTCCGACCACGCCGGCACCAATTACAATTGCAGATCGCTGCTCAGACAATCGCTTCACCCCTTGGCGAAAAGGATGCTAGAGCGCTTCATAAAGCGCCAATAATGAATGGCGGGGCGGCTATAGCTGACGTCTATGGCGGCCAAATTGGGAGAGGGACGCTTGCACAATTTCAAGCTCAAATTGCAATCGGCGGCGATTGCTTTGGCTCTCATCGCCATGCCGGTTCAGGCATCGGCTGCCTGCTCGACACGCAATGTTTCGGCGCTGTTCGAATATGAAGCGCAGACGCAAACGGTGATGGATATCGAAGCGGCGATGGCGCGAGCGCAAGCCGAGCACGGATATATCCCAGCTGCTGCGGCAGAGGAGATCACGCGTCAGGCGCGCGTCGATCTGGTGACCGAGGCAGATTTTCGCGCCGAATACGCCACCGTCCGTCACCGGATGGTCGCTTTGCTCAACGTATGGCGCCGCAGCCTGTCGCCAGAAGCTTCGCAATATGTCCATTTCGGCGCGACCACGGTCGATATTTACGACACTGCGACAATCATCCAGATCGATCAGAGCATCGCCCAATTGGACGCCTGTCTGGTCGATGCCATTGCCGAAATGTCCGAATTGGCGAGCGCGCATCGATCGAGCGTGATGATCGGGCGGACGCTGGGCCAGCATGCGCAGCCAATCACTTTCGGCAAGAAGGTGAGCACGTGGATCGGTGAATATGCCCGGCACCGCGGCCGTTTATCCGATTTGCGCGCGCGTGTGCGCCGCTCGGCCATTCTCAAAGGGGCGGTTGGCGATTATTCCGGGCTTGGCCCCCACGCGATTGCCATTGAAAGGAGCTTTGCCCGCGAACTGGGCTTCGGCGCACCATATGCCGCCGATTGGCACGGCACGCGCGATGTCATCGCCGAATACGGAATGGTTCTGGGTCTGATTGCCAAATCGCATGCGCGGATCGGGCAGGAGATCTTTTTGCTCCAGTCAACCGACATCGGCGAATTGCGCGAAGGCTTGCCTGATGGGGTCGTGGGCAGCAGCAGCATGCCGCACAAGCGCAACCCCATCGTACCAGAGCGCCTGATCCATGCGGGACGAACCATTCCACGTCTTGGTGAAATTCTTTCCGATGACATGGTCAATTTCTATGAACGCGACAACACGTCGCGCTTGTCTCCCATTGTCGAAGATATCTCGATCCAATCGGTCACAACCACGCGCAACCTGGTGCGCCTGCTCGACGAGCTGGAAGTGGATTCGGAAGCGATGCGGCGCAATATCGACCGAACCTCGGGCTATGCCATGTCGCAGCGGGTGGCCTTTGCCCTCGCCGAACATATGCCCCGGACCGAGGCAGAGGCGCTGGTCAAGAAGATCATACAGTCATCCGCGCAGCAGGGCATTGCATTTGAAGAAGCCTTGAATGCGTCCGCCGGGGTCAACCTCCATCTGCAACCCGGCGAAATTGCGATGCTGCTCGATCCCGAGCAGATTGACCCGCAGATTATCGAGCAGATCGAAGCCGTCATCCGTGACGCGAAATAAGGGGAACAGAGTGTCAGAACCCATCGCACAGCAAGGCGAATATGGTGATTACCCCACCGGATCAGAACGTTCTGCGCGAACCATTTGGTTGCTGCGCCTCGCCGGGCCACTCGCCGCCGCGTTGGTTTACTTTCTTCTGGGCTCATCGCCCGAATTGTCCTCTGATGCGCGTTGGGTGGCAGCTATCGGCACATTGATGGCGGTTTGGTGGATCAGCGAAGCAATCCCGCTTGCAGCAACATCTCTGCTCCCCATCATTCTGATCCCGGCGCTGACCGAGAGGTCGGTGGGGGAAACAACCGCGCCCTATGCCAGTTCGATCGTGTTTCTGTTTCTCGGCGGTTTCCTGATCGCGATTGCGATGGAAAAATGGAACCTTCACCGCCGTGTGGCGCTGTTGACCCTCAAACGCGTTGGCGTTGCGCCGCGCCGGATTGTGCTTGGCCTGATGATCGCCACCGCCTTCCTCTCGATGTGGGTGTCCAATACCGCAACCACATTGATGATGCTTCCCATCGGTTTCTCTGTGCTCGCGCTGGTCAGCGGCAGGATGCGATCGGGCAATCCTGATGTTGCAGGAGAGATGGCGGTGCATAGCGACGAGCCGCTCGATGCCAACATTGCCCGTTTCGGCACCTGTCTGGTGCTCGCCATCGCATGGTCAGCCAGCATGGGCGGCTTGGGAACGCTTCTTGGCAGCCCACCCAACGCGATCATCGCCGGCTATGCGGCCGACGAGCTCGGGCGCGATATCGGTTTTCTCGAATGGATGCTGCTGGGCGTTCCGACTGCCGCGGTGTTCATCCTCATCGGTTGGTTTCTGATGACCCGCTATCTCTATCCTTTTGATATCGAGGAAATTCCAGGCGGCGAGGAAATGATCAAAGGAGAGATCACGAAGCTAGGCACGCTTAGTCAGGGAGAAAAAATGGTCGCCCTGGTGTTTGCCTCCGCCGCCTTTCTATGGGTCGTTCCCGGACTGCTGAGCTCGATACCATCGATTGAGGCACAGGCACCATGGCTGGGCCAGCTCGATGATACCGCGATCGCCATCGCAGCCGGGCTCGCCATGTTTGTCCTCCCGGGCAAAGGCCGCTCCGAAATGGTGCTCGAATGGAAAGATGCGGAGGACGGGTTGCCCTGGGGCGTGTTGCTACTGTTTGGCGGCGGCTTGAGCCTCGCCAGCGCGGTCGCATCGACAGGGCTGGATGCGTGGTTTGGTCAGCAAGTCTCCGGATTGGCCGCATTGCCTGTAATCCTGATCGTACTGAGCGTCGTCACTCTGGTGCTGTTCCTGACCGAAGTGACCAGCAACACCGCAACCGCTGCGACCTTCATCCCGATACTGGGCGGCGTTGCGATAGGTATCGGTATGGACCCGATGACGCTGCTCATCCCCGCTGCTTTCGCCGCGACATGTGCTTTCATGCTGCCCGTAGGCACGCCGCCCAATGCCATCGCATTCAGTTCTGGACGGGTGACGATTGCGCAGATGGCAAGAGGCGGATTGGTGCTCAACATAGTCGGGATCATGCTGATCACGCTGTTCACCTATCTGCTGGGCGGATGGGCGCTGGGGCTCACATTCTAGACCCAAAGACTGCGACAGTCCGCCCCGGCCACCGGGGGTATCGCCCCCACAGGTCGCAACTTCGCATAGCAGCCATGTGCCCCGCCTGAGCGGGCACCCCAAGGGCCGCGATTTGAGTCTGGTTGTTGAAATTTGCGATGGTTGCGGGAGTTGGATTTGAACCAACGACCTTCAGGTTATGAGCCTGACGAGCTACCGGACTGCTCCATCCCGCGTCACCGTCTTGTTTGCCAGCGTCAGCCGCCGGCGGATGCCACTGCATCCTTGGCCTTGCGAAACTTCTGGTTTCGTTTGGCGCAGCGCCAACAGGGCCTGGGCCCTAGAGACGCCAAAAGGGCTGCCCTTGTGGGGTCAGCCCTTTGACTTATGAATGGGTTTTTTACCGCGCATATTCGCCGGCTACAATGCCTGGCAACGACCTACTCTTCCAACGCTTAAGCGTTAGTACCATCGGCGCTGTCTGGTTTCACGGCCGAGTTCGAGATGGGATCGGGTGGGTCACAGACGCTAAGGTCACCAAGCAATGAAGCAGGCGAATATGGGGTTAATCGATGCGATACGTATATTAGGCGTCAAAGATCTGGCCGGATGTCTTCCGACACCAACGGTCAAACTTGCCAAATTGGCAGGCCTGTCGTTGATGATGCAGATTCATCAAGCATGATCAGAGTTATTAGGACTGGTTAGCTACACGCATTACTGCGCTTCCACACCCAGCCTATCAACGTAGTGGTCTACTACGACTCGAAGATACCTTATCTCTAGGGAGGCTTCCCGCTTAGATGCTTTCAGCGGTTATCCCGTCCATGCATAGCTACCCAGCGGCACTCCTGGCGGAATGACTGGTACACCAGAGGCATGTTCACCCCGGTCCTCTCGTACTAGGGGCAACTCCTATCAAGTATCGACGCCCACGGCAGATAGGGACCAAACTGTCTCGCGACGTTCTGAACCCAGCTCACGTACCACTTTAATTGGCGAACAGCCAAACCCTTGGGACCTGCTCCAGCCCCAGGATGTGATGAGCCGACATCGAGGTGCCAAACACTGCCGTCGATATGAGCTCTTGGGCAGTATCAGCCTGTTATCCCCGGCGTACCTTTTATCCGTTGAGCGATGGCCCTTCCACGAGGGACCACCGGATCACTATGACCGACTTTCGTCTCTGCTCGACTCGTCAGTCTCGCAGTCAGGCAGGCTTATGCCATTGCACTCTCGCAGACGGTTTCCAACCGTCCTGAGCCTACCATCGCGCGCCTCCGTTACTCTTTAGGAGGCGACCGCCCCAGTCAAACTACCCGCCATAGAGGGTCCCTGATCCGGATAACGGATCTAGGTTAGATATCAGAAAACAACAGGGTGGTATTTCACAGGTTGGCTCCACTCGGACTGGCGCCCAAGTTTCAAAGCCTCCCACCTATTCTACACAGTTCTTTCCTAATACCACTCTAAAGCTGCAGTAAAGGTGCACGGGGTCTTTCCGTCTAACCGCGGGTACTCCGCATCTTCACGGAGAATTCAATTTCGCTGAGCATATCCTGGAGACAGTGGGGAAGTCGTTACGCCATTCGTGCAGGTCGGAACTTACCCGACAAGGAATTTCGCTACCTTAGGACCGTTATAGTTACGGCCGCCGTTTACTTGGGCTTCAATTCGGAGCTTGCACTCCTCCTCTTAACCTTCAAGCACCGGGCAGGCGTCAGACCCTATACGTCGTCTTGAAGCCGACTTAGCAGAGTCCTGTGTTTTTGATAAACAGTCGCTACCCCCTGGCCTGTGCCCCCTGAAAAGAGTTGCCTCGATTCAGGGCCTCCTTCTTCCGAAGGTACGGAGGCAATTTGCCGAGTTCCTTCAGGATACTTCTCTCAAGCGCCTTGGTATACTCTACCTGACCACCTGTGTCGGTTTCGGGTACGGTCTATATGAAGAGGCTATTTCCTGGATCTGCTTGGCAGCCTGCCCAATCCAATAAGGACAAACTACTTCCACAAACCGTCACACATCTTCAGGCCCACGAATATTAACGTGGTTCCCATCGACTACCCCCTTCGGGCTCGTCTTAGGGGCCGGCTTACCCTACGCTGATTAGCATTGCGTAGGAACCCTTGGTCTTTCGGCGAAAGGGTATCTCACCCTTTTTATCGCTACTCATGTCAGCATTCGCACTTCCGATATGTCCACCGTCGGTTACCCTTCGGCTTCATCCACTTACGGAACGCTCCGCTACCGCTCATAGTAAACTATGAACCCTAAGCTTCGGTGCATATCTTTAGCCCCGTTACATCTTCGCCGCAGGAACCCTTATTTAGACCAGTGAGCTGTTACGCTTTCTTTAAAGGATGGCTGCTTCTAAGCCAACCTCCTGGTTGTTTTGGGATTCCCACATGCTTTCCCACTTAGATATGACTTGGGGACCTTAGCTGTAGGTTAGGGCTGTTTCCCTT
>NZ_WTYX01000001.1:0-145000 GCF_009827395.1 Pontixanthobacter aquaemixtae | reverse complement strand
CATTGCTCGCGATCACACTCGCGCTGACATTGCCGGCAATCGAAGTCCGGATTGGGGATTTGTTGAAGCAATTGTTTCCGGTAGCGGTGGCGTGCGCCCTGATGGCGGCAGTGGTCACTGCCGTTAAGTCCGTGCTTCCCGAAATGGCAGCCCCGTTCGAACTGGCCATTTTGGCGGCGACCGGCGGCGTTACCTATGGCGCGGCATTGTGGATGCTGTGGCCGCATATCCTTACCGAGACATGGGCGATGTTGCGGAGCCGCAAGGCGAACCCCGCCGACGTGGTAACCCCGGCATAATCACCCGCACTGGAATTTGGCGAGATCGCCGGTTGGTGGTAGTCTTCGATTAAAACAATCGGAGAGGATTATGTCACATTGGATTTGGGCCGCGGCAGGCATGCTTGCCGCTTCCGTAGAGCCACCCGCCGCGCCGCCAACCTCCGTTTCCGAACCTGCCGAGCTTCCCAAGCCGGCGACGCTGCCGACCACGGAACCCTCGTTACTACCTCCCGATGACATTGTTGAAGGCCGCACCGATTATTATGACCGGATGACGGTGCCGGTGACCATTAGCGGCGAAGGCCCGTTCCGCTTCATGATTGATACCGGCGCGCAGGCGACAGTCATTACCCGGGGGCTTAGCGAGAAGCTGAAACTGCCAACCATCGGATCTGCTGTGGTTGTCGGCATGGGCAGCCGGGAAGATGTTGAACTGGTGCAATTGGACGGTCTGGAATTTGCCGACCGCACGCTGGGCGATATCGCCGCCCCCTTGCTCGAAGCGCGCAATGTCGGGGCCGACGGCATCCTCGGGCTCGACAGTTTGCAGGATATGCGGGTGATGATCGATTTCAGATCGCAAACCATTGCAGTCAACGATGCCAGTGCGCTGGGCGGAAATAGCGGCTACGAAATCATCGTAAGGGCGCGCCGCAAGCTGGGCCGCCTGATCATTGCCAATGCAACGATCGACGGGGTGAGGACCGCTGTTGTCATCGACACCGGCGCGCAAAGTTCCTTTGGCAATCTCAAATTGCAAAAGCGCCTGCGCGGGGCTCGCAATCGCGTGGAAGTCAGCTCGCAAGACGTAAATGGCGCGGTGATCATCGGCAAACGGCATTATGCCAAGCGTTTCCAGATCCAGGGACTGCAGCTCAACAATATGCCGATAACTTTTGCCGAGAGCCCGGCCTTTGCCGCGCTCGGCCTGTCCGAACGCCCGGCGATTATAATGGGGATGCGCGATTTGCGCCTGTTCAACCGGGTGGCGATTGATTTCGAGAAAAGGCAGGTACTGTTCGACCTGCCAACCGGCAGCAAAAACCACCGCGGCGTGAGGCAGCAATTTCAGGCAACACGCCTTTGAACCGCTAAACCTGCCGCCATCAGCCATTGCCCTTGCGCGCACGTCGCCCCACATAGGCCGCGATGCCGCCAGATACTGCCACTCCAAAATCGATCGACCATGACAGTTGGCGGACGCTAAAGCGCTTCCTGCCCTATCTTTGGCCCAAGGATAGTCCTTCGCTGAAATGGCGGATTGTTGTCGCGGTGCTTTTTGTGCTCGCCGCCAAAGCGACCATTCTCGCGCTGCCTTTCGCTTACAAAAACGCGGTCGATAGCATGACCAACGGGGCGCAAGACGCCTATCTGGTGCCGATGGCGTTGGTGATCGCCTTTGTCCTCGGCCGCTTTGCCAGCCTTGTTTTCGACAATGTGCGCAACATTGTGTTCGAGCGTGTCGGCCAGGACGCGACGCGCAAGCTCGCCGAAGATGTGTTCCACCGGCTCCACCGGCTGAGCCTGCGCTTCCACCTGTCGCGGCGCACAGGCGAAGTCACCAAGACTATCGAGCGGGGAACCAAGAGCATCGATTCGATGCTCTATTTCCTGCTGTTCAACATTGCCCCGACGGTGATCGAGCTGACGGCAGTGGGCGTGATCTTCTATATCAATTTCGGATGGGAACTGGTCGCCGCGACCGCTTTCACTGTCATCAGCTATATATTGGTCACACGCTGGATTACCGAATGGCGGACCAAGCTGCGCAAGCAGATGAATGATCTGGATGGCCGCGCATTGGACCGCGCGGTAGATTCGCTGCTCAATTACGAAACGGTCAAATATTTCGGTGCGGAAGCGCGCGAGGAGCAGCGCTATGCCGCCGCCGCGCGCGCCTATGCCGATGCGGCTGTCAAAAGCGAGAACTCGCTCGGTCTGCTTAACATTGTCCAGTCGTTGATCACCAATGCCCTGATGGCCGGAGCCATGGCCTATACCGTGTGGGGTTGGAGCAAAGGCGACCTTACCGTGGGCGATCTTGTTTTCGTCAACACCTATCTGATGCAGCTGTTCCGACCGCTTGATCTGCTGGGATGGGTATACCGGACGATCCGCCAAGGCTTGGTCGATATGGCCGAGATGTTTCGCCTGATGGATTCAGAGGTCGAAGTGGAAGACGCCCCCGGCGCACCCGCGCTGGTGATCCATCGCCCAACCGTGACATTCGACAATGTTGTGTTCGGGTATGAATCGGACCGGACGATATTGCAGGGCCTCAGTTTCGAAGTTCCTGCAGGAGACAATGTCGCGATTGTCGGCCCCTCGGGCGCCGGCAAATCGACCATCGCGCGGCTGTTGTTCCGTTTTTACGACCCTTGGTCAGGCCGCATTCTGATTGACGGGAAGGATATTTCCCAAATCACTCAGACAAGCCTGCGCGCAGCAATCGGCATCGTTCCGCAAGACAGCGTGCTGTTCAATGAGACGATCGGCTACAACATTGCTTACGGCAAAGATGGCACCAGCGATCAGCAGGTGATGTCTGCCGCGCGCGACGCGTCGATTCTCCCCTTTATCGAACAATTGCCCCAAGGCTTCGATACCGAGGTCGGCGAGCGCGGGCTCAAATTGTCGGGCGGTGAAAAGCAACGCGTGGCAATTGCCCGAACGCTGGTGAAGAACCCGCCTATTCTGATGCTCGATGAAGCCACCAGCGCGCTCGACAGCCGGACCGAGCAGGATATTCTGGCGACATTGCACCGGGTTTCCCGCGACCGCACCACACTGTCGATCGCACACCGTCTTTCGACCATCGCCGACGCGCATGAAATATTGGTGCTTGATCAGGGCAAACTTGCCGAGCGCGGGACGCATTCGGCGCTTTTGCAGCATGACGGATTATACGCCGAGATGTGGGCGCGGCAGGCCAACGAAACATCCGCCTGACGCAACAAAAAAGGGGCACCGCAATCAAGCGATACCCCTTCTCTATTTTAAAAGCACGTTACTCGGCGGCTTTCAAAACTGAACTCGACAAATCCAATTGATCTGCCGAAATCACCTCAACTTGTGGCCGCATTGCACGTAGCTTGTCAATGAATTGCTTTGAATCACCGACGATTATGATGGTCGCTTGTGTCGGATCGACCACATCGGCTGCAACACGCGACGCATCTTCAGCGCGGACTGCAGAAAGCTTTTCAGCCAGCCGCGATGCTTCGGCAGGTTCTATCCCCTGCAGCATCAATCCGGCGGTAATCCCGTTGAAGCCGGAGCTGGTTTCCAGCGAGCGAGAGTAAGATCCGCCCAAATAAAGCCTGCGTTTTTCGAGCAGGTCTTCTGGTAGAGGTTCGGTCCCGAGACGTTCAAATTCATCGAGAAATATCTGCGCGACCTCTGCGGCGGTTTCGTTCTTGGTTTGCGCGCTTGCGGTGAGCACTGATTCGCCTGCCCGCGAACCAAATCCGCTATAGGCGCCGTAGCTCAAAGCGCGTTTGGTGCGGACTTCATCGAACAGTCGCCCGCTTGATCCACCGCCCAGCACGGCGTTTGCCAGCATCAAGGAATAGTAGTCCTCGTCGCTGCGCGACAGCGCGCGCACCCCGGCAATGACCGCGGCCTGGCCGGCATCGGGCATATCGATCACCACGGTACGTGGCGCGAGCGCTTCACCATCAGGGTCCGCAACCGGTTCGGGAGGAGCCGCTTCGACTGTCCAATCGCCAAGCAGAGAGCCGACCAGCTGCGTCGCCGCATCCGGAGCGATACCGCCGCTGACAATCACCTTGGCCCGTGCCGGATGCCAGTATTTTTCGCGGTGCGCGATCAGATCCGCAGGCGAAATCGCCGCGAGGCTCTGGGTCGTTCCTCCGCCGATGGTTCCGTAAGGCGCATCGCCATACATCACCGGCAAGGATACAAACCGCGCCAGATCGCCCGGGTCTTTGAGCGAAATCTGCAACCCGTCCACCGCGCGCTTGCGTTCGCGGGCGAACTCTTCCTCTGGGTAAGAGGCGCTGTTGATGATGTCCGCCATCACTTCACCGGCATCGCGGAATGTCGCGACCGGCGCGGTCAGGCTGAAATAGGTGCCGTCTGTCGCGGCCGTGCCAGAGAATCGCGCACCCAGACTTTCGAGCCGCGCGGCGATTTCGGTCGATGTCAGATTGGCTGTTCCTTTGTCGGCCAGCGCGGCCGCCATTTCGGCAATGCCCGCTTTGGCACGCGGGTCGCTCGCGCTGCCACCGGGGAACAGCACCGTCATCGTTGCAATCGGTACATTTCCGGTTTGCGTGGCGACCACCTCTATCCCGTTATCCAGCGTCGTTTCGACAATGGTGGGCGCTTCGATAGCGGGCTTGGCGCCCGGGCCCGGGGGTGCCTGACGCTCCCCTTCAGGCTTGACCTTACGCGGCTCGCCCGTGGCTGCTGGCAGCGTCCGGAAAGTCGGAAACGGAGCCGGATTCGTATAGGCAGTGCGATCATCGTCCCCTTCGATATAGCGCAGTTCAACGCGTGCTTCGGGCTTGAGATATTGCCGCGCTACGCGTTGGATATCGGCCGCAGTTACCGCAGAAATGCGCTGCAACCGCGTATCGGCCGCTTCGGGCTGTCCGGTGCGGACCAGAGCTTCGCCGATTTCAAAAGCCCGCCCCCGTGCTGTTTCGCGGCGGCGCAGCGCGCTCGAGAATATCTCGGTCTTCGCCTCAGCCAGTTCGGCGGCGCTGACCGGTTCACTGAGCAGTTTGGCACGCTCGGCTTCCAGAATCGCGATCACCTCATCAGGGTCAGCAGTTCGATTGATAATCGCAAACTGCGCAAAAAATCCGCCCTCCTCGCTCGGATTGACGAATTCCGCCACGTCGACAGCTTTGCCGGTGCGGATGAGCGCTTGATGCAGCCGGCTGTTTTCGCCGCTCGACATGATGTAATCGAGCACTTCGAGCGCCGCGATATCGGGATGCGCCGCGCCGGGCACTTTCCATGTCGCGCCGACCAACGGCAATGGAACATTGGGCGCGGTTGCGGTGACAAAGCGCGGTTCGGTCCGCTCCGGTTCGCGCATCGGGATGTCCAGAGCAACCGGATTTTCCCTGCGCGGTATGGCGGCAAAGTACTCATCGACCAGGCTGCGCAGCTGATCCATTTCGAAATTGCCCGCGACGATAAGGGTGGCGGTATCGGGCCCGTAATAGGCCTGGAAGAATGCCCGCGCATCGTCGAGCGTGGCCGAATCGAGATCCTCGATAGAGCCGATTCCTGGGCGGCGTTGGGGCAGCACATCGAAGCTGTTTTCTGGCAGAACAAAGCGTTGGAAGCGGCCATAGGGCGGCGCAAGCACGCGCTGGCGCAGTTCCTCTTTCACCACTTCGCGTTCCTTGTCGAACACGTCCTGGTCGACCACCGGCAGCGCCATCCGTTCCTTATGCGTCCACAGCATCGCTTCGAGATACTCTGCCGGAACCTGTTCGTAATAATTGGTGCGATCGGGGCTGTTGGAGGCATTGCGCGTTCCGCCGATATCGGCAGTCAGACCGTAGATCATATTGTAGGGCATATTCTCGGTCTTGCGGCTGAGAATATGTTCGAACAGATGCGCGAAACCCGTGCGCCCTTCGGGATCAAGCTTCGATCCGATGTCGTACCACATCGAAGTGGTGACAGTAGCGGTGGTATCATCCTGCACCGCGATCACGCGCAGCCCGTTATCCAGCGTCCATTCGGTAAATTCGATCTCCGGCGCAGTGATGGCCGGGGTCTCGCCCGCAGCATGGTCGTCAGCAAATGCTGGCTGGGCAGCGGCAAGTGCAAGCAGACCGGTGCCTGCGGCTAGAATCGAACGGAACATGATAGGCCCCCTGACAAACAGATTTTTTCGTGGGAGCGAATAGAACAATTCGCGGACAGGCTGACAAGCTGACACAGGTAAAATTCGACCAACGGCACCAACCGCCCTGCCAAATGCTAGGCTATTGTTTGCTTGTCCCGCGACAGGCCGATCAGCAGCGCCAACGCCTCTTCTGCCCGGCCTGCAGGCACGAACACATGGTCGTGGTGATATGCGGCAACGATGTTGCAAGCGATCCGCGCGTCAGCAAGCGCAGCCGACACCGCTGCGGTAAGGCCAACTCCGTCGAGCGCGGAATTGATGCGCAATTTAATCCGGCAATAGGGATCGGCCTCAATCCCCGCCTCCAATGCGGCTTCCTGCGAGACGATCAGCGACAGTCCTTCTTCTTCGCGGAATGTCGAAAGGGCGTGCGGCATAAGCGCGAATGCCCAGCCCTGATCGCTCGCCGAAACAAAGCACCATTGTGCCGGATCAAGCAGCGGGTCCATCTCCGCGATCATCGCCGATGTGTCTTTGATTGTGTCGCTGCCCATCGGGGCAAACTACAGAATATATTTGCTGAGGTCAGTATCCTGCGAAAGCTCGGTCAAACGCTCGCGCACATATCCGCCATCGATCGTGATAGTCTGACCCTGATGATCTTCCGCTTCGAAACTGAGATCTTCCAGCAGTTTTTCCATCACCGTCTGCAAACGGCGTGCACCGATATTCTCGACGCTTTCGTTCACTTCTGCCGCGATTTTGGCGACTTCGGCCACCGCATCATCGCCAATAGTGACGGTCACATCTTCTGTTCCGAGCAGCGCGACATATTGCGACACCAGATTGGCGCGTGTCTCGCTCAGGATCCGCACGAAATCTTCCTCCGTCAGCGCGCGCAGCTCAACCCGGATCGGCAAGCGGCCCTGCAATTCGGGCAGCATGTCCGACGGTTTTGAAACGTGAAACGCACCGCTCGCGATGAACAGGATATGGTCGGTTTTCATCGGTCCATATTTGGTCGCAACGGTTGTGCCTTCGATCAGCGGCAGCAAATCGCGCTGCACGCCTTCGCGGCTGACACTGCCGCCGCGCACGTCCGACACCGCGATCTTGTCAATCTCGTCAAGGAAAACGATGCCGTTGGTTTCTGCGTTCTGCAGAGCCACGCGGGCGACATCGTCCTGATCGAGGCGTTTCTCTGCTTCTTCATCGACCAGCTTGTCCCACGCTTCGGGGACTTTCAGCTTGCGGCGTTTGGTGTTCGATTTGCCGAACGCCTTGCCCATCATATCGCTCAGGTCGATCATGCCCATGCTGCCGCCCATGCCGGGAATTTCCATCGGCGCGCTGGGTTGATCCTGCACTTCGATTTCGACCTCGGTGTCATTCATCGAATTGTCGACGATCCGCTGGCGAAAGCTTTCGCGTGTCGCTTCGGAGGCATTGTCGCCCACCAGCGCATTGAGCAGCCGGTCCATCGCAGCTTGCGAAGCCGCTTCGCGAACCGCCTCGCGGCGGCGCTCTTTCTCCAGACGGATAGCCTCTTCGGCCAGATCGCGGGCGATTTGTTCGACATCGCGCCCGACATAACCGACTTCGGTGAATTTGGTCGCTTCGACTTTGACGAATGGCGCATCGGCCAGCTTGGCCAGACGGCGGCTGATCTCTGTCTTGCCGCAACCGGTGGGGCCGATCATCAGGATGTTTTTCGGCGTGACTTCTTCGCGCAGCTCGTCGGAAAGCTGCTGCCTCCGCCAGCGATTGCGCATCGCCACGGCAACCGCGCGCTTCGCGTCTTTCTGACCGATAATATGCTCGTCGAGAGCGGCGACAATCGCCTTCGGGGTAAGTGCTTCTGTCATAGGGTCTCTTAAATCGTTTCGACGGTCACATTGCCGTTGGTGAAGACACAGATATCCGCCGCGACCTGCATTGCTTTGCGGGCGATCTGTTCTGCATCATCTTCATAATCGGCCAGCGCGCGGCCAGCCGCGAGCGCATAATTACCGCCCGATCCGATCGCGGTGATCCCGCCTTCCGGTTCCAGCACATCGCCATTGCCGGTGAGAACCAGCAGGCTCTCTTCATCGGCCACGATCATCAAAGCTTCGAGATTGCGCAGATATTTGTCGGTCCGCCAGTCCTTGGCCATTTCCACTGCGGCGCGTTTCAACTGGCCGCGGTGCTGCTCCAGCTTCTTTTCGAGCCGTTCAAACAAAGTGAACGCGTCGGCAGTTGCGCCGGCAAATCCTGCGATGACCTTCTCGCCCTCGCCAATCCGGCGGACTTTGCGTGCATTTGGCTTCATTACCGTGTTGCCCATGGAGACTTGTCCGTCCCCGGCAATCACGGTCTTGCCGCCCTTTTTCACGCCGATGATGGTGGTTCCGTGCCATTGCACCAAACCGTGAGGGTTATCTGCTGTACTCATAGACCGGATATGGGGTGCACGCTGCGCCGATCAAGCCGCGCAATGAGGCCACCCTGACATGGCAAAGGCGTTATGTGCCCGGGCCGCCTGCCCCTGCGCCTGCACCCGGCGCACCAACCGTACCGATATTGCCGAACAGGTCTTCGAAGAAGCCGCGCTCGCGGCCCAGTGTCGGCGTGCTGTCGCCGTCAGGCTGCAAATAGGCCACTTGGTCGAGACCCGAACGATCTGCCGAAACAACATTGCCCGATCCGTCAAACCGGACTGCCAATACCGAATGCTGGCGGATGCGCGGGCGAACAAATGGTTTGCGCCCGGTCACACTGGAGACATAATACCAAACCGGATCGCCGAACTGGCTGGTGAAAGTTGGCCGCCCCAATGTCTGGGTGACCGATTGCTGGTTATCGATGCCCGGCTGGACCGAATCCATCAAAGTCTGATCGATAATATAACCGCGGTTCTCGCGAATGGACGCGCATCCGCTGGCTGCCAGCGCGGCCGCCAGTACAATCGCGGTGCCGATCAGTTTGCGTTGAATCATCGAGTATAACCTTCTTCGGGTCCCGCACATCAAACCGATATCACGGCTTGGATAGGCAGGCGCAAATCCTATATCAGACGCAGCCTTACGGCGATGCTCACCGCCATGCAACCGTCGCTTGAATGCAGTGGCGGACCGATGCAGAGAGTGGCTTGAATTGCCGATGAACGATTATTGCCGCGAGGAAACCCGACATGTCCTTTCTCTCCCGCCTTTTTGGCTTTGAAACCGATCCGAAAGAGGCCGTGCGACCATTGTGGCATGGTATCGTGGCAGAGGCCCGCAGACCGCAATGGTACCGGCATTGCGGCGCGGCAGACACTGTCGATGGCCGTTTCGACATGATCACCAATGTCACCGCGATGGTGATGCTGCGGCTGGAAGCGGACGAAAAAATGCTGCCCGCCACGGCTCGGCTGACCGAATTGTTCGTCGAGGATATCGACGGTCAATTGCGCGAGACAGGCATGGGTGATCCGACGCTGGGCAAGAAGATGGGCAAGCTGATGGAAGCGATGGGCGGCCGGATCGGGGCGTACCGCGATGCATTGGCTTCAGGGAAAGAGGCCATGACCGCCGCTGTGCAGCGCAATGTGACGCTGGCTGAAGGCGGTGATCCTGCAGCGATGGCAGAGGAACTTACCAAACTGTCCCAAAGATTGTCCGGCCTGACCAATGAGGAACTGTCTGCCGGAGATTTGTCACCATGACGCAAAGCGAACTGAGCCGGACAGTCAAAGCCAAGGCGCTCAAGGAAGAGCCCTATGTGATCGAAGCGACGCAAGCTGAGCGCGAAGCGCTTTCCAAAAGATTCGCATTGAGCGAACTGCAATCGCTGCGCGCCGAAGTAACGCTCACGCCCAAGAGCAATGCCGTTGTCGCCGAAGGCCGATTGCAGGCAGGCTGGCTCCAGCCATGCGCGATTTCGGGAGAGGATTTTGCCGCGAGCGCCGACGAACCGCTGCATTTCCGCTTCGTCCCTGCCCGGTCCGATTTCACGCCGGAAGAGGAAGTGGAGCTTACCGAAGACGATCTGGACGAGCTCGACTATGACGGGGACAGTTTCGATCTGGGCGAAGCGGTAGCGCAAAGCCTCGGGCTAGCGATCGATCCCTATGCGACAGGCCCGAACGCGGATGCAACGCGCAAGGAAAAAGGCATCCAGATCGAGGGAGAGCAGGACGGCCCGATGGCCGATATGTTAGCCGCGCTGAAGAAGGGTTAGGACATCCATCCTTCCAACTTGTCGCCAAGCTCCCAGCCAGCCTTTGTTCGTTTCAGTTCATAAACCCCGCCCCAGCCGCACCAGCCGGAACATTCGTTCTGAATAAAGATGGTTGCGTCATCGCCATCAATTTCTGGATGACTCATCCACAACACGCCGTTTAAACAGTATTTGAGAGCTCCATCCCAACGAAGATGTTCTGGTTTGATATCACTAGGGAGAACGCTACGCTTGCTGGCGCTTTCCCACGCCTGACGCTTCCCATTTAGGCCGAAGTCCGTCGTGCCGCCATTGGCCTGCACCGAGTTTCTAGCCATCCTAATTTCGGCAGTCGTTCCGGCCAGCTCTCGAGCCACACAAAGACGGTGGTCGAACCAGCCGTAGAAGTTTGGCTTCTCTTCAGGGTGCTCTGAAAACCATTTTTCGTTCTCAACCGGAATATCAGCCTGCAAGGCCAAAACCGTGGCTATGATCGCATGGGTATCACGATCAAGCTCTGCACCTCGATTGTCAGCACATGACGCGAGAAAAAGAGCCAATATGGGCACGACCAGGCCCACAATTCGCATCAAAATGGGATGTCGTCGTCCAGATCGTCATAGTTCGAACCACCACCGGATGATCCGCCCTGATTGTCCGAACCGCCGTTGCCACCACCAGATGCGCCTCCGCCGCCTTGGTTCCAGCCGCCGCTTTGGCCGCCTCCTCCGCCCTGACCGCCCCCTTGGCCACCGGGACCATCGAGCATGGTCAGCGTTCCGTTGAAGCCGCGCAAAACGACTTCGGTCGAATAGCGGTCATTGCCGCTTTGGTCCTGCCATTTGCGGGTTTGCAGCTGGCCTTCGACAAACACTTTGGAGCCTTTGCGAAGATAACGCTCTGCGACGTTGACGAGGCCTTCGGAGAAGATCGCCACAGTATGCCATTCGGTGCGTTCCTGGCGCTCGCCCGAATTGCGGTCTTTCCAGGTCTCGCTGGTGGCAATGCGCAGGTTGCAGACCTTGCCGCCATTCTGGAACGAGCGGACTTCTGGGTCCGCCCCGAGGTTGCCGATGAGCATTACTTTGTTGAGGCTGCCTGCCATGGTGTCTTCCTTCGCGAATCTGTTGCCACGGAGTTAGCGGGTCGCCCCTTTTGGCGCGAGTCGCTGGCAAATTTTATTGTGCGAAGATGTGGAAAGTGGCCTCAGGCCGTCCGCTACAGCCCTGCCCAGACCGCCAACCAATAGGTCGCACCGGCAAACACATAGGCGAGCACAAACAGATAGGTCAGCATGAAGATCGGCCATTTCCACCCATTGGTTTCGCGTCTCGCAACCGCAATGGTCGATATGCATTGCGGCGCAAAAACGAACCAGGCGAGGAATGCCAGCGCGGTGGGCAAGCTCCAACGCGCGGCGATCTGTTCGCGCAGCGCCTCTTCGGTTGCCTCTTCGTCTTCCGATTCAACCGCATAGGTGGTGGCGAGCGATGCCACCGCCACTTCGCGCGCAGCCATTGCCGGAACCAGCGCCAGCGTCATTTCCTGATTGAACCCGATCGGTTCAAATGCAGGGTGGATAGCCGCAGATATCTGCCCCGCGTAAGATGCATCGAGCTGGCTTTCGCCGATCTCGGCCCTGGGGAATGACAGCAGCAGCCACAGCACGACGGTCGCTGCAAAGATGATCGTGCCCGCGCGCCGCAAGAAAACCCATGCGCGCTGCCACAGCCCGATCAACAGATCCTTCAGATTAGGCATCTGATAGCGCGGCAGCTCCATGATAAATCCGCTCGCTTGCCCCGCGGTCACTGTCCGCCGCAATGCAAAGGCGACAATCACCGCGCCGACGATGCCCGCCACATAGAGCAGGAACATCACCAGACCCTGCAATCCGATCAAGGGCGCGACCTGCCGCTGCGGGATGACCGCCCCGATAATCACAAGGTAAACCGGCAAACGCGCCGAACAGGTCATCAAGGGCGCGATCAGAATGGTTGTCAGCCGGTCTTTGGGATCGGCAATGCTCCGCGTCGCCATAATGCCCGGAATCGCGCAGGCAAAACTGGACAAAAGCGGAATGAAGCTGCGGCCTGACAGGCCAACCGATGCCATCAACCGGTCCATCACAAAGGCCGCGCGCGCCATATAGCCGGTCGCCTCCATGACCAGGATAAACGCGAACAGGATGATAATCTGCGGCAGGAATACGACAACCGAACCGACCCCCGCAAGCAAGCCTTCGGTTATAAGATCGCGGAAGAAGCTTTCGGCAAAAGTGGCGCTGACCCAATCAGAAACCGCGCCCACGCCGGCTTCCAACCCGTCTGCAAATGGGGATGCCCATGCAAAGACTGCCTGGAAAATCACAAACAGCAACAGGAACAAGATCGGCGGGCCCAGCCAGGGATGCAGCAATATCCGGTCCAGACCCGAATTGATCCGCCGCTCTGTCGATTCGGCCAAAGTGGCCGCTTTGGCGATGTTGCGGGCCGCTAGGCGGCGTTCGGGCAAGGTCACACTTGGCCGCGCATCGATCGCCGCCGGATCTTGTTCCGCCGCAGCTTCAATCGCTGCTGTCAATTCGGCCAGACCTTTGCGGCGCACAGCCACCGTGGACACTACGGGAACGCCGAGCGCGCCAGCCAGCGCTGCGGGATCAAGAGTGAGCCCGTCGCGCTCCGCCAGATCAACCATGTTGAGCGCAATGATCGTCGGGCGCCCCAATGCGATCACTTCCTGCGCGAAGACCAGATGCTGCTGCAGGTTTGCCGCATCGAGAACCACGACCAACAGATCGGGCTGGGCCTGCCCTTCCTGTTCCCCCATCACGACTTTGCGGGTGACTTCTTCATCGGGGCTGGTGGTGTCGAAGGAATAGCTGCCGGGCAGATCGATCAGTTCGATGCTTTCGCCCGACGGCAGAGCCAGCTTTCCGGCTTTGCGTTCCACCGTGACGCCGGGATAGTTGGCGATTTTCTGCCGCGCACCTGTCAGCGCGTTGAACAGCGCGCTCTTGCCGGCATTGGGATTGCCGACCAGCGCGGCGGTTGTGGCCGTGCTCATGCCGGGTCCACCTGCATCGCGGCGGCGTGCACTTTGCGCACCGCAATTGTCATACGCCCGATAGTGATGGCGATCGGATCACTCCCGCCAAAAACACCCTTATGCGCGATCCCCACATGCGCGCCTTCATCAATTCCAAGGGCCCGCAGCCGCTTGCCTTCTTCGCTGGCCAGCGCATCCCAATCAACGGAGATTATCGTGGCATGCACGCCGGGTTTGAGACTGTCGAGAGTTGGTGTTCGGGAATCCATCAGCGCGCGCTGCCAGACAGCGCGGCTAATTGCAACTGATTATCAATAGGACTAATTTGAAGGGTAGCGCAAACGGCCAAGAAACCGCGAAACGCTGAAGCTTTCACGGTCGGGGTTCAACCATTTGGCCTTGGCTTTTTCGAATCTCATCACGCCTTCGATCCGGCGATCCAGAAATGCGCGCGTCTTGGCTTTGCCCTCGCTGTCGTCATCGGCGAAAACCGCCAATGTTGCGGTGTAGATTCCGCCCAGAATTGTGCGCTTGGTATAGTGGTTGTAATCTGTCGCTGTATCGCCGGCGAGCCGCCACATCAGATCGGCGCTGTGCCATCCGGTCTTGAGCGAACGCGCCACATTCTGCGGCATCGCCATGATCGCGGTGGCGCGTTTGAGCGCTTCTTCCAGACCGGAAATCGCATCGAGCCGGAACTGGACAAGACTGCGGATTTTCTCGCGAATGGGCATTGATGCCAATTTCTCTACGGGAAAGGCGTCGACCATTTTGGCATCGACCGTGTCGATCCACGCCCCGATCATGTCCATTGCCCCGCCAGGGAATGCCAACCGCGCAACATCCGCATCGGCCCCGACCATATCCGCTGCCGAAACAATGGCTGCATCGCTCCACCCGTCAAACACTGCGGCAGCGGCAATTTCGGGCGCGAGCTCCAGACGGAGTTCGTCCAGCGTCATATCGGCAATGGTGGTCATATCAGAAGCTTGGACCGTAGGTTTGGGTTTCCTTCTGGCCCTCGCGCGCTTCGTCTGCACGTTTGAATTCGGCCATCAGCGCACTGTTGGCAGTCTGAAGCTCTGCATAAATGCGCGCGGAACGGCCCGAATTGTCGTTCTGGTCAGGGTTCGCGCCTTGGGCAAGCAACAGGCGGACCATGCCGGCGTCGCGCCGGTGGACCGCGGAAATCAGCGGCGTTTCGCCCGCATCATTCGACACATCGACCCGCGCACCCGCTTTGATCAAGGCCTCTACGCCCTCGACAAACCCGAGCTGGGTCGCAATCTGCAGCGGTGAGACACCCTTATTGTCGCTGATATTGGGATTGGCGCCATTCTGCGTCAGAAACCGGATCCACATCAGATCACGGCGCTTGGTCACGATGTGCAGCGCGGTTTCACCCGTGGTGATGTCGCGCGTGTTAACGATGACGCTGCCCGGCTCTTTCAAAGCTTCGGTAACGACATTGCCATCGCGATCTTCCACCGCCTCCAGAAAGGCATAGCCTTTTGACTTGAACTGCGCCGATGCGGGCGCGGCCACAACCGCCAAAGATGAAGCGATTGCCAGTGCAAGGCCGGGAAAAACTGTACGGAAAACGGCGCGGGCCATTTTCAACCTCCAAGAATTTGTTACATGCGGGACGAAGAATCGAACCCTTGCTGATATCCAATTAGCAGAGCATGAACCCGAGCGCCATGATGAACCCCCTGAAACTGATGCTGCCCCTCACTGCGCTTGCTTTGTCGGCGTGCAATCCAACCGCTCCGCTGCCCGATGAGCGCCCCCCGCTTGAGGGCGCAACAATCGGCGGTCCGTTTGAATTGACCGACAGCAGCGGCAAGCCGACGAAGTGGTCTGATTTCAACGGGAAGTACCGGATCGTCTATTTCGGTTTTGCCTTCTGCCCCGACATTTGCCCGACCGATCTGGCGCGTACGACGCTTGGCCTCCAGAACTTCGCCAAATCGGATCGCGAACGGGCTGCGCTGATCCAGCCGATCTTCATCACTATCGACCCTGCGCGCGACACGCCCGAAGTTGTCGGCGAATTTGTTTCAGGCTTCCATCCCGACGGTGTGCCCAATCAGCTCATCGGGCTAACGGGATCTGAGGAGGATATCAAAGCGGCAGCGGCGCTGTTCGGCATCCCCTTCTCTCGCGGCAAAGACATGCCCGGCGGCGGATATGATATGGAACATTATGCCATCACCTATCTGTTCGATCCGGAAGGAAAGCCGCTAGCGCTTTTGCCGACCGACCAAGGCCCCGATGCGGTGGCAGCTGAGCTTGGCAAATGGGTGCATTGAGGGACAAATTCTGGGAACTCCCGCTCGATCAGCTTGATCGCGCCGAATGGGAGGCCTTGTGCGATGGCTGCGGCCAATGCTGCCTGCATAAACTGGAAGACGAAGACACCGGCAAGATCGAAGGCACAAATGTCGCTTGCAAATTGCTCGATACCGCGACTGCGCGATGCAAGGATTACCGCAATCGCAAGGCCTATGTGCCCGACTGCCTGCGCCTGACCCCGAAATTGGTGACTGAGGTCAGATGGCTACCGGCGAGCTGCGCGTACAAATTGCGCGCCGCCGGGAAGCCGCTGAAAGACTGGCACTATTTGATCTCTGGCGATCGCGAGGCTGTGAAACAGGCAGGCATATCTGTTGCCGGACGCGTGGTGAGCGAGAACGATGCCGGCCCGCTGGAACATCATTTGACCGAATGGGACGCAGAATGATCGACTGGCTGCGGCCCCGATCTGCGCAGCAGGATCGCCCCCTGCAATTGGAAGTTGGCAGACGGTCTTTGCCCATTGCCATCAAGCGGCACCGCACGGCCAAGCGTCTGATCCTGCGGCTCGCCCCCGATGGCAGCGAGATCCGTGTGACCATGCCGCGATGGGGCCAGTCTGCCGATGCGCTGGAATTTGCCAGGTCACGCCAGACATGGCTGGAAGCGCAATTGCAGGGTGTTGAGGAGATCGCACCGCCGGGCCCGGGTGGAGACATCCTCTTTTGCGGAACGCCGATACGGATCGCGTGGGACCCGGCTGCGCGCCGAAAACCGCGCTTGGCCGGATCGGAGCTGATGGTGGGAGGCCCCGAAGAAGGCCTGCATGGCCGGATCGAGCGGTGGCTTCGCGCCGAAGGTCTGTCGGCAATGGAACGGGATCTGGCGCATTATTGCGCAGTCGCAGGCGTCCCCAAACCGAAGCTCGCGCTGTCGCGGGCGCAGCGCCGATGGGGTAGCTGCTCCAGCAGCGGAACGGTCCGCATCAATTGGCGGTTGATCATGGCGCCGGAGCAGGTCCGCCGCTCTGTCGTGGCACATGAAGTCGCGCACCTTGTGCATTTTGATCACAGCGCGGCTTTCTATGCGCTTCTCGATGATATCTTCGAGGGCGATATGGACGGCGCCAATGCGTGGCTGAAAGCGAAAGGCCGCTCTCTTTATAGCCAATTCGGATAGATCGCCGCCGCGACGCCGAGCAAAACTCTGGCGATTTGCGCCCATCCGCCTTATCTTGGCCCTATGAGCCTGATCAGCAAACTCAATCCGACAGAAGGTTTTCAGGATTTGTGGAGCGAGTTCCGCCGCCCGCATCCCTATAAATACCGCATTCTCGCGGCCTCTATGCTGATCACCACGGGATTGTTCTATTTCATTGTCACAGAGGAAGTAATCGGTCCGCCCGTGCCCCCTGAAGTGACCTATATCACGACCTTCGACCCCGAGCGCACCGAAGCGGATATCATTGCCGCCAATATCGAGAACCAGAAACGCAAAGAACAGCGTGCAGCGATTCTGGCTGAGCGGGAAGAGCGCAAGAAAGAAATTTATCGCACACTCGCCCGGGTTTCCGGCATGGACCCGGAAGAGATCGAGCGCGAAGCTGCAGAAGAACGCGCCCGAGAAGAAGCCGCTGCAGAACAGCAACGCGCCGCTGCGCTGGGTGAGAGCGCCGCTGACGGCGGCGATGAACCGGCAGAGTGACCAAGCCAAGCGACGCTGACTGGTTAAGCGCCGCCGCGCGGCTGGGAATGCGCGGCCGCCCCTTGTCGCGCCCCAATCCCTCTGTCGGCGCGGTAATTGTCAAACATGGCAAAGTAATCGGGCGCAGCTGGACCCAGCCCGGCGGCCGCCCTCATGCAGAGAAAATGGCACTCGATCAGGCCGGAGCCTGCGCCAAAGGAGCCACGCTCTACGCCTCGCTCGAGCCTTGCGCGCATGTGTCAGAGCGCGGCCCGTCTTGCAGCGATGCGATAATCGAAGCGGGTATTGCAAAGCTCGTTTATGCGGTGACCGACCCTGATCCCAGGACAGCGGGAAGCGGCGCGGAAAAATTGCGCGCAGCGGGCATCAAGGTCAGCCAGATGGAAAATGCCGCAGCCACTGCCAGCTTGAGCGGCTATCTGACCCGGCAATCCGGAGCGCGCCCATTTGTGACACTCAAACTCGCAATGTCGCTGGATGGTTTTATCGCGCTGCCATCGGGAGAAAGCCAGTGGATTACCGGCGAGGCTTCGCGCGCGCATGTTCACTCGCGCCGCGCGCAAAGCGATGCGATCCTGGTCGGAGGCGGCACTTGGCGCGGGGATCTACCCCGGCTCGATGTCCGGCTTGAGGGCCTCGAAAACAGAAGCCCGCAGCGCATTGTGCTCACCCGCGGTGTGGTTCCCGACGATGTGAAGATAATCAATCGGCCCGAACAAATCGGATCGCTTGAGGATGTCCAATATCTCTATGTCGAAGGCGGGGCCGAAACCGCGGCCTCTTTCCTGAAAGCGGATCTGGTTGACCGGATGGAGTTATACCGCGCGCCGATTATTCTGGGCAGCGGCCGATCGGCGATCAGCGACATTGGCCTGGGTACACTTGCGGATGCCCATGGCCGGTGGATGTTGGCCGATCAGCGGATGCTTGGCAGTGACACATACGAAGCCTATGACCGCGTCAGACCCAGTACGGGCGAAGGAAATTAGATGTTTACAGGCATTATCACGGCAATCGGAAGCATCACCAAGATCGAATCCAAAGGCGATTTGCGCGCGGTGATTGCTTGCCCCTACGATCCGGACACCATTGTGATCGGCGCATCAATTGCGTGTTCGGGCGTGTGCCTGACGGTTGTTGAACGTGGCGGGGAGGCCGGTGATGCTTGGTTCGCTGTCGATGTGTCCGCAGAGACGGCATCCTGCACTGCCAAAGATCAATGGACAGAAGGCCGCAAACTCAATCTGGAACAGGCGCTGAAAGTTGGCGACGAGTTGGGCGGTCATATAGTAACCGGCCATGTCGATACGGTTGGCGAAGTTGTGATGGTCAAGGCAGAAGGCGGTTCGACCCAATTGGCAATTCGTGCACGGGCGGAATTCGCTCCGTTCATTGCGGCCAAGGGATCAATCACGATCGAAGGTGTTTCGCTGACCGTAAACGACATTCGCGACCGGACCGATGGCGCGTGCGATTTTGCCGTCAACATCATTCCGCATACTGCCGAAGTTACCACTCTGGGCGATCTGGCAACTGGCGACTCGGTGAATCTTGAGATCGACGTGCTCGCGCGCTATCTTAAGCGTATGCAGAGCCTGGCCGGATAAGCTCAGGCCAAAGCAATTCACGCGCGAATTGTGGTTAGCTCAGCGGCCCTTTGGCAAAACTCGCGCGCGTGATTGCATAGATGACATGCACGGCGGGCCCATCGGGCAGTTGAACAATCTGGGTTTCATCGGTCAGCCGCCCGCCGATTTTCTCCATCGCTTTGCGCGATCGAAGATTTGTTTCGCCGACCCGGAAATTGACCCGCTCGACCGATTCCAATGCGTGGGTTAGCATCAGCCGCTTGAGCTCCGCATTCGCGCCGCTGCCCCACAATGCAGGGGCCAGGAAAGTCCAGCCGATTTCGACCGAACCGCCTTGGTCGGGCTTATGATCCTGATACCGTGACGAGCCGACAATCTTGCCGCTCGCTTTGTCGATGATCGCAAGCGCGCCACTCTTGGCCAACGCGTCGTCGAAAAATTCGCGGAACACCGGCTCCTGCCAGCGATCGTGCATCGGGTGCTGTTCCCAGATGCGTTTGTCCGAAGCGACTGCGAACAAAGCGTCCCAATCCTCGCGGGCCAGCGGCCGGAGAAATAACCGCTCCCCTTCGAGGATCGGCTGGCGGTCCAACTATCCGGTCACTTCCGCGAGTGCGGAGATGAATTTGTCGATATTGCCTTGATGCAATCCTGCGATGTTGATCCGGCCCGAGCCCGCCATGTAGATCGCATGATCGTCTCGCAATTGCTGGATCTGGTCCTTGCTCAGTGGCAACACCGAAAACAGCCCGTTCTGGTGCCCCAGCGGACGCAGATCGAGGCTGCCGACATCGCCCGCTTCGGCCAGCCGGTCACGCACTCGGCGCATCCGCGCGCGCATCGTAGCCAGCTCTTCCAGCCATTGCGCGGTCATATCCGCATCGTTCAAGATCACCCGCACTGCCGCACCGCCATGATCAGGCGGCATCGACCAGCTGGCCCGCGCCAACGCGTTGAGGTTTGAGAGAATAGCAGGCAGCCCATCGGCATCGCGCGCCATCACATAAAGAGCGCCAACCCGGTCGCGGTACATTCCGAAGTTTTTGTCACAACTATAGGCAACAAGCGCTTCGGGAACCGCAGCGAGGACTTTGCGGATCCCATAGGCATCCTCGTCCAGACCGTGCCCCAGCCCTTGATAGGCAATATCAAGAATGGGCAGCGCCGCGCTGTCTGCAAAAGCCGCGGCAATCGCGTCCCATTGGTCGTCAGTGTAGTCAATGCCGGTCGGGTTGTGGCAGCAACCGTGCAGCAACACCGCTTCGCCTTCCGAAGCAGCGCGAATCACCTGCAATACGGTGTCGATATTGGCGGTTCCATCGTCATTGGCATGATCGAAAGGTTTAAAATCGATCACCACATCGGACAGGATTTGCGCATGGTTGGGCCAGCTGGGCGTACCCATGTGAATGGCGGTGACGCCAGCCTGTTTCGCCACCGCAACGGCCAGACGGACAGCGCCTGTTCCGCCCGGCGTCTGCATGCCTTCGATCCGTCCGCCCATAGTCGGGTCATCGCCGAACACATAAGGCATCAATGCATGAACAAAGCCCAGATCGCCTTCGGGGCCGAGATAGCTTTTGCTGTCCTGCTCGGCGACCAGCCTCGCCTCTGCGGCCTTGATCGCCGCAAACACCGGAGTATCGCCTTCATTGGTGCGATAAACACCAACACCAAGGTCGATCTTGTCCGCTCGTTCATCGGCGGCATAGAGTTTGATCAGCGCAAGAAGCGCGTCGGGCGATTGGGGTTTCAAACGGTCGAGCATGATGCCCCCCATTGCCGAGGGACGCGGATACTCGCAACCACAATATGCGTCTTTTGACGCCTAGTTATTGTTGCAACCCGTAAGGCTCACTTACACCGGCGTATCAGAACGGCAGCCAGCGGTGCTTTTTCGAAAAGCGCATATACCCGGCATTGACGCCCAGCCGCAGCCCTGCCCCCACGCGGATCGGGATCAGAACCGTGTCACCGCGGCGCATATAGCTCGCGTGCATTCCGCCAACCAGATAGGCCTGCCCTTCACCGGCAGGAAAGCGTTTGAACAGCTCTTCGCTGTCGTAAAGATTGTAGACCAGCACGAAAGTGTTGCCTGCATTGGCGCCCGCATCAAAGCCGATTGACGGACCGGTCCAATAGACCGGACGTTCGCCTTCGACCTTGTGGAACAGGGTTCCCGAACCGTAGCGCGCGCCAACCACAAACGCACCGCCCGCTTCGCGCCCGACGATATACGCGTTTGGCTCACCTTGATCCTTGAGCAGGTTCTGGATCATTTTGGCGACGCCTTCGGCGCCTTTGCCGAACACGCCTTCGGCAGCGCCGATCAAATCGTCTTCCTTATACGTATCGCCTTGCGCGGCCGCTCCGGCCGGGTTTGCAGAGGCCTGTGACGCAGCCACTTCGGGATCGCTCGACGTTACAACCGGATCGGACCAGTTTGGTGCAACATCTGCTTCGTCGACCGCGCCGGCCATTTGTTCTTCGAAACTGGGCTGTGCATCGGTGGCATCTGCGGCCTGTTCGTCAGCATAGACCGGCTGGTCGCCTGGCTGTTCGGCAAGATCGCCATCGATGGCATAGGCATCATCGGGATCGACGACATCAATCGTTTGCGCGGAAAGCGGGGCGGCAGCGAGAGCGGCAGAGCCCACAATGGCCACGCAAAGGCCGCGGAAATGCGAACGGGCGATGGATACGATGCTCATAGGTCCTCCTATGTCCGCGAAACGGACAGGTAGGCCCGCAACAGAGTCGCTGACAGGTGAAGCGGCAATGAACCGGCGACGAATCGAATCGAAATTGCGGCGAAGCGAGTCTTTTGCGTGTGCGATTGCCAATTTCAGCCTTTCTCGTGACTCCACTTGCCCGGTGCAAAGAGCCCCGTTATAGCGCGCTCCACTTCGCAGCTATGCTTCCAATGCCGCTGCGATCCGGAGACGTGGGTGAGTGGCTGAAACCAGTTCCCTGCTAAGGAACCATAGGAGTAATCCTATCGAGGGTTCGAATCCCTCCGTCTCCGCCATTTTCCGCCACGCTTTTTAAGAATATTGGCAGCAGCTGACGGCGAGGCCGCGCTTCAAGGCGCTGAAATTTCTGCCTAACCGCCCGCACAACTGAGCATTAAATCTGCGATAACCTGTTGGTGCTACGGCGCACTTCATGGCGAATGTAAACCAACGTAACAGCGTAAACGGAGCCCGGCGGCACAAGAGCCGCCTGGCAACGCTGTTGCCTGGTCAGTTGACGACGATGTTCGGCACGGAAAATGTTGTCCTGCAGGATATTTCGCTCACCGGGGCCAAGCTGGGCCTGAGCAAGAATCGCAAGATCGAAGAGCAATTGCGCGTCGGTATCGATGCCGTTTTGACGTGGCACGGGCATGAAACCTTCGGCCAATTGGTGTGGACCGCTCCTGATTCAGTCGGGATCGAATTCGAAGAGAGTATCGGAACCAAGGCGCTGATGGAAACGCGCGCCATGCAAGACGAGCTGATGGAAGATGGCGGGCCCGATTCGCTCAACCGGACGGCGGCGGAAGGTTGGGCCAATGGCGGCGTTCGCATCTAGCATTTCCTTCCCGGCCATTGGTTGCAGATGAAACTAGGCTTGGCCGCTGATAGCAAAGGCGGCTAAAGGTGGCGGATGGACCGCGCGCAAATCGTACATGACAATTTCCTCCGCCGGGTCGCGGATGGTGACCTGCCCCAAGGCGCAAATCCAGAAGGGCCGCTTGGCGAAGCTCTGGCGGTTTCGATCTATCGATCTGGCTGCCTGACGCGTGCACTCGACCGCACCAGCCGCGCGATGCAAAGCAAGGGCGAAGGCTTCTACACGATCGGTTCGTCGGGGCATGAAGGAATGGCCGCAGTCGCAGCTGCATTGCGCCCCACCGATATGGCATTTTTGCATTATCGCGACGCCGCATTTCAAATCCAGCGGGCAGAACAGGTGCCGGGCCAAACCATCACCTGGGACATGTTGCTGAGTTTTGCCTGTTCCAGCGAAGACCCGATTTCGGGCGGGCGGCACAAGGTCCTTGGCTCCAAAGCTCTGACAATCCCGCCGCAGACTTCGACCATTGCCAGCCATTTGCCCAAAGCGGTTGGCGCGGCCTATTCGCTCGGCCTCGCCAAGCGCCAGCCGCCAGAGCATAAACTATTGCCCGATGACGCAATTGTAATGTGCAGCTTCGGCGATGCCTCGGCCAATCATTCGACCGCACAAGGCGCGATTAACACGTCATGCTGGACAGCCTATCAGAAGATCCCGATGCCGCTGCTCTGGGTGTGCGAGGATAACGGGATTGGAATTTCGACCAAGACCCCGACCGGCTGGATCGCAGCGAGCTTTCAGGCACGACCGGGGCTCAAATATTTCAGCTGCGACGGGACCGATATCTACGACACTTTCCGGGTAACGCAGCAGGCGGCGCACTATGTCCGCACACGCCGCAAGCCGGCTTTTCTGCATATCCGCACGATCCGCCTCTATGGCCATGCAGGCGCCGATGTACCGACGACTTATATGGCGAAGTCAGAGGTTGAGGCCGAAGAGGCGAATGATCCGCTTCTGCATTCGGTCCGGTTGATGGACGAAGCAGGCGCGCTGGGCCGTGCAGCGGCGCTCGATATCTACAACCAGACCGCAAAGCGTGTTGACCGGATTGCGACGGAGGCGGTGACACGGCCGCGTTTGCAGACCGCCGAACAGGTCATGGCGAGCATCATCCCGCCAGCGCGTGCATGCGAGCGAAGCAACGGCCCGGCCCCCGAAAATCGTGCGGCGGCGTTCGGCGGCGATATGAAGCTGATGGACCAACCGCAAATCATGTCGCGGTTAATCAATTGGGCGCTGACCGATCTGATGCTGGAATACCCCGAGATCGCGATGATGGGAGAGGATATCGGGCGCAAAGGCGGCGTCTACGGGGTGACGCAAAAGCTGTCAGCGCGTTTTGGCAGAGCGCGGGTAATCGATACGCTTCTGGACGAACAGTCCATCCTCGGGCTTGGTCTGGGCATGGCACAGAACGGTTTCTTGCCGATCCCCGAAATCCAGTTCCTTGCCTATTACCACAATGCCGAGGACCAGATCCGCGGCGAAGGCGCGACGTTACCGTTCTTCTCCAATGGCCAATTTACCAACCCGATGGTCGTCCGGATTGCAGGGCTTGGCTATCAGAAGGGCTTTGGCGGGCACTTCCATAATGACAACAGTTTCGCCGCTATTCGCGATGTCCCCGGTGTAATTCTGGCCTGCCCATCCAACGGGGCGGACGCCGCGCGGATGATGCGCGAAGCGGTACGGCTAGCCCGCGAGGAACAGCGGCTGGTGATCTTCCTGGAGCCGATTGCGCTTTACCCGATGCGTGATCTGCATGAGCCGGGCGATGGCGGATGGCTGCGGACCTACCCCGATCCGTCAGACCGCCTCCCACTGGGCCAGGTTACAACGCATGGTGACGGCAAAGATGTCGCCATCGTGACATTCGGCAACGGCACCTATCTCTCCTTACAGGCTCAAAAAATACTGGCCGACAAAGGCATCAAAACGCGCGTTATCGATTTGAACTGGCTGTCACCTCTGCCCGAAGAATCGCTGCTTGCCGCCGCGAAGGGCTGCGCCAATGTGCTTATTGTTGACGAAACGCGCCGCACCGGCGGCTTGGCCGAAGCGCTGATGGCAATGTTCACCGAGAAATCGGATATGCGCCATGCACGGCTCGTCGCGGAAGACAGCCTTATCCCGACCGGGCCGGCCTATGCTGCAACCATGCCGTCAGCCGATGGAATTGTGAAAGCAGCCACCGCTTTGGCAGGAGGCACGCAATGACCACCGGCAAAAAGAGCGCAGTCGTCATTTGCCCCGGCCGGGGGACTTATAACAAGACCGAGCTGGGGTATTTACGCAGGCATTTTCCCGACCAGGCGCTGCTGACAAAATTCGATGCGCAGCGCAGTGCGCGCGATCAGGAAACGCTGTCCTCGCTCGATGGAGCCGAGCGGTTCTCGCTCGCCAGACATACGCGCGGAGACAATGCGTCCGGCTTGATCTTTGCGGCTACACTGGGTGATTTTCTAAGCATTGATCGCGGCGCTGTGGACGTCGTCGCGGTCACCGGCAATTCGATGGGCTGGTACTCCGCGCTTGCCTGCGCCGGAGCAACATCGCCGGAAGACGGCTTCACCGTGGCCAACACTATGGGTACGCTGATGCAGGAAGCGCTGATTGGCGGACAACTGGTTTACCCGTTTGTGGGCGATGATTGGATGCCCGATGCGGCCAAGCGCGATGATCTGCTGGTGACAGTCTCAGAAATCAACGGGCGCGCAGATCATATCTTGCTCTCCTCTATTCACCTCGGCGGGATGCTGGTGCTGGCGGGTAACGAGGCTGGATTGAAAGCGTTTGAAAGTGCCGTGGACGCCATCGACGGACGGTTTCCGATGCGGCTCGGCAATCATGCGGCGTTTCATACGCGCTTGCAGCAACCAGTTGCAGAGAAAGGTCGCGATCTTCTCTCGCCAGACCTGTTTGGCCAGCCGGATGTGCCGATGATCGATGGGCGCGGCGCGATCTGGTGGCCGCATGCCAGCGACACGCAAGCGCTGTGGGATTATACGCTGGGTCACCAGGTGACGGAGTCCTATGACTTTACGCGAGCCATTGAAGTCGCCGCGCGCGAGTTTGCACCCGACCTGTTCATTATCACCGGCCCCGGAACCACTTTGGGCGGTGCGGTGGCACAATCGCTGATCCTCGCCGACTGGAAAGGCATGGGCAGCAAGGCCGCTTTCAAATCCGAACAAGCCGAAAGCGGCCTGCTGGTATCAATGGGTCTGCACGAACAGCGCGGCGTCGTTGTCTAGAAGCCGAACCGTATTCCGCCCCAAACGGTGCGCGGAACGCCAAGGTCAAGCGCGCCATCTGAATTGCGCGTTACGATAGTCTCGTCGAACAGATTTTCGCCGCGCAGGACCAGCGAGAATTTCCCGGAGAGGGGAATTTGCGCAAAAGCGTCTAGCGTGGTCGCCGCGGGCAGCACATCGGTTTCCTGGTCGCTCTCAAACTGGGCACCGACGTGGCGCAAAGTTGCCGAGAGCAGCCAATTTTTCGCGGGCTTCCATGCAACAGTCGCGCTGGCGGCGAATTCGGGCATTTGCGGCGGACGGTTGCCATCCAATGCAAGCGATGCCCCGCTGCCATCGACCTGTGCATCGGTGTAAGCGATGGTCCCGTTAAAGCTGATTTGCCCGGCGGTAATCGATGCCCCCGCCTCTATCCCGCGCGCTTCGATCGCCGACAAGTTCTGCCGCTGCCGCAAAGTCGGCGACAAAGTGACATTGGCGATGGCGTTTTCAACGCGGTTGTTGAACGCCGTGACCGAGAGCTCGACACCCTCGGCTGGGGTGAAGTCAACGCCGGCCTCAAAACCTTCTAGCTGTTCATTCTCCAGCGCGTCATTGGCCTGCGTCACCACCGGGAAAACCACGAAAGGCCGGTATAGCTCGTTCAATGTTGGCAAGCGCAATCCGCGATAGGCCGCGGCGCGAAGGCGCAGCCCGTCACTCGCGTCATAGGACACCCCGGCGCGATAGGAGAAAGACCAATCCGCTCGATCCGGCGCGATGGTTTCATCGACAAGCACATTGTCCGCATCCACTGCCCGATAGAAACCGTTCTCGATCACGGTCCGGTTCGCGCGAATGCCGCCGGTCAGGACCAGATCACCAATCAACCAGTCATCCTCGATAAAGACACCGAAATCGCTGTTTCGCCCGCCCGCGCGGCGGCGTTCGCGAAGACTACCTGTGAAAGCGCTATAGGCCTCTTCCTGCAATTCGCCCGACGAACGCCGGTAATCCATGCCCATACGCAGCACATGATCGGCACCCACCGGCGGGCGTATCTCGAACTTTCCGCCCAGCCCTGTCGATGGCGTGTTGCGCTGATCCAGTACGCGAACAAAGCGCGTCGAAGAAATCACCACATTGGAGAAATTGCGAGACTGCAAATAGCCGACCGCATCAAACTGCCAATCGCCACGCCCGACAATGCGGATGCTCGCATCGGCGCCCTCGCTGGAACTGTCAGCACCGTCAAAACGCAAGACGCGCTCGTCATTGAACACCAGGCCGCGAGCTTGCAGTTCGATAGAATCGGTTAGCGGCGCAGCGCCGCGTACTCCGAAAGACCAGCTATCAAAACCGGCCCTCGCAGTAGCCGGGACACGCTGGTCCTCCGGCGTCGTGAAAAAGCCCTGCCCGCGATCCCAGCGTCCGCTCAAAACAGCGAAGCCGGAGCCCAAATTTTGCGCGATGCTGCCGCTGGCTTCGGTCTCGCCGCGATCGTTGACAAAGACTGAGCCACTGACCGGCCCCAGCATATTGGCATCGGCGCTGTTGAGTTCGATCGTACCGGCAAGCGCGCCTGCACCGAATGGCCCGGAACCGCCCCCGCGCGTAACCCGGATTGTGTCGAGTCGCTCGGGCGCAATCGCGCTCAGCGGAATATATCCGAAGAACGGATCGGCCATTGGCACGCCATCGAGCAGCACCAGCGCGCGGCTGGTCGCATTCCCGCCGAGCGCGCGCAGCGTAACGCCTTGCGCGCTGGGGTTGGAGCTGCGACTGTCCGATCGGCGGAATTGCTGGAAGCCTGCAACCGATGACAGCACATCCTCGATCCGGCCCGAAGCCGATGTTGTGATCGCAACCCGATCCAGCTCGATCGAGGAATAGGCTGTTTGTGCGGGCGAATCTTCGAGCCCCTGCCCCTTCACGATGATGTCGGCTTCATCCTGTTCGCGCGGATCCTCGTCTTGTGCAAAGGCAGGCGCGGCGGAAATCAGCGCCAGCGCGGAAACGGCAAATTTGAGGGAGAAACGCATGCGCGCGCCCTAACGCCACTTTACGTCAACGTCAGTATTATTCTGCAACCGGACTCGCAATTGCCGCAAAGCTGTGCTTCAACGCAAACAGCAGGAGAGAGACAATGCTAGCAACCGCCCCCGATTTCGATGTCTTGATTGTCGGCGCCGGAATTTCCGGAATTGGCATGGCCGCACATTTGGAAATGGAGTGCCCGGGTCGCTCTTACGCCATCGTGGAGCGTCGGGAAAATCTGGGCGGGACCTGGGATCTGTTCCGCTATCCCGGCATTCGCTCTGACTCGGACATGCATACGCTGGGTTTTGTGTTCGAACCCTGGAAGCATGAAAAATCAATCGCCGATGCTCCCGCGATTCTCGACTATCTCAACACGATTGTCGACGAACGCGATATCCGCAAGCACATCCGCTACAGCCAGAAAGTCATTTCTGCCGATTGGCGCAGCGACGATGCCCGCTGGCATGTCACGATCGAGCAGGCAGACGGATCGCAAACGCGGATGACCGCGAATTTCCTGTATCTGGCATCGGGTTACTACGACTATGACGAAGCCTATGATCCCGGCTTTGAATTTGGCGATTTCAAAGGTCAGGTGGTCCATCCGCAATTTTGGCCCGATGATCTCGATTACAGCGGCAAGAAAGTGGTCGTTATCGGATCGGGCGCGACGGCGGTGACCATTGTACCGTCAATGGCGGACAAGGCCGGGCATGTAACCATGCTCCAGCGCACACCTACATGGATGTTCTCGCGCCCGGCCAAAGACGCAATTGCCAATTTCCTGCGCAAGATCTTGCCCGAGAAAACTGCATACAAAATCACACGCTGGAAAAACATCAAGCTGCAGGACATCGGTTTCAAACGTGCCCGCGGCAAGCCCGAGAAAGTGAAGCAGGCGCTCAAGAAGCGCATCGTCAAGGCTTTGGGCACAAACTACGATGACGCGACTTTTACGCCGCCCTACAATCCGTGGGAACAGCGCCTTTGTCTGGTTCCCGACGATGATCTGTTCGAAGCGATGAAATCGGGCAAGGCCAGCGTTGTCACTGCGAAAATCAGCAAATTTTCCGAAAACGGAATCGAACTGGATAATGGCGAAACGCTAGAAGCCGATATCATCATCACTGCGACCGGGCTGAAGCTCGCTGTGGGCGGGAAGATCGCGGTTAGCCAGGATGGTGCGCCCGTCGATTTCGCTGAGCGGTTTTATTACAAGGGCTGTATGTTCTCCAACCTGCCCAATCTGGCGGTGGTGTTCGGATATCTCAACGCAAGCTGGACATTACGGGCGGACATCAATTCAGAATATGTCTGCCGCCTTCTCAATTTGATGGAGAAGCGCGGAAGCGATGTCGCTGTTCCCGTTTTGCCGGCGGATCACCAATTGGAAGAGGACGACATTTTCGACTTCTCCAGCGGCTATATCCAACGGTCGAAACACATCATGCCGAAGAATTCGGTCACTTACCCGTGGCGGCTCAATCAGGAATATATCCATGATCGCAAGATCATGCAGGAAGGCCCGGTTGGAGACGGTTTGATCTCTTTGCACAAAGCCGGCGCCAATGCGGTCGAGCCGGAACAGCAGTTGGAAGCGGCGGAATAGCTTTCCGCTCTTCACCTGCGTGCCGTGATCGCCTAACCCGACTTTATGAGCGAGAAAATCTACACCGCCGGACTTGTCGTAATCGGCGATGAAATTCTGTCTGGCCGCACGCATGACAAGAATATTGCCCAAGTGGCGAGCTGGCTGCAGGTCCAGAATATCCGGCTCGATGAAGTACGCGTGGTTGCCGATGTGCAGGAACGGATCGTGGAGGCGGTCAACGCGCTGAGGGCGCGCAACGATTACCTGTTCACCACCGGCGGAATTGGCCCGACGCATGACGATATTACTGTTGACGCGGTGGCAGAGGCGCTTGGCGTGGGTGTGGTCATCCACCCCGATGCACGCGCCATTCTGGAGCGATATTACAGCGACAAGGGCGGGCTGAACGATGCGCGGTTGCGGATGGCGCGTGTGCCCGATGGCGCAGAGCTGATCCCCAACCAGAAAACCGGCGCTCCGGGCATCAAGATCGGCAACATCCATCTGATGGCGGGCGTCCCGCACATCACCGCTGGCATGCTCGATGCGCTCACCGGCTCGCTGGAAGGCGGTGCACCGCTCCTTTCGGAGACCGTTGGCGGCTTTATTCCCGAAAGCGAAGTCTCCACTCTGCTGCGCGAAGTCGAAAAGGCGCACGAAAACTGCCAGCTCGGCAGCTATCCCTTTTTCCGCGAAGGCAAAGTCGGTTCGAACTTTGTCATCCGCTCTACCGACGCAGATGCATTGCAAAGCTGCATGCATGTGCTGTGCGAGGGATTGGGTGAGCTGGGCTTCGACTTTACGCCCGGCGGAATTTGATCGCAACGCGCCCGAATTAGGGCAAACGCAACCTTAACCTGTCGCTGCTACGCGTGCGGGCATGACCGCGGTGTATATCACTATCGACACCGAATATTCTGCTGGCTTTGCCAAAGCGGAAGGAACCGGGCTGCGCGAGGAAAATTTCAGGCGCTCGATCGCTTGCGAAACTCCCGATGGCGATGTTGGCGTGCAATATCAAATGGATGTGTTCGATCGCCACGGCCTGAAAGGCGTATTCTTCGTCGATCCCATGCCTGCGCTGATCTGGGGTGTTGAAGCGATCACCGACATTGTCGAACCGATCGTAACGCGCGGTCATGACGTGCAATTGCATGTCCACACCGAATGGCTGGAACTGGCGGGAAAAGCGAACCCGTTGGGTGACCACACCGGCAATAACATTGCCGATTTTACCCATGACCAGCAGGTTCAAATTCTTGAATATGCGCGGGATACGCTCATCGCGGCGGGCGCGCGCACGCCGGTCGCTTTCCGTTCAGGGAATTATGGTTCAAACGATGATACGGTGCGCGCGCTGAGCGCTGTCGGGCTGGATTATGAAACCAGCCACACGCCGGGAATTGACGACGGACATTGCGAGATTTCGCTTTCGAATGACGACCTACTTCCGGTCGAGCATGAAGGGGCCATCGTCGTCCCCATCGGGTGCGTGGACAGTTTTGGCGGTTCGCTGCGGCACGCGCAGATTACCGCGCTTTCGGCGTGGGAATTGCTCGCCGCGATACGGCACGCCTGTGCGCAGCAAATTCCCAGCTTCACAATTGTCTCCCACAGCTTCGAATTGCTCAGCCGCGACCGGCAGAAAATCAATCGCATCGTCAAAAACCGGTTTGACGGATTTTGCGCGGGATTGAGCGCAATCGAAGGGGCCCATGCCGCGACTTATGCTGCAAGCCCGCCCGAAGTGGCCAATGACGATGTGACTGCCCCCGTATTGCCGCTTAGCGAGGTGCGTTCGGGCATCCGTCTTGCCGAGCAGGCGCTGTCCAACATTCTTTATGGCAGCGATTGATGGGTGCGTTGACCCCCATCAAGTTTGTCGTCGGATCGAAAGTGCTGTTTTCGGTTCCCAAAGCGCTTGAGAATGTGTTGCTGTCGCTGACCGAAGTGATCGACGGCAGCCGAGTGTCGTTGCCCGATTTGGCGGACGGCCAGGACGGCTATCGTATCCTTTCGGCCCCCGCTCACGCCCTGTCGCAGATCCTGCGCGAGCATCGCGGATTGGCCGCCGGCGGCATCCAGACTTACCGCCGCCATTATATCGACATGCGCGGCAGCTTTGATGATTACATGGCGCGCTTTTCCTCAAAGACGCGTTCAACATTGCGGCGCAAGCATCGCAAACTGGTCAAGGATATTGGCGGCGAGGTTGAATTTCGCGAATATCGTACTCCGGACGAAATGGACGAGTTCCGCGACCTCGCGATCCCGCTCTCGCGCCGGACGTATCAGGCGAAATCGCTCAATGCCGGGCTCCCCGAAGATGCAGCATCACACGACGCGCGACGCGCCTTGGCAGCGCAAGACAATGTCCGCGCCTATCTGTTAATCGCCGATGGCAAGCCGGTGAGCTATCTGTACTTGCCCATCGAAGGCGACGCGATCAACTACGCCTTTCTCGGCTACGATCCGGATCACGCGCGGCTATCACCCGGCACCGTGTTGCAACTCGAGGCGCTGGACCGCCTGTTTGCCGAACAACGGTATCGCTATTTCGATTTCACCGAAGGCGAAGGCGCGCATAAGGCGATGTTCGGGACGGACAGCGTAGAGGCGTGTTCGTTCTTTCTGCTGAGAGGCGAAGCCGCCAACCGGATGCTGCTCAAATCGGTCGATGCCTTCGATGCGTCGGTTGCTGGCGCAAAGAATTTGGCCGAGCGGACCGGAGCTCTAGGGAAAATTCGCGGACTTCTGAGAGCCGGATAAAAAAAGGGCCGCAGGATCGATCCTGCAGCCCTTTGATTTCTCCGGTTGATCAATCGTCGCTTACGCGCCTTCGATCTCCGACAGGTCGATCTTCAGACCGGGGCCCATGGTCGAGGTCAGCGAGACCTTCTTCACATATTTGCCCTTCGCGCCCGATGGCTTCGCTTTCACGATAGCCTTGGTGATCGAATCGAAGTTTGCTTTGATGCCATCATCCTTGAACGACATTTTGCCAATGCCGGTGTGGACGATGCCGTTCTTCTCCACGCGGAATTCGACCTGGCCGCCTTTGGCGTCCTTCACGGCCTGTTCCACGTTCGGTGTCACGGTGCCAAGCTTCGGGTTCGGCATCAGACCCTTGGGGCCGAGCACCTTACCCAGGCGGCCAACAACACCCATCATGTCCGGCGATGCGATCACGCGGTCATAATCGAGATTGCCCGCCTGCATGTCTTCCATCAGGTCTTCGGCGCCAACCTTGTCTGCGCCAGCGGCAAGAGCCTTGTCAGCATTGTCGCCTTTTGCGAACACGGCGACTTTTACGTCTTTACCGGTGCCCGATGGCAAAGCGACCATGCCGCGAACCATCTGGTCCGCATGGCGTGGATCGACGCCGAGATTGATCGCGACTTCGACAGTTTCGTCGAATTTCTTGCTGGCATGCTCACGCAGGGTCGCGATGGCTTCGTCGAAGCTGTAAAGCTTGTCGCCATCCAGTTCGGCGCGGACTTTCTGTGCTTTTGTCAGTTTTGCCATTGGATCAGCCCTCCACCACTTCGAGGCCCATCGAACGCGCGGAGCCTTCGATGATTTTCATTGCCTGATCGAGATCGTTTGCGTTGAGATCGGCCATTTTGGCTTCGGCAATCTCTTTAAGCTGGCTCTTCTTGATTTGGCCAACCTTGTTCTTGTTCGGCTCACCCGAACCCTTTTTCACCTTGGCGGCCTTCTTCAGATAGAAGGACGCTGGCGGGGTTTTGGTGGTGAAGCTGAACGAACGGTCCGCATAAACGGTGATCGTTGTCGGGATCGGAGCATTCTTTTCAAGGTCCTGCGTCGCAGCGTTGAACGCCTTGCAGAATTCCATGATGTTGACGCCGCGCTGACCCAGCGCTGGACCGATCGGTGGTGATGGGTTTGCAGTGCCCGCGGGCACTTGCAGCTTGATATATCCGTCAATCTTCTTGGCCATTAATGGCTTCCTTTCACACTGTCGCCTTGGATCAATATCCGCAGGCTCATGTTAAGCGGTCAAACAGCAGACGAATCTGCCTCCCGCACGAGATCCCCTTCGGGAAGCGGCGCTGATAGCGATTTGCGAGGAGAATGCAAGCGAAACCAGCGCGCCAACGGGCGCGGGTTGGCGCCGAAACTGGACTCGGCGGCGGTAAAGGGCGTAGCCTGCCGCCCATCATGCGCATTTTTCTTCGCCCCATCCTGTTCACTGTGCTTCTTGGCATGACGCCAATTGCCCATGCGCAGGAACAGGAAGAGGGACAAAAATCGGGCCAGCGTGTCCCCGATCTTCCGCCCGCCGAAATCGACAACAGGCTGGATATTGGCGGCGAGGAGATCGACAGCACGAAATTGCGCAGCCGGATGACCGTTGAGGTCAAAGTCAACGGCAGCGGCCCCTATCGCTTCATCGTCGATAGCGGAGCCGACACATCGGTTGTGGGCACCAAAATTGCCGGAGAGCTGGGTCTGCCGGCGGGCCAGCCGACAATGCTCGGCGGAATCACCGAAGTGGCCCGCGTGGATCAGGTGCTGGTGGATTCGCTGACGCTTGGCCCCACCACGATTACCGATCTTGAGCTGCCGGTGCTGGAGGAAGATGATATCGGCGCCGATGGCATGATCGGCCTCGATGCGCTGGTTGAACAAAGGCTATTGCTCGACTTTGACGAGCGGACAATCAGCGTCGACGACACCAAGGTGGAACAGGAACGCTTCCGGGGAGAAATCGTCGTGACCGCGCGGCTGCATAAGGGCCAGCTGATCCTGACCGAAGTCAAAGCAAACCGCATTCCGATCAGCGCGGTTATCGATACCGGGACCGAAGTGTCGATCGGCAATTCGCTGCTGCGTGAAGAATTGATCCGCGGCCGTCAGGAATTCCAGCAGCTCACGGTCATCGGCGTAACCGGCAAACCCGCCGAATTGGAACTTGCCTTTGTGCGCGAATTGAAACTTGGCCCGATCACCATGCGCAATGTCCCGATTGCCTTTGCCGACGTCCCGCCATTCGAAGTGTTCGGGCTGGCCGATCAGCCAGCTTTGTTGGTCGGAACCGATCTGATGGAGACTTTCCGCAAGGTCTCCCTCGACTTTCGCGAACGCAAGCTGCGTTTCCAGCTGCGCGGATGCGATTTCCGCTCCCGCCGCCTGCGCACAGTGGGGAGGCGTGCGACGCGGATCGGGGCCGACAATCCCGATGGGCTGGTCTGCGGCAAGTAGACAAAAAAGGGGGAGCCGAAGCTCCCCCGAAGTTGGCGGCCCTTGCGGACTGCTCTGAGTTTTAGAACTTCTTGCGCAATTCGACGTGGAACACACGCCCCCTGGCGGAATGCAATTCGCTGAAGAAGCCATAGGATTCATCGGCCAGCGGTGGATCCTTGTCGAACAGATTATTGACCGCAAAGCGCAGCCGCGTTCCATCGAGCGCGGTGTCATTGTCGATCGTGTAGCTGATTGAGAAGTTGGTCGTGAACCAATCGTCAACTCGGTAGAAATTGGCGTTGGGGTCGTCCGAAACCACCGGCACGTCGCGCGTCACGCTGGTGTCGTAAACGCCGCCGACATATTGGCCATAAAGACCGACATCGACAGGGCCGCTGCTCCAGTTGACCGAACCGCTCCAGCGCCATTTCGGGCGCCCTTCGATTTCGAGCAATTCGCCCAAACCACCGACCGACACTTCTGGTGGAAGCGTCCCCGCGGCGATCGCATCAAGCAGTTCCTGCCCGTCAGGCCCGGCCGACTGCACAAAGCTTTCCAAGCGGGCTGCATTTGCGCGGATGCGGAAATCGCCAATTCCGAAATCGGGAATTTCGTAGGTCAGGCCGAAGTCCCACCCTTTCGATTCGCGGCTGTCGAGATTGAGATACGGGTCGAGCACCTGGATGATGTCACCGACCGGCGTGAGGCTGGTGCCGGTGTACAATGTGATGTCATCGGCATCGGGTGCTTCCCTGATGACGTTCGGATTGCTCGAGCCGTTGAAGCGGCGCAGCAGATCCAATGCAATCGCATTGTCATCACCGAAAGTACCAACCAATCCTTCCTGGCGAACACGCCAATAGTCCGCGGTCAGGGTCAAGCCCGGGATAAAGCGGGGCTGCAACACGACACCCAGATTGATGCTCTCGCTATCCTCGGGTGTCAAATTCTCGGTGCCGGTACGAAGGCTGACCGTGCCCGTGCCGGAGCATGCGCCCAGATCCGAAATGATGTTCTTTTCGACCTGCGCCTGACAGCGGACATAGTCGTCGCGCGTATTGACGCGGGTTGTGCCTTCATCATTGACCTGCACCAGGTTCGGGGCGCGGAAGCCTTCCGACCATGCCCCGCGGAACATCAATCCCGGTATAAGCGTCCATGACGCAGCCACGCGCGGAACAATTGCGGTCGCCTTGATATCGCTGAAACGCTCTATCCGCCCGGCAAGCTGGACGCTGAAATCATGCACCAGCGGGATGTTCATGTCCTCCGAGACAAGCGGAAGAAATGCCTCGGCATAGGCGGAATAGACTTCGCGATTGCCGCTGGTGTCGGGCGACGGGCTCGAACCGGCAACGTCGCTGCCGTTAAATTCGCCGGTCACACTGTCAGTAAACGTGATTGTCCCATCAAGGCGCGGATCGCGATCATCGAAGAAGGTCTCGCGCCGGAATTCAACACCCGCCGCGACGCCCAGATCCCCGCCAGGAAGGCTGAACAAATCATCGCGGCTGATCTTGAAATCGGCCAGTGCGAGCGTGGTCTCGCCCTTGCGGAACACATTGATGCGGAAGCTATCGAGCACCTCTTGCGGATTGGGCGTACAATCGCCTTCGTTGACGTTGTTGAGACAGCCGCCATTGAACGGGTTGTAGGCATCGGGCGTCGTCCGGTTGATCGCATCCTGAACCAGTGTCAGCGACACGCGGTTGCGGGCAAGGTCGGTCGAGTTGGACTGGGAATAGAGCAGCCCGGTATCAAAATCCCATGCCCCCAGATTTCCGCGCAGACCGGCGACGATGCGATAGGAATCCTTGTCTACCGAAACATTGCGGTTGCCGATATCGACGAAGCGATAGCGCTCCATGATCACATCTGCCCCACTGGCGGCAATATTGGTGCCCAGTAGGCGGTTGGGACTGCCGACAGGACCGAAGGGATTGTAATATGCGTTGCGCGAAATCCCGATCGGAACCGCCGTCAGCGAAACCGGCGCATCGATATTACGTTCGTTCTCGCTCCGGTAATAACTGCCCTCGGCATAGAACTCGAGCGCGTTGCTGAGTTCGTAGCTGAACAGCGCCATCGCATTGTATCGGTTCTTCTGCGAAAACAGATCGGTCCCGAAATTGGTGTTGTATCGCTGCGCAAGCGGCGGCGAAGTGCCGTTATCCGCGCACACACCGCCGCCAAGGTCGAGGAACCGGCCGTCGCTGGGCTGACCCGTCGGGCCGAAAAGACTGCATGGCATCAGGAAGAAGTCATCGTCCGCCAAAGCAGTTCTGTTGCTCGGCGCCTGAATGTCGAATTGGCCAAAGGAATTGAAAGTTGACCGGTTGTTGAACTGCGTGTCGTCGGCAAAATCGGGATCGGTAATCAGCGCTGTGCGATCATCATCAGCAGCATAATCACGGTCCGATGCCGGCATGCCGCTTTCATGGTAATAGCCGCCATATAGCGTGAGATTGCCGCGCCCGTCGGAGAAGTCGAAGCCGAGCCCGCCGGTGAAGCGATAGCTGTAGAGGCTGGTTCCATCCGAAGCACGCCAATCGGCTTCGAGGAAACCGCCATCCATATCGCCTTTGAGCACGGTGTTGATCACACCCGCGACCGCATCTGCGCCGTAAATTGCCGACGCGCCATCGCGCAGCACTTCGATCCGCCGGACGCTGCCGGGCGCGATCTCGTTGGTATCAGGCGAAACCACCGGGACCAGCAGCTCGGTCTGGAAACCCGGGTGCAGATTCATCCGGCGGCCGTTGATCAGCATCAACGTATTGCCGGTGCCCAGTTCACGCAGGTTGATCGAACCCACATCGCCGCGAGCGCCATTGACGCCGCCGGTTGTGTTCTGTTCGTTAAAAGCAGCGACGCCGGCCTGCGGGATCGCGCGGAAAAGTTCATCGCCCGAAGACGCGCCGACATTCTCGATCGAGGTTTCGTCGAGAACCGTAACCGGCAACACATCGTTGATCTGCGCGCCCTGAATCTGCGTGCCAACTACAACGATTTCCGTTTCTTCGGTTTCACTTGAATCCGAATCGGTTTGGACGGCCTGTGCATGGGCCGTTCCATGCGCCAGAGCCATCGCTGACGAAGTTAAGATAAATGCTTGAAACCTAGATTTAAATTGACGCATTTCTGCCCCCTGAAAACACGTTGGGAATGCGAAAATGGACCCAATTTTTTTTGCAGCAAGCGAAATCACGTAAATCTTTGTTTTTGGCTCATATTGGCGGGGACTCAACTTGGTTTGTTGGGAACCACCGGCCAAGTAAAGGCAAGTACAAATCTGTTGTTACTTGCCCACTGAAGTGCCAATCGCTCTCTATTTGAGATTGAAAATATTGGCATTTTCCCGCCGGTGCACGATCCGGTGATGGTGCCGGCCCCATGCATTTGCGACACATCTGATTTTGCGCGCAAAATTGGCCAGAATCGATCTTTGTGACAAAATTGCATCAGCAACTTGCAGCAAAGCGCTTCTCCGGCCGCCCGATACAGCCGGAACATGGATGCGTTTTGGCGGGTGGATTGCAGCGCTGATCGCCGCAAGAACACCGCATATTAAGCAGTTGCAGGCTAGAATTCCTGTTACTAGACTGAATCCAAGCAGATATTTGAGGTGATTTGATCGTGCGAATTGTTGTTCAGGTCCGCGATCTGGTGTCGAGCAATGTGACAACCATGGTCGAAAAGGCTTCCGATCCGGCAAAGATGCTGCGGTTGCTTCGCAAGGAGATCGAGGAGAGTGACATCGCTCTCCATGGCGAAATCACCAAGATGGGACGCCAGAAAGACCGCGCAGAAGCGGCGGCCAAGAAATTGGCCGACGATGCGAAAGGCTGGTCGGAAAAGGCCAAGGTAGCGATGGATCACGATCGCGAGGATCTGGCCCGTTCTGCATTGCTGGCGCGCGAAGATGCGAAGCAACAGGCAGAAGACCTCAAGGAAGAGGCCAAAACGCTGGCCGCCGAAATTGCCGAAGCGGAAACCGCATTGGAACAGCTCAAAGCCAAGCTTGACGAGACCAATTCGCAGCTACGCGAGCAGGAGGCGCGCGAAAGCAGCAGCGCCAGCACCGGCATTTCGACCGACGAAGACAGCAAGACCGACAAGCGGATGGACCGCATCGCCCATCTCGAACGCCGCGTAGAATTGTCGCAGAGCGATCAGCCCAAGCATTCAAAATCAAATGCGGCGGTTGATGCAGAGATTGCCGCGATGCAGCGCGATGCGACTGTCGATGCAGAGCTGGCCAAACTTCGCGGGGCAGGAAAGAAGAAGCGCAAAGCTTCGTAAGACAGCCGGTTGGCTGCCCTGACGCGCAGCCGGCTTACTTGACCAGTTCGACCTGTTCGAATTCCAGTTCGACCGGAGTCGCGCGGCCAAAGATTGAGACCGATACTTTGACCTTGGCTTTGTCGAAATCCAGTTCTTCGACCACGCCGTTGAAACTGGCGAACGGGCCGTCGAGAACTTTGACCGAATCGCCGATTTCGTATTCGACGTGAATGTCTTTCTTCGGCGCAGCCTTGGCTTCCTCGACACCGCCGAAATAGCGCGCCGCCTCAGCTTCCGAAATCGGCTGCGGCTTGTTGTTCGCGCCAAGGAAGCCGGTGACTTTCGGTGTGTTCTTCACCAAGTGATAGACATCGTCGGTCATTTGCAGCTTGGCAAGGACATAACCCGGCATAAATTTACGCTCGGTCTGGACCTTCTTGCCGCGTTTGATCTCGGTGATTGTCTCGGTCGGAACCTCAACCTCTTCGACGCCATCGGACAGGCCAAGACGCTCTGCTTCGGAAATGATCGCATCGCGAACCTTGTTTTCGAAGCCTGAGTAAGCGTGGATGATATACCAGCGAGCCATCAATCAAATCCTGTCAGAAAATCGTTGTGCAGCCGGCGTTCCGGCGCGAATGTTTGGGTTACGCGAGTGTCAGCAACCAGCTGACGATCGAACCGAAGACGGTGTCGATACCGAGGAAAAACAGCGACAAGATCACCATCATGATACCGACAAAGATTGCGGTGGTGATGGTTTCCTGCCGTGTCGGCCAGACAACCTTGCTGGTTTCAGTCTGCACCTGACGGATAAATTCCGCAGGAGAGGTTTTCTTGCTTTTCTCGGCCATGGCGTCAGCTTTCGCTACTCGGTTTCAAAATTTGTCTCTTCCGGGATGGGGATATCGCCGCCCCAGTTCAAGTCTGGGAGGGGCTGTAACACCAACAAATGTCGGAAGACGCGAGTCATCTAGGCGCGAGAGGCCGCGAAAGCAAGATGGCAAAATTTCGTCACGACAAATGGCCAACCTGATACGCGATCCAGTACGCGGGACGTTTTTTACACTGGCCATGCCGTGCCGACCGTTCTAGCGTCGCTCGCCATAATAAACGGACATCAGGGGGATCCATCGAATGGCCGCTGCGGGTACAGAAGCACCAACATTAATTGACCGCGTCACCAACATATCAGATTTTATCTGGGGCGGAACGTGGAATGGAGAGGCGCTGCCTTGGTTGTCGATAGGCGGCCAACCGATTCCACCGATGACGCTGATCCTGCTCGGCATCGGCATGTGGATCATGATCGGCCTGAAATTCTATCCGATCCGCAATCTCGGCAGTTCGATCAAAGGCCTGTTCGCCAGCCGCAAAGGCGAAGGCGATGGTGAAATTTCCCCGTTTGCCGCGCTTTCAACGGCGCTGTCAGGGCAAGTCGGCACAGGTAATCTGGCCGGTGTTGCAACTGCGATAACGCTGGGCGGCCCCGGTGCCATTTTCTGGATGTGGATCACCGCACTGGTCGGCATGGCGCTCGCCTTTGCAGAGGGTTCGCTGGCGATCCGATATCGCGAAAAGACATCGGACGGCGTCTATCGCGGCGGCCCGATGAGCTACATCATGATGGGTCTGGGTAAGAAATATACCTGGCTCGCCATACTGTTTTGCCTCGGCACGTTGTTCTCTGCACTGGTCACCGGCAACTCGATTCAGGCGAATGCCGTCGCGGACGGAATGAACGAACTGTTCGGGATCGAGGAATGGCTCGGCGGACTGATTGTCGCAATCTTGGTGTTCATTGTAATCATCGGCGGGATCAAGTCGATTGGCGGCGTCGCGGAAAAGGTCATCCCGTTCATGGCCGGCGCCTATATCATTATGGCGATCATCGCGCTGATCCTGAATTTCGGAGATTTGCCGGCAACCTTCGGCCTGATCTTCCACGGCGCGTTTAACACGCAAGCAGCCACCGGCGGCTTTTTGGGCGCGGCGATCATGCTGGCGATCCGAGCGGGCGTGGCGCGCGGTCTGTTCTCCAACGAAGCCGGACAAGGTTCAACCCCGATCGCACACGCGGTGGCGCAGACCAACGATCCGGAACAGCAAGGCCGCATGGCTATGCTGGGAACCTTTATTGATACGATCGTGATTTGCACGATGACCGCACTGGTCATGTTGACCGTCAAAGGCGATTTCACGGCGGGTACCGAAGTCGTGCAGCATGCGTGGAATTCGGATCTGGAAGGCTTTGCAATGACCAGCGGGGCCTTTGCAGCGGCTTTCCCGTTCGAGATCGCAAGCGTACCCCTGGGCACGCTTATCGCTTCATTGGCGCTGATCCTGTTCGTGTTCACCACACTGCTTACGTGGAGCTATTACGGCGAGCGCGCGATCACCTTCATCTATGACCGCGTACCGGGTTCGACGCGCGGTGGTGAGAAAGTGCTGCACATGATCTGGCGTGTTCTGTGGTGCGTGGTCATCTTTGTCGGTGCGTCGCAAGACCTCACTCTGGTCTGGCGTCTCGGAGACATTTCCAACGCGGCGATGGCGCTTCCCAACCTGCTGGCTCTGGCGCTACTTTCGGGCGTTGTCTTCAAGCTGGCGCAGGGAGACAAAACCGCGGGTGAAGATCACCATGCTGACACACCGGAAGAACCCAACGAGTATTAAGGGCTATCTTCCGCACAAACCAGAAAGGGCCGGTCGCTCCCAAAGCGGGGAGACCGGCCCTTTTCCGTGACGAACTGTTGGAAATTCAGCGAGCGCCAAACAGGCGTGCGAAGAAGCCGGGTTCTTCCATCGGAAGAACGGCGCCATGCGCCATGAAGCGCTGGCTGGCATCGCGATAGGGGCGCGGATCGGCCCACTGGTCAGGGCGGCTGCTACGATAGACCAAAGATGACATAGTGCTTCTCCTTCATCTGCCATTTCGTTCTATCGCTGATTATGCACGGCTCACCTTCGCCGTTCCTGAACGCAAATGTTGCCGTTTGTTCATAAACTTTCACCGTATCATGAACGGGCGATCAACCTGAATTTGCGGACCCTGCGTAATTTCGGGAATCAGAAGCGCCAAGGCACATAGGAATTGCCCCAAAGCGGCCATTCAAAATTTTGACTACGAACAGCGAATAGGCAAGTATAACCGGTGGAATTAGTCAGAATTACTCCGGCAAGGTAACGTGACATGACGCAAGAAGGTGCCGATAAAACGGAAAAGAAGGGGCCAAAAATCCGGCAGGCAGTAGTTATCGTCCATGGAATGGGCGAGCAACGGCCGCTTGATACTTTGTTTCGATTTGCCAATGCAGTTGTCAAAGAGCCCCCTTCATCGGGTGAAGCAGACACAAGCACTGCAAAGTTCCGGGCAAAGTACTTTTCCCGCCCGACCAACTTCGAAGATGCCTTTGAGTCGCGATATCTTGTCTCTCAAAAATCGGAAAAGGATGATCCGGTCCAGCAGGATCAGGCCGATTTCTTCGAATATCACTGGTCGTTCCACATGCAGGGGAACAAGTTCACCGATATAATCGCGACTTTCTTCCGGATGCTCATTCGCAGCCCGACACGGGTGCCCAGCGGCCTGCTGGTGGTTTGGGCGGCGATTTGGTTGTTGATATTCTATGCGGCGTACAAGCTCTATTCGACCCCGGACATCTGGAGCAAGATCACAGCGGTCTACACAAATGACGGCACCGGCGGCGCGATTGCCGCATTGATCGGCACCATCTTCGCGATCGGTGCTGGCGGGCTGGCTTTCAAAGCTTTGCGGTGGCTGTTCAAGCGCTTCATCCCGGCGAAGGTGACATCGCATTTCGTCGACGTCATCCGCTATCTCGATACTTCGCCCCGATCATACGCTGTGCGCAAGAACATCCGCAAAGGCATGGTCGATCTGATCGAGAACCTGCATCAGGAGAAAGAGGGCGGGAAGAACAAATATGACCGGGTCGTCATCGTCGCCCACAGCCTGGGCGCCTATATCGCCTATGATGCGATCACTTATTACTGGACCAGGACCAATCAGCAATTCTCCGGCAAAATTGGTGTCAAAACCCTGCGCGATGTGGAGCAGAAAGGCGCGGCGCTGCTTGATGCAAGCGAAGATCACAGTGCGGAAAAGGTCGATGATTATCGCAAGGCGCAAAAGGCGCTTTGGCTAGAGCTGCAGAAACAGGGCAACCCCTGGCGTATCAGCGATTTCGTTTCCGTCGGCACGCCGATGTATATGGCCGACAGTATCATGACAAAGAACAAAGCGCGTTTTCAAGAACGCGTCGATTTGCGGCATATTGCAAAATGCCCGCCCGAATCGGACCTGTCGCGCGATGGCTTCCCCAAGGATCCGGTTTCCTACGGGTACCCCTATGGCGCGAACACAGCCTTGTATCATGCCGCACCTTTTGCAGTGACCCGCTGGACCAATATGTGGTTCCCGCCTGCATTGAACTTCTTCGGAGACTGGTTTGGCGGGCCGCTGGCGCCGCTATTCGGGCATGGAATTCGCGATATCCGGTTGAAAGGCGATGGCTGGCGCAGATTTATTCCCGCGGTCGCGCATGCGCTCTATTTCAGCTTCCCTGACAAAAAGCCGGAAGCGGGTGATGATCCGGACAAAACAGACCAACTGTCCGTAACCCACCAATTGCGGCTGGCTCTCGATTTGAGCTTCTTCAGATAGCGACGAATTGGGGGAGACGATTTCGGGGATGGGCCTGGCAGGGGCACAGAGACTCGAACTCTGGACCTTCGGTTTTGGAGACCGACGCTCTACCAACTGAGCTACGCCCCTGCAGGCACACGCGCCTCTAATGCCATGTCGTGGCCATGGCAATGCCGAACTTGACTGCTCTTGCGCGAACGAATGACAGCTAGGCGCTGCGCCGCGACCGCGTTAGAATTGATCCCTATGCATGCTCCGGCCCCGCCCCTGATCCCCACCGAAATGCTTCTGCTGGCCTATCGCAGCGGAATTTTCCCTATGGCCGACAGCCGCGAAGATCCCGAGATATTCTGGGTCGAGCCGCGCGAGCGGGCCACCTTTCCGCTGGAAAACTTCCGGATGAGCAAATCGCTGCGCAAGACCGTGCGGCAAGACCGGTTTCGGGTAAGCTGCGACACCGCCTTTGCGGACGTGGTAGGGGCCTGCGCGCAGCCGCGGCCGGACCATCCCGAAAGCTGGATCAGCCACCGCATCGCCGCAAGCTACGCAGCCCTGCATGATCAGGGCCACGCGCATTCGATCGAATGCTGGGATGGCGAGACTCTGGTTGGCGGCCTTTACGGCGTCAGTTTCGACCGCGTCTTTTGCGGCGAAAGCATGTTCAGCCATGCTAACAATGCATCCAAGGTTGCGCTGGCTTGGCTGGTTGCGATTTTGCGCCGCGCCGGGTTTGAAGTGCTCGATTGCCAGTTCATGACTGACCATCTGGCGTCATTGGGCGCGATCGAAATGTCGCAGCAAGACTATGTGCAAAAAATTGCCTCCGCGCAGGGCAAGCCGCGCATGAGTATTCCAGAAGCTTATGTTTCGCTGGTTTCCGGCGCAGACGGTGCGGGCTCCGCCGGTGCGGCAGCGGGGGCAGATGCGGTTGGCGTTGGCGCCGGCGCATCTTCACCCGGGAATCTCATCGCGCAATCCTTGACCCAAACGTCATAGATCGGATGCTCGACCACATTGACCGAGGGTGATTCCTTGAACAGCCAACCGGAAAATACGCGGAGCCACTGCTCGCTGTCATCTTTGCTTTGAACCAGCACTTGCACGAATGCCCCGGTCTGGCGGGGCATTTCCCAAGGCGCGGTGCGCTCGCATGCCGAAAGCCGAAGGATCACATCCCCAATCCGGCGCGATTCGCCCGGTTTCATCTGCAATTCCTGCGAAAGATTGTTGCGCTTGTTGAGCAGGCCCAGTGTCGCGACACGTTCGGCCATCGGGGTGCCCAGCCCGGCCTCTTCGGCAGGTTGCGAAGGCGGTGCGCTCTGAAACTCTTCCGGAACCTCGGTCTCTTCCGACTCGGGCACCGTAGGCTTGCTATCGCCGCATGCGGCCAGCAGCAGCGTCGAAGCGAGGATCAGTGCCGGACCGCGCATGATCAACTGTAAGGCGCCCACGCTTCGTAATCGCCGGTCGCCTTGGCCCGCTTGCCGCCTCTTTCGAGAGCACCCGCGGGGCGATAGGCTTCGGCAGTGCCGGTTGCGTTGGGCGTGTAGTCCACTTCCCAGATTTTCGCAGGCGGCAGATTGCTTTCGGGCACATCATCACCCGCGCCGTGCAGCCAGCCATGCCATTCGGCCGGCACCCGGCTGGCGTCGTTGGCGCCTTCATAAATGACCCAGCGCCTTTCGCGCGCGCCGTCTTTGGTTTTCTTGGCGCGGTAATAGGCATTGCCCTGCGCGTCGGTCCCGACTTTCTCACCGGTCCGCCAACTGTTCAACAGCGTGCCGATGGTCGCGCCGTCCCACCATGTGAAAATCTTGCCAAGAATGCTCATGCTGAAAATCTCAAACGAAAAATCTGTTCAAGGCGCGGTTAGCCGATTCCTCTCCGGCCGCCAAGCTTGAAACCGGGGCAATGCGCATTCGCGTGGCTATTCCTGCCATTCGACCAGATCGCCAGCGCCAATGCCCAGCTCTTCCGCGCGGCCGCCGGGGATTTCGAAAACCAGGCTGGTCAAACCTCTCGCGCCGACGGGCTCGAGCGACAATGGCACGGTGTTGGCGGCAATATTCAATATCCGCCCGTCTTCACCGACAAAGATGATATCGAGCGATATGACCGTGTTTTTCATCCAGAAACTGGCCACATCGGGCGGGTTGCGTGGGAAGATCATTCCTTCATTCGGGCCGAGTTTGGTGCGGTGCATCAAACCCTGGGCTTGCTCGGCAGGTGTGCGGGCGATTTCGACTTGAAAGTCGTGCTTGGTTTCCCCGCTGGTGACCGAGAGCGGAACAATTTCCAGCCCCGATATCGGGTGCGTGTTCTCCGCCACTTCGGAAGCGACAGGTTCGGCGGCATTTTGCGGGGTGCACGCCGCCAAAGCCAATCCAGCAGCAGCCAGCAGATTTCGCTTCAACATTTCAATACTCCTCGTCACGCGCTTCGTTGACCCAATCATCAACCGCCTCTGCGCTGCGTGCGTTCATTACTTTACCCACAATATCAAATCCATGCCCCGCGCGCAGCAATGCGGCGATTTGCTTCTCGCGCCGGTCCCGATCGAGCGATTGCCCGTCTTTGGGCACATAATAGGGGCCGAAACGCCGCTTTTGCGCCATTTTCTGCACCGCCAGGCGCATCTTCAGCTCGTCGGGCGCGACATCCTCGCGAATATTCTCATCGATTCCGGCCGCATAGAGCGCCTGCGACACGCGCCGCGCACCATATCCGCGGCTCAGCAATCCGCCCGCCTTTGCCCGCGCATAGGCCGCATCGTCGATATAGCCCAACTCGACATAGCGCGCACTGATCGCCGCTACATCGGGTTCCGCTTCGCCTTCCCACCCGCGTTCGCGCAATTTGCGCTTCAAATATGTTTCAAGTTTGGACGTGCTGGTGGAAAAACGCGCGACATATGCGAGCGCCAATTCCTGCAAACGTGCTGAATCAAGAGGCTTTTTTGGGCGCTTCACTCGTCGCTTGCTGTTATCGGTCTCACGCATTGGCCATATTCGTGCCACAGTCTGCCTCAAATGGGAAAGATTACAACAGTGCGACTATAAGAAACGCACATAGGGATTGCTTGGAAGCGCTGGATCGGCGCGCAACTTACGGGTTTACGCAAAACATATGACCGACGTAGGAACGGCGCCCAACGCGCCAGAACCAACCGGGCTGACACCCACACCAAATGACTGCCCGCTACCGCGCCGCAGATCGGACTTCGCAACTTTCACCGAAGCGGTCGATTATGCCGCGCAAAGTGCGAAGGGGCTGAATTTCCACGACATGCGCGGCCAGCTGGAGCGCGTGTATACCTATAGCGAAATGCGCGACGATGCCCTGGCAATGGCACGGCGGCTGCGCGCTTCCGGGGTCGAGAAGGAAGACCGCGTTGCGCTGATCGCGGAAACATGCGCAGAATTTGCCGCGCTGTTTTGCGGCGTGATCTATGCCGGCGCATGGCCGGTTCCTCTGCCGCTTCCCACCGGATTTGGCGGGAAAGAAGGCTATATTGACCAATTGGCCGTCCAGCTTTCCAGCTCGGACCCCAAAATGCTGGTCTATCCGGCAGAGATTGCCGAAATGGGCGCAGCGGCAGCGGAGCGCCAGGGCTGCGAAGGAATCGACTGGGACAGCCTGGCACAGCGCGATGATCCCGAATTCGAAATGTCCGAACCCGACCCGGACGATATCTGCTATTTGCAATATTCCAGCGGATCGACGCGCTTCCCGACGGGCGTAGCGGTGACACACCGCGCATTGCTCGACAATCTGGCGGGTCATGCGATTTCGATGAAGATCGGCGAAAACGACCGCGGCGTTAGCTGGCTGCCTTGGTATCACGATATGGGGCTGGTCGGATGCTTCCTGTCGCTGGTCGCCAATCAGGTGTCGGTCGATTATCTGAAGACCGAACATTTTGCGCGGCGCCCGCTGGCGTGGCTCGATCTGATCAGCCGCAACAAAGGCAATTCGCTCAGCTATTCGCCCACTTTCGGCTACGACATTTGCGCGCGCCGTATTTCCAGCCAAAGCCACGTCGCCGACCGGTTCGACCTGTCCCGCTGGCGGCTTGCGGGGAACGGCGCCGATATGATCCGCCCCGACGTGATGCAGAATTTCGTCAATGCGTTTTCCGATGCCGGCTTCAAAGCCAGCGCCTTCACCCCCAGCTATGGCCTTGCCGAGGCGACTTTGGCGGTGACGGTGATGCCCCCAGGCGAAGGTATTCGTGTAGAGCTGGTCGAAGAGGAGCGCCTTTCCGGCACACGCGGCGATTTGTCGCGCCCTGCCCGGTACCGCGCCATCGTGAATTGCGGCAAACCCGTTCCGGGAATGAAAGTCGAAATCCGCGGCGAGAATGGCGATGTCAGAGGCGATCACCAGATCGGCAAGGTCTGGTGCCAAGGAACCAGCGTTATGCATTCCTATTTCCGCGATGAAGCGGCTACAGAGGAATGCCTGATCGATGGCTGGCTCGACACCGGCGATATGGGCTATCTGGCGGATGGTTATCTGTTCATCGTTGGCCGCGCCAAGGATATGATCATCATCAATGGCAAGAACCATTGGCCGCAAGACATCGAATGGGCGGTCGAGCAATTGCCCGGCTTCAACCACGGCGATATCGCGGCCTTTGCAGTCGAAAAAGAAGACGGCGAGGAAGCCCCCGCGGTGCTGGTCCACTGCCGCGTTATCGACCCTGAAGAGCGCGCCAAGCTGCACGAGACAATTCGCGACAAGGTCCGTTCGATCACCGGCATGAATTGCGTCGTCGAACTGGTCCCGCCGCGTACATTGCCGCGAACCAGCTCGGGCAAGTTGAGCCGCGCCAAAGCGAAAAAGCTCTATCTCAGCGGTGAGATCCAGCCGTTCGAGATTTTGGAAGCAGCCTAGCTCCAGCCATTCCCGAAGGGCGTTATTGCCCGATGCTGCCCCATTCGGCGGTTACGTTCGGCCCGCGCCCACGCTGCGTTGCGACCAGTGGTAGGCCCTGCTCTGCAAGCTCTTTCTGCGCCACTTCTACCGCGGCATCGGGCCCCGATAGAATGACCGGCGCCCCGACTCGCCCGGCAGACCATGCGATCAAAGCCAGCGCCTTGGTGCCTGCTTCGCTCAGCTCGCCATCGGCAAATTCGATTGTCGGCAATGGCTTGGCTGGCGGGATCAATTCCACACGCCATTCTGGCTCCGTCGCCGCGATCCGCCGTTCTAGGTTATAGTAAGTCACAAGCGGCGCGCCCTCCAGTTCGACTGCCCTGACCATCGCCCGGCGGCGTTGGCGGTCAATTATGACTTCGTCATTCTCGACACCCGCCATCAGGGCAAGCCGGTCCGCAAGCGCATCGGCCCGCTGCGACGCTGCGGCTTCTTCCTGTTCCTGCGCGGAAATTATCTGTGCTTGCTCGGCGCTTTTCTCGTCGCGAACCAAGAACTGTTTGAGATCGATATCGACCTTTTGCCCGATTGCACGCGCCAGGCTTTCTTCCGCTTTGATCTCCGCCTCTGGCTTGAGTTCGGTGGTCCAGACAAAGGCAGACACCTGTATCGGATCGCCATCGAAATTGATTTCCGGTTGGGACAGGCGCGCAGACGATCCGAAATTGGCAATCAGTTCAGCGCGCACTTGCCGCGCAGAATTCGCTTCCCATGCGATTTGCCGCAGCGAAAAACCCAGCGGGACGGCAAGCGCAATGAACACCGCAATAATCGCAAAATTCTGGAACTGGGTCTGTTTGTCCGAAAGCCGCGTTCGGAAGCCGTAAATACGCGCCATTAACGCGGCGATCAGGGCAATCGCCATCAGGTTGGTTATGTAGAGCAGCGACGCGCCCCAAAAGACGGTCCAGTTTCCCGTTGCCAGACCGAAGCCGACAACCGCCAGCGGCGGCATCAATGCAGTCGCAATCGCCACGCCGACAATCGTGCCTTCGCGCCCCCGGATCATCGCATAGGCACCTGCCAGAGCAGAAAACACCGCCACCAGCAAATCGAACAGATTTGGCCGCGTTCGCGAGGCAATTTCGGATGTGATGTCCTGGATCGGAGAGAGGAAAACGATCAACGCACACAGCCCGATCGCCATGAGAGAGCCCCATGCCAGCGATTTTGCCGACTTGCGCAGCCATTTGTAGTCTCCAATGGCCAGCGCAAAGCCAAGCCCCATGATCGGGTCCATAAGGGGGGACAGCAGCATCGCGCCGATAACCACCGCAGGCGACGACAATAGCAGGCCCAGCACGGCAATGCCGCCTGACATCGCTGTCATGAACATGTAGCGCCCCGACATGACGCATTCGGCGCGCCGTTTCTCAATCACTGCGGGCTGGTCGACGGTGCCCATAACATCGTCGCGCCACCATTTGCGGAAGCTCAGAACAACGCGCGCGAAGGACAGATCGTTGGATTTTGTTGCAGTGGGTGCAGCTTGCTGGCTCGCCATGGGCGGGCATTCCTCTCATTGATTAACCGGACCGCCTTACACTGCTGAATTGCGTCATGAAAGGATGGACGTGCTTGGCCATATGGCGCATGTTTCGGTCACCAATCTTGAACTTCGTGTCTTACGGCACTAATACAGTATTGAGAACATGCGCGCGCCCACGCGTTACGGGAGGGAGCGCAACATCAGGAGCTAGCCGCAGATTATGAGCGCGACCGAAACGAAAACCGCCACACAAACGGATACTTCATTCGATCTTGAGCTGACCCCACCCGATCCGGTGCCGGAAGTAAAACCGGCCAATGCCGCCGGTCTGGTTCCGGTTTCGGAGGAAGTGCAATCGAAACTCGCGACCAAAGTCGATTCCTTTGTCGCCGATTTAATCAGCGAAGATGCCAATTCGCCCGAATTCGGCAAGAAAGTGGATCAGCTGACCAATATGGGGCGCAAGGAAATCGCCGCTGCGGCGGGAATGTCCAACCGCTTCCTCGACCGCCCGATCCGCGCGATGGACAAGGATGAAGGCGTTGGCGCCAATCTGCAGGAATTGCGCAATGTCGTGGAAGACCTCGATCCGGGCAAGCGCGGCAAGCTCACCGGCACCCGCAAGATTTTCGGGATTATCCCTTGGGGTAACAAGCTGACGAACTATTTCCGCAGCTATCAAAGCGCGCAATCGCACATCCAGGCGATCCTGTCCAAGCTGAGCAACGGCAAGGACGAATTGCTGATGGACAATGCCGCGATTGATGTGGAGAGGCAGAAATTGTGGGAAGCGATGGGTGATCTGGAACAGATGATCCACATCTCCAAGACGCTCGACGCGAAGCTTGAAGAAAAGGCGGTCGAACTCGATTCAACCGATCCGGCCAAAGCCAAGGCGGTTCGCGAAACCGCATTGTTCTATGTCCGGCAGCGGACACAGGATCTGCTAACCCAGATGGCTGTTTCGGTGCAGGGATATCTCGCGCTCGATCTGGTCAAGAAGAACAATGTCGAGCTGGTCAAAGGCGTTGACCGCGCGAGCACGACCACTGTTGGCGCGCTCCGCACCGCAGTGACCGTTTCCGAAGCGATGACCAATCAGCGGCTCGTTCTGGGCCAGATCACCGCGCTCAACGAAACCACCACCGGCATTATCGACAGCACATCGACATTGCTGCGCGAACAAACCGGCCAGATCCACGAGCAGGCAGCAGCGAGCACGATACCGCTCGAAACGCTGCAACGCGCATTCCAGAATATCTATGACACGATGGATGAAGTCGACACCTTCAAAGTCCGCGCGCTCGATTCGATGAAGCAGACGGTCGATGCGCTTTCCAGCGAAGTCGAAAAGTCGAAGGGCTATATCGCGCGCGCCGAAGGTCAGGCGCAGGCGGCCAATAAAGTCGCCGAGTCAAACTTGCTGACGGTTGAGGATTGATCAATTGGGCGATCTGACCAGCCAGAACGACGAAATCGTCCGCGCGGCAAGCCTGTCGCTCGCACAGCAAAGGGCGGGCGGCACGCACCGGCGCGCCTATTCGGTTGGGCGCGGTTCGGCCAAACTCAAGATGCGGCACTGGGCCAAGAAAGCGCGCAACATTGCCTTGGCAGTTGGCGGATTGTGGATTGGCACGTCGATCATCGGATCGATCATCGGCGGGATCGGCTTTACCGGGGTTATGACCGTTGGCGCACTGACCGCTGCAGCCCTAGTGGTTTTCGGCAAATTCCCGAAAATGAAAGTTCCGCAGCGCGCCGACCTTAACACCGAGGATGTCCGCCAACTGGTGGCGAAGACCGAACTGTGGCTGGAAATGCAGCGCTCGCGCTTGCCCAAGCCGATCGCCGCGAGCCTGACGACAATCGGCAGCCAGCTCGACGAGCTGCAGCCGCAGCTTGAAGAGGTCGATCAAAAGCACCCGACCGCCGGAGAAATCCGCAAGCTGGTTGGCAAAGACTTGCCCGATATGATCGAGGGATTCCTGAAAATCCCCGAAAGCCTGCGCTATGAAGAAAAGAACGGCACCACGCCGGTCAAACAGCTTGAAAACGGGCTTGATGTTATTAGCCGCGAGATTGACTCGATCAACCGGCAACTCGCGCAAGGCTCGATAGACGACCTCGCGATCCGCGGCCGCTATCTCGACTACAAATATAGCGGCGATATTACCGGCGATGGCGGTGACTATGGTGTTCCGCTGCCCGATTTCGACAAAGCCAAAACGAAAGCCAGCTGATGCGCGTTGCCATCCCGCATGATTTGCCCCGCGAGGAGGTCACCCGCCGTCTCAAGGAACGCAGCCACGAAATCGCCGATCATATTCCGGGCGGAATGGCCAGTGTGACCACCGATTGGCCCAGCGATGACCGGATGAGCATCAACGTCAACGCAATGGGCAACGACCTGGCCGGCATGGTCGATATCGAAGACCGGCAGATCGTGTTCGAAATTGCGCTGCCGCCTGCGCTTGGCTTTGTCGAACCGATTATTTCGGGGGCGATCCGCAAGCAGGGGCAGAAGATGCTCGAAGCCCCGTCGGGCGACTAGAGCTTGCGATCCAGTTCCAGATAGGTTTCGGGAATCCGCAGCGAGGCCGACGCTTCGCGCGTTTCGAGCAGGAACATGATCAACCCGATCAGCATCAGCACAATCGCAACAATGAATGCGCCCGCTGCCAATTGATCGAGATTGTTGCCCGAAAAGCCGCCTACGAAGAGGATCACTACGGTCGAGCCGATGGTCAGACCGCTCAACACCAGGAGCAGCATCGCGCGATTGACCAGTTCAATCCGCCGCGCCAGCGAACGGATTTCGGAAACCAGCAGATCATGCTCCGGGCCTTCTGTTTCGCCATGCCGGTCGCGCAAATGGCGTGATCTGTCGACGACTCTGCCCAATCGGGTGGTCAGGAAATTCAGAATGCTGGAAATCGCCACCAGTACGAATACTGGCGTCAGCGACAATTGGATGGTTTCGGCAATCATGATGCGTCCTGCTGGATCTTGGATATGCGCGCCATGTGGTCGCGCATCGCGCTGACTACAAGCCCGTATTTCATATACCTACTGCGATTTTGCGCCTTTGAGATCGCCCACTTTCTGCGCGCCGGTTGCAGTTGTCACAAGCACATCGTCACCATCAACCACCACGATTATGTCGTCGAGCCCGATCGCGGAAACGCGCGGACCGTCGCTGTGAACCAGAACGTTGCTGCAATCGACGAGCTCGGCCCTTCCCTTTGCCGCATTGCCACTACTGTCGCGCTCACTCGCATCGCGCAGCGCTTGCCAATTGCCGATATCGGACCAACCCATTGCCACCGGAACCATCGCCGCTTTTCCGGTTGATTCCATCACCGCATAATCGATGGAATCGCCCTCGATCTGCGCAAAGCTGGCCGCATCGGGGTGGAACCGCACGCCATCCTCTTCGCCTCGATCGATTGACTGGCGGACCAGCTTTGCCATTTCGGGACGGAAGCGGGTCAGCTCTTCAACGAAAGCGCCCGCCTGAAAAGCGAAAATGCCGCCATTCCAGCTGTAATTACCCTCCTCCAGAAAGCGCATGGCGGTTTCGAGATCGGGCTTCTCAACAAAGCGTTCGACCACAAATCCGCTGCCGTTTGCTCCGCCGCGCTTGATATAGCCATAGCCGGTTTCAGGATGTTCCGCTTCAATCCCGAAAGCCACCAATTGGCCCTGTTCGGCCAGCGCTGCAGCCGTTTCGGCGGCGGCGGAGAATGCGGATTGATCTCTTATGTAGTGGTCGCTGGGGCACACCAGCATGACCGCATCGGGCGCCAGCCGCATCGCGGCCAAGGCAATTGCGGGGGCGGTATTTTTTCCCTGCGGTTCAACAATAATCGACGCGCCTTCGGATTCGCCCAGCTGCTGCTCGACATGGCCGAGATGCTTGTGCCCCGTGACAATCATGGGCGGCGCGAAAATCGCGCCTGCACAGCGCGCCAGCGTCTGTTCGAACAGGCTGCGCTTGCCGACCAGCGGCAGGAACGGCTTCGGTTTTTCGACCCGGCTGCGCGGCCATAGGCGGGTGCCGCTTCCGCCGCACAGGATTACCGGATGGATTGTTGCGCCCATTGCTTTGCGTCTCCTTGTCGGCGCCTTTAACGGCCACGTCTTTCCATCGAATTACCTGCCCGCGATCAGCGCGAGCTGTTGAAATCGACGCGGTAACCATAACGCGCCTCGGCCAGAGTTCCATCACTACGCTTCGCCGGATTGAATCTGATTTTGCGAACGACCAGCGGGCAAACCAGCGCGGTTGTCGCGGAATCCACACCCGATCGCGCAACCGAACAGTTTTTCGCCACACCATCAATTCCAACGGTGAAATGGACCGTCACAGATTTGCCGAACCGGGTCTCACGCCCTCCTTCCGGTACGGGGAAATCGGATGCGGTATTGAGTTCGCCAGACCGGACTGACGGTTTGGTCGCGATTGTCACCCCGCCCTGCCCGCCGCCGCCACGCCCGCTGCCTGTACCATCGCCGGTTCCAGCCGCGCCGGTTCCGTCGCCCGCCTCCTTCGCACCCGAAGCATTGGCGGTGCCGGTCGATGACGCCTTGGGCATAGGCCAATTGGGCTTGAGCGGTGTTTCCGGGGCAGCAACCGGCTTGGGCTTGGCTTTCTTGCCGGCATCACCGGCCGCGCCTTCGTCAGGGATCGGTTCGGCTTCTGGCGGCGGTGCTTCCTCCGGCGCGGTGATCGTCACGGTAAAAGCCGAAATGATGCTGCGTTCAACCGATTCCACCGCTTGCGGGGCGAATGCCCTGGTCAGCCCGTAGATCGCCAAGATGTGCAGCAGAACGATGATGATGATCGTGCTGACCCGCGGCTTGCGCTTGATGGTCGAATATTTGGTTGCGCTCATTCCATGTCCGCCATGTTCTGCCCTGCCCCGTAGAATCCCCTATTCGGCAATTAGCCAAGCGTGATGCAGGCATAGCTATAGACTGCCACCAAGGGGAAACCAATGTCGGGCATCACAAAGCCGTATCTTGCTGCATTCCGTGGGTCTGAAAAGGCTACACAGCTTATGGCGATTGTGCGCATCGCCGCGCTCTATCTGGCGGCAGGCTGCATGTTCGGCGCGATTGCCCATCTGGCGATTGATCTGACGCGCGGTGACGGGCGGATTGCAATGGTCTGGATCCCCAACGCCATCGCCGTGGCAGCACTGCTACGGTGGGATGCGCCGCGCGAACACCTCCTGTTCGCTGCGCTCTGGATGGGGAATGTCGCCGCCAATCTCGTTGCCGGCGACACCTTTGCGACAGCTTCTACCCTCGCGGCCAGCAATCTTGTCGAAATCGGATTGGCGCTGTTTCTCACGCGGCGTTTCGTTGGTCCGCGGCCGGACATGCGCAAGGTCAGTGACCTGATATTGTTCGTCTGTTTCGCCGGTTTCTGCGCGCCTGCGGCATCGGCCACGATCGCAATGACCGCACTGCAATCCGCGTCTCAAGACATTTTGGCCGATTGGCTTAAATGGGTCCTTACGGACGGGCTGGGGATGATACTGATTGCCCCTACGCTGCTGACATTTATCGATGCCGCGCGTTCACCGCGCGCGCCGACCCGGCGCGAATGCATCGAGTGGCTTCTGCTCACAGCCATCGGCACAACAATCGTCGCCGCAATATTCATCCAGACAGAGTATCCCTTGCTCTTTCTGGTCATGCCCGTTGTTCTCAGCCACGCTTTCCGGCTGGGTACATTGGGCACTGCCTTTTCGATCATAAAGATCGGGACAATCGCAACACTATGCACATGGCTGGATCGCGGCCCGATCCGGTTATTCGATCATTCCGAAGCGGTGCAATTTGTTGTTCTGCAATCCTTTCTGGCTTCAGTATTCCTGGTCGGACTTCCGGTGGCCGCGTTGCTCAATCGGCAGAAAGATTTGATCACCGAGATGGAAGATCGCGGCATGCAGCTTGGCCTTTTGGCGGACAATATGTCCGATGCCGTCATGCGGTACGATCTGGCGGGGGTATGCACATATGCATCTGCCTCTGTCGTGGATGTGCTGGGCCAACCCCGCGAACATTTTGTCGGCAAGGGCGCAGCTGACGATGTCCACCCGGATGCAAAGGATGAAATTGCCACGGTCAAATCCCGACTGGTCACCGGACAGACGGAAAGAGAGCGATTCACTTACCGCCGCGTGCTCGATGATAGCGACGGACGGCCCGTTTTCATCGAAGCAGATTGTGTACTTGTGCGCTGCGAGCGGTCCGGCGAACCCGAAACGATTATCGTTTCCTGCCGCGATGTCAGCGAGCGTGTCAGGCTTGAAAAGAATCTGGTGCGCGCAAGGCGCCACGCAGAGAATGCAGCGATCGCCAAATCGCAATTCCTCGCCAATATGAGCCACGAAATCCGTACCCCGATGAACGGAGTCCTCGGCTTCGTCGAGTTGCTGCTGCAATCCGATTTGCCCGAAGAGCAGCGCAAACATGCGCAACTGGTACAGGAATCGGGCAATTCGATGATGCGGCTGCTCAATGACATTCTCGACTTGTCGAAGATCGAAGCAGGGCAGATTGCTGTCACCGAAGAGCGGGTCGATCTGCGCGATCTGGTGGCCAGTTGCCTCAGGCTCCATTCCGCAAATGCAGCGAAAAAGCGCATCAAGCTGGAGGAGGCGGTGGGTGATGATCTGCCGGAATTCATTCTCAGCGACAGCTTGCGGTTGCGGCAGATCATTCTGAACCTGCTGGGCAATGCGGTGAAATTCACCGCGCAAGGCACAGTTACCTTGCGGGCATATGTGGATCAGCACCACTTGGTCATCGCAATTCAGGATAGCGGTGTCGGGATCGAACCAACCCGGCTCGAAGCCATTTTCCAGCCCTTCGAGCAGGCAGACAATGCCACTTCGCGCAGATTTGGCGGAACAGGGCTGGGCCTGACGATCAGCCGCCATATGGCCGATCTTCTCGGCGGCAGATTGTCCGCCAGCAGCGAACCCGGCAAGGGTTCTCTGTTTGAATTGCGGATCCCGCTGGTCATTCCCGAAGGGTCAGAGCCGATCAAGGCAGAAAGCCGTGCGCCAGCCGCTCATCATGAACTGATAGCAGGCGCACGGATCCTGGTGGCCGAAGATAATGACATCAACCGGGTCCTCGTTTCGGCGATGCTGGAGCGTTGCGGCCAGACCGTCGATCTGGTCAAGAATGGCGAACAGGCCGTCGCCGCGGTGATGGAAGCCAAAGCCAAGGGTGCACCATTCGATCTGGTGCTGATGGACGTGCAAATGCCCGAATGCGATGGGTATACCGCAACCGAGACCATCCGCAGTCTGGGCATCTCTGCCAACGAGCTACCGATTGTCGCACTGACCGCAAACGCGTTTGAAGACGACATTCAGGCCGCCCTGAACGCAGGAATGCAAGCGCATCTGGCCAAGCCGCTCCAGATGGAGGCGCTGGCCGGCATGCTGCAACATTGGCTGCCGACTATCGGCCCTCGCGCCGTACTTCCTTGCGCCAGCGAAACCATCGGATCACCCGTCTCGCCCAGCCTGCAGGAACGCTGGATTAGCCGGCGCGAAGAGGCGATTGACGCGGTTGGGCGCGCTTTGCGCGAAGGGGCGCTGGAAGGCCAGTCTGCGGAAGAGCTAGCCCGCATTGTGCACAAACTCGCCGGGACTGCGGGCAGTTTTGGCGAGGACACTTTGGGTGAACGCGCAAAATCGCTCGAACTGGCATTGCGGTCAGCGGGGAACCTCGATGCGCGCATCCAAGCGGCCGAGGCGCTGCTCGACGCAGCTTGATTGCGTTGGGGCCTGATCGCATTGGCGCCTGAAAACGCTCGGGCCTGACAACACTGGGGCCTGATAACGCTGGGGCCAAAAGAAAACGGCGGCCCTCCGAAGAGAGCCGCCGCTTCTTTTCAGCAATGCCGATACGAATTAGAATTCGTAACGAACACCAACCTGAAGTTTCCAAGCCGAGCTGGAGATAGCAACGAACTGGTCATCATCGGGGTTGAAGCCGCTGATGATGTAACGCCCTTGCGTATCCACTCCGCCATCAACCACATCGGTGAATTCGGGTTGGAACTTAACGCGGTTCGCGCTGCTGTCGATAAAGTTCAGGAAGTTATCGAAATCGGCAAACAGCTCGATCTTGTCATCGACGATACCGGTCAGGCGGCCAATGAAAGGCAGTTCCTGACTGAAGCGCAAGTCGAGATCGTAAGACCAAGGATTGCGGCAGGTGTTACGCTTGATGCTTTGACCTGGTTCATATTCACAGCCCGACGCCGCAACATAGTTGATCAGCGATTGGACCGCAGCCGGATCAGACAGTGGCGATACGTTCGGATCAGCAGGACCCGATGGTACGTAAACCAGTGCGTTGTCTGTACCAGACGAGCTGTCGTTGAACACCGAACCGCCATCGAAAGTAAGGCTGTATGGACGGCCCGAACGCGCACGGAAGAAGATACCGAGACGCGTTGCATAATCACTGAAGAACTCTTCCTTGAAGCTCAGAGCCGCAGTGATGTTGTGGCGTGTTTCAAAGTTCGAAGTCGAAACAGCCGGGTTCTGCCGGTCGAAAGCAGCCGATACGTCGAATGACGAGGTTGCGGTCGAAGATCCGACATTGCGGTTGTTGTTCGAATCCGTGAAGGCATAGCCGATGCGGAAGTTGGTGCTTCCCCCGTCGGTGAAGATGCCGTCAAAGCGCTTCGAAAGCAGGATCGAGGCAATGTGACTGTCGTAGCTTGGACCATTGGTCAGCTGGATTTCGTCATCACGGCCGGTAGCAAAGCAAGCAGCAGTTACGCCGGTGTATGTCGGCGGTGTGCCGCCGGTGCCCTGCAGAACTGCGTTACAACCTGCGTTGCTCGGATCGATGGCCCGGTAAATCGGACGACCGTCCACCGTATATCCGCCATCCGCACGCCGAACGTCAGGAGTCTGCGAGAGATCCACGAAGTTCAGCGTGTTGTTGAAACGGCTGTAGATGTAATCGAGGTTCAGGCGCCAATCGCTGAAGAAACCGGTATCGGTTCCGAAATCAGTGCTGATCCCGATATTCGCGCGGGTAACCGTCGGAACTTTGAAGTTCGGGTCAGTCGACTGGGTGTCAGCGAGACCGGCCGATGCGGTTGCAGAGCCGGAGTCGCGCACACATTGTGGGAACCCGGTGAAGTTGCCCGATGCGTCCAGAACATTGGTTGGCGTAGTCGCACAGAATACCGAGGTACCCAGAGCTGACGAGAAACCGTTGTTCGAAAACGCGTTCGAGAAATACACAACCGGATCACCGCCCGAGAAGATCCCGACGCCGCCGGTGATACGTGTGTTGCTGAACAAGCCGTCATTATCGAGCTCGTAAGTCGCCGAGAGGCGCGGCAGCAATACCGGATCGAGCGAACCGAACGAGTTCGAGTTGGTGAAGCCATAGCGGGCGAAGAAGTTAGGGTTCGCGCGCGGAGCATCGCCGGCATAGAGCTGAACACGCAGGCCAGCGGTGATCGAAAGCTGATCGCTCGCCTGCCAGTCATCCTGGGCATAGAACGAGTAGATCTGACGACCGAAAGTGGCCGCTGCTTCGTTGATGTCGCCCGATGGGGTTGCGTTGATATCCGCACCATAGGCATCGCCTTCGACGATTTCCTGGTTGTCGGGGAAGAACGCGAAGCCCTGAGACAGGATACCGTTTTCGAAATCATCGAGGTTCGAGAAGTACAGCGAACCGGTCGCGTTGATGGCGAACAGGTTGTACACTTGCAGATCGTTGATTTCCGCACCGAGTTTGACCTGGTGGTCACCGGCATCGATGTTCATCTGGAATTTTGCCTGATTGACCGTGCTTTCAAGAGCGTTGGCCGACCGGAAAATGCCAGGACCGGTGTTAAGCACGCCGAAATCATCGTCGCCATTGCCCAGGATTCCGTCGTCACCCGGCTGGCGAGTACCAACCACGAGGCGAACGGTGGGGTTTTCGGATTGTGCTTCACCGAAGCCGAATGGGCCCTGCACGTCTGATACTTCTGCCCGGCTCAAACGGAGCTCGGTCGAAATCTTGTCGCTCCAATCCGAATAGAGGCGAACCGAGTAATAATCGGACTGTGTGCCTTCTTCTTCGAAGGAATTCAGACCGCCGAGATTGTCGCCACCAAAGTCAGGCTCGACATTGCTTTCTTTCAGCTTCTGGTAAGTCGCTTCAAGACGGTGATCATCGGTGATGTAGGCGTCAAGACGGCCGAAGTAACGGACGCTGGTTTCAGCCAGAGTGCGCGGGTAACCGCCCACGTCCTGACCGTAAACATTGTTCGCGATTTGCGCGAAGCGGTCAAAATCGGCTTGCGTGATGGCGTCGACTTCATTGGCAAAGCCGCCACCTGCAGGACCGGTATCATTGGCATCGCCAAGGTCGGTTTCTTCATAGCCAGCATAGAAGAACAGACGATCAGGAATGATCGGCCCGCCAAGCGTGGCACCCCAACGTTTTTCACTGCCCGACGAAAGCGGTTGTTCCACTCCGTCACCATCAATGATGGTGTCGGCAAGCAAGCTGTCGTTGAAGAAGGTATAGAATGCGCTGCCGTGGAACTTGTTCTCACCCGACTTGGTAACAACGTTGACCAAGCAGCCGGTGAAGTCCGAATATTCAACGTCGAATGGCGCAAATTCGACCGAAGTTTCGCGAATAACATCAAATGGCAGAGGCAGCGAGTTGCGCGCTGCGAAAGGAGTGCCGTTCAGGCCGAACACGTCGGCTTGCACGATTCCGTCAACGGTGAAAGTGTTCGAACGGTCATTACCGCCGAGGCAGGAAATCCGGTCCACTTCGTTGTCACGCTCCAGACTGACGCGTGGGTCGAGGCGGATAACGTCACGAACGTCACGTGTGAGGCTTGGGAATGCTTCCAGCGTTTCTGCGCTGAATGCCGAACCCGGGCCAACTGCGAGCTGCTGCACATTGGCGCGCTCACCGGTAACAACGATGAAGTTGTCTTCGCCGCCCGAAGAAGCTGCCAGTTCAAAGGTAAAGTCGGTGTTGCCCGAAACCGTAATGAACTGTCCTTCAACCGACTGGCCTTCAAAACCGGCCGCGGTGGCGGTGACTGTGTATGGACCGCCGGGAACCAGAGAGCTGACGCGGAACGAACCGTCCGCTCCGGTGGTCAGCGTGCGGGTTTGACCGGTACGCGTATCGGTAATGACGATGGTTGCGCCGGAAATTGCAGCGCCTTCAGCGTCGGTGACTTCGCCTTCGATGCCCGACGTAATCTGCTGCGCCGAAGCCGGTGCAGCAACCATTGCGGATGCGGAAAGGCTGACAACACTGGCAGCCAAGAGATATTTGAGTTTCATGAAAGATGGTCCCTATTTGACGATCTGAACGTGACGAAAATTGGCAGTAAAAATTCAGCAACTAAATTCACTGTGCGCCCGGTACGAGCGATACATGACGGGCAAAAGACTTTTTATGACGGGAATATGACGGACGCACAGATTCTTATGCACAGGCCCACTAGATCAACCTAAATTACTGAAATATATAGATTTTGAGATGTTGCTGCATTGCAACACACGTCAGGTAATCTGACTCTGTTTGTAACAGGTGGTCATTCCAGACCGAATCAGGTGAGGCCGATCTCTTTGAGTCGCTGCAAAAGGAACGCGTGGCTCGAAATCGGTTCCGGCGCGTTGTCGTCTATGCATGAGGGCAAGGTCTCAATCACATAGTCGGGCCGGAAGTGCAGGAAGAACGGCATCGAATAGCGCGCACGATAGGCCGCTTCGCCTTTGGGATTGACCACCCGGTGCGTGGTCGAAACCAGCCGGCCATTGGTCAGCCGGTCCAGCATATCGCCAATATTGACCACCAGCGCACCTTCCGGCGGATCGATTGCAAGCCATTCCCCATCAGCCTTGAGCAATTCAAGGCCCGCCTCTTCAGCGCCAAGCAGAAGAGTGATTGTGTTGATATCACCATGCGCCGCAGCGCGGATCGCGCCTTCTGCCTCTGCGCCTTCGAGCGGCGGATAGCGCAGCAAGCGCATTACCGAATTGCCATCCTTTACCGTGGCAACGAAAAAGTCCTCTTCGAGGCCAAGACCCAATGCAATCGCGCGAAGGACCCGGTCCCCTGCTTCTTCGAAAGCGGTGTACAGCGCTTCGCAAGTTTCGCGGAAACCATCCACTTCTTTAGGCCAGATATTGGGCGCCATGAATTCGGACAGTTCGTGCCCCTCTGGCAGTTCGCGCCCGACATGCCAGAATTCCTTGAGATCGTGGACTTTGGCGTCTTTGGCTTTTTCTGTGCCGAACGGCGTGTAGCCGCGCGCGCCGCCGCCATCTTTCAGAATATACTGGCGCTTCACATCCTCGGGCAGCGCGAAGAAGCTCTTGGACATTTCCTCTGCCCGAGCGATCAGATCGGCGGGAATGCCGTGGTCGCGAATTACCGCGAAGCCAAATTCTGCAAAACTTGAACGCAGCTCCTCCGCCACTTCGGACAGCGGGCGCGCAATCGAAACGGATGCGATATCGGTCATGGCGCTATCTTACAGCGGCAGGAACAATCCTGCCAGTGCCGCGCTCATCAAATTGGCAAGCGAACCGGCGGCCAGCGCACGCAGCCCCAGTTTGGCAATCACCGGCCGCTGATTGGGCGCGAGCCCGCCGGTCACCGCCATCTGGATGGCAATCGAGCTGAAATTGGCAAAGCCGCACAGGGCAAAGGTAATGATCGCGCGGCTGCGTTCGGTCAGCTCACCAGCAGTCATTGCGCCCAGTTCGATAAAGGCGACGAATTCGTTGAGCACAATCTTGGTGCCGAACAATCCGCCCGCGATCCGTGCTTGTTCCCAATCGGCAATACCGATCAGATACATGACCGGCGCAAAGACATAGCCGATCAATTGCTGGAAGCTGATATCGCTATAGCCAAACCACCCGCCAACACCGCCGAGTATGCCGTTTGCCAGTGCAACCAGCGCGACAAACACCATCACCATCGCACCAACCGCAACCGCCAGCTTCACTCCGGTTTGCGTACCTTGCGCAGCGGCCTCGATAACATTGGCGGGGCGGTGCCCCTCCTCGAAAGTCTCGGCGACTTCGACCTCATGCGGTTTTCCGCCTTCGACCAGCGCGCCGGGCCCTTCGGCGCTGATCCGCGCATTGGGCAGTTCAATCGTGTCGGGTTCGGTTCCGGCCAGTTCCGCCGCATCTTTGGCCAGATCGCTTTCATCATCGGGCATGATGATCTTGGCCATCAGAATGCCTCCCGGCGCGGACATGAAAGCCGCCGCAAGCAGGAATGGCACCGCTTCAGAGCCGATAAAACTGGCATAGGCCGCAAGGATCGTCCCCGCGACGCCCGCCATACCGACAGTCATCAGCGTGAACAGCCGGCTTGGCGACAACGCAGCGAGATAGGGCCGGACAACCAGCGGGCTTTCCGACTGGCCGACAAAGATGTTGGCTGCGCTACCCAGCGCTTCGACTTTGCTGATCCCGGTGATCCAGCCAATCGCGCCGCCGACCCAGCGGACCAGCCGCTGCATAATTCCCCAGTGATAGAGGATTGAAACAATCGCCGCGAAAAACACGATCACCGGCAGCGCCGCGATCACGAACGTATTGGTGAAGGGGTTGGCATCCATACTGCCGAACACCGCCTCGATCCCGACTTTGGAATAGTCGAGCAGCGCGATCACCCCGTTCGACAGGAACTGGATCGCCTGCACGCCCCACGGGGTTCGCAGCACCAACAATGCCATCAGCGCTTGCAAGGCAAAGGCCGCACCGACAACGCGCAATTTGATCCGTTTCTTGCCGGTCGAAAGCAGGAACGCGATGGCAAGTATAGCGAGGATGCCGAGCAGGCTGGTCAGGATCGGATGCATAGTTTCTTTCGCGAATCTCAATCAGGGCCCCTCGCCCGATTCTTCGGCGAAAGCCTTCGCCTTTTGCGGCTCGCCAGTCAAACCCGCTACCCACAGCCCTTGTCGTCACCGGCTTTTCTTTTGCGCGCGGAGACAATAGTCACTGCCCATGACAGACTCGCAATCCGCGCCAAATGGCAGCGCCCCAATCACCCGTGCTTTGCTCTTTATGCTGCTGCTCTATGGCGGTTCGACCGTTGTTGCGGGGGTGCTCGCCTATAAGCAGGTGCAACTATGGCCGAGCAATCTGGCGGTAGAAGCAGGCATATTCGCGTTCCTGATCCTGGTGGTGATTTCGAGCACGGTTGCGCAGCTTTACGGGCAGAAACTGGCCAACAGAATTGTCTGGTGGGGGTTTATCCCACTGGGCGTTTCGTCGCTTTTGATGACGCTGGTCCTCTCGCTGCCCGCTTCGCCGGAAATGGTGCAGTTCCGCCCTGACGATCTCGCTGCATTTCAAAAAGTCCACGCGCAATTGTGGCGTGTGTGGCTGGCCGGCCCCGCGGCCTATCTCGTTTCGCTCCTGCTCAATGTCTGGATATTTTCCAAACTGCGCGGAGACGGTGAAGGCGGAACGATCAGCCTGATGGTGCGCGGCGCAATCGCCTCTGCGCTGAGCCAGGCGATCGATTCGGTGATCTTCATTACACTGGCATTCTATGGCGAGTTTGAAATCAGAGACCTTCTGATCGGACAGATGCTCGCCAAAGTGGTGCTGTCATTTGTGCTGGTACCATTCCTGATCACCGGCTTCGTCCAGTTCGCCAAATGGCTCGATCGCGAACAGGCTTAGCTGCTCTCGCGGTTCTGAACATGTCGTTGAAAAGGTGGTGAATGGCGCAGTCACCACTTAACCCGTCAACGGGTCGAGAGGAGACTGTCTGCTATAGGGTTGACGCGATCAAGAAGTCTTCGTGCTGCCTTCACGCCAATACTGCCTTGGTGTGATCTTCGAGGCAGCCAATTTGGAGGTGCATTCCGGGCTGGCTTTGCCAGATCATTCGCATGGTGAGCTAGTCCACCGATCTTCGTCTGGCCCGCGCCGACACTTCTGCGAAAGGTAAAGGCGCTCAAGATACCATTGATCATCATTAAACCGGACAAGGCCTGTCCAACGTTGCCCCTTGATTGAGTCATTCGGCAAGTCAAAAACGGTAATTGTCGCAGAAACCATATGCTCACCACTGAACTCTTCTGCCACATTTCTGGTACGGTGCGCGCGAAAGGTGACTGCGGGTTGGCCCTCCGCCGAGGCTAGATGATCACCAGCATAAATTGACATCAGCTCGAAAATCGAAGGCGCATTTGCCCGCCTCCACGCCTCATGCTGAATCTCTCGCCAAGTCGGATGTTCCTGCGCCGTCTCGGCTTTTTTGAAAGCATCAATCGACATTTCGAGCGTGATTTCGCCGGTGAACGCCTGACGATGCTGAAAGTAAGCGAATTCGGGCATGATGAACTCCGGCACGCCCGGTACCACCCTGCGGTCAGTACCATACACCGCAAAAAACCCGGTATCGATAGTTAGGGTCATTGAACCATCGCCGAACTTCGTAACGCGGATGCCCTTTTCGATATGCGTACTCGGCACGCTCGCCTCGAACCTCCAGTCTTCGCTGTTCAGTTCCAGGATCGGAAAACCGCTTGAGCCGACGAAACTTATCCGGTTCTGTATCTCATCTGCGGACATGTACGAATTGATTTCGTCGTCGAAGCCAACGGTCAGTTCAAATCCGCCGCCATACACTCGGAGGTATTGAGGCAATGGCGCATAGGGACTGTCGCTGAACTCCGACTCCAAGCCGAGAAATGTCACTCGCCAGGGATCAGATCCCAGATCAGTCAACCAATCGACCGCGACACTTTCCATTTCGCGTTTATATTCGTCGCTGGGTTCACGGCCATCGTGTGGTTTAATCGTGTAGGTGCGGATAGATTCAATCACATCAATCGGAACGTCGATCCTGTTTAGTACTGGAGGCGACACTGATGCCGATGCCGTAGTAGCAAAAGCGAGAAGTAGGCCGAACGAGGCCATTTTTACCGGCCTCCGGTCAGTCGGAGAAAGCATGGCGAACTTCTCCTGCAAAAGCTTCAACGCGGGTCGTTGGCATCATCCTGTAGCCATTCTTTGTGCAAGCACTGCTATCGTCGGCTAAAGGCTGCTCGTAGTTCCCAAATCCCCACACGCAAATTTGTTTGCCTCGACCGGGGATGAGCGCACCGCGATGACCGCCAAACACATACAGCTCGCCGCGATATCCGTAATGATCGTAGCTGGTTGGCAGAGCGAACGTTTCACATTCGCCGCGTGCCAAGATCCAATGTCCTTTTGACCGCCAATTGGGAGTATAACGGCCGCGCCGGTCCCAATAGGCATAGCCAACCGACAGTTTCGGGGCGCTGGTATTGTTGCAGAGAGTTAGCGACGCGGGCTGCATATCCGCTTCAGATGGCATCAGGCCGCTATGCACGCCGCAGTGCATGTTGGATTCGACTGCATAGTCCAGTCCGCGATGGGTGTGGATCTTCAGTGTGTCGTGCATCAAAAGGCATGCTTGTGCCGGATCAATCCGCTTGCGACCGCCGCCACGCGATACCGGCCCAGTTTCTGTCGCCTGTTCGCACCACCACTGCGCGGCACCCTGATAGTATTTCGCGCGCCATGACAGCCCGCGCCCGCTGGGGTTGTGTTTGGCATTGCAATATGCGGTGAGGTTCATCGGCTTCCCGGCTGCCCTTGCTTCCGGAATGTCGAACGCAACTGAGAGAAAGACCGCCAAGATGGCCGATCCGATAATCGCCTTTATCGTGTTTGGCACAGCTCGCTCCCTGGAATATTGCGATGGCGTAATGCTCGGGCAACGCCAGATCATTTGACCCGCTCGATCCGGGTGTTCACGTGCAGACGGGCATGCTTGCCGCTGGGGTGGGGCAAATCCCATTCGCGTGTGTAGTAGTCACCCACCTTGCTGTCGGCCCTTGCAGGGATGAGCAGGTTCGGAGAATTCGCATTGATGGTGTCGTCAGGGTTGAGCCCTCCGTCGACCTCGGCAATTTCGGCGCGATAGCGGAACACATATTTCCGGATTTCCGCCACTGTCCCGCGCACGATCAGATAATCGTTATGCGGCCGCATCTTGCGTATGTTGTGCTGCACACGATTGTCATTCATGCAGCCGATTTCACGGGTGACACCGTTGATGGCATGGAATGGATAGACCGCGTTCGTCTGTTCATGACCTGCTGGTTGCTGGATCGACTGAAGCTTGATCCATCCGCGCAGCTGGGCTTTCGGGATAGGGCTGCGGCCTATGGGGTTTATCGAGATGATGTCGTCGCCTGCAAAAGTGCAGCGCAGCCAGCGCGAATGGATGCGCCAGGTCTGGATTTCCGGCTCGTATCTCGCAGTGCTCGTCTTGTTGGCGTGCTCGCGCAAATAGGCTTCGGTTGCCACCTTCAATTCCGAGCGCGCTGTGGTGTATATTCTGGGCTCGTTCGGGAAGTAGAGCGGGCTCAGCAGTTCATATAGCGGACGCAGGTCTGCCAGGATTGGCGACGGAGTTCCCGTTTGATGACCGCCTTCACCGAAACTTCCCGTTCCACCAACAGCAGAGAAGTCCTTAAAACTCGCCTGGTTGAATTCTTCGATGCTCTTTCGGTTCTCGGTGTAGACGTTGGACTGGCTGCTTACTCCGAACCCAACCAGCGAAAAACCTGATTTGGTGCTGACATTCTCACCGTTTGCCTGCCATTCATTGATCGTCTCACTGTCAAACCCCGTTTCCATCCGTGCGGCAGAACCGTAGGTTATAGCATAGGGGTAGTGTGTCCCGAATTTTCGGATCAGTTCATCGTAGCGCCCGAGCCGCATCGCATCATCGATGGCAGCGATAAAATCCTTCGATAGCGTTGCGAAGGGTCGATCGAGCGTCAGGGAGTAGAGCTTGTGCCGGGCAAAACCGATATCACGCATCTGGGCGGTCCCGTATTTTGCGCCAGTTGTTCTTTCTGTTGCGTAGTTGGCGCCTGCAGAGGCACTCCCCAGATCTTCCAAGGCTTTCCCGTCATCGCCCAGCGTCTTGAAGCCAATGTTTACCCCGATTGAGGTGGAAACGACCTGCTGGTATTCCCGCTGGCTGGAAGTCATCGTGCTGGACGCGACCGTGCCCGAATAGTTTTCGGGATGGAGCTTCAGTCCCAATGGAACCGTGCGTTTCTCCGAAATGTAGTAATCTTGGGGATTAGCAGCCGCGAACACCTCTGCCCGTTCATCTGCCAGCAGATTGAACATGTTCATCGTCACAATGTCGTAGCCGCGTCTATTCGCTGTCAGATTGTCGAGGTTGAACCCAACCGCGAATACATCTGCAGCGCTGGTATCTTGCGCCTCGGTCACTGTCGGCTGCGGCCTGCGAAAATTGATCGAGACAAAGCGTAGCCTGATCCTTCCAAAGCGGTCGGTGCTCGCTTCGAAAACCATCGGCGCACCACCACCGCTGTTGTAAGTTTTGACCGGGCCGCCCGGCGTGAAAAGCCGCAGCAATGATATGCCGTCAGTGCTGCGCAATATGTTCGGCTCGTCGTCATGCATGGCCGAGCGAACGGCCAAGGTCTGCCCGTCATCAGAAGCCTTCACATGGAGGATCAAGGGCGTGGTGTAGTTGCCGTGGGTGAGCTCTGGTTTGAACCCCTGGTTCGGAAGACCCGAAAACAACTTTGGCGTGCTTGTTCGGTCGAATACGACCGGGGCATCCTGTATCCAGACCCCGTCGAGGCGGAGCCGGCAATCGTTCGCCAAGCCTTCATCGGTAACCGCTTCGTTCGGGTCTATTTCAACCGCAGCAAAGCGGCGGGCCGTTACGGGATCGGTTACCGTTGCTTGCCGTGCCCTGATGCGCTCGGCATTGTTGATGGTCCCGCCATCCAGGTTTTTAGGAGGGGCGCATCCCTTGAATGCCTCGGCTGGCGCACCAACAGGTGTGACCGGTTTGTCGCCGAGAAGCGGGCTGCCGCCAGCAACCGGACGCGTGAGAGCATCTTCGAGCGAACGCTGCTGATTGCCAGATTGCCCGCTTGCCGTGCTTGTAAACACAAGTGGCAAGAGTGCAGCGACAACGAGAATTCTGGATTTCAAAGTAACCTCCCTGTCACGAGAAACTGGGTTCTCGTTCCGACCAATTCGAGAACTTTGTCTCACAAGAAGGATGCGCAAAATATGGGTAGAGCACCCCATTTCGGTGGCTTTCTCTTTGCTGCTGGCTGAACATTGGTCTTCCGGACGAAATCTAGTAGACAATCGGCAACCGAACCGTGGGGGCCTGGGTGACTGACAATTGCGCTGACATGATGAAGACAGTCATTGTGGCTGACGATCATGTGCTCATCCGAAAGGCCAGCATCGAGATATTGGCCCGCATACCGAAGACCAAAGTGGTGGCCGAAGCGGTCGATGGTCTCGATGCGATCACGCAGGCTCGCAAATTCAAGCCTGATATGTTGGTCCTGGATGAAGCTATGCCGCTCGCGAAAGGCATTGAGGTGCTTGCAGAAGTGCAGCGGTGGTGCCCAGAGACTAGAATTGTCATGATGACGGGCCTGACGTCGCAGAACCTGCTCGCCGACTACATGGCGCAAAATGTCCACGGGATTTTGCTGAAAAGCTGCGATTCAGAGGAAATCCAGCGTTGTTTTGAAACAGTTCTGGCCGGACATAAATATGCCGCCGATGAAGTCCGGCGCATACTCAAAGAAGGCTTGGAGACTAAGAAATTGTCCGCGCGTGAGGGCGAGGTCTTGTCTTTGGTCGCAACCGGCGCGAGCAATGCCGAGATCGCCGAAAGGCTTGGGATAAGCATCAAAACTGTCGAAAAGCATCGCGCCAGCCTAATGGGCAAGCTCGGTGTGCGCTCCTTGGCGGAACTGCTCGCCTTCGCGCTACGCGAGGGATATCTGGATGCACAAAAACAACTCTAGACTGCTGCCGAAATATGGGGCGCACCACCCATCGACTTGCTGCCCGTTGCAGCGCAGGTTCTGCACATGCAAATAGTGCATAATCAGCGATTACAATCGCGCGCGACGCTTTACCGTTCAACCTTTTTGGTCGTGTGGCTTTGTATGGGCTTCTTGCCGGGTCTGGCCTTTGCCCAGTCACCCGCAAGCCCGGCGATGCCACCAGAAACTCAGGTTGGGCAAATATCCCCGGTCATACTGGGCGATGATCCGCTGCTCTATGCCACTGTCAGGGACAGTCTGCAGTATTACCGGGATCCGGAGCTTACCAAGAGCGTCCACGATATCGCCAGCGCTCCAGCGGATTTTCAGTCGCTGTCGTCGCGCCATGTCGACTTTGGCCTCACCAACGATCGTATTTGGCTGAAATGGGAAGCTACCAACACCAGAAGCAAACCCAACATTTTCCGTATCGATATGAAGCGACAGTATTTTACGGAACTTCGGTTGTTCGAGTTGGTCGAAGGAGGGGAGCCGCTTTTGCTGCTCGACCACGAGCAGGAGGATCCCTTTGCACAGCGAGACATTCCGAGCCGCTTCCTGCTTGCCGATATACCGTTTGAACCGGGCGAGACCAAAACATTCCTGATTGGTTTTCGCAGCAGCACGACGACATTTCTCCCTTTGGCTGTGGGTACAGTCGATGGGGTGACTGCCAATCATCAGGCTGAGCTAAGTGTCGATCTATTCCTTAACGGAATGCTGGTCGCAATGATCGTCTATTCACTTCTTTTGATGCCTGTCATCGGATGGCGGCTCGCAACCTCTTTTGCCGCCTACATCGGAGCGGGCGCATTTTATGTCATAGTTGCCGATGGCTACCCCATGCAGACGGTGTGGCCCGACGCAGCCTGGCTCAACGAGCCGATGAATCTTGCTTCCATGCTAAGTATGACCGCCCTCGGGCTCAACCTATGCCGGCAATTATTCCGGTTTGATGCCATTTCGCCCAATTTCGATCGTGCCTTGATCGCGCTCCTTGGGATTGCGGCATTGTGTGTTCCGCTCGCATTTGCCTTCATCGCTTACGAGGCATTTTTTGTTCCAGCTTATTTCTTGCCTCCGTTGGCAAATATTTTCGTTTGCCTGGCTGGTGTATTTGCTCTGCGTCATGGCCGGATTGGTGCGTTGCCATTCCTGCTTGGGGCGATGTTGGTATTTGCCTCGCTGGTCTATGCTACTGCGGCACATCTGATCCCAGGCGCTCTTGATCTCGATGCGACGCTTGATTTTGGGCACATCGCCTTGCTCGGCGAGTGCCTTGCCTTTGCGCTGGCGATCTTGCTTCGGTTCTTGTCACTGCGCCGCCAACGCGATGATGCTCTCGCGGCTGAACTCGAGGCCTCGCAAGAACAACTGAAGCTCAACGAGCGATTGGCTGCCAGCCAGCGCGATTTTGAAGAAGCGAAATCCCATGCAGAACAGGGGCAAAGGCAGCTTTCGGAAATGTCGCATGACATTCGCCAGCCTTTGATGGTTATCAAGGATGCATTGGCGCGGTTGGCACGCTTTGAGGGGGCAGAGGATAAGTCGCTGGGCAGTGTTGTGGGGTATCTGGAGGGAATAGCGCGCGCGCAGGGGCACGATGCGGATTCGGTGCGGCTTCCGGATGATGAAGGGTTTGAGCTGTTTCCCGTCGGAGTTTTGCTGGACAACATTGTGGAGCTCTATACCGACCAGGCGCACGACAAAGGTGTTTCTATCGCAGTACACGGGAGCGGCCTCCAGATCCGCAGCCATCCCATCTCGCTGATGCGTGTGCTGAGTAATCTGGTCGATAACGCTTTGTCACACGGCGAAGGAGACAAAATTCTGCTGGCAGCCCGAAAACGCAACGATGGTACGCGCATCGAGGTGTGGAACAATGGTAGGGGGCTCTCAGCCAACAAGCTTAGGCGGCTCAAAGCGCGCGGAGCGAAGGGAACGAACTCTCAAGGTTCGGGCCTCGGTTTGCATATTGTCGAGCGCATTTGTCAGGAACTGGGGCATTCCTTCGAATTCCGCTCGCAAGAAGACACGGGATCCGTCGCCTTTATCTGGCTGTCTGACGATTAGACTTGGTCAGGAAAAAGGCCGGCGGGCTAGATGCGCGTCGGCCTCTTTTGCCGATGCGTTGCTCGTTTGACTAACCCGAAGCGTTTGTTCTTCGCAATCAAGAGCTCGTGAAGAGGGCCTTAAACTTTCGACCAAGTCGTTTGAATAACCCCGGTCTCTGCTGAGGCAGCCCGCGGCGTGCCGCTGTCTGGGCGGCCAGTTGTGACCATTGGCGTGTGCTCGCCTGTCCAGAACCGACCGGAGCAGCTCCCAATCTTACAGCTCCCCGGGCCGCTGGCGTCGACGGGAAGTTGTTCGCGGCTGCCACATTAAGCGCTGTAGTCGAGGTTTTGCTGATCACCGGCTTGCCGCGCGTTCTTTGTTTGGCAGCCAGCGCCGCGCTCGCTTGTGGGGAAAGACGGTCGATGGTCATGCTGCTCAGAGCTACAACATTGTTGCTTGGTTTCCTGCGCAGCATGCTCGCTGCTGTGCGGTCTGATCTGGTAGCAGGTTTGAAGGTTACCTTGCGCGGCGGCTTGGCCGTTGGGGGATTTATGTAGCCCGGCTGGTTGCGATTGGTGTCGGGCCTTGTGCCATTCCCGGTTGCGGTGCTGCGCGTGTTCCCAGCACGCTGACCCGGTGCCCTTGCGGTGGTTTTTGGCCTTTCTTTCGAGGCGCTTGCCGCAGTTGCCTTAGGCTTGGGCTTTGCTTCTGCTTCAACCGTGACCGTGCTCATGGCCATTGCCGCGACAAGGGTAGTGAGAACTGTCTTGGTACTTGGTCTATAAGTCATGTCAGTTTCCTTCATTCTCAGTATTCGGTTCCGCATTCGCAAGTAGGAAATCTTCGCTTTGAAAGGCGCTGTGGCCGACCAGAAACCTCAGGTCGGGGTGCTCTTGCTCTTCATTGGAAAGCACATCGCGCATCCGCCAATTGGCGACCACATCCTGCGCAACCGGCAAACCCCACAAGCGCACCCCAGCCAGCGCGCCAAGAAACGGGTCATTCTCGCCATCGGATGAGCCGATGAACAGTCCGTCGGCCGATAGCGACTGAATTGTCACCGGCAGTATCGCGACCAGTGCGTTGTCGACGAGAACCTCGATCTGATTTCCGTAATCGATCAGCACCACGTGGTGCATCTTGCTGTCGGAAAAATCGAAAGGTGCCACTTCGAATGTTTCACCGGTCATGATGCCGATCCCGTCTCGATCTCGCAACATGGCTACCAGATAGCTTGCTCCCTCGGTTCCGGCATATGACAGGATAACCGGGTCAAACTGTGGGGCATCCGTCCAATCGGGCTGAACCCAGAACTCGATGGTTGCGCCACCTGAAAGATCAAGGCTTTCGTCGGCTGGGAAATTAAGCGTGGTCTGGCCGTCCAGTTCAAGCACGTCCGGAAGGTATTGGCTGTCTTGAGCCACGACCGGAAGCGCCAACAGCATTGCAGCCAGCAAAGATGTGATCGTTCGAAGCATAGTTCTGTTCCCTCTTGTGCATCGTCGATGCCATGGGTTGAATTATGCACGGGCTGACACACCTGAAACATGGGGGGCAGGCCCCATATTCTTGACCTCAGACTTTCTCGTCCATGAACCGAGACCCGGGCCAGCGGCGTCTGCTCTTGAATACCAGAATTGTGAGTCACGATGTCCGAAACTGGGGCGCAAAGTGGTCATAGATCGCGCAACTGGTCACGTTCTCACAGAGTACCGATAACTTCCTGCATTCCGACTGGACTTAGTCTGTAAGACAAGCATTGGTGTGATCAGAGGATCGCAGCCGCAACTCGGCTGTACCCCGACGCCTAGCGCGTAACGGGGCCTTGGGTGGTGGGGCGGCACGGTGCCGTCCGTGATACGGAGAACCACCCATGACCAAGAAAACGACAACGAAAGAAAGCGCGCCTAGAAAGAAGGCGGATTCCAAGATCAACAAGGTCATCGCGCTAATGCGCCGCAAGAACGGCGCGAGCCTCGAGGAGATGGTACAAGCAACTGCGTGGCTGCCGCATACCACCCACGCCGCGTTGAGCGGACTACGGAAAAGGGGGCGGGAAATTACCCGGACAAAGAGCGACGGAGTGTCGCGATACTCAATCGTGGGTGAATCGAAGTGATGCTCGCAGACCGCATCGCAACAATTGAAGCGATGTCGGCCAGGGAACGCAAGGTTGAGTGGAGGCGCCTGACAAAGTCGCCTCCACCTCCTGCGTTTGGTTCGGGCCTCCTGGCAAGAGCGCTGGCGTATCGCGAACAGGAAAAGGCGTTTGGCGGGCTTGCCAACGCAAATGTCAAACGGATCAGAATGATCGCAATGGAGGGCAGCGTTGGGACTTCTTCACCCAAGCGAAGTGTTCGACCCGGCACATGGCTGTCGCGAACATGGCATGGCGAAGTTCACCAGGTGATCGTAGTTGATGACGGCGTGGAGTATCGCGGCAAGCGTTACGCTTCACTGAGCGCGGTGGCTCGCAAGATCACCGGAGCGCGCTGGTCAGGCCCGCGCTTCTTCGGCCTCACCTCCCCGCGCCTGGAAACGTTGGGAGTGACCACCGATGGGTGAGCGCATCAAGCAGCTTCGCTGCGCAATATATACGCGAAAGTCGACCGACGAAGGGTTGGAGAAGGACTTTAACAGCCTCGACGCCCAGCGCGAGGCATGCGCAGCCTATATATTGAGCCAATCGTCCGAAGGCTGGGTGCAACTGGCTGATCACTACGACGATGGCGGATACTCGGGCGGTAGCATGGATCGCCCTGCCTTGCAGCAACTACTCGGGGATGTAGCAGCAGGCAGGGTAGATGTCGTGGTCGTCTACAAGATCGACCGCCTGACCCGCAGCCTCGCTGACTTCGCCAAGATCGTCGAGACCTTCGATGCTGCGGATTGCTCGTTTGTGAGTGTGACCCAGTCGTTTAACACGACAAGCTCGATGGGCAGGCTGACACTAAACGTGCTGCTTTCGTTTGCGCAGTTCGAACGCGAGGTCGCTGCCGAACGCATCCGTGACAAGATCGCTGCATCCAAGAAGCGCGGCATGTGGATGGGTGGGCCGGTTCCACTCGGCTACGAGGTGAGGGACCGCAAGCTTCTGGTGGTCCCCGAGGAAGCCGCAACCGTCCGCGACATCATGCAGCGCTACCTCAAGAGCGACGGCGTGCCATCGCTTGTCGAAGAGCTGGAACGCGACGGCGTAGTCAGTAAGCGAAGGCAGATGCGTGACGGGTCGGTAAAGGGCGGAACCCCGTTTCGGCGCGGTGCGCTCGCGCACCTACTGTCGAACCGCATCTACCTCGGGCTGATTACACACAAGGGCAAGGCATACGAAGGAGAACACGATGCGATCGTCGACCAGGAGCTGTTCGACCGCGTGCAGGCAAAGCTGGCACTCAACCAGGGAAGAGCACGTGGGACGGCAAATGCCTCACGCACCAGCATCCTGGTCGGGCGTGTCCATGACGATCATGGCAGGCCGATGACGCCGTGCCATACGCAGAACCATGGCAAGCATTATCGCTACTACGCTTCCATTCCGCGTGACGGATCAAAGCATGCTGCTGTTCGCTTTCCTGCACCCGATCTCGAGGGGGCGGTAGTCAAGGCAATAGGGAGCTTCCTCAGTGATCGGAATAGATTGTGGCTATCGTTTGGAGAGCTGCCGGATGCGGGTTTGCTGAATGCAGTTGCGGCAGCCGGCAGGCTTGCAAGCAAGCTTCGCTCGACAGAAGGAACTGCGCTCAAAAACAAGTTGGCCGAACTCGATCTACGGGTCACTGTCGGCGAGCGTTCAATAAATGCTATTCTCAATCTCGCCTGCCTTACCGGAACCAAAATCGAGGGAAAGGCGGGCTCGAACACGGTCGAGATCGACGTGCCAACCACGACAAGATCGCATGGTCATGAGAAGCGTCTTCGCCTCAATCCTCCGGCTCGAAGCAACGCCGCCCCAAACCAGGCGCTGGTCGATTTGCTCGGAAGAGCGTTCGAGGCTCGCGACACCTTGCTGGCAATGGACGACACCGACGTCGCGGCAATGCCAATCCGCCAGCGCAGGCACCTCGAGCGCACGGCGAAATTAAGTTACCTCGCGCCGGACATTGTAATCGCCATCCTCGATGGCTCGCAGCCGGCTCACCTCTCGGCCAGAAAACTGGTCCGAGCAGCCTCACTTCCGCTGGATTGGGCAGCGCAACGCGGGATGCTGCTGGCCAACTAACTCCGCATCACAATCCAATCGTAGGACACTTTTGGGACCGCAGAGACTGTTCGGCGCAAATCTCGTCGATATACAAGAGCAGAGATCGTGGAGAGACTGAGTGCCAGAGATGCGCGCGGCAAAGCCACGGAAAGACGGGCGAAAATTCGCACAGTCCGCGGACACGTCTTTTCCGTCGCAATTCTAAGACTGGGTGGTGAGCCCTGCTGGGTTCGAACCAGCGACCTACTGATTAAAAGTCAGTTTTTGACCATTTCCTATCGACTGCTACCCGTTGCTATACCTCCCTATAAACATCTGATTTAATTTGACTTAATAGGTTTTCGCATGCTGCATCAGATACTATGAGCTACCCCAAGTACCCATTTTCCGTGGTTGCTAGGTGGTTGCCAGATATTCGTTGTGGAGTTCAATCAAGTGAGAATCACCAAAAGGGCTGTTGATCAGCTTTCGCCCGTTTCGCAGAAGCCGGTCTTCTTGTGGGACGACCAGTTGCCGGGCTTTGGCGTAAAGTGTTTGCCAAGCGGCAAGAAGCGTTATCTTATTAAGTACCGATCTGATGGTGGGGGAAGATCAGCACGACAGCGTTGGTATATGCTCGGGACACATGGTCATATTACACCTGATCAAGCCCGGAAGTTGGCGGTACAGGCGCTGGCTTCGGTCGCGAGCGGCCAAGATTTACAATCAGTGCGAGATGTTCAAAGGAACGCTCCGACAATCGCTGCACTTTGGGACAGGTTTCAGGCCGAAATACTGATTCAAAGGAAGGTTCAAACAAAACGCGATTATACCAATCTGTGGCGCTTGCTCATCGAGCCAAAATTCGCCCACCATAGAGCTGACACGTTGTGCCGGAACGACATCGAGATTTGGCATAAAGGTTATGGCGCCACGCCTTATCAAGCAAATCGTGCATTAGCTCTTATGTCTCGCCTATTCGGGCTCGCAGAAAAATGGGGTATCCGCCAAGAAGGAAGCAACCCTTGCAAAGGGGTGGAAAGGTTCGTTGAAAAGGCAAGGGAACGATATCTGTCATCTGAGGAGTTGACGCGATTGGCCGTGACTTTGAACAAGATGACGCGCGCAAAAGAGATCTCGGAATCCGCAGCAAATGCAATACGGCTGCTCTTGCTAACAGGCGCGAGATTGAATGAGATGTTGGGAACTCGCACTGAATGGATTGATCTACGAAACCGTGTAATCGAGTTGCCCGAAAGCAAAACCGGTCCGAAGAAAATCTACCTTAGCCAACAAGCGGTTGATACGATTAATCAGCAACTCAAATCGGTTGGCGATTCAGCGGTCCTTTTTCCCGGCAATGGAAAGACAGGAAGAATGATCAATCTAAGGAAACCATGGCAAAAGGTCTGTGAGCAGATGGGGCTTACGAATGTCCGGATTCACGATTTACGGCACACTGCGGCGAGCATTGCTGCCAGGCAGGGGGCATCTCTCATAATGATCGGAAAGTTGCTCGGACACAGTCAAGCGCAAACAACCTTACGATATGCGCATATTGACCACGAACCCGCTCTGAACGCAGCCAATTCTATTGGCGCTTCGCTCGCAAAATTGTCGCCAGAAAGTAACTAGAGGTCGAGCGTCCAACGCCGATAGACGAAGCCATCTGAACCATCTGCCCGCTCCTTGAACTCCAAAGGTTCGCCAGACCGGTAAAGCGTATGCAAAGTTCTCGAAGGCTTCTGACGGCCGCGCTTTCCCCCACTTACATCCCAATTCGAGCAAGATATGTAAGCGCGATTTCTATCTCGACGCTTGGCCGAAAGAACCGCTCGCTTAGCCCGCAATGTGCCACCGTTACCCATCCTGTCATGCGTGGGATTCAGCACGATGTCTGCCGCCATAATCGCGGCCTTGGCACTAGGGCACATAAACTTCGGGTTGCGCCGTCCCTGAAGAATGTTAATCTCCCCGCAGATCAAACCGAGCAGCGTAAAATCGCCGAAGCCCGCGATTCGGGCCGGAAGCTGCAACCGAAGTTTGGCAGCTGCCTCGCAGTCTTTTGTAGGCACTTCGTGAGCCATGCCAAAGGCCTGCGAACCGAACCGATGCATATCTCCGCTCGGCGCGGTGATCATCCACAACGCGTGCTTCGTCGGATCACCTAGCGGCACGGCGCTTTCATGATGCACCTCCGCCACCACCGCCAAACTTTGACCGAGGGTTGTGAGGCTACGCGCTAAGTCCGTGAGTTGGCGGATGGTATCAAGCGCATAACCTGCAGTTACGAGCAGCCTGGGACGATAAAGCTGGATACAGCCAAGAATGATTTCGACCCGCCGTTCTGCCGATAGCTCCATGCGAAGGCCGTTCTTGGCAAATGACAGAGTGCCAATCTCAAGCGGTTCGCGCGCCATCAGTATTCTCGCGCTAGCATGACGGTCAGCACCCTTGTTGTGACGGAGGGGTCGGCCGGGTTCTCTGACCCGTATTTCAGGGATCGATCATAGTAGTCGATCTTCCAGAATAGCTTGTGGCCGCGATAGGTAATCGCTCCAAAGTCATGCTCCCCATATGGATCGTTCGACGGGTCAAATTTATCGAATTCCGACACCAGTAGGAGCACTTCCATCATCGCTCGACCTCCAAGCGCGATGATGCCTTCGGTCAGCATCAGCTGGCCATCCGCCGGCCTCTTGCGGAATGTGTCATTGAGCGTTCTGATTTCTTCGATACGGATTTGGTCTGGATTTTGGACACAACTGTCCTGTTCGCGGCTAGCCATAGCCTCGTCTCCTGTTGGTTAGATTGTTGGAAAGTGCGGTGAGGGAGTGATCAAAGCATGCTGATCAATTTACGCTGAGCGTCCCTATCGCCCATAATGTAGCGTTCTGTAGTCGTAAGAGCGCGGTGACCCGCTAGCTCCTGTACATCGCGCAATGAGCCGCCCGCCTTGCTGATTGCTCTTGCTGAGCGGGTGATGAAGGTTCTGCGCCCTGAATGCGATGACGCACCGATGATACCGAGTTCTGCATAAACCTCACTGAACCAGTTTACGATGCTCTGGCCCCTCATATGGCCTCCCCGCTCCGATACGATGATCGGACCATCGATCTGTCGATCAGAGTACCGATGATGGCTTCTGAGCGACTTTTTCAGGTCCGTATGCATCGGGATGCACCTTCCACTGCCATATTTTGCAATGGATTTCGTTATCGTCAGGTGATCGCTTATCTTGCCGCTTGAGGTAAGCACCATCGGCCAGGTTAGCCCGGCGATCTCACACGCCCTTAAACCCGCCTTGAAGCTTGCCTCTATCATGACACGATTGCGTGTCCCATGCCTGAGCGAGCCGACATGCGCCTGCAAACGGCGCAAATCGACCGGCTCCAGCATCCTTGCTGGTTGCCTTGTCATTGCCTTTTCCTGTGATTTTGGGGATTTCGCGCCCAATCGGCGCTGATTTGATAACTAGCACCATACGCAAAGCATGTCAATATATCTATATATTACAGCCATTTAGAGTCGCTTTTTCGGCGTTTAGCTCTAGGGTCTGGTGGCCCCGGTAAAGTCACTTGGCGCGCCAGAAAAACTCCGAAACGGCAAAACGTCTGCCTTTTCCCAGCGTTTGACCTGATTTACCCATCAGTTGGGCATTCCGTTGGGCCGTGGATTGAGACAGCGAAGTCGATTGTGAGGTGAAATGCGAGCCAGCAAGGTATATGCTGGCTCGCTCCGGTTTAGTGACCCGTTCAATTCACTTCACTCGACCAGATCGAAATCTGCATAATCGACATCCACTTCAGCTAGTGCGGACTCTAAGCGCTTTTCCATCTTACGTTTCGCATCCGCTTTGCCCGATACCCAAAGCGAACCTTTTGTGCTCGACCAATGTATTTGCACCTGTTTCCCACATCTGAGCATCTTGACCCCATTGGGCTGGTCTGACCAGATTCCAAAAATACCTTCATCTTCAAGCCAGTCTTTCAAGCATTTCTCTGTTCCGTCAAAAGTCAGAGTTGTCATGATTTTCTTCCTTGGTTTTTGCTAGGAAGGATCATTTACAGTGATAGCTCTGGTTGGATTCCAAAGTGAGGAGTAAGATATCAAAGGCTAAGGTGCAGACCGCCGAAAATGGCGGTAGATGGGCCGTTAGCTGACTGTCTGTTTCTCCGTCTCTTGATCTCGCAGTAGTCATTTGCCAGCTCACGAGTTGGTATGGGCTTCAGAATTTTGTGGGCGCAGCGCCGGATTATCCGAATACCGTCAACTTATCTCGGCTTGAAGTCGCTATTAGGAAACACAAGCCTAGGTCAGTCGGGAACAAGATCATTCTTCCTCATCATCTATCAGGATCCGATTTGCAGCGCCGTCAAGGTCTTCGAATTGACCATCGCGCATTGCCCAGAAGAACATCGCAAGGCCGAAAATGCCGAGGCCTAGTGCGACCGGGATCAGGAGAAGAAGCCCGTTCATTGGGCCGACCTCGAAAGACGTAGCGAGTTGGCCACGACAACAAGCGAGCTAACCGACATCGCAACGGCTGCTATCAACGGAGTCACCAATCCTGCCAGTGCGAGCGGAACGGCAAGCAAATTGTAACCGATGGCAAAGGCGAAGTTTTGACGCACGATCCGCATCGTAGCGCGCGCCACGCGGATGGCCAGTGCAACGGGCATCAAACGTTCACCGACGAACACCGCATCCGCTGCTTGTTGGCTAGCATCGCTGGCCGTGCCCGGTGCAATAGATGCATGCGCGGCGGCGAGCGCTGGACCGTCATTGAGGCCATCGCCGACCATCATTGGCATACGCCCTTCGCTTTTCATTCGCTCTATTTCGGCGAGCTTGTCCTGCGGCCCAACCGAACTCTTCGCATAAAGACCGAGTTCATCTGCGACCTGTGCGACGGACTGCGAATTGTCACCCGACAGGATCATTGAGTCGATATCGTATTGGTGGAGTTGGGCAATTGCTTCGCTGGCATCAGCGCGTAGCGGGTCGCTGAGCGCTATCCGTTTGCCTGTCTCGCCAATGCGCAGCTCGACTTCCATGCCCTCCCCCGCATTGGCCGGACGTCCGAGAAACACCGGGGTTCCCGCACATTCGCCAGCGATGCCCAAACCGGGCATTTCATGAACGTCATCAAGCACTGCGGGCGTGACACCCGCAGCAATCAGCGACTTGGCAATTCCTCGGCTCAGCGGATGGCGGCTGGTTTGCGCCAGAGCCAGCGCGATTGAGCGACGCGCTTCGCTGAGTTGAGCAATATCGACACGCGGTTCCCCCAAAGTCAGCGTTCCGGTCTTGTCGAAAATCGCAACATCCACCTCGGCGAGGCGCTCAAGTGCGCTACCATCTTTCACGAGTAGGCCGTGCTTTATCAGCGTGTTGCTCGCCACGACCTGTGCAGCGGGAACAGCAAGGCCCATCGCGCAGGGGCAGGTAATAATCAGCACCGCAATCGCAATCACCAGTGACTGATGCCACCCAGCCCCGGCAATCATCCAGCCGATAAAAGCGAGCGCGGCCAATGTGTGCACCGCTGGCGCATAGAGCCGCGAAGCGCGGTCGGCGATGCGGACATAGCGGCTACGCGACTGTCCCGCCTCGTCCATCAACCGCGCAATTTCGGCAATAGCGGTATCGTCTTGCACGGCGGTGACGCGCACATGGATCGGATCGAACAGGTTCATCGCCCCGGCATGGACAACGCTGCCCACCGTCACAGGGTCAGGCACGCTCTCGCCCGTCAGCATCGAGTTGTCGATTGAGCCTGTACCCTGTTCAACCACACCATCGGCCGCCAGCGCTTCGCCGGCGGCGACAATCATCATCATGCCGGGGCGGATATTCTCAACCTCGACCCTGCGGGTTGATCCGCCGGGTTGGAGAATGCTGGCGCTGCGGCCCATCCGGCCGAGCAATGCGCCAATGCCGTCGCGCGTACGGCCCCGCATCGTGGCATCGAGCGCGCGTCCGGCGAGCAAGAAGAACAACAACATCACCGCGCCGTCGAAATAGGCATGCCCGCCGCCGCTGAAGGTTTCATAGACGCTGAGCGCTGTCGCCAGCAATACGCCAATCGAAATCGGCACGTCCATATTGGTTCGGCGATAGCGCAGCGCCATCAGCGCGGAGGAAAAGAAGGGACGCCCCGAATAGGCGACCACAGGCAATGCAATTAGCGCCGACAGCCAATGAAACAGATCGCGTGTGACACCGCCCGCGCCGGACCAAACACTGACCGAGAGCAGCATGATGTTCATCATGCCGAAACCGGCCACGGCCAAAGCGCGGAGTAATTGCCGCGTCTCCTTGTCGTCTTGCGCCAGCGGGTTAGCGAGTACGGGCTGCGCTTCGAAACCGAGTTTTCGCAAGGCATCGACCAGTCGCTCGTCATCAAGCGCGGAATCGTGGCGCACGGCTACACGCTTGGCGGAGAAGTTCACCCGCGCTGCTTCAACGCCGTCCACCTCAGCAAGGCCGCGTTCGATCTTCGCGATACACCCGGCACAGCGCATGCCCGGCACGGTAAAACGCGTATCGACGGCAGTGTTGTCCGCGCCCTGGTCTATGGCGACCGAGGCATTCACGGGATCATCACCTCGTTCGCCCAGCGATCGTCGCCTGCTTCGACATAAAGGCGGGTAAGCCAACGTCCTTCCGCGAGAGGTTCCGGCGAACGCCACATTCCATCGCTCTCACGGACGAGTTCGAAAGCAGCCTGCTCAGGCTGCCCCAATGGACGCCTTATATCCACTCGCACTCTGGCAGTTGCCGGCACCGCCTGAGTCCGCACCGCCAGTCTGCCTTCCGCATCGCGCGAAGGCTCGATAGTCCAACCCAGCTTCTCCTGCTCGCGCGCCGCTTTGAGCCAGCCATTGAATTTCTGGCTCGCGACATAAGAGTTTTCGACCACTACCCCGCCAAAACCGCGCGTGGCCAAAGTTGCCATGAACAGATTCACCGCCACGACAATACCGAAACCGACCACCATTATGATCGCGAAGTGCCGTCCGGTAAATTTGCGTGTCATCAATTGTCTCCCGGCGCATCAAACTTCGTCGCAGCGCTGTCGGACTCACGCTGTTCGTCGAGTGTTGTGAGATCGAGCGTGAATTCCTGCGCTTCGGTACCTGCAGGTGCCATCACATAGACACGTGTGCTCAATGTCTGGTCGGCGGGCACTTCGAAGGTCTGGCTCGGCGCAGCATCATCGTTTGAGATAGTTTCGGTCCACATCCGCCCGCCCGGAAGACCGCTCAGCGCGACTTCCATCCGGCGCGGCTGGCTTTCCATATTGCGCAGCTTGATAGTGTAGGAATTGCGCACTGACCCATCGCTCATCAGCATGAAGGGCGGATTGCGGTCCGCAGCAACTGAAATATCGGCATGACTTCGCACCCCCAGCGCGAATAGCAGGCCAAGCCCTATCGCGCCCCAGATCAGAGTGTAGGCAAAAGTACGCGGCCGCATTAGCGCCTTCCATGCGGGTCTTGCAGGCTGGCCTGCCTGCTCGGCCTCACAGTCCTCGAGCGTAGCGTAATCGATCAAACCGCGCGGCCGACCGATATCGGCCATCACCTTGTCGCAGGCATCGATACACAGGGCACAAGTGATGCAGCCAATTTGCGGGCCTTCGCGGATATCGATTCCGGTCGGGCACACCTGCACGCATTGCATGCAGTCGATACAGTCGCCGAATTCGCCGGGGTTCTTTTGTGCTTTCTTGACGCTGCCGCGCGGTTCGCCGCGCCAGTCCTTATACGTCACCAGCAGCGACTTCTCGTCCATCATCGCTGTCTGGATGCGTGGCCACGGGCACATATAAACGCATACTTGCTCGCGCATAAAGCCGCCCAATACGACTGTGGTGAGGGTCAATATTGCAACGGTAATATAGGCAGCCATCGCCGCCTGCCCGGTCCAGAAATCCACTGTCAGTGTTGGCGCGTCAGCGAAATACATTATCCATGCGCCACCGGTCCAAAAACCGATGACAAGATAGATCATATATTTGAAGACACGGCGCGACAGCTTGGCGATGGTCCATGGCGCGGCCTCCATCCTGACACGCGCGTTGCGGTCACCATCGACGAAGCGGTCGACGTGCTGGAACAGATCGGTCCAGACGGTTTGCGGGCAGGCATAGCCGCACCATGCGCGGCCAACCGCACTGGTAACCAGAAACAATCCGATTCCGGCCATGATCAGCAGGCCAGCTACGAAATAGAATTCGTGCGGCCATATCTCAATATTGAACATGTAGAAGCGGCGATTGGCGAGATCGATTAGAACCGCCTGATCTGGTGCATAGGGTCCGCGATCCCAGCGGATCCACGGCGTTCCGTAGTAGATGCCAAGCGTGACCAGCATGACCAGCCATTTGAAACGCCGGAAAGGCCCATCGATCCGTTTGTTGTGAACGGTCTTGGCCGACTCGTAGAGCGGATCCGCCCGCTCGGTCTTCACCTTGGTAAAGGCGCTCCAGTCGTCAGGCCGATTGTTAGGGCTGTTCATCGACTTCGACCGCCGAATTTGCGGCCTCCACGAAGTCTTCGCCTCCCCCGAGCGAGTGAACATAAGCCGCGAGCATCTTGATGGTGACCGAGTCGAGCCGGCCTTCCCATTTGGGCATCATGCCTATGCGCGGACGCAATATCTGCTGGCGAACCTGTCCCCTGCTGTCACCATAAAGCCAGATTGCATCGGCGAGGTTTGGAGCGCCCTGCGCGCGATCTCCGGTGCCATCGACACCGTGGCATGACGCGCAATTGGTTTGATACAGTCCAGCACCGACCGCATTGGGCCGCGCCTTTCGGCTCAGCGACAGAACGTGATCGACAATTGCATCCGCCTGCGCATCATCGAAAACGCCCTCATAGGGCGGCATCGCGCTCATCCGCGTTGCATCATCACCCGGTTGACGGATGCCGTGGATCAGCGTGTATTCGATGGCCTTGATGTCGCCGCCCCATAGCCAGTCATCGTCGTTGAGGTTGGGATAGCCGAGCGTTTGACTGCCCGCCGCGCCTGAGCCGTGACACTGGACGCAATTGACCTTGAAGGCTGCGGCACCGCCAGCGACGGCTTTCTGCAACAGCTCGGCATCTTCCGGGATACGTTCAATCGGCGTGCCCGCAATTCGCTCGCGCACAGTTGCTCGTGCCTGATCCGCGAGGCTCATTTCCTCGGAGAGCTGCCCGCGGCTGGTCCAGCCAAGGACGCCCTCAGTGCCCTTCTCGATCAATGGCCATGCTGGGTAAAGGACCATATATACGACTGACCAAATGACCGTGAGGTAGAAGGTCCACAACCACCAGCGCGGCATCGGCGTATCGAGTTCCTCGATCCCGTCCCATTCGTGCCCCACGAACTCGGTGCCGGTCGGCTCGTCGATCCGCTTGGTGGCGGGTGTCTTCGTGTCGGATCCTTCATTCGCCATCATTGTCGTCCTTGAAAATCGAGTTGGCGGCGGACTGGTTGTGCTCGCGAGCACCCGGGCGAAATGGCCACGCAGCTAGTGCGAGATAGAGCACGACCATTACGGCCAGACCGTAACTGTCGGCGAAGTGGCGGAGTGTTTCGTACACGGTCAGCGCCCCTTCTCTTCGGCCAGTTCTTCCTGCGCGGCTGCGCTGTTCACGTCGACCAGAGTGCCGAGCATCTGGAGGTACGCGACGAGAGCGTCCATTTCGGTCAGCCGCGAGGGATCGCCATCATAGTCGCGCATTTGCGATTTGGGATAACGCGCCTCCAACTCAGCCGCGCTGCCGAATTCTGCCGCCTGCAGCTTCAAATCGCTTTCGGCATTGGCGATATGTTCTTCAGTATAGGGCACACCGAGGCGTTGGAGCGCCTTCAAATTCGCCGCTGGGTCGGCGATCTCAAGCGGGGTTTCGGAGAGGAAAGAATAGGTCGGCATGATGCTTTCAGGCACCACGCTTTGCGGGTCTTTCAAGTGTTGGACATGCCATTCGTCTGAGTAGCGGCCACCGACACGGGCCAGGTCCGGCCCGGTCCGCTTCGAACCCCATTGGAAGGGATGGTCATACATCGATTCAGCGGCCAGGCTGTAATGGCCATAGCGCTCCACCTCATCGCGGAACGGACGGATCATCTGGCTGTGGCAGGTGTAGCAACCCTCACGAATATAGATGTCGCGCCCCGCCAGTTCGAGCGGCGTGTAGGGCCGCATACCTTCCACTTTCTCGATTGTATTGTCGATCCAGAATAGCGGGGCGATCTCGACGATGCCGCCAATAGCGACAGCGACGAGCGTTACAGCAGACAACAGCGTGACGTTACGTTCGAGCCGTTTGTGCCCCTTGGGCTTCTCAAGAGCGGCGGTTTCCTTGACGACGGGATCGGTCATAGTCGGCAGTCCTATTCGGCAGGAACGGTTGCAGGGATGGGACGGTCGGCATCCGCATCGTATGGCGTTTCGGTCATTGATTTCTCTTCACGCAATTTGCCCGCCAGAGTCATCCAGACGTTGTAAGTCATGATCAGCGCGCCAGAGAGGTACATCAGACCGCCTACGGCGCGCATGACATACATCGGGAACATCGCGGAAACCGTGTCGGCGAAGGACCACAGAAGGTAACCATCGGTGCCGTATTCGCGCCACATCAGGCCCTGCATGATGCCGGCGACCCACATGCTTGCGGCGTAGAAAACAATGCCGATCGTCGCGAGCCAGAAGTGCCAGTTGATCATCCGCAAGCTGTACATCCGCTCGCGTTTCCACAGGCGTGGGACGAGGTAGTACATGCAAGCGAAGGTGATCAGGCCGTTCCAGCCAAGCGCACCCGAGTGAACGTGGCCAATTGTCCAGTCTGTGTAGTGTGACAGGCTGTTGACCGCCTTGATACTCATCATCGGACCTTCGAACGTGCTCATGCCGTAGAAGGCCAGCGCCATCACCATCATCCGGATGATTGGATCGGTGCGGATCTTGTCCCACGCGCCGTTGAGCGTCATCAGACCGTTGATCATGCCGCCCCAACTGGGCATCCACAGCATGATTGAGAACACCATGCCCAGCGTCTGCGCCCAATCGGGCAGCGCGGTATAGTGCAGGTGGTGCGGGCCAGCCCAAATGTAGAGGAAGATCAGCGACCAGAAGTGAATGATCGACAGGCGGTAGGAATAGACCGGACGCTCTGCCTGCTTCGGCACGAAGTAATACATCATCGCAAGGAAACCGGCGGTCAGGAAGAAACCGACCGCATTATGGCCGTACCACCATTGGGTCAGCGCATCCTGCACCCCGGCGAACGCGCTATAGCTCTTCGCACCCAACAGGCTGACTGGCATTGCCAAATTGTTCACCACATGCAGCATCGCTACGGTGATGATGAAGGCAAGGAAGAACCAGTTGGCGACATAAATATGCGGTTCACGGCGGCGCACGATGGTGCCGATAAACACCGCGAGATAAGCCAACCAGACCACCGTCAGCCATAGATCGACATACCATTCAGGCTCGGCGTATTCTTTGGACTGGGTGATACCGAGCAGGTAGCCCGTCGCAGCCAGGACGATGAACAGTTGGTAGCCCCAGAATACAAACCGTGCGAGGCTCGGAAAGGCGAGCTGTGTGCGGCAAGTACGCTGTACAATGTAATAGCTCGTCGCAATCAGTGCGTTTCCGCCGAACGCGAAGATCACTGCACTTGTATGCAGCGGTCGCAAGCGCCCAAAATTCAGATAGGGTTCTATATTAAGCTGCGGGAACGCCATTTGCAGCGCGATGACAACACCCGCCAACATGCCCGCAATTCCCCAGAACAACGTCGCGATGACGCCCCAGCGAACCGGGTCGTCGTCATAGCGCGTCGGTCCTTCGGGCATTTTGAAGAAGCTACGCGCATTGCTCGTCGGATCGAACCGCGCGGCTGAAAAGCACATCAGCAGGAAGGCAACGACGCCAATGATCGTGGCGTGCGCTGCGAAGCCGCTATCCTTTGCAGCGACTATTGCACCGATCGACAAGAGCATCACGCCGAACCACAATCCGACTCGCCCCAGCGCATTTTCTGCCTGCATGAAAATCTCCGTTATTCTGTCGCGTCGTTAGTTGGCGACGCGACCGCGTTCATTGATCCAGATCAAATTTCGAAAAAATGTTGGTTTTGGTATCAGCCCGGGTCGGGCAGCAAGTCCGCACGCGTCCGCAAGGACTGGAGGTCGTGCAGATGCACAGTCGAGCGGCCTGCCGTCCCGATCAGCCCCTCCGTTTTGAGTTCCCCGATCTGACGGCTGACCGTTTCGATGGTCAGACCAAGACTGTCGGCAATGTCGCGGCGCGACATCGGCAGGTGCACTTCGCAGCTTCCGGTTCGATGCGGTACTTTGCGCTCCGCCATCTGGAGCAGGAAATTAGCCAACCTTTCGCGCGCCGTCTTGCGACCGAGCTGAATGGCCTTTTCCCGTGAGCGCCAAAGCGCGGCCAATGTACGTTGGCAGGTCTCGTTCAGAATGCCAGGCTCGGTGACGGCGAGCGCCATGAACTTATCAGCGTTGAACACCAACATCGTGCAACTTTCGAGCGCGCAGAGATAATAGGAATGCGGCCCGCGCGGCGGAATCGACACGAGGTCATCGTGAAAGTGGAACGCGACAATCTGCTCTCGCCCCGACGACGCGTGCGCGACAAGTTTTGTCGCGCCCTCTCCGATAAAGACGAATTGCGGTCCACTCTCATCAAGCCGAACACGTTCGGTACGATCCGCACGCACCACACGCGCAATTGCAGCGAACTGGTCTAGCGTCACCGGATCGGTTGCACTGCCCAGAACAAAATCGGCAAAGCGCCGCTTGAGATCGTGCGATTCCATGACTCACCCGTCGCACCATTTTTGAAGGCAGTCTTTGATCTAGATCAATGAAATCAAAATGCTCAGCAGGCATTGGGAACAATGACAATATAAACCAACTGTCGGGGGAGAGAACGGTATGGACAGCCATGAGGAAAGCGCGCCGACCACTACCGCCATCGCAACAGATTTGAAACTAGCCGACCTGCGCACTGCGCTATCGGCTGGTTGGGCGGATTTCGTCGCGCTCCCGGCTTACGGGCTGTGTATTGCCTTAGCGTTCGTGCTTTCTGGCCTGGCGTTTTCTTACCTGCTGTTCATGCGTGGTGAATATGTATGGCTCATAGCGGCGGCGGCTGGCTTTCCGGTCGTTGCCCCGTTCGCTGCGGTTTGCCTTTACGAGGTGAGCCGGAGGCGAGAGCGCGGATTACCGGTCAATTGGGGAGTGGTTCTCCAGGCAGTAGGTGGGCGCGGCGATGAGCAAATTTTGAGCATGGGCGTGCTTTTATTTGTGGCATTCAGTTTCTGGACAATCGTAGCCCACACAATCTTCTCGATCTTTGTAGTCGAGGCCGGAGCCGGATCTGAGACACTGGAATTTCTAGCCACCACGCTAGGCGTTGCCATGCTATTGGTCGGCGGCATCGCCGGAGCTCTGATAGCTTTGGTGTTCTACACCATCACTGTCGTCAGCCTGCCGATGCTGGTCGATCGCGAAGTGGATTTTCTGACAGCGATTATCACCAGCCTACGCGCTTTTCGCGCCAATCTCGTGATCCTGCTCTGCTGGGCGGTGATCATCGCTACATCACTGTTTGTGGCTATAGTCTCGCTTTTTTTGGGACTGTTAATCGCCTTGCCAGTGTTAGGACATGCAACATGGCACCTTTACCGCCGAGTGGTTCAACCCCAAGATTGAACAGTTACCCTGGTCAAACTTTGGCATTTAGTGTCTAGTGGATACGGCTCTGACCGATGGATCGAGTTGTGAAAACGCAGTCGCCCTCCTCCTTAGCCGAAGCGGCCGAATAGGATGTCTGCTTTCAGGCCCTCGAAAGCAAACCCCTTATGACCGAGATTGGGGCGCAAAGCGGACCACCAACTCGATATGCTACTGTGAATTCCTACTGACGGGCTAAGAGAGAATGCCGTAACCGTCAAACTACGACATACGCGCAAAGTTAGCTACGCCCCGAGCTGATGTTCTCGAGGACTTTGGAGACATCGACCGCTTGCTAGCAAGCCCCTCGATCAACGCCGCTACGCCAGACAAGCTCTCTTTATCGATCCGATAGAATACCAGTTTTGCATCTTTTCGTGTTTGAACGATCCCTGCGTTTCGCAGCACGGCCAGTTGCTGCGAGAGCGCTGGTTGACCTACTTTCGATGCCACCTCGATCTCACCGACGTTGAGCTCTTCGTCTGCCAGCACTTGAAGGAGCTTTAGCCGGATTGGGTGCGCGAGTGCTTTCAATATTTCAATAGATGGATCGTCGCTCACTTGCGGTCCTCCGTGCTGGTCTCAGCCAAAAACCAATCGGTTTCGCCCTTTGCGGAAAAGACATCGTCAAGGTTGGCAGGGGGCTGGCGGAGCATCGGATCGCCCGGATGCCAATTCGCCGGAGCTAATGCAGCCTCCTCATCAACGGCCATGAGTGCATCTAACATCCGAAGCATTTCTGGCGTCGAACGCCCGACATTGGCTGGATAACAAGTCATAGCCCTAATGATCCCGTCCGGATCAATGAAGAAAGTAGTGCGGACCGTAGCGCTGTCATTATCCTTTGGCGCAACCATTCCGTAGGCAGTTCCGATCACCAGCGTTGGGTCTTCAATTATCGGGAACCTCACTTCTAAATCGAAACGGTCGCGGATCATCCGCAGCCAAGCAAAGTGTGAGAATAGGCTGTCTACCGAAAGCGCCATCAACTCACAGTTGCGCTTCTCGAACTCGTCGGCTTCCCGGGCGAGCGCTACAAACTCGGTCGTGCAGACCGGCGTGAAGTCCGCAGGATGTGAGAACAAGATCAACCATTTGCCGCGATAGTCGGAGAGTTGAACTTTTCCCGCTGTGCTCCGCGCCGAAAAGTCTGGCGCTTCATCGCCAATACGCAGGCCTGCGCAAGGTGCGTTTCTTGTTTCATGCTGTTCCATGAAAACTCAGTAGCACTTGACAGGGAGAATGCAATACATATACATATTTAATGTAATTGATAATTGGAGATTCGCAGTGAGAGATCCTGACAAGCCCCTTCAGTGCGCCGCCACTCAGATAGAACGCGCTCAATCTGACAAGTCGCTCAAACCGACGATTGCCGGATTTTTCGACGAAACTACGAATACAATTAGCTATGTAGTGCACGATCCGAAGTCCTGTGAGGCGGCGATTATCGACTCGGTTTTGGACTATGATGCGGCGGCCGGACGCACATCGCATGGATCGGCCGACCGCATTGTTGAATATATCACTTCTAATAATCTGAAAGTGGTATGGCTAATTGAGACCCATGCGCATGCGGATCACATTTCGGCTGCGCCATATCTCCAAGAAAAACTGGGAGGCAGGCTTGCCATCGGTCGTGAGATCATTCGAGTGCAGGACGTCTTTGGAAAACTGTTCAACGCGGGCACCGACTTTAAGCGGGACGGATCGCAGTTCGACAAGCTGTTTGATGATGGCGAGGCGTTCGCGATAGGGGAATTGGAAGGTATTGCTCTTCATGTGCCGGGGCACACACCCGCCGACATGGCGTTCATCATCGGCGATGCTGCGTTTGTCGGCGACACGCTGTTCATGCCAGACTTTGGTACCGCCAGAGCGGATTTTCCCGGTGGCGATGCAAGGCAATTGTTTCAGTCAATCGGTCGCCTTCTGAAACTCCCCGATGAAACGCGGCTGTTTCTTTGTCACGACTACAAAGCACCGGGCCGTGAAGAGTATGTTTGGGAAACTACCGTTAAGCAGCAACGCGAAGGCAACGTGCATGTGAAGGATGGAACGTCTGAGGACGACTTTGTCGCAATGCGGACTAGCCGCGACAAGACATTGGCAATGCCTACGCTGATCATGCCGTCGGTGCAGGTCAATATCCGCGGCGGGCGCTTGCCCGAGCCTGAAGACAACGGTGTGAGCTACATCAAAATTCCGGTGAATGCGGTATGACCTTGCCCGGCTTCCCTGACGCTACTCCACTCGCCGGACTTGGCGGCGGCATTCTAATTGGTCTCGCTGCAGCGCTGATGTTGCTTGGGGTCGGACGGATTGCAGGAGTGTCCGGTATCGCCTCCAGAGCGACCGGGATCAGCGATAGCAGTTTACGCAAATCGTCGGCGTGGATATTTCTGTTGGGCTTACCTTTTGGCGCACTTGTTGTGATTGCTGCAATAGACCGGCTTGAACCAAGCTTTGCAAACCCAATGCTGCTCGCAGTTGCGGGCTTGCTGGTTGGTGCGGGCACTCGCCTCGGGAGCGGGTGCACAAGCGGTCATGGCGTGTGCGGCATGAGCCGCCTTTCGCCTCGCTCTCTGGTCGCGACAGCTACCTTCATGGCTTTTGGTATCGCAACCGTCGCGACGATGAATGCTTTGGGCTTGAAGGTTCTGCCATGATCAGTCGCAACCTTCCGATACTTCTATCAGGGGTGTTGTTCGGCGCTGGCCTAACGTTAGGCGGCATGACCGATCCTGCACGTGTCCGCGGCTTCTTGAATCTGTTTGGTGATTGGGACCCAACACTGGCGTTTGTCATGGGCGGAGCCGTAATCGTTATGGCAATCGCATGGCAGTTGCAGCCAAAATTGGCGCGGCCAATCTTCGCCGACACCTTTGCTCTTCCATCGCGGCGAGACCTAACACCAAGACTTATCGGCGGGTCCGCTCTTTTTGGGATCGGATGGGGTGTCGCAGGCCTTTGTCCCGGACCGGGTATTGCAGCACTTGTGATTGAACCAATTTCAGCCGCCATTTTCGTGGCTGCGATGCTTGCTGGCATGTTCCTTATCCGCCTGACGGAAGGAAATGCGTGATGGATGTTCGCAACGTCACAGAAGGCTTTGCGGTCGCTCCCCAGATGCAACCTGATGACTTAGTCATATTGGCTGACCTGGGGTTCGCAGCTGTGCTTTGCAACCGTCCGGATGGTGAAGAAGACGGGCAGCCCACCGTTGCCGAGATGCGCGATGCAGCACAGGCCGCAGGTCTTGCATTCCATCATATCCCCGTCGCTGGAGGAAAATTTCCCGAAGCTGCAATCGCTGCCTTTCGAGCCGTGCGACGCGGAACGCAAGGACCTGTGCTGGCATATTGTCGCACCGGCACACGCTCTATCACACTGGACACATTGGCCAATCCAAACAGCGTTTCTCCATCGGAACGGCTCAAGCGAGCCGCTGATGCTGGCTACGATCTGTCCGCGATGAGCGACCAACTCAGTTCTGAATTCTAGGAGAGCAACCATGCCTGTTTCACACACGGTCGTCGTAGTCGGCGGCGGCGCTGCGGGGATCGCCACGGCAGCATCATTGCTTAAGCGCAGATCAGGACTTGATATCGCCATCGTCGAGCCTGCCGATACGCACGCCTATCAACCTGGCTGGACAATGGTGGGTGGCGGTGTTTTCGAACAAGAAGTTACGCGCAGAACGATGGCTAGTGTAATGCCCAAGGGCGTCACTTGGCTTAAGCTCGCTGCTAAATCGCTCCAACCTGACGACAACCAAGTCACGCTCGAAGATGGGTCTACGTTATCATATGAAGCCCTTGTGGTAGCGCCCGGCATCCGGCTTGCTTGGGAGCAGATTGAAGGGCTTGAAGAAACTCTTGGAAAGCACGGCGTCACGTCCAACTATCGATACGATCTTGCTCCTTACACTTGGGAATTGGTGCAAGGCCTTAAACAAGGCCGAGCGATTTTCAGCCAACCGCCGATGCCGATTAAATGTGCTGGTGCCCCGCAGAAGGCGATGTATCTGTCTTGCGACCACTGGCTGCGTTCGGGCGTTCTTGATCAAATCAATGTCGAGTTTGACAATGCTGGGGGCGTTCTTTTCGGCGTTGCGGACTACGTTCCCGCGCTGATGAACTATATCGAGAAGTACGGAGTTGACCTCAGACTTGGTAGCACTCTGAAGGCAGTTGACGGCGGGGCACGGCAAGCGGTGTTCGAAACCGAAGACGGCGAAGTCACACGCGATTTTGATATGCTGCATGTTGTGCCGCCACAAGTTGCGCCACAGTTCTTAGCTGAGAGTCCGCTCGCGGCAGCAAGCGGGTTCACCGACGTAGATCATCACACACTGCAACATGTGCGATACCCAAATGTCTTTGGATTGGGTGACGCGGGCGCGATGCCCAATGCGAAGACAGCCGCCGCAGCGCGTGTACAAGCGCCAGTAGTGGCCGTGAACGTTTTGCAACAGCTAGACGGCAAAGGCCCAAAGGCAGGTTATGACGGGTATGGATCATGCCCATTGACGGTTGAGCGCGGAAAAATCGTGCTCGCTGAGTTTGCTTATGGTGGAAAGCTAGCTCCAAGTTTTCCGACTTGGCTGATTGACGGCACGAAGCCCGCTCGCCTGTCATGGATGCTCAAAGCCGATGCGCTGCCGTGGATTTACTGGAACGGGATGCTCAAGGGCCGCGAGTGGATGGCCGGCCCCGGCGGGCTGATCGCGCAGTAAGCGTGAACGGTTGACCCGATGAACATCCTGTCACGACATCTTCCGATCCTTGAGTGGGGTCGAACTTATGATCGAACGGTGCTGTCCAATGATCTGATGGCAGCGGTGATCGTGACAATAATGTTGATACCGCAGAGCTTGGCCTATGCCTTGCTTGCCGGTCTACCGCCGGTGGTCGGACTGTATGCATCCATTCTTCCTTTGGTCTTCTACGCCATCTTCGGGACAAGCCGTACATTGGCCGTGGGGCCGGTTGCCGTGGTCTCATTGATGACTGCATCGGCGGCTGGCGCAGTCGCAGATCAGGGCACGGCACAATACCTAGAAGCAGCAATCACCTTGGCCGCTTTGTCAGGTATCATGCTTGCCATTCTCGGCCTGTTAAGAGCCGGTTTTCTGGCAAACTTGCTGTCCCACCCTGTCATCAGTGGATTCATTACTGCATCTGGCATTTTGATCGCAACAAGTCAGCTCAAGCACATTCTTGGTGTTCAGGCGGGCGGCGACAATTGGCCCGATATGCTCGCCTCTCTGGCGAGTGCTATCGTTGACACCAACCCATGGACGCTTGCGGTCGGGATACCAGCAACCCTGTTTCTGTTCTGGGTACGTAAGGGCGCGAAACCCGCCTTGCAGGTAATAGGATTACCAAAACGCGCAGCTGAAATGACGGCCAAAGCCGGGCCCGTTGCGGCTGTTGCGCTGACAATTCTGGCTGTTCTTGCCTTCGATCTGGATGGACGGGGTGTCAATCTGGTGGGCGCGATCCCCCAAGGCCTTCCACCTTTTGCAGTCCCCTCCACTGACCTCTCGCTGATAGAGAAGTTGTGGGTGCCAGCGCTCCTAATTTCGATAATAGGCTTTGTGGAAAGCGTTTCGGTTGCTCAAACGCTCGCGGCCAAACGACGTCAAAGAATTACGCCCGATCAAGAATTGATCGGGCTCGGCGCTGCGAATATCGCGAGCGCCTTTTCTGGGGGGTACCCAGTAACCGGAGGTTTCGCGCGCTCGGCAGTAAACTTCGATGCAGGCGCACAGACCCCCGCAGCGGGCGCATACACAGCAATAGGCATTGCCCTTGCCACCCTTTTCCTCACACCGCTTCTGTTTTCCCTTCCGGTTGCGACACTGGCTGCAACGATCATCGTTGCTGTCCTGAGCCTAGTTGATCTGAAAACACCAGGCAGGCTGTGGCGCTATTCCAAGGCTGATTTTGCTGCACATGCCGCAACCATCGGCATTACACTGTGGGCGGGTGTAGAGCTGGGCGTGATCGCCGGAGTTGCAGTCGGTCTTTTGCTTTACTTGTGGCGTGCCAGTCGCCCACATGCAGCGATTGTTGGCCGTGTCCCCGAGACCGAACACTTTCGCAATGTTGATCGTCACAGGGTGTTCACCGTACCGCATGTGCTCTCGATCCGGATTGATGAGAGCCTGACTTATCTCAACGCACGCTGGCTTGAGGAATACGTTCTAGAGCGTGTCGCCGAGCGTCCAAAACTCCGCCACGTCATCCTGATGTGCAGCGCGGTGAATGAGATTGACGCATCCGGCCTCGAAAGCTTGGAGGCGATCAATCACCGACTAGCAGACGGCAATATCGGACTGCACCTCTCCGAAGTGAAAGGGCCAGTTACCGACCGTCTAAAGCGCACCCATTTTCTCGATGACCTTCATGGTCGCATTTATCTCTCACAAGATCGCGCCTTTGTCGAACTGGCCAAGGATGACGGTCTGGACACTGCGCCAATCGATGATCTGGCCCGAGGTATGATCTGATGACTGCAATCAGAAATAAAGACGAGAAATGTCGTCAAATAGAGCGCCTGATTACTTCCGGCTCTGGCGTTTGTGAGAGCTGCCGCGAAGTCGGCGTCTCTGAGAAGACATTCTACCGCTGGCGCAAAGCCAATCTCTCCAACAGCCCTACCCCCAACTAAAAAGGAAATTCTTATGTCCCTCCACATTGGCGATATCGCGCCCGACTTCACTGTCGATACCCAGAACGGCGAAATCAACTTTCACGAATGGGCCGGAAGCTCTTGGGTCTTTTTCTTTAGCCACCCTGCTGACTTTACGCCTGTCTGCACGACCGAAATGGGCCGCACGGCTCAACTGGCGGCTGAATTCGAGCAACGCAATACCAAGCCGATTGGTCTCTCGACCGATACAGCCGAAGAGCATCGCAAGTGGATCGAAGACGTGAACGATACCCAGCACACCGACCTGAAATTCCCCATCGTCGCGGATGCAGACCTGTCAATTGCGAAGCTCTATGACATGATCCACCCTGACCAGAGCGAAACGGCAGCAGTCCGTGCGGTGTTCATTATCGATCCGGACAAGAAAATCCGTCTGACAATGACCTATCCGATGAGCTGCGGCCGGAATTTTGACGAGATACTGCGCGTGATTGATGCCTTGCAGCTGTCCGATGCCAAGCAAATCGCAACGCCTGCAGATTGGCGCTCCGGTTCCGACGTCATCATCCCGCCGTCAATTTCTGACGAAGTGGCTAAGCCACTATTTCCGCAGGGCTGGACTACCCTGCGTCCGTATTTGCGCACCACGAAGATTGACTGAAAGGGAAACGCAAAATGCTTGAGACAATTGACAACTGGCTGACACCATCAGTCCGTCTGAGTAGGCTTGTCGAGCCGGTATTCCGGGTAATGACTAGCTTGATATTCATAATCGGCGGACTCGGGCATTTCGGCCAGCACCAATACATGCTGGACCGAATGGACAAGTCGCCATGGAGGGAAGTCGTGAACTCGATTGGCGATCCGTCGGTTTTGCTTTGGCTTAGCGGCGTGGTTTTCATCATCTTTGGTATCACTTTGGCCATTGGCTTTTTTACTAGGCTCTCTGCGCTGCTTATTCTCGTGACGCTACTTCCGATTACCTTCTTCACACATATCGCGCCTGGCCATGTCGGACCGTTGTTTAAGAACGTAGCAATCATGGGTGCTTTGGCATTCCTATGGTTCAAAGGCGGCGGGGCTTATGCCCTCGACTATCGATGGTTAAAGCGAACGCAGTAGCTTCGTTGCCCAATGAGCTAGTGGAAACATCTGCGGCTCTGATGTGACCAGGAGAGGTTAAAAAGTAGGAGCCAGTTATGTTTGATGGTCTCGATGCTCTACTGCTCGCTCGCATACAGTTTGCTTTCACGGTAAGCTTTCATTTCATTTTTCCGTCTTTCTCTATCGGGCTGGCAAGCTACCTGATGGTGCTTGAAGGTCTATGGTTGAAAACGAGTAAGCAACTCTACCTCGATCTGTTCAAATATTGGGTCAAGATATTCGCCATCGCTTTCGCGATGGGCGTCGTTTCGGGCATAGTAATGAGCTATCAGTTTGGCACGAATTGGTCCGTCTTTTCGGACAAAGCCGGTCCGGTGATCGGGCCGCTGATGGCATATGAAGTACTGACGGCCTTTTTCTTGGAGGCAGGCTTTCTAGGCGTAATGCTGTTCGGCATGAACAAGGTCGGCAAAAGGCTGCATTTCGCGGCAACTTGCATGGTCGCGTTGGGCACTTTTATTTCTGCCTTCTGGATCTTGTCGGTAAACAGTTGGATGCAAACGCCGGTGGGCCACGTGATGGGTGCGAACGGCCAATTTCTGCCGGGCGACAGTTGGTTCGACATCGTCTTCAATCCAAGTTTCCCATACCGGCTCGTACACACTCTCATGGCGACCTACCTGACCACCGCATTTGTCGTTGGCGGCGTTGGCGCATGGCACCTACTGAAAGATCGCAGCAACGCCCACGCGCGCAAGATGTTCTCTATGGCGATGTGGATGGCGGTTACCGTCGCTCCCCTGCAGATCTTTGCCGGGGACATGCACGGCCTCAACACCCTCGAACATCAGCCCCAAAAAGTCATGGCAATGGAGGGCCACTATGACAGCCATCCGAATGGTGCTCCGCTAATCTTGTTTGGTATTCCTAACAGTGAGGAGAAGCGGGTCGATTATGCTATCGAAATTCCCAAAGCATCATCGCTGATTTTGAAGCATGACCCCAACGCGCCACTTGCAGGATTGGACACAATTCCGGATGATGAAGAACCGCCTGTCGGCATCGTGTTCTGGTCTTTCCGAATTATGGTCGGGATCGGGTTTGCAATGCTTGGCATCGGACTTTGGAGCTTGCTCGCACGGTTCCGCAATCGGTTGTATGAATGGCCGGGGTTGCACCGCGCCGCGCTCATCATGGCCCCGTCAGGCTTTGTTGCCGTTATCGCCGGTTGGATCACGACCGAGGTCGGAAGGCAGCCCTACGTGGTTTACGGCCTGATGCGGACGGCGGACGCTGCCAGCCCTCTTGATGCGCCCGCAGTTGGGGCATCACTGCTCGCCTTCGTTCTTGTCTACTTCGCCGTGTTTGGAGCCGGCACAATGTATATCTTGCGCCTTATGGGCAAGCGGCCGCATACGGGTGAACTGGGCGCAAAACGCGGTGACACTGGTCCGATCAGGACCGCAGGCATCACACCTGGCCCCACACAAAATCCCGGGGGCGCGGAAGCGCTTCCGACCGATAAGGAGGATGTGTAATGGACCTCACAGTCATCTGGGCATTCATTATCGCCTTCGCTGTTTTTGCCTATGTGGTGATGGACGGTTTTGATCTTGGCATTGGAATATTGTTTCCGACTTTTCAGGTTGGTTCGGAACGAGATCGAGCGATGAATTCCATTGCCCCTGTTTGGGATGGAAACGAAACTTGGCTTGTGCTTGGCGGCGGCGGGTTAATGGCTGCTTTCCCGTTAGCTTATGCCGTAATTCTGCCAGCCACGTATCCTCTGATAATTGCCATGCTTCTTGGCCTCGTGTTTCGCGGCGTTGCGTTCGAGTATAGATGGCGCGATCCGAACCATCGCCAGTTCTGGGATGCGGCATTCGCAGGCGGTTCCCTGGTCGCAGCAATGGCGCAAGGCATGACGTTGGGCGCGCTGCTTCAGGGCATCGAAGTGGTTGATCGGGCTTACGCGGGTAGCTGGTTCGATTGGCTGACGCCGTACACCCTGCTCACCGGCTTAGGCACGGTAGCTGGCTATGCACTTCTTGGGGCAACGTGGTTGGTCTGGAAGCTAGACGGAACGGGACAGGCGAAAGCTAGGCAGTTGGGCAAGATATCGGCTCTGGCGACCATCGTGCTATTGGGTGCCGTCAGCCTCTACAATCTGGTGCTCAATGCCGAATATGCTGAAAGGTGGATGACTGCACCCGAGATATACTTCGCGGCTCCTGTTCCAATCCTAACGGCAATCGTCGCGGTTGCCTTGATCCGCTCGCTCAAGGCGGAGCGCCACAGCAAACCATTTTGGCTGTCACTGGCTCTGTTCTTCTTTGGCATGGCCGGATTGGGCGTAACAATGTGGCCTTATGTCGTCCCACCCGGTTTAACTATCTGGGATGCTGCAGCGCCAGAAAAGAGCCAGATATTCATGCTTATCGGTGTGGCCATCACCCTGCCGCTTATCTTGGCCTACACGGCGTGGGCCTATTGGGTGTTTCGAGGCAAGGTAGGTGACGAGGGGTATCATTGATGACGTCGAGTAGTGAATCGACCTCTCCGCTCTGGAAACGTCTCTTGTGGATGGTCGCCATTTGGGGGATGAGCGTGACTGTGCTTGGTGCGGTGGCTTGGGTCATCCGAACATGGCTTACAGAGTGATCGCAATGTCCGGATGAACCGAAAGCAGCGCGTGGGCTGCGTACGAATGCAACCACTTGGACATCTATGCCGCGTTTGACCGACCATGTTTTGCCTGCTTGCGAATCTTGCGAGGTCTGTAACCCCCACTAATCACTCGGACTGGCAAATAGTTCTTTGAACCAAATCCTTTTCGAAAGTGGTACCAAAATTGCCAGATGTCGAAATCACCTTCCAGTGTATCCACCGTGGCAGGTCGTTCACGATGCCAAGAGTTCATTTCTGCTCTTAGCTGCTGCCTTATCTGCTTGCCTGATCCGACTGACGAAATGAGATCGAGCAATTCAATTTGGGAGAATATCTCCATGGTCCTCAAGGCAAACTCTGGCCGATAACCCTTATATGTATTGAGCAGCTTGAACCTAGATGGATCCTCCTTTCGCGGCCGCCTATTTTTCGCACTGTGAGGTGGTTTAACTATGTACCTAGCCAAACGTTCGAGGTCTTCGCTTGCAGGCCCAACCTCCTTAATCACGACGGGCTTTGCACCCATTGAATTTTGCCATGCCCCGCCATTGATCAGATCTGCTTCTGCGGTCGAAACGTCGAGAGGGGTTTCAGAATAGCCAAGTATATGAGAGTGGAACAAGACGTAGCGCCCCGCACCACCTTGCGGGTAGTTGGCTAGGGGATGTGCCTCCACTACAAAAACACCGTTCAGCCCAAGCCGTCTCAGCGCTCGGTCCGCCTTATTGAGCAACTTCTTAACATCAACGATCGGGTGTCGGTCTGACACATTGCCCACATCGTCGATTAGCGTCAGATGGTAATAGTGCATCTCGGGAAATTCTTGCCGGTGTTCCAGCATTAATTTTGCGAATGTATCACCAAGTTTTGATCGGGCCTTTAAGTCTGAAGCGAGCAGCAAAGATGCACGATCATTTATACCCATCAACGACTCTAACGTGGATCGATGAGGGCCTGATTGATCAACTTGTTTTATCGCATCAAGAATCTTTGTTTCAAGTTTGGCTATGCGGCGCTCACCTCTATCGCGAGGAGACTTAGGATTACTTTTTTTCATTGATTGAAGCCTTAGTTTGGCATCACTAGGCCATGCCACGCCCATGGATAGGGAGCAGTGCGAGGCCTCAGTGAGTATTGGTGTATATTACATAATGCTTTGGTGCAGAGGTGATTTGCTAAGGTGGGATGGGCCGTATTGACGTGCAGAAAAATTCTTTCTCACACCTGTCTTTTGAAGGTTGGCTCATTGGATTATGCCAATATCGCTCGTGCTAAGCCGTAACTGTACAGCTTCGTAGCGCTCTATGTCTGCCAACGAATATCTGACTGCATGGCCAAATTTGGCAAACCGAATGCCTTCACCGGTTAGTCGGTTTTTCTGCAGCCATTTTCTGCTCATCCCAAGACGAGCGGCGGTTTCAGCCTCTGTCAGCCAGCGTGTGGCATTGCCGATCGGTTCTCTTGTGTTTTCCATACTGAGATAATAGCCCAACTTTTGGGCTGGCTCTTGAAGACCCATGCGTTTGGTTTTCAAGATTGCTCAAACTTCGCCAACAACTGTTCACGGAACATGATTGGCACCACTGACAGCGATACAGTATCGCTTCCAAATGCGATGAAGGGACGGACTTTGGGAAAGTCGAAGCAGCGATACCTTAAAAGCAGACCGAGAAAATTATCTGATTCGCAATGGGCCTTTGATGACGCTGCTGAATTTATTCGCGATGGTTTTAGTCAGAGGCAATCGGTCAAAGGCCTACGGCCTTTTGATTCCGCCAACGGGTATCTGCGTAGAGAGGCATACGCCCTGATCCGCGAGACGAAATCAAGAAAGGGTGGAGCGAACACAATTAAGAGTTTGGTTCAGCGTCTTAGCACGACCCCTGAATCGCCAGAGTACGCTGAAAACCCTTTTTATTGGGGGTTGCTCGCTATCGATCCACACAGGGATTTTTTGAGCCCACAGGATTTATCTCGCTTCGCCAAACAGCTCCTGTATGCGGATCGCAATGGCGTGCCTCCAAATTATCTGATTGGTTTTTTATATCAAACAGGCGGACCACGCGACCTGTCTCACAAGCTGGTCAGCAAGGTGCGAGACGATTCGCTCGCACTTGAGATCCAAAGGTAGTGCACAAGTCCAACCATATAAAGCCTGTCGGCGTGGTTGCTATGTGGTTGCTGTAGATAGTGGGTATCTTGTTGCTTTGGGGTAAAGCATTGAAAAGGTGGTGAGCCCTGCTGGGTTCGAACCAGCGACCTACTGATTAAAAGTCAGTTGCTCTACCGACTGAGCTAAGGGCCCACGCTTTGTGGTTTGTTCACCGGAGGCGTCCACTAGGGATGGGGCGCGGCTTGGTCAAGCGGGCATTGAGCTGTCGGACAGATAAAGATGAAATCGGGTCGCGCCAGTCGGGGGCGATCTCTGCTGCCAGGCCCAGGACAAAGCCCCTTTCGCGAAAGCATGTATGCGGGATGGAGAGGCCGGGAGAAGCCCAGATTCCCCCGCTCCACAGGATAATATCGAGATCCAGCACGCGCGCCGACCACCGCTGCCCGCCGCGTTTTCCGAAATTGCGCTCTATTTTCTTGAGCCCGGCGAGGAGCCTGTCCGGCGCAATGTCAGCCGCAAGCACCAGTGCTGCATTGGCAAAGCGCCGCTGTGACGGGCCGATCGCTGCGCTGCCTATAATCCGCGAAAACGCGCGAACCGATCCGAGCGAATCGAGCGCGTCTATTGCCGATGCAAGCACCTTGCCCGGGCCGCCATATCGGGCATGCCGCATATTCCCGCCCAAAGCGATCAGATAGGTATGGGTCAAATATCCTCTACCAGCCGGCCATAAAGCTGCGGGCGGCGATCGCGGAAGAAACCCATTCCCGCGCGGTGTTTTGCAGCAATCGCCAGATCGAATGTAGAGATAAGCACGCCGTCTTCCTCCGCCCCGAATTCGCACACCAGATCGCCCCACTCATTGGCTATGAAGCTGTGGCCATAAAAGCTCTGCTCGCCTTCCTTGCCGATCCGGTTGGCGGCGATCACCGGCATGCAATTGGAAACCGCATGCCCCTGCATCGCGCGGCGCCACATACGGCTGGTGTCGAGTTCCTCATCATAGGGTTCAGAGCCGATAGCGGTCGGATAGAACAACATTTCCGCGCCTTGCAGAGCCATCGCCCGCGCGACTTCGGGATACCACTGGTCCCAGCAGATGCCGACGCCGACTTTGGCGCCGAAAACATCCCAGACTTTGAACCCGTCATTGCCCGGGCGGAAATAGAATTTCTCTTCATAGCCGGGGCCGTCGGGAATGTGGCTCTTGCGGTAGGTGCCGAGCACTTCGCCTTCGCCGTCCACCATCGCAATGGTGTTGTAATAGTGATGCCCGTCGCGTTCGAAAAAGCTCACCGGAACCACGACGCCGAGAGATTTGGCGAGCTTGCGCATGGCAATGACCGAGGGGTGTTCGAGCGTTGGCCGGGCCAGCGCAAACAGCGCTTCGTCCTCTTCGCGGCAGAAATAGGGCCCTGAAAACAATTCGGGCGGCAGGATTATCTGCGCGCCCTTCTCCGCTGCGTGTTCGACCAGTTGCGAAACGGCGTCGATATTGGTGCTCTCATCATCAGAGCCAAGAGCAAGCTGGAGGGCAGCGACAGTAACTTTGGTCATGCCGCTGCCCTTAAACTCACTGGGCTTTCTTGAACAGCAGAGTCATCCGGTCCGATTCGCCGATGGCGCGGTGCTTTGCCTGTTCTTCTGCCGATTGCCGGCCAAAGCCGAGAGCGGGTGGAAGCGTCCAAACCCCGCCTTCCCAATTCGCCGGATCTTTTGGATTGGCGTTAATTTCGCTTTCCGCGACCAGTTCAAATCCGTTCGCCCGGAAAATCGCAACGACATCCTGCGTGCGCATATATCCACGCTGCCGCGCGCCGTAATCGTCATAGCTTGCGCCTTGCGGTGCGCGGTGTTGCACCACGCCGACCATGCCATCATCCTTGAGCATAACGCGCGCGGCCTTGAGCACATCGTCGGCGGAATTACCGTTGTTCAGACCGTGCATCGAACGGAAGATCACCACGCGGTCGACCGTTCCGGCAATGTCTTCGGGCATTTCATCGGTTTCAAAGGCTGTGACTTCAGAGGCATCAACCTCCATTGCTTCGGCAAGATCGCTTTTGAACCGTTCGGTCCAGCCTTTGGCCCGGGCTTCCTGCGCGCGCGAATTATATGTGCCTGCATCGCTATCGCCGTTGAACGCCAGATATTTGCCATGCGGCATGATCCACGGCGCCAGCACCCGTGTGTACCAGCCGCCGCCCGGGCCGAATTCGGCCACAGTCATGGTCGGCTCTATCTGGAAGAAAGCGAGCGTTTCGGCCGGCTTGCGATATTGGTCGCGCGCGCGATCATCGTCGCGATGGTCGGATGCAAGCACATCGGTCAGCGACGCCATTTTGCCATGATCATCGGCGACAGCGGGCACGGCCAATGCAAAGGCCGCAGCCGCAGCGGTAGCAACAAAAATCGAACGCATAATACTCTCCGGGGAAGTGTGTCTTATCCTGCCCCGCACTTTAGACGCGCACGCGGCGATGACAAGTGAACGCTGGCTTCCTATCTATGTTTGGAAAGTCCCAATTGGAAAACGTGAGAGCCACATGACCGACACAAAACAAGCCATCATTGCCGGCGGGTGCTTCTGGTGCACCGAAGCCGTGTTCCGTGATGTGATCGGCGTGAGCGAGGTCGAAAGCGGATATATTGGCGGCACGGTAAGCGATCCGACTTATAAACAGGTGTGCACCGGCACGACCGGCCATGCAGAAGCCATCCGCGTAACCTTTGACCCCGACGTGATCACTCTGCCCGAAATTTATGATGTGTTTCTGGGCACGCATGATCCGACCCAGCTCAACCGGCAGGGCAATGATATCGGCACACAATATCGCAGCGCGATTTTTCCCTTGGATGATGACCAGCGAAGCGAGGCAAATGCCGCGATCGAGCGTTGGAACGCAGAACATCCTGGAGAAGCGGTGACAACGGTAGAAGACGCCACCCAGTGGTTCCCGGCAGAGGATTACCATCAGGAATATTGGGAAGGCGAAGGCAAGAGCAATCCCTATTGTCTCGCGGTCATTCCGCCCAAGATCATGAAATTGCGCAAAAGCTTTCAGGACAAGGTGAAAAGCTGATCTGCGCAGGCCATGGGCAATACAGCACCCGATATCCAGTTCACGCATAACCGCATTGTGCACGATGACGGCAAAGTCAGCTTCCGGTGTTCAGGTGACCTTGCGGCTTGGCCTTGGTTGGAATTGCACCCGCATCATCCGATCGCGGTGCAAAATCTCCAATATTGGGCAAGTGTCGAGGCGGCGCGCCAGCGCGGGACCTTCGATGGCACCAAGTGGACCGCGCTGACCTGGACACGCTGGCGTAGCGGTGACGCAGAAATTGGCGGTTTTGCGCATGGCGTATCAGACATAGTCGAAGAGAACGGAAAACAGGCGAGCCGGCTGACCCTGTTCGACGCGCAGGACCGCGAGATTTGCTCTATGCTGAGCAAGGGTGTCGAATTTCGCACGCGCGATTTCGAAGCGTGGCGGGACAAGGCGAAACAAAGCAGCGGCGCCACGGTTGACCTTTCCGCGTTCGAATTTGCCAAGGTCGAAACGGTTGGCAGCGCGGGTGTAGGCCCGGCATTGATTGGCCCCCTGACCGGCGATGACACTCCGGAAGCCAACGGCCTGATGACGCTGGAAAACGCCTTCCCGCCCGCGCACCCTTATATGAGCGGATCGGGCGACCATGTGAACGCGACGCATCTGGCCGAAGCCGCGCATCAATTTGTCCATCTGCTGGAAGAGGGAGCTCCGCTGAGAGTGGCCCGTGGAGACATGCGGTTTACCCGCTATGTCGAGTTGGGGCGGGTCTTCGCGATCAGATTGCAGGAGCGCGCTGAGAATCGGGCGAGCCTGGTGATTGAGCAAAGCGGCCACGCCTGCACCGAAATCACCCTCAATTTCGAAAGGGTTTGATCTCCCTTACTTTCGCCACCGGCCGACAAAAAATCCGTCGAGACCGCCGGAATTGCCAAGCATTCCGGGATCGGTGCGCAGCCAGCCATCCTCGGTCGGCTCCAACCCTTCAGGCAATTCATCGCGAGTGATCGGTAACTGGGTCAGTCCGACGCTTTCTGCCTGCGCGATGCCTTCCGAATTCTCCAGCGAACATACTGCATAGACGAGCATCGAGCCCTCAGGCAGCCATCCGGCCGCGCGTTCGAGCAAGGCATTTTGCAATTCGGCCTGTTCTTCGATCTGGCGATCGCCGATCCGGTGGATTACGTCAGGATGGCGGCGGCATGTGCCCGTTGCCGTGCAAGGCGCATCGATCAGGATCGCATCGAATTGTTTGGCAGGCTCCCAAGTCAGCGCATTCGCCTTGATGATCTCTGCTTCAAGTCCGGTCCGGTCAAGGTTCTGGCGGACCTTGCCGAGCCGCCGCTCACTGATATCGAGCGCGGTGACTTTCCACCCCGCCGCGGCCAGTTGCATCGTCTTTCCGCCCGGCGCTGCGCACAGATCGAGCACGCGTTTTCCCCCGGAACCATTGGCGCCCGGCCCCAGCAAACGCGCAGGCAGCGTCGCCGCCAGATCCTGCACCCACCAATCGCCGTCCTTATAGCTGGGCAATTGGTCAATCGGCGTGCCGCGCGGCAGACGGATATGGCCCTGGGCAAGGCTGGTTCCGCCCATCGATCTGGCGCGCTCTTCGGTTTCGGACCAATCCTTCAATGCGAGATCGAGCGGCGGCGGAGTGACAAGCCCTTGCGCAATCGCTCCGGCTCGCGAGCCCCAGCGAAACGCCACGTCTTCTGGCAAAGTCGGCGCATCGGGCAGCGTCAGTCCGTCGCGCTTTGTCAGGGTCGAGAAAACACCATGCGCCAGTCTGCGCGGACCACCGCTGAGCAATGGCAGCGCGGTTGCGATGACCGCATGCGGCGGCGTATCGAGCCGGAGCCATTGCGCCAGCATCAACCGCAGGACCGAGCGCGGTTTCGCATCATGCGGCAGCGGCTTTTTCATTGCGCTATCGATCATCAGATCGAGATCGGTCAGCCAGCGCAAAGTCTCCCCCGCAATCGCTCTTGCCAAGGCCTGATCGGCAGGGCCGCGCATCCGGCGCAGCGCATTGCGCTCAACCGTTTCCAGCGTCTCGCCGCGATGCAGGACCGCATCGATCATTTGCAGCGCCGCACGGCGGGCGGGCAGCCCCGGAATATCAGACATGTTTGCTCTTTTTCATGGGCCGCGCTTTAGGCGGGGTTGCAACCTTGCGCTACCCCGCGCATTTGGGCTTTATGAAACGCGCAACAAAACGGCCGACGGGTTTCGAGAAGCCCGCCCATTGGACCAACGACCCTGCACCCAAGCCCAAAGCCGTCGATCCCGCGAAAGACGAGCCGCGCGACCTTTCGCCGACCCGCTATGGCGATTGGGAGAAAAACGGCATTGCGGTGGATTTTTAGAGCGGCCTGAAAGCGACTTTCAGCCCGTCTTTCGGCTGCGGGATCGGCCATGCCTTCCACGCCGGATCATAGCCATCCTCGATCTCGATCTGGTAGCGGGTCAGCACCTGCGCCATCAGGATTTTCACCTGCATGTAAGCAAAGTGCAGGCCGAGGCACATATGCGCGCCGCCCCCAAACGGGACCCAGGCATATTTGTGGCGTGCTTTCACCTGATCGGTAGTGAAGCGCAGTGGATCGAATTTCTCGGGCTCGGGCCAGTGCTCTTCCATGTGATGCACATATTGCGCGTTGATGCCTACGGGGGTGCCAGCCGGAATTGTGTATCCGCCAAATTCGAAATCACGCAAAGCGCGGCGCGGAGTCGAGGGAACCGGCGGGACCATCCGCAGCGCTTCCTTGAACGCCATTTCGGTCAGTTCCAGCTTGCCCAGATCGTCATAGCCGACATCGCTTGCGCCGCCGGTGATCGCGGTGATTTCTGCGCGCAGTTTCTCCTGCCATTCGGGATTCTTGGCGAGAAGATAGATCAGCGACGTCGCGCTGGATGTAATCGTGTCATGCGCTGCCATCATCAGAAAGTTCATGTGATCGACAACTTCCTCGACCGGCAGCAAGGAACCATCTTCGCGTTCGGCAGTGGCAAACTGGCTGAACATATCCTGCCCGCCACCTTCCTTGCGGCGGCGATGCGTTTCCTTGGTGAAATAATCGACCAGGAATTCGCGGCCCTTCACGCCTTTGCGCATCAGCGTAAACGGCAGAGGTTGGCGGACCGGCGCGACAGAGGCCTGCACCATGTTCACGAATGCTTCGTTGATCTTGTCCGCTTCCGGCCCCCATTCGATGCCGATGAAACTGTCCGCAGCAAGATCGAGAGTAAGCTTCTTGATCACGGGGTAGAATTTCATCTCCCCTTCCCAATTTTTCACCGCATCGGAAATGCCGCGATTGAGGCTGCCCGCATAATGCCGCATCGGCCCGGGCTTGAACGCAATCGACAAGGCTTTGCGATCGGCGCGATGATGGTCGAAATCCATCAGCATAAGACCGCGCGGGAATAGCTTGTCGAGGACCGGCCCCCAGCCCTGTTCCGAAGAGAACAGTTTCTGCCGGTCGAACAATATCAATTCGTTCGCATCGGCACCGACCAGCGCCACTACCCATCCGCCAAAGGCCTTGTTGCGGTAAACATTGCCGAATTTTTCAACCATACTGCGGGTAAAACCATGCGGATCGGCGAGCATTTTAAGCGTGTTACCGACCAGCGGATAGCCGCCTTCGCCGGGAATATGCGCCAAATCGCCCAGAGCGGGGTTGCCCTCTCTCCAGTGCTTTGGCGGGGTGTCCGGAACGACATCGGCGGCGAGAGTGGCCATTCAATCCTCGAAAGTCTGCGCAATCTGCTACTGACAAGAATGTAAGTAAATTGGCGATTTATGTCCAGCCCGACAATTCGCGCCGGATCAGCTGTTCCAGCATGTCCATCCCCGGCGTGCTGGTATTGAGGCAGGACAGCGCCGCAAAATTCTCGCCGCCTTCTTCACAGAACTGCTCTTTGCCCTGAATGGCCAACTCTTCCAGCGTCTCCAGACAATCGGCTGAGAAACCGGGCGCCGCGATCGCGACATTCTTCACGCCTTCTGTCGCCAAGCGTTCCAACGTGTCATCGGTTGCCGGCTCCAGCCATTGCGCAGGACCGAAGCGCGATTGGAAACTCGTTTCGAAACGCAGTGGTCCGTCCGGGCCATTCCGGCCTGCCATTTTCGCCTCGAGCAAACGCGCGGTTTTACGGCAGTGACAATGATACGGATCGCCGAGTTCGAGCGTGCGTTGCGGCATCCCGTGGAAACTGAGCAACAGCACTTCCGGCTGGAAATCCAGCGAGTCGAGCTGCGCGTTCAAATCCTTCGACAGGGCATCGATATAGGCCGGATCATCATAATAGGGCGGCATGGTCCGCAAGGCTGGCTGCCAGCGCATATCCCGGAGTTTGTCGGCCACCTTGTCGACCGCCGTCGCAGTCGTCGCGCCCGAATATTGCGGATATAGCGGCGCGAGGAGAATGCGGTCGCACCCGTCATCCATCAGCTTCTGAAGCTGGTCCGCAATCGCAGGCTTGCCATAGCGCATCGCCCATTCGACTTGCACGCCCTCTCCCAGCCGCTGCTGCATCCCTTCCGCCTGCTTTTTGGTGATTACCGCCAGCGGCGAGCCTTCTTCAGACCAAATCTGGCTATAGGCATGCGCCGATTTTTTTGGCCGCGTATTCAGAATAATTCCGCGCAAGATCGGCTGCCACGCAATCGGCGGAATTTCGACCACGCGGCGGTCGGAAAGAAATTCCTTGAGATAGGTTTTTACAGCGGATGGAGTCGGGGCCTCCGGCGTTCCCAGATTGACGATCAGCACGCCGACCTGGCCGCATTTGACCGGCTGATGATCGGACGGGAGGTTGCTCGATTGCCACGTCATTTCCATCAAAACCCTTCGGAAAACAGCGGGAGCCGGCGGAACCGCAGCCCCGTTGCCGAAAACAGGGCATTGGCAATTGCCGGGGCGCAAACTGCCGCACCCAGTTCGCCCGGATCGAACGGTTCTCTGTCGCTCGCGATAAAGTCAATTTCGATTTCGGGGCAATCCGCAAGGACCGGCAAATCGAGTTGCGCCAGACGTTGGCTGGTCGGCAATCCGGCAGAATATCGTGTGCTCGACCCCATCGCCAACCCTAGCCCGAATACCAATCCGCCTTCGATCTGCTGGCGGGCAATATCCAGATTGACAATCCGCCCGATATCAACCGCGGCGCTGAGTTTGGATACTTTCAGACCGCCTTCATCGCGGCGCGCGGTGGCAATGCAGGCGATCCGGCCGCCACTTTCAAAGGAGCCCATCCGGTGGCACGCCAACCCCTGTCCGCTTTGGTCGCGCCCGCCATCCCATTGCGCAAGCGCCCCCGCGCGCTGAAGGCAGCTGACCATGCGGAAATCCTTGCCCAGCATCTCGATCCGGTAGGACAAGGGTTCGCGGCCAAACATTGCGGCGGTCTCGTCGATGAATGATTCGATGAAGAACGCGGTATAGCTGTGCGCATTCCCGCGCATCCGGCCGACCGGATGGCCGACATCGATCGGGACATGATCGACCGCGACATGGGGGATGCCGTAATGCGGCATTGCGCCCTCCACTGCCATCGGGTCGGGCTTGCCACTGGATGCCTCACGCGCGGCCCATGCGGTCTTGTTTCCGAACAGCCGTTCGCCAAATTCGGGGCCGCCCGGCGGGGCGGCGATGCGCACATGCATCGCATCAATCTGGCCATTGGCGCCCGGCACCAGATTTGCCCAGATCAAGCCCGCCGCGGGCGCGCGCGGCAAACCGGCGAGATGTTCTTGCCAGCGCGACCATACCAGTTGCACCGGCCGCGGGCGCTTGCGCGATATTTCACGTGCAATCAAAGCGACTTCTATCGCATGATCATGTTCCAGCCGGCTGTCGAAGCTACCGCCTGCCGGCATCGGATAGAGAATGACATCGTCCAGCGACAACCCGACAGCTTTGGCGGCAGCTTCGCGCGCGCGTTCGGGTGCCTGGCTGGCCAGCCATAGCTCCAGCTTGCCATCAGCATAGCGGGCAGTCGCGCTGGCAGTCTCCAGCTGGGCATGGAGTGCCGGGCCTGCATCGTAGCGCCGGGCGATGTCGCGCCCGTAAATCGCCTCGCTTCCTTTCCCGCGTGTCGCCATGCGGAACGCCGCGCCTTCGCGCACCGCTTCATTCATCATCTCATCGCTACGATTGCTGTCTGCCGGGTTGGCGACCGTAAAGCGCGGAACCATCGCTTCGACGGCTTGATCCGCGCTCCACCAATCGGTCGCGACAGCGGCCAGCCAGCGTTTTCCTTTGACCACGCCGACCACACGCGGATTTCCCAGAACCGCGTTCTTGTTGAACGCGGCCAGTTTGGATTGTTCGACCGGACCATGCTTGATCGCCGCATAGACCATGTCGGGCAAACGCACATCGCCTGCGAACACATGCGAACCATCGACTTTCGAAGGCAGGTCGAGCCGTGGATATTCGATTTCCGCTGATTCCGCGCCCGCGATAGGCGTCTCCGCGGCAGGCTCCGACCGGAGCGGCGGCGGATCGGGTGCATCGCGCTCTGCCGCGCCAACGGCCAGTTCGGCGAAGGACAGACGCTTGTCGTCGTAACGGATAAAGCCGCGCAGAGCGTGGCATTCTTCGGGCGGCACGTCCCAGCGCTCCGCCGCTTCTTCGGTCAACAGCCAGCGCGCAGAGGCCGCAGCGTCGCGGCAGGAATTTTCATAGGCCGCAAGCGACGTTCCATCGGCGGTCGCCGTAAATCGGGTCATTTGGGCAAAGCGTTCGGTGACCAGATCATCCGGCCTGTCCGCCAAACTGGAAAATTCCGGGGCCCACAAAGCCGACCACTTCGCGGCAAGCGGGATGTTGGCATAGGCCCCGCTGACCGGTGCGGGTTCCACCGCAATTTGCCGCCAGTCCGCGCCCATTTCCTGCGCGATGACTTGCGGAAGGATAGTTGTGATCCCCTGCCCCATTTCAAGTTGGGGCACCGCCACGGTGACCACACCGTCGGCGGCAACTTTCAGCCAGGCATCGAATGCATATTCGCCTTCACCCGGCGTCAGCGGCGTGGGGAAAATGCGCGAACGCAGACCCCATGCAACCAACAAGCCGCCGCCAACCGCAGCACCGACCAGCACTCCGCGACGACTGATGGCCATGGTCAGACCTGCCCCCCGACCGGCTGCGTATCGAGCCAGTCGGCCAATTGTTTGGCGACGGCGTGAAACGGTTCTGCCTCGTGCCCGTCACCCGCAGCGGATGGCGTGCCATTGTCACTGGCAGTGCGGATTTCCATCGCGAGCGGGATGCGGCCCAGAAACGGAATGCCGGTTGCATCTGCGGCGGCTTCGACACCGCCTTTCCCGAAAGGATCGCTCACTTCGCCGCAGCTTGGGCAGGCATAGCCCGACATATTCTCCACCAATCCGATAATCGGCACTTTGCCCGAATCGAACAGATTGGCCGCGCGCTGCGCATCGATCAGCGCCAGATCCTGCGGGGTCGAAACGATCACTGCCCCGGCCGGCTTGAATTTCGACAGCATCGTCAATTGCACATCGCCGGTGCCCGGCGGCAAATCGATCAGCAGCACTTCGGTGCCGTCCCAATGGGCGTCGATCAGCTGCGCCATGGCATTGCCCGCCATCGGTCCGCGCCACGCCAAGGCGACCCCCGGTTCAACCAGATGCCCCATCGACAGCAGCGGGATTCCATGAGGGCTGGGGACAGGAACCAGCTTGTCATCGCGCGCTTCGGGCTTTTGCCCTTTGTTGTTCAGGATGGTCGGCTGCGACGGGCCGTAAACATCGGCATCGACAATCCCGACTTTGCGGCCCAGCCGCGCCAACGCAACGGCAAGGTTTGCGGTCAGGGTGGACTTGCCCACACCGCCCTTGCCCGAACCCACGGCAATCAGTGTAGGGCCCGGCTGAGGCGGCGCACGATCGGCGACCATCGCCACGCGAACATCGCCGACGCCATCTGCTTCGCCAATGATCTGCTTTACGGCGGACTCCAGACCGTCGCGGTTCTCCGGCTCCAACCCCGATGCATCAAGCACCAATGTTGCCCGACCATTCTCCAGCTTGATCGACTGCACACGCGCTGCAACCGAGTCCGGAAGTCGTGCCTTCAAAGCCTGTTCGTCCATGGCGCTAGGCCCTAGCATTAAAATTGCGCGCGCAACCCCTGTTTTTCCTGCAATCGACACTTATAAAGGGATCATGAGCACATTTGGCGATTTCACGAGAAATATCGGACTGGCAATGGCCGGCAAGAGCCCTTGGGGTTCCAATAACGGGGAAGATTCCGGCGGGGGTGGCGACGATCCGGCACAAGATTCGGGATCAAAGAAACCCAAGGGCCCGCGCAATCCGTGGGTTTCGGGCACCCCCTCAAGCACAGGCTCCGACGGCCCGCGCCGATCCGCCAATGTGGAAGATATCTTCAAGAAGCGCGGCTCTGGCGGCGGTGGCGGCTCGGGCGGCGGCGGGTTTAGCCTGCCCGAACGGCCAGGCGGCAAAAGCTGGGTTCCGGTGGCAATATTGGCGATCGTTGCCGTCGCGATTCTGGCCACCAGCACGCATTTGATTGGCCCGCAGGAAAAAGGCGTTGTCAAAACGCTGGGCAACTTTACCCGGACAATGGAGCCGGGCCTCAATTTTTCTGCCCCTTTCCCGATCGAAACGGTCGATGTCGAGGACGTGTCGGGCGTGCGGACATTGCGCATTCCCGATAGCGGTCAGGAAGTGAAGCTGATCCTGACCGGTGACCAGAATCTGGTGGATTTGAGCTACATCGTCCGGTGGAACATCAAAGATCTGGCCGACTTCAAATTCCGCTTGGTCGAACCCGTCGAAACGGTGAGCGAAGCGGCCGAAGCAGCTATGCGCGCGGCTGTTGCCGAAAAAGAGCTCAACGAAACCTTCACTGGTCAAGGCCGCGCCTCGATCGAACTCGATGTGCGTGAGCGCATGCAAGCCACGCTCGATTCGTACCAAGCGGGCATCCGCGTCCTCGGTGTAGAGGTCGAAAAGGCTGACCCGCCTGCGCAAGTGGTCGATGCTTTCCGCGACGTGCAAGTTGCCGAGCAAAATGCCGACGCAGCGCGCAACCAGGCACGCGGTTACGCGCAACAAGTCCTCGCCACTGCAGAGGGTGAGGCGCAGGCGTTTGACAAAGTCTATGAAGAATACCGCTTGGCACCCGAGGTCACCCGCCAGCGGCTCTATTATGAAACAATGGAGCGGATTCTCAGCCAGACCGACAAGACGGTTATCGAAGCCGACGGGGTAACACCCTATCTGCCTCTACCCGAGCTGAGGAAGCGCGCCACGCCCGCTGCGCCGGTGACACCGGCTGCGCCCGCACAAGCCCCGGCACAATCCTCTGCACAGGGAGGCCAGTAATCATGGAAAACATCTGGAACAATTATCGCGGCGCAGCCATTCTGGCGATTGTCGCTGTCCTGGCCTTCTTCTCGAGCGTCTACATTGTGCCCGAGGAAGAACAGGTTGTCATCATCCGGGCGGGTAATCCCGTCAACACAGCCAACACGCCCAACGGGAAAACCAACGCGGGTCTTTATCTACGCGTGCCGCTGATCGATTCGGTCCGCAGAGTTGAAAAGCGCCTGCTCGATCTTGAAATGACCGACGAGGAAGTTCTTTCAAACGACCAGCAGCGTCTGCTCGTCAATGCCTATGCGCGGTTCCGGATTACCGATCCGGTGAGGATGGTTGAACGCGCAGGGACAACCGACGGCGTGCGTACCGCGCTCGAGCCGATCCTCAACTCGGTTCTGCGTCAGGAATTGGGTCGCCGGACTTTCCAGGCCATGCTGACCGCTGAACGCGGCACTGCTCTGGCCAATGTCCGTACCAATCTGGACCGGCAGGCAAGGCAATATGGCGCAGAGGTTGTCGATGTGCAGATCAAGCGCACCGACTTGCCCGATGCACCGCTCGAATCGGCATTCCGCCGGATGGAATCGGACCGCGAACGCGAAGCCCGCACCATTCGCGCGCAGGGCACACGCGATGCACGGATTATCCGCGCGGAAGCCGATGCTGATGCTGCCAAAACCTACGCCGACGCCTTCGGCAAAGATGCCGGCTTCTACGATTTCTACCGCGCGATGCAGAGCTATGAACAGACTTTTGCCAAACGCGAGGACGGCCCGCAAAACAGCATGATATTGTCTCCCGACAATGAATATCTGCGGCAGTTCCGCGGCAGGCGCTAGGCACAAATCGGCAATCGCGCCGTTGGTCGATTATGGAATGGCATTTGTCGGCGACTACAGATGTCGTTCAAACGCCGTTCAGGGCGATTGCCCTGAGATGTAAATAGGCGGCCGGGTCTTTGCACCACGGCTTGTTTTGGCGTTGTGAAGTTGAGAATGAAAAGGAACAAAAGGACGTGAAGCCTGTGCGATATGCTTATGGACTAACCTCCGCGCTGCTGGTTGGCGGCGCAGCCATCTCCCTCATCGGCGGCTACCCCGCCGGAGCGCAAACGGCGCAGAACGAAGGCCTGCAAATGGAGCGGGCGGTTCCGCGTGCGGGCGCACCGGAAAGCTTTGCCAATCTGACCGAACAATTGCAGCCTGCCGTGGTCAACATCTCGACCCGTCAAGAAGTGCAAGTTCAAGCCAACAATCCCTTCGCCGGCACTCCGTTTGCCGACATGTTCGGCAACCGCCGCGGCCGGGGAAGCCAGCAACCGCAAACGCAGGAAGCGCAATCGCTGGGTTCGGGCTTTATCATTTCGGCTGACGGCTATGTGGTGACCAACAATCACGTGGTCAGCCCTGGCAGAAACGGCACGATCACAGAGATCACTGTCAAAATGCCAGACGGCAAGGAATATGACGCCGAACTGGTTGGCACTGACGCGCAATCGGACCTTGCGGTGCTCAAGATCCAGGGCGGTGAAAATTTCCCCTTCGTCAAATTCGGCGATTCCGATCAGGCCCGCGTTGGCGACTGGGTTATTGCCATCGGCAACCCGTTCGGCCTCGGCGGCACGGTCACTTCGGGCATCGTATCGGCGGTGCTGCGTAACACCGGATCGGGCGGCGCCTATGACCGCTATATCCAGACCGACGCCAGCATCAATCGCGGCAATTCGGGCGGCCCGCTGTTCGATATGCAAGGCAATGTGATCGGCATTAACAATGCGATTATTTCGCCCACCGGCGGCAGTGTCGGTATCGGCTTTGCCATTCCCGCAGAAATCGCCGCGCCTATCGTGGATAATCTGCGCAAGGGTATCGAGATCGAGCGCGGCTTCCTTGGCGTCGGCATTGACCGTGTCGACGAGGATCTGGCCGCATCGCTGGGCCTTGAAAAGAACCTTGGCGAGATCGTCCAGAGCGTCCAGCCCGATGGTGCCGCAGAAAAGGCGGGCATCAAACCGGGCGATATTGTGGTCGAAGTGAACAACAAGCGCGTGACGCCGCAACAAACGCTGTCCTTCCTTGTTGCCAATATCACACCGGGAACGCGCGTCCCGATCGAGCTTTACCGCGACGGCAAGCGGCGGACCGTACAGGCCACCATCGGCAAACGTCCGAGCGAAGAAGAGCTGGCCAGCCAGCAAATGTTCGATCCCGATGCCGATGCGGAAATGCCCCAAGAGGATGACAACGGCGCGATCGAAGAGAAACTGGGTCTGCAAGTCATTCCGCTGACCGGACAGATCGCCAACAGCCTGGGCGCATCAAGCGATACAACAGGTCTGGTAGTCGCCGCAGTCAGCCGGACTTCGGATGCCGCGCGCAAGGGTCTGCGCCGCGGTGACATTATCCTGACGGCGAATTATGTCGACGTGCCAACCCTGTCAGCGCTGGAACAGGTCATCAGCGAGGCCGAGAGCGACAATCGCGATGCGGTACTGCTGCGTGTCCAGCGCCGCGGATTGCCCGCCCGCTATGTGGCGGTGCGATTGCGCTGAAGCAGCCTGAGGAACAAGACTTAAAACCCCTCCCCAAAAACCGGGAGGGGTTTTTTGTTTGGCGAGTTAGTTACCGCACTTTGCGGACATTATTGACCAAGTCGCGTTGCGCGACGCAGGTCCAGTCATTAGACCTTTTGGTCGAGCCGACCGCTCTGTACTCAACATCACCCGTCGCGTGATAGGTGTAGTAGACAGCGGTCCCAGAGCCGCGCACGGCAAAGAATCCGCAATCGGCTTTTCCATTGTCGCCTTGTTCTTGACTGTGACACGCTCTCGCAAAAATTCGTTGCGGACATTTGTTCTCATACACCACGGAAATCTTGTCGCCGCTCCAGCTATGGCTTTTAATCTGTAAACACGGAACATTTGCAGAGAGCTTTCCGTCCCAGCATCCATCTGAGTCCAAAGAACTGGAATAGGTTGCCGATGCCGAAGACGATGCCACAATGGCAGCTGCACAAAGCAAAAAGCGTAACGACATATTTAATTTCCTCATGGACGCAATGAGAGGATAGGATAACCTAATATCCTCCCGATGGTCAATTCTCGTGGAAAGATAAGGGTTTAACAGGCTGACCCGAAGTGACGTGAGGTTGCGCGATTTGAATCGCCGCGATTGAAACGTACTAGCTAATTGCCACTTGGCGCGGGCTGCTGAGCAGGGCGCGGCACTGGCGGCGGTGGAACCGCGCGCTGCGAAGGGCGCGCTGGCGGTGTATTAGGCCTTTCGCCCGTCGCGCGGTTCAGAAAATCATCGCCCGCTGCCGGCGGCGCATCATTATTCGGCACTTGCGGGCGATCGGTGGCATCTCCTGTTTGCCCTTCACCCTCTACGGGGAAAGACGGATCGCGCGGGCCATCGGATACTCCCGGCTCGATCAGATTGCCCTGTTCGTCGATGTAATAATACTCGTCCGGATCGCCGAAATAGAATTCATCATCGGGCTCAAGCTGCCATTCGGGCAATTTTAGATCGGTGTTGAATTGCTCGACCGGGCGATCCTTGACCGCATAGCGCATATAGGCCGCAAAAGCCTGCGCCGGTGCGCGTCCGCCCTGCAAACCGGCGACACGCTTAGCATCGTCACGGCCCATCCATACGCCGGTGGTTATCCCGCTGGAAAACCCGATAAACCAGCCATCCTTGTTCGACGATGTTGTGCCCGTTTTGCCCGCCACCGGCCGGCCGATCTGCGCTGCTTTGCCGGTGCCCGTATTGACCGCGGTTTGCAGCAAATCGGTGATCCCCGCCGCGACATAGTCCGGCACCAGCCGCGCAGCGCGCTTGTTTTCATGTTCGTACAGCGTTTCGCCATCGCCGGTGGTGACTTTGAGAACACCGTAAGGCTCGACCGAAAACCCCCCGGCAGAAACCGAGGCGAAAGCGCGCGTCATATCGATCACCCGCGTTTCCGAGCTGCCCAAAACCATCGCGGGGAATGTCGAAATCGGGGTGGTAATGCCAAAGCGTTTGGCCATGCTGGCAACCGTGCCGAAACCGACTTCATTGCCAAGCTGCGCGGCAACGGTGTTTTTCGAATAGGCAAAGGCCGTGCGGATATTGATCTCGCCCGCATAGCCGCCGCCCGAATTGCGCGGGCTCCAGCCATCGATTGTGACCGGCACGTCCTTGACCGAATCTTCTGGCGTGTAGCCGGCTTCCAGAGCCGCCAGATAGACGAACAATTTCCAGGCTGAACCCGGCTGGCGGACGGCATCGGTCGCCCTGTTGTAATTGGTTTCGACGTAATCGGTCCCGCCGATCATCGCCAAAATCGCCCCGTCACGATCCAAGCTGACCAACGCGCCCTGCGCGCCGTCCGGCGTGTTGGATTTGACCGCGGTGGCGGCGGTGCGCTGCATTCCGACATCGAGCGTGGTCCACACTTCGATCGGTTCGAAAGTCTCCGGCAGCAGGATATCAAGCTGGGGCAGAACCCAATCGGTGAAGTACCGCACCGAGTTCTGTCCGCGGTCCGGTTTCAGATTCACCGTTGCCGGTTCCACCGTAACATTGGGATCAATCCGACCCTGTTCCTTCATCAGCTGCAAGACCACTTGCGCGCGGTCCACTGCGGCCTGCACATCGGCGGTGGGTGAATAGCGCGAAGGCGCTTTCACCAGCCCCGCGATAATCGCCGCTTCGGCAGTGGTGAGTTCGGTTGCCGGGTGGCTGAAGAATTTGCGGCTCGCGCTGTCGATCCCGTAGGCTCCGCCGCCGAAATAGACCTTGTTGAGATAGAGCTCGAGGATCTGGTCCTTGGTGAATTTGCTTTCCAGCGCCAGGGCCAGCACCGCTTCGCGCATTTTGCGGTCCAGCGTCCGGTTGGAATTGAGAAACACATTGCGCGCAAGCTGCTGGGTAATGGTCGAGGTACCGCCAATGCGCTTGTCACCGGTAAAGGATTCGAGCACCGCGCCGGTCAGGCGCACCGGATCGACCCCGAAATGCGAATGATACCTCTTGTCCTCGACCGAGATCATCGCATCTTTCATGACTTGCGGAATCTCGTCGCTATCGAGCCATTTTCCGAAAGTCGGCCCCAGTTCGACAATCTCGGTCCCGTCGCGCGCGCGCACGACAATTGTCTGCGCGTTCTGGGTTGCTTTTAACTCGTTATAGCTGGGCAATGATCGCGCCGCGAACAGCACTGCGAGGCCAAGAAACAATGCCCCGATCAAGGCAAGGCTGCCACCCCAGACAATCGTGCGCCGAAGCCAAAGGCGCCAGCCCGTCGGCTTTTGCTTCACTTTTTTCCGGCCCGCCGCAGCTTTGCGCCGGCTACCCCGCTTTGCCATTGCAACCGGTCACCTGATCAACGGCGCAGTGCGCGCCAAAATACTAGCGATCAATGCATAGAGCAGTTGTAACACCGCGTGAACGGAGAAAGTTAAGTTGTCGCCGACTTTAACTCTTGGGCACGTCTTTCAAAATTCCGTCCGGATTGAAGTCGAGCGACGCGCTGTTGATGCAATAGCGTAGCCCGCCTGCTTCGGGCGGCCCGTCGGGGAACACATGCCCCAGATGGCCATCGCAACTGGCGCAAGTGACTTCGGTGCGGATCATGCCGTGCGATGTGTCGCGGTGCTCATCGATTGCACCGCTTTCGGCAGGGGTGGTGAATGCGGGCCAGCCGCAGCCGCTATTATATTTGGAATCGCTTTCGAACAGCTTGGCGTCGCAAGCCGCGCAGACATATTCGCCTTCATCGTAATGCTTGTCATATTCGCCGGTGAAAGCGCGCTCCGTGCCTTTCTCGCGGAGAATATGAAACTGCTCCGGCGTCAGCTTTTCGCGCCATTCCGCATCGGTAGTGGTCTTGGGATCAGACATCTTAATTCTCCTTACGGGAGATATAGGGTTGTTTTTGTTGGCCTCAAGCAGAGGATTTCTTGTTTGAGGCCCTCAGTCGCCGGGTGGGTTTTTGTTTGGCCTCAAGCGCCAGCGTTCGCATCCGCTCACTTGGCTATCCTCGCTTTCGCTCCCTGGCGGTCGCTGCGCTGCGGGCGGGCCGCGTGGCCCTATGGCTGCCGCGACCAAGAGTTAGAACGAACGTCGCTGACGTAGTGCGGTCCGGTCCGCCAACGGACGGACCGCAAGGCCGACCGGCCGCCCGAGCTTATGCGAGGTAGCCAAGCGAGCCAGATGGCTCGCGCCCTGCGACTGAGGGGCTGATCGATAGATCAGCTCAAAACAAACTACGCATTCACATCGGCATAGTGGCTGGGCGGCTGGATCACTTCCATCCGCTCGCTCAGAAGCGGGCGGAAGCTGGGGCGGCTTTTGAACACGGAATACCAGCCCTTGGTCTGTTCGTGCCCGTCCCAATCGATCCCGCCCAGATAATCGGCAACGCTGATTTGCGCGGCGGCGGCCAGATCGGCGAGGCTCATCCGGGAGCCCGCGAGCCAGGGCCGCGTGTCGATCAGATAATCCATATAATCGAGATGGCCGTGCGCCATTTTCATCGCTTGCGCCAAAGCACGCGAATCCGGCGGTTGGCGCAGGATCAGGCGCTTTTTCATCCGTTCATGCAGCAACGGCGCGGTCACATCGGCAAAGAAATTCTCGTCGAAAAGCGCGATCAAACGGCGGATTTCCGCTCGCTCTTTGACAGTGCCGTTGATCATTGGCGACTGATCGACCGTCTCTTCAAAATATTCGCAAATCGCGCGGCTATCGCACAGGGTGATCTTCTTGTCCGGATCATGCAGAACAGGCGTGCGCCCCGCAGGATTGAGCGCCCAGAACTCGTCGCTGCCTTCCCACGGATTCTCGCGCCACAGCTCGTAAGCAACGCCCTTCTCGCTCAGCAGCAAGCGGACCTTGCGGCTGAACGGGCATAGAGGGAATTGGTACAGGCGCCACATGTGATCGCTCATGCCCAAACTCGACCATCGCGTCTATAGATTGCGTAGCGGGCATGTGCGATTTTTGGCATGGCCAACGGGTGGCAATTCAGGATTGCGCCGGGCTCTCAATCCGTTCCTGCATCTGTTTGCCCATATCTTCGAGCGCCGGACGCATCGCGTCGAGGCCTTTGATCATTTCCGACAGCATGCCCATCATCATCGGAACTTTGCTGGACAATTGCCCGGGCAATTCATCTGCATCGGGCCCGGCCAGATCGCGCATCGTTGCATCGCGATCCATTTCGGGCATGTCAGCGCCGGGTAGTTTCGCCGCCGCGTCCAGCAGCGGGCCGACCGGCATCTGCAACAGAACTTCGCCCATTGCATCGACCATCGACGCCATTTTGTCCTGCTCGACCGGATCGGAAAGCTTGTCGGTCAATTCGTCAAGCGCGGGCTCTGCCTGGTCTTGCGCCGCCACGGACGAGGACAAAAGCGCAAATGGAACTGCCGCAAGAGCAGCGGCTGCGAAAATTGAAACACGCATGGATATCTCCCCTGAAGATGTTGTTCATCTTCACGTACAATTTTCTGAATGCATGGAAGCTGAACGGCGCGCTGGCGGCGCGAATAGTCGTCCTACAGGCCCGAGGCTTCGAGCAGGATCAGGCACGAAGGCATCATCTTGTGGATATCCTCGCCCTCGTTCAGCTTGGCCGCTTCAGCCGTAATGAAATCGGAAACCGCCTCGCGATCGAGACCCAGTTCGTCGATTGCGCGCACGGCCGCACGGACCATGAATTCCCTGCCGCGCCCTTCCATCGGCGGATAGGACAAAGCCTTCTCGTCACCGATATCCTGCCTGCCATGGATGATCGCAAAGGCCGCGGCGCAGCGAAGCGCGGTTTGTTGTTCGAGGGGAATTTCCACCGGCGGCGCCTGTTCGGCGGCCTGAGGGGCGGTTTCCTGCGCACTGGCGGGCAGCGCCAATGCAAAAGCCGATGCAAAAGCGGCCAAGACGCGGGCAAATCTGGTTCCGATGTTCATGGGCTGCGCCTTACACCCGCCAAGCTGAATATTCACCTGCCAAGCCTTCGAAATTTTGAAAGTGCTGGAAAGTCGCGGCCCCCACCCCCACGTAGCGCGCAGCGACAAACAAGGAATTGAATATGAGCACCTATCCGGCACTGCACTTACTCATCGGCGGAAACCAAGTGTCGGGCGAAAGCCGCAAGACCGAAGAGGTGTTGAACCCTGCAACCGGCGATGTGCTCGGCAAATTGCCGCATGCAAGCGCAGACGATCTCGACGCCGCATTGGCCAATTCGGCAAAGGGTTTCGCGATGTGGCGCACCGCACCGGTGGAACAGCGCGCGGCAGTGCTGACCAAGGCCGGAGCATTGATCCGCGAACGCGCAGGGACAATTGCCGAAATCCTGACTCTCGAGCAGGGCAAGCCGGTTGGCGAAGCCAAGGGCGAGATTATTTACGGCGCGATGCTGCTGGAATTTTACGCCCGGGAACTGCCCGGCATCGAAGGCCGGACGCTCGACCGGCCAGAGGGCAAGCGCGCGGAAGTCCGTTACGAACCCGTTGGCCCCGTCGCCGCATTTGCGCCGTGGAACTTCCCCTCGCTCAACATCGCGCGCAAAGTCGGCGGCGCGATTGCGGCGGGCTGCTCTGTCATTGTCAAACCGTCTGAAGAAACACCCGCAGCGGCGCTCGCCACGGTGCAATGCCTGCTCGATGCCGGATTGCCCGGTGATGTTTGCCAGGTCGTGTTCGGCGTACCCGATGAAGTCAGCCGCCACCTTCTGGGATCGCCGATCATTCGCAAGCTCAGTTTCACCGGCTCAACCGCTGTCGGGAAGCATCTGAGCAAACTCGCGGCCGAGGATCTGAAGCGCACCACTATGGAATTGGGCGGGCACGGACCGGTGATGGTGTTTGACGACGCCAATCTGGACAAGGCTCTCGACCAGATGGCCGCCAACGCCTTCAGAAATGCGGGGCAGGTCTGCGTCAGCCCGACTCGCTTTCTGATCGAGGAGCCGGTGTTTGACCAATTCCGCGACGGTTTTGTCGAACGGGTCAAAGCGCTGAAAGTCGGCAATGGTCTGGAGGATGGCATACAGGTCGGGCCGATGGCCAACAGCCGTGGTCCCGACCAGATAGAACGGATGGTCAAAGATGCCGTTGCGCACGGTGCAAAGCTGCTTTCGGGCGGCGAGCGTATTGGCAATCAGGGATATTTTTACGAACCCACCGTGCTCAGCGATGTGCCGGTCGACGCAGAAATCATGAATGAAGAACCGTTCGGCTCGGTCGCCATTCTCAACCGGTTTGCGGGCGAGGCTGAAATGGTCGCCGAAGCCAACCGCCTTCCCTATGGTTTGGCGGCCTATGCCTGGACCGAAGATGCCGGGCGCCAGGAACGGCTGATTGCCCAAGTCGAGTCCGGAATGCTGGCTATCAATGCCGGCAGTGTGAGCGCGGTCGACATGCCGTTTGGCGGGGTCAAATGGTCAGGCCACGGGCATGAGGACGGCCGCGAAGGGATCATGGCCTGCATGGTCACCAAATCGGTGCATGTTGGCTGACCCCTAGCTGCGTGGAGCGATCCGGCCTTTCCAATCGGTTGGCGGGCCTAATCGGTTGACGGGACGCTCCACAGTCTTGAAAAGAAACCGATCACAGACAGGAGAATCGCGTCCAATGAAAACCCGCGCCGCCGTTGCTTTCGAAGCCAAGAAGCCGCTCGAGATTGTCGAGCTTGATCTGGAGGGCCCGAAAGAAGGCGAGGTGCTGGTCGAGATTATGGCGACGGGTATTTGCCATACCGATGCCTACACCCTCGACGGGTTTGACAACGAAGGCATTTTCCCCAGCGTGCTGGGACATGAAGGCGCCGGAATTGTCCGCGAAGTGGGCGCAGGTGTGACATCGGTCGCGCCCGATGATCACGTTATCCCGCTCTACACACCCGAATGCCGCCAGTGCAAAATGTGCCTTTCGGGCAAAACCAATCTGTGCAGCGCGATCCGCGAAACGCAGGGCAAAGGGCTGATGCCTGACGGGACCAGCCGCTTTTCCTATAAGGGCGAGACGATCTACCACTATATGGGTTGTTCGACCTTCTCCAATTTCACTGTCCTTCCCGAAATCGCGGTCGCCAAAATCCGCGAGGACGCGCCTTTTGAAACCAGTTGCTATGTCGGTTGCGGCGTGACCACCGGTGTCGGCGCGGTGACCAACACCGCGAAAGTCCAGCCGGGGGACAATGTCGTGGTGTTCGGCCTTGGCGGGATTGGCCTGAATGTGCTCCAGGGCGCAAAAATGGCGGGGGCCGACCGGATTGTCGGCGTCGATATCAACCCTGCGCGCGAAGAATGGGGCCGCAAGTTCGGCATGACCGACTTTGTGAATCCGAAGGATGTCGGCGATGTTGTCGAAACGCTAGTTAATATGCTCGATGGCGGCGCGGACTACACTTTCGACTGCACGGGAAACACCGATGTCATGCGCCAGGCACTGGAAAGCTGCCACAAGGGCTGGGGTACCAGCATCATCATCGGTGTGGCCGAAGCGGGCAAGGAAATTGCCACGCGCCCTTTCCAGCTTGTGACGGGCCGCAATTGGCGCGGCACAGCCTTTGGCGGGGCAAAGGGCCGCACCGATGTGCCCAAAATCGTCGACTGGTATATGAACGGCAAAATCCAGATCGACCCGATGATCACGCATCAATTGACTTTGGAAGAAATCAACAAAGGTTTCGACCTGATGCATGCGGGCGAGAGCATCCGCAGCGTCGTGGTTTATTGATGGCTGGGCACGCGCCTTCGAAAGTCATTCTGGCCGAGAAATTCCCGGCTTTCAGCGATCAATGGTCCCCCAAGATCGTTGCGCGGTTCAATCACAACGAAGTGCGGCTGTGCAAGTTGGAAGGCGATTTCCATTGGCACCATCACGCCGATACGGACGAGATGTTTCTGGTGGTGGACGGCCAGCTGGAAATCGATTTCAGGGATCGCACCGAAACGCTTGGCGCGGGCGAAATGATCATCGTTCCGCGCGGGACCGAACACCGGCCGCGCGCGCCGCATGGCGAGGCGAAAGTATTCGTCATGGATGCGGCAGACACACCCAACACCGGAAATGAAGCGACCGCCACCAAGGCAGTCGATCTGTAACGCAAACCGATAAGGAGAGAAGACAATGCTAAATCATATTATGGTTGGATCGGGCGATATCGAGAAATCGAAGACCTTCTACAATGCCGTGCTGGGCGTGCTGGGCGCGGGCGAACCGATGGCGCATGTTAACGACACCGGCCAGACCCGGCTGTTCTATACGCATGACGGATCGACTTTCAGCGTCAGCGAACCGATCAATGGCAAGCCTGTACAGGCATCAAACGGCAGCACCATCGGCTTTGTCTGCAATTCGCCCGAGCAGGTCCAGGAACTGCACGACGTGGCCGTGGCCAATGGCGGCACCAGCATCGAAGACCCTCCGGGCCTGCGCGAAGGCAGCATGGGGCCGATGTATCTGTGTTATTTCACCGATCCTGACGGCCACAAAATTTGCGGTCTTCACCGTCCTGCATGACCGCTTGAATTAGGGAAATCATACGATGTTCAGTCACGTAATGCTGGGGGCAGACGATCTTGATGCCGCCAAGAAATTCTACGACGCTTGCTTTACCGCAATCGGTGGCCGCGAAGGGATCGTCGATCCGGGCGGACGGATCATGTATTTGCACAATGGCGGTGTGTTCATGGTGACCAAGCCGATTGACGGCGAGGCCGCAAGCTGCGGCAATGGTTCGACAATCGGGTTCGCGGTCGAAAGCACCGAGCAAGCCGATGCCTGGCACAAAGCGGGTGCGGCCAATGGCGGCACCGAAATCGAAGATCCGCCGGGCATCCGCGAAGGCGCAGGGATGAAACTGTACCTCGCCTATCTGCGCGATCCGGCAGGCAACAAAGTCTGCACGATGATGCGGGTTTAGTAGAAAATTCCGGCGCTGGCCGGTTGCCGCTGTACGAGCGGTTAGGCCAGCGCCGGTTTTGCCAACATCCAGATCGCCATTGCGATCATCGACAGGTTTTCGGTCAGCGAAACAAAGCCCAGCGGCACATTGCTGTCGCCGCCGACACAGGCGCATTTGAGTTCCCGCTTGTCGATATAGATTGCCTTGAAAACGCTGACCGCGCCGATGGTCCCGATCGTCAGCGCCACGGGTATCGAAACCCAGTTGAGGATATGCGCGGTCATCAGCACACCGGCCAAACCTTCCGCGAAGGGATAGACATATCCGTATGGCACCCAGCGCTTGGCCAGTAGATCGTAATTGAGGAACATTGTCGAGAAGCTCTCGACATCGCGCAGCTTCAGATAGGCAAGGCCGCACATAGAGAAGCTGACAAACCATTCCACCGCAAGAATAGAAGCGGGCTTGCCCGTCGCCACCCACGCCGCGCCCGCTGCCATCAGGGCCATCATCACGAACAGCACAATAACCGGGCGGTAGCTGGTCGCATTGTCATCGGCAGACTTGCCGAAATGCGCGCGCAAATCAGTATAGCCGCCGATGCGTTCGCTGCCGATCCAGGTCTGCGGCGTTGTTTTGACCGCGTGCTTTTCCTTGAACGCATCGGTTTCCTCGCGCGTTGTCAGGTGGTGGTCCTCGACAGCATATCCCTTGCTTTCCAGCAGCCATTTGGACTTGATGCCATAGGGGCAGACATGGTCCTCCATGACCATGCGATAGAGTTTGGCTGATTTGGATTCTGCCATTTGCGATTCCTATTTCCGGCTGCTTTCGAGCAGGTCGACCAGTTCCTGAAATTGCACGCGCTGTTCGCTTTCATCGCCGCTTGCGATAGCTTCTGCGACGCAGCATGCCGCGTGGTCTTTGAGCACCTGCGTTTCAACCTTGGCCAGCGCCGATTTGATCGCGGCGATCTGGTGCAGAATGTCGATGCAATAGCGGTCATCCTCGATCATCTTGGCGACACCGCGCACTTGCCCTTCGATGCGATTGAGCCGGTTGATTTTTGCACTTGCCTTGGCCGACACGATTTGCTCCGTTGAAATACCCCTAGGGGGTATATAGGGCGATGTAATCGTTCAACCGGAATACTGCAAACATGCCGCCAATCTCCCGCCGAAAGCTTATTTCCAGCACCGCCGCGCTCGCCGCAGCATCGTCTTTGCCGATGCCGGCATGGGCGAAGGGAGCATCGCATCCGCATGCGCGCAACGGCTTTGGCGAGCTGTCGGGGGAGGACATCCAGCTCACGATCGGGGACGCGCACTTTACGACCGGCGGGCGTTCGGGGCACGCTTTTGCTGTGAACGGATCGGTGCCCGGCCCGCTAATCCGGCTGCGCGAAGGGCAAAATGTCCGTCTGCATGTGACAAACAATCTGGCCGAAGACAGCTCGATCCACTGGCATGGTCTGCTGCTGCCATTCCAGTTTGACGGCGTGCCCGGAGTCAGCTTTCCCGGCATCAAACCGGGCGAAACATTCACCTATGAATTTCCGGTCCGCCAGAACGGAACCTATTGGTGGCATTCGCATTCGGGCCTGCAGGAACAAGCCGGCCATTACGGCCCGATTGTCATCGAAAGCAACGAGCCCGATCCGCGCCCCGAACGACGTTATGATCGCGAATATGTGGTCCTGTTGTCCGAATTCACGCCGATGCATCCGCATGCAATCATGCGCAAACTGAAAGTCGGCGAGCATTATTTCCAGACCCAGATGCAAAGCGCGACCGAGGGTGAAATGCCCGGCGCACAGCGGCGCATGTGGGGTCAGATGCGGATGAACCCGCGCGACATTTCCGACGTAACCGGAATGACCTATAGCTATCTGATCAACGGCCATGGCCCCGCCGATGATTTGCAGCTGGAATTCAAACCCGGTGAACGCGTGCGGCTGCGGGTCATCAATGGTTCCGCCATGACATTCTTCAACCTGCGCATCCCGGGTGTGCCGATGACGGTGATACAGGCCGATGGTCAGGATGTTGACGCAGTCGAAGTGGACGAGTTCCAGATTGGCGTGGCGGAAACCTATGACGTGATCGTAGCCCCGAAGGACGGAAGCCACGCAATCGTTGCAGAGGCGATGGACCGCAGCGGGATGGGTGTCGCCAGCCTGACCAGCCACAAGGGACACATCGCCACCCCGCCCCCTCTGCGCGAAATCCCGACTTTGACCATGACCGATATGGGGATGATGGATCACGCCGCGATGGGGCACGATATGGGTGCGACCGATGGCGGCATGGACCACTCCATGCGCGACACATCGAAACTGCCCGACGATGTGAAAACCGGCCCCGGGCTGGATATGGTTGCACCCATGCCGACGGACCGGATGGACTTTCCCGGGCTTGGCCTCGACACGGTGGACCACCGCGTGCTGCGCTATACCGATCTCAAAGCCAGGCGGATGAATCCGCACCGCGCAATTGACCGGACAATGGAAATCCATCTGACCGGCAATATGGAACGCTATATGTGGTCGTTTGACGGGAAGAAGTTCACTTCCGTCACCGATGATCCGATCCGCTTCGGATATGACGAGCGGGTCCGTGTGAAGCTGGTCAACGATACGATGATGGCGCACCCGATCCACTTGCACGGCCACTTCTTTGAAATGGTCAACGGCGCCGATCACATGCACCAGCCGCTCAAGCACACGATGGTGGTGCAGCCGGGCGGCACGGCGACATTCGACCTGACCGCCAACGAGCCGGGCGATTGGGCCTTCCACTGCCACCTGCTCTACCACATGCATGCCGGGATGATGCAGGTCGTAACCGTGCGTCCGTTTCCGGCATGATCAGGGCCAGCAAACTCGCCGCCGGCATCGCGCTCGCCTGTGCTGCACCTGCGGCAGCGCAGGACCATTCCGGTCACACGCAGCATGGCGGCCATTCCAATCATCAGCCCGCTGCAGAAGTGCCGGAAACCGATCACTGCGCGATGGGGCATCGCCCGCCAGAGCAATGCCCGCCCAAAGCCGAAGAGCCAGATCATGGCACAATGGACCATGGTAAAATGGACCATAGCTCGATGGACCAAGGCCCAATGGATCACGGTTCGATGGATCACGGTTCGATGGATCACGGTTCGATGGATCACGGTTCGATGGATCACGGTTCGATGGAGCATCACAAGCAGGCAGAGCCCGATGCGTCCGCTGAAACGAGCGGCGGCATGGAAGGCCATGCCGGTATGGACCATAGGCAGCACGGCTCCCAACTCAAACACAAATCCGCGCCCGAAACGGCCGTTCCGGCACGCGCGTTGGAAGGGCCGCGCCATGCCGCCGATGCGATCTGGGGGGCGGAGGCCATGGCCCCCAGCCGCGCCCGGCTCGCGCGCGAAAATGGCGGGATGAAAACGGGCATGGTGCTGGTCGAACGGCTCGAGGCGCGCTTCCCGGCAGAGGGCGGCGACTCCTTCTATGTGTGGGATGCGCAAGCCTGGTATGGCGGCGACATCACCCGCTTTGTTCTCAAATCCGAAGGGGAGGGCGCGTTTGGCGGCGAATTGGAAGATGCGGAAATCCAGGCGCTTTTCAGCCACGCCATCGGCCCGTTTTTCGATTTGCAAGCGGGCGTCCGCATCGATCCCGAACCCGACACGCGCACCCATCTGGTGATCGGTGCGCAAGGCCTCGCGCCCTATATGTTCCATGTTGATAGCGCATTGTTCCTGTCCGACCGCGGCGATCTGACTGCCCGGCTGGAAGGCGAATATGACCAGCGGCTGACCCGGCGTCTGATTGTCCAGCCGCGCATCGAAATCGAACTCGCCGCGCAGAATATCCCGGAACGCGATATCGGTGCCGGGCTGACAAAAATCGAACCGGGTTTGCGCTTGCGTTACGAGATTGTTCCCGAATTCGCGCCCTATATCGGCGTTGAATATGAAGCGAAGCTGGGCCGGACCGCGGATATTGCAAAGGCCGCTGGCGAAGACCCCGACGGGCTGAAAATACTGGTGGGGATCAGAGCCTGGTTCTAAGGCAATCCATCGGACAAGCAATGCTGGAGCACCAATGGAAACCGTAAGCGAAAACCGGGCATTTGGCGGCGTACAGGGGGTGTATTCGCATGCCTCCACCGAAACCGGCACCGGCATGACTTTCTCGGTATACGTACCGCCGCATGAAGCGGGCGCGAAGCTGCCGGTGCTGTGGTATATTTCGGGCCTCACTTGCACCCATGCAAATGTCACCGAAAAAGGGGAATTCCGGCAGGCATGCGCCGAACACGGAATTATCTTTGTTGCCCCCGACACATCGCCGCGCGGCGAAGATGTTCCGGATAGCGCGGAGGAATATGATTTCGGCAAAGGGGCAGGTTTCTATGTCGATGCAACGCGCGAGCCGTGGCGCAAGAATTACCGTATGCGCAGCTACATAGAGAACGAACTGCCCGGCCTGATCGCAGAGAATTTCCCCGCCGATATGGCCCGCCAGTCGATCACCGGCCATTCGATGGGCGGCCACGGCGCACTGACCATCGGGCTGCGCAATGCGGACCGTTTCAAATCGATCAGCGCCTTCAGCCCGATCGTCGCACCCGGCCAATGCCCGTGGGGAGAAAAAGCGCTGGGCCGCTATCTCGGCGAAGCGCGCGAGGCATGGCGTGAATATGACGCCGTCGCATTGATCGAAGACGGCGCACGCCACGATCATATCCTGGTCGATCAGGGAACGGCGGACGATTTTCTCAAAGACGAACTGAAGACCGGCCTGCTCGCCCTTGCCTGCAAAAAGGCCGCTATCCCCGCTCAGATCAGAATGCAGGAGGGCTATGATCACTCATATTATTTCATTTCCAGCTTCATGGAGAGCCATGTGCGCTGGCACGCCGAGCGGTTGGGGTGAAACAGCGGAAATCTGGCAGGATCGGGACACGGTTTTCCTACACGCCCGTCTCTTGTTAACAGGCAAGCTGCTCTTTCAAATTGTGGGTTCGTTTCCGGTTGTTGGCGGCAGATAAAGCCGCGTGTTCCTGTCCGTCCGGTTGGCGGAATGGCAATAATACATTTATAGTTCAGTGTTTTAGAGCGAGTCGGCGAAAGTGACACGGTGTCACCTTTGTCCGGATCTGTCTTTCGGTGCTCAGAACATCCAGTTCGTCATCCCGGCGGCGTCGCAGAGGGCCAAGGGACAATGACAGGCACAAGTAAGCGGGGTGCCAGATTTAACCCATTGGACCGTGGTCCATGTGGTCCATCTGTTCAGGCTTGCGGCGCCTTGGCTGAACTGCGCCCCACCTCAAACAGCGCATATTCGGCGCGCCAGTTTGCCCCGCTTTCGCCCACTTCGCGTTCATTGGTGAAGAACCAGCGGTTCGAAATTGCGATATCCAGATCGCCCGCCAGCGATTCAAAATCGCGCACCGTCACGTGGTGGATATTCTGCGTTTCGTACCAGGTTACCGGCAAGTGCCGTGTCACCGGCATCCGCCCTTTGCTCAGCAATGACCACCGCATCCGCCAATAGGCAAAATTGGGGAAGCTGACGAAAGCACGGCGGCCCACGCGGAGCAGTTCCTGCAGCATCCGGTCCGGGCGCGCGGCGGTTTGCAGCGTCTGGCTGAGGATCGCATAGTCGAATGCGCCATCGGGATAGAAGGAAAGGTCGCGGTCGGCATCGCCCTGCACCACGCTGAGCCCCTGCGCCACGCAGCGTTCGACGCATCCGCCGTCAATTTCGATACCGCGTGCATCCACCTGCTTCTGATCGCGCAAAGCAGCCATCAGCACACCGTCACCGCAACCGACATCGAGCGCGCGGCTGCCCGGTTCGATATGATCGAGGATCACCGCAAGATCGGGGCGGAGGCCTGTTGAAGCCCGGCTCATTCGATGAACCCTTTCACCACGCGGTCGAGTTCAGGCACGTCGAGCAGGAAGCTGTCATGCCCGAAAGGGGCCGACAGCTCGACAAAGCTGACCGGCGCGCCGGCGGCGTTGAGCGCGTGGACAACATGGCGGCTTTCGGCAGTGGGATAGAGCCAGTCGCTGTCGAAGCTCACCAGGCAAAAACGCGCCTTGCTGTCAGCAAAGGCATCGGCCAGCCGACCTTCCTTGCCGTCTTTGGCGTGCTCTTCCGCCAGATCGAAATAGTCCATCGCGCGGGTAATATAGAGGTAGCTATTGGCATCGAAGCGCCGGGTGAAGCCGCTGCCCTGATAACGCAGATAGCTTTCCACCTGAAAATCGGCGTCAAAACCGAAGCTCTTGGCCCCCTTGGTTCCATCCGGCCGGTCTTGCAAACGGCGGCCGAACTTGTCGGTCAATCCCGCTTCGGAAAGATAGGTGATATGCGCCGCCATCCGCGCCACGGCGAGGCCGGCATCGGGAGCGGCGCCGGTGGCATAATAATCACCCTCGGCCCAATTGGGATCGGCCATGATCGCTTGGCGGCCAACCTCGTGAAAGGCGATATTCTGCGCAGAGTGGCGCGCGGTGGAGGCAATAGCAAGAACCCGCGCTGCCCGTTCGGGGAAATTGGCGGCCAGGCTGAGCGCCTGCATCCCGCCCATCGATCCGCCGACCACGGCGTGCAGCTGCGCAATCTCCAACTGGTCAAGCAAACCGACCAGCCCGCGCACCATGTCGCGAATGGTGATGACCGGGAAGCGCATCGCATAGGGCTTGCCGTCAGCGGCATCGGACGCGGGGCCGGTCGATCCCATACAGCTGCCGATCACATTGGCGCAGATGACATGGTAGCGGTCTGTGTCGATCGGCTTGCCGGGGCCGACCATCCTGGCCCACCAGCCCGGCTTGCCCGTGACCGGATGTTCGCGCGCGACAAATTGATCGCCGGTGAGCGCGTGGCACAGCAAGATGGCATTGCTCTTGTCAGCTGCCAGTTCGCCATAGGTTTCATAGGCGATCTGCACGTGTTCTAGCGCCTCTCCGCTATCGAGCGGGAGAGGATCGGGGAGCGTGATCGCTTGCGTGGCGGGCGAAGGAGCCATGGCCGCGCGGCTTGCGGCACACTAGCTGCGCTGTCAATTGGCCAAGTTATGCCACCTGTTCTAATCCGGCCAAAGAGGATAGACGCGCCGCCAAGATGACCAGCAAGCCCACACCCAAACCATGGATCAAAGCGATTCACGCCTATGTGCCGGGCAAGGCGCATGCCGATGACGGGCGCGAGCTGGTCAAATTGTCTGCCAACGAGAATCCTCTGGGCTGCTCTCCCGCCGCAATGGCCGCGCTCGCAACCGCAAAATCGCCCGCCGGCTACCCGGACCCCGATGCCAGCGATCTGCGCGCGGCAATCGGCGCGCTGCATGGCATCGATCCGGCGCGGATCGTGTGCGGAACGGGTTCGGATGAATTGCTCAATCTCGCCGCGCAGGCCTATGCCGGGCCGGGCGACGAGGTGCTGTTCAGCAATTTCAGCTTTGCAGTCTATGACATTGCCGCGCGGCGCTGCGGCGCCACGCCAGTGATCGCGGCGGACAAGGATTACGGCACGGATGTTGATGCGCTGATCGGAGCGGTGACCGACAAAACGCGGGTGGTTTTCGTTGCCAACCCTAACAATCCCACCGGCAGCTTTCTGCCCGCATCGCAAATCGCGCGTCTGCATGCGGCATTGCCGGGCGATGTGCTGTTCGTCCTCGATCAGGCCTATGCCGAATATCTGTCCGGCAATGAGGATGATGGCGGGATAGCTCTGGCCGGAAGCCACGCAAATGTGCTGGTAACGCGCACTTTTTCAAAGATCTACGGGCTGGCCGGAGAGCGGATCGGCTGGGCGACCGGCCATCCGGATATCATCGCCTCGCTCAATCGCATTCGCGGCCCGTTCAATGTGACCAATCACGGTCAGGCAGCAGCGTTGGCGGCGATCGGTGACCAGGCATTTGTTGCCGCCTCGCGCGATCACAATGCGGTTGAGCTACGCCGGTTTGTCGATGCCGTGGAACGCCTTGGCAATCACGGCCTCCGCGCGCTGCCGAGCAAAGGCAATTTTCTGCTGGTCCTGTTCGAAGGGTCGCTGTCCGCCGAGAAAGCCTACAACGCCTTGGCAGAGGGCGGCTATGCTACACGCTGGCTTCCCGGCGCCGGTCTGCCGCATTGTTTGCGGATTACCATCGGAACGACCGAGCACATGGATCACGTCGCGCGCATTTTGCGGGAACAGGCGGAGGCGGCGCAATGAGCATCGAACGTGTCGCGATTATCGGGCTTGGCCTGCTGGGCGGGTCCATCGGGCTGGCCATCGCCAAACATGCGCCCGGCATCGTCACGACAGGCTATGACGCTGATCCGGCGACGCGCGAGGCAGCGCGCAAGCGCAAGCTCGCCGGAACGGTTTTCGATAATGCTGCGGAAGCGGTCGGGAACGCCGATCTGGTGATCCTGTGCGTCCCGGTTGGCGCAATGGGCTTCGCTGCAGAGGCGATCCGCGATGCCTTGCCCGAAGGCGCGATTATCAGCGATGTCGGGTCATCCAAGCAATCGGTGTCCGATACGCTGCGCGCTGCACTTCCGGACCAATGCGTCATCCCCGCCCATCCGGTGGCGGGCACCGAACAAAGCGGGCCGGAAGCGGGCTTTCCCGAATTGTTCGAACACCGCTGGTGCATCCTGACCCCGCCAGCGGGCGCCCCCGAAGATGCGGTGGAGAAGCTGGGCGCGTTCTGGACCAATCTGGGGTCGAATGTAGAGCTGATGGATGCCGAACATCACGACCTTGTGTTGGCGGTGACGAGCCATATTCCGCACCTGATCGCATATACTATTGTGGGCACTGCTTCCGACCTCGAAGATGTGACCCGCAGCGAAGTGATCAAATATTCGGCAGGCGGCTTTCGGGATTTCACCCGGATCGCCGCATCCGATCCGACCATGTGGCGCGACGTCTTTCTGTCCAACAAGGATGCGGTGCTCGAAATGCTTGGCCGGTTCACAGAGGATCTTACCGCACTCCAGCGCGCGATCCGGCGCGGTGATGGCGATGCGCTGCACGATCTGTTCACCAAGACCCGTGCAATCCGCCGGTCAATCATCGAACAGGGCCAGGATGATGCGCGGCCCGATTTCGGGCGCTCCGATCATTAATCGTTCAGAGCGTTGATCGCTTCGAGCACGCGAGCTTCCACGTCCTCGCGCGGCAAGCCCGGTGGGATTGGCTCGCCAAATTTGTAAGTGATTGTGCCGGGCTGTTTGAGCCAGCGGTGATAAAGCGGCCCGCTGTCCACTGCGACCGGAACCACCGGCAGTCCGATCAGCTTGTAAAGCCCAGCAAAACCCGCGCGCAGTTCGCCGCGCTCACCATGCGGAACGCGCGTTCCTTCGGGAAAGAATACCAGCGGGCGATCCATCGCCGCCAGTTTCTTGGCCGCAGCAATCATCGACCGCAGCGCTTTGGCCCCTTGGTCGCGCGCAACGGGAACGCAGCCATAAATCCTTGCGCCCCATCCCCAACCCGGAATCAAGAACAGCTCTTTCTTGGCGAAGGGGGCCGGCCAGTGAAAATTGGCGGGCGCATCCAGCGCTTCGAAAAAGCTTTCATGCTTGATCGCATAGAACACTGCGCCTTCGACTTTCTCGCCCTCTGTATGGACGTGAATTCCGACAAACACCTGCAGGCACCAGCGATGGAAATTGCACCACCGCCGGACAATGCGGCGGAACAGGGGCACGCTGAAATACATGATCGCCACCGCATAGATTATGAAGAACGGGCTGATCAGATAGAAGGTCAGATAGAAACCGAGATTTCGCAGCAGCAGCATCGCGCATTCACCCTCGGAACAAGCCCATGACCAGGCTTGCAACATATTTGTGATATTCAAGAAACAGGATGCGCAGGGATGGTTCCGAAGGCACCGCATCCTCGATGATTGTGATCGATGGCGGCAAAGTTCCGCGCAATTCATTGGCGGCCCGCCGCATATGCCAATCGGTGGTCACCAACCGGATCGTGCGAATATTCTTCGCCTCCAGCCATTGGGCAGTCTCAGTTGCGTTTCCGCGCGTATCAACCGCGTCAAAGCCCAGCACCACGCAGCACTTCATGACATGCATGGGAACATCGAATTGCGCCGCAAATTCCCCGGGTTTGACTTCGCGATCTACTCCGGTGACGAGCATAATGCGCGCATCGTCAGCGGCGAGCAGCTCCAGCCCGCGCTCGATCCGGCCCGCCGCCCCTGTCGGGACGATAACAACGCGGCCGGCACCATCCTCTACCGGCCCGGGCAACGTCACCGAAAAGGCAATAAAGCCCATGAACCAGATCGTGATCAGCGATGCGAGAAAGCGTTTCATCAAAGCATCCGCCTTAACGCCGCCACGACAGTGAAACGCGCGGTCAACATCGCAATCACTACACCAAGGAGCGGGATCAGCGCGATCAAAATCCAGTCGAGCCAGTTCAGCCCGCCACCGGCCATCATTCCCGAGCCGAGCGCGCCAAATTCCTGACCCAGAAACAGGATGGTGATCAGACCCAAACCGAGCCCCACAGCGCCGCCAAGAGTAGCGTCGAAGCCGATCGAACGTTCGAATATCTGCGCGATCTGTGTGTCGGTACCGCCGAGGAGATGGACGATCTCGATCGTATCCTGATTTGTTCCCAGCGCACTGCGCGCGGCAAGCCACACCGCCGCGGCGCTTGTTAGCCCCAGCAGAATGACCAATGCGGCAGAAAGCCATTGCAAGGATTCGATTGCGGAAAATACTGGCGCAAGCCAGCTGGACTGCGCATCGATCCGCGCTGCCGGCGCGGTCCCGGCCAGATCGTGCCGCAGATCGCCCAATGCCTGTTCGGTCACGCCTTCTTTCAATCGCACATCGATCAATGCGGGCACCGGAACGGCTTCATTGTCGACGCCGACTCCCAGCCACGGCTCCAACAGTTCGCTCAGCTCCTCATCGGGCACGCGGCGAATGGAGGCGACCGCGGGATGGTCCTGCAGCAGCACAACCGCAGCTTGCGCCTGACGTCCACGCTCGCTGGGCGAAGCGTCGAGAATCTGGACCGTCGCACCGCTCGCCAGCTCGGCGCGTGCAGTGGACGCGACGTTGTTGAGCACCAATCCGCCAGCCGCCGCAATCACTGTTAGCGTGACCATAATCGCGATGACCCACGGCATCGGACCAGCGAGCCGTGCCTGCGGAACCAGCTGCGCCGCCCGCTCGCCGCGAAACGGAATCAATCCGCGCGCGGTCTTTCGGCCCAAAGCGGGCGGTTTTGCCGGATTGGTGCTCATGCTCGCGGTCCTGAAGCTTTGGGCGGGTAGCGCAAAGCCCCCGTCGGGTCGTGGAGCCGCCCCTTATCGAGCCGCATGATCAAGGACTCGGGAACTTTCTTGAGCAAATGCACATCGTGAGTCGCGACAATAACCGTCGTCCCCAGCCGGTTGAGCGATTCGAAAAGCCGCAGCAGCTTGAGCGCCATTTCCGGATCGACGTTACCCGTTGGTTCGTCAGCCACCAGCATATCGGGCCGTGCGATCACCGCGCGGGCAATCGCGACGCGCTGTTGCTCGCCGCCCGACAATGTTGCGGGCCGCGCATTGTGCCGGTCCGCCAGCCCGACCCAATCGAGCATATCGGTGACCGGTTTGACCAGATCGCTTTCCCGGACGCCCGATACGCGCAGCGGCAAAGCAACATTGTCGAAAGCCGATAGATGCGGGACCAGGCGGAAATCCTGAAACACAACGCCAAGGCGGCGCCGGAAAGCAGGCAGGCGATCGCGCGGTAATGTGATCACATCGGTGCCAAACATCCGGATGGCACCGCGCGAAGGGCGCTGCGCCAGATAAAGCAGCTTGAGCAGCGAGGTCTTACCCGCGCCGCTGGCACCCGTCAGAAAATAGAAACTGCCCGGATGCAGCGTGAATGACACATCGCTCAACGCCTCGCGGCCCTGGCCATAGCGCAATCCGACATTGTCGAATGTGACCCCTTCACCGTCGCCAATACTCATATTGCGCGTCCGGCAGGATGGAGTGAAGGGATGAAAATTCGCATGCCGTGCAGCCTATAGCCGCCCTTCGGTGTGGAAAAAAGCCACCGTCTGACCTGCCCACAGTCCGGTAAGCCTTGTTGCGATTCGCACACAGTCGTATGAACCTGTCCCAAGTATGATTATCGCCTGCCCAGCCTGTTCGACGAAATATGTCGTCCCGGACACCGCGATCGGTGTTGACGGGCGGACTGTGCGCTGCGCCAAATGCCGCCATAGTTGGCATCAGGACGGACCGGAACTTGATCTGGGGGACTTCGAGAAAACGCCCGAGGCGGCGCCGGTACCGTCGCCCCGGCCCACCCCGGCACCGGCGCCAGCGCCCACTCCGGCTCCGGTTCAACAACCCGCGCCTGCCGCAGAAGAGCCCAAGGCACCCGCATCCGACACCAAGCCGGGTTTCTCCAACACCCATGCGACCGCGCCTGAGCCTGAGGCCGACGAAACGCCACCAGCTGACCGCGACACAGGCGGATTGACCGAAGATGCAGATTCCGAACAGGCCAATTCCGAAGACGACGGCGACGATCAAGAAATTCCGCCTCCGCCAACTGTGGTCGAAGCTGCCGAAGACGAGGCAGATGCAGAGCCCGAGCCGGAAACTTTCTATTACGACGAAACGTCGCAATTCGATTACGAACCGCCCTTCCGATCGCGCCGCAATCCGCTCAAAATCTGGACTGCCGCCGCTGCCGCCTTCGCCGTGATCGCGCTCGGGATCGTCGCCGCGGTGAGCTATTACGGTGTCCCCGACTGGGTCCCGCTAAGCAAACCCACATTTGCGGTAGCGCAGCCCGATCTGGTGCTGGAATTTCCCGCCGACCAGCAGGACCGGCGGACTTTGCCCAACGGTTCCGAATTTTTTGGAGCGAGCGGGACTGTAACCAATACGGGCCGCGAAACGCAGCGCGTTCCGTCGATCCTGATTGTCATGCGCAATGAACGCAACACGCCAATTTACAGCTGGGAAGTAGTCCCGCCAAAGAGCACGCTTGCACCCGGCGAAAGCATGACAATCAACGAGGCAGTCAGGGACGTACCTAAGGCCGCCAAATTTGCCGAAATCGGCTGGAAACCGAACTAAGCCAATAGCGACGCGAGCATTCGCAAAAATTAGTGCCTCCAAGCTGCATTACGGCGCTTGCGCGGTGCATGGCGCTTTGCTAGTGGCGCGCTCCTACCAAGCGGGCCGGTAATACCAGCCCTGCTGACTGTGTGCGGTCGTGGCGGAACTGGTAGACGCGCAACGTTGAGGTCGTTGTGGGCTAACGCCCGTGGAAGTTCGAGTCTTCTCGACCGCACCAAACAGTCTAATCTATTCTTTTTATGAGATAATTGGGCATGAATTATCACCGCGTTTCGCGCATTTGCGTGGCGGTTATTTGTTCGAATCGTTGATTGATTCCTTGCACTCTCAACGCTTTTTCAGCTCGGAATTTCCGATTCTCGAAATTGCCGCCAGCAATGCAGTTTTGCCGCAATGGCCGTCCTGACGCCGTTACTCTATAGAAGAGTAGCGGTCTCTGCGATCGATTTGATCCCGCGCTTGCCATTCTCGTCGCGGCCGAGCTGGACGATCACATCAATGACCGACGCGGCATAAGCGATGGTGTCGGGCCGGGTGAGCCCGATACCCGTTTGCATAACCATCAGCGCCAATTGCTCCAGCGCGCCGCGCAGGCTGTTGGCGTGAATGGTGGAGAAGCTACCCGGATGGCCGGTATTGATTGCGCGCAGGAAGCTGACGCTTTCCTCGCCGCGCAATTCGCCCAGCACAATCCGGTCAGGGCGCAGGCGCAGCGCCGCTTGAAGCAGCTCGTTGGCAGTGACTTTCGCCTCGCCCAGCTCGCCCTTGACGGCCACCAGCCCCACGCCATTTTCACCCGGCAGTCTGAGTTCGGGCGTATCTTCGACCAATACCACGCGTTCGTGGGCGGGTATCTCGTCAAGCATGGCGTTGAGGAAAGTGGTCTTACCTGTCGAAGTTCCGCCAGAGATCAGAATTGTACGCCGCGCAGCAATCGCGGCGCGCAGAAAGGCTATCGGTTCCTGCTGCGGATGCGGCATCGGCGCGGGCTTAACAGCGGTCAAAGGCCCTGCATCATAGGCATCGAGCGGAAGCTCGAGCCGCCTGTGCCGGCGGATTGCCATGACCCAATGTTTGCGCGAAGCGGGCGGACCGCAAAACTGGATTCGCGCCCCGCTCTGTCCGCCTTGCGCAGGCAAGGTCGCGCCGAGCAAGGGATGCTCACGATTGATCCCTTGATGGCTGACCCGCGCGACCTGTTCGGCGAGACGCTGGACAAGCCGGTCATCAATTTCCGGCGTCGCAAATTTGCGCATACCTGGCGAGGACGCATCTTCGATCCACACCTCGCCCGGACGATTGACCAGAATTTCGGTCACCGTATCGCGTTCCAGCCATGGCCGGAACGGTTCCAGATAGGCATCAAGATAGACGCTGCGCTCCGCATCCAATTGCGGCGAAGACGCATCTTGCGCGGGGTCCACTGCTTCGGCGTGCAAGGAATGGATGTCTGCGCTCATGGGTAGAACTTCAGCCGCCTGTGACAGAAGAGAAGTCGAGATCACGCGCGGTAAACACGCGGATCGGTTCGCCCATCCGCACGCGGATTGTCGGGCCGATCTGGCTGTCTTGCTGCGCCGCTGCTGCAGCGGCTTGGCCGCCGCCGCCCAATATTACCGACGCACCCCCTGTGCCGATGGCAGACAGGCCGCCCACAACCGACAACAACATCGCCGAACCGAAACGCTGGAAGAAGTTGCTGCTGACTTTGCCCGCAAGGCCCGTGGTTCCGTCAAATCCGACAGCCGGTGATTGCAGGTTTACCGATGCACCATCGGGGCGGATCAGCCTGGTCCAGATGACATAAGCGCGCTTCTGGCCGTTCTGCACACCCGATTGATATTGCCCGATCAGGCGCGAGCTGCGCGGGACCAGCACGTTCTTTCCGTCAAAACTGCGCACGTCCTGGCTCACCACCGCGCGGACGAAGCCGGGCACATTGGTATCAATCGCGGTTTCGAGAATTGCGGGGATCAACGTTCCTTCGGTGACGGTGGTCGCGGGATTGACCATCGCCTTGGCCTGCGCAGGCCCGCCGCCAACACCGCCGACGCGGCTGGCAAAATCATTTGCCGAACGGCCACCTGGCACCACTTGTGCGGGCGCTTCGCCCTGGGCAGCCGCGGGCACCGAGACTGTGCCAAGCGGGGTGCCGCCGGCATCGAAGACCACGGTTGGGGTGGAGTACGGGTTCACCGCCGGCCCGGGATTCACCACCGGTGTGTTCGCGAGCACCGGCGAAGGTGCGGGGTCGCTGAGCTGCGGCACGGCCGCCGGTTGGACAGCGCCAGAGGCCACCGGCTGCTGCGCGGCAGCGGGCTTGTTGGCTGGCGCTGCTGGCTGTGCCGGCTGCTGACCGCCCACTCCTTGCGGCGGAGGAACCTTGGCGGAATTCATGCCCCAGAAGGTGACGCCGCCTATCGCCGCAACCAACGCAACGCCCGCTGCCAAAGCCAAACCGTCGGACTTACCTTTGCGCTGGGTCACCGCAGGGAAGGAATTGCGGCTCGCCAGATCGATAATTTCGGCGCTTTCCTGCTCGCGCGGGTCCACATCGTTCGAGGCGCTGACTTTGCCGGGTAATTTGTTCTTGAGACGCATGGTCAATTCCCTCTGCCGGAAACGATGGCTGGACCCGCGAACGAAGCCTGCGTTTCTATTCTGCCGGTGCGCACCGGCCCTATATTGGTCAGCGTCGCGGCTTCCTTGCCGGAGCGCAGCACAATTTCGCGCGGCACGCCGTCGACCACAACCGTTTCGCCGCGCACGGAAAAGTTCACGGGACCTTCGGTGCCCTTGGCATCCTTAATCAAGATAGCCGGAACGGCTTTGCCCGGATCCCATGTCAAGAACGTTGCATTTCCATCGTCATAGGCACGCGCGGGGAGTAGGTTTTGGTCCCCTTCCCGCGCCCATTCAAAATTGAGCGCAGCCGGATCGACCACAGCATAAGGATCGTTCGCGGCAGCCAGTTCCACTGCGTTTGGCTCTCCCACCGGAGCCGCTGGCTCTTCCTGCTGCTCGGGCTCTTCAGGGTATGCGAAGCGTAGCACATAAAGCGGCCTCGCCTTGGGGTTCGCCACCAGATCGAACAGGTAAGTATGCCGGTCGGTAATCACCGTCATATTGGTCCGCGCGGTGGGGTCGAGCGGTTTCACAAACAAATGGTTGGCGCGTTTGTTTGGCGTGACCTGCCACGCGGCGGAATCGCCCACGACGACATTCTCGATCCTTTCGTCCGGCGCGAAAGCAATCGTAGCAGCAACTTTGGTCTTGCCTTCGATCCGGACGACCTCTGCGGGGTCATAGAATCGCTCGACCAGTCGCGGGTCTTCCGCCAAGGCAGGATTTGCCGCAACAGAAAGCGCCAGCAAAGCAAGCGGGATGGATTTAAGCGCGCGGGTCATTTGAACTTCTCCGACATTTTGGCAGTGGCACCGCGGAACCGGTTACCAATGCCATGGGTGCGCGACGCAGCGGGGGTAAGCTGCTGCGCCGGGCCGCCACCCGATGAGGTTGCATAAATGCGGGTTTCGCGCCGGGGTGCTGCGCTTTCCCCGCCCGCGCCATCATTTGCCGCTTGCGATGGCGCGATACCCGATACCGGAATGGTCCGGCGCGGCGGCGCGGAGAGCCCGGCGGCTTGTGCAGTGGAAAGCGGCGCGAAAGACGCGGCGGCTGTCTGCACTGGTTCTTGCCGTGGCAGCGCGTCATCGCGATCGGTTTTTCCTGCATCGGCAAACCCGAATACGCGCCAATTCGAAACCATCGTTGCGGTGACTTTGAGCACCATGATCATCAGCGCCATGTGCACAGCGCCGAACAGGAAGAATGCCATGGCAGAACGCGGATCGATTTGGCCCGGCGTCTGGCTGAGAGAGGAGAGGATCGGCACCGCCATTTCCAGCATCACGCCGCCGCCAAGCACGGCGAAGAGCGGTGTCAGCCCCAGCATCACAACGCCTTTGAGCCAACCGACAAACAGCCCGCGCGTGCTGGTAAACAGCGCCATGACTACGAAGATCGGGCCCAGTGCAACGAGCAGCGCAAGGCCGATCCGCGCGGTGACCATAACGCCCACTGTGCCCAGCAGCAGCAGGATTGCTCCAAGCCACAAGATGCCAAGCGGGGAGAATGCAGTAATTTCGGCAGGAGGTTGGCCGTTGGTCTGCCCGCCTGCGGTGGCCTGCTGCACCGAGAGCAATGCTATATCGATCTTGTCGGCGAATGTGGTGGTCGCCGAACCCTCGCTACCGGTCAGAATACCGGCCAGATAACCGGGCGCGCCAATCGCGAGGTTCCACACCACCGCCTGATAGGCGACCCAGCTTGTTGCAAAGGTCACCACCAATCCCAACGTCAGCATGCGCGGAACGAGCGAACGAACAGACAGATTGCTGCGGCCCAGCAGCAGCGCAATCGCGAAGAAAGCGATAAACAGCGCGAGCAAAATCGTCAGCACCGGTGCCATCGTGCCGCCCGGTGCGAACAGCCGTCCAAAAACCGCTGCGCTGACTTCAGACGCGGTGCAATCGACCGCGCGCAGCGCCGCCGCCACGCCCGAGCCGACATCCTGCATCAAAGCTTCGCAATTGCCGCTCATTCGCCCGGTCTCATTCCGCGGCTTGCCAAACGGCACCATCATCAGCGCCGGCATCGCCCGGCCAGCCTTTGCCGGTCAGCGCAGGGTACCATTCCGCAGGGTCATCGCCCAGCGACTGCCGCAGAAAATCGAGCTTGCGTACCGAGGCCTCGCGTCCGGACAGGATGGTGAGAACTTCGGGCGCGCTCGACAGATCGAGACGCACCACCACCGATGCATCGGGCTGCCGCACCAGGAAACACCGGCTATGCGCGGGGAGCGATTTGATGACCGCCAACTCGTGCTGTGACAGGCCAAACCCGTCGCAATAATCCTCTGCCCGCGCGCGGCTGTTGGGCATGAACACCATCGTCGCGGTCTGCTCGACCAGCGCGGTTGAAATCCGGCTATCGAGCGCGTCGCGCGCAGACTGCGTCGCAAAACCGACCAGCGCATTGCG